>NZ_FODZ01000004.1:250142-392176 GCF_900110505.1 Luteibacter sp. UNC138MFCol5.1
GGCCGGGTCCGCTCCCACCTGGCTGGCCAGGCGATGCCGCCGTGGGAGCGCACCTGGGCGCGACAGCCTTTCGCGCCGGTCCCTAATCTGGCGCGCCAGCCTGGGCACTGGGGCGAAAGGCTGTCGCGGCCGGGTCCGCTCCAACAGGTGTGGTGACGGTGTGGACTACCGCCGGCGGGAGAGGGTGGTGGTGCAGAGCGCGACGATGAGCGCCGCGAGGGTCAGGATGCCCACCCAGTAGATCGCGCCGAGCGCGGCGCCTTCGCCAATGATCGCGAGGACGAAGGAGATGGCTAGCGCGAGCCACCCGGCGGCCTTCGCGAGCCACGTCGAACGACGCGATAGCGATTTCCCCACGACATCGCGCTGGTGCCGCGCCATCCCGAGGCAGAGCGCGGCGAAACCCGCGATGGCGACGAGCGCGCACGCGGCGATCACGCGGTCGCATCCCGTGCGGTGCGCGAGGTGCGCGGAAGGGCGATCGGACGTCGATCCGCCTTCCACGCCGCGAAAGCGAACAGCGCCGCCGCGACGAGCATGCAGGCGTCGAATCCCGCGAACACGAGGTCGCCGTCACGAAGGCTGGGAACGAGGCCGCGTTGGGTGGTCACCGCGTCGACGACGGGTACGGCGAGGTAGGCCACCGCGACGAGGCCGAGCGACTCCACCCATGCGCGCCGTGGCGGACGCAGGAAGACGTAGAGGAGGAGCGCGCCCCAGCCGAGGAATAGGGCATCGCACTCCGCCGCGGCGCGCGCGACCATGCCCGACGGAAGAAGCCGGTTGGCGAGGAAGTAGACGGCGATGCCGAACGGCAGGCCCGAGATCGTCGCGATGTTCAGGCGCTCGACGAGGCGGAACCCGAAGTGCGGGCGTAACGGGTCGGGCAGGCGCTGGCGGCGCTTCGCAGTCCACAGCACGAGGCCCGTGGCGACCATCGCGCAACCGCTCAGTCCCGCGAGGAAATAGAGCCAACGAAGCGCGGCAGGCGCGAAGCGGCCCGCATGCAGTCCGACCATCACGCTCTCGGTCTGCGCGGCGGCGCCCCTGGCCGGAGGCGGCACGTGCATTTTCCCGGTCGTGCCATCGAAGGAGAGCGTCTCGCCACGCGTGCCGATCGCGGCACCGGTATCGCGCGTGATCTTCACGACCGAGTGGGCATCGCCCGGAAGCGCGATCGAGATGTACCCGGGCTCGGCGCCATGCCAGCGCTCGCGGGCTTGGCGGATCATGTCGGCGATGGGAGCGACCGGCGCGGGCCGACCCGAGCGCGTCGGTGACGTGTCCGCGCCGAACCGGTCGCGGGCGTAATCGACGGGTCGCTCGTACGCCGCCGCGACGCCCCATGGCATGTACTGGGACATGAGCGTCACGAGCCCCGTGTACGTGATCATGAAATGGAACGGCAACGCGAGCACCGCGCTGAGGTTGTGCGCGTCGAGCCACGAGCGCTGTCCCTTGCCGAAGCGCAGCGTGAAGAAGTCGGCGAAGATCTTCTTGTGCGTGATGACGCCGCTGACGATCGCCACCAGCATGAACATCGCCGCGAGGCCGACGGCCCAGCGGCCCCAGAGCACCGGCACGTAGTGCAGGTCGAAATGCAGGCGATACAGCAGCCACCCTCCCGTGGTGTCGCGCGCATCGATTTTGCGGCCCTGGCCGTCGACCATGAACGCGTGGTCGCGCCACTGACGGAAGGTTTCGCCTTTCTCCTTCCAGTAGGCCATCGCGGCGACGGAGCGATCTCCCGGCAGCTGGATCGTCCACGTTTCCGCGCCCTGCGCATGCGCCTGCAGGTAGGCCATGGCGCCTTCCGCCGAGGCGACCGGATGCCGTTCGCCCCGGATCTCCGGCTGCATCCAGCGCGTGATCTCGTCCTGGAAATACGCCGCGGTGCCCGTGACGAAGACGGCGAAGAGAAGCCAGCCCAACAGCAGGCCCACCCACGTGTGCAGCCAGGCCATCGACTGGCGGAGGCTTTCCTTCATACGGCACCGCCGTGCATCGACAGGTATAACGCGGCGGCGGGCGGAACGCAGAGGGCGGCGAGCCAGAGCCATGCCCGCGTCGCGGTCGAGACGGCGAAGGCCATGATCGCCACGCCCGCGTAGATGGCGAACGAGGCGAGCGTACCGGTCATGACCGCCTCGACACGCGGCATGGGCAGCCAGCGCGCCATCGTGGCGGCGGCGAGCGCGGCGGCGACGTACCCGCCCAGCGAGGCGACGACGGTGCGCGATGCGACGTTTGCCGCGGAGGCGATCCGCGATGGGTGCATGGTCGTCACGACGGACGGCGAAGGCGATGGAAGCGATGCATGGAATCAGCCCGGGGAGTCGACGGCGAGCGCGGCGTCCGCGCGCGAAAGGGCCGACGTGGCTTGCGAGGGGCTGGCTGGTCGAGCGGCGAAAGTCTACACGAGTTGGCGCCACGGCGTGACCGGATCCGCTGCGCATGCCCCGCGTGGTGTACGCTTCGCGCCCGGCATCCGACGCGGATCATCCACGCATGGCTCTCAAATCCACGGTGTTCAAGGTCGAACTGCAGGTCAGCGACATGGACCGCCATTACTACCAGACCCATGCCCTCACCATCGCGCGGCATCCTTCCGAGACCGACGAGCGGATGATGGCCCGGGTGCTCGCGTTCGCGCTGAATGCGGACGATGCGCTGGCGTTCGGCAAAGGCCTCAGCGCCGACGACGAGCCCGATCTGTGGAAGAAGGATCTCACCGGCGAGGTCGACCTCTGGATCGAACTTGGCCAGCCCGACGAGGCGGACATCCGCCGGGCGGCGGGTCGCGCGCGGCGCGTGATCGTCTACACGTACAGCGGCCGCGGCGCCGAGGTCTGGTGGAAGAAGCTCGGCCCGGCCGTGGCGCGGACGCGGAACGTGTCGGTGATCGACATCGACACCGCCACCGTGCAGGCGCTTGCCGCGCTCACGGAACGCACCATGCAGATGCAGTTCATCGTCCAGGATGGACACGCCCAGGCCATCGTCGGTGAATCGATGATTCCGGTGGAACTGAGCGTTCTGGCCGATTAGACGGCCAGTCGCGGTGCGACACCGCGACGAAAGGCGCGCGTTCCTGCAAGACGCTGCGTGTCGCCCGTTCCGATACTCCGCGTTGGCGCCGCCCGGCCAGGGAAGAGCGGGCACCTCGAACCAGGACTCCCGAGTGATCGAGCGACCCTCGCCACCGTGGCAGGGTCACGGAGGGGTTTTGCCATGTCTTCTGCGATGTCGATCTCGTTACGGCGCCCATGGATCACGGCGGTTCTCGCCGCTGCCGTCGCCTTCGTCCCTGGGCCCGCGGCGCATGCCGCCACGTCCACCGGTAGCCCGGCGGCGGATCCAGCCGGGAATTCCGGCGACACGTCGATCCGTCCGTTCCCCAAATACCACGCCAGCGACGAGCAGCTGGCCGACCTGAAGCGGCGCATCGCCGCCACGCGCTGGCCGTCGAAGGAACTGGTCGACGACGCGACGCAGGGCGTGCAGCTGGCGACGATGAAGAAGCTCGCCGATTACTGGCAGCACGACTACGACTGGCGGAAGGTGGAGGCGCGCCTGAACGCGCTGCCGCAGTTCGTGACCACGATCGACGGCGTCGACATCCACTTCATCCACCTGAAGTCGAAGAACAAGAACGCGCTGCCGATCATCATCACGCATGGATGGCCCGGCTCGGTCATCGAGCAGATGAAGATCGCCGAGCCGCTGGCCAATCCGACCGCCCACGGCGGCAAGGCATCCGATGCGTTCGACGTCGTCATCCCGTCGCTGCCCGGCTACGGATTCTCCGGCAAGCCCGAAGCGGTGGGCTGGGATCCGCAGCACATCGCCCGGGCCTGGACCACGCTGATGACGCGGCTGGGCTACAAGAAGTTCGTCGCGGCCGGTGGCGACTGGGGCGACGCCGTGACCGAGCAGATGGCGGTGCAGGCGCCTCCGGGACTGCTGGCGATCAACAGCAACATGTCGGCGACGATTCCCGACGACATCGCCAAGCTGCTCGCCGCGGGGGCGCCCGCGCCCGCGGGGCTCGGTCCGGAAGAGCAGCTCGCCTATGCGCAGCTGGACGACTTCTACAAACACGGCCTGGGCTACGCGCAGGAAATGACGAACCGGCCGCAGACGTTGTACGCGCTCGAGGATTCGCCGATCGGTCTGGCGGCGTGGATGCTCGACCACGACATCCGCAGCTACAAGATGATCGTGCGCGTGTTCGACGGGCAGACGGAGGGCCTGTCGCGCGACGACATCCTCGACAACGTCACGCTCTACTGGCTCACCGAAACCGCCGTATCGTCGGCGCGGTTGTATTGGGAAAACAAGCTCAACTTCTTCGAGCCGAAGCACATCACCATCCCGGTCGCGGTCAGCGTGTTCCCCGACGAGATCTACGCGGCACCCGAGAGCTGGGCGAGGAAAGCCTTCCCCAACCTGATCCACTACAACCGCCTGCCGAAAGGCGGTCATTTCGCCGCGTGGGAGCAGCCGGCGTTCTATGTGACGGAAATCCGCGACTCCTTCCGCGGAGTGCGCAAGTAGCGATCAGCGCGGGATGGGCGGCCGACCGCCACTCATCCCGCGAAACCGCCTTCGTCGAGGAACGTCTGCTCCTCGGGGGTCGTGGCTCGCCCGAGCTGGCGATTGCGGTGCGGAAAGCGGCCGAAGCGGACGATCACGTCGCGGTGCGTCCGCGCGTAGGTCAGGTACGAGCCGCCAAGTGCTTCGAACAATCGCATCGAGGTGTCCTGGTCGGCCAGGTCTTCCGAGTGCTCGAACGGCAGGTAGCAGAACGCGCGCATGTCGTGGTCGAGTTCGCGGTCGAGGCCCTTGTCGAGCATGTGCCTGGCGACGAAGCGGGCGAGGGGATCGGTCGCGTACATGTGCGCGGTGCCGCGGAACGCGTTGCGCGGAAACTGGTCGAGAAGCAGCAGCAGCGCGAGGCAGCCGTCGGCGGTGTCGAGCCACGCGTCGAGTTCCCGGCGTGCGGCCGCCAGGTGCGCGCCCATGAAGTGCTCGCGGAATGAGCGGTCGAATGTCGGATCGCTGGTGAACCAGCTGTCGTAGCCGGCGTCGCGCCAGAAGCGCACGACGCGTTCGGCGGTTTCAGGGACGCGGCGTGTCGCGGCGATGTCGTTCATCCGGGCGGCTCCAGCAAATCCCGGATGATAGCCCGCGCGCTGGTCGCCGGTCAGGCGTGAGCTACCTCAGGCGCTCATGTCCGGTGGCCCGGTCAGGTGCCATCCGGATGCGCGTCGAGCCACGACATGGCGAACACGTCGAGCGTCGTCTTCGGCGGAACGACGAGATCGTTGGCCTCGATGAAGCGCCGGGCGGCGAGTATGAACGCCTGCTTCGCGCGAGCCGATGCCTGCCTCGCCGCGGCTTGCTGTTGGCGAAGACGCACGATCTGCGCCGACGGCTGCCCGGGCTTCGCGAACTTCTGGTAGCGGCGCAGTTCGTCGGCGACGACGGCGGTATCGCGAGCCGCCTGCTCGACGGCTTCCCGGGCGAGACGCAGCGAGGCGAGGAGGGTGGTCGCCGGATCCGTCATGCCTGCGACGCGTCCTTGCCCGTGAGCCGCTTCGACCAGTCTTCGACGCTCTTCGACTCCAGGCGTCGGCGCGCGTGGCGCCGCCAGCTTTCGGCCAGCGTGGGCAGTTCGGCCATCGCGGACAGCGCGTCGTAGTCGAGGCGGTCGATGTAGAAGATCCTCCAGATACGCTCGATGGTCCACGCGGGGGTGACCCGGTCGATCCGCTCGAGGCGATCGCCCGGGGACACATCGCCTTCCTCCAGCACCCGGTAGTACCAGCCGGTGCGCCCCGACTGCTGGAGCCGCAGCGCCATGTCCCGCGTGTCGAAGCGCAGGTTGAGCTTCCAGCAGGGCTGGCGTCCCTGGCTCACCTGCAGCACGGCGGAGCCGAGACGGAAGACGTCGCCCACGGCGACACCCGTCTCGACCAAGCCCTGCGTCGACAGGTTCTCGCCGAACGCGCCCGGTTCGTCGAGCACCGGCCTTGCCGGTAACTCGGCACGCCAGGCGGCATAGTGATCGAACGGGTAGTGGTGAATCGCCTTTTCCGGTCCGCCGTGCACTTTCAGGTCGGCCTGCGCATCGGTGGCAAGGCCTGTGGTGGTGACCCGCACCACGTCGTGCACGGGACGCTTGTGCATAGCGCTGACCGCGCCGGCATCGCCCAGCGCGGCCACCGGCCCGGTCATCACGTACCCGATGGGGTAGGCGTCATTCATGCTGCTTTCCATACCACGCTATTCGTCGACGTCCATTGTGCCTTTCCGACGGTGCCCGGGCGAGGAGCGAAGCGCGTCTCGGATCGCGGCCTGGGAGCGGTTTCGCCAATCGCCTGCTCCTGCCCGCGTTCGCCGCGGCGATGACGGAAGCGCGTACCGCCGCGCCGACAAAAAGCTACCCCCCAAACGACCCATGACGTGAAGCGGCGGGCTGGGTACGGTTCCGGTCTTCCACCTCGATGATGGCCGCCGTTCCATGCAAAAGACCCTGATGCTCGGTGTCAGCCTCGCGCTGACCACCGTGGCCTGCTCGCCGACGCAGCCGCCGGCCCCGCCGCCGCTCACCGACTACACCCGCAACTCGGGAGCGGCGCGCGCACCGGAACAGCTGGCGGTGACCTTCGAGCACGCCGACCTGGGCATCCGTGTCGATCCGGTCCGTCACTGGATCGAGGGCGATGCCAGGCTGACGTTCCTCGCCACGGCGCCGCTGCGACGTGTCGTGCTGGATCTCGACCGGAACCTGCCCATCGATACCGTCGAGGTCGACGGCAAGGCGCTGCCGCGCCGGGCGTTCCGCAATCCGGAGGGCCGCCTGCAGATCGACCTGCCGTCGCCATTGGCCGCGGGAGCTCGCACGACCGTGCGCGTCGTTTACCACGGAAGCCCGCACACCGCGGTCCGTGCGCCGTGGGACGGCGGCTTCGTCTGGTCGAAGGCGCCCGACGGCAAGCCGTGGGTCGCCACGGCCGTCGAGGGCGAAGGCTGCGATCTCTTCTGGCCGTGCATCGACCATCCGATGGGACGTCCGAAGCTGGTCGACGAGCACATCACCGTGCCGGCACCGCTCGTCGCGGTGGGGAACGGCGTGGCGAGGGGCATGGACGAAGTCGACGGGTGGCGCACTTACCACTGGCAGAGCCACGACGTGAGCACCTATGGCGTCGCGCTGAACATCGGGCCTTACCGGGAACTCTCCGGCTCGTACGCGAGCCGGTTCGGCAACACGATTCCGACGCATTACTGGTATGTCGACGACGAGGCGCAGGCCAGGGCGCTCTTCGCGGAATTCCCGCCGATGCTCGATTTCCTCGAAAGGGCGGTCGGACCTTATCCGTTCGCCGGCGAGAAGATGGGTGTCGCGGAAACGCCGTTCAAAGGCATGGAGCACCAGACCATCAACGCGTATGGCAACCAGTACGCGAAGAACCCGTACGGCTACGACGACCTGCTCCAGCATGAACTGGCGCACGAGTGGTTCGGCAACCAGATGACGAACGCGAACTGGGACGACATGTGGTTGCACGAGGCGTTCGCGACCTACATGCAGCCGCTGTACGCGGAATCCATCGGCGGTCGGCAGGCGTACTTCGCCAGCCTCATGCAGTTGCGCAGCCGCGTCGCCAACAAGCACCCCATCGTCTCCGGCCAGCCGCGCCGGGAAGAGGACGTGTACGACGACGAGCGCGGCCCAGGGCAGGACATCTACGACAAGGGCGCGCTGATGCTCCACACGCTGCGTACCGTGATCGGCGACGACGCGTTCTACCGCTCGCTGCGTCTGCTGGTGTACGGAACGGAGCATCCGGAACCGGGCAACTTCTCGCCGCGCTACGGCACCACGGACGAGTTCGTCGGCATCGTCGACCGGACGAGCGGCAGGGACATGCGCTGGTTCTTCGACGTCTACTTGCGCCAGGCCGCGTTGCCCGAGCTGAAGGTCGCGCGCACCGGCCAGACGTTGCACCTGACGTGGTCGGTTCCGGGGAACGGGCCGTTCCCGATGCCGGTCGATGTGCGCGTGGGCGACCGCGTGGTGACGCTGCCGATGAACGACGGCAGCGGCGACGTCACGTTGCCCGAGGGCGCCGGTTACACGATCGACCCGGATTCGAAGCTGCTGCGTCGCGATGCTGGTATTGAAGCGTTCCGCGCGTATATCGAGAAACGGAAGCCCAGGAAAACCTGACCGATCCTGTTGGAGCGGACCCGGCCGCGACGGCTTTTCGCCCCGGTGCGACAGGTCCTGCGGCTCATCGCGAAGAGCTGTCGCGGCCGGGTCCGCTCCCACACCGCAGGCTAAAGCGTCTTCAACGGTTCGTACGTGCCGCGGTAGCTCTTGGGCGTGATGAAGGGCATCAGGATCGTGCGCAGCGCGTGGGGAAGGCGGGCGGCCTTCGACAGCTTGTCGGTCATGGCCTGCACATGAGCCACGCGCGGCTGGCGGGCCTGTTCGAAGCGCGGTCCGATCGCGTCGAGATCGTCGCACTCCGCGACGATCCCCGCGAGAACGAGCGCATCCTCCATCCCGAGAGCGGCACCTTCCGCCCACACGGGCGCGGTGGCGTGGGCGGCATCGCCGATCAGGATCACGCGCCCCTGGCTCCAGCGAGCCGCACGTACCTCTTCGATGGGTGAGTGATAGATGTTCTCGGGATTCGCGAGCGCCCATCCGAGAGCCTTCCGCACGCGCGCCGGGAAGCCGCTGAACGCCGCGGCGAGTCGATCGAGCTGGGGTTCGCCGTTACCGGCGGTGCCGAGGGAGACCCAGCCGTAAACGGTGTGGTCGTCGACGGGAAGCAGCAGGATCAGACCGTGCTTTCCGGTCCACACCGTCCAGCCGTCGACGCCGGGGTTCGGCGCCATGAAGCGCCAGCTCTCCGAGGCGAGTCGCGCGGCGGTCGCCGAAGCCGCGCCGGTGACGGCCTGGCGCACGGTGGAGCGCACGCCGTCCGCGCCCACGAGCAGGGGGGCCGAGACCTCCGAACCGTCCGCCAGCGCGACGTGCACCGTCGACGCGTCCTGGCGGACGCCGGCGATCGCGCCCACGTGGAGGTCCGACGGTTCGAGGCCGCTGGCGAGCATCGCCATGAGGTCGGCGCGGCGAACCGCGCGCGGCCGCATGGACTCGCCCCAGAACGCATCCTCGTCGATGGCGGCGAGCAGGCGGTCGTCGGACGTGCGGTATTCGCGTTTCCTCACCGGGTGGCCAAGACGTTCGATGTCGCCAGCGAGCCCAAGGCGATCGAGCGCGGCGATGGCGTTTCCGGGAAGGTTGATCGCGAGGCCGCCATCGGTGGCGCGCGCACTGCGTTCGACGACGCGCGAGGCGATGCCCCGGCGCTTCAGCGCGCGCGAGGTCGCCAGGCCGGCGATGCCGCCGCCCGCGATGAGAATGGGCTGGGAAGGCTGTGCCATAGGGGGTAGGGCTGGGGAGGGGACCCGCGATGATGCCCCACCTTGCCGACACCCTGATGCCCCGGAAGAGGGTGGACATCGCGTGCCGCGAAACCTGTCACACCTTCATCCAGCCGCCTTCGCGGCCGCGGGGCAGCCCTTGATCGCTGACACCCGCAGCGTTCGCGG
Organism: Luteibacter sp. UNC138MFCol5.1; assembly: GCF_900110505.1. Lineage (GTDB taxonomy): Bacteria > Pseudomonadota > Gammaproteobacteria > Xanthomonadales > Rhodanobacteraceae > Luteibacter. The sequence goes on from NZ_FODZ01000004.1 coordinate 259,779, forward strand.
CGCCGAGTCCGGCGTGGCCGGAAACTGGACGGCCATCGCCTCGCCCGGCTTGCCGCGGACGACCTCGTGCACGACCGGGTGATCCCCGAAACGCGCGGCGACGTCCACCTGGAGCAGGTCGCCGGCGGCGGGCGTCACGTGGAAGCCGAATTCCCACGCATCGCCTCCGGTTTTCGCCGCGTCGCGAATCGTCGCCGGGGTGTCCGCCTTCAGACAGACGGTCGCGTTCGCCATCGGCGCGCCGTTCCCCTCCCATCGCGTGACCAGCTGATAGATCGGCGGCTCCGGCTTCGCCGTGCCGGGCGAGGCCGCATGCGCGGCACCCGCGATGAAGGCCAGTCCGAGGGGAAGCATGGCGATGGCGAGCGCGAGACGGTGGCGGGACGGAGCGACGGCGTTGAGCATGGCGATGCGTTCCTTGATTGAGTGGCGTGATGGCCAGGTACAGCCGATCGGCATCCCTACGAATGCCTCGCGCCCGAGGGTAGCCCAGATTCGCCGACGCGAAGGTGCCTGCCCATGGGCCAGCCTGACGCTCTAGTAATACGCGAGCATCCGGCCGCAGGCGATGACGGCGACCCAAAGCGCGAGCGACAGCGACGCCTGCATCCTGGCAAGCGATGGAGCGGGGTGCGTCGTCTCCCATGCGGCGACGCTTCGGTACACGCCCACGTGGAACACCAGGGCGTTCACGCCGGCGAGCGCGATCAGGGTCAGCTTCAGCAGGAACAGTGGATTGCCCAGGAAAGCCTGCGGCTGGGTCGAAAACATCATCAGTCCGGCGGGAAGTACCAGCGCGACGCTCCCCGCCGACCACGGCAGCAGGTGCCTGCCAAGGGCCGACACCGGAAGCGCGCGCCCCCAGCCGAGCACCCGCAGATCGAACATCGCGACCGCGCCGACGAGGACGCAGAAGCCGACGATGTGGATTGTCTCCACCGCCGGGTACAGCCACGGGCTGTCACGCATGGCCCGGGCCAACGGTGTGGCCGACAGCCAGCCCGCCGGGTCGACCATCAGCGAAGTTCCGTCGTCTTCTCGCCGATCGTCACGCGCTCGGCGCGCATCTCGTCGGCCTTCGTCCGATGAGGGTAACCGTAGACCGTGGCCTTCTGGCCGGGCGCGAGCATGCTCTTGGCGAGGCCCCGGCTTTCCATGCGCGAAGGCGGCGCGAGCACCACGGTCCACATGGCATCCGCCGTCTTGAGGCGAAGCGTGCCGTGCGGCTGCTCGTAGGTTGAGGATTCGATCGTGCCGGTCAGGTTCAACGGCTTCTGGGCGTCGTACTCGCTCCAGCCGTGGTGCGCGACGGCGGTGGTGGCCGTCAGCGCGGTCAATAGCAGCAAACGTTTCATGACGATCTCCTGTTGGGCAGGGTCCGACGGCCCATCGTAGCCCGACGCACGCTGGCCGGTCAGTCCCGCGAGTGAAACGTGCAAGTCGAATCGATATATAGTTGGGTATATAGCGTATCGGGGGCGAGCGCATCGCCCGATAGACTGGGGATCCGAATGCGTCGTACGCCGTTGTTCGTGGCCATGCTGGCGTGCATGGCCGTCTTCCGTGTCGCCGCTCAGGCGTCGCCTTCGACGGGTCCGTCGGGAGAGAACGCACCGGCCACGACGCTCGGGGAGGTGACCGTGTCGGCCCGCCAGCGCGACGAGAACCTGCAGAAGGTGCCGATCGCGGTGTCGGTCGTCGACGGCGAATGGCTCGACCGCTCGTACACCGTGAACACCCAGCAGCTCAGTCAGCTCGTGCCGTCGCTGTATTACAACTCCGCGAACCCGCGCAACACGGCGTACACGATCCGCGGACTCGGCTCGAACACGCTGTCCGTCAGCGCCGCGAACGATGGCATCGAGCCCGGCGTGGGTTTCTACATCGACGGGGTGTACCACGGCAGGCCCGCGACCGCGGCGTTCGACTTCACCGACATCGAACGGATCGAGGTGCTCAGGGGCCCGCAGGGCACGCTGTTCGGAAAGAACACGACGGCCGGCGCCATCAACATCACGAGCCGCGCGCCAACGTTCCAGCCGGAAGGCAATGGCGAGATCTCGATCGGCGAGAACGGTTTCCTGCAGGCCAGGGGAACCGTATCCGGCCCGCTCAGCGAGACGGTGGCGGGGCGCCTCTCCGCGCAGTTCACGGAACGCGACGGCGTGCTGCACAACGTCCGGACCGGCAAGGACGTCAACGAACTGAACAACTACGCGCTCCGCGGCCAGCTGCTTTTCCGCCCGGACGACGACGTGAACATCCGTCTGATCGGCGACGTCTCGAACCTCGATTCGGACTGCTGCACCCAGAACTACCTGCGCGTCGGCAAGAGCCTGCGTGGCGCGGCCCGCCAGTTCGAAGGGCTCGCGGCGAACCTGCCTGCGCACGGGTTGCCGGCGTACTCGCCGGCGAGCCGCGATGTCTACGACCGCCTGACGGATATCGACGCGCCGTTGCACATCGATACGCAGGACGGCGGCGTGTCGCTCAACGCCGACTGGAACGTGGGGCCGGTGACGCTCACGTCGATCAGCGCGTGGCGCTACTGGAAATGGGATGTGGCCAACGACCGCGACTACACCGGCATTCCGATCCAGACGGTGCAGCGGATCCCCTCGCGCCAGGATCAGTACAGTCAGGAATTCCGGGTCGCGTCGAACGGCGACGGTCCTGTGGATTTCGTCGGCGGTCTGTATTTCTTCACCCAGGAGATCAACGGCAAGCCGATCAGCATCTACGGCCCGGCCGCGACTTACTGGCTGGTCAGTACCACGAGCTTTCCGGGCATGCCGGACAACCTGGCAGATGGCTACGGCCAGTTCGGCGATTCCCATTTCCGCATGAAGAGCTACGCGGCTTTCGGCGAAGTGAACTATCACGTCACCGACCGTCTGGTCGCCACGCTCGGTGCGCGTTACACCTATGAAGACAAGGACGGACGGTACGCGACGACGGTGTCCGGCGGTCTGCCGACCCGCCCGGGCACCGCGCAGGACAACGCGAAGCTTTCGCTTTTCCGTCCGCAGAGCTACCGCGCGTCCGACAGCGGCGGCAATCCCTCGGGACGCGCCAACCTCGGCTACCAGTTCACCGACGACGTGCTGGGATACGTGAGTTACGCCTACGGCTACAAGTCCGGTGGCCTCAACATGTCCGGCCTCCCGCTGGACGCCTCGAACAACCCGGCGCTCGCGACCGCCGTCATCAAGGACGAGACGAACAAGACCTGGGAGACGGGCGTCAAGACGGCCTGGTGGGACGGTCGCGCGACGCTCAACGTCGCCGCGTATCGCACCGTGGTCGACGACTATCAGGCCAACGTCACGTCGAGCACCGAAACGGCGGCGCTGCGCACCTATCCGGCCAACATCCCCGAGGTGCGCGTCAAAGGTGTCGAAGGCGATCTGGCGGCACTGCTCTTCAGGGGCTTCACGCTGCGTGCTTCGTTCGCCTACGCCAACGGGAAGTACACCGATTACCCTGCTGGCCCGTGCCCGCTCGAATGGCAGAACCCCAATGCCGCCGGCGGTTGCCAGCCGTTGAATCCGCCAGCCAGCCTGGCCATCAAGACGTCCAATCCCCGCGGCAACCCGAGGATTCCCGGTGCGTACGTCCTCACCGGTCTGCCGCTGGCCGGACTTTCGCGGTGGGCGGGTTCGCTGGGTTTCGACTACGAACTGCCGGTTGGCCACGGGGCCTTCCTCGCCCACGCCGATGTGAGCGCGCGCAGCGGGTACAACTCCGATACCACCCACTCGGTCTACACGAAGATCGCGGGTTATACGGTCACCAACGCAAGCGTCGGCTACCGTTTCAACGACAACTGGGAGGTCGATGTCTTCGCGCGCAACCTGTTCGACCGCGACTACATCACCGCGCTCACGGTCCAGACCGGAAATTCCGGACTCATCCTCGGGCAGCCAAGCGATCCGCGGATGCTCGGCGTCACGCTTCGCGCGCGGTTCTGACAGCTCGCATACCGAAACGGTTGCCCCGAGTTCTACCACCTAGTAGGTTGCCACGAGTAGGCGTCACTGAACTTCCGACCCACCCGCATGGTGACCATGAAGACGATAGGCATCCTGGGCGGCATGTCCGCCGCCTCGACACAGATCTACTACCGCGAACTTTGCCGCCTCACCGCCGAGCGCCTTGGCGGGCTGCATTCGCCCGAGCTGCTGATCCGCTCGGTGGACTTCGCGGACATCGAAGCACTGCAGGCGGCGGGGGCATGGGACAGGGCAGGGGAGCGACTGAACGAGGAGGCGAAAGCCCTCGAACGTGGCGGCGCCGATGTCCTCGTGCTCGCGACGAACACCATGCACAAGGTGGCCGCGCGGATGATGGACGGCGTGGGCATCCCGTTGCTGCACATCGCCGACGCGACCGCGTCGCGCATCGTGGCGGCGGGGTTCCGGTCGCCAGGGCTGATGGCCACCGCGTTCACGATGGAACAGACCTTCTACACCGATCGCCTCGCCGCGGCCGGCCTGGACGTGATCCTGCCCGGCGCCGACGACCGCGCCGAGACGCATCGCATCATCTATGAAGAGCTCTGCCGGCAGATCGTCAGCGACACGAGCCGCGAGGCCTATGTCGGCATCGCGCGGCGCCTGGTCGACCGTGGCGCGGACTGCCTCATCCTCGGCTGCACGGAGGTGGGCATGCTACTCGATCAGGGCAACGTATCCGTGCCGGTGTTCGACACGACGCTCGTTCACTGCGAAGCGGCGATCGCGCTGGCCCTATCCTGATTTTCGCGGCGGGGCAAGCCTTCCGGTCAGCGTCGGACGTGTTTCACCGACGCCGCATCCCATGCCGACATCGCCTGCGGGATGGCCTGTTCGATGACGGCATGGCGAACGCCGTCGCGTGCGAGGGTCGAGACACCCAGCAGGAAGGCGTCGAACACCGCCGCGAGCGCCCTGGGCTCCGTGTCGGCACGAAGTTCGCCGCTGTCCACGCCACGCTGCACGCATGCCACGAAACCCGCACGCGTCCGCGCGCGGGACTTCGCCAGCGGCTCGGTCACGGCGGCGTGCTCGTCGGAGGGTGCGCTCATCGCGCCTAGGGCGACCATGCATCCGCGCGGATGCCCTCGTTCGTACTGCATCTTCACCGAGCGCCTGAGCGCGGTTTCGATGGCGTCGCGCGGGGGTAGGGAGGTATCCCAGAGGCATTCGGTCACCTGCGCATACGTCGACAGATAACGTTGCGCGCACTCCTGGAACAGCGCTTCCTTCGATCCGAACGCGGCGTAGAAACTGGGTGCGGAGATGCCGTTGCCGATGCCCGCCTTCAGCTGGCTGAGCGATGCCGATTCGTAGCCGTGCTGCCAGAAGATGTGCATGGCTTCTTCCACGGCTTTTTCGCGATCGAATGTCCTCGGGCGTCCCATGGTCGCCATCGCCGGCTCCGGAAGGTGAACGTGACTAAGATACTAAGTGATACATAAGTTCTTGACAATCCCGAGGCCGGGGGCTCTTAATGTATCGGTTGATACATATCTGACCATTCTCTTCAGCTTCGGAGCATCCATGAAAGCGAGCGACACACCGGTCGTGGTCTATGTCACCTACCACGGCACCCCCGACGACCGCTTCGATCGCGACTATTACATCTCCGGGCATCTGCCGCTGGTGATGGAAGCGTGGGGAAAATACGGCCTGCTCAGTCTTCAGGCGTTCTTCCCGGCGGTCGACCGTGTGGGCACCGTCGCCATCTGCGAATGCGTTTTCCGTGACGAAGACGCCGTGGAAACCGCCTTCGGCTCGCCGGAGCTCGCCGGTGTGATGGATGATCTGCCGCGTTTCACGCAGCTCGCGCCATCGCGCGTGCGCGCCGTCCCCGTCTGACACGTCGTCCGCCGATCCACGGCGGACGACGTGGACCGAATCAGCCCTGCTTCGGGGTGAGCCGGTAAAGCCCGCCGGGCATGGCGTCCTCGAGCAGCCAGAGCGAACCATCGGGCGCTTCCTCGACATCGCGGATGCGCTTGCCCAGGTTCCAGCGCTGGACCGCGGTCGCGCCGCCCTTGGCGTCGACCGTCACCCGGATGAGCCCCATGCTGACGAGCCCGCTGATCAGCGCGTTGCCCTTCCATTGCGGGAACATCTTGCCCTTGTAGAACATGATGTTGCCCGGCGCGATGACCGGCACCCAGTAGATGACGGGTTTGACGAGATCCGGTCGCGAGTCGGGACTGGGAATCGCGACGCCGTTGTAGTTGACGCCGTAGGAGACCAGCGGCCACCCGTAGTTCTTGCCGCGCTCGATCAGGTTAAGTTCGTCGCCGCCGCTCGGACCGTGTTCGAGTTCCCAGAGCCGGCCGTCGGGTGCGAAGGCGAGGCCGTAAGGCGTGCGGTGCCCCGTGCTCCACGTCTCGGCGGGCGTCAGGTTCGGGCCGGGGAAGGTATAGGTGCTGACCACGGGCGCGTTCTTCGCGGCCTCGGTGTCCTTCGCCGGATCGATCAGCGGGATGCTGCGCGCGCCTTCCTTGCCGGCCCACGGATTGCCCGGCGCGGGCTTGCCGTCGAGCGTGAGGCGGAGGATCTTGCCGACGGGCTGATCGGGATCCTGGGCCGGCGTGAAGCGCTGACGATCGCCAACGGTCAGGAAGAGGTACTTGCCATCGGGCGAGAACGCGATCTGCGCGCCGGACTGGCCGCCCTTTCCAGTGGGCAGCTGTTGCCAGAGGACCTTGAAGCCCTCGAGCCGCGGCTGTCCGCCTTCGAGCACGAGCCGGCCGCGGCCCATCGCGAGGCCGCCGCCGTAGTCGCCCGGCGCCACGTAAGTGAGATACACGTTGTGGTCGGTGGCGTAGTGCGGCGAGAGAAAGACGCCGAGCATGCCGTTCTGGCCTTCGAACTGACTGGCGGGCACACCCTGGACTTCGGTCTTCGTGCCATCGGGCGTCACCAGCTGGAGGCGGCCGACCTTCTCGGTCACCAGCATGCGTCCATCCGGAAGGAACGCGATGCGCCATGGCAGGTCGAGGCTGGCGACCTTCGTCACGGTGAAGGGCAGGTCGGGGTCGTCTTTCTGGTCACCCGCGTTGGTCTGCGCCTGGGCGGCGTTCGTCAGCAGCGCCGCGAGCAGGATGCCGTTTGCCAGCTTCATCATCGTCAGGTTTCCTCGGACAGGGACGGCCATCTTACCGCCCGGCAGCGAGTGTCCGGCGTCAATGCTGCAGTGGCGGCGCGGGATGCTGCTGCTGTGGCTGCTGCGAAAGGACCGGCTGACGCTCCTGCTCTTCGGACCGGTTCGCGGCGTGGAACGTCGCGCTGCTCTGATCCAGCGGCGTCGTCACGGCCTGGCGTACGTCGACGTCGGCCACGCGCTTGAACGGCGAGTCGAGCTCGCCCTGGACGGCATACGCGCGCGCCCGATCGTCACCCATCACGACATGGTCGATGCGGGTGAGTCCCTGGGCACGTGCGGCGACGGCGAGCGATCCCGCGAAGTTGTCCGTGAGGTGATCCGGCGTGCGGCCGTGCTGCGCGTCGAGCGCGCGAACGCCCTGCAGCGCCTGGTTGTACATCGCATGCCCCGGGCTCGCGGCATCCGTCAGGCTCGGATGGCCAGGCGACGTGCGAGCGGGAGCTGCCGGCTGCGCCGCCTTGTTCAACGCCTCGAGCGTCTTCGGTCCGACGATGCCGTCTTCCTTCATCCCGTGGTCGTGCTGGAATTTCTCCACGGCGGCCTTCGTGCCCGGACCGAACTGCGCGTCGGGCGTCAGCGGACGATCGTGGCCGTCCGTATAACCGAGCTTGATGAGCTTTTCCTGGATCGCCGTGACGCTGGCACCGTGCGCTCCCTGACGCAGCGTCGAACCATGATGGGCGTGGGACCGACCACCCTGGCCGATCGCCTTGAGCGCGTCCTTGATGTCCGCGTCATTCGCCGACTGTTTCGGGTTGAAGTCGGGGCTGCCGACCTTCTCGTGTGCGCGGTCGAGCGCCGCCGCCTTCGCGGGATCCTTGTAGGCGTCCTTGTAGCGTTCCGCGATCTCGGCGGCCTTCGGACCGTCGTAGTACGGATAAGTACGCTTGATCTGTTCGGCCTTGGCCAGGACGTCGTCGTAGTCGCCGCCGTCCTTGAGCACCTTCTCGAACTTGGCGACCTGCGAGGGAATCTGGTTTTCGGTCTTCGCCAGGATGGCGATGGTCTCGAGGCGACGGTCTTCGGGAATGTTCTTGCCGAGCCGGTCGACCGTATCCATCGCGGACTGCGTCGCATTGCGGATCTGCGGGTAGTCGATGTTCTTGTGGATCCACTTCTGGCCTTCTTCCGATCCGGCCCACGCGTTGATGCCGTCGCGGGTATCGGTATCGATGAAGGAGAGGGTTGAGCGCCCGTCCTTTCCGTTGCCGTGGCTGAGCAGGTCCTTGCGCAGCTGCGCGGTGTCGCTGGTGAACTTCAGGCCATGGTCCTTCGCGTACTTCGCCGACTGATCGATGACCGCGTCGACATACGTCGTCTCGCCCGGCTTCAGCGCGGCGCCGTCGGTCGCGCCGAGGGCCCAGGTGCCCCGCTTGCCAAGGTCGACCTGGATGGTGCCGAGCGTGTAACCGCTGTCCGCCACGATCCTGCCCGGGGTGCCCCAGTGGGGATCGGACGTTCCCACCGTGACGCCCGTGATGGACAGGTGGTACGAGGATGGGCCGCCTTCCGTGCCGCGGCCCACCACGAAGTACGTGGCGCCGGCGGCGGAATCGAGATCGTGCGTATCGGGACCAGCCATGACGGGTCACTCCATGTCAGCGGGATCAGAGGTCGTTGGCGACCGCGAGGTACTTGTCGAGGGCGTTCGCACGCTCGCACAGACGGAACACTTCACTCTGCGCGACCTGCAGATCGGCGACGGTCTCGTCCGGGTAGAGCGACGCCTCGAACGTGTTGCTGGCCTTCTGCAGCGCGAGCCACGAGCGCTCCGCGGCGACGAGGTTCTCCTTCGCCTTGCCGCTGAGCTTCGCGGTCAACGCCTTGTAGCTGGCGTTGAGCCGGCCGTCCTGACGCGCCTTTTCGGCGTTGATGCAGTTGCCCAGTGCGCCCTGGTCCGAGCCCGCCTTGTCGATGCAGCCGTAGAACGACTGCGTGATGCCCTGCGGAGCCTGGCTCCGAATGACCTGACTCGTGCTCTCGGAAGCGGCCGCGGAACCGGCGGCGCCGATGAGGGCGAAGGCGAGGGCGAACGTCTTGACCGTGTGCATCCGTCACTCCTGGATTGGGAACCCCTAAACCTACACAGGATAGTGGACGGATTTCCATCGAAATGTGGTGAAGTCCACGCTTCGCGACCGCCCGGGTTCGCCCCTACCGGGCACCGATGCGTCCGGCCATGCGGGCCACCCAGCGATACATGAAGAGGACGACCAGCGCGAACGCGGTGCCGCCGATCCATTGCGCCTTTTCGGCGAAGTCGGGGCCGACCAGGGCCAGCGGCGCCTGCGGATTGCTGAAGCCCAGCTTGTCCGCGAAGGCCACGATCGCGGCGATCAGCACGCCGATGATGCTCTCGCCGACGATCAGGCCCGAGGCGAGCAGCACACCGAGCTGCTTCGTGCTTTCGGGTCGCGCCGTGCGATCGGCGCGACGATCGAAGTACCAGCCGACGACGGAACCGACCACCACCATCAGGGTGCTCACAGTCGGCAGGTAGATGCCCAGGCCGACGGCCAGCGGCGGAATGCGTACATGCCGGGTCGTGCGAGCCAGGACTTCGTCGATGACGATGAGCGCGATGCCGATGCCGACGCCGACCTCGATCAGGCTCCAGTCGATGTTCCCGGTGATCACGCCCTGGGCGAGGGCCGAAATCAGGCCGGCCTGTGGCGCCGGCAGGGCCTGCGGACCCGCGCCCGCCACGCCGACGAAACCGTACGCGGTGTTCACCAGGTCCAGCACCGGCGGAATGACCGCGGCGCCCGCGATCACGCCCACCACGAGCGCGACCTGCTGTCGCCACGGCGTGGCGTCGACCAGCTGACCGGTCTTGAGGTCCTGCAGATTGTTGTTGGCGATCGCGGCGACGGTGAAGACCACGGCCGTGATGAACAGCGCGAACGCCACCAGCGCCTTGCCTTCGGCTTCGCCGACATGCGGCTTGACGAACGCGACCAGCAACAGCGCGGCAGCGATCACCACCAGGATGCCGACGCCCGAGAGCGGGCTGTTGGACGAGCCGATGAGGCCCGCCATGTAGCCGCACACGGTCGACACGAAGAAGCCCATCAGCACGACGAAAGCCACACCGCCAATGGCCAGCACGCCGACCTGACCGCTCAGGCCGGCCGAGTTGCCGAAGTAGCCGAGCAGCCACGCGATCGGCACGAAGCAGGCCAGCGTGACCGCGCCAACGATCCCGATCGGGATGTCGCGCTCGGTCCGCGGCAGCGTGTCGGCCTTGCCGGCCTTGCGCACCCTGGACGCGGCCATCGCCGAGGTGAGGCCGGTGATGACCGGCTTCACCAGCTTGGCGAGCGTCCAGATGGCCGACACGCCGAGCGTGCCCGCGCCCACGTAGCGCACCTTCTGGCTCCAGGTGGCGTTGGCGAGATCGGCCATCGATTGGGACAGGTCGCCCAGCGCGGAGAAGTGCGGCACGCCCCAGACCCAGCCGATGATGGCGCCGATCAGCATGGCGACGCCCACCGTGATGCCCACCAGATGGCCGATCGCGAGCAGGGCGAACGACAGACCGAAATCGAAGCCGGTGACGCCGCCCCGCTCGCTGACGCGGAAGTAGCGGACGAAGTCGCTCGCGAACACCTGGGTCGCCACGATCACGGCGAACACGGCCGAGACGATCGAGCCCCACAGCACGGCCAGGAGCCCGGCGCGGCTTTCTTCCACGCTGGCGGCATCGGCGTCGTCGCCGCTGCCCACCTTGAGCACCTCGGCGCAGGCGATGCCTTCGGGGTAGGGAAGGTCCGAGTTCGTCACCAGCGCGCGGCGCAGCGGGATCGAGTACATCACGCCCAGGACGCCACCCAGCGCGCACACGGCGAACGACGTCCAGAACGGAAAATCGGCCCACCACCCGATCATGATCATGCCCGGCAGCACGAAGATGATGGAAGACAGGGTGCCCGCCGCCGAGGCGATGGTCTGCACCACGTTGTTTTCCTGGATGGTGGAATCCTTGAACCCGCGAAGCAGGGCCATGGAAATCACCGCCGCGGGAATCGAGGTCGCGAACGTGAGGCCGGCCTTGAGGCCGAAGAAGACGTTGGCGGCGGTGAACACCACCGTGATGATCACGCCGAGGACCAGGCCACGGACCGTCAGCTCCTTGCGGTCGCTGGATTGAGTAAGTTTTTCGCCCACGGCGTCGTTCCGTCCTGTGATGGTCCCTGGTTTCCGCCGTTCGACGGCGCGCTGAATCGGGCCGCCTGCGCGGCGGCCGGGCCCTAGGGTTGCCGGATTCGGCGGGAATCGCAATGGGCCCGCCACGCCGATCGCCGCGAAGGAATCAGCTGGCCGGATGGCGCTCGCGCAGGTAATCGATGAAGACCCGGAGCTTGCGCGGCATGTGCATGCGGTTCGGGTAGTACACGTGGAACGGGCTATAGGTCGGCCAGTACGCCTGCAGGACGGGGACCAGCGCGCCGGACGCCAGGTGCGGCGACGCCATGCTTTCGAAGTGGCAGCCGACGCCGACGCCCGAAAGCGCCGCGGCGAGCAGGAGGCCATCGTCGTTGCTGATCATGCTGGCGCGCGTGTCGACTTCGACCAGCCGCCCCTCCTGCATGAATTCCCATCGCATCGGGCTACGGTCGTGGTCCAGGCGCACGCCGACGCAGCGGTGGCGAAGCAGGTCCGCAGGCGTGTCGGGCACGCCATGTGCCCGCGCGTACGCCGGCGACACGAACGTCGCGATCCGCTGCGGGCCTCCGATCGGATGCGCGACCACATCCTTGCCCAGCGATTCGCCGATGCGGAAACCGGCGTCGAACCCTGTCGCCACGAGATCCACGAAACGGTTGTCGCAGTGCAACTCGACGACGACGTCGGGATACCGCGCATGGAAGTCGGGCAGGTGAGGCATCACCAGGATGTCGGCGATGGCGCGCGGCAGATTGATGCGCAGGAGTCCGGCGGGCGCGTCGCGCGTCTCGCTCACCGCGGCCATCGCCGCCGTCAATCCATGGAGCGCCGGCTGCGCCTCGTCCAGAAAGCGCTGGCCGACCTCCGTAAGGCCCACGCGGCGGGTCGAGCGATCGAGCAGCCGGACGCCCAGACGCGCCTCGAGCGTCCGCACGGTCTGCGACAACGCCGAGGTCGACACCCCGAGTTCGGCGGCCGCGCGGGTGAAGCTGGTGTGCCGGGCGACGCAGGCGAAGGCGGCGATGGCGGGGAACTGATCGGGCGTCATGGGCTGGCCGATTGTGAAGTGTGACTTCAAAGCGTATGCGCGCCGCCCCTCTTTTTCCACACGACCGGGCTACCTAGATTCCTCGTAACCCCCACTGGAACCGCCCCCATGAGCAAGCAACTCAACGACTACGTCACGCTCGGCCGCTCCGGCCTGCGCGTCAGCCCGGTATCGATCGGCACCATGACCTTCGGCAAGGACTGGGGCTGGGGCGCCACCGAGGAGGACGCCCGCCGGATGCTCGATGTCTACATGGAGCGCGGCGGCAACTTCATCGACACCGCCAACTTCTACACGGGCGGCACCTCGGAGCGCCTGCTGGGCGAGTTCCTGCGCGGACGCCGCGACCGTGCCGTGCTGGCCACCAAGTACTCGCTCAACGTCGACCCGTCCAACATCAACGCCGGCGGCAACCATCGCCGCAACATGGTGCGCGCGGTGGACGAGAGCCTGAAGCGGCTGGGCACCGACTACATCGACCTGTACTACCTGCATGTGTGGGACGGCACGACGCCGGTGGACGAAGTGATGCGCGCGTTCGACGACCTGGTGCGCGCCGGCAAGATCGTCTACGCCGGCATCTCGGATACACCGGCGTGGCAGGTAGCGCGCATGCATATGCTGGCGGATCTGCGCGGCTGGGCACCGCTGGTCGCGTTGCAGATCGAGCACAGCCTGGTGGAGCGGACGGTCGAGCACGACCTGATTCCCATGGCGCGTGAACTCGGGCTCGGCGTGGTGGCCTGGTCGCCGCTGGCCAATGGCGTCCTGTCCGGCAAGTACACCCGCGCCGACATCGAAGCGCACAAGGGTGCCGACATGTTCACCGGTGGCCGCGCGGCGGTCGCCGCGGGCGTCGGCTCGCTCAGCGAGCGGAATCTGGACATCGCGGACGTCGTCAAGGCCGTCGCGGAAGAGCTAGGGCACAGCCCGGCGCAGGTCGCACTGGGATGGCTGCTGGCCAAGACCGCGCCAGCCGTCATTCCGATCCTCGGTGCGCGTACCGCGAGCCAGTTCGAAGAGAACCTCGACGCGCTCTCGGTCACGTTGTCGCCCGCACAGGTGGCCCGCCTCGACCAGGCCAGCGAGATCGCGACACCGTTCCCGCATCGCTTCCTTCCGCTCGTGCAGGCGCAGGTGCTCGGCGAAGGACGGCTGAACGTCGCCCGCTGAAATGCGGGCGATGCCGAGGCCGCGGCGCGAAGGAAGGGCGGCTTGTTCCGTCGCGGCCTTCCTCCCGGCGTGAATCAGCTGCCCGGCTTGTTGAGGAACGAAACCAGGGCAGAGATGGTCTGCTCGGGCGCTTCTTCCATCAGCCAGTGGCCCGAGCCCTTGATGATGACACCCTCGACCTGCGTGTCGACCAGACGCCCCTGGTCGATCAGGAACTGGCCGCTGGCCTTCTCGCCTGCCAGGACGAGCATGGGAACATGCAGTGGCGTGCGGGCGAACGCGGAGAAATCCTTCGCGTCCTGCTCGAAGTTGCGGAAGTATTCGAAGCCAGCGCGCATGCCGCCGGGTTGGGCATACTGCGCGGCGTAGAACTGCCGGTCCGCCTCGGGAACCGAATGCGTGCGGTCGGCGGCGAAATCGTTCCAGAAATGCTCGAAGTAGATCCGTTCCCGGCCGTCGACCAGCTTGAGCGGCGTCTCACCGTAGAAGTGGAAATGCCACAGGTCGCGCAGCAACCAGACCTTGGTCCAGTCGCCCACGCCAGGCAGGAAGGCGTCCATCAGCACCACGCTCTCCACCTGGTCGGGGTATTGGGCCACGTAGGCGTAGGCGACCATCAGCCCGATGTCGTGACCGACGATCTTGACCTTCGGATAGCCCAGCGAGCGCACCAGCGCGTGGATGTCCTGGGCCATCGTCTTCTTGTCGTAGCCGCCTCGCGGTTTCGACGACGAGCCAGCGCCGCGCAGGTCCGGGGCAATCACGACGTGCTTATCGGCCAGCTGGCTCATCAGCGGGCGCCACATACGGCTCGTCTCCGCATAACCGTGTAGCAGCACGACCGGCGTGCCGCTGCCATGCCCCGCCTGCAGGTAATGAAGCGTGACGCCATTGACGTTGGCCGAGTGGCTTTCGATGCCTTCGCTGGCCGCTTGGCTCGAGAAAACGGCGAATAGGGCCAGCCACGCGATGGCGGCGGGGCGGAAGAAGCGAAACAGCGTTTTCATGAGAGGTCCTCGTCTGATAGGTCATGGAGGACCAGGGCCCTCCTGACGGGTTGGATGCCGTCGCCGGCGGAGAGCTGTGCCGGTCAGGGATCGCTGGTGAAGGGAATGCGCGCCAGGAACTCACGCGTCGTGAGGAGCGCGTGGGCGTACGTCGGCCCATTGACTTCGTGCGCGTAGAACATCGCGTCGTGACTCAGGGCCGCCGTGGCATCGGTCACCAGGGTCACGTGGTAGCCGAGTTCGCTGGCGTGGCGGGCGGTGGTTTCCACACAGACATTCGCCATCAGGCCGATCACCACGACGTGGCTGATGCGCTGCTGCCTGAGCAGCACATCGAGGTCCGTGCCCACGAATCCATTGGTGCCCCAGTGCTCCTTCGCCACCGTATCGCCAGGGGCCGGCACGAAGTCCGGATGCCACTGGCCACCCCAACCGTTCTTCAGGAACGCCTGGGCCTGCGAGGTCACCTGCTGGTAGGGCGTAAGGTACTGCCAGCGATCGAAGTCGTTGGGTCCGGCGCGGTGGTGAGGCACGAAGAACAACGGCCATCGTGCGCAAGCGATCGCTTGCCGGATCCGGCGTAGGTTAGGCACCAGACCCACGGCGATGGCCACGTCGGCGACGCGCGGCCACAGTTTTCCGCCCTCGGACAGGAAGTCGTTGTACGCGTCGACCAGCAGCAGAGCGGTATGGCCTGGTGGATAGACCGGCCCCAGCGAATCCATGGCGATGTCTCCGGACGCGCGCCACCGGCGCGACCACACCAGCATCGCCGGCTCGTCGATCAGCCGCATCGCGGCGATGGGTGAGGTGCCGGTCATCCATTTGGGGGATAGCCGTCGCGGTGCCGGCTTGCGGTACATTCCATGTGACGACGTCGGCGGGCGTAGCGGAGTTGCACATGGCCATCCGGATACTGACCATCGACGATCATCCATTGGTCCGGCACGGCATCGCCGCCATGCTGGAAATCGAGCCCGATCTGGTCGTGGTCGACGAGGCGGGCGACGTCGAAGGCGGCCTGGAGAAATTTCGCCGTCTGCTGCCGGATATCGTGCTCGTGGACCTGCAGATGCCCGGTTGTAACGGCATCGAGTTCATCCGCCTGTTGCGAGGGGAGTATCCCGACGCACGGGTAGCGGTGCTGACGACGTTCGGCGGCGATGGCAACGCCCGCGAGGCGATCGCCGCGGGCGCTTACGGTTACCTGCTGAAAAGTTCGCTGCGTGGCGAGCTCATCGCCGCGTTACGCGACATCGCGCAAGGGAAGCGCTGCGTATCCGTCGAGGTGTCGCAGGAGATTTCCCGGCACATCGGCGAGGAATCCTTGACAGCCCGCGAGCTGACCATCCTCACGGCGCTGGCCCGCGGCTGGGAAAACAAGCGGATCGCCAGCGAAATGGGCATCTCGGCCGAAACCGTCAAATCGCACCTGGCGAGCATTTTCGAGAAGATCGATGCCGGCAACCGGACCGAGGCCTTCCAGATCGCGCTTCGCCGCGGATTGGTCCGGCTGGACGACTGAGTGACAGGGCGTAGGCAGCGGCCCGCTCGCTGGGACATACTCCGCCACGTCCAACCGGCGGGGGAGATCGCCGGCCACTTTCTTCCGAGTGCGTCTCGCCCATGGCTCGTCCGGTCGTCGTTACGCCTCATCGCCGGTCCGGTGGCCCACGCTTCGCCGCGCAGCGCCTCCTGCAGGCATGTCTTGCTGTGCTCCTGCTCGTGTTTGCCACCGCGGCGGCTGCCGTCTCGCCTGATCGCGCCTTGTCGCAGCTGAGGCACGATCGCTGGACCGCCGACGACGGCGCTCCGACTCAGATCATGTCGATCGCGCAGACGCCCGACGGATTTCTCTGGCTCGGATCGCGGCAGGGCCTCTACCGGTTCGACGGGACGCGCTTCGAGCGGATCGGCCGGATCGCGAACCAACCGATCGTCGATGACGACATTCTCAGCGTTTTTGCCGATGATGACGGTAGCGTCTGGATAGGATACGTGAGCGGCGGCATCAGCCGGTGGGGCGGCGCCCACCCCGCGAACTACGCCTATCAACGCGACGACGTTCCTCTGGGGTCCGTGATCGGATTCGGACGGGACGCGGGCGGCCGGTTGTGGGTCGCCACGTCGGTCGCGATCGCCTATCTGGATGTCGCCTCGGATACCTGGCGAAATGGCGCGGACATGGGTTTCGATCCGGCGTGGTCGCCACAACGGCTGTACGTCGATCGCGAGAAGGGCCTCTGGGTTGCATTTTCGGATGGAGGGAAGGCCGGTATCGCGCATCTGGCACCGGGTGCGAAACGGTTCGAGCGATCCACGCAGTCCATCGATCACCCGTTCTTCGACCAGGCGGCCGATGGCACGCTCTGGGCGGCGGACGAGTGGGGCGTTCGTCCCCTTTCGCGGGCGACGCCGGTGCCGGGACACGCCGGCGCGACGGTCAGCTGGCTCGCATCGGACTTCAAGGCCGCAGGGCTTCGCTTCGACCGTGACGGCGCGATGTGGCTCGCAACGGTGGACGGGATCGCCCGCGTGCGCGATCCGGCCAGGCTGCACGCGCCCGACCCCCGGCATCCTGCCCCATCGCCCGAATACTTCGGCACCGCTCAGGGACTTTCCTCCGAGGTCGTGTGGACCCTGTTCGAGGATCGCGAAGGCGATCTGTGGGCCGGCACGGCCAACGGCCTCGATCGCTTTCGCGACAACGCGCTGGCCGCGATCCGCATGCCTCGAAGAGACCAGGCGTTTTCCGTCGAAGCCGACGCGGCGGGCCGTATCTGGGCGGCCAATCCTGACCGCGGGCCGGCCATCGTCACGCCCGATCCCGACCAGGCCGCCGGCGCGCGCGTGCAGGAAATCGACGGGGCGCAGGCGGGCGTCACTGCGATGCATCGCGATGCCACGGGCATCCTCTGGGTGGGAGACGCGGACGGCGGGCTGTGGCGTAGCGACGGCACGCGGCTGCAGCCTGTCGCGTTGCCCCCGGAGGCGGACGGTGGCGGGCGGATCGTGACGTTGGCCAGCGATCGGGAAGGCGCGCTCTGGGTGAGCAAGGTCCATGGCGGCCTGCTGCGTTATCACGCGGGAACGTGGGAGGACCAGAACACCCGCTACGGGCTGGCACAACGGAGCACGCCGCGTGCCCTGACCGAGGACGCGCAGGGCCGGATGTGGTCCGATGCGGGACAGACGATCCGGGTCTTCGACAGGGGCAAGCGTCATGACTTCGATGACGCCGGGCCGGCGGTCGGTCGCATCGCGGTGCTTCGCGCCTGGAACCGCGAGCTGTGGATCGGTGGCGTGAAGGGCGTTTCCGTTCGCGTCGACGAGCGCTTTCGGCATCTCACCGGCCGCGGTGGCGAACCCTTCGAACGCACGGCCGGTATCGTCGTCTTGCCGAGCGGGGAGGCCTGGCTCGTCGGTCGGCCCGGCGTCACTCGAATTCCCGCCGACGAGATGGCACGCTGGCGCGCGCAGCCATCCTACGAGGTCGGGTTCGACCGCTTCGGTGCGCTGGACGGTTTGCGCGGCGCGACCGAGCAGAGTGGAGCG
This sequence comes from Luteibacter sp. UNC138MFCol5.1, assembly GCF_900110505.1. Classification (GTDB taxonomy): domain Bacteria; phylum Pseudomonadota; class Gammaproteobacteria; order Xanthomonadales; family Rhodanobacteraceae; genus Luteibacter. Next base: position 277,893 of record NZ_FODZ01000004.1, read on the forward strand.
TCGCCGGTCGCGGCGGCCGACGGGGAGGGACGTGTCTGGTTCGCGACCAGCCGCGGCGTCCACTGGATCGATCCGCGGCACCTGATGTCCACCGACGGGCCACCGCCCGCCGACCCCGTCGTGCTGGCCTTGCGCATCGACGGGAAGCCCGCGCCGCTCGCCTCGTCGCTGACCGTGCCGGCGGGTAGCCAGGACCTGCAGATCGACTACACCGCGCCGTTCCTCCGCCAACCGGAGCGCGCCCGGTTTCGCTATCGTCTGGACGGACTCGACGGCGACTGGCAGGACGCGGGCGGACGTCGTGAGGCGCTCTACAGCAGACTTTCTCCGGGCACGTATCGATTCCGGCTGATGGCAAACGACGGGACAGCATCCTGGTCGGGGCGCGAAACCGGCCTGACCCTGGAGGTTACGCCGGCTTTCTGGCAAACCTGGTGGTTCGGGCTGACCGGCCTGCTGGTGGCACTGCTGCTCGTATGGTGGCTGGTGCGTTGGCGCGTGCAGATCGCGCGTGCAGGGCTGCAGCGAACGTATCGCGCTCGTGTCGTGGAGCGCGAGCGTATCGCTCGCGACCTGCACGACACGCTGCTGCAATCCACGCAGGCGCTGCTTTACCTGGTCGACGCCGCGAAGGCGCGACTCGAAAAGGGGGAAGGTCAGGCCGCGACGGACTCGCTTTCCCGAGCGATCAGGGAGGGCAACGCCGGGCTGGCCGAAAGCAGGGACCGCATCCGGGATCTTCGACGGAATCCGGTGGAACCCGAAACGCTGGAAACCGCTCTCCGCGCTTTGCCCATGAAACTGGACATGCCTCCGGCGCTCGTCTACGAGGTCGACGTGCGTGGCGAGCCGGTGACCTGGCATGCGCCGGAGCAGGACGAGGTCTATCGGATCGCGCGCGAGGCGGTCGCCAATGCCGTCCGGCACGCCGGTGCCGGTCGCATCGGCGTTCGGGTCGCTTACGGATGGCTCAGCGTGCGGGTCGACGTCAGGGACGATGGTTGCGGCATCCCCGGCGAGCTCCTTGCGCGTGGCAGTCGCGACGGACATTGGGGACTGACCGGCATGCACGAGCGGGCCAGGGTCCTAGGGGCCGCGCTTTCCGTCACGTCCCGGCCGGGGGAAGGCACCGTCGTACGGCTTCGCCTCTGGCGCTGGCGGGCGGTGAGGCGTGACGATCGGGGAGGGCCATGACCCGCCGCGCGGGTGACGTCGTCCCTGAGTCGTCGAGTACCCCGTCTAGCCGAGCAAGGACCTTCTTTCGCAGCCAGACACCTGGGAAGCTTGCCGGTCCGACCGCGACCTCCTAGCATCCGAGGGTAGCCAGGGGGCGCGTTTATTCGGCCGCCAGTGTCTGGGCAGGGAATGATGCGATGTCGCGAACCCGAGTCATGCAAGCGCTTCTATGGGCTTCGACGCTCGCGTGGGCCGTCGGCCTCGGCGCGAAGCTCTTCGACCTTGTCGTGGTCGCCGGCGCCTGGGGGGCATCCCCGCCCGGTTCCTTCGCGTTGTTGCCCTATGGGTCGAAATACCCCGTGACGCCTGGCGGATTCTTCCAGCCCTTGTCGGCCGTCATGGCGCTCGCGATGCTCGGCGCCCTGGTCGCCGGGTGGCGGCAACCTCGTCCACTCCGCCACTGGCTCATCACGGGTGCGGTCGCGTTCGTGCTGATCTGGGCGATCACGCCAACGGTCTTCTGGCCGATGATCAACGAGCAGTACTCCATCGCGACCGGTAAGGCGTCCGTCAGCGTGCCCGAGGCGGTCCACCTGACCACCCGATGGATAGCGTGGGATTCGTTTCGCATCGCGCTCATCGCCATCGGCTTCATCGCCTCCGTACGATCGCTCACCCTGGCGACACCGGGCCTTCCACCGGATGCGACTATTTCAGGCCCTCGTAAACGATCCGCGTGAAGAAGTCCGGCGTGATGAGGAACTTTCCGTAGACCGCGTCGTAGCGTGCCGTGGGCTTCGCGGCGATGACTTCCTCGAGTGACTTGCCCTGTTTCTTCAGCGCCGCCACGTTGTCACGGATGCCGGCCAGCATGTCGCGAAAATCCCTGAACTGCTTTTTCGTTCCCACGGGGCCGTGGCCCGGCACGAGGATCACGTCGTCGTCGAGCCGCGCGAGGATCGCGTCGTCGGCCTGGATCATCCCGTCGATACCGCCGCCGTGCTCGTTGTCGATGAACGGATAGACGCCGTTCCAGAACAGGTCGCCAAGCGCGGCGACGTTGGCTTCCTTGAAGACGACGTAGAGATCGGTATCCGTATGGGATGGCTGCAACAGTCGCACCTCCACCGTCTGGCCGGCGAAGCGATACGTCTTGTCCGCCGTGAGGATCTCGGTCGGCATCCCGTCCCTGGCGATCGCCTTGAACGTGTAATCCCACATCGTCACGTGCGTGTCGACGGCTAGCCGCTTCGCCGTCTCGCGCGTGGCGACGATCGTCGCGCCTTGTTCCGCGACCCATGGATTGCCGTCGGTATGATCCCAGTGGTAGTGCGTATCGATGACGTATTTCGGCGGCGCGCCGCTGATGGCCGCCAGCGCCTTCTCGACGCGGGGGCGGGACACGGCGATACCGGCGTCGACGAGGAGTTTCCCGTCCGGCCCGTTCAGCACGGTGATGTTGCCGCCAGAGCCGGATAGCATCGTCAGGGGGCCCCTGAGCGGTGTTGCGGTGATCGGCGTGGTCTGCGCGGCTTCGTTGATCGTGACGACCGGGCTGACCTGCCGGACCGCCTGGGCATGGGCGGCCGTGGCCACTGCGATGGCGACGGCGGGCAGGGCAACTGTCAGGATCAGGGCGGGGCGCATTGGCTTGTTCATGAGGACTCCCCAGGGCGGGACGTCGGTGGCCATGGGCATTGGGCACCCCGGAAGTCCGGGCGTCTTGTCGGAACCTCGGGGTTTTCGGAGAAAACGACCCTCCCGGCGCCCTGGCAAGCAACATGGGACAGCCGTCCCGGCAGCAAACGCGGTAAAACGTCGTGGACTTCCGCAACGAGGCCCGCCGTGCCGTGACCGCTCGCCGCCTGGTTCCCATCGTTCTGTGCGCGCTCGCGACCGTCGCGCATGCGGACCAAGAGTACGTCGACCCGGTGTTCTGCTATCGCGTGGTGCTGCCCGATGCCGCGGCACGAACGGTGCGCCACGACGACGGCGCCGTGTCGTTCGACGTCGCCGGCCCTTGCCCGGGCGCCGCGTGCATCCGGCTCGACATCGCGTCCGCCTACCATGGGGCCCCGCTTCCCTCCGGTTCGCTCGCTCGCGCGACCGGCACGTGGCGGGCGGTGTCGCGATCCGTGCGCGATGTCGCCGGCCAACGTTGGGAGCTGACGCGACGGACCCTTGGCGATCGGCGAGCGCAATCGTTCGAATACACCCATGCGCTGGACGGTTCACGTCACGTCGTGACCGTGCTGTACATGGAAGCAGGCAGGGCGCAGGCCCTCGACGCCGCGCATGCCGTGCTCGCGTCGTGGCGCTGGGTCAGTGCGTGCTTGTAGGTGGCACGCGACGTCCCGCTGCGCGCACGCGCGCATGCAGCGTGGGAAGGCGCAGCGGTGCGGCGATCGACACGTCGGTTCCCCTGGGGGAGGACGCGATGTCGAAGTGGGCGCCGATGCGCGCCGCGCGTTCGCGCATCCCCGTGATACCCCAGTGGCCCGCATCTGCCGCGCATCCATCGATCACGGTGGCGGCCATGCCCTGTCCGTCGTCGCGCACATGCGCGACGATGCCGCGCTCGGACGCCGTCAGGGAGGCCTCGATGCGCGACGCCTGAGCGTGCCGCACGGCATTGATCATTGCTTCCCTGACGATGGAGAGCACTTCGTCGGCGACGGCGGGATCCATCGCATGGTCGGCCACATGCGTGGACGTGTCGATCGGAATCGGCGACGCCTGGCGCAGCACGCGCGCGACCTCGCCGATCGCATCCAGCAGTTCACCGGTGGATTCGATCCGCGCCCGCAGTTCCCGCACCCGGTCGCGACCTTCGACGACGAAATCGCTCGCCAGCCGAAGGCTGTCGTCGAGCTGCTTCCTGAGCGGGTCGTCGCCCCGCAGGCTGGCCGCGATGGACTGGAACTTAAGGATGATGCCATAGATCGCCTGCAGGAGGGTGTCGTGCAGGTCGCGCGCGATGCGCTCGCGCTCTTCGTGCCGGACGCTCGCCTGCACACGGATCTCGCGCGCCATGGCGCGCGTCCTCGACACATAGGCGAGCCCGACCAGCGCGAGCAGGAGCAGCGCCACGACGGCACGAAACCACCACGTCTGCCAGAAGTGGGGAGCGATCGACAGCGACACCGTCGCGCCTTGCTCGTTCCAGACATCCTGGTCGTTCGAACCGATCACCTCGAAGCGGTAGGTGCCCGGGCCGAGGTTCGTGTAATACGCCTTGCGCCGCGTGCCCGGATCGATCCACGCCGCATCCTCGCCGACCAGCCGGTAGCGGAAGCGAACGCGCGACGGCGACGTGAGGCTCAGCGCCGTGTAGCCGATTTCGAGCGTGCTCACGCCGGCAGGGAGGTCCACGCTCGCCGAAAGCGGAAACGCCTTTTCGTTCGCGACGATCGAGCGGATGTAGACCGGCGGCCGCAGCCGGTTGCCACCGGGCGCGGCCGGGTCGAGCCAGTAGGCGTTCTCGTTCGTGAGGAACCAGAGGCGTCCGGCATCGTCGAGCGCCATCGTGCCGACCGGCTGCCCCTGGCGCGCGCTCCCCGCGATGCCGTCGCGGAAGTCGAAGACGCGCAACGCGGGCCGGTAAGCCGCATCGTCGAACGCGCGGCCGAGTTCGCCGTCGCCGAAGCGTACGACGCCGCGCCCCGCGTTGACCCAGACCTCGCCATCGCGCGTCTGCGCGATGCCGGTGACGCCGGTGAGCGCGGCGAAGTCGCGGTCGGTCAGCGAGCGGAGCTGGCCGTTGCGCAGGGTCGCCAGCCCCGCGCTACCGCCGAAGATCACGCCGGACCGCGTCGACGCGATCGTGTTGACGGGACCGATCTCGCGACCGGCCTCGAATCGATAGACGCGCTCGGCGCCCGACGGATCGACGTGCAGCAGCGCCCCGTCGCCGAAGCCCAGCCATACCGAGCCGTCGTCGGCGACGGCGCCGGTGGTGGGGCTTGCCTCCACGTCGCCGCTGCGCGGTCGCCACGGCTTCCACGCGCCACCGACCCATCGGTGCACTCCGAGGCCTTCGATCGACGTCCAGACCGCACCGTCCGGCGCCGAGGCGATGAACTTGAGCCGTGACGCGTAGAGGTGGCCGGGCAGGGGCACCTTGATGAGCCGACTGCCGTCGTATCGGTACAGATCGTGGAAGCCGATGATCCAGAGGGTGTCGTCCCGCTGGTGGAAGACACCGAGCACCGTGTCCGGGATGCCGTCGACGATCGTGGCGAAGCGCTCGCCATCGAGGCGATAGACGCGGTCGCTGTCCGAAAGCCAGAGCCGCCCAGCCGCGTCCTTGCCGATGCCCAGGTGCGCCTTCGGCGCGAGGTGGAAGTCGCGAAGGGTTCCGACGGGTCCGCGATGGTAGCTGTCGAGGCCCAGCCCGGTGCCGACCCAGACCGTTCCTTCGCGGTCGACGGCGACGGGGATCGCGGTATTGGCCGTCAACGACAGCGGTGCCTCGAACCTGTCGCCGATCGTCGCATCGACGACGTTCTCGCCGGCGCCAGGCAGCGCCTCCCGCGCGACGCGAAACACCGCGGCGTTGTCCAGCGCCGTCGCCCAGAGGCTGCCGCCATGGTCGAACGTCATGCGGGCGGCGGCGTGCGCGGCGCTGACGGGGAGGCGATCCGGATCCGTGGCCAACGGATGCGACGCCGAGAGGCCGGGCAGGGGGCGCGTGCCATGCAGGCGGTCCGATATCCATAACGTGCCTTCGCCGTTGATGGCCATCGTTGCTCCGGGGGCCAGCGCGACGTTGGTCGACTCGAAGCGCTTCGCACCCCGCGGGAGGTAGACCAGCCGGTTGACGGCGGCGACCCAAAGCGTGCCTTCGCGGTCCACGGCCACCCAGTCCGCGCGGTCCACCGGGTAGTTCCAGTCGCGTCCGATCGTGCGCCAGTGCGTGCCGTCGAAGCGGCCCAGCCCTTGTCCCGACGCCGCCCACACCTCGCCGTCGAGCCCCTCGGCGAAACCGTAGACCCATCCCGGTGGAAAGCCGTCGCGCGTGGTCCACGAGCGGAGGGTGCCGTTCTTCAGATGGGTGGCGCCGCCGTCGTACGAGCCGATCCACAAGCCGCCGTCGCGCATGAAGGCGAGCGCGGTGAGGTTCGTGGCCACGAGGTGCTGTCCCGACGAGGGCTGGTAGCGGCTGAACTCCACGCCGTCGAATCGATACAGACCGCTACCCGTGCCCAGCCATAGGTAACCATCGGGACCCTGTTCGATCGCGCAGATCGCCGGCGGCGCGCCATCCTGGATCGTCCAGGTCTGGTGCACGTACTGCGCCGGCTGGACGATGGCGGGTGGCACGCCGGCCGCGGCGACGGCGACGGGCACCAGCCACCACGCCAGCCATGGAATAACGCTTGGAATGAGGCGTTCGATGCGCACTCGCGGCCTGGCCCATGTGTCGGGGGAGCCGTTATATACCGGAGCCGGGCCGACACGATTGCCCGTTCCCCGCCTGGCGCGTCTACCCCATCGGGTAATTGCGCACGTTCACCCGTGCGTCGCCTAATGGAGTCAGAGAATATGGCGCAGGGAGCGAAGCGTGGGCAACGCGCGACCCATCCGGGTCCTCATCGTCGACGACCACCCGATGATGCGGGACGGGCTGCGTTCGACCATCGGCCCGGAGCCCGACATGCTCGTGGTGGGCGAAGCGGCCGACGGCTCGGACGCCATCGCCATGGTGGACGCGCTGTCGCCCGACGTGACGCTGCTGGACCTGCAGATGCCGAAGGTCGACGGTCTCCAGGCGTTGACGACGATACGCCGGCGGCATCCGTCCACGGGCGTGGTCGTGTTCACCGTGTATCCGGGCGACGCGCGCGTCACCCAGGCGCTGCATCTCGGTGCGACGTCGTACCTGCTGAAGTCCGCCAGCCGGGACGACATCCTCGAGGCCATTCGCGCCTGCGCCGTGGGACGGCAGATCGTCGCTCCCGAGGTCAGCGAGGCGCTGGCGGCACACCGCGGCATGGAATGCCTGACGGTGCGCGAGCTCGCGGTCCTGCGGCTGGTCAAGGAAGGCATGACCAACCGCCTGATCGCCGATTGCCTCTACATCACCGAGGACACGGTGAAGGCGCACATGAAGAGCATCCTCGCGAAGCTCGGTGCGACGGACAGGACGCATGCGGTCACCATCGCGTCGCGACGCGGATTCATCGATTCATGAGGCCCGAGGGCCGGGAGTTCACGATGAAAGCTGTCTACCTCTTCGGACCCTATCGGCTGGATCCGGCAAGGCGGAGCCTTCTGCGCCACGGCGCCGAAGTCGTGCTGGGAAGCCGGGCGTTCGACACCCTGGTCGCCATCGTCGAGGGTCGCGGTGCGATCGTCTCGCCACGCGAGATCATGGCCAAGGCGTGGGGTGGTCTCGTGGTCGGCGATTCCAACGTGCGCGTGCAGATCGCGAACCTCCGCAAGGCACTGGGTTGCGGCAAGGACGGCGGTCGATACATCGCGAGCGTCGCGGGCCGTGGCTACTGCTTCGTCGCCGACATCGAGCAGGTCAGGGAAACGGTGCGCGTCGCGGGCGGCATGGACCTCGTTCGCGTCGCCTGACCGCCGTGGTGATCCGGCGGCGTCAACCGTCGCCGGCGACGTCGAAAGGCACCACGAGATGGGCCTGCCGCTCCGCCAGGCCCCCGACGAGGGACAGATAGTGCGCGAAATGCGCGCTCGCGCGATGGGCCGCGACGGCGTCGGCGTCGACGTAGAGCTCGTCGAGCACGAAGCGCCCCGGCTGCTCCGGATCGCGCCAGATGTCCCAGCGAAGATTGCCCGGCTCGGCGCGCGACGGGGCCACCATGCCGCGCAGGAGCTCACCGAGCGCCCCCTCGCTTCCGGGCCTGGCGGTAAGCACCGCCTGGATCTTTCGCCGCGATGTCGTCAGTGCCGTCTGGTTCATGGGAAACATTCCGGGGCAGGGAGCATGGGTTCGTCCGGTGACAGGGGAAGCGACCGGTCAGTCGACCTTCGCCAGCGCCTCGGCGATCGCCTTGCCGACGAGGGTGCCGGAGGCGGGGTTCTGCCCGGTGATCAGCCGTCCGTCGACGATATGGTACGGCTGCCAGGGCTCGACGCAGCTGTAGTCGGCACCCGTTTCCCGAAGCACACCCTCGAGATCGAAGGCGACGTCGCGCGCGGCGTAACCGTCCTCTTCGGCCTTGGAGAACGACGTCAGCTTATGGCCTTTCACGAAAGGCGTGCCGTCGTCCAGACGTGCGCCCAGGAACGCCACCGGCCCGTGGCACACCGCCGACACGATCTTGCCGCCGCCCCACGCCCGTACGACGGCGCGCTTCACGTAGCGATCCTTCGCGATGTCTTCCATGGGGCCAAGACCGCCGGGGAAGAAGATTGCGTCGTAGTCGAGCACGTCGACTTCCGACAACCTGCGGCTGCTCTGCAGACGCCGATACGCGGCGCTCTCGCGAAACTTCGCCTGCACCGGGTCCTTCGGATCGAACCCGTCTTCCGGGACGATCCCGCCGAGCGGCGAGGCGAACTCCACCGCGACGCCGGCATCTTCGAGCACGTCGAAGGGATGGGCGATCTCGGGGAAGAAGAAGCCGACGGTCCGCTCGAAAGGCCCCAGGACGGCGGTGTTCGTGGCGATGCAGAGAACGTGCTTGACGCGCATGGTGGTGGCTCCGGCGATGTCGTGGGATGGGCGGCTCGGGCGGTCTCGCGGTACGACTCTCGATGTAACACCCCGTCCCCACCGGCGCTCGTAAAGCCTGGCAAAGCGTCGTGTAGAGGCGTAAAGCCAGCGAGCCGCTCGTGCCACGCCTCGCGTCAGCGCGTGCAGCGACCCGCGAGCGGCAGGCGCCGCGCCGCTTCGACCTGGGCGAGCGAGGCTGGCGGTCGATCGTCCTCCGGCGTGAAGACGATGCGCACCTTCTGCGTCTTCCCGTCGTCTCCCCTGACGTTGCTCAGCCCCTCGAAGCCGACCAGTCGCCGGGTGTCCGCCGTATACACGAGGGTGACTTTCGGTGCGATGGCGCCCAGCCAGCCGTCCAGCGCCATGCGGAAGCGGCGCACCCGTGCCGATGGGTCGTCCGCACCGTCGGGGCGGATGTTCAGCCCCAGGTCGTCCCCGTGGCTCGGCACGACGAAGCGCGCGCTCAGCCCCTTCGGCGCGGAGATCGTGTCCCAATGCATGCGCACGAAATCGTCGAAGCCGGCGTCGACGACGGTGTCAGGGTGCACCGCCAGAGTCGCCGTGTCGGTGTTGTCGGAGCGGCCGTCGACGACCGTCGTCGACAGCTGGCGGCCGTCAACCCTGACGCGTTCGCGATAACCGGTTCGCCCGTCTTCGTAGTCGACGTCGGGCAACCACGGTGTGTTCGCATAGCGCAGGTACTTCCGCGCGAAGGGACGCCCGTCCGTGCAGCGGTAGAGGACCAGCCGCTCGCGCGAGGCGCCCTCGTCGACGATCCAGTGTTCCTCGCTGTAGAGGATCGCGCCCGAACCGGGCGCGTAGGCCGTCCCGGTGTAGTGGGACGTGGTCGTCCCCGAGGCTCCCGCCGGAGCGGCCGCCATCAGGAAGGCCACGCCGAGCCAGGACGTGCCCCTCGACCCATGCCTCATGCTCAGACCCCTCACGCGACCACCGTTGGAAGGTCATACGCGGGGCCGGCGGTTTTGGATGCATAGGCATCGGGTTGCGACCACCCGGCACGGCGGGTGCATACTGGGCGCATGCCCCGCGCTTCCCGCAGCACCAACGACTGGTTCCACCTCCGTCGCGACGCCGAGACCGGCATCGAGAGCGTGCAGGCGCACTTCGAGGGCCATGCCTATGATGCGCACGCGCATGACGAGATCCTGATCGGCGTGACGCAGCAAGGCGTGCAGCGCTTCCGTTGCCAGCGCACCACGCTGACGAGCACGCGGGGCAGGGTGATCCTCATCGAGCCCGGCGCCGTGCACGACGGGGATGCGATCGACGAGGGTGGCTTCACCTACGCCATGCTCTACGTGCCCCAGGCGTGGCTACGTACGACGCTGGAGGAGCGCGGGTCGGCCGCCGCGTCGGCGTTCGCCGGCCGCTTCCGCGCGACGCTGTGCGACGACGAGCGCCTGCGCGACGCCATCGTCCGCGCCTTCGCCGCCATCGCCGGAGCGGAAGGCCGCCTGGTGCGCGATCTGAGCCTGCACCGCATGGTGGACCACCTGTCGGGACACTGGGATCATCGAGCGTCGCGATCCGCGCCGGAAGGCGGCGCGGCGTTGCGTGCGCGCGATTACCTGCATGCGCACATGGCCAGTGACGTCGGTCTGGACGAGCTTGCCACCGAGGCCGGCCTGGACCGCTTCCGGCTGCATCGGCAGTTCACGGCCGCCATCGGGCAGTCGCCACACGCGTACCTGGTCAGTCTGCGTCTGCGCGCCGCGCGCGATCGCCTGGCGCGCGGAGAAGCCCCGGCGGACGTCGCTTCGGCCGTGGGATTCGCCGACCAGAGCCATCTCGGCCGCTGGTTCCGCCGCGCCTTCGGCAGCACGCCCGGCGATTACCAGCGGGCCTGCACAAACGTTCTATAGGCCCGTCGCCGACGCACCGATGCTCGGGGACAACGAAGCCGACGAGACCGTTCGATGTTCGATACCAAGGTGGCACTGGTCGTGCGCGACGACCTGATGACATGGCAGAAACTCAACGTGGTGGCGTTCCTCGCGACGGGCGTCGCGGCCGGGGCGCCGGATGCGCTCGGCGACCCGTACGTCGACGCCGCCGGCACGACGTACGGCCGCATGCTGATCCAGCCGATGATGATCTACGCCGCCGATGTCGACGCGCTGCGCAAGGTGCATCGCAAGGCGCTGGAGCGCGAACTGGCGATCGTGCCGTACGTGGCGGCGATGTTCCGTACCGGCCACGACGCGGACAACCGCCGCGCGTTCCGGGAGGAAAACATCGACGCCATGGACTTCGTGGGCCTCGCGGTTCGCGGGCCGAAGAACGCCGTGGACAAGACCGTCAAGGGCCTGTCGCTGCACGCGTGACGCCGTCGGCGGGCGGGACCGGCGATCTCGGATCCGGAGACGCTCATGTCGCCGGACATTCCGGGAAACGCCGCGACCTAGAACACCACCTGGGCGCGCATGGACAGCGTATTGCCGGCGTCCGGGCCCTGGAAGCCGCCCACCTTGTTGTCGGTGTTCCAGTGAACGTAGTTGAGCATGAGCCGCGACCAGTCGTTGAGGTACCAGTTCAGGCCCAGCGTATAGCTCTTGCCCGTGCCGCCGCGTGGCGCGTCGGCGTAATCGTAGTGGTCCACGCGGCCCGCCAGTTCGAAGGCGCCCCATCCACCCGAAGTCACAGGGTCGTTCACCTTGACGGCCTTCCAGCTTCCCGAGCGCTGCGAGAACCCGGGCGCCTCGCCGGTGATCATCCAGCCCGCCGCGAACGACGAGCCGTGGCGACTCACCGAATCGGCGGTCCTGGAATCGATGGTGCGCTTGCCGTACTCGTTCATCATCCAGAAGTTTCGATAGACGCCGCCCAGTTCGAAGCCCTTGCCGTGGTCCTGCGTCGGGTTGGCGATCGAACTGGCCGAGACCGCGAGGTTGTCGTTGTAGTCGGCGGCGATGGCCGGCGTGTTGTTGATGCTGGTGACGCCGTCGCTGATCTTCTCGTAGTAGTACCAGCTACCCACGTGGAGGAAGCCGTCGGCACCCTTGACGGGATTCCAGTGCGCGCGCGTGAGGTACGTGGTGCTGTCGGTGTTCGACCCCGATGTCGAACTGTTCGGCGAATTACCGCTGATGGAGAGGCTGGCATGCCAGCCGTCGCCCCACATGCGCATCTGGGCGCCCAGGCCGAAGTAGCTGACCACCGGCTGGCCCACGGCCGTCGCCGCGTTGCGCAGCATGAAGGGCACGCGCGCGGATTCGGACGAACCTTCGGTGCCGAGGTCCTTCAGGAAATTGCCGAGGTAGAACCGCGTACGCTGACCGAAGACCTGCGTCGTGTAAGTGAGATAGGTCTGCCGTAGCGCCACCTCGTTGTCCGCGAAATCGGCTTCCACGTGGTAGCCGAGTGCACCGATGGTGCCTTCGCCGCCGAGGCGTGCGCTGGTGACCTGCGAACCGGTGATGTTGCGCGATTCGAAGTTCGAGCCCGAGGTGCGGCTCACATCGAACAGCAGGCGGCCGTCGGGCTTGAAGGTGAAGAAGCCATCGTCGCTGCGGAACGTGGGGCCTGCTTCGCCACCGCGGCCCCAACGCACGCCGGAGCCGCCACCCGCCGACCCACCACCGTTGCCCCGCGCCAAGGCCACGGCCATCTCGCTTTCGCGCGTGTCCGCGATGGCGTTGCCGACCTGGGCGTCGCGACGACTCGATTCATCGCCTGCCGCGACAGCGGTGGTCCCGGTGTGCTCCGCCGCGATTGCGCCCTGCGTGTTATGGCCCTCCACCGCGGAGAGCCGCTGCTTCAGCTCCTTGATCTCGGCGGCCTGCGCCTTGATCAGCCTGAGCAGTTCGGCGTTGCTGACTTCCTGCGCGGCCAGGGCAGGCATGGCGGCACCGGCGAACAACACCGCGGCCAGCGCCGGGTAGAGACGGGACGTGATTGTCATGATCGTTTCCCCGCTCAGTTGTTGTCGTCGTCGTTGCCAGCGTCGTCGGGCGACGCGGCAGGCGCGGATCCGATGGGCGTCGACGCGGCGGGATTCGCGAACGGGCTGGCGTCGACGGCGCTGAAGAAGCCGTGGCGGCGCGCCCACGCGGCGAACAGACGCGGCCATGCCGATGGCGCGCTGCCTGGATCGCCCAGACCCCACCCGTGGCCACCCTTGTCGAAGACGTGCAGTTCGGCGTCGACGTCGTTCTTGCGCAAGGCGTCGAACATCACGAGGCTGTTCCCGACATTGGCGATGGGGTCGTCCGCCGCCTGGGCGAGGAACGTCGGCGGCGTGTCGTGGGTGACGTGCAGCTCGACCGAATACGCCTGCACGGCGTCGCCCTGCGTCGACAGCTCGCGGAACGATCGCGTCGTGTCGAAAGGCGTCCGCAGCGAGACGACGGGGTAGATGAGTCCGGCGAAGTCAGGGCGCGCCGAAAGCGTGTCGCTGGCGTCCACCGCGGGGTAGAACGCAGCGGCGAAGCGCGTCTCCGCGATGCCGGCGAGATTGCCGCCCGCGGAGAATCCGAGCACGCCCACGCGCTTCGGATCGATGCCCAGCTCCTGCGCATGCGCCCGGACGAGGCGGATGGCCCGCTGCGCGTCCTGGAACGGCGCGACGGCCGGCCAGCGGTCGGCGGGCAGGCGGTAATAGAGCACGACCGGGGTGACGCCGAGCGCGGCGAGCCAGCGTGCCGTCGGCATCACTTCGTGACCGATGCCGATACGGAAGTACCCACCTCCACCGACGATCACGACGGCGGCGCCATTCGGGCTGGCCGGCTTGTACACCTCGATACGCGGCTTACTCACGTTGGACACCGCGCCCACGCCGGTGCCGGTCTGGCCGACGCGTTCGGGACCGCTTGGGCCACCACCGCCCGGCGGCGGGCCCGGCCACAGGTCGTACGAGACGGGCTTGCCGGGTTGCACGGTGGAATCCGCGACCGCGGTACCGGTGCAGGCGAGGGCGACGACGGCTGCGAGCAGCGCGGCGCGAACGAGGGTCATGGCTGTTTCCCCTGGGTGGCGATGATCGACGGCGTGCCGCTCTCCCCGGCACGATTGGCAAGGGCATCGCCGAGAGCGGCGCGGTCGAGCGCGCCCTCCCAGCGCGCGACCACGATGGTGGCCACGGCATTGCCCACGAAGTTGGTGAGCGAGCGGCACTCGCTCATGAAGCGGTCGACGCCGAGGATCAGCGCCATGCCTGCCACCGGCAGCGACGGCACCACGGAAAGCGTCGCTGCGAGCGTGACGAAGCCGGCGCCGGTCACGCCGGCCGCGCCCTTCGAACTCACCATGGCCACCAGCAGCAGGGCCACCTGTTCACCCAGCGTCAGCGGCGTGTTGGTCGCTTGCGCGATGAACAGCGCGGCGAGCGTCATGTAGATGTTGGTGCCGTCGAGGTTGAACGAATAGCCGGTGGGCACCACGAGGCCCACCACCGACTTCTCGCACCCCGCGCGTTCCATCTTTTCCATCAGGGAGGGAAGGGCGGCCTCCGATGACGACGTGCCGAGCACGAGCAGCAACTCGTCCTTCAGGTAACGCAGCAGCTGGAAGATCGAGAAGCCCGTGGCGCGTGCGACGCCGCCGAGGACGACGAGCACGAACAGGAGCGCGGTCGCGTAGAAGGTGGCGACCAGGTACATCAGGTTAGACAGCGATCCGATGCCGTAGCGGCCGATCGTGAAGGCGATGGCGCCGAACGCACCGATGGGAGCGGCCTTCATCAGCAGGTGCACCAGTTTGAACACCGGCGCCGTCAACGCGTCGAAAAAGACCACCACCGGCCTGGCCCGCTCGCCGGCCAGCGTCAACGAGACGCCGAACAAAACCGCGAACAGGAGCACCTGTAGGATGTTGCCCGACGTGAACGCGCCCACCACCGTGTCGGGGATGATGTCGAGCAGGAAGTGCGTGAGCGTCATGTCGTGCGCTTTCGACGCGTACGCGGCGATCTCGCGGGTGGACAGCGAAGCCGGGTCGATGTTCAGGCCGCGGCCCGGCTGCACCACGTTCGCCACGACCATGCCGACGATGAGCGCCAGCGTCGAGAACACGAGAAAATAGACCATGGCCTTGAGCACCACCCGGCCCACGGCGTTGAGGTGCGGCATGCCCGCGATGCCGGTGACCACGGTGAGGAAGATCACCGGGGCGATCACCATCTTCACCAGCTTGATGAAGGCGTCGCCAAGCGGCTTCAGCTGCTCGGCGACGGCGGGCGCGAAGTGGCCGAGCAGGGCGCCGGCGGCGATCGCCACCAGCACCTGTACATAGGTCTGACGGTAGAAGGGGACCGGCGCGGCCGGGGTGGTGTCCTGCACGTGCATGGCGGGTTCGGCTGGGGGCAAGGGTATGCTTTGTAGCCCGCCACGGCCCCCAACCCCATAGCACATTCCGGCTAGTCGCCCTCCGGCCGTGCGACGATGCCCGTCCACCTATGGCCCAGATCCGCTCATCCCGCGCCCTGCGAATCCTCGTGCTCCTGCTGCTCGTGGCGGGCAGCGCGGCACTGGGCGGGTGGTACGCGTGGCAGCGGACGCTGCTGACCATCGACGCGCAGGCCGGCGACCGCCTCCGCCTCCATGCCCTGGCGGTGCAGCGCCTGATCGACCGGTACCGCGTGCTGCCTCGGGTGCTCGCGCTCGATCCGGAGCTGCGGACGGCCCTCGAAGGGCCGCCCGATGCGGTCGACGGCGCCGCCCTCAATGCGAAGCTCGACCAGGCGAACGGCGCGGTCCGCGCCTCGACGCTGACCCTGCTCGATCGCCACGGCCGCGCCCTGGCCGCGAACAACTGGAACACCCCGGAGAGCAACGTCGGGCTGGACTATGCGTTCCGGCCGTATTTCCGCGACGCGATGCGCGACGGCCATGCCATGTTCTACGCGCTGGGCGTTTCCACCAACGTGCCGGGCTACTTCATCGCGGAGGCGGTAGAGGACGCGACGGGCCACCGCATCGGCGTGGTCGTGCTCAAGATCTCGCTGGATGCCTTGCAGGAGGACTGGGCACGCGGGGACGACGTCGTGTTCCTCTCGGATGCGCACGGTGTCGTCTTCCTCGCGAATCGGCCGGCGTGGGTGTACCGCGCGCTGCATCTCCTCTCGACGGCCGATGCCACCGCCATCGCGGGCACGCGCCAATACGGCATGCGGCCATTGCAACGAGTGGAATGGAAGGTGCTGGAACCATCGGCGCGCGGGATCCTCCGGGTCAGGGTGACCTCGCCCGGGCTCGACGAGGACACGATCTGGCGCTCGCTGACCATGCCGCAGCAAGCGTGGACCCTGCACCTGCTCGCCGACGCCGGCCCCGCGACCGTCGCGGCGCGCCATGCGGTGTTCGCCGTCATCGCGGCGTGGCTGGCCGTGCTGCTGCTGGGCCTGTTCCTGCAGCAGCGCCTGCGGCTGAGCCGCTTGCGGCAGCGCAGCCGCGAAGAACTGGAACGGATGGTCGCGCACCACGCATCCGCGCTTCGCTCCGCCCAGGACAGCATCGTGGCCGCGGCCCATGAGGCCGCGGGAGGCGGTCGCGGCAATCTCGAGCACCTTCCCCAGGGCGTCAGCGTGGTCGACGCGGGGCTGCGCCTCGTCGCGTGGAACTCGCGATATCAGGCGATCTTCGGTTTTCCGGACGAGTACATGCGCGTCGGGCGTCCCATCGAAGACCTTTTCCGTTTCAACGCGCGCCGCGGACTGCTCGGTCCCGGCGACACGGAAGAGGCGATCGAGCGCCGCCTGCAGTATCTGCGTGCCGGCAGCCCGCACATGTACGAGCGCGAGCGTCCGGACGGCACCACGCTCGAGATCCGCGGCAATCCCCTTCCGGACGGCGGCTTCGTGACCAGCTATGCGGATATCACGGCCTACAAGGCCACGGCACGCGAACTGCGCAGCCTGGCCTCGTCGCTGGAGCGCCGCGTCGAGGAGCGCACGCGCGACCTGATCGAAGCCAAGGCCGAGGCCGACAAGGCCAATCGCTCGAGAACGCGCTTCGTGGCGGCGGCGGTGCACGACCTGCTCCAGCCGTTGAACGCCGCGCGCATGTTCATCGGCAGCCTCGCGTCCAGCGGACTCGATACCGAACGCCGCGAACTCGCCGAGCGCGTGCGCAGCGCGCTCGACACGCAGGACGAGCTGCTGGCCAGCCTGCTCGACATGTCGCGACTCGAAGGCGGCGCCGTGGCGCCGCGATTCACCAGCGTGCCGCTGGATGCCCTGCTGCGCGACGTGGCGCGACAATCGGCCGTGCTCGCATCCACACGGGGCCTGTCGCTCGCCTACGTGGGCACGTCGCTCACCGTGCGCAGCGATGCGCTGCTGCTTCGCCGGGTGCTGCAGAACTTCCTCAGCAACGCCATCCATTACACGCCGCGCGGGCGCGTCGTGCTCGGCGTGCGCCGTGCCGCGGGGCAGGCGCGCATCGAGGTATGGGATACGGGTGTCGGCATTCCGGAGCCGAAGACCCGGGCGATCTTCGAGGAGTTCCTCCGCCTGGACAACGGCGTGGATCGCGACCGGCGCAGCGCGGGTCTGGGCCTGTCGATCGTCGACCGCATCGCGAGGCTGCTCGGCGCGACAGTGGCCGTGCGCTCATGGGAGGGGAAGGGCAGTGTGTTCTCGATCACGCTGCCCCTGGCCGATGCCGACGCGTCGTCGCCCGTGCACACGGTGACGAACGATGACGATTCACCCTTCGCGGGCAAGCGCGTCCTCGTCATCGACAACGATCCCCTCACGCGTCGCCAGGCCATGGACCTGCTCGCAGGCTGGGGTTGCGACGTGCAGGGCGTCGACAGCGAGCCCGGCGCCTTGCGCTTCGCAGAGACGGACCACGCGCCGGCACTGATCCTCATGGACGATCCGCTCGACGGTCGCGAAGGCGACGCCTTGCGTGAAGCCATGGCGGCGCGCTGGGGGGCCTTGCCGCCCACCGTGCTGATGGCGGCATCCCCGCGGCAGGCCGACGTCGAGCGCGCATCGGCGCACGGACTGCGCTACCTCGTGAAACCGCTGGCCCCAGCGCGCCTGCGCGCCGTGATGACGCGATTGCTGATGGTAACCGGCTAGCCTGGGTGCGAGCGTTCCACGCCGTCGTCGAGGTCCAGTGACTTCACCAGCACCGCGGCCTGCGTGCGCGAGCGGCATTCGAGCTTCGACAGCACGGCGGTGACATGGATCTTCACCGTGTTCTCCGCCAGCCCCAGCTCCGCGGCGATCTGCTTGTTGAGCAACCCCTCGGCCAGGAGCATGAGCACGCGGAACTGTTGGGGCGTGAGGCTCGCCAGGCGTGCCGCGAGCCTGGCGTCATCCTCGCTGCGTTCCGACCGGGCGCCGATGAAGGCGGTTCCGCCTTGCATCACCGTGAGCACCGCTTCGCGCAGCACATCCGCAGGCGCCGATTTCGACACGAAACCGGCCGCGCCGAATTGCTCCGCGCGGCGCACATTGCGTGGATGATCGTTGGACGACACCACCAGCACGGGAATGTCGGGGTGTTCGCCGCGCAGCCACAGCAGCGACGAGAATCCCATGGCGCCGGGCATGGTCAGGTCCAGCAGCACGAGGTCGACAGGCTCACCCCTCGCGAGCACGGCCTCCATGCCGCTATGGCTGCCGGCCTCCAGCGCCCTGCCATCCGCCAGCAACGTGGCCAGTGCATGGAGCATCGCCCCGCGAAACATCGGATGGTCGTCGGCAATCAGAAGAGTCAGTGGCATGGGCACGTTCTGGGTGTGATGTCGGTGTGACGGATCTCTGAAGCAAATGAACTTTACCTATACGTCGCGGCCCTCATCGTAGCGGTTCACCGAGTGGGGAGCAGCCATGGCAACGAAGAGCAAGAAGGTAACGCCTGCGACGACGACCGACGTTCGCGGCGAAGGTGACGAACTCCATCAGCAGGCCGGTGGCACGCACCCTGCGATGACGACCAACCAGGGTCTGACGGTTGGCGACGATCAGAACTCCCTGAAGATCGGGCCGCGTGGCCCCGTGCTCCTCGAGGATTTCATCCTCCGGGAGAAGATCACGCACTTCGATCACGAACGCATTCCCGAAAGGATCGTGCACGCCCGCGGTTCGGCGGCCCACGGCTTCTTCGAGCTGACGGAGTCGCTCGAGGCGTACACCACCGCGCGCGTGCTGACGGAGGTCGGCGAGCGCACGCCCGTCTTCACCCGCTTCTCGACCGTCGCGGGCGGCGCCGGTTCGGTCGACACACCGCGCGACGTGCGCGGGTTCGCCGTGAAGCTCTACACCAAGGAGGGCAACTGGGATCTGGTCGGCAACAACATCCCCGTGTTCTTCATCCAGGACGCCATCAAGTTTCCCGACCTCATCCACGCCGTGAAGATGGAACCCGACCGCGGATTCCCTCAGGCGGCGAGTGCGCACGACACGTTCTGGGACTTTATCTCGCTGACGCCCGAGGCGTTCCACATGATCATGTGGGCCATGTCGGACCGGGCCATTCCGCGTTCGTTGCGCATGATCGAAGGCTTCGGCGTTCATTCGTTCCGGCTGGTTAACGGCAGCGGCGACAGCACCTTCGTGAAGTTCCACTGGCGGCCGAAGCTGGGGCTGCAGTCCACCGTGTGGGACGAGGCGGTGAAGCTCGCTGGCGCCGATCCGGACTTCCATCGCCGCGACCTGTTCGAGTCGATCCAGGCCGGCAACTTCCCGGAGTGGGAACTGGGCGTCCAACTGTTCACGGAAGAGGAGGCGGCGGCGTTCCCGTTCGACCACCTCGACGCCACCAAGCTCATCCCCGAGGAACTGGTGCCGCTGAAGATCATCGGTCGCATGGTGCTCGATCGCTGGCCGGACAACTTCTTCGCCGAAACCGAGCAGGTGGCGTTCTGTCCCTCGCACCTGGTGCCCGGACTGGATTTCAGCAACGACCCGCTGCTTCACGGCCGCCTGTTCTCGTATCTGGACACGCAGCTGTCGCGACTGGGCTCGCCCAATTTCCACCAGCTACCGATCAATGCGCCGAAATGCCCGTTCGCGAACCACCAGCGCGATGGGCACATGCAACACCAGGTGCCGAAGGGGCGTGTGGCGTACGGGCCGAGTTCCCTTGAACCTGATGCGCCTCGGGAAGATGCGAAGCACGGTTTCCGCTCGTACGACGGCGAGGAGGCTGGCAAGCGGGGCAGGGTGCGTGCGGAGACGTTCGCGGATCACTACAGCCAGGCTCGCCTCTTCTACACGAGTCAGACCGCCTACGAGCAGGCACACATCGCGTCGGCCCTCGTCTTCGAACTGTCCAAGGTGGACACGCAACACGTTCGTGAGCGGGTCGTGGGCCATCTTCGTCACATCGACGACGACCTGGCCAAGCGGGTCGCGGGCGGTCTCGCCATGGACGATCTGCCGCCGGTACCGCCGGCGAAGGTCGCCCCGATCGACATGCCACCGTCGCCAGCGCTACAGATCATCGGCAAGATGAAGAAGACGCTGGAAGGCCGCGTGGTCGGCATCCTGATCAACGATGGCTCGGATGCGAAGGTCGTCTCGGCGCTCACGAAGGCGGTGGAAAGCGCGGGAGCCACGCCCAAGGTTGTGGCCCCCAAAGTCGGTGGCGCGACGCTGTCGGACGGCAAGAAGCTGGCAGCGGACGGACAGCTGGCCGGCACGCCGTCGATCAACTTCGACGCCGTGGCCGTCTTGCTGAGCAAGGAGGGCGCAGATCAGCTCGTCCGTGAGGCGGCCGCGGTGGACTTCGTGCGCGACGCCTTCGGCCACCTGAAGGCCATCGCGCTCGACGAGGGCGGCCGGACGTTGTTCGATGCGTCAGGGCTCGACGCCGACGAAGGCGTGATCCCCGCGACCGACGTCAAGGCCTTCATCGACGGCGCGATGGGCCGCTATTTCGCACGCGAGGCCAAGGTCCGGATGCTGCCCTGAGCGGGAGTGCGAAGAATCAGGTGGTGCGTCGGCAGCCTTCTTCTGGCCACGGCGCACACGCCTGCCGAGTTTGCGTATGGATGATGCCCCGCGCGGAGGAGGGGCATGCTACGGTCCCAAGGCCGCATCCGGCGGCGTATGACCTCAGGAGCGTTCCATGGAAAAGCGCGATCAGGTGATGCACGACGTGAACCCCTTCGGCGTCCAGATGGAAGGGCCGATGCAGCCGACCATGACCGTGGGTAAGTGGGCCCCGAAGATCGACGACGTCGGCGACATCGGCCGCATCGGCTCCACCCATAGCGGCGGCGACTGGGGCTGAGTCTCCCGGACCATCGTCTGCAGGACGCACGTCGAGGCCGCCTTCGGAAGAGGGCGGCTTTCTTTGTGTTTCAGGGAGCCCCGCCATTGATCAAGGCCGAGATCGCGCTGTCCGACCTCTCGTTCGATCCCATGCCCCGTGCCGATGCGATCGTGCTGGGCGGAAGCAGGATCATTCCTTGCCGTCATCCGATGCTCGAGACGTTGTGCATTCGCGCACCGGGGCAATGGTTCCTCGTGACGCGCGAGCGCATGGCTTCCGATGCACCGCATGACGACTCGCGTGCCATCGCCGTCGAGGATGTCGACGAGGCGCGGTTCCATGCGCTGTACCAGGCCAGCCTGCTCTGGCCGCTCGACTACGTGATGATCGAGGTCGCCCAGGCCGGCCATCGCTTGCGCGTCCGCGCAGGCGTCCTCGGCGTGCTACCGATATATGCGCGCGTGCTGGACGACCGTGTCTCGCTGTCGTGGAACTCCGCCGACCTCGCCGCCGGGCCCGCGTTGCTCGATCTCGAGGTCGCAAGCCATCAGCTGGCCCTGCGCACGCTCTACGCGGCGCGTCAGCTCTACACGGGCGTGGTGATGCTCACGGAACGCGCCTCGCTGCACGTGGAACCGGGGAGGGCGCGCTTCCGCTACCCGGAACCCGTGCCGGCGGCGGTGCCTTCGGCCGACGACGGCGAAGACACGCTTCCTGCGTTCGCCGAGGCCCTGCAACGCGCGCTGCATCTTCGCCCATGGAGAGACGGCAGCGCGTCGCTCGAACTCAGCGGCGGCATGGACTCCGCGACCGTCGCGACAGCCTTGACGAGACACCACGCCGGCATCGACAGCAAGGGCATCCTGCTCGACGGGCAAGTGCGCGCTCCGCAGGTGCACCGCCGCCGGATGATTGCCGAGCGGCTTAACCTGTCCGACCGCACCGTCGACATCGCCGACTGGCCGCCGGACGTCGGCCTCGCACAGCCGACGCGGCCCTACGGCTTCTGTCGCGACTTCTACCTCGAAGCGTGCGAAGCCCTGTGGACGTCCGCGCGCGAGCGAGGTCGCGACGTCCTGTTCACCGGTATCGGCGGCGACGAACTCTTTCCCGCGTACCTTGGCGAAGTGTCGACCGGCGCGGTCACGGGTCCCGAGTGGTCGAAAGACGCGCGCGGCCACGCCGAAGCGATCATGACGCCCCGCGCGCGAGCGGCGGCACGCAGCCGCCCGATGTTCGACGCGCCGGATAGCCCGGTCCCCGTGACGTCGCTTCTGGCACAGGCCTGCCGCGCGCCCGACCTGTTCGCGCACGGCCAGTGGCCCGTCAACCCCCTGAGCGATCCTCACCTGGCCGCGTTCTGCCATCGGTTGCCGAGAAGCAGTCGCGAGGGCAGGGAGGTGATGCGCCGCTACCTGGAAAGCCATCTGGGTAACGACGTCTTCCCCAAGGGTTACATGAAGGAGACCTTCGCCGACGTGCTCCCGCCGCTCATCGCACGCCAAGCGGCGTCGCTGGCGACGCAGCTGCGGGAATGCGCACTGGCCGACATGGGGCTCGTAGACCGGGACGCGGTACTCGACCTGCTGGAGACGATCGTACGGACGAGATCGCATCCTGCGACGTCCGCGTTCGCTTCGTTTCTGTGGTTGGAGCGGCTGGCGAGGCAGGGGGCAAACTGCAGCACGAACACCTCGCCCGGACGAGCGCGCCCGACCGCTGACGAGCTTCTGTGACGATGGTCTGGCGATTTTGTCCGGGGACTTCCTCGTCGAGCTAGCAGTTCGAATCCTCGCCGCGCCGAAGGCGCTCTCAGGACGCAACCACATGACATCGCGCGCAACGGCATGCAATCAAGCCTTTGTTGTTCGATACAACATCTTCACGGGGCCGAACCAATTGCGAGCCTCTACGCTCAATCCACTGAGGATGTAACCATGTCTAGCCGATCCATGAGCCTTCTTGTTGCCGGCGCCATCGCAACCGTCGCTGGCAGCTTCGCCTCCGCAAACGCCGCTGCGGAGGACTTCACGCCCGCTCAAAAGCAGATCCAGGCGGAACATACGAAGCTGGTCAAGTCTGGAAAGGTGGAGCCGTGCTTCGGCACTGCACTGAAGGGGCAGAACGACTGTTACGCCGGTGCGGGCACCACCTGCGCCGGCACGAGCACGCAGGACTATCAGGGCAATGCCTTCAAGCTCGTTCCGAAGGGCACCTGCACTGCGGTGAGCACGCCGAACGGTCCGGGAAGTCTCTCCCCGAAGGTCTGATGTTCAAGCTCGTCCGGCGGTCCGCGCCGGGCGGGCCTCCCACGAATTCGAGGCGATCCTGTGTCGACTGTCCGGTCGGTTGCCCCACTTATGCATGCGCCGCCGCGTCCCACGCCAGTCGAGGGCTGGTGCGGGGTGGGGCTGAAGCCTGAGCATTACCGTGCCATCCTCGAGAACGCGCCCGCCATACCGTTCTTCGAAGTGCATGCCGAGAACTACATGGGCGCGGGTGGACCTCCCCACCGGTACCTCACCGCCATTCGCGAACGCTATGCCATCTCGGTGCACGGCGTCGGCCTATCGCTTGGCGGGCAGCTTCCCCTGGATCGCCAGCACCTGGACCGCCTGAAAGCCCTTGTGGATCGATACCAGCCTGCGTTGTTCTCCGAGCACCTCGCCTGGTCCACCCATGCGAGGGGCTTTCTGAATGACCTCCTGCCGTTGCCGTATACGTCGGATACGTTGCGACGTGTCTGCGAACATGTCGACGAACTCCAGAGCCATCTCGGACGCGAGATGTTGCTCGAAAACCCCGCGACTTACGTCCGTTTTGACGAAAGTGCGTACGACGAAACAGATTTCATCAACGAAGTAGCCCGCCGGACGGGATGCGGTATCCTGCTGGACATCAACAATGTCGTCGTGTCCTGTGCGAATCACAAAACGGACCCGTTCGCATATGTCGGCCGGATCAATTCGAGGGTGGTTGGGGAGTTCCATCTCGCCGGCCATCAGCGGGAGCACGAGGGGACCGACGATGCAGTGCTCATCGACACGCATGATCGCAGCGTAGCGCCGTCGGTATGGGCATTGTACGAGGCAGCACTCCAACTCATCGGTGCCCGTCCATCGATGATCGAATGGGATGCGAACGTTCCCCCGCTGGACGTGCTGGTGGCCGAAGCCGTGCATGCAGACGCCATCGCGGCGGTCGCGATGGCGGGCTGGGCTCGTTCGGGCATCCCTGGGGGCAGTCGTGCCTGACCGCCGCGCGTGCCTTTATTTTTCCTGGAGCCGTCCAGTTGAAAAGGACGCGCCCCTGGGGGACATCAACAACCGCTTCCCAGCGCTGTTCGAGGCGCGCCGTATCCACTATCCGCGGTTCGAGCATCTCTCGCCCTCACGTGATATCGATCAGGGCATAAACGGTTTTCTCGATCACATCCAGTTGCCTAACTTCCATGCCTTCCTGCAGCTCGCCACAGATATCTGCCGCCAAGAAGCCTTAATGCTTGAACGGGTCAGCGAAGACTTCGGGACGACCGAACTGACGGATTCGCTCCTGCGCGAAGTCGATACCCTGATAATCATCAGCTTCGACGCCATTCGAACGCTGCAGAGCCCCTCGCAGGCTGAGCTGAACGCTCTCCGCGGCTTCCTACAGACGCCGGGCAACATGCTCTTCGTGTGCCCTCATCACGACATAGGGGACACCACCAGCGTTTCTCCGAATCTGCATGACCGGCGCCAGCAAGCGGAGTTTTACCATCACGGTGATCGCTCGATTCCGCCCCAACAACGCTTCGGCGGCTTCGGGCGAGATGTACTTGCCGGCTTGGGCGTACCGGTTGAGAACCGATTCGGCCTGCGTCCGCGGCTCGATGACCACGGGACAGCCTGGCCGTTCCGCGCCGAGCGGGCATTGGACCGGTGGGGGCTGTTAAAGGATGTCGAGAGCTTCAACACGCATCCGCACCTCCCACATCTCGAGCGCATAGGCGGGGCGAGAGACAGGCTCGATGTGCTCGTCCAGCAGCAGATCGAGCCGACGGCACATCCGAACCCGTTCTGTGACGAAGGCAGGCGTGACTTCGACGCCATGCTCCAGTCGCGGACTGGCGTATTCGATGGGACCTTGCTCGTCTGCGACTCGACTCTATGGAGTTCCACAGCGGGAGGCATCGCACAACTCCAGACATTCTGGTCGAACGTCATGCAACGATCCAAGGCAGCAACCGCCCCTTGGCCACGGACGGATGCGTGGCCATGATTGCCCGCTTGGAGAATAGCTGGCAATCACGTTTCGGCGACGCCGTGCTCGATCCCTCGCTTCCCGTGCCAGCAGGGGTCACCGCTGGTCCACGCGCAAATGCGGCTCGGCGCTTCGGCGTTTATCGGAACAACGCGGTAATGGGGCAGGTGATAACGCTCGAGGACGCATATCCCGTGACAACCAGACTCGTCGGCACCGAGTTCTTCCGCGCCATGGCGGCGGCTTATTGCACCGGTGAGGTTCCTCGTTCACCCATGATGGCCGAGTATGGCGCTTCTTTGCCGGCCTTCGTGGACGACTTCCCACCTGCGAAATCGCTTCCGTACCTCGGCGATGTCGCGCGGCTGGAGCGGGCCTGGGTCGAGGCTTATCACGCGGAAGAGTCAGCGATTCTCGAGCCATTCGTGCTCATGACAGCCATCGCTGGGGACGCGCTCGCGCGCTTTGTAATGCACCCATCCGTAAAGATCGTACGCTCATCTTATCCGGTGGTATCGATCTGGGAGACGAACATCCATTTATCGTCAGCGAGACGAGTGGATCTGGACGAAGGGCCGGAGAGCTGCGTGATCGTGCGGCCGGAATACGATGTCGAGGTCCACCGGCTTCGACGTGGAGGCGCCACGTTTCTCACCGCCTTGATGCGTGGCGAAGACCTGACCAGTGCCGCGGCGCTTGCGGTCGCGGAAGCCGATGACTTCGACCTCGTCTTCCATCTACGCCTGCTGGTCGACGCTCGCATGGTCATCGCGTCACATGCAGGCGTCCGTAACGCGGAGACTCCCGGTGACTGATCAACTCATTCGACGCTCGCGCTTGGGATGGCTGGCACGCGGGAATGCGGCACTTGCTGATATCGGTTCTGCTCTTGCGCCGATCGCCGTGCGAGTCGCACTAGCCTTGCCCTTCCTGCGTTCCGGCTTGACCCGATGGGATGGTTGGTTCAACCTGGCGCCAGCGACCACTTACCTCTTCGAAGAGCAGTTCCGACTCCACTTGTTCGGTGCGCAGGTCGCCATTCCGTGGCCGGATCAGGTCGCCTGGCTGGTCGCCTGTGCAGAGATCGCACTGCCATTGCTGTTGCTTGCCGGACTGGCCACGCGAGTCGCGGCTCTTGGATTGCTCAGCATGACGGTCGTGATCCAGCTTGTCTTCCCGGACGGTTGGGCGAACTTTCATTTGTACTGGGCTGCTCTCGCCTTGGCAGCGATGGCGATCGGTGCCGGCCCCGTGTCGCTTGATCGGCTCCTGTCGACGTGGGAACGCGGTGGCGCGCGATCAGGCGGCGTTTAACGCGAGGAGCGGGGCGGCGTTGCGCTTTTGCTAAGAATGCGCCTGCTCCGCAGGCGCCGCGAAGTTGCCGTCAAGCACGCTCGACATATGCCTTGAGGTGTGCATGTACCCGTTTGATCTCCCTGGAAAAGGCCCAGCCGACGGCGTGACCGGCGAATCGCACGGGGCCACTAGGAACTAGCCGAAGCCTACGGGAGAGCTCGGTGGAATCGTCCAGGTCGGTCAGAGTATCCGTGACCTCGATGTCCAGTCGTCCCAGCCAAGCGGGCTGGAGCGACATCGGCTGATGGTAAGCGATGCACAATGGACGACGCAGTCTTACGATCATGCCTTCACGCGTGCCGAACAGGCTGCGTTCGGTGTACCGCGTTCCTTCCGCTATGGGCCCTTCGGAGATCGCACGCGTGCCCTTGAATACGGCTGAGTGAGGAAGCCAGTTCCCGTAATGACGCAGATCCATCAATACATCGAAGATGGCGTCGGGTCGTGCGCCGATCCTGGTGGTAAACAGATACTCCGGCATATCGACGCTCCTTACCGTAGGTTATCGTTTTCGCGAAAGCAGCGCCTTCAACCGCTCGTTCTCGAGCGCAAGTTCCGCATACATGCGTTTCAGGGCACCTAGCTCTGTCTCCGTATCCCGCAGCCGCCGTACGGTGGAAAGTGCGGCGCCCGCGTAACGGCTTCGCCATGCATCCAATATTTCACGGGTTATCTGCAAGTCAGCGCAAACGACCTCGGGGTCGCGCCCGCTCGCCAGCTCGGCAAGCGCGTCGGCGATCTGCTGCTCGGAGAACCGCTTCGTACGCACGCGCTTCCCTCCCATGGATCCCGTATGGTAGTCGGTGCCCGCGTTTCGGGCTGGGTCGGTCTTGCGCGATATGGCTGCTGGTTGCGCTCAGGATGCCCGCGCCCCACGCGAGCGGCGGGCACCGTACTCGCGTGCGAAGGCTCCCGGCGTCGTCCCGACATGGAAGGTAAAGCGTCGCGTAAAATGGCTCTGGTCGGAGAATCCCACGAGGAGGGCGATATCGGCTAGCGACAACGCGGTCTCGACTACGAGCTGGCGGGCGCGACGGATGCGGCACTCTTCGACGAAGGCAAATGCGGTAACGCCCATCGTCTGCTTGAACAAGCGGCAGAAGTGGAAGCGACTGACGCCGACGATCGCCGCAAGCTCTGCCAGCCCGATCGATCGGTGCAGATTGTCTTCGACGTATTCTGTCAGGCGGCCCACCTCGACTCGGCCTAGTCCACGAGTTCGCTGTCGCTCGACTGGCTGGAAGACGTTATATCGCCGGAGGAGATGCGCTGCCAGTGCGCTCGAGATAGCGTCGACGATGAGACGCTGGCAGGGATGAGGCGCGAGGTCGAGCTCGGCGACAAATGCCTGCGCCAGGCGCGCGATGGTGGGATCGAATGTATCGAACACATTGACCACCTCCATGCGGACCGGTCCTGCGTCGCCGAGCTCGTCGGCCGCGTGCGTCACGAGGGAAGTAGGGACACGAAGTCGCGCCGAGGGCGCAGCATCGCCGTCCCAGGACGACGAATAACCCGCCGGCATGATGAGCGTGTGGCCGGCCCGAACGACCCGGGTGTCGACCGCACCCGCCCGGATCTGGGTCAGTCTTGCCGCGCCCGACGTGCAGAGGTGCACCATGTGGTGGTCGAGCGGGGCGTACGATTCGGTCACCTTCAAATAGCTGCGGTGCACATCCAGGGTCACACCGGACCAGCCCCGGCCCCGGCTCGTAGCGACGGGAAGTTGGGGTCGGGCATGCAGGATCGCGTCGATGGAAAGCGCGGCCGGGGTCTGTGGCGGATTCGGGGTTGGCTGCGACATCGTGCAGTGTCCGGTGGATGGCGTGATTGTGCCTGCGCCTGCAGGGGCACGTTCTTGCGTGGCATTGCTGCAAATGGGAGGACGTTGCTTCTCGCTCCGCCATATGGGGCGCAGTAGAGGGCTCGGCACGCCGCCGGAAACATCATACCATAAGTTTACATAATATACATTATGCGTAGTACATGTAGTGTCGTAGGGGTCGCCGCAAGCCTGTCGCGACCCGCTTAATTCTGTCCTCAGTGACTTAATTTTGACCACCTGCGTTATCGCGTCCCCGCTGGGTGCGTTCAACAGAGGTAGGCCGTATCGGCCGTAGTTCTAGGCCAACTGCGCCTAGTTCCCTATGCCAGTTTTGACCTGCGCCAAAGTTTTTATGCCAGTCATCCTAGAGCGCCCAAATAAGCGAGCCAATCTGCGCGCGTTTGCCCGGCCTGATCATTTGAACGACAACTATGTACACGGTCTGCGTCCAACGCGTCACGACGAAATGGAAATGGGCGCGCGCTTGAGGTAGTACAGGTGATGACTCGAGTAGACGACTTCGCCCGCAGCCACCGCGGCACGAAACGAATTCCCAAGGTGCTCGACGGTCATGAACCCGATTGAGCGCGGATTCTCCGTCAGAAATATCCTCAATCGCCACTCGTCGAAAGCATCGATCTGACCGTTCTCGCCGAAGTCAAAATCGACAGACCGGTCACTCCCTTGGACGTCGCAGCCATAGCCGTGCTTCTGGTAACGAACGCCACCGCCAAGTTCACCTCGTGGGCCTATTGGCGTCGCTGCCCAGTCGTCATTGCTTGTCGGAAGCGAGATGCCCGAGGCTTCTAGTAAAGCTGTTGCATGCGCCACGGCATCAATATAGTTACGTATGAGGGTGAAAAGTTGCCTATCCATCGACGCCGCTCCCTTCGCTGAGGCAGGTGTAAAACGGCGTGGCACAGGTAATCACGGCAAGCCAAGTAGGCTCTTGAACCCGCTCACCGCGACTTCCTTACCCAGCGCGCGGACGACCTTACCAGCGAGGACGAGCGCCTCCGACTGGTCGTCCTCCCATTCCATATAAGCGTACGCCCCGGTCTTGAAGGCGAAATGGTCGCACATCCGCCGGAATTCCCGGCGCCGGGCCTTCTCCGGCATACCAAAGCCGAGCAGGTCCACGTACTGCTTCAGAGCCTCGGTCGCCAGCATGCGCCCTTCCACCATCCAGGTCTCGCTCGAGCCAGGATGGCGCAATTGAATGAGTCCGCGCTCTTCGTCCGCGGCGCTTTCGTCGACGACATCCAGGGTAACGCCCGTCGCCAGTTGACGTGCGCGGCACGCGTCGACCCCGTACTCCATGTCGTATAGCGGCAGCAGGCTGCCAATGAAGCGCACCATGCGTTCGCTTTGACTGCGTTCCATCTGTGGTCCTCAAGATCAGTGGGTAGCGTGTTTGATCGGTTTAATCCACGAGTACTATGGTGTCATAAAGTGCTGAATTAGAGCCATAAATGACGAATATAATGATAGCGAATAATGGCAGTTATTCGCTATTATGTGGTCAGATGATAGATTACAGGGGCAAATGACGCATGCCGAAGCCGACGCACCCTTCCCTACCCATCGTGCAGACGCTTGACGCACTGTCCTCGGTGCCAGGTGTGGCTGCGGCTGTCCGTGAATCCCGCGCTGCCCTTGCCACGTCCGTTGACGAGGTCATCGCACGCCTGGCGAGCTGGTCAGCTGACTTCGCCGCCGGCAGCGCCTCGGCGACGGTGAAGGCCGTCCGCTCGGACTGGACCCAGTACCTGGCCTGGTGCGACACGGCCGGACATTCGCCACTTCCCGCGTCCGTCCTGCAATTGGAAGCCTTTCTGGTCGACGCCATCGACCGCGGCCGTAAACGCGCCACGGTGGATCGCTACCTTTATACCGTGGGCCTGGTCCACATTGCGGCCGGCCTGCCGAGCCCCTCGAAGGACCCTGACTGGGCGGTGAAATGGAAGAAGCTGACCCGCCGCCTGAAGACCACTGGTGGGCATGTACGCAAGCAGGCCGCCGAACTCGACATGGCCGGCGTCACCGCGATCCTTGCGACGCTGGGCGACAGCCCGCGCGACCTGCGTGACGCCGCCCTGCTCTCGATAGCCTCCGATACGCTCTGCCGCGAATCTGAACTGGTGGCGATCGAGATGGCTCACCTGCACCTGAATCGGCGACGCAATACCTGGGCGCTGCACGTACCCTTTTCCAGAACCAACCAGGACGGCGAGTCCCCCGACTACCGCTTCGTGAGCCACGAAACCCTTGCCCGCGTCCGTGCCTGGCAAGGTGTCGCCGGCATCACGGAAGGTCCCCTCTTCCGGCCCATCGGTGGTCGCCCCAAACTGACAGGAGATGCCTTCCCTGCCCTCCTGCCGCAGGAGGTTGCCCGCATTTTTCGACGGCGCGCGCGGGCAGCCGGTCTGGAGGGAGCCGCAGCGATTAGCGGCCATTCGGCGCGCATTGGATCCGCCAACGACCTCGCCGAGCACGGTGCGACGAGCACGCAGATTCAGCAAGCTGGAGGCTGGAAGACCGAGCGAATGGTGTCCTATTACACGCGACGGTCATGCGCTGGCGAAAATGCGATGGCGTATCTCAGGCGTGCAAAAGATCTCAAGCCGACAGACAGATCGCAGAGCGACGTGGAGCCAATTGACCGCTGACGCGATACGTGTAGAAATGCTTCACGATGTCGACGTACAACTGGAGGCTTGGTGCCGGCTCGCGACACTGCCTCAAAACGGAACTGAATTAGATCAATATAGGGAGGAGGCTGCGCATGTGGGTTACTACCGGCTTGAGCAATGAAAGCGACGTTGAGCAGAAATTTATTTACCCCCTCCTCGTTACTCCCTCTCCAGCAGGCATGGGGCTTCCGCCTTCGGTAATTCAGACGAAAGCGAATATTCGTAGGCTTTCCATTGGAAAAGGGGCCGAGAAAAAGCTCTACTATCCCGACTATCTCATTGTGACTTCAGGAATTCCTGTTGTCGTTGTCGAGGCGAAACATCCATCCGAGGACCTTGCTGATGGGTATCGCGAGGCGCGTCTCTACGCTTCCGAGTTGAACGCCCTCTATCCTCATGATGAAAATCCGACACGCTATGTAGTCGCCTCAAACGGTGTCGAACTATGGTTCGGATTCACCGACTCCACGGAGCCTCTCGAAAAATCCGTATGTGCGGAGCTAGGCGTCTACTCGCCAGCGATAGCTCGTCTCACGGAAGAGTTAGGGTGGCACAACATCTCAAAGTATGCCGACAAACTCGCCCGAGCCTCTCGCGCCGCTGCCTACTTCAAGCCGCGGAAGCTTCTCGGAGGCGTCGCGCTTCAGAATGAAGAGGTTGGGCAGAACTCGTTCGGGACCACGGTCACCTCAGCGATCGCGAGTGTCTTCAATCCAGAAAGCCGCGAAGATCGCGCTCACATTGCGAAGCATGGCTACGTTCCATCGCAACGCCGTGAGCGCTATATCGAACCCATCGACAAGGTAATTCGTGCTGCCCGGCCGCCTAGCGAAACACATGCGACGATGTTGGAAGATACGTCGAAACCCGAAGAAGTTATTCAAAAACTCAGGCAGCCAAAGATTTTGGAGCACAAGGTGCTGCTACTGATCGGCAGTGTTGGATCGGGAAAATCGACATTCATAGACTACCTCCAGGAGGTTGCTCTACCGTCAGAACTCCGTTCGGCAATAGTGTGGTGTCGCCTAAATATGAATGTAGCTCCGGTTTCCGCGAATGAAATTTATACGTGGTTGCGGGAGGAAATCATTATGGCAACTCGTGCATCCCTCCCTGATACGGACTTCGACGACCTAGAGGTTATGCGAAGACTGTACGGCACAGAACTATCGCGGTTCTCAAAAGGCGTAGGAAAGCTCTACGCCGGGGACACTGCGGTGTACGACATCAAATTGGCCGAAGAGCTGCAGCGACTCACGGCCGATCGGCACCTTACCGCGAATTGTCACGTTCGTTTCACCTGCGGTGAACGGCAAAAACTATGCATGATGGTGCTCGACAACTGCGACAAGAAAACGCGTGACGAGCAACTTCTAATGTTCGAGGCCGCTCAGTGGCTACAGAAGGAGTTCCGTTGCTTGGTCATCTTGCCATTGCGCGACGAGACGTACGACAACCATAAGGACCAACCACCACTCGACACCGCGTTAAAGGACTTAGTGTTTAGAATCGAACCTCCACTCTTTCAACAGGTACTAGTAAAGCGTGTCCAGCTCGCCGTTCTTGAGCTTAGCTCGGATGCTGCAGAGAAGCTGCACTATTCATTACCGAATGGGTTTACCGTCGAGTATCCGAAGTCAGAGCAGGCGTTCTACTTATTGTCCATTCTTAAATCGCTCTTCGAACATGACCGCTTCGCGCGACGCCTGATCGTCGGCTTAGCAGGAAGGAACATGCGTCTTGCGCTTGAGATCTTTCTTGATTTCTGCAAAAGCGGTTACATCGGTGATGATCAGATATTCAAGATAAGGCAATCTGAAGGCACCCATGTACTTCCATTTCACCAGGTCGCCACCGTCATTCTCAGAATGAACCGTCGCTTCTACGACAGCGACCACTCGTACATTAAGAATCTTTTCGCTGCTAACGACAAGGATCCATCGCCAGCGTTCTTCTGCCGATATCTGATCATGCGCTGGTTAGCGGATCGCGTGAAAACTGCTGGTCCGTCAGGTCTCGAGGGATATTTCCGCAAGGCCGACGTAAAGATAGCGGTATTGCCATACGGTCTAAGCCCGGATGCGGTAGACCGTGAAATTAACTACCTACTAGCTGCGCAGTGCGTCATCGCCGAACACTTGAGAACCGATAGTGTGGTTGATGAAGACTTAGTACGACTCGGTCCCGCAGGCTATGTGCACCTTGATCTTGTTGGTAACGTCAATTACCTCGCGGCGATCGCTGAGGATACGTTCTTCGATGATCGGATTCAGGCCGAGCGCGTGGTCAAGAGGATCAAAGATATGGGGTCGCATCTCCACTTGAAAACGGCTGTAGAGAATGCGACTGAAGTGGTCGACTATTTGGACGCGGTTCTAACGCGCGCAAACAAACCCCACGAGAGCATCATGCGTGACAGTCTCCTGTCGGATTTGACCGGCTTTGCTTCTGCAAGAGAGGCGCTTCAGAGAGTTGTAAAAACGCAAGCCAGCGATCCTTGGTTCCGTGCGGATAAGGATCTCCCGCGAGGCTCGTTGCACAATGTCACGGTAGTTAACAAGACACAGCACGGTCACTTCGTAGAATTCCAGACCGGGCTGGTCGGCTTGGTTCACAAGTCGAATGAGAATGGAATCGCTGCGTTTCCCGGCGACCGGGTCTGCGTTGAAGTTATTTGGGTTGACGTGATCCAACGAAAGATGTCACTAAAGTTGATGGCCCTTGTCGCCGAGGATGCCGGCGACGTGGTCGAAGGAGCTTACAGCCTGCCGCTATTCGAAGGGAATGATCAGTCGTAGGACTGCCTGGTAACCGTACGATGTGCGCAAGTACATTTCCCTCGGTCAGCGAGGTTCATGCCCTCACGCTGAATTTGGCGACGATATGCATGCCATGCAAAATGGACGGTCACATCCGCTCCCACGCGACAAGATCCGGCGGGGGACGTCCCTCTCGCTTATCACGATCGTCCCAGGCTCGTTTCGATGCTTGAAAGGTCTTCCACTCCTTGGCACGTAAGGCCTTGGCGCGATCATTGTCGGCTTGTCGGTGGCCGTATTCGTTGAGCGCCATACCGCGGCCATCATCGAACCGGGCGACGACGCCCGTAGTAAAGGGGACTAGGCGTGGATCAGGCATCAGGAAAGTGCGACCTCCAATGCTCGGCCACGGCGTTGTGCCGACGGTATTTTCGGGATAAAGCCAAGCCACATTGCTCGAGGCAATATACCGCTGCGCCATCACCTTTAGGACATAGTTTACCGATTGCACGTACGCTCCATCGACTTGACGGCCGCGTTGTATCTTTCGTAAATCGAAGAGTGAATCCTCGTACACTCGTGGATTCTCAATGCGGCGGACGGGTGACCCCTTGGGATTTCTCACGTACTGCAAGTGAGTCATGACAAGACAACGGGTTGGCGAGAGGGGAAAGAACGTTTGGGTCCCGACGCGCACCGGCGACGGCGTACCTAAATTCGCGACTTCACGCGATCCCGGGTAGATCTCGCGATTATACGCGGTCACCGGGCAGTCGCTCACAATGAATTTCTCTTCGCACTCGTCTGCGCAGATGATTTCCCATACGGAAGCCAGCCACATGGTCTCCAACTGACGATATAACTGGGGGAGTCTCTGTAGCGCTTGCTGATGGGTAGTTGTGCGGGTAACGACTCTAAGGAAATGCAGCCCCTTCAGCGTGCGAAAGAACTGCGCGGCAAGGTACTTTGAGAAGGCGCCTAGTGCCTCGTTCACGCCGTCTTTGATTTGATAGTCGTCAAAAAACGCGATTGCGCGGCTCCCGTGAAAATCGATGTCTGCGAAAAATTGGCTCTCGATGATGTCGGTGTACGCCTCTCCCTGGAACAGCGTGTACAGATGATCCAGGCAAAATGTCGAAGCCGGGCCCGCTCGGCGAACGGCGTTATGATGCTTTACACCTGACGGGGTGTGAATTGGGTCCGGATGCTTGTCCAGCACATGGAATTTCGATTGACCCGCTGCCAAGAAGCGACGCTGGTACCACACGGGCACGTAATGATGATTCGTCCTGAATTCCATAATGGCCTCACGGCGTCAGCCAACCCTGGGAGTGGATCGTACCCGGCTATCGTAGCGAACGGATCCCATGGGCGCCCAGGAGCCCGTACGAGAGCAACGCGCCAGGTCATGATTTGATAACGGGGCGAGATCGCGTCTGGATTGAGGCGGAGCAGCCGAAGCCGATACCTGAATCATCGGTGGAGAAGCGCGATCTCTTCCTGATAAACGGTTGCGGCGACCTCGCTAGCTGTGATCGCTTCGACGGATTTTCGGGCCGCATGCTGAACCTTGTAGAGCAGTCTCGCCCCCGGGAGCGGCGGCGGTAGCAGGGGCTTCCTTGCCCTTGGGTAAGGAAATGATCGCGCGAGCGCCTGCTGGCGTGTTCGTTGCCCAGCCGGAAGCCGTCATAGTTTGCGGTCTTGCCGAAGGGCGGCGCGACCGCAATTTGGCTTGGCGACCCGTAGCCCTCTGTTGGAACATCGCGGTGCTTGGTCGCCCTCCCTAATACATATGCGGGTGTTACCTAGTTAGCGATCAGTGACACGCTACCGCTACGGATGCGTAGACCAATGGGGGGGCTTCCTGTGCGCCTTGAAGTCGGCGAGCAACCGATCAACCGCACGTTCGTCAAAAGACAGTCGCACGACATGCGAGCTAGATGCTTCGACGTCGATTACGTCGAGCTGCAGCGGGTTTCGATCCAGGCCGATCGACTTACCGCTCTGGATGGCCAGGCGCGCAATCCGCTCGGTTTCTACTTCGTCCAGTACGCTTTGGCCGGCGCAATCTTTCGCGATCGCTTTCGTGGCAAGCTCGCGACACTGTGCATCGAGGATCCTTGTCCACATTGGTTTTAGATCGTCTTTGGTTTCAAGGTTCAGCTGCACAGCCGTGCGCAGTGCGATGTGCAACGCAGCGTTAATCATCGTGGTGTGCTCGTTGTCGATCCCATTGCTTACGCGCAAAAACGAGATCGCCGTACCTACGAGCCGTCCCGTTCCCGGTTGCAGCATATCGCCTGCACGTTCAATTAGCTGGGGAGAGCTGAGGCACCAAGTTCCAGTCATGGCCGGCCCACGGTCTTCAGTGAAAAGGTCAGGCACATAAATAAGCTTCGCCTTCCCCGCGCACTCAAGCGCTTGCAATCGCGGCTTGTAGTTGGCCCCCAATTTTGCTCCATTGCAGTCCACGAGAAGCACCAGGAAGAAGTCCTCCATGCCGTGCCTCTCGAAGGCGTTCGCGATTTCACAGACCGCCCGACCGGACACGACAGTGTCGACAAAGACGAACTTTGGGGTGGCTGGATGGAGGGGGCTTCCCAAGCCGCGGTTGAAGCCGAACAGGTGCTCGAGGGTAAACTGGTAGTAGCGAAGCTCGCTGGACGAGGCGTCCTGCGTAAGCATGGCGCGCAAAACGCGGACCCAAAAGTCGCGAATATCGCCGGAATCATTCGACCGGTGTTCGGGCGGATCTGCCGTAAACGGCAGCTCGATCGTCCGTGAAGCAAACGGCTCGTTCAAGCGATGTCGAATTTGGTCTTCAAGCCGGTCGTGTCTGTCATAGAACGGCGAATGGTGAATGTCGTGCAACAAATGCTTAAAAGGGCTCGTGCCCCGGCTGGGGAAAACCAGCGTGGTATAGCCTTCCCTCTCGCGCTCGAGCAGGGCGTCATATAGATCTATCGCCGCGTGCGCGTAGGCGCGGAGGTTGTCCGGGGAGAAGATGCGGAACCAGCTGCTTTGCTCGAGCGCCAGCGAATAAAGCGGATTCATGGGGCGTCCCTGGTGGTGGCGCGACGTCGTCCGTCACGGCGGCGGCGGGTGTATGGCTGTCAATCATCATGCATTCGCTAGCGGCGCGGTAGCCTTGGCCTCGGTAGGCATCGGCTTGACGTGTTCGTGCTGGTCCTGAAGTTGGCAATATGGCGTCAGCATGTAACGCACCGGCCCGATCCGGGTTCTAGCGCAGGCGCCCTTCCGTGGGCGCCCGCCTCTTCGTTAGCTCGCGTCAGTGCTCGGCGCCACTGCCGCACGCAGCCGCTCGCATTCCGCTGTGACGGCGCGCAGCTGACCAGTCAGCTGCGCCGCCAATGTGCCCTGGGTCCAGGCCGTGGCTTCCAGTCCGGCAAGTCGGTCGTTCTCCGTGCGCAGCACGGCAAGTTCCTGTTCTGCACTCCCAAGGCGCTCGCGCAACCCGGCCACCTCGCTCGTTCGCTGATCGCGCAACGCGCGCGCATCCGCGAGGTCCACTTCTCGCTGCTGAGCTGTGGCGGCCGTCGTTGTGCGTTCCGCGTCGAGCCGCTCTCGCTCATTGGCAAGCTCAGCCTGCAGCAGAGCGACGCGCTCGTGTGTAGCCGCGAGGGTTGCCTGGGCCTGACCGAGCTCGTCGCGCATTTTGGCGTGGGTCTCCGTCAGCTGGTCCAGGGCCCCCTGGGGGCCGTCGGCGACGGCTCGCCATCGGGCCAGTTCCGCATCGTCCGCCGCCACCCGCTGCCTAGTCGCCTCGAGCGTCGCGGTCAGGCCCTGATTGGCGAAGTCGGCGCTTCGCACCTGCTCGGTGAGATGATCGATCAGACGCTGACGCTGAAGTTCCTCCCGA
The DNA here is from genome assembly GCF_900110505.1 of Luteibacter sp. UNC138MFCol5.1. GTDB lineage: Bacteria > Pseudomonadota > Gammaproteobacteria > Xanthomonadales > Rhodanobacteraceae > Luteibacter. Next base: position 315,699 of record NZ_FODZ01000004.1, read on the forward strand.
GCCAAGATCTCACGCTCCTTGGCCAGTGCGGCGCGGTCGGCGCCCAGGGCCTCCATGCGCGCGACCAACGCCCGCTGGCCAATCACCAGTTCGTCCTGCTGCGGCGCCCTGCACCTTCAGGCATTAGATCATCGCGTCCGTGGCATGCCCATCGCATGCCCCTTGGGACACTGCATCTCAGCTCGACGTGTGCCTTTCCCGTGCTCAGCCATCTCGGGTCGCCACGACCGGCGGTACGGCAGCAGCACGAAGCGCGGGCCCCAACACCGCGAGCTGGCCGATTAACCAGAGTGCGATCGCGCCGACGGGGAGATAGGTCGACGGCAGCCGCGGCAGTTCGTAATGCTGCATGAGGAGCAGGTTCATGCCATAGGCCAACCCCATCCCCAGTGCGATGCCGATGGTCGCCAGCAGGAAATTCTCGGTCTGGAAATATCGAAGGATGTCGCCACGCGTAGCCCCGAGGGCGCGGCGCACGCCGATGGTTCGGCGGCGTTGTGACACCCAGAAGCTGGCGAGCCCCGCGATTCCCAAAGCGGTGATGGCGAGCATTGCCGCGATGACTCCTGCGAGCATGCCCGTCATGGCACGGTCCCGCTCGAAGAAGCTTTGGCGTACATCGTCGTAAGTGCGCTTCTCGAGCACGATGCGATTCGGGTCGAGACCCTCGAGGGCCGTCAATGCGGATATCAGCACCTGCTCGCGGTCTCGCGATGCGGTACGGATCAGATAGCTGCCGCCCTCCGTCGCTGTCAGGCGTATCGGGTAAACGATGCTGTATTGGGGGCCGTTCTGCAGATCGTCAGGGCGCGCCAACGGACCACTCACGCCGATCACCTGCAATGGGATGTCGTCGCCGACGTAGATCGTCTTGCCCAGTGCGCTCTGACCAGGCCACAAGCGTGCAGCGACGGCTTGGGACACGATCACCGCGTGCGGCAGACGCGTCATGTCGCTTGCATGCAGTGCGGGCAAGACGGACTTGAGATCGAGCAGCTCGTCGGATCGGAAGTCGCGTCCCGACTGCAGTCGAACCCCCAACGTAGCCAACAGGTTCTGTCCGTAGTAGCTGGCCACCTCCAGCGAGTCGTGCTGCTGATTGGGGCGCAGCTTGATGCCACTATTGGACATGGCGTAGCCACTGAGAGGCAGCTGGTTTGCCAGCGCCACGGCCTGCACCCCGGCGATCTGCCGCAACGTGGCCAGATCGGCTTGTGCCTGCGCGTAGGCATCCGGGCGATCGCCCACGTAAGCAAACTGGATCTGCAGGAGTTGGTGCTCGGCGATGCCGCTGGGGATATCCATGCGCTGCAGACGCTGGCGGATCAGGAATACCGCGTTACAAACGATCGCGCAGGTCAGCGCAATCTGAACGATCAGCAGTAGTGCCGTGATCTTGTGCCGCAGCAGCGTGGAGAGAATCGGGCGGATTTCCATGTCAATGCCCCTTCAATTGCAGGCCGGGACTGACGCGAGAGGCACGCCATGCGGGCAGCACACCGGCCAGGAGACTGGCGCCGACCGCCAACAGAAATGTCAGGAGTAGCATCGCGCCATCCAGGTGTGCGAGCGGTGCGTAATCCGCCGGCTGCCGGCGCACCATCCACAGGCCAAGGCAGGCCAGCAGCAGGCCGCCCAGGCCACCGGCCAGGCCGACCACGCCGGATTCCACCAGCAATTGGACAAATAGCGCCTGCCGCGATGCGCCCAGGGCACGCCGCACCCCCAGTTCGGGTGCGCGACGCAGGAACTTGGCAAGCATCAGCCCCACCGTGTTGACCAGGCAAACGAGCAGGAAACCCAGCGCCAGCCAGGTTTGCAGCTGGACATCACCCGGCACGACCTGCCGGTAATCCAGCCACTGCATCAGGTCGCGCAATCGTGTATTGGGTGGGCGCTGGAAACGGCCGAGCGACCGCTGCTCCTCCGAGTAATGGACGAGGAACTGCCGGTAAGCGGCCACCTGCCCTTGCGTGTGCAGCTGCACCCAGAACTGCAGCCACACGCAAGGCGCCGCCGGGGTGGCATCGGCCCCGCCGTTGCCCCAGCAATCGGCGCCGCCGAGGTGCGCGAGGTGCAGATCCTGCGAGGTGGACAGCGGCAGGTAGACACCCTCATGGCTGCCGTAGTTCGTGACGTTGAGATCATAGAAGTGCGGGTTCGGACGCCAGTCTCCCAGCACGCCGATGATGCGAAGCGGATGCCCATAAAGGCGGATCATGCGACCGCGGCTGTCCCTACCCCCGAACAACCTGTCGTTGAGTCTGCTGCTGATCACGGCGACCGCCGCGCTGGCTGCATCCTCGGATGCACCCCACGCTTGTCCATACCTGAACGGCACGCGGAACATGGAGAAGAAGTCGGCAGTCGTGTACCGAGCAGGCTCGTAGAACGGGTGGAGTGCCGACTGCGCGGGCTGGATGGCTACCGATCCGCCCGTCATCAAGGCCTGTTGATCCGCCCGCTTCGCCTGCAACAGATTCATGCCATCGATCCAGGTGACCTGGCCCGGCGGCTCGGCCTGGGGTTGGTACCCTTGCATATCGCGCGGGTCGAGTTGCGGCGCGTACAGCGTGCTGCTCGCGCCCGGCAAAGGGTCGCCTGAAAGCACGTGCAATACCGTCAACGTGGTCATGCTGGCGCCTATGCCCAGCGCAATCGCCGCCACCATCAATGCGGTAAGCGCTCTGTTTCGCCCGAGGCTGTGCAGCGCGAGATCGAGGTAGTAGCCGAACATCTCTTTTTCTCTCCCGGACCTTCCGTGATTGGGCGAGATTGAGCTTTCGCCGCCAAGCACGCGACGGAACGGGGGCGAAAGGAGACGCAGGCGTGGCAAGGTGGACGTTACCGCCCCAAGCGGGCGAACAAGGCTTCGCGATATCGACGGCTGAGACGGAGGACGCGACCGTTGTGCAGGTGAATCTCGTGGTCACCCTTGAAGAGCGGCGTGAGCGAGACGATCGAGCCGAGGTTGACGGCTGTCGACTTGTGTATCCGCACAAAGCGCTGTCCACCCAATTGGGACAGCAGGTCCTGCAGTGTCCTTCTGATCAGGTAGGTACGCACCGCCGTGTGCACGTGAACGTAGTTGTCGTCGGCCTGCAGCCATTCGACCGAGGCCGCATCGATCAGCTCCAGTCGTTCACCATCCGGCACCAGCAGGCGATCGCAGGCCGGAGAGCGCTCACGTCCGATCGCCACCGCAGCAGCGCCGGACTGATGCGTCCGGATCCTTTCCCTCACGCGCTGCAGCGTCCGTGCGAGGCGCTCCCGGTCGTAGGGCTTCAGCAGGTAGTCGACGGCATTGAGGTCGAATGCCTTCACCGCATGCTCGTCGAACGCCGTCACGAAGACGACGAGCGGCGCGCTCGACGGCTCGAGCTGTGCGGCGACCTGGAGCCCTGACAGGGTCGGCATCTGGATATCGAGAAAGGCCACGTCCGGCTGGCAGCGATCGATGCACTGCGACGCAGAAAAGCCGTCTTCTGCCGATCCCACCACGGTCATGTCCCCCTGCTCGGAGAGCCAGTGCCGGAGCTTCTCGCGGGCAGGTGCCTCGTCGTCGGCGATTACCACGCGGATCACGGCGCGGCGTCCCCCATCGGTATCGCGATGCGTGCAGCCACACCGTCGTCATCGTTGTCGACCCGCAGGGATGCCGCGCTGCCATAGATGATGCTCAACCGCTCGCGGCAGTTGCGCAGGCCGACGCCATCGCGCTGCTGCGGCGCCAATCTGGAACCCGAGTTGCGGATGACGACCTGCAGCGAGCTGGCCTCATGCCTGACGCTGACCACGATGCGCACATGGTCCACCCTGGGCTCGACCCCGTGCTTGAATGCGTTCTCCAGCAGGGGCTGCAACAGCAGCGAAGGAACTGGCGTCTCGAGCAGGGTTCGGTCGACCCGCCACTCCAGCATCACACGATCCCGGAACCGCTCGAGCATGATGCCCGCATAGAGCTCGAGCATGCGCAGTTCGTCTGCAAGCGGAGTCATCTCATGCTCGTTGGACCGGAGACTGATGCGCAGCAGGTCACCGAGCCCGGCGACCAGCCGGTCGGCACGCTCCACGTCGGTATGCATCAAGGCGGAAACAGTGTTGAGCGCATTGAACAGGAAGTGCGGCCGAATCTGCCCCTGTAGGCGGGCAAGCTGTGATTCCGCCAACGCCCGCTGCGTCTGCAACAAGTGGCGCCACTGGATCTGCCATTGCCCGAAAGACTCGATTCCAAACAGCACGCCGAGCCAAAGCCCGGAGAAGTACGTCAGCTTGAGGCTCTCGTAGACAATGACGAAGCCCCAGCCCGGGTGGTCATAGCTACGGTCCGCCATGGCGTAGACACCAAGCCGGATCGCGTATACCAAGGCGATCCAGCTGATGAAGACCAGCGGCAACCATCGCAAGTAACACCCGAACCATGTCAGGGGTCGCCCCAGGTGCTGCGCATAGCGGCCTCGTTCCCGCACGGCAAGCAACGTCCACCCTGTCGAGACCAACGCGGAACTCCCCTCCCAAAGGACCGGCTCCCACCACCGGGTGAGCGGGTCGTGCAGCTCGTTTCCGATGGACACGCTGATCATGAGCAGCCAGAACCCGCCCCACAGCGCCCAGAACGTGGGGATGGTCTTGGGAGAGAGCGTCACCCCGTGGCCGGAGTGGACGCCTACCGCTGGCTGGCTGGGGCGCATGGTCATCGGGGAGAGTGTAGCCGCGCCCACGGCGTCGCTGGTTCTTTGCGTGGCAAGCGGGACATGCGAGGGGCGAAACGGACATCTGTCTCGCCCTACCCCCGATGCCGATCAAGTGCTTGCATCCGCTACCGGAGCGAGCGAAGGCTCAACATTGCGGACCAGTGGAAGCCGCGACCTGCGTGGCGAGCAGCACCGCGAGCGCAGCGGACGCGACGCGAGCCGCGGCACCGTCAGAGCGGCTGGTGAGCGCGATGGGAACCGCTCCCCCAATGACAACGCCGGCCGCGATGCCATCGGCCAGGAGCACAAGCTCCTTCGCCAGCAGGTTGCCTGCCTCGAGGTCCGGCACGATCAGAACATTGGCCCGGCCGGCAACCGTTGGGGCTAGCCGTTTCTTCTCGGCTGCCGCTGGGCTGATGGCCGCATCCAATGCTAACGGGCCATCGACTGCCGCACCGCTGATCTGGCCGCGCTCGGCCATCTTGCCCAGCGCGGCAGCCTCCACCGTCGCCGGCATCGAAGCGTGCACTGTTTCAACGGCGGCAAGGATGGCGACCCTGGGGTGGTGAATGCCAATGGCAACAGCCAGCTCAATCGCGTTCTGGCAGATGGCGCGCTTCTCTTCCAGGCTGGGCCGCACGCTCAGCGCACCGTCACTGATGATCAGTGGATGGGCGTATCCGGGGACGTCGATGGCAAACGCATGCGACATCCGCTTTCCGGTCCGCATATGGGCTGGCCGGCTGAGCAATAAGTGCATCATCTCAGCCGTATGCAGATCGCCTTTCATCAGCGCTCGTACCTTCCCGTTGGCCGCCGCGCTGGCGGCATCCATGACGGCGCTGGCGGCGGTCGGTGAGGGATGGATGGCGATGCCTTCAAGTGACCGCCCGAGTTCGGCCGCCACCTCGTTAAGGCGGTCCGCAGGTCCGAACAAGGTGGGATCGATCAGTCCGAGGGCCGCCGCCTCGAGCGCCCCATGTAGCGATGGTCGGTCGCACGGGTAGATGATTCCCATAGATACCGCAGGGCGAGACTGGCAATCGCCCAGGAGTTGCCGAAAGCGGTGATGGGTGGAGCGCTCACGGAACACATTTGTGCTATCAGTAACCATGGCTGCACCCTCCCATGGCGCGGATGTTACGGCGCCGCGGCGCGAGCGATTTGATATGAATCACGCCCATTGGTCAGGAGAGGCATGCGGTCTGTCGGCTGTCGGTTGGTTGACCCTCGGCACAGTGACGCAGGGGTGGCCAAGTGTCGGTACACGGTTCGTCCCATGGCTTCGATGCAGGCTACGCACTGGCCGTCCTGGAAGGTGTCTCGCCGCCAGCGGGCAGTTCGGCCTTTACAAGGCAGGCACGGCGTAAATCATGACCCGGTGGCATGTGGCGCGGCAGTTGGCATGCTTCAATGCTGCCAGCTGATCAAGGGCAATTCGGCAGGGAGGAAGGCATCCTCATGCCATGGCCGTGCGCGCACGGTGTAGTGTTCAGCGGGACGGATGGCCTGGAGCACGGCCGTGAATTCGTAACCGCCATTCGCGCCACCGATCGGACCGCCGCCCTGCATGGGGACGCACTGTCGTGGGAAGCCGTCGTGTTCATCCGCATACAACTCCACCCTGGCCCAACGCATCTCGATATCTCCGAGGTATACCTGAGCGCGGAACCGCCACGACTCATCCTCTAGAACGACCTCGACATCCCCCATGCGCACCTCGTGCCAGTGCTCACTCACGTGGCGCGCCCATTCGGCCAGGTCGTTCGGCGGCACGCGTCGTCGCAAGGCGTGCGCCGCGGGCACGTAGAAATACTTAAGGTAGTCACGCAGCATGCGGTTGCTGCTGAACCGTGACGTCAGCCGCGACATGCTGCTTCGCATGCGTCGTACCCAATCGGAAGGCACGCCATGCGAGTCACGCTCATAGAAGCACGGTACGATCTCCTCCTCGAGCAACGTGTACAGGCACGCCGCATCCTCTGCATCACCTGCCCCGCTTTCAATGGCCCAGCCACAAGTGGGGTCATACGCCTCGGCCCACCATCCATCCAGGGTCGATACGTTCAAGCCACCGTTCACGAGTACCTTCATTCCGCTAGTCCCGCACGCCTCGCACCGCACACGCGGGGTGTTCACCCACGCATCCACGCCCTGCACGATGCGCTGCGCCAGCGCCAGGTCGTAGTCCTCGAGGAAGACGGCGCGGCCGAGCACATCGGGGCGCCGAGTGAACTCCGCCCAGGCCCGTACCTGACGCTTGCCGGCGGCATCATCCGGGTGTGCTTTTCCGGCGATAATCAGCTGTACTGGATGCGTTGGGTGGGTCAGCAGTGCGACCAGGCGCGCTGGATCATGAAGCAACAGGTCCATGCGCTTGTAGCTCGCGAAGCGCCGGGCGATACCCACTGTCAGCACGTCGGGATCCAGGCACGGTCGCGCCAGTCGTTCGCGCGCGAAGCGGACGAGATCAGCCCGCTGCACCGCCGCAAGTTTCCACAGTGTCATATCGTCGCATGCCGCCAAGGCCGCTTCGAGGCAGCTAAGGTCGCCACGCCACGGGCCTTTCCCGCAGGTTGCCGTCCACAACGCATCGGCTGGAGCCGAATCCCAGGAAGGCACATGCACCCCATTGGTGACGTGACGCACGGGCACATCGGCGAGCGGCCAGCGGGGGTAGAGTCCTGAAAAGAGCCGGCGGCTCACCTCGCCGTGCAGCCGGCTGACCGCGGTGGCCTGCGCACAGCCGCGCAAGGCGAGGTAGGTCATGTTGAAAGGCTCTTCGTCGGCTAGTGCATCAAGCCGCCCCAGTGCAAGCAGGCTGTCCAGGGAAAGGCCGCAGTCAGCGAGCAGACCCTGTGCGTACTTCCGTACGAGCGATGCAGGGAACGCATCGAAACCCGCGGCTACCGGCGTGTGCGTAGTGAATACGTTGCCTGCCCGGGTGGCCCACAGCGCTTCCATGAACGATACGTTTCGCTCATGCATGTAATGGCGTGCGCGCTCGAGCACGACCAGCGCCGCGTGACCCTCGTTGAGGTGAGCCACGGCGTTTTGCTTCCCCAGCACGGCTAAGAGGCGCCAGCCACCGATGCCCAGGACGATTTCCTGCAGGAGACGCGTCTCCACACCACCGCCGTACAGCTTGGCAGTGATGCCCCGGTCGACGGCTTCGTTGAGTATATGGTTGCTATCGAGCAGGTACAGGAGGGTGCGACCCACGCGCGCTTCCCACACACGCAACCGCAGCAGCCGGCCGGGAAGCGGCACCGATATTTCGCGCCAGGCGCCGTCGGGCCCAGCCGAAGGCTGTATGGGAAGGCCGATCGGGTCGTTATATGGGTAGGCTTCGCGTTGGTCACCCAATGCATCAAGCGTCTGCCGGAAGTAGCCCTCCTGGTAGAGCAAGCCGACACCCACCGCCGGCACGCCGAGATCACTCGCCGTTTTCAGGTAATCGCCAGCGAGGACGCCTAGTCCACCCGCATAAAGCGGCAGCGCTTCGCTCAACCCGAATTCCATGCTGAAGAAGGCGACCCCGGCATCCATGTCGCGAGGCCAGTCCCGCTCGCACAAGCCGTGCCTCGCCAGGTAGTCGGCACGTTCGCGCGTGGCCGTCCGCAGCCGTTCAAGGAATGCGCCATCGTCGCGCAAGGCATCCAGGCGTGCCTGCGTAACGTTCTGCAACACCACCCAGGGATTGTGAGTGGCATCCCACAATTCCGGATCAAGCTGCCGCCAGAGACCGTCCACTGCGTGGTTCCACGTCCAGCGAAGGTCGAGCGCCAGGTCGGTCAAGCCCGTGAGCTCGTTAGGGAGCGCGCGTGGAAGGACACGGTGCATGGGACGACGCTCCCGACCAAGGGCGGCAATCGCCACGATGTACCACCCCGCGGCACGCGCGTTGACCAGGATCAAGCACGCTGCTCCCACGTGCTGGTCTCATGCCGTCTCACTCCCCGCGATGGCACGGCTTGCGTGGCAGCCTTCGTTCTTACCGCCGGCACACCGCAACCCTTGGGCACCACCTGGGATGGCGACGGCGTGAACCTGTCCGTGTACTCACGCAATGCGGAACGGGTGGAGTGGTGCCTGTTCGATGAAGGGGGCACGGTGGAGATCGCACGCCTGCCCCTGCCGGCGCGCGATGGCGATATCTGGCACGGCTACCTGCCGGGCGCGCAGCCCGGGCTGCTCTATGGCCTGCGTGTCCATGGCCCGTATGCGCCCGAGCACGGCCATCGTTTCAACCCCTCTAAGTTGCTCATCGATCCCTACGCCAAGGCATTATATGGGACTTACCGGTGGGACGATGCAGTCTTCGGGTACGCGCATGGGCCGCACGGCATCGGGGAGGGAGCGGACGACCGCGATAGCGCACCCTTCGTGCCACGCAGCGTAGTGACCGCACCGCTGCCAGGGCCACGACTGCGCCCTGCCCGGCCGCGCACGCCGTGGATCGACACCGTGCTTTACGAGATGCACGTGAAGGGCTACACCATGCGCCATCCCGGTATTCCCGAGGCACTACGCGGCACGGTAGCCGCCCTCTCTGACGAAAACCTCATCGCGTACTGGCAGGCGCTGGGCGTGACGACACTGGAATGGATGCCAATGGCCGCATTCCTGGACGAGCAGGAAGTGGCCGGGCGCGGCTTGACGGACTACTGGGGCTACAACCCGATTGCGCCGTTGGCCATCCACGCGCCTTATCTGGCCACGGGGGACGCGCGCGAGATGGTCGAAACGATTGACCGCCTTCACGCGGCCGGCCTCGAAGTCGTCATCGACGTGGTACTCAACCATACGGCCGAGGCCGGCGCCGAGGGCCCGACGCTCAGCTTGCGCGGCCTGGACAATGCTTCCTATTACCGCCTCCAGCAGGGCTGCCCGGCGCGCTATGTCAATGAATCGGGATGCGGAAATACACTCGACCCCAGCCAGCCGGCGGTCATTGGGCTCTTCCATGCGGCGCTGAGGTACTGGGCGTGTGACATCGGCGTCGACGGCTTTCGCTTCGACCTTGCCACGCTACTCGGCCGCTGGGATACCGGGCAGTTCGATGCAAGCGCGCCGCTTTGGCGGACGATCGCCGCTGACCCGGATCTTCGCGATCTGAAGCTGGTGGCCGAACCGTGGGATGCCTCCGCGCACGGTAATGCGCTAGGTGCCTTTCCTTCACCGATCCGTGAGTGGAATGGCCGGTACCGTGACGATGTACGCCGCTTCTGGCGGGGTGATGGGCATAGCCGTGCCGCCATGGCGACGCGGCTAGCCGGGTCGGCCGACATCTTCAGCCGCCGTGGCCGGTGCCCGGGCATGGGCATCAACTTCATCACCTGCCACGATGGCTTCACGCTCGCCGATCTCACGGCCTATGCCGGCAAGCACAACGAAGCCAATGGGTTCGATGGACTGGATGGCAACAATGACCCGGGCATGGAGATCGACGGAAGAGAGGGCGAAACGCAGAATGCGGATCTGCTGGCGGCCCGGCGGTGCCGGCGTCGCGCGATGCTGGGTACATTGGCTCTTTCGCGCGGCGTACCCATGCTGCTGGCAGGCGACGAGTTATCGCGCACGCAGCTAGGTAACAACAACGCCTTTTGCCAGGACAACGCTATAAGCTGGCTGGACTGGAGCGCCCTGGGCGACCCGACGCGCGACCTTTCCGACTGGGTTGCCGCCGCGCTGCGCCTGAGGCGCATGTTCACGTTCCCACGCGTCGACGCGTTCTACACCGGCACATCGATCACCGGTGAGATCGACGACAGGGATATCCGCTGGTTCGAACCCGATGGCGGGGAACTGGATGCGCAAGCGTGGGAAAACGGAGCGCAGTGCGGGCTTGGCATGCTGGTGAGTGGTACCGTATCTGCCAATGGCCCACGCGAACGCGTGTTCCTCGCACTAAATCCCGGGAAGACTTCGCGGGCATTCCATCTGCCTGCACCCGCCGGGGCCACCACGTGGCGCATCGTGCTCGATAGCGATAAGGGGGCATGTACCGCCGCGAACGCGGTGGTCGCCTATGGCAGCGGGGTCCAGCTCGCCGCCCACAGCATGCTTGTCCTCGTCGCCGTGCCTGACGGCGGGTACGTGACTCAGCCGATCGCCCACGCGCGGTCCAGCACGATGTAGCCGCTGGCCGCCAGCATCGCGATCACGCCCAGCGCCACGTCGACGCGGGCGCGCAGTTGATCCAGATCAACCGCGATGGCAACGCACAGGCCAAGAATGCCATGCCAGTTGGCGGTAGTGAGCGGTGGGTGCCACTACCCGCGAACTCTTCTTCGAAACCAGCCTTCCCCACCGTCTTCTCCCACTGACACATTCGGGTATGCCGCGATGTCCCATGTCTGGATACTGGTCTGCGATGCCGCCCGGGCGCGCCTGTTCGAAGCCCAGGACAGAACGCATGCGTGGAACGAGCTCGCTGGCTTTGCCAACCCCGTGCTGCGCATGCCTCCGGCCGCGCGGGGCTCCGGGCGGAGCATTCCGCGCGTGCATGACAGCAGGGGCGCGGCCAGGCATATCGTTACACCCCGTGTATCGATCAAAGACCACAGCGCAAGGCTTTTCGCTCATGACCTGGCAGTGACGTTACGGGACGCCTGTTCGCATCGCCGTTATGCGCGGCTGCTGCTGGTCGCGCCACCCCGTTTTCTGGGGACCCTGTCCGCCGAGATGGGCGGCCTGTCGAGCGCGCGGGTCGCCGGCACCCTCGGCAAAGACCTGGTCGGCATGACCGCGGATGTGCTGGAGCAGCATGTCCGCATGGCGTTCCCACGCGAATTTGCCGACGTATCGAAGCGCGCGATCGCCGCGGGCTAGCCGAGGCACTGCGCAGGATCATTACAGGCATAGCGAGAAACAACGCTCCCTTCCAAGGCGCACATGCGCACGCATCAATCCAGCGGGTCGAGCGCGTGCGTTTCATCCAGATGGAATAACGCATCGAATTGCCTTGCCACCCTTACCCGGAGATAGTGGCTCTGCAGCTCCGTTTCAGGCAGGTAGAGAACGCCGATAGCGCGTTGCAGCATGGGTTCGTCCAATCCGGCGGGTGGGTCCGGCGTGAGCGGCATGTAGAAGACCTCGAGCCCGCTGCGGTAGAAGAGGTGCTCGCAGCTTCCCTCCACCGCCCTCGTGACGATCCTGCTATCTCCTTCACCGCCCCATTCCCGCGCCGCCCTCACCGTGCCGGTATAGGTGGTGAAGCCGACAAGAAAGGCCGGGCCAAGCGCCGTAGCCATGCGTGACAGCTGACCGAGGTTATATTCGCCCGCCAGGGACATGTCCGTGGCACGGGCGTCGCCGATGTGCGAGTTGTGCGCCCACACCACGATGCGCCCGGCCCGCCCCTGACTACGCAGATACGCCTGCAAGGCGGCAAGCGTCTGCGCCATGTGCGCATCGCGCATGTTCCAGCTGAGCGCGCGTGGACCAAACATCGCCCGGTAATACGATTCGGCGTTTGCCACGACATGTGCACCACGAAGGCGAGCACCGCCGTATTGCGCCACATCCAGCGAGGAAACCGCTCGAACTCGCCCAGACTGGCAGCGGCACTATCGCCGCCCCCTGACCCGCGGACAAACCGGTTAACCCGGTAACAATCGGGCCAATCGCCTTCCACCGCCACACCGTCGAAGTGCCGCTCTTCAATTAACCGCTGGGTGATGGCGGCACGCATCCGGTAGAACTCGTCGGTACCGTGCGTGGCCTCGCCTATGAGTACAAGGCGAGCGCTGCCCGCCCGCTCCAGGACATCGTCGTAATCCGCCGACGCGCCTTCGAGCACCGTGGCGGTCGAACGAATGCTGTCGATCTGCGAACGCTCTGTCACGGGGAGGCCTGCGTGCGAATCAATAGGGCCGCGATGCCTTCCTGATCGCGCTGGGGAGGCCAGCACCTCAGCTCAGCTCACTTCCGGCTTCCGTGCCCTTCCTCGAGAAGGTAGGCCACGGCACGCATGGCGCGTTGATCGTGATCAATCCCGCGTCAACCAGCGCGCAAACCAATCACCCGCAAGGGAAGCCACATGTTCAAGCGCGCCGGGCTCCTCAAAAAGGTGGGTCGCATGTGGAACGAGCACCATTTCCGCCACGCCCGATAGCGATGCCAACGCACCACGGTTAAGTGGGATCACGGCCGTATCGGCGCCGCCCACGATGAGCAGCGTAGGCGCTGTGACATGGGCAAGAGCGTCCGCTCCAGCCAGATCGGGACGCCCGCCGCGAGAGACCACGGCACCGATATCATCGCGCTGCGAGGCCGTGACGAGCGCAGCGGCCGCGCCGGTGCTCGCGCCGAACAGACCGAGTTGCATGGACGCCACCGGCGATGCACCGCGTAGCTGCGTGAGTACGGCATCGAGCCGCCGCGCAAGCTTGGCAATATCGAAGCGCTCGGCCGATGCCATGTCCTCGTCGGCGCTCAGCAGGTCGAACAGCAGGGTTGCAAAACCCCTCGCCTCAAGCACGCGAGCCACGTGCTGGTTGCGGGCGCTGTGTCGGCTGCTGCCACTGCCATGGACAAAGACGATGCAAGCGTTCGCACCCGGCGGCACGCGATATTCGCCCTCGAGCACCGCCCGATCCACCGTGAAGCGCATAGGGCCCGGGTGAACCGCCGGGGAGGGGCTGCCGTCGCCACTCAGCAGCCGGATCACTTCCGCATCCTCGACCGCAGGGAAGCACACGTAGTGCTCACCCACGGAGCGGAAATCGGTGGGGACCGAAAGGCACACCACCTCGTCGGCCAGCCGCCTGATGGATGGCAGGCGATCGGCCGAGCCGACGGGTACGGCAGCGACCAGGCGTCCTGGTGCCTGGCGGCGAATGGCGTCTAGCGCAGCACGCATGGTGGATCCCGTGGCCAGTCCATCGTCCACCACGATGACCGTTCGTCCCCGCGGATCCTGCGGGCTACGGTGGGGGCTATAAAGCCGACGCCGTTGCGCGATACGCTCAAATTGCCTTGCCGCCTCGCGTTCAAGGTAAGCAGGGCTCAGGCCGAGGCGATCGGCATCACCGCTGACCTGGACATGTCCGGTCTCATCGACCGCGCCTATCGCGAACTCTTCGTTGCCGGGCGCCCCCATCTTGCGGACCAGCACGACATCGAGGTCACCCCCCAGGAGGTCCGCGACCGCACGTCCGATGACCACGCCGCCACGCGGTATGCCTAAGACCAGAGGATGAGAACCGCGCAGGTGGGCCAGCGCGGCCGCGAGACGCTCACCGGCCTCCTCCCTGTCGAAAAACGGCTCTTGCGGCGCGACGTACATGAACCCTCCGGACCAGCCGGAATCAGTGGCAGAACGGAGCGGACACTGGGATCGCCCTCGTTCGCCGTGACATCCACGGTGGCACCCTGCGACAGGTGGGCGACCGTTGTAGCGGGAAACGCACGCCTCTTGCTTGATGCCGATCAATTCACCGACGAAGGGCCCGGACCTGGTGGTATCGCCGGGATGCTGCGCCCTCTAAGTGACCGCCGGATCGGGGCAATGAATCACGAGAGCGCCGCGGCATGCACGTGCCGCGCCCGCGCCACGATCCACGCGAGCGCGGCGAGCGCCAGCGCGACGATGACCGCGCCGTATACGTTCGCCGCGGCGAGCAGGCCCTGATGCTGCGCCAGGTAGCCCACGGCGATGGTCGGCACGCTGAAACTCAGGTAGCTCTGGATGTAGAACGCGGCCATGAGCGCGCTGCGCTCGTGCGGCTCGGCGAGCGGTACGATGCTGCGCACGGCACCGAGGAACGAGGCGCCGAAGCCGGCACCCGCGACGATCGATGCGATCAGCAGGAACGCGCCCGAGCCGACGTTCGCGCCGACCAGTACGAGCACGAGGCCGCCCGCCAGCGCGATCGCGCCCTGCTTGAGCGACCGTAGCGCCGAATGATTGAGACCCTGCAGCACCGCGAACGCGCCGCTCACCATCAGGGCGGTCACGACGAGTCCGCCGATCCACGGTGACGTCGCGTGGGTGGTCTTCGCCACCAGCGAAGGCATCAGGGAAAGATAAAAGCCGCCCAGCATCCAGGCCGCGCCGTTGAGCGGCGTCACGGCGCTGAACGCGGCCGATGCCCTTGCCGGCACACGGACGTGCGGACGCAGGCTCGACCACGCGCCGGGCTTCATCGCCGCGGTTTCGGGTGTGACGCGCGTCAGCAGCGCGGCGATGACGAGCAGCACGATCAGCACGACGAACACCGTGCGCAGCGGCGCCGGGGCGAGCACGACGAGCGCGGTACTACCGAGGGCGCCCGCGCCCAGACCGAGCATCGGAGCGAGGCTGTTCACCGTCGCGCCGCGCTGCCGGTCCAGGTCGAGGATGGCGGCCGCGAGCGTCGACATGCCGATGCCCGTCGCGACGCCCTGCAGCACGCGCGCCGCGACGAGCCAACCGGGGCTGCTGGCCTCGAGGAAGACGAGCATCGCGACGATATCCAGGCCTATCGCGCCGCCGATCACCGACTTGCGGCCCAGATGGTCGGACAGTCGCCCGGCGAAGAGCAGCGCCATCAGCAGCGCGAACGCATACACCGCGAAGATCACGCTCAGCAGCGTCGGCGTGAACTGCCACGTCGCCTGATAGATCCGGTAAAGCGGCGTCGGCGCGGTCGAGGCCGCGATGAAGACGATCAACGAGGCGGTATGCACCGCCATCGGCCAGCGGGTGTGCGACGCGTTCATGGGACTGCCTAAAGCAAAGAATGCGCTTTAGTCTACGCCTCCTCGGGCTTAAAGCAATGGATTTGCGTTAGTGATACACTTCGATGCATGAACGAAACGTCCTCCGCTACCCCGCGAGCCCCCGGCGTCCGCCCGGGCGGTCGAAGTGCCCGGGTTCAGGCGGCCGTGCATCAGGCGGTGAACGAACTGCAGGCCTCCGACCGCGACGGCGTGACGGTGCCCGCCATCGCCGCCCGCGCGGGCGTCACGCCGTCGACGATCTATCGCCGTTGGGGCGATCTTGCGCAGCTGCTGGCCGACGTCGCGGTCTCGCGGATGCAGCCGGACACCCCGCCCGCTGACACAGGGGCTTACCGGAGCGATCTGCTCACGTGGCTCGAGCAGTATCGCGACGAGATGTCGTCGGACCCCGGCCGATCCCTGTTGCGTGACATCCTCAGCGCCCAGGGTCGCGACAACCCGGGGCGTTGCGCGAGTTTCTGCGCGCAACAACTCGAAGCCATCGCGGAGCGTGCGTCGGGGCGCGGCGAGCATCCCGCGCCGACCGACGCATTGCTCGACGGCGTCGTCGCGCCGTTGATCTACCGGATCCTGTTCTCCGCGGACACGCCGTCTACCGACGACGTCACGCGTTGGGTCGACGCGGTACTCGAAAGGCCGGGCGCGGGCGTCGCCTGAATCGGCCGCCCGCGGCGAGCGCGATGCATCAGCCTTCGGCGGCGATCTTCCGGAGCTGGCGTTCGAATTCTTCCGGCGGCTGGCCGCCGGAGATCAGATAGCGGTCGTTGACGATGACGGCTGGCACGCCGGTAATGCCGCGGCCCTGCCAGAGGGCCTCGCTGCGACGTACGTCGTCGCCGTATCGATCGGACGCGAGGACGGCGCGGGCTTCGACCGGGTCGAGCCCGGCCTTCTCCGCCGCGGCGACGAGCGCGTCGTGATCGCCAGGATCCGTCTGGTCGGTGAAGTTCAGGATGAACAGCTGGCGTTTCAGCGCCTGCTGCCTGCCCGTGCCCGCCGCCCATGCGATGAGTCGATGCGCGTCGAACGTGTTGTAGATGCGCGTGTCGTCCGAGGTATTGAACGTGAAACCGACGGTGGCGGCGCGCTCCTTGATGCGCTCGCGGTTCATGCGGGCTTGGTCCGCTGGAATGCCGTACTTCGCGACGATGTGCTCCACCGTGTTCTCGCCACCGACGCGCATCGACGGATTGAGTTCGAACGGGTGGAACGCGATGTCGGCCTCGACGACGCCGTCGAGGCGCTCCAGCGCACGTTCCAGCCCGCCCAACCCGATGGCGCACCAGGGACACGCGATATCGGAGACGAAATCGATCTTCAGTTTCTTGGACATGACACCAGCCTCGACAGGAATGGCGCCATGTTACGCCGGCCCCGCCTTCGTCGGATGTAAACCGCGAGGTGAGTCACACATGGTATTGACGCTGCATCCAAACCGGCGCCTTTTCACGTAACACTCCCGACCACCACCGGAAGTGACGATGCGCACGCCTGCCCTGCCCGATGTCCACACCCTTGCGACACGCCGACCGTTGCCGGGCCACGCGCGATGACGATCGACGGGTCCGCCCTGGCGAAGTGGTTCAACGCGATCGGCTATCAGGCCGTGTGGTTCGCGCTGGTCGTCGGCGCGGCGCGCGGCGACACCGGCTGGGCCTTGCTGGCCGCTGCCGTGTTCGTGGCGATACAGGTGGCGCTGGGCGGGCGCTTCGTCGCCGAATTGAAAGTCCTCGGGCTCGCGCTGCTGTGCGGTCTGATCGTCGACGGCGTGCCTTCCCTGGCCGGCTGGTGGAGGTATGCGTCGCCGACGCCCTCGCTCCCACCGGGCGGCGCGCCCATCTGGATCCTCGTGCTCTGGCTGTGTTTCGCCACCACGCTCAGCCGGTCGTTGTCGTTCCTGCGGCGGCGGCGTGGCGTCGCCGCCGTGCTGGGCGCGATCGGCGGTCCGATGGCCTATCTGGCGGCCGCGCGTGGCTGGAATGCCGTGGTGCTACCGGAGCATCCCTATTCCGCCGTGGCCTGGCTGACGGTGACCTGGGCGATCGCCCTTCCCGTGCTGTCGCACGTCGCCACCGCGACGGCGACTAACCTTCCCACGGCACGATCCGATCGGACCTGAAGGCGCGACGCCGTTCGTCAGAATCCCTTCTGGATCTGCACCCACGCACGCCAGTCGTGCGTCTCGCCCACGATCTCGGGCCGCGCGCCGATCGGATGCGCGACATCGGCCGCGATCGACCACTGATCGTCGCCCTGCCAGCGCAAGCCCACGCCCGCGTCCTGCATGTGCGCGCGATTGGTGCCCGGGGCGAAGCGGTCCTTGTAGATGGTGGCGCGGCCGGCGTCGGCGAACGCGGTCGCCACCCAGGTGCCGGTCATGCCGAAGTTCAGCGTGCGGCGGAACTCGAGGTTGAGCATCTGCCCCTGCGTGCCCGAGAGTGCACCGGTGTCGTAGCCGCGGACATTGTTGGCGCCGCCCAGGTAGAACTGCTCGGACGTGTCGATGTTGCGGTTCGCCCACTGGCCCTGGAAGCCGATGTAGATGGCGTTGTTCTCCGACAGCTTCTGCAGGCGAGCCACCGAGAGCGTGTACTTGAGGTAACGCCCCTTCGTGCGCGCGCTGATCAGGTCGACGAATTCCGCGAAGTCGTCGTCGAACCCGAGGCGGCCGTAGGTGGCCGTGACGTTGAAATTGGTCACGCCGTTCGCGTCCCGGCGATCGCCGGCCACCGTCGCCGTCCATGCATACGTGTGACGTCGCGTGCGGATGCCCACCACGTCGATATCGTCGTCGAGGCGACGACGATCGAAGCCGAGCTGGCCGTACAGGTTGCCGTCGGTCGTGCGCACGAACGGGTGGCTGATCCAGGCGCTGGCGACGTTCGCCGTGCCGTGCGCGTCGAGCGCGCGCAGGTCGCCCTTGAGCTTGTAGTCGAGGTTGGAAAGCGCGGCGCCAACCACCGTGCCCTGCCCGTTCAGCAGATAGCGGTAGGCAAGGCGTCCATAGTTCATGTTCTCGCCGGCGGTCACGGCCGTCGCGTCCAGCGCATCGCCCTGATGGGCGAGGCCGTTTACGCTGAAGGTGCCGGTGGCGCGAGCGCGGCCCGTGTAGCGATTGCCGTAATCGTCCAGCGCGACGATGCCCGTATAACGCTGGCGGTCGTCGGTGCGCACGGCCAGGTCGGACGTGCCCGGTTCCTCGCCCGGTCGGAGCACGGACGTTTCGGTCACGCCTGGCACGTCGCCGAGCAGCAGCAGGCTGCGATCCAGTCCGTGCTCGGTGATCGGCGCGCCGCCGCGCAACGGATCGAGCGTGCGATCCAGCACGCGATCGCTGGTGGACGAATGGTTCTCGAGCACCACCTTGCCGAGACGGGCTTCCTGCACGGCGATGCGCACCGTGCCGCCGGACAGCACCTGCTGCGGCACGTACGCCATGCTGAGCGGGTAGCCCTTGGCGCGGTACGCCTCGGTGATGCGCGCGGCGAGCGCGTTGAGCTGGCCGAGCGTGAGGTCCTGGTTCTCGCCCGAGGCGACCAGCGCGTGCAGCTCGTCCGCCGGAATGAGCGTCGCGCCCGTGACCTCGATGCGGCCGACGTGGAACGGCGCGCTGTCCGCGGTCGAGACGGGCGCGGCCGGCGGAAGGCGCAGGCCGGTATCGTCGGCCTTCTGCGGCGGCGGAGGCGGCGGCAGCTGGTTGAGCAGGTCGCCCGCCTGCGGCGTGCGCACCTGGGCCTGCGCCGTGGAAGCCAGGGCGAGCAGGATGCAGGCGGCGAGGCGGCGGGTGTGGCGGCGGTGGAGCGGAACCATGGTCATCGTCGAACCGTTACTGGAAAAGGAGTGGATACCCGCGATGCGATGCGTCACTGCATCGCATCCGCGGGAGCACGGACGCCGCCGTCGACCAGCCGAAGCGACAGGCCGGACGTGAAATCGTCTCGCGAGACGTTCTTCTCGACGGCCTTGCGGGTCTTCTTGTGGTTGCCCGAGTACTGGCCGACCGACAGGTTCTGCGCGACACCGTACGGGGTGGCGATCGACTCCGGCGCGAGCACGGCGTCCATCTGCGCCACCGCCGTCGACGACGCGCCCTGCGAGGGGTTCTGCAGGATGTCGGCTGAGGTGACCGCCACCGTGTTGTACGCGTAGTTCTGCGCGTCGGCGCCGCTGGCCTGGATGCCACTGGCCGTGACGGTCTTGCCGAGGCCGATCGCCGAATCCGAGAACAGCGTGCTGGAGGCGGCGAACGTCACCACGTCACCGGACAGCACGCCGCTCACCGACAGCGGCGCCACGTCGTTCGCGTTGCCATCGAAGAACTTGTTGGTGCCGGTGGCGCTGATGGTGACCGCACGCTTCGTGATCGAGGCGAGCGTCGTCGCTGCGACGTCGAGGCGGTAGTTGCCGGCGTCCACGCCATCGATGCGACCGTCGACGGCCACCGTCTTGCCCTGCCCCGCGTTCTTGTCGAGGAAGCGGCCGCTCGTCGTCAGGCGGACGTCGTCGCCCGCGAGCACGCCGGACAGCGCGCCGTGCGTCGTGGCCGAGGTGTTGCCGTCGTAGACCTTGTCGTCGGCGGAGACGCCGGCCCGGACGAGCAGCGGCGTCACGGTCGCGACGTGCGTGCCGCCGAGCAGGGTGTAGTTGTCCGCGAGCGCAGCGCCGTTGTCGTTGAGCGCGAGGGTACCGAGGCCGGCCACCGTCTCGCGCGTGGCGACGTTGCGGCTGGCGAGCGCACCTGTGCCGGACAGGCGCAACGTCTCGCCGGCGATGCCGGCTACGAGGCCGTCGTGCCCGAACATCGCGGCGGCCGCGGCCGCCGTGCCGTCGTAGACGCGCGTGCCGTCGAGCGAAATCACCACGCGCCCGATGTCGGCGAGCGTGGTCGCGTTCGTCGAGAGCGTGTAGTTGTCCGCGTCGCCCCCGCCCAGCGTGCCGCCGACGTTCACCGTCTTGCCCGTGCCGGCGTTCCGGTCGACGAACACGCCCTGCGTGCCGATCGACACGTCGTCGCCGGCCACGACACCCGCGAGGGTGCCGTGCGTGGTCGTGGCGGTCGTCCCGTCGTAGGTCTTGCCGTCGGCCACGATGCTGCCGACGATCGCCTTCGGCGTGATGTCGCCGAGGGTCTGCGCGGTCGTGTTCCACGTGTAGTTGCCGACATCGCCACCGGCGCCCGTGATGCCCTGGACGACGATCGTCTTGCCGATGCCCGCGTTACGGTCGCTGTAGTTCGCCTGCGAGCCGGTGAACGTCACCTGATCGTTGCCCACGATCCCGGCCGAGCCGAGGCTCGCCTGGGCCAGCGTGTTGCCGTCGTACACCTTGTTCGAACCGGTCGCGTCGACCACGATCGCCTTCGGCGTGATGGTGGCCCAATGGTCGCCGCCGACGAAGGTGTAGTTCGACGCGAGCGCGCCACCCTGATCCACCAGGTTCATGCCGCTGACGTCGGTCGCGGGTTTGCGGGTGCCCACGTTCTTGTCGGCGACCTGCATGGTGCCGGTCAGGCCCAGCACCTGGCCGCCGATGCCGGCGATGCTGCCGCCGAGCACGCTCGCCGCGATCACGTTGCTGCCGTCGTAGACGCGCGTGCCCTGCAGGTCGAGCACGTAGGGCGTGATGTCGGCGAGGGTCGTCGCGGTCGTGTTAGCCGTGTAGTTGGCGGCATCCGCTCCGCCAAGGGCGATGCCGGTGGTCGTCACGGTCTTGCCGGTGGAGGCGTTCGCATCGGCGAACGTCGAGCCCGTGGCACCCAGCACGACGTCGTCGCCGGCGATCACGCCCGTCTGCGACAGGCTGGTGGTCGCCGCGTTCGTGGTGTCGTAGATCTTGTTCGTCGACGTGTTGGCGACGGTGATCGCCTTCGTCGCGATCGACGCTAGCGTGGTCGCATTGGAGGTGACGAGGTAATTGTCCTTGTCCGCACCGCCGACCACACCAGTCACGACCACCGTCTTGCCGTAACCGGCGTTCTTGTCGAGGAACTGGCCGCTCGTGGAGGTATAACGCACGTCGTCGGCGCCGATCACGCCGGAAAGCGCGCCATGCGTGGTCGCGCTCGTCGTGCGATCGTAGACGCGGTCGTCGGCGAGGATGGTGCCGGTGATCGCCTTCGGCGTGACGTTGGCCAGCGTCGTGGCGTTGCTCGTGACGATGTAGTTCGCCGCGTCCGCGCCGTCCACGTGGCCCGAAACGGTCACCGTCTTGCCGTTGCCGGCATTCTTCGTATCGAAGTTGCCCAGGGTCCAGGCGTAGCCGACGTCGTCGTTCGCCAGCACGCCGGAGAGCACGCCGTAGGCGATGGTCGTGGTGTTGCCGTCGTACACCTTGTCGCCGGCGGTGATGGATCCCGTGATGTTGCGCGGCGTGATCGTCACCCAGTGCGTGCCACCCTGCAGGCTGTAGTTGCCCGTCAGGCCATTGCCGATGTCGACGAGCGACATGCCGCTGATGTCGGTCGGGGTCTTCTGCGCGCCGACGTTCTTGTCCGCCAGCGCGACGCTCCCGCTGAGACCGAGCACCTCGCCGTTGACGCCGTTCACGCTGCCGCCGAAGACGTTCGCGGCCGCGAGCGCCGTGGCGTCGTAGACGCGGGTGCCCTGCAGGCTGAGCACGTACGGCGTGATGTTGGCCGTCGTGCTCGCCTGCGTGTTCAGCAGCGTGTAGTTGCCTGCGCCAGTACCCGTGAGACCGATACCGCCGACCAGGACGCCGATGCCGTTGGCCACGTTCTTGTCGGCGAACAGGTTGCTGGTCCAGGTGTAGGACACCTGGTCGCTGCTGTCGACGTCGGCGCTGCCCAGCGTCGCCGTCGAAGCAGTGGTGCCGTCGTACACCTTGTTCACGCCCGTGGCGACGACCGTGATACCCTTGGCCGTGATGTCCGCGCGGACGTTACCCGGCTGCGTCAAGGCATAGTTACCCGCGTCGTTGCCCAGCAGCGTGAACCCGGTCGTGACCGTCTTGCCCTGACCCACGTTCTTGTCGCTGAACCTGCCGATGGCGGTGTTGCCCAGGCTGATGTCGTCGCCGCCGTAGCCTCCCACGAGGACGGAACCGCTAAGCGATGCGGCGGTATTGCCGTCATAGATCTTGTTGGCGGCGACCGTGCCGCTGACGGTAAGCGGCGCGCGCGTGACGTTATACGTATCCGTACCGCCGACGAGCGTGTAATTGCTCGCCTTGCCGCCGTTTCCGCCGTCGCCGAGGGCAAGCGTGCCCAGCGCGAACGCCAGCGCCCCCGTCTTGCTGGACGCGTACGCACCCACGTTCTTGCCGCCCAGCGCGCCGGCGCCGCTCAGCACCAGCGTCTCGCCGCCGACGAGGTTGGACATGGCGAGCGTGCCGGCCGCGGCGGCCTGCGTCTGGTCGTAGATGCGACCACCCGTGAGGTTGATCACGCGCGCGGTGATGTTGCCGGTGGTGGACGTCGTGGCGTTGTCGAGCGCGTAATTGCCAGCGTCGGCACCGCTGAGGCCGATCTGGCTGACGCTGATGGTCTTGCCGGTGCCGACGTCCTTCGTGTCGAACGTCTTGGTGCCGCCCGCCGTCACGGCGTCGTTGCCGACCTTGCCATCGACGCTCAGCTGCGTCGCCGACGCGCCGGTGGTTCCGTCGTACACGCGCGTGATGCCGGTGGCGCTGACCGTGACGTGCTTCTGCGTGATGCTGGCGGTGACGTCGGTCGGCTGGCGAAGAACGTAGTTCGTCGCGTCCGTACCGTCGATCGTCATCGCGGTGGACACGGCCTTGCCGGTGCCGACGTTCTTGGAGTCGAACGTGCCGGTCGCCGTCCCGTTGAGGTTGACCGTGTCGGCGCCGAGCATGCCGTTGAGCACGGAGCCGTGGAGGGCGGCCGTGCGATTGCCGTCGTACACCTTGTCGTCGGCGAACGTGCCGCTGACCGTGAGCGTGGCGGGCGTGATCGTCACCCAGTCGATGCCGCCGGCCAGCGTGTAGTTCTGCGCGGAGGCATTGCCGTAGTTGCCGAGCGCCAGCGTGCCGAAGTCCTGGAAGGCGCGCTGCGAGCCGACGTTCTTCGTCACCAGGGTGCCGGTGCCGGTCAGCGACACGCGCTCACCGTTCACACCGAGCACGGTGCCATTGCCGTCCGTGAACAGCGAGGCCGCCGCGTTGGTCGTCGCGTCGTAGACGCGCGTGGAGGTCAGGTTGATGATGAACGGCGTGATGGTGCCGAGCGTGCCCGAGGCCGCCGTCGGCAGCGCGTAGTTGGCGAGGTTCGTGCCGGAGTTGGCGACGAAGTCGGACACCGAGAGCGTCGACGCGAGGCCGACGTTGCTACCGGCGTTCACGCCGAGGTAGCGCGAGGTCGACGACTGCGGAATGGTGGCGCCCTGCCCGTTCACGAAGCCGGTGAGCGTGTAATCGCCGGCCAGCAGCGTCACCGAGTTCGAGCCGTCGTACGGCTTGGTCGGATTGCCCGTGATCGTGGCGACGATCGGCGCCTTGTTGATGTTCGCCGTAAGGCCCGTGACGGCGTTGACGCGGTAGTTCGACGCGCGGCTGCCGGTGAGCCCGAAACCGGTCGTGGTGACGTCGAGGCCGTTGGCGGCGTTCGGCGACCGTACGGAACCGGTGGCCGAGGAAGCGTCGAGCACGACGTTGCCGGCGTCGGAATCGAAGACGCCACTGAGGCTCGCGCCGGACGTGTTCAGGGCGATGGCCGTGTTGCCGTTGTAGTACCGGCTCACGGCGGCGACGTTGAGGATATTGAGCGCCGCCGGACTGATGGTCGCCGACAGGCCGGTCAGCGGATCCAGCGTGTAGTTGCCCGCTTCGCTGCCCGAGATGCCGAAACCGATCGCCGTCACGCCACGCGTGCCGGCGTCGGCGCTGTCGAACGTGCCGGTGGTGCCGCGGGTCAGCGTCACGTTCGACACGTCGGCGCCGACGAGACCGATCAGGCGCGCGCCGGCGCTGTTGAGCGTCGCGGCGGTGGTGGTGTCGTAGACCTTGCCGTTCGCGCTCACGCCCACGATGTGCAGGGGGGCGGCGGTGATGGAGCCGGTGCCGGTCGCGTCGAAGTCGAGCTGGTAGTTCGACAGGTCGGTACCCGAGCGCGCCAGGTACGAGGTAACGGCCATGTCGGCCGTGATCGTCTTGTTGGTGCCGACGTTCTTCGTGTCGTAATGCACCGACTTCGACGGGACGATGTCGGCGCCTTCGCCGGACGCGAAGCCCGAGACGTCGTAGTTCGAAACGTCCAGCGTCTGATAGGTCGTGCCGTCGTAGACCTTCGACGGGTTGCCGACGATCGACGCCGTGAGGATCGCCCGGGTGATCTCGCCCGTACCGTAGGCCTCGGTGGGCAGCGGCTTGTAGTTGTCGGGGTTGGTGTTGCCCACCGGCTGGTAGTCGCCCTGGGCGAGCGTGACCATCACCGGCTGCTTGCCCACGTTCTTGCTCGCGTAGGTGCCCTGGGTCTTGGTGATGACGAAGCCTTCGCCGCTCGGGAAGTTGCCGGTCACCTGGTAGTCGCTGCTGAGCAGCGTGGCGAGCGTCGTGCCGTCGTAGGCGCGCGTGGGCACGCCGATGATGCGGACGAACACGCCGCCCGTATCGGCCTTCTCGATGTACCCGTAGCCGGTGATGCTGGTGGGCAGGACGTAATTGGCGAGGTTGGTCCCCGCGATGGGCGCGAAGTCGCCGGCGCCGACGTTGGCGGTCACCAGGCGGATACCCGCGTCGGCCGTCGCATAGTCGCCACGCGTCTGGGTCAGCGACGCGCCTTCGCCGACGATGAACCCGTAGACGTCGTAGTTCGCGCTGGTCAGCGTGGCGTTGGTCGTCCCGTCGTACTGCTTCGACGGATTGCCCACGATCTTCCACTGCAGTGGCGCCTTGGCGATCGTGCCCAGACCGGTGATGCTCGACGCGAACGTGTAGTTCGATAGCGACGTGCCCGATCCGATGTTGAAGTCCGATGCCTCGATGGCGGCCGTGACGGTGCGCGTACCGGCGTCCTTGCTGTCGTACGACGCACCGGCGCTCTGCACGACGCTGCCCGAGTCGCCGCCCTGCCAGCCCTGGATCGTGACGTCGCCGGCGCGGAGGTTTGCGTTGACGGTGCCGTTGTAGGTACGCGTCGGATTGCCGGTGATGGTCAGCGTCAGCGGCGCCGGCGTGATGTTGGCCGACAGGCCGGTCGGCTGCGCGAGACGGTAATTGCTTGCGCCGTTGCCCGAGAGCGCGAAGCCCGTGGCGGTCACGGTGAGCCCGTTGCCGACGTTCTTCGTGGCGAAACTGGCCGAAGCGCCGGATGAAAGCAGGGCCACGGCATCGCCGCCGACGACGCCCTGCAGGCCGTACGTGCCCGGGTCGAACGCGAGCAGCGCGCCGGTGGTGGCGTCGTAGACCTTGTTCAGGGCGCTGACGCCGCCGATGGTCAGGGTCTTTGGGGTGATCGACGCCGTGATATCGGACTGCGTCACCAGCTCATAGTTCGACGCCTTGTTGCCCACCAGCTGGAAGCCGGTGGCCGTGACGCCCTTGCCGTTGCCCACGTTCGCATCGGCGAACAGGCCCGCGCCGGCGCTGGCGTCGAGGGTCGCGTCGTTCACATCGGCGGCGATCACGCCGAAGATCGATGCGCGGCTCTTGTCCAGCGAGTCGTTGGCCGTGCCGTCGTAGACCTTGTCGTTGCCGATCAGGCCCGAGAGCTGGACCTTCGCCTTGTTGATCGTGCCCGCGCCGGTGGCCACGGTCGGCAGCACGTAGTTCGAGACCTTGGTGTTGTTCGCGGCCACGAAGTTGGAAGGCACGAACGTCGCCGTGACGGTACGCGCGCCGGCATCGGCCGAATCGTACGCCACGGCATTCGGTTGGCTGAACGTGATGCTTTCACCGGCCACCAGGCCGGACATCAGGTAGTTCGATCCCGTGAGGGTCGCGGTGGTGGTGCCGTTGTACGTCTTGGTCGGGTTGTTGACGATCGCGATGCCGAGCTGCTTCGGGTCGATCACGCCGATGTTGGCGGATGCGCCGCCGCCCGAAACGCCGTATCCGTACACAGGCGTCATGCCATCGGCCGCCGTGAACGTATAGGCGCTGGCGG
This sequence comes from Luteibacter sp. UNC138MFCol5.1, assembly GCF_900110505.1. Taxonomy (GTDB): domain Bacteria; phylum Pseudomonadota; class Gammaproteobacteria; order Xanthomonadales; family Rhodanobacteraceae; genus Luteibacter. Next base: position 342,198 of record NZ_FODZ01000004.1, read on the forward strand.
CGGTGGCCGTGGTGACCTGCAGGCCGCTCGCCGCGTCCTTGCTCGCGTACGTGCCGCTGCCCGTGGCGATGCGGTCGCCGTTGACGAGACCGCTGGCGTTGAAGTTGGCGCCGGTCAGCGCGGCGGCGGTGCCGCCGTCGTAGTCCTTGCGGACCGTGCCCACCGGTGCGCCGAGCGCGACGGTCGGCGCCAGCGCGTAGAGGAATCCGTTACCGCCCACCAGCGGCGCGGTGCCGGCCGGCGCGTTGTACTGGAGGAAGCCGGGCACGAGGCCGCCCGTCGTGTCGCCCACCGGCGACGAGGTATAGACGAGCCAGCGGCCGTTGGCGGCGGCGAGCGCGCCCGCACCCGCCTGGTTCGTGAAGTGGCCGGCCGCCGTCAGGGTGACGCCGGCATCGCCGCGGATCGCCGCGCCGAGCACGATGTCGCCCGTGCCGCCGCTGCCGGCCTTCAGCGTCACGCGGCCCGGACCGCCGATCGGCGCGTTCACGTTGATCGACCGGTACGCGTCGAGCGTCAGCGTCGCCGCCGCGTTGGTCCACGTGATCGGGGCGGCGACGGTGATGTCGCCGGACCCGTTGGCGTTGATCACGCCAGCGCCCAGGGTGCCGCCGGCGGTCGTCTGTTCGGTGACGTTGGTGCCGCCGTTGAGCGTGTTCGAGATCGTGGTCGCTGCGGTCTGGTCGATCGTGAGGTCGTACGGATCGATCAGCCAGGTGCCGGCCGCGCCACGCGGGGCGGCTGCCGTGACGTGTGCCGCGCCCAGGTTCGCGAACGCGGCCGACGTCTCGATGTGGCCGCCGTTGCCGCCGTTCGGCGCGCTGGCGTCGAGCGTCCCCTCCACGTTGACGTGGCCGGCCGTCATGCCGCCGAGCAGCACGATCTGGCCGTCGCGGTTCTCGACCGTCTGCGCCCGGACCACGCCGGTGTTGTTCACCGCGCTGGCCAGCAGCGAATCGCGCGCGCCCGCCGTCATGACCACGCGGCCGCCGTCGGCCTGGACCAGCTGGCGGTTCTCGACGAGGTTGTCGAGCGTGCTGCGATCGACCTGCACGTTGACGAGCTGGCTGCCTTCGAAGTTCAGCGTCACCGCGCTGCCGCCGGCCATCGCCACGGTGCCCAGCCGGGCGGTCACCACACCCTGATTCGAGACCTGATTGCCCAGCAGCGCCACGTAGCCACCGTCGGCGGCGTGGATCGAACCCTTGTTGATCACCGAGCCCTTGCCGTCGCCGCTGAAGGTCCGGCTGCGGGCGTCGACGGAATCGTCGCCTGTGTCGAGGGTCGACGCCACGAGGCCGCCGACATTGACCTGTGCCCGCTCGCCGAATACCACGCCGTTCGGGTTGATCAGCCAGACCTGCCCGTTGGCGTCGAGGTGGCCCTGGATGTCGGAGGCCTTGTTGCCGAGGATCCGGTTCACCGCGATCGCGTCGCGACCCGGCTGAACGAACTTCACGGTCTCGTTGGCACCGATGTCGAACGTCTGCCAGTTCAGCGACAGGCGCTGGCTGTCCTGGCGGATCGTCGTGACCGCGCCGCCCTGCTGGATGCTGCCGTTACCGCCGACGATCTGGCCGCCCGTCTGTCCCGCATGTGCGAGTCCGGGCGCGCCGAGCGCCAGCGAGATCGCCACCGCCACCGAGGCGGCGCGCGGTGCGCGCGCTCGCGCTGCCGTCGAGGGAACCGGGCGGCTGCTCCGCGCGAGTTCGCTGGCGGCAACCCACTGCGACGTCGCCGCGTTCCAGCAAAGGCGGTAAATGCGATTCATGAAGACCCCTGTTTCTTCAGGACGAGCGAAAGCGCGCGGACGATGTCCACGAAGCGGAAAACGGTGATGTCCGGCGAAGGCCGGTCGGGAGCGCGCGAGGACTGCCCAGCCATCCCCCTGTGGATGGCCGGCGATGATCGCCGAAAAATGAGACTGGCGTCACAACGGCGCGGGCGATTCTATGCCCTGGACGAGACTAAGAGAAGTCCGCAGTTGTGAAGACGACGGCCCCACCGTGGTTCGGGGCCGTCGCCGATGCCTGTGTCGCGGCCGGTCAGCTGACCCCGGTGGGTCCGTCGAGCACGAACCGGATCTTCCGCAGCAGGTCGAGCCGGGAATAAGGCTTGTTGAGCACGTCGAAGGCGATGCCGCCCGCGTCCGTCCGCTGCACGGACTGCGACGCGTACCCCGTGGTCAACAGGACCTTGAGGCCGGGGTTGATCGACCGTGCCCGCCGGGCGAGCGCGACGCCGTTGAGGCTCCCCGGCATCACGATGTCGGTGAACAGGATATCGAAGGCCGGCCCCTGCTCGATCCGGTGCAAGGCCTCCTGGGGATCGGTGAACGCCACGACATCGTAGCCGTGGGATTCGAGGATGCTCTGGGCCAGTGTGGCTAGATCCGGGCGGTCGTCGACCACGAGCACGCGCTCGTGCCCCGACCGGTCCGCGGCGCGATCGATGCGCCGGACCGGCTCAGGCCCCCGACCGTCCTCCTGCTCGATGGCGACCGGGAAATACATGGTCAGGGTCGTGCCCTCCCCCACCGCCGAGTCGATGGCGACGGCACCGCCCGACTGCTTCGCGAACCCGTAGACCATCGAGAGGCCGAGGCCGGTGCCCTTGCCTTCTTCCTTCGTGGTGAAGAACGGGTCCATCACCCGCGTGACGACGTCGGGCGCCATGCCGCTGCCGTTGTCGATGACGTCGATCGCGACGAACGACCCGCCACGCGTGGCCAGCTCGCCCTGATCGTTGATTTCCAGCGGCGTGGCATTGCGCGAGCGGATCAGGAGCCGCTTGTCGGGGCGGCCGTCCATCGCGTCGCGGGCGTTGATGGCGACGTTGAGGAGCGCCACCTCCGCCTGGGTCGGATCGAGGCGCGCGTTCCGCGTGTCGGCGGCGAGATCGAGCTCGAGGACGATGTCGTCGCCGAGCGAACGGGCGAGCATGTCCTGCATGTCCGCGACGATCTGGTTCGGGTTGACGACCCTGCCCTGCAAGGTCTGTTTGCGCGAGAAGGCCAGCAGTTGGGACGTGAGGGTCGAGGCCCGCTGGATGCCCGCCCGGGCACCGCCGATGAAGCGCAGCAGCTTGTCCCTGTCGATCTCCGGATGCGTCAGCCCCACCTCCACCGACTCCACGTAACCGATCATCAGCTGCAGGAGGTTGTTGAAGTCGTGCGCGATGCCGCCGGTCAGCTGGCCGAGGGCCTCCATCTTCTGCGCCTGGCGCAGCGCGTCCTCGGCATCACGCCGACGGCTCACGTCCAGCTGCGAGGCGAAGAAGTACACGACCTCGCCGTTCGCGTCGTAGACGGGCGAGATGAACAGCGCGTTCCAGAACGTCGAGCCGTCCTTCCGGTAATTGAGGATCTCGGTCGCGATTTCCTGGTTGGCCGCGACCGCGTCGCGGATGGCCGAGATCGTCACGCGATCGGTGCCCGGCCCCTGGAGGAGCCGGCAATTCCTTCCCAGCAACTCTTCGGTCGTGTAGCCGGTCATCCGCAGGAAGGCCGGGTTGGCGAAGATGATGGGGTTGTCTGGCGTCCGCGGGTCCGTGACGATCATCGGCATCCGCGTGGTGGACACCGCGGCGAAGAAGATATCGCTTCCGGGGTGGTCGACCCCTTCGTAGACGACCCGGGTTTTCTGCCGGCCGTGGTTGGTGTGTTCAGTCATCGTCGATCCTATGCTTCGCCCGACATTTTCGCGCGCCCGTGCCGCATGGGCTACCCGTGCGAATGCCCGGCCTCCGGCCAGTGGATGTCGGGCAATCCGCCCGTGAGCGGTCTTGCGAAGAAAAAGCCCTGCTGCAGGCGGATTCCCAGGTCGAGCAGCGCCCTGCATTCGCCCTCGGTCTCCACGCCCTCCGCGATCACCTGCACACCGAGCTCGCCGCACAGGGCGGCCATGTGGCGCACGATCATCTGCCGGGGGCGGCTGCCGTCGATACGGCGGACGAGGCCGATGTCGAGCTTGACGAGATCGGGCTGGAAATCGGCCAGCAGGTTCATCCCCGCGAAGCCGGCGCCGAAATCGTCGATCGCCGTGAGGAAGCCATGCGCCTTATAGGCTGCGAGGACGCGGACGAGGTGGTCGTGGTCGACGACCTCCTCGTGCTCGGTCACTTCGAAGATCACGCGCTCCAGCGGCCAATCCGCTTCCCGGGCGGCGGCGAACGTCGCCTGCAGGCAGTGCTCGGGGTTGTACACCGCGTTGGGCATGAAATTGATCGAGAGCAACGCCGGCGGGCCAACCCGGGCCGCCGTGCGGATCGCGACCATGCGACAGGCCTGGTCGAACGCGTAACGGTTGTCCTGCCCGACATGTTCGATCACCTGGGCCGCGGTTTCGCCGCTTAGCCCGCGGACCAGCGCCTCGTGAGCGAACACGGCATGTGCCGGGACGTCGACGATCGGGTGGAAGGCCATGGTGATGCCGCGCGCGACCTCGTCGGCGTTTCCGCAACCCTTGCAGCCGAGGCCAGTCATCCGCCGTGCGCCCGGCGGCCGATCGGCGCCGCGCGCATCAAGGCATGCCGCCGTTCAGCGCCATCTCGCCGGAAGGAGTGGGTTGGTAGGCGAGAACGCCTGCCGGCACGGACGCGGCCAGCGACTCGACCGTGCCCTTGGCGGCGTCGAGCGCGCACGCCATCGCTTCGGAATAGGCGGAGAAGCGCCGGGCCAGGCGGCGCTTACGAAGAACGTTCCCGTCCGGATCGACGATCAGATACGTCGCGACATAACCGCGACCTGGGACGGACTGGACATCGACGTCGATATTGAAAGGGCTGGAATTCACGCAGGTTACCGAACAGGGGTCCGGCGATATCGTGATGGATAAAATGTGAGGCCACGGTGCAGACGCCGGGACAATCCGAGCGGCCTGCGGCCGCGGCAGGGGCCGGCCGGGTACCATGCCGGCATCCTCCCAGGGAAGCTCGAATGACCTCGCATCGTGTACTGCGCCACTCCGCCCTCGTCCTCGGCCTGGCCACGTGCCTGATGGCTTCGGCCCGTGACGGCGGGCCAGCCGTCCCGCCGGTCGACGCCGTGCCGGCGAACGGCCTCGCCCGGACTCCCCCCATGGGCTGGAACAGCTGGAACCATTTCGCCGGGCGCATCACCGCGGAAGACGTTCGCGGCATGGCCGACGCCATGGTGGCCAATGGCATGCGCGATGCGGGCTACGTGTACGTGAACATCGACGACACGTGGGAAGGTGTCCGCGACGCCTCCGGAGCCATACGCCCGAACGACAAGTTCGGCGACATGAAGGCGCTGGCGGATTACGTGCATGCCCGGGGACTGAAGCTGGGCATCTACTCGTCGCCGGGTGCGAAGACGTGCGCCGGATTCGAAGGCAGCTTCGGCCACGAGGAACAGGACGCACGCACCTATGCGGCCTGGGGCGTGGATTTCCTCAAATACGATTACTGCGGCGCCCGTGACCAGTATCCGGTCACCCTGGAGAACCAGCAGGCCCTGTTCCGCCGCATGGGCCAGGCGCTGCGCAGGACGGGCCGGCCGATCGTCTACAGCCTCTCGCAGTCCGGTCAGTTCGACATCTGGAAATGGGGTCCGCGGACGGGCGCCAACCTCTGGCGCACCACGCCCGACATCAGCGACGACTGGTCATCGATGTCCGAACGCGGTTTCCGCCAGCTCGATCTGGCCGCATGGTCGGGCCCCGGCCACTGGAACGACCCGGACATGCTGGAGATCGGCAACGGCGGCATGACGATGGACGAATACCGCACCCAGATGAGCCTGTGGTCGCTGCTCCCCGCCCCGCTCCTCGCCGGCAACGACCTACGTGGCATGGACGCCGAAACCAAGGCCATCCTGCTCAACCGAGAAGTGATCGCCATCGATCAGGATCCCGCCGCCCTGCCCGCGCGTCGGCTGGAGACGCAAGGCGATGTGGAGGTGCTCGTCCGGGACATGAGCGACGGCTCGCGGGTGGTGGGCTTCTTCAACCGGGGCGAGGCGCCCGCGCGGGTCACCTTCCCGTGGAGTCGCCTTGGACAGCGGTTCGCGAAGCCGAGGAATGTGCGCGACCTCTGGAACCATCGCTCGCTCCCGACAAACGAGGGCTACGACGAAGCCCTGCCGCGGCACGGTTCCGTCCTGCTTCGCGTCGGCGCCGCTTCGGGAACCTGAGACTCACGCCATCTGTTCGGCGATCGGGCGCGTACGGTCGGACCCGGCCGTAACGCCATCATCGTGGACAGCCGCATAATGTCGCGATGACGGTGCCGGACGGCCCGACGCATAGACGATGCAAGACCGAATGACCCGCCGCATGGGAACACATCAGGACGCCCTCTCCGCGACGGTGCCTATTTCCATTGTCAACGGCTTCCTGTCGGGGGCCGATCGCGCCGCCGTGTCGCGTCTCGCCGAGCGATCCGGCATTCCGCCGGGACTGCTTCGCAAACCCGGCGCGCGCGTCACGCAGGAGCAGTTCTCGCAGCTGTACCGTCTGCTGGCCGCCGAATTCGACGACGAGATGCCGGGTATCTTCAGTCGGCCGCTGCGTGGCGGGTCGCTGAAGTTCCTTTGCCTGAGCCTGCTCGATGCGCCGCGCCTCGAGGTGGCCCTGCACCGCTACTGCCAGTTCTTCCATCTGATCCTCGACGACTTCCAGCTCACGCTGCACAGCGAGGACGGCGTCGGGGCGCTGGAGCTGACGACCCCGGCGGAGGGTCCGGGCGTCACGCCGCTGGGCAAGATGCTCATGCTCAAGCTCGCCCACGGCGTCGCCTCGTGGCTGGTGCGGCAGAACATCCCGCTCGACGACGCGCTGTTCGACTTCCCCGCCCCGTCGCTGGCCAGCGATTATCTGTACCTGTTTCCGGGTCCGGTGCATTTCAGGCAGCGCTCCACGCGCATCGCGTTTCCCGCGAGCTTCCTCGATCTGCCGGTGCGGCAGCGCAAGGCGGACCTGCGCCGTTTCCTCGATCGCGCACCCGAAGACTGGATCTTCGTCTCGCTGGCCACGCAGATGACCTGCCACCGGGTGCGGCAGCGCATCGTCGCGCTGCTGCCGGACATGCCGACCACCGGCGACGTCGCGGAAAGCCTGTTCTGTTCGGAGCGCACGCTGTGCCGCAAGCTCGCCGTCGAAGGCACCACCTTCCAGGCGATCAAGGACGAAGTGCGTCGCGATATCGCCATCCGGACGCTGACGCATACGAACGCCTCCATCGCGGAAGTCGCGGGCGCCGTGGGTTTCGACAACCCGACCGCGTTCCACCGCGCGTTCCGCCGCTGGACGGGCAGCACCCCGGGCGCGTACCGCAGCCCGGACTGACGCTCCGGCCAGGGTGGCGGATTTTGTCAGTACCTCGGCGGGATTCGGTAACCCGCCGCCATGCCGGATGCCTACGATGGCGGGTGACGCATTCCGCCATCGACTGGATACCCGCATGACATACGCCGCCCCCGTGAAGGACATGACCTTCGTGCTCGAGCACCTCGTCGGCATGGACCGCATCGCCGGTCTTCCCGGCATGAGCGAGGCCACGCTCGACCTCGCGCGCGCCGTGCTGGAGGAAGCCGCGAACCTGAGCGGCGAGGTCCTCGCCCCGCTGAACGCCGCGGGCGACCGCCAGCCCAGCCACTGGGACGACGGCAAGGTCACCTCGTCGCCGGGCTTCCGCGACGCGTACAAGCACTACGTCGACGGCGGCTGGCAGGGCATCTCGCATCCGGGCGAATACGGTGGCCAGGGCCTGCCCAAGGTGATCTCGGCACCGTGCGCGGAGATGCTGCAGGCGGCGAACCTGTCGTTCGGCCTGTGCCCGCTGCTCACCGATGGCGCGATCGAGGCGCTGCTCACCGCCGCGTCCGACGAGCTGAAGGAGCGCTATCTTCCGAAGCTGATCGCCGGCGAATGGACCGGCACCATGAACCTCACGGAGCCGCAGGCCGGATCGGATCTGGCGCTCCTGCGCGCGCGCGCCGAACCGCAGGCCGATGGCTCGCACCGGATCCACGGCACGAAGATCTTCATCACCTGGGGTGAGCACGACCTCACCGACAACATCGTGCACCTCGTGCTGGCCCGCGTGCCGGACGCACCGGAAGGCATCAAGGGCATCTCGCTCTTCGCGGTGCCGAAGTTCCTCGTCGGCGACGACGGCGCGCCCGGCGAACGAAACGCGGTGGAATGCGTGTCGATCGAGCACAAGCTCGGCATCAAGGCGAGCCCCACGGCCGTGCTGCAGTACGACGGCGCGGTCGGTCATCTGGTCGGCGAGGTCAATCGCGGCCTCGAGTACATGTTCGTGATGATGAACGCCGCGCGGTACGCCGTCGGCCTGCAAGGCGTCGCGGTCGCCGAGGCGGCCTATCAGAAAGCCGTCGGCTATGCGCGCGACCGCGTGCAGAGCCGCCCCGTCGACGGCTCGGCGAAGGGCGCCGTGGCGATCATCCGGCACCCCGATGTCCGGCGCATGCTCATGGAGATGCGCGCCCTGACCGAAGGTGCGCGTGCCCTCGCCTATGTCGCGGCGGGCTACTCGGATGTGGCGCACCATGTCGCCGACACCGACGAGCAGGCGCTGCATCGCGCCGCCTACGAATTCCTCGTGCCGATCGTGAAGGGCTGGAGCACCGAACGTTCGATCGACGTCGCCAGCCTCGGCATCCAGATCCACGGCGGCATGGGCTTCGTCGAGGAAACCGGTGCGGCGCAGTTCCTGCGCGATGCCCGCATCCTGACGATCTACGAAGGCACGACGGCGATCCAGGCGAACGATCTGGTGGGCCGCAAGACCCTGCGTGACCGCGGCGCGACGGCAGGCTGGTTCCTGCAGAAGATCGACGGCACGCTGGCCGAACTCGACGCCCACGCCGACGCGGCGACGCCGGCTTTCGAGACGATGCGCCGGAACCTGCGGGCCGGCCGCGACCTCATGGCCGATGCCATCGCGTTCCTGCTCCAGAACGCCGCGGAGCGCCCGAACGCCGTTTACGGCGCCGGCGTGCCCTACCTCGAACTGTGCGGCGTGGTGCTGTGCGGATGGCAGATGGCGCGCGCCCTGCTGCTTTCGACCGCCAGGCGCCACGAGGATCCGGACTTCCACGCGACGAAGATCGCGACGGCGCACTTCTACGCCGCGCACGTGCTGCCGCGCGCCAGCAGCCATGCCGCCACGATCCGTTCGCCCGACGCGATCGAGGACGCGCTGGCGCTCGATCCCGCGCAGTTCTGACCGGAACGCATCATGACGCCAGAAGCACTCCTCGCCGCCCACGGCCCACGCGAATCCATGGACTACGACGTCGTGGTCGTGGGTGCCGGTCCCGGCGGCCTCGCCACCGCCATCCGCCTGAAGCAGCTCGCCGCGGCCGCGGGGCGCGAACTGTCGGTCTGCGTTCTCGAAAAGGGCTCCGAACCGGGGGCGCACATCCTTTCCGGCGCGATCATGGACCCGAGGGCCCTCACCGAACTCTTCCCCGACTGGAAAGAGCGCGGCGCGCCCCTGACCCAGCCGGTCACCCGGGACGAGTTCCTGTTCCTCGGCGAAAGCGGCGCCCGCGCCACGCCGGAGTGGCTGCTGCCGGCGTGCTTCCACAACCGAGGCAACTACATCGTCAGCCTGGGCGCCGTCGTGCGCTGGCTGGCGACGCAGGCCGAAGCGCTGGGCGTGGAGATCTTCCCCGGCTTTCCCGCGGCGGAAGTCCTGTACGACGACGCGGGTGCGGTCAAGGGCGTGGCGACCGGTGACATGGGTATCGGCAAGGATGGCCAGCCGACCGACCAGTTCCAGCTCGGCATGGCGTTGCACGCCCGCTACACGATCTTCGCCGAAGGAGCGCGCGGTCAGCTCGGCCGCGAACTCATCGACCGATTCCGCCTCGACGACGGGCGCGATCCGCAGAGCTACGGTATCGGCATCAAGGAGCTGTGGCAGGCCGATCCCGCGCGACACCAGCCGGGGCTCGTGGTGCACACCGCCGGATGGCCGCTGGAGGACGACACGTACGGCGGCTCGTTCCTCTATCACGCGGAGGACGGCAAGATCGCCGTGGGCTTCGTCGTCGGTCTGGATTACGGCAACCCCTGGCTCTCACCCTTCGACGAGTTCCAGCGCTTCAAGACGCATCCGTCGATCCGCAAACACCTCGAAGGCGGCACGCGGATCGGATACGGCGCGCGAGCCATCACCGCGGGCGGTCTGCTCTCGCTGCCGAAGACCGTCTTCCCCGGCGGCGCGCTCGTGGGTTGCGAAGCCGGTTTCCTCAATGCGAGCCGCATCAAGGGCAGCCATGCGGCGATCAAGACCGGCATGCTCGCCGCCGAGGCGGCGTTCGTCGCCATCGCCGAGGGTCGCGCGCACGACGAGCTGAGCGCGTATCCGGCGGAGTTCGAGCGGAGCTGGCTGCATGCCGAACTGCGCCAGGCGAAGAACTTCAAGCAATGGTTCAAGAAGGGCCGCGCCGTCGCGACGGCGATGACCGGTATCGAACAATGGCTGCTGCCGAAGCTCGGCTTCCGCGAGCCGCCCTGGACGCTTCATCACCATACGCCCGACCACGCCAACCTGCGCCCGGCCGCGACGAGTCCGCGGATCGTCTACCCGAAACCCGACGGCGTGCTCACCTTCGATCGCCTGAGTTCGGTGTTCCTCTCCAGCACCCACCACGACGAAGACCAGCCGGCGCATCTCACGCTGAAGGACCGCTCGCTGCCCGTGCGCGTGAACCTAACGCAGTACGCCGGCCCGGAGGCCAGGTACTGCCCCGCGGGCGTCTACGAGTACATCGGCGTCGACGAAGGTGCGCCCAGGCTGCAGATCAACGCGCAGAACTGCGTGCACTGCAAGACCTGCGACATCAAGGATCCGATGCAGAACATCGTCTGGGTCGCGCCACAGGGTGGTGGCGGACCGAACTACGCGGGCATGTGACCGTCACGGGGCGACACGCGTCGCCCCCTGCCCCGCTACGTCCGCGAACGCTTGCTTCGCGTGGCGGCGTTTCCCACCAGCGACGGGTCGTGGATGATGTGGCCCGCGCTCAGCGTGTCGATCGCGTCGCCCGGCACTTCCATCAGGATGCGGCTGTACCGTGGCGTGAGGTGCGCGGTGACGTACATCACCGGACGTCCGGTGTGATCGTGCATCACGCGCGACATGCGGATCAGCGCGGTGCTGAGGTCGCATTCGAGCAGCTTCGCGCGATACGGATCCGCCGACTCGGCGCTGATCTCCTGCACCACGCGTCCGAAGCGCACGCCCATCGCGTTGAGCAGCGCGTACATCGGACTGCGCTTCAGCGCCGCCGTCGTGATGTCCTTGCCGATGTCCGCCGGCACCCAGGCTTCGGTGATCATCAACGGCGTGTCGCTGGCGACGCGCACGCGCACCGCGTGCACGACGCGGCCCGGACGCGGAATCCGCAGGAACGCGTTGATGCCAGGAGGCGGCGCGATCGTTTCGAGCGTCACGACGCGCACATCCGTCGACTGCGCGGTGTGTTTCAGTTCGTCGATGAAGCTCAGCGCCGATAGATTCGCACCGGTGGTGAGGTTGTCGGTGACGTAGGTGCCGCTGCCGTGACGGCGCTGCACGAGTCCTTCCGCTTCGAGATCGGCGAGCGCTCTGCGCACCGTCGCACGCGCCACGCCGAAGAGCTGCACGAGCGCCTCTTCCTTCGGCAGCGCCGTGCCCGGTGCGTAGGTCCCTTGCGCGATGCCGTCCTTGAGCACGAGGAAAATCTGCCTGTGCAAGGCCGTCCCTTTTGTGCGCGTAAGTCCTTCATTTTTCATGCAGTGCAGCATAACAGACGCTTGACGCCCCATGTCTAGTTGTTCAACACTCTAGACAACTTTGGTGGGTACGGAACGGGTGTCGGTGTATGTCTGAATCCTCGGGACTCGGTGCGTTGCTCGCGGCGCCCGGCATGACGATCGTGCCGGGTGCGTACGACGCGATCGGTGCGCGGCTGATCGAAGAGGCCGGCTTCGCCGCCGCGTACATGACCGGCGCGGGCACCGCCCTCGCACGCGGCTACCCCGACCTCGGCCTGATCACCATGACGGAGATGGTCGAGAACGCCGGCACGATGGCGCGCGCGATCGGTATCCCCCTGATCGCCGACGCGGACACCGGCTTCGGTAATGAACTGAATGTCACCCGCTGCGTCCGCGAGTACGAAGCGCGCGGCGTCGCGGCGATCCACATCGAGGATCAGGTGATGCCCAAGCGCTGCGGCCACCTCGACGGCAAGGAAGTCGTGTCGCGTCAGGAATTCCTGGCCAAGGTCCGCGCCGCCGTGGCGGCGCGCCGCCATCCCGGCTTCGGCATCATCGCGCGCACCGACGCCCGCGCCGTGCTCGGTTTCGACGAGGCCGTCTGGCGCGCCAACGCGGCGCTCGACGCGGGCGCCGACATGGCGTTCGTCGAAGCCACGCAGACGCTCGACGAAGCGGCGTCGGTACCACGACTCGTCGCCGGTCCCTGCGTCCTCAACGTCGTGCCCGGCGGTCGCACGCCTCTGTCGGATCTCGGCGAGGCGGAGTCGATGGGCTACCGGATGGCGATCCTCCCGGCACTGGTCTTCATGGCCACGATCGACGCCGCCGACGCCGTGCTGGCGACGCTTCGCCGCACGCGGGTATCGCCGCCGCGCGAGCAGAACATCACGCAGATGTTCCGCCGGTTCGATGCCGATCGCTGGGACGCGCTGCGTTCGCGTTTCCTCGGCGAGGACGTGACGACGCCATGACCGCCCGTACTCTCTTCGACAAACTGTGGGACGCGCACGTGGTGCGCGACCTCGGCGACGGCTGGGCCCTGCTCCACATCGATCGCCACCTGCTGCACGACCTCTCCGGGCCGCCGGCACTCGCGGAAGTCGCCGAACGTGGCCTCGGTCTCCACGACGCCCGCCTCGTGTTCGCGACGCCGGACCACGCCGTGTCGAGCCAGCCGGGACGTGTCGCCACCACGTTTCCACAAGGCGGAAAGTTGCATGCGGCCCTGAAGAGCCGCAGCGCGGCGATGAACGTGCGCCTGTTCGACCTCGGCGAGCCGGGCCAGGGCATCGTCCACGTGATGGGCCCGGAACTCGGCATCGTGCTCCCGGGCTTGACGGTCATCTGCGGCGACAGCCATACGTGCACGAACGGCGGCCTCGGCGCGCTCGCGTTCGGCGTCGGCTCGTCGGAGAGCACGCATGCGCTCGCCACGCAGACCTTGCGGATGCGCAAACCCAGGGAGCTGCGCATCCGTTGCGAAGGACGCCTTGGCGCCGGCGTGACGGCGAAGGACCTCGCGCTGCACATCATCGGGAAGCTGGGCGCTTCCGCCGGCGTCGAGAGCGTCATCGAATACACCGGCCCCGCCATCGAGGCCCTGGGCGTCGAAGGGCGACTCACGCTGTGCAACCTGTCGGTGGAGCTCGGCGCGCGGGCTGGCATCGTCGCGCCGGACCAGCGCACCTTCGATTACCTGCGCGGCCGTCCCTTCGCGCCCACCGGCGAGGACTTCGATCGGGCCGTGGCTCACTGGCGCACCCTCGCCAGCGATCCGGATTCGCAGCCGGACCGCGAGGAAATCATCGACGCCTCGGCGGTACGCGCCACCGTGACCTGGGGCACCAGTCCCGAACATGCCCTGGCGATCGACGCCAACGTCCCGGATCCGATGGACGTGCGCGAGGCGACGCAGCGCGAGGCGCTGCGTGCCGCGCTGGACTACATGGGCCTGACCGCCGGGCAGCCGATCGCGGGGACGCCCGTGGACTGGGTATTCATCGGCTCCTGCGCCAACGCGCGCCTGAGCGACCTGCGCGCCGCGGCCGAGGTCGCGCGCGACCGGCACGTCGCGCCGGGCGTCACGGCGTGGGTGGTGCCGGGATCCGAATCCGTCAAGCGCGCCGCCGAAGCCGAAGGGCTGCACGATGTCTTCCTCGCCGCCGGGTTCCAGTGGCGCGAGCCGGGCTGCAGCATGTGCGTGGCGGCCAACGGCGAACGCGTGCCGCCGGGCCAGCGCTCGGTATCCACGTCGAACCGCAACTTCGTCGGGCGCCAGGGACCCGGTGCGCGCACGCACCTGGCGAGTCCGCCGATGGCGGCCGCCGCCGCGATCGCGGGCGCGATCGTCGACGTGGCGCAGGTGACGGGAGCATGACCGTGAAACGCGAGCCGTTCACCACCGTATCGGGGCCGGCCGCCTGGCTCCCGAAGCCGAACATCGATACCGACGTCATCATCCGCATCGAGCGTCTCACCACGCTCCCGCGTGGCGAGCTCGGCCCCTACGGCTTCGAATCGCTGCGTTATCGCCCCGACGGCAGCGAAGACCCGGACTTCGTGATGAACCAGCCCCGGTTCCGTCGCGCGCCGTTCCTTCTCGCCGGCGAGAACTTCGGCTGCGGTTCGTCGCGCGAGGGCGCCGTGTGGGCATTGCGCGAGATGGGCGTCCGTTGCGTCATCGCGCCCAGCTTCGGCGACATCTTCTACAGCAACTGCTTTCAGAACGGCGTGCTTCCCATCCGCCTGCCGGCCGACGAGGTCGAGGCCATCGGCAGCCTCTGCCGCACGGGCGCGCCGCTGAAAGTCGATCTCGAACGGCTCCGCCTGGAGCCGCCCGGACAGCCCCCGCTGTCGTTCACCGTCGATGCCCAGCGCCGGGAGGCGTTGCTCACCGGCCTGGACGACATCGACCGGACCCTCAAGGACGACGACGCCATCCGCGCATGGCAAAACGCAGACCGCGCGGCACGGCCGTGGGTCTGGTCGATCTGAACCCACCCTCGAATCGTCGATGACCTCGGCGCCCGGGACACGCGAAGCGTGACATCGGAGACAAACGTGAAAAGCGAGACCTTCCAGATCGTCGACGGCACGGGAACACCCGCGCCGCCGGATCGCGCCACCGCCGCGCAGCGGCTCGACCGCCTGCCCACGGCGTCCTTCCATCGCCGCATGGCGATGATGATCGGTCTCGGCCTGTTCTTCGACGGCTTCGACCTCTACATGGCGAGCGGCATCATGCCCGCACTCGCGGCGTCCGGCTGGGCCGATATCCACGCGAACGCGCTGTTCGCCTCGGCCGGCGCGCTGGGCGCGCTGATCGGCGCGTTCTTCGCGGGGTGGCTGGGCGACCGGCGCGGTCGCAAGTTCACCTTCCAGTTCAATCTCGGCCTGTTCGGCTCGATGTCGGTCGCCGCGGCGTTCGCGCCGAACATGGAGTGGCTGATCGCGCTGCGCTTCCTCATGAGCATCGGGCTGGGCGCGGAGATCG
Source organism: Luteibacter sp. UNC138MFCol5.1 (assembly GCF_900110505.1). Taxonomy (GTDB): domain Bacteria; phylum Pseudomonadota; class Gammaproteobacteria; order Xanthomonadales; family Rhodanobacteraceae; genus Luteibacter. The sequence continues at coordinate 357,450 of NZ_FODZ01000004.1, forward strand.
TCGTCGGCTACGCGACCATCTCGGAGTTCGTGCCGCCCGCCACCCGCGGGCGCTGGAGCGCCGTGCTGCTGTTCGTCGCCACCGCGTCGCTGCTGGCGTCGAACCTGGTGGGCTATCTCGTCATCCCGACGTTCGGCTGGCGCTGGATGTTCGTCATCGCCGGCGCGGGTGGGCTGGTGGTGTGGGCCATGCGCAAGAGCATGCCGGAATCGCCGCGCTGGCTGGAACTGGTCGGACGCTGGCGGGAGGCCGACGCGATCCTGGATCGCATCGAGGCGGAGGTGTCCACGCAGACGGGCAAGCCGTTCCCGCCGCTCGCGAACGCGCGCGTCGTCGCCGCATCCACGTTCACGACGCGGGACCTCTTCCGCTCGCCGATCCTCCGCTCGACCGTCATCGGCGTCACGCTGAACGTCGTCGCCCTGAGCGCGCTCTACGGCTTCATCATCTGGTTGCCCACGTTCCTCGTGAAGCAGGGTCTCGCGGTGCAGGCCTCGCTCGGACACACGGCGCTCATTTCGACCGGCAGCCTCGCCGGCGTCTTCCTCGCCGGCCTGCTCATCGATCGCTGGAGCCGGAAGCACTGGATCGTCCTGGCCTCGGTGATCTCCGCCGTGCTCGGCTACGCCTACGCCAACGCGGGCAGCCTCGAGGCCACGACGGCCGTCGGCATCGCGCTGATCGCCTCGCTGTACCTCGGCACGACGATGGGCTGGACGACCTACGTCCCCGAACTGTTTCCCACGGAGCTGCGCCTCCGCGGCGCCGGCATCTCGAGCGTGGCCGGCCGCGCGGTCGCCATCGTCGCGCCGCAGGCCGTGGCGCAGCTCTACGCTATCAATGGCGTCAACGCCGTCGTCTACAGCCTCATCGGCCTGCTCGTCGCCCAGGCGGTGATCGTCGGGCTGTTCGGCATACAGACGAACCGGCGCTCGCTCGACATGCAGTTCGTGGGCAACCACTGATACGGATCAACGAAGAAGGCACACGTATGACCAGACTGAACATCAAAGACGACGCGCAGCGCATTTTCGACGCGCTCGCACTCGGCGGCATCGCGATCATTCCCAACGACGCGGGGTACGCGATGATGGGTGGCTCGGCGGAGGCGATCCGCCGCATCTTCGTGGCGAAGGGCCGCGGCGAGCACAAGCGCAACGCGATGATGTGCTCGATGGAGATGCAGCGGGAGCTCCACGTGCTCGACGCGCGCTGCCAGGACATGATCGAGATCATCACGCAGGACTACAACCTCACGCTTGGCGCCGTGGCGGCATTCCGCCCCGAGCACCCGATGCTGGCGAAGCTCGATCCCGTCACGCTCGCGGCGAGCACCGGCAAGGGCACGCTGGGCATGCTGCTAAACGCCGGGAAGCTCTTCGACGAAGTCTGCCGCCTCTCCCGCGAGGCGGGCCTGCCGATCTTCGGCTCGTCGGCCAATCTCACGGGCACGGGCCCGCGCTTCCGCGTCGAGGACATTCCGCAGGAACTGATCGACATCGCGGACGTGGTGATCGATTACGGCCTGCGCAAATACCACACCTACCAGCGCTCCGCGACGATCCTGCGCTTCGGCAACGGCAACGTGGAGGCCGTGCGCATCGGCTCGTGCTACGAGCTGATCTGCGACGTGCTGAAGCGACACTTCGACGTCGAACTCCCCGCCGATCCGGGCCGCGCGGCCAACGCGTCGGGCCATCTCGAAGAATTCGCCTTCAGGACGGCCTGAAGGCCGCGAGGTACATCGTCATGCTTGGCCTGATGCAAGACCAACCCCTCCTGATCTCGTCGCTGATCGAGTTCGCCAGCCGCCAGCACGGCGACACCGAAATCGTTTCGCGGCGGGTGGAAGGCGACATCCACCGGACCACCTGGCGCGCGGTCGCGTCGCGCTCGCGGCAGGTCGCCAATGCGATCGAAGCGGACTACCTCGCCTTCAGCGAGCGCGTCGCCACCCTGGCCTGGAACGGCTACCGACACCTCGAGCTCTACTACGGCGTCAGCGGTTCCGGCCGCGTGCTGCACACGATCAACCCGCGCCTGCACCCCGACCAGATCGCGTGGATCGTCAACCATGCGGAAGACCGGATCCTCTGCTTCGACCTCACGTTCCTGCCGATCGTCCAGGCCATGCACGCGCAATGCCCCACCGTCGGACGTTGGGTGGCGCTGTGCGACGCCGACGCCCTGCCCGCCGGCACGGGTATCCCGGACCTGGTGAGCTACGAGGCGTGGATCGCGGAACATGGGGCCACCTACGACTGGCCGGAGTTCGACGAGAACACGGCGTCGAGCCTGTGCTACACGAGCGGCACGACGGGCAACCCGAAGGGCGTGGTCTACAGCCATCGCTCGACGCTGTTGCATGCGTACGCCGTGAGCCTGCCGGACGCCATGTGCCTCTCGGCGCGCGACACGGTGCTTCCGGTGGTGCCGATGTTCCACGTCAACGCCTGGGGCCTGCCGTACTCGTGCGCGCTCGCCGGCGCGAAGCTCGTGCTTCCCGGACCCGCGCTCGACGGCGCGTCGATCTACGAACTGATCGAGTCGGAACAGGTCACGTTCGCCGGTGGCGTCCCGACGATCTGGCAAACGCTGCTCGACCACCTGCACGGCCACTGGCTGAAGTTCTCCTCGCTCCGTCGCACGGTCATCGGCGGCTCGGCCTGCCCGCCGGCGATGATCGACGCCTTCCAGACCGAATTCGATGTCGAGGTGTTGCACGCGTGGGGCATGACGGAGCTGTCGCCGCTCGGCACGATCTGCACGCTGAAGAGCCACCAGCTCGACCTGCCGGCGCACGAACAGGCCACGCTTCGGGCGAAACAGGGCCGAGCCATCTTCGGTATCGACATGGGCATCCTCGACGAGGAGGGCCGCGCTCTACCGTGGGACGGGAAGACCGGCGGCGAGCTGGTGGTCCGCGGCCCGTGGGTCGCGAAGGACTATTTCGACAGCGAGGCCGGGTCGCCGCTCGTGCGCGACGCGCAAGGCCGCGAGTGGTTCCCCACGGGCGACGTGGCGACGATCGACGCCGACGGCTTCATGCAGATCACCGACCGCAGCAAGGACCTCGTGAAGTCCGGCGGCGAGTGGATCAGCTCGATCGACATCGAAAACATCGCGGTCGCGCATCCGGACATCTCCCTGGCCGCCTGCATCGGCATACCGCATCCGAAGTGGGACGAACGTCCCATCGTCGTCGCGGTCAGGCGCCCCGGCAGCGTGGTGTCTCGGGAAGACCTGCTGGCCTTCTACGCCGGCAAGACGGCGAAGTGGCAGATCCCCGACGACGTCGTCTTCCTCGACACGATCCCGCTCGGCGCCACCGGAAAGGTGATGAAGGGCAAGCTGCGTGAGCAGCTGAAGGACTACCGCCTGCCGTAACACCGGTTCGCCATGGGGAGGTGGCGAGCCGCATCCCAAACCGTCGTGAGTACACATCCGAATCGTCCCAGGGCCAGCAAGGGAAATCGCTGGAGGGGCGGGTCATGCCCGCCGCGGGCGATTCCGGGCACGACGCGCCTGCCGATCGCGAACTCCTCCCGTATCCATCCATCGCAGAGATAGGGGTGTCATGAACAACCGCACTTGGGCCGTCGCGGCCGCACTGGCCGGCAGCGCCGCATCGGGGCATGCCGCCGAATTCAGGCTGACCGATGGCGTCACGGCGAGCGTTCGCACGGTCGCCACGCTCGGGACGATCGTCCGCACGTCCGATCCGGCTCCGTCGACCTACGCCCTGATTCCATCGACCGCGGTGCCCGGCGCGCGGCCGGGCCAGCTCGTCGGCCAGACCGGCGGCTCCGACCTGAACTTCAGGAAGGGACACGCCGTGAGCACGCTGCTCAAGGCGATGGTCGACATCGACGTCCATGGAAAGACCTCGGGCGTCTTCGTCCGGCTCGACGGCTGGCACGACTTCACGCTCGGTCACACCGACGCGCGCTACGGCAACAATCCGAATGGCTTCACGCCGGACCGGCCGCTGTCGGATCGCGGCTTCGCACCCGACGCGAAGTTCAGCAACGTGCGGGCCCGCGACGCCTACGCGTACTGGCGCTTCGACGGCGCCGGCGACACGCGCGGCGATCTTCGCATCGGCCGGCAGGTGCTCGGGTGGGGCGCGTCGCAGTTCTTCACCGGCGGCATCGGTGCCGTGACCAACCCGTACGACACCGCGGCCCAGGTACGGCCAGGCGCCCTGCCCCAGGAAGCCAGGGTACCTATCGGCATGGTCAGCCTGAGCCTCGCCTTCGGCAAGGACTGGGGCGTGGACGCCTACGTGCCCTACGAATTCCGGCCCGCGAACATTCCCGGATGCGGCACCTTCTTCGACGCCGCGTCGGTGATCCCGCAGGGTTGCAACATCGTCGGTCCCTTCGGCGCACCGCTGCCCGGTACGCCACTGGCGACGCCGGACACGCTGACCGAGCGCGCGCTGCTCGCCAACGGCTACTACCTGCATCGCGACGACCAGCGCCAACCGAACGGATCGGGGCAATACGGTGTGTCGGTCCGCTACACCGTCGCCGACTGGGCCACCGATTTCCGCGCCTACGCCGCGCGTTCCGACAACACCTTGCGCAACGTGTACAGCCTGACGATCGAGAACGTGAACGGCGCGACGCTGCCCGCAGGCATCCCCGGCGCCCTGGCCCGGCTCACCGATCCGAACGGCCTCAAGTACGGTCTCGTCTACCCCAAGGGCGTGCACGTCTACGGGGTGAGCTTCGATACGAAGTTCGCACCGACGGCGAAACTCTATGGCGAGGTCGCGTATCGCAAGGACCAGCCGATCGGCTACAGCCCGATCGATCTCCTGCTCGCCGGCTTGCTGCGCTCGCCGACGTCGATCCTCGAAGAGCAGCGCAAGATCCTTTCGGTGCCTGCGGGACAGACCTTCGAAGGTTACGACCGGCATCCGGTGCTCACCGCGAACCTCGGCGGCAGCAAGCTGTTTCCGAAGGTGCTCGGCGCGGACAGCGTCGGCCTCGCGGCCGAGATCGGCTACAGCCACGTCAGCACGCTCCCCGACCCCGCGGTATTCCGCTACGGCCGCGGACTCGCCTACGGTGGCGCGCCGTACTACGTCGGCGACAAGCTCACCGCATGCACCGAAACCCTTCCCGGCGTCAACGGCGTGACGGGCAAGACGTGCAGGTACGAAGGCTACGTGTCGACGAACGCGTGGGGCCTGCGTGGAAGGGCGTCGGCCACCTACGGCAACGCCGTCCTCGGTGGCGATCTCACACTCTCGCTGACGCTCGCCAAGGACATCAGGGGCTACTCGTACGACAGCACCTTCGTCGAAGGCCGCATGCTCGCGCGCACCGGCCTCCGGATCGACTGGGGCAAACGCTACTTCGTCGAAACGGCGTTCTCGCGCCTGTTCGGTGGCAGGTACAACCTGCTGGCGGATCGCAGCAACGTGTCCTTCGTCGGCGGGCTCAGTTTCTGACGGCCCGCGGACCGAGCCGTCGCAAGGCGGCCCTCACCGCCGCGGAGCGACGTCGTAGCATGGCGGTCAGCCCGTGCAGCGCGGGCTTGGGATCGTCCATGCGGAAGACGTGGAAGTCGGCCGACAGCCATTGCAGCGCGATGTGCGCGAGCGAATCGGCGCGCTGGCCTCGCGCACGCCGGACAGAGGCCAGGTCGTGGTGCAGGTCGACGCAGAGTTTCCCTTCGGCATAGTCACGGGAGGCCTTCGCCACCGGCAGGCCTTGCGCGTCGTGCCAGGCCATGTCGCACACGTTCACGCCCCGGCGCGCGGCGAACTCCACGTACGTCCATGCCCGCGTGTTCACCTCGAGGATGCGGAACGCGCCGTCGCGCGGGTCGCGCTTGAATTCGGCGCTGAAGATGCCGCGATAATCCAGTCCGTCGAGCAGACGGCGCACATGCCGCACCGCGTCGCCCACCTCGACGAGCGGCACCGACGCCGAGCACGAGCTGTTGCCGAAATCCGGGGGCGACATGCGCCGGCGGCGCCGCGCGAAGAGGCCCGCATAGCGCCCATGCGCGTCGCGGAAGCCGTCCACGAAGAAGTGTTCCGTCGCGGGGCCGGGCACGTACTCCTGCGCCATCACGGAGAAGCCCTGCGCGTGGAAACGCGCCCAGGCCTCCGCCATCGCGACACGACTGTCGACCCAGACGCCCTTCACACCGGTCACGTCGCTGAACTTCTGCGAGTTAACGGGCTTGATGAAGACCCGGTCCAGCCGCTCGAACGGAACGGCCTCGACATCGTCCAGCGAGGACAGGCGATAGGTGCGCGGGTGCGGCACGCGGATCGCGGCCAGGTAACCGGCGAACACGGACTTGTCCTGCAGCAGCTCCTGCGTGGCGCGGGTCGAGGTGGACACGAGGAATCGGGAACCGAGGTCGGTCGATGGCAGGTCGGCCAGCCACATGGCGGCATCGTCGGCGCCGGGAATGATCACGGCGCGCTCGAGCGGCATCGCCCGCAGCGCGTCGAGCGCCTGCGGCCCGGGACGCCCGTCCCACGGCATGCCCGGCGTCGGCCGGTACCAGCGCGAATGGACCACCAGGTCGTCGGGCGGGCACGCCACATACGCCGGAATTCCTGCGAGCGCGACGCTTCGCAGGATGCCCAGCGCGGTCGGGCCGCGCCCCATCACGATAGCCGGTACCCTGCCGGTTCCGACGTTGTCCATCGCCTGCCTCCGATGGGACGGCGACGATCGGCCGTCCTCGCGGCCAGTAGAGCCCATCGCCCACGCGCGTGCCATTCGGTCGAACGGTCTATGCGGTTCGCGCGCCGTCGTCGACCGCCCTCCCGCATGGACCGAGGACGTGGACCCCGGCGTGCGCCGGGGTGACGGGTTCACGCAGGCGCTCACACCCCCTCACGTCGCACCGGCGCACGCCGGTGCCCACGGCGAGGCGATCGGTCGTCGCGACACCGCACACGCACGAACACGTGCCAGCGGGCCGCGGAAGGCATCGCATTTATGCAATAGAACCGGGGCGACAAGCGCTAAGTTGGCGGCATTCCCTGGAGATGCCCATGTTCGTCATCCGTCACGCCGCCGACCGCGGCCATGCCAACCATGGCTGGCTCGATTCCCATCACAGCTTCTCGTTCGCAGATTACCGCGACGAGGACCACGTCCATTTCGGCCCGCTGCGTGTCATCAACGAGGACCGCGTGGCGCCTGGCGCGGGCTTCGGCACGCACTCGCACCGCGACATGGAAATCATCAGCTACGTGCTCGAGGGCGAGCTGGCCCATACCGACTCGATGGGCAACAAGGTCGTTATCCGGCCCGGCGAGGTGCAGATCATGTCCGCGGGAACCGGCGTGACGCACTCCGAGGAGAACCACGCCAGCACCGTGACGCACTTTCTGCAGATCTGGATCATCCCGAACCGGTTGCACCTGAAGCCGGGCTACCAGCAGACCTTCTTCCCGGACGCCGAGAAGCGCGGCAAGCTGCGCCTCGTCGCGAGCGAGCGCGGCGAGCACGGTTCGGTGACGGTCAACCAGGACGTGCGCCTGTACGCCGGGCTGTTCGGCCCCGACGAGTCGGCGCACCACACGATCGATTTCGAGCGCATCGTCTACGTGCACGTGGTCCGTGGCACGGTGCACGTGAACGGCCATCCGCTCAACGCGGGCGACGCGGCGAAGATCACCGGCGAGAACCGCGTCGAGTTGAGCGACGGCGTCGACGGCGAAGTGCTTCTCTTCGACATGGCGCCACTGGACTGACCGTACGGTGACATGCCTCAGGGTGCGGCGGCCGACACCCGCCAGACCGTGTTGCCCACATCGTCGGCGACCAGGAGCGCGCCGTCCTTGTCCAGCACCACGCCGACCGGTGCGCCGTAGAGTTCGGACTCGTCGCTCGAATGGAAGCCGGTCACCACCGTTTGCGGCTTCCCTGCGGGCTTGCCGTCACGGAACGGGACGAACACGACTTCGTATCCGCTGAGCGGCGAGCGGTTCCAGCTGCCGTGCTCGCTGACGAACGCACCTTCCTGAAACTGCGCCGGCAGCGCGTTCTGCCGGGTCAGGAGGAAACCGAGCGCCGCCACGTGCGATCCCAGCGCGTAATCGGGCCGGATGGCCTTCCTGACCAGATCCGGCCGCTGCGGTGTCACGCGCGTATCGACATGCTGCCCGTAGTAACTGTAAGGCCAGCCGTAGAAACCGCCTTCGGTGACCGAGGTCATGTAATCGGGCACGAGGTCGCCGCCGATCTCGTCCCGTTCGTTCGCGATGGCCCAGAGGGTGTTCGTCGACGGGTTCCATTGCAGGCCCGTCGGATTGCGGATGCCCGAGGCATAGATGCGGCTGCCGCCCGTCGCGACATCCACCTCCAGCACCGCCGCGCGGCGGTACTCCACCTCCAGACCGTTCTCGGTGACGTTGCTGTTCGAGCCGACGCCCACGTAGAGCTTCGTACCGTCGGGGTTCGCTTCCAGCGCCTTGGTCCAGTGGTGGTTGATCGTCGAAGGCAGATCGGCGAACTCGACGCCGGGCGCCGTGATGCGCGTCTGGCCTTTCTCGTACGGGAACCTGACGATCGCATCGGTATTCGCGACATAAAGCGAATCGCCGATGAGCTGCACGCCGAACGGCGAATGCAGGTTCTCGAGAAAGACGTGCTTCTCCCATGGGCCACTTCCGCTCCTGCGCAGGAGCGTGATGCGGTCCCCGCCCTTGGCGGCCTTGCCCGACTCGCTCTTGGCCAGGGCCGCCAGCAACTGCTTCGGCGTGGTGACGGCTTCCTCGCCCGGGCTGTTGGCTTCGACGACGAGGACGTCGCCGTTGGGCAAGGTCAGGAGCTGGCGCGGATGCTTCAGGCCATCGGCGATCTTCTCGATCGAGAGGCCCGCCGCCACCGAAGGCGCCGCGCCCTGCTTCCAGCCCACGAAATCCGGCACCTGGATGGGCGGCAAGAGAAAAAGCTTCGCTTTCGGCAGCGACGGTTCCGCGCCGGACTGCTGCACCGGCTCCAGCGACGCCTTGTCGCCGCAGGCGCTCAGGAGCACGGCGCAGGTCACGGTGAGCATCGTGGCCTTACGCATGCGCGGTCTCCCGCTGGGTACCGCCACGCGTGGCGATGACGACGTGACCGGCGGCGATCGGCAGCACGGTCAGCACCGACAGCCACACACCGGCCGGGACGATCGCATAGGCGTCGCGCGTATGGACGAGGGCGTTGAACACCGCGACCACGATCGCCACGAGGTTGAGCCAGAAGTCGAGCCGATCCGCAGGGGTGCTGATCCGGCGCGACGTGATCCACACCTGCGTCAGGTTGACGAGCCGCGGAACCACGGCGAAGACGAGCCCGAGCGACACCAGCCAGGCGGCTCCCCTCGCCCAGAGGATGGTGCCGGTCGCGGCATAGGTGGCATCGAAGATGAGCGCGCCGACGAAGAAGCCGAAGGGAATCGGATTCAGCACGCCGTAGACGGCGTTTGCCACCACCGACCGTCGTGGCGAAGCGGGATGCATCATGGGCAGCGTCTCCGGCGAGGGAAAAACCAGCCCGTTGTGTAGCCCGCCGCTCGTGCAGACGATGTATGGACCCAACCGCCGAACATCACGTCGTAGGAGCGCGCCCTGCGCGCGACAGCTCTTCGCGAGGAGCCACAGGACTGTGGCCCCCATGTCGCGCGCCGGACTCGCTACCGGATCGCGGCAACCGCCATCGTCAACGCCTCGGCGACAGCGCGGGATCGGTGCGCGACGGGCGTCCGGTTTCGCGGTGGCCGGCGAGGCGACGCACGTAGCGCGGATCGTGGTCGCTGGTGACCGTGAAGTCGTACCAGTGGTCGCTGGAGAGGATTTCCCAGAGGCTCTCCACGCGCCCACCGGGGAGCAGGATGTGGCGACGCGGCGGCTGATGCGTGTACGCGTCGCCAGGCGTGACCGTCACGACGCAGAGGCGGCTCCCTTCGTTGGTGATCGAGAGACGGAACAGCCCGTCGAGCTCGCCCTGAGCGATGCGCACTTCGGGCTGCGCGCGACGCCCGCGTTCGCCGTCCGCCGGCTGCGTGCCGGCGAAACGGCGAAGGAAACCGTTGGGCCCGGTTACCGACAGATCGTACGTGCCCCCGCTGTAGAGGCTGGTCCACGCATCGTGGAGCGACTTGCCGCGCTCGACGGTGTACGTCCAGGGACCATCGGTGCGCGCGGGCGAGAAGACGTGGAAGAACGCGCCGGCCTGGCCGTCGTTGATGAACTCGAGGCGGTAGCGTCCGCCTTCCACATCGAGAAGCCCCTGCACATCCAGCACGTAAGGCAACGCGCGGGCCGGACGCTGACCGGCTTCCTGCTCGGGCATGCGCTGATCCACCGGCGGTGCCGGGCGCACGCTCGGATGCGACTTGCCGTCGGGCTCGTAGCCCGTCGTCGCGGGAAGGCGCGGGGCGCCGTCGTCGTGGCGCGAAAAGTCGAAGGCACGCGTGAGGTCGCCGCAGACGGCGCGGCGCCAGGCCGAGATGTTCGGCTCGCGCACACCGAAGCGCTTCTCCAGGAAACGCAGGATCGACGTGTGGTCGTAGGTTTCCGAGCAGACCCAGCCGCCCTTGCTCCATGGCGAGACGACCAGCATCGGCACGCGCACGCCGAGGCCGTACGCACCGGCCACGAAGCCGTGGCCGCCGGGATACAGCTCGCCCGTGGTGTCCACGGTCGAGAGCCCCTGCTCCGCCGACGACGGCGGGTAAGGCGGCACCACGTGATCGAAGAAGCCGTCGTTCTCGTCGTAGGTGATGAACAGCGCGGTCTTGCTCCACACCTCGGGATTCGAGGTCAGCGCGTCCAGCACGCCGTCGACGTACCAGGCGCCGTAGTTCGCCGGCCAGCTGGGATGCTCCGTGAAGGCCTCGGGTGCCGCGATCCACGAGACCTGCGGAAGCCGGTCGGCGAGCACGTCCTCGCGGAGGATCGCGAAGGGCGACTCGCCCGCGGCGATGTTCGTGCCGGTGCGCGCCTTGTCGTAAAGCGGATCGCCGGGCCGCGCGTTCCGGTAATTGTCGAAGTACAGCAGCGAGTTGTCGCCGTAGTTGCCGATGTACGGATCGGACGTCCAACCCCAGCTGCCGTCGGCGTCCAGGCCCGTGCCGATGTCCTGGTAGATCTTCCACGACACGCCCGCCTGCTCGAGGCGCTCCGGATAGGTGGTCCAGGCGTAACCCTTCTCGGCGTTGTCCAGCACGGGACCGGCCCCCGTTCCGTCGTTGCCCGTGTAGCCGCTCCACAGGTAATAGCGGTTCGGGTCCGTCGACGAGAGCATGCTGCAGTGGTACGCGTCGCAGATGGTGAACGCGTCGGCCAGCGCGTAGTGGAACGGGATGTCCTCGCGCGTCAGGTAGGCCATCGTGGTGGTGCCCTTGGCCTGGACCCAGCCGTCGTAGCGTCCGCCGTTCGCCGCCGCCTGCGTGTCGTTCCACCCGTGCGGGAGATCCTCGATGAACGTGAGGCCGAGATCGTCGGCGACGGGTCGGAACGGCAGAAGGTAGTCGTCCTTCGACGCGGCATGCGGCTGGTGCCAGACCGACCGACCGCTCGACAGGACGAAGGGCCGCGGATCGCCGAAGCCACGGACGCCGCGGAGGCTGCCGAAGTAGTGGTCGAACGAGCGGTTCTCCTGCATCAGGATCACCACGTGCTCGACGTCGGCGAGCGTGCCGGTGCGGCGCGACGCGGGGATCGCCAGCGCCTTCGCGATCGAGGGCGGCAGCACGCCGGCGGTGAACGCGGCGCCGGCGGCGCCCATGGAAAGCTTGAGGAAGTGCCGCCGATCCTGAGAGGTCATGAGGTTCCCTGGTGAAGATGGAATGGCCCTGTGCCGTCGAGTGTCCCGGCGAAATGTGACAGAGCGGTTCCCGCAGCCCGGCCATCCGCCACCGGATGTTGATTCTGCGAAAGTCGTCTCAATCTCGATGCGGATGAGCGCACCGTCGCGCCCCTTCGAGGACTTCTCATGAAACGCATCGGTTTCCTCTCGTTCGGCCACTGGACGGATGCGTCGCATTCGGCGACGCGGTCCGCCAGCGACGTGCTGCTCCAGTCGATCGATCTCGCGGTCGCGGCCGAGGAGATCGGTGCGGACGGCGCCTATTTCCGCGTGCATCACTTCGCCCGCCAGCTCGCCTCGCCCTTCCCGCTCCTCGCGGCGATCGGGGCGAAAACCCGGCGCATCGAGATCGGCACGGGCGTGATCGACATGCGCTATGAGAATCCGCACTACATGCTGGAAACGGCCGGCGCCGCCGATCTGATCAGTGGGGGCCGCCTGCAGCTCGGCATCAGCCGCGGTTCGCCCGAGCAGGTGATCGACGGGTGGCGCCACTTCGGCTATGCGCCCGCCGAAGGCGAGACCGACGCGGACATGGGTCGCCGCCATGCCGAGGTCTTCCTCGGCCTGCTCGACGGGAAAGGGTTCGCGCGACCGAACCCGCAGCCGATGTTTCCCAACCCGCCCGGCCTGCTGCGGCTGGAGCCGCATGCGCCGGGCCTGCGCGAACGCATCTGGTGGGGGTCGGCCTCCAATGCCACGGCGGTCTGGGCGGCGAAGATGGGCATGAACCTGCAGAGCTCGACGCTGAAGGCCAACGAGACGAACGAGCCGCTGCACGTGCAGCAGGCGAAGCAGATGCGGGCGTATCGCGACGCGTGGGCGGAGGCGGGTCACGGCCGCGAGCCGCGCGTCTCCGTGCTGCGCTCGATCTTTCCCATCATGAACGACACCGACCGCGCCTACTTCGGGCGGTCGAAGAGCAGCGACCAGATCGGCTTCATCGACAACATGGAAGCGGTATTCGGCCGCACCTACGCGGCCGAACCCGATGTGCTGGTCAAGGAGCTGGCCGAGGACCGTGCGATCGCCGAGGCGGACACCCTGCTCCTGGCCGTGCCGAACCAGCTGGGCGTCGACTACAACGTGCACGTGATCGAGTCGATCCTGAAGCACGTGGCACCCGGGCTCGGCTGGCGCTGAGCGGGCGCGGCGCGGGAATCGGCAAGAAACCCATATCCGCGCAATCCATGGGCGGACCGGCGGGCTAGACTCGCGGTCTGCCGATGGAGTGCGGACCATGCCAACGCTCGTTTCCGTGAATGTCGGTCTACCGCGGGACGTCTCCTGGAACGGGGAGGTCGTGCACACAGGTGTATGGAAATCCCCGGCCGCCGGACGCGTCATGGTGCGCCGGCTCAACATCGACGGCGACGGACAAGGCGACCTCGGTGGCCACGGCGGCGAGCAGCGCGCGGTCCTCGTCTATCAGCTCGATGCCTATCGCCATTGGGAGGCGTTCCTCGGACGTCCGCCCATGGAGCACGGCTCGTTCGGCGAGAACTTCACCGTCGACGGCCTTCCGGACGACGAGGTGTGCGTCGGCGACCGGTTCCGCATCGGCGAGGCGTTGCTCGAGGTCACGCAGCCGCGCGTCACCTGCTATCGCGTCGGCATCCGCATGCGGGAGCCGCGCATGCCTTCGTTGCTGGTCGCGCACCGGCGGCCCGGGTTCTATTGCCGCGTGATCGAGGAAGGCACCGTCGCGGCGGGTGACGCCATCACGAAGGAGTCCTCGGGCGGCGGCATGACCGTCGCCGATGTCGACGCCCTGCTCTACCTGCCCGATCCCGACCGCGACGCGATACTGCGCGCCGCCGCCATGCCCGCGCTGAGTCCGGGATGGCGCAGGTCGTTCGAGGCGATGCTCGCGACACGGAAGGACACCCGGGGCAACGCCGGGCTCACGAAGGTTACCGGGGAGCGGCCCGCCTGGACCGGGTTCCGCGAGGTGCGCGTCCGCGAAACGCGGCAGGAAAGCCCGTTGGTCAGGTCGTTCGTCTTCGAGGCGGTGGATGGCGAGCCGTTGCCACCCGCGCGCGGCGGCCAGTTCGTCGTACTCCGGATCGACCGTCCGGCGCCGCTCCCGCCGCTCATCCGGAGTTACTCGCTGTCCGACGGATCGAGCCCGGGCGTGTACCGCATCTCGGTCAAGCGCGGCGGCGGCGACGGCAGCCGTTTCCTGCATGCGTCCGTGGACGTCGGGCATGTGCTCGCGATAAGCGCGCCGCGCGGGGATTTCGTGCTCGGGGACGATGTCTCGCCGGTCGTCTTCTGGAGCGCCGGCATCGGGATCACGCCGCTACTGGGCATGCTGCACGACCTCGTGCTGCGCACCGGCGCGCGTCCGCGTGACGTCTTCTGGGTCCATGGCACCCGCAGCGGCGAGGAGAACCTCTTCGTCGCCGAGATCGCCGGCCTGCTGTCGCGCACGGGAACGGCGCGGCGGTTGCTCGCCTTCAGTCGCCCCGGTCCGGACGATCGCGCCGGGCGCGACTACGACGTCGACGGGCACCTCGACGTGGCGGCGCTGCGCCGCGCCGGCATTCCGCTGGACGCGTCGTTCTACCTGTGCGGACCGGCGGCTTTCATGAGCGCGGCGCGCGATCAGTTGCAGGCCGCCGGCGTGCCCGCGTCGCGTATCGCGTCGGAACTGTTCGGAGGCGTCGAGGCGCTTCGCCCCGGCATCGCGGCCCGTCACGACGTCGCGCCGCACCCTCCCGCGGACGAATCGACCACCGGCGCTTCGGTGTCCTTCGTGCGCAGTGGCCTCACCGTGCGCTGGAACGAGCGCTATCCGAACCTGCTCGCCCTGGCCGAAGCCTGCGACGTCCCGGTGCGCTGGTCGTGCCGCTCCGGCGTCTGCCACAACTGCGAAACGGCGCTCGTCGGCGGCGGCGTCGATTACGCGCCGGAGCCGCTGCAACCCGCGGCCGAGGGCAACGTCCTGATCTGCTGCTCGCGCCCCCGGGGCGACGTGCAGCTGGATCTGTGACGCGTCCTCAGCCCGGAATGTCGAGCCACTGCCGGCTCGACGCCGACGCGACGACGCGATCCGTGATGCGCGCCGCGCGCAAGCCGTCCTCGAACGTGGGCAGTCCCTCGCGCGCCGTGCCTTCGATCGTCGCGTACGTATCCGCCACGAAGGCCTCGAAGCACTGCGCGTAACCCTGCGCGTGGCCGGCCGGCAGCGTGGCGAGACGCCGTTGCTCGGCGGCGCCGGCGTTCGGATCGCGCAGGAACGTCTCCGAGTGGTCGGCGTAACCGAACCAGAGGCGCTCGCTGTCTTCCTGGTCGAACGCGACACCGGCCCGCGCGCCGTCGATCTCGAACCACAGGCGGTTCTTGCGGCCCGGCGATACCTGGCTCACCGTCACGCTACCGAGCACGCCGCGCGCCGTGCGGAACATCGCGGCGGCGACGTCCTCGCTGCGCACCGCCTGCATCGATCCACCGCCGGACGCCCCGCCGAAGCTCTGGCGGGTCGCGGCGGCCCGTTCGGCGATCACGGTAGCGAAGCTCGCGCTGACTTCGGCGAAGCGCTCGCCGCTGACCCACTCCACGAGATCGCACCAGTGCGAGCCGATGTCGGCGAAAACGCGGGACGGCCCGCCCTGCGCCGGGTCGACGCGCCAGTTGTTCGAGCCGGCGTCCATCAGCCAGTCCTGCAGGTAGCTGCCATGCATCAGCCGCACCGGACCGAGCTCGCCGGCCTCGACGCGTGCCCGCGCCTCGCGGACGACCGGGTGATAGCGGTAGACGAATGGCACCGTGGCGACGAGGCCCGTGCGTCGCGCCGTCGCCGCGAGATCGGCCGCGTCGTCGAGCGAGGTGGCGAGCGGCTTCTCGCAGATGACGTGCTTGCCGGCCTCGAGCGCCGCTTTCGCGTACGGCGCGTGCTGCGCGTTCGGCGTGCAGACGTGGACGACCTGCACGTCGCGATCGGCGATCACCGCCTCGATATCCGCGTAGGCCCTGACGCCCCACTGCGCGGCGACCTCGTCGGAGCGCTGCGGCGTGGAGGCGCAGACGCCTGCGACGTTCGCGCCGGCGAGCAGCGCGGCACGTCGATGGACGGCGCCGATCATGCCGGCGCCGACGATGGCGATGTTCAGTCGTGACATCGAGCGTTCCTCAGACCGGTTCCGGCGCCGCGCTGCGGACGTCGCGTTCCTTGAACAGGGCGAGGAACACGAGCAGCACGACGAGCGCGATGGCGGCCGGCACCAGCCAGATGCCCTTCCAGTCGTGCACGCCGCCGACGGTGAAGTGGTCGACGACCATGCCCGACAGGTAGGTACCGATCAGCATGCCGACGCCGTACGTCGCCAGCGTGATGAAGCCCTGCGCGCCGCTGCGGAAGCGCGGGCCCGCCTTGGCGTCGGTGTAGATCTGCCCGGTGACGAAGAAGAAGTCGTAGCAGATGCCGTGGAGGATGATACCGCCCACCAGCAGCGCGTAGCCGGTATCGACGTTGCCGTATGCGAACAGGACATAGCGCGCGACCCAGGCGGCCATGCCGAGGGCCAGCATGGTCTTCACGCCGAGGCGCGCGAAGAAGAACGGCATCGCCAGCATCAGGATCACTTCCGACGCCTGGCCGAGCGACTGCAGGCCGGCGGCGCCCTTGACGCCGAGGTCGTTGAGGAACGGGTTGGTGAAGTTGTAGTAGAACGAGAGCGGGATGCAGATGGCCACCGAGGCCAGGAAGAAGATCAGGTACGAGCGGCTCTTCAGCAGACGGATGGAATCCAGGCCGAGGATTTCGCCCATCGACGTCTGCGTGTCGCGCTTCAGCGGCGGCGTGTCCGGCAGCGTGAACGCGTACAGGCCGAGCAGCAGCGACGCGGCGCCCGCCATGCGGAAGGTCAGTTCGAGGCGGTGCGCCTGTTCCCAGCCGAGCCAGGCGATGAGCAGGCCGGCCACGATCCAGCCGATGCTGCCGATCACGCGGACGCGTGGGAACTGCTTCTCCGGGTTCTCCATGTGGCGCATCGCGACGCTGTTGACCAGCGCCAGCGTCGGCATGAAGAGCAGCATGTAGAGCATGATCGCGGTGAGGAACACCGGGAAGCTGGGCGCCTGCGACGCCCACCAGAGCAACGCCGCGCCGGCGATGTGGAGCACGCCGAGGATGCGCTGCGCGGCGAAGAAGCGGTCGGCGGTCAGGCCGACGAGGAACGGGGCGAGGATCGCGCCGATCGACTGGCTGAGGAACGCCAGCGCCACCTGCGAGCCATCCGCGTGGAGCGGCCCCTGCCCGAGATACGTGCCAAGGGTCACGAACCACGCGCCCCAGATGAAGAACTCGAGGAACATCATGGAGCCGAGGCGGAACATCATCGGTCGCATAGAAACTCCGGCGTATTGAGGGTCAGAGGCCGAGCAGACGCTTGAGCGTCGCCGGCGAGGTGGATGCATCGGCGAAATCGTCGAAGGCACGTTCCGTGACGCGGATGATGTGGTCGCGGATGAACGGCGCGCCTTCCCGTGCACCGTCCTCCGGGTGCTTCAGGCAGCACTCCCACTCGAGCACGGCCCAGCCCGGAAAATCGTACTGCGCGAACTTCGAGAAGATCGCGCGGAAATCGATCTGCCCGTCGCCCAGCGAGCGGAAGCGGCCCGCACGGTCGATCCAGGCCTGGTAGCCGCCATAGACGCCGCTCGACGCGCTCGGCCGGAACTCGGCGTCCTTCACGTGGAAGATGCCGATGCGGTCGTGGTAGCGGTCGATGAAGCCCAGGTAGTCCATCTGCTGCAGCAGCATGTGGCTGGGGTCATAGAGGATCTTCGCGCGCGGATGCTGGTCCACCGCGTCGAGGAAACGTTCGAAGGTCACGCCGTCGTGCAGGTCCTCGCCCGGATGGAGCTCGAAGCAGACGTCCACGCCCTCCGCGTCGAACACGTCGAGGATCGGCCGCCAGCGCTTCGCGAGTTCGCCGAAGGCCTCCTCGACCAGGCCGGGCGGACGCTGCGGCCACGGATACATGTAAGGCCAGGCGAGCGCGCCCGAAAACGTGGCGTGGGCGTCGAGCCCCAGCCGCGCGCTGGCCTTCGCGGCAAGCTTCAGCTGGTCGACGGCCCACGCCTGCCGGGCGGCCGCGTCGCCACGCACCGACTCCGGCGCGAAACCGTCGAACAGCTGGTCGTACGCCGGATGCACGGCGACGAGCTGGCCCTGCAGATGCGTCGACAGTTCGGTGACGCGCAGGCCGTGGCCAGCGAGCATGCCGGCGATGTCGTCGCAGTACGCCTGACTCTCGGCCGCCTTCGCCAGATCGAAGATATGCGGCGTGGAGGTCGGAATCTGCAGTCCCTCGTAACCGAGATCGGCCGCCCAGGCGGCCAGCGTATCCAGTCGGTTGAACGGCGCTTCGTCCCCGATGAACTGGGCGAGGAACAGCCCGGGTCCCTTCAGCGTCTTCATGTCGAACCCCACGAAATGAAATCGATTTCATCGATACTATCAGCGGGTTTTCACACGGGCATGCTGCATCGCGACATCGCTGGAACGCTGCTGCCCCGTGAGCGACACTGACGAGGCACGAGCCGGATCACACCTTTAGTCGGGAGTTCGAACCATGTCAGCGGTAGCCACCGACAACCCGCTCGTCGAAGCCGTCGCCCTCCTCGGCGCCGCGGTGCTCCTGGTCCCCCTCTTCCGCAGGCTCGGCCTCGGCTCGGTGCTCGGCTACCTCGTGGCCGGCATGCTGGTGGGCCCGTATGGCCTCGGCTGGTTCACCGATCCCGAATCGATCCTCCACCTCGCCGAGCTCGGCGTGGTCATGTTCCTTTTCGTCATCGGCCTGGAGATGCAGCCGTCGCGGCTCTGGTGCCTGCGCCGCTACATCCTCGGCCTGGGCCTCCTGCAGACCGCCGCATCCGCGGCGGCCCTGACGGCACTCGGCTGGCTCTCGGGCCTGCCCGTGCGCGTCGCGTTCATCGGCGCGCTGGGCTTCACGCTCACCTCCACCGCCATCGTGATGCAGCTGATGGGCGAGCGTCGCGACCTGTCGCCTTCCGCGGGACAAAAGATCGTGTCGGTCCTGCTGCTGGAAGACCTCCTGCTCGTTCCGTTGCTGGCCCTCGTCGCCTGGATGGCGCCCGTCCACGCCGCGTCGGCATCCGGGCCGTGGCTCGCCGTGCTGAAGGGCGTGGCGGCGTTCGTGACGCTGCTCGTCGCCGGACGCTGGCTGCTCAACCCGCTGTTCCGCGTCCTGGCGAAG
Organism: Luteibacter sp. UNC138MFCol5.1; assembly: GCF_900110505.1. GTDB lineage: Bacteria > Pseudomonadota > Gammaproteobacteria > Xanthomonadales > Rhodanobacteraceae > Luteibacter. Next base: position 376,516 of record NZ_FODZ01000004.1, read on the forward strand.
TCGAAGGTAAGGGAGCTGCTCTCGGCCGGCGCGCTCCTGGTCGTGCTCGGGGCCGCGCTGCTCATGCAGGTGGGCGGTCTGTCGATGGCGATGGGCGCCTTCATCGCCGGCGTGCTGCTCTCCGAGTCCAGTTTCCGCCACCAGCTGGAAGCCGACGTCGAGCCCTTCCGCGGCCTGCTGCTCGGCCTGTTCTTCCTCGGCGTGGGCATGGTGCTCGATCTCGCGACCGTCCGCGCCCACTGGGAGTACATCGTCTTCGGCGTGGTGGCGATGATGGCGCTCAAGGGCGCGTGCATCTACGTCATCGCGCGGGTGACGCGCAGCGATCACGGCGAAGCGCTGCAGCGCGCCTCCCTGATGGCGCTCGGTGGCGAGTTCGCCTTCGTGCTCTTCGCGGCGGCGACGGAAGGCGAGGTCCTCACCGCGTCGCAGAATGCCATCTTCACCGCGGCGGTGGTCCTTTCCATGGTGCTCTCCCCGCTGGTGGATGTCGTGATGCGCAGGCTTCCGGCGAGGCGCTCGGCGTCCGTGCCCGAACACGCGGACGAGGCGGTGCCCGAAGGGCTCAACGGCAGCGTCCTGATGATCGGCTTCGGCCGCTTCGGCCAGGTGGTCAGCCAGCCCTTGCTGGCGCGCGATGTGGACGTCACCGTGATCGACACGGACATCGAGATGATCCAGGCGGCGTCGCGCTTCGGATTCCGGATCTACTACGGCGACGGTACCCGGCTCGACGTACTGGAAGCGGCCGGTGCCGGACGCGCGCAGGTCATCGCGGTATGCGTCGATCGTCGGGAGACGGTCAACCGCATCCTCGACGTGGCGATGCGCGCATATCCCGACGCGACCTGGCTCGTGCGGACGTACGACCGCGAACACTCGCGCGAGGTCGTGTCCAGGGGTGTCGAGAACCACGTGCGCGAGACCTTCGAATCGGCGCTGCACTTCGGCACGCTCGCGCTGCGCCGCATCGGGGTCTCGTCGCGCGAGGCGCGCCGCATCGCCGACGTGGTGCGGGCCCGCGACGCGACCCGCTTCGAGCAGGAGATCGCCGGCGTGGACTGGGCCACCGCGGGCACCGGCAGCTTCACCCGCCGCTCGGAGCCCGTACCGCTGACGCCGCCCAAGCACGCCAGCCAGGCCCTCAACCAGCAGGCCGAGGTGGCGACGCGGGCGAAGCCGTGACGGGTTGGCGCGTCCCCTGCCCCGGCGGCCTGTGCGGCGCACCCGGCGTAACGCCTGCAAGCAAAAACGGCCACGTCCACCGTCTACACATTTCGACGGTTGCCGTCGCCGGGCGACGTTGCTAGCTTGCGGCGAGGTGCCACCGTGCGGCACCACCGGCGAGGATCATGGCAAGAGCGACATCCCACCCTTCGGCGCGACTGATCCGGATCGTGGGTGGCCTGCTCGCATTGATCTTCGGCGCGGGCCTCGTCTATGTCGTCGCCAGCGACCGGGCGCGTCGCCTCGAGGCCGCGCACGCCCAGAGCCAGTCGATGGCGAACGGTGGCCAGCGCCTGCTCACGGCACAGTTCCTCAACCTCCAGCGGGCAATGGAAGGCATCGCATCGGACAGCAACCAGTTGCTGGCATCGGTGCCGGATAGGGCGCCGGCCCTGATCGCGCAGAACATGGAGGGTGTCTCGCAACGGCACGGCGAACTGGTCGACCTGATGCTCGTGGACGGACGGGGCGTGGCCATCACGTCAGGCCCGGGCGACGCGACGTTCCCCGAATGGACCCGGGAGGACGATTCCGCGACCGCGCTGCTTCGCCTCGGGCCCATCAGGACGCTCCATGGCGAATGGGTCCTCCCGATCGCGGTGCCCGCCGGCGACGACCGCTGGGTGCTCGCGCACCTGCGGCAGCGGCAGCTACAGGAAGTCGTCGACCACCTGCGCTTCGGGCATGACGGCGTGGCCGCGATCACCGATCGCTTCGGCAAGATCCTCGCACGGACCGGCGACGATCGCGCGGTCATCGGACAATCCGTCGACCACCTGTTCGAACCGGGCGCGAAGGACGCCGAACCCCACACCAGCCGGATCGATGGAACGGACCGTCTGATCGCGGTAAGCCAGCCCGATACCTTCGCGCTGTGGGTGGGTGTCGGTCTGCCCGTGTCGGAAGTGCTCGGCCCGTGGTACCGCTTCGCGGCGTTCTGCCTGCTCATCTACATCGTCTACTGGGCGGGCTTCGCGTACCTTTACCGCCACCTCGCGGTCGCCGCGCGCGAGCAACGGGCGCACGTCGCCGAACTGACGGAGGCCACCGTTCGCCTTGCCGACGCCGAGCGGCGATTCCGCCTCACCTTCGACAAGAACCCGTTCCCCTTCTGGGTTTACGACACGGACACCCTGGCCTTCCTTGAGGTGAACGAGGCCGCGATACGCCACTACGGGTACTCGCGGGACGAGTTCAGGTCGATGCGCATCACCGACATCCGCTCGGCGCACGACGCCGCGAGCCTCAAGGAAGTGGTCGCCTCGCTGCGCCTGGGCAAGGACGGCGATCCGGATCGCGTCTGGATCCATCGGCGCAAGGATGGCAGCACGCTCGACGTGGTGGTGCACGCCGCGGACATCGACATGCCCGGCTACAACGCCCGCCTGGTGCTCGCACAGGACGTCACCGAGCGCATCCGCGGTGAACGCGCACTCACCTACCGCGCGACCCACGACGTCGTCACCGGGCTGCCCAACACCGAGGCCTTCGTCGATTACCTCGATCGCGGTCTCGGCAAGGAAGCCTGGTACGAGGTGGTCTACGTGCATCTGCGTGGCATGGACCGCGTCAGCGACACGTTCGGTCTCGACACCGGCCGCAGCGTCCTGCGCGCGGTCGCGTCCCGCCTGAGCGCCGTCGCCCCGGTCCACGGCATGGTCGCGCACCGGCCCGGCGAGCGTTTCCTCTTCGCCATCACCGACCCGACGCGACGGGACGCGGCGATCGCGGACATCCTCGCCGCCGTCGCCGAGCCCGTCGCCCTGAACGATGCCCTGCACACCCTCGAACCGCAGATAGGCGTGGCGAACCACCCTGCCGATGGCCACGATGCCCGGCAGGTGATCGCGAACGCGGCGCTCGCCGCGCATGCGCGCACCGACGACGACCACGAGATGCGACGCTTCGTCCCGGCGATGGCCGAGCGATCGGTGGCGCGCCTCACGCTGGCGTCGCGCATGCGCCAGGCGATCGACGGCGGCGAGCTGCGGATGCATTTCCAGCCCGTCGTCGACACGACGACCGGCGCCATCCGCAAGCTCGAGGCATTGGTTCGCTGGCCGCAGGCCGACGGCTCGTACCTCCCGCCCGACGTATTCATTCCGCTGTGCGAGGAAACCGGCCTCATCGTGCCGTTGGGCCAGTGGGCGTTCGACGCCGCGGCCCGGGCTCATGCGGCGCTGGCCGACGCCGGCGCAGGCGGCCTCGCCATCGCGGTGAACGTTTCCGCGATTCAGTTCCAGCGCACCGACATCGCGGCCGATATCCGCGCCGTGTCCCTCCACCATGCGTTGCCCTCGGGCGCCCTGGAAGTCGAACTGACCGAAAGCAGCCTGATGGAGCCCATGCATGCGCTGACGGCGCTGCGTGCGCTGCGCGATCAGGGTACCCGCGTGTCGCTCGACGATTTCGGCACGGGATTCTCGAGCCTGTCGTACCTGCGCGATCTGCCCATCGACGCGCTGAAGATCGACCGCTCGTTCGTCGCCGACGTCGATACCAGCGCCCGCGCCGCGTCGATATGCCGCTCGATCATCGCCCTCGCGCATACGCTGGGCATGACGGTCGTCGCCGAGGGCGTGGAGCGTGCGTCGCAGCAGGCGTGGCTGAAGGACAACGGCTGCGACCAGGTCCAGGGGTTCCACACCGGACAACCGGTGCCGCTGGATGTCCTGTTGAAGACCCTTGTCCCCGCGAAGGCGCTGTAGGAGCGGCCCTGGCCGCGATGGAGCGCCGCGACACCTTGCGTCGCCGCATTTTCACGGCCCAGCCGAGGCAGGACGCCACGCACCACAAGCTGCACTGCACAAAGAATGAACGAGCCATTAGCACGTCGTGCCCAAATGACGGCTGAAATCTAACGCATTCTTAACGGCGCGGCCTTAATAGCGCCATCGACATGCTGGTTAGTTGACGCGAGTCGCAAAACCGACATTCCTCGCTAGGAGGGTCCGCGTCGCACCTCTATGCTCAGACCTTCATCGCACCTCCACATCCCCACGGAACGGAAGGCGCGGTGACGGCGAAGGACATCGTGGTTTCCACGAAGGCGTCGGCACGGGCACGAGTCATCAGCCTGTGCCGGAACGGCGTCCGCCCCATGACATGCATCGACGCACCGGTGGTGCGTCAAGCGTGCGCCTCGTTGCGCGACGCACGGATACGGCTGCGCGGACCTCATGAAACAAGGGATTTCGAGCATGAAGAAGGCTTCCCCACCCATTCAGGCTCGCCCCGATATAAACGTCTAGACGTCCATTCATTCATTGGAAACACGCTGCCGCATGACGACGAAGATCGATCCCGCTCATGACGACGACACCATCGACCTCAATGCGTTGTTCGGCACGTTGCTGGATCACAAGTGGCTGATCGTCGCCATCACCGCCGCCTTCTTCGTGGCCGGCGTGCTGTACACGGTCTTCGCCACGCCGATCTATCAGGCCACCGCGGTGGTGCAGGTCGAGCAGAAGACGCCGAGCCTTCCGGGCCTGAGCGACCTCACGCAGTCGCTCGGCACCACGGGCTCGCAGGCGACGACGGAAATCGCCCTGCTGACCTCGCGCCTGGTGATCGGCCAGGCCGTCGAAAAACTGCATCTCGACATCACGGCGCAGCCCCGTCGCTTCCCCCTGATCGGCGACTACCTGTCGCGTGGCCGTAAGCCGGGCCAGCTGGCGCCGCCGCGTTTCGGGCTGAACCGCTATGGCTGGGGTGGCGAAATCCTCGACATCTACAAGCTCGATCTTCCCGACTCGCTGACCGGTCGCAAGCTGGAGCTGCGCGCCGAGGAGGGCAAGCGCTACGCGCTCTACGACGACGACGGCAAGCGCATCCTCGAGGGCGCGGTCGGCGAATTGGTGCGCACCGGCGGTGTCACGATGCAGGTGAGGCAGCTGGTGGCCAACCGGGGCACGCGCTTCGACATCGTCGAGCAGCCGACACTTTCGACGATCGGCCGCCTGCAGGGCGATGTCGTCGCGCAGGAGCAAGGCAACGATTCCGGCATCATCGGGCTCACGTACAACAACGCCGATCCCGATCTGGCCCAGCAGGTGCTGACGCAGATTTCCACCGCGTACGTGCGTCAGAACGTGGAGCGCAACTCGGCGGAGGCCGCCAGCCAGCTGCAGTTCGTCAAGGAGCAGCTGCCGAAGGTGCGCCAGGAGCTCGATCGTGCGCAGGCGGCGATGAACGCGTTCCAGACGCGCTCGCACGCGGTCGACCTGAGCATGCAGACCAAGGGCCTGCTCGACCAGATCGTGGCGGTGGAGAACAACATCCAGCAGCTGCACCTGCAGGAGGCCGACATCGATCGGCGCTTCACGCACGATCACCCGGCGTACAAGGCGCTGCAGCAGCAGATGGGCCAGCTGCAGTCGCAGAAGGAGCAGATGCAGAAGCAGATCGGCGACCTGCCCGACACGCAGCAGCAGTTGCTCAAGCTCAACCGCGACGTCCAGGTCAGCTCCACGACCTACACCAGCCTGCTCAACCAGGCCCAGCAGCTGGACATCGCGCGGGCGGGAACCGTCGGCAACGTCCGCATCGTGGATTCGGCCGCGGTGGACCGCAACCAGCCCGTGCAGCCGCGCAAGGCGCTGGTCGTGCTGGTCGCGACCTTCCTCGGCGGATTCCTCGCGCTGGCCTTCGTGTTCCTGAAGCAGATCCTCAACCGTGGCGTGGAAGACCCGGCGGTGATCGAGGACCTCGGCCTGCCGGTGTACGCGTCCGTGCCCCTCAGTGCCGGTCAGAGCGCCCGGTCCATCCGTTCGAAGCGCGGCCACGGCGCACGCGGTCCGCTGCTCGCCGTCGGCGACCCCGCCGACCTCGCCGTCGAAGCGATCCGCAGCCTGCGCACCAGCCTGCACTTCGCCCGCCTCGAGGCGAAGAACAACATCCTCATGATCACGGGCTCGAGCCCGTTCGCCGGCAAGACCTTCGTCTCGGCAAACCTCGCGGCCGTGATCGCCCAGGCCGGGCAGCGGGTGCTGCTCGTCGACGGCGACATGCGCCGGGGCACGCTGCATCAGCTGCTCGGCACCGACGCGGCGCATGGCATGTCGGACATCCTCGTCGGCGCCGCGACGATCGAGGACGTGCGCCGCCAGGGTCCCCTCCCGAACATCGACTTCATCAGCCGGGGGCGCGTGCCGCCGAATCCGTCCGAGCTGCTGATGCACGAGAACTTCACCCGCTTCATCGAGACCGTGGTGCCCGCGTACGACCTCGTCATCATCGACACGCCGCCGATCCTCGCGGTGACCGACGCGGCCGTGATCGGACACCACGCCGGTACCAGCCTGCTGGTCGCACGCTTCGGACTGAACAAGGCGCGCGAGCTGGCGCTGGCGAAACAGCGGTTCGAGCAGAACGGCGTGATGCTCAAGGGCGCCATCTTCAACGCCGTGGAACGGCGCACCTCCGGCTATTCGACCTACGCGTACTACAAGTACAAGGCCGACCCGGCCTGATCCGTCCCCGTCCAGGGGCAACGCACGAATCGAGCACTATGGCGCGCATCCTCATCATCGGTAACCACACCTGCGGCAACCGCGGCGACTGCGCGATCCTGCGCGGTCTCCTGCAATGCCTGGAAGACGCGCTGCCGCAAAGCGCCATCGACGTGACGAGCCGTTTTCCCGTCAGCTCCGCGTGGCTGCTCGGCCGCGAGCTCCAGCCCGATCCGCTCAACGCCTATTACCACGAGCAGGGCCGCAAGCGCTTCGGATCGCTGCGCGCGAGGCTCCTGCGCCGCATCGTGCCGCGCCTCCTGTTCGGGCACCTGCGCCGCGCCTGGTGGTCGCGCCTGATCCCCCTGCCCGCGCGCCACCGCGACCACATCGCCTCGCTCGCCGCGTACGACCTGGTGATCCAGGTCGGAGGCTCGTTCTTCGTGGACCTCTACGGGCCAACGCAGTACGACCAGTCCATCTGCGCGATGCTCGCGGGCCGACCGGTCTATATGATCGGCCACAGCGTCGGCCCGTTCGACCACGCGTTCTTCCGGCGGATGTCGCAGGACATCCTCGGGCGCGTGAACGCCCTCGCCCTGCGCGAGGAGGTCAGCGTCAATCACATGCGCAAGGCCGGGATTCCCGAGGACCGGATCCGCTGGGCTTCCGACACCGCGTGGCTGGTGAACCCGGGCGATCCCGTGCCGGTCGACGACGCCCGGCCCACCGTGGCGGTGACCTTCCGCGAGCTCGCCCCGTTCGACAAGCGCCTCGGTGTGACGCAGACGCAGTACGAGGAGGCGTTCGCCCGCCTGCTCGACGACGTCATCGACGCAGGCTACCGCGTGGCCGCCTACTCGACCTGCACGGCGATCGACGGCTATCCGAAGGACGACCGCATGATCGCGCTGAAGGTGCGTGCGCGCCTGCGCCGCCCGGAATCGTTCCACGTGGAAATGGACGAGCTCAACGACGTCGAGCTCGGCCGGCGGCTCGGTGCCTGCGTGCTGACGATCGCCACGCGCCTGCACAGCGCGATCATCTCGATGAACTTCGGCACGCCCGCCGTGGCCCTGAACTACGAACACAAGTCGGAAGGCGTGATGAAGCGCCTGGGCGTCGACGAACTCGCCATGCCGGTGCCCGCCCTGCTCGATGGCTCGCTGCGCAGCAAGGTGCTCGCGCTGCTGGAGGATGATGCCCTGCGCCCGCGCGTCGCCGCGGCGGTGGTCCGCGAGAAGGCCTTCGCCCGCGAAGCCGTGCTGGCCACCCTGGCCATAGGAGCGTGAGCATGCGCGTCCTGTTCGTGCTGCCGGAGTTCCCGCGCTACTCGGAAACCTTCGTCATCGACCAGATCGTCGGCCTGCTGGATCGCGGCTTCGACGTGCGCATCCTCGCGGTAAGCCGGGGACAGACGCCCACGCCGGGCGACATCGTCTCCACGCGCGGCCTGATGGAACGCGCGACCTTCATCTTCCCGCGCGCGGCCAGCAGCTCCCGCGGCTGGCAGATCCTGTTGCAGCGACTGCGCCAGGTGGTGCCGGGCCTCGGCCGCGCACGCGTGCGCCGCGCGCTGTCGATCCGCCGCTATGGCCACGCCGCGAAGACGCTCGTCCTCGCGGGCGCCGCGCGACGGCTGTCGACACCGATCCGCGCCGACGCGATCGTCGCGCACTTCGGTCCCACGGGCGTGGTGGCCGCCAACCTGCGTGCGCTGGGTCTGATCGAAGGGCCCCTTTTCACGGTGTTCCATGGCTACGACCTGTCCCAGCACGGCGTGCTCGCCCGCCATGCGGAGGATTATCGGCGCCTGTTCGCCAGCGGCGAACGCATGCTTCCGATCAGCGAACGCTGGGCCCGCAAGCTCGCGACGCTCGGATGCGACACGGCGAAGATCCACGTCCACCGCATGGGCGTCGACCTCGACAGCTTCCCGTTCCGCGCGCCCGCCGCGCGGACGGAGCCGCCGGCACGACCGCTGCGGGTGGTCAGCGTCGCCCGGCTGGTCGAGAAGAAGGGAGTCACCTATCTCTGCGAGGCCATGGCCCTGCTCGCGGCTCGCGGCGTGCCGGCCGAACTCGAGGTCATCGGCGATGGCCCGCTGCAGCCGTCCCTCGAGCGCTTCGTCGCCGAGCGCGCGCTCGGCGGTCGCGTCTTCCTCCGCGGGCGTCGCGACAAGGCGTACGTGCAGGCCGCGCTCGCCAGCGCCGACGTGTTCGCGTTGCCGAGCGTCACCGCGGCCGATGGCGATCAGGAAGGTATTCCCGTGTCGCTGATGGAAGCGATGGCCAGCGGGGTGCCCTGCCTCTCCACCCTCCATAGTGGCATCCCCGAACTGATCGAACACGGGCGTTCGGGCTGGCTCGTGCCCGAACGCGACGCTGTGGCGCTCGCCGATACGCTCGAAGCCATCCAGCGAGGCGACTTCGACGTCGCCTCCATCGCCCACCGCGCGCGCCTCACGGTGGAGGCGAACTTCGACCAGCAGCGGTTGCACGACCAGCTCGCCATCCGGTTGGGCATGGAGGCGCACGCATGACGACGTCGGCACGCCGCGACGCGATGTGGACCGCGGGCTCCACCGTGGTCAGTGCCGCGAGCCAGCTGCTGCAGATCGCCGTGCTCGCGCATCACGTGGATGCGCACCTGCTCGGCGCGCTGGCGATCGTGAACGTCGTCAACGCGGTGGCGACGCTGCTGCAGGACATGGGCCTGAGCAGCTACCTCATCCATCGGCAGGACATCACGCGTCCCGAACGCACGTCGCTGTTCTACATCAGCGTGGGGCTCGGGCTCGTCTCGGCCGCCGTGCTGCTCGGCCTGTCCTGGCCGGTCGCCGCGTTCTACGGGTCCGACGAACTCGGCGGACTGCTGCGGCTGTCCACCGTCAATTTCGTGCTGCTCGGCGTCGCCGCGCAGTACCAGGCGAGCCTGATCAAGTCGTTCCGCCTGCCGAAGCTCGCCCGCATCGAGGTGATCGGAAGGCTCTCGGGCCTGGCCACGCTGCTCGTCCTCGTGCTGGGCTACGGCGCCTCGATCGAGGCGGCCGTCTACGCGATGATCGTCAACAGCCTCGTGCGGCTGCTCTGCTTCCTCGCCGTCGCCGAGCGCGACTGGCACCCGGGCGCGGCGTTCGATCGCGGCATCGTGCGGCAGGCCCTCCGCTACGGCGCCTTCCAGCTCGGCTCGCAGGTCATCAACCAGCTTCGCAGCCAGGCGGACCAGATCATCCTCGGCAAGTTCCTCGGCCTCGCGTCGCTAGGCGTCTACTCGCTCGCGAAGGAACTGGTGCTGCAGCCGACCAAGCTGATCATGCCGGTGGTCCAGCGACTCGCGCTGCCGCGGCTCGCCACGCGGCAGAAGGACCCGGAAGGCCTCCGGCAGATGTACCTCACCGGTCTGCGCGGCGTGGCCGTGTTCAGTGCCTGCGTCTTCATCATGCTGGCCGTGTTCGCCCCCTTCGCCGTGACCATCCTCTATGGCGAGCGCTACGCGGGTGTCTCGGCGCTGATCCCGCTGATGCTGTTGTTCGGCATGCTGCGGCCGCTCGGCTCCCTGATCGGCGCCCTCAGCCAGAGCCTCGGCCGATCGGACGTCGAGTTCGTCTGGAACCTCAAGATCTGCGGCATCACCCTCGCGCTGAGCATCGCGGGCGCGCTCTCCCGGTCGCTGGAGATCATGGCGGTGGCGCTGGCCGCCAGCCAGCTGGTGTCGACGGTGCTCTCCTATTACTTCTTCTCGTCGAAGATCATCCGGATCAGCGCCGGCGAGTTCTTCCGGTCGTGGGTCGTCGAGACCTTCGTCCCTTACGCCTTCCTCATGCTCGCCGTGGCGCTCTACCCCGGCGAGAGCTGGAAGGCCAGCGTGGTACGCCTCGTGATCGTCACGCCGCTGCTCCTGTGGGTGGTCTGGCGCAGCCGCGACACCTTCCTTCACCGCCCCGTGCAAGCCGTGGGCGCCTGACATGCACCCGACCGAGTCCGCAGGCATGAACTCCACGACGACACCGCTGGTCAGCGTCTACATCCCGACCCGGAACCGGTCCGCCCTGCTGCGCCGTGCGATCGACTCGGTGCTGGCGCAGACCTGGCCGGCCGTCGAGATCCTGGTCTGCGACGAAGCCTCCACCGACGATACGCCCGAGGTGATGGCCGACTACGACCGCATGTTCCCGGGCCGCTTCACCTACCTGCGGAACGACACGCCGCAAGGCGCCTGCCGGGCGCGCAACCGCTGCATCGAGCACGCCCGCGGGCACTACGTGACCGGCCTGGACGACGACGACCTGTTCCATCCGCAGCGCATCCAGTGCCTGGTCGAGCTCTACGAACGGCACAAGCCGTCGTTCGCCTGCACGCGCTTCCGTTACTTCGAGGACGAGGCGCGCATCGCACCCTTGCTCGCACGACGTTATGACGGGGCCGAGCGGGCCGCGGCGGATGACCTCACCCTCCCCGCGCTGCTTTACACGAACCTCGCCGGCAACCAGGTGCTCACCGAGCTGTCGCGGATGCTCGAGCTCGGCGGCTTCGACGAATCCATGCCGTCCTGGCAGGACTACGACATGTGGATCCGGCTCGCCGACCGCTTCGGCACGGCGGTGCGCTCGCGCCACGTGCTCTCGTTCGTCGACGACGACCGCTCGCGCGCCCGCATCCGCAATTCGTCCCGCCGCGCCGAGGGCAGCGCGCGCTTCCTCGCCAAGCACGGCAACCTGATGAACGCGGACCAGCGTCGCAACCACCGCAACATCCAGTACGTGATGAACAAGGAGCGGCCGCCGCTCCTGGACATCGTGCGCAACGTGAGCCTCGGCGGTTACAAGTCGACCGTGAAGGTGCTGCTGCACAAGTTCTTCGGCGTGGCGATCGGCTGACCATGGTGATCAACCGGACACGTGCCGCGGCGGTATCGCTAATGGCCATGATCTTCGTGCAGGTGCCCCTGTCGCACAGCACGTCGAGCAAGTCGCACGTGAACGTCTACCACCTGCTGCTGCTTCTGTTTCCGCTGCTTTATCTGCCTGCCGCGCGATATCTGAAGGTGAATCCGGCGACGGCGTTCATCGGCACCATGATCGCCACGTCGGCCGCGGCGGGTGCCACGTATGGCGGCGGCCTCCGTTCCACGCTGCTGGTGTTCGTCGCGTCCTCGTACTTCCTGGGCGTCGTCTTCGGACGCAAGTTGCCGGAGGTGGACCTGCGCCGGATCTTCATCTGGGTGCTCGGCTGCTGCATCACCTTCCTGCTTGTCCGCGACGCCGTGTACGCGGGTCAGCTCGGCGCGGTCTACGCCCGTAGCGAGGGGGCGTCGAGCATTCTCTACATGTCGACGGGCGGCCGCAACATCGAGGCCAGCCTGCTCGCCCTGCTTTCGATCCTGATGCTCGGCACCCGCGCCTATCCGATCGCGGCGGGCATCGCCCTCCTCACCAGCGGCATGATGCTCTCGCGCGCGGGCCTGATCGGCACGGCGATCTCCATCGGCATCGCCGCGTACCGCGCGCGCAAGACGCGCGACTATTATTTCTACACGTTCCTCGGCGTCGCCGTGGGCGTCCTGCTCGTCGGCCTCGTGGTTTCCTCGGTGATCGACGTGCCCATCCTCGATCGCTTCAACCTGCAGGCGGAGACCCAGCTCGCGCACAAGAACGTCGGTCGCCTCGCGCTGTGGAACACCGCCGGCCTCGCGCTCGACCACAACCTGCTCGGCTATGGCGTCGGCAACGGCGTGCCGATGATGGAGGAGCTCTCGGGGCTCACCTTCGTCGAGAACAACGTCCACAACATCTACCTGCAGTTCCTGCTCGAAGGCGGTGTCCAGTCGCTGCTGCTGTTCCTCGTCATGGTGGGGCAGATCCTGCTGACGCGAACCGAGGGCCAGCAGAGCAACATCAAGGCCTTCCTGCTCTGTTACCTCATCCTCGCGTTCATCGAGTTCAGCGGTTACGAAGCCTACCTGTGGTTCTTCGTCGGCATGTTCTACGCGCGCGGCGAGCGCCGCCGCGCCGAGAAGCGCGCCGAGGCCAGGGCCGCCCGGGACGCCGCGCCGACCACCCTTCCGGAACCCTCCCATGCTTGACGACTTCCGCGCCGACGTCCGCCGGCTCAAGGCACAGCCCGGCTACCGGGGCATCGCATGGTGGATGCTCGATCAGTCGTTCTGGGTGATCCTGACCTACCGTCTGCTGTCGACCGCGCGCGGCACGCCGCTGCACGCACCCGTCCGCGTGCTCGAGAAGATCGCGGAATTCGTCTTCAAGTGCTACCTGCCGACCACCGCGACCATCGGACCGGGCCTGGTGATCTGGCATGCCTTCGGCATCATCGTGAACGGGAAGACGCGCATCGGCGCGAACTGCACGCTCTACGCGCGCGTCTGCATCGGCAACCGCTGGCCCGGCGACGGCACGCCCGTGATCGGGGACAACGTCACCATCGGCACCGGCGCCTGCATCTTCGGCCCCGTCGTCATCCCCGACCATTACGTGGTGAAGGCCAACGCGGTGATCACGCCCTCGTCGTTCGCCCGTCCCACCGATCGTCCACCCCATACCGAGCCTTCCACTGGAGCAGCGTCATGAGCGAGGCAGCCGTTCGACTGTCCATCATCATCATCACCTGGAACGAACTGGGCAATCTCCAGCGTTGCCTGAACTCGTTGATGGACAAGGTGGATTTCGATCGCGACGAGGTGATCGTCGTCGACAACGGATCGACGGACGGCAGCGCCGAGTTCGTCGCGACGCTGCCGCAGGTGCGCTACTTCCCCCTCGAACGGAACTTCGGCGTCGGCCCGGCGCGCAACCGCGGCCTCTTCCTCGCGCGCGGCAAGTACTGCATGACGCTCGACAACGACACCATCTTCCTGACGCCGGACCCCGGCACCATCGTGGAGCAGTTCTTCCGCGAGCACCCGGACGCCGGGGTCGTCGGCTTCCAGCTGCTCAACGTCGACCGCACGCGGCAGGACTCCACCCGCCGATTCCCGCGGTTCTACCAGCCCATCGCCGCGCGCATCCCCTTCACGCGCAAGCTCGGATTCGTCCGTCGCGAACTGGAGCGCCACCTGATGCTCGACACGCGCTTCGACGACGGTAGCGATCCGCTCGAGGTCGACTACGTGCTCGGCGCGAACCAGACGTTCACCAAGGCCGTGGGCGCCCTGCTGATGGGCTACGACGACCGGATCTTCTTCGGGCCGGAGGACGCCGAGTTCTGCGTCCGCACCCACAAGCTGGGGCTGCGCAACTTCTACAGCCGCCGCATCTCGATCGTGCACGACTACAAGCGGCGGACGCGCAAGTTCTCGAAGCTCACGATCAAGCACCTGGCCGGGTTCGCGTACATGCTGCGCAAGCATGGCGGCGTGTACCGCTATTCGCTGAGCGAGCGCCGGTAGTCCCATGCGGCGGCGCGCGTTCCTGGGCCACGCCCTCCTCGGCACCGGCGCGCTCGCCGTGCTGTCGCCGTCCGTGCTCGCGGCACCGGACGGCTCACGCTACTACGTCGACGCCAGCTCCGGCGACGACGCCCACGACGGCCGGGAACCCGGCACGGCGTGGCGCACACTGGAGCGCGTGAACCGGCAGCGTTTCGCGCCCGGCGATACGTTGTTGTTCCGCCGCGGCGGCGATTACCCGGGCGTCTTCCACCCCACGGGTTCCGGACGCGCCGGCGCACCGATCGTCGTCGACGCCTACGGCGACGGCGAGGCGCCCCACCTTCACGCGGACGGCGCGTCGCCAGCCACGGTGCGGCTCGAGAACGTCGAGTACTGGACCCTCCGTCACCTGGCCGTATCCAACCGGGGCCCGCAGGCCGGACCGCGACGCACGGGGGTGCACCTGCTGCACCACGACTTCGGCACGGTGCACGGCATCGTCCTCGAAAGCTTGCACGTGCACGACGTCAACGGCTCGCCGATCAAGAAAGACGGCGGCGGGAGCGCGATCCTCGTGGAAGCCGGCGGCAAGCAGCGGCCCACGCATCACGAAGGCCTGACCATCGCCGACAACGTCATCGAACGCAGCCAGCGCGACGGCATCCTGTTCCTCGGCGCGGGCAGTCGCGCGGCGGGACTGGCGACGGGCGTCGTGGTGCGCGGCAACCGGATCAGCGAGGTGCCCGGCGACTGCATCCTCGTCAAGGGCTGCCGGGGAGCGCTCGTCGAACGCAACACGGTCGGCCGGTGCGGTCCGCTGCCCCGTGGCGAAGCCGCGGCGGGCATATGGCCGTTCGACTGCGACGACACGCTGATCCAGTACAACGAGGTCAGCGATCACCGCGCCTATGCGGACGGTCAGGGCTTCGACGCCGACTTCCACTGCCGGAACACGATCATCCAGTACAACTACAGCCACGACAACGCCGGCGGCATGGCGCTCGTGTGCAACGACGGCCGGGACGCCGGCGGCATCGGCAACGTGGGTACGATCGTGCGCTTCAACGTCAGCATCAACGACGGCCTGCGCAGCAGCGGCAGCGCGGCGCTGCGGATCTCCGGCCCCGTGACCGGCGCCCGCATCTACAACAACATCATCATCATTCCCGAGAAGAAGGCGGGCGTCGAAGTGACGGCGTTCCGTGCGACGAGCTGGAAAGGCGTGCCGGACGATACCGCGATCTACGACAACATCGTGATGGCCTTCCGCGATCCCGCCATGGACATGCGGCTGGCCACGCGCACGTCGATGGCCGGCAACCAGATCGTCGCCGAAGGAACGCATCCGCAGGCCCGGGCGATGCTGGGACGCGTCGGCTCCAAACGCCCCACGCTCGCCCAGGTCAACGCGCTGGTGAAAGCCTGCTTCGCCGACGGCAAGCCCGTCGCGAACGCCGCGGATGTGATCGCGAAACTTGTCTGAGCATGAGGCACCCTCGTGGACCGGGGACGTGGGTCCCGGCGTGCGCCGGGACGACGTGAGGGCAGATCGACACCACGACGTACGTCCGGACGACATGAGCGCACACCGTCAC
>NZ_FODZ01000004.1:392891-487633 GCF_900110505.1 Luteibacter sp. UNC138MFCol5.1
ACGACGTACGTCCGGACGACATGAGCGCACACCGTCACCCCGGCGTACGCCGGGGTCCACGGCGAGGCGATCGGTTTTCGCCGGCGGTCGCGGCGAAGCCGCCGGTACACCAGCCGCGTAGAGGCTGACCGATACCCGGCGTGCGCCTAGACGACGGGCCCCGACTCCGACTCACGTCGTCGCGGCAACCGTCCGTGCCTTAAGCGACTGGATGATCCGTTTGCCCATCGCCTGCCCCGGCACCTCGACGAATCGGTAGGTCAGCGTCGCGAGAACCACCGTCCCCGCCAGCGCGATGACGACCGTCGCGAGGAAGTAGGCATCCGGCGAGAGCCTGTCGCCGGCATGGACCGCTGCCAGCAGCTTGCGCGCCACCTGCAGCATGAAGAAGTGGACGAGGTACCCGCTGAAGCTGATCTTGCCGATGTGGCGCAGGGGCGCATTCACCAGCCAGCGGTACGGCGAACGGTGCAGGCAGAGCGCGATCAGCGCGAAGGCCGCTCCATAGGCGAACACCGCGCGCGGATCGTCCGTCCACTGCGGGACGACGAGCAGCGCCGCCGCGGCGACCGCGAACCACGCCGCGTTGGCCGCGCGGCTTCCGCCATGGAAGAACGCGGTCAGCCTACCCGCCCGGTCGAAGAGCACGAAATACGCGCAGATCCCGAACAGGAAGATCGGCAGCTGGTTCGGCAACCACACGAACGCATAGCGGGCCCACAGGTCCGTGTCGTCGATGGGCGGATGCGCGAGCAACGGCTCCCACGCCACGAGGTCGATCGCGAGGACGATCAGCAACGCCATCCACGCCGCCCGGAACGAACGCAAGGCGAGGAACACCAATGGGAAGACGATGTAGAACGACATCTCCACGCCGATCGACCAGCCTCCCGGGACGACATCGTTGGCGCCCAGGAGCCAGGCGGGGTTCCACCCGTTGGTGAACGTCAGCGTCCCCAGCACGGTGCCGATCCCGGGGAGCGCGTGCCCCTTGAGGATCACCGGCGCCAGGCAATACGCGGCGAACGCGAGGTAGAACATGGGCGCGATGCGGAACACGCGCCGGATATAGAAATTGAGCCAGGGCTCGGACTCTCCCGAACGCTTGCGCGCGGAGAGGAACAGCGTCAACGCGCTGATCACGAAGAACAGCTGAACGCCACGCGCGCCCTGCTCCGCGTAACGGCTGAGCCACGGCGACAGCGCCGCGTCACGCCCCATCGCCTGGTAGATCTCGACGTTGCGCTGCGCGTGGCTCACCAGCACGCCGACGATCGCGACGCCGCGCAGGGCGTCGATGTAGTCGAGCTGGACCTTCGGCGCGGCCTGCACGGTCAATAACGCGGCTGCAGGTGCCAGTGCCAGGCGCTGGCGAGGATGTCGTCGAGCAACGCGACGTGCGGTTTCCAGCCGAGCGTCTCGCGAGCCCGGGCGCTGGAGGCGACGAGCGTGGCCGGGTCGCCCGGCCGCCGCTCGGCGAACTCGTGCGGCACCGGCCGCGACGTGACGCGCGCGGCGGCGGCGATCACCTCGCGAACGCTGAAGCCTTCGCCGTTGCCCAGGTTGAACGTGTACGCGCCGGGATTCTCGTCGAGGTACTCCACGGCCAGCAGATGCGCCGAGGCGAGGTCGTTCACGTGCACGTAGTCGCGGACGCAGGTGCCGTCGCGCGTGTCGTAATCGTCGCCGAATACCTTCAGCCCCGGCCCGTGTCCGAGAACCGCCTTGAGCAGGTTCGGAATCAGGTGCGTCTCGGGGTTGTGCGCCTCGCCGATCGTCGCCGACGGGTCGGCGCCGGCGGCGTTGAAGTAGCGCAGCGCCACCGAGCTGAGCCCATAGGCCTTGTACGCGTCCGCGAGCACGCGCTCGATCATGAGCTTGCTCTGGCCGTACGGATTGATCGGATCGGTCGGATGCGTCTCGTCGATCGCGTCGGACCTCGGGTGGCCGAACACCGCCGCCGTGGACGAGAACACCAGCTTGTCGATCTTCACCTCGCGCATCGCGGCGAGCAGAACGAGCGTGTTGCCGACGTTGTTCCGGTAGTACTGGTAGGGGTCCACCACCGACTCGCCGACCAGCGATCGGGCGCAGAAGTGCATCACGGCGTCGAAGCGATGCGTCGCGAAGAGGCGCCAGAGCGTGACCGCGTCGCCGATGTCGCCGTGAACGAACGGCACGTCGTCGGGCACCGCTTCCCGGTGTCCCGTCGACAGATCGTCGAAGACGACGACTTCGTGTCCAGCCTGAATCAGGTATCGCACCATGTGCGAACCCACATAGCCCGCACCGCCACAGATGAGAAACTTCAATCGATACCTCGTAACACGGGAAAGTGGGATCGCCGCCCTGCCAGGCGGTCCTTTTTTTCGTCTGTCAGGCGGACTCCTCGCTCGCGCTGGCCGCACCCGAGGCCGCCTGCGCCACCGGCTTGAGCGGTGCGGCAGCGGGCGCCTCGGTATGCACGAAACCCTTGAAGATGGTCAGGAAGATGATCCGCAGGTCGAACGCGAGCGACCAGTTGTTGATGTAGTACAGGTCGTACTCGATGCGCTTGACCAGATCGGTGTCGCCACGCCAGCCGTTGATCTGCGCCCATCCGGTGATGCCCGCCTTGACCAGGTGCTTGTGCATGTAGCCGGCGATCTCGCCCTTGAACTTCTCGACGAACATCGGACGCTCCGGACGCGGGCCGACGATCGACATGTCGCCGCGCAGGACGTTCAGGAACTGCGGAAGCTCATCGAGGCTCGTGCCGCGGATGAACTTGCCGAAGCGCGTATTGGTCTTGTTCGTGGCGTTGCCCCACTGCACCGCGCCGCCCTTCTCCACATCCACGGGCATCGAACGGAACTTCAGCATCTCGAATTCTTTGCCGTCGAGGCCGACGCGCCGCTGGCGGTAAAGGATCGGCCCCGGGCTGGACAGCTTCACGCCAATGGCAAGGGCGACCATGACCGGGCTGATCATCAGGAGGATGATGCCGGCGATCACACGGTCCTCGATGGCCTTGAGTATCCAGGCATGCCCGTGGAGAGGACTCTCGCGCAACGTCACGACGGGGACGCCGCCGCAATCTTCCATGCGATGGTTGATGAGCTGGCGACCCAGCATGTCGGGCACGAACTTCACCGCCGTCACGCGCTCGTCCATGCGGTCGAGTACGTAGCTGATCGCACGATGCGCGCTGACGGGCAAGGCGACCAGCACCTGGTCCCATTCCCCGCGGTCCAGGATCTCGTCGAGGTTCTGCAGCGAGCCCGCGAGGGGGACGCCATGGGGTACACCCGTGTCGCAGGCCGTGCGGACGTAGGACGTGATGCGCATCCCATGGCCAGGATTCGCCGCGGCCTGGCGAGCGAGATGGATGCCCGAGTCGGTCGCACCGATCAGCAGGCAGCGATGCATGCCGATGCCGCGACGGCGCAGATACCAAAGGGTGAGCACCGCCGCCTGGCGCACCACCGCCATGAAGGCGAGGCCAAGGAAGAAGGTGAGCGATACCCATCCACGCGAGAAGAGGTCGCTGACCTTGAGCAGATAACCCAGTGCGATCAGCGTCGCGAAACCGACCGACCACGATGCTGCGATGCGCAAATACTGGCTAAATGAATGCTCGCCTAACGGCTTTTCGTAGGCGCGGAAGGCGACGGATGCCGTGAGCGACGCCAGCACCAGGATCACGAGCGCCACCGCGTAAAGGCTGCTCATCCGCAGCGTGTCGAAGCGGATCAGATAGGCGAGATAAGCGGCCGCGATCATCCCCAGCGGATCGCTGGCACGGAGCTCGAGGTCCAATAAAGCATTGAATCTGGACAACTGCATGACAGGTACCTTCCGCGTGAGCGAGATGTGCCGGCGAAACCGGCAGGCCTAGGTACGTGCCCCCTGTGGAGCCGTTTCCGTCCGATCCATCGGACGTACTTCGGTCCAACACGCTTTCGACCGCGTCCGCGAGAGCGACGGACACAGGCTTTTACGATCGCAAGATTCCACAGCGACGATCCATGCTGCATCGCGGGGAAAAACGGGGCAATCCACGCTCCGGCTTTTTGCGAGTCGTGTCACAAAAAGAGTCTTCTGGCTCTCACGTTCAGCTGTTTGCCTTGACCGTCGCGCTATGTATGACGGTGAATGTCCCATGCGACACGCACGTCGCGACGCATTCACCTTCGCGCACCGTCATCGCGCTTCGCCCCACTCCACAGGAGAACACGCCCGTGAGACGTCTACTCATCGCATGCGCCATTCTTGCCGTCGCCGTTCCCGCGATCGCCCAGTCACAACGTGCCGCGGGACAGAACGCCGCCGCATCGGAAAACCCCGAAAACACGAACGCCCCGCGCGTCGCGACGCCGCGGCAGGCCCGTCAGGCCGCACAGGGCGCGCTCACGCCGGCCCGCGTCGCACCAGGCACGGCGGCCGTCGCGGCGGCGGCCGGCGCGACGGCGAACGACACCAATGGCACCGGTAACGACGGCACCGGCGGTACCGGAGGCACGGGAGGAACGGGTGGGACCGGCGGCACCGGCGGGACGGGCGGAACCCACTGAAGACATCGTATATCGGCGTCTGGACGTCTAGATGTCCACGCATGTTCCCAAGCCATTAATGCACGATCGGTTTAAGTACGTCGCTGGCCCCCGAGCCACACGGCGCCTCGACTGAAGGATCCCGTACACGATGAAGTTCCTGCCGACCCTCGGTCTGGCCGGGTGCTGTCTTTTGTTGCAAGCATGCATCCTCGCACCCGGCCAGCACATGAAACGCGCCGAGCTGAACGACAGGGAGAGCGCCACCGGAAGCCGCTACCAGCTCGTTCCGATCACCCCTAAGCTGATCGCGATGGACCGTGCCACCGCGTCGACGCCTACTGTCGACCCCGTGCTCACCTCGTACCGGCCCGATGAATACCGCATCGGTCCCGGCGATTCGCTCTACATCACCGTCTGGGAGCATCCGGAACTCACCTCGCCGGCGGGTTCGCAGCAGCAGACGGCGGCCAACGGGCGCCTCGTGCGCCCCGACGGCACGCTTTTCTATCCCTACGTCGGCCTGCTCCATGCAGCGGGGCTCAGCGTGGAGGAACTGCGCGTGGCCATCACCGACCGGCTCACGAAGTACATCGAGAAGCCGCAGGTCGACATCAGCGTGGTCAACTTCGCGAGCCAGAAGGTGACGCTCGGCGGCGCCTTCGTGAAAACCGACCCGCAGGACATCACCGTGACGCCGCTGACGCTCGCGCAGGCGGTCGGCACGGCCGGTATCAACGCGCAGCTCGCCGATCTGTCCGATGTGACACTGCGCCGCGACAACCACGAATACCACCTCGACCTCGACGCCCTCTCGCATTCGCCGCAGGGCACGCAGGACATCTATCTCAAGGGCGGCGACAGCATCTACCTGCCGTACAACGATCGCCACGAGGCGTACGTGATCGGCGAGGTGTTGCGTCCCCAGGCGATCGCGTTCAAGACCAGCGACCTCAGCCTGACCCAGGCGCTCGGCCGCGCCGGCGGTCTCAATCAGACCAGTGCCAGCGGCAAGTCGGTCTATGTGATCCGCGGCGTGGAGGACATGGAGAAGGCGCCGGCCACGATCTACCAGCTCGACAACACGTCGCCGTCCGCGTTCGCCGTGGCGGCGCAGTTCGCCGTGAAGCCGGGCGACGTCGTCTTCGTCGGGCCCGCGGGCATCACGCGCTGGAACCGCTTCATCAGCCAGTTGCTGCCCTTGTCCGGGCTGATCAGCAACGCCGCGAACGCACAGTACAACCTGGACCGCGATCGCCAGCTGTAAGCGCGCGCTCCTCTTCCGTTCTTCCAAATCGACAGGCGACACAGATGAAGGTCACTATCTTCGGCACCGGCTACGTGGGATTGGTCACGGGCGCCTGCCTCGCGGAAATGGGCAACCACGTCGTATGCGTGGACGTGGACCAGGCCAAGGTGGACGGCCTGCGCAAGGGGGTGATCCCCATCTACGAACCGGGCCTCGAGCCCATCGTCAAGCGGAACCACGCGTCGGGACGGCTCGACTTCACCACCGATCCGGCACCGGCCATCGCGCATGGCGACGTCATCTTCATCGCGGTGGGAACGCCGCCGGACGAGGACGGCAGCGCCGACATGAAGTACGTGCTGAGCGTGGCGCGCACCATCGGCGAACACCTCGACCGTTACGCGGTGGTGGTGAACAAGTCGACGGTACCCGTCGGCACCGCCGACCGTGTCCGCGAGGCGATCGGCGACGTGCTCCGCGGGCGCGGCGCGGAGGTGGAGTTCGACGTGGTGTCGAACCCGGAATTCCTGAAGGAAGGCGACGCCGTCGAGGACTGCCTGCGTCCCGACCGCGTCGTGGTCGGAGCGTCCAGCGAGCGTGCGGTGGCGATCCTGCGCAAGCTCTACGCCCCCTTCAACCGCAACCACGATCGCATGGTCGTGATGGACGAACGTTCGGCGGAGCTCACCAAGTACGCGGCGAACGCGATGCTCGCGACGAAGATCAGCTTCATGAACGAGATCGCGAACATCGCCGAGCGCGTGGGCGCCGACGTGGAGCTCGTGCGGCAAGGCATCGGCTCGGATCCGCGCATCGGTTACCACTTCATCTACCCCGGTGCCGGCTACGGCGGTTCGTGCTTCCCCAAGGACGTGCAGGCCCTCGAGCGCATCGCGCGCGGCAGCGGCTATCACGCGCGCCTGCTCGGCTCGGTCGAAGCCGTCAACGGCGACCAGAAGACGCGGCTCTTCGAGCAGGTGTTGCGACACTTCGGCGGCGACATAGCCGGCAAGACGATCGCGCTGTGGGGCCTCGCGTTCAAGCCGAACACCGACGACATGCGCGAGGCGCCTAGCCGGCGACTGATGGAAGCGCTCTGGCAGGCAGGTGCGAAGGTGCGTGCTTTCGATCCGGAGGCGCGCGCGGAAGCGACGCGCATCTACGGCGAGCGCGACGACCTCGTGCTCTGCGACGGCGCGTACGAGGTGCTGCAGGGCGCCGACGTCCTGGTGCTGGTGACCGAATGGAAGGCCTTCCGCAGCCCCGACTTCGCGCGTATCGCCGCGACGCTCGCCACGCCGGCGATCTTCGATGGGCGAAACCTGTACGATCCCGCGGTCGTCGAAGAAGCCGGCATCGCGTACTACGGCATCGGGCGCGGCCGCTCGTTGCAGCGCTGAGCGGCGGGTGTCGATGACGCTCACGGCGCAGGCGCGCTGGTCCGGAGCTCTGGTGCTGGCCACGCTCGCACTCGCGGGCTGTTCCTCGGTGTCGCGCGGCAGCCTCGAGGCCGTGCGGCTGGCCGTGCATGGTGAATCCGTGCACCCCACCGCCGCGTCCGTCGCCTCGACACCGTACTACCAGATGCAGGCCGACGGCCCCGACGGCGGAGCGGTGCTGATCCTCGCCAGCACGGACGGTGGCCGCCTCGGCTGGTATGGCTCGGGCAAGGACATCGTGTTCACGCGCGACGGCCTCGTGGTGAAGACGGTTGGCCTGTCGCAAGACCTGGAAAGCTCCACGTTCATCGGCGACGATCCCTTCCACGCGGGCCTGCAGAAGCTCGCGGGCCCGCGCGACGCGCAGCGACGCCTCGACTGGACGCCCGGCTACCGCTACGGCCTCGTCGCGCACTCCCACCTCGAGCCGCGCGGTATCGAGCAGGTCGACATCCTGGGAACGGTGCACGCGCTGCGCCGTGTGGACGAGACCCTGACCTTGACCGACGCGGGGACGACGCTGCACAACCGCTACTGGATCGATCCCGCGGATGGCTTCATCTGGAAAAGCCGGCAGTACGTCGCGCCCGGCCTTCCGCTGGAGCTGACACAGCTGCGCCCCTACCGGGTCGCGACGCCATGAGGATCGCCGGGTTCCTCGTGCTCGCGATGCTCGCGATGGTACCGGCACTGGCCGCGCAGACGATCGACGTCTCGACGCGCGGTGCCGTGTCGCACCCAGGCACCGCGGCATACCCCGCTACCGCGCGGCTCTCCGACGTCACCGACGCGTCGGGCGTCTCGCCCGACGCCTATGCGCTGGGCGCGGCGTGGCTGCAACCGGCGTTGCATACGGACCAGGTGCGCCTGAAGGCCGGCGTGCTCTTCGAACTCGGGGCGATCCACCGCAAGGCCATGGCGGAAGGTGACGACGAGCTCGCGCTGCGCAGCGCCGCGTTCCAGTCCTGGCTCTCGGCACTGCCGGTGACGGACCGCCGCAGCGGCAGCATGCTCGACCCCGCGCGCCTCGCCGTCTCGCCCGCGGACGACCGGCCCGTGCACGCGGGCGATACGCTAGTCTTCCCTCCCCGTCCCGGCGACGTACGGATCGTGGGGGCGGTGACGCAGGCGTGCCGTGTCCCGCACGTACCGATGCGCGACGCGCGGCGGTACCTTGCCGATTGTCCCGTATCGACGGCAGCCGATCGCGATGCGATCTACGTGATCCAGCCCGACGGTGCCGTGTTCGAACAGGAGATCGCGCTGTGGAACCGCGACGATCCCCGCCCGCTCGCGCCGGGAGCGTGGATCTACGTGCCGTTCGACCGTCGCAGGATCGCCGGCGCGGCGGAGGACGATTTCAACCGCGACGTCGCCGATTTCATCGCCACGCAGCTGCTGGACGGTGACGGATGGCGTTGAGGCGTTTCCCGCGATGGCGCCCGCGTGGCGGGTGGCGCGGCTGCTGTCGCGCCGGGCTCGTGCTGTGGGCAGGCGGTGCCGCCGCGGTCGGTGCGCAGGATGCGTACACGCAGAGCGACTTCGGCGGCGTGGGCCTGTTGCAGACCCCCACCGCGCGCATGGCGCAAGAAGGCGAGTTCAGCTTCGTGCTCAGTCGCACGACGCCTTACACGAACTACAACGTGTCGATGCAGCCGCTCCCGTGGCTGGAGGGCTCGTTCCGCTACACCAACGTGAGCAACCGGCTCTACGGTCCGCGCTCACTCAGCGGCAGCCAGACGTACAAGGACAAGTCGATCGATGCCAAGGTGCGGCTCTGGCAGGAGTCGCGGTGGATTCCCGCCGTCGCCGTGGGCGCGCGCGACGTGGGCGGTACCGGCCTGTTCTCGAGCGAATACGTCGTGGCGAGCAAGCGCGCCGGCCCGTTCGATTTCAGTCTCGGCCTGGCCTGGGGCTACATCGGCGCGCGCGGCGACATCCGTAATCCGCTCGGCTACCTCGACGACCGATTCGACGTGCGCCCGAGCGGCGGCACCGGCACCGGCAAGTTCAGCACGAACAAGTTCCTCCGCGGGCGTCCCGGCTTCTTCGGCGGCGTCGAATACCGTTCGCCGTGGGAGTGGCTGCGCCTGAAGGCCGAGCTCGACGGCAACGACTACCGGCACCAGCCGCAGAACAACAACCAGCCGCAGCGCTGGCCCGTGAATCTCGGCGCGGTGTTCCGGATCAACCGCAACGTCGATCTCACGCTCGGCTACGAGCGTGGCGAGATCGCCACGGCCTCCATCAACCTGCATTCGAACCTCGCACGGCACGTCGACCCGCCGAAGGTCAACGACCCGAAGCCGGAGGCGGTGGCGTTCACCTCGACGCCCGTGGATGCCGCACAGCCAGGGGCGGCGGAGCCTGCGAGGCGCGCGCCGAAGGACGTCGACTGGGGCGAGATGGCACGCGCGCTGAGCAGCAACGCCGGCATCGACGTGAGCCGTATCGGCCGCCGCGGGCAGGAACTCGTCATCCACGGCGAGCAGCGGCGCTTCTTCTATTCGGCCGAGGGCGTGGGCCGCGCGACGCGTATCGTCGACAACCGCGTGGACGACAGCATCGGCTGGCTCACCGTATCGAGCGAGCGCGATGGTCTGGCCACCCTGGAAACGAGCGTGCACCGCCCGCGCTTCATCGAGCTGCTCGATCATCGCCTCGACCTCCAGGACTTCCGGCGCAGCGTCGAGCAGAACCCGATCACGCCGCGCGAGGAGGAGACGCTCTACCTGTCGCCCCTGAAGCGGTTCAACGGCGGTGTGGCACTGGGTTACCAGCAGAACGTCGGCGGTCCCGACGCGTTCGTGCTCTACCAGGTCTACGCCGCGGCGTCGGGAACGTTCAACTTCAGTCGCAACCTGTGGCTCGATGGCGTGCTGGCCGTGAACCTGGCCAACAACTACGACAAGTTCCGCTACGACGCGCCGAGCGCCCTGCCGCGAGTCCGCACCAACCTTCGCCAGTACCTGACCAGCTCCGACGTCACGCTGCCGAACTTCCAGCTCACCGGCACGCGCAAACTGGGCAGCGATCTCTACGGCCTGGCGTATGCGGGCATGCTGGAGAGCATGTACGCCGGCGCGGGCGGCGAAGTGCTTTACCGTCCCTTCGGCGAGCGCTGGGCGATCGGCGCGGACCTGAACTGGGTGAAGCAGCGCGGGTTCCGACAGGACTTCTCTCTGCGCCGGTATCACACGATCACCGGGCAGGCCACCGGCTACCTCGATACCGGCTTCCAGCACGTCACGCTCGCGGTCAGCGTGGGCCGGTATCTGGCGGGCGACTGGGGCACGACCATCGACGTGTCCCGCCAGTTCTCCAACGGCACGCGCATGGGCGCGTACGCGACGATCACGAACAAATCGGGCAGCCGCGGCTACGGCGAAGGCAGCTTCGACAAGGGCATCTACGTGTCGGTCCCGTTCGACCTCCTGCTCCCCCACTCCTCGCGCAGCCGCGCGACCCTCCTCTGGCAGCCCCTGATCCGCGACGGTGGCGCGCGCCTCAACAAGCGCTACACCCTCTACACGCTCACCAACGACCTGGACACCAATCTCTTCGACAAGAACCTCGGCAAGATCGCGGAGTGACGGCTCGTAGGAGCGCGCCCTGCGCGCGACATGTTTTCGCGAGGAGCATCGGGTCCTGTGGCGCTTGCTCCAGGGAGCTGTCGCGCGCAGGGCGCGCTCCTAAAGATAACGGAGCCAGCTTGCCACGCCGCGTTCGATCAGTCCGTGCACGTGCTCGAAGGCGGGACGCTGCTGGCGGTAGGGATCGGGAATGTCGCGCCCCTCGTTCCAGCGGTCGAGCAGGAACACCTTGCCGCTGACCTCGGGCGCCATGCGCTGGATCGTCGCGACGTGCGCCTTCTCCATCGCCAGGATGAGGTCGGACTGGCGAAGCATGGCAACGTCGACCTGACGTGCACGGTGGGGCGCGCCATCGATTCCCTCCCCGCGAAGGAGGTCGAGCGCCGTCGGATCCATCGGATGGCCCGTCATCGCGCCGAGGCCGGCGCTGGACACCGTCGCGCGATGGCCGTCGCCGAGGCGATGACGCAGGAGGTACTCGGCGGCGGGGCTACGGCAGATGTTGCCGATGCAGACGATCAGTATCCGTTCGAACATGGCTGCTGCGATACTCGGTAATCGACAGATGATAAACGATGGGCATGACGACATCCGCACGATATCCCGGTGGTGACACGGCATGAGCGTCTGGCACGCCATCACCGCCTTCGGCGACAGCGCCTTGCTGCTGCCCGTGATCGCATGGATGGCCGTGTGCCAGCTGGCCGCGGCCCCATGGCGTCGGGACGGCTGGCGGTGGATCGCGGCCGCCGTCGCCTGCGGCGGCTGCGTGTCGCTTTCCAAGCTGCTCTTCATGGCGTGGCACGTCGCGCCACCCGGCATCGACTACACGGGATTCAGCGGTCACACGGCGCTGGCGATCCTGGTCTGGACCGCCCTCGCGGCGATCGTCACCCGGGGCATGCCGCTGGCGGCGCGCGTCGGGGCGATCGCCGCCGGCGCGTCGCTCGGTGTGGCGGTCGGCGCGTCGCGCCTCGCGCTCAAGGTGCACAGCCCTTCCGAGGTATGGCTCGGCGGCGCGCTGAGCGTCGTCGTCGCGGCCTGGTTCGTCGCGCGCATGACCCATGCGGTTCCTCCGCGCGATCGCGCGACCGGATGGCGACTCGCGCTCCTCGGCGGCACGCTCGCGATCGGGCTGGTCTGCTACGGGCGCGTGTTCCCATCGCAGCACCTGCTGCAGGACATCGCCTTGTGGCTGAGCGGACACTCCCGCGTCTTCACGCGCCTCTGAGCCCCGGCGTCACGTCGTCGTGGCCGGATGAAGGCCGATCAGTTCGGACAGCCCGACCCAGAAAAGCTGGATGCCGATGCAGAAGATCACGAACGCCAGCAGCTGAAGCACCACCTGGGTGCGCTGGGCGCCGAGTTTCTGGCTGAGCCGGTCGGCGTAGCGCATGCACAGGTAGATGCTGACGGTGAGCGCCGCGAGCGCGATCGCGGCGGCGATGACGTGGATCCATCCTGCACCTTCCCGCGGCGATCCGGTCCCGATCGCGATCGCCACGGAGATCGAGCCCGGCCCGACCGTGAAAGGCAGCGTCAGCGGATAGAACGACGGGTCGCCGCGATGGTGGTGCACCTCGGTTTCGTCATCGTCGTCGTCCTGGCCGTTGAGCATGCGCCATCCCGCCGCGGCGATGACGATTCCGCCGGCCACCCGCAGCACGGGAATCGAAACGCCGAAAAACGACAGGACGTACGCTCCGAGCAGCAGGGAACCGAGCAGTAACAGCAGGCTGTTCAGCGCGACATTGCGCGCGAGCCGCTCGCGCTCCGCGGCATCGGCATGGGGCACGACCCCCAGCGACATGAGCGCCGAACCCGGCGGATTCACCACCGGCAGCAACGCGGCGACGATGACCAGCGTCGCCTGACCGATCTCCATGAACATCCATCACCCCCGTTGTTGGAGCGGACCGGGCCGCTCCGACAGGATGGCGCGACGCCGGCGGTCGGGGCAAGGGTCGTTTTCACACCTCGTTTCAACAAGATTCCGGCCGTGGCGCGCCACATGATGCGTCAGGCGCTTGCGCCCAACCCGCCGGCAGCGCCGGCTTTCCTCGTCGAAAAGGAGTACCACCATGCTGCCCAAGTCACACCGGTTCATGCTGCTGGCCATCGCCGTCGCCGGCTCCGCGTTCTTCACCCAGGTCGTCATGGCCGACGGGGACGCGCATTACCCGGCATTCGCGACGCTGAAGAAGGACAAGGCCGATCCCAAGATGCTGGACCGAGACGCCATCACGCCGGCGCTTGAAAAGAAATACCCGCGTCTGGCGGGCCTGAAGAGCCATTGGGACGACGCTGACCTCGACCACGACGGCAAGATCAACCAGGCGGAATACGACGCCTATGTGTCGGTCGACCACGGGACCTGAAGCGCTCCGCGCGATCCAGGCCGGACCGCGGCGGTCCGGCCTCCCCGCCGCCGCGCCGACGCGCGGTGCGTGCGCATGAACGTCCAAGCATGACATGACAGGCGTAAGGCGGCGGAAAGCTTCGCCGCGCGTTACTTCCGGGACTTCGCCGTATCCGCCGCGGGGGGCAGTCCGCCCGCGTTGTCCGTCCCCTGCCCCTTGGGCGGCGTCACCTTGGGCGTACCGTACTCGTCGCGCTCGCGAGGATCCGGCGCGCGCTTCGTATTCATGCCGTCATTCCAGTGCTCCCGGCGTTCCTTCGCGCGCGAGTGCGCATCCTCCTTCACCGTCTGCGGCTTGCCGCCGTTGACGGACTGGCGCGTACCGTCCTGCACCGTGGCGGGCGGCTCGTGGTTCTGCGGAACACCTGCACTGCTACCGAGCAGGAACATCATCGTCAGGATCATGGGGGTCACCTCCCGCACAGCCTGCCGCCGCCGCCGTGACCGGCGCGTCACAGGCCCGGCCACGGGAGGTCACGCCCGCGTGGCGCCCATCGTCACCGAATCCAGGTGCTCCACCCGCTCGATGTCGCCAAGCCAGACGAGACCGCTCCAGCCGGGCTGCCGCGCGTCCTCCAGCTTCACCGTGCCGTTGATGCCTTCGTTGTCGGCCGCGTCGCGGAACACCTGGATCGTCGGCGTCACCATGACGACGCCTTCGACGACGCCGCTCTTCGTGTGCACCCGTACCCTGGCATTGATCGCGAGTTCTCCGACGAAGCGTTCGAGGCGCGCCACGTCGCGCGGGTCGGTATATACCTTTTCGGCAATGCGTCCCATCGTCTCCTCCTCCGGAAGAAGGCCGGACGGCGGCACACCGCCGCCGGCACGAGTCCCTCAGGCAGCCGACTGCTCCGCGGCACGCTGGTTGCCCGCCTGCTCCGCCAGGAGCGTGAGCTTCTCGTCGGTCGCCTTTTCTTCCTCGAGCGTCGCCTGCAGCAATGGGATCGCGTCCTTGTAGCCAAGCTTTTTGGCGATGGCGGAAATCGTGCCGTACGACGCGATCTCGTAGTGTTCGACTTTCTGGGCGCCACCAATGAGCGCGGCGTCGCGGAGCGGACCTGCTTCGATGCCGTCGATCACTTCCTTGCTTTCCTCCACCAGGCCTTCCATCGCGGCGCACTTGACGCGCTTGAGCCGGATGCCCAGCGCATCGACGATCTGGTCGATGCGCTCGACCTGACCCTGGGTTTCCTCCAGATGCGTCTCGAAGGCCTGCTTGAGTTCGGGGGCCTCGGCGGCGCGCGCCAGGCGGGGAAGTGCCTTGGTCAGCTGCTTCTCCGCGCTGTAGATATCCGACAGTTCGTGGATGAAAA
This sequence comes from Luteibacter sp. UNC138MFCol5.1, assembly GCF_900110505.1. Lineage (GTDB taxonomy): Bacteria > Pseudomonadota > Gammaproteobacteria > Xanthomonadales > Rhodanobacteraceae > Luteibacter. The sequence continues at coordinate 407,440 of NZ_FODZ01000004.1, forward strand.
GATCTTCGATGGTCCCGATGGGCATGTGCCGCTCCGTCTTCATGAATGAGCCGCCATCCTATGAAGCCCGCCGTTGCGCGGGACACCAGAGGGCGTGAAGAAACGTCACAATGCTGAAGGGCGAGAAGGAGGTGGGCGAAATGCCTCGACCGACTCCCAGCCGCCTTGCTCGTCCTCGATCTTGAGCCTCACGGATCGACCGCTCCGTCGGCCAAGGCTGTCGGCCAGACGTAGCGCATGACGGAAGCATTCGTCCTGCGTCGCGAACGTTCCCATCCGGTGCGCGTCGTGAAACACCTCCCAGGGGAAAGCGTCATGTCGCTGCGCCAGGGGCAGGTAAAGCATGATCGGGGGCTGCGGATTCATTTCCATGCATGGAAGGCATACAAGCACCGTGCCAATGGGAAATTCCCGCCACGGAGCCGCTCGTGCGGAACGTCACGCCCGGCCCCTGCAACTTCTTCATGCACCACTGCAACCCTTGCCGCCGCAGGAGCCACGCGGCGAACGTGGCCATCGACCGAATGCGGATACCCGACGCATCGTCGTCAGGCGTCGTACTCCGCCTCCTCGGTCAGCGCCTGACCCGGACGTCCGGTGTCGCGTCGCGCAGGAGCATTCCCTCGTCGGGCTGCGGGAGGTGTTCGCGTACCCACCTCGCCCTGACCTGTGCCTGCGGCAGCATTCGCTTGTCCCGTTCACCAGTGTGTCGTCGCCGTCACCACGGGTGCCCGCGGTATCGACCCGCGACATCGAAGGATGACCACTCCACCAGCCTGCCGAGAGCGATACAAACATGTTCAACCACAACAAGCGACTCCAGTACACCGTGCGCGTGGGCGAATCCAACCCGGGTCTCGCCAACCTCATGCTCGAACAGTTCGGTGGTCCGCAGGGCGAACTCGCCGCCGCGATGCGTTACTTCACCCAGGCGCTGGCCGAGGAAGACCCGGGCCGCAAGGACATGCTGCTCGACATCGCCACCGAGGAGCTCAGCCATCTGGAGGTCATCGGATCGATCATCGCCATGCTCAATCGTGGCGCCAAGGGTCGCCTCGCGGAAACGATCGACCAGCACGCCGAAATGTACCGCGCCCTGCAGGGCGCCGGAAACGACAGCCATGTGACGCAGGTCCTCTTCGGAGGCGGTCCCGCGCTCATCAATTCGGCCGGTGTACCGTGGCACGCCGGGTACGTCGACACGATCGGAGAACCGACCGCGGACCTGAGGTCGAACATCGCCGCCGAGGCGCGTGCGAAGATCGTTTACGAGCGTCTGATCAACGTGACCGAGGACCCCGGCGTGCGCGACGCGCTGACGTTCCTGATGACACGCGAGATCGCGCATCAGAAATCGTTCGAGAAAGCGCTGTACTCGATGGACAAGAGTTTCCCGCCAGGCAAGCTTCCGGGCGATCCGCGCTTTACCGACGTTTATGTGAACACGTCGCTGGGCGAAGGGGATCGCACGGGCCCATGGCGCGAGGGCAAAGGCTTTACGGAGGTGCTGGTGCCCGGCGAGGACACTATCCCGGTGAATGGTGGCGATGGGCATGCCGATGTCGGACTGTCCACGGACGAACAGGCCGCTGTCGACGCGTTCGCCGAGCGCGGGGCATCGGATCCTACTCGCGACCCGGTGACTGGCGCCGACCTCGGCACGCTGCAGCAGGAGGCCGCTCGCTGATAAGCGGTGCCACCAGCCTGCTGAGCGGGGCGGCCGGAGCTGCGTTAAGTTCCCGGGTGCCACGGTGATGACGCATTCACATGCCGCTCACGGCCATCGCAACGCGTTCGGGATATTCCTGACGCTTCGAAGCCGGCGACCGTTTCCCGATCATGTCCGTAGGCACGCTGTTGATTCTGGAAGACGATCTCCGTTTCGCCGATCTGGCGGGCAAATTCGCCCGCCAGATCGGGTTCGATCCGCATCCGGTGACCACGCTCGGCGAGGCGGTGCGGATGGCGTCGAAGCGGCGCTTCGATTGCGCGTTGGTCGACATTGGACTGCCCGATGGTTGCGGCCTCGACCTGTTCGCCGAGCCGCGACTGGCGAGCACGCGCAAGATCGTCATGAGCGGCGACGCGTCTCTGGCCGGCTGGGCGGCGCGCAGCGTGCCGGGCGCACTTGGCGCGTTGACCAAGCCTTTTCGCTTCTCCACTTTCCGCGAACTCCTCGACCGCTCATGCCCTGCCCCGCAACCCGGGCGCGACCTGCTTGGACGGTCGACGGCGATGCGGGCTGCCGTCGATGAACTGGACACCGTAGCCCGAAGCCGCTTTCCTGTTCTGATCCACGGCGAGAGCGGCACCGGCAAGGAGTTGGCGGCGCGACTGGTCCACGACCGCAGCGGACGCAACGGCCCTTTCATCCCGGTCAACTGCGCGACATTGTCGGCGGAACTACTTGCCAGTCAGCTGTTCGGGCACCGGCGTGGCAGTTTCACCGGCGCCGTCGGTCATGAGGCAGGGCTCGTCGCGCAAGCCGATGGCGGCACGCTCTTCCTCGATGAACTCGCGGAGGCGCCGCCGACGGTGCAGGCGGCACTGCTGCGCTTCCTGGAATCCGGGGAGGTCCTCGCCCTCGGTGCACATTCGCCGAAGCGGGTCGACGCACGTATCGTCGCGGCGACCAACGTCGATCCACGGCGCGCGGTCGATGAAGGGCGACTGCGCGCCGACCTCTACTTTCGCGTGGCCGGCTACGAGGTGCGCATGCCGCCGCTTCGCGAGCGACCTGAGGATGTCGACGTCATCGCGCAGTCGATCCTCGACGAACTGAATCGCGAATACGGCAAGGCGCGTCGCTTCGTTCCGGGCGCGTTCGACGCCGTCCGCGGCGACCGCTGGCGTGGCAACGTGCGCGAGCTGCGCCAGCGCGTCCAGCGTGCCTGGCTCGAAGGTGACGAGGCGCTGATCCTCGGCCGGCCGGCGTCGGAGAGTCACCGCCAGACGCGCGACTCGCGCACACTCGACGACATCGAGCGGGAGGCCATCCTCGACGCGCTCCTCGCGTCCGCTGGCGATCGGGCGATGGCCGCCGCGCGCCTGGGCATCAGCACGCGCACCATCTACAACAAGCTCTCCCGATACCGTGGCGACGTGCCGGACGCGCCCCTTCCCAAGACTGGATGAGCGAGGTCCTACGCCCCGATCAGACGGAGGAAGGGTCCGACTCCAGGCGGATCCGCTGGCTGACCGACGCGTAGACCTGCTCGCGCTCCGCACCGCGACGGCGCGTCGTCGACGGCGACAGCTCGTCCGCGTCGGCGAGCAGTTCGAGAAAGTCCTGCGTGCTTGTGCGCGACGCGGGGGTCGTGATCTCGTCGACAAGCCTGGCGAAAACGTACTTCATCTGGTGGGTCGACTGACTGGCGCTCAGCGTGAGCGACGCCTTGACGAGTTTGCCGTCGCGATAGCCGATTTCCGCGAGGCTGCTGGCCCGGTCGTCGATCTGGGTGTAGAGATAGTTCTGCGACAGCGGATCGTCGGTCAGGGACAGCGTGCCACCCACCGTCAGCGGCGAATGGAAGCTGGCGAGCAGATGCGTGTCGCGACGCTGCGACAGTTCGCGGTTGCGCATGCCGCCCTCGCCGATGCGGGTGGTTTGCGAGGTGTCGTACGAAAAGGCGTCCTTCTCGTCCGCCCGGTAAGGATTCGACGCCACGGCGGTCTGGACGATGCTGGCGTGGTAGTCCGCCAGGCCGCTCAGCATCGCGTGCTCCGCCTTCGAGAGCGACGCGGCCATCGGTCGCGTCGTGCCGGGTGGGACGTCGTCGGCGGCGTGCAGCTGACGGAAGGCATCCTTGTACATCGCCGCCAGGAACCGATCGCCGTGCCCCCGCGCCGTCGCCTTGTCGACCTCGCCCAGGACATTGGCCATCGCGCGATCTCGCTGCGACGCCGTGCCGAGGATGGCCCCCGACGACGCGTCGACCCCGATATCGACGACGCCTTCGGCCGAGGTGAGCTTCAGGGTTCGTCCCCCGGTATCGGCGTGGAACGCGAGCGTCATCGGCGCACGGTTGGCAGACGCCACGCTGGCCGTGACATCCACCGAGGCGAACGCATGTTTGTCGAACGCGGCGAGCGCCGCGAGATCGAGCTTCGGCGGGGAGCCGGCCAGACCGTCGATCGCGGCCTGGAAGCCATCGGCGAGCTTCGACAGCGCCGCGCGTTCCGCGTCGTCGAGCGTCGCGCTTCCGCGAGCCCGTACCTGAAGTTCACCGTCGCTCCCGGTAAGCGCGAAGGTCACCGTTTTGCCGCTCGCGGTCGTCGCGGAGAGGCTGAACGCGGTTCCGTCGCTGCCCTGCGTGCCGCGAGTCGATACGGCCTGGGCGAAGTCCACACCCTCGGCGGCGAACTGCCCGACCAGCGCGGTGCCGAGTCCCGCGAAACGCGCTCCGTCCGTGGACGCGGTGTACTGCCGCGCCATGCGCCGCGTGACGTCGTCATCCGACGGAGTCTGCCACAGAGGCATCGCCGGCTTCGGGTAGACCGGCGATGCCGGGGGCGCCTCGGCCCCGCTCAGACTTACCACCACGGAAGGCGGTGCGGCGGCGGCCGGCGTGGCCGCCGCGTTCACCGGGCCGCGGCCTACCGTCCCGGTCATCGGCCACGCGAGCATGCCCGTCGATACGTTCCCTATCATGCGATCTCCTTGCGCTTTCCGTGCACGGGTTATCGGCGCCCGTCGCGGTCTCTTGAATGGCGCCACCTCCGGGTGGGGGCGAGCGAATCGCTATTTCGCCGCGCAATCCGTCCGGCTGTTGTCGGCCACGCCCGCGATCAGCCACCTGCCGTTCGTGCGCACGAGGTGGATCAGGTCCGAGCCGCAGTGGTGCACCTTGCCGTCGACAAGGAACTCGTACGGCGCCCAGACCATGGCCAGGTCGCCATCGACGCGCACCAGCGGATCGTAGATGCGTTCCTCGATGCGCCCCTTGCCCGGCTTCACGTGGCTGACGAACTCGCCCAGGGTCATGCGCTTCACCGTGCCGTCCCGCAGCAGCGCCACGCTGCCTTCGGGCTGCACGGTCGCCAGCATGGCCGCCTGGTCGTACTTCGCCATGCCGTCGAACATTGCGTAGACCGGCGCCAGCACGGCTTTCTCGTCCGACGGTGATGCCGCTTGCACGGAGGTGGCCGCGACCACGGCGAGGGCCGCCACGATCACGATTCGGATGGTCATACGCACTCCCCTCACTCCCAGGTCGGGCCCCATCCTAACCCGAGGGAGCGGCCCTGGCGCTCTCACCCGGAGGACGAATCGACAAGCCCCGTCACGCGGTCTCTGGTACACCAGCGACCTTCCTACGCGCTTACCGGAGACGCCCCATGCCCGCCAACCATCTCGACGACGCCTTCATCCATGGCCAGAAGCAGCGGCTCCTCGCGCTGCGCCGGCAGCTGATCGCGTCCGGCGACGCGGCGGGTGCCGACGAGCAGCTGCTGCAGTCGGCCGCCGGTGGCGAGCCGCAGGATGCCGGGGACGATGGCGAACGCTTCGCCCAGCAGGAGAACGACGAGGCCTTGCTCGCGCATGACGAGGCCCGGCTCGCCGCCGTCGACCGCGCGCTCGAGAAGATCGAGGACGGTACGTACGGCCTCTCCGACCTGAGCGGCGATCCCATCCCGCGCGAACGCCTGCAGGCCGTGCCCGAGACGAACGTCACGGTCGACGAGGCATCCCGGCGCCTGCATTGAATTCCCTCGACCGGCACCGCGACGCGGAACCATCGTGTCGATCAAAACGCGGCACGACCGTCCTATCCGGCCGCGTGTGCATTACGTAAAAAGGGCGCGGGCCACCCAAGGAGATACCCGTGACCGATTCCCAGAACACCGCCCCCGATGCCGGGCGCCGTAACTTCGTCGTGAGCGCCGGCGCCGTCGCCACCGCCACCCTCGTGGGCGCCGGCGCCATGGCGGCCGCCACCACGGCCGAAGCGGCACCCTCCTCCACCTCCTCGAAAAAGAAGGAAAGCTCGATGCTTACGCTCAAAGACGGGACGCAGATGTACTACAAGGACTGGGGCACCGGTCAGCCCATCGTCTTCCATCACGGCTGGCCGCTCAGCGCGGACGACTGGGATGCGCAGATGCTGTTCTTCCTGTCGCAGGGTTTCCGCGTCATCGCCCACGACCGTCGCGGCCACGGCCGTTCGACGCAGACGGCCACCGGTAACGAAATGGACACCTACGCGTCCGACGTGGACGAGCTGGTCACGCACCTCGGCCTGAAGGACGCCGTGCATATCGGCCATTCGACCGGCGGTGGCGAAGTGGCGCGTTATGTCGCCCGTCATGGCAAGGGTCGCGTCGCCAAGGCCGTGCTGGTCAGCGCCGTGCCGCCGATCATGGTCAAGACCCCGGCGAATCCGGAAGGCCTCGACATCTCGGTGTTCGACGGCCTGCGCAAGCAGCTCGCCGAGAACCGCGCGCAGTTCTACCGCGAAGTGCCGATCCCCTTCTACAACTTCAACCGCGCCGGTGTGAAGACGATCGAAGGCACCGTGGACAACTGGTGGCGCCAGGGCATGATCGGTGGCGCCAAGGCCCACTACGACTGCATCAAGGCGTTCTCGGAAACCGATTTCACCGAGGACCTCAAGGCGATCACCGTGCCGACCCTCGTCATGCACGGCACCGACGACCAGATCGTCCCGTACAAGGACGCCGCCGAGAAGTCGGTGAAGCTGCTGAAGAACGGTACGCTGAAGCTGTACGACGGCTACCCGCACGGCATGCTGACCACGCACGCGGACGAGCTCAACAAGGACCTGCTCGCGTTCATCAAGAAGTAAGACTGGAGCCGGGCGGCCTCGCCGCCCGGCTTCCGATTCGCCGGGGCGCTAGGCCACCGGCCCCGAGCACAGGCACTCGCCGTCCTCGTTCACATGACCCAGCATCGCGTCGAGCAGGTCGCCGGTCGGCGTCCACTGTCCGATGGCCGGATGGATCAGCATCGCCTTGCGGGCACCGAGCCGGTCGCCATCGAGCACCGAGGCGATCGCCGCGCGCTCATACGCCTTCACCGAACGCACGAGTCCGCTCACCGCATCCGGCAGCGGCGCGATCGGGCGCGGCACGATCGCATCGAGCGACACGTCCGACGCGATCTCCACGATGTCGTCGTCCGGCAGGTCCGGCAACGCCCCGCCGTTGCGGGTATTGACCACGATGCGTGCGGGCTTCGCGCCCGTCAGCGCGCTCATCACGTCGATCGCGATGCGGTGGTAGCCGGTCGCCACCCGGAACGGGTCGCCCTGCAGGCTCACGCCCTGGTCGAACGCCGATCCCCCCTCCGCCTCCAGCTTCATGTACGACCCCGAGCGCTGGTTGAGGTATGCCGCGTACGCGTCCACGGCACCGGCGCCATCCCCGGCATCGAGGCGCGACCGCAACGTGGCGAGCAGCTCGTCGTTGAGGCGCTGGATCTCCGCGCCACGGCTGCCCCCCTGCTTGCGCTGGTTGAACAGCGCGCGGCGGCGCTCGTAATAGAAGAACAGATACTCGGTGGGAATGAGCCGGAGCGTGCGGATCATGTCCACGTCGAACAAGGGAGCGAGGTAGAGCTGGCGCAGCCGTTCCTCGCTGGCGAGCAGACGGTCGAACACGTCTTCGCCGCGCACGCGTACGCCGCGCACCCACCCCAGGTGGTTGAGTCCGACGTAGTCGCACTCAACCTCGTGCGCCGGCTCGCCGAGCGCGCGCGCGATGTTGTGGAAGAGCTCGGTCGGCGTGTCGCAGATGCCGACGATCCGCGCCTTGCTGTGGTCCGACACCGCCTGGGTGACCAGGCCCGCGGGGTTGGTGAAGTTGACGAGCCAGGCCTCCGGGCTGAGACGCTCGACGAGCCGCGCCTGCTCGATGGCGACGGGCACCGTGCGCAGCGCCATGGCGACACCCGCCGGGCCGGTGGTTTCTTGCCCCGGGTACCCGTGTTCGATCGCCGTGCGTTCGTCGGCGGCACGACCGGCGATGCCGCCGATGCGGATGCTGTTGAGCACGAAGTCGGCGCCCTCGATGCAGTCTTCGAGGGATGCGGCGCCACGCAGGCGAAGGCCGCCGCCGAAACGCGACACGATGGCGCGGCCGAGATCCACCATGATCGCCAGCCGCGCGGGGTCGGGGTCGTAAAGCACCATCTCGGATGCGCCGAGCGCTTCCGCGGCGTCGTTGACGCCGAACACCACCAGCGGCGAGCGAACGCCGCCGCCTCCTACCAATGCGATCTTACGATCCGTACGTACGGTCACGAAGTGTCCTCAATTGCGGGGGATGGGGTAGAGCCTGCAGCGCACCGGCCGCGGTGGTGCACAGCGCGCCGCAGACGCAGGCCTGCTGCACGCAGCGGCCGGGCGATTCGCCGTCGAGCCAGGCGTCGATGAGACCCGCGTTGAACGCGTCGCCGGCACCCGTGGTGTCGACCGCGTCGACACGCGGCGCGCGCACGGATTGCGACATGCTGCCATCGGTCCACCACGCGCCGTCCGCGCCGAGCTTGAGCACCGCGCGGGGAAGGTCCACGGTCTGGGCCCAGGCGGCATAGGCGTCCACGCCCTCGCCGCCGGCGACGAGCGCGGCTTCCGTGGCGTTGGGCAGGAAGAAGTCGACCTCGCGGCACGTGGCATGGTTGGCGCTGTCGCGCAGCCATGCCGGGCTGAAACCGACGTCGATCGACGTCGTGCAGCCCGCATGGCGCAGCTGCGGCAGGATGGCGGTCGCCAGCTCGCGCGTGAGCGGCATCGCGAAGTGCACGTGACGCGCGGCACAGAGGTCGGCGATCACCGCGGGAACCTCCAGCAGCTCGGCGAGCCCGCGGTTCGCGCCGTGATAGGTGAAGAAGGAGCGGTCGTCGGGCATCGAGACGCTGAACGTCGTGCCCGTTCCGTCGGCCCCGAGTCGGATGCCGCCCACGCGCACGCCGTACTCGCCGAGACGCCCCTCGAACCAGTCGAAATCGGCGTCACCGATCAGGCCGACGAGGCGCACCCGTCGACCCAGACGCGACAGGCCACAGGCCGTGTTGACGCTGCCGCCGCCCAGTTCGCGCACGTAGTGCTCCGCGAAGGCCTCCTCGCCGGGCTTTGGCCACGAGGGAAAGCCGCTGAACACGTGGTCCGCGTAGATATCCCCGACGACGGCGACGTCCCAGGGCTTCATGTCGATTGAAATGGCCACGTGCGGGTCCTCCGTGACTGGACGAGGAAGATGAAGCTACCGACGACCACGGCGAGCAGCGCGACGACGAACGAGGGCCATCCCGCCGTCGCCACCAGATACAGCCAGCCGGCGACGCTGACCACGATCGGCAAGGGGTACAGCGGCATGCGAAAGGCTTCCGGCGCGGTGCGGCGACGCCGCAGCGCGACCACCGCGAAACACTGGGCGATGTACTGGAACAGGATCTGCACGACCATCAGCGTCGCGATGAGCCGCTCCAGCGAGAGAAAACAGGCGAGCGCCGAGGTGATTCCGACGAACACGAGCGATACGGTCGGAAAGCCACCGCGCGGATGCAACCGCCCGAACACCCGGAAGAACTGGCCATCCCGCGCCGCGGCGAACGGCACGCGCGAGTAGCCCAGCAGCACCACCAGCGCCGAGCCCCAGCTGGCGAGAAGGATGAGCGCGACGGCCAGCATGCCGCCCGACCGGCCGTGGATCGCCTGCATGAAGTCCGCGACGACGGCCTTCGAACCCGCCGCCTGCTCCCACGGCAACACGCCGAGGATGCTCACGTTGAGTCCGAGGTAGAGCAACGCCACGAGCGGAATGGATAGCAGCACCGCCCGTGGGATCGTCCGTCTCGGCTCGCGGACTTCGCCGCCGAGCATGCAGACGTTGTTGTAACCGCCGTAGTCGTAGACGGCGATCAGCGCGACCGCGCCCAGACCCAGCCAGAAGCCCTGCCCCGCGTCGGGCCGCGCGTCGAGAAAGCGTCGTGCGACCGCCATGTCGAAATGGGCGATGCCGGTGACGACGATCCACGCGCAGGCGGCGACGACCACCGCGCTCACCAGCATGGACAGCTTCTGGATGTGACCGATGCGGCGATAGAGCACGGCGGTGTTGAAGAGGCAGAGCCCCGCGGCCATCACCACCCTTCCCGCGTCACCGAGGGAAGGGATGAGGAATCCCGCGTACTGCGCGAAGCCCACGGCCGCCGATGCGATCGACAGCGGGGCCGTGAGCAGCGTCTGCCACAGGTAGAGGAAGCCGAACAGCCGCCCGGCGCCCTCCCTCCCGTACGCCTCGCGCAGGTAGTGGTACGGCCCCCCGGATTCCGGAATGGTGGAGCCGAGTTCCGCCCAGACCAGGCCGTCGCAAAGGCACAGCAGCGCGCCGGCGATCCAGCCGAGGAGCACGCCCGGCCCCGCCAGCGCGGAGAGCGCGAGCGGAATGGTGACGAACGGACCGATGCCGATCATGTTCAGCACGTTGGCCGACAGCCCACCCCACAGGCCGATCGCGCGGGGCGGCAGCCCTTCGCGGGCCGCCGTGCCTTCGGACGCTGCCGCTCGCATCAGAACGCGTACTTCACGGTGACCAGCGTGGTCATGCCGGCATCGACGATGTCGGAATTGACCAGGCTGTTCTTGCCGATGTGCGACCAGTACGAGTACTGCTTCGTCAGGTTGCTGACCTGCAGGTCGACCTGGAAACCGTTGGTGAACTGGTAACCCGCGTGCAGGTCCACGCGGCGGATCGGCCGGATCCACAGGTCGTCCCACGGATCGTTCTGGTTGAGGAAGTCGTACGTGGAGAGGTAGGAACCGGTGTAGTGGTAACTCAGGTTGAGCGAGAACCCGTTCTTCTCGTAGAACAGCTCCGCGTTCGCCATGCGCTGCGGCGCCGCCTGCAGGCGCTCGTTGCCGAAGCCCTCGCGGCCGAGGTCGACCTTCGAGTTCTGCCGCGTCGCGTTGACGCTGAATCCCAGCCCGTCGAACGGTGCCGGCAGGTCCTGGAACTTCTGCCGCCAGGTCGCCTCGAGGCCATACACCTTGCCGTCCCCGCCGTTGGTCGGCGTCTTCGTCAGGATCGTTCCTTCGCCCGTGGTGTTCGGATTGGCCTGGCCGCCGCCGCTGTCGTAGATATAGTCGCGAAGCTTCTTGTAGTACCCGGACAACGACACGTAGCCGCCCCGCTCCGTCGTCCACTCCGCCGCGAGGTCCACGTTGGTGGACTTGATCGGGCTCAGGTTCGGGTTGCCGCGCGTGATGGTCGTCACGCCGTCCGACGTGTTGATCTGCGATCCGCCGCCCAGCTGCACGAAGGCCGGCCGGGTATAGCTCTGGTAGATCGACGCGCGATAGACCACGTTGCCGCTGGGCCGGTAGTTGATGAACAGGCTGCCGAGGGGCTCGTTGTAGATCGTCCGGTTGTTGGAGAAATAGCCGGGCAGTTCGTTGCCGGCGTCGTCCGTGGGCGTGGTCCAGAACGTGTTGTGGATCGACGTGTGCTCGAAGCGCACGCCCGGGATGATCTCGACGGGGCCTTCGTTGATCGTCGCCATGGCGTACGCCGCGCTCACCGCCTCGGTGCCCCGCATCGTATCGCAGTTGTAGTTGTTGAAATCGAGCGAGCCGCAGGTATCCAGGTCGGAAGGCAACACGTGCTGGTCGATCAGGGCCGCGACCGCCGCGCGACTCACGTCCGGCGTCCGCCAGTGGAACTTGTCCGGGAAGATCGACGAGTAGTAGCCCTTGAAGATGCCCAGATCGTCGAGCGTGGTCACGCCATCGTTGATGCCGCCCGTGGACCAGTCGCGGTTGGTGAACTTGCGCGAACTGTCGCTGTACTTCACGCCGAACTTCACCGACGACACGGGGCCATCCTCGAAGTCGTAGCGCAGGTCCAGCTTCGCGCCACCGCGCTTCTGGCCGGACCGGATGCGCGTGACCTCGCCGTAATCGTTGGCCCACATCGCCTGGACGTTGTTCACGGAATTCAGCAGGCCCGGCGTAAGCACGGGATACGGGAAGTGGCTGCTGCCATAGCGAAGCAGCGAGCTGCGGTCGTAGGCGAAGTTGTCCTGCGAGTACTTGTCCTCGCGACCGTCGATCTCGACGTGCTCGGGGCGGTCGTTGCGACCGAAGCTCCAGAACACGTTCGGGGAGATCGTCCAGCCACCGGCCGTCTTGTCGGCCCCGAACTGGAAGGTGGCCAGGTCGGCCCGCTCGGGGTTGGTCTCGAACCAGAAGCGGTTCGCGATGCGGCCGATGTTCGGCGTGTAAACGCCCGGCGTCGCGGTCGGCACGTAGGTCACATCGGACGGCAGCAGCTGGTTGTACGTCGTGTTCTGCTCGGTGAGCGCATACGCGTAGGTCATCTTCGCGTAGGCCTTCAACGTGGGATCGACGTTCCAGTCGAACGAAATGTTGCCGCCGTAACGGCGCTCGAAGCCGGCGGCGATACCGACGTTCGTGCCGAGGCTCGTCAGGTTGCGCGCCGGATCGTATCCCGGTGCGTTGTCGCCTTCCGCCGTCGCGTGCAGGAAGGCCCAGGAGCCGTCGTTCGACGCGCTCTCGGCGGCGCCGATCTCGCTGTTGGTGATGTTGCGGTAATCGTAATAGCCGCTGACATAGACGCCGAACTGCTTCTCGGCACCGAACTTGCCCTGCAGCTCGCCGGCGAGGCCGCCACCGAGCCCGCTGCCACCGTAATCGCGCGCGCGGCTCTCGGAGCGACCGCTGGCCGTCACGCTGCCGCTGAAATCCTTCTTGAAGTCGAAGGCGCTCGGCGTACGGAAGTCGATCGTGCCACCGATCGCGTCGCCATCCATGTCGGCGATGGCGGTCTTGTTGAGCACGATGGTCTGCAGGCCCGAGGGCGGCAGCAGGCTCAGCTGCACGCTGCGGCTGTACGGCATGCCCTGGGCGATGTTCGAACCGTTGATCAGGTTCACGTTGTACTCGGACGGCAGACCGCGCACCGACGCGAACATGCCTTCGCCGCGTGCCGCGCCATCGATGCCGCCGAAATAGGCCGTGCCGGTGGTCGTCACGTTGACGCCGGACATGAGACCGAGCGCTTCCGCGACGTTGTGCACGGCGGTGCGCTGAAGGTCGCTGGCCGAGAGCACCTCGACGGTGTTGACCGAATCCATGCGCATGTTCGTCGCGTCGTAGCGGTTCGCCACCACGCTGAGCGCCTTCATCTGCACGGCTTTCTCCGGCTTCGCCGGCGCGCCCTTGTCGTTGTCCTGCGCGGTGCCCGACGCTGCCGGTTGCGCCTGTTGCGCCCAGACCGGTAAGGCGACGGACCCAAGAACGGCGCAGAGCGCCACCACGAGCGATTTCCTGTTCGGACGATGAATGTTACGCACGATGCACCCCACCCCAAAAAAAGCGTACGAGAAACCGATCGCGCGGCCCCTCGCCACGCGACGCGTCACTGGCTGCGACCAGCGGGTTCGCGTGCGCGTACGGTCACGCGATGCCCGGCGCGCGCAGGCATGCGGGCGCACGAAGGCATGACGTCAGGACGCGTCGAACGTGCCGATCAGCCGGATTGGATCAGTGCGCGAGGATCGGGGGCGAGTAGCCGGCGACGCACTTGCCGCGCGAACGCAGCGCGCTGAGCTTCGCGCGCGCGAGGATCGGCTGGCCATCGGCCCGGACAAGCGGAAACGAGCGTTCCGCGAGGACGCAGCGGGAGTTCGCTTGATTGGAATTGAGGCGACGCATCGAGGCTGTCCCGTCATTCACTTCGCGAGCTGCGCGTGCTCGCGCATGCCCCATGCATGCGCGATGGAGCAAGGTATAGCGCACGGTAAAAAATGCGTCAACGGCCAGATTTGCATAGGCGATCGGGTGCTGCATCGCGTCATGCGAGCGAGGGCGCCGCGGCGAGGTCACGATGCTGCGTCGCCAGATGACATGCGCGGGCCGCTCACCCATCCTGCGCCACCGCGACGTCAGGGGTGGGTCGCGATCTCTTACGAACGCAGGGAATGAACGGATGATTCGTCTTCGCTCGACGCACGGCGCGGCCGTGCTGGCTTCTCGTCCGCGCGCGCTCGCCAGCGCCTGCGCCCTCGCCCTTCTGCTCGGCACGAGCGCCTCCGCGGTGGCGCAACAACAGGCACAGAATCGGCAAGAGAATGCCACTCCGGCACCGCCGGCCGCTCCCGCGAAGGAGAAGAAGCGCGTGGATCCCGATGCCGCCAGCAACCTCGACGCGATCGTCGTCACCGGCATCCAGGGCAGCATCCAGAATTCGATCAAGGCCAAGCAGAACTCCGACAACATCATCGAGGCCATCTCGGCGGAAGACATCGGCAAGCTGCCCGACAGCAGCATCGCGGAAAGCCTCGCGCGCGTCTCGGGCCTCGCGACGCAGCGTGTCGGCGGACGCGCGAACCAGATATCGATCCGCGGGTTCTCGCCCGACTTCGCCGGCACCACGCTCAACGGTCGCGAGCAGGCGACCATCGGCGAGAACCGCGGCGTCGACTTCGACCAGTACCCGTCGGAACTCATCAGCGGCGCGGCGATCTACAAGACGCCCGACGCCACGCTCATCGGCCAGGGCCTGTCGGGCACCGTCGACCTGCACACGATCAAGCCGCTCGATCTGCCGAAACGCGCGTTCGCGGCGAACCTGCGCGGCGAGAACACGTCCAACGGCAGCCTCAACCACGGCAGCGGGGTCGGCGACACCGGCCACCGGGCAAGCGCGTCGTACATCGACCAGTTCTTCGACCACACGCTCGGTCTCGCCGTCGGCTTCGCGCAGCTCGACTCGCCCGTGCAGGAGAAGCAGTACGAGGCCTGGTGGTGGAGCCTGAACAACGGCCCGGACGGCGCCGAAGGACGCTGGGGCGCCCCACGTACCCCCGGCCTCCCCGACGGCGTGCTCTCGCAGGAGGGCATGCAGCTGCGCGCGAAGTCCGAGCACCAGGTGCGCAACGGCCTGATGACGGTGCTGGAATGGGCGCCCGACGATCACTACCACTCGACGCTCGACCTGTATTACTCGACGTTCGACCAGAAGTCGTACCTCAACGGTGCGCAGTGGTCGAGCAGCCCCTACGACAACGTCTCGTATTCGAACGTGGGCTACGTACCGGCGCTGCCCTACCCCATCGTGACCACCGGCCACATCGACGGCCTGAAGTCGGTGCTGCAGAACGACTATACGAAGGAGCGCGACACGCTCTTCTCCGCGGGATGGAACAACCAGTACGATTTCGGCAACGGCTGGCTCGTGACGGCCGACGCCTCGTATTCGAGCGCGAAGCGGCGCCTGCACGACGCTTATCTCTTCGCCGGCCTGCCGGGCCAGGCGACGTCGTCGACGGATTTCGCGACGCCGGAGCACGAGGGCTTTCCGGACTTCCGTCCCGGCGTGAATTTCGCGGATCCGGCGCGCATCTTCTTCACCGACCCGAACAACTACGGCTACAACGGACGCGAGGAGTTCGACCGGCAGAAGGACACCATCAAGGCGTTCCGGCTCGAGGTCACCCATCCCGTGGGCTGGATCTTCAGCGACGCGACCCTGGGCGTGAACTATTCCGACCGGCGCAAGACGAAGGAGGCGGACGTCTTCTTCGCCTGGCTCAACGGCAACGGCTCGACCGCCGACGACTACGACCCCGGTTTCGCCGCGCCCATCGATCCATCCGCGCTCAGCGGTTCGACCGATCTCAGTTACGGCGGCATTCCCGGCATCGTCAACTACGATGTCCTGCGCGTGCTGCGCAGCCAGTTTTACCTCACCCAGCGCAATGGCCAGGCCGACTGGAGCCGCAACTACACGGTGCGCGAGAAGGTGCCGGTCGCGTACCTGAAGTTCAACATCGACACGCACCTGGGCGACATACCCCTGCGCGGTAACGTGGGCGTGCAGGCGGTACGCACGGATCAGTCGTCGGAGGCGCTGCAGACCAACGGCGATACCCTGGTCGGCAGGATCACCGGTGGCACGCGTTACACGAAGGTGCTGCCGAGCCTGAACCTGGCGGCGGAGATCGCGGACAAGCAGTACCTGCGCTTCGGGCTCGCCAAGACCATGGCACGTGGACGCATCGACGACGAAAAGGTCGCGACCTCGGCGGGCGTCGGACTCGTCAACGACGGACCCGCGGCCGGCCAGGTGCTGTGGTCAGGAAGCGGCGGCAATCCGAAGCTGAAGCCGTACATCGCCGTCGGTGCCGATCTGTCGTGGGAGAAGTACTTCGGCACGTCGAGCTACGCCGCCGTGGCCGTCTTCAACAAGAACCTGTTGAACTACATCTACAACGAGACGACGCTCGATTACGACTTCTCGCGCTACATCAACGACAACCCCACGCTGACGCCCACCAGCACCATCGGTTCGTTCACGCGCCCCGAGAACGGCACGGGCGGCAAGATGCAGGGCATCGAACTCTCCGGCGCACTGGAAGGTGCCCTGGTGACACCGGCACTGGACGGTTTCGGCGCGCAGGCGAACTTCTCGCTGACCAACAGCACGCTGCCGGTCAGCGCGGTATCGAGCATTCCCGGTAGCCCGTCCACCCTGCCCGGTCTGTCGCGCAAGGTGGCGAACCTCGCGTTGTATTACGAGAAGCATGGCTGGTCGGTGCGCATCGCCGAGCGTTATCGTTCGGCGTTCACCGGCGAGGCGGTCGCGCTGTTCGATCAGCTCGGCTACACGCAGGTGCTGGCCGACAAGCAGACGGACTTCCAGCTGGGCTACGCGTTCGAGCATGGCACGTGGAACGGCCTGTCGATCCTGCTGCAGGTGAACAACCTGACCAACTCGCCGATGAAGACGCAACAGATCGCCGCGCTGCCGAACGACGTCAAGGTGGCGCGCCCGCTGAAATACGACACCTACGGACGGACGGTGCTCTTCGGCATCAATTACAAGCTGTGACGTCGCAGTGATCGCGGCCAGGTCCGCTCCAACGGTACGACGCGCTGTTGGAGCGCACCTGGGCGCGATAGGGGTCTTGCCGCGAGCACCCATCGCGGCCAGGTCCGCTCCAACAGCGCGATAGTTTGGGGTCTTGCTACGAGCACCCATCGCGGCCAGGTCCGCTCCAACAGCGCGATAGTTTGGACCTCGTCGCGAGCACCCATCGCGGCCAGGTCCGCCCCTACGGGGAGCGTCAGGTCGCCTCGACCGGCGGTGGGTGCAGGTGGTCGCGTCGATAGCGCGCGGGGGTGACGCCCATCACGCGCACGAAGGCCTTCCCGAACGCCGATTCGGAACGGTAACCGACACGATCGGCGACCGCGCCGGCCGTGAGGTCGCCCCGGCGTAGCAGGTCGCCTGCCAGGTGCATGCGCAGCAGCGTCAGCACCTCGTGCGGTGCGATGCGTCCCCGTGCCTCGAAGTGACGTGCGAAGGTCGCGCGCGACATCGCCGCCTCACGCGCCAGCGTCTCGACCGTCCATTCGCGCGCGGGATCGCGCAGCATGGCGAGCACCGCGCGGCCAAGACGGGCGTCGCCCAGCAGCGACAACAACGAAGGGGGCAACTGCCCTTCGCGCAGCTGCGCGCGCAGCGCGAATACCAGCAACGTGCGGCTGAGCGACGTGACCACCGCGAGGGCGCCCGGCTCCATCCGTTCCACCTCGCTGCGGAACATCGCGACCACCGCATCCAGCGCCGCGGCGCCATGCTGCTCGGAGACCTTGACGTGAAGGACGTCCGGCAGCGCATCGAACGCCAGTCGCGCGGCATCCGGCGCGAACGTGAAGCGACCGCACAGCAGGTCGAGGTCCGCGGGACCGAGCGTGTTGCGCTTGATGTCGAGCGGTCCCTGTCGATCCACGTGCACCGGCACCGCCGCCGAACGCGGGCCACCGTCATGGACGCGATGCGACGTGCCCCGCGGCAGCACGATGAGGTCGCCCGCGGACATCGGCACCATGACGCGTCCCGGGAGCTCCATGATGCCCTCGCCCGAAAGCACGAGATGGAACGGCGCCTCGCCCGCGAGTGCGATGTCGTGTTCGACACTGAAGCCGCCGGCGAGATAGCAGCGGACGTCCAGCACCCCCTGCACGTTCGCCAGGTCGAGAAGTCGGGTCAGGGCATCCATGAGACGATCGCGCCAGTCATTGAGAGATACGAGTATTCATCCTCTCATTCCCCAGAGCAACACTATGCGGGTCGCGTCCACCTTCCCCCGGACGCCTTGCTCTGGAGCTTTCCTCATGAACACCCGTTTCCGCCAGGCCCTCGGCCTCTTCGCCCGCACCGAACGCGTCGGCCCGAACCTGATGCGCCTCGCCATCGCCATCGTCTTCATCTGGATCGGCCTGCTGAAGTTCGTCCCCTACGAGGCGGACAGCATCACGCCGTTCGTGGCGAACAGCCCGGTGATGTCGTTCTTCTACAACCACCCCACCGAGTACAAGGCGCACCTGACCCACGAGGGCCAGCTGGTGCCGGAACAACGCGAATGGCAGACGGCGAACAACACCTACGGTTTCTCGACCGGCCTGGGCATCGTGGAACTGACCATCGCCGCGCTCGTCCTCGCCTATCCCTTGTCGAAGAAGCTTGGCCTCCTCGGCGCCTTCCTTTCCTTCGGCACGACGCTGGTCACGCTCTCGTTCCTGGTCACGACACCGGAGGCGTGGGTGGCTGCGCTCGGTGACGCGCAGCACGGCTTCCCGTACCTCTCCGGCGCCGGACGACTGGTGCTCAAGGACACCATGATGCTGGCCGGTTCCTGGGTGATCGGCGTCGACGCCGCCAAGGCGATCCTCGCGGAGAATCAGAAGCGGTAACCCACGCTCGCTCCATAAACCCAGGGGTCGATGTGGGCGGTGCCGACCCGGGCGCCGCCCACTTTCACGCGACTGTCGATATCCATGTAGCGGACGTCGACGGTCGCGACCCAGCGCGGCGCGAGGGCGATGTCGACACCGGCATGCCATGCGAGGCCCCAGCTGTCCCCCAGATCCACGTCGGCGCCCTGCAGCGGGCCCCGGCCCTTGGCGTCGAAGAAATGCGTGTAGTTGACGCCGGCACCCACGAATGGCGTGACGGCGGCATGCGGCAGGAACCGATAGTTCACGCCGACCACGGGCGGAAGCTGTTTGACGCGCACCGCGCGCGAACCGGCGAGGCTCACGTCGTGGCGGAACGGGAGCGCCGCCAGCGCTTCGACGCTCCATGCGTCGCTCCATCGGTACTCGATGCTGAACGTCGGCCGCGTGCTGCTGTCGACGCTGGCATGGATGCCCGCGAGGCGGCCGGTGTGGGAGGTGGGATCGACGACATGGGCGCCGACGTGAACGATCCATGGCGAGTCGACCGTGGCGGCGAATGCGGTCGGTGCCGCCGCGCAGGCGATGCCCGCAGCCAGAAGCATGAGGTGACGCACGATGATTCTCCTTCGATGACGTTGGCGTCACCGTAGCGATCGCGCGTCGATCGAAGGGGAAATGTCGGTGGGCTGCGACGTCGTGCCCATGCCTCGGTGGGAGCGCGTCATCGCGATCCCACCGAGGCGACGCATTCAGGCGGACGCCGGAACGACCACCGGCGGCGGGAGCAGCTTGCCCTGCGCGGTTCGTACCAGCGTGCCCACGACGAGCACCGCCATCACGAGGTTGGTGAAGACGAACACGATCGGCGCGAGCTGCGCGATGGCGCCGGTGACGCCACGCTCGGTCATGACCAGGGCACCGGTCGACAGCGCGGTGATGCCGAAGCTGAAGGCCCAGTACGACGGCGCGAACGGCTGCTTCGTGATCCAGAAGAAGAGCCGCAACAGCAACAGCAGCTGGATCAGCCCGTAGCCCCACGCGGCCTGCGTCAGCAGCTCGGGATGGCCCTGCGTGTTAGCGAGGAAAGCGACCACGGCCACGACGGGCGGCGCGAGCTGGATGCCGATCGTCGGCCGCAGCGGCGGCGGTAGCGAAGCGACGTTGAGCAGGCGGAACACGACGATCGATTCCAGCGCGAACCAGCTGAAGAGGCCGACGCCGAAGAACAGGATGCCCCACGAGGGAAAGCCCAGCGTGCCGGCACCGATCGCGATGATGAAGTTGCCCGCGACGGACGGCAGGTAGATGACCGGCGTGGTGGTGGAGACGTCGCGGTCGCCTTCGAGCATGCCGCCGAAGCGCCAGACGCCGAAGGCCACCTGGCCGATCGCGCCGCCGATCAGGGCGACGACCGCGAGCGCGTGGAAATGCGGCGCCAGCACCACCGCCATGAGCACCGTGCTGGAGGGCGCCAGGCCCACGAAACAGCAGTTGATCGGGTGATGGATCTCCTCGATCGCCGCGTCGCGGTGGGCGATCCATTTGTACCAGAACGCCGCGGTGAGGATGAGCCAGACAACGAACGCGACGGCCATGATCGCCTCGCCGATCTCGGGCGGAAGCCCCCACAGGCGCGCGGCGACGCGCCAGCTGCTGCCCAGCCCCACGAGGCCGAGGATCATGCCGAAGAAGCCGGCGGGAATGGTGCGAACGGGATTGGCCATCGGCGGTACCTGCGTGTCCTGTCGTTGATGTCGTGGTGTCGTGCCCCTTGGAAATGCGGCGTGCGGCACGGGCACGACGCACGATCGCGGTCGAGACGATCGCGCCAGAACCTGCGCCGCGCGCGCGTTCCCAAGGTGCGCCGATCGGCTCATGATTTCCCCTGTCGACGACGCATACCGTGCCGCCGCATGACCGGAGAAACACCATGCTCGATTGGGTCGAATATCGCAGCCAGCTCATGGGCCGTATTGGCGAAATCGCCAAACTGAGCCCCGGCACCGTCCAGGGTTACCAGGCGCTCTCCAACGCCGGCGCCAAGACCAACCACCTCGACGCGAAGACGCGCGAACTGATCGCGCTGGCCGTCTCGGTCACCACCCGTTGCGACGGCTGTATCACCGTCCACACGGCGGAAGCGCTGAAGCACGGCGCCACGAAGGACGAGATCGCCGAAGCGCTCGGCGTGGCCGTGGCGCTCAACGCCGGCGCGGCGCTGGTCTACTCGGCACGCGTCATGGACGCCGCCGAGGCCTACGAAAAAGCCTGACGTGCCTCGCTGTGGGAGCGGCTCCGGCCGCTCCCACATGCTTCCTACATCCGCTCGGGCACGTCGACGCCGAGCAGCCAGAGCGACTTTTCCAGCACACTCCGCACCAGGACGCACAGCCCCAGCCGCGACGCCCGTACCTCGGCATCCGGCTCGGACAGCACGGCGCACTCCGCGTAGAACCGGCTGAAGCGCTGCGCAAGGTCGAACGCATGATCGGCCAGGATGCCCGGCTGGTACTGCCGGCACGCCGACGCGACCGTATCGCCGAAGGCAAGACAGGCCAGCACGACGGCGCGCTCGCTGGGCGCCACCGGGTCGATCGGTCCGATGTGCGCATCGCCCGCCTTGATCAATAGCGAGCGCAGGCGCACGCAGGCGTACTGCAGATAGGGACCGGTCCGCCCTTCGAACGCGACGAGCCGGTCCACGTCGAAGACGTAGCCCGACAGCCGGTCGCCGGAGAGATCCGCGAACTTCACGGCCCCGATGCCCACACGTCTCGCGAGCACCGCGCGCGAACCCGCGTCGAGTTCCGCACCGTGACCCGCCTCCTTCATACGGTCTTCCGCCCGCGCCACGGCCTCGTCGAGCAGGTCCCTCAGCCGTGCCACGCCGCCGGCGCGTGTCCTGTACGCCTTGCCGTCGGGGCCGTTCACGGTGCCGAAACCGGCGTGCACGAGCTCGACGCCCGGCGCGATGCCGGCCTTCGCCGCCGCGCGGAACACCTGCGTGAAATGCAACGCCTGCCGCTGATCGACCACGTAGACGACGCGCGCGAGTCCCGGCATGCCCGCGCGCGCTTCGAGCGTCGCGAGATCGGTCGTCGCGTAGAGCGCCGCGCCGTCGCTCTTCGCCAGCAACAAGGGAGGCACGTCCGCCCCGTCGTCCGGGCTGGCGACATCGACCACGAGCGCGCCCTCGCTGCGCCGTGCGACACCCTCGGCCTCGAGCCGGGCGACCAGCGGAGCGATCGCGTCGCGCACGTCGCTCTCGCCGTCGAGCGCATCGAAGACGACTCCCAGTTCGTCGAAGTCGCGCAGCTGCGCCGCAAGGCTGAGCTCGCGCAACGCGCGCCACAACGCGAGCAGGCCGGGATCGCCCGCCTGTAGTGCCGCCGTGTCGGCCCGTGCTTCGGCCATGCGTTGGGGATCGGCCCGGCACGCCGCGGCCGCTTCCGGATAGAGCCGTTCCAGTTCCGCCAGCGTCACCGGCGGGTTCGCGGGAAAGGGCTCGGCATCGCTACGGAAATACGCCAGCTCCGGCGACCGCCGCCGGATCGCGGCGCTGAGCATGCCCATCTGCAGTCCCCAGTCGCCCAGGTGCGCGTCGCCGTGCGTGCGCCAGCCCAACGCGGCATGCATGCGGCGCAGGCTTTCTCCCAACACGAGCGACCGCAGGTGTCCGACATGCAACGGCTTGGCGACGTTCGGGCCGCCGAAGTCGAGCACCACGAGGCGCCCCGCGCCGTCGTCCGGCACGCCCAGCGCGTCGTCTTCCACCATGGCGGCGGCGCATCCGGCGAGCGCGCGACGGGACAGTGTCAGGTTGACGAAGCCCGGTCCCGCGACGGCAACGTCCGCGAAGAGATTGTCGGCGCGCAACGCGCTGGCGATGTCCTCCGCGATGTCGCGCGGCGGCCGGCGTGCCTCACGCGCCGCCGCGAGCGCACCGTTGCATTGCAGGTCACCGAGCTCCGGGCGATCGGATGGCTGTGACCGGGCAAGGTGGACGGGAAGACCGAGGGTATCGAACACGGCGGCGAGCCTGGTATCGACCAGGGACGCGAGGGAAACGGGCATGGAAGGCTCCGGAAGGGTCACGATCGGGCGGATTTCCTTCGCGCGCGACCGCCCCCATGTCGTACGGGAGTCGGTGAGCGCGGAATCAGCGTCGTCGTCGGAGCATCGGTACGCAAGCCATGGCGGTTGTGTACATGACGAAAGCGGTCTTCGCAAGCCAGCCACGAATCCACCGTTATCCTCGTGCGGCGGGACTTACCGGAGATCCACCCATGAACACCGCTCCATCCGCCCACGGCAGGCACGCCGTCGTCATCGTCGGCGGCGGCGCGGCCGGCATCGAACTGGCGACCCGCCTGGGCCGGCGGCGTGACCTCGACGTCGTGCTCGTCGATCGCGACGCCAGCCACTTCTGGAAACCACGCCTCCACGAGCTCGCGGCGGGACTGCTCGGCGACGGCGAGGAAGCCGTGCCCTACCTGGCGCATGCGCAGGCGCACGGCTACCGCTACGAGCCCGGCGCCCTGAAACGCGTCGACACCGTCGAGCGGCGCATCGACCTCGATCAGGTCGTGCTGCCGATGACCGACGAGCTGATCCTCCCGCCGCGCTCGCTGCGCTACGACACGCTCGTGCTCGCCTTCGGCAGCCGCGTCAACGACTTCGGCACGCCCGGCGTGCTTCAGTACTGCGACATGCTCGACAGCCCGGCCCAGGCGATCGCCCTGCGTCGCAAGATCCTGGCGCTCGCGCTACGCAGTGCTGGCGATCCGGAGCGACGCATCCGCATCGGCATCGTCGGCGCGGGAGCCACGGGTGTCGAGCTCGCCGCCGAACTACACCACGCCTTCAACGACATGCATCGCTACGGCGGCCTCGATCCGGCGTCGAAGCTGGACATCACGCTGATGGACATGGCGAAACGCATCCTTCCCGCCGTCGATCCCCGGACATCGGAATCCGCGCACCGGGCGCTGGTCGGCATGGGCGTGAACGTGCGCGTGGGCGTCGGCGTGGACGCGGTCACCGCCAGCGCGTTCCACCTTTCGGACGGCAGCACCGTGCCGTGCGACATCCGCGTCTGGGCCGCCGGCGTCGTCGGACACGACATGGTCGCCGGGCTGGGGCCGTTCACGCTGTCGAAGGATCGCCGCATCATCGTCACGCCCCAGCTGGCGGCGGTCGGCGTCGACCATGTCTACGCCATCGGCGACTGCGCCTTCGCCGCCGCGGCGCAGGGCGGCCCGAGCGTGCCGCCGACGGCGCAGGCGGCACACCAGCAGGCCAGCTACCTCGCCCGCGCCCTGCCGCGCGCGCTGCGCGGCGAGACCGTGGAGCCGTTCGTGTACCACGCGAAAGGCACGCTGGTGTCGCTGGGTGAATACCATGCGACGGGCGAACTGCCGTCGGTGCCCAAGGGCAAATCGCCGATCCCCATGCGTGGCTGGATCGCCAAGATGCTCTACGTGTCGCTCCAGTACATGCACCGCGCGACGCTGCACGGCTGGCCCCGCGCGACCGCGCTCTGGCTGGCCGACTGGCTGCGCAATACGACGCTACCGCCGGTGAAGCTGCATTGATTCATCGATTTTTGTGGGAGCGGACCTGGCCGCGACATCTTCTCGCCAAGAGCCGCAGGCCCTGTAGCGCACGGCCCCAAAGGCGTCGCGGCCAGGTCCGCTCCCACAAGCCGGCTACAGCTCCCGCGCGATATCGTCGAGCAGCCGGTCGATGTCGTGGCGGGCGACCGGTCGTTCGACCAGCAATGCCTCGATCCGCCCGAGCGTTTCGACGACCGTCGTCGACCCCAGCACCAGCGCGGCGCCCTTCATGCGGTGCGCGAGGGCGATGGCGCGTTCCGGATCGGCCTTCGCGAGCGCGTCGCGCATCGCGGCAAGATCGTGCTCGCTTTCCTCGCGGAACGTGCGCTCGACCGGCGACATGCCCGGCGCGGAGGCGAGCGCGGTCTTGAGCGCGGCCAGCGACAACGGTTTGCCGAGCACCGTGTCGATCCCGCTTTCGGCGCAGCGCCGCAGGTGTACCTCGCCGTCATTCGCCGAGATCGCGATGAAATGCGTGAACGGCCCGTTCGCCGCGACCTCATGGGCCCGCAGCTCGACCGCGATGTCGTAGCCCTGCATGTCGGGCAACTCGCAGTCGAGCAATACCCCCGCGAACCGGCCCGGCACGAACGCGTCGATCGCGGCCTGTCCATGATCGACCGCGTGGGTGTCGAAGCCGAGGAACTTCAGCTGGGCGGCGATGATCTGCCGATTGGCGGGATGATCCTCGACGAGCAGGACGGTGCCGCGCTCGGCCACCGCCGCATCGGGCGCCGCGTCCGCTTCGTCCTCCACCGGCGGCGCGACGGGCACGCGAC
Source organism: Luteibacter sp. UNC138MFCol5.1 (assembly GCF_900110505.1). Classification (GTDB taxonomy): domain Bacteria; phylum Pseudomonadota; class Gammaproteobacteria; order Xanthomonadales; family Rhodanobacteraceae; genus Luteibacter. Next base: position 432,559 of record NZ_FODZ01000004.1, read on the forward strand.
TGGTGGGCAGCTCGATGCGCACCGCGGTGCCGACGTCGACATCGCTGTTCAGTTCGAGGCGTCCGCCGAGCTGCCGGGTGATCTCCGCGCAGATGCCCAGCCCCAGACCCGCGCCGCCGAGCCGTGCGGAGTGCGCGCCGTGCGCCTGGGAGAACGGCTGGAACAGCTCCCTCTGGCGGTCCGCCGGCACGCCGATACCCGTGTCGAACACCTCGACGACGAGGTGACGGACCTCGTTGCCGTCCTCCCCGGCCGTTTGCCACAACGCGATGCCGACGTGGCCGCGCACGGTGAATTTCACGGCGTTCGAGAGCAGGTTCTCCAGCAGCTGGCGCAGGCGCGTCTCGTCCAGCATCAGCCACGGCAGCGGGCCCATGGGCAGGTCGAGCCGCACGTCGAGGCCTTTCTGCTCGATCGCCGTGCGCTGGCCTTCGATGACGTCGCGCGCGACGCCGACGGCGTCGCATGCCGTCAGGTCCGGCGTGAACCCCTGGTTCTCGGAGCGGCTGTAGTCCAGCGCGCTCTTGAGCAGGTTCTGCAGGCTGCGGCTGCTGGACTGGGCGATCGCCATGAGGTCGCGTTGCGGGCCCTCCATCGGCGTGCGCGAGAGCAGCTCGATCGACGAGGTGACCGCGTTGACGGCATTGCGCACCTCGTGGCTCATCACGGCGAGCAGCATGGTCTTCTGCCGTTCGCCCCGACGCGACGCGAGCTGCGCGCGACGCAGCTGCCAGAGCGCGAACACCATCGCCACGATCAGCGCGAATCCCAGGCCGAACTCCACGCGATACACCGACAGCACCTGGGAGAGGGTCGGCGCGCGCAGGTAGGCGGCCTGTAGCCAGCGCTCGATCACGGCGCGATTCTCGTCCGCGCTGATGCCCCGGACGCTATCGTCGACGATCTCGAGCCACTCGGGCGCATCCTTGTGTACCGCGACGCGGACCGCCACCGGCATCTGGGGAATGTCGCCCGCGATGCGCAGGCTCAGCGCGTAGTCGCGACGCACGATCGGAAGATAGGCCACGTCGACGCCGATGCCCGCGTCGGCGATGCCGCTTTCCACCGCGGCCAGCACCTGGTGAAGATCGGCCAGCGGGAGGCGCGTGACGGCGGGATGCTCCCGGCGCAGCCACGACTCGTAGGCGCCGCCGCCAGTGAACGCCACCGTCCGCCCGTCCAGGGCCCGCATGTCGAGCGTGGCGGGCCCGACGGTACGGGCGATGATGACCGTGCGGCCCTGGTAGAACGGTTCCGACAGGAGCGCCTGGTCGCCAAGATCCGCCATGAGGAGGCGATCGTTCAACGACGGCAGCAGGTCGACCCGCCGCTCCCTGAAGGCGCGCACCGAGTCCTCCCATGAACGCGTCCGCACCGTCACGATGCGCAGGCCCGTATGCCTCGCCACGAGTTCGAGGTACTGGCTGACGAGCGGATTGGATTCGCCGCGATTGACTTCGGAACCCTGCTGCGCGTCGATGGCGATGCGCATGACGGGATGGGCGGCGAGCCACGCCTTGCGCGCGGCATCGTCGGACGCGGCGGCGACGGCGCAGCCGACGCAGGCCATCCAGGCCAGCAACCCGACGAACAGGCATTTCACGGCGATCCGGCATCCAGCGCGAGCACGTAGTCGCGCAACAGGAATAGCTCGTTGTCCGAGGTGATGCGCAGCTTTCGGTAGGCACACGACTTCTGCGTGCTGATCGTCTTCAGGCTGCGCCCCGTCCGCGCCGCGATCTGCCCGACGGTGAGCCCCTCGAGCAACTGGCGGATCACGTCCCGCTCGCGCGGGGAAAGCGGCACCAGGTCCTTCGGCGGCGTTCCGTCCACGGCTTCGCGCACCGGCACGAACTCGCGTCCGGTCATCACGGCATCGATCGCGCGGATGACGTCGTCGGGATCCTGGCTCTTGGCCACGAACCCGTCCGCCCCGGCAAGGCGCATGTTGTGCACCACCAGTTCCTGGGCATGGGCGGACACGACGAGGATCTTCATCCTCGGGTAGGACGCACGGAGCAGGTTGATGAGGGCGATCCCATCGATGTCGTCCATGGCGAGCGAGTAATCGATCAGCGCGACATCCACCGGCATCGCGGCCAGCATGGCGCGAAAAGGCCGGCTGCTCGTATGGCTGCCGACGATCACGATCGAGGGCGTTTTCTCAAGGTGTGCGATCAGCCCCTTCAGGACGAGCGCGTGGTCGTCCAGCAAGGCCACGCGCACCGAGCCTATGTAGGATCGCGCGGACATGAGTGGACCATAGAACCATTGTATGTAGTCGAAAGCCCGGCCTCCGGCCGGTGCGGGATGAAACATATATCGGCGCGGACCCCTTGTAAACGTTCTCATGATGCGCCGTTCATGCTCTCGCGCATGCCCGATATCGGCCATTCGTCCACCTCCGTAAGCCATACAGGCAAGGCCCGGGCGCGTTGCTACGCTTTCATCGGCCCCCTCCACAGGGGTTTTCGCCACGCACCCAAGGGGTAGGACGGGGGATGGATACTGAAAGCCGCAGGGCAGCCACCGGCCAGGCCGGCGTGGCGGAGCCCGTTGTGAACGCCCGCTCCTGGACCGCACCCGGCGGCTTCGTCGCACCGGCCCTCGACACGGTGCGCATCGGCATCGTCGGCCTGGGTTACGTCGGGCTGCCCCTGGCAGTCGAGTTCGGCAAGCGCTACGCGACGGTCGGCTTCGACATCCGCAACGAACGCGTCGCGGAACTGAACGACGGAGTGGATGCCACGCTCGAGGTCGACGCTGGCGAGCTCGCCGCGGCCGGTCGTTTGAGGTTTTCCTCCATTCTCGACGATCTGGCGGCCTGCGACGTCTACATCGTCACCGTGCCCACTCCCATCGACGACGCGCGCCGCCCCGATCTCACACCGCTGGTCCGGGCGAGCGAAACCCTGGGTAAGATTCTCAAGCCGGGCAACGTCGTCATCTACGAATCGACCGTCTACCCGGGCTGCACCGAAGAGGTCTGCGTGCCGATCCTGGAGCGCGAATCGGGCCTCGTCTTCAACCGCGACTTCTTCGCCGGCTATAGCCCCGAACGCATCAATCCCGGCGACAAGACGCATCGCGTCACGGGCATCCTCAAGGTGACCTCGGGCTCCACGCCGGAGGTCGCGGACTTCGTCGACGCGCTCTACCGCTCGGTGATCACCGCCGGCACGCATCGTGCGAGCTCGCTGAAGGTGGCCGAGGCCGCCAAGGTCATCGAGAACACGCAGCGCGACCTCAACATCGCGCTCGTCAACGATCTCGCGATCCTCTTCAACAAGCTCGGCATCGACACCCTCGAGGTCCTCGAGGCGGCCGGCACGAAGTGGAATTTCCTGCCGTTCCGCCCGGGTCTCGTCGGCGGTCACTGCATCAGCGTCGATCCGTATTACCTGACCCACAAGGCCCAGCAGGTCGGCCACCATCCGGACGTGATCCTCGCCGGACGCCGCACCAACGACGGCATGGGGCCGTACATCGCCAGCGAACTGGTCAGGCTGATCGTCCGCAAGGGCATCAACCCCGTCGGCGCGCGCGTGCTCGTGCTGGGACTCGCGTTCAAGGAAAACTGCCCCGACCTGCGCAACACCCGCGTCGTCGACATCGTCGGCGCGCTGGGCGGCTATGGCGTGGCGGTGGATGTCCACGACCCATGGGTCCGCCGCGCCGAGGCGCGACACGAGTACGACATCGATCCGGTCGCCGAACCCGCGCACGGCACCTACGACGCGGTGGTGGTCGCCGTGGGCCACCGCGAATTCGTGGCGCTCGGCGCCGACGGCATCCGTGCCTTCGGCAAGCCGCTCTCCGTGGTCTACGACGTCAAGTACGTGCTGCCGCGCGACGCGGTGGACGGTCGCCTCTGACGCCATGGCCTCCCCATGAAGATCCTGGTCACGGGTACCGCCGGCTTCATCGGGTTCCACGTCGCGACGCGGCTGCTGGAGCGTGGCGACACCGTGATCGGGCTCGACAACCTTTCCGACTACTACGACGTCGCGCTGAAGAAGGCCCGGCTCGCGCACTTCGACGGCCATCCCGATTACACGCACGTGCACGCCGATCTCGCCGATCGCGAGGCGATGGACGCCCTCTTCGCCACGCATCGCCCGGAGCGCGTTGTGCATCTCGCCGCGCAGGCGGGCGTGCGTTACGCGGCGAAGAACCCGCACGTCTACGTATCGAGCAATGTCACCGGTTTCCTGCACGTGCTCGAGGGCTGCCGCCGCCACGGCGTCGAGCATCTCGTATTCGCCTCCACCAGCTCGGTCTACGGCGCCAACACCCACCTGCCCTTCTCCGAACACCAGCCGACCGAGCATCCGCTGACGCTGTACGCCGCCACGAAGAAGGCGAACGAGCAGATGGCGCATTCATACGCGCACCTGTACGGCCTCCCCTGCACCGGCCTTCGGTTCTTCACGGTGTACGGGCCATGGGGCCGTCCCGACATGGCGCTGTTCCTGTTCACGCGCGCGATCCTCGCCGACGAGCCGATCCCCGTGTTCAACCACGGCCGGCACAGGCGAAGCTTCACCTACGTCGACGACATCGTCGAAGGTGTCGTCCGCACGCTCGACGGCCTGCCGCGCGCCAACGATCACTGGTCCGGCGCCCGGCCCGATCCGGGCAGCAGCGGCGTCGCCCCCTACCGGATCTTCAACATCGGCAACGAGACGCCGGTCCCGTTGCTGCGTTACATCGAAGTCCTCGAAAAACGGCTCGGCCGCAGCGCACGACTGGACATGTTGCCACTGCAGCCCGGGGACGTACCCGACACCGAGGCGAACGTCTCCGCCCTCGTCCAGGCCACCGGCTACGCGCCGAAAGTGGATGTGGACGAGGGCGTGGGCCGGTTCGTCGACTGGTATCGCGGGTATTACGGCGCCTGACGCCAAGAACAAGAAAAGAACGATGCCCATGAACTTCGCCGCCGCTTGCCCGGGAGACGCACCGTGATCATCGACTATTTCGACCGGTCGGTTCCCGACGACCTGCAGGCCGACCTGTGCATCATCGGCGCCGGGCCGGCGGGCATCGCGATCGCGCGCGCCTTCCTGGGCACGGCGACCCGCGTGTGCCTGATCGAAGGTGGCGGTCTCGCGGGCGAGGATCGCAGCCAGTCGCTGTACGAAGGCGACTGGACGGGCGACGCGCCGTTCGACGCCGGAACCTCCCGGATGCGCGTCTTCGGCGGCAGCTGCACGCTGTGGGGCGGCGGCTGCATCCCGCTCGCCGACAGCGACATGGCGCCCCGCGAGTGGGTGCCGGACAGCGGCTGGCCGATCCGCTACGACGATCTGGCGCCCTGGTACGCGCGGGCGCGGGACTTCTGCCGTATCGACCCGTCGCACGGATTCGGCCCCGGCGCGTTCGACGGCCCGCTGCCGCGACGGCCGCTCGACCTCGATCCCGACGCGCTCGTTAACTTCGTCTTCGCGCGCAGCCCGATCACCTTCGGCGACGCGTATCGCGACGACATGCGCAGGGCACCCAACATCTCCCTGCTCCTGCATGCGAACGTGATGGAGCTGGAATCCACCGCCGACGCCAGCCGCGTCACCGGGGCACGGATCGGCACGCTCGACGGTCGACGCGGACGCGTCTTCGCACGGCATTACGTGCTGGCCGCCGGCGGCATCGAGAACGCCCGCATCCTGCTGCTCTCCGACAGTGTGGCTCCCGACGGCCTCGGCAACGACCGTGACCTGGTCGGCCGCTACTTCATGGACCACCCCAGCGGAACGATCGGCACGATTCGCGCGGACGACCCCGATCGGGTCACCCGGCCGTACGAGCGGACCATCGGCAAGGTTCGCGCGCCGTTCGCGCCGGAGATCGGGCTTTCGCTGAAGGCACAGCGCGATCACCGCAGCCTCAATGCGCGCGTGCACCCGTTCGCCGTCGAAGGCCAGGTACCCCACGGCATCCGCGCGCTGCGCGACGTGCGCGCCGCGCTGCGTCCGCCGACCCGCGACGAGGCGGCGCTGCTCGAGGCACGCCTTTGCGCCGCGCTGCAGAACGGCCCCGGCGGAACGGCCGCCGTACAGCAGAACCTCGCGATCAGCGCCATGCGCCTGGGTCTGCACATCGGCGACGTCGTGCGCGCCGTCGCGCAGAAGGTCGCCGACCGTCCGACGGTACGCAGCGACCGCGTCGAGCTGGTGGGCTTCTTCGAGCAGGCGCCCCAGCGCGACAGCCGCGTCACGCTCGGCGACGAACGCGACGCGCTCGGTCAACGTCGCGTGCGCGTCGACTGGCGCCTCAACGAGCTCGACCGCCACACCTGGCACACGACGACGCTGCTCACGGGCGCGCGACTCGCGGCCGCCTGCAACGGACACTTCGAACCGGAACCGTGGACCCACGGCGCGGCGCCGCCTGGCGTGCATGGCACCGCGCACCACATGGGCACCACGCGCATGGCCGACGATCCCTCGCGCGGCGTGGTCGACGCGCAGTGCAAGGTGCACGGCGTGGCGAACCTGCACATCGCGGGAAGCTCGACGTTCCCGACCGGCGGCTGGGCCTTCCCGACCTTCACCATCGTGGCGCTCAGCCTGCGCCTCGCCGACCACCTGCGCGTGTTGCTGACCGCATGCGAACACAGCGGGCTGGCGTGATCGCCCGGCCATTCGGACTAGCCGGGCGACGACCGTAAGTGGAATCGACACGTGGCGCCACGCTACCTAGCCTTGGAACACGAGCATGCAGGGGATGCATGTCATGAGGAATGACCGATGATCCGCCTGTTCCGACAGCCGATCGTGCGCTGGCTGACCCTGCTGGGCACGTGCGAGCTGCTCCTGCTCGCCGCATCCCTGAACGCCGCGACCTGGATCCGCTTCGCCCCCTCGCCGGAGGATCTCGCGGCATCGACGCATACCGTCACCGCCCGGGCCACGATGTTCGCGGTCGTCATCTTCCTGTGCATGGCGGCACTCGGCGAGTACCGCTCCACCCTGCGCATGAGCTGGCGCGGCCAGCTCGCCCGCCATGCCATCGCCTTCGCCCTCGGCGGCCTGGCGCTGGTCGTCGGCTACTACGTCATACCGCAGGCCTACGTCGGCCGTGGCGTCCTTGGCATGGCGCTGATCATCGCTTTCATCGCGACCGCGGGCTTCCGCGCCCTGTTCATGCGCCTGGTGGAGATGGAATCGCTGAAGCGGCGCGTGCTGGTCCTTGGTGCCGGGCAGCGCGCCGCCCAGATCCACACGCGGATGCGCCGCCGCTCGGATCGCCGCGGCTTCTGTCTGCTGGGCTATGTGCAGGGACCGAACGAAACGGTGGCGATTCCGGAAGCGCTCCTCGTCAAGTCCGGCTCGACGCTCGCCGAACTCGCGCGCCGCGAACGGCTCGACGAGATCGTCGTCGGCGTCGACGACCGCCGCGGCAGCCTGCCCATGGACGATCTGCTCGCGTGCCGCCAGCTCGGCGTGCAGATCACCGATTTGACAACGTTCGTCGAACGCGAGGCCGGACGTGTCCAGCTCACCATGCTCGACCCGTCCTGGCTGGTCTTCTCCGGCGGCTTCAACGCGACGCCGGTCGCGCTCTTCGTCAAACGCGCCTTCGACATCGGCGCGGCATCGCTGATCGCCCTGCTCTGCTGGCCGATCATGCTCGGCGTGATGCTCGCGATCCGGATCGAATCGGGGCATGGACAGCCGATCCTCTACCGGCAGGAGCGCGTGGGCGAGCACGGCCGCACGTTCTGGCTGTACAAGTTCCGCAGCATGCGCACCGATGCGGAGATGGACGGCGTCGCACGCTGGGCATCGAGCAACGACGACCGCATCACGCGCGTGGGCCGCATCTGCCGCAAGCTGCGTTTCGACGAGTTGCCGCAGCTGTGGAACGTGATCCGCGGCGACATGAGCATCGTCGGCCCGCGCCCTGAGCGTCCGCAGTTCGTTTCAGACCTGGAGACGAAGATCCGGTTCTACAACCTGCGCCACAGCATCAAACCGGGCCTCGCCGGCTGGGCACAGCTGAGCTACCCCTATGGCGCATCGGAAGAGGACGCCGCCGAGAAGCTCAAGTACGACCTCTTCTACGTGAAGAACCATAACCTGTTCCTCGACGTGGTCATCCTCATCGAGACGGTGGAGGTGGTGCTGTTCGGACGCGGCGCACGGTAAGCGCCGCGGTCATGACGTCAGGGGCGCGGCCGGGAGGAGCCGACGCGCAGCGCCCGAAGAGGTGAGCTATGCCAGTCCACGACGGTATCGCCTTCGAAGCGCACCCAGGAGGGACCGTACTCCCAGCGATCGGTCCCGCGGCGCGTGGGCTCGCCTTCGATCGCGAGCACCTCGTCGGGCGACATCCCGAGCGCGAGCGTGCCTGTGGGCACGGCGTCGGCACGCGTCGCGACGGGCGATCCCGGATCCTCGCCCGGATCGGACTCCCGTCCGTCCGGCCACGTCGACCAGAGGACGGCACCGATGCCGAGCAGCACCGTCGCGAACCACCAGCGCGACGCGACGCGGCGCGCGCGGGCCGGCGCCTCCGCGCCGCTCGCCGCGGAAGCTACCGGGTCGATGCGCGGCATCGCGGCCGGCTCGGCCGACGCGGTTTCAGCGACCGGAGCTTGCGCGACGACCGGCGCACCGGGTAACCGGCCGTGCCTGCGATAGAACTCCATCGCCGCCCCGTATTGCGCCGTGAGACGCTGCAGGCGCGCGGCCGCGATCGCGTCGGCGCGCGTGCCGCGGCGGCGATCGGGATGCCACAGCGCGACGTTCCGCCGATACGCCTGCTTGAACTCGTCCAGCGAGCAGCCAGGCTCCAGCCGCAGCTTGCCGTAGAGATCGAGAAAGTCGGTTTCGTGTGCCACCGGATGGCTCCCCTGGGACGGCGTGAGTGACGGATCCTCGCACTCGCGTCCCGCGCCACCAAGCGTGGCGCAGGCCCATCGCACTGACAAGTACAACTTTTGGAGAATCGCCATGCCCGCACGGCTCCCGTGCCTCGCGGTCGCGCTCGCCCTCTCGCTCGCCCACCCGCGCGCGGCGATGAGCGCCGACATCTCGTCATCCGCGCCGTCGCTCGGCGCCCATGCGTTTCTCGGCCAGGCCGAAGGCCTTGGCGTCAGCCCCGCGCGCACGCCGCCGCTGACGACCCGGCCGGCCGGCAGCGTGTTCATCGCCTTCAACGCGGGCTACGCGAGCAACGACGCACGGCCCGCCGATACGCACGGGAACACGTGGAAGCGCCTCGGCCATGCCATGACCTACGCCGGCTACGGCGACCGCTTCAGCGTCAGCGCGTGGATCACGAACGGTGGCAAGGGTGGCGAGGGCCACAGCGTCTCGATCGAAAAACGCGGCGAACCGGCAGGTGAACTTTCCATGCCGTTCGTCGAAGTGCGCGACGCGACGCGTGTGCGCGCGTTCGCGCAATCGTACGCCGAGCCGTCGCTGATCGTCGCGAGCGACGAGATCACGGTGGACGGTCCCGCGACGCTGCTGGCTTTCTGGTGGGGCGACGGCGGCGTGAAGCGGATGACCGTGACGCCAGGCGACGGCTTCCAGCTCATCGACGCCTTCGTCGAACTGCCTGACGAAAGCGGCGTGCAGGGCGCGGTCGCGTGGCGCCAGGTGGAAGCGGCCGGCACCTATCGCGTGCACTGGACGGCCGCCCCCGTGCAGGGCGCCGCGTTGTGGATCATCGCATTCCGCTGATCGGCCGTCCGGTTCCGGACACCTGTCGAGGCGTGCATCCGCGCGCGACGCCAGCGCTGACGCCATTCCTATGGACGTGCGGACATAATTCCATCGAAACGGCGTGATCCGGCGTCCGGAAACGGACATCGACGCCTACAACCACCGGCATATTTTCCCAGCGAAGTCAGGCGACTAGGCTCAAACCTCGACATCGGGAGCCGCGGACGGGAAAGGCAGGAAGCCCGCCAGCAGGATGGCCTCGAGGAGCAGGACGCGCAAAAGGAATGGACCGCAGCGCGCAGGGATGCGCGAGGAAGGATCCAAGGATGCGCAGCAAACGGAACGCGCACGACGCGCGATCCGTCCGCGGCTACGATGTCGACTCGCGAGCGGCCGGTTTCCGGCGCCACGGCGGCATCGTTTGGTGCCGCCGTGGTTCTTCTTGCCGGAATGTCAGAACACCACGCGCACGCCGAGGTTGCCGGACCAGCCGCGCATGCCATAGCTGCCGACGAAGTGCTGGTATGTGCCCTGCCCGTAGACCTGCACGTGGTCGGTAAGCTGGCTCACCGCGCCCGCGGCGAATCGGTACGCGTTGCCGACGCGACCCGAGCCGAAGCGCTCGGCGACGTTCCATTCGGCGTTCGACACGTCGGCCGCCGGATCGCCGTTGCTGGTGTGCGTGAGGTCGAGGCTCGCATAAGGCATGAACCTCACGTTCGTCGTCCGCGCCACCTGCGCTCCGATGCGCGCGCTGGTCTGCTTCGCCGTGCCGAGCCGGACGAGCAGCCCGTCGACGTCGGTGAAGTTGCGGAAGTTCAGCTGCTGGTGCTTCAGCTGGAACCGCGGCTCGACCGTCCAGTCACCACCGATCGCGAGCGGCATGCCGGCTTCCACCGACATCGTCCACCCGTTCGCGCGGATGCGGCCCACGTCGGCACCGCGTGCGTCCGTGCCGACATCGCCGCGGAAACGCGTGGAGCCGACCACGCCATCGACCCACAGCCCGCTGCCGTGCAGCCACGTGATCCAGGCCGACATCCCGTTCGCGCGATACTTCGCCGAACTGTCGCCGTCCACCGCCTTCGGCGTGACGCGCGTCGTTCCATGATCCGCGGCCCACCCCGCGCGCAACGATCCGTTGTCGCCGTCGAGCGCGATGACGCTACCACCCAGCTGGAGCGCATTCACCTGCTGGTCGAAGTCGTAGCCGAAACGTGTGAACGACAGATTCGACGTGTACCGGAGCTGGCCGCCCAGATAGCGTGCGAAGACCTCGCCTCCCACGGGATCGCTGGACGTGCCGGAACGCAACTCGCCCAGGCGCTGGTGCAGACCGTCGTTGAGCATGTCGCCGTAGGTGAGCAGTGCCGCGGGCGCCGACAGATACGACGGCAGCTGCGGGACGACCTCGAGCCGCTCGCCCTCCCCCGGGCCCGGATCGACCGGCGGTTCCACCGGTGGGTCGACCGGCGGAACGCCCGGGTCGACGGGCGGATCGATCGGCGGCTCGACCGGATCGCAGTCGTGCTCGCAGACGTAGCTGTTGCCGAGGCGGTAATCCCAGCCCAGCGTCGCGCCGTTCTGTAGCGCGTTCTGCGCCTGATCGACCTGCCCCGGACCGAAGGCATGCAGCGTGTATTGCCAAGGACCGGCGGCGACGTAGCCTCCGCGCAGCGCGAACGCATCGGCGCGCGACGCACCGTGAACCTGCACGAGCGAAATGCCTTCGTTGGCGTCCACGACGCCGTTCTGATTGGCGTCGGTCAGCGCGCCACTTCCACTGCCGGTGACCGCAAGCTCCGTGACGCCCGTGGTCGCGACATCGCCCTCGATGAGGACGCGATCGGTCACCTGCTGCGAAAGCGGACCACCGGCGCCCAATTCCGTGTTCAGGCCGAGCGTGCCGCCCGTTCCCGTCAGGCCGCCACGGATGACGAGCGATTTACGGCTGCTGTCACCCGAACCGTCGAATATCGCGGCACCGCCCGAGAGTCCCAGCGAATCGACGTCCGAATCCGCCTCGATGTTCCAGACCGATCCACTTGCCAACGACGCGGCTACCGGACCCGACATACGGCCGTGCAACGTTGCCTGGTTGCCGAGTGCCAGATCGACACGGCCACCCGCTGCGACGAGCACGTCGCCGTCGACCGCGCTGCGGTCGACGGTCACGCTGGCGGTCGTGCCCGACGCCGCCTCGATGGCGGTGCCGTTGCCACCGACGAGGACGCTTCCGTTGGTCAGCGAAATCCTGGCGTCGGTGGTTGTCGCGTTGTCGAACGCGTCGATCCAGATGCCGCTACCGGTAGCGCTCTGCATGCTCGAGCTGTCGAGGTTGAGATTGATGCCCGTGGCCCCCGGAGACGACCGTGGGTCGTACATGAGATAGGCGCCATTGAGCGCACCGGTCATCTGCGATGCCGTCGCATTGAGGGTTCCGTCGAAGACTCCGACACCGGCTCCGAGGTCCGCACCGGTGCCCGACACCGCGACACCGTTCAGGTCGAGCGTCGCCGCGGAAGCGACACTCGTTCCGTAGGTGAAACCCTTGATCGACCCACCGGTGGCCGAGATCCGCATGACCGACGCCGAGGTGCGGTTGACGATGATCAGCCCGGCAGCGCCGGTGCTCTCGACGTTCGCACCGTTCAGCGTGCCCTGCGCGCCGTCCGCGAATTCGAGCGCCATGTCGGAATCTCTGATCGTCGCGCCGCTGTCGACGACAAGCCGCCCGCCGACGACCTGGGTTCGTTCGGCCGAAGCGCGCTGCGACAGAGTGAGGAATGCGCTCCCGGGCACTATCCACGGCTCGGGCCTCTCGTTTTCCTGCACAGTCGCCGTTTCACCAGGCCTGAGCGTCCTGGCCTCCGCGCCACCGGTGTTGCATAACGCAGCGGACGCCAGGGCCAGGAACAGCCTCGTCCGCTGCCCTCGAATGTGGTTCGTCGTCATAGTTCTTGTCCTTTCTGACGCGCTGTTTGGCCACGACATGGCCGACGCCAGCGGAAAGCGAGGGTCGATCGCGATGCGTGGCGCGGTGCGCGGAATTCCTTGCCGCTATTGCACCGCAATCCCTCGGCGAGCTTCCATAGGATTACTCCTAAAATGCCCGATATGCTTAACACGGCAAAAAGGTCGGCGTGATCCGGCTTGCGCCCGTCGGGCCAGATCGCATGGCTCTTTTTTGTCACATCGACGTCGCCTGTCCGCAAGCGGACACTCGCCGTGTCCGGATCCGGACACTATCCATCGCGGGGGACGCCATCGCCACCCTACGCTCTTTGGCATATAGCCATCCACGAGGCCGGAATATATTGTTCTGCGACCGGCGCGCGCTTCGGGACGAGGCGGTTAACGCGCAGCACCTACATGGATGAGAGGTCACGACGATGAACAAGGCAAGGACGATCTACGCCCCTGGTTTCACGCCGACGCGGGCGCCCCGGCGTGTTCGCGGCACCGGAGTACTCGCCGATCAGAACCTGACAGACCCGCTGACGTTCGCCGCGGCCGACCTGGGCAGACCCAAGCCGGATGGTACGGTCGACAACATGTTGCACAAGGATGCCGCAGGGAAAGAACTCACGGTTACGGTGCCCATCCCCGACCAGGTGAAGGTCCGCGACACCGTCTGGATCGCGATCGACGGCGTGCAGGCAGGTGCGAAGCACATCGTGACGCTAGCAGACAAGACTGCGAAAAGCGTCGGCCTTCCCATCACGGCCGACCAGCATGCCGTTGAGGGCGCACATTCCATCAGCTACACCTTCGAATTCACTTCGGGAGCTGGTGGCTTCGCCTACGGCCCACGGCAGGGCTTCATCGTCGACACGACGAAGCCGGGAGAACCGACGCTCGCCGACATGACCTTTCCCGATGCGGCCGACGGCTACGTCACGATCGATTCCATCATCGACAATGGCACCGATGAACCCTACGTCGTCGCGCTGGTGGACGGCTACTCCGGGTACGCGCCTGAAAACGGCGATGAGATCATCGGCTATATCGACGGGCAGGAGGACACGGTTCACCTGACCAACAACGGCACGTCGCTCGAATTCCACTTCGGAGCGGATTTCATCATCGCTCAGCACGACGGTGAAAGGGTCTTCCAGTACAAAGTCATCGACAGGGCGTGGAACGAGTCCGCGTTGTCGCAACCAACGACGCTCACGGTCCTCATCGAAAACGCGTTGACGGACCTGAAGCCGCCGAGCGTACCGAGCTACGACAACGACGCGGACCCGAAGGTCATCGACGAACAGGATGCCCGCGAGGCCGGCGGCCTCAAGGTGGTGGTCCCTCAAGACGACCAGATCGAGGTTGGCGACGACATCTGGGTGACATGGGCCTCGGCGGCCATCGGCCCCGTTCGGGTTACCGATCCCTCCCAGGCGACCACCGTCGGTGTGCTTTACCCGTCGATCAGCGCGGCCTACGCATCAGGGGGCGGCACGGATGCGCCCGTGGATGTCGCCGTCAGCTATGAGGTGTGGCGCGGAGGCGGTATCGTGGGACGGCCCGATGCCGGCGTGACTGTCAAGGTCAACCTGTTCCAGGCCGGCGGCGTCGATCCGACGCCCGAAACGCCCGAGAACGAAAACCTGCTGCCCGCCTCGTTGCAAAGCGGCGAGTCCACCGACGCACCGAACACCATCAGCCTGAAGGGCTTCGAGTTGGATGCGAAGGTCACCATCCCTTGGAAAACCAAGGACGACGTCGGCAGCCTGATCCTGGGTGACGTCATCGGCGTCAAGTACGGCAAGGCTGGCACCATCGCCGACTACACCGTGACCGCCGCCGATGTCCTGGCAGCGGAAGATCTGGAGTTGACCCTCCCCAAGGAAACCCTCCAGCCTGAAGGATCGGGAGATGTCGCGCTGACCTACACCGTGGCGAGGTCGCTCGCCGAGAACGGACCGAATCTCTCGTCGCCCCCGGCCCAGATCGTGAAGGTTACCGGCAAGGACGGTCTGCCGGGCGGCGGCACGCTCGCGCCCATCCGCATACCCGCCGCCGAGGGGCATGACACCATTGACCCGCTTCGCCTGCTCCTTGGGCCGGACCAGACGCCGAACAAGGACACGATGATCGACTTCGTCATTCCCGAGTACGCCAATCAGAAGGCTGGCGATACCATCGTCATCAACATCAAGGCGTACGATCTGTTCGGTTACGAGGTGGCGGATCACACACATCCGGCCGACGATCCCTCCGCCATCACGGATCGCGACATCCTGGGTGAGACGGTGGAGGTCGCAGCGGACACGGGCGAAACGCGCAAGCCGATCAACGGTTACAGGTTGATGGGTTTCAATGCCGCTCAGCCGGATCCGGCCGATTGGATCGCCATCCATGCACACGTCGTCTACACCGTGACGAACAGCGTGGGCACTTCGACATCGCCCGGACCCGTTCTCGATCTCGATGGTCGGGGCGGCCCCAACAAATAATCGACTGCTCGACGAGAGTGCGATCGGCAGGCAAGCCGGTCGCACCCTACCGTCTCCACCATGGAAGGTGCAGCATGACCACGCCAACGAACCGCGTCGGCTCATACCCGGATGCGCTTCCGGACCCGGTCGAGATTGCCGACGATCTGCTTGCCCGTGTCCCCGCGGGTATGGCACCGGATTTCCTGCTCGATGCATCAGTGAAGGACCAGACCATCGACTTTCTGCTGCCGCGAGCACCCACCGGCGTCAAGACGAGCGACACGGTGCAGCTAACGGACAACGGCCAGCCCCTCGGCGCGCCGGTGCTTGTCGACCCTTACCTTGCGCAGGAGTACATCCCGCTCGCTTTGCTGCCTGCGGACCGCCTTGCCGAGCGCACGTACGCGCTCAACTATGTCGTCACCTACCATTCCGCTGGTGGCCGGCAGGTCGAGGGGCCACAAGGACAGCAGTTCATTGTCGACTACACGGCACCCGGCGGTACGAACGGACCCTCCGCCATGGTTTTCGCCCCAGGCGTCGCCGATGGCGTGACGCAGGAAGACCTCGAGTCCAACGCGAACGGAAGCTGGTTGAGCGCCACGGTCGAGGCGTACAACGATCAACAGGCGGGCGACAGGGTGCACGCTTACATCGACGGCGTGGCGGAGATCGGCTACGTCGAAGTGACCCTCGGCGAGGAGGAGTCAGACATCGCCCTGCGCTTCCCCAGGGACGTACTCGAACGCGTACGATACGCGGCCGCCGACCCGGACGGTGAGTTCCTGTTCACCTACCGCCTCGAGGATCGGGCCGGGAACCTCTCCGATTCTTCGGTGCCCGTGTCACTGAGGTTGCTTCTTGGCCCGAGCGCGCCCTGGGTCGCAAACACCGTCGGCGACAAAGGTACCGAGCTCCATCTCGGCGACGTTCCTGACGGCTACGTTTCCATCATCGCCGAGGAGCACGGCGGCATCGTCGGCGACAGCATCGCGGCCTCATGGAAACCCGTGGTGGGCTCGCCATGGACATCCGCGCCCCTGCCAGTCCAGCGCCCCAACTACCCGGTCACGATCCCCATGCCCGTCGCCGATGCGAACCTTCGCACGGGTTCCGTCGATGTGACGTACGCACGAACGGGCGTGTCCGGCGAGGCGAAGTCGCTAGCGAGAACGTTGAACGTCATAGGCCTTGCGAACCTCCTGCCGGTGGATGTCCGCGAGGCGGACGGAATCGATATCGCGCTCGCCGAGGTGCCGCCCGCGGGCGCCACCTTGATCGCGGCCGTCCAGGCTTTGATCCCTGCGGGAAGCGCGGTCACGTTCGAGTGGAAAGCGGTCGATGCGAGCGGCGCCTCTTTCTCCGATCGAACCACCGTCTACGCGAACGGCATGGAGCCGACCGAGGCGCGACTGCCGTTGAGCGATCTTCAACAGGCCGCCGGATCCATCGACATTCGCTACACCGCCGACCCCGACGCGGCGACCCGGCTCGCCCAGGAGGCGCCCTGGAGCACCTTCAACGTGATCGCGAGCGGCACCGGCTACCCGCCACCGACCGTGGCGGAGGCTCCGGAGGGAATGCTCGATCCAGCGAACGCGACGGAGGGTGCACACGTCGTGGTGGACGCCGACCTGATCGCCAGCGATAGCGTGACGCTACTCTTCGGAAGCGACGAATTTGGCCCTTATCCGGGAAGCAAGCCGCTCACCGTGCTGATTCCCGCGAGCCTCATCCGCTCCCTGCTCGGACAGAGCGTGCAGGTGGCGTACCGGGTAACGCGTAACGGCATCCCGGACATGTCGGCGCCACTGGACCTCACGATCGGGACGTTCGAGGACGAGGATGACGATCTGCCGACTCCGGTCATCGATCGGGCCATCGCCGGCGAGCTCGACATGACGACATTCGACGGCGATCCCCAGGTGCTCGTCACACCCTGGCCTCTGATCTCGGCGGGTGAGACGGTTTGGCTCCGTGTCACCGGCACGCTGAGCAACGGTGGGACCGACACCATCGCGCTCTACGCCGCGCAATCCGTGACGCCGGCCATGGTGACCAGCGGGCTTGCCGTGTCCGTTCCGCGGGCCCGCCTTCTGTCGCTCAAGGACGGAAGCGACGTGACCGTGACATGCAAGGTCGACTTCGGGGGAACGACCGTCGAGAGTGCGGCGGTTCTGTTCCCCACGTCGTCGTACCGTCTGCGCCTGAAGAGCGGCGGATTGATCGGAGGAAGAGCCTTCGAGCTCGAGGAGTTCGAGGACCCGACCTCAGCGGTGGCCAACGGCGACACCTATCGCATGCGCTTCTGCCGGATCACGCCCGTGGGAGGACGCCTGCAGAAGAGTACCGGGTCCAACTCCCCCTACCTGCTCAGAGCATGTGCCTATCTGAGCGAGTCCACCGATGTCACCGCGCGAATCGTTCTGGACCATCCCGCCATCGAGGCAAGACTGGGCGTCCGGCCACCGACGGCGCCTTACACGACCACCGTCGTCGCTTATGACGCGGCGCACCAGGTGATCGACCGACACACGCTTTCGTTGCCGGGCTGGGCGGAATTCGCCTCGCCTTCCACACGCCCGATCGCGTCGCTCGAGGTGCTCGGGACCGGCAACCACGCCACGTGGTTCGACAACCTGAGCATCAGGACGGGGGCCGCCTGGGACGAGATCACGGATGCAGACCCGCGTTGCCTCGAAACCTTCGACGACCTTCCGCTCGAACGGCACGGAGATCACTATGAGTTCGACCGATGGCACGTGAATGTGGGCGGCACCGGCACGCAGACGGGCGAGATCGAGATTCTCGTACCGGGCGGACTCTCGACGAAGGCGCTGGGCGTGCACATGAGGCCCTATGGTACCGTTCACCAGTTCACGCCGCAGTTCGCCGTGTGTCCCCGTGTCAGCACGAGACTACGCATACACGCCTCGGAGTCGCTGGGACGATCGGTGACGGTTTTCCTGGTCTACACGAACAGGTACGACCCGGTCTTCCGTACGGTATCGAAGACCGTCTCCTCGCTGGGCACGGCCACGCAGAACGTCACGTTCAGCACCTCCAGCGAAGTCGCCGGCAACGGCGAATACGTATCGCACATCCGTGTCGTGGTGAATGGCACCCCTAGCCGCAACGTGACCATCTACTACGACGACATCGAATTCCGCACCGGCAGCGTGCGCTCATCGATCCTGCCCCCTGCGCATACGGTTGCTCCGCGAGCGAACGCGTTCAACGCACCTTTTGTTCCCGAGAGCATCGACGGCCATGTCGTGATCGATACATCGCCCGTGACCGTCGCCTGCGAAGTGCACGACGGCCTGAAGGGAGATTTGTTCCACGCGCGCTGGTACAACGACCCGGCGACGGAGACGCCGGCGTTCGAAACCAAGGAAGAGGCTCTGCCGCGCGACCATTACCCGATGACTTTCATCGTTCCGCTGGCTGAAGCCGCCCTCCGTCCTGGAGACATCATCGCCGACTACGTGGTGCGCCGGGGCGATGAGACGTTCATCTCCCAGCCGACACGGCTCAAGGCTGAAGTCATCGCGCGGCTCCAGGCGGTCGAGGTGGACGAAGCGAACGGTGACGACGTCATCGAACTGGGCACACTGCCGGACCACGCCACGGTACGGGCCCCGGCACAGCCGGAGCTGGTGCCGGCCGGTCGCAAGGTCACCTTCGCCTGGGAAGGTAAGGACGCTGATGGAGTGACAGTTGGCGGGACGAACGTCGCGTGGTCCAACGGCCAGGACGACACGACCACGAACCTGCCACGGGCCGACCTTGAACGCGTCGGGTCGATGGCGATTCGCTATACCGTGACGAACGAGGAAGACGCACGGGACGTGGCCATGGACGCGCTGGTCGCCCCCTGGCGAACCTATCGCATCGCGTCGACCGGACCTTCCTGGCCCCTGCCGGACATCATCGAACTGTCCGCTGGCGTGCTGACTCCGACAGCGGCCCGACGCGGCGCCACTTGCTATATCGACGCCGCGCTCGTACCCACCGACGAGATCGTTGCCACGTTTGGCGGTTTCACCTCGTCGGCTGTAGCCGGCGCTCGCCCCCTGCGCATCGTTGTGCCGCCCGGCGATGTGGCGCGTCACCTCGGTCGCGATGTGGATGTCGCATACACGGTGACGCGCAACGGGTCGACATCGAGTTCTCCACCGCTGACAATCCACGTCCAGGGCTTCACTGACGACGATGGACTTCTTCACGCACCGGCGATCGACGGCGCAAATGCGGGTATCCTCGATCTCACGAGTTTCGAAGGCGTTCCCGAGGTCACCGTCGCGCCGTGGCTCCTGATCGACCCACGGCAGCGCGTGATGCTTTCCATCGAAGGCGAGTCAGCCGATGGCTCGGTGGCACGCGTCGACCTCCTGGCCGGCGCACCCGTCGATCCCGCATGGGTCACGAGCGGCCTACGCGTGCCCGTCGCACGCGAAATGCTCCTCGGATGGCGTGACAGGTCGACCATCGACGTCGTCTTCGCGGTCCAATTCGACAGCGCGACGGAAGCGACGCGCTTCCCGAAAGCCACGTACGTGCTACGGACCGGGGCTATCGGAACGCCGGGCCGCGCCTGGGAGTGCGACGACTTCGCCGACATCGTCGTGCTGGACGCGCAAAGGCAGGTCCAGTCGCGATTCTGCACGCTGCGACAGCGCACCGGTGTACTCGAGGCATCCTTCCTCGACGCGCCGTGGCAGGCTGCGCTGGCTCCCTTCGCCGAAGGCATGGCCGCTCGCATGACGAAGGCTTCCGCGGTCACCGTAATCGAGCTCGACCGACCGGCGGCCAGCATTCGCCTTGGCGTGGCGCCCGACTCGCGAGGCTCCGTCCATGTGATCGCATTCGACGACGAAGGCGAGCAGGTCGGCGCCGTCGACCGCGACCATCCCGCCTGGGTCGCTTTCGACGCAACCGATGGCGGTCCGGGCCTTCGCCGGCTCGAACTATGGTCGACCGTCGATGGCGAAGCCTACTTCGACAATCTCCTGGTCGGCACCGGCGAGCCATGGCGGTGGGAAACGGAGCCGGTTCGCGAGGGCTTCGACGACCTGGAAGACGGCACGTACGACGCCCGTCTCGAGCTTCCGCTGTGGTCGATCAAGGCCGACTCGACGACCATCGAGGTGACAAGCGCGCCGGCCGGCATGTCGGGCAAGGCCGTCGCCATCCACATGAATCCCGGCGGCCATGTCCACCAGATCACGCCGAGATTCGCCATCCGCCCGAACCGGGAGATACGACTGCTGGTGCGCGGCGTGGTGAGCGAACCCTACGACGCGCGCTTCCGCGCCGTGTACTTCAACACCGACGACCTGACCCTCCGACCCGTCGAACTCAAGGTCGAGATCGGCAACTACACACGCGTGATCTCGATCAGCGAGCCCGGCGATCTGCCGCGTCCAAATGAACTGCTGTCCCACGTATCCGTCTCGCACGGCAACGGAACCCATGCCGCGACCGTCTATTACGACGACCTCTCAATGGAATTGAATGGAGATACGAACATGAATCCCTTTGTCGCCGAAGTCATCCAACGTCATGCGGACGCGCGTACGTCCACCGGCCGGTCCGGCGCCAATGCACCGCGCGCGATGGCACCGCCGTGGGTACGCGGCACCGTCGATGATCTCGGCCTGGTCCTACGTCTCGAAGACCTTGCCAAGGGTGACGCGCAGGTCGATGTGTACAGCCATGAAGGCGTGAAAGGCGAATCGATCCGCGTCCGCTGGCAGAAGGTCGGTACCGAATCCTTTGAGACAGGCTGGCAAACGCTGACGCGCGATGGAGAGCCGCTCCTTTTCACCATCCCGTACGACAAGGTCAGCGCACGTATCGGAGACGTCAACGTCCGCTACGAGGTCGAGAAGATGGATGGTACGTCCGCGTTTGCGACCAGCCAGTTGACCGTCGAAGGCACGCCGGGCGTGGCACTCGTGGAGGTCGTCGAAGCCGAGGATGGGAAGATCGTGCTCGCTGATCTTCCCGCGGCTGGTGCGACGCTTTCGGCGCCGCACCAGCCTGAGCTGATCCCCGCGGGAAGCGCCATCACGTTCCTGTGGAAAGGTTCCGATGCGAACAATAACGACGTGACGGGTTTCGCGAAAGGCTATAGCGACGGACACACGCCCTTTCAGAGGACGATGCCGATGTCGGACCTGCAACGCATGGTTGGCCGCGTCGAGATCTATTACGAGGTCGAGCAAGCGGTGCGCCGCTCTCGTGGATTCCTTCCCCGCACCGTCAAGCCTCGCGCGCATCTCGTCTCGGACATCGCCTACTTCGACATTGTCGGCGCCGCGGGCTATCCCGCGCCAACGGTGCTTGAGGCAAGCACGGGAATGCTCAGACCAGTCGACGCGGACAAGGGTGCCACCGTCGCTATCGATGCCGATCTCGTCGCCACCGACAGCGTAAAGATCTTCTTCGGTCCGTATTCGACGACCGTAGCGGGGTCGGCCTCGCTCCGTGTGGTGGTTCCGGCGGGCGAAATCGCCGCGCTCCTCGGGCAAGCGGTCGAGGTGTACTACGCGGTCACCCGGGCGGGCAAGACGACGCAGTCGGAGAAACTGCCACTCACCATCGGCTATTTCGAGGACGGCGATCTCCCCGTACCGCGCATCGACATGGCGGACCCGGACACGTTCGAGCTCAATCTCGGCAACTTCGACGGCGATCCGAATGTGGTGGTCGATCCCTGGCCGCTCATCGCTGTGGGGCAGACGGTATGGGCAAGCGTCGACGGGGTGCGGTCGGACGGATCGACCGTCAACCTGTCTGTGCTGGCCGGCGAACCCGTCACGACGTCCATGCTTGGCACCGGCGTGCAGGGGCCCGTGGCGAGGCTCGCGCTCGAAGCCTGGAAGGACGACAGCGAACTGACGGTGACATGCAAGATCAACTTCGCCGGAGGACCCGAGGCTGCCGCCGTCACCCTGGATCCGATGCGCTATCGACTCGTTCGCGGAGGCGGAGGCGGGATAGTCGGCCGGGAGTTCGAACACGAGAACTTCAACGATCCTGTCGCGTCGGTGGCCAACGGCGATTGGTGCCGCATGCGATTCTTCAGCATTCGCCCCAGCGGCGGACCGCTCAAGAAAGGGACGACGAGCTCGGCATCTCCGTATATCGACGGAAACGCGGTGCTGCTGCAGGAGACGCAAGCGGCCGTCACCTGCGAGGTCGCACTCGACCATCCCGCTGTCGAGGTGCACCTCGGCGTCAAACCAGCAAGTACATCCATTCCCACCGAGGTCATCGCTTACGATGGGACGGGTGCTGTCATCGAGCGGGTAACACCTGGCACCACGTCCTGGGTCAGGTTCATATCGGATTCGTCGCGGCCGGTCGCGACGCTGAAGATCAGCTCTCAGAGTGGCACCTCCACCTACTTCGACAACCTCATCGCTTTCACCGGATCGACATGGGACATCATCGACATGGACAGCGATCCCCGCTGCCGGGAGACATTCGACGACGTGCCTCTCGGCAAGTACGGGAATCACTTCGAGTTCGATCGCTGGCACGTGAGCATCGACGGGCTTTCGAACCGGGACGATATCCGCGACGGGAACATCGAGATCGGACCGGCCCCAAGCGGCATGTTTGGCCGTGCACTCGCTGTCCACATGCAGCCATACGGGCGTATCCACCATCTGACGCCCCAGTTCGCGGCCTGCCCGCGTATCGAGACGTCGTTCTACATCAGAAGCACCTCTTCGGCATTGCACCGGGCCAGCGTGACGCTCGTGTACGTCGACTTCAACAACAAGACCGTGCGAACCACGGCGGCGAAGTCGATAAACCTGGATCTCGGCATCAAACACGTCGTCTTTTCGGCGACGACCGAGGTGGCGAGAGACACCGAGTACCTGTCGCACATTCGCGTCGCCATCGATCAACCCACGCTTCCGGCGACGATTTTCTACGACGACATCGTGCTGAGGTGACGCGATGGAAACGACGCAGCCAGCTATGCCGTGGGTCGACGGAACGAAGGACGACGGCGGCACGGACCTCGTCCTCGACGACCATCCCACAGGCCAGATCGTGGTCAAGGTCGAGGGCGATGGCCGACCGCGGGGATCGCTGGTGCAGGTCCGCTGGCTCGGACTGGGCGACGGAACGTCGCCCAGTCCGCCGTACGAAACAGGGTGGTCGCTCGTCACGCACGCGAATGCTCCCCTGGACTTCGAGATTCCGGTCTCGGAGGCCAACCTGCGCCCGGGCACGGTACGCGTCAGTTATACCGTGCTGGGCGGTGACGGCACGTCGGTCGAGTCGCTTGGACGGCCGCTCACGGTGACCTCGCGTGGCACGCTCGTGCCGCCCGACGTCCCGTCGGGCGACGGAACGGCTATCAGCCTGGGCATAAGTGGCGACACCATCGAGGTCGTGGCGCCGCGGCAGCCCGAACTCGTGCCGCCAGCCAGCCGACTACGCTTCTACTGGGAAAGCCAGGAGACAGGCCTCGACCGATGCAGGGGATGGGACGAATGTTTCGCCCCGGAAGACACTGCATCGCTGGGCCACATCCCCGCCAGCGCGATCGCCCGACTGCAGGGCCGGCATATGCGCCTGTGGTACGAGGTCGATGTCTATGCGGCCGGTGGCGCGCACCTTACACACCGCCAGAGCGAACCTGTCGTGTTCGAGATCGCCGGCGACGCCGGACTCCTTCCGAAGGCGACCATCGTCGGCACTACTGCGAACACGCTCAGGCTGAGCGACTTCCCGAC
The DNA here is from genome assembly GCF_900110505.1 of Luteibacter sp. UNC138MFCol5.1. Lineage (GTDB taxonomy): Bacteria > Pseudomonadota > Gammaproteobacteria > Xanthomonadales > Rhodanobacteraceae > Luteibacter. Next base: position 456,433 of record NZ_FODZ01000004.1, read on the forward strand.
CGACCTGGCACTCCTGATCCCTCCCTGGCCCGGCATGACGGAAGGCCAGACCGTGTGGATCGAACTCGAAGGCGTCTGTGCCGAGGGGCCAGCCTCGCTCATCGCGGCCGATGGCGAGCCGGTGACCCGCCCGATGCTTGCCGACGGGTTCTCGACGTCCGTGGCGGTCTCCACGCTTCCAGCATGGAAGGACGGCTCGGTCGTGACGCTGCGCGGTGCCATCAGCTTCACCGGAGGCTCGCGCGACGATGCAACCGAACTCCCTGTTGCGACGCTGACGCTGCTGCGCGATTCGGGCAACGAGGGGCGCGCCGTGGAAATCGAAACCTTCGATGGCCTGGCTCCCCTGGCGGCTGGCGAGACTCAGCGGTACCGATTCTTCGAACTGCAGCAGAAAGCCGGCCAGCTCACCGCTTATTCCACGTCGGGCACCACCGGCTACGAACCCTACCTGAAAGGTCTCTGCGCGAGCATGGCCGCATCCGGCGGATCGACCGTACGAATCGTCCTGGATCATCCCGCCGCGCGTGTGGAGCTGGGCGCCCGACCAGCGAACGAGAGCTACCCTGGCACGGTCGTGGCGCGCGATCGCGAGGGCGAGGTCGTGGCGAACCTGCGCATCGAGAAGATGGGCTGGATCGATATCCGCCCCGCGACAGAAACGACGCGTATCGCAAGCATCGACATCTCGAACACCGGCACCTCCGGACTCTACTTCGACAACCTCAAATGCCACACGGGCAGCGCGTGGAACGAAGCCTCCGGCGAATTAGCAGGGAAGTTCGACGACCTCGTGCCCGGCGAGCATGGCGACACTTTCGTCTGCCAAACCTGGAGCGTCTCGGCTCCGGGAGCAGACATTGCCATCATTCCGGACTCCTTGTCCGGAAACGGCATGTGTCTTGCGGTCCGCATGGCGCCCGAAGGACGAACCCACTATCTGACACCTCGCTTTGGCATCCGGCCACGCGTTCGTGCGGAACTACGCGTGCGCACCAGTGGGACGGTGTCGCACACCGCGAAGTTCGAGATCGTGCTGATCAACAAGTTCGATCACACGGTTCGCGTGTTCAGCCAAGAGAAGACGGTGGGTCCGCAGGAGACGCCAATAACGTTCGCTACGGCGCAACTACCCACGGACGACGAGTACGTTTCGCATTTTCGCATCGTCCACAATTCCGGGAAGACGGTCACCGCCGTCATCTACGACGACATCGTACTCGAATGAGACGCGCAGGATGGGCCGATCCGGTACCGCTCGCGGTCCACCTCGGCCATTCGCCCAGCCCCGGCTAGCGCGCCAGTTGTATATGCCGACCCCGACCCCCGGCTTATAAAGATCACCAAGGCGTGAGAGGCCGTCCGGCCCTCGCGCGAAGGACAGGGGGATCGCATGAAAGCCGGGGATATGGCGGGTCGTGGCGGTGGCAGGGGTGGCAGGCGGGGTGGCCGGGGCGATGCGCGAACCGCGTCGCCCGGCCGGCGCGTCGCCGCCTCGGCCGTTCGGCCTATGCCCTCGCGCGCTCCCAACGGGTACGAGGCCACACGATGAACGACGCAGCAACCGCCGCGCGACACGACGCAACCACGGTGCATGGCCGCTTCGCCGACGTGGCGAAAGCCTGGCCGGCACGCGCCGCCGTCGTTTCCGATACCGCGACGCTGAGCTACGCCGAGCTCGACGCGCGCAGCGATCGCGTCGCCGCGTCGCTGGCCGCCGCGGGCGTGGAGCATGGCAGCTATGTCGCGATGCTGATGGATCGGTCGGTCGAGGCGATCGTGACGCTCTTCGGCGTGCTCAAGGCCGGCGCGGCCTATCTGCCGATCGACACGCGCTGGCCGGCGGAGCGCATCGCCTTCGCCCTGCGCGACGCGGATGTGGCGGCGGTGGTGATCGACGACGGGATCGGCTTCGATGCCGACGAGGTACCGACCTTCACGCTCGCCGGGCTCGAAGGCGGCACGTTCGGGGAGCTTGTCGCGAGCACCCGTTCGCGCGCGAGCGCGCTCCCACAGGAGGGCGCAAACCAAGGCGGCGATCTCGCGTATTGCATGTACACCTCCGGATCGACGGGCGTGCCCAAGGGCGTCGAGATCCGGCACGCGTCGATCCTGCGCCTGGTACTGCGTTCGGATTACATCGACTTCGACGCGCCCAGGATCCTGCACGCCGCGCCGCTGGGCTTCGACGCATCGACCTTCGAAATCTTCGGGCCGCTGCTCAACGGCGGTACGTGCATCGTCTACCTCGAGCGCGTGCCGACCGGTTGCGGTATCGCGCGCACCGTCGCGCGGCACGACGCGCAGGTCGCCTGGCTGACCGCCGCGCTGTTCAACGCGATCGTCGACGACGACGCGACGAACCTCGCCGGTCTTCGCACCGTGCTCACCGGCGGCGAGGCGCTCTCGGTCCCGCACGTACGCAAGGCTTACGCCGCCCTGCCTGCCACGAAGCTCATCAACGGCTACGGTCCCACCGAATGCACCACGTTCGCGACAACCTATCCGATCCCGCGCAACCTGCCGGAAGACCGGCCGGTGCCCATCGGTCGCCCGATCGGGGAGACCTCGGTGCACGTGCTGGACGCGGAGGGCAACGAAGTGGCACCCGGCGAAACCGGCGAGCTGTTCATCGGCGGCAGCGGCGTCGCGCGCGGTTACCTCAACCGCCCGGAACTCACGGCGGAGCGCTTCGTCGCCGGCGGCACGCGTTACCGCACCGGCGACCTCGTGCACTGGCTGCCCGACGGCAACCTCGCCTTCGTCGGCCGCGCCGACAGCCAGGTGAAGATCCGCGGTTACCGCATCGAGACCGGCGAGATCGACATGGCGCTGCGTGCCCTGCCCGGTGTCGACGCGGCGGCCGTCGTCGCACGCGAGGACGCGCCGGGCGAGAAGCGGCTGGTCGCCTACTACGTCACGCACGACGACGGCGTCACCGCGCGCGCCCTGCGCGACGCGCTGGCGCGCACGCTGCCCGATTACATGCTGCCCGTCGCATGGATGCGCCTCGACGCGCTGCCGATCAACGACAACGGCAAGCTCGACCGTCGCGCCCTTCCCCACCCGGACGGCGCGCGCCCCGAACTCGCGGCGCCGTACGTCGCACCGCGCGGCGCGATCGAGACGCGCGTCTGCGCGATCTTCGCCGAGGTGCTCGGCATGGCCGAGGTCGGCCGCGACGACAACTTCTTCGATCTCGGCGGCACGTCGATCCTTGCCACGCGCGCCATGGCGCGGGTGCACGAGGACGTGTCGCCGGTACCCACGCTCGTCGGTTTCTTCGCGCAGCCGACCCCGGCCGCCGTGGCGGCCACGATCGAGGGGCGCGCCACCCGTGGGGTCCTGGCAGGGCGCCTCGCGGGCGGCGCGCCGGCGGCGGGGGAGCCGGTGGCGATCATCGCCATGGCCGGCCGTTTCCCCGGTGCGCCGGATGTCGAGACGTTCTGGGACAACCTCTGCGCCGGCCGCGAATCGATCCGCTTCTTCGCACCCGACGAACTCGATCCCGCGATCGGCCAGGCCGAGCGCGACGAGCCGGGGTACGTCGCCGCACGCGGCGTCGTCGACGGCGTGGAGCAGTTCGACGCCGGTTTCTTCGGCATGTCGCCGCGCGAGGCGGAACTCACGGATCCGCAGCAGCGCCTGTTCCTCGAACTGTGCTGGGAGTGCATGGAGCGCGCCGGCTACGTGCCCGACGGCCAGGACACGCCGGTCGGCGTGTTCGGCGGCATGCACAACGCCACGTATTTCCAGAAGCACATCAGCGGCCGTCCCGACCTCATCGAGAAGCTCGGGGCGTTCCAGGTGATGCTCGGCAACGAGAAGGATTACCTCGCCACGCGCGTCGCGCACAAACTCAACCTCACCGGCCCGGCGATCAGCCTCAACACGGCGTGCTCCACCTCGGCCGTCGCGATCGCCCAGGCCTTCGACGCGCTGCGCGCGGGCCGCTGCGGCATGGCTCTCGCCGGCGGCTCGTCGATCGCCTGCCCGCCGAACAGCGGCTACGTGTCGCAGGAAGGCTCGATGCTGTCGCCGGACGGCCACACGCGCACGTTCGACGTCGACGCGCAGGGCACTGTCTTCAGCGACGGCGCCGCCGTCGTACTGCTCAAGCGCCTTTCCGACGCGCTGCGCGACGGCGATCCGGTCTACGCCGTGATCCGCGGCGCCGCGGTGAACAACGACGGCGCGGTCAAGGCCAGCTTCACCGCGCCGAACGCGGCCGGACAGGCGGCGGTGATCGCGATGGCGCTGGACGATGCCGGCGTGTCGCCGCGCGACATCTCCTATGTCGAAGCCCACGGCACCGCCACGCCGCTCGGCGATCCGATCGAGCTCGAAGGACTCACCGCGGCGTTCCGCGAGCACACGGACGATATCGGCTTCTGCGCGCTCGGCTCGCTCAAGAGCAACGTCGGCCACCTCGTCATGGCGGCCGGCGCGGCCGGCGTCATCAAGACCGCGCTGGCGCTGTGCGAGCGCCGGCTGCCGCCGTCGCTGCACTTCCGCGCCGCCAATCCGCGCCTCAACCTCGCGGAGTCGCCGTTCGTGGTGAACGACACGCTGCGTCCCTGGCAGACCGCCGGCGGCCCGCTGCGCGCGGGCGTGAGTTCCTTCGGCGTCGGCGGCACCAATGCTCACATCATTCTCGAAGAGGCGCCGGAGCGCGCACCGTCCGACGTCGCGACCGGCGCGCAGCTGCTCCTGCTCTCGGCCCGCACGCCCACCGCGCTCGGCGACGCCGCCGCCCGCCTCGCCGATCATCTCGCCGCGCATCCGGAAGGCAACCTCGCGGACACCGCCTGGACGCTGGCGCGCGGCCGCAAGGCCTTCACCCAGCGCACGCATGTGGTGGCGCTTTCGGGGAGCGACGCGGTCGCGAAGCTGCGCGACATCGCCGCGGCGGCGACGTGCCGCACGTGCACCAGCCCCGCACCGGGTGTGGTCTTCCTCTTCCCCGGACAGGGCTCGCAGTACGCCGGCATGGGCCGCGAGCTGCACGCCACCGAACCGGTCTTCCGCGCCGCGCTCGACGAGGTCGCCTGCGCCCTGCGCCACGAACTCGCCTTCGACCTGCGCGACCGGATGTTCGCGGACGATGCGGATGCGCTCAGGGCCACCGCCCTGACCCAGCCGGCGACGTTCGCACTCGAATACGCACTGGCGCGCCTCTGGATGAGTCTCGGCGTGACGCCGGTCGCCATGATCGGCCACAGCGTGGGCGAGTTCACCGCCGCCGCGCTGGCTGGCGTCATGCCGCTCGCCGATGCCGCCAGGCTGGTCGCGCGGCGCGGCCGGATGATGCAGGCGCTGCCCGCGGGATCGATGCTTTCCGTTCGTCTGGGCGCCGCGGAACTGCGCGCGCGGCTCCCGGACGTTCTTTCCCTGGCCGCCGAGAACGCCCCGAACGCCAGCGTCGTTTCGGGCGCGACGAACGACGTCGACGCCTTCCGCGCGACCCTCGAGGCCGAGGGCGTCGCATGCCGCGTCCTGCACACGTCGCACGCCTTCCACTCGGCGATGATGGATCCGGTGCTCGAGGCCTTCCGCGACGAAGTCGCGAAGGTCGCGCTCGCCGCGCCATCCACGCCGATCATCTCGACGCTCACCGGTGTCGGCCTCACGGCGGCGGAGGCCATGTCGCCCGATTACTGGACGCGCCACCTGCGCCACACCGTCCGCTTCTCGCCGGCGCTGTTGCACGCGCTCGACGACGGCCATCACGCGTTCCTCGAGGTCGGTCCGCGTCCGAGCCTCGCCCTGCTGGCTCGCCAGCACTCGCAGAGCCGTGGCCGGACCATCGTCGCCTCGCTCGGCGACGGGGCCGGGGACGAACGCGCCGCGTGGCTGGGCGCCGCCGGTGCGCTGTGGTCGGCGGGCGTCACCGTCGCCACCGACGCCTTCGACCATCGCGAGAACCGCCGCCACGTGCGCCTGCCCACCTATCCCTTCGAGCGCAAGCGGCACTGGATCGACGCCCGCCTGCCCGCGTCCGTCACGCCCATCGCCAGCGTCGCCGCGCCGGTCGTGCCGTCCGCCACCACCCCCGCCGTCGTCCCGGAGTCCCCCATGCCGATGCCTTCCGCTCCTGCCACCGATCGCCCGAAGCGCCTCGCCGGCGAACTCGTCGCCCTGTTCGAGGATGTTTCCGGCGCCGAGCTCGAAGGCGTCGACCCGTCCGCGAACTTCGTGGAACTCGGACTCGATTCGCTCTCGCTCACCCAGGTCGCGCTGCAGCTGCAGAAGACTTACGCACTCAAGATCACCTTCCGCGAACTGATGGACGGCTGCTCGTCGTTCGAACGGCTCGCGGCGCATATCGATCGCCTGTTGCCGGCTGAAGCCCAGCCGGCGGCGCCCGCGACGGCGGCCCCGGCCGCACCGGTCGCGGCGGCGGCACCGGCGGCGATCGCCGCCGGTGGCGGACTGGTCCAGGACGTGATCGCGCAACAGATGCAGATCATGCGGGAACAGTTGGCGTTGCTGGCGGGAGCCGCCGCTCCCGCGCCCCAGCCCGTGGCGACCGCGAACACCGCTCCGCCGGCCTCGCCGACCGGCGCCGGCAGCGTCGGCGAAGCGGCGACGGCACCGGCCGGCCTCACGGCCGCCAACGACGAGGAAGCCGCCCTCGCCCACACCACCTACGACGTGAAGAAGGCCTTCGGCGCCATCGCGCGCATCCACCACGCGAACACCGACCTGACATCTCGGCAGCACGCGCGGCTGGACGCCTTCATGCGCCGCTACATCGAGCGCACGAAGGCATCCAAGGCGTACACGACGGAACACCGCGCGCACCTCGCCGATCCGCGCGTGGTCAACGGCTTCCGGCCGCTCCTGAAGGAAATCGTCTACCAGATCGTGATCGAGCGCTCCAAGGGTTCGAAGGTGTGGGACCTCGACGGCAACGCCTACGTCGACGCGCTCAACGGCTTCGGCATGAACCTGTTCGGCTGGCAGCCCGACTTCGTGCTCGACACGGTGCGCGACCAGCTGGAGGCCGGCTACGAGATCGGTCCGCAGCATCCGCTGGCCGGCGTCGTCGCGAAGCAGGTCTGCGACATGACCGGCTTCGACCGCGCCGCGCTGTGCAACACCGGCTCGGAGGCCGTGATGGGTTGCGTGCGCGTCGCCCGCACCGTCACCGGCCGCGACACGCTGGTGATCTTCACCGGCTCGTACCACGGCATCTTCGACGAAGTGATCGTGCGCGGCACGAAGAAACTGACCTCGGTGCCGGCCGCGCCGGGCATCCTGCGCAACACGTCCGAGCACGTCCTCGTGCTCGACTACGGCACCCCGGAAGCGCTGGCCATCATCCGCGAGCGCGCCTCCTCCATCGCCGCCGTGCTGGTCGAGCCGGTGCAGAGCCGCCGCCCGGACTTCCAGCCCGTCGAGTTCCTGCGCGAGCTGCGCGCGATCACCGAGGAAGCCGGCTCGCTGCTGATCTTCGACGAAGTGGTCACGGGCTTCCGCGCCCATCCGCGCGGCGCGCAGGAAGTGCTCGGCATCGACGCCGACATGGCCTCGTACGGCAAGGTGGTCGGCGGTGGCTTCCCCATCGGCGTGATCGCCGGCAAGCGCCGCTTCATGGATGCGCTGGACGGTGGCCACTGGCAGTTCGGCGACGACTCGACGCCGACGGTCGGCGTCACGTATTTCGCCGGCACGTTCGTGCGTCACCCGCTGGCCCTCGCGGCGGCGCACGCGGTGTTGAACCACCTGGCCGAACAGGGGCCGACGCTGCAGGCCTCGCTCAACGCGAAGGTCAGCGCGATGGCCGACGAGCTAAACGCCTTCTGCGAGAGCGTGGGCGCGCCGGTGCACGTCGTCCACTTCGCTTCCGTGTGGAAAACGAGCTTCACCGAGGACCATCCGCTGCAGGACCTGCTCTTCGCGATGATGCGCAGCCGCGGCATCCACATCCTGGACAACTTCCCCTGCTTCTTCACGACCGCGCACAGCGACGCCGACTTCGCCGCCATCGCGACCGCGTTCCGTGAATCCATCCTCGAAATGCAGGAAGCCGAATTCCTGCCGCGCCGCCGCGAGGCCGCCGCCTTCGACGCCAGCCAGCCGCCCGTGCCGGGCGCCCGGCTGGGCAAGGATCCCGAAGGCCGGCCCGCGTGGTTCGTTCCCAACCCGGATGCGCCGGGCAAGTACCTGAGGGTTACCGCATGACGCCCAACGAGCTGGCCGCCGCCACGGCGGTCGACTACGACCCGTTCGCCGGCGCGCCGCTCGCGCGCCTCGTGCCGACGACGGCCGCGCAGCGCGAGGTGTGGCTGGCATCCCGGCTGGAGCCGGAAGCCTCGCTGGCGTACAACGAGGCGATCGCGCTCACCCTCAAGGGCTTGCTCGACGTGCCGGCCCTCGAATGGGCCCTGCAGGGCGTCGTGGATCGCCACGAAGCCCTGCGCGCCACGTTCGCCGGCGACGGCGAAGGCATGTTCGTCGCCGAACACGCCACGCTGCCGATCGCGTTCCACGACGTCTCGCTGCTCGCGCCGTTCGAAAGCGACGCGCGCATCATGGCGGCGTACTCGCGCATCGTGACCACGCCGTTCGACCTGGAGAACGGCCCGCTCGTCCGCGCGGAGCTGTTCCGCCTGGGCCACGACCGCCACCTGCTGACGATCGCCGCGCACCACATCGTGTGCGACGGCTGGTCGTTCGGCGTGATCGTCCGCGATCTCGCCGCCCTTTACGCGCAGCGCACGGGCAAGGGCGAAGGCCCCGCCGCGGCGGGCGCGTTCTCGAACTTCGCGTTGGCCGAGGCTGCACACGCCGGCAGCGAGACGGCCCGGGAGGACGAAACGTACTGGCTCGACCGGTTCGCCGGCCCGGTCCCCGTACTCGACCTCCCTACGGACCGCTCCCGTCCCCGCCGTCGGACGTTCACCTCACGGCGCGAAGACCGCATGCTCGATGCCGTGGAAGTCGCCGGAATCAAACGTCTCGGCGCCTCCCATGGAGCGAGCTTCTACGCGACGCTGCTCACGGGCTTCGCGATCCTGCTCCGCCGCATCGCCGGACAGGACGACGTCGTGATCGGCATCCCCACCGCCGGCCAGGCGGCGGAAGGCCTCGACAACGTCGTCGGCCACGCCGTGAACGTGCTGCCGCTGCGCGCGTCGATCGCCGGGACGGCGACGTTCGCCAGCGTGCTCGGCAACGTTCGCAACGACCTGCTCGACGCCTTCGACCACCAGCGCTACACGCTCGGCAGCCTGCTCGCGCGCCTCGCGATCGCGCGCGACCCGTCGCGCCTGCCCCTGGTCGCGGTGCTGTTCAATCTCGATGCCCAGCTCGACGAATCCACCGTGACCTTCCCCGGGCTGCGCTTCGACCTCGAAGCGGTACCGCGCGAGTACGAGAACTTCGAACTCTTCGTCAACGCGGTGCAGGTCGATGGCGGTCTGCGGCTGGAATGCCAGTACAACGCCGACCTCTTCGACGGGGCCACCGTGCAGGGCTGGCTCGACGCCTACGCGACGCTGCTGCGCGAAGCGGCGATCGATCCGGCGGAACAGGCGCTGTCGCTGCCGCTGGTGTCCGACGCCGTGTACCGCGAGCTCGCGGCGCTGCAGCCGGCTCCCACGCCGTTCCCCGAACTGCGCCTCGCGCACGAGTATTTCGAACAGCAGGCCGACCGCGCGCCCGATCGCGCCGCCGTGCGCCACGCCGACCGCGCCCTCACCTATGCGGCGCTCGAGTCGCGCGCCAATCGCGTCGCCAACGCGCTGCGCGCGCGTGGCGTCGGTCACGGCCAGCTCGTCGGCCTGTCGCTGGGCCGCGGCGTCGACATGGTCGCCGCCGTCCTCGGCGTGCTGAAGTCCGGCGCGGGCTACGTGCCGCTGGACCCCGCGTTCCCCGCCGACCGCCTCGCCTTCATGGCGCAGGACGCCGCGCTCGCCGCGCTGGTCGTCGACGACGATGCGCCACTGTCGTTCGCGTTCGACGCCGACCGCGTCCTCGCACTGAACAGCGACGAGGTCGCCCGCGCCTCGTTCGAACGGCCGGAACGCAACCGCCGCGCCGCGACGCCCGATTCGGTCGCCTATGTGATCTTCACGTCGGGATCGACCGGGCGCCCGAAGGGCGTCCGCGTGCCGCATCGCGCGGCCGGCAACTTCCTCACCAGCATGCAGCGCGTGCCTGGCATCGCACCCGACGATCGCCTCGTGGCTGTCACCACCCTGTCGTTCGACATCGCGTTCATGGAACTGCTGCTGCCGCTGACCAGCGGCGCGGAGATCGTCGTCGCCGGGCGCGACGACGTGCGCGACGGCGGCCAGCTGCGCCGCCTGATCGAGGAGAGCGACGCCACGATGATGCAGGCGACGCCGGCCGGCTGGCGGCTGCTGGTCGATGCCGGCTGGCAGGGCCGTCCCGCCTTCCGCGCCGTCTCGGGCGGCGAGCCGCTGCCCGTCGACCTCGCCGAAGCCCTGCTCGACCGCTGCGGCGAGGTGTGGAACGGCTACGGTCCGACCGAGACCACGGTGTACTCCACCTACTGGCGGGTGTCCGATCCGCGCGAAGGCATCTACATCGGCCGGCCGATCGCGAACACGACCGTCCACATCCTGGACGAGCGCGGCAACCACTGCCCGCTCGGCGTGCCGGGCGAAATCCACATCGGCGGCGCCGGCGTCACCCTCGGGTACCTCGACCGTCCCGAGCTGACGGCCGAGAAGTTCGTGCCGGACCCGTGGTCGGAAGCGCCCGACTCGCGGATGTACCGCACCGGCGACCGCGGTCGCTGGCTGAGCAATGGCCTGCTCGAGCACCTCGGCCGCCTCGATTTCCAGGTGAAGGTGCGCGGCTACCGCATCGAGCCGGGCGAGATCGAAAGCGTCCTGGCCGACGTGCCGACGGTCGCGCGCGCGGTCGCGATGGCCCGCGAGGATCGTCCCGGCGACGTCCGTCTCGTCGCCTACGTCGTGGGCCGCGACGGCGCGATCCCCGACGAGGACTCGCTGCGCAACGCCCTGCGCGCGCGCCTTCCCGATTACATGGTGCCGCAGCACATCCTCGTGCTCGACGCGATTCCGCTGCTGCCCAACGGCAAGATCGACCGCAAGGCACTGCCGCCGCCGATCGCCCAGTCGATGTCGGCATCCGGCGAGCGAATCGGTCCGCGCAACGAGGACGAGCGGCGCGTCGCCGCCGCCATGGAAACGGTGCTCAGCCTCCCCGACCTCGACATCCGCGACGACTTCTTCGCGCTCGGTGGTCACTCGCTGCTCGCCGCGCAGCTGACGGCGCGTCTCAACCGCGAGTTCGGCGTGACGCTCTCGTTCCGCACGCTGTTCGACGCGCCGACGGTCGAGCAGCTCGCCGCCGCGATCCGCGCGCAGGTCGCCACGGGCACCGCGCCAGCGACCGCCCCGATCGGCCATCGCGACGACGCGGCGCAGGACCACGCCCCGCTCTCGCTGATGCAGCGCCGCCTGTGGGCGCTGGAGCGCATGCATCCGGGCCGCGTGACGTACAACGCGCCGTCCGCGCACCGCCTGCGCGGCGCGCTCGACGAGGCGGCCTTCGACATGGCCTTCCAGGCGCTGATCCAGCGCCAGCCGATCCTCCGGACGTCGTTCCACGACACCGGCAAGGAGATCGTGCAGGTGGTCGCGCCGCGGCTCGAGTATCCGCTCTTCCCGGCCGAGGACCTCAGTCACCTGCCGGAAGATGCGCGCGAGACGCGCCTGATGCAGCGCCTGCAGGAGCTCACCGACACGCCGTTCGACCTCGGCAGGGCGCCGCTCTTCAGCGCCCGCATGTTCCGTCTTTCGGACACCGAGCACGCGCTGTTCTTCATGCCGCACCACATCATCTGGGACGGCTGGTCGTTCGACATCCTCTACAACGAGCTCTCCGCGCTCTATCGCGCGTTCACGGCGGGACAGCCCTCGCCGCTCGCGCCACTGCCGGTCACCTATGGCGATTTCGCCGAGTGGCACACGCAGTGGCTCGAATCGCCGGCGTTCCAGACGCAGCTGGCGTTCTGGCGCGAACGCCTCGCGCAGATGGGCGACGTGCGCGCGCTGCCGACGGATCATCCGCGGCGCCCCGGCATGTCGGGCCTCGGCCGCACGGAGTGGATCCGGGTGTCGCGCGAAGAGACCGATGCCATGCACGAGGTCGCGCGCCAGGCCGACGCGACGCTCAACATGACGCTGCTCGCGCTGTACTACGCCATGCTCTCGAGCTCGGCGGGCCAGCACGAGCTCGTGGTCGGCACCCCCGTGCGCGGCCGCAACCAGACCGAGGTCGAATCGGTCATGGGCTACTTCAACAACCTCTTGCCGCTGCACGTCAGCGTCGATCCCGCCCTGTCGTTCCTCGAGTTCGTGCGTCACGTGAAGCGCACGGCGATCGAGGCCTTCGGCCATCCCGACGTGCCGCTGGAATACCTGCAGCGCGAACTGCGCGTCGGCCAGGGCGCGGGCGCCACGCTCTACCAGGCCCTGTTCTCGTTCCAGGACGCGCGCCAGCGTGTGGTCGACTGGGCGGGACTGGCGCACGAACAGATCCTGCTGTTCCAGAGCGGCGCCACGGAAGACCTGGGCCTGTGGTTCCTCGAGGGTCACGCCGGCATGGTCGGCGGCGTCACTTACAACGCCGACCTGCTGCGCGCGGACACGGCACGCATGATGCGCGAACGTTACCTCGGCATGATGCAGGCGGTCGTCGCGAACCCGTCCATCGCCGTCGGCTCGCTCACGGCCGCCACGCGTGCCGAGCGCGAGCGCATGCGCGACTGGAATGCCGGCGCCGCGACGGGACGCCTGCCGGAAGACCTCGTTTCCATGGTCGAAGCCGGCGCCGCGGCGGGCGCCGCCGTGGCATCCGACGCGGTGGCCGTCGTCGATGGCTCGCGCGAGACGACGTACGCGTCGCTGCTCCGCCGCGCGACGCGCATGGCGGTGCTCCTGCGCGAGCGAGGCGCCGCACCGGGCCAGGTGGTCGGCCTGTGCGTCGAGCTCGGCAGCGATCGCATCGCCGGCCTGCTCGCCATCGCGATGACCGGCGGCACGGCGCTCCTTCTCGACCGTGCCGACCCGACCGCGCGCCTGCGCGACATCCTCGCCGACGCGCGCATGACCGTGCTCATCGGCGACGCGGCGCTCGAAGCGACCCTGGACTGGCCGCGCGCCTGCGCGCTGTGGCTCGACGCGGACCATGCCGAACTCGACGGCGCGATCGTCGACGGGTTCGCGCGCACGGCGATGGATCCCGACACGCCGGCGGTGGCCTTCTACGTTCCCGGTCCGGATGGCAGGGCGCGTGGCGCCGCGCTGTCGCACCGCGCGCTCGCCGGCACCGTCGAGGGCCTGGCGGACGCGCTCGGCATCGAGGCGGGCAAGCGCATTTCCGGCGACGCGCTCGCCTCCGATCCGATGTCCGCGATCGAGCCCTTGCTCGCGCTGGCACAGGGTGCCACCTGGGTCGTGCACGACGAACACCGTCTCGAGCATGGCGCCGGAACCGGCCTCGACCTGCTCGCCGCGACACCCGAAACCTGGCAGGCGCTGATCGACCACGGCTGGAACGGCGACGATCGCCTCGTCGCCGTCGCCAAGGGCGGCACGCCCACGCCGCAACTGGCCACGCGGCTCGCCGCGACCACGCGGGCGCTCTTCACCCTGTTCGGCGACACGATGTCCGCGCCAGTGGCGACCTGCGGCCGCCTGCACGGCGACGCCGGCGCGCTGCACGAAGGGCGTCCCGTCGCCAGCACGGAACTATGGATCCTCGACGACGCCGGCGAACCCTGCCCCATCGGCGCGACCGGCGACGTCGCCGTGGCGGGCTCCACGCTCGCCATGGCCTTCGGACACCGCGCGATCGGCGAACGTCAGCCGGGCGACGACCGGCTGCAGCGCACCGGCTACCGCGGTCGTTGGCTCGCCGACGGTCAGCTGCACGTGCTCGACCGCGCGGATCGCCGCCTGCGCCGTCACGGCCTCGATGTCGAGCCGTCGGCGATCGAGACGCTCCTGCTCGCCCAGGCGGGCGTGGTGCGCGCGCTCGCCGTGGCGCGCACCGATGCCAACGGTCTTCCGCGCATCGACGCGTACGCGGTCGGGGCGCCGGGCAATCCGCCGGACGCGGACGGTCTGCGTGCCGCGCTGGCGTCGTGGCTGCCGGCGTGGTCGATGCCCGCGCACCTCGTGATGCTCGACGCGCTTCCGCTGCTCGCGACCGGCGAGATCGACACGGCCGCGTTGCCGACGCCGACGGAACCACGCCACGGCGGCCCGGCAGTGGAAACGACGGAGCCACGCAGCGAGAGCGAGCGGCTGCTCGCGTCCGTATGGACCGAGCTGCTGGGCATGACGCGCGTGCGCACGAGCGACAACTTCTTCGACGTGGGCGGCCATTCGCTCCTCGCCGTGGACATGGCCGCGCGCGTGCAGAAGCTCACCGGCGTGCAGCTGAACCTGCTCGACATCGCGAACGGCACGCTCGGCACGCTCGCCGCCGAGCTGGCGGTCGCACCGCCCGCTCCGACGGCCGCACCGAAGCGCGGCCTCTTCAGCCGCCTCCTCGGGCGCGGCTGAGCGGGCGCCCGGGGGGAACGCCGACATGACCCACATCGCCTGGTTCGTCTGCTGGACGTCCGCGCTGCTGCTGGTCCACGTCTTCGTGGGCTATCCGCTGATCGTGTGGCTCCAGGCACGGCTGCGTCCGCGGCCGGTCGCCAGGCAGGCGATCCTGCCGCGCGTGAGCATCGTCGTCGCCGTCCACGACGGCGAGCGCTACCTGCGCGCGAAACTCGTCAACCTGCGCCAGCTCGACTACCCCTCGGAACTCGTGGAGATAGTCCTCGTCTGCGACGGTTGCCATGACGGCACCGTCGGGATGGCACGCCGTTCGACGGATCCGCGGCTGACCGTGATCGAGCACCCGGAACGTCGCGGCAAGGCCGAGTGCCTCAACGACGCCGTGGCGGCCTCGACCGGTGACGTCCTGCTTTTCACCGACATCCGGCAACGCCTCTCTCCCGTAGCGCTCCGCGAACTGGTGGCGAACCTCGGCGATCCGACGGTCGGCGCGGTGGGCGGCGAGCTGCACATGGAAAACGTCCGCACCGGCTTCGCGCAGGGCGTGGACTTCTACTGGCGCTACGAAAAGACGATCCGCCATGCCGAGAGCCTGTCCGGCTCCACGATCGGCGTGAGCGGCGCGCTGTACGCGATGCGCCGCTCCTTGTTCCGTCCGCTGCCACCGGGCACTGTGCTCGACGATGTCCTCGTCCCGATGCGTGTCGCGGCGCAGGGCAAGCGCGTCGTGTTCGAACCGAGGGCCATGGCGTGGGACCAGCCGTCGCAGGTGCCCGAGGACGAACGGCGCCGGAAGATCCGCACGCTCGCCGGCAACTTCCAGCTGATGCAGCTGGCGCCCTGGCTCCTCGCGCCGTGGTCGAACCCGCTCTGGTTCCGCTTCGTCAGCCACAAGGTGCTGCGCCTGCTGGCGCCCTGGCTCATCGTCGCGCTGACGGTCAGCAGCGGCCTCCTCGTCACGCGCCATCCGATGTACGCGCTGGCGTTCGGCGGACTGGTCGGCGGCCTGCTGCTCGTCGGCGTCGCACGCCTTCGCCCGCCGCTCGGTCGCCTGCTGCCGCTGCGCATCGCCGTGGCCTTCTTCTACCTCAACCTCTTCGCCGCCCAGGCACTCCTCGCCTTCGCACGCAACCGCAGGCTCCATCTATGGTGAACGACATGACCACGCGCGGCGCGCCCGGCATCCGCGGCCGGCTCGGCGAACTGTGCTATTCCAGCGGCCTGCTGCATTCGCTGCAGCGCGTCCGCGCCTGGTGGCAGCGCGACCTGCGCATCCTCGCCTACCACCGCGTGATGCCGCTGCCCGATCCGGACACCTACGAGTTCGACCTCGAGCTCATCAGCACGCCACCGGCGGAGTTCCGCGAGCAGATGCTGCGGATCAAGCGCTATTTCCGGCCGATGCGCCTGACCGACATCGTCGCCGCGCTCGACGCCGGCGAGGCGCTGCCGCCCGACACCGTCGCCGTGACGTTCGACGACGGCTACGACGACAACTATCGCATCGCGGCCCCTATTCTCGACGAGGTCGGCGTGCCCGCCACCTTCTTCGTGTCCACGGGCCACATCGACAGTGGCCGGCCGTACGCGTACGACTGGCTCGTCCACATGATCCTGCTGACCCGGGCGGAGCGGCTGGTGCTGCCGGAGCTGGGCATCGACATCGCGCTGCCGTCCGTTCGTGCCCAGCGCCGGCGTATCGCCGGCAACGTGCTGCTGCGCATGAAGTGGCTCGACGCCTTCGGCCAGTCCGCGATGATCGCGAGGCTCGAAGCGGAGTGGGACATGCCATCCGCGCAGGCGCGGCCCGTGGACTGCCGGCCCATGACCTGGGCGCAGGCGCGCGAGATGGAATCGGCGGGACTCGAATTCGGGTCGCACGGCGTGCACCACCGCATGCTCGCGCGGCTGCCGCAGGACGAGATGGTCCGCGAGATCCGCGAATCGAAAGCCACCCTCGATCGCGAGCTGCGCAATCCGGCCATCCTGATGTCCTACCCGGTCGGTGGCGACCGCGCCTATAACGACGCCGTCGTCGACGCCACCCGCAACGCGGGCTTCCAGCTCGCATGCAGCTACGTCTGCGGCACGAACGCGGAGCCCAGCGAGAACCGTTATTCGCTGTATCGCCTGCCGGTGGAGAGCAACATGGGCCCGGGCTGGTTCGCCGCGATGCTCGCCCTGCCCCAGCTGATGAGCTATCCCACCGCGGCCCACCAGGCCACCGGACCGGCGGGGCAACCATGTTCCCCCTGATCCTCCTCTATGTGGTGCTGACGATCATCCGGCCGCAGGATTACGTGCCGGGTCTCGACACCGTACCGATCCTCCCGGTCGTCCTGATGCTCGCCTTCGTCGCGTGGCTCGCGTCGAAGGCGAAGACGTTCGAGGCGCCGCAGTTCGTCATCCTTCCCGCGTTCCTGCTGATCCTCATGATCTCGCAGGTCACGAACGGGTGGAGCGGCGGCGCCGTCGACGAACTCGCCCGCTTCGGTCCCGTCGTGATCGCCTTCTTCGTGTTCGGTGCCGCGTGCAGCACCCAGAAACGGGTGCGCATCGCCATGGTCGTCTTCGTGGCCTGCGCGTCGGTGCTCGCACTGCACGGCGTCGAGCAGGCGAAGACGGGCATGGGCTGGACCGGGATCCCACTCGGCGAAGGCGGCCGCATCCAGTACGTCGGCATCTTCAACGACCCCAACGACCTCGGCCTGCTGTTCGCCGCGACGCTGCCGATGGCCGTGTTCCTCGGCCGCCGCGGCGCCGGCGCGATGCGCTTCGTCTGGCTGGGCGCCGCGATGCTGCTGCTCTACGGCACCTACCTGACCAATTCGCGCGGCGCGATGCTCGCCGTGCTGGTCGTCGCGGGCTGTTACCTCTGGTACCGCAAGGGCATCGTGGTCGCGGGAACGCTCGGCGTGCTCGGGCTCGCCGCCATGAAGCTGCTCTCGTCGCGCATGGACGAGCTCGACGCGGGCGAGGAATCGGCTGCCGGCCGTGTCGACGCCTGGTACGCGGGGCTGGAGATGTTCCGCGAGAATCCCGTCTTCGGTGTCGGCGCCGGTAACTTCACCGAGTACAACGACCTCACCGCCCACAACTCGTTCGTGCTCGTCCTCGCCGAAACCGGCTTCGCGGGGTTCGTGCTGTGGCTCGCCTTCGTCGGCTACGGCTTCTGGATGATGCTCTCCATCGTGCGCCACCGCCACGTGCCGTCCGGCGACCCGACCGTCGAGGCGCAGTGGACCACCGAGCGGCAGATGGCGCTGACGCTGCTGCTGTCGCTGTGCGGCCTGTTCGCGGCCGCGTTCTTCCTGAGCCGCAGCTACATGGTCGTCCTCTACCTCATCGCCGCCCTCGTCGCGGGCCACTACGTCGGCGCGCGCCGCCGCTGGCCCGACCTGCCCGCGTTCCGCCTTTCCGACGGCGGCTGGCGCTGGGTGCCCGCGGGCGCCTGCGGCGTCTTCGGCCTGTTCGTCCTCGTCGCCGTGCTGCTGCGAACCACATGAAGACCTACGAGACATTGCTGCGCCACGTCCTCTGGCCCGCCTACGAAGGCGGCCTCCGCCGTCGCGAGACGCCGCGGCACATGCATCGCTACGAGCGCGACCAGTGGCTCGCGCCCGCGGAGGTGCGGACGCTGCAGTTCGAGCGCCTGAAGCGCCTGCTCGAGTGGTGCTGGCGCGAGGTGCCCTACTACCGCCGTCGCTGGACGCAGGCCGGCATCGCGCCCGGCGACATCCGCAGCCTCGACGACTACGCGCACCTGCCCGTGCTGACGAAGGCCGACATTCGCGACAACGCGGAGGACATCAAGGCCACGTCGCTGAAGGATAGCCTCGGATACAAGGCCACCGGCGGCTCCACCGGCGAACCGCTGCGCTTCGGCTTCACGCGCGAAAGCAACGATCGCCGCGTGGCGGTCATGTGGCGCGGCTACGGCTGGGCCGGTTCGCGCATGGGCCGGCGCACGCTGTTCCTGTGGGGCGGCGCGGTCGGCCAGCGCAGCGTCGCGCACCGGATGAAGGACCGCGTGTACAACGCCGTCTTCGCGCGCCGCCTGCTCGACAGCTTCCACATGAGCGAGTCGACCATGGCGGATTACGCGGACGCGATCGACGACTACCGCCCCGAGGTCGTGGTCGGTTACGTGGGGCCGCTGGTCCGCCTCGCCGAGTGGCTGCTCGCGAACGGGCGCCAGGTGCATCGCCCGGCGTCGATCATCGGCGCGGCCGAGGCGTTGCATCCGTTCCAGCGCGAGATCATCGAGAAGGCCTTCGGCGCGCCGGCGTTCAACACCTACGGATGCCGCGAGTTCATGCTCATCGCGTCCGAATGCGAGCACCGGCAGGGGCTTCATGTGAACGCCGACCACCTGCTGGTCGAAACGCTGGACCCCGATGGCATGCCCATCCACGCGGGCAGCGGCGAGGTCGCCATCACCGATCTTTTCAACTACGGCATGCCGTTCATCCGTTACGTCAACGGCGACATGGCCACCCATGCGACGGACGCCTGCCCCTGCGGACGCGGCCTGCCGCTCCTTGCGTCCGTGGACGGGCGCAAGCTCGACGCCATCCGCACGCCGGCGGGTCACGTCCTTCCCGGCGAGTTTTTTCCGCACATGCTCAAGGACGTTCCAGGCCTCGCGCGCTTCCAGCTCGTGCAGCGCCGGCTCGACCGGCTCGACCTCTCCATCGTGCGCGGCCGTGGCTTCGAGGACGCCTCGCTCGACTACATCCGTCGCGAGGTGTCCCGGGTGCTGGGCGACAGCGCCGAGCTGCACTGCCACTTTGTCGACGACATCCCGCTGACCCGCAGCGGAAAGCTGCGCGTCACCGTTTCGGAGCTGGCCCCGTGAACATCACCCACTTCGTCGAGAACCTGAATCGCGGCGGCCTCGAACGCATGGTGCTGGATCTCGTCAAGGAACAGCACCGCCTCGGCCATAAGGTCCAGGTGGTCTGCCTGTTCGAGCGCGGCACGCTGGCGGTGGAACTGGACGCGCTCGGCGTGCCGGTCACCGCCTGCCACAAGCGCAAGGGCTTCGACCTGCGCGCCCTGGGCCGTGCGCGTGCCGCGCTGGCGGGGCATTACACCGAGGTCCTGCATACCCATAACGCCGTGGCGCACTACCAGGCCGTGCTCGCCAGCGCCGGCATGGGCATCCGCCAGGTCGTCAACACCCGCCACGGCATGGGTGCCCAGCGCAAGCCTGGCCGGCGCGAATGGCTGTTCCGCCGCGCGCTCAAGGCCACCGACGCCGTGGTCGCGGTGTGCGAAGCCGCCCGCAGCGACGCCGTGCGTCGCGGCATCGCACCGGCGGCCAAGACCTGCGTGGTGCCCAACGGCATCGTGCTCGACGGCTTCGACACGGCGTCGGACGCCATGCACGAGCGCCTCGCGCACATGATCCGCGTGCCGTCCGGCACGCGGATCATCGGCACGGTCGGCCGCCTCAACTGGGCGAAGGACCAGGCCAGCCTGATCCGCGCCTTCCGCATCGTCCGCCACGCGCGGCCCGACACGGCGCTCGTGCTGGTCGGCGACGGGGAGTTGCGCGCGACGCTGCGCGCCGCCGCGTTCGACGAAGGCGTCGCCGGCTGCGTGCACTTCCTCGGCGACCGCGACGATGTGCGGGAACTGCTGCAGGGCTTCGACGTGTTCGCGCTGTCGTCGGTGACCGAGGGTTATTCGATGGCGCTGCTCGAGGCCTGCGCCGCCGGCCTGCCGATCGTCGCCACCGACGTCGGCGGCAACGCCGAGATCGTCCGCGACGAGGCCACCGGACGCCTCGTGCCGCCCTGCGACCCGCCCGCGCTGGCCGCCGCGATCCTGGAGATGCTGCACGCCTCGACCCGGGCGAACACGCTCGGGCGCGCCGCGCGCGCATGGGTCGAAACGCATGGCTCCATGGAGGCCATGGCCGCGCGTTATGGACAGCTCTACTTCGGCGACATGGAGACCACCCGATGAAAATCCTCGTGGTGACCAACCTCTTCCCCACACCGTGGGACCCGCGCCGCGGCGCGTTCAACCGCCAGCAGTTCCAGCGCCTCGGCGACCGCCACGACGTCGACGTGCTCACCGCCGTCGACTTCCGCGAACGCGCGGGCGGTCCGAAGGAAGACGTGCGCGTCCCCGGCGTCCGCGCCGATCACTTCACGTTCTACCACCCACCCGGCTTCGCGCGTTTCCTCAACGCCTTCTGCTTCTTCGCCTGCATGATGTGGCAGCGCGGTGGCGAACTGCGCAGGGCCCGCTACGACGTGATGCTCGCCAGCTGGGCGTATCCCGACGCCGCCGGCGCAGCGTGGGTCGCACGGCTTCTCGGCATTCCCTACGTGGTGAAGGTGCACGGCAGCGACCTCAACGTGCAGGCGGAATCGCGCCTGCGCCGCCCGCAGATCCGTTCGGCGCTGCGCGGGGCCGGCGGCATCATCGCCGTCAGCCGCGCGCTCGCGGCCAAGGCCAACGCGCTGGGCGCGCGCCGCGAAGCGGTCGAGGCGATCTACAACGGCGTGGACACGAAGCTCTTCCACCGTGGCGACCGCCGCGCGGCGCGCGCGCGTCTCGGGTTGCCGCCCGAGGTACCCGTCGTGCTGTACGCCGGCAACCTGAAGGCGACGAAGGGCTGCCATGACCTCATCGAAGCGTTTCCCGCGCTGGTCAGGCGCCACCACGACGCACGCCTCGTCTACGTCGGGGACGGTCCGTGCCGCGCGAACCTGGAAGACCGCGCCGCGTCGCTGTGCTGCGCGCCCGCCGTGCGCTTCGCGGGCGCCGTCGACCATGCCGCGCTGGCCGACTGGTTCGTCGCCGCCGACGTCCTCTGCCTGCCGAGCCACAACGAAGGGGTGCCCAACGTGATCCTCGAGGCCATGGCCTGCGGCACGCCCGTGGTCGCCAGCAGCGTCGGCGGCATTCCCGAGGTGCTGCCCACGCACGCGGGCATCCTCGTCCCGCCGCACCAGCCGCACGAGCTCGGCGTGGCGCTGGTCGAAGCCTTCGAACGACATTTCGATCCCGCGGCGATCGCGGCGCACGCCGCCACCTTCCGCTGGGACGAGAACATCGACCGGCTGGAGCGTATGCTCGGCCGTGTCGCCGCCGGGTCCCCAGCCCATCTTGGCGCGAACGCATGAACTGGAAACCGAAACGACAGGACCTGCTCGGCCTGCTGCCCGAGAGGCTGGTCATGACGCGCACGCGCGACGCCGCGCTGCGCTACCTGAGCTTCGACGACGGCCCCGAACCGGGCCACACTCCGAAGCTGCTCGACACGCTCGCCCGCCACGAGGTCAAGGCCAGCTTCTTCCTGGTCGGCGAGAAGATCGAGCAGTACCCCGAAATCGTGCAGCGGATCGTCGCCGAGGGCCACATGATCGGCAACCATTCGTACAGCCACTGGTCGTTCGACAACATGAACCTCACGAAGCAGCTCGACGAGGTCTACCGTACCGACGCCCTGCTGCGCCTGTTCGACGACCGTCCCCACCATCGCATGCGACCGCCGCACGGTTACGTCGGCGCGCAGCTGCTCGCTCACTTCGCGAGGCGCAAGCGCAGCCTGGTGTACTGGTCGTACGACAGCCTCGACTACCAGGACCGGCCCGTCGAGGCCCTGATCGCCCGCCTGCGCGACGATCCGCCCGCGCCCGGCGACATCGTGCTCATGCACGACGACAGCGACAAGGCCGCCGACGCGCTCGACGTGCTGCTGCCGGAGTGGCTCGCGCAGGGCATGCGCTTCGCCGCGCTGCCCGGGAGCGCCCGGTGAGGATCCTCTACCACCACCGCACGCGCGGCCGGCACGTCGAAGGCGTGCACATCCGCGGTATCGTCGGCGCGCTGCGCGAGCTCGGCCACGACGTGGACGTCATGTCGTTCCCCGGCGCCGATCCGGAACGCGAGACCGAAACCACGGCGACGCCCGGTCGCGGGCGCCTCGCCGGCCTCGTCACCCGCTTGCCCGGCGTGGTGTTCGAGCTCTTCGAGCTGCTCTACAACGCGGTGACGATGCTACGCATGCGTCGCGCCTGGCGCGCCGCCCCGCCGAAGCTCATCTACGAGCGCTATTCGCTCTTCCTCTTCGCGACCATCTGGATGGCCCGCCGACGCGGCATCCCCGTCGTGCTCGAAATCAACGATTCGGCCCTCGTCGACCGCGTCCGCCCCCTCACCATGAAGCGCCTCGCGCGTCGCATCGAGGGCTGGTGCCTGCGCCACGCCACGGGTCTGGTGTTCATTTCGACGTACTTCCGCGACCTCGCCGAAGCGGCCTACGGCGACATCGCGCCGAGCGTCGTCTCCCCGAACGCGGTCGACCTGCCGCGCTTCGATCCGGCGAAGTTCGATCGGGAGCGCCTTCGCGCGCAGCGCGGACTCACCGGCCGCACGGTGTGCGGCCACATCGGCGCGTTCGCGCACTGGCATGGCGTCGACGGATTCGTCGAGGCCATCGCCAACCGCCTGGACGCGGTCCCCGATCTGGCGCTGGTCTTCGTCGGCGACGGCAAGACGCTGCCCGCCGTGCGGACGCTGATCGCCGCGCGGGGCCTCGCGGACCGCGTGCTGCTGCCGGGCCGTGTCCCCCACGAAGAAGTGGCCAGCTGGATCGCCTGCATGGACTATGCCGTCCTGCCGAATTCCAACCACTACGGCTCTCCCATGAAACTGTTCGAGTTCATGGGCATGGGGGTCGCCGTGGTCGCGCCGGATTACGCACCGGTGGCCGAGGTGATCGCCGATGGCCACACGGGCTGGCTGTTCCCGCGTGGCGACGCCGCGGCCTGTGTCGAGCGCGTGCTCGAACTGGCGCAGCGTTCCGACGAACGCAGGCGCGTGGGTGACGCCGCGCGACACTACATCGCCAGCGAGCGGCAATGGCGCAACAACGCCGAGCAGTTGCTCACGCTGGTCCCGACCGGAGCCAACGCGTGATCGTCGCCACCCTGCTCGTGCTCCTCGTGCTCGCCGCCGCGGCGCTCACCGTCGCCATCCGCGCGCGCAACATGCAGTACTGGCTCTGGGGCTACCTCACCCGGCGCAAGCCGCCGCGCGTCGATAGGCCGGTGCACGTGCTGTTCTGCTTCGTCGACCATTTCGAGCCGAACTGGGGCCGCGTGGACATGGACACGCAGCGCCGTCGCGTCGACCGCTGGTGCACGGAATACCGGGCCATGGCGTCGCGCCATCGCGACGCCGACGGCATCATGCCGCAGCACTGCTTCTTCTACCCCGAAGAGGAGTACGTCGAGGAACACCTCGACAAGATCGCCGCGCTCTGCGCCGACGGCTTCGGCGAGATCGAGATCCACCTGCACCACGACAACGACACGCCCGAGAATTTCGTCGTCACCATGGACCGCTTCAACCGCCTGCTGCACGAGAAGCATGGAGCGCTCCCGCGCGATCCGGTGACAGGCCAGCTGCGCTTCGCGTTCATCCACGGCAACTGGTGCCTGGACAACTCGCGGAAAGACGGCCGCTGGTGCGGCATCGACAACGAGCTGGTCCTGCTGCGCGACCTGGGCTGCTACGCCGATTTCACCCTGCCCTCGGCTCCCAGCGATACACAGACCCGCCTCTCCAATGCGATCTATTACGCCACCGACGACCCGCACAAGCCGAAGTCGCACGACACCGGCGTGCCCATGCGCGTCGGCGGCGCGCCCACCGGCGACCTGCTCATCATCCAGGGTCCGCTGGGCCTGAACTGGAAGGACCGCCGCTTCGGCATCATTCCGCGCATCGAGAACGCCGATGTCCGCCGCGGCTGCCCGCCAACGAAGACCCGCGTCGATCAATGGGTACGCACTGGCATCCACGTCGAAGGCCGCCCCGAGTGGGTGTTCGTCAAGGTGCACACCCACGGCACGCAGGAGCGCGACATGGACACCCTCCTCGGCAAGCCCGTCGACGACATGCACACCTACCTGGAAACGGCGTACAACGACGGCCGGCGCCACGTGCTCCACTACGTCACGGCGCGCGAGATGTACAACATCGCGAAAGCCGCCGAGGCAGGCATGACGGGCGATCCCGGCCGGTACCGCGACTTCGAACTGGGCAAGCCGGGCAAGGTGGAGGTCCCACCGTCGCTGGCGGTCGTGTAGCGCTTTCGTCGATGCCGCCATGGCGTCACGGGCGTCGCGTAGGGCGCCGTCGGTCGCCAGCCTCGCCGCTCCGGCTGCACCGTCGCTGCAACTCGGAGCGGCGAGGGTGAGGGCCGACGGCTCTTCGCCTCGCCGCACGCGTGTCCGCCGCGTTGCACGACATGCACCGCCTCCACTAGCATCCCCGGCATGCAGCGCCGCCCTTCCACCTTGTTCGACCGCCTCCGTCGCCATCGCGGCGTGTGGGTGCTCGCGCTTGCGGTGCTGCTGTTCAAGGTGGCGATGTCGACCGCGTGCGTGCTCGACGGGCCGCGCGTCGCATTCGCCGCGGACGCGGGGACCGCCGTCGTCGCCATCGCGGATGCGACGGATGGCGACGGCGATGCCTGCCTCGCCGGTGAAGGTGGCGGCTGCCATTGCAGCTGCGCGCATGCCGTGGCGTTACCCAGCAGCGTGAGCGTCGCGACGTTCGGGGTGCCGCCGTCGCCGCTGCGCGCGGCGCTTCCCGACGCGCCCACGCCCGCGTTCCGCCAATCCCTCCTGCGCCCTCCGATCGCCTGATTCCGTCCCTCGTCCGGTGCCGGTCGCGTGAGCGGCCGCGCCGATCCGTGTTCGGTGTTCAGGAGATCGTTCCATGGCTTTTCATCGTGCCGCGCCGGCTGGCGCCGTGTGCGCGTTTTTCGTCGCCGCGATTTCGGCGACGCCCGTGTCGCTTCCTCCGGCGCCCGTCGCGGTTCGCGCCGCGATCCACGAGGTCTGGGCGGCCAGCCCGCAGGTGCGGCGAGCCGACGCGGAGCGGCGCGCGGCCCTCGCGCGCGCGGATGCCGCCGCGCAGCCGTTGTACAACCCGTCGATCCAGTTCGAGGGCGAAAATGCCGATGTCGACCGGCGGACGGTCGGCGCGAGCCTTGCGCTCGATGTGACCGGCAAGCGGCGCGCTCGCATGGTGGAGGGCGATGCCGAGGTGCGCATGCGCGAAGCGGCCTTCGCTGTGGCGCGTCGCGATGTCGCCGCCGACTGGCTGAAAGCATCGACAGGCGCGGCGTACGCGCGCGAACAACGTGCACTGGGCGAGCGCCGCGTCGCGCTGATGCGGCGCTTCGACGAACTCGCGGAGCAGCGCCTGCGCGTTGGCGACATCGGCGCGCCGGAACGCGATCTCGCGGCGCTGGCCCTCGGCGAGGCCGAGATCCAGCAGGCGTCGCTGGCGAGCCAGGAGGCCGGCGCGCTCGCGGCGATGGCCGCGATCGACGGCGGCGCTTCGCGCCGAGCGGCCGACCTGTCGGGTTCGACACTCCCCGACGGCGCGGCCGTGGTGCCCGCCGACGCCGAGGATCGCCCCGACCTGCGCCTTGCGCGCGCGCAGCAGGATCGCGCCGATGCCGGCGTGACGGTGGCGCAGCGCGCCCGTCTGCCCGATCCGACCGTCAGCCTCACCGGTGGTCGCGTCCGCAGCGGACCGCGCACCGATCGCGTCGTGGGACTCAGCGTGGCCGTGCCCCTGCCGCTGCTGAACAGCGGACGTGCCGACGTCGCCGCCGCGCGCGCGGACGCCGATGCCGCGTTCGCGTCCCGTCACGCTGTCGCGCTGCGATCGGAGGCGACGCTCGTGCAGGCCCGCGCCACGTACCAGGCGCTGCGCAACGCCAGCGTGGCCTTCCGGCAGAGCCGCGCCGCGGCGTTCGACGAGCGGGCGGACACCCTGGGCCGTCTGTGGCAGGCGGGTGAGATCGGAACGTCCGATTACCTCGTGCAACTCAAGCAGAGCCTCGACACTGCGCTCGCCGGCCTCGCGCTGGAAAGCCAGGCCTGGCAGGCCTGGTTCGACTATCTCGCCGCCGCCGGCCGACTGACTGTCTGGATCGACGGCACCTCGCAGGAACCTTCCGCATGAACGTCCGCCTTTTTGCCATCCTGCTGTGCCTCGTCTCGTGTGCCGCGCATGCCGCGCATGAACCGGCCGACGATCCGCTGACCCTCGACGCCGCGGCGATCCGCGACGCCGGCATCGTGATCGAATCCCTGACGCCGCGAGTCGTCGCCGACGAAGTGAACGCGCCCGGCGAGGTGCGCGTCGACGCGTACAACACGCTGCTGGTATCGCCGCGCGTGGCGTCGCAGGTGGTCTCGCGCAGGGCGAAGCTCGGCGACGTGGTCGCGGCGGGCGACACTCTCGTGGTGCTGTCCAGCGTCGACGTCGCCGAAACGCAGGGCAGGCTCGTCGTCGCGACGCAGGACTGGAACCGGGTCGCCGCGTTGGGCAAGCGGGCCGTCTCGGCCCGTCGCTACAACGAGGCGCTGATCGAGCGCGACCAGGCGCGCGCGCGCCTGAGGGCGTATGGCCTCACCGACGCCCAGATCGCCCGTCTCTTCCGGCGCGGTTCGGCGGCCGCCGACGGCACGTTCGAGCTCGTGGCACCGGGTCCGGGTCGCGTGACGACGGACGCGTTCCTCGTCGGCGAGCGCATCGAACCGGGCCGCACGCTCTTCACGCTCGTGTCCGAGTCGTCGGTGTGGGTCGAGGCACGCCTCGCGCCCGCGGCCGCTGAGCAGGTCAAGGAAGGCGACGCCGTCGTCGTGGTCGCCCACGGAAGCGAACTTCCGGGCAAGGTCATCCAGCGATCGCACCAGACGGACGAGAAGACCCGCACCGTCGACGTACGCATCCAGGTGGACAACGAGAACGACCTGCTGCACCCCGGCGAGCTCGTCGAGGCACGCATCGCGCTCGCCTCCCAGGTGCGTCGCCTCGCGGTGCCGGCCGACGCCATCGTGCTGCTGCAGAACCAGCCCACGCTGTTCGTTCGCCGCGCGAAGCCGGGGCAGTTCGAGGCGGTGCCGGTGCGGACGGGCGACACGCGCGGCGGCTGGACGGAGATCCGCGAGGGCGCGAAGGCAGGGACCGCTTACGTGAGCAAGGGCGCGTTCGCGCTGAAGGCGCGGCTGCTGCGTTCGCAGCTGGGAGAGCACTGATGCTGGCACGGATCGTCGAACTCTCGTTGAAGTACCGGCTGCTCGTCATCCTCGCGTTCCTCGCGATCGCGGCGCTAGGCATCCGCGCCGCCATGACGTTGCCGGTCGACGCCTTTCCCGATGTCACGCCCGTCCAGGTGAACGTGTACACCGAAGCGCCTGGGCTGGCCGCCGAGGACGTCGAACAGCTCTTGACGACGCCCGTCGAATCGGCGCTGGCGGGCTTGCCCTCGGTGACGGAGATCCGCTCGGTGAGCCTGTTCGGCCTGTCGTACGTGGCCGTCTACTTCGACGACGACATGGATGTCTACTTCGCGCGGCAGCTGGTCAACGAGCGCCTCCAGCAGGTGGGCGACCGGCTCCCCGCGGGCTACGGCAAGCCGGAGATGGGGCCGAACACGTCGGGCCTGGGCCAGGTGTTCTGGTACACGGTGGAGCGCGCGGATGAAAGCCTGAAAGGCGCGCCGGACGACATGGACCTGCGCACCCTCCAGGACTGGACCGTTCGCCTCGTGTTGCGGACGGCCGCGGGTGTCGACGACGTCACGTCGTGGGGCGGCAGGCAGAAGCAGTTCCAGGTGCGGATCGATCCGCTGCGGCTGATCGCGCACGAGCTGGGCTTGCGCGACGTGATGCAGGCGCTCGAGGCGAACAATGCGCAGGTCGGCGGAAACTTCATCGACGTGGGCCGCGAGCAATACCTCGTTCGCGGTCTCGGACTCGTTCGCGATGCGAACGACATCGGCGCCATCGTGCTGAAGACGGAAGACGGCACACCCGTGCGCGTGCGCGATGTCGCCACCGTGACGGAGGCTGGCGCGCCCCGCACCGGCGCCGTGACCCGCGACGGCAAGGAGGTCGTCATGGGACAGGCGCTGGCGCGCATCGGCGAGAACGCCCGCACCGTCGTGGACGCCGTCAAGGCGCGGCTGGACGTGGTCCAGCGTGCCTTGCCCGCCGGCGTCGCGATTCGTCCGGTATATGAGCGGACCGGACTCGTCGACGCGGCCGTGGGCACCGCCGTGCGCGCGCTCGTCGAAGGATCGACCCTCGTCGCCGTCGTACTGTTCCTGTTTCTCGGCGAGCTGCGCAGCGCGCTCATCGTCGTCGTCACCCTGCCCCTCGCGATGCTGATCGCGTTCATCGGCATGGCGCAGGCGGGCCTTTCGGCCAACCTCATGTCGCTGGCGGGACTCGCGATAGCGATCGGCATGATGGTCGACGGCGCGGTGGTGATGGTCGAGAACGCGTTCCGCATCATGGCCGAGCGCGAGGCACGTGGCGAACCGGCGGACCGGACGGCCGCCGTGCTGGCCGCCGCGCGCGAGGTGGCGGGCCCCGTCACCTTCGCGATCGTCATCATCATCGTCGTGTTCCTTCCGCTGTTCGGGCTGCAGGGCCTCGAGGGCAAGATGTTCCGGCCGATGGCCCTCAACATCGGCTTCGCGATGGCGGGATCGCTGCTGCTCTCGCTCACCCTGGTACCCGTCCTCGCGGCGCTGTTGCTCAAGCCTCGCGCGGAAAAGGACACGCGCCTGGTGGACTGGCTGAAGCGCCGCTATGCCCGCCTCCTCGGCTGGGCGCTCGCCCACGCCAGGACGGTCGCGGGCGTCGCGGTCGCGGCGCTGCTCGGCAGCCTCGCCCTGTTTCCTTTCCTCGGCAAGGAATTCATGCCGGAGCTGCGCGAGGGCGCCATCATGTGGCGCATCACGTCGATTCCGTCCGCGTCGCTCGACGAATCGATCGACGTCTCGCGGCGCGTGGCCGAGCGGATCAAGGCGAGGTTCCCGGAAGTGGAGACGACGCTGGCCATGATCGGTCGCGCGGAGAAAGGCGAAACGGCCGACGTCAACTACATGGAGGTCTACACGCCGCTGAAGCCGAAGGACCATTGGCGCGACGGGCAGACGCTCGAAAGCATCGAGGAAGCGATGCAGGCCGAACTGACCGACCTGCTTCCCACGGCCGCCGTCAGCTACACCCAACCAATCCAGATGCGCATCGAGGAACTGATGTCGGGCGTCCGCGCCACGCTCGCACTGAAGGTGTATGGCGACGATCTCGCGACCCTCGATCGGCTCAGCGCGCGGATCAAGGACACGCTTGCCGGCGTCCCCGGCGTGGCCGACCTGGAGCTCGAGGCCAACATCGGCAAGCCGCAGATCCGCATCGCCGTGAATCGCGACGCCCTGTCGCGTTACGGCCTGAACGCGGACGACGTGCTGACGGTGGTGCGCAACGGCATCGGCGGCGAGGCCATCGGCGCCCTCCTCGACGGCGTGCGTCGCTTCGACATCAGCGTGCGCCTCGACGACGCGGCCAGGGCCTCGCTGCCCGCGATCGAACGGATCCCCATCCGCACGCCCTCGGGCGCCCTCGTGCAGCTGTCCCAGGTGGCCGACGTCGACGCCGTCGAAGGCTACTCGTTCATTCGCCGCGAGCAGCTGCAACGCTACGCGGTGATCCAGATGGACGTGCGCGGACGCGACATCGACGGTTTCGTGCGGGAGGCGAACGCGCGGCTGGAAAGCGCGGTTAAGCTTCCGCCCGGCTACTACACGCAGTGGGGCGGCGCGTTCGAGAACCAGCAGCGCGCGCTGAAGCGTCTGGCGATCATCGTGCCGGTCACGATCTTCTTCATCTTCGTGCTGCTGTACACCGCCTTCCACTCCCTGCGGCACGCCGGCCTGATCCTCGCCAACGTGCCGTTCGCGATCATCGGCGGCATCGTCGGCCTGTACGTCACCGGGCAGTACCTCTCAGTGCCCTCGGCCATCGGCTTCATCGCCGTGTTCGGCGTGGCAATGCTCAACGGCATCGTGCTCGTGAGCTTCTTCAACGAACAGCGCCGTGACGGCGCGAGCGTGCGCGACGCCGTGCTGCGCGGTGCGACGCTGCGCCTGCGGCCGGTGCTGATGACCGCCAGCGTGGCGATCCTCGGCCTGGTGCCGATGCTGCTCTCCACCGGCGTCGGCGCGGAGACGCAGCGTCCGCTCGCCACCGTCGTGGTGGGCGGCCTCATCACGTCGACCCTGCTGACGCTGATCCTGCTGCCGGTGATGTACGACGCGCTGGAGCGACGGAGGGGCGCCGGCTGATCTGCCGACCTGGTGTGGGAGCGGACCTGGCCGCGACAGCTTTTCGCGAGGCATCCAGGACCTGTCGCTCTTCGCGAAGAGCTGTCGCGGCCAGGTTGTAGTGGCTGGACTTTCCTGGACCACGAGCTAGGAGCATTGAGCCGCCAGTGCTTCGAATTCTGCTGGCGGAAGGTAGTTGAGGGTCGAGTGTAGACGCTCGTGGTTGTAGTAGCCGGCCAGATAGTCGATGACCGCCACGCGAGTCATTTCCCGCGGCAGGCGTTCCTCACCGAGGCATTCGTGTTTCAGGGTCCGGAAGACCCGCTCGACCACGGCGTTGTCCCAGCAATTGCCTTTGCGGCTCATGCTTTGGATGGCGCCGTGTTCGGCCAGATGAGCAACAAACAGATCGGCGGTGTATTGGCACCCCTGATCGGTGTGCACGATCAGACCCGGCTTA
>NZ_FODZ01000011.1 GCF_900110505.1 Luteibacter sp. UNC138MFCol5.1
AGAACGTCGCGCTCCTCAGCCAATGCCGCGCGCGCCTTCTCCGATGCCTCCAGCTGGCCTCGCAACTGCTCGATAAGGAGCTGCTGCTCTGCCGTCGTGGACGGCATGGCGGCCTGTCGTTCCCGATATTGCTCGACCCAACGACGCAGCGCCGTCGGGCCAATACCCATCATCCGGGCCGCTTCAGGCGGGGAATGCCCCGCCTCGACCACCAGTCGGACCGCTTCGGCCTTCAGAGCCGACGAAATCTTCTTGTATCCCATGGATCACCTCGCAGGAGATTTTGCTCCTACTCGGTGGTCCAGAAATACCCGGACACTACAGGTCCGCTCCTACAGCGACGCTGGTCAGGTGGTCAGGCGGAAGGCGAAGCCGAAGTAGCGGTCGAGCGACAGTTCCGGGTGGAACGGCACGATGCAGTAGCGCTGCGGGTTCTCCCAGCGGTCCTGAAGCTCGTAGCCCAGCGACGCGAGGCCGCCGAGGAACTCGCGTTCCGCCGTCACGTGATAAGGGCAACACGCCGTCCCGATGTTCTGCACCGTGTAATACGACTGGCGCATGTGCACCGGCACGGAGTTGAGCAGCAGGAAGCGCGGCCGGCGCGGCATGGCGGCAAGGGCCTCGGCCAGCGAGTAGCTCAGGTACTGCAACGAACCCGCGGCGAACAGCACGTCGGCACCCGACGCGCTGGCGATGTCGTCGGCGAAGCCGAGTCGGCCCGGCGCGTCGTGCTCCTTCGCCCAGGCGGCGCCGGCCGCGTTCACCGCCGGCACGTCCATCACCGTCCAGCGCAGGGACGCCGGATAACCGAGGTACTTCTGGTACGCGTAGTAGGCGATGCCGATATGCCCGCCCACGTCGAACACGTCGCGGGCGCCCTCGGCGAAGAAGCGGCCGAGCCAGTGGATCATCGGGTAGTCGTTGATGAAGACACGGCGCGTGCGCTCGCGATACAGATCGGCGGACTCGCTGTTGTCGTAGCCGCTCGCGTTCCCTGGCGGGATGCTCGCCTGCGCGTCGTCGAACGAGTCGTAGACGCCGCGGTACAGGTGATATGCCAGCTCGCGGTGCGCGAAGAACCGCCGCTTGTAGCGGGCCTCGAGGATGCCGCGGATCAGCGGCATCCGCGCCGTGGCGTCCTGATGGGGCCTGGAGTCGACTAGCACGTTCATTCGCGTTCCGGGTCGGTGAGGACAGCCCGAGCTTGCGCCGCGGGACGGGCCTTGCCCATAACCCGGTGGATTAGTCCATCCGGCCGACGGGTACCCTCGCCCTGCCGCCGCGCGCGCACGTCGTCACGCACGCGATGCAGGCCGCGATACAGCCAGCGCACGGGGGCATAGACACGGAATCCCGCGGTCGCGCGCATGGGCCGGACCACGTACAGCGAGCCGCACGGCGTCGCCTCCGTCGAGAGCAGCCGTTTGTACTGGTTGTCGCCGTACCCGAAGCTCACGCGGCCTCCCGGAAAGCGGTCGAGCAAACCGCGCACCGCCTGGAAGACGGCCACCGAGCCGATCCCGACCTTCGCCACCTCGTCGTCGTAGCCGAGGTCGTCGACGAGGTAGGTATCGCCGAGCCGATAGCCGTGCACGTACGCGAGCGGCCGCCCCTCGCGGAGCACGACATGGCCGATCAACTGCCCCGCGTCGGCGAGGCGGCGGAACAGCGCGACGCGCTCCGGATCCTCCCAGTCGATGGGCAGGTCGGCGTGGTGCCAGGTCCGCGCGTACAGCGCGTTCATCAGGGCGCAATAGCGCGGCATGTCCTCGCCACGCTCGAACACATGCAGTGCCGCGTCGCCGCCGAGCTTGCGATAGGCGCGGCCGACGCGCTGGGTGAGGTCGCCGCGCTTCTTCTTGTCCATGCCTGCGAGCCAGGCCTCCGCGGAGGCCTGCGGGCCGATCGACCAGTGCACCTGGTCGAGCAGGTGCGCGGAGACGGTGCGGAAACCGCCGCCGCTCGCCGAGAGCACGCGGGCGAAACGATTCGGCAGGTCGGCCTCCTGGATACGCACGACGCGCACGGCGGGATCGCCCGCGAGCTGCCGCGCCGCCACGAGCTCCACGGTGGCGCGGTCGGCGTCGGCCGCGACCACGCCGCCGCCCAGCACGCGAAGCGCCGCGCCGCGGTAGAGGCTCACCCGGCGGCCCGCGACGTCGAGCCGGGCGGTGTGGTCGATGGCGAGAAGCGGCGCGTAGCCGACCACCCTTCCCGTCCCGTCGCGAACGACGACGATGTGCGGCGTCGTCCCGTCGTGCCGGCTCGTCACCTCGAAGGCGAGCCAGTCGGGATGCTGGACGATGCCGCTCGCCGCGCCCTCCATCTCGGCGACGCGCGCGAGTTCGTCGCGCACGGCGCGGAGCGCGTCCAGGGTATGCAGGGTCGAACAGACGTAGTTCATGGGTTGGCCTTCGCCACCGGCGGATGCACGAGTTCGAGGATACGGACGAGCGCCCGGCCCGGCGGACCGAGGCGCCGGCCGATGCCGGTCATCAGGCTCACGTCCTCGTCGGTCCAGTAACGGACGAGCATGCTGCCCGGAACGTAGAGGGCGGCGAAGACGCCGGCGCCCACGAGGAACCCGAGACGCGACGGCGTCGCCGCCGTCGCCGCCCAGGCGGCGAGTGTGGCGACGAGGCCCACGGCGAACAAGCGGGTCATCGCGG
Source organism: Luteibacter sp. UNC138MFCol5.1 (assembly GCF_900110505.1). Taxonomy (GTDB): domain Bacteria; phylum Pseudomonadota; class Gammaproteobacteria; order Xanthomonadales; family Rhodanobacteraceae; genus Luteibacter. The sequence continues at coordinate 2,670 of NZ_FODZ01000011.1, forward strand.
CGACAGGCAGGCCGCCGCGAGTCGCCTTGCGCAGGTAGTGGACCGCCAGCGCCATCTCCACGACCCGTGCACCGGCATAGGTGAGCACCGCGCCGGCCAGACCGAACGGCGGAATGAGGGCGATGCCGAGGACGGCGTTCGCGGCGAGCGCGACCACGGCGATGCGGATGCGGTCGTCCTGGCGGTCGACGACGGTCTGGAACGCGGCGATGCCGTTACCGATCAGCAACAGGCCGCCAAGCACGAGCGTCGCCTCGATCGCGGGGATGGCGTCGACGTAGCGCGTGCCGTACATCAGCCGCACGATCTCCGGCGTGGTGACGAGCCCGAGGCCCGCGATCGCGATGCCGACGGCCCAGTAGAAACGCGTCGCCTCCGAGAGGAAACGCGCGGCGCGCGCGGTGCCGCTCTCGCCGTAGGTCTTGGCCATGTAAGGCAGCAGCGTCGAGGTGAGGCCCACCGAGAACAACTGCACCGCGCCGCGCGTCAGCGTGCCCGCGATCGCGAAGTAGCCCACCGCGACCGATCCCGTGAAGGTGCTGAGCAGGAAGACCTCGATCGTCCCCACGCGGAACGAGCCCATCAGCACGAGCGCGGCGGTCAGGCGCAGGTGGCGGTTGACCCGGCTCGCCACGGACGCCGGAACCGGCCCCGGCGCGTACGGCCGGCACAACCGGCGGAACGCGACGCGGTTGATCAGGTTCAGGACGAGGCACGCCACGGCGAACAGCGCCACGAACGAGACCAGGTCCGCATGCAGGACCATCGCCGCGAGCACGAGGAGCATGCCGAGGATGCCGCCGATCACGGTCGCCACGGCCTCCGGCTCGAACCGTTCCTGCCCTTTTCCGATCGCCACCAGCATCGCGTAGTTCGCCTTGGCGACGACGGCGACGACCACCAGACCCATCACCGGCAACAGTGAGCGATCCCACTCCGCTGGCTGGAAGATCCAGCCGAACGCGACGAACAGCGCGATGACGACGAGCGAGCTCCACGTCTGGATGCGCGAGAAGCGCGCCGCGAGGTGCGAAGCGAGCGCCGGATCGCCCATGCCGTCGGCCTCGGCGATGAATTTCGTGGACGACGTGGTCAGCGCGTGGTTCGAGCAGACGATGAGCCAGCCGCACAGCCAGACCGTGAAGGCGTAGCGGCCGAAGTCGGAAGGACCCAGCGACCGCGCGATCCACACGCTCATCAACAGGCCGAGTGCGTACTCGATGTACGTCGACACGGTGACGATCCCGATGCTGCGCAGGACGGCGACGCGGCGGTTCATGGCGCCGCCTCCGGCCGCTTCGCGCGGGCTCCGGCCCCGGCCGGCTGCGCCATCATCCACTGCGCGACGCCGGCACCCCGGTTGTTCCAGTTGAAGCGGCGCAACGTGTCGGAGATGGCCGCGCACTCGGTGGCGTACGACGACGAGAGCGCGTCGAAGCGCTTCGTCAGCGCGGCGGCACGCTTCGGATCGGTCTCGAAGTAGCGCGCCGCGGCGACGGCGAGCCCCAGCTCGACCGTGTGACCGTCGCTGTACCAGCCTTCGCTTTCCTGGATTTTCGAGAGCTGCTCGGTCGTCGCCTTCGACGACGACCAGTACCAGGCGATCTGACCGTCGGGGCCCGAGCACCCGTTGCGCCAGTCGTGCGGCGACACGAGCAGCTTCGGATCGATCCAGCCATACGCCTCGAGGTAACGCCCGAAGTCGACCAGCATCCCGGGAATGCGCGGATCGCCGGTCGCCAGCCATGCGTGCCACAGCCCGTCGACGATGTTCTCGCTCATCCACGGCGAGGCGCCGCGCACGTCGTTCGCGCCGGTCGGATCGTTCTCATGGATGTTCCAGCTGTTGCGCCACGACCCGTCGTCACCGAGGCCGTCGGGGTTGGCACGCTGGTGGTCGTAAAGCCAGCCCACACGCGCGGCGATCCGTTCGCGATAGCGCGCGTCGCCGGTCAGTTCGTACGCCGCGACGGTTTCGACGAGGCCGAGCCCCGCCAGGCGTTCGGTGAAATAGTCGCGCGGCGACGTGTAGGGACCGGGCGGCCCGTTCCATCCGCCGCTGTTCCATAGATCGGCCATCTTCGCGACGGTCGCGGCGTCGTGCATGGAATCGTCGCCCGTGAGGCCCATGGCGAGCAGCACCGGCTCGATGTAGACGTATTTGACGTCGCAGGGTTTGCCGTCGGGTAGCCAACCACCGGCGCAGGACGGACTGACCGGCACGCCGTCCCGCTTGATGCCGGCCATGTACCAGCGGTAGCTCTCCTCGGCCGCCTCGAGGTAATCCGCGCGGCCGGTGCGGACGTACGCCTTGAACAGCGTCGAAGGTCGGTCGAACAGCCACGCGGTGGTGTCGTCCTTAGGCAGCCGTCGCGCCCAGCGGAACTGGGCGTCGACATAGCGCGCATACGGTTCGTCCTTCGCGGCCACCGACTGCGGTCCGGCGATCAACGACGCCGTCAGCCACCCCGGCGTCAGCGTCGCCAGCGCCGCGGGCCGGCCATCCACCAGCCCGTCCGCATAAGGCCAGCCGCGCGCGTCGCTCGCGCGTGGCGCCTCGACCGCGAACCGGTACGTGCCCGGCGCTCCCCGGAACTGCACGCGGACCGCACGGATGCCGCCATCGCGCACATGCCAGGTCAGGGTGGCCGTCACCGCCGCGGGGACGTCGTTCCCCTTCGCGTCGCGGATGCGCAGTTCACCGGGCTCGTGCAGCATCCCCGGCGGAAACGGAATGCCCAGCGTCACGGGCAGCAGGTCGCCCTTCCCCGCCACGCGACGAACCTCGATCGCGCGGTCGGGGGCGGCGTCCGCGCGCGCGTGGCCCGGCATGACCCAGAAGGCCAGCGCGAGCAACCACGCCAGCGTCGTCAGGACATGGCGCGACAGCGCCGACGGCGGCGGTCCGTCGACGCACGGAGCAAGCCGGCGCCGCCGATGGAACGCGTGCGAACGAGCGCTCATGCCACCGACGCGGTGGGAAAGGCGTGCCCCGCCAGATGTCGCTCCCATGCGAGCGCGGTGCCCACGATGGTGTCGAGATCGTCGTAGCCCGGCGTCCAGCCGAGCACCTCGCGCAGCCGGTCGCTGCACGCGATCAGCTGGGGAATGTCCCCCGGACGGCGCGGCAGCTCGCGCACGTTGAGGGGCCGCCCCGCCGCCCGAGCGACGGCGTCGATGACCTGCCGCACGCTGTACCCATGACCGTAGCCCGCGTTGAGGGTGAGGCAGTCGCCGCCGTCGCGCAGGTGATCCAGCGCGCGCAGGTGCGCCGCGGCGAGATCTTCCACATGGATGAAATCGCGCACGCCCGTGCCATCCGGCGTGTCGTAGTCGGTGCCGTAGATGCAGATGCTGGGGCGCTTGCCGACGGCGTGCTCACAGGCCACCTTCACCAACAGCGTCGCCTCCGGCGTCGAGTGACCGATACGGCCATGCGGATCGCAGCCGGCGACGTTGAAATAGCGCAGGATGACGTGGCGCATCGCACCGGTCGCGCACCAGTCGCGCAGCATCGTCTCGGACATCAGCTTCGACATCCCGTACGGATTGATGGGTCGCGTGGGCGTGTCCTCGTCGGCGATACCGGCGTCGGTCGTGCCGTAGACGGCCGCCGTGGACGAGAAGATGAACTTGTCGACCCTCGCCTGCGCGCAACAGGCCAGCAGGTTGCGCGTGTTGCCCGTGTTGTTGCCGTAGTATTTCAGCGGATCGCTCACCGACTCCGGAACCACCGTATGCGCCGCGAAATGCAGGACGGCGTCGACACGGTGGGCTTCCAGCACGCGCGACACCAGCTCGGCATCGCCCACGTCGCCCTCGACGAACGACGCGCCGCGCACCGCTTCGCGGAATCCCGTGGAGAGGTTGTCGATCACCACGACGCGGTCGCCGCGTTCGACCAGCTGCTGGACCGTGTGGCTGCCGATGTAACCGGCACCGCCGGTGACGAGAACCGAATTCATGCGTGCCTCCCGGCCGTCGCCAGAGGAAAGTTGCGCGTGAGCCACCCACCGATGCCATCGAGCAGGCGCGCGCGGTCCCCGGTGAGGATGTAGGTATGGTCGGTCTCGTGCACGTAGCGCGTGGTCACCGAGGGATGCGTCATCACCTTGCCGAAGCATTCCCGGAACTGGCGCGCGTGATTGAAGTGCGTGCTGATGCCGCCGGAGTAGACGAGATAGAGCTTCATGCCGCGCGACACCATGCCGGTGAAGTCGGCGATCACTTCCTCGCGCGGCGCGGGTGCCACGGCGAAGATCGGTTCGGCCGCCGCCCTGGCTTCGCCGGAACCGCCCCCCGCCCGGCGCCGGAGCACGCGCGCCCAGCGCGCCGGATCGACGATGCGCGGCAGGTAATGGCGCAGCTTGTAACCCAGCGTGCGGTAGGCGTAGCCGTCGAGGAAGACGGCGCCCGAGACGCGCGGATCCCGGGCGGCGACGATGTGCGCGTTCTGCGCGCCCGCGCAGAGCCCGACCAACACGAAGCGCTCGCAGCCCGCACGTTCCGTGAGCAGGTTCATGGCGTCGTCCAGATCCGCGCAGACCTGCTGCGCGCGCGTCTGGCCGCCTCCCGTGGCCGTGCTGTCGCCGAGCGTCGAAAGGTCGAAGCGCAGCGTCGGATACCCGGCCTCGTTGAGCTGACGGGTCAGTTCCACGTGCAGACGGAACGGCCCGATGCGGTGCACCAGGCCCGCGTTGAGCACGATCACGCCGGTCTCCCCGCGCGTGCCCGACGGTACGCCGGCGATGCCGACCAGGTGACGACCGCGGCCGAAACGATGGGCTTCCTCGCTCATCAGGCGATCTCCTTCAGGCGGCCGGTCACGGCCTGGATCAGCGGCGGCGAGAGGATCGCGGCCTCGAGCCGCCGGAGGTCGTTCCACGGCGTCGGCGGAGCGATCGTCGCGACGCGGCCGCGCGCCGTCACGATGCGTTCCCACCGAGCGCCCGAGGACGCCGGCATGGAGTCGAGGACGAGCGTCGGCGCCTCGGTGGCATCGACGCGCAACGCGGCGAGCTGCCGTCGCAGGCCGTCGCCGACATCGAAGCCCAGCCATTGGGCCGCGACATCGGCGTGGCTGCGCGGGGCGTTGAAGCGCTCGCCATCCTGGCGCAGGGCCACCTGCATGGCGTCCAGCGCGGCGACGTAATCACCGCCATCGAGCACCGGGTCCCATGCGATCACCTCGGCGAAACGCGCCTGGCCGGCGGCCGCCAGCGCGATGCTGCCGCCAAGCCGCGCGCCGAAGGCGACGACCCGGTCGACGCCGCCACGGGTGCGGAGCTCCGCGGCCGCCAGCACGGTGTCCGCGACGCATCGATCCCAGTCGACCTCGACGCTGGCACCGGCGGAGTCGCCGGTCCCGTGGTAGTCGAATCGCAGCACGGCGACGCCCTGCGCCGCCAGCGCCTGCGCGAGTTGCCGGTACACGCGGTGGCAGCGAATGAGGTCCTGCCCGAGCGGCGGGCACATCAGCATCGCGCGTCGCGCCGGAAGCGCCGGCGCGTGGAACATGCCGAACAGCCCCCCGTCGGCACCGAAGAAGAAAGGCGTTTCGGAATCGGGTCGCATGCTCATCTCCTGTACACCACGCCGACGAAGAACGCGGTCTCGCGATAGTCCTGTCCCACCGCGTTGCTGCTGCGTCGGTCGCGGGCGACCGAGACATGCCAGCTCCAGTGCCGGTTGACCTGCTGCGTGAGGTCCAGCCCCAGGCGCACGGTGGTGTCCTTGCGGTCGAGGCTGTCGTAGGTGAGGCGGTCGACGGTGCCGAACGCGCTCAGCGTGAGGGTCGGCCGCAGCCGGTAACCGATACCGACGCTGACCGCGCGATCAGTCTGGTTGAACGTCTGGTCGTCGATGTAGCGCAGCTTGCTGAAGGACGGCGACACGGTCACCGTCCAGCGCTCCGCGCGCCAGTTCCAGATCGCCTCGCCACGCTTTTCCTTGTAGACCTCGGAGCCGATCACCGCGCTACCGGTGCTGATGCCCGCGTTGCCGCCACCGAACCCCGACGTGTTGACGAAGGGATCGATCGCCTCCACGCGGTCGGACACGGTCTGCGTGCCGAAGACGCCGGGCGTCGTGATGATGTCCTGCGCGGCATCCGCGTACTGGTAGGTACCCGCCAGGGTCAGCGAGTTGCGTGGCGTCGGCTGCCAGCCGATGCTCACGCGCGCCAGCGGCGCCGACGTCGTGCGTCCGCCATCGAACTCGAGCCGCGATCCGCCCACCATGACGTCCGCGTTGAAGCGCGCCAGCGTGCTGGTATAGCGCACGAACGCTTCCTTGCGATCGTAGTTCGCGTCGTTGGGCTGGTTGTCGAAATCGACCCGCTGGAACTCGACGTTGGCCGAGAGCTGGTCCGTGGGGCTCAGGTCACGGAAGACACGGAAGGCTGCCAGTCCGCGCGACGAGTCGAACTCGTCCACGCGCGACGCGTAACTGTTGATGTAGCGCAGTTCGAACTGCCCGCGCGCCGCGTCCCCGAAGCGCATGCGCAGCGTAGGGCCCAGCACGATCACGTTGGTCTGCTGCTGGTTGTCCGGCGAGTCGCTGGCGAGCTGGTCCACCGGCTGCACACCCGCGTAGTCCTCGATGGAGAAGTCGAGGCGGTCGGGCGCGATCGTCCAGTTGCCCTGCCCGGCGATCTGGGTCTGGGCCTGCGAGTCGAAGCGGTTCTCGAGGTACTTCCGGTATTCGAACGTGCCCGCGACGTTGGCCTGGAAGGTCGAGCCCATCTGCGTGAAGGTGAACGTCCCGCCGGGCACGAGCACGTTCTCGGACATCGGTCGCGTGGACGACAGGGCGATGTTGTTGCTGTGCTCGAGGCCTGCGTAAAGCGAATAGTCCAGCGTGCCCGCCAGCGTCACCGTGGGTGACGCGGCGAGCGCGATCACGATCGCGCGGGCGAGCCTGGATGATGCCGGCATGATCCCTCCTGATTCCCCTGTAGGTACGCGCCTGCCGGTCGCGCACCGGGATGCCCAGCTCACGGCGACTGGTTGAACACCACCCCGGCCAGCTTGGCCGGATCGAAATTGGCCACCGCCTGGTTGATCGATGCCGGGGTGTCGCGGCCGTAGCCCGCCACGATCACCACGAAGTCCGCGAGATCGGAGAGGATCCGCGCGTCCGGCGATCCCTTGACCGGCGGGCCGTCGAGGAAGAGGTAGCGGTCGCTGTAGCGGCAGCGCAGCGAGTCGAGGACCGCGCGCATGCGGAACGACGAGAAGTATTCGCCACTGTTCTCGCGCGACTTGCCGGACGGGATCAGGCGCAGGCGCGGCACCCCCGTGGGATACATGATCGACGCGATCCCGCGCGACGGATGTTCGAGAAAGTCGATCAGGCCGCCGGAACTCGGCTCCACGCCGAAGGCCCGGTGCTGGTTCGGGTAGCGCAGGTTGCAGTCCACGAGCAGACTGGTCTTCGATTCGTCGAACGCGAACGCCGTGGCCAGGTTGCGCGCCACGAAGCTGCTGCCGGAACGTGGGCTCACGGCGACCACCAGCGTGACGAAGTTGCTGTCGCCCGCCATCTCGAGCAAGCGGGTGCGAATGCCGCGGAACGCGTCCGAGTGCTGGCGGACCGACTCCTCGCGATGGATCAGGCGCTTGCGCTCGCAGTCGAGCGGCGCGAGCGAACCGCCGGCCTCCCGCATCCGGGCGATAGAATGACCGGGAGCGCCATGCGCGTCACCGTGGTGGGGGGCGACCACGTCGCCGATCTCGATGTTGTCAGCAGCCAGCTTGTTCATGGTTCAGCCCTTCATCCTCAGCCAGAAGACCAGGAGGTACACGGCGGCGACCCCGACGACGATCAGCACGATCATCATGTTCTGCAGGTGCGCGCGGCGCCGGTCGCGCGGAGTCGGGTAGAACGGAATGGACGCGAGCACGGGGAAGCCGGTGGCGCTCTCGAGTTGCGCGACCGAACGGACGCGTGGATCGAAACGGGCGACGGCGAACAGCAGGCCGAAGGGAATCGCCAGCGACAGTGCCAGGCCAGCGAGACCGAAATGCATGAAGCGCAGGCCCGAGGGGACCAGCGGCATCATGGCGGGGTTCTGCACCAGGAACGTGAGGCCGCGCTGCTCGGCGTCGAGATTCATTGACACGCGGGCGTTCTCGCGGCGCTTCAGCAGATCCTGGTAGACATCGCGGTTGACCGTGTAATCGCGGGTCAGCTCGGCGGTGACGTTCTCCGAATTGGCGATGCGCTTGCTGCGCTCGAGCTCGTTCTGCAGCATCCGCTCGCTGGCGCCGACCCGCGCCGCGCTGGCGGCGGCGTCGCTGCGCACGGCGGCCAGCTGCAGGCGCATCTGCTGGTAGACGGGGTTCATCGTCACGGCGTGGTCGAGCGGGATGGCGCCGCCCGCGGCGCGTGTCGCGTCCGCCGTCGCCGCCTGCTTGCGCACGTCCTCGATCTGGTGACGCAGGCGCACCACGTCCGGATAGTCGTCGGTGTAGTTCAGCAACAGCTTGGCGAGCTGTCCCTGCAGGTCGGCCAGCTGCGTGGAATAGATGCCGCCGACGGTCTGCACGGCGTTGACCTCGGACTCGCCGTTCAACTGGGACGAGAGCGCGGCCGCCTGCGACTGCTTCTGCATGTAGTCCATGCGGTTGTTTTCGATCTGCGTGCGCAGCTGGCTGATCCGGGCGTTGGTGTCGGTCTCGCTGCCGGGGCGCGCGTCGGCGTTGGCGTCGCGGTACGCCTTGAGCTTGTCTTCGGCGTCCGTCAGCTTGGTCCGGTAGGCTTCGACCTGGCTGTTGATGAACTCGTAGGCCTCACGGCTCTCGCGCTGCTTCGACGCGAGGCTCTCGCTGATGAAGAGCTGTCCGAACGCGCGCGTCACTTCGAACGCACGCCGCGGGTCGGAATCGAAATAGCTGATCGTGATCAGGTTCTCGCGATTGTTGACGATCTTCGTGCGTGACTTGATCCCTTCCATGATCTTGTCGCGCTCGATCGGCGACGGGTTGGACGCGAGCCAACCGCCCTTCGCCATCACCTCGTCCATCACCTTGCGGCTGAAGATCACGTCGCGGGCGATGCCCGCGCGGTTCTTGTTGCCCGTCGCCGCGGCGGCGCCCTCCATCAGCGGCGTGATGATGCTCGCCTCCTGAGCGAGGATCGTCGTCGACGCCTCGTATTTCTTCGGCCACGCCAGGCCGACGCCGAGCGCGACCAGGGCGATGACCGCGAAGATCACGCCCATCGCGACGCGTCGCCGGCGCGCCTCGCCGATCAGTGCGGGCAACATGCCCGAAAAAGGAACGAGATCCCCGCTCATCGTAGTAACCCCTTCGCGCCGCCACGTGGCGGCATCGGTCAGAAAGCGCGTTGCGGAACGGTGATCACGTCACCAGGCTGCACGGGATAGTTGTTCGCCAGATCGCCCTGCTGGAGGATCTTCTCGAGACGCACCGCGTACGACTGCGTGGCGCCGGCGTCGTTGCGGCGGTAGAGCTCGGTGCGGTCGGGTGCCGCGAACTCGGTCGTGCCGCCCGCCGCGAGCACCGCGTCGAGCACCGTCATGCCCTGCCGGTACGGAATGGAGATCGGGCTGCGGACCGCTCCCGTCACGCGAACGCGCGAGAGGTACTCGTGACTGCGGAGCGCGGTGAGGATCACGGCGACCTGCGGATCCCGTATGTACTGACCCAGCTTCTGCTGGATTTCAGCCGCCACCTGATCGGTGGTGCGGCCTCCCGCGGCGATGTCGCCGACAAGAGGCACGGTGACCTTGCCGTCGGGACGCACCGGCACGCTGACGCTCAGGTCCGGGTTGTGCCAGACGGTCACCTGCAGCTGATCGTCCACACCGATCAGATAGGCGTCGACCGCCTGACTGGCGGCGTCCGGCCTGGGGGGCGGCGAGGTGTTTCCACCGGTGGCACAGGCGGAGAGCAGCGCGACCGCGACGAGCATGACGATACCGTTCCAACGCTTCATGACGAACACCCACCCCTGTGACTTCCTCGAGCGGTATCGTCATTTCAATGGGTGTCGCCGTCCATTCCGACAGCCCGCCTATGCCGTTCGACCGACGGCACGGGCGTCCGCTTTACGCCATGCTTCCGCATACGCATAGCACGCCGCCCGCGCGGCGCACGGAACCGGCTGTGACCTTCCTGACGGATATCGCCACACGACTGCTGCATCCAGCGGTCCAGGCCCTGCTTCTCGGCCTGCTCTGCCTGGGCCTGGTGCTCGGTCGCCGACCGAAGGCCGCGCTGGCGGCGGCGGTGGTCGCCGTCGCATGGGCGTGGATCGCCGCGACACCCGCGTTCGCGCTGGCGCTTCGCGGTCGGCTCGCCACGCCTCCCCAGACGGCGCATCCGCGCGCTGACGCCATCGTGGTGCTCGGCGGCGGCGTGTTGCCCGTGCGCGACTGGGCCCGCACGAGGACGCGCGCCGGCCGAGGCCTCGCCTTGTGGCGCGAGGGCCGCGCGTCATGGGTCCTGGTGTCAGGCAGCGATCAGGCGAAACCGCTGGCCGAGGGCTATGCGATCTCGGGCATTCCCGCCAACCGGCTGCTCATCGACGGCGCGAGCGACAACACGCACGAGAACGCGCGCGATTCCGCCTCCCTGCTCGCCGCGCACGACGTTCGCTCGATCCTGCTGGTGACGTCGTCGATCCACATGCGCCGCGCGGCGGCGAGCTTCCGCCGGCAAGGCCTCGACGTATGGCCAGAGCCGGTACCGGAAGCCTATGGCGCGATGGCCGGCGCGCCGGCCTGGCTGCCGCGACGCGACGCGCTGACGTTATCGGCGCGCTGTCTGCGGGAGTACGTAGCGCTTTGGGTCTACCACCAACGCGACTGGATCTGAGCCGGTCAGAACGAGGCGGCGATACCCAGCTGCTTGAGCACCACCTGCTCCCAGACGCCCTCGACGTCCCCATCGGCGAGCATGTCGCACGCGTTGCGGCCGGCGAAGGCCCGCTGAGGCATCACGAGCCAGTGCGCGGCGCGGCGACGATCCCCGACGCACGAGAGCATCAGTTGGGCCAGCGGTGGATGGCTGACCTCGAGCGTGTCCAGGGCGCGATCGATGACGGCCTCGCGGGCGTCGTGCAGGCGGTGAAGCTCCAAGGCGAGCTCAGCGAAGGAAGGCGTCGGGGACATGGCGTGGACTCCGCAATAGGCCTGGAGAAAACCTAGCCTCGGCGGCACCTTTCACGCTTGTACGCGTTTCCGTCGCTTTGCGCCGGGAAGCCCGGCGACGCGTCACGGATCGTCGGTTTCGATCTGCAGGGTGGTCTTGCCGTCGCGGCGGATCAGGCCCGGCCCGAACTGGACCACCCTCCCGTCCTTCAGGACGACCGTGTAATCGCGGTGGGACAACGAGAAACGCCCGGGACGGCGGTCGAGCCAGCTCATGACTTCGAAGCCGATCATCGTGCGATCGGAATCCGGGGGACCAAGCCGTTCGATCACCTGGTCACGCTGCGTACCGACATCGAGCCTGGCCATCTTCGCCGCCATGCCCTGACACCCGGCGATCCCGGCGGCCAGCACGGCCAGGACGATCGCTCGTTTCATCCTCACTCCCGAATGGGATACCCCGCCCCCGATGGTAGCGCACCGGCGCAAGACCGTGCGACCCGTATGGAACCGTCACGCGCCGTGCGCTATTGATTCGTCTCCTCCCACGAAAGGTGCCCGCCGATGGCCTTGTTCGAGAGCATGCTGCTCCTCTGCCTGCTGGCCATCGCCTTGCTGCCGCTCTCGCGGAAGCTTTCCCTGCCCTATCCGACCGTGCTGGCCGCGGCCGGTCTGGCCGTTGCGGCGATGCCGTGGTCGCCCGAGATCGCCATCGACCCTCAACTGGCGCTGGTGCTCTTCATCGCCCCGGCACTGCTCGATGCCGCCTACGACATGCCGCTACGGACGCTGCGCCGATTCTGGCTACCCACGGTGGCGCTGGCCGCCGTGGCGGTGATCCTCACGGCGCTGGCGGTGGCCTGGCTCGGCGTCGCGTGGAAGGGCATGCCGTGGGCCGTCGCCCTGGCGCTCGGCGCGATCGTGGCGCCGCCCGACGCGGCGGCCGCCGCGGCCATGCTTTCCCGTCTGCAGTTGCCCCGGCGCACGGTGCAGGTGCTGACCGCGGAGAGCCTGCTCAACGATGCCGTGGCCCTCCTGCTGTTCGGGGCGGCCGTCGCCGCGGGCATGTCGGAAAAGGGCTTCGCGGAGACGCTGCCGGTCATGGCGCTGGCCATCCCCGGCGGACTGGTGCTTGGCTTCCTGCTGGGGCGCATCTACGTCGTGTTCGCGCCGCGGCTCAGCGGCACGCTCGGTGCGACGTTGTTCGAATTCACGGCGACGTTCGGCGTCTGGGTCGTGGCCGAGGAACTGCATGCGTCGCCGATCCTGGCCGTCGTCGCGTACGCGATGGTCGTTGCGCACCACCTCCCGTCGAAGCAGCCGCCGCGCGACCGCGTCCACTCGTACTCCGTATGGGCGGCGATCGTCTTCTTCGGAAACGTCGTCGCCTTCCTCCTGCTCGGCCTGCAGGCACGCACGATCGTGGGGAAGATGCACGGCGCCGAGCTCTCCCAGGCACTCGTCTTCGCCGGCACGGCCCTCGCGGTGGTGATCGCGGTCCGCGTGGCCTGGGTGATGCTCTACAACCGGGTGCTCAACCTCGCCTGGCCACGCCGTCGTGACAATCCCACGCTGAAGCAGGGTGTGGTCGCATCCTGGTGCGGCATGCGCGGACTGGTCACCCTCGCGACCGCGCTCGCCCTGCCCGCCCAGTTCCCGTCACGCGACCTCATCGTCCTCACGGCCCTGACCGTGGTCGTGGGCACCCTCGTATTCCAGGGCAGCACCCTCGCCTTGCTCGTCCGCTGGATGCGCTTCGGCCCCGACCAGTCGTTCGACGAGGAACTCGCGCGCGCACGCCTGGCGCTGCTGGACACCGCGGAGGAAGCGCTCGGCGACGACCGATCGGAGGCCGCGGAACACCTGCGCACGTCGTACGCGGATGCGCGCGACGCCATCGCGTCGGGCAGCCTTCCCCAGGCCGAACAACGCATCTTCGCGCTGAAGCGCGAGGGCATCGAAGCGCGACGCGAGAAGCTTCATGCCATGCGCCGCGCGGGTGAGATCGAGGACGACGTGTTCCATGCGATCGAGAACGAGCTCGACTGGGCCCAGCTGGCCGCGACGTCGCCGGAGGATCTGGAGATCGTGGAGGGCTGAACGAATCGCTCCTGTCCGGACGTTCAGCGCGTGGTTGCGGGCGCCGGTACCGTCGCCTTCTGCCCCACCGGCTTGCCATGCGGGTCGAGCAGGTGGCCCTGGGCGTCGCGATCGTTGGCGTTCGCGTCCTGCACACGGTTCGTCACGCCAGGGCTTCCGGGGACGACCGGCGCCATGCCGCGCTCGGTCGCACCGGCGTCCGAGGCCGGCTGCACGGGGACGGAAGCAGGGTTCGGTTGCGTCGGTGACGGCGCGGCCGCGGGGTTGCGCGGCTTGGCCGCCGGATTGGCGGCGGCCGGCGCGGTGGGCGTCGTTTGCGCGATCGCCGTCGACGCGGCGGCGAGGGTCAGGAGCGAGGCGAGGATGCGCAGGCGCATGGCGACTCCGGATGCGCCGCGACGGCGACGCTTGCCGCACCGAACGTACGCGCGACCATGTGAAGCGGCCGCCTCCCTGCTAGTCTCCCGCGACGACCTCACGGAGACATCCCCATGCTTCTCGCCCTGGCTCTCGCTCTCGCCGGCGACACGTTCGACGGCCGCGTGCAGGCAGCGAAGGCGCTGGAGGAAGGCGCCGCCGGCAAGGCCTGGCAGAGCTCCCTCTGGGACCGTATTGGCGATCCCGCCACGGACGCGCTGAAGGACTGCATCGCGAGCAACGCGCCGGCCGACAAGCGCGCTTTCACACTGGTGGCCGACGTCGACGCGACGGGCCGCAGCAGCGGCGTCGAAGTGCGCCCGGCGACGCCCGTCGCACGCTGCTTCGCCGGGCAGTTCGCCACCTGGACCCTGCCGGCGCCTCCGAAGGCACCGGCACCGTATCCCGTCGAAATCGACGTGACGATGGATCGCTAGTTCAGTTCATCCGGGTGGGGGCCCATCCGGTTGCCGGCATCCAGTTCGTCGATCGCCCGCATGTCGTCGGCGCTCAGTTCGAACCCGAACACGTCGATGTTCGACGCGATGCGCGACGGCGTGGCCGATTTCGGGATCACCATGAAGCCGGATTGCACATGCCAGCGCAGCACCACCTGCGCCGCCGATTTGCCGAGGCGCTCGCCGATCCGCACGAGCACCGGATGCTTCAGCAGGTCGCCGCCCTGGCCCAGCGGGCTCCAGGATTCGGTGACGATGCCATGTTTGCGGTGCGCGGCGACCAGCTCGCGCTGCGCGAAGTCCGGGTGCAGTTCGATCTGGTTGACGACGGGGACGACGCCCGATTCGCCGATCAGTCGTTCCAGATGCGCGGGCAGGAAATTCGACACGCCCACCGAGCGGATGCGGCCTTCCTCGCGCAGTTTCAGGAACGCCTTCCAGGTGTCCATGTAGCGGTCGCGCCGGGGCGTGGGCCAGTGGATGAGGTACATGTCGACGTAGTCGGTGCCGAGCTTCTTCAGGCTCTCGTCGAAGGCACGCAGCGTGCTGTCGTAGCCCTGCTCGGCGTTCCACAGCTTCGTGGTCAGGAAGATGTCGCCGCGCGCCACGCCGGAGCGCTCGATACCCTGGCGGACGCCTTTCTCGTTGCTGTAGATGGCCGCCGTATCGATCGACCGGTAACCGGCCCCGAGCGCCGCCTCGACGGCCTTCGCGGTCTCGTCGTCGGGAATCTGGAAGACGCCGAAGCCGATCTGGGGCGCCTGGTGGCCGTCGTTGAGGGTGATGAGCGGAACCGTGTTCGCCATGCCTTGCTCTCCTTTACGAAGGTGCCTGGCCCGTCATGATGACGGACGACCTGGCATGCGCGGCGTGACGGAATCCGGTCAGTCGCCCCGCGCCGCGTAATGCGTCTCGACGTAGTGGTCGAGGATCGCGACGAACTCGTCGGCGATGTTGTCGCCGCGGAGCGTCATCGCCTTCTCGCCATCGATGAACACCGGCGCCGAGGGCGCCTCGCCGTTACCCGGCAGCGAGATGCCGATGTTCGCGTGGCGAGATTCGCCGGGGCCGTTGACCACGCAGCCCATCACCGCGAGCGTCATGTTCTCCACGCCGTCGTATTTCACGCGCCACAGCGGCATGTTCTCGCGCACGTGGCCCTGCACCGTCTTCGCCAGTTCCTGGAAGAACTCGCTGGTGGTACGTCCGCATCCCGGGCATGCCGTGACCAGTGGGGTGAACGCGCGCAGGCCCATCGTCTGCAGCAGTTCCTGCGCGACGATCACCTCCGCGGTGCGCGACTGGCCCGGTTCCGGCGTGAGCGAGATGCGGATGGTGTCGCCGATGCCCTCCTGCAGCAGCACGGCGAGCGCGGCGCTGGAGGCCGTGATGCCCTTGGAGCCCATGCCGGCCTCGGTGAGGCCGAGGTGCAGCGCGTAGTCGCCGCGGCGAGCGAGGTCGCGATAGACCGCGATCAGTTCCTGCACGCCCGACACCTTGCAGGACAGGATGATGCGGTCCTTCGCCAGGCCCAGGTCTTCCGCGCGCGCGGCGGAATCGAGCGCCGAGCGGATGAGAGCCTCGCGGGCCACGTGGCCGGCGTCCCACGGATCGGCGCGACGGGAGTTCTCGTCCATGAGGGTCGCGACCATCGACTGGTCGAGCGAGCCCCAGTTCGCGCCGATGCGCACCGGCTTGTCGTAGCGGATCGCCATCTCGATGATCGAGGCGAACTGGGCGTCCTTCTTCTTGCCGAAGCCGACGTTGCCCGGATTGATGCGGTACTTCGCCAGCGCCTCGGCGCAGGCCGGCTCGCCTTCGAGCAACTGGTGGCCGTTGTAATGGAAATCGCCGATCAGCGGCACGGACACGCCCATCATTTCCAGGCGTTCGCGGATACGCGGCACCGCGGCGGCGGCGGCGGGCGTGTTCACCGTGATACGGACCATCTCGGAACCGGCGCGCGCCAGTTCCGCGACCTGCTTCGCCGTCGACACCGGATCTTCGGTGTCGGTGTTGGTCATCGACTGGACGACGATCGGCGCGCCACCACCGACCTTGACGCGGTCGATCGTGACGCCCGTGCTGGGCCGGCGGGCGCCGGCTTCCGCGGGGCGGGGGCGGCTGGTGAGGTCTTCGGTCATAGCCGCCGATTTTAGCGCATCGGCGCCTGGTTGGCCGGATCCCGCACCCCGGCCCCGCGTTCACATGGGATGCCGATACACTCCGCATCATGAACGTCCGTCAACGCACCATGGGTTTCTCCAGCCGCCTGTTCGCCGAGCAGGCGCTGAGCCGCAGCGCGGGCGCGCCGCTGATCGGCGGCAACGCGGTCGAGTTGCTGATCGACGCGCGCGCGCATTTCGACGCGTGGCTGGCGGCCATCGCGGGCGCGCGCCGCCATGTGTTCCTCGAGAACTACATCATCCGCGACGACGCGGTCGGCAAGGCGTTCCTCGACGCGCTGGTCGAGCGCGCGAAGGCCGGCGTCTTCGTGGCGGTCATCGCCGACTGGGCCGGCTGTCTCGGGCAGTCGCGCTCCGCCTTCTGGCAGCCTTTGCGCGACGCCGGCGGGCAGGTCCGCATCTACAACCCGCCGCGGCTCGGCAGTTCGTTCGGCTGGGTGAGCCGCGATCATCGCAAGGTACTGGTGGTGGACGGCGAGACCGGGTTCCTCTCGGGCGTCTGCATCAGCGAAAAATGGCTGGGCGATCCCAGCCGCGACGTGCCGCCGTGGCGCGACACAGGCGTGATGCTGCGCGGTCCCGCGGTCGCGGAAATCGAGCACGCGTTCGCCGACAGCTGGCGCGAAACCGGCGACGCCCTGCCCGACGACGAGCGGATCCGGCCGCTGGCGACCATGGCGGACGCGGGCAACGTGTCGCTGCGCCTCATCGCGACGCAGCCGAGCACGGCGGGCATGTACCGGCTCGATCAGATGGTCGCCGCGATGGCGCGCAAGACGCTCTGGCTCACCGACGCCTATTTCGTCGGCGTGGCGCCCTACGTCCAGGCGCTGTCCGCCGCCGCGCGCGACGGCGTCGACGTGCGGCTGCTCGTGCCGGGCACCAGCGACATCCCGATGGTCGCCAGCATGTCGCGATCCGGCTACCGTCCCCTGCTGAAGGCGGGTATCCGCGTGTTCGAATGGAACGGCTCGATGCTGCACGCGAAGACCGCCGTCGCGGACGGCCGCTGGGCGCGCGTCGGTTCGTCCAACCTCAATATCGCCAGCTGGCTGAGCAATCGCGAAATCGACGTCGCGATCGAGGATGCCGGTTTCGCGCGCCAGCTCGAGGAGCGGTACGAGACGGATCTGGAGAACGCCACCGAGATCCTGCTGCGCGGCCGCGGCCGTCGCTCCGGCAACGAGCGCATGCGCAGCCGTTCGCCTCGCCCGCCCCGCCCTCATCGCGCCGGCGGCAGCTCGAGCCGGGCGGCCGCGGGCGCCCTGCGCATCGCCAATACGGTAGGTGCCGCGATCACCCAGCACCGCGTGCTGGGCGACACGGAGACGGGGCCGTTGCTCGCCGGCGCGGCGACGGCGCTCGTGCTGACGACGATCGCGATCCTCTGGCCCGCCGTCATCGCATGGCCGCTGGCGCTCATCGGCGCATGGTTCACCGTGAACCTGGCGGTGAGCTGGTGGACGCTGCGCAGGAAGCGAAGGGAATCGGCCGAGGATGTGCCTTCGTGACGTTCAGGACGCGCGCGACCCGGTAGGAGCGCGCCCTGCGCGCGACATCTTCTCGGACCGGTGCTCACGGCTGGCGCGCCAGCTCCCGGGCATCGCCTCAGAACATGTCGCGCGCAGGGCGCGCTCCTACCGGGTGCGCGGCTTGAAGTGCAGCGGTTGCGCCTCGGTGCGCGGCTGCACCGGGCCGCAGCTGTTGCACGATCCGCAGCCGTCGCCGCAGCTTCCCGTGGCGGTGGCGGGTTGCAGGCGGCGACCGAAGGCGCGCACCCATGCGGCGCGACCGTCGCGATTCAGGCTCGCCGACATCCGGGCCATCCAGCGTGCCGACGTCTTCGGCAACAGCTTGCGAAACGCCGTGAACGCGCTGGCGGCGACGACGGCGCCGATGATCGCGCCCTGGACCAGTTCGAACGTGCTCATGAAAGCGCCCTCGCGATCTGATACGTGGCGAACGACGCGAGGTAGGCCAGGCCGAAGAGGTAACCGGCGGCCACGGCGACGTTACGCCAGGAATTGGTTTCGCGGCGGATCACCGCCAGCGTGGACATGCATTGCGGCGCGAACACGTACCACGCCAGCAGGGACAGCGCGGTCGCGAGCGACCACTCGTTGGCGATCAGCGGCCCGAGCTGCGACGCGACGGAGTCGTCGCTGCCGGACATCGCATAGACCGTTCCCAGCGCCGCCACCGCCACTTCGCGGGCGGCGAGGCCCGGGACCAGCGCGATGCAGATCTGCCAGTTGAAGCCGATGGGAGCGAAGATCACCTCGAGCATGCGGCCGAGCCGGCCGGCGATGCTGTAGTCGATGGCAGGCTGCGTCGCGCCTTCCGGCGGCCCCGGGAAGCTCGAGAGGAACCACAGCAGCACGGTGAGCGCGAGGATGATGCCGCCGACACGCTTGAGGAAGATCAGCGCGCGTTCCCACAGGCCCAGCGCGATGTCGCGCACGTTGGGCAGGCGGTACGAGGGCAACTCCATGATCAGCGCATGCTCGCTCTTGTCCTTGCGCAGTCGTTTCATGACGAACGCCACGCCCAGCGCGCTGAAGATGCCCGCGAAGTACAGCGTGAACAGCACGATGCCCTGCAGGTTGAACACGCCCCACACGGCGCGATCCGGAATGAACGCCGCGATCAGCAGCGTGTAGACCGGCAGGCGCGCGGAACAGGTCATCAGCGGCGCGACCAGGATCGTGGTCAGGCGGTCGCGCGGGTCCTGGATGCTGCGCGTGGCCATGATGCCGGGAATGGCGCAGGCGAAGCTCGACAGCAGCGGGATGAACGCCCGGCCCGTCAGTCCGACGCGGAACATCAGGCGGTCGAGCAGGAACGCGGCGCGCGGCAGGTAGCCCGATTCCTCGAGCACGAGGATGAAGAGGAACAGGATCAAGATCTGCGGCAGGAACACCAGCACCGCGCCCAGGCCGGCAAACAGGCCGTCGTTGAGCAGGCTGTGCAGCGCGCTGCCTTCCGGCAGGAACCCCGTGACGAAGGTACCGAGCGCGGCGATGCCGCCCTCGATGCCGTCCATGATCGGCTGCGCCCAGGAGAACACCGCCTGGAAGATGAAGAACATGAGCGTGGCGAGGATCGCCAGCCCGAACACGGGATGCAGCACCCAGCGGTCGATCGCGTCGTCGATCGCCACGGTGTCGCGCGCCATCGTCACCGTGTCGGCGAGGATCGAGCGGACCTCCGCGTGCAGCTGCTCGACGCCGGCGACGTCGATGGCCGCGGGCACGATGTCCGGCACGCTCGCGTCGATGCGTTCGATCAGCGCCTTCGCGCCGCCGCGCTTCACGGCGACCGTCTCGACGACCGGCACGCCGAGGCGCCGCGACAGCGCCGCGACGTCGATGGCGATGCCGCGCCGACGCGCGGCGTCCATCATGTTGAGCGCGAGCACCACCGGCCGGCCGAGTCGGCGCACCTCGAGCACGAAGCGCAGGTGCAGGCGCAGGTTCGTGGCGTCGGCCACGCAGACGATGAGATCCGGCGCGGCTTCGCCCGGGTAACGTCCGTGGCAGACGTCGCGCGTGATCGCTTCGTCCGGACTCGTCGCATCGAAGCTGTACGCGCCGGGAAGATCCAGGATATGAAGCACGCGGCCGGACGGCGCGACGAAGCGGCCCTCCTTGCGCTCGACGGTGACGCCGGCGTAGTTGGCCACTTTCTGGCGACCGCCGGTGAGCTGGTTGAACAGCGCGGTCTTGCCGCAGTTCGGGTTGCCCACCAGTGCGATACGCAGGGCGGCGGCGCTCACGCGGCGTTCTCCACCGACACGTCCACGCGGGCCGCCTCGCTCTTCCGCAGGGCGAAGCGGGTCGACCCGATCTGGATCAGCAGCGGATCGCCGCCCAGCGGGCCGCGCGCGACGAGTCGCACCGGCTCGCCCGCGACGAAGCCGAGATCGCGCAGGCGCTGCGCGATCGGATCGGCGGGATGGGCATCGCTGACGGACTGGACCACGGCATTGGCACCTTTCGGCGCGTCGGAGAGGCGCACTGGGCTTACTCAAATAAGAACTGTTCGCATTATATGCCTTCGGGCGTGTGCCTGCATCCCGACGGACGCCGCACCCACACCTTCCCGAGCATGGACCGGCGAAACGTCGCGGACCTTTCAGCGTTTATGATCGGTGGCCGTGAATCCGGAGCGTTGCGCATGCCTGCCGTCGAGCTGATCCCCAAGGGCCACGTCGCCCATCTGGTCATGAACCGCCCCGAGGTGCACAACGCCTTCGACGATGGGCTGATCGCCGCCCTGACGGACGCCATCGACGCGGTCGAGCGCGATCCGGCCATCCGCGCGGTGGTGCTGACCGGGACGGGCGCGAGCTTTTCCGCCGGTGCCGACCTGCGCTGGATGCGCGGCATGGCCGCGGCGTCGGAGGCAGACAACCGGGAGGATTCGCTGCGGCTGGCCCGGCTCATGCGCCGCCTGCAATTTCTTGCGAAGCCGACAGTCGCGCGCGTCAACGGCGCGGCGTTCGGCGGTGGCGTGGGACTCGTGGCGTGCTGCGACATCGCCATCGCGACCGACGGCGCGAAGTTCGCGCTGTCCGAGGTGAAGCTCGGCCTGGTGCCGGCGGTGATCTCCCCCTATGTCGTCGCGGCCATCGGACTTCGCCAGGCCCGGCGGCTGTTCCTCACGGGCGAGATCTTCACCGCGCCGGCGGCGCTGGCGATGGGGCTCGTCCACGAAACGGTCCCGGCCGACGAGCTGGACGCCGCCGTCGAGCGCGTCCTGGGCCTGCTCACGAAGGGTGGACCGGTCGCGCAGGCCGAGGCCAAGCGTCTGGCGCTCGGGATGGGCGGCATGGACGCCGCGGCGATGGAAGCCACCGATGCCACGAACGCCGCCCTGATCGCGAAGCTCCGCGTCTCGCCCGAAGGCCAGGACGGTCTCACCGCCTTCCTGGAAAAGACCCAGCCCTCGTGGCTCGGCTGATGCGCGAAGGGCGCTTGCCACAGTACGTTGGCCCGATCCGCCGTTGGGCGCTCGCGGCGCTCTTCCTGATCGCCCTTCCCGCCCAGGCCCAGACCCTGCCTCAGCGCATCGACGCCCACATCGCGGCGCCGCGCTTCGCCTCGGCGTCCTGGGGCATTTCGGTCGTTTCGCTCGACGATGGCCGCACGGTGTACGCGCACGACGACGGGCGCCTGCTGCTGCCGGCCTCCACCGCGAAGCTGTACACCGCCGCCTTCGCGCTCGACGCGCTGGGCCCGGACTACCGCACCCACACCGACGTGCTCGCGGGCGGCGAGATACGAAAGGGGCGGCTGCATGGCCCTCTGGTCCTGCGCGGCCGCGGCGACCCGACGTTGTCGGGCGACGGCTGGGCCGACCGCCTCGCCACCGAGCTCGCCGCGACGGGCCTGCGCCGGATCGACGGCGGCGTGGTGGGGGACGACACCGCCTTCGCCGGCCCTCCCATCGGCGCCGGATGGGAAGCCTCCGATCTGCAGACCGCCTACGGTGCGGAAGCCGGTGCGCTGACGATCGACGAGAACACGCTCACCGTCACCGTGCCGGGGAATGGCGTTCCCCGCGTCGTCCCGGAGGACGCCGCCGTCGCGGTCGACGTCACGGGCGCCGCGGCCGGCCCGTCGTCGATGTACCGGGCTCCCGGCAGCGCCACCGTCTTCGTGCCTGCCCCGGGCGCCGCGTGCGGAAGCGACGAGGTGTGCGCGACGCGACGCGGCCGTCTGTCGATGCCCGATCCGGCCCTGACGGCGGCCCGCCGCCTGCGGCAGGCCTTGGTCGCGCATGGCATCCGTGTCGACGGTGCGACCCGCAGCGTCCGCTGGCCGGTGGGCTCCCCAGCCGGGACCGTGCTCGCCAGCGTCCCGTCACCACCCCTGCTGGACATCCTGCGGGCGGGACTGAAGCGTTCCCAGAACCTCTACCTGCAGAGCGTCTTCCAGCTGACCGGCCTCGAGGCCGCCGGTCCGGGACCGGCCGAGGAACGCGCGGCCGGCGCCCTGCGGGCATGGCTCGCGGGCCGGGGCATCGGGCCGACCGCGGTCACCATGAACGAGGGCACGGGTCTGTCGCGCCACGACCTGACCACCGCGGCATCGCTGACGCGCGTGCTCGCCGACATGGCCTCATCGACCCTGGCGGAACGCTGGAAGGCCTTGCTGCCCGTGGCCGGCGTCGATGGAACGCTCGCGACGCGCATGCGCGGCACGGCCGCCGAGCGCAACGTCGTGGCGAAGACGGGCAGCATGAGCTTCGTCAACGGGCTCGCGGGGTACGTGACGACGAAAGGAGGCCAGCGGCTAGCCTTCGCGATCGTGCTGAACAACTATGCGCCGTCGCGCACGCCGACGCCGACGGCCCCCGTGTCCGCGGAAGTCGACGCGATCGCGGTCATGCTGGCGGAGGAAGCGACGCGATTGTAGGAGCGCGCCCTGCGCGCGACATGTGTTGGGGCCGTGAGCCACAGGTTCCGGTACGCCTCGCGAAAAGATGTCGCGCGCAGGGCGCGCTCCTACGGACGGCATTCCCGTACGCGCAGAGCGAGATCCGCGTGGTGGGCGCGACGCCGGACGCCGAGCGGAATCCCCTGCAACTCCCGAAGTAACACCCGCTTTAGGAGCGCGCCCTGCGCGCGACATGTGTTGGGGCCGTGAGCCACAGGTCCCGGTGCGCTTCGCGAAAAGATGTCGCGCGCAGGGCGCGCCCCTACATGGCGCTGTCACCCCGCCAGAACGCCCGGCAGATCCTTCGCGATCTTCTCCGGCGTATCCGTCGGTGCATACCGGTCCACGACGTTGCCCTCGCGGTCGATCAGGAACTTGGTGAAGTTCCACTTGATGCCCTCGGTGCCGAGCAGGCCCTTCTTCTGGCTCTTCAGCCAGCGATACAGCGGATGCGCGCCGTCACCGTTGACCTCGATCTTCGAGAACATGGGAAAGCTCACGTCGTACGTGAGGGAACAGAAGTCGCGGATCTCGGCTTCGTCACCCGGCTCCTGATGCCCGAACTGGTCGCACGGAAAGCCGAGTACCTCGAACCCCTGCTCGTGGAACGACTTCTGCAACGCCTCGAGCCCCTTGTACTGTGGCGTGAAGCCGCACTTCGAGGCCACGTTCACCACCAGCAACGCCTTGCCGCGGAACTCCGCGAGCGAGCGTTCGTTGCCGTCGATGTCGCGGGCGGAAAAATCGTAGATGCTTGCCATGGCGCGGCTTCCTTGAGGGCGGGACCGGGCAGAGTCTACGCCCGATTGGCGGCCCGCAGGCCTTCCTTCGGCTACCATGGGCCGTCTTATCGGCAATGAGCCATCGCCCGTGATCCGTTTCGCCGCCGCGTCGAAGTCCTATTCCGTGGACGGGACGCTCGTCCCCGCCCTGCATCCCGTCGACCTCGCCATCGAGGCCGGCGAGGTCTTCGGCATCATCGGTCATTCCGGTGCCGGCAAGTCGACGATGCTGCGCCTGATCAACCTGCTGGAACGCCCCACCTCCGGCCAGGTGTTCATCGATGGCCGCGACGTGACGCAGGCCCACGGCGCGGACCTGCGCCGGCTGCGCGCGGGCATCGGCATGATCTTCCAGCACTTCAACCTGCTGTCGTCGCGCACCGTCGCCGACAACGTCGCGTTCCCGCTACGCCTGCACGGCGACATGGACGAGATGGCCATCGCCGCGCGCGTCGACGAACTGCTCGACCTGGTCGGCCTGACCGCGCACGCCCGCAAGTATCCGGCGCAGCTGTCCGGTGGACAGAAGCAGCGCGTCGGCATCGCGCGCGCGCTGGCCAGCCAGCCGAAGATCCTCCTCTGCGACGAGGCGACCAGCGCGCTCGATCCGCAGACCACGGCGTCGGTGCTCGAACTGCTGGCGGACATCAACCGCCGCCTCGGACTGACCATCGTGCTCATCACGCACGAGATGGACGTGATCCGCCGCGTCTGCGATCGCGTCGCCGTGCTCGACGCCGGCCAGGTGGTCGAATCGGGTCCCGTCGCAGACGTGTTCCTCCATCCGCGGCACCCGACCACGCGCCGCTTCGTCGCGGAGGCGGACCACCGCGAGGGTCGCGGCCCCGAGTTTCCGGGCGTGACGGGGCGGCTTTTCCGCCTCTCCTTCCGCGGCGACGCGACCTACTCGCCGCTGCTGTCGCGCGTCGTGCGCGATACCGGCGTGGAATACAACCTGCTGTCCGGCCGGGTGGACCGGATCAAGGACGTGCCCTACGGGCAACTGACGCTCGCCATGAACGGCGAACGCCTGGAGGACGCGCTCGCGCAGATCCGCGCCGCCGACGTCGACATCGAGGAGGTGGCCCGATGAGCCCCATGCAGACCCTGTTCCCCAACATCGACTGGCCGGAGATCGCGCAGGCCTGCCTCGACACTCTGCTGATGCTCGGCGGCTCGCTGCTCTTCACGCTCGTGCTGGGCCTGCCGCTCGGCGTGTGGCTGTTCCTCACCGCGCGCGGCCAGCTGCATGCCAGGCCGAAGCTCTACGGCGTGCTTTCGCTCGTGGTGAACGTGCTCCGCTCGATCCCCTTCATCATCCTGATGATCCTGCTGATTCCGGTGACGCAGGCCATCACCGGCGTGAGCATCGGCATCCGCGGTGCGATCGTGCCGCTCGTGATCGGCGCGGCGCCCTTCTTCGCCCGCCTCGTCGAGACCGCGCTGCGCGAGGTCGATCGCGGCGTGATCGAGGCCAGCCAGGCCATGGGCGCCACGACGGCGCAGATCGTCACGCGGGTGCTGCTGCCCGAGTCGCGTCCCGGCCTGATCGCGGCCACGACCGTCACCGCGGTCGCGCTGGTCGGTTACACGGCGATGGGCGGCATCGTCGGCGCCGGCGGCCTCGGCGCCCTCGCCTACCAGTACGGCTACAACGGCTACAAGCCCGACTACATGCTGGTGACGGTCGCGCTGCTGGTGGTGCTCGTCCAGATCCTCCAGTCCATCGGCGATCGCCTCGTGGGACGCTACAGCCGGCGCTGATCGGTGGCGGGTGCCGTTTTGCATCCGGCGGTATGGACGTCTATGCTGTCGCACCGCAACAAGAGCGACGGTCCGCCGCCATGAAGAACCTCCTGCTTCCCCTCGCTACCGCCCTGGCCCTGCTCGTCGCGGGCTGCTCCGGTGGCGATGGCGGCGCCGACAACGGTAGCAACGGTGGCGCGAAGCTCAGCGTCGCCGCCACGCCCGTGCCGCACGCGGAGATCCTCAAGGAGATCAAGCCGCTGCTGGCGAAGGAAGGCGTGGACCTCGAGATCCGCGTGTTCACCGATTACGTGCAGCCGAACATGCAGGTCGCGCAGAAGCAGCTGGACGTCAACTTCTTCCAGACCGAGCCCTATCTCGACGCCTTCAACAAGGAGCGCGGAACGAACCTGGTGAAGGTCACAGGCGTGCACATCGAGCCGTTCGGAGCCTATTCGAAGAAGTACACCTCGATCGACCAGCTCCCCGACGGCGCCGACGTCGTGATCCCGAACGACCCGAGCAACAACAGCCGCGCCCTGCTCCTCCTGGCGAAGCACGGGCTGATCACGCTGAAGAATCCGAACGACCGGCTCGCCACGCTCAAGGACGTCGCCACCAATCCGAAGAACCTCAAGTTCCGCGAACTGGAAGCCGCGATGCTGCCGCGCGTGCTGGGCGAGGTGGACCTCGCGCTGATCAACACCAACTACGCCCTGGCGGCGAAGCTGAATCCCGTGAAGGATGCGCTGCTCATCGAGGACAAGGATTCGCCGTACGTGAACTTCCTCGTCTCCCGCCCGGACAACAAGGACGACCCGCGCGTGCAGAAGCTCGCGAAGGCGCTCACCTCGCCGGAGGTGAAGGCGTTCATCGAGAAGACCTACGGCGGCGCGGTACTCCCCGCCTTCTGATCGCGGCCCCTCCCCGTGGGTGGGGGCGGCCCTGGCCGCGAGGCCGTTGGAGCCGGGAGCGACAGGCCCTGCCGCCTTATCGCGAAAAGCCGTCGCGGCCGGGTTGTAGTGGCTGGACTTTCCTGGACCACGAGCTAGGAGCATTGAGCCGCCAGTGCTTCGAATTCTGCTGGCGGAAGGTAGTTGAGGGTCGAGT
>NZ_FODZ01000009.1:0-31401 GCF_900110505.1 Luteibacter sp. UNC138MFCol5.1
CCCGGAGCGGAAGCGCACGAAGGTGAGGGCGCACCCACTCCACCTCACCGTCGCACCGGCGCACGCCGGTGCCCACGGCGAGGCGCAGGGACGAGCGACGCCGCTCCGGGCTCACGCCGTACGACACGGCGCCAGTCGCCTCGTTTCGGCGCGAACGCGGCCTCCGCTACCCGTGCCGCGCCAACGCCCACGCCACGTGCTCGCGCACGACCGGCGACGGATCGTCGATACGCGCGCGCAAGGCGGCCACGATGGCGTCGCTCGTGTCGGCGTTGCCGAGCCCGACGGCGATGTTGCGCAGCCACCCTTCGTAGCCCGTGCGGCGGATGGCCATGCCTTCCGTTCGCGAGAGGAACTCCTGCTCCGACCACGCGAAGAGGTCGACCAGACGTGGACCATCAAGACTGTGCCGCGGCGCGAAATCGGGCTCGGTCGCCTCCTGGGCGAACTTGTTCCAGGGGCAGATCAGCTGGCAGTCGTCGCAACCGAAGACGCGATTGCCCATCGGCTCGCGCAGTTCCACGGGAATGCTGCCCTTGAGCTCGATCGTCAGGTAGGAGATGCAACGGCGTGCATCGAGCCGATACGGCCCGACGATCGCCTGCGTCGGGCAGATGTCGATGCAACGCCGGCAGCTGCCGCAGTGCGCGCTGGCCGGCTCGTCGACGGGCAGGGGAAGGTCGGTGTAGAGCTCGCCGAGGAAGAAATACGATCCCGCGCGCTTGTTGATGAGCACCGTGTGCTTGCCGATCCATCCGAGGCCGGCGTTGCGCGCGATCGCCTTCTCCAGCACCGGGGCCGAGTCGACGTAGGCCCGGTAGCTGAAGTCGCCGACCCGCTCCTGGATGCGCGACGCCAGCTTCTGCAGGCGGTTGCGCATGACCTTGTGGTAATCGCGGCCGAGGGCGTAGCGCGCGACGTAGGCCTTGTCGCTGTCGCGGATAACCTCCCACGCGTTCGCGGTGCCGGGCGGCACGTAATCCATGCGCACGGAGACGACGCGCAACGTGCCCGGCTCCAGCTCCGCGGGGCGGCTACGACGCGTGCCATGCCGCGCCATGTAATCCATCTCGCCGTGGTGGCCCTCGGCGAGCCAGCGTTCGAGGTAGCCCTCGTCCGCGCCGAGATCGGTGCCGGCGATGCCGACATCGGCGAAGCCGAGCTCGCGCGCCCACGCCTTGATGTCGCTGGCGAGCGTGACGTAATCGATGGCGGCGGAAACGGACATGCGGCCATTGTACCGGGGCCTATAATCGGCCGATGACCGCCACCGATCCGGGCATCGCCCTCTTCACATCCGAACAGTCCCGTGCGATCGACCAGTGCGCCATCGGCGAGCTGGGCATTCCCGGTTTCGAGCTGATGACGCGCGCGGCCGCCGCGGCGTTCGCCATGTTGCGCAGGCGCTGGCCCGACGCGCGGCGCCTGCGGGTGGTGTGCGGGGCGGGGAACAATGGCGGCGACGGGTACCTCGTGGCGCGCGACGCGCTGGCCAGCGGGATGGACGTCGATCTCGTGGCGCTCGACCGCCCGCGCGGTGAGGACGCCCTTCGCGCCCGTCAGGCGTTCGAAGCGCTGGGGGGTCGCGTGCACGACGTCGCCGCCTGGGCTGCCCTCGCGTCGGCGGACGTCGTCGTCGACGGCATCTACGGCACCGGGCTCAACCGCGCTCCTGAGGGCGTGGCGAAAACGGCGATCGAAGCGATCGACACGCTGGGCGCACCGGTGCTGGCCCTCGATGTGCCCTCGGGCCTTTCGGCGGATACCGGCGATTGCCCAGGCGTGGTCGTGCGGGCGACGGCGACGGCGACCTTCATCGTGCGCAAGCGGGGGCTGCATACGCACCGGGCGGCGGTCGCGGGCGACGTCGAGCTGCATACGCTGGATCTTCCCGCCAGCATCCAGGGCGAGGCCGACGCTCATCTGCTGGCCGAGGCGCACCTGCCGCCGCGCCCGCAGGATTCCCACAAGGGGAGCAACGGGCACGTGCTGGCCATCGGCGGCGACCATGGCACCGGCGGCGCGGTCCGCATGGCCGCCGAAGCGGCCCTGCGCACGGGCGCCGGTCTCGTCAGCGTCGCCACGCGCGACGAGAACGTGCTCGCGATGAACGCCGCGCGGCCGGAACTCATGGCGCATGGCGTGAACGGGCCGCAGGCGCTCCAGCCGATGCTCGACAAGGCGTCCGTGCTCGCGCTTGGTCCGGGGCTCGGACAGGCCGCCTGGGGGCATGCGCTGTGGACGACCGCGCTCGACGCGGGCCTGCCCACGGTCCTGGACGCCGACGGCCTGAATCTTCTTCAGGCCGAGCCGCGGCCCCTGCCGGCGAGCATCGTGCTGACGCCGCACCCGGGCGAAGCCGGGCGACTGCTCGGTATTGCGACCGCCGCCGTCCAGGCGGATCGCTTCGCCGCCGCGCG
The DNA here is from genome assembly GCF_900110505.1 of Luteibacter sp. UNC138MFCol5.1. Lineage (GTDB taxonomy): Bacteria > Pseudomonadota > Gammaproteobacteria > Xanthomonadales > Rhodanobacteraceae > Luteibacter. The sequence goes on from NZ_FODZ01000009.1 coordinate 2,421, forward strand.
CGAGCTGGCGAAGCGCTATCGCGCCGTGGTCGTGCTGAAGGGGAACGGCAGCCTCATCGCCCGACCCTCGGGCGAACTCGCCGTCTGCCCCTGGGGCAATCCGGGCATGGCCAGCGGCGGCATGGGCGACACCCTGACCGGTATCGTGGCGGGGCTGCTGGCCCAGGGCTGCGACGCTTACGAAGCGGCCTGCCTCGGCGTCGGGCTGCACGCGCGCGCCGCGGACGTGGCCGCGAGGGACGGCCAGCGCGGCCTGCTCGCGGGCGACCTGCTCGAACCCTTGCGCCGCCTCGTCAACGGAATCCCCGCATGAGCGCGATCGAACTGCACCTGCCCGACGAGGACGCGACGACCGCCTTCGGACAGCGTCTCGCCGCGACCCTTCCCGATGGACTGGTGGCCTTCCTCTACGGCGACCTCGGCGCGGGCAAGACCACGTTCGCGCGCGCGTTTCTTCGCGCGCTGGGCGTCGGCGAGCGGGTGAAGAGTCCCACCTACAGCCTGGTCGAGGGCTACGACCTCCCGGACCGACGGGCCTTCCACCTCGATCTCTACCGCATCGCCGATCCCGGCGAGCTCGAATGGCTCGGTCTCGACAGTCTCGCGGAACCGGGCGCGATCGTGCTCGTGGAGTGGCCCGAGCGCGGTGCGGGCGCACTGCCGCCGGTGGACGTGGAACTGCACTTCCGCCACGAACGGGGTGGGCGTGCCGTCCGCATCGAGCCGCGCTCCGAGCGTGGGCGCCGGCTGACGCGCGAGCTCGCCGCGATCTGACGATTTGCGGGCCATTCCTGTATGGACGTTGACGAAGTGTTCGCAGGTCTTGGATTAGCAAGGAAAAACGTCTTGCATTCAGCGTGGGCTTGCAGTTCAATTCTGAACGTATGAGGGGAATCACTAGCAAACTCGGCCTTATCGCGTGCGTGACCGCCGTCGCGGCGATGGCGCCTGCCGCCTCGCGGGCGGCCGACGTGAAGGCCGCTCGTGTCTGGGCCGGCCCGGAATACACCCGCGTCGTGTTCGATCTTTCGGGTCCGGCGACCTACAAGATGTCGCAGGGCGACACCCCGGGCAGCGTCGTGCTCGATATCGCCGGCAGTGCCATCGCGGGCGACTTCGCCGCGCCGGGCGGGCAGGGCCTCTTCAAGTCCATGACCGCCGGCAAGCAGGGCGCCGCCGCGCGCATGGTCGCGACGGTGGATCCGAAGGCCAAGCCCAAGAGCTTCCTGCTCAAGCCGGCGGGCGATTACGGCTACCGGCTCGTGCTCGACCTCTACCCTGGCGGGCAGAGCGACCCGGGCGACAACCCCGTCACCGACGATGCCCCGTCGATCGCCGATGCCAGCGCCGACGCGCCGGTCGCGACGCCGGTGCGCGCGACGCGCGGCAAGACCGTCCCGCCCGGCAAGCCCCCGCTGCTCGCCGCCGAGCGCAAGGTCGTGGTGGCGATCGACGCCGGTCACGGCGGCGAGGATCCGGGCGCGCGTGGCGCGACGGGCCTGCGCGAGAAGGACGTCACCCTGCAGGTCGCGCGCGAACTGGCCGACCAGATCAATCGCCAGCCCGGCATGCAGGCCGTGCTGACCCGCAACGGCGATTACTTCATCCCGCTCAAGCGCCGCTATCAGATCGCGCGCGAGCACAACGCCGACATGTTCGTGTCCATCCACGCGGACGCGTTCAAGAACAGCGATGCCAAGGGCTCGTCCGTCTGGGTGCTCTCGCCGCGAGGCAAGACCTCCGAAGCCGCCCGCTGGCTGGCCGATCGCGAAAACCGCGCCGACCTCGTCGGCGGCGTCTCGCTCGACGACAAGGACGACACCCTCGCCGCCGTGCTGCTGGATCTCCAGCAGGGCTACGCGATGCAGGCGAGCGAATCGATCGCGGGCAACGTGCTCAAGGCCCTGGGCCGGCTCGGTCCCACGCATCGCGGCTACGTCGAGCGCGCGAACTTCGTGGTGCTCCGTTCGCCGGACGTGCCGTCCATCCTGGTCGAGACCGCCTTCATCACGAACCCGGACGAAGAGAGGCGCCTGCGCGACGACGGCCATCGCCGCTCGCTGGCCACGGCCGTGCTCGGCGGCGTGCGCAACTACTTCGAATCGATGCCGCCACCCGGCACCTGGTTCGCCGCGCAGGCCGCGCGGCGCAACGGCACGTCGGTCGCATCGGCGGCCCCCGCCGCCGCCCAGGACGACGACGCCCCGGCCGCTCCGCCACCGCGCGCGACGCCGCCGAAGAAGGTCGCGGACAAGGTGGTCGCGAAGGCCGACAAACCCGCGCCGGCCCCCGCCAAGCCCTCCGGGCGGGCCGACGACAACGTGCGCGACGTGCACCGTGTCAACCGCGGCGAGACCCTCACCGGCATCGCGCAGCAGTACGGCGTCTCGGTCGGCGCGCTGAAGATGGCGAACAAGATGACCGACAACAACGTGCGGATCGGCACGGTCATGGTGATTCCGTCGGGCTGAGGCGCACCAGGACGGGCGTCGCCTGGTAGGAGCGCGCCCTGCGCGCGACATCTTTTGGGGCCGGGTGCTGCAGGCCCTGGCGCGTCGCGCGAAAAGCTGTCGCGCGCAGGGCGCGCTCCTACCATCTTCATCGGCTATCCTTCGTGGCTTGCAAGCCCGCAGGTCATGCCGTCATGCCCATTCGCCCGTTGCCGCCCGAGCTGATCAACCAGATCGCGGCCGGTGAAGTCATCGAACGCCCCGCTTCGGTGGTCAAGGAACTTGTCGAGAACAGCATCGACGCCGGCGCGCGCCGCATCGAAGTCGACATCGAGCAGGGTGGCGTGCGCCTCATCCGCGTGCGCGACGACGGCGGCGGCATTCCGCGCGACGAGCTGCCGTTGGCGGTGGCGTCGCACGCGACCAGCAAGATCGGCAGCTTCGACGATCTCGAGCGCGTCGCAAGCATGGGTTTCCGCGGCGAGGCGCTCGCGTCCGTGTCGTCGGTGGCGCGTTTCTCGCTGACCTCGCGCCAGGCGGGTGACGATTCGGCGTGGCGCATCGAGGTCGACGGCGGCCGCCTGATCGATCCGCGCCCGGCGCAGCATCCGCAGGGCACGACGATCGAGGTGCGCGACCTCTTCTACAACGTGCCCGCACGACGCAAGTTCCTTCGCGCCGAGCGCACGGAGTTCGCGCACATCGACGACCTGCTCAAGTCGCTGGCGCTCGCGCGCGAGGGTGTCGACATCCGCCTCAGCCACAATGGCAAGCCGGTTCGCCTGCTCAAGCCGGCGCGCGACGAGAACGCCGCGCTGGCCCGTGTCGCCGAGGTGCTCGGTCCTGAGTTCCCGGGCCAGGCGCTGCGCGTGGAGCACGAGGCCGTCGGCATGCGTCTGTCCGGCTGGGTCGGTCTGCCGACCGCGTCGCGCTCGCAGGCCGATCAGCAGTACTTCTACGTGAACGGGCGACTCGTCCGCGATCGCGTCGTCGCGCACGCGGTGCGCCAGGCGTACGCGGACGTCTTGTTCCATGGGCGGCACGCGGTGTTCGTCCTGTTTCTCGAACTGGACCCGGCGGGCGTCGACGTCAACGTGCATCCGGCGAAGAGCGAGGTGCGCTTTCGCGAACAGCGCCTCATCCATGACTTCCTCTTCCGCACGCTGCACGAGGCGCTCGCGCACACCCGCGCGGGTCACGTCGCCGCGAACGCCGATGCCGCACCCGTGGCGATGCCGTCGATGGCGGGCGCGTCGTTTGGCGGCGGTGCGCCGGTAGCCGCGTCGTACCCGGCGTGGCCGCAGGCGGCGAGCCAGTCGCGCCTGAGCCTGGGCGTGCGTGAGGAGCCGCTCGCCGATTACGCGACGTTGTTCGGCTCCGCGTCGCCGTCCTCATCGCCGCTGCCGACGACGCCATGGACGCCGCCGCCCGGCGCGGAGGCAGACGAAGCGGCCGGCGTGCCGCCGCTCGGTTACGCCATCGCGCAGCTGAAGAACATCTACGTGCTCGCGGAGAATGCGCACGGCCTCGTACTGGTGGACATGCATGCGGCGCACGAGCGCATCACGTACGAGAAGCTCAAGAATGGGCGCGTCACGGCGAATCTTCGCTCGCAGATGCTGCTCGTGCCGCTGTCGATCGCGGTCAGCGCGAAGGAAGCCGCGGCCGCCGAAGAACATGCCGAGGCGCTCGGGGAGTGGGGCCTCGAACTGTCGCGCAGCGGTCCCGGCGGTGTCGTCGTTCGCCGCATTCCTTCGCTGCTCGAAGGCGCCGACGTGAGCCAGCTCACGCGCGACGTGCTCGCCGAGCTCGCGCAGCACGGCAGTTCCCGTCGGCTGGAGGAACTCGAGAACGAGCTGCTCTCGACGATGGCCTGTCACGGTTCGGTCCGCGCCGGTCGTCGCCTCGGCATTCCCGAAATGAACGCGCTGCTGCGCGAGATGGAAGCCACCGAGCGCTCCGGTCAGTGCAACCATGGCCGCCCGACCTGGGTGCAGCTCTCGCTCGGCGAGCTCGACAGGCTGTTCCTGCGCGGTCGCTGATGGCAGCAGCGCGCGCTCCCAAGATGACTGAGGAATCTCGATGACCGACGACACCCTGGCGCAGGCGCGCGCCACGCGACTTGCCCGGCTGACGGCGCCGGATGGCTGGCTCAGCCTCATCGGTTTCGACTGGCTGGCGGAAGGTCCGCAGCGCGTCGGCAGTGCCCCGGACAACGACATCGTGCTGGCCGCGGGGCCCGCGCACGTAGGCACGATCGTGCTTGCCGCCGACGGGACGACGACGCTCGAGGTCGAACCCGGCGCCGGCGTGCTCGTCGACGGTCGCGAGGTCGCCCATGCCACGCTGCTCGACGACGCCGCGGGCCGCACGCCCACGGAAGTACGCTTCGGCACGGCGCGCCTTTTCGTCATCCTGCGCGACGGACGCAAGGCGCTGCGCGTGCGCGACGAACAGGCGGAAACACGTACGCGCTTCGCTGGCCTCGAGCACTTTCCCGACGACGCGTCGTGGCGCGTCGTCGCCGACTGGGTGCCGTTCGATCCACCGCGCGATCTCGCATTCGGCACGGTGCTCGGCACCATCGAGACGGAAAAGGTGCCCGGCAAGGCGGTGTTCGAGCGCGACGGCCGCACGTTCGAACTCATGCCCATCCAGGAGACGCCGGATGCGCTGTTCTTCGTTTTCGCCGACGGCACGTCGGGTAAGGAAACCTATGGCGCGGCGCGCTTCCTCGACACGGCGCTGCCGCGCGACGGCAAGCTCGTGATCGATTTCAACGAAGCGCGCAATCCGCCGTGCGCGTTCACGCCGTACGCGACGTGCCAGCTCGCGCCGCCCGAGAACCGGCTCGACGTACGGGTCGAGGCCGGCGAGCTGAAGTACCGGGGCGGGTCGCACTGAGGCGAGCACCCATCGCCGATACGATCGGCTCCCACGGAATGGCTCCTACCGAAGGGTGGGAGCCGATCGCATCAGCGATCCCCGCGTAGCGGGGCCGGGTGCCGGTTACGTTCCCTGGAACGTCGGCTTGCGCCGTTCCAGGAACGCGCTGGTGCCCTCGCGCATGTCGTCGGTGGAGAACGCGATCGCGAAACCCTGCGTCTCGAACGCGAGGCCCTGATCGATCGCGCATTCGCCGCCTTCGATGACGGCGTCGAGGATGCCCTTGAGGGCGAGGGGCGCGGCGGCGGCGAGCTGGTCGGCCATGGCGTCGACGCCGGCGTCCAGTTCATCCGCCGCGACGACGCGCGTCACGAGGCCGAGCCGTTCGGCACGCGCCGCGTCGATCTGGGCGCCGAGCAGGCACAGTTCCAGCGCGGCGCCGCGTCCGGTCAGTCGGGTCAGGCGCTGCGTGCCGCCGAAACCGGGAATCAGGCCGAGACCGATCTCCGGCTGGCCGAATCGCGCCTTGTCGCTGGCGACGCGCAGGTGGCACGCCATGGCCAGTTCCATGCCGCCGCCGAGGGCGTATCCGTGGATCTTGGCGATCACCGGCTTGCCGAGGCGCTCGATGGTGAGCATCAGCTCCTGGCCGGCGCGCGACGCCGCCTGCGCCTTGACCGGCGACCAAGCCGTCATCTCGGAGATGTCGGCGCCGGCGACGAACGCCTTCTCACCCGCGCCCGCCAGCACCACGACACGCACCGCGTCGTCCTGCGCCGCCTGGCGGAAGGCCATCGTCAGCTCGCCGATCGTCTCGCGGTTCAGCGCGTTGAGCTTGTCGGGGCGATTGACGGTGATCGTGCGGACCGCGCCGCGGTCGGCGGTGGCGAGGGTGCGAAAGGCCATGAGGGTTCCTGGCGGGGAAGGGCGAGGAGCCGGATGGTAGCAGGGGGCGGGGAACCTTTACCCCCTGTCGGGCGTCTCATGGCGTACGGGCGGGCCGCGTGCCGATGGACTATCCTCCACGCACGCCCAAGGTTCCGGGTTCACGGAGAACGGGATGTCACCCTTGCGTTTCCTGGTCATGTCGCTCGCGTTGTCGCTCGTCGCGGCGGCCGCATCGGCGCAATCCGCGCCCACGCCGCCCGCGTCGGGAGCCCCGGCGATCGACAAGACCAGGCTTTCCTATGCGATCGGCTACCAGATCGGCACGCAGTTCGCGAACAGCGCGCAGCCGGATGTCGACATCGCCGTCCTCGTGAAGGCGCTGCAGGATGGCTACGCGAAGCGGCCGCCGGGTGTGCCGGTGGACGTCATGCAGCAGCAGCTGGTGAACTTCGACGCGAAGGTGCAGCGCGACTCCGTCGTGGAATTCCGCCGTGTCGCCGCCGACAATGCCCGGCGCAGCGCCGCCTTCCTCGCGCGCAATCGCACGCGCCCGGGCGTGATCACATTGCCGTCGGGCATCCAGTACGCCGTGCTAGCGAAAGGCAGCGGGCGTCAGGCGCAGGTCACCAGCACCGTCGTGGTCAATTATCGCGGCGCGCTGATCGACGGTACCGAATTCGACAGCTCGTACGCGCACGGCAAGCCCGTCACGTTCACGGTCAATCGCGTGATTCCGGGTTGGCAGGACGTCATCCCGCGCATGCGCGTGGGCGATCGCTGGAAAGTCGTCATTCCGCCCGGTCTCGCGTACGGCGAGCGCGGCGAGCTGCCGCGCATCGGGCCGAACGAGGCGCTGGTGTTCGAGATCGAACTGATGGATATCCGGCAGTGACGGCGGCGAAAGCCGATGTGACGCGCTGGCGATAACCGATCGCCTCGCGGTGGATCCCGGCGTGCGCCGGGATGACGGCACGGCTGGCCGACACGCGCGCACATCCCCACCGTCGCACCGGCCTACGCTGGCACGACGGCACGGCTTGCCGACGTGCTTCACCGTTGTCCTCACCGTCACCCCGGCGTACGCCGGGGTCCACGGCCCCGGTGTCCGGCCGTGCGAGAGCGCCCCTTCGCCCGTGCTTCGCGACGCGACGCGCTAGAATGCCCGACGCCATGCCCATCGCGCCTTCGCTCACCCTCCCGCTTTCTCCCTGCACCGGCGTGTGCCGCCTCGACGCGCGCGGCCTGTGCATGGGCTGCCTGCGCACGGGCGACGAGATCGCGCGCTGGACGTCGATGACCGACGCGCAGAAGCGCTGGCTGATGGACGATGTCCTGCCGGGCCGCGAGGCGCAGTCGGAATGACCGACGACATGCTCGCCCGGCTTCGCGGTGCGCTGCTTCCGCTGGAGGCGCCGCCCGGTCCGCGCGGGTGGAACCACGACGACATGGCGGAGCTGATCGGCGAAGGTCCGCGGCGACGCGCGGCGGTGCTGATCGGCATCCGCGACGATCGCGAACAGAACGTGCTGCTCACGCTGCGCACCGACACCCTGCAGCAGCATGCGGGGCAGGTCGCGTTTCCCGGTGGGCGTGTGGAACCCGACGACGTGGACGTCGTCGCGACCGCCTTGCGCGAAAGCCACGAGGAGATCGGCCTCGACGCGTCGATGGTCACGCCGCTGGGTTTCCTCGAGAGCTTCGAAACGATCAGCGGCTACACGGTCACGCCGGTCGTCGCGCGCGTCGCCGCCGACGCGTCGCTGAAGCCCGACCCCGGCGAGGTGGCCGAAGTGTTCGAGGTACCGTTCGCGTTCTTCATGGACCCGGCGAACCTGCGTCGCTACACGATGGATTTCCGCGGTCACCCGCGCGACATGGTCGAGTTCCTCCACGCGGGGTATCGCATCTGGGGCGTGACGGCGGCCATCCTGTTCAACCTGCTCAAGCGGATGGGACACCCATGCTGATTTCGCGCACGCTGATCGACGCCACGACCGCCAGCCGTCTGCCCGCGCACGACGTGCTCTTCGTCGACACCCGTTTCGATCTCACCCAGCCCGGCGGCCGCGATCCCGGCAAGGGCGACCAGGACTATGCGCTCTCGCACATCCGCGGCGCCGTGCGCGCGGATCTCGACCGCGACCTCGCCGACATGGCGACGCCTTCCAACGGCCGGGGCAGGCACCCGCTTCCCGACGCCGCGTCGTTTTCCGCGTGGCTTGCGCGCGCCGGCTGGCGTCCCGACCTGCAGGTCGTCGCCTATGACGCGGCGGGAGGTTCGCTGGCCGCGGCTCGCTTCTGGTGGCTCGCGCGCCTCGCGGGCCTCGACAACGTCGCCGTGCTCGACGGCGGCTGGCCCGCATGGATCGCCGCCGGGCTTCCCGTCGACAACGCGGTGCCGGTGCGCGAGGCGACCGCGGTGCACGTCGCGTTCGACGCGGCCGGCACGGTGTCCGCCGACGAACTCGCCGAAGGCGTGGCGGCGGGCCGTCTCGTGCTGCTCGACGCGCGCGCGGCGCCGCGCTTTCGCGGCGAGGTCGAGCCGCTGGACCCGGTCGCGGGTCACGTGCCCGGCGCGCGCAACCGCCCGTTCTCGGACAACCTCGAGGCCGACGGCACATTCCGTCCGGCGGAAGCCCTGAAGCAGGCGTTCCGCTCGCTGATCGGCCCGCACGACCCCGCCGACGTCGTGCACATGTGCGGCTCCGGCGTCACCGCCTGCCACAACCTGCTGGCGATGGAGTACGCCGGCCTGTGCGGCTCGCGTCTCTACGCGCCGTCGTGGAGCGGTTGGGTGAGCGACGCGTCGCGCGGTGTCGCGACGGGCGACACCTGACGCATCGGCTCCCGCCTTTCACCGAAGGGGTGGGAGCCGATCGTATCGGCGATACAACTCGCCTCAGAGCACGACGGTGCGACGCTCCCGCGCGCTGATCTGCGCCGCCTCGATCACGCGAATCACGTCGCGCGCCTCGCGGGCGTCGACAGGCAACGCCGAGCCATCGCGGATCGCCGAAGCCACCTCGTCGTAGAACGCGGTGTAGCGCCCCGGCAGCGTGTCGATCGTGGCGACCGTGCCGTCGGCGTCGGTGAATCGTCCGAACAGCGCGGGATCGTCGTCGCCCCAGCCTTCGCCGCCTGGCCGGCGACCTTCGCGCAACGCCGCCTCCTGGCCGTCGATGCCGTGCTTCACGAAGCTTCCGCCGTCGCCATGCACGAGGTAGCGGGGGCCCGGATCGCGCACCAGCACCGAGGCGTGCAGCACCGCGCGCCGCGTGCCGTAGTCGAGCACCAGGTGGAAATAATCGTCGGCCTTCGCCGCCGCGCGCTGCCGTGTCACATCGGCGGTGATCGCGCGCGGCATGCCGAACAGCACCAGCGCCTGGTCGATCAGGTGGGCGCCGAGGTCGTAGAGGAGGCCGGAGCCGGGGACGTCGGTCTCCCGCCAGCCCGCCTTGATCTCCGGACGGAAGCGGTCGAAGTGGGCCTCGTAGTACGCGACCTCGCCGAGCCGTCCGTCGTCGACGAGGCGCCGCACGGTCAGGAAGTCGTTGTCCCAGCGACGGTTCTGGAACACGGTCAGGCGGCGGTCCAGCCGCTCCGCGAGCGCGATCAGCGCTTCGGCCTCGGCGGCCTCGAGCGTGAACGGCTTGTCGACGACGACGTGCTTCCCGGCCTGCAACGCTTCGCGCGCCAGCCCGGCGTGGGTGTCGTTGGGCGTGGCGATCACCACGAGCTCGATGCCGGGATCGGCCAGCAGCGATTGAGCATTTTCGTAGGCCCGGGCTTCGGGGAAGTCCCGCTGGATGTCGTCCGCCCGCCGGCTGGCGATGGCGGTCAGGCGGAGGCCCGGGGCGGCGGCGATCAGGGGCGCATGGAAGACGGCGCCCGCCGTGCCATAGCCGATGAGGCCGGTGGGAATCGGTTGCATGGTCGTTCCGCGTGGTGACATGCCGGCAAGGGTAGCGCGGGGCGCCTGATCGTTTCGTTTAGGATCGTGCGGTTCGACGCCACCTTAACGACGACGCATGACCGCCACCGACCTAGACGCCACGCGACCCGCCCGGCTGCCCCGCCAGATTCCCTACATCGTGGGCAACGAGGGGTGCGAGCGCTTCTCCTTCTACGGCATGCGCAACATCCTCACGCCGTTCCTCGTGACGTCGCTGCTGATGTATCTGCCGGAAGCGGAGCGACCGGGCGCGGCGAAGGACGTGTTCCACACGTTCGTCATCGGCGTCTATTTCTTCCCGCTGCTGGGTGGCTGGCTCGCCGATCGCTGGTTCGGCAAGTACAACACCGTGCTGTGGCTGAGCCTGCTGTATTGCGTGGGCCATGCGTGCCTCGCGATCTTCGAGCACAGCGTCGCCGGTTTCTACACGGGGCTGGCGCTGATCGCGCTCGGCGCGGGCGGGATCAAACCCTGCGTCTCGGCCTTCGTCGGCGACCAGTTCGACGAGAGCAACCGGAAACTCGCGAAAGTCGTGTTCGACGCGTTCTACTGGATGATCAACGTCGGCTCCTTCTTCGCCTCGCTGCTGATGCCGTACTTCCTGCGCCACTACGGGGCGGCGGTGGCGTTCGGCATTCCCGGCGTGCTGATGTTCGTCGCCACGCTCGTGTTCTGGAGCGGCCGGCGGCATTACGTCATGGTGCCGCCCACGCAGGGCGACCCGCACGGCTTCCTGAAGGTCGTTCGCACCGCGTTGCTGGCGCATGCGCCCGGGCAGGGACGGCCCGGCCTCGTCGTCACGTCGCTCGCGTTCGTGCTGGCCGCGGCGTCGCTCGCCCTGACGCCCGCGCTGGGCATCGTCGCCGCGCTCTGCCTCGCGCTCGTCTGCGTGCTTGGTGGTGTCGGCATCGGCGCGCGCATGCAGCTGGAGCGGGCGCGGGGCGCGCATCCCGACGAGGCCATCGACGCCGTGGCCGTCGTGTTGCGCGTGCTGCTCGTGTTCGCGCTGGTCACGCCGTTCTGGTCGCTGTTCGATCAGAAGGCGTCCACGTGGGTGCTCCAGGCCAACGCGATGGTGGCCCCCGACTGGCTGCACCCGGCGCAGATGCAGGCGGTGAATCCCGCGCTCGTGCTGATCCTCATTCCGTTCAACAACCTCGTCGTGTACCCGATGCTGCGTCGCTTCGGCATCGAGCCGACCGCGCTGCGCCGCATGACCGTCGGCATCGCGCTCGCCGCGGTGGCCTGGGTGATCGTGGGTGCGATCCAGCTGGCGATCGACGGCGGCGACGCGGTCTCGATCGCGTGGCAGCTCGTTCCCTACGCGTTCCTGACGATGGGCGAGGTGCTCGTGTCGGCCACCGGCCTGGAGTTCGCGTACAGCCAGGCGCCACCGTCCATGAAGGGCACGCTGATGAGCTTCTGGACCTTGAGCGTCACCGTCGGCAACCTGTGGGTGCTGCTGGCGAACGCCGGCGTGCGCAACGACGCCGTGCTCGCCGGCATCGCCGGTACCGGCATGGGCGCGACGGCGTTCCAGATGTTCTTCTTCGCCGCGTTCGCGGGGTTGGCGGCGCTGGTGTTCGGTCTCTACGCGCGGCGCTATCGCGAAGTGGATTACTACCGGCCCGCGTGACGTTTCCTCCACGGCGCCGCGTGGAGCATCCATGGGTCCCCCACCGGAGCCCTCCCATGGTCGCGCCAAAGCATGCGTCGCCCGTTCCCACCGCGTCCATCGGCGAATGGCCGGGCAAGGTCGTCCTCGTCACCGGCGGTGCGCAGGGCATCGGCAAGGGCATCGCCGAGGCCGTCCTGGCCGCCGGCGGCAGCGTGCTCATCGGCGATCTCGACGCGGAAGCGGGAAAGGCCTGCCTGGACGAGTGGAACGTGCCGGACCGTGCCGCGTTCCTGGTGCTCGACGTGTCGAAGGAGGCGAGCGTGAAACGCTTCGTCGCGGGTGCGCTGAAGCGTTTCGGCCGCATCGACGGACTGGTCAACAACGCCGGCATCGCCGATCCGGTCACGGGGCCGCTGGAGAACCTCGACTGGAACGAATGGAAACGACGCATCGATACGAACCTCGGTGGCGCGTTCCTCTGCTGCAAGCATGCGCTGCCCGAATTGAAAAAGCGCAACGGCGCCGTCGTCAACATCGCGTCCTCGCGCGCGCATCAATCCGAGCCCGATACCGAAGCCTACGCCGCGAGCAAGGGCGGCATCGTCGCCTTCACCCATGCGCTTGCGATCAGCGCGGGACCCGTGCGCGTCAACGCGATCGATCCCGGCTGGATCGTCGTCGACGACTGGAAGAAGCCCTCCGATCGACGCAAGCCGAAGCTCTCCGCCGCCGACCACGCGCAACACCCTGTCGGTCGCGCCGGCGTGCCGCCCGACATCGGCGCGCTCGCGGTGTTCCTACTCTCGTCGCAGGCCGGCTTCATCACCGGCGAGAACATCACGGTCGATGGCGGGATGACGCGGAAGATGCAGTACGTCTGATTCGAGTACCTACGGCGATGTGTACCGGGCGAGCGGCACCGAGGTCCTCGCCCCGGCCACGAACCGCTTCGCCGATTCGTCGTAATCCCACTGCTCGACGACGCACACCGAGCGGTCCTGTTGGGGATCGTGGTGCAGCGCGTGGAACGAATTGCTGATGCCTTCGCGGATGCGCGTCGACAGCGCCGTGCCCGCCTGCACGGACCATAGCTCGCTCGCGAGCTTGCGTGCCTCGTTGTTCAGCGGCCGCACGTAGGGCAGGTGGATGTGGCCGCCCAGCACGAGGTCGGCACCCGCGGCGGCCCATGCGGCGATGGCGGCTTCGCGGTTGATCAGCAGGTTTTCGACGTCCTTCTCGCGGATCACGTGTACCGGCTGGTGCGTCACGACGATGCGCAGCTGCGCGTCCGTCGCGTCGCGAAGCCGTCGGCTGACGCGTTCGATCTGCGCGTCCGATACCTCGCCGTTCTTGTGGCGCTTCGCCCGGACGGTGTTGACGCCGATCGCGAGGATGCCGTCGCTTGCGAACGTGGGCTCGAGGTCGTGGCCGAACACGCGGGCGAATTCGCCGAAGGGCGAGAAGGCGCGGGCGACGACGTTGAAGAGCGGTACGTCGTGGTTGCCGGGGATGACCAGCGTCGGGCGGGCGTAGGCGTCGATGAAGCGCCTCGCCGCTTCGAACTGGGCGCGCCGTGCGCGCTGCGTCACGTCGCCGGACAGGATCACGAGTTCCGGCGCCAGCGCGACGATGGTGTCGTGCAGTGCGGTGACGACCTCGGCGCGTTCCGTCCCGAAGTGCGGGTCGGAGATCTGCACGATCACGCTCAACCCGGATCCTCCCCGGGCTGGCGCGCGCGGTCGGTGAGCAGGCGCAAGGGGCGCGGCGCGGCGCGGAAGACGATGGGCGGATCGAGCCAGACGATTTCGCCATCGACCGCCACCTTGATCGCATGACGGTGATGCTTCGGCGTCACGCGGATCTCGCGGAACGGAAAGCTCACGGCCTTCTCGGCATCGCCGAGCTTGCCCAGCGCGCCACGCAGGATGAGGCCGAGCATCGCCAGGCGTCCGATCGGCTTGAGCACGAGGCCGGCGAGCACTCCCTCGTTGCGGTGGACGGCCTCCGCCTCCGGCAGGCCGATTTTTTCCAGCTGCAGGGCGTTGTTACCCACGAAGAGGGTGGGCGTGCGCAGGTGCCGCGTTTGTTCGCCGTCGGTGACCTCGATGCGCAGGGGGCGATAACCGCGCATCATCGTGGCGAGGCCCGACCAGAGCGCGACGATGCGATGGCGACCGAAGCGCTGCTTCCAGGCTTCGCGGTCTTCGAGCACCTGCGGATACAGTCCGAGGCTGCCGTTCACGAGGAACACCCGGTCGTTGACCATGCCGATCTGGGCATCGGACGGCGTCGCGCGCACGAGCGCTTCCGCGGCTTCGCGCGTCTCGGTCGGGATGCCGTGCGTGCGCCCGACGAAATTGAACGTGCCCTGCGGCAGCACGCCCATGAGGAGATCCTCCTCCCACGCGGTGCCCGCGACGCAGTTGATCGTGCCGTCGCCGCCGGCGGCGACGATCGCGCCGCCTTCGGCCTTCGCGTACGCCGCGGCCTCGCGCACCACGGTCTTGATGTCGCGGCTGCCGTCGATGGGAAAGAACCGGTGGGTGCGGCCGGCGGCGTCGAGCACCGACGCGATCTCGGCCTGCGCCTCGTCGGCTTCGCGGCTTCCGGAGCCGGTATTGATCACGATGGCGAACGAGGTGGGCTGGGTCATGCGGCACAAGGAAGCATCCGTGCCGTCACGACCGCATGAAATCACTGGACGGCGCGGCGGCCCTCGCGCAGGCGCAGGTACTCCGCGCTGCCTGCGCACAGCGTGACCCAGGCCAGGCCGGTCGCGTAGCCGGCCATCACGTCGCTGAAATAATGCACCTGCAGGAGGATCCGGCTGATCCCGACCAGCGTGATCATCGCCACGCAGGCGATCACGATGGGGCGGTGCCAGCGGGCGGGGCAGAGCACCAGCAGCACGTAGCCGAGCATGCCATAGAAGACCATCGAACCCGAGGCGTGGCCGCTGGGAAAGCTGTAGCTGTGCTCGACGATGAAGCCGTGGTCGTGCAGCGGGCGTTCCCGCTGGAACCAGGCCTTGAGCGCGCCGTTGATCAACGCCGTGCCCACCAATGTGGCGACCCAGGTCACCGCCAGCCGGTAATGCCGGCGCAGCAGCAGGCCCACGAAAACGAGGAACGTGGCGATGCCGAGCACCAGTCCGTCGCCGGCGTGGGTCACCACGGCGATGCCGCGGAGGACAGGCAACGGCATGTTCGCCCGCAGGTCGCGCGCGAGGTTGGCGTCGAATACCGTGAGACCCGCCGCGCCCCTGACTTCCACCGCGATGGCGGTGGCGATCGTCAGCATCGCCACCACGATGGCCAGCACGGTCATCGGCCGGAGCAGGCTGCGCGCCGCGGCGTCCAGGCCCTCGCGGCGGCGCACGGCGCGTCGCCAGGCCACGTCGGCACCCACGAGCGTCGCGGCGAGCAGCGTCGCCCACAGGGTCAGGGCATGGCGGCTGATCCACTCCGCGTCCATTTCGCTCGGTCCTCGTCTCGTGGCAGGATCGGCCATGTTGCCACGCCGCGCGTCCGCGGCCCGAGAAGGGGATCCACACGATGAACGTCACGCTTGCCCGCGCGACCCTTGCGCTCGCGCTTCTCGCCGCGGGGCTCCCCGCCGCCCACGCCGACGACGCGCCGCTCGCGCATCGCATCGTCCGCGTGTCGCTCGACGGTGCCACGGACAAGGGCACGTCGGGCCGGCTGCTCCTGTTCGCCGCGCCCGCGTCCGCGGCGAAGGACGGCAAGCTGGACGAAGTGGACACGAATCCGTTCCAGCCCAAGGCGGTGTCGGTCGCGGGGCGCGAGGTGAGCTGGATCGCCCCCGGCCAGTCGGTGGACATCGACACGGACGGCGAAGCGTTCCCGGCCGGGTTTTCCACGCTGCCGCCGGGCGATTACCTCGTGCAGGCCGTGCTCGATGTCGGCAACGACTACAACTACCACGGCCGCCACGCGGGCGACTTGATCAGCGACGTGACGCCCGTGAAGCTGACCCCTGGCGGCAGCGTGCCGGTGCTGAAGCTGACGAAGACGGTGCCCGCGAAGGATCCCTGGGACCTGCCGCCGCAGGCGCCGAAGGACGTGCGGGACGCCGCGCCGGAGGCGCGCAGGCACGCGCACGCCGAGGTGTTCCAGAGTCCCTCGCTCACGGCCTTCATGGGCCGCCCGGTATCGATCCGCGCCTGGGTGCTCACGCCGCCCGGCTATGATCCGAACGGCAGCACGCGCTACCCGGTGGCGTACGTCACCCACGGCTTCGGCGGCGGTTTCGACCGCTTCACCGGCAACATCGCGTTCCTCTGGCACGCGATGACGAAGAAGGACATGCCGCCGATGATCTGGGTGCTGCTGGACGAGTCCGGCCCCACCGGCACGCACGAGTTCGCCGATTCCGTGAACAACGGTCCCTGGGGCCAGGCCCTCACCACCGAATACATCCCGTGGCTGGAAGGCCGTTACAGGATGGACGGCAAGGCGAGCGGCCGGTTCCTCAACGGCCACTCGTCGGGTGGCTGGGCGACGCTCTGGTTGCAGACGCGCTATCCGAAGGTGTTCGGCGGCACATGGTCGACCTCGCCCGACCCGAGCGACTTCCACGACTTCACCGGCATCGACCTCTATGCCGCGAACGCCAACGCCTATCGCAAGGCCGACGGCAGCGTGAACCCGCTGGTGCGCGACAAGGGCAAGGTGATCGCCACGTTCGAGACGTTCGCGAAGCTGGAGCGCGTGCTGGGTGCCTACGGCGGCCAGCTGGCATCGTTCGAATGGGTGTTCTCGCCGCGCGGCAAGGATGGCCGCCCCGAGCCGATGTTCAACCGCGACACGGGCGCGGTCGATGCGGACGTGGCCGCCTACTGGCGCGAGCACTACGACATTTCTCAGCGGGTGAAGACGCACTGGCCCGAACTGAAGCCCGATCTCGACGGCAAGATCCACCTGATCGTCGGCACCGCCGATACGTTCTACCTCGACGGGTCGGCGCACCTGTTCAAGGGCACGCTCGACGAGCTGCACGCGAAGAGCGATTTCCGTTTCCTGCCGGGCCGCACGCACTTCGATCTCTACGCCGAGGGCGACGACAAACAGGCGCTGCTGAAGAAGATCGCGTGGGAGATGTACGGCGTGGCTCGGCCGGGGCAAGGCAAATAGGTCGCGTGCCTGTGCCGTGAATCCCACCCTCCGATAGCAGCCTGGCTGCCGAAGGGTGGGAGCCGGTCGCCTCGGCGATGTGGCTGCCGCAGCTCTCATGTTCGACCAAAGTGCAACGGAGTCGGCGGGCTGCGTGATCTAGGCTGATCGCACACTGCACGAGGTGATCCGCATGCGCTACGAAGACGCCTGGCGACGCTCGGTCGACGACCCGGAAGGCTTCTGGGGCGAGCAGGCGAAGCTGATCCACTGGGAGACGCCACCCGCGCGCATCCTCGATGCGACGCATCCGCCGTTCCGCCGCTGGTTCGTGGGTGGCACGACCAACCTCTGCCACAACGCGGTGGATCGCCACCTGGACACGCGCGGCGACCAGCTCGCCATCGTCGCGGTGTCCACCGAGACGAACACGACGCGCGAGATCACGTACCGCGAACTGCATCGCGAGGTGAACGCGTTCGCCGCGATCCTGGTGTCGCTCGGCGTCGGACGGGGCGACCGTGTCGTCATCTACCTGCCCAACATCGCGGAAGCCACGTTCGCCATGCTCGCGTGCGCGCGCATCGGCGCCATCCATTCGGTGGTGTTCGGCGGCTTCGCGGCGCACAACCTCGCGCTGCGCATCGACGATGCGGGGCCCGCGCTGCTGATCTGCGCCGACGCCGGCATGCGCGGCGGCAAGGTCATCCCCTACAAGCCGCTCGTGGATGCGGCGCTGCGCGAGGCGAACGCCGCACCGGCGCACGTGCTCGTCGTCGACCGTGGCCTCGATCCCGCGATGGAGCGGCAACCGGGACGCGACCTGGATTACGCGACCCTGCGCGAACGGCATCTCGACACCGACGTACCCGTCGTCTGGCTCGAATCCAACGAGCCGAGTTACCTGCTCTACACCTCCGGCACCACGGGCAAGCCGAAGGGCGTGCAGCGCGACGTCGGCGGTCATGCGGTGGCGCTGGCGCTGTCCATGACGACCATCTTCGACCTGCGCCCCGGGCAGACCATCCTGTGCACGTCCGACGTCGGCTGGGCGGTCGGGCATTCGTACAACGTCTACGGGCCGCTGATCGGCGGCTGCACGGCGATCCTCTACGAGGGCGTCCCGACCTCGCCGGACCCCGGCATCTGGTGGCGCCTGTGCGAGACCTACGGCGTGCGCACGATGTTCTCGTCGCCCACGGCGATCCGTCTGCTGAAGAAACAGGACGCCGCGTGGCTCTCGCGCTACGACCTCTCCGCCCTGAAATGGATCTTCCTCGCGGGCGAGCCGCTCGACCGTCCGACGTACGAGTGGCTCACCGCCGGCACGGGCAAGACGGTGATCGACAACTACTGGCAGACGGAGACCGGCTGGCCCGCGCTGTCGCTGATGCCCGGGCTCGACCTGAAACCCGTGAAGCCGGGCTCGCCCGGGTTCCCCACGTTCGGCTACCGCATGCGCGTGATCGACGAAGCCACGGGCGAGGAGAAACCGGCGGGGGAAAAGGGCGTGCTGGTGATCGAGCCGCCCCTGCCGCCGGGATGCCTGACCACGATCTGGCGCGACGACGAGCGTTACCGGCGAAGCTACTTCGGACACTTCAGCGAGTGCCTGTACAGCTCGCTCGACTGGGCCGTGCGCGACGCCGACGGCTACTTCTTCATCCTCGGACGCACCGACGACGTCATCAACGTCGCGGGGCACCGGCTGGGCACCCGCGAGATCGAGGAATCGGTGGCGTCCCTCGGTGCCGTCGCCGAGGTGGCGGTCGTGGGCATCGTCGACGAGCTGAAGGGGCAGGTGCCCGCCGTGTTCGCCACGCTCAGGCAGGGCGTGACCGACGACCCCCGCGACGTCGCGCGGGCGATGGAGCGCCGGGTGGTCGAACTGCTGGGGAGTCTCGCGCGGCCGGCCTGCGTCTACGTCGTCGGCGCGCTGCCGAAGACACGGTCCGGCAAGCTGTTGCGGCGGTCGCTGCAGGCGCTGATCCAGGGCACCGATCCCGGCGATCTGTCGACCCTCGACGATCCGAACGCGCTGGACGAGGTGCGCCGGGCGATCCTGCGCGGGCCCGATTGCGGCGCAAGGCGGGCGCAGCCGTAGGAGCGCGCCCAGCGCGCGACAGCCTTTGGGGCCGTGAGCATCAGGGCCTGATGCGCATCGCGAAGAGCTGTCGCGCGCAGGGCGCGCTCCTACCTCTACGGGCTCTCCCGCGACGCAGCAAGGCCTGCCGACGCCACTACGCTAAAATGCCTCCCTTTACGCGGAGAGTTCCATGGCACAGCACCCCTCGGCCGGCGCGCGTTTCCGGGCCGCCCTCGCGGCCGAACAGCCGCTGCAGGTCATCGGCGCGATCAACGCGAACCACGCGCTGCTGGCGAAACGGGCCGGGTTCCGCGCCATCTACCTCTCCGGCGGCGGTGTCGCGGCCGGTTCGCTCGGCCTGCCGGACCTGGGCATCAACACCCTCGACGACGTGCTCACCGACGTCCGCCGCATCACGGACGTCTGCGACCTTCCGCTGATGGTCGACATCGACACGGGCTTCGGTCCGAGCGCGTTCAACATCGCGCGCACGGTCAAGAGCCTGATCAAGTTCGGCGCCGCGGCCTGCCACATCGAGGATCAGGTCGGCGCGAAGCGCTGCGGTCACCGCCCGGGCAAGGAAATCGTCACCACCGAGGAAATGGCCGATCGCGTCAAGGCGGCGGCCGACGCGAAGACCGATCCGGACTTCTTCCTCATCGCGCGCACCGATGCGATCGCGGTGCAGGGCGTGGATGCCGCCATCGAGCGCGCCATCGCCTGCGTCGAGGCCGGCGCGGACGCGATCTTCGCCGAGGCGGCCTACGACCTGCCGACGTACAAGCGATTCGTCGATGCCGTGAACGTGCCGATCCTCGCCAACATCACCGAATTCGGCCAGACGCCGCTGTTCAGCACCGAGGAACTCGGCAGCGTCGGCGTCGGCATCGTGCTGTATCCGCTTTCCGCGTTCCGCGCCATGAACAAGGCCGCCGAGAACGTCTACACCGCCATCCGCCGCGACGGTCACCAGCGCAACGTCATCGACACGATGCAGACGCGCGAGGAACTCTACGACCGCATCGGTTACCACGCTTACGAACGCCATCTCGACGAACTGTTCTCCAAGAAGGTTTAAGGAGTTTATGGACATGAGCGACACCACCACCGCGCCGAAGGCCAAGAAATCCGTCGCACTCTCCGGCGTGGCCGCGGGCAACACCGCGCTGTGCACCGTCGGCCGCAGCGGCAACGACCTGCATTACCGCGGCTACGACATCCACGACCTCGCCGCCAAGGGCTCGTTCGAGGAAGTGGCCTACCTGCTGGTCCACGGCGTGCTGCCGAACTGGATGGAGCTGAACGCGTACCGCGCCAAGCTGAAGCGCCTGCGCGGCCTGCCCGCGCCGGTGAAGGGCGCGCTGGAGCTGCTGCCCGCCGCGACGCATCCGATGGACGTCATGCGCACGGGCGCGTCGGTGCTCGGCACCGTGCTGCCGGAGAAGGAAGACCACAACGTCACCGGCGCGCGCGACATCGCGGACCGCCTGATGGCGAGCTTCGGTTCGATGCTGCTGTACTGGTACCACTTCAGCCACAACGGCAAGCGCATCGAAACGGAAACCGACGACGACTCGATCGCCGCGCACTTCCTGCACCTGCTGCACGGCCGCAAGCCGAGCGAACTGCATTCGCATGCGCTCGACCGCTCTCTGGTGCTCTATGCCGAGCACGAGTTCAACGCCAGCACGTTCACGGCGCGCGTCATCGCCGGTACCGGTTCGGACATGTATTCGGCCATCACCGGTGCGATCGGCGCGCTGCGCGGTCCGAAGCACGGTGGCGCGAACGAAGTCGCGATGGAGATCATCGCGCGTTACCGCGACGCGGCCGAGGCGGAAGCCGATATCCGTGCGCGCGTGGAGCGCAAGGAGATCATCATCGGGTTCGGCCACCCGGTCTACACCGTGTCCGATCCGCGCAACGAGATCATCAAGGAAATCGCGCGCAAGCTCTGCACCGACGGCGGCAATCCGCGTCTGTTCGAGGTTTCGGAGAAGATCGAGAAGCTGATGTGGGAACTGAAGAAGATGTTCCCCAACCTCGACTGGTACTCGGCCTCCGCGTACCACATGATGGGCGTGCCGACGGCAATGTTCACCCCGCTGTTCGTCATCGCGCGCACGTCGGGCTGGAGCGCGCATGTGATCGAGCAGCGCCAGGACGGCAAGATCATCCGCCCGAGCGCGAACTACACGGGTCCGGAAGACCAGACCTACGTGCCGATCGAGAAAAGGTAAGGCACCCGCCGCGGCTCGACCGGTAGGAGCGCGCCCTGCGCGCGACAGCTTCTCGCGAGGAGCGACAGGTGCCGCTCCTACCCGATTCGGATCAGATGGCCGCCGCCAGGCGCGTGGCCTTGTCGATCGCCCGCTTGGCGTCCAGTTCGGCCGCCACCTCGGCACCGCCGATCAGCCGCACGTCGACGCCCTTCGCGACCAGCGCCTCGTGCAGTTCGCGATTGGGCTCCTGTCCCGCGCATACGATCACGTGATCGACGTCGAGCACCTGCGGCTTGCCGTCGATCACCACGTGCAGCCCCGCATCGTCGATGCGCTCGTAACTCACGCCGCCCAGCATCTGCACGCGCTTGTTCTTCAGCGTGGCCCGGTGCACCCAGCCCGAGGTCTTGTTCAGGCGTCCGCCGGGGCGACCTTCGCTGCGTTGCAGGAGCCACACCTGCCGCTCCGGTTTCTCCGGGCGCGCCGGCATGAGACCGCCCGGCGTCGCCATCGTCATGTCCACGCCCCATTCCTTCGTCCAGCGCGAGACGTCCGTGGTGGGGGAGGGCGTGGCTTCGGTCAGGAACTCGGCCACGTCGAAGCCGATGCCGCCCGCGCCGATGATCGCGACCTTCTCGCCCACGGGTGCGTTGCCATGGAGGACGTCGATGTAGCTCAGCACCTTCGGATGGTCCGCGCCCGGCAGGTCGAGCGCGCGCGGTAGCACGCCCGTCGCCAGGATGACGGTATCGAATCCGTCGCGGGCGAGCGCGTCGGCCGTCGCGTCGGTACCGAGGCGACGCTCGACGCCCGTGGCGTCGAGGCGATGGTCGAAGTAGCGCAGGGTCTCGTGAAACTCTTCCTTGCCCGGGATACGCTTGGCCATGTTGAACTGGCCACCGATCGCCGATGCGCGATCGAACAGCGTCACGGCGTGGCCGCGTTCGGCGAGCGTGGTGGACGCGGCAAGTCCGGCCGGCCCGGCGCCGACCACCGCGACGCGCTTCTTCGCGGTCGCGGGCGCGATCACGAGCTCGGTCTCGTGGCAGGCGCGCGGATTGACGAGGCACGACGCGCGACGGTTCACGAACACGTGGTCGAGGCACGCCTGGTTGCAGGCGATGCATGTGTTGATGGTTTCCGGTCGCGCCGCGCGCGCCTTGTTCACCCATTCGGGATCGGCCAGCAGCGGGCGGGCCATGGACACCATGTCCGCGTCGCCCTGCGCGAGGATCCGCTCGGCGACGTCCGGCATGTTGATGCGATTGGTGGTCACGAGCGGGATGCCGACCTCGCCTTTCATCCGTCGCGTCACCCAGGTAAAGGCGCCGCGCGGCACGCTGGTGACGATGGTCGGCACGCGCGCTTCGTGCCAGCCGATGCCCGTGTTGATGATCGTGGCGCCGGCCGCCTCGATGGCCTTGCCGAGCGTGACGATGTCCGTCCACGACTGCGCTTCGTCGACGAGGTCGAGCATCGACAGCCGGTAGACGATGATGAAGTCCCTGCCGACCGCCTCGCGCATGCGGCGGACGATCTCGACGGGAAAGCGCATGCGATTCTCGCTGGAGCCACCCCAGCGATCGGTGCGCTTGTTGGTGCGCGCCGCGAGGAACTGGTTGATCAGGTAACCCTCCGAGCCCATCACTTCCACGCCGTCGTAGCCGGCGTCCTGCGCGAGCTTCGCGCTGCGCACGAAGGCGTCGATGCTGCGTTCCACGCCGCGCGCCGAGAGCGCGCGCGGCGTGAACGGCGTGATCGGCGACTTGATCCGCGATGGCGCGACGGAAAACGGCTGATAGCCGTAGCGTCCCGCGTGCAGGATCTGCATGCAGATCTTCCCGCCCTCGGCGTGCACGGCCCGCGTGACCTTGCGATGGCGACCGACGTGCCATGGCATCGACATCGTGCCCGACATGGGCTTCAGCCAGCCCTGGATGTTCGGCGCGATGCCGCCGGTGACGATCAGGCCCACGCCGCCCCGCGCGCGCTCGGCGAAGAAGGCCGCCAGCTTGTCGAAGTCGGCCGCCTTGTCTTCCAGGCCCGTGTGCATGGAACCCATGAGCACGCGGTTGCGCAGGGTGGTGAAGCCCAGGTCGAGCGGGGCAAGCAGGTGCGGGTAGGCCACGGAACGCTCCGGTTCAAACGATCGTTCGAATGATCGTCCGATCCCGGCCCGAGGGCAAGCGATCGAAGGCCCGCCGAACAGGCCCCGGATACCCGCCGCGACAGCCATCTCACTCCCGCCGCAACGGCGTTACGGCGTGTATCGCGTCCGTTACAGGACGTGCGCGCTTCGCCGCCGGGCGGCCCGCGTAAACCCGCATGGATGCACGCCTCTCCGCAAATACGGCCAAAGGCACGCAACTTGCTGCGGCTCCTTCACCCCCCGTGTTGGCAGGACGCGGCGGTCGGCAAGAGAAACAGGGGTTCGCGAAGCTCATGCTATGCACACCAGGAGACTCTCCCATGCGTAAGACTCTTATCGCCACGGCGATCTGCCTCGCCACCGGACTTTCGCTGCCGGTGATGGCCGACGACACCCAGACCGGATCCTCGGGCGCCACCGCGCAGCGCCGGTCCATGGCTATCCAGTATTCCGACAGCTCCACGTACAGCGACAGCTCGACCCATTCATGGGCCGACAGTTCGACGCATACGAAGACGACCACCGGTTCGTTCAACACGACGAACGTGGCCGCGAACACCGTACTCAACGGCACCGTGAGCGACGTCAGCTCGACGATGGGCAACGTGGCCTGGAACCGCGGCGACGCCAGCGGAGCGCGCGGCGGATCCGGCGGTGACGGCTACGGCGCGAAGGGCTACGGCGGCCATGGCGGATCCGGCGGCGACGGCGGAAACGCCCGCGCCAGCGGCGCCGTGGGCGGTGATGGCTCCTCCTCATCGGGCGACGCCTGGGCCGCGAGCGGCGCGAAGGGCGGCGGCGCATGGGGTGATGGCGGCGACGCGTCCGGCGACGGCGGCAACGCGCGTGCGCGTGGCGCGGGTTCGCATACCTCGACCGGCGGATCCACCGCCAGCACGGGCGGCGCGAGCAGCAGCGCGGGCGGCGCGGGCACCTCCGGTGCGTCGACAGGCACGTCGGGCGCGTCGACCGGAACGGGCGGCGCGGGCGGCGAAGCCATGGCGGCGGGCGGCGCGGGCGGCGCCGGCGGTGCGGGCGCGTCCGGTACCGGCGGCTCGGGCTCCGGCGCGGCCGGCGGCGCAGGCGGTGCGGGTGGCTCGGCGTCCGCGAACGCCGGTTCGTTCTCGGTGGCCAACACCTTGAGTGGCGGTGCGGGGGCGGCCGGTATCACGACCTCGGTCGCGAACATCGGTGGCGGCCTGATCCAGACCGGCATCACCGTCCAGGCGAACATCAACCCGTAACAGGTTGTGCTCGGCAACAGGAGCCACGGGGCGCCATCGCGCCCCGTGGTGACCGCAGGGAACCGTCAGGACCTCGAGGACACCCAGATGCCGCAGTTTTCCAGACAACGGGTAAGCCTGGCAGCGATCGTCGCGATCGTCGCCTTCAGCGGAGGAGCCGCGTTCGCCGCGACGCCGCCGCAGCAATCGCCGCCGATATCGTTCGGCCAGCCGACGCCGGTCGAGGCGCTCGGCGACATGACCGGCGGAAGCGACACCACGCACAACACCAACCAGCTGAACGCCACGATGAGCGAGGCGGATGCGCGGCGGAACATCACGGGCACGAACGTCATTTCCAGCGACGCGCTGAGCAACGCTTCCGGCATCCCCACCGTCATCCAGAACAGTGGCAACAACGTGATCATCCAGAACGCCACGATCGTGAACCTCAGGATGAATCCATGAAGATCGCCTGCGCCGTTGGCCTCGCGTTGCTCGTCGCGGCACCGGCCGCGCCGGCGATGAAGGTCGAGGTGCAGACGAGTCCGGGTACGTCGTACCCGGTGAAGATGACCAGTCTCAAGGAAGCGCGTTTCCGCAACACGGTGCGGCAGAAGTACGACTTCAGCTGCGGCTCCGCGGCGGTGGCGACGCTGCTCACGTACCAGTACGGCGACCCCATCGACGAGCAGTCGGCGTTCGACATCATGTACGAGCACGGCGACCAGGCGAAGATCGGCAAGGAGGGTTTCTCCCTGCTCGACATCAAGCGCTTCCTCGCCTCGCGCGGCTTCCAGGCCGACGGTTTCGACGTGCCGCTCGAACGCCTCGAGGTCGAAGGCGTTCCCGCCATCGTGCTGATCAACGAACGCGGCTACCACCATTTCGTGGTGGTCAAGGGTTACAAGAAGGGCCGCGTGCTGCTCGGCGATCCCGCCCGCGGCACGCGCGCGATGTCCCGGCGCCGCTTCGACGCGCTGTGGACCAACCGCATCGTCTTCGTCATCCACAACGAACGCGACCGCGCGATCTTCAACAGTCCGCGCGACTGGGCCGTCGCACCCGCGGCGCCCATCGCCGAAGGCATCGAGCGCAATGGACTGGGCCCTATCGTGATGCCGAAACGCGGTCCGGGGGACATATGAACACCCGACACTTCCTGATCGCCGCCGTCCTCGCCGGTGGCGCATGCGCCACCGCCCAGGCGGCGGATCTTCCGCGCCATCGCGCGGTCCCCGACGCGCAGCTCGACCGCATCCGCGGTGGCTACGACTTCGGCGACAACCTGAGGGCGTCGTTCGCGCTGCAACGCACCGTGCTGATCAACGGCATGGAAGCGATGCGGACGTCCATCTCGGTGCCGGACATCGCGACGATGACCGCCGACCAGGCGGCCGCGCTGCAGAACGCGTTGCGCACGACGATCGTCACCAACGGCATGGGCGAGGTCGCCGGCTCGGTGCCGGGCGTGCAGGCGCCCGCCGTGACGGCCCCGTCGGCCGTCGCACCGGCCGCCGCCGCGGCGAACGGCGCGGCCGCTTCCGCGAACGGCAACGCGGCGAACGCAGGAGCGGCATCGGCCGCCGTGGTCGCGACGCTGCCCAGCGCGTCGTTGCCCGGGCTCGTCGTCCAGAACTCGCTCGACAACCAGGCCATCATGGCCACCACGACGATCGACGCGTCGGTCAACACGGCCAACATGCTGCAAAACATGAGGGTATCGGAGTCGATACGCGACGCGGTGATCCAGTTCCGGGGGAACTAACGCATGTATCGCAACGGCAGGGTGATGCAGGCTAAAACGTGCGTGAGCGCGCTGGCGCTCGCGGTGCTTCCGCTGTGGATCGGCGCGTGCCTGGCGCAGGAATCCAGCGTCGATCCGGAGCTGCGCGACAAGATCGACGCGCAGGGACGGCGCATCGACGCCATGCGAACCCGCATGGCGGAGCAGCTCGCCGAGCTCGAGCAGATGAAGCGCGAACTCGCCGCGCAGGAGCTGCAGTACAACGACCTGCGCAAGGCCGTCGGACTGAACGCGCTCGAGGAAGCGCGGGGCGCCGCCGGCGAGCTCGCCGATCCGCGTGCGCAGGCGTCCGCGCCCGCGCAGGACGCGCCCGGCGCCCCGCCGCCGGGCGCACCGGCGGCACCCGCGTCGGGCCCCGTCGTCGCCGCGCAGCCCGTCGGACGCCGTCCGGAAACCGACGAACGGCCACCGGAGGTCGCCCCCATCTTCGACCAGCCCGGCGTGCTCACGCCGCGCGGCAAGCTGATCGTCGAGCCGTCGTACCAGTACGGTTACTCGTCGAGCGATCGCGTCGCGCTGGTCGGCTACACGGTGATCCCCGCCGTCCTCATCGGCCTGGTCGACGTGCGCCAGGTGAAGCAGACGACGCAGACCGGCGCGATCGCGTTCCGCTACGGCCTGACCAACCGCATGGAACTGGAAGTGCGCGTGCCCTACGTGGACGTGCACACCGATACGATCAGCCGCGAGATCTTCACGGGCACCGCCACCGACCGCCTGTTCACCACCAGCGGCAAGGGCATCGGCGATGTCGAAGCCACGCTTCGCTATCAGATCAACGACGGTGGCCCCGACAAGCCGTATTACATCGGCTGGTTCCGCGCCAAGTCGCGCACGGGCCGCGATCCGTTCGAGGTGACGACGGACTGCGTGACGCGTTGCATCGAGAGCTTCACCGGCACCGGCCTGCCGCTGCGCAGTCCCACCGGCTCGGGGTTCTACTCCGCGCAACTCGGCGTGACGTGGCTCTATCCTTCTGATCCGGTGGTCTTCTTCGGCAACCTCAGCTACCTGCGCAACTTCGAGCGTAAGAACGTCAGCCGTACGATCCTCGGCGGCGGCAAGCAGTTCCTGGGCGATGTGAAAGCGGGCGACATCGCCGACATCAGCATCGGCATGGGTCTGTCGCTCAACGAGAAGGCGTCGATCAGCATCGGCTACGACCAGGCCTTCGTCGCCCGCACCACGCAGGACGGCCATCCGCTCGCCGGATCGGCGCGCGCCACGCTGGGCTCGTTGCTCATCGGCGGCTCGTACCGATTCAACGACAAGGAGACGCTCAACATCACGCTGGGCGTCGGCGTCACGCGCGACACGCCGGACACCACGATCACGGTGCGCCTGCCACTCACGCTGTAGCCCTCCGGAAGGTAGCGAGCGTCACATATCCGCACGCACCTCGCTCACAGTCCCTTCACCAACGTGACGCACTCCGCGTTTCAAACACGCGGAGGTTCCCGTGCACGCCGCGCACACATCATGGATCGTTAAGATTTCGCTCGGGGGTTCGATCAAAAAATACTTAGCAGGGAGTTACCAATGCGCTCACGTCCACATCGTCATGCCAAGGTCGTCGCGGGCCTCGCGCTGGCTTCGATCGCTACCTTCGGTGCCGCCGCGCACGCGCAGGACAGCAGCAACAAGAAGTCGCAGTCGCCCGCGCTCGACAACATCAGCGTCTGGGTCGGCGGCTACTACACCAACAACGACACGACGATCGGTGCCAACACCGGCATCCTCAACACCAGCGGCGACGTGAACCTCGAAGACGATCTCGACTTCAAGAAGCACAAGACGGTGCCGCGCGTGCGCCTCGACTTCCTGATCGGCGAGCACCAGGGCTTCACCTTCGACTACTACAAGGTCGATCGTTCGAACTCGAAGAGCCTTTCCGAGCAGATCAACTTCCTCGGCAACCCGATCCAGGCCAGCGCCTACGTCAAGGGCGACCTGAAGTTCACCTTCGGCAGCGCGGCGTACAAGTGGTGGTTCGGCACCGGTAACGACGTGTTCGGGGTGGGCCTCGGTGCCGCGTACTACAAGGTCGAAGCCAGCATCTACGGCTCGGTCACCGCGCTCGGTCAGACCGAGTCCTCGGGCTCGTCCAGCGACACCAACGCCTGGGCCCCGAATCTGCAGCTCGGCTGGCGCCATGCGTTCAACGACCAGTGGCGCATGTACGTCAACGCGTCGGGCGTGAAGAAGAACGGCGGTTCGCTCAACGGCCACATCTGGGACGCCGCGGTCGGCGTCGAGTGGTTCCCGTGGGAGAACGTCGGTTTCGGCGCCGAGTACGCCTACACCAAGATCGACCTGCACCAGGACAAGCGTCGCTACGACCTCGACCTGGACATGAAGCTGCACGGCCCCGCGGCTTACGTGCGCTTCCGCTTCTGATACGAAACTGGGTGGGAATCCAGGGGGCCGCCGAGAGGCGGCCCTTTTTGTTGGAGCGGACCGGCCGCGATAGCTTCTCGCGACCACCCGGAGTTGGCGCGCGAGCTTGATGACCGTGGCGAGGAGCCGTCGCGGCCAGGTCCGCTCCCACAGGCGCACCGAACGGCAGGG
>NZ_FODZ01000009.1:31741-51231 GCF_900110505.1 Luteibacter sp. UNC138MFCol5.1
TCTCGTGGGAGCGGCCCCGGCCGCGACATCGTTTCGCGACCACCCCGGAGCTGGCGCGCGAGCTACGCGGCGGCCTGGCGGCGGCGCGTGTAGAGCCAGCCGCCACCGCAGATGCCGGCGACGAGCAGCACGTCGAGCAGCCACGGCGCCCACGGGCGTGCCTCGAACCACGGGGCGAGCAGGTGGTCGTGCGCCATCATGCGCGCGGCCGTCCACGCGATCGCGCCCGCGCCGATGTAGACGATCACGGGGAACCGCTCGATGAGGCGCAGGATCAGGGTCGAGCCCCAGACGACCAGGGGCACGCTGATGGCCAGTCCGAGGATGACGAGGCCCATGTGCCCCTTGGCGGCGCCGGCGATCGCCAGGACGTTGTCCAGGCCCATCAGGGCGTCGGCCACGACGATGGTGCGGATCGCCGACCAGAAACCCGAGGCGGGGCTGATGTCGGGATCGTGCTCCTCGTGCTTGAGCAGCTTCCAGGCGATGGGCAGGAGAAGGAGGCCGCCGGCCAGCATGAGGCCGGGCAGCTTAAGCAGCCAGATCACGGCGAAGGTGAGGAGGATCCGGATCGCGATCGCGCCAAACGTGCCCCAGAAGACGGCCTTCTTCTGCAGGTGGCGGGGCAGGTTGCGCGCGGCGAGGGCGATGACGATGGCGTTGTCGCCCGCCAGCACGAGGTCGAGCAGGACGATGGCGGCGAGGCCGGAGAGGAACTCGGGGGTGAGGAAATCCATGTATGGGTACCTTCGCGCGCGGTGGTCGGACCAATGCGGCGGCGACGGGTACGCGCCCCCGTCGTCACCGCAAAAGTCTCGTTCCTGGCGCGAAGCCACCGCGACGACCGGGTTGCGTGGGAGCAACCGTACTGACGATCGACGCGCACGGGGCCGGGATGGCCGCCGCGGAACTACTCCCCTTCGGGTGTGTCGTGGGGCGCATTGTCCCTGTTGGGATGCACCGCGGCAAGACATCCCCCGGGGGTCACCGGCTAAAATCGCGGGCTTTCCCAACCCCTCGCGAGTGAAGTCATGAGCGCACACGACATCCGTTCCGCCACGCGTCCCGATCCGGACCAGCCGCTGGTGGACATCGCCAACTACGTGGCCGATTACCAGATCGACTCGCAGGAGGCCTACGACACCGCGCGCTACATGCTCCTGGACTCGCTCGCCTGCTCCGCGCTGGCCATGAAGTTTCCCGACTGCGTGAAGCATCTCGGCCCGGTCGTCCCGGGCGCCGTGATGCCCGGCGGCGTGCGCGTGCCGTTCACCTCGCACGAGCTCGATCCGGTGCAGGCGGCGTTCGCGATCGGCACCCAGATCCGCTACCTCGACTTCAACGACACCTGGCTCGCCGCCGAGTGGGGCCATCCCTCGGACAACCTGGGCGCCATCCTCTCGGTCGCCGACTATCTGTCGCGCAAGGCGGAGAAGGAGGGCGGCAAGGCCCTGACCGTCCGCGACGTCCTCGGCTACGCCATCAAGGCCCACGAGATCCAGGGCTGCTACGCGCTGAAGAACAGCTTCAACCGTGTCGGCCAGGACCACGTGATCCTCGTCCGCCTCGCCTCCACGGCCGTCACCACGGCGATGCTGGGCGGCGGCAAGGAACAGATCACCACCGCGGTGTCGCACAGCTGGATCGACAACGGCGCGCTGCGCACGTACCGCCACGCGCCGAACACGGGCCCGCGCAAGAGCTGGGCCGCCGGCGACGCCTGCCGCCGCGCCGTCACGCACGCCATCAACGCCGTCTACCGCAACGTGGTCGGCTACCCGTCGGCGCTCTCGGCGAAGACCTGGGGCTATTACGACGTGGCCTTCAAGGGCAACGCGTTCGAGTTCGAGCGTCCGTTCGGCAGCTACGTCATGGAGAACGTGCTTTTCAAGATCAGCTTCCCTGCCGAATTCCACGCCCAGACCGCGGTGGAATGCGCGATGCAGCTGCACGCGCAGGTCGGTTCGCGCATCGACGAGATCGAGAAGATCGTCATCGAGACGCAGGAAGCCGGCGTCCGCATCATCGACAAGACCGGCCCGCTGGCGAACTACGCCGACCGTGACCATTGCATCCAGTACATGGTCGCCGTGCCGCTGATTTTCGGCCGTCTCACGGCCGACGATTACAACGATTCGGTGGCCGCCGACCCGCGTATCGACGCACTGCGAGACAAAATGACCGTGATCGAGAATCCGCAGTTCACCAAGGATTATTTCGACCCGGAAAAGCGCTACATCGGCAACTCGGTGCAGGTGTTCTTCAAGGACGGCACGTCCACCGAAAAGGTCTCCATCGACTTCCCGATCGGCCACCGCAAGCGCCGCGCCGAGGGCATCCCGGTGCTGCTGAAGAAGTTCGAGGCCGCCCTGCGCGCCGAGTGGCCCGCCGAGCGCGTGGAGAAGGTGCTCGCCGTGACCTCGTCGCCCGAAAAGCTCGACGCCATGCCCATTCACGAGTTCATGACGCTCTTCACGGCTTGATAATGGCCGTGACTCAAGTATGAACGGCGGTTTTTAGCATGTGCCCAATTGTTTGATTTTTGCTAAACTGCCGCCGCCCGTTGAAGGGGTTAAAAGCGAGGGACGGCTGAAGTCCCCGGATTCGATAAGAGTTCTACGCGCGATTTCCGTCTGGGGTGGAGCGCGGACGCGAATACCAATAATGAGGAGACACCGATGAAACGTAAGGGCTTGTTTTTGCTGATTGGCTTGGCCCTGGGCGGCGTGGGTGCCGTTCACGCGCAGGAATCCGACTCGTCGGGTAACGGCTACGACGGCCGCTGGTACATCGCCCCGACGGTTGGCGGTTACTACAACGACACCGACCGCAACACGAACAGCCGCCAGGTCTACTACGGCCTGGGCGTCGGCAAGTTCATCTCCAACAACGCGTCGATCGACATCTTCGCCGATCGCACCAAGCGCGATAACGACGGTGCTGGCCACTGGTCGAACAACAGCTACGGCGTTGCCGCCCGCTTCTACGCTGGTGCGTGGGACAGCTGGCGTCCGTACCTGCTGGCCGGCGTGATGGGTTCGTACCACCACAACCCGTCCGACAACGGCTGGTCCCCGGCTGCCGAGCTCGGCGTCGGCGTGTCGAAGACCATCACCGACAGCTCCGACTTCCGCGTTGAAGCCGGCTACCGCTACGATTGGGACGACAAGACCACCGACAGCGAGAACGGCTACGGCGACTGGTTCCTCGGCTTCTCGATCGTCTCGCGCTTCGGCGAGCCGCCGGCGGCTCCGGCTCCGGCCGCTGCTCCGGCCCCGGCCGCTCCGGACTGCTCGACGCTCGACAGCGACGGCGACGGCGTGAACGATTGCGACGACAAGTGCCCGGCCACGCCGGCTGGCACGATCGTCGGTCCGGACGGTTGCCCGCAGAAGGTCGTCATCGACCTGCGCGGCGTCAACTTCAAGTTCGACCGTCCGAAGAAGGGCGAGACGAACATCGGCCCGACCCTGCAGGAGCCGACCAGCGAGTCGCTGGGCGTCCTCGACCAGGCTGTCGACACCCTGCAGCGTTACCCGCAGGTCAAGGTCACGGTTGCCGGTTACACGGATAGCGTCGGTAAGGACGCTTACAACCAGGGCCTGTCCGAGCGTCGCGCGAAGATCGTGTACGACTACCTGACCTCGCACGGCATCGGTGCGGATCGTCTGGAAGGCCCGATCGGCCACGGCGAGAACAACCCGATCGACACGAACGACACGGCCGAAGGCCGCGCTCGTAACCGTCGCACGGAGCTGCAGGTTCAGCAGTAAGCCGCGCAAGATCGGTAGCAACACAAAGGAGCCCGGCGAAAGCCGGGCTCTTTTTGTTTGAGCGGACCTGGCCGCGACATCTTCTCGCGAAGCCCCGGAGCTGGCGCGTGAGCCCGATGACCGGGGCGAAGAGCCGTCGCGGCCAGGTCCGCTCCCACCGGCGCACCGAACTGTTGGAGCGGACCTGGCCGCGACCGCTTTTCGCGAGGCCTCGGAGCCGTCGCGGCCGCGACCTGCTAACCTCCCAGCCGTCTGGCCGTAAGGACGTCCATAAGGGGGCGCATGAAAGTCGTAACCGGATGGTTGGTCGCCGCCGCGCTCGCCTGCGCGGGCTGTGCGACGCATGCCGTTTCGCCGACCTCCACCGGTGACGCCGCGCATCCCGTCGCGGCGCGGGGCTGGGTGGGGACGGAGCTCTACTTCGGCCTCGGCGCCGCCGATGCCGCGTCCGGCGTGAGCGACACGGCCTGGCGCGCGTTCCTCGATGCCGAAGTCACGCCACGGTTTCCCAGCGGACTCACCGTGGTCGACGCCTACGGCCAGTGGCGCGACGCGGGGCAGGGCACGCCCGAGCGGCTCCGCTCGAAGGTCCTGATCCTTCTGCATCCCGATACGCCGGCCGCCCGCGCCGACATCGACGCGATCCGCGCCGCGTGGAAAGCGAAGACCGGCGACCGGTCCGTGCTGCGCGTCACCCAGCCCGCCGAGGTTTCCTTCTGATGGTGAAACAACCCTCCACCGCGCGCCGTTTCGGCGGCGGCGACCTCAATGGCCTGCTCGGCCTCGTGGTCGACAACCTGTCGCTGCTCGCCTTCATGGCGACCGCGCTCATCGGGATCTTCGGCATGCCCGCCGACCTGGTGTTCCGCCGCATGTTCCCCGGCACGGCGCTCGGTGTCCTGTTGGGCAACCTCGCCTATACGTGGATGGCCCGCCGGCTCGCCATGCGCACGGGACGCACCGACGTCACCGCCATGCCGCTGGGTATCGACGCGCCGACGACCATCGGCATGGCGTTGCTGGTGCTCGGTCCGGCCTACGCGGGCTATCGCCAGTCCGGACTCGACGAACTCGCCGCCGGCGAGGCGACGTGGCACCTGGGCATGGCGTCGCTGGTCGTCATGGGCGTCCTGAAGTTCGTGCTCTCGTTCTTCGGTGCCTGGGTGCAGCGCTCGGTGCCGCGCGCGGGCCTGCTCGGATCGATCGCGGGCATCGCGCTGGTGCTGATGGGCTTCCTGCCGCTGGTGGAGATCATGCGCGTCCCTGTCGTGGGCTTCGCGGGTCTGGGCATCGTGCTCTACGCGCTGATCGCGAAGCGGCGCCTGCCGTTCGGCGTGCCCGGCGTGCTCGGGGCTTTCGTCGTCGGCGTCGTGCTGTATTACGGCCTGGGGCCCTTCGGTCTGCTCGGCACCGGCTACCACGCCCCTTCGGCCTGGCAGTGGCGCATCGGCTTCCCCTGGCCCAGCCTCGGGTTCGTCGAGGGTCTGCCGGCCACCGTGCCTTACCTGCCGCTGATCCTCCCCTTCGGCCTGCTCATGGTCGTCGGCGGCATCAACGTCACCGAGAGCGCCCGTGCGGCCGGCGACGACTATGCGACGCGCGACATCCTGCTCGTCGAGGCGCTGGCGACGCTCGTCGCGGGTATCTGCGGCGGCGTCGCGCAGACCACGCCCTACATCGGCCAACCGGCTTACAAGGCGATGGGCGCGCGGACCGGCTACACGCTCGCCACGGGCCTGGTCATCGGTCTGGGCGGTGTCTTCGGTTATCTGTCGAACCTCGTCGAACTGTTGCCGGTGGCCGTGCTCGCGCCGATCCTCGTGTTCGTGTCGATCGGCATCACGACGCAGGCGTTCGAGGCGACGCCGCTGCGCTACGCGGGAGCGGTCGTCTTCAGCTTCTTCCCGGCGATCGCGCGCATGCTGGCGATCAAGCTGGGCGATCCGGGCATCGTGGATCCCGCGCACTTCGCGGCGCTCTACGGCGACGGCAGCCACGGCGTCTCGCCGCTCGCGGTGATCGTGATCCTCGGCAACGGGTTCATCATCACCTCGATGGTCTGGGCGAGCTTCGTCGTGGCGATGATCGACGGGCACGTGCGAAAAGCCGCCGGCATCGTGGCGCTGGGTGGGGTGCTCACGGCGTTCGGCCTGATCCACTCCGTGCAGCCGATCGGTTCCGTCTACCTGCCGTGGCTGCTCGATGCCGCGAACCAGGCGCTGGTCTGGCCGTTCGTCGCGGCGTACGGAGCGCTCGCGGTGGTGCTGCTCCTGCTTTCCCTGGCGCCCGAGAAAGCCGCGACTCCCCATTGAACGCCGCCGCGCGGCTTGAATTGACGGCAGGGGGCAGCCACCCTTGGAGTCTGTCCCAAGGAATCGCCCATGTCCCTTTCCGACCTCACCTCGCTTCCCGGCGTCACCGCGACGCCGGATGCCGCGACCCACGGCTACGTCTTCAACCACACGATGATCCGCGTGCGCGACCTCGACGTGTCGCTGGACTTCTACACGCGCGTGCTCGGCTTCACCCCGGTGTACCGGCACGTGTTCGAGGAGGCCGCGTTCACCATCGTCTACCTCGTGCTGCTGGGCGACCGCGCCGCGATTCCCGATGACGACGAAGCCCGCAAGGCGTGGGTGCTGCGCCAGCCCGGCGTGCTGGAGCTCACCCATAACCATGGCACCGAGAAGGAGCCCGTCACCCCGTACCACAACGGCAACAGCGAGCCGCGTGGCTTCGGCCACCTCTGCGTGAGCGTGCCGGACGTGAACGCGGCCTGCGCACGCTTCGAGGAACTCGGCGTGACCTTCCAGAAGAAGCTGACGGACGGGCGGATGCGCCACATCGCCTTCATCCGCGATCCGGACGAGTACTGGATCGAGATCCTCCAGCCCACGCCGCTGGCCGGCTGACGACACGCCGATGCCGACGAACCTGCCGCCGGTCACCCGGAACCTGCTCATCGTCAACGTCGTGGTGTTCGCGTTGCAGTACCTGCTGCACGACCAGGACACGCTGTCGCTCACGCGCTGGTTCGCGCTGTGGCCGTTCGGCCACGACATCGCCGTCGACCTTGGCGGTGGCGATGTCGCCGGCATCGGCTTCCGTCCCTGGCAGCTGGTCACCTACGGCTTCATGCATGGCAACGTCATGCACATCGTGCTCAACATGTACGCGCTCTACATGTTCGGCGGCCTGATCGAGCGGGTGATGGGCACGCGCCGTTTCACCGTCTATTACTTCGCCTGCCTGATCGCGGCGGCGGTGGCGCAGCTGGCGGTGGTGTACCTCTTCGAGCCGGACCGCATGTACCCGACGGTCGGCGCCTCGGGTGCCGTGTTCGGCCTGCTGGGTGCGTTCGCGATGCTCTTCCCGCGCGAAAAGCTGATGCTGATCCCGATTCCCATCGGTATCCCGGCATGGCTCTTCGTCACCTTGTACGGCGTCGCCGAACTCGTCTTCGGCGTGACCGGCACCCTGTCCGGCGTGGCGCACTTCGCCCACCTTGGCGGGCTCGTGGCCGGACTGGCCCTGCTCTGGGCGTGGGGCGTCAGGCCGCCGCCACGCCATTGGTCGTGATCAGCGCAACGCCAGGAAATCCGGGCTGACGACGAAGCGCACCGCGTCGAGTCGCAGCCGGGCTTCCGGAATGGCGGCGAGCAGCGCGTCGCGTTCGGCGGCGATCGCGTCGACCTCGTCATCGGAGATCGACGGGTTCACGGCGTGCAGCGCCACGAGGCGCGCGTGCTCGGCGTCGAGTTCGCGCCGCGCGGCGTCGAGCGCCTCGGCCTTGAGCACTTCCGCGCGCGCCTCCACGAGGTCCTGCGCCCGTTCGAGCATGGGCGGCACGAGCTTGGAGAGGAACTTCCGGTAGCGCGGCACTTCGATGTTGCGGTCGGCGGCGCGGCGCAGCGCGACGTCGCTGGGGCGGAACTGCGCGCGCTCGGTCAGCTTCGTGTCCACCGTGAGCGTGAGCGGCGTGGCCGGCAGGAAGCGACCGGCGTCGAGCTTGCGGTCGGCCACCACCTCGAGCACGAACACCGTCTGCAGGAGCGCGGTGCGCACCGGCAGCGCGTCGTCGACGAGGAACGCGGCATTGCCGTCCTCGCCCGAGACCAGCAGGTCGACGGCCGCGCCCACCATGGGGTGGTCGAGGCGGAGCAGCGGCAGGTCTTCGCGCGCGAGCGCGATGTCGCGCGAGAACGTCACGGAGACCGGGCCGTCCGCGAAGCCGGGCAGGCCATCGGTGGACAGGTACTGCGGATCGAGCAGCACGATGCCGCGCGCGAGTTCTTCGGCGTGAACGCCGTAAGTTTCGAACAGGCGCTGGATGAAGGCGTCGCGCTTCGGATCGTCGTCCTCGGCGGCGAAGCTGCCGGCGAGGTCGCCCGCGTGCGGATCGCGGCTGGCCGCGAGCTCGAGCAGGTGGTCGCGACCGGCGTGGATCAGCGCGGAGAGTTCCTCGTGCGCGCCGCGCGTCTCGGCGATCAGGGCATCCAGCTCCTGGTCGCGGTCGTCGTCCTCTCGGGCATGCTCGTCGGCGAGCGACGAAAGCAGGCTGCCGAAGCGGCGCAAGAGTTCGCGACCGTCGGCGGGGCTGCTGCGGAACGCGTCGAGGCCCTCGTCGTACCAGCGCGCGAGCACGTGCTGGGCGCTCTGGCCGACGAGCGGCACGTGGATCGTGATGTCGTGTTTCTGGCCGATGCGATCGAGGCGGCCGATGCGCTGTTCGAGCAGGTCCGGGTCGAGCGGCAGGTCCCACATCACCAGGCGATGCGCGAACTGGAAGTTGCGGCCTTCGGAACCGATCTCGGAGCACAGCAGCAGGCGCGCGCCGTCGGGCTGGGCGAAGAACGCGGCGTTGCGGTCGCGCTGCACGATGCCGAGGCCTTCGTGGAAGCGCGCCACGCCGACGCCGCTCTTCGTGCGCAGCGCGTCCTCGATCGCCATCACCTTGGCCTGGCTGCGGCAGAGCAGGAGGAACTTGTCGTTGGGAT
The DNA here is from genome assembly GCF_900110505.1 of Luteibacter sp. UNC138MFCol5.1. Taxonomy (GTDB): domain Bacteria; phylum Pseudomonadota; class Gammaproteobacteria; order Xanthomonadales; family Rhodanobacteraceae; genus Luteibacter. The sequence continues at coordinate 40,512 of NZ_FODZ01000009.1, forward strand.
GGGCGTCGAGCAGGCCGATCAGCGCGGCGAGGCGCGGGTCGTTGGCATAGTCGAATTCGAGCGGCGCGGGCGGCTGCTGGATGTCCGAGCGGAACTCGGCGAGCAGCGCCTCGCGGCGGCCCGGCTCCAGCGTCGACGGATCGATCGCGATCAGGTCCGGCACGCGGCGCGGAAAGCCGCCGATGCCGGCGCGGCGATTGCGGAACATCGCGCGTCCGGTGCCGTGGCGGTCGATGAGCGCGGCGAGCAGGTCGTCGCCCGCGTCGTCGCGCGAGAGCAGGGCGGCCAGCTCGCGATCGCCCTTGAAGCGTTCGGCGAGCGTGGCTTTCTGCGTCGCGTCGAGCGCGGTGCCGGCGGCCAGCGTGCTGGCGATGTCGGACAGTTCGGCGTAGCCCGCCGATTCGGCGAGGTAGGCGTCGAGGCTGGCGTAGCGCTGCGGGTCGAGCAGGCGCAGGCGGGCGAAGTGCCCGGCGCGGCCGAGCTGTTCCGGCGTGGCGGTGAGCAGGATCACGCCCGGCGTCGCCGCCGCGAGTTCCTCGACGAGGCGATAGCGCGGGCTGGCGCCTTCCGGCGTCCATTCCAGGTGATGCGCCTCGTCGACGACGATCAGGTCCCAGCCGGCCTCGGCCAGCTGCGCGGCGCGTTTCGGCGCCGACTCCAGGAACGCGAAGTCGGCGATGACGAGCTGTTCGTCCTCGAACGGATTGCGGCCGTCGTTGGCCTGCTCGATCGCTTCGCAGCGCTCCTCGTCGAAGATCGAGAACGAGAGGTTGAAGCGGCGCAGGAGTTCCACGAACCACTGGTAGACCAGCGTCTCGGGCAGCAGCACGAGCACGCGCCCGGCGCGGCCGGTGGCGAGCTGGCGCGCGAGGATCATGCCCGCTTCGATCGTCTTGCCGAGGCCGACCTCGTCCGCGAGCAGCACGCGCGGCGGGCGACGGGCGGCCGCGATGCCGGCGACGCGCAGCTGGTGCGGCACCAGCCCGATGCGGGCGGATTCCAGGCCCCAGGCGGCGGAGCGGCGGGCGTCGGCACGGCGGCGCAGGGCGTCGACGCGCAGATCGAAGCGGTCGTTGGCGTCGGTGCGGCCGCCGATCAGGCGGTCGTCGGCCTGCGACAGCGCCTGCTCGTCGTCGAGCTGACCCTCTTCGAGTTCGCGGCCTTCGCCGCGATAGACGAACAGGCCTTCGCGCTCCTCGATGCGTTCGACGAGGAAGGCCACGCCCTTGCCGGAGACCCGCTGGCCGGCACGGAATTCGGCGCGGATCAGCGGGGCGCTGTCGGTGGCGTACGGACGCAGGACGCCCGCCTTGGCGAACAGCACCTGCACGCTGCGTCCTTCGACGCGGAGAATGGTGCCGAGGCCGAGCTCGGGCTCGGCGGTGGAAATCCAGCGTTGACCGGGTTGGAACATGCTTTGGGGAAGCCAGACATCAGGGGGCGCCAATTATCCGCTCTCGAAGGCGCCCCTGCCTACCTCATGTTTCGGCCCAGCGCCTGAGCAGGTTGTGGTAAACGCCCGTCAGTTGCAGGATCGCGGCCTGGTCGGCGCCGCTTGACGAGAGTGTGCGGATGGCCGCGTCCATCTCGAGCAGCAGCCGGCGCTCCCCGTCGTCGCGGACCATGCTCTGGATCCAGAAGAACGAGGCGACACGGGCGCCGCGGGTCACGGGCGCGACGCGATGCAGGCTGGAGGAGGGGTAGACGATGGCGTCACCGGCGGGCAGCTTCACCTCGTGTTCGCCGTACGTGTCGCTGACGATCAGCTCGCCGCCGTCGTAGTCGTCCGGCTCGCTCAGGAACACGGTGCAGGAGATGTCGCTGCGCACGTGCGTGTCGCCGCTGCCGGTGTGCATCACGGCGCCGTCGATGTGGAAACCGTATTCGCCGCCGCCTTCGTAGCGGTTGAAGCGCGGCGAGATCGTGCGCAGCGGCAGCACCGCTGCGTCGAACAGCGGATGGCGCCGCAGCGCCGCCAGCACGAGATCGCCCAGTTCGCGGCGCAGCGGCGACGCGTCGGGCAGCTGCAGGTTGCGCTTGACCTTCGCACCCTGCGGACCGACGGTCTCGCGACCGTCGGTCCAGTCCGCGCCGTCCAGGGCGAGGCGCATCCCGGCCACCTGGTCTTTGCTCAGGACGTCCGGGATGTGCATCAGCATGGCGGCGGTTCCTCTCTGGATCAGAAGCGGATGTTGGCCTGGAGCATCGCCGAGCGCGGCGTGGCCGGGGTGTAACGGTAGCCGCTCTTGTTGATCGCCGCGACGTATTCCTTGTCGAACAGGTTGTACACGTTGAGCTGGATGTCGACGTGGCGGTTGATCGGGTAGCTCGCCACCGCGTCGAACACCCAGTAGCTCTGCGTGTACGCCGGGGTGCCGACCGCGCCGTCCGTGCCACGCTGCAGTCCGCCCTGGTAGCGCGCACCGCCACCGACCGTGAGGTTGAACGGCAGGTGGTAGGTGGTCCAGGCCGTGAACGAACGCTTCGGCGTGTAGGCCAGGTCGTCGGAACCGTTGGCCGTGACGCCCGCACCCTTCTCGACGGTCGCGTCCTGCGTGGAGAAGCCGGCGCTGATCGCCCAGTTCTCGGTGATCTTGCCGATCGCGGTCAGTTCCACGCCCTGCACGCGCTTCTTGCCGATCTGGTAGTAGAGCAGGTCGGTCGGGTCCTGCACGAGCTCGTTGGTGACCGTGGTGCGATAGAGCGCCGCCGTCACCAGCAGCTTCGAATCCATCAGGTCCCACTTCGTGCCGACTTCGGCGGTGCGGGCCTTCTGCGCGTCGAAGCTGGGGTTGTCGGCGCTGTTGGCCGACGAGGACAGCGTCAGCGTGTTGCCGCCCGGCGGCTCCTGCGACTGCGCGAAGTTGACGTAGATGCTGCCGTTGGCCGCCGGCTTGTAGAGCACGCCCACCTTGTAGTTGAACAGGTTGTCGCTCTTCTTCGCGTCGACGCCCGGCACGATGCTGCCCGGACGCAGCGGACCGCACACCGGACCGTTGCGCGCGCCGCAGACGACGAGGCTGCTGAAGTCGGTCTTGTAGTGGTCGAGGCGCACGCCGCCGTTGACCTGCCAGCTGTCGCCGAACTTCAGCGTGTCGAAGAAGTAGGCCGCCGCGGTGTTCGTCTTGCCGTCGCTGCGCGCGCCGGTTTCGCCGTAACGCAGGCCGCCCACGTGCGAGTACGGCTTGTACAGGTTCGCCGCCGGCCAGGTGCTGCCGGCGAGCGGCGCGATGCCGATCGTGCGGGCCTTCTCCTGCGTCAGCTCGATACCGGCACTGATGTCCTGCGTGACCGCGCCCGACTCGATCGTGGCGGTGAGGTTGGTCTGGTTCGTGGCGATGCGGTTGGACTGGTGCTTGAACGTCGGGGAGCTGCGCGCGATGGTCCACGTCGACGGATCCGCCGGGTTCGGCGTGAGCAGGTTCGCCGTGGAACCCATGAAGGAGGTCAGTAGGTAGTCCTGCGTCGTGCGGCCGATGCGCGAGGTGTTGTGCAGCGCGACCTTGTCGTTGAAGTCGTGCTCGACGATCACCGTGAACAGGTCCTGCGTGACGTGATCCTTGTCCTGCGTCGTGCCGTAGTAGTTGTCCTGGTCGACCTTCGGCGCGTCGTTGAGGAACGCGCGACGGTCCGGGCTGCTGTAGCCGGGCAGGCCGATGGTGGGAATGCCGCCGTCGGGCACGTTGTTCTGCTTCACGTGCAGGTAGTCGAGGTAGACGCGCGTCGGCGTGCCGAGGCCGAACGCCAGCGACGGCGCGATGCCCCAGCGGTTGTTCTCGATCTGGTCGCGTCCGTAGACGCCGCTCTCCTGGCCGAGCACGTTGAGGCGGAACGCGCCGGTGTCGCCCATCTGGCGGTTGAGGTCGGCGGTCGCGCGGCGGCGCTGGCCGCTGCCCACCTGCACCGTGCCCGACACGCCGTTGCCGAGCACGGGCTGCTTGGTCACGAGGTTGATCGCGCCGGTCGGCGCGGTGCGGCCGTATTCCGTGCCGTCCGGACCCTTCGTGACCTCGACCTGCTCGATGTTGAACATGTCGCGCGACACGGTGCCGAGGTCGCGCGCGCCGTCGACGAAGATGCTGCCCGACGTATCGAAGCCGCGCATGTAGATCGCGTCGCCGGTGTTCGTCTGGCCGTTCTCGCCGACATAGAACGTGCCAACGCCCGGACTGTTGCGCAGCGCCTCGGTCAGCGTCGTCGCGCCCTGCTGCTGGATCAGTTCCTTGTTGATGACCTGGATCGACTGCGTCGTGTCGAGCAGCGACTGGGTGAACTTGGGCGACGAGACCTTTTCGACGCGGTAGTCGCTGGAGCGGTCGGCCTCCACCTGCATGCCGGGCAGCGCCTGCGCGTCGTTGACCTTGGCCTGCTGGGGCGGGGCCACGACATCGGCGGGCGCGTCGGTGGCGATCGCGCCGTGCGCGAGGGTCAGGAGGACGGCGGCACCGACGGTGCGCGCGGCAGGAGCGGCATGCTTGCGGCTCTTGATGAAGGCCATGGGATTCCCTTTGAGTCTGGACGAAAGATGGAACGGCCTTCGTTCGCGCACGCGCCTCCGCGGCACGCGGCGACGAAGCCACGCGGCGGGCAGGGGATCGGTTGGTTTCCCTGTGGGCGGTGCACGGGTACGGGACCCGTCTCGACCAACATCGTAATCGTAATGAGAACGAGTTGCAATTACTCGACCGCAAGGAAGCCGAGGATATGAAAAAGGCGCCGCACTCGCGTGCGGCGCCTTTTCCGTCATCGACGATGACGTGGGGCGGTTACCAGATCTTCACCTGCTTGTCGGCGGCGCGGACCATGGTGGCACCCGGCTTGCACTGGAACGCCGTGGCGAACGATTCCATGTTCGACGGTGCGCCGATGGCGCGCAGCGAGGCCGGTGCGTGCGGGTCGGTGTTGAGGTACAGCATCGCCTGCTTCTCGCGGACGCTGCCGCGCCACACGCGGGCCCAGTTGAGGAAGAAGCGCTGGTCCTGGGTGTAGCCGTCGATCTTCTCGGCGGCTTCCTTCGGATTCTTCTTCAGGGCTTCCTGCAGGGCGTCGTACGCGACGTTGAGGCCGCCGAGGTCGGCGATGTTCTCGCCGAGGGTCAGCTTGCCGTTGACGTGGAGGTCCGGCTTGTCCTTGATCGGCGCGTATTCATTGAACTGCGCGACCAGCTTGCCCGCGCGCTCGTCGAACTTGGCGCGGTCGGCCTTCGTCCACCAGTTCTTGTTGTTGCCGTCGCCATCGAACTGGCTGCCCTCGTCGTCGAAGCCGTGGCTGGCCTCGTGACCGATGACCGCGCCGATGCCGCCGTAGTTGATCGCGTCGTCGCCGTTGGCGTCGAAGAACGGCGGCTGCAGGATCGCGGCCGGGAAGTTGATCGTGTTGTCGGTCGGGTTGTAGTACGCGTTGACCGTCTGCGGCGTCATGCCCCACTCGAGGCGGTCGGTCGGCTTGCCGATCTTGGCGATGTCGTAGTGGTAGTTGAACTTGCTGGCGGCTTCGACGTTGCCGAAGTAGTTCTCACCGTTGACGTCCAGACCGGACCAGTCGCGCCACTTGTCGGGGTATCCGATCTTCGGCAGGAAGGTGTTCCACTTCTGGATCGCCTTCTCCTTGGTCTCGGCGCTCATCCAGTCGAGGTTCTCGATGCGCGTCTTCAGGGCGTTGCGGACGTTGTCCACCAGCTCGTTGGCGCGCTGCTTGGCTTCCGGCTTGAACACCTTGGCGACGTACAGCTGGCCGAGCGCTTCGCCCATCGAGCTGTTCACCGTACCGAGCACGCGCTTCCAGCGCGGCTTCTGCTGCGGCTGGCCGGCGAGGGTCTTGCCGTAGAAGTCGAACTTGTTGTCCTGGAAGGTCTTGGACAGGTACGGCGACGCGCCGTCGATCGCGTGGAAGCGCAGGTAGGCCTGCCACGTGGACACCGGCGTCGACGCCAGCATCTTGTCGAACTCCTTGAAGAACTTCGGCTGCGAGAGCGAGAAGCCCTTGTCGATCGTCACGCCCTGCGCGGCGAAGAACTTCTCCCAGTTGAAGTGCGGCGTGATCTTGTCGGCTTCGGCGACGGAGACGAAGTGGTACTGGTTCTCCGGCGCGCGCAGTTCGACCGGCGCGAGCGAGGCGGCGGCGAGCTGGGTCTCGAACTTCATGACCTCGTCGGCCTGCTTCGTGGCCTGGTCTTCCGGCACGCCGGCGAGCGTCAGCGTCTTCACGATGTAGGCGAGGTAGGCCTTGCGGTTATCGGCCTGCTTCGGGTCGGTGTAGTAGTCCTTGGTCGGCAGACCGAGGCCATCCTGCTGGGCGTAGCCGATCTGCACCTTGGCGTTCTGGAAGTCGGCGCCGGCGCCGAAGCCGAACACGTAGCTGTTGCCGTCGTTGAAGCTGGCATCGAGGAAGTCGACGATGTCCTGCGGGGTCTTCAGCGCGTCGATCTTCGCCAGTTCCGGCTTGATCGGGTCGACGCCGGCCTTCTCGATGGCCGCTTCGTCCATGCCGGAGCGGTAGAGCAGGCCGATCTTCTGTTCGATCGAACCGGCCTGGGCGTTCGCCGCGCCCTTGTCCATCGCGTCGACGATGTCGTGCTGCGTGTTCAGGCTGTTCTCGGCGAGCTTGTCGAACGCGCCCCAGCGGGTGCGGTCGTCGGGGATCGGGTTGGCGGCCACCCACTTCGCGTTGACGAAGCCGTTGAAGTCGTTGCACGCGTCGATGTTCGTGTCGAGCTCGGCCACGTCGAAGGAGGGACCGGCCGGCGCGGCGGCCGTGGTACCGGCGGCCGCCGGGGCGGTGCTCGCGGGTGCCGGCGTGGTGGCGGCCGGCGCGGCGGTGTCGGCGTCGTCGTGCTTGCTGCACGCGGTGCCGGCGAGTGCGACGCCGAGCGCGAGTGCGAGCGGCTTCAGGTACTGCTTGGTCATGGATGTCCCTCGTGACTTGGTGGAAACGGCGCCCCCGGGCGCCGGTGGGGTCCGAGCATAGCCCTTGCGGCCCCGGCGCAGGGCCAACTGTGACGAAAGTCATGGTTGCCGATATTCCGCAAGAACTCGCGACGAATGTCCCCGAACCGTCATATCGGCTTCCTAGGCTTCGCGTGTCCGCATGACAGGGGATGCGGCTTCCCGTCCAGCCCGAAGAGCCAATCGAGGAGCATCCGTCATGCGCAAGTTACTGGCCGCAGGCATCGCCTGCGTGCTCACCCTTTCCGCCGCGTCGATCACGGCACAGCAGGTCGCGGGCGATACGCCGGACGACGGCGTGTCCGCGCTGGGCTTCGGCCACGGCCACGGCGGCCACGGCGACGATCCGCGCACGTCGACGCCGATCCGCCACCTCGTGGTGATCTTCCAGGAAAACGTGTCGTTCGATCATTACTTCGGCACCTATCCGTATGCCGAAAATCCGCACGGCGAGCCCGCGTTCTACGCGCGCCCGTTCACGCCGCCGGTCAACGGGCTGGACCGCCGCCTGCTGACGAAGAACCCGAACGCCACCAACAAGGACAACGGCGACGGCGCGATCAACCCCTTCCGTCTGACGCGCGCCCAGGCCGCGACGGCCGACCAGGACCACGGCTACACCTCCGAGCAGCGCGCGTTCAACGGCGGCCGCATGGATCTGTTCCCGCTCTACACGGGCCGCGGCGAGATGCTGCCGGGCGGCGATCCGTCGGAGGAGGGCAAGGGCCAGGTCATGGGCTATTACGACGGCAACACCGTCACCGCGCTGTGGAACTACGCGCAGCACTTCGCGATGAGCGACGCGAGCTACGGCACCACGTTCGGTCCGTCGACACCGGGTGCGGTCAACATGATCGCCGGCCAGACCGCGGGCGTGATCGACACGCTCAACGGCACGGGCGGCACGACGGACGACGGTAACGGCGGCCTGACGATGATCGGCGATCCCGATCCGATCGGCGACGTCTGCTCGTCGCCCACGGCGACGCAGGTGACGATGGGTGGCCGCAACATCGGCGATCTCCTCAACGAGCGCAAGGTGACCTGGGGCTGGTTCCAGGGCGGCTTCGACCTCACCCGCACGAACGCCGACGGCAGCAGCGGCTGCTCGCGGCGCACGCTGTCGAAGGTGACCAACAGCACGTCCAACGATTACAGCCCGCACCACCAGCCGTTCCAGTACTACCCGTCCACCGCGAACCCGACGCACGCGCGGCCGGCCTCGGTGGCGGCGATCGGCCACAGCGGCGACGCGGCCAACCACCAGTACGACATGGAAGATTTCTACGACGCGCTCGACGCGGGCAATCTTCCGGCGGTGAGCTTCCTCAAGGCGGCGTCGTTCCAGGACGGCCACGGCGGCTACTCCGACCCGATCGACGAACAGGCGTTCGTGGTGCACGTGATGAACGCGCTGCAGCAGAGCGGCGAGTGGCGCGACACGGCGGTCGTCATCGCGTACGACGATTCCGACGGCTGGTACGACCACCAGCAGCCGCCGCGCATGAACGCGTCGCAGGGCAGCACCGACGCGCTGGACGGTCCGGGCGTCTGCAAGGGCCACGGTACGTTGCCGGGCCTCGACGGCAAGACGCCGGCGCAGGGACGTTGCGGCTTCGGTCCGCGCCTGCCGCTGCTCGTGGTGTCGCCGTGGGCGCGCGAGAACATGGTGGACCACACCGTGACGGACCAGAGCTCGATCACGCGCTTCATCGAGGACAACTGGCTGGACGGCAAGCGCATCGGTGGCGGTTCGAGCGATGCCCATGCGGGTCGCCTCGACGGGATGTTCGACTTCTTCCTGCCGCGCCTGTTCGACCGCAATCTGATCCTCGACGAGTCGACGGGCCAGCCGAAGCGGAACGGCGGATGGCCCTGGGCCTCCGGGAACGGTGGGCATGGTTGATCGCCGTCGGTTCCTGAAGACGGCGGGTTGGGCGGCCGCGGCGGGGTGGATCCCGTCGCGGCTGCTCGCGCACGACATGCACGCCATGCAGGCCGCGCCGGCGGGGCGCGTCGGCAACGATCTGTGCATGCACGCGATGGGCGACGTCACCCGCATGCCCGGGCTGGTCGATCCCGCGAAGCTCGCGCCGTTCGTGGATGCGCTGCCCGTGCCGCCGGTGCTCGTTCCCGCGGCGGGCAAGCCGTTGCGCATCCGCATGGCGGAGTCGACGCAGAGGCTGCATCGCGACCTGCCGCCGACACGCTTGTGGACGTACGGCCGGGCGTACCCCGGACCGACCATCGACGCGCGGAAGGGACAGGCGACGGAGGTGATCTGGGAGAACGCGCTGCCGGTGAAGCATTTCCTGCCCGTCGATCATGCGATCTGCGGTGCCGAGGCGGACAAGCCGGAGGTGCGGGCGATCGTCCACCTGCACGGGGCGCAGGTGCCGCGTGCCGACGACGGGTATCCGGAAGACTGGTACGTGCCCGGCAAATCGCGTCGTCACCGGTACCCGAACACCCAGGATGCCGCGACGCTCTGGTACCACGACCATGCGATGGGCATCAATCGGCTGAACATGTACGCGGGCCTTACGGGCCTTTACCTGCTGCGCGACGAGCACGAGCTCGGCCTCGGCCTGCCGGCGGGTGACCAGGAACTGCCGATCGTGCTGGCGGATCGCCTGCTGCGCGAGGACGGCAGCCTCTATTACCCCGATTCCGGCGACGCGAACGCGCCGTGGGTGCCCGAAGTCTTCGGCAACCTCACGCTCGTCAACGGCGCGATCCTCCCTCGGGCCGACGTGCAGCCTCGGCGCTACCGTCTGCGCGTGCTCAACGCGTCGAACGGCCGCTTCTATCACCTGCGTTTCCGCGACGGCCGTCCGTTCCAGGCGATCGGCTCCGATCAAGGCCTGCTGCCCGCGCCGGTGTCGATGCGGTCGATCTTCCTCGCGCCCGGCGAGCGGGCGGACCTCGTCGTCGACTTCGCGGCGTCCCGCGGCGGCGCGATCGAGCTGATGAACGACGCGCTCCCGCTCATGCGGTTCGCGGTGGGGCAGTGCGCGGTGCGCGACGACAGCCGCGTGCCGGACGTCCTGCGCGACGTTCCGCGTTTCACGGAGCGCGACGTGTCACGCTCGCGCGAACTCACCCTCGACGAATACAGCGACTGCGTCGCGACCCCGATGCTCATGCTGCTCGGCGGAAAGCGCTGGCACGATCCGGTGACGGAGACGGTGAAGCTCGGGACGACGGAGGCGTGGAACCTGGTGAACCTCACCGAGGACACGCACCCGATCCACCTGCACCTGGTGCGCTTCCAGATCCTCGACCGTCGTCCGTACGATGTCGATGAATACATGTCGTCGAAGACGCTGCGTTTCACGGGTCCGGCGCAGCCACCGCCGGCGCACGAGCGCGGGTGGAAGGACGTGGTGCAGGCGTACCCCGGCATGGTCACGCGCATCGTCGCGACCTTCGACGGTTACAAGGGCCGCTACGCGTGGCACTGCCACCTCGCGGAACACGAGGCCAACGAGATGATGCGGCCGTTCGAGGTGGTGTAAGCCCGATCGTGGAATGCCCTCCTCGTAGGAGCGCGCCTGTAGTGTCCGGGTATTTCTGGACCACCGAGTAGGAGCAAAATCTCCTGCGAGGTGATCCATGGGATACAAGAAGATTTCGTCGGCTCTGAAGGCCGAAGCGGTCCGACTGGTGGTCGAGGCGGGGCATTCCCCGCCTGAAGCGGCCCGGATGATGGGTATTGGCCCGACGGCGCTGCGTCGTTGGGTCGAGCAATATCGGGAACGACAGGCCGCCATGCC
>NZ_FODZ01000005.1 GCF_900110505.1 Luteibacter sp. UNC138MFCol5.1
AGCTCTGCTGTGCTGCCGTTCGACTTGCATGTGTTAAGCATGCCGCCAGCGTTCAATCTGAGCCAGGATCAAACTCTTCACTTAAGTTTTCGACCGTCTAAAAGACGATCTATCTTTCTGAAGTGTTTAACCCCAACAAGAAAAAACTCATTGCTGACTTCTTTCTAGTGGGACACTTGCATTTGGTTGACATCGTCAATCCACCGCAAGGCGTCCACACAATTCACCTGCGCACACTGTCAAAGATCAATCACTTGCATCATCTTTCGTTGATGCCCTCTGAACATTTCGTCCCGAGGTGAGCCGCCCATTCTATATCGTTTTTCGTTTCCGTCAACACCCTCGTGAAACTTTTTTTCGAGGTGGTTGGTGAAGCCGAAGAACTGTCGCGTGGGTGACTTTCGTCGCGACCAGGAGGAGAAGTATAGGGCCGGGCCGAAGGTCTGTGAAGGGGTTTTCGACATCTTTCTGAAAAAAAGTGGCGAGGTAGACTGCCCGCATCTCCTCACACTAATAAGGTGTCTTTCGATGCTCTTGCGCGTGCTGTCCGTCGCCCTCTTCCTGGCGCCCCTTGCCGCCACCGCTGCGACGCCGCCGTCGGTGACGCTGCATGGCGCGCGGTTTTCCACCGAATTCGCGATGTCGGACGCCCAGCGCGAGCGCGGACTCATGTTCCGCACCGAGCTGAAGCCCGATCAGAGCATGCTCTTCATCTTCCCCGACAGTCAGCCGCGCGCGTTCTGGATGAAGAACACCCTCATCCCGCTCGACATCCTGTACTTCGACGGAGCGCGCAAGCTCGTGGCGATGCAGCTGAACGCGCAGCCGTGCAAGGCCGATCCCTGCGCCATCTATCCCAGCGACGGGCGCGACGCGGCCTATGTCCTGGAGGTGGCCGCCGGCACCGCGGGCAGGCTCGGGCTGAAACTGGGCGAGACGCTCGCCATCGAGGGCGCCCCGCCGTCCGCGCGCTGAGCGGCCGAGAGTCCGTGTTCGCAGGGCACGCCCACGTGGTAAGGGACGAGCGACGCCGGGTCGAGCCGGGCCAGTTCGTCCCACTGGTCGTCGAAGGGTATGAATCGCTGCATCGCCGCTTCCTCCACGTCATCGGCGCACGTTGCGTGTGCCACGGGATCATGGAAGCAGGTTTTCCTGCCTTATCGCTGGCGAAATGGGGCGAAACGATGTCAGCCCCATTCCCGCATCGGTGCGGCTCCCGGCCGCATCCGCCGTCAGTCGATCTCGACGAGCTCGAAATCGTCCTTGGTCACGCCGCAGTCCGGGCAGGTCCAGGTGTCGGGGACGTCTTCCCAGCGCGTGCCCGGTTCGATGCCGTCTTCGGGCATGCCCAGCGCTTCGTCGTAGATGTACCCGCAGACGACGCACATCCATTTGCGCGTTTTGGTGTCGGTGTCGTTGCTCATGGCTTCGCGTACTGTCGTGGAGCGGAAAAGTCCCTCATTCTGTCACCCCCGGGCCGAAGGCGATAGCACGGCCCCGTCACGCTTCAAAGGATGCCCATGAACGCCCTCCCCCGCGCCGCCCGTCTCCGCGGCGGTGTCTACGCCATCACCGACGGCCCGCGCGACGACCTTTTCGCCGCCGTGGAGGCCGCCCTCGCCGGCGGTGCCAGCCTCCTGCAGTACCGCGACAAGACCGATGACGCGGCGCGCCGACTCGCGGAGGCCAGCGAGATCGCCAGCATCTGCGCGCGGTACGGGGTGCCGTTCATCGTGAACGACGACGTCGCACTCGCTCGCGAGACCGGTGGCGGCGTGCATCTGGGGCACACCGACGTTTCCATCGCGATCGCTCGCGAGGAACTGGGGCCCGAGGCGATCATCGGGGTTTCCTGCTACGGCTCGGTCGACCGCGCACGGCAGCTGCAGGCGGAAGGCGCGGATTACATCGGCTTCGGCGCCATGTATCCCTCCACGACCAAGCCCCACGCCGCGGTCGCGCCGCACGACGTATTGACGCAGGCGAAGACGCTGGGCCTTCCCGTCGTGGCGATCGGCGGCATCACGCCCGACAATGGGCGGGTGCTGCTCGAGGCGGGCGCGGATTACCTCGCCGTGGTGTCCGCGATCTTCGCCCAGCCCGACATCCAGACGGCGACGCGCCGCTTCGCCGCTCTTTTCGAATCCCGTTCCGGAACCCTCTGATGACCACGAACCACGAACTCTTCGAACGCGCCCAGACGTTGCTGCCCGGCGGCGTGAACTCGCCCGTGCGCGCCTTCCGGTCGGTGGGCGGCGAGCCCTTCTTCACCGCCCGCGCCGACGGCCCGTTCCTGTGGGACGTCGAAGGCAAGCGCTACATCGACTACGTCGGCTCCTGGGGCCCGATGATCGTGGGCCACAACCATCCCGCCGTGCGCGAGGCCGTCCAGGCCGCGGTACTCGACGGCCTCTCGTTCGGCACGCCCTGCCCCGCCGAAGTGACGATGGCGGAGACGATCGTGTCGCTCGTGCCGTCGGTGGAGATGGTGCGCATGGTCAATTCGGGCACCGAGGCCACGATGTCCGCCATCCGCCTGGCCCGCGGCGCCACGGGGCGCACGAAGATCGTGAAGTTCGAAGGCTGCTACCACGGCCATGGCGACAGCTTTCTGGTGAAGGCGGGCTCGGGGGCGCTCACGTTCGGCGTGCCGACGTCGCCCGGCGTGCCGAAAGCCGCCGCGGACCTCACGCTGACCCTGCCGTACAACGACTTCGCGGCCGCCGAGGCCCTGTTCGCCGAGCACGGCGACGACATCGCGGGCCTGATCATCGAACCCGTCGCCGGCAACATGAACTGCATCCCGCCGAAGGACGGCTACCTGCAGGCGCTGCGCGAGCTGTGCACGAAGCACGGCGTGCTGCTGATCTTCGACGAGGTGATGACGGGTTTCCGCGTCGCGCTCGGCGGCGCGCAGGCGCACTACGGCATCACGCCCGACCTCACCTGCTTCGGCAAGATCATCGGCGGCGGCATGCCGGTCGGCGCGTACGGCGGCCGTCGCGACCTGATGGCGCAGGTGGCGCCCTCGGGTCCGATCTATCAGGCGGGCACGCTGTCGGGCAATCCCGTGGCCATGGCGGCGGGGCTGGCGATGCTGACGCTGATCCAGGCTCCCGGCTTCCATGAGGATCTCGCGCGCCGCGCCGTCCGCCTCACCGATGGCCTGCTCGCCGCCGCGCGAGACGCCGGCATCCCCTTCAGCGTGACCCGCGTCGGCGCGATGTTCGGGCTGTTCTTCACCGGCGAGCAGGTGGAAACGTACGCGCAGGCGACGGCCGCCGACGTCGGCCGGTTCAACCGGTTCTTCCACGGGATGCTGGAGCGCGGCGTATACCTGGCGCCGTCGGCGTTCGAGGCGGGCTTCGTGTCGAGCGCGCATGGCGACGCGGAGATCGATGCGACGATCGCCGCCGCGCGCGAGGTGTTCGCGACGTTGTGATCATGCCGCCCCGGTCCCGTGGGCGGGACCGGGGCGGCAGGCCGATCAGGCGACCTGCGCTTCCTTGACGAATGCCGCGAGGGTGTCGTGGAGGCGCTGGAGGCCTTCCGCGGTTTCCTCGTCGGTGATCGTCAGCGGCGGCACGATGCGCAGGACATCCGGGCCGGCCTGGAGGATCAGCAGACCGTGGGCCGCCGCGATGTCCAGGATCTCGCCCGCGCGTCCCTTGTACGCCGCGTCGAGCACCGCGCCGATCATCAGGCCCCGGCCGCGCACTTCCGAGAAGACGTGGAACGCGTGGTTGAGCTTCGCCAGTCCCGCGCGGATGTCGTTCGCCTGGCGCTCCACGTTCAGCAGCACCGCCGGCGAGGCGATCTTGCGCAGCGCCACCAGCGCCACCGCCGCGGCCATCGGGTTGCCGCCGAAGGTGGTGCCGTGCGCGCCGAACTGCATGACGTCGGCGACCTTCGGACCCGCCAGCATCGCGCCGATCGGGAAACCGGCGCCCAGCGCCTTGGCCAGCGTGACGATGTCGGGCGTGACGTGATCGTGCGAATGGGCGAACAGCGTGCCGGTACGACCCATGCCGCACTGGATCTCGTCGAGCACCATCAGCGCGTCGTGCGCGTCGCACAGCTCGCGCACCTTCTTCAGGAACCCGGGCTCCGCCGGCATGACGCCGCCTTCGCCCTGCACGGGCTCGAGCATCACCGCGGCGACGCCGCCCTGGGCGAAGGCGCCTTCGAGCGCGGCGACATCGTTGAACGGCACGTAGCGGAAGCCGCCCGGCAACGGCTCGTAGCCTTCCTGGTATTTGGGCTGCGCGGTCGCGGTCACCGACGCGAGCGTGCGGCCGTGGAACGAGCCCTGGAACGTGACGATCACGCGGTTGTCCGGCGTGCGGCCCTGCGCGGCGGCCCACTTGCGCACGAGCTTGATCGCGGCCTCGTTGGCCTCGGTGCCCGAATTGCACAGGAACACGCGCTCGGCGAACGGCGCGTGCTCGACGAGCTCCTGCGCCAGGTGCAGCGGCGGCTCGGTGTAGAAGACGTTGCTGGCGTGCCAGAGCTTGTGCGCCTGCGCGACCAGCGCGGCGACGAGGTCCGGATCCTGGTGGCCCAGCGAGTTCACGGCGATGCCGGCCCCGAAATCGAGGTAATCCCGGCCCTGTGTATCCCACACGCGGGCGCCCTTGCCGTGATCGAGCACGACATCGCGCGGTCGATAGACGGGCAGCCAGTAACGCTTGCCCAGGCCCGTGAGTTCGGAGGGATCGACAGGATGCGACGACGACATTGGAACGACTCCCGGTGCCGGCCGCAGCGCCGGAACCCTTGCAGGAACGGATGGAATCGCACGGTACGCTCTGCGGTCCGACATCGATCCGAATCCCGCGGGGCAGCTTCCGGCCTGGCCGGAGCATGCGCGCGTGGGACATGCATCGTATAAGGCGCGGGCGGCGGCGACAACGCGCTCCGTGTAGCGCCCCTGCAACGGCGTGTTACACGCCGCTTTCAGAGGCCATGGGGCCTCCCCCGACCGCGCCGGAGAAATTCCTTGCGAATCAGAGCAACGCCCGGGTGGCATGGGGCTTGCTCCCCTCGCCAGTGAGGCGCCCCACCGGGCGCCGCGTGGTTCGCTCGTCCAGCGCCCTGCCAGCTGGGCGGCGAATGGGAACTCCCGGTCCCCCAGAGGACCGGGAGTTTTCTTGTCGGACGACGTGCCTTCAGCGCAGCTGGTCGAGGGCGAGTTGATGCTTCTTGCAGAGGCGGTACACGGTGACGCGGGACACGCGAAGGCGCCTTGCGCACTCGCTGATGTTGAACGCGCTGGCCCGGAGGCAGTCGACGATGGCCTCCCGTTCGGCGCAGGTGCGCGCGCTGCCGAGGCTGTCGCGTTCGCCGCCCGGCGTGTCGACGCTGAGCTCGAGGTCGTCGGGGGTGATCAGCGCATCGTCCGCGATCACGGCGGCGCGCTGCACCCGGTTCATCAGCTCGCGCACGTTGCCGGGCCAGCTGAAGGCGTTGAGCGCCTTGCGGGCGCTGGTGCTGAAGGCCCGGGCCCGCGTCCCGTAGCTTTCGCGGAAGGCGTCGAGGAAATGCTGGGCCAGCAGCTCGATGTCGCCGTTGCGCTCGCGCAGCGGCGGCATGCGCAGCCGCAGCACGTTGAGACGGTAGAAGAGATCTTCGCGGAACCTGCCCTGGGCGACGGCCTTTTCCAGGTCCACGTGCGTCGCGGCCAGCACGCGCACGTCGACGCGGATGGACTGGCAACTGCCGATGCGCTCGATCGTGCCTTCCTGCAGCACGCGCAGCAGGTTGGTCTGCGCGTCGAGCGGCAGGTCGCCGATCTCGTCGAGGAACACGGTGCCGCCGTCGGCGGACTCGAAATGACCGATGCGGCGTGCCGTGGCGCCGGTGAACGCGCCGCGCTCGTGCCCGAAGAGTTCGGACTGCACCAGATTGGCCGGGAGCGCACCGCAGTTGATGGCGGCGAACGGTTTCGCGCTGCGCGGCGACAACTGATGCAGCGCGCGCGCCGCCATCTCCTTGCCCGTGCCGGTCTCCCCCGTGATCAGCAGCGGGAGCTCCACCGGCGCGAACTTGCGGATGTTCTGCGAAAGCGCCCGGATGGCGGGACTGTTCCCCGTGAGCAGGTTGGGGGCATCGTCGTCGTGCGCGGGCTCGCCATCGCCGGGCGCGCGCATCAGCGCCTGGCGCAGCGCGCCGAGCGACGAGGTGCCTTCGATGATCTCGAACGCGTGCGGCAGCACGTGACGCACGCCGGGATCGGCGGACGGCGTCCGCGCGCCGGTCAACCCGATCCACGCCATGCCGGGGTGCGCATCCCGCAATCCGGCCAGGATCCGCACGGCCGCCTGGGCGCTCGCGCGCAGATCCACCACGGCGATGGCGGCATCGCCGCATTCGGGCAGTTCGCCCGGTTGCCGCGCCGGATCGGCGACCAAGGTGCGCCAACCGG
The DNA here is from genome assembly GCF_900110505.1 of Luteibacter sp. UNC138MFCol5.1. Lineage (GTDB taxonomy): Bacteria > Pseudomonadota > Gammaproteobacteria > Xanthomonadales > Rhodanobacteraceae > Luteibacter. Next base: position 6,425 of record NZ_FODZ01000005.1, read on the forward strand.
CCCGGATCAAGCCGAAATGTTCTTCAACGCTCGGTCTGCCGATCCAGACGACGCAACGACCCGTCGATTCCCCGCGCGACATGCCTGCTCCTCACCCGTTCTCGTGGCCTGCTGCCGGCTTCGCGGGTACACCTGACGGACCCGCCGCCGGCACCCCCTGCAGGCCGGCAAGCCCCACTTGCCGCCTTCCCTTTGGCGGGAAGCGACCGTGGATCGACGTTACCCCGGCTTGCCGAAAGCGGCCATACGCCAAACGGGCTAGCCTGTGCGCGGCTTTTCTTGGCTGCCGCGGTAGCTACAGAAACAGATCCGGGAGCAGGGGCTGGCCCGGCGCCACGGCATAGCGCTCGAAATCGTCCACGCCTTCGGCGCGGAGCACGTCCTCGTCGATGAAGAACCGGCCCGTCGCCGCGCGTGAGGGTTTCGTGAGGATCGCATGCGCCGCGTCGGCCACGATCTCCGGCGTGCGGCAGTTCTCCACGCGCACGCTCTCGCCGAGCATGGCGACGGCTGCCGTGGCGATGACCGTCTTCGGCCACAGCGCGTTCACCGCGATGCCGAGGGGTTCGAATTCGGGCGCCATGCCGAGCACGCAGTGGCTCATGCCGAACTTCGCGATCGTGTACGCCACGTGCGGCGCGTACCACCGCGGATCGATGCTCGGCGGCGGCGAGAGCATCAGCACGTGCGGGTTCGTCGCGTGCTTCAGGAACGGCAGGCAGGCCTGCGTGGTGAGGAACGTGCCGCGCGTGTTGACCTCGTGCATGAGGTCGAAGCGTTTCATCGGCGTGCCTTCGACGCCCGCCAGCCAGATCGCGCTGGCGTTGTTCACCACGATGTCGATGCCGCCGAAGCGTTCCGCCGCCGTGGCGGCCGCCATGCGCACTTCCGCTTCCTCGCGGATGTCGACCTTCAGCGGCAGCGCGGTACCGCCGGCGGCTTCGATTTCCGCGGCCGCGGTGTGGATCGTCCCCGGCAGCTTCGGGTTGGCCACGTTGCTCTTGGCCGCGATGACGATGTTGGCGCCGTCGCGCGCGGCGCGCAGCGCGATCGCCAGGCCGATGCCGCGCGAGGCGCCGGTGATGAAGAGGGTCTTGCCGGCCAGCGTGGTCATGGCGTGTCCTTCAGGCGCGCTGGAATCGCGGCAGGATGTCGCGCAGTTCCGCAAGGCGCTGCAGCGGGTCGTCGAGTTCGAGCATGTGCTGGCATTCGTCGGGATCGAGCGGCAGCAGTTCGGACAGGCGGTAGCCGACCCAGCTCGCGTCGTCGAGCCGCTGCGCCACGTCGTGGCGCCACGGCGGCATCATCTGGTCGGCGAGGCGCTCGAGGATCGTGGCGAGCAGGCCGAACTCCGCCGGCAGCGGAAGCACTTCCTCGGCGCGCCACAGCGCGATGTCGCCGCGCACCTGGCCATCCGATCGCACCCGCGTGCGCGTGACGCGGAAGCGCAGGCCGCCTTCGGCAACGATGCCGAGCAGGCCGTCCTCGCGCGTGTGGAAGTCGGTGATGGTGGCCAGCGTGCCCACGGCGGCCGGCACGGCGGGCTGCCCCGCCTCGCGGCCTTCGAGGATCATGCACACGCCGAACGACCGCCCCGTCCGCGCGCATTCGCGCACGAGGTCGATGTAGCGCGGCTCGAAGATCCGCAGCTGCAGGTGGCCGCCCGGGAACAGAACGTTCGACAGCGGGAATAGCGGGAGGTCGAGGTCGGGCTTGGTCGCGGCCATGCCCGCCAGTCTAACCCGCGCCGAGCGCCGCGAAGAAGCGCCGGGGCGCGCCTTCGAAGCCGCCGTTCGACATGAAGACGACATGGTCGCCGTCGCGCGCCTCGCCGGCCAGCGTATCGACCAGCGCGTCGACCGAGCCGACCGTCGCGCCGCGCCCGTCGAGCGCGCCGGTGACCCTGGCGGCATCCCAGGGTAGCTCGGGGCGGTGCAGGAAGACGACGCGGTCGGCGTCGGCGAGCGACGGGGCGAGCGCGTCCGCGTGGGCGCCCAGCCGCATCGAGTTCGAGCGCGGTTCGAGGGCCACGAGGATGCGCGCGTCGCCGACCTTCGCCCGCAGCCCCGCGAGCGTGGTCGCGATGGCGGTGGGGTGATGGGCGAAGTCGTCGTACACGGTGACGCCGCGAGCGACGCCGATCGTCTCCATGCGCCGTTTCACGCTCGCGAAGGTCGCGAACGCCGGCAGCAGCGCGGCAGGATCGGCGCCCGCGGCCGCGGCGGCGGCCAGCGCCGCCAGGGCGTTCATCACGTTGTGCCTGCCCAGCGACGCCCAGCGGACCTCGCCGAGCGCCTCGCCACCACGGAGCACGCGGAAGTGCGAGCCGTCGGCGGCGATCAGTTCGGCGCGCCAGTCGCCACGGTCGATGCCGAACGTCTCCACGGGCGTCCAGGCACCCATCGCCAGCACCTCGGCGAGGTGGACGTCTTCCGCGTTCACGATCAGGCGTCCGTTGCCGGGCACCGTGCGCACCAGATGGTGGAACTGGCGCTGGATCGCCGCGACGTCCGGGAAGATGTCCGCGTGGTCGAATTCCAGGTTGTTCAGGATCGCGACGCGCGGGCGGTAATGCACGAACTTCGAGCGCTTGTCGAAGAACGCCGAATCGTACTCGTCGGCCTCGATGACGAACGGGCGTCCCTCGCCGCGACGGGCGGAAACGTCGAAGTTGCCCGGCACGCCGCCGATGAGGAAGCCCGGCGCCAGTCCCGCCGACTCCAGCAGGTGCGCGAGCAGGCTGGTCGTCGTCGTCTTGCCGTGGGTGCCGGCCACGGCGAGCACCTCGCGCCCGCCGAGCAGGGTCTCGCCGAGCCACTGCGGACCGGAGATGTAACGCATGCCCTCGTCGAGCATGTACTCCACCGCCGGGTTGCCCCGCGTCATGGCGTTACCCACCACGACGAGATCGGGCGCGGGCCGCAGATGCTCCGCGCGATAGCCCTGCATCAGCCCGATGCCGAGGCTCTCGAGCTGGGTGCTCATCGGTGGGTAGACGTTGGCGTCGGAGCCTTCGACCTGGAGGCCGAGTTCGCGCGCGAGCGCGGCGACGCCACCCATGAAGGTGCCGCAGATACCGAGGATATGGACGCGCATGGCTACGGACACCCGGGAGGTGGGCGGCCCGCCGCGACCGGCGGGCCGGGATGGATCAGGCGCTGGCGGCCTTCGTGCCGTCGAGCACGGACTTGATGCGCGCCGTGACCTCGTCGAGCTCGCCGACGCCGTCGACGACCTGGAGCTTGCCGCGCTTCGCGTAGAACTCGGCGACGGGCGCGGTCTGGTCGGCGTAGATCGCGAGGCGCTTCTTCACCGTGTCCGGATTGTCGTCCGGGCGATGCTCGGCCTCGAAGCGGACGACGCAGCGATCCACGATGGCCTCGTTCGGCACCTCGAGCTTGATCACCACGTCGAGCGGCTGCCCGATCTTGGCCAGCACGCCGTCGAGCGCATCGGCCTGCGCCAGGTTGCGCGGGTAGCCGTCCAGGATGAAGCCGGGCTTCGCGTCGGGCTCGCCGAGGCGGTGCTCGATGATGCCCAGCATGATGTCGTCCGGCAGGAGCTGGCCGGCGTCCATCAGGCTCTTCGCCTTGTTGCCGAGCTCCGACCCCGCCTTGATCTCGGCGCGCAGGAGATCGCCGGTGGAAATGTGCGGGATGCCCAGATCCTGCTTGAGGCGGGCCGCCTGGGTGCCCTTGCCCGAACCGGGCGCGCCGAATAGCACGAGTCGCATTGATGCTCCATTTCGCCGGACGTTCGGGAAAAATCCCCTGTCGGGCACGATAAAAATGGGTCTCAAGGTAACGGCACGGGCGCCGCCGCGTCAAACGGACGACACCGGCGAGGTGTACGGGGTCCCGGGTGTCGACCCTTTCAAGGCATCGCGACGCGCGGCGCGCTACGCTGGCCCTCCCGAGCTGACTTACAGGATGCGAAGCATGGCCGCCGGCAAACTTCTCTACGCCCAGTCGGGCGGTGTCTCCGCCGTGATCAACGCCACCGCCGCGGGCGTCATCGAGACCGCGAGGGACAAGGGCATCGTGGTGTACGCCGCCCGCAACGGCATCCTCGGCGCCCTGCGCGAGGAACTGATCGACACCTCGAAGGAGGCCAAGGCCAACATCGCGGCGCTGAAGCACACGCCCGGCGGCGCGTTCGGCTCCTGCCGCTACAAGCTGAAGTCGCTGGAGGAGAACCGCGCGGAGTACGAGCGCCTGATCGAGGTGTTCAAGGCGCACGACATCCGCACCTTCCTCTACAACGGCGGCAACGACTCCGCGGACACGGCGAACAAGGTCTCGAAGATCGGCCAGGCACTCGGCTACGAGGTCAACTGCATCGGCGTGCCGAAGACGATCGACAACGACCTCGTGGTCACCGACACCTGCCCCGGCTTCGGCTCGGTGGCGAAGTACACGGCGATCGCCGTGCGCGAGGCGAGCCTGGACGTGGCCTCCATGATGGATACCTCCACCAAGGTCTTCATCATCGAGGTGATGGGCCGGCACGCCGGCTGGATCGCCGCGGCCGCAGGCCTCGCGGGCTCCTCCGCCGGCGATCCGCCGCACGTGATCCTGTTCCCCGAGAACGTGTTCGATCCGGAGGCGTTCCTGGCGAAGGTGAAGGCCACGGTCGAGAAGGTGGGCTACTGCACCGTGGTCGTTTCGGAGGGCGTCAAGGACAGGGAGGGCAAGTTCCTCGCGGAGTCCGGCGCGCGCGACGCGTTCGGCCATGCGCAGCTCGGCGGCGCGGCGCCCGTGCTGGCCGCGCTGGTGCGCGAGAAGCTGGGCTACAAGTACCACTGGGCGCTGCCCGACTACCTGCAGCGCTCCGCGCGCCACGTGGCGTCGAAGACCGACCTGGACCAGGCCTACGCGGTCGGCAAGAAGGCCGTCGAATACGCGGCGGAAGGGCTCAACGCCGTGATGCCGGTGATCGTGCGCACCTCGGACGAGCCGTACAAGTGGAAGATCGAGGCCGCGCCGCTGGACAAGATCGCCAACCACGAGAAGAAGATGCCGAAGAACTTCATTTCGAAGGACGGCTTCGGCATCACCGCCGCCGCGCGCCGCTACCTCGCGCCACTGATCCAGGGCGAAGCACCGCCGCCGTACGGGCCCGACGGCCTGCCGGTGTACGTGACGCTGAAGAACACGCCGGTGACTAGGAAGCTGAAGAAGTTCGCGGTGGGGTGAGGCACGCTGGGGCGCTCTCGCTGGTTACATCGCCGATACGATCGGCTCCCACCCTACCGGAGGGTGGGAGCCGATCGTATCGGCGACGCATGTCGCCTCAGCCCAGCACGTCGTGCATGAGCGACAGATCGCGGACGAAGTCGGCGTAGCCGGCTTCGCGCGCCTCGTGATCCGGCAGGCGCAGCAGGTACGACGGATGCACGGTCGCCATGGCGCGGCGGCCGTCCGGAAGATCCAGCCATTCGCCGCGCTGCTGCATCAGCCGGAACGACGCGCCGAACACCGCCTGCGCGGCCATCGCGCCCAGGCAGACGATCGCCTCGGGCTGGATGCGGTCCAGTTCCGCCGCCAGCCACGGCCGGCAGGCGGCCTGCTCCTCGGCGTTCGCGCGCTTGTGCAGCCGCACCTTTCCGCGCGGCTCGAACTTGAAATGCTTGACGGCGTTCGTGACGTAAAGCGCGTCGCGTTCGACGCCCGCCTCGCCCAGCGCGCGGTCGAAGAGCTTGCCCGCGGGCCCGACGAACGGCTTGCCGGCGAGGTCTTCCTGGTCGCCCGGCTGCTCGCCGATCACGACGATGCGGGCATGCACCGGACCTTCGCCGAACACGGTCTGCGTCGCGGGCTTCCACAGATCGCACGCACGGCAGTCGCGCGCCTGCCGGCGCAGCGCGGCGATGCTGCCTTCGGGCGCGTCGACGGCCGCCTTCTGCAAGGGCGTGATCTTCTTCCTCGGCACCGTCGGCTGGTTCTTCACCATGGCCTGCATCCTCGGCAGCGCGTCGCGCACCAGTTCGGGGATGAGCCGCGCTTCCGGCAGGTTCTTCCAGTACTTCACCGGCATCTCGCGACGCATCGCGTCCACCTTCAGGCGGGCCGGATTGAAGATGCTCGCGTAATACGTGCGCCAGAGGTCTTCCAGCGCGTCGTCCGACGGCGCATCCGCGCGACTCGCGCCCGGCCCTATGGAGAGCGTCTCGCCATCCCAGTGCGCGCTGCGTGACGGCGTGAGCAACGACCAGCGCATGCCCGTGAACCGACGGACGAAGAACGGCGCCACGCGCGACACGATGTCGTGCTCGGGCTCGAACCAGGCCACGTAGATCGTCGCGTCGCCGAGAAGCACTTCGCGGAAGCGCACGAACGCCTTCATCTTGTGCATGTCGCGATTGACCTGCTTGATGCACGTGTGCGCCCAGGCGACGTCGTCGTCGGTGGCGATGCGCAGCAGGGCCTTCTCGCCGTGCGTCATCCGCCACAGCATGCGGTAGAGCGTCGCGTGGCGACGCGGGTCGCTGTGTGCCAGCACCGTGTCGGCAAGGCCGAGGAACGCGCGCGGCACGGCCGGCGTCGTTTCGCGCACGGGCGGAGGCAAGGGGGCGTCGTCGCCGAACAGGCCACCCGACGCGCCGGTCCGCCATTCGACCTCCGCGGGATCGACATCGGCGAGCAGCAGCGTGCGCGCCTTCGCGCGCCATTCGGCCGTATCGGACGGATCGTCCAGCGTGACGACGTGCATCGTCAGCCGAAAAGATCCGCCTGGGCGGGAACGGCCTCGCGCAGGTCGTGGCGCAGGAACGCGCTCTCGCGGTCGCCGCGCGGACGATGGTCGATGGTTTCGACGAACGGCGCGACCTTCTTCACCGGCACGCGGAGGCGCACGAGGTCGTCGTAGCGTACGCGCCGGTGCGCGCGCATGGCGATCAGGCGATCGACGGTTTTCACCCCGAGCCCCGGCACCCGCAGGAGCATCTCCCGGGACGCGCGGTTGAGGTCGACGGGGAAGCGCTCCCGGTGCCGCAACGCCCAGGCCAGTTTGGGATCGACGTCGAGCGACAGCATGCCGTCGTCGCCGGGCGGCGCGATCTCGTCGGCGCCGAAGCCGTAGAAGCGCATCAGCCAGTCGGCCTGGTACAGGCGATGCTCGCGAACCAGCGGCGGTGGCTTCAGCGGAAGCACCTTCGACGCATCCGGGATCGGGCTGAACGCCGAGTAGTAGACGCGGCGCAGGTGGTAATTCGTGTAGAGATTCGTGCTCGCCGTGAGCACGTCGCGGTCGCTCGCCGCGTCGGCGCCGACGATCATCTGCGTGCTCTGGCCGGCGGGCGCGAAGCGCGGCGCCTTCTTTTCAGCCTTGGCCTCGTCGATCGACAGACGCAGCCTCCCCATCGCGCTGCGGATGTCGCCCAGATCCTTCTCCGGCGCCAGCGACTTGAGGCCGCCTTCCGTGGGCATCTCGACATTGATGCTCAGGCGATCGGCCCATCGGCCCGCGGCGTCGATCAGCTCGGGCGACGCATCGGGAATCGTCTTCAGGTGGATGTAACCGCCGAAGCGATGCTCCGTGCGCAGCGTGCGCGCCACGCGCACGAGCTGCTCCATCGTGTAGTCGGGCGACTGGATGATGCCCGAGGACAGGAACAGGCCCTCGATGTAGTTGCGCTTGTAGAACGCGAGCGTGAGCTCGACCACTTCCTCGACGGAGAAACGCGCGCGACGCACGTTGCTGCTGCGCCGGTTGACGCAGTACACGCAGTCATACACGCAGAAGTTGGTCAGCAGGATCTTCAGCAGCGAAATGCAGCGGCCGTCCGGCGCGTACGCATGACAGATCCCCATGCCTTCCGTGGAGCCGATCCCGCCGGTCTTCAGCGAGTTCCGGCCCTTGCCGCCACTGGACGAGCAGGAGGCGTCGTACTTCGCGGCGTCGGCGAGGATGGCGAGCTTTTCAGTCACGTTCATGGCTAAGGGAATGGTGCCAAAACGACGCTTCACCTGCGTGAAGGCCGAAGGGCAGCGGGTATCATGGCCGTTCCTCCCCGGAGCCCTTTCCATGGACCTCATCATCCGCCACGCCACCCTGCCCGACGGCCGCACCGACGTCGACATCGGCATCGAGGGAGGGCGCTTCGCGGCGATCCAGACGGCGCTGCCGGCGAAGGGCGCCGAGGAGATAGACGCGCAGGGGCGCCTGGTCGCGCCGCCGTTCGTCGATGCGCATTTCCACATGGACGCGACGCTGTCGCTGGGCCTGCCCCGGCTCAACGCGTCCGGCACGCTGCTCGAAGGCATTTCCCTATGGGGCGAGCTCAAGCCGGTGCTCACGCAGCAGGCCCTGGTCGACCGCGCCATGGCCTACTGCGACATGGCCGTGGCGCAGGGCCTGCTCGCGATCCGCAGCCATGTGGACGTCTGCGACGACCGCCTGCTGGCGACGGAAGCGCTGCTCGAGGTGAAGCGGCGCGTCGCGCCCTACCTGCACCTCGAACTCGTCGCGTTCCCGCAGGACGGCCTGCTCCGCTCGGCGAGCGCCAAAGCCAACCTCGTGCGCGCGCTCGACATGGGCGTCGACGTAGTCGGCGGCATTCCGCACTTCGAGCGCACCATGGCCGACGGCGCCGCCTCGATTCGCTGGCTCTGCGAACTCGCGGCCGAGCGCGGGCTGCGCGTGGACATGCATTGCGACGAGTCCGACGATCCGCTGTCGAGGCACATCGAAACGCTCGCGGCGGAGACGGTACGGACGGGCCTGCAGGACCGCGTCACCGGCTCGCACCTCACGTCCATGCATTCGATGGACAACTACTACGTCTCCAAGCTGCTGCCCCTGATCGCCGAGGCGGGCGTGCACGCCATCGCCAACCCGCTGATCAACATCACGCTGCAGGGGCGCCACGACACCTATCCGAAGCGGCGCGGCATGACGCGCGTGCCCGAGCTGATGGATGCCGGCGTCAACGTCGCCTTCGGCCACGACTGCGTCATGGATCCCTGGTACGGCATGGGCTCCGCGGACATGCTCGACGTGGCGCACATGGGGCTGCACGTGGCCCAGATGACCTCGACCAAGGGCGTGGCGCGCGCCTTCGACGCGGTCACGGTCAACGCCGCCCGCGTGCTGGGGCTGGAGGACTACGGCATCGCGCCGGGGCACCCGGCGGACTGCGTCCTCCTTCAGGCGGGGGACGCGTACGAGGCCATCCGGCTGAAGGCGCAACGACTGCTCGTGGTCCGGCGCGGTCGCGTGCTGGCCCGTTCGCCTGAACGGAAAACAGCGCTGGAGCTGCCCGGACGGCCGCCGGAGCTCACGCTCGAGTTCCGCCCGGGGTCGATTTCCTGAACCGGTCGGTTCAATAGCTGTCGCGTCAATGAACGTCTTTCGCGAGCCTTTCATTCGTAGGACTTCGCGTTCAGGCAGCGCTTCCTAGCATCCGAATCGTCGATCGGCCGCGCGACACGCGGTATGACGATCGGGCCGGGAGACCTCTCATGAAGACGATGCTGCGTTCCGCTTTTGCCGCCCTCGCTCTGCTGACCACGACGATGGCGTTCGCCGACGACCACCACGGTCGCGACCACGACCGTCATGGCCACGATCGCGGGCACGACGACCGCCGCTGGCATCACGACAACGGCTGGCACGGCCATCGCCCGCCGCCCCCGCCGCCGCGTCCGTATTACGGCCACGGTTACTACCACGGCCCGGCGTATTACCACCGTCCGCCGCCGCCTCGCTATTACGGCCATTGGGAGCGCGGACACCGTTACTACGGCCGCAACGTGGTGGTCTACGACTACGGCAGCTACCGCCTGCGCCCGCCGCCGCGCGGCTACCACTGGGTCCGTGAGAACAACGATTTCCTGCTGGTCGCCATCGCGACCGGCGTGATCCTCGACATCGCCACGCGCTAAGGGAGACCTCTCATGAAGACTCTGGGCAAGATGCTTTTCTGCCTGGCCGCCGCCGGCGCGATCGCTCCGGCGTTCGCCTTTGACCCGCCGCAGCGCCACGACGACCGTCGCGACTGGCATGACGATCGCCACGACGACCGGCATGACGATCGCCGCGACTGGCACGACGACCGCCACGACCATCGCGGCCCGCCGCCGCATGCGCGTCGCTGGGAACGCGGCCACCGTTACGACGGGCGCGTCATCGTGATCCACGATTACCACGAGCGTCACCTGCGCGAGCCGCCACGCGGCTATCACTGGGTGCGCGACGAGGACAACTCGAACGAGTTCCTGCTCGTCGCCATCGCGACCGGCGTGATCCTGGACATCGCCACGCGCTGAGCTAGGCACCTGCTAACAAGAATGCCCGGCAACATGGGGGCTTGCCCCCATGTTGCCGAACGGACATGCCGATGATCCCCGATGTCGCGTCGCGCGACGGCTGGGCATCGTAGAATCGCTCCACGGCACGCACTTCCACGGATGGAGGCAGGCACATGAGCGATCGGTCGAACGTCCTTCGCCCTCCCGCCCTGTCAGGCAGCGGCACCCTCGAACCGGCGCTCTCCGGCGACTGGATCGGACCGGACCACTCGGGACAGACGAGCCTCGTCATCCCCCTTCCCTTGTCGCGTGCTGACGGCGCGCCCGATGTGTCGTTGGTCTACCGTCATTCCAGCACCGACGGGGTGTTCGGGCTTGGGTGGCGCCTGTCGTTGCCGTCATTGCGTCGGGAGTCCGACCGCGGCCTTCCTACGTTTACCGACGAGGACAGGGTTCTCGCGCCGGACGGTGAGCCGCTCCTCCTCGTCGAAAACTCGACAGCGTCGAGCTTCCGCGGGATCGCGCTGGGGGCGACCTACGACGTCCGTCGGTTCAGGCCGCGGACGGAGCGCGATCACACCCGCTTCGAACGGTGGACCGGTGCCGGCGACGACTTCTGGATGCTGCACTCGCCGGACGGGACGCTTCACGTCTTCGGCCGGCACGCGAACGCGAGACTGGCCGATCCGGCATCGCCGTCGCATGTCGCGGAATGGCGGCTCGAGGAATCCATCGGTTCCCACGGCGAACGCGTCGCCTACGTGTACACCGCCGAGGATGCGTCGGGAGCACCCGAGGATGGTCGCGACACCACCGCGGCGCGATACCTGACGCACATCCGGTACGGCAATGCGAACGCGACGGATCTTCCGCTTTGCCTGGTCGACGCGACGGACGATGCGTGGCGTTTCGAACTGGTGCTGGATTACGGACAGCGGACGCTTTCCGTGGACGAGGTACCCGGCTACGCGGCGGACCACGAATGGCCGTCGCGGGAACACCCCATCGCCGACGCGCACTATGGATTCGAGCATCGCCAGTTCAGGCTGTGCCGCCAGTTCCTGATGTTCCACCGCTTCAGCGAACTCGGCGAGCAGCCCGTGCTGGTTCGGCGGATGTTGCTCCACTACGCGCCGACGGAGCGGCATGCGAGGGTCTGTCGCGTCGATCGCTTCGCTTATGGCCTGTCCGGCATCCCCGAACGAGCCGCGCCGATGACGTTCGACTGGACGACGTTCGACGCGACGCAGGGCGGCGATCGGGAGTCGCCGCCCTTCCCTGGCACGGCCGCGTCGGGCTCGGCGTTCCTCGATGCGCTCGGCGAGGGCGTCCCCGGCGTGGTCTGGCAAGCGACGACGGGCCGTCTGTTCGCGGAACCCGTGAGAGCCGAAGACGGGGATGCGGACGCCATCGCCTATGCGCCGTTGCGCCCGCTGCCGATGCCGGCGCTGAGCCGGCCGGGCACGTCGCCCGGCCGGTTCTACGGCGGGGGCCCGTGGCATTCCATCGACATCTCGCAGGACGGGCGGGCCGACTGGGTGACCTCGTTCGGTCCCATCCATGGCTTCCATGCCGCCGCTGGCCTGGCGCGGTGGGAGGCGTTCAGACCCTTCAGCCACGCGCCGACGGAAGGCGATACGGCCTTCGCCTGGTGGGTGGACATCGACCGAACCGGTCGCGGCGCCTACGTGACCGTGCATCCGAACGGGATCCGCGTGGTGCCCCTGGAGGACGACGGCGGATTTGGCGCACCCCGCTTCGTGGACCACGCCGGCGAGCGGCTGCCGGCAGCGGGCGGCACGGATATCGTCGCCTTCGGGCCGATGCTCTGTGCCGGCGCGAACGACCTCGTCCGCGTCGCCCCGGACGGCACGGTCGACGCCTGGGGCGACCGCGGCGGCGGCGCCTTCGCGCCGAGGCATCGTCCCGGCGCGCTGACGACGGACCGTCCCCTGATCGCTCGGCACACGCACCTTGTCGACATCGACGGCGACGGATGGGTCGACATCGTCCACGCGACCGTCGAAGGCCTCGTCATCTGGCTCAACCGCGGCGGCCACGGCTTCACCGATCCCGTCGTCCGTCCGTGGCCAGCCGGCGTCCTGTTCGACGACGGCTGCAGCCTGGGCTTCTCGGACGTCGATGCGCGGGGCGGCATGACCGCGATCCTTGCGGTTCCCGCGCGAGGCGGCAGGACGGCCTGCGAATGGCGCATGGACATCGGCATGCCGTTTCCGTGGCGCCTGTACCGGACGAACAATCATCGGGGTGCCGTCACGTCGGTCACCCTGCGACGCAGCGCGCAGGAGTGGCTGGACGCCAAACGCGATGGCGCCTCGGCGGGTTCGTCGTTGCTGCCGTACTCCGTCGACATCGTGAAACGCGTCGATGTCGTCGACGACGTGTCCGGCCTGCACTATCGGCGCACCATGACGTATCGGGACGGCTACCACGACGCTTCCGATCGCACGTTCGCCGGTTTCCGGCGCGTCGACACGGTGCAGGAATGCGATCCACCGTCCGAACACTGGCCCTCGCGTCGCCTAGTCGCGTGGTACCACGTGGGCTGCGACGAGCTCGACACCGACGAGAGCGACTTCGCGCTCGACCTGCCCTGCCCGCTGCGGCTGCGACCGGACCGCCCGCCCGAAGAAAACGCCGCATCGTGGCGCCGCTCGCTGCGCGGTCGCGAACGACGTCGGGAGCTCTACGCGCCAGGCGCGTCCGATGCCGGGCCATGGTACGTCGCCCATTCGCGCCATGCCGTGCGCCGCGTTGCGGACACGGTCCGGGAAGCGTTGCTGGTCGAGACCGCGAGCGATCTCCTGGCGGGCAATCGCGAGGAACCCATGCGCCGGCATGAGCTGTTCCTCGACCACGACGCGTTCGGCATCGCACGCCGCACCCTGTCCATCGGTTGCGCGCGACCTCCTGGCCATGCGCCCGCCGACCCTGACGAGATCGCCCCGTGGCGCGATTCTCGCGATGACCAGCAGGGCATGCACACGTTGACCGAAACGCTCGTCATGCCCTGGCACGTGGATGCCCCCGGACGCTGGCGACTCGCCGTCGAGGGCGACCGACGAGTGCAGCGCGTCGTCGTCGGCCCCGACATGCTCGCCATGGCCGACATCTGCCTGGAGTGGTTCGAATCGCCGTCCTGCCCTGTCGATACGCTGCCACGCGCACTCGTATCGCTCACCTGCGTGCACTTCGGCGACACGAACACCGACGTGCCGCCGGATGCCGCGGCCTTGCCGATGGCGGTGTCGTCCGCGGCCATGGATGCGGCGGCACGACGGGAGCTCGCGGACGCGGCGGGGACGGATCGCGCGGACGCCCTGCTGGCGAAGGGCGGCTTCACGCCGATGCATAGTCGCCTGCTCGCGCCTGACGACGACCTGCTCGGTGTCGTGACGTCGCGGATGGTCTACGACGACTTCCAGGGGTTCCACCGCATCCTTCGTCGGTCGCCGGCCGCATCGATAGGCTGGACCACGTATGCCTACGATCGGCATGGCCTCTTCGTCGCACAGGTGACCGATCCGCTGGGCTGGAACATCACCATCGACACCGATTATCGCCGCCTGCTGCCGTGGCGCACCGTCGACGCCGACGGCGTGACGCGCGCGATCGCCATGGACGCGTTCGGCGCCGTGCGTGCGGAGACGCTCCACGGCAGGGAACTCGACACGGCGGGCGTGGCGATCGACACCGGCTTCGCCGCGATCTCCGGTCCGGACGCGACGCCCGGCTCGTCGGTGACGGATGCCATCGACGATCCCGAAGCCGCATTGCGAGGCCATGCGCGCGCATGGGTGGCGAACGATGCCTCGTGGAACGACGCATCGGCAGACCGTCAGCCAGCACACGTCCTGCAGATCGCGGCAGCGGACTTCCCCGCGGCGGCGACGGCGGCAGCGCCCCGCCTGACGGTGACGCACTTCGACGGCATCGGCCGCCCGATCGGCAGCCGCATCCGCACCCGGGTCGGCACGTGGGCGGTGACGCGGCACATCGTGCCGCCGCCCGAGGGCCCCGCGTCGACATCGTTCCTGCCCTATGTCAGCGACGACTGGCGCTTCGCCGACCCACCGCCGAACACGCCGACGAAACATGTCACGAGCGATGTCCTAGGCCGGGTGACCGTGGCGACGCGTGCGGACGGTGCGCTCAGGCGGCAGCGACATCGCCCGTGGTATGCGATCACCGACGATGAGAACTGCATGACGACGGGCCACGACACGCCGTCGGAGCCTCGGGTGTCGTCGTGGCAGCCGGATGGATCGCCCGCACGCACGGTTCGCTATCTGCGCGATAAAGGCAACGACACGCCGGCCGCATCGATCGAGCGGGTCGTCTTCGCCGAAAACGGGCGTGCGATCGAGGCCTTCGACGCGCGCATGGCTGTCCCGGCGCGCCGTTGGTCGAGCGCGCTGGGCGGTGTGCGCCACTGGAGCGCCGACGCGGGAGACGCGTGGTCGCTGACCGGCGACGCGGGCCAACACCTGTGGTCGCGTGATGCCACCGGCAGCCAGGTCATCTACGACTACGACGACGCAGGCCGCTTCGTCCGTGGCACCGTCGATGCGGACGGAGAGCAGCGCGTCGCGCTCCGGCAGTGGTGGGCACCGCCGTCGACGGGTACCGACGGACGCAACCTGGCGAGCTTTCCGGTCCGCGTCTATGACGACGCCGGGTGCACTGCCACGGTGCGTGCGTCGATCTTCGGCGTACCGATCGAAACACGGCAGCGCCTGCTGGCCGACGACGAGGACGCCGACTGGGCGGATGGGCCCGATATCGACGCGCGCCTCGAAGCACGCGAAGCGATCACGACCGTCATCCCGCGTGGTGACGGTGCGACTTCCGTTTTCATCGATGCCGCCGGGCATCGCCGTGAGTACACCTACGGCGACACGGGCGACATCTTGGCGGTTAATTTCGTGGCCGGCACGGGCACGCGCCACGTATTGGCGACGTCGATCGAGCGGGACGCGGCCGGGCGGATCGTGCGCATGGGCGTGGGTCCGCACCTCACGCGCGACTGGAGGTATGACGAGGCGACCGGCAACATGCTCCACAGCGAGACGAGGAGTGCCGACGGGACGGTGATCCAGGCGACGGATTATGCGTACGACCCCGTCGGCAATCTGGTTCGCCTCGTCGACGACGGCGAGACACGCACCTTCAGCTACGACAGCGGCTATCGGCTGGTACGGGCGACAGGCCGGGAACACCCCGACGCCGCGGACGACGGCTCGCTTCCACCACTGCTGGCCACGGGAAACGCCAGTGAGACGCGGACGTACGTCCGCACCCATGTGTACGATCCGGGCGACAACCTCCTCGAAGTCGAACACGCGCCCGCGGAAGGCACGACACGCCGGGCCACGATGATCGTTTCGCCCACTTCGAACCGGACCGTGCCCGCACAGATGGGCGTGCCGGCGGAGGATGTCGACACGTGCTTCGATGCCGCGGGCCGACTGCTGCGATCCTGGCCCGGGCTGTCGGCGTTGCGATGGAACACGCTGGGCCGCCTGCGCCGGGTGGACGTCGGCACGGCGCAGGGCGATGGCGAAACGTATCGCTACGACGCTAACCATCGACGCCGAAGAAAACGGTGGACGTACGCCGGGAACGGCGGCGAGTCGTTGTATCACCCCGGCGTGCGGTGTGACGACGAAGGTGGCAGCCGGCGCGAGACGATCGCGATGGCCGTGGGCATGGCGCGGTTCCGTGTCACGCACTCGCAAGGCGTCACCAGCGTGACCCACGAACTCGGCGCACCCTGCGTCGCAGGATCCCTCCTCGTGACCGACGACGGGGCCGTCCTGCGCCGGGAAGCTTACTATCCGTACGGTGGGGTCGCCTTGCGCATGGCACCTCCGGGAACTGACACCACGGGCCTCGACCTGCACTACGCCGGCGTCCAGCGCGATGGCACGTCGCTTTACGATTATGGGCGCCGGCACTATCTCTGCTGGCAGGCACGCTGGTGCGCGCCCGATCCGTCCGGCGACGTCGATGGCCTCAACCGCTACGCCATGGTCCGTGGCAATCCCATGACGTTCACCGACGAGGGAGGTCTTACCGGCGTTCCGGCCTACGCGGACGACACGTCGTTCAGGCATGCGGATGATCACGATCCGGACGACCACACGTTCATCGAAAGCCCCGCTGTGCAGGCGGGGCGGGAGAAGTTCGTGGAGATGGCGGCCGCTTTCATCAAACCCTACCTCCGCACCAACAAGGCGCGCGCGGAGCTGAAGACTTACACCGCGCTTGCGGGCTACTACGTACCTCCCGGAGAGATCGCGCTACCCACGGATCACCTCGCCGGTATCGTCGGCAAACGTCATGCCTGGCGAGTCGAGGGGAGTCCGACACAGCCGCCGGGCTTCGGACGCACGGGCTTCGTGAATCTGCCAGCCCGCGTATGGAACTCGGTGACGAACGCCTCGTTTCCGGGCACGACGCCGCTCACCTTCGGGGCCGTCGCGGGGAATCGCGTGGTCTTCGATCCCGAGATACAGGGAAGGCCTCATCCCGGCGCGATCGAACCCGCCGTGGCGTCGCAGTATTACGTCAATGATTCCGATGGCCTCGTCGCAGCCATCGAGGAGGTGCGCGCCAAGGGCATGCCTGCACCGAAGCAGGTCGGATCCGAGGCTGCGAATGCGGCACCGTCGACACCGCCCCCACTCCACAGCAACCTGGAGCGCGTGCTGCGCTCCTTCATCGACGTCCATCGGCCGGTTCCCAGGGCCGACGGTACGCATGACGTGCGACCGCATCGTCGCGACGACAGCATACCGGGATTGCACGCCGAAACACTCGCGACGAGTGCGGTACACCATGCGGTATCCGACTACGGCACGGCGAGAGCCGTGATTTTCACCATCAAGCTCGGACCGCTGAGTAACGGCGACGCCGCAAAGTGGACGATGGACGAGCTGAAGGCGCAGATACGGAGCGCCACGTTCGACGCCTGCTATCACTGCGATAGCCTTATAAGGCCCGATGCGGGGATCGAGAGCGGCGCCATCGGCCACGTCGCGACCGGCCGCGCTCGCCTGGGAACCGGGCGGCAGACGTTTCTCGACAACCACGTGCCGCTGGTGCCGCAGGACAACCCCATCGGGCGCCGCACCTCCAACATGCCGACACCCGCGTCACAGCCAGGAACGCCGGCAGAACCGCCTCTCACACGAGGCCAGGGTCACAAAGCCCCAGCGCTCAGCGCGCCCGTATCGGTCGCGCCAACGGCACCGGCGACGCCTCCCGCCCTCATGATCGCCGGCGCGCCGGAACCGGCGTTGAGTCCTGCGTGGGTCACGCGGGAGCTGCAGGCCTTCCACCGGGTGATGGGCCCCACGGGGCCGGAGCATGCACTTCCGCAGCATCCGTTCGCTCACGACCAGACGCAGGAACAGCGAAACGCGATAGGGCGGCTGACGAGGGCGCTCGCGAACCTGCAGAGAAATCTTCCGCAGAGCCGGGCGCGGAACCAGATCCCGCGAGGTCCCACGAGTTCGTGGTGACGGTCGTGGCGGATGGGTGGCGCAGCGCACAACGACCTCTCATGCGGTCGTGCCTATACTCGGAACAGGGGTCCGGCACGGGCCCCTCACAATCCGGGGAGGCTTCGATGCTGCAGCAGTACGGTTTATGGATCGCACTGGCATGTGCGGTCGTCGCGATCGCGTATGGCGCGTTTTCGGTCAGCTGGGTCCTGGCACGATCGCCGGGCAACGAACGGATGCAGGAGATCGCCGCCGCCATCCAGGAAGGAGCCCGCGCCTACCTCAACCGCCAGTACGCCACCATCGGCGTCGTCGGCATCGTGCTCTTCCTCCTCCTCGGCATCTTCCTCGACTGGGGTACCGCGATCGGCTTCGCGCTGGGGGCGGTGCTCTCGGGAGCCGCCGGCTACATCGGCATGAACGTTTCGGTTCGTGCCAACGTGCGTACCGCCGAGGCCGCCAGGAGCGGCCTTTCTTCTGCCCTCGCGGTGGCGTTCCGCGGTGGCGCCGTGACCGGCATGCTGGTGGTCGGTCTCGGCCTGCTCGGCGTCGCCGGCTACTACGGCGTGCTCACGCACATGGGCTACGAGCGCGCGCACGTGCTGCACGCGCTGGTCGGCCTGGCCTTCGGCTCGTCCCTGATTTCCATCTTCGCGCGGCTCGGCGGCGGCATCTTCACCAAGGGCGCGGACGTCGGCGCCGATCTCGTGGGCAAGGTCGAGGCCGGCATCCCCGAGGACGACCCGCGCAACCCGGCGGTCATCGCGGACAACGTGGGTGACAACGTCGGCGACTGCGCCGGCATGGCGGCGGATCTGTTCGAAACCTACGCGGTGACGCTGATCGCCACGATGCTGCTCGGTGGCGTGATGGCGACGGAGGTGGGACCGAATGGCATTCTCTATCCGCTGGTGCTCGGCGGCGCGTCGATCGTCGCATCGGTGATCGGCACGTTCTTCGTCAAGACGCGCGGCGGCAAGATCATGAACGCGCTGTACGCCGGCGTGTTCGTCTCCGCGCTGCTCGCGGCGATCGCTTTCTGGCCGATCACGCAGTCGTTGATGGCCGATTCCGCGTATGGGGCGGGCCGGCTCTTCGGCTGCGCGCTCATCGGCCTCGTGCTGACGGGCGCGATGGTCGTGATCACCGAGTATTACACCGCGACCGAGTACCGCCCCGTGCGGCACGTCGCGCAGTCGTCCACCACCGGACACGCGACGAACATCATCGCGGGCCTCGGCGTGTCGATGAAGTCGACCGCCCTGCCCGTGCTCGCGGTGTGCGCGGCGATCTGGGGCGCCTTCGCGCTCGCGGGACTGTATGGCATCGCCATCGCGGCCACCGCGATGCTGAGCATGACCGGCATGGTGGTGGCGCTGGACGCGTACGGTCCGATCACCGACAACGCCGGCGGCATCGCCGAGATGGCCGAACTGCCCGCGGAGGTACGCGGCGTCACCGACCCGCTGGACGCCGTGGGCAACACGACCAAGGCGGTGACCAAGGGCTACGCGATCGGATCGGCGGGCCTGGCCGCGCTGGTGCTCTTCGCCGACTACACGCACAACCTCGGCCTGCATTTCGGCGGCGCCGACGTGCGCTTCGACCTGTCGAACCATTACGTGATCATCGGCCTGCTGATCGGCGGTCTGATCCCGTACCTGTTCGCGGCGATGGCGATGGAGGCCGTGGGCCGCGCGGCGGGCGCCGTGGTCGAGGAGGTGCGCCGCCAGTTCCGCGAGATCGCCGGGATCATGCAGGGCACGACGAAGCCCGACTACTCGCGCGCGGTCGACATGCTGACCCGTTCGGCGATCCGCGAGATGCTGGTGCCGTCGCTGCTGCCGGTGCTGGTGCCCGTGGTGGTGATCTTCGGCTTCAAGTGGCTGGGCGGACCGGAGGCCGGCGCGCAGGCGCTGGGCGGCGTGCTCATCGGCACGATCGTCACGGGCCTGTTCGTGGCGATCTCCATGACCACGGGCGGCGGCGCGTGGGACAACGCCAAGAAGTACATCGAGGACGGCAACTTCGGCGGCAAGGGCTCCGACGCCCACAAGGCGGCCGTCACGGGCGACACGGTGGGCGACCCGTACAAGGACACCGCCGGCCCGGCGGTGAACCCGCTGATCAAGATCATCAACATCGTGGCGTTGCTGCTGATTCCGCTGCTTTGAGGCACGTCGATCGCCGATGCGATCGGCTCCCACCCTTCGGTAGCCACCCTGCTACCGAAGGGTGGGAGCCGACCGTGTCGGCGATGCCTAGGGCGGAAGTCATGGGGCCTGCCGCGATGCCATGGGTTATGGTCGGCTGTCACCAGCTTGCCGGACTACCAGACCCATGCCCCACCGCTTTATTGCGCTGGCCATCGCCCTTACCTTCTGTGGCATGACCCAGGCACACGACACCCCGCACTCCTCCGCCCCCGCCCCTCAGGCCGCCGGCGACGACGAAAACCTCTGGCTCGACGACATCGACGGCGCGAAGCCGCTCGCATGGGTGAAGGCCGAGAACGCGAAAACCGTCGCGGCCTACGCCGAAGGGCAGGATTTCAAGGCGCTCGACGCCCGCATCCTCGAGGTGCTGGATTCGGACGCGAAGATCCCGATGGTCTCGAAGATCGGTGGCCACTTCTTTAACTTCTGGCGCGACAAGCAGCATCCGAAGGGGCTGTGGCGCCGCACGACGCTTGCGGAATATCGCAAGGACAAGCCGGCGTGGGAGACCGTGATCGATCTCGACGCGCTCGCCGCGAGCGAAAAGGAGAACTGGGTCTGGCACGGCGTGCAGTGCCTGAAGCCCGACGACCGCCTTTGCCTCGTCTCGCTCTCGCGCGGTGGCGCGGACGCCGACGTGGTGCGCGAGTTCGACCTGTCGGCCAAGGCGTTCGTCAAGGACGGCTTCGCGCTGCCCGAGGCCAAGAGCCAGGTGGCCTGGATCGACCAGGACCATCTCTACGTCGCGACCGACTTCGGCCCGGGTTCGATGACCGATTCGAGCTATCCGCGCATCGTCAAGGAGTGGAAGCGCGGCACGCCGCTGTCGTCGGCGACGACGGTGTACGAGGGCAAGTCGTCCGACATGTCGATTTCCGCGTTCCGCGACCGGACGCCGGGCTTCGAGCGCGACTTCGTGCTGCGCGCGCTGGAGTTCTACAACAGCGAGACGTTCGTCCGCGGCAAGGACGGCAAGCTGACGAAGATCGACGTGCCCAACGATGCCGAGACCGACGTCGAGCGCGAGTGGTTGCTGGTCGAGCCGCGCACCGCATGGACGGTCGGCGGGAAGACATACCCGTCTGGCTCGCTGATCGCGACGAAGTTCGACGACTTCATGGCGGGCAAGCGCGAGTTCACGGTGCTGTTCACCCCTGACGAGCACACCTCGCTGTCGAGCCATTCGTGGACGCGACACCACCTCATCCTCAACGTGATGCGCGACGTCGTGAGCGAGGTCCGCATCCTGACGCCCGCGACGACCGGCGACTGGAAGAGCGAGGCGCTCGGCGGCGCGCCGGCGTTGAGCACCATGCAGGCCGGCGGCGTGGACGCCGACGATTCCGACGAATACTTCCTCACGGTGTCCGGCTTCCTGCAGCCCACCACGCTCTACTACGGCGTGCTGGGCAAGGGCGACCGCGAAGCGCTCAAGCACAGCCCGACGTTCTTCGACGCGTCGAAGTACACGGTGAGCCAGCACTTCGCGACGTCGAAGGACGGCACGAAGGTGCCCTACTTCGAGGTCGCGCCGAAGGCCATGAAGACCGACGGCAGCAATCCGACGCTGGTCTACGGCTACGGCGGTTTCGAGATCTCGTTGCAGCCGGCGTACTCGGCCGGCGTCGGGCGCGCCTGGCTGGAGAAGGGCGGCGTGTACGTGGTCGCCAACATCCGCGGTGGCGGCGAATACGGTCCGCGCTGGCACCAGGCGGCCCTGAAGGCCGAGCGCCCGCGTGCGTACGAGGATTTCGCGGCCGTGTCGCAGGACCTCATCGATCGCAAGGTCACCAGCCCGAAGCACATGGGCATGATGGGCGGCAGCAACGGCGGCCTGCTGGCCGGCAACATGCTCACGAAGTACCCGCAGCTGTACGGCGCGATCGTCAGCCAGGTGGCGCTGCTGGACATGAAGCGGTATCCGCACATGTCCGCGGGCGCGTCATGGATGGCCGAGTATGGCAATCCCGACGTCCCGGCCGAATGGAAGTACATCCAGACCTTCTCGCCGTACCACAACCTGCACAAGGGCACCCATTACCCGCCGGTGCTGTTCACCACCTCCACGCGCGACGACCGCGTGGGCCCGGTGCACGCCCGCAAGATGGCGGCACGGATGCAGGCCATGGGCTTCGACACCAGCTTCTACGAGAACATCGAGGGCGGGCACGGCGCGGCGGCGGACAACAAGCAGTCCGCGTTCATGAACGCGCTGGCGTACACGTACCTCTGGGAACACCTGAAGTAGTCGGCGGGAGCGGCCGGGTTTTGCCCGGCCGCTCCGCAGGACGTATGCTATCGGCCCCCTTAACCCCTCGAAAGATCAAGGAATCCCATGGGTCTGCACCTCGTCCCCGCCGGCAGGAACGTGCCGGACGAAATCAACGTCATCATCGAAATCCCCAAGGATGCCGAGCCGGTCAAGTACGAAGTGGAGAAGGAAAGCGGCGCGATCTTCGTGGACCGCATCCTGTCGACCCCGATGCGCTACCCGTGCAACTACGGCTACGTGCCGGGCACGCTGGGTGGCGACGGCGACCCGCTGGACGCCCTCGTGATCCTCCCGCTGTCGCTGGTGCCGGGCTCCGTGATCCGCTGCCACCCGGTCGGCATGCTGAAGATGACCGACGAAGCCGGCGCCGACGAGAAGCTCGTCGTGGTTCCGGTGGAGAAGGTGTTCGCCGGCTACGCCCACATTCGCGACATCGCGCAGGTGTCGGGCCACTGGCTGGAGCGCATCGGCCACTTCTTCGAGCACTACAAGGATCTCGAGAAGGGCAAGTGGGTCAAGGTCGACGGCTGGGTCGGCGCGGACGAGGCGAAGGCCGAGATCGTCGCCGGCATGGGCCGCTACAAGGCCGAGAACTGATCGGCGTCGGGTAGCGCGCGATGCGCGCTACCTTGCGAAGAAAACGAAAGGCCCGCGATCCGCGGGCCTTTCTTCATCCGCGGCCCAGCAGGGCGCGCAGATCGATGATCGCGGCGTTCGCGCGCGACACGTAATTGGCCATCACCAGCGAGTGGTTCGCGAAGAACCCGAACGGCGAGCCGTTCAGCACCACCGGGCTGCCGAGCGATTTCTGCGATTCCTCCAGCTCGCGGATGACCTGCTGCAGGCTGGCATCGGCGTTCTTGCTGCGCAGGATCGGCGCGAAGTCGTGGCGGATCGCCTTGAGCTGCTCCAGCAGCGTCCAGGTGTAACCGCGCGCCTCGTAGAAGTTGTCGTCGATCCGGTTCCACGGCGTCTTGACGAAGACGGCCTTGGCCGGCCCCGCCGCGGCGGGCGCGTCGGCGTTCGGCGCGGCGTCGACGCGAAGCTGGCCCACGCTCGCCGAAAGACGCTGCGACAGCGACCCGAGGCGCGCCGAGACGGTCTGCAGGTAATCGGCGAGGTTGTCGGCGCGCGCGTAGAAATGGGCGTTGGCGTCGGGCGCGTCGGAAAGGCGGGCGAGATAGTCCTCGAGGTCGTCCACCGCCTTGCCGTACTGCGATTCCGAGCTTGGCAGCAGCCAGCGGTCGTTCGGGCTGTTGAGCAGCGGGTCGGCCTCGCCCAGCGACTTGTCTTCCGTCGATTGCGTCTGCGAGCGGCTGAAGTCGTTGCGCAGGGCGCGAACCAGATCGCGCGATGCCGTGAGCGAGCCGAATTCCCAGTTCGGGACGTTGTCCATGAAGACGCCCGGCGGCAGCTTGTCGTTGCTGAGGTAGCCGCCGCGCTTGTCGAGCAGCGTGTCCACCGAACGGATCAGCGTATAGGTGGTGACCGCGCCGGTGCTCATCGGCCGGTCGATCTCCTTCATGTGCGCGGTGGTCACGGCCACCGGATCGAACTGCTCCGGTTCCTTGTCCCACCACCACATGAGGATCAGCACGAGCAGGATGAGCACGGCGATCGGCAGCGCGATCGCGATGCTCAGGGGCTTGCGCCGGCGGCGGGCGGCCGGCGGTGGAGTGGCGGTCGCATTCATGAGGGGTGTCCTTGTCGTCGTGAACGTTCGCCTAGCTTAACCGCCCGCCCCTTAACGGGTCAGTGCGCGCCAGGCGCGCCGTCACCCTTCGCACCGAGGTTTTCCAGCAGCGTCGCCATGTCCTCGGCGTGTTCCTCCTCCTGCGCGAGGATGTCTTCCATGATGCGCCGCGTCGTCGGGTCGTCGTCGCCGATGTACTGGACGATCTCGCGGTAGCTGTCGATGGCGATGCGCTCCGCCACGAGGTCTTCCTTGATCATGTCGACGAGCGTCACGCCCTCGACGTAATCGGCGTGGCTGCGCGAGAGCAGGCCTTCCGGATTGAAGTTCGGCGTGCCGTCGAGCTGCGTGATGCGTTCGGCGATGCGGTCGGCATGCGCCTGTTCCTCGTTGGCGTGCTCGAGGAACTCGGCCTTGACGCTCTGCGAGTGGATGCCGGGCGCCATGTAGTAGTGGTACTTGTAGCGCAGCACGCAGACGATCTCCGTGGCGAGCGCTTCGTTGAGCAGTTTGATCACCGTCTCGCGATCCGCACGGTAGCCCGACGTCACCGCGCCGTTGTCGATGTGCTCGCGGGCGCGCTTGCGGATGTTCTCGATGTCGCTGACGAAGGGCTTCACGCTGGACATGGCCTGGTCTCCTGGGAGAGTGGGAATGATCGGCCAGACGTTAGGGCGCTTCCTGGAAAGACTGGGTGAAGGCGCGGGCATCCACATCGCCCGACGCGCGTGGATGGCTGCCATGGCGAGATGGGCGCCGTCGTGCGGCAGCTCGACGGCCGAACCCATGCGGTCCGGCGGACGACCGTCCGCCGAGCGGGATCAGACGCTCACGTGGCGCGGCGAGTACGCGCGCATGAACATGTCGACGGCGGCCAGCGCATTGGCCTTGACCTCTTCGCCAAACTGCACGGCGCAATCCTCGCAGCCGAACAGGCGGCGGATCAGCAGGTCGCCCTTGAGCAGCGCGAGGAACTGCGTGGTCGCACGAGACGGATCGGGAATGTCGAGCTGCCCGCGCGCCGCCGCGCCCTCCAGCAGGCGCTGCATCAGCTTGTGCATGCGGACGGGACCTTCTTCCCACACGAGCCGACCGAAGCGCGGATTGCCTCCCGACTGGCAGTCGGAAAGGATCGCGCGGAACGTGCCGACCGATTCGGTGTTGGTCTCCATCGCGGCATGACGGCTGGCGATGTTGGTCAGCGTGACGCGGATGTCGGCGCCCGGGCTGAAATCGAACAGGTCGTCGGGCAGGCGCTCCTGCACGTGGGCGCGGATCACCTCGCGGAAGAGGTTGTCCTTGTCGCCGAAGTGGCTGTAAACGGTGAGCTTGGACACGCTGGCGGCGGCGGCCACGGCGTCCATGCTGGTGCCGGCGAACCCGCCCTGGGTGAACAGCGCTTTCGCGGCATCGAGGATGGCCGCGCGCTTCTCCATGTCCTTGGGACGGCCCGGGCCCTGGGCCTTGAGTTTCGGGCTGGCGTTCATGGCTGCACCTTCACAAACTAAGATTATGACTTTATTATACGCAGCGGTTCAGTTATTTCCAGCACGTCGCGGTTGGCATCGCGAGGGCCGTAACAACAAGAGTGCCGCCGTCCTTCTACCTTAGAATGCAAGGTGGGGGCGCTCCGGCGGTTCCCCATGGACGGCAAGGGGCCCGCGCAGCGACCGTTCAGGCGCCAGCGGCCGGCGGCGCGGCAGGAACCATGACTTGTGTCGGTTCCGTCCGGTGACTTCCGGCACTTCGCCCGGCGGCGACGGCGCAGCAGCCTTGCATCATTGGGAAAACGGGTCCTAACCGCTTATCCTTCCAAATCTTTTTGCAGCTTTCGTACGGAATACCAACCATGGCGATGAATTTCGAGCAGGCCCGGCAGAACATGGTCGAGAACCAGGTCCGCCCCGCGGAAGTCCTCGATTTCGATGTGCTCGATACCCTGAAGGCCGTGCGTCGCGAGGATTTCGTGGCTCCCGAGCATCGCAACGTGGCGTTCGCCGACCTCACGCTGCCCATCGGCCATGGCGAAGTGATGATGAAGCCGGTCATCGAGGGGCGGACCCTGCAGGCCGTGGCGCTCAACAAGACCGACGAGGTCCTCGAGATCGGTACCGGCACCGGCTACCTGACCGCCTGCCTCGCCCACCTCGCTGGCAAGGTCACCAGCATCGACATGCATGCCGACTTCGTCGAGGCCGCTCGCCAGCGCCTCGCGGCGGCGGGCATCACCAACGTCACGCTGGCGACGGCCGAGGCCGTCAACGGTTACGACCCGAAGGCCGTTTTCGACGCCATCGTGGTGACCGGCGCCGTCCATGCGGTTCCGGAGAAGTTCGTGCGCTGGCTGAAGCCCGGCGGGCGCATGTTCGTGGTGCGCGGCGATTCCCCCGCGCAGACGGCCGTGCTGCTCACCCACGAGGGTGACGGCCGCTACCGCGAGGAATCGCTGCTCGAAACGGACCTTCCCTACCTGGCGCATGCCGCGCCGGTGAAGCGCTTCGTGCTCTGACCCACCAGATCCCCATCACACACGAGGCGAAACCATGCGCTTGAAGCTGCTCACCGTCGCGTTGGCATTGGCTGCGATGCCCTTTGCCAGCCATGCGGAAGACCTGCTGGACGCCTACCGGCAGGCGCGGGCCAACGATCCGACGCTGTCGCAGGCGGATTCCACCCGCCTCGCCACCGGTGAAACGGTGGTGCAGGCCCGTGCCCTGCTGCTGCCGCAGATCAACGCGCAGCTCGGCCTGAGCCAGACGGACGTCAACGGTCCGAATCGCTCCGCCGGTCAGGACGCCAACGGCAACACCGTCATCGGACCGGATCTCGGCCACGTCCGCACGCGCACGCAGCAGGCGACGATCAGCCAGAGCGTGCTCGATTTCAGCAAGTACGCCGATCTGAAGGCGGCGAAGTCGTCGTCGGAGGCGCAGGACGCCACGTACGAAGCGGCACTGCAGCAGCTGGCTACCCGCGTCGCCACCGCGTATTTCCAGGTGCTGACCAACGACGACGCGCTGACCTTCGCGAAGGCCAACGAGCAGGCGCTCGCCCGCCAGCTCGAACAGGCGCAGCAGCGCTTCGACGTCGGTCTCTCCGCGATCACCGACGTGCAGGACGCCAAGGCCCAGCACGACACCGCCGTGGCCGCCGTCATCACGGCCGAGAACACGCTGGCCGACTCGCGCGAAGCGCTCACGCAGATCACCGGCAAGCCGGCGGACAACCTGAAGAAGCTGCGCGAGCAGCTGCCGATGGACGCGCCCTCGCCCAACGATCCGAAGGCGTGGGTCGCCGAAGCGGTCAAGAGCAACCCGCAGATCATCGCCTCGCAGTACAACGTCGAGTCGAGCGAGCACAGCATTTCCTCCGCGCGGGCCGGCCATCTGCCGACGATCGACGCCACGGCGAGCTACGGCAAGTCGACCCAGTGGTACGAGAACGGCGGCAACGGCGCCTCGTCGGCGATCAACCGCCTGAACGGTAACGGCCGTGGCCAGACGACCGTCGGCGTCACGCTGAACGTGCCGATCTTCTCCGGCGGCGCCACGCAGTCGCGTGTCCGCCAGTCGATCTACCAGCGCGACGCCGCGCAGGATTCGCTGGAGGCCACCCGCCGCCAGGTGGTGCGCGACACGCTCAACTACTACCGTTCGGTCGTGGCGGGCATCAGCAAGGTGGAAGCGACCAAGGCGGCCGTGGAGTCCTCCGAGAGCGCGCGCGACGCCACGCAGGCCGGCTTCGAAGTCGGCACGCGCACGATCGTCGACGTCCTGATCGCCCAGCAGAACCTCACCCAGGCGCTCAGCGACTACTCGCAGGCCCGCCACCAGTTCATCCTCGACAAGCTGCTGCTGAAGCAGACCGCCGGGACGGTGGACGTGAAGGACCTCGAAGCGATCAACGCGCTGCTGCAGTAATCCGCGGCGAACGGTCGCAACGAAGAAGCCCCGGGGAGACCCGGGGCTTCTTCGTTGGAGAACGTGCCGACCTCGCGGACGGCGTCATTCCTGCAGCAGGCGGTCCACCAGCTCCATGACCTTGCCGACCGAGCCGCGCTCGCTCTCGAACACCTGACGCGCCGCCGCGCCCATGGCGGCACGCCGCGCGGGGTCGCGCAGCAGCGACAGCACCTCGGCGCCGAGCTCGCTGCCGTCGGCGACGCGCTGGCCGCCCTTCTCGTCGAGCAGCAGCTGCGTGATCTCTTCGAAGTTGTACGTGTAAGGACCCACGAGCACCGGCTTGCCGAACGCGGCCGGTTCCAGCACGTTGTGGCCACCGATCGCGACGAGGCTGCCGCCGACGAAGGCCACGTCCGCCGCCGCGAAGAAGCGCAACAGCTCGCCCATCGAATCGATGACGAAACACTGCGTGCCGTGTCCCGGCAGCTTGTCGCCGCTGCGCGTCGCGACGTGGAACCCGAGGCTGCGCACCGATGCCTCGACCGCCTTGAAACGTTCCGGATGCCGCGGCGCGATCAGCAGCAGGGCGTCCGGCAGGCGGCGCATCACCTCGAGGTGCGCCTCGAGCACGCACATCTCCTCGCCCTCGTGCGTGCTCGCCGCGATCCAGACCGGGCGGCCGTTGCCCCAGGATTCGCGCATCGCGGTGCCGGCCTCCACGGCCGCGCTCGGTACCGGCATGTCGAACTTCAGGTTGCCCGCGACGGTGAGCTGGCTAGGCTCCGCGCCGAGCAGGCGATAGCGCGCCGCGTCCGTGCGCGACTGCGCGGCGATGTGGCTCACGCAGCGCAGCGCGCGTTTCACCAGCGAACTCATGCGCGCGTAGCCGCGCAAGGAGCGCTCGGACAGCCGCGCGTTGGCGATCAGCAGCGGGATGCCGTGGCGACGGCAGGCGAAGTAGAGGTTCGGCCAGATCTCCGTCTCGACGATCACAGCCAGCCGCGGGCGCGTGCTGCGCAGGAAACGCCGGACCGCGAACGGCAGGTCGTACGGCAGATAGACGCTGTGGACGGTGTCGCCGAAGAGCTGGCGCACGCGCTCCGAGCCCGTGGGCGTCACCGTGGTCACCAGCATCGGGGCCTGCGGATAGGCCTCCATCAAGGCCTTCACCAGCGGCTCCGCGGCGTTGACCTCGCCCACGGAGACGGCATGGACCCAGAGGCAACCGTTGAGCCGCGGCTCGCGGAACCGGCCGAAGCGCTCGCGCCAGCGCACGTGATAGTCGCCGTAGCGCATGCCGCGCGCCATCAGTCGCAGCATCACCAACGGCGTGAACAGGTACATCGCGAGGTTGTAGAGCAGGCGCAGCAGCACGCGGATCCTGGGTTTGCCCGTGACCGCGCAGTATAGCCGCCCCCATTCGCTACAATGACCGGCCATGCCCGGTATGCCCCGCCCCCACCTGACCCGCGCCCTCCTGACGCCCCGCCACTGGCCGGCGTGGCTCGGCGTGGCCGTCATCTGGTTGATCGCGCGCCTGCCCTTCCGGCTGCTGATGCGGCTGGGACGCCTCGCCGGCCGGCTGGCGCTCCACCTGAACCCCGAACGTCGGCGGGTCGCCGCGATCAACATCGCGCTGTGCTTCCCGGAGCTCGATCCCGCGGCGCAGAAGGCGCTGGTCCGGGCGAACCTCTGCGACGTCGGCATGATGCTCGCCGAGTTCGCGCTGGGGTGGATGGGTTCCGACCGCGCGATCGCCAACGTGCCGGTGACCGTCGAGGGGCTGGAGCACCTCGAGGCCGCGCGGGCGGAAGGCCGGGGCGTGCTGCTGGTCGGCGGCCACTTCTCGCATCTGGAGCTGTGCGCGCGCCTGGTGTCGCAGCGCATCCGCATCTCGGGCATGTACCGGCGCATGGATTCCGACGTCTTCGAATTCGCGGTGCTGCGCTCGCGACTGCATTACGCGGCCGCGATGTTCGAGAAGGACGACATCCGCGGGACGGTGAAGTACCTCAAGTCCGGCGGCACGCTCTGGTACGCGCCCGACCAGGACATGCGCAGCAAGGACAACGTCTTCGTGCCCTTCTTCGGCGTGCCCGCGGCCACGATCACGGCCACGCACCACCTCGCCCGCCTCTCCGGCGCGGTGGTCATCCCCTTCTACCATCGCCGCCTCCCCGGGGACGCCGGCTACGCGATGCGCCTCGGCGCGCCGATGACCGACTTCCCGAGCAAGGACGCCGCGCTGGACACCGCGCGCGTGAACGGAGAAATCGAGCAGATGGTCCGCGAAGCACCCGAGCAATACCTCTGGGTACACAAGCGCTTCAAGACGCGGCCTCCGGGCGCGGCGAAGGTTTACTGAGCCGCGGCCATAGGCCGTTCGAGCGTGACCTACCTTCGGGTGGGAGCGCGCTTGCGCGCGAACGGGCGCCACGATCGCCTGCATAGCCGCAGTGGCGGACCGCTCCCGCACTCAGGAAACTTCACCATCCGTCGATGCGTTACCAGAGCCGACGACTCAGGCTCGGCAGGTCTTCGGAGCCGGGTCGCGTCTATTTCATTACCATTTGTGCGCGGAACCGGTTGCCGATCTTCGCGGATACCTTGCGCGCCCGGACGGCATCGCGAATCAGCGACGCTGGCGACACGTGGGGTAGCGGCGCGCAAGCGCGCTCCCACCCGAAGACCGTCGCGGTCGTACGTACCTTTCCATGGGCTTTCTCGCCCCACAACACCCGCCCAACAGCCCCGACCTTTCGAAAGCCACGCGAAAAAACGACAGCGTAGAACGATGGCCATCGTCACCGGATGGACCGTTCCGCCATGCAATCGATCTTTCGTTTCGTGCGTTCCCTGCGCGGTCGTACCGGGTGGCACAGCACGCGGTCGCATGCCGTCGGGGCGGTACTGACGTATGTCGGACGCAGCGTGTCGCGCTGGCGCGAGCACGACGACTGGCTGGCGTTCCTCGAGTCCACGCCGATGCTCGGCATCGCCGCGATCGACACGGTGCTGCCGGAGCGCTACCAGCATCGCTACCTGAGCAAGGCATTCACGCGCGAGCGTCGCCTGCGCGCCATACGCGACCACTACGAGTTCGCGCTCGCGCGTTTCCCACGCCCGTTCTTCCACACGCTCTACCGCGAACGCAAGGTGGTCGCCGGCGAACTCACGCTGCGTGACGGCGGCAGGCTTTCGCTCATCGTGAAGGCACCGATGCGGCGCAGCCGCGAGGGCGAGCTCAGCCTGTCGCTCACCGACGAGAACGGCCTGCAGATTTCCTACGCCACGATCTCCTTCATCGATGGCGGCCGCACGATCGCGATCGGTTGTCTCCAGGGTGCGGCGAACAACGCGGGACGCGACGTGGTACGCGACCTGACGCGGCAGTGCCATGGGTTGCGCCCGAAGAACCTGCTCCTGTCGATGATCCGCGCGCTGGCCGATGCGTTCGACGTCGAGCGCGTGATCGGCATCGGCAATGGCAAGCACGTGTTCGCCGGTATTCCCGACAAGGTCAAGGCGGATTACGACGCGTTCTGGATCGAATCCTACGGCGTGCCTGGCGACGATGGATTCTTCGTACTCCCGCCGCGCGACCCGGTGCGTAGCGCGATGGATGTCGAAAGCAAGCGGCGCAGCGAGTTCCGCCGGCGCGAGGCGCTGCGGCACGAAGCGTGCGAGTTAATCGTCGCCGCGTTCGGCGTCCGGCGGCCGGCGCTCGCCCTCGCCGCCTGAGCGCTGCGACTCGTACAGCTTCGCGTATTTCAGGAACGCGTAGAACGCGTGCACGCGGGCGGCGACGAAGCCGGCCCATCCCGCGCGCCAGTGGCCGCGCCAGACGTAATAGCGCGCGAAGGCCACCGCCGGGTAGAACACCATGCGCGTGCGCAGGAAGCGTGGCTTGCGCGCGTCGCGGTCGCGCACCTGCAACGACGAGTAGCGGTTGGCCTTGTCGACGCGCCCCTCGATGTCACGCTCGCCGTAGTGATCGATCACCACGTCGAGGCGCTCGACGGGACCGTCCACGACGACGCTCTCGTGCACCTCGTGGCCGCTCATGCGTGCGCGCGTGCGATCGAACAGGCGGACGTAATGGTTCATCCGCGCCCGATCGGCCTGCCAGCGCCAGAACACCCACTCTCGCCGGAGCAGCACGAAACCTGCGGCGCGCGGCGCCGCGAGCGCGGCGCGCAGCCGTGGCCCGGCATCGGCCGGCAGCGATTCATCCGAATCCAGCAGCAACACCCAGCGATGGACCGCGAGGTCGATCGCCGCCTGCTTCTGCGCGCTGTAGCCGGCGAACGGCTGCACCGCCACGCGGGCCCCGTGACGCCGGGCGATCTCGCGCGTGGCGTCGGCGGACCCGGAGTCGAGCACGACGATGTCGTTGGCGAAGGCGACGGAGGCCAGGCACGCGCCGATCGTGTCGGCGTTGTCGAACGTCGTGACGACGACCGACAGCGGCTCAGCGCGCACGAACGGGCGCCTCGTCCGGAAGGTCGGCGAACAGCGCCGCGCACCACACGGACACCAGCCACGCGGCGAGCAGGCCCCACCACGCCGAGTAGAACGCCATGTGCGTGTTCAGGGGGAACAGGATCGCGACCAGCGCCACCGTCGGCGGGAACGCGCGGCGACGCGCTTCCGAGCCTGCGCGCCACCAGGCCCGCGCGGCGAGGATCGCCGCGACGAGCCACGCGACGAGTCCGAGCGTGCCGGTCTCCGTCGCGACCTCGAGCAGCACCTGGTGCGCGTGGCAGGCCCCCTCGCCGTCCCCGCATTTCTCGACCGTGAGGAAGTGATCGCCCGGTGCGGCGTACGCCGGATACGCGACGCGGAATCCGCGCACGCCCACGCCGTTCACCGGATGGGCGGCATAGAGCCGGAGGCTGGTCGTCCAGATGTCGAGCCGACCGGTCAGCGCGGCGTCGATACCGGCCGACGTGCCCGACAGCGCCGGCACCGTGTGCGCCACCCGGTCGCGGAAGCGCGGCGACACCTGCCAGGCCAGCGCCGCGACGAGCGCGACCGCCGCGCCGGCGCCGAGGCAGGCGACGGCGAAACGCCGGAACGTGCCGGCCTCGCTCCACAGGAACGCCAGCGCCACGATGCCGTAGCAGAGCCACGACGCGCGCGAGCCGGAAAGCAGCACGGGCCCGAGCGCCAGCAGGAACGCCAGCACGAGGCCGCGGCGGCCCCAGCGTTCGCGCGCGGCCCACAGCAGGAACGGCGCCAGCGCCGAAAGGGCCGGGCCGAGCTTGAGATTGGTGTCGCCGAAGATGCCGGAGAGGCGTTCGGGGTGCGAGGCGCCCGCGAGGCCGTAGCCGGTCACCGCCTGGACCCATGCGTCCGCGACCCAGACGGCGACCACGACGGCCGTCGCCCTGTACAGCGCGCGGACCTTGTCGGGCCGGCGCATGGCGAAGCAGGTGTAGACGCCCAGCGGCGCGAAACGAAGGATCCCGGCCACCGTGCCCCAGCTCTTCCCCGGCGCGACGGCGTCGATCGCCGAGACCAGCGCCGCCAAGGCGTACGCCGCGAAGAGCGCGAGAAAGAGCCGGGCGCCCGGATGATGACGGATCGCCTCGGGTTCGCGGACGATGAGCAGGATCGCGCCGACAAGCGCGAGGAACACGCCGAGCTCCGCGCTGCGACCGAACGGCAGCAGCGCGGGAACCAGCCAGACCGGGAGCAGCGGCGACGCGAGCCCCGCGCGGATCGATGCGCCGAAGCCGGTGCCGCTCACGCCGCGGCCACGCCGGCCATCACCTCGTCGTAGATCGCGAGCGTGGCCGACTGCATGTCGGCGAGGCGATAGCTGCGCGGCGGCGGGATCGACGGCGCAAAGCGCAGCAGTTCGGCGGCGCGCTCCACGAGCTTCTCGCGATCGCCCGGCGGCACGCGGCCGGCCGGATAGAGCTCCGCCAGCAACTCGCCGACACCACCATGCGCGTAGCCCATCACGGGGCGGCACAGCGCGAGCGCTTCGACCACCGTGCGGCCGAACGATTCCGGACGGACCGACAGCTGCAGGATCAGGTCGGACATGGCGTAGATGTCGCGGACGTCCGAACGCGGCGGCGAGATCACCACCTTGTCGTCCAGGCCGCGGTTGTGGATGAGCGAGCGCAGCTCGGCCACGTACGCTTCGCGGCCCGGCTCGTCGGCGCCGAGCAGGAGCAGGCGCACGTCGATGGCGCGCTGCGCCAGATCCGACACCAGCTCTATCGCGTCCGCGTGGCCCTTCAGGCGCGTGCCGCGGCCGGGCAAGGTCAGCAGCGGCGCTCCCGCCAGCTGCGGATACTGCTCGAAGAACGCGCGCTGCCAGGTATCGTCCGGACGGTAGCCGTACGGAAAGGCGTCCGTATCGATGCCGCGCGGCACGACGGCGATGCGTGAGGCCTCGATGTCGTCGGGGTAATGCCGCAACACGTAGTCGCGCAGGGTCTGCGACACCACGATCACGCGCTCGCCGCGCAGCAGGATCGCGCTGTAGCGACCGGGGCTGTTCAGGCCGTGCACCGTGGTGACGAAATGCGGCCGCGGCTTCACGCCGCGCATGGCCCACCAGCCGATCCAGGCGGGCACGCGCGAACGCGCATGCACGATGTCGGGCTGGATGTCGCGAAGGATGCGGCGCAGCTTGCCGACGGTGAACAGCGTGGCGAACGACTTGCGTCCGATGGGCAGCGTGATGTGCTGGCTACCCTCGGCCTCCAGCTGCGCCACCATGCGTCCGCCGGCGGACACGACGACCGAGCGGTGACCGGCGCGGACCAGGGCCCTGGCGATTTCCAGGGTCGAGCGCTCGGCGCCACCGGAATGAAGGGCGGGTATGAGCTGTACGACGGTCATCGTCCGGGCGGGAGAGACGGTGGCCATGGGCGGTCCGGATGGGGTGGGAGACGCGCAGGCGATGCACGAAGCATGCCCGCGCGGGTCGATCAGTCTTTCAGGACGTACGTCGCGCCGCAATACATGCACTTGGACGTGCCGCCGTCGTCGACGATCGGCAGGTAGACCTTCGGATGCGAGTTCCACAGGTACATGCCGGGCATCGGGCACGACAGCGGAAGGTCGGCACGCGTCACTTCGTAACGATTTTCGGCGTTCGCCGGGATCAGCGGCGCGGCCGCGGGATTGGGGCGCATGGGAAAACTCCGGCGATGCGTTGGAACGGGGACAAGGGGCGATGTTAGCAGGAACGCCCTGCCCGGCGACGCGCGCGCAGAGGATGTGGGAAGCCCGCTCGCGGGCGAACGGGTGCGCGCGGCAGGCCCCGTTCGCCCGCGAGCGGGCTTCCCACACCCAGGCTCCCCGGCGGAATCGCCCCCGGTCAGGGCACCACGAACGTCGCCACGACGTTCACGTTAGCGAAGTCCTTCACCGCCGCGAGGCGGATGTACCAGGTGCCGACCGACGGCGCCGGGACGACGATGCTTTCGGTGTTGCCGGGGCGCACCGAGCGGTAGCCGGCGTCGCTGCCGTCTTCCGCCGGGAGCCCACCGGCCTTCACGAACAGGGATGCGTCGCCCGTGCCGCCCACGCTGCGGATGACGAGGTTGCGGGCACCGGCGGGCACCTCGATGGAGAGCAGCACGCTGCTCCCGGCCGCCCGTTGCTGCGGCGGCGACAGACGTCCCTGCGCGAGCGCGACCACCTGCGGCGGCAGCGTCACGCCGAGCGCCGCGGCGACGGCGCCTTGCGCATCGAGGATGCCGGATCCCATCGGCCGGTCGATGGTCAGCGGGAACGGCCGCGCGCTGGAGGCAAGCATCGTCCGGATCGCCGCCGGCGACGGCGCCGGTAGGCCGGCCAGGCGCGTGGCGTCGAGCATCAGGGCGACGGTCGCGCTGACGTGGGGCGTGGCCTGCGACGTGCCCGCCATGCCGGCGTAGACGGAACCGCCGTCGGCCACCGATACCGGCGTGGTCGTGCCGTAGTTGTACGCCGCCCAGATGAAGCCGTTCGGCACCGACGGCGAGCCACCGAACCCGTCGTTCGGATAGATGCCGCCGCCCGGCGCCGACAACGTCACCGTCGAACCGAAGTTGGAATAGAACGCGCGACGTCCCGTGATGCCCGTGGCACCGACGCTGACCACGCCGGGGCAGCTCGCCGGCGTGTAGTTGCCGGCATCGTCCGCGGCGTTGCCGGCGGCGACCACCACGGTCGCACCGCGAGCGAGTGCATCGGCCACCGCGGCCGACGTGACGCCGTCGTATTCGCAGGGACCGCTGCCGCCGAGGCTCAGGTTGATGACGCTGGCGGGATGCGTGTTGTCGGGCACGCCGTCGACATGGCCACCCGCCGCCCAGACGATGGCGTCGGCGATGTCGGAGGTGTAGCCGCCGCAATGGCCGAGCGCGCGGATGGGAAGCACCTTCGCGCCCGGTGCGGCGCCGGCCATGCCGATGCCGTTGTTGGTGAGCTCGGACACGATGCCGGCCACGTTGGTGCCGTGCCAGCTGCTGAACTCCGCGGGATGGTCGTCGCTGGTGCATTCGCTCAGCCACGGCTCGTCGGTCGTCCAGTCGCCGATGTCCCAGCCGCCCGGCACCCGGCCTTCGGTGGCCCGTCCGGACACGAAGGGATCCACGATGAAATCGTAGCCTGCGTCGGCGAGCGACGTATCGAGGTCCTTATGCGCCGTGACACCCGTGTCGATCACGGCCACCGTCACGCCGCTGCCGTCGACGCCGGGAAACGCGCTCCAGACGCCCGGCAGGTTCGCGCCGCCCGTGGGATCGAAGAAATTCCACTGGGCGACCGTGTAGTTCGGATCGTCCGGCGGAGCTGCCGCGTCGGTGGCGCGCACGTCGCGGACGGCGTGCAGCAGGACGTCCGGCTCCACGTGGACGACGGCGGGATCGGCCGCGATCGCCTTCATCAGCGCCGTCGCTTCGCTCGCGCCCAGCTTGCGCGACACGCGAAACACGGTGCCGCCGACGGCCAGGCGCTGCAGGGTGCGCGCGGTGAGCGGCGCCGATGCCCGCGCGCGGCTGCCGGCGCTGCGCGAGACGGCCGCCGCGAACGACTGGCCGGCGATCGACGAGTCGCGACGTTCCGCGCTGCCGTCGCGGTAGCGCACGATGAAGCGGTCGACATGGCCATCGGCACGGATGCCGCCCAGGGCGACCTTGGCATCCGTCGTGGCGGCCAGCGCGAGGCCGGGGAGGCCGGCGAGGAGCGCGAGCGCCAGCACGCCGACGGAAAGGGAACGCGTCGTTTTCATGGAAGGTTTCCTCGGGGATCGTGGTGGGCGTGACG
The DNA here is from genome assembly GCF_900110505.1 of Luteibacter sp. UNC138MFCol5.1. Classification (GTDB taxonomy): domain Bacteria; phylum Pseudomonadota; class Gammaproteobacteria; order Xanthomonadales; family Rhodanobacteraceae; genus Luteibacter. The sequence goes on from NZ_FODZ01000005.1 coordinate 43,563, forward strand.
TCACAGGTCGACTCCGAAGCCGACACCGGCGGAGTTCTCGGAACCGCTGAAGGCGCCGCCGATGCTCATGCGCGTGCGCTCGCCCAGTTGCGTGGCGTAGCCGACCGCGAGCGCTTTCTGCCCGCTCTGCACGCCGGCGCCGACCGCGATGCGCCCGGCGCGCGAGGTGACGCCGCCCGCGTTGATCGCCATCTGCGTGCTCGCGGTGCTCATCGCGCCGATGCGATCGAGGCGGCGATCCACGGCGTGGAAGCGGTCGTCCATCTGCGTGAAGCGTTGATCGGTGTAACGCTTCGCGGTCTCGAGCGTGCTGCGGTCGCCCGTGTCGGCATAGCTTTTCGCCGACTGCAGCGCCTGGTCGACCTGTCCCACGTTGGCCGCGTCCGTCGCGGCCGTGCCGGCCGCCACCTGGGTGATGCGACGCTGCTGGCCCGCGTTGCCGACCGAGACCGTGTTGGCCTGGTCGGCGACCGAGTCCGCGCCGAGCGCGACGCTGTTCGCCGCGGTGCTCGACGCGCCCTGCCCCAATGCAGTGCCCGACGCCGCGGTGACGTGCGTGTCGGCACCCACGGCCACCGCGTTGGTGGCCGCGGCGTCGATCGTCGCGTTGCTGCCCACCGCCGTGCTGCCGTCCGCGCTGACCGTCGCGCCGGTGCCGATCGCTGTGTCGCGGCTGTCCTTCGCGACGCTGCCTTCGCCCAGCGACAGGCCGTTGCCGTGCCCGGGGCCGCCGTGTCCCGGTCCACCATGACCCGGCCCGCCCTGTCCGGGGCCGCCATCACCGACCTGCGCCTGCAGGTCCTGGATGTCCCGCAGCGCGCCCGTCAACGAGACGTCCAGCGCGGACAGCGCGTGGCCGACGTCCGAATACGGGTTGCCCTGGACGAGATACGCCGGTGCCGTCATCACGCCACCGGCGTACGACGCCCCGCCACCGAAGGCCGCCGCGATCGCGAGCCCGTTGAGTTCCGCGCCGCCCGTCACGCTCTGCAGCGCCGTGTTCATCTGCCCGACGTTCACCGCGTCGAAGTCGTCGGTGCCGGCGCGCACGTTGGTGATCTGCCGCGTATGCGCCTCGTGCACCTCGCCCTGATTGTCGGTCCACGCTTCGGACGTGCCGACCGAGACCGAGTCGTCGCGATCCGAACGCGATCCGGCACCGAGCGCGACGCTGTTGGCCCCGAGCGCGAGACTGCGCGCGCCGAAGGCGATGCCGTTGCCGAACGCCTGCGCGTGATCGCCGAACGCGATGGCGTAGTCGGCCGTTTCATAGGGGCTGGCGGCGCGACAGATCCAGCACGGCTCGTCGCCACCGCCGTCCGAGGGCGGCTCGGGACGCTGTCCGCCGGTGCGCGCTCCGAAGCCGAACGCCATGCTCGACCGGCCATCCGCCTGCGATTCGATGCCGATCGTCATCGCATAGTCGCTGAGCGCGGTGGACGGACCGATGGCGATCGCGCCCGTGTGCAGCGCCAGCGCCGAGAAGCCGATGGCCGTCGACGACGAGCCCGACGCGTACGCGTTGTTGCCGACCGCCGTGTCGTATCCGTACTGGCTGGAGGCATAGGCGTTGGCACCGATGGCGGTCGCGCCCTCGGCCAGCGCGTCCGCGCTGGCGCCGATCGAGACGGTGCCCTCGCCCAGGGCCTTCGCACCATTGCCCAGCGCCATGGCCACGAGTCCGTCCGCGCTCGCGTAGTTGCCGATGGCGATCGTCGCCGGTCCGAGCGACTGCGCCTGCAGGCCGACCGCCACCGCCTGGTCGCCGTACGCGTAGGCACCGGTGCCGACCGCGAGGCCGAAGTTGGATTCCGCGGTGGCACCCGCGCCCAGCGCCATCGCGGCGTAACCGCGCGCGCTCGTGCTCGCATCGATGAGGAAGCTGCCCGTCGGGTCGGGAATGGCGGCCGCGCCGCCGACGGCGATGGCGCCGGTCGCGGTGGCGAGGCTGCCGTAGCCGACAGCCACGCCGCTATCGCCCGTCGCGGTCGCGAGACTGCCCACGGCCGCGGCGCCGATGCCGGTGGAGAGACTGTAGGAGCCAAGCGCCACGGCATAATCGGCGAACGACTGGCTCGCATAGCCGAAGGCCGCGCTCGCGACGCCCATCGCCCCGCTCGCGGCGCCGACGGCGACACCCTGGGTGCCGGGCTCGACATAGGCGTCGTCGCTGCCGTCGCCCGCCCCGTCGACCGCCACGTAGCCATCGGCCGCGGCCGCCTGCGCACGCGCGGCGACCGCCGGCGTCGTCTTCACCTCATCGGCCATCGCCATCACGGGCAAGGCCGCCGCGACCGCCATTGCAATTCCAAGGCGCCCGAACGTCACATATGGATGTCCCACGTTTCCACTCCCCACGGAAAACGAATGAGGCGCCTGCCGCTTTCCCCCGGGAGTCCTTCCACGTGCAGGCGCCGGAATGTCCTGATCGACCGGCGTTGCGCCGGCATCGGGCCATCCTAGGGTTGTCATCCTCCCGTCACACGCACCGACGCTTACCGATGCTCACCGATCCTCTCCGACCTTCGAAATCCACCTTGCGCGACACGCTGCGCGGCGTCGTGCGCTGGCTGCGCGACGTGCCCGTCACCGATCCGATCGAGCGTCGCCACGCCCCGGTGCTGCAGGTCCTGATGGCGTTCATCCTCGTGACCGTTCCGGGCAACTGGGCCTATCACCTCGCGGTGGTGCGCACGCCGATGCGCCGGGACGTGATCGTGGACGTCGGCGTCGACGTGCTGGTGTGGAGCGCGGCCGCGTTCGCGTTGTGGCTGATCCGTCGCGGCGCCCTGCGACGCGCGACCTTCGTGTTCGTCGGCGCGATGCTGTTGTCGCTGACGACCATGTACGCGTCGATCGGCCTCACGCGCCAGCTGCTCGACCAGACCTATCCCGTGCTCACGATCGTGCTGGGCGGCCTCGTGCTCGGTCGGCGCGAGCTGTGGACGATCTACGCGCTGCTGATGGCCATGTTCTGCCTCGGCGGTCTCGTCGACGTCATGACCCTCTCGGGGCGCGCGTATCCGCGGCCGTGGATCGGCGCGGCCAACCTGCCGTCGCTGGCGATCAGCTACTTCGCGATCACGCTCGTGGTCGACCGCTGCGTCGCGGCCCTGCGCGGGGCGCTGGACGAGTCGCGCCGCCTGACGCGCGCGCTGGCGTCGAGCAACGCGACGCTGCGCGACGAGATGACGGCTCGCGAACGCGCGCAGGAAAACCTGCTGCACGCGCAGAAGATGGAAAGCGTGGGACGCCTCGCGGGTGGCGTGGCGCACGACTTCAACAACGTGCTCGCGGTGATCGAGGGCTACGCCGAGCAGGTGCAGGACAGCGCGGAGACGGCGCATCTGCGCGAGGCGGTGCAGGGCATGGCCGCCGCCGCGCGGCGCGGCTCCGCCGTGACACGCAAGCTGCTGAATTTCAGCCGCCGCGAGTCGATCCGGATGGAGGTGTTCGATGTCGCGGACGCGCTGCGCGACATCGCCCCCATGCTGCGCCAGCTGTTCGTCGACGGCAGTCGCGTCCGCATCGACGACGCGCTCGACACGCCTCGCCATGTGCGCATGGATCGCGGCCAGCTGGAGCTGTCGCTGCTGAACATCGCCGCGAACGCGCGCGACGCGATGGCATCGGGCGGACGTCTCGATGTCGGCCTGCGCGCCGTCCGCCACGCCGGCGTCGACGGTGTCGCCATCGAACTGCGCGACGAGGGCGAGGGCATGACGGAGGCGGTGCGCAGGCGCATCTTCGAGCCGTACTTCACCACCAAGCCCGCGGGCTCGGGCACGGGACTCGGCCTCGCGGTCGTGCGCGACGCGATGCATGCGGGCGGCGGCTGGATCGAGGTGGAGAGCGAGCCCGGCGAGGGCACGCGCTTCCGGCTGTGGCTACCCGCCGTCGCGGCGCCGGAGGTCCCGGAGCCCGCGTGCGCGGCGGTGCGCGTGTTGCTCGTCGAAGACGACGAAGACCTGCGCGAGCTGTTGCTCCACGCCCTGGACGACGCAGGCTGCGTCGCGATCGCCACCGACAACGCCACCGACGCGCTGCGCCTGCTGCGCGACGCGGGCGACTCGCTGCAGGTGATCGTCAGCGACTGCCACCTGCCCGGCACGGAGCATGGCCGGCTGGCGTGGCTCGACGCGGTCGACCTGCCCATCGTGCTGATCTCCGCCAGCGCGGAAGCGGAGGCCAGGCGTCTGCACGATGCCGGCAGGCACGTGAGCTGCCTGCCGAAGCCGTTCGCGCCGACGGCCCTCGTCGACCGCGTACGGCGCATGGCGGCGAACGCTCAGGCCAGCATGACGTAGCCGCTGCCGCGCACCGCGCGCAGCGGCAAGGCTTCGCCGCTGCGGTCGGCGATCTTGGCACGCAGGCGGTGGACCATCACCTCGAGACGATGCGGGTCGAAGTCGTAGATGTCGCCGGTCAGCGCCGCCGCCATGTCGTCGCGGCTCACCACCGCGCCCGGCGTCGCCATCAGCAGGGCGAGCACCTTGCGCTCGGCCTCGTTCAGCGCGACACGCCGGTCACCCGGCGAGACCAGGCACCAGCCATTCGCGTCGAGGCGCCAGCCGCCGCCCGGCGACGGCTCGGGGCGCAGGCGACGCAACAGGCTGTGCAGCGTCGCCGCGAGTTCGCCCAGATCGACGGGCTTGGCGAGATAGGCGTCGGCACCGTCGTTCAGGCCGCGAATGCGGTCGGCGCTACCGTTACGGCCCGTGAGCATCACGATGCCCACGCGCGACGCGCGACGCAGCCGCTGCGCGAGGTCGAAGCCATTCGTATCCGGCAGCCCGACGTCGAGGATCACGATGTCGAACGCGCCGCCGTCCATCGCGGCATCCAGCTCCGCCGCGCTGCCCAGTGCCACGCAGTCGAATCCGTACCCGCGCAGCCCGGGCATGAGGATACCGTCGCGCAACGCGAGGTCGTCCTCGACGAGGGCGATGCGCGGCGGATTCGTGGGGTCTCGCGAACTCATGCGGGCATTGATTAGACAGGCGGGCCCATCGTGTCAAGCAAAAGAAAACCCGCGCCATCGCTGGCGCGGGTTCGTCTTCATCCGTTGAAGGATGGGCTTACTTCTTCGCCGAGGCGTCGTGCGCTTCGGTGGTGATGCGGATCTTGATCTCGTCCGACACGTTCGGCACGTACTGACCGACGCCGAAGTCCGAGCGCTTGATCGTGGCGGTGGCGTCGAAGCCGACCGTCTGTACCTTCATCATCGGGTGCGGACCGGACTTGTTCAGCGTGACGTCGAGGGTGACCGGCTTGGTCACGCCGTGCACGGTGAGATCGCCCGTGACCTTCAGCTTGCCCTTGCCGGCCGGGACGACCTTGGTGCTCTTGAAGGTGACGTTCGGGTACTTGGCGGCGTCGAGGAAGTCGGCCGACTTCAGGTGCTCGTCGAGCTTCGGCACGAAGCTGTCGAGGCCCGACAGCGGCAGCGTGGCTTCGACGGTGGCCTTGGACGGGTCGGCCTCGTCGTAGACGAGCGTGCCGTCGACGTCGCCGAAGTTGGCCGACGGGTTGGAGAAGCCGAAGTGGTTCCAGCTGAACAGGACCATCGTATGGCCCGGGTCGAGCTTGTACGTGACCGGGGCGGCGACGGCGGTGCCGGCGGTGGCGAGCAGGCCCGCGAGGGCGACATAACGAAGGACGCGCATGGTGTGACTCCTGCAGTGAAGTTTAAGTACGGCCATGTAAAGGCGGCAGCATCGGGTCGCCGCCCGAAAGGTATCAGAGGATCTGGGCGGCGGCGTCGAACGCCAGGCGCGGGTTGCGCGGGAACAGGCCGTTTTCCGCGTCGCCGTAACCGATGTTGACCAGGAAGTTCGATTTCACCGGGGTGCCGGCGAAGAACTCGGCGTCGAGGCCCGCCTGGTCGTAGCCGGACATCGGGCCGCAATCGAGGCCCAGCGAGCGGGCGGCCAGGATCAGGTAGGCGCCCTGCAGCGAGCTGTTGCGGAACGCCGTCGCCTGGACCAGCGCCTCGTTGCCCACGAACCAGCTGCGGGCGTCGGCATGCGGGAACAGCTCGGGCAGCTTGTCGTAGAAGGCGAAGTCCGTCGCGACGATCGCGGTGACCGGCGCGGCCATCGTCTTGGCGAGGTTGCCCTCCGAGAGGAACGGGCGCAGGCGCTCCTTCGCGTCCTTCGAGCGGATGAACACCAGACGCATCGGCGAGGAGTTGGCGGAGGTCGGGCCCATCTTCACCAGGTCGTAGAGCTGGCGGAGCAACGCCTCGGGCACCTCCTTGTCCTGCCAGGCGTTGTAGGTGCGCGCGTTACGAAAGATCTGATCGAGCGCGGCATCGTTCAGCGGAGAGCTCATGGGTATCCTTGTACAGTGGCGGTACGCCGGATCGCCGGCACCGTGAGAGTGTAAGCGCCACGACGCGCGAATGAACGGTCAGCCAGGGAACGAACTGTGCCGAAATCGACAACAATCCACCGCACGGTGCGGCCATGAACGGCCTGCCACGCGACGCCTGCTGGGTCCTGACGGATGGCGCGGCCGGCAATCGGCGGCAGGCCCTCGCCCTCGCCGAGGCGCTGACCCCGTCGTTCCGCGAAATCGCCATCGATCTGCGCGCGCCATGGTCCTGGCTGGCGCCGCGCCTCTTGCCGGGGCCGCGAATGGCGCTGGCGCGCGGCGAGGACGCCCTGCTTCCGCCCTGGCCGCGGCTCGCCATCGGATGCGGCAGGCAGGCCGCCTGGGCGACGCGGCTGATCCGCCGCTGGTCGGCCGGCGCGACCCTCGCGGTGCAGATCCTCGATCCGCGCATCGATACCGCGCACTGGGATCTGGTCGTGGCGCCGCGGCACGACGGCCTGCGTGGCGACAACGTGCTCTCGCCGCTCGGGTCGCTGCATCCCATCGACGACGCATGGCTCGAGGACGGACGCGCGGGGTTCCCGTCGTTCGGGGAGCTGCCGCGGCCGCGCCTCGGCGTGCTGATCGGTGGCGACCGGCACGGCGCACCCGCGGATCCGCGTGCCTTCGACGCGTTCCTCGCCGCGGTGCGCGCGCGACATGTCTCGGAGGGAGGCTCGGTGCTCGCCGTCGCGTCGCGGCGGACGCCGGCCGCCTTCCTGCCGCGCCTTCGGGAAGCCTTCGCGGGTGTCCCTGGTCTGGTGTGGACCGGGACGGCCGACGGACCCAATCCTTATCCCGGCATCCTTGGCTGGGCGGACCGGCTCGTCGTGACGCCGGATTCGGTGAACATGCTGTCGGAGGCCTGCGCCACGGGTCGTCCGGTGCATACGGTGGTGTCCTCGCCGTTGCCGCCGAAGCTGGAGCGCTTCCATGCCGAACTTCACGCGGCGGGGCTGCTGCATGCCATCGATGCGGCGACGCCCGATCGGCAGCCGGCACTGCGCGAGACGGCGACGATCGCGGCGGAAGTGCGGCGGCATCTGGGGCCTGGCTGAAGCGTACGGCGTCAACCGCTCTCGGCCCGCTGCCGCGGGATCGCCGATACGATCGGCTCCCACCAGGCCCGCTGCCGCGGGATCGCCGTCAGGCGTCGACGTAGCGGGCGGCGTCGCCGACCCAGCGCGCGATGAGGCGTTCGCAACGATCCGGATGGTGTTTCATCATGGCCTCGGCCACGCGCTGCACGTCGGGCATCAGGTGCGCGTCGCGCGCGAGGTCGGCGATGCGGAACTGCAGCTGGCCCGTCTGGCGCGTGCCGAGCACTTCGCCCGGGCCGCGCAGTTCCAGATCCTTCTCCGCGATGCGGAACCCGTCGTTCGTCTCGCGCATCACCTGCAGGCGCTCCTTCGCCAGGCGCGACAGCGGCGTCTGGTAGAGCAGCACGCAGTTCGAGGCGACCGACCCGCGTCCCACGCGACCACGCAGCTGGTGCAGCTGCGCGAGGCCGAGGCGCTCGCTGTTCTCGATGACCATGAGGCTCGCGTTCGGTACGTCGACGCCCACCTCGATCACCGTCGTGGCGACGAGCACCGAGAGTTCGCCGGCCTTGAAGGCGTCCATCACGGCCTGCTTTTCCTTCGGCTTCATGCGGCCGTGGATCAGGCCGACCGCGAGGTCGGGCAACGCGGTGGTCAGCTCCGCATGCGCGACCTCGGCCGCCTGCGCGACGAGCTGTTCGGATTCCTCGATCAGCGTGCACACCCAGTAGACCTGGCGACCCTGCATGCACGCGGCATGGATGCGCTCCATCACGTCGTAGCGGCGCTCGCTTGAGATCGCGGAGGTCTGCACCGGCGTGCGACCCGGCGGCAGCTCGTCGATGGACGAGACATCGAGGTCGGCGTAGGCGCTCATGGCCAGCGTGCGCGGAATCGGCGTCGCGGTGAGTACCAGCTGGTGCGGGATGAGTTCGCCCTCCGCACCCTTGTCGCGCAGCGCGAGGCGCTGGTGCACGCCGAAGCGGTGCTGCTCGTCGACGATCACGAGGCCGAGCTTCGCGAACGCCACGCCCTCCTGCATCAGGGCGTGCGTACCGACGACGACGTGCGCGCTGCCGTCGGCGGCATGCCCGAGCGCCGTCTTGCGCGCCCTGCCCTGCACCTTGCCGGCCAGCCACTCGACCTTGAGACCCAGCGGTTCGAGCCAGGCGCGAAAATTGCGCAGGTGCTGCTCGGCCAGCAGCTCGGTCGGCGCCATCAGCGCGACCTGGTAGCCGGCCTCCACCGCCGCCACCGCGGCGAGCGCGGCCACGACGGTCTTGCCGCTGCCGACGTCGCCCTGCACGAGGCGGAGCATCGGGTGCGCGCGCACGAGATCGCGTGCGACCTCCTGCGACACGCGCGACTGCGCCGCCGTGAGCGCGAACGGGAGCCCGGCGAGCAGGCGATCGCGCAACGCACCGGCGCTCTTCAGCGCGGGCGCCTTGCGCTTCTTCACCGCGGCGCGCATGCGTCGCAGCGTGAGGTGCTGCGTCAGCAGTTCTTCGAACGCGAGGCGTTTCTGCGCGGGATGCGCGCCTTCGCCGAGCTGGCGCAGGTCGACTTCCGGCGGCGGACGATGCACGTAGAGCAGGGCGTCGCGCAGCGACGTCATGCCCGGCGGCAGGCCCGCGTCGTCGGGAATGAGTTCCAGCCGATCGTCGGCGGGCAGATGCGTCAGCGCGCGCGACACGACGCCCGCGAGGCGTCGCGGCCCGAGGCCTTCCGTCGTCGGATAGACCGGCGTGAGGCGCTCGTCGACCACCACGGGATCGTCCGGCTCGATCCGCTGGTATTGCGGATGCACCATCTCCAGACCCTGCGGGCCCTGGCGCACTTCGCCGAAGCAGAGCAGGCGCGCGCCCTTGGGCAACTGGTCGACCTGCGACTTGCGGAAGTGGAAGAACCGCAGCAGGAGCGCCCTGCCCGATTCGTCGCCGACGATCACCTTCAGCTGCGGGCGGAAGCGGAAGCCGCGCTCCACGAAGTCCACGGTACCCTCGACCTGCGCGCGGTCGCCCGGGCGCAGGTCGCCGATCGGCACCACGCGGGTGCGATCCTCGTAACGCAGCGGCAGGTGGAACCAGAGATCCTGCACGGTGCGCAGGCCCAGCCTGCCGAGCGTTTCGGCAAGCGCGGGACCGACGCCCCCGAGCGTCGTCAGGGGCGCATGGGCCGCGTCCGCGGGTGGCGCGACAGTGATCGGGGCCAGGCTACGGGGCACGGCGGTCGCTGGCGGACTCAGGGCAGGACGAGGATCGCGTCGACTTCGACGTTCGCGCCCTTCGGCAGTGCGGAGACTTCGATCGTCGACCGCGCCGGGTACGGCTGCTGGAAGTACTCGGCCATCACGGCGTTCACCGCGGCGAAGTCGCCGAGGTCGGTGACGTAGATGCCCACGCGCACGATGTCGGACAGCTTGCCGCCGGCCGCTTCGGCGACCGCGACCAGGTTGTCGAAGACACGGCGGGTCTGCGTCGTGATGTCGCCTTCGACGAGGTTGCCCGTCGCCGGATCGAGCGGGATCTGGCCCGAGAAGTACACGGTGTTGCCGGCGCGCACGGCCTGCGAGTACGGGCCGATGGCCGAAGGCGCCTTGTCGGTGGCGATGGTGCTGCGGGTCATGTGTCGTCCTCGATGGGGTATCGGGACAGTCTATCGTCAGAGGGGGTGGCGATACACGCCGCTGACGACACCCGTGCGGCGCACGCGACGCATGACGTCCGCGAGATGCTTGCGGTCCTTCACCTCGATGGCGAAGAGCAGCGTCGCGGCCGTGCTATCGCGCTCGATGTACTCGACGTTCTCGATGTTCGAGCCGGCGTCGGCGATCGCCGCCGCGACCGTGGCGAGCACGCCCGGACGGTTGAGCACCTCGATGCGCAGTTCGGCGCGGTAGTCGCCCGACACGTCGCGATCCCATTCGATGGCGACGATGCGCTCCGGCGTCTTGCGGAACTCGGCGACGTTCGGGCACTCCACGCGGTGGACCACGATGCCCTTGCCAGACGAGAGGAAACCGACGATCTCGTCGCCCGGCAGCGGGTGGCAGCAGTTACCGAAGCTGAGGACGCCACGCTCCGCACCGCTGATGCGGATCTTCTCCGCCGCGTGCTCGGCATGCGCGTGGGGTTCGTCCTCGCGGGGACCGAGCAGCCCCATCAGCTGCGTCGCGACCTGGTCGGCGAAGCGGTTGCCCAGCGCGATCTCCGAGAGCAACTCTTCGAGCCGCTTGAGCTTGGCCTCGTCGAGGAAACGGTCGAGCACGCCGGCGGGGATCGAGTCGAGGCTCGTGCCCCGCGCGTCGAGCGCGCGATCGAGCATGCGATGACCGAAATCGACGGCGTCCTCGTGCTGGAGATGCTTGAGGTACTGCCGGATCGCGGTGCGGGCCTTGCCGGTGACCACGGCCTCGAGCCATGCCGGGTTCGGCACGGCCGACGGCGCGGTGATGATCTCCACCTGCTGCCCGGAGACGAGGCGCGTGCGCAGCGGGACGAGTTTCTTGTCGACGCGCGCGGCGACCGCGTGGTCGCCGACGTCGGTGTGCACGGCGTAGGCGAAGTCGAGCGCCGTGGCGTTGCGCGGCAGCGAGAAGATGTCGCCGCGCGGCGTGAACAGATAGACCTCGTCCGGGAAGAGGTCGATCTTCACCGCCTCGAGGAACTCCGACGCCGAGGGCGTGTTGGCCTGGCTGTCGGCCAGCGCGGAGAGCCATTCGCGGGCGCGCGCCTGCGCGCTGTTCGCGGGGCCCGAATCGCTCTTGTATGCCCAGTGGGCCGCGACGCCCCGCTCCGCGACGGATTCCATCTCCGAGGTACGGATCTGGATCTCGATCGGCGCGCCGAACGGCCCGAGCAGCACGGTGTGCAGCGACTGGTAGCCATTGCCCTTGGGAATGGCGATGAAATCCTTGAAGCGGCCGTCGACCGGCTTGTACAGGCCGTGCACGGCGCCGAGCGCCATGTAGCAGTGCATGGCGGAATCGGTGATGACACGGAAACCGTAGACGTCCATCAGCTGCGCGAACGACTTGTGCTCGCTGCGCATCTTCGAATAGATGCTCCAGGCCGACTTGATGCGGCTGACGGCGCGGCCGGGGATCTTCTCCGCGGCGAGGCGGCCCTCGAGCGCCATCTCGATCTTGGCCATCGCTTCGCGGCGATTGCCGAGCGCGGCGCGGATGCGCTCGCCGATGATGCGGTGGCGATCCGGATACAGCGCCTTGAAGCCGAGGTCCTGCAGCTCGGCCTTGAACTTGTTCATGCCGAGGCGCTGCGCGATCGGCGCGTAGATCTCGAGCGTTTCGCGCGCGATGCGACGGCGCGAGTCGGAATCCTTCGCGCCGAGCGTGCGCATGTTGTGCAGGCGGTCGGAGAGCTTGATCAGGATGACGCGCAGATCGCGCGCCATCGCCAGGAGCATCTTGCGGAAGCTCTCGGCGTCGGCCTCGGCGCGGCTGGAAAAGCGCATCTTGTCGAGCTTGGTGACGCCGTCGACCAGCTCGGCCACCGTCTCGCCGAACTCGCCGGCGAGTTCCGGCCGTTCGAGGCGGGTGTCCTCGAGGGTGTCGTGCAGGATCGCCGCGATGATCGTCTCGGCGTCGAGGCCGAGGTCCGCGAGCACCTGCGCCACCGCGACCGGATGCGTGATGTACGGCTCGCCGGACTTGCGCGTCTGGCCTTCGTGCGCCGCCGCGCCGACGAGGAACGCGCGGCGGATGCGCATCACCTGATCGTGCGGCAGATACGCGCCCACGCGCTCTTCCAGCGCCTGCACATACGGAGGCACTGGTCCGTCATCGACCACGTCGGTCAGCTTTTTCGCAGGGATGACTTCCATGGAAGGATCGATCGCCTCAGAGGGCGACGCCTCCCGCGCGCGGCTTCAGCGGCCGCGCATCAACGTGCGCGGAATACGGATGAATGCAGGGCCGACAGCGACCCGGCGTCATCAGTCATCTCCACCCTTCGAGAGGTCGTCGTCCACTTCGGTGGCGGCCCACTCGAGGGCTTCACGCTCGGCGCGTTCACGCGCGGCGCGGTCGATTTCGTCGATCATGTCGTCGTTGACGCGACGCGCGGCGATCTCGCGCAGGGCGAGCACGGTCGGCTTGTCGTTGTTCGGATCGAGCGTCGGCTCGGCGCCCTTGGACAGCTGACGGGCGCGCTTGGTCGCCATGAGCACGAGCTCGAAGCGGTTGTCGACTACCTCGAGGCAGTCCTGGACGGTAATACGGGCCATTTCAAATCCTTGACAATAAAGACACTTCTGACCGTGCAGTTTACCGGTCCGGCCCGTTGGCTGGCAATCGGGGTAGGGGTATCATGCGCGGTTCTGACCAGGACGGACGGCTTTTAGTGCAAATAATAAAACCGCGCGGTACACTAAACCACCGCCCCACCCCTAAAGCCCCAGCGATGCGCCCCACGACCCCGCACCGGATTGCCCGGACCGCCCGTACCCTCCTCGGCCTCGTGGCCGTCGCGCTGCTCGCGGCCTGTCACGTCGCCCCGCCACGCACCGACGACCCGAACGAGAAGTTCAACCGCAAGGTGTACGCGTTCAACGACAAGCTCGACAAGGCGGTCATCCGCCCGGTCGCGGTCGGCTACCGGAAGGTCACGAACCCGCCGGTGCGCACGGCGATCAGCGACTTCTACACCAACATCCGCCTGCCGATCACGGTCGCCAACGACCTGCTCCAGTTCCGTCCGAAGCAGGCGCTGCAGACGACTGGCCGCTTCGTGGTGAACCTGACGATCGGCTTCCTCGGCTTCAAGGATCCCGCCAGCCTGCTGGGCATCCCGCTGGAAGACAACGACTTCGGCGTGACGCTGGCCCGCTGGGGCGTGCCCGAGGGCGACTACCTCGTGCTGCCGTTCGTCGGCCCGACCACGGTCCGCGACGTCTGGCGCCTGCCGGTCGACAGCTACTTCTTCGACCCACTCAGCTATTACAGCCGCAACCACGACTTCAAGTACGGCCAGCAGTACGTGCCGCAGCTGCTCTACCTCGTGACCCTGCGCTCGCGCGGCATCGACGCGGAGAGCTTCCTCGCCTCGGCCTACGACCCGTACGTCTTCGTGCGCGACGCCTACCGCCAGCAGCGCCTGTACAACATCTACTACGGCAACCCGCCGGCCTCGGCGATCGAGGAGATGCAGGGCCTGAACGACGACCAGGGCTTCGACCCGGACAAGCTCCTCCAGGAGCAGCACTCCTGGGAAAAGCAGAACGACCCCAAGGTCGAATGAAGAAAGGGCCCCTCGGGGCCCTTTCTTTTTGACGGCGTCCTGGCGACTCAGGCCTTGCGGCGGCCGCTGATCCGGACCCAGTCCTCCATCGTGCGCACGTCCAGGTCATCGAACCACTCGGCGTAACGCACCAGCAGTTCCTCGTGCTGGCCCTGCAGGATGCCGGAGAGGGCGAACGGCGCGCCGGGCTTCACGGCCGCGGCGAACGTCGGGGCCAGTTCGCCCAGCGGGCCGGCGAGGATGTTCGCGACGAGGACGTCGGCGGGCACGGCGGGAGCTTCGCCGGGAAGGTAGACCTGGAGGTCCGCGTCGACGTCGTTGCGCTCCGCGTTGTCGCGCGAGGCGAGCAGCGCCTGCGGATCGTTGTCGATGCCCACCGCCCGCGACGCGCCGAGCTTCAGCGCGGCGATGGCGAGGATGCCGGAGCCGCAGCCGTAGTCCAGGACGGTCTTGCCGGCCAGCTGCTGGCCGTCGAGCCACTCGAGGCACATCGCCGTCGTGGGATGGGTGCCGGTGCCGAACGCGAGGCCGGGATCGAGGCGCACGACGACGATGTCGCCCTCCACCGGAGGCTCGATGTTCCACGGATAGACCCACAGGCGCCGGCCGAACGGCATCGGCTTGAACTGGTCCATCCACGCGCGCTCCCAGTCCTGGTCGTCGACGACGCGCCAGACGATGTTGGCGGGCTCGATGAACGGCAGGTCGTCGGCGATCGCGGCGGTGAGGCCGCGCCGGTCGGCATCGGCGTCGAACAGCGCGTTGAGCACGATCTGGTTCCACAGCGGAATCTCGCCGACGCCCGGTTCGAAGATCGCTTCCTCGTCGGGCGTCTCGGCGTCGGCGTCCTGCAGCGTGATGGAAAGCGCGCCGAGGTCTTCGAGCGCGGTTTCGACGCGCGGCTGTTCGGCGGCACGGATCGTCAGGGAAAGTTCGAGCCAGGGCATGGACGGGACCATCGGGGAAGCGGGGCCTCATTCTAGCCGCGCAAGGACGCGGCGCGGCCGTTATGATCGGCCGATGTATACGCAGTGCCCCGAGTGCCTCACCGTCTACAAGCTGGAAGCCGAGCTGCTGGTGCCCGCCTGCGGCTGCCTGCGTTGCGGCCATTGCGAGACCGTCTTCAACGCGCTCGGGACGCTCGCCGGCCAGCTGCCTCCGGAGCCCTTCACGCGACTGGAGGAGCACGCGCTGGATCGCGAGCCGCCGCTCGCCGACGTGGCGGTGTTCCGGCCGCGCCCCGAGCCGAAGCCGGTGCCGGAGCCCTGGACGGAAGCGCCCGCCGACGCGGCCCAGGCCGTCACGGACGAAGCGGTCGCGACGGAGGACGCGGTCGAGGAGGATTTCTCGCAGCTGACGTTCACACCACGCTTCGCGCGCGCGAAGCGACGCTCGTGGCGCACCGCCGCGTGGATCGCGACGTGCACGGTGCTGGTGCTCGGTCTCGGCGCGCAACTGGCCTGGGCGAAACGCGACGTGCTGATCGCCGACGCGACGGTGGGGCCGATGCTCGCGAGCGGTTGCGCGATGGTGGGCTGCCATCTTCCGCTCGTCGCGGCGCCGTCGCAATTGCGCCTGCTCGCGCGCGACGTCGAACAGCATCCGTCCGTCACCGACGGCCTGCTCATCACGGCGAGCGTGCGCAACGACGCGACGTTCGCCCAACCGTATCCCGTCGTCACGATCGCGCTCTCCGACGCCGAAGGCCATCGCCTGGCGATGCGCCGCTTCCAGCCCGAGGACTACGTGGGCGACGCCGGCACCCGTTCACGCGGCATGGCGGCGGGCGCCACCTCGGCGATGGTGTTCGAAGTGCAAGACCCGGGCCAGCGGGCCGTCGCTTTCGCCTTCAGCTTCGACTGAGCCGTTCGAAAAAATTTCTTTTTGCAAGTCTGCAATTCGCTCCCGGGGGCGAGTAGACTTGGTCCCCTTCGCGACTTCGCGGCCGTCCGGAAGGACGCGCCCCGAGCGCACATCCAAGCGACCGAAACGAACACGAACCGACCGAGGCGACCGCTTCGGCCTGCGAGAGGGGAATGCCTTGAACGCTGTGAGACTGACTGCTGTCGAGGCTGCCAACGAAACCTCCATGCAGAGTGCCCTCAGCGAATGCGTCAGCCGCACGGTCCGTCGCTACCTGGCCGACATCGGTGACACCGAGTTCGGCGAAGGCCTGCATGCCCTCGTGATCCGTGAAGTCGAAGGTCCCCTGCTGCGCGAAGTGCTCGCCTTCCACGAAGGCAACCAGAGCCGCGCCGCCGTGGCGCTCGGCATCAACCGCGCCACCCTGCGCAAGAAGCTCGCCGCGCACGGCATTTCCTGATCCGGCCACCCGCCGGGCCGCGCGGACGTCCGGGCGGCTATAATGGCGCGCTTTCCTCCCCGGAAGTGCCCATGTCCACGCCCGATCTCGTTCCCGTCCGCCGTGCGCTCGTCAGCGTGTCCGACAAGCAGGGCCTGACGGAACTCGCCCGTCGCCTCGTCGCCGCGAACGTCGACATCCTCTCCACCGGTGGCTCCGCGAAGGCGCTGCGCGACGCGGGCATCCCCGTGCGCGACGTCGGCGACCTCACCGGCTTTCCCGAGATCATGGCCGGCCGCGTGAAGACGCTGCACCCGCGCGTGCACGGTGGTCTGCTCGGCCGCCGCGGTACCGACGACGCCGTCATGGCCGAACACGGCATCCTGCCGATCGACCTGCTGGTGCTGAACCTCTATCCGTTCGAGCGCACGGTCGCCGATCCGGCGTGCACGCTGGAAGACGCCATCGAGAACATCGACATCGGCGGCCCCGCGATGCTTCGCGCGGCGGCGAAGAACTGGAACGACGTCGGCGTGCTCACGGATCCCGCGCAGTACGACGAGGCGCTCGCCGAGATCGAAGGCAAGGGCGGCCTGACCCGCGCGACGCGCTTCCGTCTTTCCGTCGCGGCGTTCAATCGCGTGTCGAACTACGACGGCGCGATCAGCGACTACCTATCGGGCGTCACGCTCGACGAGACCCACACGAAGATCGCGGGCCGCAACGAATTCCCGGAGCAGTCGAACGGCCGCTTCGTGAAGGTGATGGACCTGCGCTACGGCGAGAATCCGCACCAGGCCGGCGCGTTCTACCGCGACCTGTATCCCGCGCCGGGCACGCTCGCGACGTTCCGCCAGCTGCAGGGCAAGGAACTCTCGTTCAACAACATCGCCGACGCGGATGCCGCGTGGGAATGCGTGCGCCAGTTCGACGCCCCCGCCTGCGTGATCGTGAAGCACGCGAACCCGTGCGGCGTCGCCGTCGCGGCGGACCCGCTGACCGCCTATGAACTCGCCTATGCGACCGATCCGACCTCGGCGTTCGGCGGCATCATCGCGTTCAACCGCCCTCTCGATGCCGAGACGGCGCGCACGATCCTGAAGCGCCAGTTCGTCGAGGTGCTGATCGCCCCGCAGGTCGACGCGGGCGCCGTGGAGGAAGCGGCGAAGAAGGCGAACGTCCGCGTGCTGGAGATTCCGCCAGGCGACGGCCGCAACACCCACGACGTGAAGCGCGTCGGCTCGGGCCTGCTGGTACAGACGGCCGACCATCGCCAGGTGCGGCGGGACGAGCTCAAGGTCGTCAGCAAGCGCCAGCCGACGACGGCCGAACTCGACGACCTGCTGTTCGCCTGGCGCGTGGCGAAGATGGTCAAGTCCAACGCGATCGTCTACGCGAAGGACAACCGCACGATCGGTATCGGCGCGGGCCAGATGAGCCGCGTCGTCAGCGCGAAGATCGCGGGCCTCAAGGCCGAGGAAGCCGGGCTCGTGGTGCCGGGCAGCGCGATGGCCTCCGATGCGTTCTTCCCGTTCCGCGACGGCATCGACGCCGCCGCCGCGGCGGGCATCCGCGCCGTGATCCAGCCGGGCGGCTCGATGCGCGACAACGAGGTGATCGCCGCGGCCGACGAGCACGACATGGCGATGGTGTTCACGGGCGTGCGGCACTTCCGCCACTGAGGCGATCCCGGATCGCCGATGCGATCGACTCCCACCCTTCGGCAGGCACGTCGCTGCCGAAGGGTGACTCAGCGCACGGCGGCCTTCAGGCGCGCTCCTTCCTCGCGGCGCAACGCGTAACGTCGCGCCAGCACCGCGCAGGTCATCAGCTGGATCTGGTGGAACAGCATGATCGGCAGCACGATCAGGCCCAGCGGATGGCCGGCGAAGAGCACCTTCGCCATCGGCACGCCCGAGGCGAGGCTCTTCTTCGAGCCGCAGAAGACGATCGTGATCTCGTCCTCCTTCGAAAAGCCGAGCGCGCGCGAACCGTAGCGGGTGATCAGCAGCGCGCAGGCCAGGAGCACCGCGTTGACCACGATCAGCCCGGCGAGGACGGGCACGGGCAACTGATGCCACAGACCCTGCAGCACCGCCGCGCTGAACGCGGTGTACACCACCAGCAGGATCGAACCGCGATCGACGTACGTGAGCAGCGCGGCATGGCGCGTCACCCAGCCGCCGATCCAGCGCTGCGCCACCTGCCCCGCGACGAACGGGACGAACAGCTGCAGCACGATGGCGCCGATCGAATCCCACGAAAGCGCGCCCTGCCCCGATCCCGCGATCAGCACGCCCACCAGCAACGGCGTGATGAAGATGCCCAGCATGCTCGACGCCGATGCGGACACGATCGCCGCCGGCACGTTGCCGCGCGCGATCGACGTGAACGCGATGGACGACTGCACGGTGGACGGCAGCGTGCACAGGAACAGGATGCCCAGGTAAAGATCGGGCGACACGAGCGGCGCCAGCACGGGCTTCAGCACCAGGCCGAGCAGCGGGAACAGCACGAACGTGCTGGCGAGCACCGTGAGGTGGAGCCGCCAGTTCGTCATGCCGGCCACCACCGCGGCGCGCGACAGCTTCGCGCCATGCAGGAAGAACAGCAGCGCGATCGCGAGGTCCGTGACGACTCCGAAGACGCTGGCGACCGCCCCTCGGCACGGGAGAACGCTGGCGAGCAGCACCGTCGCGATCAGCGAAAGGGTGAATCCATCGGGCAGGAAGCGGCGCATGGCGGCGTGTCGGTCGGCGCGGGAGTGGAGACTATTGCAACGCCGGACGATCCATAAGGCAAATCGTTTTATCTGATTCGGTGATAGATTTACGGCATGAATGTCTCGATGCGCCAGCTTCGCGCCTTCCTCGCCGTGGCCGGCCATCGCCATTTCCGCCGGGCCGCGGACGCCCTGCATCTCACGCAGCCCGCGGTGAGCCGGCTCATCGCCGATCTCGAAGCCGAACTCGACGTGCGGCTGTTCGACCGCAGCACGCGCGAGGTGGTGCCGACGGAAGCCGGTCGCTACCTCGAACAGGCCCTGTCGCGCGTGCTCGACGAGCTGGACGGCGTGCTCGCGCACGCCCGGGCGCAGGCGGACCCGCTCCGGGGCCGGGTACGCATCGCGGCCGTGCCGACTCTTTCCGCCGCGCTCGTCCCGCTGGGCATCGCGCGCTGCGCGAAGGACCATCCTTCGCTGGAGATCCTGCTGCGCGATCAGACGCAGGCGCAGGTGCTCGACGCGGTGCGGGGTGGCGAGGTCGATTTCGGTCTCAGCGTCGAACCGGCCACCGCGGAGGAGTTCGACACGGAGACGATCCTTCGCGATCCTTTCCGCTTCGTCTGTCGCGAGGATCACCCGCTGGCGTCGAGAAGCGCCGTGGCGTGGAAGGCGCTGGCGCACGAAGACCTCGTGCTGCTCGACCACGCCTCCGGCAGCCGCCGCCTGATCGACACCGCCTTCGCGTCGCGCGGCCTAGCGGTGAACGTGACCCTGGAGGTCGGCCATCCGCACACGGCGTTCCGCATGGTCGAGGCCGGGCTCGGCGTCACGGTCACGCCCGCGCTCTCGCTGGACGCGATGCGGCCGGGGCTGGTCGCGCTGCGCCTCAACCCCGAGGTGCATCGCGAGGTGACGCTCGTTCGCAGGCGGGCGCGTTCGCTGTCGCCACCCGCCCAGACGGCGTGGGACACCTTCCGGGACGCCGCGCTCACGCTGGCTTGAGCGACCGCGCGGCATCGTCCGGTTTTGACCCGACGGAGGATCGCGATGGCGTACCAGCTCTATTACTGGACGGGCCTGCAGGGACGCGGCGAGTTCGTCCGCCTGTGCCTCGAGGACGCCGCGGCGCCCTACGTCGACGTGGCGCGCGAGCAAGGCGACGACGCCATCATGCCGTTCCTCGACGGCGAGCACGCGGGCGCCCTGCCCTTCGCGCCGCCGTTCCTGAAGTCCGGCCGGCTGGTGATCGCGCAGGTGGCGAACATCCTGCATTACCTCGGACCCAGGCACGGCCTCGTGCCCGAAGGCGAGGCGGCCGCGCTCTATGCGCACCAGCTGGAACTGACGATCACGGACTTCGTCGCGGAGGTGCACGACACGCACCATCCGGTATCGTCGTCCGAGTATTACGAGGACCAGCGCGACGAGGCGAAGCGGCGCGCGAAGGATTTCCGCGAGAACCGCGTGCCGAAGTTCCTGGGCTATTTCGAGAAGGCGATCGACCGCGGCGGCGGCCGCTTCCCGCTACGCCAGCATTCCTATGTCGACCTGTCGCTGTTCCAGGTGATGGCCGGCCTCGACTACGCGTTCCCGAAGGCGATGGCCAGGCAGAAGGTGCCGCTGCTGCGCGACCTCGCGAAGCGCGTCGCCGACCGGCCGAACATCGCCGCCTACCTCGCCTCGGAACGGCGGATCCCGTTCAACACGAACGGGATCTTCCGGCATTACCCGGAGCTCGACGGGTAACGCCACTCAGTTGGAATCGACCGGCTTCGGCGCGTTGCCCCACTCGTAGACCTTGTACTCGGTGGGGCGGACACCGTTCTGCATGGTGCCCCGGAGCGTGCGATTGCCCGCGTCGTCGACGTCGTAGTACTGCGGGATGCCGTTCTTCGGGACGACGACCACCTGGTAGAGCTTGCCGTTCTGGCGGAACTCCTGAATCTTGTTCTCGCCCTCCTGCTTCTCCACGATCTCCGGCACGCCGTCCGAACCCAGGTCCGGCAGGTTGGCGGCGGAGACCTTCGAGCCCTGCGCGTCGGACGTGGCCGGCGTGGACTTGTACTGGTCGGCGTCCTGAGCCTGGTCGTAGGGCACGGGACGGGGGATCGGCTTCTGCCCCGAGCGGTCCGGCTCGCCCGGCTGATGGCCCGGATCGTTGAGCGCCGGCGGCGGCAGGGCCTTCAGCTTGGGATCCGTGGCGTTCTGGGCGGCGGCAGGGAGCGCCAGGGCCAGGGCAAGCGCGGCGACGAGAGCGTGCGAGCGGTTCATGGAGGGTCTCCGTACGGGGAGTCGAGGATAGCAATTCCCACGCCCGCGGCGGCGTGAACGGACGCCCCACGCGGGGCCGTGAGAGAATCCGGGGATGCCTACGCTCACGCTCATCGACGGGTCCTCGTACCTGTACCGCGCGTTCCACGCGCTGCCTCCCCTGACCAACACCTTCGGCGAGCCCACGGGCGCGCTGTTCGGCATCGTCAACATGCTGCGCACGACGATGAAGGCCGGGTCCGACTACGTGGCCTTCGTCTGCGACGCGCCGGGCCGCACGTTCCGCGACGACCTCTACGCCGACTACAAGGCGAACCGGCCGTCCATGCCCGACGACCTGCGCGCGCAGATCGAACCGATGATGAAGATCGTCGGCGCGCTGGGCTTCCCGATCCTCTGCGTGCCGGGCGTCGAAGCCGACGACGTGATCGGCACGCTGGCCGTGCAGGCCGCCGCGCAAGGCATCGACACGATCATCTCCACCGGCGACAAGGACTTCGCCCAGCTCGTCGGCGCGCACATCGTGCTGATCAACACGATGTCGAACACGACGATGGACATCGACGGCGTGATCGATAAATTCGGCGTGCGCCCCGAGCAGATCGTCGACTACCTCACGCTGATGGGCGACAGCATCGACAACGTGCCCGGCGTGGAGAAATGCGGCCCGAAGACCGCGGCCAAGTGGCTCGGCGAGTACGGCACGCTCGATGCCCTGTTCGCGAACGCGGACAAGATCGGCGGCAAGATCGGCGAGAACCTGCGCGCCGCGATGCCGCGCCTGCCCCTCTCCCGCGAACTGGTCACGATCCGTACCGACGTGCCGCTCGAGCAGGGGCCGACCGACCTGGCGATGCGCGAGCGCGACGTCGAGGCGCTGCGCGAGCTCTACGCCCGCTACGACTTCAAGGCGGCGTTGAAGGAACTGGAAGCCGGCGGCGATGCCGCCGCACCGGCTCCCGCCGCGGCAACCCCGGCGTCACCCGCCCCGGTGGTCGACGCCGCGCTTTCCGTGGACGGCGAGTACGAGCTCGTCGTCACCGAGGCCGCGCTCGCGACGTGGCTCGAGAAGCTCGAGACCGCGCCACTGATCGCCTTCGACACCGAAACGACGAGCATCGACGCGATGCGCGCCGACATCGTGGGCCTTTCGCTCGCGGTGGAGCCGGGCAAGGCGGCGTACGTGCCGCTCACGCACGATTACCCCGGCGCGCCGCAGCAGCTGTCGACGGAGCACGTGCTGGGCGCGCTGAAGCCGATCCTCGAGGACGCCACGCGGCCCAAGGTCGGCCAGCACGGCAAGTACGACATCAACGTGCTGTCGCATTACGGCATCGCGCTGCGCGGCCTGGCGCACGACACGATGCTGGAGTCGTATGTCTACAACGCCACGGCGACGCGCCACGACATGGATTCCCTCGCCTCGCGCTACCTCGGGTACACCACCATCAAGTACGAGGAAGTGGCCGGCAAGGGGGCGAAGCAGATCCCGTTCTCGCACGTGGACTGCGACATCGCCTGCCGCTACGCCGCCGAGGATGCCGACATCACGCTGCGCCTGCACCAGGCGCTCTGGGCGAAGCTCGAAGCGGAGCCTTCGCTGCGCAGCGTGTACACGGACATCGAGATCCCGCTCGTGCCGGTGCTGGCGAAGATGGAGCGCACGGGCGTCCTGATCGACGCGGACAACCTGCGCATGCAGAGCCAGCAGCTCGGCAAGCGCATGGTCGAACTGCAACAGCAGGCATACGCGTCCGCAGGCCACGAGTTCAACCTCGACTCGCCGAAGCAGCTGCAGGCCGTGCTGTTCGACGAGCTCGGCCTGGCGGCGAAGATCAAGACGCCCACCGGCCAACCCTCGACCAACGAGGAAGCGCTGGAGGCGATCGCCGATGCGCACGAACTGCCGCGACTGATCCTCGAATACCGCGGTCTCGCCAAGCTGCGCTCCACGTACACCGACAAGCTCGCGGGCATCGTCAATCCGCGCACGGGCCGCGTGCACACGAGCTACCACCAGGGCGCCGTCGCGACGGGACGCATCAGCTCGTCCGACCCGAACCTGCAGAACATCCCCGTGCGTACCGAGGAAGGCCGGCGCATCCGCCAGGCGTTCGTCGCGCCCGACGGCTGGCGCATCGTCGCCGCCGACTACTCGCAGATCGAGCTGCGGATCATGGCCCACCTGTCGAACGACGAAGGCCTCGTGCGCGCGTTCCGCGAAGGCGGCGACGTGCACCGCGCCACGGCGGCGGAAGTCTTCGGCGTGACGCCCGACGAGGTCACGCCGAACCAGCGCCGCGCCGCGAAGGCGATCAACTTCGGCCTGATGTACGGCATGAGCGCGTTCGGCCTCGCGCGCCAGCTCGGCGTCGACCGCGGTGAGGCGTCCGATTACATGGGCCGCTACTTCTCGCGCTACCCGGGTGTGCGCGCCTTCATGGACGCCACCCGCGAACAGGCCCATCGCGATGGTTACGTCCAGACGCTGTTCGGCCGCCGGCTGTACCTGGAGAACCTGAAGTCGCGCAACCAGGCGCACCGCGCCGGCGCCGAGCGCGCGGCGATCAACGCGCCGATGCAGGGCACGGCGGCGGACATCATCAAGCGCGCGATGATCGCGGTGGCGGCGTGGATCGAGCCGCGCGACGACGTGCGCCTGCTGATGCAGGTGCACGACGAACTCGTCTTCGAGGTGCGCGAGGACGCCGTGGACGAGGTCCGCGCCGGTATCGAGAAACACATGACCGGCGCCGCCAGCCTGAGCGTGCCGCTGCAGGTCGACATCGGCGTGGGAGCCAACTGGGACGAGGCGCACTGAGACCTTCCGGCGTTAAATTTCCCTAAGGCCAAGCCATTGCCGGGGCCGCAAGCGTCTGAAAGCATTACCGATGAACGCCAACTGACTTTTTTCGGCCTGGCGTTGCAACTTTCCGTGGGTCCGGCCCTCTAAAGCTTCGGACGCACGCAACGGCGTCCCATCGGTGGACTCCGCCTCCCTGGGGTCACCCTGCGGCCGGCACGATCTTCCCCTGGGTCATGTCGGTCACCGGCCCCGAGAGCTCCCCTGGCTCTCGGGGTTTTTTTTGCCCACACGATCCCTCGACATGGCCCCACGCATCCTCGGCGCCACATTCAACGGGAGGAATCCACATGCGTGCAGGTCTCATCGTCGTCGGCGTCATCCTCATCGGCCTCGGTCTCTGGGTGACCCTGGGTAACGGCAGCTACAGCAAGACCGATACGGTGGCGTCCATCGGCCCCGCCAAGATCGAAGCCACCCATGACAAGGCCATTCCGCAGTGGGTCGGCATCGCCGGCATCGTGATCGGCGGCATCGTGGCGGTGGCGGGGATCGCGCGGAAGAAATGATCGTCGGGGGGTTGGGGGATGGGAGTTGGGGGCGGCGCCTTGGTCGACTGAGGGGGCTGGCGTCGTGACGGATCATTCCGCCTCCAGGCACTCATCAGTGCGCCCCCATTTCCCACCTCCCATCTCCCAGGCCTGCGGCGCAGGCCGCCCGTGCCCCTCCGCTACAATGTCCCGATGGACGTTTCCCACCTGCTCGACTCCCTGAACGACGCCCAGCGCGAGGCCGTCAGCGCCCCGCCCGGCCACTACCTGATCCTCGCGGGCGCCGGCTCCGGCAAGACCCGCGTCCTCACCCACCGCATCGGCTGGCTGACCCAGGTCGAACGGGTGCCGCCGTGGGCGATCCTCGCGGTGACGTTCACCAACAAGGCGGCCGGCGAGATGCGCGCGCGCCTGGACGGACTGATTCCGGGCGGCACGCAGGGGCTGACGGTCGGCACGTTCCACGGCATCGCGCACCGCCTGCTCCGCCGGCACTGGCGCGAGGCGGGTCTCGTCGAGGGCTTCCAGATCCTGGATTCCGACGACCAGCAGCGCCTCATCAAGCGCGTGATCGCGGGCATGGGCCTCGACGAGGCGCGCTTTCCGCCTCGTCAGGCGTCCTGGCAGATCAACAACTGGAAGGACGAGGGCAAGCGCCCCGACGCGATCGAGCACCGCGACCACCCGGTGACGCGCACCTTCGTGGAGATCTACAAGGCGTACGAGCAGCAGTGCCAGCGCGCCGGCCTCGTCGATTTCGCCGAACTGCTGCTGCGCGCGCACGAGCTGTGGCTGAAGGATCCGCAGGTGCTGAAGCACTATCAGGATCGCTGGCGCTACCTGCTGATCGACGAGTTCCAGGACACCAACACGCTGCAGTACGCGTGGATCCGCGTGCTCGCGGGCAATACCGGCCAGGCCTTCGTGGTGGGCGACGACGATCAGGCGATCTACGGCTGGCGCGGCGCGAAGGTGGAGAACGTGCAGCAGTTCCTGCGCGACTTCCCTGGCGCGAAGACCATCCGCCTCGAGCAGAACTACCGTTCGACCTCGACGATCCTCAACGCCGCCAACGCGGTCATCGCGCGCAACGGCGGCCGTCTTGGCAAGCAGCTGTGGACGGACGGCGGCGAAGGCGAGCGCATCGCGTTGTATGCGGCCTACAACGAGCAGGACGAAGCACGCTTCGTCATCGAGCGCATCCGCGAATACATCGCCGAGCACGGCAACGCGCGCGACTGCGCCATCCTGTACCGCTCCAACGCGCAGTCCCGCAACTTCGAAGAACAGCTGATCCAGCGCGACCTGCCTTACCGCGTGTACGGCGGACTACGCTTCTTCGATCGCGCGGAGATCAAGGACGCGCTCGCGTACCTGCGCCTCGCGTCCAACCGCCACGACGACGCCGCCTTCGAGCGCGCCGTGAACACGCCGCCGCGCGGCATCGGCGATCGAACGCTCGACGAGCTGCGCCGCCGCGCGCGCGCCGACGGCAGTTCGATGTGGGAAGCGTCGCTGACCGAGGCCTCGATCGGTTCGCTGGCTGGGCGCGCGAAGAACGCCATCAAGGCCTTCATCGGTCTGATCGACAACCTGGCACGCACGTTCGCCGGTCGCGGCGATGCCGAGGCCGACGAGGAACCGACCGCGCTGGACCTGGCCGAGCAGATCGAGCACGCGATCGTCCACACCGGCCTGCGCGACTTCTACGAGAACGACAAGCGCGGCAACGGCGAGGCGCGCGTCGAGAACCTGGACGAGCTGGTCAACGTCGCCAGCCGTTTCGAGATGACGCCGGAAGATGTCGACGCCGGTCTCAACGAGCTCTCCGCCTTCCTGTCGCATGCCGCGCTCGAAGCCGGCGAAGGCCAGGGCGAGGCCTGGGACGACTGCGTGCAGCTCATGACGCTGCATTCGGCGAAGGGCCTCGAATTCCCCGTCGTGTTCCTCGTGGGCATGGAGGAAGGCCTGTTCCCCAGCCAGCGCTCCACCGAGGAGGAAAACCGGCTGGAGGAAGAGCGCCGCCTGGCCTATGTGGGCATCACGCGTGCCCGCGAGCGCCTCTACGTGTCGCATGCCGAGTCGCGCCGCATGCACGGCACCGAGATGCTCGCCCGACCGTCGCGATTCCTGGGCGAGATCCCGCCCGAACTCATCGACGAACTGCGCCCGCGCGTGCAGGTGTCGCGTCCGGCCTATGCGGACCGCTTCGCCGCGTCGTCGCTGGAGGAGCCCTCGCCCGTTCGTCTGGGCCAGCGCGTCAGGCACCCGACGTTCGGCGAGGGCACGATCGTCAGCGCGGAAGGCGCTGGCGCGCACATGCGCGTGCAGGTCAACTTCGAGGATGCCGGCAGCAAGTGGTTGGTTTACGCTTACGCGAACCTCACCGCGCTCTGACGGGCGTCGCGCGGAACGGAAGCTCGCCGCGTCGCCACGATGGCGACGGCGCGTCCGGAGGATGCGGACGCAGAGGGGAAGGATCGCGTGATCGTCGGTATCGACCTGGGTAGCTCCCACAGCCTCGTCTGCGCATGGATCGACGGCGCGCCGCGCCTGATTCCGAACGGCGCGGGCGAGGTGCTCACGCCTTCGTGCGTGGGCGTCGGAGACGACGGACGCATCCTCGTCGGCAAGGCCGCCCTCGCGCGTCGCGAAACGCATCCCTGGGATACGGCGACACGATTCCGTCGACACCTCGGGCACCCGCACGCGGTGCGCCTCGGCACGCGCGATTACCGGCCCGAAGAGCTCGCGGCGCTGGTGCTGCGCACGCTGGTGCGGGACGCGGAGGCGTTTCTCGGAGAACCGGTCACCGAGGCGGTCGTCACCGTGCCGGCGTGCTTCTCCGGCGAACAGCGCGAGGCGACGCGTGCCGCCTGCGAACTGGCGGGCATCAAGGTCGAGCGGCTGCTCAGCGAGGCGACCGCCGCCGCGCTGGCGCACGCCGTGGACCTGGTCACCGACGAGGCGCGGTTCCTCGTGTTCCGTCTGGGCGCGGCGACCTTCGACGTGGCGGTGGCCCAGCTGACCGACGGCATGATCGGCGTGCGCGCCAGCGCGGGCGACGATTCGCTCGGCGGCGACGACTTCACCGCGCTGATCGCGACACAGGCGTTCGCCAATGGCCTGCCCGACGCGGCCGGCGAGAGCGTGGCGTTCATGCGCGACCTGCTCGCCCTCGCCGAAACGGCGAAGTGCGAGCTGACCCGCCGCGGCACGGCGCATCTCGAGGCGGCCTATGGCGAGACGAGCGTCAGCGTCGCGCTGGATGGCGACACGTTCGCCACGCTGACGCAGCCCTTGCTCAATCGTCTGTGGTACCCGATCGAACGCGCCATGCGCCTCGCGCGTATCCGCGCGGCGGACCTCGACCACGTGATCCTCGCCGGTGGTGCGACGCGGATGCCGGTCATCCGTGCGCTCGCGACGCAGATGTTCGCGCGGGAGCCGACGACGACGATCGATCCCATGCACATCGCCGCCATCGGCGCCGCGGTGCAGGCGGGGATCGCGATGGGAGATCGCGCGCTACGCGGACTCGATGTCCTGGAGACCGGCAGCCGTGCCTCGCCGACGGTCGCTTCGTCGTCCACGGCAACCTCGGTAACCTCTGCTTCCGACCCGACACTGGACCTGGCGCTGGGCTTCGCCGCCGACGTCGGCAAGCAACCTGTCACCGCCGTGCAGGGACTGCTGGCGAACGCGCTCGCCGAGCTGCGCAAGCGCTACATCGATGCGCCCGGCCAGTTCGAAGAGCACCTGATCGACCTGCTCGTCGCCCAGCGCATCGGGCAACGCGTGGCGGTGTTCGAAGCGGCGGCCGACGCGTTCCACTGGCGGCTCGCGGATCACCTCGACGCACTTGGCTCACGAGGCGACTGGATTCGCCGCGTGCTCACCGAAGGCGACGACTGGCTCGCCCTCGACGAAAGGCGCCGGTTCGAATGGCTCGATCTCGCCGCGCTCGGGGAGGCGCGGCTCGATGCGCCGATCGTGCCGTGCTGGCCCGAGATGCGCGTCATGCGCGAGCGGTTTCCGACCTTGATCGGGCTCTTCGTGTCGACGGGCACGCTGGCGAATTGGAAGGCGGCGTTCGATGCGTTGCCGGCGTCGTCGCGTGATCGCCCGAAGCGAGTCGTACCCGGTGCGGAGTCACGCCTGTCGACCGCGGCCGCAGCTGCGGATCGCGATCGTCGACGCAAGGCATGGCGTGCCGCCGTGCTGATCGTCGTCGCGCTGGCGCTGTGCGCGTTCGCGCTCTGGCACGGGGCGCCTCGTCGGTGACGCTCGTTCGCGCGTGAACGCGCTCCCACCCGAAGGGTCACACGATGCGGCGACCGGGCTAATGTCGGGTGGGAGCGCGCTCGCGCGCGAAGGGGCGCTTGCGTCGAGCACCCATTCGCGCGCCAGCGCGCTTCCCATAGGTGTCAGGGCGACAGCCGCGGCACGCCGTGCTGGTCGCGCTCTTCCACCGCGGTGACGCGCGTGTCGATGCGGCGGGCGCGAAGTTCCTCCGGCAGCGCTTCCGTGGCGTCGCCGCGGGCGAGCGCGAGGGCGTTGCGGTAACAACGCTGCGCCAGTTCCGGATGATTCTCGCCGACGTAGACGTCACCGAGCGCTTCCCAGGCGTCGGCGCTAGGCTCGATGGCCAGCGCGCGTTCGAGGTACGGCTTCGCCTTGCCCCACAGGCGCACCCGGACGCACATGCGGCCGACGGCGGTCAGCAGCACGGCGTCGTTGGGATGGCTGTCGATCCAGCTTTCCGCGCGGCGCAGGCGCTGTTCGATGTCCTCCGCGCCCATGCCGCCGTACGTGGCGACCAGCGCGGGCGACCAGTCGCGACGCAGCGCGGTCTCGATCTCGTCCATCGCGGCCATCGTCTGGCCGAAACGCGCGGCCTGCCGCGCGTAGGCGTCGATCGCGGCGGGAAGGCGGCGCTGTCCCTTCGGAAGCTGCGACCACAGCGTCGCCAGCGACGCGCCATCCGAGGCACTGCCGACGTAAGCCGCGATCACACGCGCTTCGAAGGCGGCATACGCGCGAGCACCGAGCTCGCCGCTCTTCTGCAACGGCTCCAGCGCCCGCATCGCGCTGCGCGCGTCGTGCGTGTCGAGCGACGCCTCGGCGTATTCGACCCAGCCCGCGGGCGTGAGACCGCCGGCGGCGGCCTCCGGCGCGAGCAGGGCGACGGCCTCGGACGCGCGGCCCGAACGACGCAGCAGACGTGCGCGAAGGATGCGCGCGGCGCGCGGCGTTTCCTGCGCGGCCTCGTCCAGCGTTTCCAGCGCACGCGTGGTGTCGCCGTGCCGCTCCGCGGCTTCCGCGGCGGCGAGCAACGCCGGACCACGCAAGGAGGGATAACGCGCGGCGCGATGGAGGTCGCGTTCCGCCTCGCCGTGACGGCCTTCGATCAGCGACACGAGACCATCGGCGAGGCGACGGCGGCTCACCCGGCGATGCCGGCGCGTCATCGCGCCGAACGGCCAGCGGATGAGCGCCACGAGCGCGGTGATCACGGCCCAGGCGAGCAGAAGCAGCACCACGGCGGTCACGACGGTCGTCTGCACGTTGGTGCCGCGCAGGTGCACGAGCACGTAGCCCGGATCCTCCGCGACCCAGTGCCAGGCGAACGCCGCGACGACCGCGACGAGAATCAGTCCGACGACCCAGCGCCACGGCTTCATGGCGTGGCCTCGTGCGGCGCGCTGGCGCTGGCGGCCGGCGCGGGCGCCGGGGCGGACGATGCCTTCGCCGGCCCGGAGGTCGGCGCGCCACCCTGGAGCGCGTGCACCGAGCGCAGGTTGCGCAGTTCGGCGAGCGCGGCGCCGAGCTTCGGTTCGGCACCCTTCGCCTGGCTGGCGAGCAGCGCGGCGATGCGGGCGCGCGCCGCCTGCACGGACGGAGCGGTGGTGTCGAAACGTGCGGCGAGCACGGCGTCGACGCGCTTCAGCGCCGCCTGGCGGCCGACGTCGTCGTACGCGAGCACGGCCGCTTCGGCGTGCGCCACGTCGAGCGCCGCGAGTTCGCGCGCGATGCGGTCGTCGGCGAGACCGATCGGCGTGCCGTCGTCGTGGCTCACGCGCACGATGCTGCCCAGTGCCGCACCCGCGCGCTGCCAGAAACCCTGCTCAGCGCCTTCGGCGGTCTTCGCGTCGTCGCTCTTCAACGGCAGCGTCGTCAGCTGGCCACGCAGGGCCGCGAGCGTCGCGAGATCGTTCGCGCGGGCGCGCGGCGCGATGGCGGAAAGCGCCTCGCGCTCCGCGGTGACGTTCTGGCGGACCGCCGCGAACGCCGCGTCGTTGACGGCGGCGAGCGTCTTGTCGGCGAGATCGTAGGCGGACAGCGCGCCGCTGGCGTCGCCGAACAGCGCGAAGCGCTCCTTCGCCATGCGCAGCAGCGATTCCGCTTCGTCGAGCAACATGGCGTCGTGGCCGCTGAGGCTGCGCTCGGACAGGTTCGCCACCGCGTCCTCGAGATTGCGCGTGCGCTCGGACATGCCGAGCATCTCTTCGCGCGCCGAACGGCTCACGGCATCCGCGTCGCCGAGGCGGCGGCGAAGGTTCGCGTTCTCCTCGCGCGTGGCGTCGACCGCGGCCTGCAACGTATCGACCTGTCCGCGCAGACCATTGGCCGCGCCGAGGTCCTGGCGCATCTGCCAGGAGGTCCAGGCGGTGTAGCCCGCGGCGCCGAGGGCGGCAAGCGAAAGCAGGATGGCGATCGCCAGCGCGCCACCGCCGCGCCGAGGCGCCGGATCGACGCGCCGTGGCGGCACGGTGGTACGGGCGGCGGCGGCCGGGGCCGGCGTCGCCGGAGCGGTATCGGTCGGGGGGGTCTCGGTCGTCATGGCGGGCATGCTAGCAGGCCATACGCCAACGCACGGAACACATCCCTCAACGGCGGGTGAACGAGACCCCTGCGGCGGCGGCGAGGAGGTCGGTGGGCAGCGCGGACCGGGCGACCGCGACGCGCTCGAACCCGGCCTCCAGCGCGATGCCACGCAGACGTTCGCTGCTCACGACGGCCACGGCCTGGACCAGCCGTCGCCAGGCGGGCGCCACCAGCGCGCGATGCAGGTGATCGAGCGCCTCGGCACTGGAAAGCAGCACGGCGGAGCGGCGACCGAGTTTCAGGAGCGGATCGATATGGCGGCGGTCGATCCGTGGCGCGACGCGGTGATAGACGTGGATCTCCTCCAGGTCCGCGCCGCGCGCGGCCAGTCGCTCGCGAAGCAGGCCCCGCCCGCCGGGGGCGCCGATCAGCGACACGCGGCGTCCGGTGACGTTCGCCAGCTCCGGCAAGGCGAGGACGCCCTCGCTGTCCTGAGACGTTTCGGGGAACCGCACGTCGACCACGTCGGCCGTTTTCAGAGCGCGGGCCGTGCCGCGGCCGACCGCCACCACCGTGGCGCGCGTGGCCAGCGGCAGGACGTCGGCGGCGAAGCGCACGGCGGCGGGACTCGTGAAGATCAGCATGTCGCCTTCCAGCGCCTTGCGCAGCGCGGCGTCCACCGCCGTGGCATCCTCCGTCGCCCGCAGGGACAGGCCCGGCACGCTGACGGGAATGCCGCCAAGCTTGCGCACCCGCCGCGCCAGCGGGCCGGCGGTGCCCGCGGGGCGGGTAATGACCACGGTGACGTTGCGTAACGGTAGGGTCCGGCTCACGTAATGCATCCTGCGATCGACGGCTCAGCATAGGAACGTGGGGACACCGTCACCAATGCCGAAGGTTGGGTCGCCCATACGGATGCGAACGGGCCGCGCACGAACGTAGACTTGCCGGCTTATGACCACGATCCAGACCCCTCTCGCCGACCTCGGACGGTTCATCCGCGACAGCATTCCGCTGGCCCGCGCCATGGACGTCGCGATCGAGGCCTTCGACGGCGAGCGGCTGACCATGACGGCGCCGCTCCAGCCGAACATCAACGACAAGGGCTGCGCCTTCGGCGGCAGCCTCGTCACGCTGATGACCCTCGCCTGCTGGGCGCTGGTGGAAGCCCGTCTGCGCGAGCGCGGCGCCGACTGCGACGTCTTCGTGGCCGACTCCACCGTCCGCTACCTCGACCCCGTGTGGGACGACCTGCGCGCCGAGGCCACGCTGGCGCCGGGCGCCGACTGGGCCACGTTCTTCGCCACGCTCGACGCGCGCGGCCGTGCCCGGGCCGACTTCACCTGCGTGGTGCCGGGGGAGAACGGCAAGGCGCTGGCGAGCCTGGATGCGCGTTTCGTGGCCAAACGCCGGGCATAATGCCGCCCGACGCCCCGATGGAATCCGCCATGCGCCCGTACGCCCTGCCCGCTGTCGCCCTTGCCTTCCTCGCCCTCGCCGGCTGTGCCACGGACAAGCGCAACCAGGCGCTGAACAAGACGCTGATGAGCTACGCCTCGGCGATCCGCTGGGGCGACTTCACCAGCGCGCAGGCGTTCATCGACAAGGACTACCTGCAGGAACACCCGATCAGCTCGATCGAGCAGGGCCGCCTCCAGCAGCTGCGTGTCACGGGCTACGACGAAGGCGCGGGCCCCAAGCCCGACGGCGACGACGACGTGATCCAGGTCGTCCAGGTCAACGTGGTCAACATCAACACGCAGGCCGAGCGCAGCGTGATCGACCGCCAGCGCTGGCATTACGACCGCGAAAAGAACAAATGGACCCTGATGACCGGCCTGCCGGACTTCACGCCCCGCTAAAGCCGATATAATCGGCCGTTTATCCCCTCCTGGGACGCGGAAAGACACGATGAACGACGTTTTGCAGAAGCTGCCCGCTTTCGTGAGCAACCACACCGCGCTGGTCGCCCTGTTCGTGGTGATCCTGGTCGCGCTCGTCGCCACCGAAGTCGGCCGTCTGTTCCGCAAGTGGAAGACCCTGACGCCGGCCGGCCTGACGCAGCTGATCAATCGCGACACGCCACTGATCGTCGACCTCTCGGCCAGCGCCGACTTCGAGAAGGCCCACATTCCGGGCGCGAAGAACGTCGCCATGAGCCAGTTCGATCCGGAAACGCAGAAGGACCTGTCGAAAGCGAAGGAACTGCCGGTCGTGCTCGTCGACAAGGACGGCCGCGGCGTCGGCAAGGCGGCCAATCGCCTGATCAAGGCCGGTTTCCCTAAGGTCTTCGTGCTCGAAGGCGGCACCTACGCCTGGCAGACCGCGCAGCTGCCGGTGGTCAAGGGCAAGAAATAAGGCCGCCACGCACACGGCCGGGAGACGCTTCGCGACAGACCCGCAAGCCTTTCGTGGTGCTCTCGCGGCATCCATCGCGGACGGAGCCGCTCCTACGGCTATAGCGGGCGACGACGGTGGGATTCGACGAATCCTGCGGACATCCACGGCGCCCCGCTCGACCTAGCCTGATCGCTCCCCCGAACTAGGAGCGACCATGCAACCCACCTTGTTCCCGGGCGCCATCGCCATGGCGCTCTTCCCGTTGCTGGCGAATGCGCAGTCGACGGCTCCCCCCGTCGACGGTTGCGCACCCATGGACATCGGTCCGGCCTACGACGCCTCCCTGTCCACCGGCGCCACGCTCGGCTGCTTCCAGTTCGTGACGCCGGCCACGCCGGCGGCGTCCAAGGTCGACGTCAACCTCGCCGGCTTCCGGGCGGAGGAACTGCACGATGTCAGCCTCGTGCGCGTCGATAGCGACGGCAGCACCCGCGCCGCGGCGACCGACGCGTCGATGGACGCCTACCGCATCCTGCAGGCGATAAGCGACGCCTCCACGCGCTGGCTGCTTCTCGTCGGGCGACCCAAAGGCGGCGAGGTCTCTCCATTCCAGATGCAGGTGACCCTCGCCACAGGCGCCGATCGCCATGAGCCGAACGATGCCTTCACGACGATGACGAAGCTGGAGGGCAACCAGCGCATCGAAGGCAACCTCGACAACGCTGGCGACGTCGACAACTTCCTCATCACATTCCGCCCCGAGCAGAAGATGGCGAACCTCGAACTCGAAGCACCCCCGGGCGTCGTCGGCATCGTCGTCGACGGGGCGAAGAAGACCGGCGAGCTTCGTGGTGGCTCGGCGTTCCGGGTGAGCTCGTCCAGACCCGTCTTCGTGCAGATCAAAGGCGGCGCCAGCACCGTCGGTGCGCGGTACACGATCGCGCTGCGCGATCCCGGCGCGACAGCGGTCGTCACGATGGTTCGAAGCAGCGAAAACATCAGCCACCTCGCCCCGGCTCTGGACTCGACGATGCCGGGCGGGGCCAACGTCGCGCGAGTCGCCGAGGTCGAAGCGCAGGTTTTCGAAGGCGACCGGGCAACGCCCGTCGGTGCGGGCTATGTCGTCAAATTCGAGGGTTATGACGTCGGCACGAACGGTCATTGGCTTCTGACGGAACTGACGGCTGTTACCGACGAACGCGGTATAGCGCGCACCACGCTCAACGTTGGTCCGTGCAAGGGCGGAGCCATCGGGCCGATCACGGTGCCTACGCGTGGAAACCCACCCGATTTCTGGGACATCGAATACAACCCGTCGGGCGCTGTGATCGCCTGGGTCGACGGTAGCGATACCTCCGATGCGACAAGACCTCTCAGGTTCGAACACATCTGCAAAGAGACTTTCAGGATGCATCGCCCATGGAAACCCTGACCATTCGCAGCTCGATCGATTCCCGGGCGTCGCATGCAAGCACTGCCATTAGCGACGCGAAACCAGCCGTTGCCGATGATCAGCGCCTGCGACCACCACCGGAAGGGCCCTCCATTCACGAACTGTCGGAGCGCCTGCTGGCCTCCATATCCCATTCTTTGGCCGAGCAGAAAGATCTCGGAAGACGCCTGGCGTCATTTACGGACGCGCTCGTCCCTTTCCTCGCATCGCTGACGCTGGAGCGACCGGGCGTGGTGGCCATGGATTTCGACCTGCATCTCGACGAGGGCCGTCTGAAAGCAACGGGTAAGGACGTGCATCCCGACGATCTTGCGTGGCTTGAATTCCGCATCGCTCAGTTCCCACGTCTGGCGAAACTTGCCGGCGAATTCAATCAGGCGGTCAGCCGGACATTCGGCGATGCGGAAAAAGACAAGTACTGGCGTCTGGAACCACCTCGCGGTTGGCAGGATTACCCCGCGGTTCCAGATCTGGACAAGACGGTGGACAGAGATGTGGGCTTCATGTCGTTGCTGCGCCAGGTTCGCGACGACGGAATGCCGCAGACTTTCGACGGAATGCCGCCTCCGGAACGATTCGATGCCACATCGTCGAGGGTCCTCGCCATGATCATCACGCCGGAGACGTATAAGGTGACCCCGGGCGGATTCATATCGTTGAATCATCCGAAGCCGCTTTCGAAGGGAAGCTGGGTTGCATAGTCGCTACGCTTCCGCGAGCGCCATCGCGTCCAGGGCCGCTCCTGCAGGCGGAGCATGGCTGACAATCAAAGCCCGTGGATGCCCGCGCGACCGCGGAGGATGGCATCCAGCACGTCGGGTGCGACGTCGAACGAGTCGAAGTACAGCCGGTCTTCCGGCAGGTTCGCGTCGATGAAGAGCTCGCGACCCGCCGCGATCATGGCCGGCGGGCCGCTCATGTACAGGTCGAACGCCGAGAGGTCCGGATGGTCCTCCAGCACGGCTTCGTGGACCAGGCCCTCGCGCAGGCCGCTGGCCTGCGCCTCCTCGGGATCGGAGAGCACGGGAATGAAGCGGATCGTCGGGACGTCGCGCGTCCAGCCGGTGGCGAGGTCGGCGAGGTAGAGATCGGCGACGCTGCGCGCGCCCCAGTAGACGTGCATCGGCCGACGCGTGCCCAGCGCGATGAAGTGCTCGACGATGGCCTTCACGGGCGCGAAGCCGGTGCCGCCCGCCACGAACAGCATCGGGCGTTCGGAATCCTCGCGCGGGACGAACGTGCCGAGGGGCGCCTCGATCGTCAGGCGATCGCCGACCTGGAGCGACTCGTACACCCAGGACGTGAAGCCGCCGCCCGGTACGTGGCGGACGTGCAGTTCGATGCGTCCGTCCGGACGCGGACCGCTGGCGATGGAGAACGGGCGGTGACGGCCGTCCTCGAGGATCACGTCGAGGTACTGGCCGGGCAGCCAGTTCAGGCGGTCGCCGTCCAGCGGCTGCAACCAGACGCCGACGACATCCGGCGCCAGCGCGGCGCGCTCGACCACCTCCACCTCCAGACGGCGATGCGGTATGTCCTCCACCGAGGCGATCTCGCGCGCCTGGATGGCGATGTCGCCCTCCGGCACGGCCTGGCAGAGCAGGATCGCGTGATGCAGGCGCGCCGTCGCCGAGAGCGCGACGGGCGGATTCCGCGGGTAGCTGCACGCGCCCTCGACGAGGGTGGCCTTGCAGCTTCCGCACACGCCGCCCCGGCACGAATACGGGAGGGCGATTCCCGCGCGCTGGGCGGCTTCGAGCACGGTTTCGCCGTCGGCGGCGTCGAATCGCTTGCCGGACGATGTCAGGGTTACGGTGGGCACCCGCCCATTGTAGGACAATGACGGCTTGCCCCACAGGATCGCACCCCTCATGACCTCCATCTGGAAACAACCCCTCGACCTCGCCCGCATCAACGCGTGGAGCCGCGGCACGATGATGGAGACGCTGGACATCCGGTTCACCGCGTTCGGCGACGACTGGCTGCGCGGCACGATGCCGGTCGATCACCGTACCCAGCAGCCCTTCGGCCTGCTCCACGGCGGCGCGTCCGTCGTGCTGGCCGAGACACTCGGCAGCTCGGCGGCCCTGCTCACCCTCGACGTGGAAAAGGAGGTCGCCGTGGGCCTCGACATCAACGCCAACCACATCCGCGGCGTGCGCGGGGGCCTCGTCACCGGCACGGCGAAGGCGGTGCACCTCGGCCGGACGACGCAGGTCTGGGAGATCCGGATCGAGGAAGAACAGGGCAAGCTCGTCTGCCTGTCGCGCCTGACCATGGCGGTGATCCCGTCACCGGGCGGCGCGCCCGGGAACCTGCGCGCGTGAGCGAGGCGGCGCCCTACGAGGGCCTGTCCCCGGACGTGGTCCTGGCGGCGGTGGATGCCGGCGGTGCCTGGAGCGATGGCCGTCTGCTCGCGCTGAACAGTTACGAGAACCGCGTCTTCCAGGTCGGCCTGGAAGACGGCGGCTTCGTCGTGGCGAAGTTCTACCGGCCCGGCCGCTGGACCGATGCCGCGATCGAGGAGGAGCACGCGTTCGCGCGCGAGCTCGCGGAAGCCGAGCTGCCGATGGTGGCGCCGCTCGTGGTCGAGGGCCGTACGTTGCTGCGCGAGGCCGGCTATCGCTACGCGCTGTATCCGCGGCGCGGTGGCCGCGCCCCCTCCCTCGAGTCCACCGACCAGCTGGAATGGCTGGGGCGCCTGCTCGGCCGCATGCACGCGATCGGCGCGCGCGAACGCTTCACGGCGCGCACCACGCTGGACCGCGCCACGATGATCGAAGGACCGGTGCGGGCGGCGCTGGGCTCGGACCTCCTGCCCGCGCACCTGTTCGACGCCTATCGCGACGCGGCGCGCCGTGTTAACGACGCCGTGGCGGCCCGCTTCGATGCCGTCGGCCCCGTGCGCCGCATCCGCCTGCATGGCGACTGCCATCCGGGCAACGTGTTGTGGACCGACGCGGGCCCGCACTTCGTCGATCTGGACGACGCGCGCATGGGCCCCGCGGTGCAGGACCTGTGGATGCTCGCGTCCGACGACGCGATGCTGGACGCGCTGCTCGAAGGCTACGGGCAGTTCCGCGAACTCGACCGCGGCGAGCTCGCGCTGATTCCCGCGCTTCGCGCGATGCGTCAGGTGCATTACGCGGGATGGATCGCGGAGCGCTGGCACGATCCCGCGTTCCCGGCCGCGTTCCCCTTCGCGGCCGAGCCGCGCTGGTGGGAGCAGCACATCGCCGACCTGCACGAGCTGGCCGACGGTCTGTGAACCGGAACCGGCTCGTCCGCGCGCCAGCGGCCTTCCCACCGACGCGACACGCCATAATCGTCCCCCGCTCTGACCAGGACCTTCCATGCATTCCTTCCTGACCCGCGTCATCGCCGTGTTCGAGATCGCCGGCGGCCTGTTCGGCCTCGTCCACCAGTTCGACCGGTTGCTCGGCTCGCGTGTGGTCGGCATGGACGCGATCGTCGCGGTGCTCGGCGTGCTGCTGTTCGGCTTCATCCTCGTCGCCGGCGTGCTGCTGGCCAGCAACGACGGCCGCGGCACCTCGTTCTCGATCTGGGCGCAGTTCCTCCAGGCCCCGCTCCTCGCCACGCCCTTCTTCAGCTACGCGCTGTCCAGCGGCGCCTTCGCCAACCTGTCGATGACGCTGCAGCGCTCGCCGCGTCTCGGCTTCGACTGGTCCATCGCCGAGCACGGCTGGCTGCTGGCACTCGCCGGGCCTTCCGCGGCCCACATCGGCATCAACCTGCTGGCGCTGGGCTCCTGGCTCGTCCTGCGCTTCGGGCGTTGAGCCCCGGTATCATTCACCGATGAACAGCCCCGCACTCCCCGTCATCCGCCTGAAGTCCGACCGCGTCCCCGGTCATCCCTGGGTCTGGTCCGCGCAGATCGTGAAGCCCGACGACCGCCTGCCGCCCGGCAGCGTCGTGGACGTGCACGACGCGAAGGGCCGCTTCGTCGGCCGCGGCTTCTGGAACGGCCACGCGCGCGTCGCGCTGCGGCTGCTGACGACCGACCCCGACGTCGCCATCGACGACGACTGGATCGCGCAGCGCATCGCGCGCGCCGTCGAACTGCGCCGCGAGCTGCTGCGCCTGGACGAGGTGAGCGACGCGTGGCGCGTCGTCCACAGCGAAGGCGACGGCCTCTCGGGCCTCGTCGTCGACCGCTACGCGGATCACCTGGTGGTGGAGTATTTCGCCGCCGGCATGTGGCGCTTCCGCGAGACGATCCACGCGACGCTGCAGCGTCATTTCCCCGGTGCTTCCCTGTACTGGTTCGCCGAGCAGCACGTGCAGCGCCAGGAATCCTTCGACGTGCGCTCCAACGACGCGCCGACGGCCGTCGACGTGCACGAGCACGGCCTGGCGTTCCACGCCGCGCCGGGCCTCGGCCACAAGACCGGGTTCTTCGCCGACCAGCGCGACAACCGCCGCCGCTTCGCCGAACTGGCGCGCGGCCGCCGCGTGCTCGACCTCTGCTGCAACGCCGGCGGCTTCGCCGTGCACGCGATGAAGGCCGGCGCCCGCGAGGCCACCGGCGTCGACGCCGACGCGGCGATCCTCGAGGTCGCGCGCGAGAACGCCCGCATGAACGGCGTGGTCGCCACCTTCGAGCAGGGCGACGTCTTCGAATGGCTGCGCGCCGCGATCGCCCGCGGCGAGACGTGGGACGCGGTCGTGCTCGATCCGCCCAAGCTCACGCGCGATCGCAACCAGGTGGTCAACGCGCTGAAGAAGTACTTCGCGATGAACCGGACGGCGCTCGACGTCCTGGCGCCGGGCGGCATCCTGCTGACGTGCTCGTGCACCGGGCTGGTCGGCGAGAGCGACTTCCTCGAGATGATCCGCCGCGTCGCGCTCAACGCCGGGCGCGACATCCAGGTGCTCGACGTCGCCGGTGCCGGCCCCGACCATCCGGTGGCGAGCAACGTGCCGGAGAACCGTTACCTCAAGGCGGTGTTCTGCCGCGTCGGCTGACGAGGCGTTCACCCGGCCTTGATCGGTCGCCGGGACATAGTCCCGGCCATGTCCAGGAACCCACCGGCCAACGCCCTCGCGGCGGCGAGCGTCGAGAAGGCCCACGCGAAAGCGGCGGGCCTCGTCTATGTCTGCGACACCGATGAAGGCATCACGCGCTGCAAGCGCGGAAAGAGCTTCGCCTACATCGGGCCGGATGGCCGCAGGATCACCGACGAGAACGTGATCGCGCGCATCCGCTCGCTGGCGATCCCCCCGGCGTATACGAACGTCTGGATCTGCCCCGACGAGCGCGGCCACCTGCAGGCGACCGGGCGCGACGCGCGGGCACGCAAGCAGTACCGTTATCACCCGCGCTGGCGCGACACGCGCTCGCAGGGCAAGTTCGAGCGCATCGTGGAGTTCGGCGAGGCCCTGCCCCGCCTTCGTCGCCGCCTGCGCAAGGATCTGGCGCTGCCCGGCCTGCCGCGCGAGAAGGTGCTCGCGCTGGTCGTCAGCCTGCTGGAAGAGACGATGATCCGCGTCGGCAACGACGCCTACGCGAAGCAGAACAACTCGTATGGCCTGACGACGCTGCGCTCGCGACACGTCGCCATGCGCAAGGGTCGCATCACGTTTCATTTCCGCGGCAAGAGCGGGCTGTGGCGCGACGTCGAACTCGACGACAAGCGACTCGTGAAAGCGGTGCGCCGCGTCCAGGAGCTGCCCGGGCAGCGGCTCTTCCAGTACATCGACGACGACGGCCACCCACAGCCCGTCGACTCGGGCATGGTCAACGACTACCTGCGCGAGGTGACCGGCGGCGAATTCACCGCGAAGGACTTCCGCACCTGGGGCGGCACCGTGCACGCGATGGGCGTGCTCGGCACGACGGCGCTGCCCGACGAGGGGGGCGAGCGCGCGATCAAGGCGGCCCTCGCGCAGGCCGTCAAGCAGGTCGCCGCCGTGCTTGGCAACACTCCGGCGGTATGCCGCGCTTCGTACATCCACCCGGAGGTCTTCACCGGCTGGACCGAGGGCAAACTGCATCGCTGCGTGCCGCCGGCGGGTCTCCGCTATCCCCGAAAATTGGAAGCGTCCACCCTGGCTTTTCTGCGCCGACGGCTACGTGCGTCGAAGCGCTCCCGTTGAGACGAATGGATGGCTATAGTGCGCGCACGGGGAAGGGGTTCGATGAGTCAGGGGTCGTGGTGAAGATGTCTCGATGGAAGCTCGTTCCCGTCCTGCTCGGCCTGCTGGCCGGCGCGGGCGTGCATGCCCAGGAAGCGGCGAACGCCGGCCCCGTCAGCCTGCCGGACATGCAGGAGCATCGTGGCGTGGTGGACGACACCTGGATCGTCGCGCCCCGCCGCCTCGCCGACGCGACGCTCGCCGCGGTGAAGAATTACGCCGACGAAGGCGATATCGCCGCGGGTGTATCGCTGCGTTATCACATCGACAACGCCGACTGGCTGATCGCCGACGTCTTCATCTACCCCGCCGGCGAAGGCGACAACGCGGCCATGCTCAAGCGCGCGGCGGAAGATTTCCGCGAATCGGTGGCGTTCGCCGAACGCCAGCAGATCTACCGCAACGTGTGGTGGGGCGACGAGAGCGCTTACACCGCCAACCTCGCCGGTGGCAGGAAGGCCGAAGGCCGGTTCCTGCCGATCGTCTTCGACGCCCAGCAGGACATGCTCACCTCGCGTGCGTACCTGTTCTACCGCAAGCTCTATTTCGTGAAGATCCGGCTGAGCACCGCGGTCGAGGCCGTCGACAGCCTGGCGGAGAACGCGGATCGTTTCGTCGCGAGCCTGCTCGATGGGGTCGACATCGTCAGCGTGGGCAATTGCGGACGGCGGATGGATATCCTCATGGCGACGCCCGGCCAGGCGCCGCCGGCCGACCTGAAGGACGGCGTGAGCGCCGATGGGTATCGCGTGCTGTTGCCCGCGAACCGCGCGGGCTCGACATCCACCCGTAGCCAGCTCGCCAAGGTGATGTCGCTGGCCGCCGCGCGGCAACAGGCCACGGGCTGCACGACGCTCGAATACAACCCGCCTCTCGAGAACGGAACGCGGGCTGTGCTGCACCTGAGCTTCCAGCCCGAGGACTGGGGCACGACGCCGCGCACGAAGTGAATCCTCCAACGAAGAACGGCCGGGGCGCGTCCCACGCCCCGGCCGTTGCCGTTCACCGGTTGGTACAGGGCTCAAATCCTTGAGCAAACACGTCC
This sequence comes from Luteibacter sp. UNC138MFCol5.1, assembly GCF_900110505.1. GTDB lineage: Bacteria > Pseudomonadota > Gammaproteobacteria > Xanthomonadales > Rhodanobacteraceae > Luteibacter. The sequence goes on from NZ_FODZ01000005.1 coordinate 85,709, forward strand.
AACCCGCGGCGACCAGTGAATTTTGCGTGGTCCGCCGCAGTTCGGATATGGAAGTTTTCTGAAAAATCGGTCGGATTTCACGGTGGCTTGATCTAAGCCTGCACGGGCACGGACCGCTCCGCGCGCCACGCCCGCAATCCGATGGCGGCGAGGACGACGAAGCCCGCGTAGAGCACCGCCGTGACCGGCAGCGATTTGTAGAGGTACTCGCCGACGTAGATCACGTCCACCGCGATCCACAGCCACCACGCGGCGGCATGGCGTCGCGCCTGCCACCACTGCGCGACGAGACTGAACGCGGTGAGCGCGGCGTCGAGCCAGGGCAGCGACGCATCGGTGTAACGGTGCATGGCATAACCGAGCGCGAGCGCCGCGGCCGTGCCGAGGGCGAGATGGGCGATGGCCTCGCGTGGAGCGAGCGCCGCGACGCGGACGTGACCGCTGCCGTCGAGGTTGCGCGTCCATCGATGCCATCCATACAGGATGAGCACGGCGAAGATCGCCTGCAACAGCGTGTCCGAGTAAAGCCGCGCGTCAACGAAGATCCACGCGTACGCGACCACCGACACCAGGCCCACCGGCCAGCACCACGGACTGCGCCGCGCCGTCAGCCACACGCCCGCCGCGCTGACCAGCGCGGCGAACAGCTCGAACAGGGACAGCTCAAAGCTCATAGGTCACCGACAGGCGGGCCAGTCGCGGCATGCCCGGGAACAGATAGCTGTCGCCACCGGAACTGCCCGTGTCGCGCCAGTAGAACCGGTTGAACACGTTATCGACATTCAGGCGCCACGTCAGCGCATGGCCGCCCACCTGCGTGGCGAACCGCAGCCCCGCGTCGAACACGTTGTACGCCGGCACGCGCGTGGCGCCGTCGGGTGTCGCCACGTTGCTGCCCGCGTAGCGCCAGCCGCCCAGGATGGCCAGGCCCGGCGCGAACGGCAGGCTGTAATCGGCGTACACGGCGCTGCGCCAGCGCGGTACGTTGACCACCTGGTGGCCTTCGTACGTCGGCGCCCCCGTGTTCTCGGCGCGCGCGCGGATCGCGTTCAGGCTGGCGGTGAGGCGCAGGTTCTCCGTCAGCCGCCCCGCGAGGTTGAGCTCCACGCCCGTGTGCACCTCCCGGCCCTGCTGCACGAACGTGAAGCCTTCCGCCGTGTCGTCCGGACGCGCGAACTGGTACGCCTGACGGATGCGATACACCGCCGCCTGCAGGTCGAGGCCCTCGCCGATGGCGTACTTCACGCCCGCCTCGACCTGACGCGAATGCAACGGCGCCAGCGTGGTGCCGCCATTCGACGTCCAGTACGGCGCCTCGCGGCCGAGGGACAGGCCCTCGCCGTAGCTCACGTACGTCGTCAACGGCGCGGTCGGCTGCCAGAGTACGGCGGCCTGCGGCAGCGACTGGCTGCTGCGCGTGTGGCGTTCGATCGCGCCGGTGTCGTCGTAGGCGCTTTCGTCGAGGCGGACGAAGCGCGTGCCGGCGAGCACCTGCCATTGCTCGCCCAGGTGGATCCGGTCGATCGCGAACAGCGTGCGCTGCCAGCTCGTCAGGCGGCGGACCGACGGACCCGGCTCGTTCGGCGATGGTGCGAACGACGGCACGACACGGTCATAGATGTTGGCGGTGCCGACGTAGTCGTACACGTAGGCGCGGCGATCGATGGTCCGGCGAAAGCTCGTGGCGCCGACGTTGAGCTCGTGGTCGACGCTTCCCGTCGCGAAGCTGCCGGTGACGACGCCGCGCACTTCGTCGTTCTGCCGCGTGTCGTCGGGACTGCGGAAATCGTAGACGTCGTAGTCGCCGTTGGGTGCGAAGAAGTAACCGGGCGTGGCGCCGGATGCACAGGATTCGGCGTAGAAGCACCCGTAGGCGAACGCGACGTTGTCGTCGATGACGGTGTGGCTGTGCCCCGCCGAGACCTGCGCGTTCCAGTTGTCGCTGAAGCGGTAGTTGAAGCGCAGCGACGTATTGCTGGAATGGATGCCCACCGGCCGCTGCCACGACTGGTAGCCGAGCAGGCGCGTGCGGCTCGCATGGGCGGGCACCGTCGTGCCCCCGAGCAACTGGTAGCCGGACGCCGAGCGCTGTCCGCTCGTCTGGTAATCGGTGTCGAGCAGCAGGGTCGCCTTATCGGTGATCTTCCAGTCGGCCGCGATGGAGACGAAACTGCGCCGGCCATCGGCGTGTTCGATGTAGGAGTGCGTCTTCTCGTTCGCGGCATTGACGCGCAGGCCGAACGACGGCGAGAACCAGGCGCCCAGGTCGAGGGCCTCGTAGTTCGAGCCGTGCGAATCGGTTCCGATCGTCACGTTATGGACGTCCGCCGGACGCTTGCTGACGTAGTTGACGAGGCCACCGGGCTCGACCACGCCGGCCTCGAGTCCGCCCAGCCCCTTCAGCACCTCGACGCGCTCCTTGCCTTCGAGCGCGAGGAGCTGCTCCGCCGACATGATCATCCCGTTGAAACGGAACCCGGTCGCGAGGTCGAGCGGGAAACCGCGGATCGAAACGTCCTGGTAGTAACCCGCCGGCGCGTAGTTGTCGGTGATCGCGGCATCGCCACGCACCAGTTCGCTCAGCGTGCGGGGCTGGCGATCGTCGATCTGCGCGCGCGTGATGACCGTGATGGCCGCGGGCGTATCGTGCAGCGGCGCGCTGCCGAAGCTGCCGAACGTATCCAGCTGCGAGTCGGCGGCGCGGTAGCTGTCGGTGGTCGTCGCGTGGACGTCCACGGTGGGCAGCGTGCGCGCCTGCGGGGGCGCGTCGTCCGCGGCGTGCGCCGCGGCGGCGAACGCAAGGATGGCAAGGGCGAGCGGGGTACGGGCAAGGATCATCGTCGTCTTCGGGTCCATGGACGAAGCGACGGCGAACCACGGGCCCGGCCGGGCCATCCGTGGATCTGCAAGCTCCCTACGCCGGTACTAACCGGGTCAGGTTCCAAGGGACTCTCTCAGCCCGGCGATCGCCGGGCACCCCCGCTTCTAGAACCGTTATTGAACCACAATCCGGTCGAGGAACGTACGGCCGTGTCCGGTGGCGAACCAGCGCGCGTGGCCGAGCAGGAACGTGTGGTAGGCCACGTCCGCATGGTCGCGGCGGCCGGTGATGCCCTCGAAGTATTCGACCTCGGAGAGGGCGAAGTCGATGTGCACCAGCGGCAGCAGATCGACGAGGAGCGCGAGGTCGCCCGCCGCGAGCGGCCGCACGGACCGGTAGCCGTCGACGATCGCGCGGGCGAGATCCGCTCGCCCGATGTCGCCGCGATCGACGTCGAGCCAGGCGATCGCGTTGCGCTCGATCGCGGTGGCGAGGTCGAACAGCGCGAACGTCTCCGCCGAGAGGCCGAGGTCGAGGACATCGGTGATCGAGGCGTCGTCGCCGGCGCCGCTCCAGCAGAGATTGGAGACGTGCCAGTCGCCATGGGTCCACAGGCGGGCCTGCATCGCGATGCCGCCGACGGCGCGTGCGTGCCATGGCGCTATCGCACCGGCGAGTTCGGTTTTCCAGTCGCGCCCCTGCAGGTAGCGCGCGAGCGCCGGGCGTGAAGGAAGCTGCGCGTCGATGGCACGAGCCGGTTCGGCCGCCGCGAGGATTTCCGCGCGCGCGACGAGAATGTGCGTCTCGCGCTGCGGTGCCTTGTAGTCGCGCGCGGCGTCATGCAGACGGGCGAGCATGGCGCCCGCCGCGCGCGCGTGGTGCTCGCCATCGATCGGCGACCAGGAATACGCGTCGCGGTAGACATCCAGGCCTCGCGCCGCCTCGTGCACTTCGTAGACCCAGTCGCCGGCGGAAAGCACGGACGTGGCGTCCCCTGCTCGCACGATGCGCGGTACGGGCATACCGCTTTCGCGCAGGTGCGTCGCGAAGCGATGTTCCTCGGCGAGCGTGTGTTCGTCCCGGACGGAACGATGGTGCCGCTTCACGAAGCAGCGCCCCCGCTCCGTCGTCACCAGGGCCGCCGCGGACAGGGGTCGCGGGCTGCGCCAGTCCAGCGAGCGAAGCGTGCCGAGCGACGGGAGCCGTTCGACGATCGCGGCGAGTTCGTCGCGACGCAGGGCCGGCCAGTCGGGCTCGAGCTGGTCGCCAGCGAGGCCGTGGGCGAGATGGGGGGCGTGAGTCATCCCGGGATTTTAGTGCGGGACGCGGTCCCGTACGGCCCGGTCGGGCGCCCTGGCGGCAGTCCCGGACCGGCGGCAAGGGGGTCGGGAGGCTCGCGCAGCCGACGCTCAAGAACAAACGGGGCCCTTAATCGGCAAATCCTTCAAAAACGTGTCCAATCCATGGCGAACGGGCCGATATACCTTCAGACTACCCACACGGGAGCGGGTGTGTGACAGGGGTCCGCGTGGCTCCGGCCAGCCGACGAAACGCGCCAGACAGGCGAACGATCAATCATGTAAGGACGAGATCGACCTAGGGGGACTACCGTGGGCGGAATGAACAGGGACGCGTTGGTGTGGGGTCGATACGTAGCCGTCGCGGGCGCCTACGCGGCCTGTTACGAGCTGACCCGCAATTTTTCGTTCTCGCACTGGATGCTCACCGCCGGGCTGCGCATGGCGTGCCTGCTGCTCGTTCCCCGCAGGTTCTGGCCGGCCCTCGCCGTCGGCGAAGCGCTGCCCATCGCCGAAATGGCCTTCGTGCACATGTCCGACTACGGCGTGGCCTGGGCCGTGGCCAACACCGTTCCTCCGATCGTCTTCTGCATGCCCATCGTCGCCTGGCTGCAATCGCGCCTGCCGATCATCCGCGTCGGTGGCGAGGTGAACATCGGCATGATCGTCCTGGCGACGCTGCTGTGCGCGGTGATGAACGCGGCCGAGAACTCGGTCGTGCTGAGCCTCATCCGCATGGACGATGGCTCACCCGCACCCACTGTGACGGCGCAGATCTTCCTCGCGTGGTTCCTCGGCCTGTACCTCGGCGCGCTCACCCTGACGCCGAGCATCCTCGCCTTGCGTGAACGTCTCGCCGCGCAACCGAAGCGGACCCTCACGTGGGACGCCATCCGTCATAGCGCGCTGGCCCGCGACCTGCTCCTCATCGCGGTGCCATCGCTGGCGTTGCTGATGGGTATCGCCTCGCAGACCGAAGGCACGACCCTGCAGGTCACCCGCATGGCGATGGCATTACCCGTCGTCGCCCTCACGCTGCGTCATGGCTGGCATGGCACATCGCTCGGCGGTCTTTTCGCGAGCGTCGCGATGGCATCCACCTCGTTCAGCCTGCTGGATCCCGCGATGATCCAGGCGCAGACGGTGATCGCCTTCGTGCTTTCGACATCGCTGCTGTTCGGCGTGCGTGTCGCACGTCGCCAGGCGGCCGCAAGACAAGTCCTGCTCGCGCAGGACCTGTCCTCGGGTTTTCATCGCCACTGATGTCCTTTGCAGTGCGCGTGCCGTCGGCACGCGGACATGCCCGCGCGATCGTTACCGACTCGTGCACTCCACGGGGTTCTTGCACTCCACGGCGACCGCCATCATGCGCATCGATCCATCGGACTGCGGCGCCACCGCGATCTGCGTCGCGGCATCCTGGTAGACGACCGTGTATGCGGTGCTCGCCGGTGCAGGCAGCCGATCGTCGGCCGTGGCGAGGTTGGACGCGTCGGTACCGATCGGCAGCCCGGTGATGTCACCGGTGACGGTGCGCATGAAGGCGCCGCGAACCGTGCCGTTCGCGTCGTTGACCTGGAAGTACGTGATGTTGCCCTTCTTGAACTTGTAGACGTGGTAACCGGAGTTCGCACTGATGTCGGTCGTGTTGGGCCAGGACTGGCCGAGGCCGGTCACGGCGGTCTGTGCGTGGGCGGCGCCGATGCCGAGGGAGAGCGTGACGAGCGAGGCGAGCAAGAGGCGGTTGTGCGTGCGCATGATGGATACTCCTGTGTGATGGAAGTACGGCCCCGATGTCTTACTGCCCCGGGTTCCGTGTGTCGCCCATGGCGAACCCATGGCCGATACCGCCACTTTCCCGCATCGACCGCGGTCGCTTGGGGGCACCTGCCGAATCCGCGCATAGCTTGGACGGCTGTGTTGCGAGTCGGCCCCCTCCGGGTCCAGGCGCGCCCTTCCCTGCTTTCCGATGGATATCGATCAGCGTCGAATAAACTGGCCTTTTTGCGGCACGCACGCCGACGCGGCACGCGTCCGCCTGCCGGAATGGTCTGGAATGATCGTTTTCATCGACACCCGGCGCCGGTCGTCGCCCAGGCGCTTGCCTGGCTACCGACCACGCCGCTCGCTCCCGCCACCCTCACCCGGATAAGCATGGGTCCGCCCCTCGGTGCGTGTCGTGATTCGACTGAAAAGCATCGCGCCGGTAACTGAGGCGCGCAGGCAGTCTGCCGGATAACCCGGACAGCGACCAGCACCGGTCCCATGAACGTCCCTTGCAGACGTTCGTCGTGCGGCGTCGCGAAAGCGGTCGCGACCCGCGCCGTTCCCGACGCTCCGCGAAACGCGCAAACAAAAAGGCCCCGATTTCTCGGGGCCTTTCTGCGTTTGGCTGGGAGACTAGGATTCGAACCTAGATAAACGGAGTCAGAGTCCGTTGTCCTACCGTTAGACGATCTCCCAATAAACCGGGATTCGATGCGCTCTGACCTTGATGCACCGAATTGAAGCGCGAATTCTACTAGAAAATTAGCGCTTGGAGAACTGCGTTGCGCGACGTGCCTTGTGGAGACCGACCTTCTTACGCTCGACTTCACGGGCGTCGCGGGTCATGAAACCAGCCTTGCGCAGCGGCGACTTCAGGGCTTCGTCGTATTCGACGAGAGCGCGGGCGATGCCGAGGCGGATCGCGCCGGCCTGACCCGTGATGCCGCCACCGGCGACCGTCACCATGATGTCGAACTTCTCGGTGTTCTCGGTCAACTCGAGCGGCTGACGGACGATCATACGCGAGGTTTCACGACCGAAGAACTGGTCGAGCGGCTTGCCGTTGACGACGATGCCACCGGTGCCCTTGCGGATGAAGACGCGGGCGGCGGAGGTCTTGCGGCGGCCGGTACCGTAATTCTGCTGGGTAGCCATGTCGATTCCTTAGATTTCCAGCGCCTGCGGCTGCTGTGCGGTATGCGGGTGCTCGGCGCCGCCGTACACCTTGAGCTTGCGGTACATGGCGCGACCCAGCGGGTTCTTCGGCAGCATGCCCTTGACGGCGATCTCGATCACGCGCTCCGGGTGCGTGGCGAGGAGGTCCTTCAGACTCGTGGTCTTCAGGTTACCGACGTAGCCGGTGAAGCGGTGGTACATCTTGTCGTCCAGCTTCGCACCGGTGACCGCCACCTTCTCGGCGTTGATCACGACGATGTAATCGCCGGTATCGACGTGCGGGGTGAACTCGGGCTTGTGCTTGCCGCGGAGACGGCGCGCGACCTCGGTCGACAGGCGACCCAGGGTCTTGTTCGTGGCGTCGATCACGAACCAATCGCGCTTGACGCTCTCCGGCTTGGCGCTGAACGTTTTCATTTCGAAAATACCTGGTTTGCCGCCAAAGAGGCGGAACACGGAATCGGTGAAAGCAAAGGCGCGAGAGAATAGCGGACTTTTCCCTCATCGCGCAAGCCCACGTCGATAGTGAGCTTTGGGCCGACAATCATAGCACGGGTTGACGGCATGATCACAACCCTTCCCGGTGCATGGGATGCCCTGCGCGACAAGCGGCCGCAGTGCCTTCACTCGGGATCGGACGGCGGGCATTGTACCGTGTGTCGTCCCCGCACGCCTGGAGTTTCCATGTCCGCACGCATCCTGAGCCCCCTCGACCGCCTGCTCGCCGGCCTGGAGCGCGCCATGGAGGCCGTGGCCGGCTCGCCCGAGCCCTCGCGCCGATCGCCGGGAGACGCGATCGCGGATGCGCCGCTGGACGACGCCGAGCGCCGGCACGCGGCCGGCCTCATGCGCATCAACCATGTCGGCGAGGTATGCGCGCAGGCGCTCTACGTGGGCCAGGCCGCCCTCGCCCGCACGGACGAGACGCGCCAGCACCTCATGCACGCGGCGCAGGAAGAGACCGACCACCTGGCCTGGTGCGCCGAACGCCTGAAGCAGCTCGACAGCCGGCCCAGCCTGCTCAACCCCCTCTGGTACGCGGGCAGCTACGCGATCGGCGTGGCCGCGGCCGCGGTGGGCGATCCGATCAGCCTGGGCTTCGTGGTGGAAACCGAGCGCCAGGTGGAGGCCCATCTGGCGGAGCACCTGGAACGCCTGCCCGCGCAGGACGAACGCTCGCGGGCGATCCTGCGCCAGATGCAGGCGGACGAGATCCGCCACGCCGACGCGGCGCAGGCCCGCGGCGGCGTCGACCTGCCGTGGCCGCTGCCGCGACTGATGCACGCCGCGTCCGCCGTCATGAAGACCGTGGCCTACCGCATCTAACGACAGAGGCCGAAGCCGCGCCCCTGCAAGTGGAAGTGGGTGCGGTGCGCGGCGTTGTAATCCGGACCGAGGAAGGCGCCGAAGTAGCGGCAGCCGTCCGTCTGCAATCCATGCAGGAAGGCGGCCTCGCCGGGCGCGGCCCAACCCCGCTCCACGGTGATGCGCCGTCCATCGGCCAGGCGCCAGCCGGTGACGTCGATCGCGTCGGCGACGGCGTGGCGGCTCAGGGGCGCCTGATCGCGGTGGTAGACGTTGCGGCACGCATACGAGCCCACGTGCTCGACGCGCCGCACCGGTGCGCCGAACGCCTGCTCCGCCGAGGGCTGCAGCAGGTGGCGGTGGAAGAGCACGAGCGACGCCGCCAGCGGGCAGGTCACGGTGACGGGCGACGCGAACGTGGCGGGGCCGATCGCCGAGAGACGCACGGCGTCCGTCCAGCCGCAGCCACTGACTTCGTGTCGATCCGGAACGGGGACGAAAGCCGCCCCACCCTCTCGGATTGCCGCGCGACACATCGCCGGATCGTCGTCGAGCCGCGCCAGCTTGAAACGCAGGAAGGCATCCGGCGTCGCGCGCAGGTCCAGCGGCGCCCAGGGGTTGTAGCGGTCGGGCGGCCGCCAGCCGCTGGTCCAGACCAGCGCGCAGAGGGACAGCAGCAGGACGAGGAGCAGCAGCGCGCGCATGGGACGACGCTAGCGGGGCGGGCGTGAAGGCCCGGACCATGACGCCGGGTGTAAAAAAAACCCCGCTTCCGCGGGGTTTTTCGTTACATCAGGTTGCGACCATGGAAGAGTTCTTCGATCTCCCGGCGGAGCAACGACTCGATGCGCTGGCGCTCCTTGAACGAGAGGTCGTCGGCCTGGGCCTCGAACAGGTAGGTGTCGAGGTCGAAGTCCTTGATGTGCATCTTCGTGTGGAAGATGTTTTCCTGGTACACGTTCACGTCGAACATCTCGTACTTCTGGCGGATGTGCTTCGCCAGGTAGTCCTGCACCGAGTTGATCTTGTGGTCGATGAAGTGCTTCTTGCCCTTCACGTCGCGCGTGAAGCCGCGCACGCGGTAGTCGGCGATGACGATGTCCGACTCGAAGCTGTCGATCAGGTAGTTCAGGGCCTTCAGCGGCGAGATCACGCCGCAGGTGGCGACGTCGATGTCGGCGCGGAACGTGGCGATGCCGTTGTGCGGATGCGTTTCCGGGTACGTATGGACGGTGATGTGGCTCTTGTCCATGTGCGCCACGACGGCGCCCGAGATCGTGTCGCGGCCGAGCTTCTCGACCACCGGCTCCTCGGAAATGAGGATGGTGACCGACGCGCCCTGCGGGTCGTAGTCCTGGCGCGCGATGTTCAGAATGTTGGCGCCGATGATCTCGGCCACATCCGTGAGGATCTGGGTCAGGCGATCGGCGTCGTACTGCTCGTCGATGTACTCGATGTAGTTCTGCCGCTGCTGTTCGGAAACGGCATAGCAGATATCGTAGATGTTGAAGCTCAGTGCCTTCGTCAGGTTGTTGAAACCCTGCAGGCGAAGGCGGGGAAGCGGTTTGACCACAGCGACTCTCCGAGGCCGGGGGATCGGCCAGCAGCAGACGCGGGTTAGCAGCAAGGGTCCCCGCAAAATGAAAAGCACCGGACGGCGAAGTGTGCCCGGCGCTTGTGTACGGCGTGAGACAGGGGGTCCGGACGCCGAGGGGGTGAAATTATGGGGCAAGTTGGCGAGGATTTGAACACGCCGTCCACAGTCTCTCGAAATGGGTGGATTTCACGGGCCCTTTGTCTGCAATAATCGGCCGGGGACATGGCGAGTCGGCGACGCCTGACGGAAAACCGTCGGCCGACCGCTGGACGGGGGCGCCATGCCATTGAGACTCATCGGAATCAGCTGTGGCTCAACTTAAATATCTGTTGCAACAGGCGTTCGAACGGTCGCAGGCTCCTTCGAGCTTCGCGCCGGACCCGGCTGCCATGGGCCGTTTCCTCGACGCCTGCCACCGTCGTCGCTATCCGGGGAAGACCGCGATCATCCGGCCGGGCGATCCCGCCAACACGCTCTACTACGTGGTCGAGGGCTCGCTCGCCGTCTGCACCGAGGACGAGGAAGGCCGTGAGCTGATCCTCGCCTACATCAACCGGGGCCAGTTCATCGGCGAAATGGGCCTGTTCGTCGAGCAGGCGCAGCGCGAATCGCTCGTCCGGACCCGCACGGCCGTCGAGATGGCGGAAATCAGCTACGAGCGGCTGTTCCAGCTGCTCGAGGGTCCGCTGGCGGCCGAATGCCCGAAGCTCCTGTTCGCCATCGGCTCGCAGCTGACCCACCGCCTGCTTCGCACGTCCCGCCAGGTCAGCCGCATGGCGTTCATGGACGTGACCAACCGCGTCTCGCGGACCCTGCTCGACCTCTGCCAGGAGCCGGACGCCATGACGCACCCGGACGGCACGCAGATCCGCATCTCCCGCCAGGAAGTCAGCCGGATCGTCGGATGCTCGCGCGAGATGGTGGGCCGCGTGCTCAAGCAGCTCGAGGAAGAGCGCATGATCGACGTCTCGGGCAAGACGATCGTGGTGCGCGGCACCCGCTGAGGGCGCCCCGCGCCGGCTCAGTCGCCCCGGTAGACCATGTAGACGTCCGCCCTCGCGTAATGCGAACCGGGGCGGATGCCCGGCTGCCGCTCGAAACCGGCGCGCTCGTACATGGCCAGGGCGCGCTCGAGCCGGCTGTTCGACTCGAGGAACAGCTCCCGGCCCTCGCGGCGGCGGAACGTGGCGATCGCCTCGTCGAGCAGCTTCCGGCCCGCCCCGAGGCCGCGATAGTTCTCGTCGACGCCCATCTTCGACAGCTCGTAGACCCCGTCACCCTCGTGCATGAGGGCGCAGGTTCCGACGACCTCGCCGGCGTAGAGGGCGAACAGGATCGCGCCGCCCGGCGCGATGATCATCCCTTCCGGATCGGCGAACAGGGCGCGATCGACGTCCTCGACCCGGAACTGGCGCTCGAGCCATTGCTGGTTGAGGCGCCGGAAGTGCTCGCGCAGCGCCGGCTGGTACGGCACGACCTCGACCACTGCCTGCGACAGCACCGCCCGCTGGTCCAAGATCGCGGCCACGAGCGGCCGTTCCGCCAGCGCCTGCTCGCAGCCGTCGATCTCATCCAGCAACGCCGCGCCGCGCGGACCGAGCGACTCGGCCATGCCGCGACGGATCGCGAGCCAGACCGGCCCGAGATCGCCCAGCGCGCGTTCGCCGGCGGCGGTCAGCACCAGCACGCTGCGCCGCCCGTCGTGCGGGTCGCGCTGGCGCGTGACCATGCCGGCCTCCACGAGGCGATCGGCGAGCTGGCTCACGGCGGAGTGCGTCTGGCCGATCGCCAGCGCCATGTCGGTCACGGTGGTCGGACCCACGTCGCGCAGGTAGCGGAGCACGGGGAACCAGCGCGACTCGATGCCGGCCCCGCTAGCCCTGTAGACCTCGTCCACGGCCTGGTAGAAATGATCGCTCAGGGCCTTGAGACGACTGCCGAGCGCCAGTTCGCGCAGGGAAGAGAGGTACATCGGCGATCCAGGGGACGGGGGACGTGAACGATCAGGCTAGGACGGCGCGATGCCGCACGCAAGCGACGAACGTCACCTTCATCGGGCGAACGCAGCGCCGTCGTATATGGTGGAGGCGGATTCCCGGGATGAGATGACACATGGACTGGACGCAATTCCTGACCTTCGTCGGCGTGGGGCTGCTCGCGCAGCTCGTCGACGGCGCGCTGGGCATGGCCTACGGCATCGTTTCCAATTCGGTGCTGCTCGCCCTCGGCCTGCCGCCCGCGGTGGCCAGCGCCACCGTGCATACCGCCGAGGTCTTCACCACCGGCGTCTCCGGCGGCGCGCACGCGTTCTTCGGCAACGTCGACTGGAAGGCGTTCCGGCGACTGGCCATCCCCGGCGTGATCGGCGGCATCGTCGGTGCGTGGTTCCTCGCCAGCGTGCCGGGCGAGGCGTTGAAGCCCTACGTCTACGCCTATCTGCTCATCCTGGGCATCGTGGTGCTCGTTCGCGCCGCGGGGCGCGTGGTGTCGCACCATCGGGTGAAGCACAAGGGCTTGCTGGGGTTCTTCGCCGGACTCCTCGACGCCATCGGCGGGGGCGGCTGGGGACCGATCGCGACGTCCACCCTGCTCGCCCGCGGCGGCGCCGTGCGACAGACGATCGGCACCGTCAACGCGGCGGAGTTCGTGGTGACCGTCGCGATCTCGACCACGCTCGTCGCGCACATGGGCATCCAGCACTGGCCCATCGTGCTCGGCCTGCTGACGGGTGGCGTGATCGCCGCGCCCTTCGCGGCGTGGCTGGTGAAGCACCTGCCGCCGCGCTACGTGATGACGGCCGTGGGGCTGCTGATCGTCGGCATCAGCGTGTACCAGCTGGGAAATCTGCTGCTGCGCTAGTACCAGTGCAGGACTTCGAGCTTGTCGCCCAGGACCCGGGCCGCTTTCTTCGCCGTCTTCGGCGTCGGATTGACGAGCCGCGCCGCGTCCGCGGCCTTCAGCATGGGGATGTCGGACAGCGAGTCGCCGTACGCGATCGCCCAGGGCCGCGCGATGCCCGCCTGGTCGAGCGTGCGCACCTTCACGCCGTCGACGTTGTGGCGCACGAAGCGCACGCCGAACAGGCCGCCGCGCGTCTGCGACCCCGCCAGTTCGTAGCCGGCGAGGTTCACCTCGTCGAGGATCGCCTCCACCAGATGCCCGTCGTTCCCGGTGACGATGATCACGCGATCGCCGGCGTCCGCGTGACGACGGAGCGCCGCCACGGCGTCACGGCAGAACACGCCCGGCCGGCGCGCGTACGCCCGGCCGAACGCCGCGACGAGGCGCCGGTAGGCGGCCTCGCGGCGGCCGAACGTGACGACGCGGAGGAACACGCGGCCCAGCATCCGCGTGCCGGCCGCGCTTCGTTTCAGCAAGGGGACGAAAGGAACGAGCGGAAACGCCAGCAGCAGGCGCCAGCGCCCCATGCCCGCGAGCCGCTCGCGAAAGAAGAGCTCGAGGGTCTGGTGTCGCACGATCACGCCATCGAAATCGAACAACACGACGCGTCGCGTGTCCGCGGCGGTGTCGTCGACGACCGCCGTGCCGTTCCCCTGATCCATCTCGCGTTTACCGATGCTTGTGAGGCGTATGCGACTGCGGCGGCGCGCCGAAGAGCTTCTGCAGTTCCGAACCCGGGTCGGCCGCGCGCATGAACGCCTCGCCGACGAGGAAGGTATGGATGCCGGCCTCGCGCAGCTTGCGCACGTCTTCCGGCGTGTGGATGCCGGATTCCGCGACGATGGCGGTTTCCGAACCCACGCGGTCCTTCAGCTTCAGCGACGTGCCGAGCGAGGTCTCGAACGTGCGCAGGTTGCGGTTGTTCACGCCGATGAGCGGCGCGGGCAGACCGAGCGCGATCTCGAGTTCGTCCTCGTTGTGCACTTCCACGAGCACGTCCAGGTCGAGCTCCGCCGCCAGCATCGAGAGTTCGAGCAGCTCGTCCTCGCGGTAGATGACATCGTCACCATCCTTGTCCGCGAAGGCCGCGACGATGAGCAGGATGCAGTCGGCGCCGATCACGCGCGCCTCGTACACCTGGTACTCGTCGATGATGAAGTCCTTGCGCAGGATCGGCAGCGAGCACGCGTCGCGCGCCTGCTTCACGAAATCCTCGTGCCCCTGGAAGAAATCGGCATCGGTCAGCACGGACAGGCAGGTGGCGCCGCCGGCCTCGTAGCTGCGGGCGATGGCCGCCGGATCGAAGTCGGCGCGGATCAGGCCCTTGCTGGGGCTGGCCTTCTTGATCTCGGCGATGACGGCGGGGTGGCCGTCGTGCAGGCGCGCATCGATCGCCGCGACGAAGCCCCGTGTTTCGGGCAGGTCGGCGACGAGCGCGGCCATATCGTCCAGCGTGCGCCTGCGGCCGCGCTCGGCGATCTCTTCGCGCTTGCGGTCGAGGATGCGGTGGAGGATGTCGGGCATCGGAAAGGCTTCCTTGGGTAAGGCCGGGGTATGGGGACACCCCGACGATATCAGGCGCCGAGCCGCTGCGTCGCGGCTACGAACGCTTCCATTTTTGCACGAGCCGCGCCGCTTGCAATGGTGGCGCGGGCGAGGTCGATGCCCGCCTGTATCGTCGACGTGACATCCGCGGTGTACAGCGCCGCGCCGGCATTGAGGCAGACGATGTCGTGCGGCACGCCGGGCACGCCCGAAATCGCGTCCAGCAGCATCGCTTTCGATTCCGCCGGATCCTCCACGCGGAGGTTGCGGCTCGACGCCATCGCTAGCCCGAAGTCTTCCGGCTCGATCTCGTATTCGTGGACGGCGCCGTCGCGCAGCTCGCCAACCAGCGTCGCCGCGCCGAGGGAAATTTCGTCCATGCCGTCGCGGCCCCAGACCACCATGGCGTGCCGGGCGCCGAGCGCCTGCAGCACGCGGACCTGGATGCCGACGAGATCGGGATGGAACACGCCCATCAGGATGTTCGGCGCCCCCGCGGGATTCGTCAGCGGGCCCAGGATGTTGAAGATGGTGCGCACGCCCATCTCGCGGCGCACGGGCGCCACGACCTTCATCGCCGGATGGTGGTTCGGCGCGAACATGAAGCCGATATCGGTCTCCGCCATGCAGACGGCCACCTGGGCCGGGAGCAGGTCGATCCGGGCACCCAGCGACTCCAGGACATCCGCGCTGCCGGATTTGGACGAGGCGCTGCGGCCGCCGTGCTTCGCGACGCGCGCGCCAGCCGCCGCCGCGACGAACATCGACGCGGTCGAGATGTTGAACGACGACGCGCCGTCGCCACCGGTGCCGACGATGTCCAGGAAATGCGGGTGCGGGCCGGCGTCGACCTTCGCGGAGAGATCGCGCATCACGCGCGCCGCGCCGGTGATCTCGCCCACGGTTTCCTTCTTCACGCGCAGGCCCGTGAGGATCGCGGCCGTCATGAGCGGACTGACGTCGCCGCGCATGATCTGGTGCATCAGCTCGATCATCTCGTCGTGGAAGATCTCGCGATGCTCGATCGTGCGCTGGAGCGCCTCGGAGGGAGTCATGGGCATGGAACGGGAAATCCTTACGCGGCGAGCGGCAGCGGCATGCCGAGGAAGTTGCGCAGCAGGTCGTGGCCGTGCTGCGTGAGGATCGACTCGGGGTGGAACTGCACGCCTTCGATGTCGAGCGTGCGATGGCGCAGGCCCATGATCTCGTCGATCGAGCCGTCCTCGCGCTCCGTCCAGGCGGTCACCTCGAGGCAGTCCGGCACCGAGTCCTTCTCCACCACCAGCGAGTGGTAGCGCGTCGCCTCGAACGGATCCGGCAGGCCGGCGAACACGCCCTGCCCCAGGTGCCGGACCGGCGAGGTCTTGCCATGCATGATCTCGCGCGCGCGGATCACCTTGCCGCCGAACACCTGGCCGATGGCCTGGTGGCCCAGGCAGACCCCGAAGATCGGCAGCTCCCCGGCCATCTCGCGCAGGATGTCGATCGACACGCCCGAGTCGTCCGGCGTGCCCGGCCCCGGCGAGATCATGATCCGCGAAGGCTTCAGCGCCCGGATGTCGGCGACCGTCAGGGCGTCGTTCCGCACCACCTTGACCTCCTGCCCCAGCTCGCCGAGGTACTGGACGAGGTTGAAGGTGAAGGAGTCGTAGTTGTCGATCATCAGCAGCATAGCGGACCTAACCGATTGTTTTCATTGCCACGTGACAGGGGGTATCTGTAAAGGTACCCCGATAAGTACCCCCATGCTTCGCTGGACCGCGCGTCAGGAGGGTGGTCGGCCATTGTACGGCACATGCTTCATACCGCCTGCGCCAGCGAGTCGCGACCCGGATGTCCGTGGCGGCCATGTCTTTCGCCCGTCTCGTCGCCTTCCCGGACATGATCACGGTCGTAGCGCAGTCCGGGCCGCTTCGCGCATCGCGCGGCCAATGTGCTCCAGCGTGTCCGAGCGCACCGCCGCGTACTGCCAGTACAACGACACGTCCAGCCATCGCCCTGGGTCGAGATTGACCACATGTCCTGCTTCGACCGCCGGGGCGATCAACGACTCCGGGGCCAGACACCAGCCGAGTCCCAGCGCGGCGGCTTCGACGAATCCCGTGGCGGTCGGCAGGTAGTGCGTGGGTGGAGACAAACGCGCGCGGGTGATGCGTCGCATGAAGCGCCACTGCAGGTCGTCCTTGCGGTTGAACACGATGAGGGGGGCTGTCGCCAGGGCTTCCGCGTTCAACCCGTCCGGGAAGTTCCTTTTCGAGAATGCCGGCGATGCGATCGCGTGATAACGCATCGTGCCGAGCGGATGGACGTTGCATCCCTGGATGGCCCGGGCCTCTGCCGTGACGGCGCCCAACACGGTCCCGTCTCGAAGCATCTGGAGGGTGTGATCCTGATCGTCCACCCGGACATCGAACAGGTAGCCGAAGCGTCGATGCAGCTCGGCCAGTCCGCCCAGGAACCACGTCTGCAGGGAGTCATCGTTCACCGCGATCGCGACGGACCGCGGCCCCGACTCTCGGGCCGGCGCGAAATCCGCCAGCGCCTCGGCCTCGAGCGCCTGCATCGGCCTCACCCGCCGCAGCAAGTGCTCGCCGGCAGGCGTCGGGCGAGACGGAATCTGGCGCAGGATCAGCACCTGGCCTAGCCGATCTTCAAGCGCCTTGACCCGCTGCGAGACGGCAGATGAGGTCACCGACAGACGCTGCGCCGCAGCCTCGAAACTACCTTCGTCAAGCACAGCCACGAATGCGGCAAGTTGCGGATGCAGCAGATCCATCGACGACGCCTCTGCTTAGAACTTCTAAACACTCTACAGAATTATTAGTTTTCCTAACCGACGGGGACGATGCAATCTGACGCGCCGTCCCTTCGAGTGCGTTCCATGTCCATTGCTGCGGCCGTTGCCGGCTTCTTCGCGAGTGCCGGCCTCATCATCGCCATCGGCTCGCAGAACGCCTTCGTCCTCAGGCAGGGCCTGCTGCAACGACACATCGGCCTCGTCGTGTGCACTTGCGCGTTTGGAGACATCCTCCTGATCGTGAGCGGCACGGCGGGCGTCGGGGTGCTCGTCCGCGAGTGGCCGGCCCTCCTCCAGGCGCTGCGCTTCGGCGGTGCAGCGTTTCTGGCGATCTACGGGTGGATGGCGGCCCGCCGGGCCTGGCATGGAAGCGGGGCTCTGGCGCCGGGCTCCGCCGGAGAAAAGAGCTGGCGTCGGGTGCTGCTGGCGTGCCTGGCCTTCACGTTCCTCAATCCGCACGTGTATCTGGACACCATGGTCCTCCTGGGGAGTCTCTCGACCCAGTATCCCGGCGCATCGCGGTGGGCGTTCGCTGGTGGCGCATGCCTCGCGAGCGTGACGTGGTTTTCGGCGCTGGGTTACGGTTCCCGCCTGCTGGTGCCGGTGTTTCGCAGCGCTTCGGCGTGGCGCCTGCTCGACGGCTTCGTAGCGGTCTTCATGATTTCCTTGTCCCTTGCTCTTCTGATGCGCCCACTCTGAGCGGCTGCACTAGCGACGACATGTCGCCACGCACCGCTAAGCACCGGGCTCCGGTGCGACATCCTTGGTGTAATACGCCACCGATTCCGTCTCCGGCATCGATACCGTCAGGCCGCGCACCTTGCCGAAGGCGTCACGGCGGAACTCGAAGCGGAAGACGTAGATGCCGGACTGCACGAACTGCGCGGGGCCAAGGGCCTGCAGCACGACGGGCTTTTCCTGTCCAGGCAACGTGAGCGAGACCGCGTCGCCCTTCACCGTCACGTCCAGCGACGCATGCTCGAAGCTGTCGGCGAGCGCGCGGCGCACGTCGATCGGTACCGACGCGTCGAGGCGGTACGTGCCGGCGAAGTCCGGCGCGGGTGGCACGCGTGGCTTGATCGTCATCACCGGCGGTCGCGCGCCCAGCCCGGTCGCGTCGTCGAGCGCGTTGCGCACCTCGGCGATCAGCGCGAGGCCGTTCGCGCCGTTGGTGAGGATGACGTAGCCGTCGCCGGTCTCCGGGTATCCCTGCATGAGGGCGAGATAACTTTCGTTCGCTCCGAGATGGAAGAAGTAGCGACCACGCCCTTCGCCGCCCAGGCGGGGGCCGAGACCGAACGGGCCGGGCGAGACTTCCGTCAGCATGTCGGTCGCCAGCGGTTGGGGGAGAAACGAGTCGGTGCCACGGTAGCTGCCGATGATCGCGGCGACGAATCGCCCCAGGTCGTTCGCGCTCGTCCACAGGCCGGAGGCGCCGGCCTCCGCGAAACTCTCCCATCCGCGCGGGAGCGCCGTCGGCGCGCCGCTGGCGTCATGGGCTTTGGCGATGTTGCCGCGTGTGGCGGAGAGCGGACTCTCGTAGGTGCTTCGACGCATGCCCAGCGGCGTCAGCACGAGATCCCGAGCGACGTCGCCGAGAGGGCGACCGGTCGCGTCCTCGATCGCCATCTGCTCGACGGTGACACCGCCACCCGAATAGTCGTCGACGCTGCCAGGGGCGGCCTTGAATCGCACCGCTTCACCCTTGGCGGGACGCTGACCGTCGAGCACCTGCACGAGCGTCGGCAGGGGATCGGCCGGCTGGTAATCCGCGAAGCCGTGCACGCCCAGTCCCGAGGTGTGCGACATGAGCATGCGCAGACTGACCTCCGGATGCGGCACGGCGGGCGATGCGGGAAGCTTCCAGCGTTTCAGGTAGGCGTCGACATCGCGATCGAGGTCGAGCGTGCCCTGCGCGGCGAGCCGAAGGGTCGTCGTGGCGGTGACGACCTTGCTGATCGAGCCGACCGAGAACAGCGTGTCGGCGTCCACGCGGTCGCTCGTACCTGCCTGTTTCACCCCGTAACCGCGAACCTGCGCCACACGACCGTTCTTCAGCACGGCCACCGCGACGCCAGGCACCTTATGGAACCGCATGCGTTCTTCGATCGACCAGCGCGGGATATGTTCGCCGGGCGCGACGACCGTCGGTCGAAGGCCATGGTCGAGCGCGGCGAGCGGCCCGTCGGTCGCGGTCACGCCGGCCGCGGCGAGACTCAGCCCGACGAAGGCGAGACAAGGCCACGATCGCCGCGAGCGGCGGGCGGGGGAAACGGAACTGCCCAGGAAAGCCTGCACGTCCATACCGAATGCCTCGCCGGTGGAGCCCGCAGTATCCGGGCGCACGATGCGGCACCGATGTGCTGGAAGTCATGGCCCGGCACCGTCGCGCCACCTCTTGCCGGAAACGCCGTAGCTAACGCCGGCCGGCTCCGGCTAACCGAGAATCGACAGGCCGTCCTTCCGCCGAACTGCCCGACTTTTGAGATGGCTCGAGCAGGCCTATGGTTTCGAACGCGTCCGCCACTTGCTCAGGACCAACGGTCGCCCCCCAGCCGACCAAGGTCTGGACCAACTGTCCACGCCGGAAGAAGAAAAACGACGGGGTCGAAGCTAAGTCGATCCCCGGCCACGACGCGTTGTCGAAGGCAATATGGGCCTTGAAGGCGGGGAAATCCTGTTTCCACTGCCTGATCACATCGATGTCGGTTTCGGCATCGCCGAGCAACCACACCACGCGCGGCCCCCCTAGTACCCCTGCGAGCCGCGGATCCAGCGAAAGCGCCTTCGCTGCCCTGTCCGCGATGTGGCAACCAATGACGACGACAACATAGGATCCATCGTCAGGGAGTTCGATCGCTCGATGCCTGAGCTTCCCCCCACGTCCCAAGGTATATCCCGAACGCCCCTCGAACACGCGCCGTCCTTGCTGCATGAAACCACTGTACCGACGGAAGACGGATGGATCGACAAGGGTCTCCATGCGCCTGGCATCATCGAACCGCCGGCGCGCCACCAGTGCCTCGAGATATTTTTCCAGTTCCAGCTCCCGCCGGGTCCCCCGCCGACCAAGCTCCTCGACGACCGCGCGCATCCCGTCCAGGTAGTCGGCGCGCCGGGCATAGTCGGCAACCGACGAGAGTCGCGATGCCGCGTCCAGCACGAGAAACAAATCACGCAATTCGGCTTCAGGAAGCGCAGGCAGATTCCTCAGCTCGCGAGCAAGCCTTCGTTGGTACAGCTCCGCGAACAGCAGCGCTCTGTCCGAGGGCTCGTCACTCTGGCTCCGTATGATGGCCAGATCGCTCCAAACCCCTCTCGAATGGTCAGGTGGAAATACGTCCGCTGACGTCGACAAAAGAAAGGCCATGCTCAGGTGAAGTAACATTCGAACCATCCGCCGGTTGATTGACGAAGGTCCGACTCCCGTTTCAGTAAACGTGAGAGACGGACCATGTCAGAGGCTGCGAGCCGAGCGCCGGCGCTCCAGGTCACCGCGACCGCAATTCATCGTGGATCCTGGCCTTCGACGCCACAGCCTGCCGGACAACGACTTCCTGTGTTTGGCACGCATCGAGTCGGCCGATGCGGCGAAATAACGCACATCCTATGCAAGTTATCTCTCGGTCGCTGCGAGTATCGCTTGAGGATGTTCTCGACCTCTGCGTCTTCGAAACCCACTGAACGACGTATATCGGCCGTATCTGCCTGCACTCCGAAGAGCGTAAGAATCCTATAAATGCTCGTCGAGGGTAGGCCTTCGAGTTCGAGGAACGAATATGACGCGAGACCTGCGTCGGTAAAAAGAAGAGATTCAACGAAAGACTTTCGCTTCGAAGGCTCTAACGCGAGGAGAGGCGATGTTGGGTCGGAGCTCAAGTGAGCATGGAGTTGGTCTTTCGAACGAATGGCCGCTGTCATAACGTTCACTCGCTCCTCCGCCCTGCTTAAGAGATCGGACGCGACTGCCCCCGACGCAAACGCAATGGCAAACATGCCGATTATGATCCGGTAGTTCATGAAGTCCCCTGATTGTCTTGAACGCTGCTAAAGGAGGTGCTCATCCAGCCCGCGTATACTGGCTTTCCATGAGCACAACATCTGCCGGGAGAGGGCGCCGGGGCAGGTCGGATTTCACCGATTCCCGCTCACTACCTACTGGCTTGTCTTCGTGGAACTCCGGCCGTTCATCGAGCCTGTCGCTACGGTGAGACCTAATCGAGTATTCCTCCATGCGCAATCTCGACTTCAGTTCCTGGCAGGGCCTGCTCACCACCTTCATCGGGCTGGCCGTGGTGACGTTGATCGGCGTCGGCATCCGTCTGATCGCACAGCAGACGGTGCAGCAGCGGCGGGAGCGTGAAAACCGGCAGATCAACGAGCGGCTACGCACGCTGATCGCGGCCTACAAGACGCTAGGCGGCTCGTTCACCGGCGATCTCAGCGTCGATCCGACGCACCTGCGCGACATCCTGCAACGCGCGGCGAGCGCGGACGCCACCGACGCACCCACGACGGATCCGGGCGGCCGCAGCGAGCGGGCACGCCGCGTGCGCGACGCCGTCGAAGCGGCGCTCTCGGACATCATCCTGCTGGGCACCGAGGAACAGGTGGAACTCGCGGCGCGCGCGGCGAACGACCTCGCCGCCGGGCGGCCCATCCATACCGATGCGCTCGTCGTGTCGTTGCGCGATTTCGTCCGGAAGGTGCTCGATCTCGAGCCCGTACCGACACACCTCGCGATTCCGAAACAGGGGCCGGCACGTGTCGTCGCCAGTACGCGTGGCAAGGCCGACGGCGGCGGCAAGGGAGAAGGCGGTGGTGGCAGAAGTGGCGGTGGTGGTGGCGCGGGGCTCGGAGGCGCCGCTGGCGCGGGCCTCGGCCTCGGCGGTGGCCTGGCGCTGGACGACGAGCATCGCGCCCACTGAACCAGCGCCTTGCCCAGGGACGACTCAACGGCGATGCTTGGCATTCCCCTTCCCCGCGAGCAGACCCATGGCCTCACTCGGTGCCGTCACCTACCTCGTGCGCGAGTACGACGAAGCCATCCGCTTCTTCGTCGACGCGCTGGGATTCGAATTGTTCGAGGACACGCCGCAGGGCGACGGCAAACGCTGGGTGACGGTCGGACCGCGCGGTTCCACGACGCGCCTGCTGCTGGGCCGCGCGGTGAACGACGAGCAGCGTGCCTGCGTGGGCCGGCAGGGCGGCGGCCGGGTATTCCTGTTCCTGCACACGGACGACTTCGCCGGCGATCATGCGCGCATGCTCGCGCATGGCGTGCACTTCCGCGAAGCGCCGCGCAGCGAGGCGTACGGCACCGTCGCGGTCTTCGACGATCTTTACGGCAACGGCTGGGATCTCATCCAGCCGGCCTGACCGGGACGCCCTCATGAACGACGCGACGAAGCGCATCGCGATACTCGACGATTATCAGGGCGTCGCCCTGACGAGCGCCGACTGGTCCCCACTACGAGGCCGTGCCGACGTCACGGTCTTCCGCGACCACCTCGCCGATCGCGAAGCGCTGGCACGGCGGCTCGCGCCGTTCGACGCCATCTGCGTGATGCGCGAGCGCACGCCGGTGGACGCGGCGCTCCTCGCGGCCCTGCCGCGCCTGCGGCTCATCGCCTCGACCGGCGGAAGCAACGCCTCGATCGACGAGGAGGCCGCGGCGGCGCGTGGCGTCGAAGTCGTCCACACGCATTACTCCTCCACGCCCACGATCGAGTTCACCTGGGCGGCCATCCTCGGCCTGGTGCGCGGCATCGCGACCGAGGCGGCCTCCGTCCGCGCGGGAGGATGGCAGGTGGGTCTCGGCACCGAACTCCGCGGCAAGACGCTCGGTATCGTCGGCCTCGGCAGGATCGGTTCCCGCGTCGCGCGCATCGCCCAGGCCTTCGACATGCACGTGATCGCGTGGAGTCAGAACCTCACGGACGACGATGCGGCGGCGGCCGGCGCCACACGCGTGCCGAAGGATGCGCTCTTCGCGCGATCGGACGTGCTCACGATCCATACGCGGCTGAGCGACCGCACCCGCGGCCTCGTCGGTGCCGACCAGCTTGCGGCAATGAAGCCATCCGCGTTCCTGGTCAACAGTTCGCGCGGCCCCATCGTGGACGAGGCGGCGTTGATCGACGCCCTTCGCGAACGGCGGATCGCCGGCGCGGCCATCGACGTGTTCGCGGAGGAGCCGCTGCCGCCCGACCATCCGTTCCGTACGTTGCCGAACGTGCTGGCGACGCCGCACATCGGTTACGTCACGGAAGAGATGTACCGGACGTTCCATGGCGACACGGTGGCGAATCTGGTGGCGTGGCTCGATCGGGTGGCGGCGGTGCGGTGATGCTCGCGGCGACGGGTGCTGTCGCGAGCGCCTTTCGCGCGCGAGCGCGCTCCCACCCGAAGCCAGGTGAGTGCAGACGGATCGGCGTCAGAACGATGCGACCTTGTCGTGGTCGTTGTCGCCACTGTGCTTCGGCTTGATCGTCATCAGTTCCAGCGGCTTTCCGTCGGGAAGGCGTACTTTCCAGGCGCGCTGCAGCTCGGCCAGTGCGTCGAGGCGCGGACAGATCGTCGCGGTGCGTGATTCGAGCGCCCTGGATCGCTTGTTCATCTCGCGATTGAGCGATTTGTCCAGCGAGTCCGCGCGGGCCTGGAGCGCGGCGACCTTCGACGTGTCGCCGGAAAGCGCGGCCGTCACCGCGCTGGACGTCACCGAACCGACGAGCTCGCCGACGCCGTCGGACACCGATCCCGCGACCGTCTCGGCCATGCGGTTCGACGACCAGTGCCCGGCGCCGATGCCCTCGTCGATGGACCGCAACGAATCCGCCTGCTTGCGCTTGAGCTTCTCGAGGATCTCCGCACGCTGGTCGCCTTCCGCGAAGGTGAGCGTGACGCTCGTCATCGCCTCGTAGCTCATCGACACGCCTTCGCGGGCGATCGCGGCCACCTCGGGCACGAGCTTCCGCACGCCGTCCTCGTAACGGCGCAACGCCACGGCGTCGGCATCGGACACCGTCACCGGTTTGCCGTCGACGCGAAGGGTCCCGTCGTGGAGGAACACCTTCGCGGGGCTGCCGTCCGTCCGGTGGAACGACAGGCCGGCAGCGGTGACGTCCACGTCGAAGGGCGTCGAATAGTCGTACCGGCAGGTGTCCGTGCTGAAACTGGCGCCGCCCGCCGCGCTGGCGGACGCGGACGCGAATGCCGCGGTGGTGGCGATGGCGATGGCGATCAGCGGATGACGCATGGTCCTTCTCCCCGGGGACGAATAGGCGCAACGTCGGATGCGCCCGACACGGGGATGGTTTAAACCCCGACGGCCCGTCCGCGCGCGGGTCGTTCGTCACCGGTGACTTCCGGCAGGGTCAGGAGGCCAGGCCTCGCTCGCGCGCGTATTCGGACAGGCGACTGTCGTGATCGATGCCGAGCTTGCGCATCGCGTCGCGCTTCTGCCGGCTGACGGTCTTGACGCTGCGGCTGAGCCGCTCGGCGATCTGCGAAATCGACATGCCGCTGACGTAGAGCCGCACGACCTCGATCTCCCGGGCCGACAACCGCGCCACCTCGGAGGTGTCGTGCACGCCCGCGGCGTCGAACTGGCGTCGTATCGTGTCGCTGAGGAATGCGCGACCCGCCGCCGCCTGGCGCACGGCGACGGCGACCTCCTTCAGCGGTGCGCGCTTGTCGCACAGGCCGAGCGCGCCGCGCGACCGCATCGTGTGGAGCACGGCCGCGTTGTTCACCATCGTCAGGACGACGATGGGCAGGCGCGGATAGCGACGACGCACCAGATCGATCAGCGCGAGGCCGTCGCCGTGGCGGCCGCCGGGCATCGAGAAATCGGTGACCACGACATCGCACGGATGCGTCGCCAGCAGATCGACCAGCTGATCTCCATTGGCTGCCTCGCCGACCACGTCGATATCGCCCGTGCCTTCGAGCGCCGCGCGGGTACCCATCAGGACCACAGGGTGATCGTCGGCGATGATCGTGCGCAGAACCATGCGTTTCCTCGCAGGCGGAAAGGTGCACCCGCCCTCCGTGAGATGTGTTACTCGTCGTACCATCGTGGAGATTACAGGAAACCCCTGTGCGTGGTCGAAGGAACGCCATGACGCTATTGAGAAAACTGCCCATTTTGTGGCTCGCCGCGACCTGCGTGAACGCTTACGCGGCGCCCCTTTCTACCGGCAATGAGGCGCGGGCGATTCATGCCGATCCGGTGCGCGCGTGTGAGAACATCGGACCTCCGGAGCGACGCGAGGCCGACACGCTCGCGTCCGCGAACGCCATGGAGCGAGACGCTCGGGGACGACAGGAGTCGCCGGGCTGCGACGCGCCAGACCAGCGCGCTCCGCTGAGCGACGACGATCGCGCATGGCTCGCCAGCCTTCCGCCGTTGCGCGTCGGCATGGATCCGACGGCAGCGCCGATCTCGTTCAACGGCAAGGACGGCATTCCCACCGGACTCGCGCTCGATTACCTCGCCGACGCGCTGACATCGCTCGGCCTGCGCCATGTCGTCGTGCGCACGAGCGACTGGTCCGACACGGTCGCCCGCGCCACCGCGGGCGATATCGACTTGCTCGCTTCGGCCTCGCGCTACAACGACGCGCTCGGTCGCCGCTTCGTGTTTACCGCGCCGTATACGGAGTTTCCCATCGTCGTCGTGACGCGGGCCGATGCGGCCCCGATCGCGGGTTCGACGGATCTCGCCGGTCGGCGCGTCGTGGCGAACCTGTCGCAGGGGGCGATCGCCCGGGCGGTCGGTGCGCTTCCGGACGTCATCGCCGCCGACGTGCACTCCGTGGCGGAGGGTCTCGATGCGGTCGAGGCGGGTCGCGCGGACGCTTACATGGGGGACATCGCCACCGCCGAGTACGTCATGCGCCGCGACCATGCGGCGCGGCTCAAGCTCGCGGCGGCGACCGACGAACGCGCCGAACTCTCCATCGCCGTCGACCGACGCCTCGCCCGCCTCGTCCCCTTGCTCGACCGCGCGCTCGCCGCGGTGCCGGAACGCCGTGCCCACTCCCTGCGCAACACCTGGCTCCGCTCGGTCTATACCTGGGGCGGGTCGTGGCGCGACGTCGCGCGAAAAGCGGGCCCGTTCGGCCTCGCGCTGCTCGCGGTGCTCGGATGTCTCGCTCACGCCCATGTCCGGCTGCGCAGAGAGACGCGACGCCGGCTCGAACACGCCGAACACCTCGCGGAAGCGAAACGGGCCGCCGAGGTGGCGGCGGAAGCGAAGAGCCAGTTCCTCGCCGTGATGAGCCATGAGATCCGCACGCCGATGCACGGCATGATCGGCATGCTCGAGCTGCTCGGGGACACGCCGCTGGAACACGGGCAGCGCCGCCTGCTCGATACCGCGTCGAACTCCGCGGAGAGCCTGCTGCGCATCCTCGACGACGTGCTGGACTTCTCCCGGATCGAGGCCGGCAAGCTGAGCATCGAACGCGCGCCGCTCGACCTGCGCGACGTGGTCACCGCCGTCGCCGACCTGTTCAGGGCGCGTGCTCATGAGAAGGGTCTCACGCTCGATGTGGCGATCGATGCCGCGCTCGCCCCGTTGCTCATGGGCGACGCGACCCGGCTGCGCCAGGTGCTGCTCAACCTCGTGAGCAACGCCGTCAAGTTCACCGCGTCCGGCGGCATCGACGTCCGTGTCGACGTCGTCGACACGGAGGAGGGGCGCCAGCACCTGCGCATCCTCGTGCGGGATACCGGCATCGGCGTCGCGGCGGAGCATGTCGAACGGCTCTTCGCGCCCTTCAGCCAGGCCGAAACGTCGACCACGCGCCGCTTCGGAGGCAGCGGACTAGGACTCGCGATATGCCGACGCCTGATGGAATTGCTCGGCGGACGCATCGAAATGACGAGCGACGAGGGCATCGGAACCTGCGTGACACTCGATATCGCTCTCGACATCGTGGCGGGAAGCTTCGCCAACGAGAACCGCACACACGCACCCCGGCATGCCGGACGGCCGCTCGATGTGCTCGTGGCCGAGGACAACCCGATCAATCGCGAACTCGTCGCCGTGCAGCTCGAACGCCTCGGCCATCGCTGTCACGTCGTCCACGACGGCGGGGAAGCGCTCGACCTGCTCGCGACGCGCGAGGTCGACATCCTGCTCACCGACCTGCACATGCCGGTGATGGACGGCTATGCGTTGACGCGGACCTTGCGCGAGCGCGGCGCATCGCTTCGCATCGCGGCCATGACCGCCAACGCCATGCCGGGAGAACGGGAGCGCTGCCTCGCGCTGGGCATGGACGACTTCGTCACCAAGCCGGTCCGCCTCGCGGAGTTGGACGCCCTGCTCGGCCGTGCGTCCGCCGCCTCCCTGCCGATGCCATGGGATGACGACGCGTGGGTCGGCACGTATGGCGATCTCGCGTTGCTCCCGGCCATGGTCGAGCGGTTCATCGCCTCCACGCGCAACGACCTGGAGGCCCTGGACCGGGTCGTCGATACCACCGATGCCGCGGCGTGGGTGCACCGCGTCCTCGGCGGCATGCGCATGTTCGGCGACTCGCCCGAGTGCATGCAGGCGGAAGCGCTGCTGACGTTACTGCGCGGCGACCCTGTGGCCGGCCTCGAGGCACTGCCCGCGATACGCGCGGCGCTCGAGCGCTTCATCGTCCGGCTGGAACGTATCGCAGCGTCTTCTGTCGTCGAGGAATGAGAAACGTCTGAAAAATCCGGCCTTCATTTTCAGACTAGTCTGATATGCGGTGCCGGCGCGTTCCGCCATCCTGTCAGCGAAATCCTAAGCCGACTGCAGAGGAAGGCCGACGTGACAGAGATCATCGATTACCACATCGCCGATACGAGCGACGGCTGGGGCATCTTTCGCGAGGGCATGCAGATCGCCGTGCGGAAGGATCCCGCCGATGCCATCGCATTCGCGAACTTCTTCGCGGATCGCGAGACGCTGGCGACGCGGCAGCCGGTCATGGTGTCGGCGGACAGCTGCCTGCATCGCATGCTGGGTCTGCTCCGCGCCGCCTAACGTCCGGCGGCGCCGCCCAGATTGGTCATGTCCAGGTGCAGCAGGCGCAAACGCGCGATGTGGCGTCCGACCAGGGCGCGATCGCCCGATGTCGCTTCGAGTTTCAGGAAAGCATCGAGCAGGCGCCGCTCCATCTGCTCGAGGGTGCGGATGTAGGTCACGTCGGGATCGTGCGAAAGCTTCACCGACGCCTCCATCATCGTCCGGCGCACGCCGCTCATGGGGCCACCCGCGGTGGCCGGGCGGGCGCCGGTGGCCGTCACCTGCGACTGCAGGTCGCCGGCGATCGCGGTCAATGCATCGGCTGATTCTTCGAGGATGGCCTTGAGGCCGGGTTCGCGGACGCCGCGCGCGGCTTGCCGGTAGAGGTCGCGGTCCGCAATCACTCGCCTGATCAGGCCATTTACCACTCGGGTCGAAGTGCGTTCCATGGGCCAGACCTTAGACCCACGGCACTTAGCCGGTCCTAAACGTCAGGGATTCCGGTCAGCGGGCGGTCATTCACCGAGTTCGAGTAACTGCAACGGCCGACCCGACGCATCTTTCAGGCCCGACTGCAGGTCCACCAGTTCCTGGATCGACGGGCACAGCGCCTGGATACGAGGCTTCAGCGCCGCCTGCAGCCTGGCGACCACGCGAGCCTGACCGCCCGTCGATACCGAGGCCACGCGATCGCGCAAGGCGGCCGCGCCTTGCAGGTCGCCGCTCATGGCCAGCTGCATCGCCTCGCTGCCCACGTCCTGGGTCAGCACGGGGCCGACGTCCGCGACGATCTCCTGCGCGTAGGCGCGCATCGCGTCCTCCTGCCAGTCGCGGGTGCTCTGACTCGCGGCGATGCGGCGCTTGATGTCAGCCACGCGCGTGTCGAGCACGCGGTCGAGCTCGCCGCTGGCCACCGCGTTCGGAGCGGCCGTCGCCGCCTCGTCGCGCACGGCGCGGGCGGCGAGATCGACCCCGTCGTTCGCGATCGCCTTCGCCCTGGGAACCAGGGCGCGGACGCGGCTTTCGAACATGCCCACGCGATCCTGCTCGTCCGGACGTAACGTCACCGCACGGCCGTCGGTGCGCAGGGCGCCGTCGTGCATCGACACGCTGCGGGGCGCGCCGTCGGCGCGGTCGAAGAGCAGGGCCTCGGGCTTCACGGTCAGGTCGTAGGTGCTCGCCACACGGCACGTCGTGGCGAGATCCTGGGCGGAAGCGGCGCACGTGGCGCCGATCGCGATGGCGAAGGTCAGCAGGCGGCGTGCGTTCATGGATGCCCTTCCGGAAAACCCTTCGATAGCGGCCGGCGCGCGAATAGGGGCTGAACCGCGCTCAGAGGGAAGGTGCCGCGAACTGCTGACGGACGCGGAGGGTGCCGAGCACCCATGCGAGCCAGGCGAGCACCGGTATCGAGACGAGTTTCAGCACGACGCCGGCAAGCAGGATCGTCCGGCGGCGCGTCCACTCGGCCAGGTCGTCCGCCGAAAGCCCCGCCTGGGCCAGCACCGCGCCGACCTGCTTCCACTGGCCGAACTCGATCCAGGCCGTCCAGGCGAACCAGACGGCGAGCACGAGCGCGATCACGCGCAGGACGGAACGGCTCCAGGCGCGCCAGCGCAGCGCCGACAGCGTGACGGCGATCGTGACGAACGCGGCGAGCGCATAAGCCAGCGACCACATCAGCCGCACGCGCGGGTCGGGCACGCCGGCCGCCAGCGCCTCGGTGCTCACCGCCCCGATGGCGCCGGCGCTGACCACGGCCGCGAACGCATGGATCACGAAGCCGACCGCGGCGAGCAGCATCATGATCCATACGACGATGCGCCAGAGCGCGAAGGGCCGCGTACGCTTCGGCCCCCAGATGGCGACGGGCACGATCAGGCACCCGCCTTCTTGAGGGCCGCGATGTCGGCGAGCACCTGGCCGGAGTTCTTTTCCGGATCGACGTCCTTGTAGACCTTGACGATCTTGCCGCTGGGGTCGATCAGGAACGTCTCGCGACGGGCGTACTTCTTGCCGGTCGGGGTCGTGGTCAGCACGTCGTACTTCACAGCGACCGCGCTGTCGGCGTCGGAGAGCAGCGGGAACGGCACGTGGTACTTCTCGGCGAATTCGGCGTGCGACTTCACGTCGTCGAGGCTGACGCCGAGGACCACCGCGCCGGCCTTGTGCAGCTTGGCGGTGTCGTCGCGGTAGGTGCAGACCTCCGTCGTGCAGCCGGCCGTGAAATCCTTCGGGTAGAAGTAGAGGACGAGCCACTTGCCCTGGTGGGTTTCGAGCGTATGCCAGTCGCCCTTCTGGTCCTGGAGGCGGAAATCGGGGGCCTTGTCGCCCACGGCGGGGCCGGCGGCCCAGGCCGAGACGGTGACGAGGGACAACGCGATGAGGCTGAGGAGGCGACGCATGGGGAACCTCTGGACGAGTGGAATCGCGTGAGTGTACTCGCCGTGGCGACGATGGGATGGCGCGCACGAAAAAGCGCCCCTGGGGGCGCTTCGGTGATCGGTTGGAGCGGACCCGGCCGCGATCGTCGAGACACTAAAAGCTATCGCGGCCAGGTCCGCTCCTACACGTAAGGCGCCTTTGGCGGGTTGGCGCGGCCTGAAAGCAATCGTTCAGTGGCGCGATGTCGGTCCTTGAATGCTTCGCTAAAGCTATCGCGGCCAGGTCCGCTCCTACACGTAAGGCGCCTTTGGCGCCTTACTTGAGACGCTCGATCTCGAACTTGCTCAGGTCGACGCCGAGGTTGAAGCCGCGGCCCGTGCCGGTGACGGCCAGGGACACTTCGCCCTTGGTCATCGCGGCGCTCTCGGCCGACTTCACGATACCGGCGTTGGCGCCGCCGCTCGCGTATTCGCCGTAGATCTCGCTGATGCCCTTGACGTTGGTGAACTCGCCCTTGCCGCCTTCGATGCTGAACTTGCCGGCGGTGAGGCCGCCGCCACGCACGTGGATGATCACGTCCGCGCTCTGCCCGTTATCGCAGCGGACATGGCCGCGGCCGTCGGCCTTCTTGTAGATGGCGGCCCAGCCCGTGGTGCTGAACGTCATGTGGCACTTGGTCGCGGCCTCGGCGGCAGCCGACGGCTGGGCGGCGAAGACGCCCGCGGCGGCCAGGACGACGGCGGCGATACCCGTGATGCGCTTGATCATGTGTGGTTCTCCCTGCTTTTGAGGTGACGACGAATGGCGCGGCATGGTGGCTCGCAACCACTTACGGGGCGGATTCTCCGCTCACGAATGTGAAGAAACACGGAGCGTCGCGAGGGCCGTTCAGCGAACGAGAGGGTTTGTCGGACGGTTCGTGAAGCGCCCTCGCCGACACTTCGGGCTCGGCCTAAGATCGACCCAACCCCCAGGAGGCCATCCCCATGCCCAAGAACATCCTCGTCGGCTACGACGGTTCCGCGACCGCCCGCCGGGCCTATGGTTTCGCCCTCGAACTGGCGGCCTGCGCCGGGGCGAAGGTCCACGTGATCCGGGTCGAACAGCTGGAGAACGGGGCGGACGTCTCCGCCCTGCTCATGACCGACAACAGCGACGATCGGCTGCGCGCGCTGCGGGACGAGGTCGCCGGCCTCGCGCAGGGTGGCGGGGTGCCGGTCGACGTCGAGCTGCTCCAGGGGAGCCCCGGGGATGCCCTGCTCTCCTATGTCGCCCGGCACGGCGTGGATCACATCGTGATCGGCCACAGCGAACGGGGCGCCCTGGCCCGCTGGCTGGTCGGTTCGACCTCGACGGACGTGCTCGCGAAAGCCCATGTGCCGGTCACCGTGGTGCGCTGACGGCCCGCCTTTGTCACAATCCGGTCATTGCCCGAAGGGGGCGCACGACCAAGTGATCGAGGAACACCCGCAGTGAGCTATGCCGCCACCTTGCCATGGACGCTCGAAAAACTGGACCTCTCGCGCATCGAGATCGAGAAGGTCAGGGCCAACGAAGACCTTTTCCTGCTGCTCTGCAGCTCGTCGTTCGTCGAGAGCGGGTCCGATCTCTACACGCACAACCTCGTCGACCATTTCGCCGGCGACGACGAACTGCAGGGCTGGCTCCGCGATCATTGGGAGCACGAGGAACTCCAGCACGGCCGCGCCCTCGCGGCCTACGTGAAGCACGTCTGGCCCGAGTTCGACTGGGATACCGGCTTCCGCAACTTCTTCGCGCATTACGGCTCGGTGTGCACCGCCGAGGAGCTGGAGCCCAACCGCGGCCTCGAGCTCGCGGCGCGCTGCGTCGTGGAGACGGGCACCGCGAGCCTCTATCGCGCGCTCAACGACGTCACCGACGAACCCGTGCTGCGCGAGCTGACCAACCTCATCAAGAGCGACGAGGTGCGTCATTACAAGCATTTCTACCAGCACTTCCGCGTCTATCGCACGCGCGACCGCATCGGCCGCCTGAGCACCTTCCGCACGCTGCTCAAGCGCCTGCGCGAGATCAAGAACGAGGACAGCGACATCGCGCTGCGCCACGTGTTCAACGTGCGCTATCCGGAAAAGGCGCACGACGACGCGGAGTTCCGCCGGATCACGGCGCGCGCGGAAGGCCTGCTCAAGCGGCACATCCCCGCGGAGATGACCGTGAAGATGCTGCTGCGTCCGCTGGATCTTCCGCCGAAGCTCAACGCGATGCTCGAGTGGCCGCTGACGCGGATCACCGAGAAGCTGTTCCTGCACTGATCGTCGTACCGGCCCTCGCCGGTGCGACGGTGCGGGTCATTTCTTCTTCGGCAGCGCCGTCCACTTGTCCGGATCGAACCCGCCGGTCTCGAACGTCAGCGTGGTTTCGCCGCGGCTGATGGTGACCACGTCGATGGTCAGGCGTTTCGTTTTCGCCAGGTCCTTCAGGAACTGGGCGTCGTTGCGGAACAGCAGCGCCGGTTCGCCGGTCGGCGGCCGGAACGCCTTGATCGTCTTCGTCTTGCCGTCGAACGTCGCCTTCAGCGAGCAGTCGCCCTTGCAGACGAAGCCCTTCCCGCTCGTGGCATAGAGGAACACGCTCTGCCCCCAGGCGGTGTGGCGGCGCAGGATCAGCCGTACCGTCTGGTCGCCGGTGGGCCGGCTCGACTGGATCGTCGCCGTGCTCTGCGTGCCGCCCTGCATGGGCGAGGTCTGGTAGAGCCACAGCGCCGCCAGGCGATTCTTCTCGCTCGTGGCCTTGTAGTTGGCTTCGAGCCCGTCGAGCGTCTTCTTCACCTCGGTCGCCGCCGGCGTGTCCGGATACTTGTCGACGATCTCGTGGCCGAGCTGCACCGCCGGGCCGTCGTTGTGCAGTTTGACGAGCTGCTGGTAAGTCTCGAGCTTCTTCGCCGCTTCCTCGGCCTGGTTGTTCGCGGCGGGCGCCTGCGCGGCCTGCTGGTCCTGCGGCGACGAACAGGCGGTGGCGAGCGCGGCGCTGGCGAGAAGGATGGCGATACGGCGCATGATCTTGCGAACCCCCGGCAGGAAAGGACCTAGCTTCGCCGATAGGGCCGCGCCGATCAATTTCGCGCGGCGGCCGGGAGTAAAATCGGGGATCGCCTCAAAGGAACGCCCATGCCGCCATCTTCCCCCGGAGCGGTGTCGCTGCTTCGCTATCGCGCCTTCGTGCAGTTCTGGTTCGCGAAGAACGCCTCCAGCTTCGGCTTCCAGATGATGTCGGTCGCGGTCGGCTGGCAGGTCTACGAGATCACCCACCGTGCCCTCGACCTCGGCCTCATCGGCCTCGCCCAGTTCATTCCCTCGGTGCTCCTCGCCCTCCCCGCCGGTCACGTCGCCGACCAGTTCGATCGCCGCCGCATCGTCACGGTCTGCCAGGCCGTCGAATGGATCGCCATCGCCCTGCTCGCCGGCTTCAGCCTGTCGGGGCACCTGAACGAAGCCGGCATCCTGGGGCTGGTCTTCGTCGTGAGCACCGCCAAGGCCTTCGAGTTTCCGGCGCTGCAATCGATGCTGCCCGCGCTCGTGCCGGCGACGGTGCTGCCGCGTGCGATGGCCGCGAACGCCGCGGCCGGCCAGGCCGCGATGATCGCCGGACCGGCCCTCGGCGGCCTGCTCTACGTCGCCGGCGCCGCGACGGTCTACGGCGTATCCGCCCTGCTCTACCTGGTCGCGCTGGCGCTGATGACGCGACTGGCGTACGACCACCTGCCGCCGCGCCGCGAACCGGCGACGCTGAAAACCCTCTTCGCGGGCGTGCATTTCATCCGCCATCGGCCGGCGGTCTTCGGCGTCATCTCGCTCGACCTCTTCGCGGTGCTGCTGGGCGGCGCCACGGCGCTGCTGCCGATCTTCGCGAAGGACATCCTCCACACGGGCCCCTGGGGGCTCGGCGTGCTCCGGGCCGCTCCCGCCGTGGGCGCCCTCCTCATGTCGCTCTGGCTGACACGCCATTCGCTGGAACGCCGGGTCGGCCCGATCATGTTCGCCTCGGTGGCCGGATTCGGCGTGGCCACGCTGGTCTTCGCCCTGTCCACCACCCTGTGGCTTTCGGTGACGGCCCTGTTCGCCCTCGGCGCGTTCGACATGGTCAGCATGGTCATCCGCGGCGCGCTCGTCCAGCTGGAAACCCCGGACGACATGCGCGGCCGCGTCAGCGCGGTCAACGCGATCTTCGTGAACACCTCCAACCAGCTGGGCGAGTTCGAATCCGGCCTGCTGGCCGCCGCCCTGGGCGCGGTCAACGCGACCCTGATCGGCGGCATCGGCACCCTGGTCGTGGTGGGCCTCTGGATGTGGTGGTTTCCCTCGCTGCGCCGCCGGCAAGGCCTGGTATCCGACCCGGAGCCGGTCGAAGGCGCCACCGGCACCATCTGACACGGACGAAAAAACGTGCTATTGGTTGGCCGTCTATACCTCCAAAAGGGGACGGTATCACCATGAAGCGCCTGCTCGTCGCCATTCTCGTTCTCACCGCCGCGCCCGCGTTCGCGGCGCATACGTCGCCCGCCAGCCTCGACGCCGCGCTCGCCCAGGGCAAGCGCGAGAACAAGCCGGTCCTCGTCGATTTCCAGGCGGTGTGGTGTTACTCGTGCTACTTCATGGCGAGCCACGTGCTCAACGGCAAGGAGTGGGACGACCTCAACAGCAAGGTCGTGTTCTACGAGGCGGATGCCGACAAGCCGGCCGACAAGGCCTGGATGACGAAGTGGAACGTCCACTTCCTGCCCACCTATGTCGCCATCGGCCCCGACGGCGAAGAGCTCGGCCGCATCCTCGCGGAGCGTCCGCGCGACACGTTCTACAAGGAGGTGGCCGGCATCCTGTCCGGCGACGCGCGCCTGTCGAAGCTGAAGGCGGATGCGGCGAAGGGCTCGATGGCGGCGGTCGCCGACGTGCTCGATACCTACCAGCTGCACTATGCCGGCAAGGAGGGCATGGCCTGGTTCGCCACCCTGCCGCCGATGGTGCGGAACGTGTCCGACAAGGACAAGCGCGTGGCGTTGGCGAAGCAACGCCTCCTGCTGCTGCAGGCGAAGGACGCGAAGGACGACAAGGGCATCGTCGATGCCGCGACGAAGGTGCTGGCCGGCGACATCGGCTGCGAGCGTCCCTACGTGCTCGACGACCTCGTCGGCGCCAGCAAGTCGCAGCCGGACGCCGATCGCAAGACACTGCTCGCGCCGCAGAAGGCACCGTACGAATCGTTCCTGTCCACCCAGGTCTTCACCGCCGCGCCCGCGTGCGCCGATCAGCGGAGCGCGGTACTCACCGCCGCTGACCTCGACGCGGCCCTCGGCGATACCGCCGGGGAGCAGGCGGTCCTGCGCAAGGCCATCGATCTCAGCCGCGAGAAGCTCCACGGCGATCTCCGCAGCGACCGCAACCTCGCCGACAACCTTCGGGTCTACCTCGTCCGCGCGAAGGCCGGCGATGAACTCGACACGCTGGAGAAGCAGCTGATCGCCGCCTGGCCCGACGACTACGTCTACAACTATCGCTACGGCAGGCGCCTGGTCGAAAGCGGCAAGGCGGCCGAAGCCCTTCCCTATCTCGATGCGGCCGCGAAGAAAGCCTACGGTGCGAACCGCATCGTCGTCGCGACCTACCAGGTGAAGGCGCTGCGTGCCACGAATCGCGACGCGGAGGCGAAGAAGGTGGTCGCCGCCACCACGGCCGCCGAAGGCAAGGCGTTTCCGGATCAGGTGAAGAAACTGCAGGCATCGTTGACGTCGGCCGGCTGACCGCACCTGTTACGCTGCCGGCTCCCTCATGAGAGAGCCGGCACATGATCGTCGTCCACCACCTCAACAACTCGCGATCGCAGCGCGTGCTCTGGCTGCTGGAAGAACTCGGCCTCCCCTACGAGATCGTCCGCTACGAGCGCGACCCGAAGACGATGCTTGCGCCGAAGGCGCTGCGCGACGTCCATCCGCTCGGCAAGTCGCCAGTCGTCGTGGACGGGGACGTGACGGTGGCCGAGTCCGGCGCGATCGTGGAATACCTGGTCGACCGCTACGGCGAAGGGCGGCTCAGGCCCGCGGCCGGGACGCCGGAAGCGCTTCGCTACCGCTATTTCCTGCATTATGCGGAAGGCTCGGCGATGCCCCAGCTCCTGCTGAAGCTCGTCTTCACCCGCATGGAGACCGCGCCGGTGCCGTTCTTCGCCAAGCCGATCGCGCGCATGCTCGCGCGCGGGGCGCAGAAGACCTTCGTCGACCCCCAGCTGAAGCTGCACCTGGATTATCTGGAATCGCAGCTCGCCGACGCGGACTACTTCGCGGGAGACACCCTGACCGCGGCGGACATCCAGATGAGCTTCCCGCTGGAGGCCGCCGCGAGCCGTGCCGGGCTGGACGCCTCGCGGCCGCGCCTGAAGGCGTTCCTCGCGCGGATCCATGCGCGTCCCGCCTATCGCGCGGCGCTGGAGCGCGGCGGCGAGTACGCACTCGCACGCTGAATGCCTGTTCAATCCGGCTTCCCACGTTTACATCGTACTCACGGCAGCGAACGCAAAGTCGGGACCCGTCAGTAACGAGCTTCACAGGGAGCCTTCCGATGAGCAGAAATCGCGAATTCGCACGTCAGGTGGAGAGCGCCGTCAACGGCGTTTCCGGCCGCGTCCGTCATTACGCCGACGAGGCCACGGGTGTCGGCAGCGACCTGCTGGAACGCAGCCGGCGCGTCACCAACAAGCTCGCCAGCCGCGGAAACGGCAAGCGCGTCCGTTACCTCGCCGAGGACTTCGCCGACGAGGCGACGTACCAGTACCGCAAGCTGCGCAAGCAGGTGCGCCGCAATCCGGGTGTGACCATCGGCATCGCCGCCGCGGCGATCGGGACGTTCCTGCTGATCCGCCACGCGCTGCGCGACGACGATTGAAGCCTCCTGCAGGGCAGGGCGAAGCCGGGAGCGATCCCGGCTTTTTTTTGGCCTCGCGAAACGCGCGTCAGGGAACGGGGTGCTGCTCGACCACCTTGTCGACGTGCCATGTCACGCGGGACGCGTCCGCAGGCGCGTCGCTGGCGTGCACCTCGGTGATCTTCAGCAGGTACTCGTTGCCCTGCTTCCATTCGAACCCTTCCACGGGCGCGTAATTGAGCTGCCAGGGCTGCGTCGGCTCCTCGCGGTACTGCAGGCATTCCGTCTTCATCACACCGTTCGTGCACGGCGCCTTGGTCGATGCGATGTAGAGCAGCCGCGAGCGCGAGCCATGCTCGACGGGACCGGTGGCACAGGCGGTGATGGCGAGAACGGCGATGGCCGGAAGTGCGATGCGCATGACGGAGCGACCCTTGAATCGTTGTGGCACAGGTAATAGCAGCCGCAGTATGGACGAGGCGTGATGCGAAAACGACGAAGGCCGGATCGCTCCGGCCTTCGTCGCGTCAGCATTCGATGGCGGTCAGACCGTCATCGGGTTCGGCTTGTCCATGTCGAGCTTGTATTCCTTGATGGCGCGGCTGACGTCCTTGGCGTTGACCTTGCCTTCCTTCGCGAGGGCGGCGAGCGCGGCCTGGGCGATCCAGTAGCGGTCGACCTCGAAGTGGGAACGCAGGTTGGCGCGGGTATCGCTACGACCGTAGCCGTCCGTGCCGAGCACCGTGTAGCGCATGCCGTCCGGCATGAACGCACGGATCTGGTCGGCGAACTCGCGGACGTAATCGGTGGCGGCGATCGCCGGACCCTGGCGATCGGCCAGCAGGCCGGTGACGTACGGCACGCGCTGCGGGCTTTCCGGATGCAGACGGTTCCAGCGCTCGGCGTCGAAGCCTTCGCGACGCACTTCCGAGAAGCTCGGCACCGACCAGATGTCGGACGTGACGCCGAAGTCCTTCTCGAGCAGCTCCGCCGCGGCGATGACTTCGCGCAGGATGGTGCCCGAGCCCATCAGCTGCACGCGCGGCTCGTTCTTCTTCGCCTTGCCGCCGTCCTTGAACAGGTACATGCCCTTGACGATGCCTTCCTCGCTGCCCTTCGGCAGGTCGGGGTGGGCATAGTTCTCGTTCATGACGGTGATGTAGTAGTAGACGTCTTCCTGCTCCTGCATCATGCGGCGCGTGCCGTCCTGCAGGATCACCGCCAGCTCGTACGAGAACGTGGGGTCGTACGACACGACGTTCGGGATCGCGCCGGAGAGCAGGTGCGAATGGCCGTCCTCGTGCTGCAGGCCTTCGCCGTTGAGCGTGGTGCGGCCCGAGGTGCCACCGATGAGGAAGCCGCGCGCGCGCATGTCGCCCGCCGCCCAGCACAGATCGCCGATGCGCTGGAAGCCGAACATCGAGTAGTAGATGAAGAACGGCAGCATCGGCGTGTTGCTGACGCTGTAGCTCGTCGCCGCCGCGAGCCAGGCGCTCATGCCGCCGGCTTCGCTGATGCCTTCCTGCAGCACCTGGCCCTTCTGGTCCTCGCGGTAGTACAGCAGCTGGTCGGCATCCTGCGGACGGTACTTCTGGCCGAACGGCGCGTAGATGCCGATCTGGCGGAACATGCCCTCCATGCCGAACGTGCGCGCTTCGTCGGCGACGATCGGCACGATGCGCGGACCGAGCTCCTTGTCTCGGAGCATGAGGTTCATGCCGCGAACGAGCGCCATTGTGGTCGAGATCTCGCGATCGCCGGAGCCCTTGGTGATCTGCTCGAAGGCGTCGAGCGACGGCGCCTTGAACGACTGGTCGGCCTTGCGGCGACGCTGCGGCAGCGAACCGCCGAGCGCGCGACGGCGCTCGAGCATGTACTGCACTTCCTCCGAGTCCTTGCCCGGATGGTAGAACGGCACGTCCGCGAGCTTGTCGTCGGGCACGGGGATGTTGAAGCGGTCGCGGAACGCGCGGATCGCCTCGTCGTCCATCTTCTTGGTGTTGTGCGCCGGGTTCTGCGACTCGCCGGCGGCGCCCATGCCGTAACCCTTCACCGTCTTGGCGAGGATCACGGTCGGCATGCCCGTGGTGTTCACGGCCGCATGGTACGCCGCGTACACCTTGTGCGGATCGTGGCCGCCACGGTTGAGGCGCCAGATGTCGTCGTCGGACATGTTGGCGACGAGCGCGGCGGTCTCCGGGTACTTGCCGAAGAACTTCTCACGCGTGTACGCGCCGCCGAAGGCCTTGCACGCCTGGTACTCGCCGTCGACCGTTTCCATCATCAGCTGGCGCAGCTTGCCCGAGGTGTCGCGCGCCAGGAGCGGATCCCAGTAGCTGCCCCAGACGACCTTGATCGCGTTCCAGCCCGCGCCGCGGAAGACGCCTTCCAGCTCCTGGATGATCTTGCCATTGCCGCGAACCGGACCATCGAGGCGCTGGAGGTTGCAGTTGATGACGAAGATCAGGTTGTCGAGGCCCTCGCGGCCGGCGAGCGCGATCGCGCCCAGCGATTCCGGCTCGTCCGACTCGCCGTCGCCCATGAAGCACCAGATCTTGCGATCGGTCTTCGGCATCAGGCCACGGTGCTCGAGGTACTTCCAGAACTGCGCCTGGTAGATCGCCTGGATGGGACCGAGGCCCATCGAGACGGTCGGCGCCTGCCAGTAGTCCGGCATCAGGTACGGGTGCGGATACGACGACAGGCCACGACCCTTGCCGGCCACTTCCATGCGGAAGAGGTCCAGCTGGTCTTCGCTCAGGCGGCCTTCCAGGAACGAGCGCGCGTACACGCCCGGGGCCGAGTGGCCCTGGTGGAACACGAGGTCGCCCGGATGGTCGGCGCTCGGCGCGCGCCAGAAGTGGTTGAAGCCGACGTCGTACAGCGTCGCCGACGAGGCGAAGCTGGAGATATGGCCGCCGAGGTCGCCCGGCTTGCGATTGGCGCGCACGACCGTCGCCAGCGCGTTCCAGCGGATCAGGGAGCGGATGCGCCATTCGATCGCGGCGTCGCCCGGGCTGCGCGCTTCCATGTGCGGCGGGATGGTGTTGACGTACTCGGTGGTCGGATCGAACGGCAGGTAGCCGCCGGCGCGACGCGTGGAGTCGACCATGCGCTCCAGCAGGAAGTGCGCGCGCTCGGTGCCGTCGTGGTTGATGACGGCGTTGAGCGACTCGACCCATTCACGGGTTTCGGTGGGGTCGAGGTCCTGATTCAGGGAATCGTCGATCTGGTCCATGGATGCTCCGCTCGCGCGTGACGCGCGCTCATGGGGACTGAAGGAGGCCGCTGGGGTGGCGGGAAAACCTTTCCATGATAGCGCAACGTTTCCGGATACGCGGCCGTATGGCGGTTTGGATCGTGTCAAACCCTACCCAGCCGTGACCTTCGTAGGAGCGCGCCCTGCGCGCGACCGCTCTTCGCCCCTGTCCTCAAGGCCGGCGCGCCAGCTCCGGGCGCCGGCCTCGAAACATGTCGAGCGCAGGGCGCGCTCCTATCTGAGGAGCACGCCGGTCAGCATTTCAAATCAATCGGTTACGACGGTCCGGGGCTTGCCTGCGCGGATCTGGGCTTCGACGCACGCCACCGAGGTCATGTTGA
Organism: Luteibacter sp. UNC138MFCol5.1; assembly: GCF_900110505.1. Classification (GTDB taxonomy): domain Bacteria; phylum Pseudomonadota; class Gammaproteobacteria; order Xanthomonadales; family Rhodanobacteraceae; genus Luteibacter. The sequence goes on from NZ_FODZ01000005.1 coordinate 126,805, forward strand.
CCACGCGACGGACCGTGGCCTGCGGCGTCAGGATGTGCGCCGGCTTGGCCACGCCCATGAGGATCGGGCCGATCACGACGCCGTCGCAGAGGACGCGGACCATGTTGTAGGCCGTGTTGGCGGCATCGAGGTTCGGGAAGACGAACACGTTGGCCTTACCCTCCAGCCGCGAGTTCGGGAAGATCCGCTCGCGGAGCTCGGGGGTGAGCGCCACGTCGGCCTGCATCTCGCCCTCGACTTCCAGCTTGGGCACGCGCTCGCGGATCAGCTTGAGCGCCTCGCGCATCTTGCGCGAATTGCGCGTCTCGCGGCTGCCGAAGTTGGAGTTCGAGAGCAGCGCGATCTTGGGCTGGATGCCGAACAGCTTCAGGCGGATGGACGCCTGGAGCGTCGCCTCGGCGATCTGCGCGGCCGTCGGGTCCTCCTGCACGTACGTGTCGAGGAAGAAGAACGTGCCCTTCTCGGTGGCGACGGCCGCCATGGCCGAGGCCTCGGCGAGGCCCTCGTCCAGGCCGATGATGTCGCAGATGTAATCGAGCTTGCTCTGGTACGTGCCCACGAGGCCGCAGATCATCGCGTCGGCCTCGCCGCGCTCGACCATCAGCGCCGCGATCACCGTGGGACGCGAGCGGACCACGGCCTTGGCCGACGCGGGCGTGACGCCGCGACGCTCCATGATCGAGTGGTAGAGGCGCCAGTAGTCCTCGAAGCGCGGATCCGAGTGGATGTTGCACATCTCGAAGTCGACTCCGGGCTTCATGCGCAGGCCCGCCCGCGCGATGCGCTTCTCGATGACGTCGGGACGGCCGACGAGGATCGGGCGCGCCAGCCCTTCGTCGACGACGGTCTGCACGGCGCGCAGCACGGTCTCTTCCTCGCCCTCGGCGTAGACGACGCGCTTCGGATCGGCCTTCGCGCGATCGAACACCGGCTTCATCAGCAGCCCGGTGCGGAAGACGAAGCTCGTCAGCTTCTCGATGTACGCCGGGAAGTCCTCGATCGGACGCTCGGCCACGCCCGAGTCCATCGCGGCGCGCGCGATGGCCGGCGGCAGCTGGATCAGGAGGCGCGGATCGAACGGCTGCGGGATCAGGTAGTCCGGACCGAAGCTCGGCGGCTTGCCGCCATACGCGCGGGCGCTGACGTCCGACGACTCGCGACGCGCCAGCTCGGCGATGGCCTGCACGCAGGCCACCTTCATCGCTTCGTTGATGACGGACGCGCCGACGTCGAGCGCGCCGCGGAAGAGGTACGGGAAGCACAGCGCGTTGTTGACCTGGTTCGGGTAATCCGAACGGCCCGTCGCCATGATGCAGTCCGGGCGCACCGCCTTCGCGTCTTCCGGCAGGATCTCCGGATTGGGGTTCGCGAGCGCGAAGATGATCGGGCGCTCCGCCATCGTGGCGACCATCTCCGGCTTGAGGATGCCGCCGGCGGAAAGGCCGAGGAAGATGTCCGCGCCCTCGACGATCTCGGCGAGGGTCCGCTTGTCGGTGTCGCGCGCGTAACGCTGCTTGTCGGGGTCCAGATCGGTGCGGCCGCTGTGAAGCACGCCGTCGCGATCGAACGCGAGGATGTTCTCCTTCTTCATGCCGAGCGTCACCAGCATGTCGACGCAGGAGATGCCCGCCGCGCCCATGCCGGTGGTCGCCAGCTTCACGTCCTCGATCTTCTTGCCGGTGACGAGCAGCGCGTTGATGACGGCGGCGCCGACGATGATCGCGGTACCGTGCTGATCGTCGTGGAACACGGGGATCTTCATGCGCTCGCGCAGCTTGCGCTCGACGATGAAGCACTCGGGTGCCTTGATGTCCTCGAGATTGATCCCGCCGAACGTGGGCTCGAGGCTGGCGATGATGTCGACCAGCTTGTCGGGATCGGTCTCGTTGATCTCGATGTCGAACACGTCGATGCCGGCGAACTTCTGGAACAGGACGCCCTTGCCTTCCATCACCGGCTTGCTCGCCAGCGCGCCGATGTTGCCCAGCCCGAGCACCGCGGTGCCGTTGGAAATCACGGCGACGAGGTTGGACCGCGCGGTCAGGTCCGCCGCTTCGCGCGGATCGGCCACGATCGCGTCGCACGCCGCGGCCACGCCGGGCGAGTACGCGAGCGACAGGTCGCGCTGGGTGAGCAGCGACGTGGTCGGCGTGACCTTGATCTTTCCCGGACGGGGAAGGCGGTGGTATTCGAGAGCGGCTTGCCTCAGTTCCTCGGAGATGGCCATGGGATCCTGTGGGACGTGATAACGGAAGGAAGAGCGCTGGCGGGCCGTCGGGCTCCGCGCAAGCGGCCATGGTAGCACCGCCCCACGCGGGCTCCGCCCTCGACGTTGTGATGCATTGCGACAAGCAGTGATATCGAAAACGACCTTTCGAAAGGACGCGTGCCGGCATTGCGCGACCGTGCGGCTGCGTACGCTCGCCGGCTCCTCTCGCAAGCACGAGCCGTCATGCGCCGTTTCGCCCTGCTCCTCACCCTCTTCGCCGTCATCGCGTCACCCGCCGCCGTGGCGGCCGACGCCTCGTCCGACGCCCTGCGCGACGCCCTGCTCGCGCTGCCCATCGGCGCACCCGATTCGGGCGTGCCGGTCGAGTTGCCTGTCGGCGACGGCGCCTCGTCCACCTTCGAGCTGCGCGATTCGCGCACCGTGCCGCCCGGCCTCGCGCGACGCTTCCCGGGACTGCGGAGTTTCCGGGGCGTGGATCCGCTCGACCGCACGGCCCGCCTCGATCTGGCGAACGACGATCTCCGGCTCGCGGTGCGCGACGGCGCGAACGAATGGGTGGCGCGTGCCACGAAGGGGGGCGGATGGACGGCGCCGGCGTCGGCGAGCCCGGCCGACGCGAAGGTGGTGCCGCCAGTCCCCGGCGCCGGCAAGGCGGATTCGCGCAAGGGACACGCGTCCGGAGCCAACGCCCGTGCCCAAGGCGGCGTGCGTTACGACTTCCGCCTCGCGGTCGCCACGGACAGCGGGTACGCGACGAAAGCCGGAGGTACCGTCGCGCAGACGCTCGGCGAGGTGGTCCACCTCGTCAACCGGGCGAACGAGGTGTTCGAAACGGACATGGGCGTCCACTTCACGCTCGTGGAAGACAGCGACCGGTTGATCCCGATACGGGCACGCCAGGATCCGTTCCTGCGTGGCGATCCCGTCCCCACGGCGGTCGAATGGATCGACGGCATCGTCGGTGGGGCGAACTACGACATCGGTCATGCGCTGCTGGACATGTCGGGCGGACAAAGCGAGGTCAGCACCTCGTGCAGCGACGCCCGCGACGCCGACTTCATGGCGACCCACAAGGCGGCCGCATGGAGCGGAACGAAAGAACCGGCGACGTCGCCGCAGGGCCTCGACTTCTTCATCCACGTCCTCGGGCGCCAGCTCGGCGCGTGGCCGACGGCCGCGGGGTGCCAGCGCGACGCGCTAGGCGATCACGCGGTCGAACCTGGCAGCGGGAGCACGGCGATGGGATACGCGTCGGCGACCTGCGCGCCCGCCGCGACGCTGCAGGCGCGCGCGGATCGCTACTTCCATGCCGTGAGCATCGGCCAGATGCACGACTGGCTTTCGTCGCTCGGCGGCCGCTGTGCGACGAAGCGGCTGAACGGCGCGACCGCGCCGTGGATCGACCCACGCCAGCTCGACGAATGGATCGTCGTGCCCGCGCGCACGCCCTTCGCGCTCGAGGCGCTCGCCACACCCGGCGAGCGCGGCCGCCGGTTGACGTACGCGTGGGAACAGGTGGGCGCGTATGGCGGCGCAGGTGCGGACACCGACGGCATCCTGTTCCGCTCATGGCCGCCGACGACGTCCGGCCGGCGCACGTTTCCGCGCATGGCGGACGCGTTGCGCGGTCAGGACGGCGGAACGGGCGAGCGCCTGCCCACGGGGACGCGCACGCTGGCTTTCACGCTGACCGTCCGCGACAACGCGGGCGAGTCGTCGACGCTCGCCCAGGCGAACGCGCGCGTGCACGTCGTCGATACCGGCCAGGCTTTCGCCGTCGACGTTCCCGCGACGGCGACAGCCGGCCAATCGATGCCGCTGCGCTGGAACGTTGCCGGCACCGATGCCGACCCGATCGCCTGCCACTTCGTCGACGTCGACCTGTCGCTCGATGGCGGTGACGACTGGACCACGATCGCCGTGGACGAACCGAACGACGGCGACGCGGCGCCGGTGTTGCCGGACCACATCGCCAGCGATCGTGCGCGCGTGCGGGTCCGGTGCGACAGACGTCCGTTCTTCGCAGTGACCACGTCGGACTTTTCCGTCGTGAAGCGCGCGGCGCGCTGACATTGACTACGGGTGACGCCGACAGCACGACCGCCACCCCGTCTGGCCTCATGGGCGCCTTTCCGGCTCCCGCCGGTTCTCACCAGGAAGGTCCACTCCATGCGCCTGAAAACAACGCTCTCCTTCGCCATCGCGGCGTGCCTCGGCACCGCCTCCATGAGCGCCACCGCCGCCTCGCTGTGGCGTGACGGCCCGACGGTCTCGACGACCGCGGCCCGGGCCGCGGATACCGACATGCCGTCGCGCTACCGCAGCGTGATCCTCGACCGGGCCGGGCTGGCGGCGACGCGCTCCGCTCGCGGCGCGGCTCCCGCGCGCCTCGAACTGCCGCTGCCCGATGGCGGGCAGACCGTGTTCGAGCTGGAGGACGCGAACGTCCTTCCGGCCTCCCTCGCGGCGAAATACCCGAACCTGCGAAGCCTCAAGGGCAAGGACGCGGCGGGCCGTAAGGTCCGCCTCGACATCGCACGCGACGGCGTGCACGCCATCGTCCGCGACGAAGCCGGCGACTGGATGCTTCGCCCCGAATCCGCGGGCGGTAGCCGCGCGAAGGGCGCCGATCGCCACATCGTCTTCCGTCGCGCCGATGCGCCCATGTCGGCCTGGACCGAAAGCGCGGGCATCGGCAGCGCGGCCACGATCGCCCCAGGCGCCGCACCGTTCCGCCGTGGCGCCGCTCCGGAGGGTACACCCGTGCTGCGCACGTTCCGCCTGGCCATGACCGCCACATCAAGCTACACCGCGAAGATGGGCGGCACGATCGAGGACGGGCTCGCCGGCATCGTTCGCACGGTCAACCGCGTCAACGCGATCTTCGAGAACGATCTCGGCGTGCACTTCGTCCTCGCGGAGAACAACGACCGTCTCGTTTTCCCGAACAAGGCACTCGACCCGTTCGAGCTCGCAGCGCCGGGCGCCGGCCTGTCCGACTTCGACGCCGCCACCATGAACGTCCTCGTCACCCGGGAAAAGCTCGGGGAAGACGCGTTCGACGTGGGCCACCTGCTCGATGGCCGGCGGGATGCCGGCGTGGCCGGCCAGATCGGGAACACCTGCATGCCGTGGTCGGGTGACGAGGCACGCCTGCACCAGGCGAAGGCGGCCGGCATGACGGGCAGCGCGCATCCGTTCGGCGACGCGTTCCACGTCGACTTCGTCGCGCACGAACTCGGCCATCAGTTCGGCGCACACCACACGTTCAATGGCTGCACCGGCGATCACGAGGACACCGACTCCAACGTGGAGCCGGGCAGCGGTTCCACGATCATGGGATACGCGGGCATCTGTCCCCGGAACAACCTGCAGGCCCATAGCGACGCCTACTTCCACGCCGCCAGCATCGAGCAGATCGGGACGTGGCTCGACGGCATCGGTGGCGAGTGCGCCGCCACGCGACCCAATACGGCGCCGGTGCCCGTCATCGATACCACGGGGTGGAACAAGCCGGTCCTGGTGCCCGCACAGACTCCTTTCCGCCTGCAGGCGGTGGCATCGTTCGCCGATCCGCGCGCGAACATCACCTATACGTTCGAGCAGATGGACAAGGGGCCCTTGCAGCCCGCGGATGAGGATCTGGTGGACCTGAGGCGCGGTGCCCTATTCCGCTCGCGACCGCCGCAGGCCCGCGGCGAGCAGACCTTCCCTGCCATGGACGTTCTGCTCGGCAACGAGCCGGAGGGTCTCGGCGACGCGCTGCCGCAGTACGACCGCAACCTGCATTTCCGCCTGACGGCACGCGACAACCGCGACCACCGGTCGCATGTCGTGAGCGCCGACCGCACGGTACGCGTGGTCGACACGGGCGAGGCGTTCGCGATCGAGGCGCCGGCCGCGGGCACCGTGCTGAGGCGCGGCAAGGCACGACAGGTGCGCTGGAATGTGGCCGGCACCGCCGTCGCTCCCATCGGTTGCCCCAAGGTCGACATCGATCTCTCGGTCGATGGTGGCAAGACGTTCCTCGCCACGCCACTCGCTGTCGCCGTGGCCAACAAGGGCCGTGCCACCGTCACCCTCCCCGCGGAGATGACGCCGACCCGGAACGCACGCCTGCGTGTCGAATGCGCCGACGGTCGCTTCTTCGCGCTGTCGCCGGAGATCGAGATCCGCTGAGCGAACGGTCAGAGGCCGAGGGAAATTTCCTCGGCCTCCACCCCCGCCATGTGGATGTGATTGACGAACAGGGAAAACGCGAGCTTGCCGGCCAGTCCATGCACGTGTTGCATCCATGGCGGCAGGTACCGCGGTTCGGCGATGTCGCCGGCGACGAAGTGCGATTCGAGGCTCAGCACATCGTGCAACGCGAGCTTGCCGGCGAACAGGTTGCGCAGGAGATCGAGCCGACGCTGGCGGAGCGCCCAGCGGAAGAACGTGTGCACGGCGAGCAGGCCGCTCAGGTAGACGTTGTCCTTGGCGAAGGCCGAGCCGCCGGTCAGCGGCACGCCGCGGAACACGCGCTGCGCGGAGTGGAAGCTGTCGGGGACGTTCTGGCCGCATTCGCGGAAGTAACGGAACACCTCCACGAAATCGGCGCCGTTGAGCGCCATGTCGATCGCGAGGATGCGGAGGCTGATGCGTTTCAGGCGCGAGATGTCGATGGCGCCCGACATCAGTTCGGCGAACACCGCCAGGCCTTCCTGTGTCGCCGTGACGCGCGGCGACGTGCGTGCCAGCGATGCGAGCACCGGCTGTTCCCTGCCGTTGAGCGCCGTGAGCGAATGCACGAAGGCTTCGTGCGCCAGCAGCTGGTGACGGTCGTACTCCGTGAAGCGCACGCCACCGCGCAACCGGATGCGCGTCGCGCCGGCCGCGGCCTTCGCGGTGAGCTCGGGATCGACCTCGACGGCGATCGTGCCGGGCGCGAAGAACGCGTCCAGCCGCTCGGTCATGTCGCGGCGCAGTTCCTCGGCCGGGATCGTGCCGGTCGCGTCCTCCGTTTCGAGATCGGCGCCGAGTTCGTCCGCCAGGTCGACGAAGTAACGCGCCGCGTCCAGATTGCTGCGATTGCTGCCGGGAATGGCGTCGCCAGGCTTCCCATAGAGCGCCACCGAGGCCTGCGTCACGCCATCGGTGCCCGCCGCGTCCAGCATCCCGGTCGCGACGCGCCAGGATTCCGCCGTCCGCCGGAGGTATTCGGCGATCGGGTGATCTTCGTCGGCCTCGGCCTCGATCGCCTCGAGTTCGGCGCGCGTGTCGCCGAGGTCCGGCGGCCTGTAACGGATGTCGGGCAGCGAGAGCCGGCCGGCCCCGAATTCGGCGATCAGCCGCTCTTCGACCGACGCCGGCCACGAGATCGTGGGCAGGATGCGGATGGTGCGGACCGCCGCGAGCAGGCGCTGGTCGAGCGCCGCGTAGCGCTGCATCTCGGGCGAGAGGTGGAACGGGGCGGCCTGGGCGTGCATGGTCGGGAAGTATAGGCCGATGGCCCCGGGATCACCGCGACGAGATGTACTTCTCGCGACGGATGTGCTGCACGGCGAGCCCGTGCTCCTTCAGTGCCGAAAACGCGGCATCCACCATGTTCGGGTTTCCGCACAGGTAGGCGATATCGCCCTCGGCGCTCGGCTCGAGCTCGGCCAGCATGTCCTGCACGTAGCCCAGGCGATCGTGTGGACGCGGATTCGGACGCGCGCCCCGCGAGAGGCAGGCGTGGAAATCGAATCCCTCGTGCTCGCGCGCGAACGCCTCGAATTCCTCGCCATAGAGCAGTTCGCCCTCGTTGCGCGCGCCGTAGAGCAGCACGAAACGGCAGCCGCGGCTGGCGATCAGCGCCTCGATCTGCGGCAGCATGGCGCGGTACGGCGTCACGCCCGTGCCGGTGGCGATCAGGATGTAGCGCCGGTTCGTGTCGCCATCCATGAGACAGAAGCGGCCGTAGGGGCCGCTCGCGTCGATCGTGCCTCCGTGCTCCAGCTCCCCGAGCAGCTTCGTCGCGGCCCCGCCCTCGACGTAGCTCACGGCGATCTCGATGCGGTCCACCGGGCCCTTGCCGTCGCCCACCGTGCCCACGGAATAGCTCCGCTTGGTGGCCTTGCCATCGTCGTAATGGAAGTGGACCTGGAGGAACTGGCCGGGCACGAAGGCCAGCGGCTGGCCGTCCACCCGCTCGAAGGACAGGTGCCGCACCGTCGGCGCCAGCATGAAGCTGTCGGCGAGGCGGAGCTGGAATTGTTCGGCCATGGAAAGTCTCTGTTGACGCCGGGGAACGGGGCGGCCCGGCAAAGCCCGGTATAATAGGCGGCTTGTCATCCCGGCGCAGCCCATGACCACTCCCGCTTTGCACGTCAACGATTTACGCAAGACCTACGGCAACGGGGTCGAGGCCCTCAAGGGCATCTCCCTGACCGTCCAGCCCGGCGATTTCTTCGCCCTGCTGGGCCCCAACGGCGCCGGAAAGTCGACCCTGATCGGCATCCTCTCGTCCCTGGTGAACGCCTCGTCGGGCGACGCCGAGGTGTTCGGCGTGTCGATCCACCGGAACCGCAGCGAGGCCATGCGGCTGATCGGCCTGGTACCCCAGGAGATCAACTTCAACCAGTTCGAAAAGCCTTTCGACATCTGCGTGAACCAGGCCGGTTTCTATGGCATCGGCCGGGCCGAGGCGTCGGAGCGCGCCGAGAAGTACCTGAAGGAGCTGCGCCTGTGGGACAAGGCGCACCACCAGGCGCGCATGCTCTCGGGCGGCATGAAGCGCCGGCTGATGATCGCGCGCGCCATGATGAACGAGCCGAAGCTGCTGATCCTCGACGAGCCCACGGCGGGCGTCGACATCGAGATCCGCCGTTCCATGTGGCAGTTCGTCAGCGGCATCAACGAGGCCGGGACCACGGTGATCCTCACCACCCACTACCTCGAGGAAGCGGAGCAGCTCTGCCGCAACATCGCGATCATCGACCAGGGCCGCATCGTCCAGAACACGTCGATGAAGAGCCTGCTCGCCACCCTCGACGTCGAGACCTTCGTGCTCGACGTCTCCGGCGTGCCCGCCGACATGCCCAGCCTGCCCGGCGTCGTGCTACGCGCGCTGGACGACCATACGATCGAAGCCGAAATGTCCCGTTCGCACGACCTCAACTCGCTCTTCGCGGCCCTGTCGGCGCACGGCGTCACCGTGACGTCGATGCGCAACAAGGCCAACCGCCTGGAGGAACTCTTCGTGCGGCTGGTCGAGCACGGCCGGGAGAACGCGGCATGAGCGCCTCCACCAACCTCGTCGCGCTGGGCACCATCGTCCGCCGCGAGATCGTCCGCATCCTGCGCATCTGGACGCAGACGCTGATTCCGCCGGCGATCACGATGACGCTCTACTTCGTCATCTTCGGCAAGCTGATCGGCAGCCGCATCGGCACGATGCACGGCTTCACGTACATGCAGTACATCGTGCCGGGCCTCGTCATGATGAGCATCATCACGAACAGCTACGGCAACATCTCCAGCTCCTTCTTCGGCGCCAAGTTCGGCCGTTTCGTCGAGGAAATGCTGGTGTCGCCGATGCCGAACTGGGTGATCCTCCTCGGCTACGTCACGGGCGCGGTGACGCGCGGCGTGATCGTCGGCGCGCTGGTGCTGGTGATCGCCCTGTTCTTCACCGACCTGCACGTCGCGCACCCGGTCACCACGTTCCTTTCGGTGGTGCTCGGCGCCACGGTGTTCTCGCTCGCCGGTTTCGTCAACGCCGTGTTCGCGAAGAAGTTCGACGACATCGCGCTTGTGCCGACCTTCGTGCTCACTCCGCTGACGTACCTCGGCGGCGTCTTCTATTCGGTCGACCTCCTCGGCGAGCCGTGGCGCAGCATCTCGCTGGTGAATCCCATCCTGTACATGGTCAACGCCTTCCGTTTCGGCGTGCTCGGCGTGAGCGACGTGCCGATCGCCACCGCGTTCGTCGTGATGCTCGTCTTCGTCGTCGGACTCTCCGCGGTCGCCCTGCGTCTGCTCAAGCGCGGCGTCGGCCTCCGCTCGTAACGGAACCGCGATGCGCGTCAACAAGTACATCAGCGAAGCCGGCCTCTGCTCCCGCCGCGAGGCCGACGAGCTCCTCGTCGCCGAGCGCGTCACGATCAACGACGAGGTCGTCGGCATGGGCGCCAAGGCGCTGGACGGCGACGTCGTCAAGGTCGACGGCGAGGTCGTCGTGGCGCGCACGCTCGTCGCCAGCCCGGCGAAGAGCCGCGGCGTGTACATCGCGCTGAACAAGCCCGTGGGCATCACCTGCACCACCGACACCACGGTCAGCGGCAACATCGTGGATTTCGTCGACCATGCCCAGCGCATCTTTCCGATCGGCCGCCTGGACAAGGATTCCGAGGGCCTGATCCTGCTGACCAGCAACGGGGACATCGTCAACGAGATCCTCCGTGCCGAGAACAACCACGAGAAGGAATACCTCGTCGCGGTGAACAAGGCGGTGACGGACGACTTCCTCACCGGGATGGCGCGCGGCGTGCGTATCCACGGACAGATGACGAAGCCCTGCAAGGTGCGACGCATCGCCAAGTTCGGCTTCTCCATCGTGCTCACGCAGGGCCTGAACCGGCAGATCCGCCTGATGGCCGCCGCGTTCGGCTACCGCGTCACGCAACTGCGCCGCGTGCGGATCATCAACGTGAAGCTGGGTCATCTGAAGGTGGGCCAGTGGCGCAACCTCACCGAGGCCGAGCTGAAGGGCCTGCTGCCCGACCGGACGCGCTGGTAGCCGGGCGTGATCGCACGCCGTCTTTCGCGGCATGCGATCATGGGCGGATGAACGATTTCCAGACCCTCGGCCTCGATCCGGCCCTTCTCTCCACCGTCGAGTCCCTCGGCTACGGCGGCATGACGGCCATCCAGCGTGAAAGCCTGCCGGCCATCCTGCAAGGCCGCGACGTCATCGCGCAGGCCCGTACGGGCAGCGGCAAGACGGCGGCGTTCGGCCTCGGCCTGCTCCAGCGCATCGACGTTTCGCAGATCCGCCTGCAGGCGCTGGTCCTCTGTCCGACACGCGAGCTCGCCGACCAGGTCAGCAAGGCCATACGCCGGCTCGCGGTCAACATCCCCAACGTCAAGCTCCTTACGCTCTGCGGCGGCATGCCGCTCGGTCCGCAGCTGGCGTCGCTGGAACACGATCCGCACATCGTGGTCGGCACGCCCGGCCGCGTGCAGGAGCACCTCAAGCGCGGCAGCCTGCACGGCGGCGGCATCAAGGTGCTGGTGCTCGACGAAGCCGACCGGATGCTCGACATGGGCTTCGAGGAAGCGATCGACGACATCGTCGGCCGCATCGCGAAGCACCACCAGACGCTCCTGTTTTCCGCGACCTATCCGGATGCGATTCGCGCGGTGAGCGGGCGGGTGCAGAAGGATCCGCTGGAGGTGACCGTCGAGGAAGGCCACGACGCCACCACGATCGAACAGCGCGTGGTCGAGGTGGAACCGCCGGTGAAGGTCGACGTGCTCGCCCGTATCCTCACCCAGGAGAAGCCGGAGGCCGCACTGGTCTTCTGCAACATGCGCAAGGACACCGAAGCCGTCGCGGCGGAACTGGACCGCCGCGGCTTTTCCGCCCTGGCCCTGCATGGCGACCTCGACCAGCGCGATCGCGACGAGGTGCTCGTTCGCTTCGCGAACCACAGTTGCGGGGTGCTCGTGGCGACCGACGTCGCGGCGCGAGGCCTCGACATTGCCGGGCTGCCGCTCGTCGTCAGCTTCGACGTGGCGCACGATCCGGACACGCACACGCACCGCGTCGGCCGCACGGGCCGCGCGGGTGCGAGCGGGCTGGCGATCGTGCTCGCCGGCTCGCGCGAACTGAACAAGCTGCGGGCGATCGAGGAACGCATCGGCGCGCCGCTGCCGCGCCATCCGGCGAAACCGGCCAACGAGGCACGCAAGGTGCTGAATCTCGCCCCGATGAAGACCCTCGTCATCGATGGCGGACGCAAGGACAAGATGCGGCCCGGCGACATCCTCGGCGCGCTCACCGGCGATGCCGGTCTCGACGGCAAGGACATCGGCAAGATCGACGTCTACGCCACGCGCGCCTATGTCGCGATCCGGCGGGACCTCGCGAACAAGGCGCTCGAGCGCCTGCGCGCCGGAAAGATCAAGGGCCGCAGCTTTCGCGTGCGGCCCCTGGGCTGAGCGGACGTCCGCGGCGGAAGCTACCGGTTCGTGCACATCGACGTGGAGGCTTCGTCGGTGGACTCGACCTCGGAGCTCATCCTCACGACGTTGACCGGCGGAGCGAAATGCGTGGTCAGTTCGTCCGCGAGGACGTTCCGCAGGTTGCGGATGACCGCGAGTGCCGGCGTCATCGTTTGCGGCGAATGCGGACTGCCTTCGACGTAGTTGATGTGCACGTCCGCCCGGGCTTCCACCGAGAACTGCTGGAAGGCGGCATGGCAGGAGGGGCATGGCTGCTGGCTGACGAACCCGAGGAGGCGTCCGCCCGCCGGGATCAAACCGCTGGATATGTCCCGCATGATCGCCTGCAAGACCTTGATCTCGGCGTCGTTGGCGCGGTTCGGCGTGCCGGGCGTCACCGGTTGCGGCGTCACGTCCGACCAGGTGGGCGCGCCGACGGAACCGAAGCTGACGACGTTGTCCTCGTTGAAATAGTTCCTCGTCGGCATCGGCGGCACCTCGAGGTGTCGCGCGCCGCGATAGGCCGTATTGATGAGCTCGGAAAAGGGGCGGCCCGATACACCCAGATAGATGCGCGCGTGTTCCACACCCTCCACGGTATAGGTGTACTGGAAATGCGAGAAGGTGGCGCGGCGGATCTGCTGCTGGAAGCGCAGCAATTCGGCCGCGTCGGCGGCGCGTCCGCCGTGGCCCGCGAAGGCTTCCTGCAACCATCGCCGCATGCCGAAGGCATAGCGGCGCATGGGCACGGCGAGCCATGTCTGCATGAAGTACTCGTCGTCGTTCGCGACCGCCAGCATGGTGACCCTGCCGTCCCCGCCTGCTTCCGCGTGGCGCGGCAGGCCTCCGACAACGAGCGTGGCGAGCATCGCCGCGCCCAGCATGCGGCCCCGGAAAAGGGACCTCCGGCGCCAGGAGGGAATGGTGGACGGCATCATGGCGTCCTCCCGCACTGTTTCATCGAGACGTGACGCAGCACCATGTCGCCTTGTCGCATGGACATCTGGCCGACCGATACCAACCGGTTGGCTGCCTTCGCCTCCGCCATGTCCAGGGTGACGATGCGGTCCAGCTGGCCGTCGAGTGGAATGCCGAGGTGCCCCAGGCTGCTGGATTGCAGGGGTGAGGCAAGGTTCTGAAGCGAGGTCGACAGGCTCTCGCCGGAGATGTCGCCGACAGCCAGCACTTCATCGATGATCGCCTGCCCGTACCACCGGTGGATCGCGCGGTCGGTCGCGTCGGCGAGGCACAGCGGGCGAGGATCCGCGCCGCCCATGCCGGCCTTCGCGGGGTCGTGCCTGCCGTTCGGCAGGCAGGCGTCGGTGCCGCCCGGCATGCCCTCCCGATACGCGGCCGCGATTCGCGCCAGTCGCAGGTTGGCAGGCAGCGCCGGGAACCCGTATCGATTGGTGGCGCTCGTCGCGCGCCAGGTCGAGAGCTCGCCGTCGAGCAGCTGGATCAGATAGTGCATGTCGGACCGGTGCGGCTGGCCATGACGCGCGGGATCGAGGAAGCGTCCGATGACGTCGCTGCGCAGACCTCGCTCGTACCAGGCGTCCCGCGGCGTGTCGAGCAGCCTCTCGCGCAGCACCTGCAGGGCCATCGCGTAGTTGGCCTGCATCGCCGGCCGGCCGATATCGAGTATGCCGCGCATGCACGCTTTGTAGATATCCGCATCGACACCCGCCTTCAGGATGTGGGGAACGCCCCACGCGCCGTCGCGCAGGTCGTCCGGCACAGGCGCTTCACGCATCGCGGTGGCCTTGGTGTAACCGAGGTCGCGGACTTTCCAGTCATGCAACTGCCGCTGCGTCATGGCTTCGCGGCCTTCCGCGACGAGGTACATGGCCTCCCGCGTCGGTTCGTCGACCGGTGAGAGCGAGACGTTCTCCCTGAGTTCGGCATAAGGCGTCTCGTCGCCGCCGAACACCCATCGCGAGTAGGAGGCATCGGTCGACTCGTTGATGTAGGCATGCGTCTGCCCCGCCGCCGCGTACTCCCGCAGGAGGGCGAGCACCGCGTCCTTTCGCCAGAACACTTCGGACGGCACAGGCTCGGTCGAGTATCCGAACCCCTGATCGAGCGTCGCGGCGGCGACGGTCGTGCCCGGCAATGCGAGCGCGACGGCAAGTGCGTACCGGATGCGCGGCGAAACGCGAGGCCTCCCTCGTCGGGGCGCGCTGGCCATAACCCTTACTCCTGAGATCATGATCGTCCTTGTCAGACCGCGTGGATCGCGGCCCGGCCATTCTTGGCTCCGTAGCCCGCGAAACGTAGCGTCGTCGTCGGTCGCGAGCCGTCGGGCTCCGCCCGACCGTCGGGAGGGTGCCGAACGACGAGGCGCTCCGGGCGGACGCCCGGACGTTCAGGTGCCTCGTGGTTTCGCCCGGTGCGTCGCCGTGGCCGTCCAGGGATCGTCCGGCCACGGATGCTTCGGATAGCGGCCCTTCAGTTCCTTCTTCACTTCCGGATACGTGCGATTCCAGAAGCCCGCGAGGTCCTGCGTGACCTGGATGGGACGCCCGGCGGGCGAAAGGAGGTGGAGCATCACGGGCACCCTTCCGTCGCCGACGCGCGGCGTGTCGGCGAGACCGAAGAGCTCCTGCAGCTTCACGGCGAGGATGGGCGGAGCGCCGGCATCGTCGTCACGCGTGCCATAGGCGAGCCGGCGCGTCATGCCGCTGGGGACTGTGAGCGCCTCCGGCGCGTGGGCGTCGAGCGCCCTGCGCTGGTCGTAGTCCAGCATCGACGCGAGCGCCTCGCCGAGCTCCGAGGCCTCGATGGCTTCCAGGCGCCGCTTTCCCCGCAGGTACGGGGCGAGCCATGCCTCGAGCGTTCGCAGCAACGCGTCGTCGCCGACATCGGGCAGATCGAGTTCCGGTCGCCACAGACGGAGCGCACCGATGCGCGCGCGGAGGACGCGCGCGTTGTCGCTCCAGGGCAAGGCTTCGATGCCACGTGTCCGGATGGCCGCCAACAACAGAGGCAGGGCATCGGCCGGATCGAGAGGAACCGCACGGCGTTCGACGAGCAAGGCATCGAAACGGCGTTCCTCGAACGCCTCGGCGATCTGGCGGTCCTCATCCCATCGCAATACGCGTTCGGTGACGAAACGGTCCGCATGGTCGCGTGCGAGCACGTCGGCGTCGAACGGCGCCCCGGCGAAGATCAGGCTGTCGCGTGCGTCGAGGCGAAGGTCGAGGACGACCAGCCAGGGCTCGCCGTGAAGCGCGCTGGCCTCGTGCAGACGAGCGCCGCGACCGTTGGCCAGCGCGTACCTCGACGGATTCGCATCGTCGCGCTTCGCGACGCGGTCGGGAAACGCGTGAACCAGCAGATCGCCCACCGCATGAGCGGTTGGCACGCCGCTCGCCGCGGTCCTCGCATCGAGGCGGCGACGCCAGCCCGCCGATGCTTTTTCGATCGCCGCCAGCGCGCCGACGTCGGCGCCACCGTTGCGCGCCGCACGGGCCCCGCCGTCGCGCCAGAGATGCAGCGCGGCGAGCCGCTGGCGAAAGTCGTCGGTGCGCCCTTGCTCGCCTCGCAATGGCGAACGCGCTTCGATGAGCGCCAGAAGGTCGGCGACGAGTGCCCGCTGTGCTACCGGAGCGCGCAATGCGGCAGCCGCGAGACGCGGCGTCGCGCCGAGCGCGAGCATGTCGCGCCCGAGGCGCGTGATCGACGAGGCGTCGTCGATCGCGCCGAGTCGACGAAGGAGATCGCGGGCCTGACCCATCGCGCCCGCCGGCGGCGCGTCCAGCCATGGCAGGTCGTCGCTGCCCCACCCGGCGAGCTCCAGCGCGAGACCGGATAACTCCGTGTGCTCGATCTCCGCGCTTCGCG
This sequence comes from Luteibacter sp. UNC138MFCol5.1, assembly GCF_900110505.1. Lineage (GTDB taxonomy): Bacteria > Pseudomonadota > Gammaproteobacteria > Xanthomonadales > Rhodanobacteraceae > Luteibacter. The sequence continues at coordinate 143,066 of NZ_FODZ01000005.1, forward strand.
AGGGCTCCAGCCTCCGGCTCTGCGGCCACAGGCGATAGGCGACGCCCTCGGCGACGCGGCCCGCGCGGCCGGCACGCTGGTCCGCCGACGCCTGCGAGATCGTCACCGTCTCGAGGCGCGCGAAGCCGGATCGCGGATCGAAGCGGGGCTCGCGCGCCAGCCCCGAGTCGACCACCGCGCGGATGCCCGGGAGCGTCACGCTCGACTCCGCGACGTTCGTGGCGAGGACGATGCGGCGCGTGCCCGGATCGGCCGGCGTAAGCGCGAGTTGTTGTTCCGCGAGCGAGAGCTCGCCATGCAACGCGACGACTTCGACGCTTTCGGACTGGCGTTCCAACATGCCGCGCGCCCGCTCGATCTCGCGACGTCCCGGAAGGAAGGCGAGCACATCGCCGTCCGTTTCGCGCAACGCCTGCCCGATCGTACGCACGAGATGCTGCTCGACGGTTTCCTGCGGCCGTGCCGGTGGATGGTCGATGCGCACGGGAAAACTTCGCCCCGGACTGCCGATGCGCCGGGCTCCGAACCACCGCTCGATGCGCTCGCCATCCAGCGTCGCCGACATCACGACGAGACGGAGGTCGGGCCGCAGGCTCGCCTGCACATCGAGCGCCAGCGCGGCGCCGAGGTCGCCCGCGAGGTGCCGCTCGTGGAATTCGTCGAACAGGATGGCGCCGACGCCGTCGAGCGACGGATCGTCCTGGATCATCCGCCCAAGGATGCCTTCCGTCACGACCTCGATGCGCGTGCGCGGCCCGACACGCGACTCGAAGCGGATGCGATACCCCACCGTTTCGCCAACCTCCTCGCCCCGCTGCCGCGCCATGAACGCGGCAGCGGCACGGGCGGCGATCCGTCGCGGCTCGAGCACGAGGATGCGACCGTCGGCGAGCCAGGGCGCGTCGAGCAGCGCCAGCGGCACCTGTGTCGTCTTGCCCGCACCGGGCGGTGCTTCGAGCACGAGTCGCGGGTGGGCCGCCAGCGCATCGACGATGTCGGGGAGAAGCGGAGTGATGGGAAAGACGGTCTGCATGTCCCCGCTATGGTACGCAAGGGCGGACGCCGCCGCTCTCAGCCCTCGCGTTCGATGTCGTCTCCTGCGGGCGAGGGCTTCCTGTCCGCGGCCGTCACGTCGAAGGGGCGCAGGGACTGGAACGCGCGCCGATAGTCGTCCGAGACGCGCTTCGCGTCGTCGCCATTGGTGATCACCCGCGGCGTGATGAGCACCACGAGCTCCGTGCGGTCGCGCGATTCCGAGCGCTCCGAGAAAAGGATGCCAAGGCCGGGGATACGGCCGAGGAAGGGAACGCCGCTGCGGTGTCTGGCCTCTTTCTCGCCGATGAGGCCGCCGAGCAACACCGTCTGCCCGCTCTGCACCGCGACCTGCGTCGTCAGCTTGCGCTTCGATATGGGAGCGTTGCCGATCAGGCCCTCGACATCCGCGTTGCTGACCTCCTGCGCGACGTCGAGGTAGACCAAGCCGCCCGGATTCACGCGCGGCCGGACGTCCAGGATGACGCCGGTGTCCTTGTATTCCACCTGGCCGACCGTGCTGTTGCCGCCCTGCCCCGTGTTGACGAAGGTCTGCGTCACGGGAATCTGGTCGCCTACCTGGATGCGTGCCTTGTGGTTGTTCACGACGACCAGCGACGGCGCGGAGAGCGTCTTCGTGTTCCCGTCGCGCTCCATCGCACGCAGCGTCACCTGGAGATCCTTGTTGACGAACGAGTAATACAACGTGTTCGTACCGCTGGCCGCCGCCGTTCCACCGCCGAGCGCCCACTGCTGCTTGTTGCCGGGCTGAGTGACACTGCCATTGCCTCCGGCGAGCCCTTCCAGGTACCACTGCACGCCGAAACGGAACGAGTCGCGCAGCTTCACCTCGAGGATCCGCGTCTCGATCTGCACCTGCAGCGGCACCGCGTCGAGGCGTTCGATGGCCTGGCGCACCTCGGCCCACTGGGACGGTCGCGCACGCACCATGAGCTGGTTGTTGGCGTCGATCGCCGTGATGCGCAGGTCGGAGGCGCCGGAGGCGGGCGGCGACGAAGACGCCGGCGCCGACGGCGCCTGGAAGAAGTCGGATTGTTCATCCGCGGGGGCGCCGGCAGCGGCCGCGTCGGCGTTCGCGCCATCCAGGCCGCCCGCGCTTGCCACGGTCGCGGGCGTGAGCCCCGGTGCGACCCGTGCGCCGCCGTCGCCCGACACGGCGCCGCCGAACACGTTCGCCACGTAGCGCGCGACGTCGGTCGCCAGAAGGTTGCGTACGTCGTAAACGAACAGCCGTGGCTCGTTGCCGCCGCCACGGTCGATGCGATCGATCCAGTCGCCGACCTGATCGAGGTGCGACGAGCGCGTCGCGATGACGACGATGGCGTTGGTCCGTTCGATGGGTATGAACCTGAGCAGGCCCGCGATGGGCGTGTTGCTCGATTCGCCGAACGTCCCCTCGATCGCGGGGAGCAATTCGCCGACCGTCGCGTTGCGCAGACTGAAGACACCCACGGACATGCCGGCGACCCAGTCGACGTCGAAGGTCTCGATCGTCTCGCCGACGCGTGCGAGTTCGTCGCGCGTACCGGCGACCACCAGCACGTTGCGGGACGGATCGGTGAGCAGCAGGGCGTCGGGCTTGACGAAGGGGCCGAGCAGCTTCGCCATCGCGGGCGCGGACACATGGCGCAGCGGGAAGAGGCTCGCGCTCAGGCCCGCGGCCGGCTTCGTCGCGCGCAACGTCGGTGAAAGACGGCCGGCGACCGCCTGGTTCGCCGGCAGGACGCTGAAGCGGCCGTGTTCCTTCACCAGCGCGTTGCCCGTCCACGAGAGCAACGTCTCGAGGATCGGCAGCGCTTCGGATTTCGCCACGGGCCTGGCCGTCGCGAACGAGATGGAGCCCTGCACCCCAGGAGCCACCGAATAGTTCGCGTCGAGCAGATCGCCGAGGATCGCCTTGACCACCGCTTCCACGGGCTGGTCTTCGAAGTTGAGCGTGACCGCGTCCGCGCCGCTGGCCACGGGTACGGCCCGTTCCACGCCCTGCGGTCGGATGAACTGCCCGGTGCCACGACTGATCTCGCGCGCGACGGACTCCTGCGCCGGCCGCGGGTCGTCGACGGACGGGTCCGCCGTCCGCGCGAGGGGAAGGCTCTCCGGTACCGGCCGTTCGACGCCGGCGAGCGCTTCGCGCTGTAGCCTGCCGTCGTCCTTGCGCGCTTTCTGCGGGGCGCAAGCCACCGTCAGCAGAGCCGTCAGGACGGCCATGCCGAGCATGCTGCGTTTCATGGTGTTGCCTCCTTCCCTGGGGCGCGTCGTGCGCCCTCTACCTCGAATCCATTTCCTGCTGCCGCTGCTGTTGTTGCTCCATGCGGCGTTTCTGGACAGCCTGTTTCAACGCCTCGACACGCGCCCTCTGCAGGGCGTCTTCGTCCTGGCGCGGCGGCGGCGTGCGGGCGGCATCCGTGGGCGGACGCGGCAGCGCCGGGCCCGTCATGCCCTGCCCCGCCTGCTGCTGCACCTGCACGCCGTTGCCCGCGGGCGTCGACGGGCGTGCCGTCGGCTGCCCCGGCATGGCGGGCTGGCCGGGTTTGGCGGGCGTCCTGGCGAGCGCTTCGGGCGCGGCGACCTTGAGCGTGAGTTCGCGATGCTCGCCACCGTTGTCGAAGACGGCGCTTCGCGGCGTGAGCGACGACAACGTCCAGTGGCCGTCGGCGAGCGCCGTGCCCTCCTTGACGCGAACCGTGCTGTCCTTGCCGCGGTCCCGGAGCAGCGCCATGCGCAGGCCGGGCGTCATGATGATGCCGGTGAGTTCGAGATCGCCGATGTTGCTGGACGTGTCGTAACCCTCCGCCGCGGCGACCGGCTTGCGATCGGCCATGAACAACGGGCGCTGCCAGACCTCGGCGAAGCGCGCCAGCGGTGTCGGCGGCGGCATGGAAAGCTGCCGGACGGGAGGGAGGGGCTCGGGCGTGCCCGGGTCGTCCCACTGGACGCCGCGGCCCACACCAAGCACGAACGAGGCGCACACCGCAGCGAGCAGCGCCGCCGTGATGGCGAGAACGGGGGTGAGGCGACGCTGACCGGCGGCGTTCACGAGGACACCTTCGCGTCGCGCGCGGCATGGATGTAACCGGACACGGTGAACTGCACTTCCATGGGCGCGTTACCGCCGGCGCGCGCGGCGACGGGATTGCGATAGATGCTGAAATCCTCGATGAAGAGGTAAGGCGTCTCGTCCTCGATGTCGTGCAGCACGGCCGTCATCGGCTGCATCTGGCAACGCAGGCTGATGTTGACCGTGACCTTGCGATACGGATCGCCCGCCTTCTCCTGGCTGGGCACGGGCATCTTCTGCACGACGTCGCATGCGCCGTCCTCGCGGTGGGCGGCCGCGACGTCGACGATGCGCTGCATGAGGCCCGCCGCGGCCGCGTTGGCGTCGTCGCCCGGCAGGAAGGCATCGCTGTGCGTCTGCCCCTGCTCCAGCGCGGCGAGGCGCTTCTCCAACTGCGGCCGTTCGGCGATGGCCGCGGCGAAACGGCGCTGCGTGTCGCGCAGATCGTCCATCTCGTCGGCGATCGTCAGCTGCGGCGCGACGAACCACCAGTGCACGAGCGCGAAATAACCTATCGCCAGGGCGAGCACGAGCAACAGCACGGCGGCGATGCGGGACTCAGCGGGTTTCATTCGCACGAGCGCCCTCCTTCGTCCCGTTGCTCGTGCCGGACGCCGCCGGCGAGGCGACCGGTTTTTCGGCGGCCGCGCGCGATGATGTGGACGCCGTGGCGGGCGCGGTCTTCGCGCCGGCGGCTTCGGGCTTCGGCATCTGCGCTTTCGCCTGCATGTAGAAGCGTTCCTTGCCGGACGTGGGATCGGTCTGGATCGTTCCCTGGAAACTCGGGTCGCCGATCGTGGACGCGCCCTTCAGCGCATCGATGAGGCGCGCGGCTTGCGGGCTCTGGCCCTGGAAGCCGATCTGGCCCGTGGCATTGAGCGTGAAACGCTCCAGCCAGGTGTCGTCGGGCAGGCGGCGTGTCAGGTCTTCGAGCACCGGCAGGATGGACGGCGCCTCTGTTTTCTTCCGTGCGAGGAAGCCGGATGCACCCGCGCTGTCGGTGAGTCGCTGACGCAGCTCCTTCACCCGCTGCGCGTCGCCGCGCATGGCCTCGACCTCGTCGCGCATCGCCTGCAGGGCGACGCCCCGGTTGTGCAGCCACGCGGCCATGCAGGCGACCGCGAGCAGCACGATCGCGGCCACGAGCACACCGTTGAGGCGACGCCGCCGATCGACGCGCCGCGGCACGCGCGCGGGTGGAAGCAGATTGACGCCGGCCAGCGCGTTGCCATCCGCCACGTCGACGCGGTCGGGTTGGATGCCGAGCGCGGCCAGTTCGTCGAGCAGGGGATCCAGACCCGCGCGGGGTGTCGCCGCGAGTTCCGCGACGAAGCGGCCTTCCGGACCGCCCTCGCCGAGTTCGCGCACGCCGAAGTGGATGTCTTCCGCGCGGAACGGCGTCTGCCTGTCGAGGTCGTAGCCGACCACCTGACGCAGGTTGTCGCGCGCGGCCAGTGGCAGCACGAGGCGACGACGCAGGACGGCGGCCGGCGGAAGCACCAGCGCCACGCGGCGATCGGACGGATCGGCATCGGCGAAGGCGCGCGCGAGCGACGCGGCGCGGTCTTCCGTCGCGCCGCCGTCGGATGCTTCCGCGACGGCGTACGCCTCGCCCGCCCGGCGCACGCGCCAGGCGTCGCCGTGCCGTTCGATCGCGTACCAGCGTTCGCCACCGGCGAACACGGCGCGCCAGCGCACGGGCACGAACGCCTGTAACTCGCCACCCCACCAGCGCAGGAAGCCCGGCAGCGCGCTACCGCGCCAGGCACGGCGCAGGCGATCGAGCTGCAGCTGCGATGCGTCCTGCCATGTGGTCATTCAGTATCTCCTTCGCGCCAACGCAACACTGCGTAGGGCTGATTTCCGGATCTTATCCCACGGAGCCGGATCGTCGATGTAAGGGAACTCCTGGTTCCGTCGTCAAGGATCGCCTCAGCACGTATCGTGTGCGTGACACCGTTGCCGCCCGCCATCGCACCGCCGCCGCCCTGCGCGCGCGTGGCGAGCACCGCTTCCGCGCCCGCGCCGCCGAGGCCGGGAATCGCGGCGAGGGCCAGGGGCTGCGCGTGCTCGGTGTTGGGGCGCTCGCGGCCGGACCAGATGGTCAGCGCGGGCGCGACCGTCGCCCATGTCGCCGCGTCCATGCCGAGCACCATGCGCGCTTCCTCGACGCTGGCGAACGGTCCGTTCCTCGGCCCGTATGCGAGACCCGCCGCCTCGTACTGCGGTTTCTTGGCGCCGTTGGGCGACGCCGCGTCGCCCGGCCGCCGCCAGTCCTGGATGGCCGACGACAACCTGCCCGCGCGGTCGTCCTGCACGCCTGCCGCCTTGAACAGTCCGGTCAGGACGTCGCCCGACGCGGCATTGAGGTCGACCTTGCCGTCCTCGTCGACGATGGTGATGTCGACCTTCGCGTCGTCGAAGGCGAACACGTAGACGCGGCCGTCCGCGATCCAGCGCGACGACGCATCCGGTGTCTGCAGCGCCGCGATGGCGCGCATCACGCCCGCCTCGGCCGCGTAATGGGCGCGCGTCTGCGCGAACTGGTAGCGGGCCTGCAGCCCTTCCGTGCGCGCGAGCGCGGCGAATCCGCCGAGCATGATCGCCAGCAACGTGCAGCCCCAGAGGACGATGAGCAGGGCGACGCCCCGGGTGTGTCGACCGAACATCATCGTATGCCCGTCGTTCGTCGCGTCCGCGACAACGTGAATCCATTGCGCGATGCCGAGGCATCGATGCGCAGGGGCGCCACGAGCGTCGGGAAAGCCACGTTGCCGCCGACGTCGAGCGCGATCCGCACCAGCGATGGGGTGCGCCGGTTGTCCGTCCACGCGTCCTGCCAGTCGCCCGGCTTGCCCTGTTCGTCGAGCCCGCGGAACGCGAAGGCGCCTTTGCGAATGCCGCGAAGCAGCACCTCCGGCTCGCCCAGCGGTTGCGGGTCGCCGCCGTCGGGCGGCAGCAGCGCCAGGGCGACCTCGAGGCGGTAGCCATCCTTCCCGTCGCCGACCAGCGAAACGGTCTGCAGTTGCGGCCCGAGGCGCGAAAGATAACCTGGCATCGGCGCGACGAAGCGAAGCGAGTGGTCGTCGCCCGAGAAGACGATGGGATCGCCGTCGTCGTTCTCGCCGAAGGGAATGACCAGGGCCTGCGCCAGCTCGGTGCGCAGATAGGATTGCGCCGAGCGGATCTCGTCCATGCGCTCGATCGCCGCGCTGCCGCCGCGGACGATGCGCGTCGCCGTCGAGATGCCGGAGTACACGCCCAGCAGCACGATCGTCAGCAGAGCGAGCGCCGCGAGCACCTCCATCAGGCTGAAGCCGCGTGCGTGCCTCATGGCACGTTGCCCCCGCCGGGGCCAGCGAGGCGCAATGTGGAAAAGCGTGCATGACGTTCGCTGGAGGGATCACCCCAGATGACGTCGAGATCGATCCGGAACATGCCGCCGGCGTCGCTCGCATCGTCGCGCGAGGCATCGTCGGGCGGCCGATAACGCGCGACGTTCATGCGCCAGCGATACGTATCGTCGAACCGGCCCTCGCTGGAACCTTCCCGCACGGGGTCCATGACGAACGCGCCGTCGAGCAGCGTGCGTGCCCGCAGCGCGGCCTGGGTCCGCTCGTTGGCCCTCGCGGTCAGGCTGAGCGAGCTGCCGGCGACCTGCATCAGCGCGGCGAACGCGATCGCGAGGATGGCGATGGCCGCGATCACCTCGAGCAGGCTGAAACCACGCTGGCGGGCTGGTGCGCGCCTCATCGCGTGTCCACCACGCTGACCGCGCCGGTCAGCCAGCCGACGTTGACGTGCCATTCGCGATCGCCACGCTTCAGCGTGACGCGTCCGCCCGTCGAGCTGCCGTCGGGAAAGAAGCGGATGCGGCCGGTGGTGGCGTTCGCCTGGTCTTCGCGGGCGCTGGTGATGGAGACGCGCATGTCCTTCGGCAGTCGCACGTCGCCCTTGCCCGGCGGCTTGTACGTCGCCGCGGCCGTGTCGACCTCGAGCGCGAGGCTCTCGCCGCGAACGATGGATTGCGCGCGCGTCCAGCGCAGCGCGGCGGCGAGCTCACCGCTGGCCGCGTTGACGCGGGCACTGGCGAGTCCCTGCGTCACGGGGATCGAGACGGCGGCCGCGGCGATCCCGATCAACAGGATCACCGCGAGCATCTCGAACAGCGTGAAACCGCGCGCGCGCATGCAGGATCATCCGGCTCCGGAGGCCCTTACTGCCAGTTGCCGACGTCGGCCGAATAGCCTTCGCCGCCGGCCTTGCCGTCCTGGCCGTAGAACACGACGTCGAAGCTGCCGTGCTCGCCCGGATAGCGGTAACCGAACGCGTGGCCCCAGGGATCCTTGAGGTCGGATTCCTTCGCGTACGGCCCCTGCCAGTTGCTGGCGTCGGCGGGCTTCGTCGTGAGGTCTTCCAGCGCGTGCGGCGGCGTCCCGTTGTCGAGCGCGTAGTTCTCGATCTTCTGGCCGAGCGTGGTCAACTGCGCCTTGCCGGCGCCGTACTTGCCCTTGTCGACGTTCTTGCCGACCTGGGTGACGACGATGGCGCCGATGATGCCGATCAGCACGATGACGGCCAGCATTTCAAGCAGCGTGAAGCCGCGGGCATGGCCGTGGCGAAGGGTTCGGTTGTCACGCATGGGTACGACTCCTTGGAACGATTCGGTCAGTTGATGTTGCTGGTGAGGCTGAGCAGGGGCAGGAGGATCGCCGCCATGATGAAGGCGACGAGCACGGTCATGACGATCGTGAGGGTGGGCACCAGCGCGGCGAGCAGGCGGTCGATCGCGCGCTTCGCCTCCACGTCGAAGGTGTCGGCGACCTTCAGCAGCATCGTGTCCAGCGCGCCGGCTTCCTCGCCCACCTGGATCATCTGCAGCGCGAGGCGCGGAAAGCGTTCGGTCTGGCCGAGCGACGAACCGAGGCCCGCGCCACCCTTCACGCGTTCGGCGGCCTGCTCGAGCGCGAGGTCGAGGGCGCGGTTCCCCGTCACCTGCCGGGCGATGGCCAGCGACGAGAGGAGCGGCACGCCGTTCTTCAGCAGCGTGCCGAGCGTGCGTGCGATGCGCGCGGTCTCCACCTTGAGCAACAGGGGGCCGGCGACGCGCATCGTCAGGAGGCGTCCGTGGAACGCGAGCTTCGTCTCGGGATCGCGCAGGCGGAGGCGCAGCAGCACGACGGCGACGACACCGAAGGCGAGGATCGCCCACCACCAGTCGCCGATGGTCGTCCCGATACCCAGCACCACCTTCGTGATGAGCGGGATGGGCACCTGCATGTCCGCGAAGATCGGCACGAACTGCGGCACGACGTAGGCCAGCAGGAGCACCAGCGACCCGAGCACGCCGACCATCAGGAACGCGGGATAGATCAGCGCGTTGATGATGCTGCCGCGCAGGGCCTGCGCGCGTTCGAGGTAGTCGGCGAGGCGGCGCAGGGTCTCGTCGAGCGAACCGCCGGCCTCGCCGGCGCGCACGAGGCTCACGTAGAGACGCGGGAACACCCCGTTCTCCTCGTCGAGCGCGGTCGACAGCGTCGTGCCGCCGCGCACGCGGTCGCGGATGCGCTCGACCATGTTCTTCGCGCGCTCGCCCTCGGGCAGGTCGAGCAGGATCCCGAGCGCGCGGTCGAGCGGCTGGCCCGCGCCGAGGAGCGTCGCGAGCTGGTGCGTGAACTGCGCGAGCTGGTCGCCCGTGAACGGCCCCTTGCGAAAGAGCGCGGCGAAGCTGCCGCCCGAGGCGTCGCCATCGGCGGGCACGGCCTCGATCGGCGTGTGTCCCTGGTCCTGCAGACGGGCGACGACGTCCTCGATCGACGCGGCCTCCATGCGACCCGTGAGGGCTTCGCCGGCGGCGCTGATGGCGCGGTAGCGGAACTGGCTCATTCGCGGGCGGCCTTACGATTCCTGCGTGACGCGCAGGACTTCCTCGATCGTCGTGACACCGGCCACCGCCTTGGCGAGGCCGTCCTCGTACATCGTGCGCATGCCTTCGGAGCGCGCCTGGCGCTCGATCTCGCCGGCATCCGCGCGCTGCATCACGAGCCGCCGCAGCGGATCGCTCATCACCAGGAATTCCATGATCGCCCGGCGCCCGCGGTAGCCCGTGGGGTTGGCGGCGCTGCTGCCCGGCTTCCACAGGCGGATCGGGCGCTCGTCCGTGTATTTGTGCAGCTCGAACTGTTCGATCACTTCCGGCAGGGCCTCGTAAGGCACGGCGGTTTCGGGATCGAGGCGGCGCACGAGTCGCTGGGCGAGGATGCCGTTGACCGTGGAACCGAGCAGATAATCCTCCACGCCCATGTCGAGCAGACGGGTGATGCCGCCGGACGCGCTGTTGGTATGCAGCGTGGAGAGCACGAGATGGCCCGTGAGCGCGGACTGGATCGCGATGCGGCAGGTTTCCAGGTCGCGCATTTCGCCGATCATGATGACGTCCGGATCCTGGCGGACGATCGAGCGCAGCGCGCCCGCGAAGTCGAGGCCGATCTGCGGCTTGACCTGGATCTGGTTGATGCCCTCGATCTGGTACTCGACCGGGTCCTCGACCGTGATGATCTTGACGTCCGGCGTGTTGATCTGGGACAGCGCGGTGTACAGCGTGGTGGTCTTGCCCGAACCGGTCGGGCCGGTGACGAGCAGGATGCCGTGCGGCCGGTCGAGCACCTCGACGAAGCGGTCGCGGAAGTGGTCGGTGAACCCGAGCGACGCGAAGTCGAACACGATGGATTCGCGATCGAGGATACGCATCACCACCGATTCGCCGAAGCTGGTCGGCACCGTCGAAACGCGCAGGTCGAGTTCCTTGCCCTGCACGCGCAGCTGGATGCGGCCGTCCTGCGGCAGGCGACGCTCGGCGATGTTCAGGCGCGCCATGATCTTCACGCGGGAGATCACCGCCGCCGTGGAACTCGACGGCGGCGCCTCGACCTCGTGCAGCACGCCGTCGATGCGGTAGCGCACCTTGAGCCGATTCTCGAACGGCTCGATGTGCACGTCCGACGCGCGCTGCTCCACCGCGCGCTGCAGGATCAGGTTCACCAGGCGGATGACGGGCGCTTCCGAGGCGAGGTCGCGCAGGTGCTCCACGTCGTCTTCCACCGCGGCGCTGCCGTCGAGGCTCTCGACGATGCTGCCCATCGCGGAACGGCCCTGGCCGTAATAACGTTCGATCAGGTCGTCGATTTCCGAACGCAGGCCGACGCGGAGCTGGACGTCGCGCCCGGTCGCCAGGCGCACGGCCTGCAACGGATAGGGATCGGCCGGGTCGGCCACGAGCAGCGCCAGCCCCTCCTCGCCCTCGCGGACGGGAACGACGTGGTACTGCTTGAGGAACCGGGGCGAGAGTTCGACGTCGGCCGGCGGCAGCTCCGGGGCGTCCTTGGCCGCGAGCAGCGGCAGGCCGAGCAGATCGGCCCACGCGTCGGCGAGGTCGCGTTCGGACACGAGCCCGAGGCGGGCCATCAGCGCCGTGAGCGTTCCTTCCGGTGCCTCGTCGTGCAGCCGGCGCGCCCGCGCCAGATCGGTATCCTTGAGCCGCCCATGCGCCACGAGGTGCGCACAGACCTGGGCTTCTCCCGGTTCCCCGGTAAGCATGTCCCTTTGCTCGGTCATCGCAGACATGCCATCTCCACACGCTGTCCGTTGGTTACGTCGTACCGCCCGGTCGTTCCTGACCGGATGGGGCGCTATTGGTAGCACATACGGTGCGTCGACGGCGACCGTGCGCGTGACGATCCGCGACGTGGCGCAACAAGAAAAGCCGGCGTCGCCGCCGGCTTTTCAGGCACCTGGCGGCGGCTTGTCGGCCGCCGCCGGACTCGTTTACCAGCCGATACCTACGCCGACGCCACCGGAGGACTCCCCGCCGCTGACCGCCGCGCCGAAGGTCAGGGCGGCGTTGGACGAGATGCTCCGCGAGTAGCCCACCGACAGCGCGCCCTGCCCCTTGTATCCGCCGACGCCCACGCCAAGCCGGTTGTCGCCGTTGACGCCCTGGGCGCTGAAGGCCATCTGGGACATGGCGGCGCCCATCGCGCCCACCTTGTTCAGGCGGTCGTTGAGGTTGCTGAAGCGGCGGTCGACGGTGCGCTTGTACTCGTCGAACGCCCCGCCGCTCACCACGTCGCCGAACCGCTGGTCGGTGTACTGCTTCGCGCTGTTCAGCGTCGCCGCGTCGCCCTGGTCGGCATACGACTTGGCCGTGGTCAGCGCCTGGTCGACCTGGCTGACGTTGGCGGCGTCCGTCGGCGCCACGCCGGGGGCCACGTTCGTGATCGGGGCGTTGCCGCCGTCGATCGCGGCCGGCGCGATCGGAACCGCCGCGGCCGCCACCGGGCTGCCGGCGGCGACGGGCGCCGCGACCGCGGCCGCGACTTCCTGCGGCACGGCCGCCGTCGTCGTGGCCTTGGCGGCGATCGTGGCGGTGCTACCGCCGCGCGGCGGCGTGCCGCCCGGGATCGTGCTGCCGCCGGTGCCGGACTTCGACTCGAGGGCACCCACGCGGTTGTTGAGCGACCCGAGGGCACCGTCCAGCGCACCCACCGCGTCGCCGACGGAACCGTACTGCGCGCCCTGCACGCGATAGGTCGGACCGACGAGGCCGTTGGCGCCCATCGTCGCGCCGCCGCCGAGAGCCATCGCGACGGCATTGCCGGCCGCATTTGAGGTACCCGAGAAGGCGCTGCTCAGGGCCGAGTTGAGCTGGCCCAGGTTCACCGCGTCGGTGTTCTGCGTACCGGCCGCCACGTTGGTGATCTGGCGGTTGCTGGCCGCCGTGCCCACCGACACCGTGTTGGCGCGCGTGGCCAGCGATCCGCTGCCCAGGGCCACCGAATTGGCGCCCAGCGCGCGGGCGCTGTCACCGATCGCCGTGGCACCGGCGGCACCGGCGTTCGCCGAGGCACCGATCGCCGTCGCCGATTCCCGACTGGCCGTGGCGAACGCGCCGATCGCCGTGGACATGTCGCCGCTCGCGCCGCTGGCGGCACCCGTGGCGGTCGCGAACGCGCCGGTGGCGCTGGCGTCGTCCGAACCGTCGCCGGCACCGTTGGCGGCCACGTAATGCTGCGCGCTGCCGACGCTGTCGGACAGGGCGGTCAGCTGGTCGACGTTGACCGCATCGGTGCCCTGCGTGCCCGCGGCGACGTTGGCGATCTGCCGCGTCCCGGTCGTCGATCCCACCGAGACGGTGTTCGCGCGGTTCGCCACCGAGTTGGTTCCCAGCGCCACGCTGTTGGCCGCCGAGGCCGTGGCGTCCGCGCCGACGGCGACGCTCCGGCTGCCCGTCGCGGTCGAGTAGTCGCCGACCGCCACGCTGCTGGCACCCGAGGCCCAGCTGTTGATGCCGAGCGCCGTCGCGTTCGCCCCCGGCGCATACGCGAAGTAACCGACCGCGGTGCTGCCGACGCCTTCGGCGCCCGCGATGGCACCCAGGGCCGTGGCGTAATCCGCCGTCGCCTGCGCACCCGCACCGAACGCCGCGGCGCTGTCGCCCGTCGCTCCGGTATAGATGAGGCCGACGCCGGGCAGGTTGCTCGGTCCGCCGACGGCAACCGAGCCGGCACCCGAGGCGGTCGTGGCCGTGCCCACCGCCGTCGCGTAGTCGCCCGTGGCGTTGGCGACCGCACCGAGGGCCGTCGACTGGTCGCCGCTGGCGAACGCGCCGACGCCGACCGACGTGGCGGCGAAGCCACCGGCCTGCGCGCTCGCGCCGACCGCCGTGCCGCCAACCGCGGCGGTCGTCGCACCGGTATCCACCGGATTGCCGTTGCCGTCCGCGATGAGGGCGTTGCCGTCCTCGTCGACGGCGTTGCCACCGACGGCCACGCTACCCGGTCCGTTCGCCTGCGAACCGGCACCGTAGGCCGCGCTGTTCTGCCCCAAGGCGACCGCGCCGTAGCCCGTCGCCGTGGCCTGCTGACCGGTCGCCACCGCGCCGCTGCCATAGGCGCTGGCACCTTGCGCGCCGGCGAACGCGCCGGAACCGGAAGCGGTGGCCTGATCGGCGAGTGCCTGCGCGTCGTCGCTGCCGTCGTTCAGACCGTTCGCCTTGAAGTAGCGCGTGGCGTCCGTGACGCTGCCCGATACCGCATCGAGCTGTCCCTTGTTGACCGCGTCCGTCGCTTCCGTGCCTGCCGCGACGTTCGTGATCTGCCGCTCGCTGCCGACATCGCCCACGGAAACGGTGTTCGCGCGGTCGGCCAGCGACGACGCGCCCAGCGCGACGCTGTTCTCCGCCGACGCGTACGACAGGCTGCCGATCGACGTACTGTTCGCCCCTTCCGCGTAGCTGTTCCAGCCCAGCGCCGTGGCGTAGTCCGCCGTCGCCCACGCACCCGCACCGAGCGCCGTCGTCGCGTAGCCCGACGCGAGCGCCGGGATGAAACCGAAGAACGTCGTGCCGCCGAGCGCGACGCTCTCGTCGCCCGTGGCCTGCGCGCTTTCGCCGACCGCGACGCTGCTCGCGCCCGTCGCGGCGCTCTGCGTGCCCACCGATGTCGAGTAATCACCCGTGGCATTGGCCACCGCACCCACCGCCGTCGCCTGCGCGCCGCTGGCGTAAGCACCCACACCCAGCGAGGAGGACGCGAAACCCGACGCCTGCGCGCTCGCACCGATCGCCGTGCCACCGATCGCCGCCGTCGTCGCACCGGTGTCGACCGGCACGCCACCGTTGGTGATCAGCGCGTTGCCCTCGTCGTCCACCGCGTTGCCGCCCACCGCGACGCTGCCCGGGCCATTGGCCTGCGAGCCCGCGCCGTACGCCGCGCTGTTCTGTCCCGTCGCCACCGCGCCGTATCCGCTCGCCGTGGACTGCTGGCCCGTCGCCACGGCACCGCTGCCGTTCGCCGTCGCGCCCGTCGCACCGGCGAACGCACCGGCGCCGGACGCGGTCGCGTAATCGCCGACCGCCTGCGCATCGTCGCTGCCGTCGTTCAGGCCGTTCGCCTTGAAGTAACGCGTGGCGTCCGTGACGCTGCCCGATACCGCATCGAGTTGTCCCTTGTTCACCGCATCCGTCGCTTCCGTGCCCGCGGCGACGTTGGTGATCTGCCGCGTGAACGGCTCATGCACGACGCCGCTGGTGTCCATCCACGGCTCCGACGCGCCGACCGACACGCTGTTGTCGCGCGTCGCCAGCGAATTGTTGCCGAGCGCGACGGAACCGGCGCTGTTCGCGTACGCGTTGGCACCGAGGGCTACCGCGCCCTCGAACACGGCGATGCTATGCGGACCGATCGCGATGGTGTTGGCGTTCGCCGTTCCGGCGCGGTAACCGAACGCGATCGAGTTGTCGCCGTACGCCGTGGCCTCGCCACCCACGCCGGTCGAGTTGGCGCCGTACGCGATCGCGAACTCGCCGAGCGCGGTGGCGTTCTCCTGGTACGAGAGCGCGGACCAGCCCACCGAGGTGGCGCGCGTCGCGCCCGCCGTCGCGAGCAGGCCGACCGCGGTGCCGTAATCGCGGGCGAACGAGCCCGCGCCGACCGCCGTCGAGCCGTAACCGTTCGCCTCGGTGTTGAAGAGGATGCTGTATCCCGTGCCATAGAGCGCGTTGGCGGGACCGCCGATGGCGACACTGGATTCGCCGTTCGCGATGCTGTCGTTGCCCACGGACGCGGCGTAGTCGCCCACGCTTCGCGAGCTCGCGCCCACGGCCGTCGATCGCTGTCCGGTCGCCTGTGCCGCGCTGCCGAACGCCGAATTCTGCGCCGCCGACGCCACGGCGTCGGACCCGTGCGCCGTGCTCCGGTCGCCGGTCGCCTGCGCGTTGGCACCGGAAGCGGAGCTTCCCTCGCCCGTCGCCACGCTGCCGTAACCGGATGCCGTCGCGTTC
The DNA here is from genome assembly GCF_900110505.1 of Luteibacter sp. UNC138MFCol5.1. GTDB lineage: Bacteria > Pseudomonadota > Gammaproteobacteria > Xanthomonadales > Rhodanobacteraceae > Luteibacter. Next base: position 159,016 of record NZ_FODZ01000005.1, read on the forward strand.
ACACCCGTCGCCACCGCGCCGCTGCCATAGGCGCTGGCACCCTGCGCGCCGGCGAACGCGCCGGAGCCGGAAGCGGTCGCGTAATCGCCGATCGCCTGCGCGTCGTCGCTGCCGTCGTTGAGGCCGTTCGCCTTGAAGTAGCGCGTGGCGTCGTTGACGCTCGCGTCCAGCTGTCCCTTGTTCACCGCGTCCGTCGCTTCCGTGCCTGCCGCGACGTTCGTGATCTGCCGCTCGCTGCCGACGCCGCCCACCGAGACGGTGTTCGCGCGGTCGGCCAGCGACGACACGCCCAGCGCGACGCTGTTTTCCGCCGACGCGTACGACAGGCTGCCGATCGACGTGCTGTTCGCCCCTTCCGCGTAGCTGTTCCAGCCCAGCGCCGTCGCGTAGTCCGCCGTCGCCCAGGCGCCCGCACCGAGCGCCGTCGTCGCGTAGCCCGACGCGAGCGCCGGGATGAAGCCGAAGAACGTCGTGCCACCGAGCGCGACGCTCTCGTCGCCCGTGGCCTGCGCGCTTTCGCCGACCGCGACGCTGCTCGCGCCGGTAGCCGCGCTCTGCGTGCCCACCGATGTGGAGTAATCACCCGTGGCGTTGGCCACCGCACCGACCGCCGTCGCCTGCGCGCCGCTGGCGTACGCACCGACGCCCAGCGAGGAAGACGCGAAGCCCGACGCCTGCGCGCTCGCGCCGATCGCCGTGCCACCGATCGCCGCCGTCGTCGCGCCGGTGTCGACCGGCACGCCACCGTTGGTGATCAGCGCGTTGCCCTCGTCGTCCACCGCGTTGCCGCCCACCGCGACGCTGCCCGGACCGTTGGCCTGCGAGCCCGCGCCATACGCCGCGCTGTTCTGTCCCGTCGCCACCGCGCCGTATCCGCTCGCCGTCGACTGCTGGCCCGTCGCCACGGCACCGCTGCCGTTCGCCGTCGCGCCCGTCGCACCGGCGAACGAGCCCTGCCCGACGGCGGTCGTGTAATCGCCACTGGCCAGGCTGCTCGCGCCCACGGCCGAGGCGCCCGTGCCGGTCGCCAGCGCACCGTGTCCGTTCGCGGTGGATTCGTCGCCGAAGACCGCGCTGTTCGCGCCGATCGCGGTGGAGCCGCTGCCGGTGATGCTCGTGTTCGCGCCGACCGTCGTGGTGTCGTCGCCGTCGATGTTCGTGGCGCTGCCGAGGCCCGTCGCGTTGTCGCCCCAGATGAAGCTGTTCGCACCGTAAGCCGACGCGCCTTCGCCCCAGACGAAGGAATTCGTGCCGACGGTCGTCGTCTGCCCACCGATGGCGGCGCTGCGGAAACCAACCGCCACCGCGTCGACATCGAGCGCGCCGGCCAGCGCACCGACGGCCGTCGCGTTGAGCTGGTTGGCCGTGCTCGACCAGCCGACGGCCGTCGTGTAATCCGCCGATCCCCAGGCGCCGTTGCCGAACGCCGACGATCCCACGCCACTGGCGAGCGTCGGGATGAAGCCGTACGCCGTGCCACCCACGGCGACGCTTTCCTCGCCCGTCGCCTGCGACGACTCGCCGACCGCGACGCTGCTCACACCGACCGCCGCGCTCGCCGTGCCGACGGCGGTGGAGTAGTCGCCGATGGCGTTCGCGACCGCGCCGACCGCCGTACCTTGCGCACCGCTCGCATACGCGCCCACGCCGAGCGACGAAGAGGCGAAGCCACTGGCTTCCGCGCTGGCGCCGATCGCCGTGCCGGCGACGCCGGCGCTGGTCGCTGCCGTTTCGACCGGCTCGCCACTATGCGTGACCAGCGGATTGCCGTCGGCACCCACCGCCACGCCGCCCACGGCGACCGACGCCGGGCCGGTGGCCTGCGCACCGGCGCCGTACGCCGCGCTGTTCTGTCCCGTGGCGACCGTGCCATAGCCGGTCGCCGTCGCCTGCTGCCCCGTCGCCACCGCGCCGCTGCCGAACGCGCTCGCACCCTGCGCGCCGGCGAACGCGCCGGAGCCCGAGGCGGTCGCCTGCTCGCCGACCGCCTGCGCGTCGTCGCTGCCGTCGGCGAGGCCGTTCGCCTTGAAGTAATGCGATGCGTCGCTGACGCTGCCCGCCAGATCGTCGACGCGCGTGGAGACGCCATCGACACGGGTCGACAACGCGTCGACCCGAGTGGACACACCACCGACCGAGGTCGACACCTTGTCGAGCTGCCGCTTGTTCACGGCGTCCGTGTCCTGCGTGCCGTCGGCGACGTGGACGAGCTGGCGATCCTCGTTGACCTTGCCGATCGACACCGTGTTGGCGCGATCGGCGATCGAGCCGTCGCCGAGCGCGACGGAATTCTTCGCGGTAGCGCGCGAGTCCGTGCCGAACGCCGATGCGGCCGAACCGCTCGCGTACGACGATTCGCCGATCGCCACCGCGCCCGTGCCGCTGGCACGCGCGTTCTGGCCGACCGCCGTCGACCATGCGCCATCGGAGCGGGCGGCCTGGCCGAGCGCGACGCTGTACATGCCGCTGCTGTCGGCGGCGGTGCCCACCGCCGTGCTGTAGTCGCCCGCGGCCTTGGCCGAGGTGCCGCATGCGAACGCGTCGGCGCCCTTCGCGACCGGCGACTTGCCCTGAATGCCCAAGAGGTAACCGCCGCAGATGTTGCCGGCCTGTGCCGGCGAGCTGCCCAGCGCCAGCACGATGCCGGCGGCCAGGGGCAGCGCGGCCATCGCGGCGCGCACGCGTCGGGACGCACCGCCCTTGCCGTTGGCCCGTGCCAGTTCCGAGGCGACGACCAGGATGCCGAGCGATTTGTTCCAGACCTTGCTGTAGATGGTATTCACGTCAACCTTCCTCCCGGAAATGTCCGCATGTGGGCGATCGGAGCGCGGGTGCGCGGCGCGCTGCCCGTCACCGGTCCGTCGCGACCGCGGCGGACGATGTGTGTGTCCTGATGACCGGCGGCGACGCCGTCGGCCGATGAAACCGTTCGATGTGTCCCCTGCCCGCGAGGCGGGCCCCCTTGCCGAACGTCGAGGCCCCGGCGAACTGGGGCCTCTTCGTCGTCGTGCGTTACTGCGTGTACACGCCCAGCACCGAAACGCCGGAGTACGCCTTCACGCCCTTCACGGTCAGCGTCCAGACGCCCGCCGCCGGATTGCCGGCGGTGAAGGCCTCGCTGTTGCCGGGCTTGTTCGGCTGCGTCTTCACGGCGCCCTTCGGATCGGTCACCGAGATCGAGACGTCGCCCGACCCGCCGAACGTGCGCAGGCTGAGCGTCTTCGCCCGTGCCGGTACGTCGAGCGTGTAGACCACCGTCGAGCCCGCGGCGCCCTTCTGGTTGGCCAGCGCCTTGTTGTTGCTGAGCGCGATACCCGGAGGAGCCGGCGGCGGACCGAACGCGGCGTACTGCTTCTGGGTTTCCGCGTCGGAGAGGCAGGCGTTCAGGCTGGATGCCTGGCCGGCCGTGACCAGGCCGTCGCTGGCGAGCTTCGCGGCGTACGCCGTGATACCCGCACGGTACGCGCCCACGTCGGCCGAGTTCTCGGCGATGATCTTCGCGTTGGCGATCACGTTCGCACCGATGACGAGGCCGCCCGGGACGAGCCGCGGGATACCGGTGTCGCAGGTGAGCAGCGTCTGGTTGCTGCGATCGATGCCCCAGCCGATGTCCTGGAACAGCGCCGGGGTCAGATCGAGGTCGATCTCGCCGCGGAGGTCCTGGTTGATCGCGTACTCCATGATCGCGTTCGGCGTCAGGCGCGTGTCGTAGTGCGAGAAGGACGAGCCGGGCGAGAGCGTCGCCGGCGCGTAGATCAGCACACCGTCGGCGTTCGTGCCGGCGAGGCCGGTGCCTTTGCCGACGCTGCCCGTGAGGCCCGCGAGATTCGCCTTGAGCTTCGCGCCATCGACCTGGCTCACGAGGATCACGGGAATGTTCACCGGCGACGCCGGCGTGCCGCCCGGCGTGACGCCCGCCGCCTGGTTGTTCGCCAGGAGCACGGCCGTGGCACCGGCCGCCTGCGCGTTGAGCGACTTCACGGTGAAGTCGCACGAGCCACGATCGATCAGCGCGACCTTGCCGGCGACCGCGGACGCGTTCGTGATCGCGGCGCAGCCGTCGTTCGGCACGGCCTGGGCGACGCTGCCCGTGAAGTTCGACGCGGTGGCGGTCGGGCCGAAGCTGGCTTGCGCGTAGCCGTATTCGCCCACGGCGGCGGCCGGGGCGGTGACGCGATAGACGTCGGGCAGACCCAGCGCGAGCGGTGCCTCGGCGATCACCGTCGCGCCGGAGAAGGCGAGATGGCCGTCGTCGAGCGCGGCGCTGACGCGCTGTGCCGGGGTGAGGTCGTTCCAGAGCACGCCGTCGTGCTTGACGTAGGTGCCGTAGATGTTCGGATACGAACCGGCGCCGCCCGGGAAGTCCTCACCGGTGGAGAGGTCGGTCAGGTCGAGGAAGCCGAGACCGTGACCCATCTCGTGCAGCACCACGTTGAGGAAATCGATCTGTCCCGCCGGGACCTGGTGATCGAGACCCATGTACCACTTCGAGCCTTCGATGCAACCCGGCGAGCCGAGCGCGCCGTTGAACTGGCTCTGGATGTCGGCGTTACCCGGATCGAGGTCCTCGCCCGCGAGCGCGTCGGCGGTGGGACCCGCGTACCACGTATTGGCGAGCGCGCCGGCCGGCAGCGTGGCGCCCGCGTCGAAGGTGAAGACGGAAAGCGGACCGGACGAACCGAGCACGCCACCGGTGGCGTCGCATTCGAGCGGTTCGAACGTGGCGTTGTTGATGATCGTCACGTTGCTCTTGAGATAGGAGCCATGGATCTGCGCGGCGAACTTGAACACGTTCAGGGCCTGCTGGCCGAACGTCGTGCCCGGATTGCCGCCGACCGGGGTGGCCGGCGTGGGATCGTCGAGGCCCTGGCCGGTGCCGACGTCCTGGTTGACGATCTTGATCTCGGCGGCGTTGGCGCTGATCGCGCCGCACAGTCCGGCCGTGAGAAGGGCGGAGTAGAGAAGGCCGCGGCGGATCATCGGGTCGCCTCCGGTGCCTGCGGCGCGGCCGGAGCGGCTGCGTCGTCGTGCCTGATGGTGATCGTGCCGTCCGCGGCGCGCGTGGCCACGAGGCTCGTCATGCGCGACTGCGGAAGCCGCGCGCCCGTGGCCTTCACGCCGTTGCCGAGGGTCACCTTGCGCAGCGTCGTCTTCGCGTCGGCGTTGGTCAGCGGCTGGCCCGACAGCGCCGAGAGCCGTGCCTGGCGCGCCTGGAAGGCCTGGGAATAGGCCGCGCGTTCGGCGGCGGTCGGCTCGCGAAGCTTGCCGGTCGCGGGATCGATGGCCACCTGCACGCCGGCGGCGCGCGGCGCAGGCTGTGCCTGCGGTGTGTCGGCGGCGTGCGCCGCTCCCGCGACGAAGAACATGCCCGTCAGCACGAGGCCCATGGCCTGTGCCAGTGTTCGTGAAGTCATTACCAGTACCTCCCTAGTGCGGCGCCGGGACCCCTCCCTGCACGCCCACCGGCGAAGACCCCCTCGCCGGCGTAAACACTCGAGGATCGGACGTTCCCCACAACGTCAAACCCTGCCCGCCGCCGCGCCTCGCGCGACGGCGACGATTCATGACGTGGTGGGACAGCCGGCGAAACCGGCGGGGTGCGATGCGACGAACGGCCCGGGCGAACGGCCCGGAAGGTGCGAGCGGACGAACGCGCTCACGGTCGTACGGTTTACCATCTGCACTACCCCTTGCCCCGTGGTACTGCCTTCAGACGGCCACTTGCAGGCCGTCTTCCCTTTTGATGCCCGTGGCGGGCACCCCCTGCGAAAAGGTGTTTAAGCGCGGCGTCTTTTTGACGCCCGTCGTTGGAACGTAGCAGCACGAAAATGCGAACGTCAATCTTTTGACTCCCGATGTCGTGTCGTCCGAATGGCCTATGCGAAAATCCCGGCGAAACGCGTTTTCCAGGGGCAAAGGCGCGGCGATTCATGGCCTTGCGTCTCGATAACGCACGCCTCCTTCAGTCAACGAAACGAACCAAAGCGAAAGAAAACATGGACTTGATCGACATCGGCGCGAATCTCACCCACGAATCCTTTCGTCAGGATTTTGACGACGTGCTCGACCGCGCCAGCGCGCATGGCGTCGGGCGCATGGTGGTCACGGGCGCGTCGCGCGAGGGAAGCGTGCACGCCCTCGAGATCGCACGGGCGAGTGGAGGGAGGCTCTTCTCGACGGCCGGCGTGCATCCGCACCATGCGATCGAGTACGACGACGCGACCGACGCGTTCCTGCGCGAGATCGCCGTGCAGCCGGAGGTGCGGGCCATCGGCGAGACCGGCCTCGACTACAACCGCAACTATTCGCCCCGCGACGTGCAGCGCGAGGTCTTCGAGCGCCAGCTGCGAATCGCGGTGGACCTGGGCAAGCCCCTTTTCCTGCACCAGCGCGACGCGCACCACGATTTCCTGGCGATCCTGAAGCGCTATCGCGACCGGGTGCCCGCGGCCGTCGTGCACTGCTTCACCGATACCGGCGAAGCGCTGCGCGACTACCTCGACCTCGACTGCCACATCGGCATCACGGGCTGGATCTGCGACGAACGCCGCGGCGCCCACCTGCGCGAACTGGTGAAGCTCATACCGGCGGACCGCCTGCTCCTGGAAACGGATGCGCCCTACCTCCTGCCGCGCACGATCCGTCCCATGCCCAAGGACCGCCGCAACGAACCCATGTACCTGGCGCACATCCGCGACGAGGTCGCGCGTGACCGCGGCGAGTCGCGCGAGGCGCTGACGGAGTCATCGACGCGCGCGGCGGAAGCCTTCTTCGGACTCTGACGAACGGGTGGGAGCCGATCGTATCGGCGTGCCCACCGCTCACTCCGAATGCAGGCCGGTCAACGCCGCCTCCGCGAGATCCACTTCGCGCACGAGCGTGCGCAGGGTCTCGTCGTTGATGCGATGCGAGCGCCGCAGCTCGAACAGCTCGCGGCGTTCCGCGCGAAGGGCCGCGAGACGCATCGCACGCTCCGTGCCCGCTTCGGCGCGTGCCTTCTCCGGCACATCGCCCTCCTCGCCCGCGGCTTCCAGGCGCTGCTGGTAATCGCCCAGCACGCGCGCCGCGACACGTGACGCCAGGGCGATCGCGTTCTCGTCGCCGTCGGCCTCCACCTTTTTCTGCTCATCGGCGATGCCGCGCAGCGCCGCCTCGGCGGCCAGCGCACGCGCCATCCGCTCCTCCCGCACGCGTGGATCCTCGCCGGGCAGATTCAGCTTGCGCACGGAGAGCGGCAGGCCGATGGCCCCGAACGCCAGCGTGCAGAGGATCACACCCGTCGCCAGGAAGATCATCAGATCGCGCGTGGGGAACGGCACATCCGTGCTCTTCATCAACGGCAGCGAGAGCACGCCGGCCAGCGTGATCGCGCCGCGCACGCCCGCGAGCGAGGTGGTCCACATGAGTCGCGTGCCCACCTTGGGCCGCTGCTCGCCCCGATGCCACGCCCTCAGCAGCACGAAGCGCAGCGAGATCCACACCCAGACGAAGCGCAGGATCACCAGCGCGAACGTGATGGCGACGACGTAGGCCGCGAGATACCACAGCTCGCCTCCGCCGGCTTGCGCGAGGTCGAGCTTCGCGTTGCCGACGATGCCCGGTAGCTGCAGCCCTAGCAGAAGGAAGATCAGGCCGTTGAAGGTGAACTCCACCATCGACCAGACCGCCACGCTCTGCACGCGCGTCGCGACGTACGTGCCTTTCTGCATGTCGGTGTAGTTCATCGTCATGCCCGCGGCGACGGCGGCGAGGATGCCCGACACGCCGAAGTGCTCGGCGAGCAGGTACGCGGCGAACGGCAGCAGCAGGAGCAGGCCGACCTGGCTCGCCGGGTCGACTTCGCTGCTCCAGCGCACCAGGCGCCGGCGCACCACGCCGAACACCGCGCTGACGAACGCGCCGGCCAGCAGGCCGCCGAACGCCGTGACGGCGAAATCGCCGGTGGCGGACAGCAGTGAGAAATGGCCGGTCAGTTCGGCCGCGATCGCGAACTGCAGCGCGACGAGGCCCGATGCGTCGTTGAGCAGCGCCTCGCCCGAGAGGATGTGCATGAGGCGCGGCGGCATGGGCGACCGGCCCGTGATCGACGACACCGCCACCGCGTCCGTCGGCGACAGCACCGCGGCCAGCGCGAACGCGACCGCCAACGGCACCGTCGGGATCATCCAGTGCACGAAGTAACCGATGCCCAGGATCGTGAAGAAGACGAGGCCCACGGCCAGCGCGAGGATCGGACCGCGGAGCAGGAAAAGCTCCCGCTTCGGAATGCGCCAGCCGTCGGCGAAGAGGAGCGGTGGGATGAAGAGCAGGAAGAACAGGTCGGGATCGAATTCGACATGCATGCCGAAGGGCCGCGCGAGCAGCGCGCCCAGGCCGATCTGCAGCAAGGGAAGCGGCAGCCGCACGGGCAGGATGCGCACGAGCGCGCCCGACAGCGCGACGACGAGCAACAGGACGAGGATGGTGATGACGAGTTCCATGAGGAGGGACGCTAACGTCTGGGAGGGCCGGGCATCAACACCTCGGCGCGCGCCAGCTAGCACGTACTGCACGCCTCGTCATGAGAAAACGGCGCGACATCTCCGGTGAACCGAAAAACTGCGACCTCGCTCGCACCTTCCCGCGTAACGCGCGTTACTCAGAATCCTTCCATATCCGCGCGACCCGGCCATCCCTAGCCTCTGGTCCCGGGAACCAATCGTCGTTCTTGGCTCCTGCGCTTTGGCCGCTCCTTCGGGAGCGGTCCTTTTTCAGCCACGACTCCCGTCCTGCTCCGCATGGCAGGACACGCCCGCGACGCGCCATCGCGCGGGCGACCCCGGATTGCCGCCCGCTCCCACGGGCGGACCTTTTTCGTCCGGTCGCAGCTTCACTACCACCCTGCCGAATTCGCGTATGTTAGGGTCCCGACAGAACAGCAGGGGAAAGGGCCGGTGATCAGCGTGGCACTCGTCGAGGACGACATCGCCCTGCGCGATCGTGTCCTGCTGCCCAGCCTGCGGCGGGCCGGCTTCGACGTACGGCCCATGGCGCTGGCGGCGGAACTCCGCGAACACCTCTCTCACGAGACCGTCGACATCGCGGTGCTGGACGTGGGACTGCCCGACGGCGATGGCTTCTCGCTCTCGAAGCATTGTCGCGAGGCCCGGCCGGACATGGGCATCGTGATGCTCACCGGTCGCCGCGACACCGACGACGTGGTGCGCGGCCTGAACGACGCCGACGCCTACCTGACCAAGCCGGTGTCGGTCGACGTGCTGGTCGCGACGCTCGGCAGCGTCGCCCGGCGGCTCGGCCGCCTCGTCGCGCCGCCGCCCGCCGAACCCTGGCGACTCGTGGGCGGCCAGTGGACCCTGCGTTCACCCGCCGGCGTACGCATCGGCCTCACCGCGACGGAGCGCACGTTCCTCACGGTGCTGTTCGATCGCGCGGACGAGACCGTTCCGCGCGACGATCTGGTGCAGGCCATGACGGACAACGTGCACGATTACGACCCGCACCGCCTCGATTCGCTCCTGCATCGCCTGCGCCGGAAGATCGCCGCCGCGACCGACGAACGCTTCCCGCTGAATCCCGTGCACGGCAACGGCTACATGCTGGTCGCGACGGATACCTGATCGTCCGGCTCGTCCGCGTGCGGAAGGATCATGGCGATCGTCGTGCCCTGCCCCGGCACGCTCGTGATCCGCAGGTCGCCGCCCACGCGGCGTAGCATGCCGTAGACCGTCGACAGACCGAGCCCCGTCCCCTGTCCGCGGCCCTTCGTGGTGAAGAACGGTTCCGTGACGCGTTCGATGACGGACGGCTCGATGCCCGTGCCGGTGTCGCTGCACTGGATGGTCACGCACGCGCCACCGGTCACCGTCACGCTGAAGCATCCGCCACGGGGCATCGCGTCGCGCGCGTTCGAGGCGATGTCGAGGAAGGCGAGATCGAGCTCGTTGCGATCCACGCGTACGAAGAGCGGCTGCGACGGTGGCGCGACCTGCAGTCGCACGGTCGGCGGCAGCAGCTGGCGGAGCATCGTCGTCAGGCTGGCGCATACCGCCGCGAGGTCGACCACCTCGACGGCACCCGTGTCGCGACGACTGAAACCGAGCAGGCGTCCCGTCACGGCGGCACCGCGATCGGCGGCCTCTTCGATGCCTTCGAGCGCATCCTGCAGCCGTTCCACGTCGTCGCCCTGCGAGGCACGCACGGTCATGACACGGAACCGCTCGCGCGCGTAGCCCTGGATGACGCCGAGCACGTTGTTGAAGTCGTGGGCGACACCGCTTGCCAACTGCCCGACCGCTTCGAGCTTGCGCGTGTGCAGCAGCGCCGCCTGGCTGCGCTCGCGTGCCGCGACCTCCTGCCGGAGCGCGCGTCCGCGCGCCTCCGACTCGGACAGCGCCGAGCGCAGGCTGTAATTGAGCTGGTTGAGGAACAGCGTGATCGCCACGTACGACGCGCCGACGGACGGAAACTCGTTGTAGCTGCGCCAGAAGTTGGCCGACCAGTCGCCCGAGGCGATGGCGTCGCGGGTCATGGCGAGCAGCAGGCTGCCGCAGATGACGCCGAAGGTCGTCCACAGCGCGCGCTTGCCGAGCAACAGCGTCGCCAGCACCAGCACCTCCATGGCCGTCTCGTCGGTGGGCATCACCGCGTACCCGAACGTGGCGTACGCGAGCAGCATCGAACACCACATCGTGGCGAGGATGGTGATCGACGCCCCGCGGAAATTACCCCGGCGCACGAGGGCGAACGCCACCCATGCCGCGACGGTGATACCGGCGTCGGTGAGGTTGTCGACGAGGATCGCGTAGTTGCCGTAGTCCGGCGCGCCACCGAGCGCGCTGTCGACGAACCAGCGCCGGTAGATCTTGTTGAACGGAACGAACAGGCCTTCGTAGGCCAGCACGAGTTGCAGGAAGATGGCGCTCTTGCGCTCGATCGGATCCGCGATGGGCACGCTGGCGAGCCAGCCTTTCAACGACTTCCACATGCGTGACGCGAGACCTCCCCCAAGGCGCGCATCCGCTGCGTGAGTTTTCGTGAGTCCCCGTGAGTCCCCATGCGTGACAGCGTCCGCCGCCGCCGACTACGTTTCATCCACACGCGGCCGGGGTCGTCCCTCGCGCCGAGTCTAACGCAGGAAAGTCGTCTTCGACGCTTCCACGGGCAGCCCCGCGCTGCCGCGCCATCGGGGAAAATCCATGACTTCAGCAAGCCCAGGTCGGCTCCGTGCCGCTTTGGTGTTCGCGCTCGCCGGTATGGCGGGCACGCACACCCTCCATGCGCAGGACGCGGCCGCCACGTATTTCGCCGCCAACGGCGATCCGGATGCCACCGATCCCGCGCTCGCGTACGGCCAGTACGCCGTCGCGGCCGGGTCGCTCGCCTTCGCGTTCGGCACCGGCAGCGCCGCCTACGGGAGTCTCTCGGGCGCCATCGGCGAATTCTCGCTCGCCAACGGGTACGCCGCGCAGGCCAATGGCGACGACAGCATCGCGAGCGGCCACGACGCCATCGCGGACGGCCTCGGAAGCACCGCGATCGGCGGGCGGGCGCAGCGGATCGACGCGGCGACGAGCGTGCCGCTCGTGGACCAGAACGGAAACGCCATCGTCGACAGCACGTACGCGGGCGACCTCGCGGTGGCGATGGGCGCCGGCAGCCGAGCGGAAGGCGTGTCGTCCACCGCCATCGGCACCAGTTCGAGCGCGACCGGCGTGCGCGCCACCGCCGTGGGCTACGGCGCGACGTCCGCCGCGAACGGCGTCTCCGTCGGCGACTACGCGAAGGCGACGGGCCTGCGCAGCGTCGCGATCGGCGGGTCGCTGGACGACTACCTGATCGCCAGCACGCCGAACGGCGATCAGATCATCTACATCTCGATCCCCACGACCGCGAGCGGCACCGACGCCGTCGCGCTCGGCGGCGCCGCGAGCGCCCTCGCCGACCGTGCCGTCGCGATCGGTGCCTTCGCACGGTCGACCGACCTGGGCGCCGTGGCCATCGGCCCCGGCGCGGCGGCGGGCGCGGCGAGCGCGCTCGCCCTCGGCGACAACGCGCAGGCCGGCGGCGCCGATTCGGTCGCCATCGGCCATGGCGCAAGCACGGTCGACGCCACGAACAGCGTGGCGCTGGGTGCCGGGTCATTCACGTATGAGTCCAACGTGGTGACCGTGGGCTACGACGGCAGCGACGGCGGCGCACCGATCCAGCGGCGCATCACCAACGTCGCGGACGGCACGCAGGCGAGCGATGCCGCCACGGTGGGACAGCTGCAGGCGCTGGATGCGTCCGTCGCGCCGCTGCGCGATTACTTCGGCGCGAACGGCGACGCCTTCGACCAGGTGCAGGTGCTGGGTGCGTACGCGACCGGCGCGGGTTCCGGCGCGCTCGCCCTCGGTGAAGGTGCCGCCGCGTTCGGCAGCCTCGCCGCGGCGATCGGCGATCGCAGCGGCGCCGTCGGCTACGGTGCCGCGGCGTACGCCCCCGACAGTCTCGCGCTAGGGGCGTCGGCGCAGGCCATCGCCGAGGGCAGCGTGGCGATCGGCGCCGGATCGGTCGCCGACCGCGACGGCACGGTCTCCGTCGGCGCCGAGGGGGCGGACCGGCAGATCGCGCATGTGGCCGCGGGCGTCTTCGAGAACGACGCGGTCAACAAGGGCCAGCTCGACGCGCTGCTCGGCATGGGCAACGGTGGCGGCGCGGGCGGCGGTTACCTGATCCGCGGCACGGTGTACGACAGCGTGGGCGCCGCGTTCGGTGCCGTCGACGCGGCCTTCGGCGAAGTGTTTGGCCGTCTGGACGTCCTCGAGGCCAATCCTTCCGGTCCGTCGCAACCGGGCGCGCCGCTGGGCCGGGGCGAGGGACTCGCCATCGGCCAGGGCTCGGTGGCGACCGACGGCCGCGATACCGCGGTCGGCACCGGCGCCACGATCGGCGCCGACGGCAGCACGGCGCTCGGCAGCAACGCGACGATCACCGCGGCGGCCACCAACGCCGTGGCGGTGGGTGCGGACACGCAGGTCACGGCCGCCGGCGGCGTCGCCGTCGGGCAAGGTGCCAGCGCCACCGCGCAGAACGCCGTCGCGCTCGGCCAGGGCGCGCGCGCAGACGAAGCGAACACGGTGTCGGTCGGCTCGGCGGGCAACGAGCGCCGCGTGACCAACGTGGCGGCCGGCACGCGTCCGACCGACGCGGCGAACACCGCGCAGGTCGACCAGGCGATCGTGACGGCCCAGCAGTACGCGGACCGCGGCGACCAGGCCACGCTGTCGAAAGCCAACGCCTATGCGGATGCGAAGCTCAGCGGCGTGGTCTCGTCCGAACGCTTCGACGCGTTCCGCGCGGACACCGACCGCCGCTTCCACGCGGTCGACCAGCGCCTCGACCGCGTCGGCGCGATGGGCTCCGCGATGGCCGGCATGGCCGGCGCGATCGCCGCCGCGGCGGGCACCGATCACCGCGTGAGCGCGGCGGTCGGCGGCTACCACGGCGAAGGCGCCGTGGCCGTGGGCTTCGCGCAGCGCATTCCGGGCAACGGTGCCGTGCTGCTCGGCGGCGCCCTCTCGCGCGGCGGCGAATCCACCGGCAGCGTCGGCGTCAGCTTCGGCTGGTGACCCCCTCCTCCTCGACACGCGGACCCAACCCATGACACTTCCCGCCGTCTTCCCGCGTCGCGCGCTCGTCGCGGCGTGCCTCCTCCTCGCCGCCCCCGCCTTCGCGGGCACCGCGGCCACCGCGCCCCTGCGTCCCGGCTCCCTCACGGACCGTTTCATCGTCACCTATAAGTCGCCCGTGCCTGCCGGTGCCGCGGCGAACACGGTCGATGCCGCCGTCGCGAAGACGGTGGCGGGGAACGCGCGTGTCGCGGCGCCAGTGCCGCGTTTCGTCCGCCGCCTCGCCGCGGGTGGCGAGCTCGTGAAGCTCTCGCGCAAGCTGGGTGCCGCCGACGCGGCGACGCTGATGCGCCAGATCGCCGCCGATCCGAACGTGCTGTCCGTGCGTCCGGACGTCCGGCGCCACGCGACCGGCGGCACGCCCGTGCGCCGGGCTGCCGTGGCAGCCCCGAACGATCCCAGCTACGCCGCGTACCAGTGGGATTATTTCGATCCGACGGGCGGCGTGCGCGCGCCCGAGGCATGGCAGGTATCGACGGGTCTTGGCGTCGTGGTGGCCGTGCTCGATACCGGCATCGTCGCCCATCCCGACATCGACCTGTCGCTGGCTGGCGACGGCTACGACTTCATCAGCGACGCCTTCGTGTCGGGCCGCGCATCCGACGGCCGCGTGCCGGGCGGCTGGGACACCGGCGACTGGACGTCGACCGAGCCCTATACCAGCGAGTGCGGCACGTCGGAAGACTCGAGCTGGCACGGCACGCATGTCGCCGGCACCATCGCCGAGAGCACCGACAACGGCGTCGGCCTCGCCGGCCTGGCGCACGACGCCACCGTGTTGCCGGTCCGCGTGCTCGGCCACTGCGGTGGCTACGATTCGGACATCGCCGATGCGGTCGTCTGGGCAGCGGGCGGCCATGTCGATGGCGTACCCGACAACGCGCACCCGGCGCAGGTCATCAACATGAGCCTCGGCGGCTACGGCGCCTGCTCGGACAGTCCGCTGGGCGACGCCATCGCTATCGCCCTCGCGCGCGGCGTGTCGGTCGTGGTGGCCGCGGGCAACGACACCGACGATGCGCTGAACTACGCGCCGGCCTCGTGTCCGGGCGTGATCACGGTCGGGGCCACCGGCATCACCGGCAAGGCGTCGTACTACTCCAACTTCGGCAAGGTGGTCACCGTCGCCGCGCCCGGCGGTGGTGTGTTCCAGGACGACGATCCGGCCTCGGGCCAGCTCGTCGACCAGGGCTTCGTCTGGTCGCTGAGCAACTTCGGCGCGACGACACCGACGACGCCCGCCTATGGCGGCCTGGCGGGTACCTCGCAGGCGACACCGCATGTCGCGGCGGCGGTCGCGATGGTGCAGTCGGGTCTCGTCGCGAGCGGACTCGATCCGCTCACGCCCGCGTCGCTGAAGAAACTCGTCGCCGCGTCGGCACGACCCTTCCCCGTCACGCAGCCCCATCCGCTGGGTACCGGCATCCTCGACATCGAT
Source organism: Luteibacter sp. UNC138MFCol5.1 (assembly GCF_900110505.1). Classification (GTDB taxonomy): domain Bacteria; phylum Pseudomonadota; class Gammaproteobacteria; order Xanthomonadales; family Rhodanobacteraceae; genus Luteibacter. The sequence continues at coordinate 174,124 of NZ_FODZ01000005.1, forward strand.
GCCGCGCTGCGTCTCGCCGGCGCGGGACAGGCGCCCGATCCGTCGACGACGCCGCTGGTGAACGGCAGGACCGCTAGCGGCATCGCCGCGACGGCGGGCAGCGCGCCCGTGTTCCGCCTGACGATCCCCTACGGTTCGACCAACGCCAGCCTGCGCACGCTCGGCGGGAGCGGCACGGTGCGTCTCTACGTGAAGCGTGGCGCCGTGCCCGCGGCGGATGGCAGCGACGCGGATATCGTCGCCACGCGCGCCGGCACCGCCCAGGTGGCCGTGCTCCCGGCCGAAGCCGCCGGGATCTACTACGCGCGCCTCGTCGGCGCGCCTTCCTTCACCAACGTCTCGCTGCTCGGCGCGTTCGTCGCCGCGAAGCCCTGACCTCGATCACGGGAATTCCTCATGGCTCGCCACACGCTTGCTCCCCTCGTTCTCGGGCTATGCCTTGCCGCGTCGTCGCTCGCGGCAGCGGCGGCGACGACGGACACGAAGATCAACACCAGCACGCTCGATCCCGCACGACCGGTCGACCGCTTCATCGTCACGTACCGCGACGGCAGCGTCGAACGCCGAGGGGGCGCCGACGCGACCCGATCGGCACGCGCGGCGGCCGCGCGCTTCACGATGCAAGGCGCGAGGAGCACACTCTCCGCGGATTGGGTGCGCAAGGCGGGCGCCGGCAGCGACGTGTTGCGCACCTCGCGCAAGCTCGGCGTCGCCGACGCGACGGCCTTCATGCAGCAACTCGCGACCGATCCCGCGGTGGCGCACGTGGAACCCGATGCGATCCTGCACGCCGTGCGGGACACGCGCGCGCAGGGCGTACCCACCGACCCGTCATACGCGGCGCGCCAGTGGCATTACGCGGATGCACCCGGTGGCGTGAGCCTCCCGGACGCACTCGACTTCGCCGACGGCAGCGGCGTCGTGGTCGCGGTGATCGACACGGGCATCACCGCGCATCCCGACCTGGACACGTCGCTCGCCGATGCCGGATACGACTTCATCACCGACGCGCTGTTGTCGGGACGTGCGCAGAACGGTCGCGTCCCCGGCGGCTGGGATCCCGGCGACTGGACGAACGAGCCGATCTACAACTTCGCCTGCGGCGAAGACGCGCCGAGCAGCTGGCACGGCACGCACGTGGCCGGCACCGTCGCGGAGCTCACGGACAACGGCGTCGGCCTGGCCGGTATGGCCGGTCGCAGCCGCGTGCTGCCCATTCGCGTGCTCGGCCATTGCGGCGGCTCGACCTCCGACATCGCCGATGCCGTCGTCTGGGCGTCGGGCGGTCACGTCGACGGCGTGCCCGATAACGCGCATCCCGCGAGCGTCATCAACATGAGCCTGGGCGGCGGTGGCGTCTGCGGCCCGTCCGACGTGCTCGGCGCGGCGATCGCCGATGCGCTGACGCGCGGAACGACCGTGGTGGTGGCCGCCGGAAACAGCGGTGCCGATGCTTCGAAGTTCAGTCCGGCGAGCTGCCCCGGTGCGATCGTCGTCGGTGCCACCGGCATCACGGGCAAGCGCGCGTTCTACAGCAACTACGGCGGCACGGTATCGATGGCGGCGCCCGGTGGCGGCATCTACGTCAACGACGATCCGGCCACCGATACCGAGGCGTCGCCCGAAGGTTTCGTCTGGCAGGCGATCAACGGAGGAACGACCGTACCGGGCGACGCCATCTATGGCGGATACGCGGGCACGTCGCAGGCGACGCCGCACGTCGCCGGCGCGCTCGCGCTGATGCTTTCGGCATCGCGCCAGATGGGTCGCGCCGATCCGGCACCGGGCACGCTGCGCAGCATGCTGCTCGCGACGGTGAAGCCGTTCCCCGCGACGCCGGATCGCGCGGTCGGCGCCGGTATCCTCGACGCCGGCGCCGCCGTGCAGGCGGCCGTAATCGGTGGCGTACCGCTGCGCAGCGGCGGACTGCTCGCCGCGCAGGACGGCGTGTCGGGCGCCGGCGGCGTGTACTACATCGACGTGCCGGCCAATGCGCGCGCGCTCACCATCCGGACCTCGGGCGGCAGCGGCGAAGCCGACATCGCCGTCGCACGCGCGGCCGCACCCGCCGCGGACGGCACGGGCAGCCAATGGCGCGCCAGTCGCGCCGGCACCACGGATGCCGTCGTCATCGCCGCGCCGGCGGCGGGACGCTACTTCATCCGGCTGACCTCGCCATCGGCGTACCGCGGCGTGAGCGTCCTCGCCGCGTACACCGGCTCGTGAACGCCGGCCACGAGGACGCACGGATGCATGTGATCGAAGTGGTACTGGGATCGACCGCGAAGGAACTGAGCGAGGTCCGGTGCGATGGCACCGGCCTCCATTGGTTCGACGACCACGACGAGGCGCTCGCGTTCGCCGAGCGCTACGCGGCGACGCTCGAAGCCGACAGTGGCGTGCGGAGCTTCATCAGCGTCTGCGCCGCCGACGGCGTGTGGATATCGCTCGCGGCGCTACGCGCGCGCGAGCGGCTGCGCGCCACGTAGCGCCGCCTCGATCCGCCGGCGGCGTCACGCGACGGCTTCGTCGCCGGGGCGTAGCCACGGCGATGCGACGAACAGGGCGATGCCAGCCAGGATGATGGCCATGCCGGCCCACACCTGCGGCGCGAAGTGCTCATCGAGCACGATCCACGACGTGACGATGCCCGATACCGGAACCAGCAGCGACAGCGGTGCGACCGAGGTGGCGGGATAGGTCTTCATCAGGTTGTTCCACACCAGGTATCCGAACACCGTCGTGACGTACGCCTGGAAGGCGATCGAACCCGCCGCGCGCCAGGTCAACCCATCCGTCAGTGCGACGAAGGGCTGAACGCCGCCATGGACCCATGCCAACACGAAAAGGGCCGGCGCCGAGAACACGCTCGACCAGACGACGAAGGCGAGCATGTCCTCGGGGCGATGCATCTTCACGATGACGTTGCAGGCACTCCAGCTGATCGCCGCGAGCATCACCAGCGCGACACCCACGAGCGTCGACGACGATGGCGCGTGACCGATCACCAGCGCCATCCCGCAAAGCGCGAGCGACATGCCCCATACCTGCGGCATGCGGACGCGCTCCCGCAGGAGGAGCGCGCTCAGCAACACGGTGAAGAAGGCGCTGGATTGCAGCAACAGCGACGACAGGCCGGGCGACATGCCCCGCGACATCGCGAGATTGACGACCCACCACAGGCCCACGCCGAAGAGGACGCCGTACCCCGCCAGGGCGGCGAGCGGGACCTGTCGGGGACGCCGGACGAACAGCACGAGCGGAAACGCCGTGAACGTGAATCGCAGCGCGGTGAGGAGGAATGGATCGAGGTCGCGCAGTCCGGCTTCGATGACCGAGAAGTTGCTTCCCCAGATCACCGTGACGAGAACGCCGAGTGCGAGATGGCCGGGCTTCACGTCGATTGTCCGGAAACGCAGGAACGGTCACGCATGGAGAATCTCCGCTGAGGTCGAAGCGGACCCTAGCGGGACGCGATGCCGGCGGCTATGGAAGAAATCGTAAAAGCGCTCCGGGAATGCCGAAGCGCGTCCTGTGTCGCGTTTCGCGAGGAGCCGTCGCGGCCGGGTCCGCTCCCACAGTGCGGCCCGGCCGGGCCCCTCCCGCGAAGGCTTCCCGCATGGAGCCCCCGCGGGTGCGGCGCCTTATTCCGCGTCGTCCTCGAAGCGCAGGTGCTTCACGCTGCGGCCGTGGCGGCGGACCAGCTTGAGGGCTTCCACGCCGACCTTGATGTGGCGTTCGACGAAGTTCGCGGTGACCGAGGCATCGCTGGATTCGGTCTTCACGCCTTCGGGAATCATCGGCTGGTCGGAGACGAGCAGCAGCGCGCCGCACGGAATGTGGTTGGCGAAGCCGGCGGCGAAGATCGTCGCGGTCTCCATGTCGATCGCCATGCTGCGCGTGCGGCGCAGGTAGTCCTTGAAGCCGTCGTCGTGTTCCCACACGCGGCGGTTCGTCGTGTAGACGGTGCCGGTCCAGTAGTCGTGGCCGAGGTCGCGGATCATCGTCGAGACCGCGCGCTGGAGCTGGAAGGCCGGCAGTGCGGGCACCTCGGGGAGGAGATAGTCGTTGGACGTGCCCTCGCCGCGGATGGCGGCGATCGGCAGCACGAGGTCGCCGATGGCGTTCTTGCGCTTCAGGCCGCCGCACTTGCCCAGGAACAGCACGGCCTGCGGCTCGATGACGCTCAGCAGGTCCATGATCGTGGCGGCATTGGGACTGCCCATGCCGAAGTTGATCAGGGTGATGCCGTCGGCGGTGGCGTTCGGCATCGGCCGGTCCCGGCCCCTGACCTCCACGCCGTGCTCCTGGGCGAAGCGGTCGACGTAATGGCCGAAGTTGGTCAGCAGGATGTGCCGGCCGAAGTCCTCCAGCGGCGTGCCCGTGTACCGGGGCAGCCAGTTGGAGACGATCTCGTTCTTGGTTTTCATGTCGAATCCGGTTGCGCGTGCGCCGGCGGCTTTCGCCCTTCAGGTGCCGACGGCGCGGTTACCGGCGACGCCACGCCGGCGGAGTGCCAAATTCATTCGTGCAAGTGTAGCATCCGCCCAGCGGGGGCGAGCTGGAACGCGCAGGGCGGGCCGGGCACCCCGGGGTCCTTGCGACCTTCGACGGGGGGTGACCGATGCGAATCGGTGTGGCGATCGATGCGGCCTGCGACGTGCCGCATGAATTCATCGAGAAGCATGGCATCGCGGTCATGCCGATCACGGTCAAGGTGGACCAGCAGCGCTTCAAGGACGACCGCGATCCGGCGGAGATCCAGCGCTTCCGCGATCAGAAGCTCGGCAGCCGGAGTCATTCCGCGGAGACCGAGGCCAGTTCGGTCGAGGACGTGCAGAACCTGTTCCTGGGCCGCATGGTCAAGGAGTACGACTGCGTCATCTGCCTGACGATCATGGCCACGCGCAGCCCCATCCACGACAATGTGATCAAGGCGAGCTTCGCCATCCTGAAGAACTATCGCCCGGTGCGCGAGGCCGCCGGCATCGGCGGGCCGTTCCTGATGCGCGTCGTCGACACGCGGAACATCTTCGCCGGTGCCGCGTCGGCCGTCGTGGAAACCGTGCGCATGATCCAGGAGGGCCGGTCCCCGGCGGAGGTTCGCGAGCGTGCCGCGCACATCGCCGACTGCTCCTACGGGTACATGCTGCCGCGCGACCTGAATTACCTGCGCTCGCGCGCCCGCAGCAAGGGCGACCGCAGCGTGAGCTTCCTCAGTTCCATGCTCGGCACCGCGCTCGACATCAAGCCCATCCTGCGCGGCCATCGCGGCGAGACCGGCCCGGTGGGCAAGGTCCGCGGCTTCGAGCACGGCGCGCAGGTGTTGTTCGACTACGTGACCAAGCGCGTGCAGGCCGGCCTGCTCGTGCCGTCGCTCTCGCTCAGCTACGGCGGCGATCTCGACGAGATGCGCAACCTGCCTGGCTACACCTCCATGGTGCGGACGTGCGGCGAATCCGGCGTCGAGATCCTCGAAAGTCCGATGGGTATCACGGGCATGGTCAACGTCGGCGAAGGCGCGATGACGATCGGCTTCGCGTCCGAAGACCACGTGGCCGACTTCTAGGCCATGCACGGCGCACGCGTCCTGCTGGCGTTCGCTGCGCTCGCCGCCATCGGCCCGGTGGCAGCGCAGACGGTCTACAAGTGCCAGGCGGGCGGACAGACGATCTACCAGCAGGCGCCGTGCACGAAGGGGCAGCATCAGCAGACGATCGAGCTGCAACCGCCGTCGCCGTCCGGTGCGGTCGCACCGATGCCCGCGGCGCCCGTTCGTTCCGTGGTCGACGACGACGCGGCGCCGCCACCGGTGCCCGCGGCACCGCCACCGATTCTTTACGGGTGCGTCCGCGCCACCGATGGCAAGGCGTACACCTCGGCGAACGGACATCCCGAGCCGTACCTCGCCCCATTGGGCGTGCTCGGCGCGATCAGCCAGCCGCTCGCCGACACCTACGGAAGCCGCGATGCCGCCATCGCGTCGGCCCCGGAACTCAATCGCGGCAAGGGGAACGCAGCCGCCGTCGCGACGAGCAACTACGTCTGGGTGCAGGACCAGTGCAGACAGCTGAGTCCTGCGGAAGCGTGCCGCGCGCTGCGCGACGACGCCGATTCCAATCAGCGGGCCATCCGCAACGCCTTCAAGAGCGAGCGCGGCCCGCTCGAGGCGAAGGATGCGGCGCTGCGCGGCCAGCTGGCCGGTTGCGGCTAGTTCAGTTCGCCGACATCGCCGCGACCGCGAGCCCCGACACCACGCCCAGCGACGGATCGCCTTCGACCATCGGGATGCCCTCGAACGCCTCGCGCACCGCCGCCTTCACGATCGGCGATCGCGAGGTACCGCCGGTGAGGAAGACGCTGTCCGGCACGCTCGGCCATTCCTGGCGGACCTCGTCGAACAGCCGCTGCATGCGCTCGACGAAAGGCTCGACCGCTTCATGCATGTCGGCGCGCGCGATGACCACGCCGAGACCTTCCTCGAGGAAACCGAGGTCGGCATGCGTGTCGTCGGCGGAACTCAACGCGATCTTGCCGCGCTCGGCCGTCTGGTTCAGGCGCGTGGTCGCGCCCGGCTGCTGCAGCGCGCGCAGGCGCGACTGCCAGGGCTCGTCCACGAAACGGTAATCCTGGCGGCGGAACTCGCGCTGCTTCGGCAGGTTGTGCACGCTCGCGGCCTCGACGAAATGATGCACCGGCACGCGCGTGACGTTGTTGCCCAGCTGCGGCATGAAGCTGTGCATGCTGAGGTTTATGTCCAGGTCGGTACCGCCCTTGGCCAGGCCCCACGTGCGCACGATGCGCGGCAGGGCGTCGCCGCCCAGCTCGGCGAACGCGACGTCGGTGGTACCGCCGCCGATGTCCACGATCAGCGCTGTCTGCCGCGTCGACAGGCGCTTGTGGTAATGCATCGCCGCGGCGGCGGGCTCTTCTAGGAAGGTCACGCCGTCGAATCCCGCGACGGCCGCGGCCTCGCGGATGATGTCCACCGCCTGCTCCGATCCCTTCTCGCCCATCGAACTGCGGAAGTGCACCGGGCGTCCGATCACCGCCGTGCGCACCGGCTCGCCGAGCTGGCGACTGGCGGCGAGGCGGATGTGCTCGAGGATGTGCGTGGCGATGTGCACGATGACCTTGCGCACCTGCGGATCGAGACGGTAGCCGAGCATCGACTTGGGCGATTCAATGAGGTTGCCGTCGCCGTATTCCAGGTATGCCTCGACGGCCTCCTCGCCGAACAGCGCGTGCTGGAAGCTCTCGACGGTCGCGGTGGGCGATTCCGCGGCGCGGCGTTCCATCCACTGGCGGCGCACGGTGCGCAGCGCGTCGCGGCGAAGGTCGGCGTCGGAACGTTCGACGAAGGCGCGTCCCTGCTGCTGCGCCTCGGTCGCGAACTGCCGCTGCTGGGCACGCGCCGAGCGGATCTGTCCTTCGACCTGCGCTTCGAGTTCGGGCGTCAGCTGGAAGTCGTTCGGGTCGGGCACCACCTCGGGGAAGAACACCGCGGTGCGGAACTGCTTCGCCTCGCCGAAGTGGATGTGGGTCAGCGTCTCGCCGACGAAGGTCGCGGCGGCCGAGTAACTGGTGCCGAAATCGATGCCGATGGTCATGGGGTTCTCGGGGGTCGTGACGGGCGGGCGGCAGGCGCGGTGGCGCGCCGCGGGCTCCGGGGGACCGCGAAGTCTAACCCGTCAGAAGCCGTACCGCAGGAACCCGCCGTCCACGGCGACCACCTCGCCCGTCACGTAGCTCGAGGCGGGCAGGCACAGGAAGGCCACCGCGCCGGCGACCTCCTCCGGCTCGCCGATCCGGCCCATGGGCGTCCGGGAGAGCACTTCCTCGAGGTACTCGGCGTCGGCGAGCGCCGGCTCGCTGCGCTGGGTGCGGATGTACCAGGGCGCGACGGCGTTCACGCGGATGCCGTCCTCGGCCCATTCGCAGGCGAGATTGCGCGTCATCTGGTGCAGTGCCGCCTTCGTCATGCCGTAAGGCGACCCCGTGCGCACGTGCGTGATGCCGGAGACCGAGCCGACGTTCACGATCGCGGCGTTCGCGTGCTGGACGAGGTGCGGATACGCGGCGCGACTCATCTCGAAGGCGGAGAACACGTTGAGCTCGAACAGGTCGCGGTACTCGTCCCCGTCGTAGTCGAGCGTCGCCTTCGGCGTGTTGCCGCCGACGTTGTTGACGAGGATCGACAGGTTCATGCCGAGGTCGGCGACCCAGTCGAACACCGCGAGCCGGTCCTCGTGGTCGGACAGATCGGCCGCCATGCCGAGCACCTCGACATCGGGGCACTCGTCGGCGATCTCGTCGCGGACCTCCTGCAGCACGAGCTCGTCGCGGGCCACCAGCAGCACGTCGGCGCCGAGCGCGGCGAGTTCGCGCGCGCAGGCGAAGCCGATGCCCTTGCTGGCACCGGTGACGAGCGCCGTGCGGCCGTCGAGGCGCCAGCTGGCGAGGCGTGGATGCATGTCGGTTCTCCGGATGTGGCGACAGGGCGTAGCTTGCCACGACACTTCGGGTGGGAGCGCACCTGGGCGCGACAGTTTTTCGCGAAGAGCAACAGGCCCTGATGCTTTGTCGCAAAAACCCATCGCGCCCAGGTGCGCTCCCACAGGGCGCGCCGAGGGCTTGGTATGCTCGGGCGATGGACACGACCACGCCCCTGCTCTCCATCGATCGCGCCACGGTGCTGCGCGACGGCCGCGCGCTGCTCGATGCGCTCTCGCTCGACATCGCGCAGGGCCAGCACACCGCGATCCTCGGCCCGAACGGGTCGGGCAAGTCGACGCTCGTGAAACTCCTCGAACGCCGGGTCTACCCCGTCGTGCACGACGACCGCTCGCCCGTCGTGCGTGTCTTCGGGCGCGACCGCTGGAACGTCGCGGAGCTTCGCTCACTGCTCGGCGTGGTTTCGTCGGACCTGCGCCGTGAGTTCGAAGCCAGCAACGAGACGGCCGGGAACGCCGTGCTTTCCGGGTTCTTCGCATCGATGACGCTCGGCCTCGATCACCATGTCGACGACGCCATGCGCACGCGCGCGCGCGAGGCGCTCGAACGTGTCGGCGCCGCGCATCTGACGCAGCGCGACGTGTCGACCTTGTCGACCGGGGAGGCGCGCCGCGTGCTGATCGCGCGTGCGCTCGTGCACCGCCCCAGGGCGCTGTTGCTCGACGAGCCCTGCGCGGGACTCGATCCCGGCACGCGCCGCCGCTTCCTCGACCTGCTCGGGGAACTGGCGCGCGAGGGAACGACGTTGCTGCTCGTCACGCATCACGTCGAGGAGATCGTTCCCGCGATCGAACACGTGGTGATGCTCCGGGACGGGAAGCTTCTCCGGCAGGGCCCGAAACAGGAGCTGCTCGCCGACGAACACCTTTCCGGCCTGTTCGACTGGCACATGGAGGTGGAGCGCTCCGGCGACTTCTACGGCGCGCGGTTGCGCTGAGGCGAAGCCGGCGCGAGACTCGGAGCACTCCGGAGGAACACGCGATGATCCGATACGCCCCGCTGCTGGCTCTTCCGCTCGCCTGCGCGGCGTGCTCGAAGCCCCCGCAACCGCACGAGCCGCCGGCGCCGCAGGCGCGTCTCGAAACGCCGTGGGATTCGCTGGAAGCCCAGAAGAAGAAGGCGCAGGACGTCCAGAAGACCGTCGACGCGCAGGCGAAAGCGCAGGCCGCCGCGGCCGACGCGCAGGCGCAGTAGGGTCAATTGAACGAAAGCAGTTTCTTCCGGGAGGTGGGAGGCGGGAGATGGGAGGCGCGGGCGTGGCCGTCGACGTACGCCCGAGGGGACGGCAAGCTCGACACTACGACACGGCAACCACGACGCTGCCGGCACCCTGTGGCAACCGCCGGGAACGCGCCCCCAACTCCCATCTCCCGCCCCTGCCCTGCTCTTAGCGCGGCGAGCAGAAACAGTAGGCGTAGACGTGCGGCTTGCCTGCCTCGGCCGTGCGGAACAGCGCCCATTCCGGCGCGAGTTTCGGCAGGTCGGCGACCCACGACGGCAGGCGCAGGCCCCAGGACATCGCGACGCGCGCCTCTGGGCTGTCGCCGATGTTCGTCAGGAAACGCTCGAAGGCGCCCATCGGCTTTTCGGCGTAACGGACGCTGTAATCCTTGCCGAGACCCGCCTGCTCCGCCGCGTCGCGGATCGCGTCGTCGAGGCTGCCCATGCGGTCGACCAGTCCACGATCGAGCGCCTGCTGCCCGGTCCACACACGGCCCTGCGCCACGGCGTCGATCGCGGCGAAATCCTTGCCACGCGCCTTGGCGACGTTACCGACGAAGTCGCGGTAACCCTTGTCGATGATGCTCTGGATCAGCACGCCGACGTTGGGATCGAGCGGGCGCGTGATGTCGAACGCGCCGGCCAGCGGGCCGGTGCCGACACCGTCGCTCTTCACGCCGATCTTCGCCAGCGTGTCCGGCACGGTGAAGAACATGCCGAAGATGCCGATCGATCCCGTGATGGTGTTGGGCTCGGCATAGATGCGATTGGCGTTCATCGAGATCCAGTAACCGCCGCTCGCGGCCACGTCGCCCATCGAGACGACGACCGGAATGCCCGCCTCGCGCGTGCGCTCCACTTCGCGACGGATCTGCTCGGCCGCGTAGACCTCGCCGCCCGGCGAATTCACGCGCAGGACGAGCGCGCGCGTGCGGCGATCGTTGCGCACCGTGCGGATGAGCGCCGCCGTGGAGTCGCCGCCGATGGTGCCCTGCGACTGCTTGCCGCCCGTGATCTCGCCCTCGGCGACCACCACGGCGACGCCGTTGCCGGTCTGCAGCAGATCGATGTTCGAGAGGCCGCGGTCGGCGAGGTAGGCGGAGAGATCGACCTGGCGGAAGCCCTGGTCCTTCTTGCCCGCGGGGACGCCTTCCTTGCGCAGCATCTGCACGAACTGCTGCTCGGTGGCGATGCCGTCGACCAGTTTTTCTTCCTGCGCCAGCTCCGCGAGGCTGCCCTTCGCATCGCGCACGCGCGCAGCGAGCCCGTCGATGTCGGCGCGCAGTTGCGCGGCGTCGATCCGGCGCAGCTTCGAGACCTCGTCGATCCACGTCGTCCACAGGCCGCCGAGCCAGAACGCGTCGGCTTCCTTCGATTCGGGCGACGCATGGTCGAGGATGAAGGGTTCGGCCGCACTCTTGAACTTACCGACGCGGAACAGGTGCACCTGCACGCCAAGGCGCTCGAGCATGTCCTTGTAGAACAGGCGGTAGTTCGCGAGACCCGTGGCGAGGATGCCGCCCTGCGGGTCGATGTAGATCTTGTCCGCGTGCGCGGCAAGGTAGTACTGGCCCTGCTCCATGCTCGCGCCCCAGACGAGCACCGGCTTGCCGGCCTTGCGGAAGCGGTCGAGCGCCGCGCCGACCTCGCGCAGCGCAGCGAACCCGCCCGCCTGCAGCTTGTCCGGATTGAGCACGATGCGGCTGATGCGGTCGTCCTTCGCCGCGCTGTCGATCGCGCGGACGAGGTCGCGCACCTGCACCTGCTTCACGCCGTCGCCGGAAAGCCGGCCGGCGGCGCGCGAGAACGCGTCGGCGCTGTACTGCTCCACCAGCGCGCCTTCGGGCGCCAGCACGAGCACGGTGCGCTCGTCGACGGCGTTGCCACGGCCGCCGAGGAACAGCAGCAGGAGGAACACGCCGAGGATGCCGAAGAAGATCACGTTGATGATGACCAGCCGCGTGATGTTGATGCCCCGGCCCAGGCCACGCATGAAGCGTCCGAAGCCGTCGCGCCGCCGGGGTGGCGGCACGGGCTGGGGGCGACCCGGCAGGGGCGGCGGCACGGCGTCGTAATGGTCCGTCATCTAAGCGGTTTCCTCGAAGGTTGTGCGCAGCGTAACGCGTAACACCGTGCGTATCACGTGTGGAAAGGCACGGGCTCCGCCGTCTCGGGATCGCTGCGCCAGCGCCCGCGGACGCTGCTCCGCCAGAACCTTGCGAACAGCAGGATGGCGGCCATGCTGAGGCCGGCGATGAGGCCCATCCACATGCCCCGCGCACCCAGGTCGTGGACGAACGCGAGGTACCAGCCGATCGGCATGCCGACGCCCCAATAGGCGAACAGGGTGATGCCCATGGGCACCCGCGTGTCCTTCAGCCCGCGAAGGGCCCCGTTCGACGCCACCTGGATGCCGTCGGAGAACTGGAAGAAGCCCGCGAGGAGCAGCAGCTGCGATGCCGTGGCGATCACCGCGGCGTCGCTCGTGTAGAGCCGGGCGATGGCCGCCGGGAACAGCAGCATGACGCCCGACGACACGCACTGCGTGACCAGGACCAGGGCGATGCCGGACAGGCCGGCGTAGCGGACGCCCGCCACGTCGCGGCGGCCGGCCGCGTTGCCGACGCGGACCGTGATGGCCATCGACAGGCCCAGCGGAATCATGAAGGCGACCGACGCCACGTTCAGCGCCACGTGGTGGCTCGCCGTGACGGTCTCGCCGAGCCGGCCGATCAGCAACGCGACGGCCACGAACAGCCCCGCCTCCATCAGGAGCGTCACGGCCATGGGCAGACCGATGTGCAGGAGCTGGCCGATCTGGCGGCGATCGGGCGCGGCCATGCGCGAACGCAGGTTGAGGTCGCGGTAATTGCGGTGCTTCAGGACGTACGTGGCGAAGCCGATCATCTCCAGCCAGAGCACGAGCGCCGTGGCGATGCCGCTGCCGCGCGCGCCCATGACCGGGAAGCCCAGCTTGCCGTACATCAGCACGTAGCCCAGCGGCGCCAGCACCAGCAGTCCGCCGAAGCTGAAGTACATCGAGGGTCGTGGCATCGACAGGCCGTCGGAGAGGCCGCGCAGCGCGAAATACGTCGTCAGCGCCGGGGCCGCGAACGCGATCGCGTGGAGGAAGGCGGTCACGTCGGCGCGCATCGATTCGACGACGCCGAACAGGGCCATCAGCGGCGAAGCGTGCCAGACGCCGATGCCGAGCAGGATGCCCAGGCCCCAGGCGATGTAGAGGGCCTGGTGGAACACCGGCCCGACCTCGCCACGACGACCCGCGCCGTCCAGCTGCGCGACCGTGGGCGGCACCGCCATCATCGTGCCGATGCCGGTCACGATGGCGAGCACCCAGATGTTCGCGCCCGTGACCACGGCGGCCTGCGTGTGCGCACCCTGGTGGCCGGCGAGCACGGCGTCGACCACGTTGGTGCCGATGGCGGAGAGCTGGGCGACGATCATCGGCAGGGCCAGCCGTACGGTGGCGCCGATCTCACGCCGCGCGCGGGCGCGGTCGAGGGACATGGGAAGGATGACCAATGGGGCCCGCCATTGTAGCGGCTGCCGTGCCATCATCCGAACCCGAGAGGGGTCAATCGGGGACAACCAGGGGATGAACGAGCTCACGCCTTCGCCGGCTCTGCTCTGCGCGAACTGCGGCACGGCCCTGCAGGGCGAGTTCTGCCACGCATGCGGGCAGTCGATCCACAGTGTGCTCCGGCCTGTCTCGCACATGCTGGAAGACGCCGGGGACCTGTTCCTGCACATGGACGAGCGCATCGTCCATACGCTGCCGCCGCTGTACACGAAACCCGGGTTCCTCACCCTGGAGTACTTCTCGGGGCGGCGCATCCGCTATGTCGCGCCGTTCCGCCTGATGTTCGTGTTCTGCCTGCTCGCGTTCTTCTTCGTGCACCTCGCCTTCAGCGATGTCCGTTTCGGGGACGACGACGAGGCCGCCCCGCCGGACAGCGTCGGCGCGATCCACGCCGCGAAGACGCCGGAGGACGTGCGCCGTCTTTACGACGCGCAGATCGGCGAGCTGGACGCCGCCATCGCGAACCCCGACCTCCCCGCGGCGGCGAAGAAAGGCCTCGAACTCGGGCAGGACGTCGTCCGCGACGCCGCCAACCGCCGTCTCGCCGAGCTCAAGGCGGACCCGATTCCGGCACCCGTCGGACACGCCGCCCCGGCAAGGGCTGGCGACGAACGCAAATGGACCCACGAACCGACCGTCGTCGACATCGCCTGGCTACCCGACGTAGTGACCCGGCGGATCGCCGTGGGCATCGGTCATTTCAAGGCCAACATCGCCCGGCTCGGAGAGGGCGGCGAGGCGAAGGCCGAAGCCCTGAAGCGCATGGGCGAGGGGTTCTTCTCGGTGCTGCCGCAGACCATGCTGGTGATGATCCCGGTCTTCGCGCTGATCCTGAAGCTCTTCTACGCCTTCCGGCGCCGGCTCTACATGGAGCACATCATCGTGGCGCTGCACAGCCACGCGTTCCTGTTCCTCTCGCTGCTCCTCCTGATGGTGCTCGGCTTCGCCAAGGACGCGATCCGGCCGCATGCATGGCCCGCGGCCAGCCTCATCGGGCTGGTCCAGGGGATCATGTGGGTGTGGATGCCGGTGTATCTCCTGATCATGCAGAAACGGGTCTACCGTCAGGCATGGCCTATGACCATCCTTAAGTATTGGTTGATAGGCAGCGTCTATTTCTGGCTGCTCCTCTTCGCGGTGACGGTGGCCTTCTTCATCGGTGCGTCGCACTAGGATTTATTCCTACCGGCCGGACGGTTGTGCACAGGGCCGGCGCACCCTTCGCGTTTGTCAAGATCGGATGGACGTTTGATGAACGCTGGGCGGCACCGAAAGTCCAAGCGATTGATTTAGAAGTACATTTCAGCTTGGTTAAAATGTACCCAAGCTGACCCGAACGGCCCAACCATGCGGTCTGGAAGGGTCCCATCCGAGGCTCATCCACAGAGTTATCCACAGAGGTTGTGGATAACACGGAAAGCGTCCCGGGGGCGGGCACTTAGCTTTCATTCCTCTTTCGGGGGATGCCATTGAGAGGCAAACCCATGTGCCGCTGGTCAATCATTGACCAGCGAAATCGGCATATGCCATTAAACTAGGCCTCGCATGCTCACCCTCCGCGTCGCCCTTCCCGTACCCCTCCCCACGCTCTTCGACTACCTGCCCCCGGCGGTCGGCGAAGCGCGCGCGGGGTCGCGCGTGCGGGTTCCGTTCGGCAAGGGGGAGATGGTCGGCGTCGTGGTCGATCCAGCGGCCGAGGCGGCGGTCGGATCGAAGCGCCTGAAACAGGCCATCGAGGTCCTGGACCCCTATCCGCTGCTGGACGCAGAGCTGCTCGCCACGCTCGCCTGGGCCGCCGACTACTGGGCGGGCGCCCCGGGCGAGGCGGTGGCCAACGCGTTGCCCCGCGCGCTGCGCGAGCCGCGTGCGCTGCCGCCCACGGGCATCGAGGTGTGGGCACTCACGCAGCAGGGCCGCGCTGCCCTGGCGGCGGGCAGCCGGAAGGGCGGCTCGGCCGCCTTGCTGGCGGCGCTCCAGGACGGGCCACGCGCCGCCGACGATCTCGGCGTCGCCCTGCCCGACTGGCGCGCGGCCGCGCGCCGGCTGCTGGAAGCCGGTCTCGTCGAAAAACGGGAGGTCGAGGACGCGCCGCCGCCCGGCGGTGCCGCCCCGGGTCCGGCGCTGAGCGACGAGCAGACGGCGGCCGTGGCGGCCATCGGCGAGGTCTTCGACGGCTTCCAGCCCTGGCTGCTGGATGGCGTGACCGGCAGCGGCAAGACCGAGGTGTACCTCGCGCTGATCGAGCGGGCCCTGGCGGAGGGCAGGCAAACCCTGCTGCTGGTGCCCGAGATCGGCCTCGCCCCGCAGACCGTGCGTCGCCTGCGCGACCGTCTGGGCGTCGCGGTCGAGGTGCTGCATTCCAATCTCGCCGAGGGCGAGCGCGCCCGCGCGTGGCTGCGCGCGCGCAACGGCAGCGCCCGCGTCGTGCTCGGCACGCGGTCGGCGGTGTTCACGCCCTTGCCCCACGCGGGTCTCATCATCGTCGACGAGGAACACGACCCTTCCTACAAGCAACAGGAAGGCTTCCGTTACCACGCCCGCGATCTCGCGGTGGTCCGGGCCAGGTCGCTCGGCGTGCCCGTCGTGCTCGGCTCCGCGACGCCGTCGCTCGAGACGCTGGGCAACGTCGAGGCGGGCCGCTACCGGCGTGTGGTGCTGAAGGCGCGCCCCGGTGCGTCGCAGCCCACGCGCGTGCAGATCGTGGACATGCGCGCCCAACGCCTCGACCACGGCCTCTCGCCCACGCTGGTGCACGCCGTGGCCGCCTGCATCGAACGGGGCGAGCAGGCGCTGGTCTTCCGCAACCGGCGCGGCTACGCGCCGGTGCTGCTCTGCCACGACTGCGGATGGCACGCCGACTGCCCGCGCTGCGAACGTCCCATGACGCTGCACGCCGGCCGCCGACGGCTGGTCTGCCACCACTGCGACAACACGATGCACGTGCCGGCGGCCTGCCCGGCCTGCGGCTCGGCCAACCTCAGTCCGCAGGGACAGGGCACCGAGCGGCTCGAAGAGGCCCTGACGGAACGTTTCCCCGGTGTCGCCGTCGTCCGCATCGACCGCGAGACGACACGGCGCCGCGACGCCTTCGGCGAGATTCTCGACGGCCTGCGCGAGGACAAGCCGGCGATCCTGGTCGGGACTCAGATGCTCGCCAAGGGCCATGACCTGCCCAACCTGACCCTCGTGGCCATCGTCGGCGTGGATGAGGGCCTGCACAGCGTCGACTTCCGCGCCGGCGAACGCCTGGCCCAGCTCGTCGTCCAGGTCGCTGGACGCGCGGGGCGCTCGGCCAAGCCGGGCAGCGTGCTGCTGCAGACGCATCACCCCGACCACCCGATGCTGCACGCCCTGCTCCGTGGCGGTTATCCCGCGGTGGCCGCCGGCCTGCTCGAAGAGCGCCGGCTGCTCGAACTGCCGCCGTACGCCCATCAGGTGCTGCTGCGCGCCGACGCGCTGGGCCGGGCGGAGGTGGACGCGTTCCTGGCCGAAGCCCATGTCGCCATCGGCGCCCCGGGACCGCTGCGGATCGCCGGGCCCATGCCCGCGCCCATGCCCCTGCGCGCGGGTCGGCATCGCGGCCAGCTGCTCGTGGAGGCCGGCACGCGCGCGCAGCTCCACGGCTTCCTGCGGACGTGGCAGCAGGCGTTGGCCAGCCTGCCCTCGGCGCGGAAGGTCCGCTGGTCGCTCGACGTGGATCCGATCGATCTCTACTGAGCGGCGCGGTTGATTCCCGGGCGCCGTGCTCTCACGTTGTCATGATCGGCCGACCGATACCTTCGGATGCCTGTATCTGGCCCGCGATCGGCGCGACAATAGCCCCCTTATCAGGTAACGGAACAAGAACGTGACCAGCCAACTCGAACAGCTCAAAGAGATCACCACCGTCGTGGCCGACACCGGCGACTTCTCCGCCATGAAGAAGTACCAGCCGCAGGACGCGACGACCAATCCGTCGCTGCTGCTCAAGGCCGCCGGCATCGCCGAGTACGCGCATCTCGTCGACGAGGCTGTGGCATGGGCCGCCGAACAGAGCGACAGCCGCGAGCAGCAGCTGATCGACGCCGGCGACCGCCTCGCCGTCCTGTTCGGCCGCGAGATCCTGAAGATCGTGCCGGGCTACGTTTCGACCGAGGTCGACGCCCGCCTGTCGTTCGACACCGAGGCGTCCATCGCCAAGGCCAAGCGCCTGCTCGGCCTGTACAAGGACGTCGGTGTCGATCCGAAGCGCATCCTGATCAAGCTCGCGTCCACGTGGGAAGGCATCAAGGCCGCCGAGACGCTGCAGAAGGACGGCATCAACTGCAACATGACGCTGCTCTTCAGCTTCGAGCAGGCGGTGGCGTGCGCCGAGGCCGGCGCGTTCCTGATCTCGCCGTTCGTCGGCCGCATCTTCGACTGGTATGTCGCCAACACCGACAAGAAGACCTACGCGCCGGCGGAAGACCCGGGCGTGAAGTCGGTGCGTCGCATCTACGACTACTACAAGATGCACGGCTACAAGACGATCGTGATGGGCGCGAGCTTCCGCAACATCGGCCAGATCCAGGCCCTCGCCGGGTGCGATCGCCTGACGATCGCGCCGGAACTGCTCGAGCAGCTGAGCGAGACCAACGACAAGCTCGACGTCGCGCTGAAGGACACCGGGAAGAAGGAAGAGCCGCCGAAGGACAAGCTCACCGAAGCCAAGTTCCGCTGGGGCCACAACGAAGACGCCATGGCCACCGACAAGCTGGCCGAAGGCATCCGCAAGTTCGCCGTCGACCAGCGCAAGCTCGAAGCGCTGCTGGGCGAGAAGCTGAGCGCGGCGAAGGCCAGCGCGTAAGCGCTTCGCCATCGCTCGACGAGGAAGGGGCCGAAAGGCCCCTTCTTCGTGCCTGCCTACCGCCGGAGCTTGAACGCCAGCAACCGCTGGATCGTCTTGCCGTACGGCGGCCTCAGCATCGCGGTGACGTCGAGGCGCGACTGTCGGTAGACCGGGCGCGCGTGGCTGAACGTGCGGAAGCCATCGACACCGTGATACGCACCCATGCCCGACGGCCCCACGCCGCCGAACGGAAGATCGTCCATCGTCAGATGCATGATCGTGTCGTTGACGGTGACGCCACCCGCGACGATGTCGCCTAGCACGCGTGCCTGCTCCCGTGCGTCGTCGCCGAAGTAGTAGAGGCTCAGTGGGCGCGGGCGCGCGTTGACGTATGCCACGGCCTCGTCGATGCCGTCGTAGGGCAGCACCGGAAGGATCGGGCCGAATATCTCGTCGCGCATCACGTCCATCGTGTCGTTCGCACCCAGCACCGCGACGGGCGCCATGCGTCCGTCCGACGGTTCCGGCACGTCGTCGTGCAACGGCAGCACCTTGGCGCCCTTCGCGCGTGCGTCGTCGAGGTAACCGCGCAAGCGCGCACGGTGACGGTCGTTGACGATCGCCGTGTAATCGGGATTGCCGGACACTCGCGGGAACATCGCGCGCGTCGCATCCCGGCAGGCATCGACGAACGCGTCCACGCGATCGCTCGGCAGCAGCGCGTAATCCGGTGCCACGCACACCTGGCCCGCGTTGAGCGTCTTGCCGAACATGAGCCGCTTCGCCGCGAGCGTGAGGTCGGCGTCGCGCCCGACGATGGCCGGCGACTTGCCACCCAGTTCGAGGGTGACGGGCACGAGGTTCGCCGCCGCGGCGCGCATGACGTGCCTGGCGACCGATGTCGCGCCGGTGAACAGGAGATGGTCGAAAGGAAGCGCCGAGAACGCGGCGCCGACCTCGGCGTCGCCAGTGACCACCGCGAGCTCGGTCTCGTCGAACGCGGTGGCGATCATGCGCTGCATCAGCGCGGACGAGCGTGGTGTGAACTCCGATGGCTTGATCATCGCGCGGTTGCCCGCCGCGAGCACGCCGGCGAGCGGCGCGAACGTCAGGTTGAACGGGAAGTTCCACGGGGACATGATGCCGACCACACCCTTGGGCTGGTAGTCGATCCAGGCGCGGGCTCCGAGCAGTGCCAGCGCGGCCGGCGACACCTTGCGCGGCTCGCGGCGCATCCACCTCCGCACGTGGCGTTTCGCATGCTTGAGCGGTTCGATCGACGCCGCGACATCGGTGACGAGCGAGCCCTGCACGGAGCGGTGCCCGAAGTCGTCCCTCAGCGCGTCGGCGATGTCGTCCGCGTGATCGACGAGCAGTCCGATGGCGCGGTCGAGGCGATCGATCCGCACCTGTGCGGACGGCGACCCGTCGGCGAGCTGGGCGAGCTTCTGGCGGTCGAGGAGGGTGCGCATGCGCGCACGATAGCCGAAATGGCTATTCGACGGACAAGGCGCCCAGGGTCTGCAGGTGCCGCCGCAACACGGCGATGTCGGCGTCCGACCGCCAGCCGGTGTGCGTCGCGACGACTCTACCACCGCGCAGGAAGTAGAACGTCGGGGTGTCCCAGGAGCCGATGAACGGCCACTGGCTCTCCTTATATGCGTAGACCATCGGCATGCGCGGGTGCGTCGCGTTCCAGTCCCGAACGCTCTCGATATGCAGATTCCCTTCGACCGGCATCAGCCAGCGGCCGTGCCGTGACATCACATCCCGCAGACCGGGGTCGGCCTCGATGGATGCCATCGCATGCCGGGAGAAACTGCACAGCGGCGACGACACCACGACGACCTCGATGTCCCGAGCGCCTACCACGGCCGGCACTAGCGACGTTCCATCCGCATCGAGGACGAGCGCGCCACGCGCACTCATGGCACGCGCCACCTGCTCGTCAAGGGACGGAATCCGCGGACGTCGACTTGTCTTATGGTCGTTTTCGTAACGGCGAGCATCTTCCAGACGTCGCGCGGCGACAAGAAATTCAATGTATCGCATGCGATCTTCATCGCGCGTCGCTCCGCGTCGATCCAGATCGCCGAGTATCCGCGTCATGTCGTCGGCGATGTCGACCTCCGGATCATAGAACGCGATCATCGCCAGCACTCGAAGAAGCAGCCGGACGTCATCGGTCGCCAGCGATTCGACTTCCAGGCCGATCGACGGCGAAACCATCCGCCGATAGCGTTGCTCCATCCGGCGAGCACGCTCCTTCGAAGGGACGCCATATGAGTTCCGCCCGATGTCAAGGAGCTCCGCCACGTCCCGGCTCCCGAGCACGCCGTTTCCAGCCGGGCAGATCACGGGCAGCGCGAGAAGAATGCTCAGGATGGTCGGACGGATGCATCGCATCCGTCGACCAGGCTTGGTTCTACTCAAAGCAATTGCTTGTGCATATGTGATCGAATTCACGACGGCAGCTAGCACGGCTTGCGCACTTGTAGTTGCGATAATCCATCGGAAGGCGAACCGAACCTTGCTGGATAGCCCGATCCCTCGAAGTCGTCGATCGTGCCTCCGGGATGAGGCCAATATCATCCTGGACCCCGAACAAGGCAAGCACGTCGTATATCTGTTCAACGCTAAGCTCGGAACGAAGGTCGGAAATCGAAAACCCCGTGATGCCGCTGTCGTTGAACGTCAGGCTTTCGATAAACCGCTGCCTGCCGGAAGCGGATAATTTCGTAAGCGGATTTGCCTCGCTGGGATTAGAAGATTCGTAGGCGTAGAGATCAGCGAGGCTTTTAATCTTCGCACCCGAAAGCGATGCGCGTGCGTGCTCGAGCTGATACTCGACGACCTCGGGTCCCGGAAGGTCGGAGGGCAATGCTTTCCGTTCGTCCGAAGACGATGCCGCAGAAGCGGCTGTAGCACTTAATGCAAAACAGAACAGAATACGGTTGACTTTCATACGACCATCCATGTATCGAATCGAGCGGAACCTGCCCGCATGGCACATCCACGTCACGGGCTCCGATGCGCGTGACCGACCAAGATTACCGGGCGGATCACGTGGCACAAAGAAAGCTGCCGAAAAGGCATACCGGTTGATCAGACAGTCCGATCTATCGCTGACGGAATCGTCGCGCGATCAGGTGTTGTTCCAGCCGCCACCCAGCGCGCGGATCAGCTGGACGCTCGCGCGGAGCTGGCGCGTTTCGAGGTCGATCACGCTGCGTCGCGCGTCGAGCGCGGCCGTCTGCGCCTGCACCACGTCGAGATAACCCACGGCGCCCTGGCGATAGCGGTCGAGCGACAGATCGACGGAGCGCTGCGCCGCGTCGGCGGCGGCGCGCTGGTCGGTGAGCGCCGTGCCGAGATCGCGCAGCAGCGTGAGGTTGTCTTCCACCTGCGCGAACGCGTTGAGCACCACGGCACGATACTGCGCGCCGGCTTCGTCGGTCGCCGCCTTCGCGGCTTCGACGCCCGCCTTGCGACGGCCACCGTCGAAGACGTTGAGCAACAGACTCGGGCCGATCGCCCAGAAGCGGTTCGGCGCCGTCGCGATGTTGCCCCACTGCGAGCTCTGCCAGCCGCCCTGCCCGTCGAGCGTGAGCTGCGGGAAGAACGCGGAGCGGGCGATGCCGATGCGCGCGTTCGCCGCGGCGGTGCGGCGCTCGGCGGCGGCGATGTCCGGACGGCGCTGCAGGAGGGTCGACGGCACGTCGACCGGAAGGGTCGGCACCTCGACCTTCGCATCGTTCGTCGCGAGCTCGAAGCGTGACGCGGAATCGCCGACCAGCACCGCGATGGCGTGCAGCACGAGCGCGCGCTGCGCCTGCGCCTGCGTGAGCTGCGACTTCGCGTTGGACAGCTGCGTCTGCGCACGCGCGACGTCGAGGCCGGAAGCGATGCCGCCCTCGTGCCGCGACTGCGTCAGCTGCAACGCGCGCGTGAACGCGTCGATGCTTTCGTTGAGGACCTTGATCTGCCGATCGAAGCCGTTGAGCTGCAGGTAGCTGTCGGCCAGCTGCGCCTGCAGGCTGAGGCGGGCGGAGGCGAGGTCCGCCGCGGATGCCGCCTGTTCGGCGGTGCCGGCGGCGACGGTGTCGCGCACCCTGCCCCACAGGTCGACCTCGTAATCCAGCTGCGCACCGATGGTGTACGAGTCGTAGTACGTCGGCGACGTCGCGCCGCGCAGCGGTCGCGTGTCGGATTCCCTGTTGCGCGTCGCGTTCGCGTTCAGCCCGACCTGCGGATACAACCCGGCGCGGACCTGCTTCGTGAACGCTTCGGACTGCTGGTAATGGGCCAGCGCCGCGGCCAGCGTCGCGTTGTTCGCGACGAGACGCGTCTGCAGGTCGTCGAGGCGCGCGTCGCCGTAGAGCTTCCACCAGCCGTCGCGGTCGAGGTGATCGGCAGGCCTGGCCTCTGTCCACGGCGTCGTCGCGTTCGCGTACTGGTCCGTCACCGGCACCTCGGGCGCCTTGTACGTCGGCGCGAGCGAGCAGGCCGAGAGCCCGACGGAGATCAGGAGGGCGGCGATGCCGGAATCAAGCCTTGGCATGGTCGCCTTCCGCCTTCGGTGCGGCGATGCGCACGGTGTCGCCGTCGGCCAAGCCGTCCGGCGGGCTCTCGATCAGGCGGTCCCCGGCGGCGATGCCCGAGCCCAGCTGCACCGTCTTCCCGAAGTCGCGCGTGATCGTGACGTCCTTGAACTTCACCTTGTTCTGCGCGTCGACCACGGCGACGCGCAGGCCCTTTTCGTCGAAGACGAGCGCGCTGGCCGGGACGCGCAGCAGTGCGCCGTCGCTGGGCAGATCGAACGTCACGCTCGCGTAGCCACCCGGCAGGAGCTTGCCGTCGGCGTTATCCACCGAGACCTGCACGAGCGTCGTGCCGGACGCCGCGTTGATCGCGGACGACGTCGACTCGACGGTGCCGGTGAAGCTCTTACCCGGATACTCCGGAACGGCGAGCTTGACCGTGGCGCCCTGTCGGATCGACGGCGCGTAGTTCTGCGGCACGTTGACGTACATGCGCAGCTTGCGCACGTCGGAGACCACGAAGAGCTCCTGGCCGCCGCCGCCGGCGTTGATCAGCGCGCCGACGTCCGTCTCGCGCGCCGTGACCACGCCGTCGAACGGTGCGACGAGCTTCGCGAAGCCCTTGAGCGCCTGGATGCGCTCGAGGTTGGCCTGCGCGGCCTGGGCCAGCGCGTGCTTGGCGTCGTAGTCGCCGGTCTTCTCGTCGACTTCCTGCTTGGATACCGAATCGGAGTCGCGCATCGCCTGCCAGCGTTTCGCGGTGGTCGATGCGAGCGCTTCGTTGGCGCGCGCGCTGGCGAGATCGGCTTTCGCCTGCAGCAGCTGCTGGTCGAGGTCGGGCGTTTCGATTTCGGCGAGCAGATCGCCGGCCTTCACCTTCTGGCCTATGTCGGCCTTCCAGTACTTCAGGTAACCGCTCGTGCGCGCGAAGATGGGCGCGCGAGCGTAGGCCTGGAGACGACCCGGCAACTGGAGGTCGCCGTCGCCCTGCCCGCCATCCGGCTTGACGACGCTGACCGTCGGCACCGCCTGGTCGTTCGTCCATTCGCGCAGGCGACGCGAGTCGTTGGCGCGCGTGGCGACACCCGCGACCACGATGGCGAGCACGACGATCGCGGCGATGATGCCGGCCAGGCGCAGGCGGCGCGGCGGCGGGGTGTGCAGGGTTTCAGGCGACATGGACAGGCTCTCCGGAAGCGTTCGCCGGGGTGGGGGACGGGTGGCCGCGGCGGCCGTGGATGATGCTGAAGACGATGGGGACGAAGAACAGCGTCGCCGTCGTCGCGAAGATGAGGCCGCCGATCACCGCGCGGCCGAGGGGCGCGTTCTGCTCGCCACCTTCGCCCAGGCCGAGGGCCATCGGCGCCATGCCGATGATCATGGCCAGCGCGGTCATCAGGACCGGGCGGAAGCGGACGAAACCGCCCTCGAGGGCCGCCTGCACGGCGTCGCCGTGCTCGGCGAGCTTCTCGCGGCAGAAGCTGACCACGAGGATCGAGTTCGCCGTCGCGACGCCCATGCACATGATCGCGCCGGTGAGCGCCGGCACCGACAGCGTCGTGTGCGTGGCGAACAGGATCCACACGATGCCGGCGATCGCGGCGGGCAGCGCGGTAACGATCACGAACGGATCGCTCCACGACTGGAAGTTCACGACGATCAGCAGGTAGATCAGCACGATCGCGCCGAGCAGGCCGAAGATCAGGCCCGAGAACGCATTGTTCATCGTCTGCACCTGACCGAGCAGCGCGATGCTCGACGCCTTGGGCAGTTCCTTCTTGTGCGCGTCGAGGATCTTCTGGATGTCCGCGGCCACGGCGCCGAGATCGCGATCCTGCGTGGTCGCGAAGATCTCGACCATCGAGTTGATGTTGTACTGGCTGACCACGGCGTTGGTCGTCGTGCGGCTCACCGTCGCCAGGCCACCGAGGATCTGCGAGCCGGCCGTGCCGGAGCTCGGCGAGATGGGCACGTTTTCCAGATCGGGCAGGCTGTCGAGGCTGTACTGCGGGGTCTGCATCACGATCGGGTACGACACGCCGTTCTGCGGGTTGAGCCAGAACGTCGGCGCCACCTGGCTCGAACCGGCGAGATTGACGCCGAGGCTCGTGGTGACGTCGCGCTCGGTGATGCCCACCTGCTGCGCACGGCTGCGGTCGACGTCCACGTTGAAGCCGGGATTCGCCTGCGACTGCTGGATGCGCGCGTCGGCGACGCCCGGCACGCGGCGAATGTCGCGCAGGAGCGTGTTCGCGTAGGCGAAATTGGCGCCGATGTTCGGACCGCGGATCTGCAGGTCGATCGGCGCGGGCGAGCCGAAGTTCAGGATCTGGCTGATGATGTCCGCGGGCGGGAAGGAGAAGGTGGCGCCTGGGAACTGGCGCGGCAGCTTCTCGCGCAGCTCGCGCACGTAGTCGGCGGTCGGCGCATGGTCTTCGTTGAGCGCGATCTGGATGTCGCCGTCCCACGAGCCGATGGTGCCGGTGTTGTTGTACGTGGTGTTGATGCCCGAGGTCGACAGGCCGATGTTGTCCACGACGGTGCCGAGCTCGTCCTTCGGAATGATCTTGCGGACGGCGTCGGTGACTTCGGCGAACAGGCGGGCGCTCTCCTCCACGCGGGTGCCGATCGGCGCGCGGACGTGCATCAGGATCTGGCCCGAGTCCACCGACGGGAAGAAGTTGCGGCCGAGCATCGGCACCAGCAGGAACGAGAGCAGCACGAAGGCCATGAAGCCGATGGTGAACACCTTGCGGTGGTTCAGCGCCGTCTCGAGCAGCACGTGATAGCCGGCGCGCATCTTCTCGAAGCGCTTCTCGAACCCGCGCTGGAAGCGGACCAGCGGATTGCGCGACGGCGCGCCGTGCTCGCCATGCGGATCGTTGTGCGTGTGCGGCTTGAGCAGGTACTTGGACATCGTCGGCACGAGCGTGCGCGAGAGGATGAAGGACGCGATCATCGCGAACATCACGGCCTCGGCCATCGGCACGAAGAGGAAGCGCGCGACGCCTTCGAGGAAGAACATCGGCACGAACACGATGCAGATGCACAGCAGCGACACGAAGGCCGGCGTCACGATCTGCGCGGCGCCGTCCAGGATCGCCGTCTCGACGTCCTTGCCCTGCTCCAGGTGCCAGTTAATGTTCTCGATGGTCACCGTGGCGTCGTCGACGAGGATGCCCACCGCGAGCGCGAGGCCGCCGAGCGTCATGATGTTCATCGTCTCGCCGATCGCGGACAGCGCGGCGATGGAGCCGAGGATCGCCAGCGGAATCGACGTCGCGATGATGATCGTGGAGCGCCAGCTGCCGAGGAACAGCAGGATCATCAGGCTCGTCAGCGCGGCGGCGATCACGCCCTCGCGTGCCACGCCTTCGATGGCGCCGCTGACGAACAGCGACTGGTCGCCGATCGGGGCGATCTTGAGGTTCGGCGGCAGCGCGTCCTTCATGGCGGCCGCGCGGTCCTTGATGCCCTTGATGATCGCCAGCGTCGACGCCGAGCCGTTCTTCAGCACCGTCATCAGCACCGAGCGGTCGCCGTCGACGTGCACGATGTTGGTCTGCGGCGGCGAGCCGTCGCGAACGTGGGCGACGTCGCGGATGTACACGGTCGCGCCGTTGACCACCTTGATCGGCAGGTTGCCGAGCTCGTCGATGTCCGAGGGCGAGTTGTTCAGCTGCAGCGTGTATTCGTAGCGCCCGATCTTCTGCGTGCCGACGGGCGTGATGAGGTTCTGCGCCGCGAGCGCGTTGGCGACGTCCTGCGCGGAAAGACCGCGCGCCTGCAGGGCCGGCGGATCGATGTCGATCTGCACCTGGCGGGTCTTGCCGCCATACGGATAAGGGATCGCCGCGCCCGGCACGGAGACCAGCTGCGGGCGGATGATGTTCTGGCCGAGGTCGGCGAGGTTCTGCTCGGTAAGGCCCTGGCCCGACAGCGCCAGCTGGATGATCGGCACCGTCGACGCGCTGTAGTTGAGGATCAGCGGCGGCGTCGTTCCCTGCGGCAACTGGCGCAGCAGCGTCTGCGCCACCGCCGTCACCTGCGCGTTCGCCGTGCGGATGTCCACCGTGGGCTGGAAGAAGATCTTGACGATGCCGAAGCCCTGGATCGAGTTCGCCTCGATGTGCTCGACGTCGTTCACCGTGGTCGTGAGCACGCGCTCGAACGGCGACGACACACGACCGGCCATCTGGTCGGCCGGGAGGCCCGTGTACTGCCAGACCACCGCGATCACGGGAATCTTGATGTCGGGGAAGATGTCCGTCGGCGTGCGCAGCGCCGCCAGCGGTCCCACGATCAGGATCAGCAGGGCGAGAACGACGAAGGTATACGGCCGCGTGAGAGCGATCCGGACGATGCCAATCATGGGGGACGGATTCCGAGCGCGATGTTGCGTCGCGGCGAATTCTGCGCCCCTGCGCTTTTCCGGCGTAGTTAAGATTTATTTAGAAGGCCGCGATCAGGCGGCCGGGCAGCTCACCGAGAACACCGCGCCGCGCTCGTCGCCGCCGACCGACATGGAGTAGCCGTGCAGGCGCACGATGGCGCTGACGATCGCGAGTCCCAGGCCGCAGCCGGGCTTGGCGCGGGTCTCGTCGGCCCGGTAGAACCGGCGGAACACCGCTTCGCGTTCGTCGGGCGGGATGCCGGGGCCGGTGTCGGCTATGTCGACGCGCGCGCCGCCATTCGCATCGGTGGACGCGACGAGCCGCACCGCGCCGCCGTTCGGCGTGAACTTGATCGCGTTGCCGACCAGGTTGGCGAAGGCCTCGAACATCAGCTGCGGATCGCCGCGCAGCGGCGGAAGCTTGCCCACCGTCAGTTCGAAGGACTGCCCGCGATCCTCCGCGAGCGGGGCGTAGAACTCATGCACGTTCTGCAGCACGGCGCCAAGGTCCATCGAAGCGAAGCAGGCGCTGCGCTGGCGGTCTTCGAGCTCGGAAACGCGCAGCAGCGCGCGGAAGCGGCCGAGCACCGTGTCGATCTCGGCCACGCACGCTTCGAGCTGTTCGCCCTCGGGCCTGCCCTCGAACTGCTGCTGCAGGCGGTAGAGTCGCGTCCGCATGCGTGTCAGCGGCGTGCGCAGGTCGTGGGCGATGTTGTCCGTCACGCCTTTGACCTCGCCGAGCAGGCGCTCGATCTCCGTCAGCGTCGTGTTGACCGTGGCAGCGAGCAGATCCACCTCGTCGCCACTGCGACTGACCGGCAGGCGCACGCTGAGGTCGCCCTCGCGGATCGGCTCCATCGCCTGCTGGATCGCGCGGATGCGACGCGCCGGGCCACGTGCGATGAGCACGCCGCCGAGGAGGCCGGGAATCAGCGTGAGCGTCAGGCCCCAGAGCGCGCCACGACGGATGATGGCGCCGAGGCTGTCGATCGTGGTGCTCTCCTTCGCGACGACGAGGCGCTCGCCGCCGGGAAGCACGCGGGTGATGGCACGTGCGCGCGCGCCGTCGAGCTTGCGCCCGGGGCTGTCGAGCGTCGCGTTGACCGACTGCACGACGCCGTCTTCCGTGAGCTGCTTCGGCACCGACGCGATGTTGCCGGCCACGCGCCTGCCTTGCGCGTCGAACAGGCCGACCCACATGTAACCCTGGATGTCGATCTCGCTCGCCGCTTCCACCGTGGCCGGCAGCCGGTGCGTATCGGTGTTCTCCAGATAATGGATGCGGGCGACGAGCATCTGGTCGACGACGTTGCTCAGGTAGCGCGACGCCTCCCACTGCACGACACCCAGCAGCATCACGCACCAGATGGCGAACAGCGCGCCATAGATGATGATCAGGCGCGAGGTGGCGGAACGCCAGGCGTCAGTCAGCGGGCGCAAGGACATACCCCGAGCCGCGCACCGTGCGGATGAGCGGCGACTGGCCGGCCCCGTCGATCTTGCGACGGAGGCGGCCGATGTGGACGTCGATCACGTTGGTACCCGGATCGAAATGAAAACCCCAGACGTGCTCGAAGATCATCTGCCGCGTCACCACCTGGCCCGCGTTGCGCATCAGGAATTCGAGCAGGCGGAACTCGGTGGGCAGCAGCGTCAGGGGCTGGCCGTTGCGCACGGCGTCGTGGCGCACGAGGTCGAGCTCGAGGTCGGCGACGCGCAGGCGTGTTTCGTTCGCGGCCGGACGACGACGGCGCAGCAGCACCTCGGCGCGCGCGGCCAGTTCGTCGGGCGCGAACGGCTTGGTGAGGTAGTCGTCGCCGCCGGCGCGCAGGCCGCGCACGCGCTCGTCCACGTCGGACAGCGCGCTGATCATCAGCACCGGCGTGTCCACCGCGCGCTCGCGCAGCTCGGACACGACATCGATGCCGTCCATGCCGGGCAGCATGCGGTCGAGTGTGATGATGTCGAAGCCGTCCGCGAGCGCGCGCTGGAGGCCGTCGCGGCCGTTCGCGACCCACTCGGCGGTGAGACCATGCGCACCGAGCTCCGCGACGATGTCGCGGGCGGTCACTTCGTCGTCTTCGATGACCAGCGCCCTGGGCATCCGGCTGCACTCCACCTTCGGAACCAACGGAAAACGGCCCCGCGCGAAGCACGGGGCCGTCCGGATGTTACGCCAATCGCTCCGGTCAGGCGGCGATGGCGACGCGCATCTTCTTCATGGCGTTCGCCTCGATCTGGCGGATACGCTCGGCCGACACGCCGTATTCGTCCGCGAGATCCTGCAGCGTGGCCTTGTTCTCCTCGGCCAGCCAGCGACGCTGGATGATGTCGCGCGAGCGCTCGTCCAGGTTGCTCAGGGCCGACGACAGCGCGCCCATCTGGTTGTTGCTGGCGTCTTCCTCGGCGAGGTTGTCGTACGGATCGGCGCCTTCGTCGACCAGGAAGGCGGCCGGGGCCGGCTTCTCGCCGTCGTCCGCGTCCGTCGGCGCCTCGAAGCCGATGTCACGGCCCGAAAGACGCGATTCCATCTCGCGCACGGTGGCTTCCGGCACGCCCAGGTCGTTGGCGACCACGCGAACCTCTTCGGCGTTCATCCAGCCCAGGCGCTTCTTACTCTTGCGCAGGTTGAAGAACAGCTTGCGCTGCGCCTTGGTGGTGGCGACCTTCACGATGCGCCAGTTGCGCAGGATGAACTCGTGCATTTCGGCACGGATCCAGTGGACCGCGAAGCTGACCAGGCGCACGCCCTGGTCCGGATCGAAACGCTTCACCGCCTTCATGAGGCCGATGTTGCCTTCCTGGATCAGGTCCGAGAGCTGCAGGCCGTAGCCGTTGTAGCCGCGCGCGACGTGGACCACGAAACGCAGGTGGGACATCACGAGCTGCTTGGCGGCGTCGAGATCGGCGTCGTCGTGGAAGCGGCGCGCCAGCGACTGCTCCTCGTCAAGGCTGAGCACCGGGATGCGATGGACGGCCGAGATATAGGAATCCAGACTGCCAACGACGCTCGGTAGCCCGTAGTTACGGGTGGCGAGGGCTTGGGACATGTGTGGAACCTCCTGAAAGTCTGTATGCAGATTAGCAGTCCCGGAATGAGAGTGCTAAGCCAGCCCGAAGTTCATCGGTTAACTGTACGCCATAGTACAGAAATACCGGGCAGGTGTCCAGAGGGAGGTTCGGGGCATTCAGGGGAGAGACGGCAAGCCCAGCCCGGGAACCGGAGAGGCTCCCAGCCAGGTGGCTGTTCCACATAGGAATATGGGTCTCCGCCGGACCAATTAAAGGGCGGCGATTTCCGGGCGCGGCGGCAGCGACCAGTCGATCGGCTGCTCGCCGCGGGCTTCCAGCCAGGCGTTGGCCTGCGCGAAGTGACCGCAGCCGAGGAAACCGCGGTGGGCCGAGAGAGGCGACGGATGCACGCTGCGGAGGATCAGGTGGCGCTTGCCGTCGATCAGCTGGCCCTTCTTCTGGGCGTGGCTGCCCCAGAGCATGAAGACCAGGCCGTCCCGCCCGCGGTTGAGCGCGTCGACGGCGGCGTCGGTGAAACCTTCCCAGCCCCTGCCCTGATGCGAACCCGCCTGCCCGGCCTCGACGGTCAGCACCGCGTTGAGCAGGAGCACGCCACGGTCGGCCCATGGCGTCAGGCAGCCATGGTCCGGACGCGGGATGCCGAGGCAGGCCTCGATCTCCTTGAACATGTTCTGCAGCGAGGGCGGCACGCGCACGCCGGGCCGCACCGAGAAGCTCAGCCCATGCGCCTGTCCCGGGCCGTGGTACGGGTCCTGGCCGAGGATGACCACGCGGACCGCCTCGAACGGCGTGTGCGCGAAGGCATTGAAGATCTCGGGGCCAGGCGGATAGATCTCCTTGCCGCGGGCCTTTTCCTCACGAAGGAACGCCGACAGCGCCAGCATGTCGGGACGGTCGAGGTAATCGCCGATCCGCGCCTTCCAGCTCGGCTCGAGCTTCACGCGGTCGTTCAATGTTCGACCCGGTCGCGGAGATGCAGGGCGACGCGCAGCTGGAAGAGCAGCTTGGTGATGAGCAGCTTTTCTTCCACCGGCTTCTCGACGAGGTCGTTGGCGCCGGCGCGCAGCAGCGCCGCCTGGTTCGCCGGGTTCTCGTCGCCGGTCATGATCAGCGTGGGCAGCTGGCCCTTGCCGTAGCCGAAGTCGTTGCGGATACGCTCGACGAGATCACCGCCGGTGAGCTCGCCCTTGAGGCTGACGTCGGTGAGCACGACGTCGGCGCCGACGTCACCCCGATCCCTGGCGGCGCGCAGGTGTTCGAGCGCGTCTTCGGCGCTGATGACGTGGTGCACGGTCAGGCCGTACTTCTCCATCATGCGCCGGGTGGCCAGCGCGACGACGCGGCTGTCTTCCACGTAAAGCACTTCACCTTCGGCGCCGCCCTCGGGGCGCACGTAGCCGCGGATGAACTCCGCGAGCGCGCCGAAGCCGAGCGACTTGTCGAAGTAGTCGGTGACGAACTCGCCGAGTTCGCGCCGGTGCAGGCGCGCCTCGACGTCGCCGGACACCACAACGATGGGCATGTAGATCTGCGGCGTGGCCTCGCGTACGAAACGGGCGAGTTCCAGACCGTCCATGTCGGGCAGGCGCAGGGCGACGGTCACGAAATCGAAGACGCCCCGCTGCAGTTCGGTCTGCGCTTCCGCGCCGGTGGCCGCACCGACGATTTCCACGCCGGGCACCTCGGCCGCGACGACGCGCGCGATCAGCTGCCGGACGACCTTGGAGCCGTCGACGAGCAGGATGCGTGGCGTGGCGCCGGCGACACCCGAACCGATGTGAGATCCCACCCTAAGTTCCCCTTCCCTCTCAGCCCGCCGCGGCGCGGCGGATCTGCCTCGCACTGACGAGACGCGCGCCGAGCCACCCCAGCACGGCAGACGCGAAGGGTACCGAAAGCAGCAGCCACGCGGGGAGTGCGCCGAAGCTCACGCTCCCGTCGTACGCCGCGGCGAGCCGCCCGACCGGTCCGGCCATCGCCAGTTCGAGCACGACGGCCAGGGCGACGGCGAGCACGCCGGCGAGGAAGCCGAGCCAGATGCCGGCATACAGGTAAGGCCTGCGCACGAACGGCCGGCTCGCGCCGATGAGCAGCAGCACGCCGATCTCGGCGCTGCGGCTCTGGATGTCCACGCGGATGGTGTTCCCGACGACCAGCAACGCGGCCACGCCCAGCAGCAACGCGAGCAATCCGACGGCGCGTCCACCGACGCCGACGAGGGCGTCGAGGCGCTGCCGCCACGCGCCGGTCTCCTGGACCATGTCGACGCCTGGCGTCGCCTTCATCGCCTCGACCAGCCGGTTGACGTCGTCCGCCGATAGCCCGGCCTTCGGCTGCACCGAGAGCACGTACGGCAAGGGGTTGGCGTCGAGCGACTGCAAGGCGCCGGAGAAACCCTGCACTTCCGCCAGTTCGTCGAGGCCATCCTTCGGCGTCCGCACGACGATGTCGGCGACCTCGGGGCGTCCGCGCAGAGCGGAGGCCGCCGTCTCGGCCACGCCCGCGTTCTGCCCGGGCTTCAGGAACGCGCTGATCGACTGGTTGCGGCCGAGGGCGTCGCCCATGCGTTGGACGTTGTCGAGCAGCAGATAGAACGTCAGCGGAAGGGCGAGCGCCACGCCCATCACCGCGATGGTGAGCAGCGTGCCGAGCGGTCGCGCGCCGAGGCGGCGCAGACTGATCGACATGCTCCACGCGTGGTGTTCGCGCCAGGCGCCGACCTTGCGCGGCCCGCTGCGGCGGGTCGCTTCGGTCTCGGGTGTCTTGCGTGCGTCGCGGGCGGCGTTCATACGACCTCCGTCGCGGGCACGTCGGCGACGAGCTTGCCGTGGTCGAGGACCACGACGCGCTTCTTCATGCGCTTGATCAGCATGAGGTCGTGGCTGGCGACCAGCACCGCGGTGCCCACGGCCTGGAATTCGGCGAAGAGCGACATGATTTCCATGGCCAGCTGGGGGTCGAGGTTGCCCGTGGGCTCGTCGGCGATGAGCACGGCCGGCTTGGCGACGATGGCGCGCGCGATGCCGACGCGCTGCTGCTCGCCCGTGGACAGGGCCTCGGGCAGCTGCTTCTCGTAACTGAGCAGGCCGACCTTCTCGAGGGCGGCGCGGACGCGACGGCCACGATCGGCCGGCGACACGCCACCGATGATGAGCGGCAGTTCGACGTTGGCGAAGACGGTACGGTCCAGCAGCAGGCGGTGGTCCTGGAAGACCATCCCGAGCTTGCGGCGGATCTTCGGGATGTCGCCGGGGCGAACGGTGTTGAGCTTCTGGCCGTCGAGGGTGACGACGCCGTTGGTGGGGCGCTCGATCATGGCCAGCAGCTTCAGGAGCGTGCTCTTGCCCGCGCCGGAATGACCGGTGACGAATGCCATCTCGCCCGCGCCGACCTGGAACGACACATCGGTAAGGGCCTGGTGGCCGCCCTCGTATCGTTTGCTCACCAGATCGAAACCGATCACCGCATCACCCGTTGGCTGTTAAGCCTCAGAGGATAAGGGATGTGGAACGGGCCCGGTAGGAGCGCGCCTCGCGCGCGACATCTTTTCGCGAAGAGCTGCACGGCCTGTTGCGCACGGCCCCAAAAGCCGTCGCGCGCAGGGCGCGCTCCTACCGGGGCGCCCGGGTCAGCGGCCGCCGAAGAGGCGGCCGATGCGACGGAGCAGGCCGACCTTTTCCGGCGCCTTCGGCGCGGCCGGCGCCGGGGTGGCGGCCGGACGCGCGGCCGTCACCTGGCGGGACGGACGGCGGTTCGGGTTGGCGGGGCCGTCGGCCTTGCGCGGCGCGGACGGCTGGCTCTCGCCTGCCGTGACGACGGTGCCGGCGGTGTTTTCGGCGTCTTCGCGCGCACCGCGGCCACGGCCGCCCCGACGACGGCGACGCTTCTTCGTCGCGGACGCGTCGGCCATCGCTTCCGCGGCGGCCGGCAGGCCGGCGACGGTTTCGGCGACGACGACCGTCTTCACCGGCACCTCGGTCGGCGACGGAGCGGCGGCGCCCTCTTCGCGCGGCGGACGCGGGCGGCGCTCGCGGCTGCCCGACCGTTCGCCGGAACGCGGACCGCGACCGTCGCGGCCACCCCGACCACCGCGGGCACCCTTCTCCGGCGGCGCGCCGCGGGTCGGGATGTGGCCGTCGTTGTCGTTCGGATCGTCCACCTCGTCCTGCACGCCGTCGGCGCGCGGTCGCGGCGCCGGCATGACGAGCATGCGGGCCTCGATCGACGCGGTGGGGATCTTCTGGTTGATGTAGGTCTCGATGTCCGGCAGGCCCATCGCGTAGAGATCGCACGCGAAGCTGATCGCGTCGCCCTCCGCGCCGAGGCGCGCCGTGCGGCCGATGCGGTGGACGTAGTCCTCGGCATCCTGCGGCAGGTCGTAGTTGAAGACGTGGCTGACGGCCGGGATGTGCAGGCCGCGCGCCGCGACGTCGGTCGCCACGAGGAGGTCGATCTGGCCGGCCTGGAAGCGCTGCAGGAGCTTCTGGCGCTTCACCTGCGGCACGTCGCCCGAGATGGCGCCGACACGGAAGTTGTGGCGCTTCAGGCGATCGGTGATGCGCTCGGCGGCCGCCTTCGTGTTGACGAAGATGATGCTGCGCTCCGCCTTCGTTTCCTCCAGCAGGTTGAACAGCAGCGGCATCTTCTCTTCCTTGGACGGGAAGTAGACGATCTGGCGCACGCGGTCGGCGGTGACGTTCTCGGTTTCCACCACCAGCTTCTCGGCCTCGTGCATGTGCTCGTAGGCGAGTTCGAGCACGCGGTGGCTGAGCGTGGCCGAGAACAGCAGGACCTGGCGCTTCTCGCGCGCGGGAAGGCGGCGGAAGATGAAGCGGACGTCCTTGATGAAGCCGAGGTCGAACATGCGGTCGGCTTCGTCGATGACCATGACCTCGACGCTGCCGAAGCCGAAGACGTCCTGCTTGTAGTAGTCGAGCAGGCGGCCCGGCGTGGCGATGATGATGTCGCAGCCGTCGCGCAGCTGCTGGCGCTGCTTGTCGTAGTCGACGCCGCCGTAGATCAGCGCGCTGCGCAGACCGGTGGCCTTGCCGATGGTCTGGAAGTCCTTCTCGATCTGGATGGCGAGTTCGCGCGTCGGGGCGATGACCAGCGCGCGCGGGTCGGAATCCTTGCGGTCCGGGTGGGCCGGATTCTTCAGCAGCCGGTCGACGAGCGCGACGAGAAAGGCGAACGTCTTGCCGGTGCCGGTCTGGGCTTGGCCGGCGACGTCGCGGCCGGTCAGGGCGATCGGGAGGGTGAGGGCCTGGATCGGCGTGCAGCGGGTGATGCCGGCGGCGGCGAGACCCTGCTGGAGCAGCGGATGCAGGTCGAGGTTTTCGTAGAAGACGTCGGTGAGTACGGTTTCGGACATGGAATGGAAGGCCTGGAAGCTCGCGCCGCGCGTGCGCGGCGCCGTCCCGGCGGCAAAGCGTGCACCACGGGACGGGGATGGTCCGGCCGGCGTCACGGGAGAGTCGGGAAGGGCCGGTTGCCAGTCCGGCGGCCTGTCGACGCGCCCGGCGCGCGAAGGCCGGAGGCGGGTGGCGGCCGCCTGGAGGGTTCCCGCTGGCATAGGTGAACCGGCTGCGTGAACCGGTTTACCTATGTCAACGGAAACCATCCGTCGGCGACCTTGAATCGCTTGAATCGCGCCCCTAGTTCGGGTGGAATGAGGGCCACCGGCCGCAATGGCCAAGACCTTCGGTTCCGGTTGGACCCGCGACATGGGGCTCCTAAGTGTAGCCGATGCCAGCGTCACGGTCGTCAACCCCCTTCCCGCCCCTCTATTGGAGACCACGGTGAGCGACAAGATCACCCATACGAGCGATGCCGCCTTCTCGAAGGACGTCCTTGAATCCGACACCCCCGTCCTGCTCGATTTCTGGGCCGAATGGTGCGGCCCCTGCAAGTCCATCGCTCCCGCGCTCGAGCAGCTCGCCGGCGAGTACGAAGGCAAGGTCAAGATCGTCAAGATCAACATCGACGAGAACCAGAAGACCCCGAGCCAGTACGGCATCCGCGGCATCCCGACGCTGATGGTGTTCAAGGACGGCAAGGTCGCCGGTACCCAGGTCGGCGCCGTCAACAAGGGCGCCCTCGCCCAGTTCATCGACAAGTCCATCTGACGTAACACCCCGCTCCACCTTTCGCCGCCGCGTGAGGCGCTTTACGACGCGCCTCACGCGATGCTAGGCTCTAGGAGTTCGCCGGGACACCGCTTGTCCCCCCTGTCGCGAACCCTCTCCCTTCTTTCTTCCAACGGCGCCCCGTGAGGTTTGCCCGTGTCCGATATCGAAACCAAAGACTCCATCGACGCCAAGGGCGCCGGCGACCAGCCTGCGACCGAGCCGCGTCCGCGTACCCGCCGCAAGGCGGCCGCCCCTGAGGCGCCCGCGGTCGAGACGAGCGCTCCGGCGCCGGCTCCCGCCAAGGCCGTGCCGGCTCCGGCTCCGGCGCCCGCCCCGCAGGCGGAGCTGCAGCTCGGCAACGCGCCGGCCGAGCCGCGTCCGGCGCCGCCGCAGGGCGAGTCCCGTGACGGCGGCTCGTCGCAGCCCCAGGGCAATGGGCAGCCGCAGGGCCAGCAGGCCCGCGGCGACAACCCCAACCAGCACCAGAACAATCGCAACGACCGCAACGAGCGCGAAGGCCGCGGTCGCCGCCGTCGCAACGAGCGCAACCAGCAGCGCCAGGGTGGCGGTGGCGGTGGCGGTGGCGGTGGCGGCGGTGGCAACGGCAACGGCAACTACCAGAATCCGCGCAACAACAACGGCTATCCGGTCGACGACGACGAGAACGCCGACGCCGGCAGCAACGATCGCCTGATCAACCTGACGGAACTGAAGCGCAAGAACGCGATCCAGTTGCTCGAGTTCGCCGAATCGCTCGGCGTGCGCGAGGGCGTCGCGCGCCAGCGCAAGCAGGACGTCGTCTTCAACATCCTCAAGGCCCACGCCCGCTCGGGCGGCGGCATCTGGGCGGAAGGCGTGCTCGAGATCCTGCAGGACGGCTTCGGCTTCCTGCGCTCGGCCGACGAGTCCTACCTGGCCGGCCCGGACGACATCTACGTCTCGCCCAGCCAGATTCGCCGCTTCAACCTGCGCACCGGCGACTACATCACCGGACGCGTCCGCCATCCGAAGGAAGGCGAGCGCTACTTCGCGATGCTCAAGGTCGACGACATCAACGGCGATCCGCCGGAGGCGTCGAAGAACAAGCTGCTATTCGAGAACCTCACCCCGCTGTTCCCGCGCAAGGCCTTCAAGCTCGAGCGTGGCAACGGTTCGACCGAGGACATCACGGGCCGCATCCTCGACCTGGTCGCCCCGATCGGTCGCGGCCAGCGCGGCCTCATCGTCTCCCAGCCGAAGTCCGGTAAGACGATGATGCTGCAGAACGTCGCGCAGGCCATCCAGTACAACCATCCCGACGTCCACCTGATCATGCTGCTGATCGACGAGCGTCCGGAGGAAGTCACCGAGATCGCCCGCACCGTCCGCGCCGAAGTGATCAGCTCCACCTTCGACGAGCCGGCCGTCCGCCACGTGCAGGTCGCCGAGATGGTGATCGAGCGCGCCAAGCGCCTGGTCGAACACAAGAAGGACGTCGTGATCCTGCTCGACTCCATCACCCGCCTGGCCCGCGCCTACAACACGGTGGTGCCGAGCTCCGGCAAGGTGCTCACCGGCGGTGTCGACGCCAACGCCCTGCAGCGTCCGAAGCGCTTCTTCGGCGCGGCGCGCAACGTCGAGGAAGGCGGCAGCCTGACGATCATCGCCACGGCGCTGACCGACACCGGCTCGAAGATGGACGAGGTGATCTACGAGGAGTTCAAGGGCACGGGCAACATGGAAGTGCACCTGTCCCGCCGCATCTCCGAGAAGCGCGTCTACCCGGCGATCGACATCAACCGCTCGGGCACCCGCCGCGAAGACCTCCTGATCGATCCGGACCTGCTCGCCAAGATCTGGATCCTGCGCAAGCTCCTCCACCCGATGGACGAACTGGCCGCCATGGAGTTCATGCTCGACAAGATGAAGAACACGAAGTCGAACGACGAGTTCTTCAATTCGATGAAGCGCTAGGCCTCGCGCCTGCCGGATCGTCGGACATGACGAAAGGCCGCCTCGATGGGGCGGCCTTTTATTTTTCGGAGCGGGGGGCCGGGGGATGGGAAGTGGGGGCGACATAGCCGGCGGGCGCACGAGGCGATGCACAACTCCGCGCTGGCGACGCCGCAGCCGAACGCTTCACGTACCCTCGAGCGCACGCCGGGATCGCGCCCCCGATTCCCTGCTCCCCACTCCGCTTTTGCTACCCTCCCCCGACCTTTTGCTTGCCCCATCGCGCCCCCATGTGGGCGGCACCGGTCAGCCGATCAGCCAAGGAAAGTGACGTGTCCATACCCAGCGCCGCCAAGAGCACGCCCATCGGCGACCGCAACGATCTGGTCGAGTACCTCGCCAAGGGTGAGAAGCCGCAGGCGGAGTGGCGCATCGGCACCGAGCACGAGAAGTTCGGGTTCTATACCGACGACCTGACGCCGCCGCCGTTCGAAGGCGAGCGGCCGGGCATCCGCGCGATCCTCGAAGGCCTGGCGGAGCGGTACCACTGGAATATCGCGCGCGAGGGCGAAACGCCGGTCGCGCTGACCAAGGACAACGCGAACATCACGCTCGAACCGGCAGGCCAGCTGGAGTTGTCCGGCGCCCCGCTGAAGACGATCCACGAGACCTGCGACGAGGTCACCAACCACCTGAAGGAAGTGCGCTCGGTTGCCGAGGAATTCGGCATCGGTTTCCTCGGCATGGGCTTCCAGCCGAAGTGGCGGCGCGACCAGATGCCGTGGATGCCGAAGGGTCGCTACAAGATCATGCGGGAGTACATGCCCAAGGTGGGTTCGCTCGGGCTCGACATGATGACGCGCACGTGCACCGTGCAGGTCAACCTCGATTTCGCGAGCGAGGCCGACATGGTAAAGAAGTTCCGCGTCGCCCTCGCGCTACAGCCGATCGCCACCGCCCTGTTCGCCAATTCACCCTTCACCGAAGGCAAGCCGAACGGCTACAAGTCGTTCCGGTCGCACGTGTGGACCGACACCGACGCCGACCGTACCGGCATGCTCGACTTCGTCTTCGAGGATGGCTTCGGCTACGAACGCTACGTCGATTACATCCTCGATGTGCCGATGTACTTCAGCTACCGGGACGGCAAGTACGTCGACCTTTCCGGCCAGGACTTCAAGAAGTTCATGCGCGGCGAGCTCGCGGCGTTGCCGGGGGTGAAGGCGGACATGAAGGACTGGGCCGACCATCTCACGACGGCCTTCCCCGAAGTGCGCCTGAAGCAGTACCTCGAGATGCGCGGCGCGGACACCAGCACGTGGGGCTCGCTCTGCGCGCTGCCCGCGTACTGGGTCGGCCTGCTGTACGACGACGTGGCGCTCGACGCCGCGTGGGACCTCGTCAAGGATTTCAGCAAGGCGGAGCGCCATGCGCTTCGCGACGGCGTGCCGAAGCATGCGCTCGACCTTCCCTTCCGCGCCCACCACGTGCGCGAGCTCGCGCTGGAGTCGCTGAAGATCGCGGACCATGGCCTGAAGCGTCGCAACCAGCGCGGCAATCGCGGCATCGACGAGTCGATCTACCTCGAACCGCTGCTCGAGATCGCGCTTTCGGGCAAGACGCAGGCGGACGTGAAGCTCGAGAAGTTCCACGGCGAGTGGAACGGTAGCGTGGACCCGGTGTTCCGCGAATACGCGTACTGAGCGCGGGGATCCGGCGGAGACAAGCGCACCGCGCATCGCGCCCAGGTGCGCTCCAACCATAAGCCGGGAACGGCGGACATAAAAAAACCTCCCCGTCGCCGGGGAGGTTTTCTTTCGCCAGGTATCGTTCTATCAGAACGCGTACTTGGCCGAGACGCTGAGCAGATTGCCCTTGTCGTCGTTCTCGCCGACGATGCGGTCGTTCGTGCCGCTGTTCACGCCGCCGATGTGCGCCTTGTTCACGAAGATGTGGGCGTAGCCGGCGTTGAGCTCGAAGCGCTCCGTGGCCTTGTAGCCGACACCGAAGGCCAGCCACTTGCGGGTGGAGTCCGGCACGCGCGGCGAACGGGTGTCGTCGTAGGTCGGGGTGCTGTCGACGGCGATACCGCCACGCAGCGTCAGCTTGTCGCTGAGGTAGTACTCACCGCCGGCCGACACGAACCAGCTGTTGCGCCAGCCGTACTTCTCGCTGGTCGGCGGCTGGTTCGGGTTGGAGTAGTTGACCGTCAGGTTCTCGAACGCATCCCACTTCGTCCACGACAGGTCGAAGCCGAGGCCGAACTTCTCGTCCTGGTGCCAGAAGCTGGCGGTGGCGATCGCCGGCGTGGTGAAGCCCGCGCGGCCGTCGGTGTGGGTGAACGGCGGCTGGCCGCGGCCCAGCAGGGCGGCGACGGTCGGGTTCGACAGCACGGCCGTCACGTTGGTCGGCATGGTGAAGTTACCCGTGCCTTCCAGGTTGTGCTTGATCTTGCTGCGGTAGCTGAGCGCGAGACGATCGTTCGGGGTTAGCTTCCACAGGCCACCGACCTGCCAGCCGTAGGCCCAGTCGTCACCCTTGATCTTGGCGTAGCCGTCGCTGCCCGGCGGAACGACCGCCGCGTACTGGGCGGCGAGGGCGCGAGCGACGGCCGGCGACAGCTGGCCGGCGGCCGCAGCGCGCTGGATCAGACCCAGGCCGACGGTGTTGTAGTTGATGGCGCTGGTCAGCTCGGCGCTGGTCTTCTGCGCGATGGCGCTGACACCGAAGGTGAAGGTGTCGGTGACGTCGAACGAGGCGGACAGCGTGGCGTCGAACGACTTGAAGTCGGACTTGATGCCGTTGTAGCGGCCCTTCCAGTCGGAGTCGTATTCGGTCTTGAAGCCGAACGGCGCGGTCAGGCCGAGACCGAAGTGCCAGCGATCGGCGACCTGCGTGGCGAAGTACAGCGCCGGAACCGGGATCGTGGTGCCGGCGTCGCCGCCGTTGCCACCGCTGATCGGACGGCCCTGCGCGTCGGTCGCGGTGCCGTGGAACTTGGTGCTGAAGTTGATGCCCGTCACGTCGGCCTGGAACACGTTGCCCTTCAGGAGGGTCATGGCGGCCGGGTTGTTGACGATGGCCGAGGCGTCGTCGCCAGCGGCGGCGGAGCCCGCGAACGCGCGGCCGAGGGCCTTGGCGCTGTTTTCCTTGAGCTGGAACGCGCTGGCGTGGGCGGCCTGCGGAGCGACCAGCGCGCCGGCGATGGCCAGCGAAAGGGCGGCGGCGGCCAGCGGACGGGTCGAAAGGTTCAGCTTCTGCATGCGGACGGGCTCCTGCTTCCTGTTTTGCTCTGGGGCGACTGGATCACGCGAAAAAACGCAAAAATTTCTTGTTTTCATACGCGCGTTTAACAATCTGGCAGCGAACTCTGGCGGACTTGACGCTGTTTTTGCAAGTGCGGATGCAACAAAGATGAAACGACCGGGACGCCCGTCACGCATTTCCCTGCGCCTTTTGCTACCTTGTCCCATTGGCCCCCAGCGAGACCTGCCGTCATGCACTGCTTCGTCTACGCCAGCCAGCGAAAGCCCGACTCCTACCTGTGGCTTGCCGAACGCGACGGCTTCCAGGCCGTTCCCGAGCCCCTCGCCCTGCTTTTGGGCGAGCTGCGCTTCGTGCTCGAGGTCGAACTGACGCCCCAGCGCAAGCTGCCGAACGAGGACAGCGAACGCGTGATGGCGAATCTCGCGGCGCAGGGCTGGCACTTGCAGAGTCCGCCGAACGAGACGCTCAGCGTGTGCAACCAGCCGAACCACAATCGTGAGATCGATCCCG
Organism: Luteibacter sp. UNC138MFCol5.1; assembly: GCF_900110505.1. Lineage (GTDB taxonomy): Bacteria > Pseudomonadota > Gammaproteobacteria > Xanthomonadales > Rhodanobacteraceae > Luteibacter. The sequence continues at coordinate 216,071 of NZ_FODZ01000005.1, forward strand.
ACCTAGTCCTGGTAAGGAACTGATCCGGCCAAAAACGCACGGAATCGCGGCGTGCAGCGCGAGTTAACGCGACGTTACCGCGTAGGCGTGACGTGCTCCGTATACTCGCGCGCATGGCCAATCCCAAACGTCGTCGACCATCGCTGATCAAGGCACTGCCCTGGTTCCTCCCCGCCCTCGCCGCCGTCGCGTGCGCGGGTCTCACCGCATCGCCGCTCGCCCTCATTCCGCTGCTGCTCGCGAACGCCCTGGCCATGGGCGCGGTGTGCCACGCGATCGGTTTCGATCCGGAGCCGAGCTACGTGCGTACGGTGCTGCGCCGCGGATCGGCGCACCTGGTGATGTTCACCGCCTACGCGTTCGTGGTCTTCGTGCTCGTCGCCTGGCCGCTGCTGAAGCTGACGCAGGCGCCGAGCCTCGGCGCGGCGCTGCTGCTGGCCGCGACCCTGGTCGTGGCGTTCACGGCACTGTGGCGCGTTTGGCCCGCGTTCGGCCTGGTGTTCCTCTGGGACGACGCTTATCCGGAGGAAAGCGGCGACGGATCGTGGATCTTCACCGCGATCGCCCGCTCGATCTCGTTCGGCCGCCATCTCTCGGCGGAAGAGCGCTTCTTCTCCCATTTCCTTCCCGCGGCGCTCGGCCTGCTCGTGCTCGCGTTCTGCGCGGTCGCGCTGTCCGGTCTGTACGGCGTGCTTCCGGCCGAACTGCGCATCGCCGCGCTGGGCCTCTATGCGCTCGTGCTGCTGCCGCTCGGCTGCATGGTCATCGCCAACCGCACGCTGCGCGCCCTGCTCAGCGATCGTCGCGGACACGTCCGGTCCGCGCGCGCCGAGCCGCGCCGCGAGCCCGCGATGGCGCCCGTCGAGCCGCCGCGCGCACCCATCCCCGTGCTGAGCACCGAGGAGGCCCAGCCAGGCGTGCGCGATCGCGCCCTTCGTGCCGCGTTGCGCGAAGGCGACATCGCGCGCGCCGTCGCACTGGTCGAGGCCGGCGCGGCACCCGATGGCGATGCCGAGCCCGGCGAGCGCGACCAGCGCCCCGTCCTCACCCTCGCCGCGCTGTCGCCGGACACGCGCCTGCTGCGCGCGCTGATCGCCAAGGGCGCTCGCGTGGACCGCGTGCACGGCGGCATGACCGCGCTGCTCGCGGCATGCCGCGACAGCTGGCACGGCCGACCGGAAGCCGTGCTCACGTTGCTCACCAATGGCGCCAACGCCGCCGCGACCGACGCCCATGGCAACACGGCGCTGCACGGCGCGGTGCTCAGCGCCGAGCCGACCGTCGCGGCGATGCTGCTCGACGCCGGCGCGCCGGTGGACGCCGTCAACGCGGCGGGCGACACGCCGCTCGTTATCGCCTGCCGCGCCGCGAACTGGACGCTCGCCCGCTTCCTGCTCGAACACGGCGCGAAGCCGGCGCCGGTGGGTGGCGAACCGGCGCTCGTCGCGGCGGCCGGCATTCCCGACGACGACAGCGAAGGCGTGAAGGTCCTGCTTCGTTACAAGGCGCCGGTCAACGCGACCGACGCGCACGGCCGCACGGCGCTGATCGCCGCCGCGGCGGAGGGACACGAACAGATCGCGCGCGCGTTGCTACAGGCGCACGCCAATCCCAACCTCGCCGACCGCCACGGCACGACCGCCCTGATGGAAGCGGCTCGCGCGGGCGCGCAAGGCATCGTGCAGGCGCTGGCCGATGCCCACGCCGACGCATCTCCCCGCGACGGCCACGGACGCGACGCGCTGACGCTCGCGTGCCAGTCGCCACGCGCGCAGGCCGCCACGGTGCGCGCGCTGCTCACGCTCGGTGCGCAGCCGAAGGAAACCGGTGCCGACGGACGCAGCGCCCTCGATCATGCGGCCGCCGCGGGACGCTGGGACTTCGTCGCGCTGCTCGATCCCGACACGCCGCTGCCCACCTCGCTGAGTGAATCCGTGGTGCCCGAAGCGGGCGCCGACTCCCCGGCGCATCTTTACGACGCGCTGCGCTTCGGCCACTGGGCGGTCGCGTCGACGTTCGCCACGAAGGTTCGCGAATGGCCAGCCGAACAGCTTGCCGCGCTCTATCTCGAGCTGGCCGGTACCGGCCTGCACATGGCGCGCGCGTGGCTGCTCGATCATGGTCTTTCCGCCGATGCGCGCCTGGCGCCGCCCGCCGAAGACGAAGGCGTCCTCGGCCGGCGCCTCTTCGACGCGCTGCTGCCGCAACTGCCGCAATCGGCCGAAGCGCTCCTGCAGCTGATGCAAGCGGGCGCGTCGCCGGCGGGCGCCGGGCTGCTGGGTCAGGCCGTCTGCCGCCTCGACGGTGTCGACGAGCGCCTGACGCTGGCGATGCTCGACGCCGGCGCGGACCCGTTCGGCGCCGACGCGCGCGGTCGCACGCCCATGCACATGGCGGCCGCGACCGGCCGCGTCGCGTTGCTCGACGCGTTGCTGGCCCGCGGCATGGATCCGAACGTCCGCGACCTCGGCGGCCGCACGCCGCTGCACGCGGCGCTGGAACATGGCGGCGACAACCTCCCGCTCGTCCGCGCGCTCGTCTCCCACGGTGCCGACCCCGAAGCCGCGGACGTCAATGGCGAGACGCCATATGGCCTCGGTATCGGCCACGGCGACGTGGAGCGCTGGCTCAGCTGGGCCACGTGGCCGCTGCCGCGTCGCGCGCTGCGCGCCGCCGACCTGCCCGCGGCGGCCGCCGCGGGCGACATGGCGGCCGTGGATCGCCTCCTCGAACTGGGTTTCGACGTCGAAACCCGCGACGCGCAGGGCGCGACGGCCCTGCTCCGCGCCGCCGGCGCGGGCCAGCGCGACGTGGCCGAACACCTGCTCGCGGCCGGCGCCGATCCGTCGGCGGCCGCGGCCTCCGGGGTCACGCCGCTCGCGGCCGCCGTCAACGCACGCCGGGAATCGGTGGTCGAGCTGCTGCTCTCGCGAGGCGTCGCCGCCGACCAGCGGCTGCCGGGTAACGCCACCGCGCTCATGATCGCCGCCACGCTCGGCTATCCCGAGATCGCCGAGATGCTGCTCGCCGCCGGCGCCGATGCGGCGGCGGAGGATGCGCACGGGCATACGTCGTTGCATGCCGCCGCGCAGTACTGCTTCGGCAGCAGCGACAGCCTGCGCGCACGCCGCCTGCTGGACACCGTGATCCGCAAGGGCGCCGATGTGAACAAGGCCGACAAGGACGGCGTCACGCCGTTGCTGATCCTGCTTGGCGCGCATATGCGCCCGGGCAGCCACGCGGACGCGACCCATCTCGGCGCGCTGGTGCCCGTGCTGCTCGATGCTGGCGCCGCCATGGAACACGCCGACCATCGCGGCGTCAGCGCGCTGCACGCGTGCGCGATGCACGCTTTGCTGCCGCCGGCCCGCGTGCTCCTCCAGCGCGGCGCGAACCGCAACGCGGCGGATGCGTTCGGCCGCACGGCCGGCGACGTCGCGCGGCACCTCGGCTACGTCGACATCGCTCACGAACTCGGCACGCGCGTCGGCGCGATCCCGAGCGTGAGGCAGACCCTCAGGCAGCCGGCCCAGCCGGACTGATCTATTTCTCGCCGTCGCGGACGCGCTCTTCCACGGCGTCCGCCTCGAAGAGCTGCTGCAGGTCGTGCAGCGCTTCCTTGCTCGTCTGCACGAGCGCGGTCTCGTCGTCGTAAACGAGGTACTGCGCGCGCAGCACCTGATCGTCGTGCTTGCGGAAACGCTCGATGCGACTCGCGGCGACGTCCGCCGGCATGTCCAGCGATTCGAGCACGTGCCGCGTCATCTCCAGGCTGGAGTAGAACGTTTCGCGTACGGGGTCCTCGACGCCGATGTCCATCAGGCGGAACGCATGCTGACGATTGCGTGCGCGGGCGACGATCTTCAGGTGCGGGTACTGGCGACGCACCAGGCGGGCGGTGCGCAGGTTCGCTTCCGGATCGTCGGTGGCGATGACGAAGACTTCGGCCTTGTCCGCCTGCGCCGCGCGCAGCATTTCGGGCCGGCCGGGGTCGCCGAAGAACAGTGACGTACCGCCGAAGCGACGCGACGTCTCGACCTGTTCGACAGAGCTCTCCAGCGCCACGAACTGGATGCCCTGCGCGCGCAGCACGCGGGCGACGATCTGCCCCATGCGGCCGAAGCCCGCGATGATGACGCGCGGCGTATCGGCCTCGATCGCGTCGAATTCGCGGTCCGGCTTGCGCACGCGGTCGTGCACCAGGCGCGACGCTAGCAGCACGAGCAGCGGCGTCAGCGCCATCGACAGCGAGATGGCCATCACCATCAGGCCGCGCTGGCTGCCGTTGATCAGCTGGTTCTGCTGCGCGAGGTTGAGCAGCACGAAGGCGAATTCGCCGCCGCATGCGAGCACCGCGGCGAGCCTCACCGAATCGCCCATGGTCAACGCGCCGACCACCCGGCCCAAGGGCAGGATCAGCACGGCCTTCACCGCGAGCAGGAGCGCGACCATGCCGAGCACGAGCAGCGGCTTGGCCACCAGCATGCCGAGATCCACGGACATGCCCACGCTGACGAAGAACAGGCCGAGCAGAAGACCCTTGAAGGGTTCGATATTGGATTCGAGCTCGTGGCGATATTCCGAATCCGCCAGCAGCAGACCGGCAAGGAACGCGCCGAGCGTCGTGGAGATGCCGGCCAGTTCCATCAGCCACGCCGTGCCCATCACCACGAGCAGCGCGGTCGCGGTGAAGACTTCCGTGCTCTTGGCACGCGCGACGAATCGGAAGACGTGGCGCAGCAGCAGCCGGCCACCGACGATCACCGCGAAGATGGTGCCGACGACGCGGAGGACGCTGAACAGATCGGGGGCATGCGCGTCGCGCGCGATGGCGCCCCCGAGAAGGGGCACGGCGGCGATCAGGGGAATGGCCGCGAGGTCCTGGAACAGCAGGATCGCGAAGGCCTGGCGTCCATAGACGGTGCCCGCCTCCTTGCGCTCGGCGAGGATCTGCAGACCGAACGCCGTCGAGGACAACGCCAGGCTGCCGCCGACGATGACGGCCGCCTTCCACGTGAGGCCGAACAGGAAGTAGCCGATGGCGCCCAGCGCCAGCGCGCAGGTCAGCACCTGGAGACTGCCGCTGCCGAATACCGCACGCCGCATCACCCACAGGCGTGACGGCGAGAGTTCGAGGCCGATGACGAACAGCATCAGCACGACACCGAAATCGGAGATCGTCGCGACGCCCTCGGTATCGCTCACCAGGCCGAGCACTGACGGGCCGATGACCACGCCCGCGAGCAGGTAGCCGAGGACGGCGCCGAGGCGGAAGCGCTTGGTCAGCGGAACCGCGATGACGGTCGCCAGAAGAAAGACGACTGCCGTCTCCAGAAAATGATGCCCATCCATCCTGCGACTCCCACCAATGTCGTCCGCGATTATGTCACGCGTGCGCGGATGGGATTTGCAGAATCCGGGACTTGCGTCAGCCCTTCAGCCAGCGCGCGACGTCGATCGCGAAATAGGTGAGGATCGCATCGGCACCGGCGCGCTTCATCGCGAGCAGCGATTCCATCACCACGGCCTTCTCGTCGACCCATCCGTTCTGCGCCGCCGCCTTGATCATCGCGTACTCGCCGCTGACCTGGTAGACGAACGTCGGCGCACCGAAGGTGTCCTTCACGCGGCGGACGATGTCGAGGTACGGCAGGCCCGGCTTCACCATGACGACGTCGGCGCCCTCCTGGAGGTCGAGCTCGACCTCGCGCAGGGCCTCGTCGCTGTTGCCGACGTCCATCTGGTAGGTGTGCTTGTTGCCCTTGCCCAGGTTGGCCGAGGATCCGACGGCGTCGCGGAACGGGCCGTAGAAGCTCGAGGCGTACTTCGCCGAGTACGCCAGGATGCGCGTGTGGATGTAGCCGGCGTCTTCGAGCGCCTCGCGGATGGCGCCGATGCGGCCGTCCATCATGTCGGACGGCGCGATGAAGTCCATGCCGGCCTCCGCCTGCGCGAGCGACATCCGGATGAGCGCCTCGACCGTAGGCTCGTTCATCACGTAGCCATCGGCGTCGATGAGACCGTCCTGCCCATGCGTCGTGTACGGATCGAGCGCCACGTCGCCGATGAGGCCGAGCTCCGGAAAGCGCGCCTTCAGCTCGCGCGTGGCGCGCTGGAACAGCGCATCCGGATTCCAGGCCTCGGCGGCGTCCTCGGACTTGGCCGACGCGTCCACGGACGGGAACAGCGCGAGCGCGGGGATGCCGAGCGCGACGCATTCCTCGCCGAGCTTCACGAGTTCGTCGATCGACAGGCGATCCACGCCCGGCATCGACGGCACCGGCTGGCGGACGCCCTGGCCCTCGACCACGAAGGCCACCATGATGAGGTCGCTGGCGGTGAGCACGTTCTCGCGCATCAGCGCGCGGGAGAAGGCGTCGCGACGCATGCGGCGCATGCGAACGGCGGGAAAGGTCATGGGACGAACCTGTTCGTTGGCGATCCGCCCATTTTACGCCTCCTCGCCCTCCTTCCGGGGGGCAAAGCGTCGCAGGGGCGGCGACCGTGGTTCCCGGCGCTCAGCCGATGCGGGCGGTGGTTTCCGGATCGAAGAAATGCAGGCGTTCGGGCAGGAAACCCAGCGCGACATCGGTTCCCGGCTGCACCGTGGAGTGCGGCGGAACGCGCGCGACCAGCTCGTCGTCGCCCTGGCGCATGTTCAGGAACACCTCGTTGCCCACGGGCTCGACGACTTCCACGTGCGCGCGCAGGCGCTCCGCGACGCCCTCGTGATCGCCCACGGTGAGGAGGTCCTCGGGACGGATGCCGACGATGACCGGCTTGTCCACGTAGGCCGCGAGCGCGGCGACATCCGAACCGAGCGCGATCGCCCCATCACGCGTTTCCAGCACGAGTCCGTCGGCGCGGCGCAGCGTGCCGTGGAACAGGTTCATCGCCGGACTGCCGAGGAAGCCGGCCACGAAGAGGTTCGCCGGCTTGTTGTAGAGGTTCATCGGCGTATCGAGCTGCTGGATCACGCCACCGTTGAGCACCACGATGCGCTGACCGAGCGTCATCGCCTCGATCTGGTCGTGCGTGACGTAGACCATCGTCGCGCCAAGGCGTCGATGAATACGCGCGATCTCGACGCGCGTGGACAGACGCAGCTTCGCGTCGAGGTTCGACAACGGCTCGTCGAGCAGGAACACGGCGGGATCGCGCACGAGCGCGCGACCGAGCGCCACGCGCTGGCGCTGCCCGCCGGAGAGCGCGGCCGGTCGATGGTCGAGGCGTTCGTCGAGGCCGAGCATCCCGGACGCGCCGTCGACACGACGGTCGATCTCCTCCTTCGCCACGCCGCGGAGGCGCAGGCCGAAGCCAAGGTTCTCGCGCACGGTCATGTGCGGATACAGCGCGTAGTTCTGGAAGACCATCGCGATGTCGCGGTCCTTCGGCGCGACGTCGTTCACCACGCGGTCGCCGATGGTCATCGTGCCCCCGCTGATGGACTCCAGGCCGGCGATCATGCGCAGCAGGGTCGTCTTGCCGCAGCCCGACGGGCCGACGAGTACGAGGAGTTCGCCGTCGGCGATCTCGAAGCTGGCCTCCTTCAGCGCCACGTGACCGTTCGGGTAGACCTTGCGTACTTTGTCGAGGCGAACCGCTGCCATCACTTTCTCCGGTGGGCGCCGCGGGCGGCAGGTCGAGCCTGCCAATGGTCCGGGCAATGGAGTATTCTGCCGACGTAATCGTTTACGTCAAAGTGCCGGCAGGGAAGGCCGTTCAAGGAGAACCACGCTCGTAGCTAAGCGCGGGGACAGCCTTCACTAGACGCCAGCCCCCATGCGAGGCACCCTTGCGTGCTTCCGTGACACGACAGGTTCTCCAACATGGCCAACGTTAGCGCTCCGGCGCCGACCCTGCTCGCCGACCTCGGCGGCACCAATGTGCGCTTCGGCATCGCGCATCCGGAAGAAGATCAACCGCTTATCGAATCCAGCGTCAGGAAGTACCACGTCAAGGACTACGCCTCCATGGCGGACGCCGCGAAGCAGTACTTCAAGGAAACCGGCCACGAGGCGACCCGCGCGATCATCGCCGCCGCCGGCCGTATCGACAACGGTGAGACCGTCAAGGTCACGAACAATCCGTGGGCCATCTCGGCGCATACGCTGGCGGGCGAACTCGGCCTCGAGTGGGTCCACCTCGTCAACGACTTCGCCGCGCAGTCGATGGCCGTGATGCTGATGAGCCCGGACAAGGCCCTGCGCGACGGCCATCGCGAGCTCGAGCGGATCGGCGAGCCGGCCGTTCCCGTGATCGGCGCCAAGGACGAGCAGACGTTCGTCGTCGTGGGTCCGGGCACGGGCCTGGGCGTCGGCGGCCTGCTGATCCGCGGCGACAAGGTCAGCGTGCTGCAGACCGAAGGCGGCCATGCCGGCTTCGCGGCACACAGCGCCGAGGACATCGAGATCCTCAAGGTGCTGAACCTCCGCTACGGCCGCGTCTCCAACGAGCGCCTGATCAGTGGCCAGGGCCTGGTGAACCTCTACACCGCGATCTGCGAGATCGCCGGCCAGAAGCCCGATGAGACGATCACGCCGGAAGATGTCACCAAGCGTGCGACGGAAGGCACCTGCCCGATGTGCGCGCGGGCCGTGCAAGCCCTCGCCGGCATCTTCGGCAGCGTGGCGGGCGATCTGGTCCTCACGCTCGGCGCATGGGACGGTGTGTATCTCACCGGCGGCATGACACCGATCCTGCTCCCGTGGATCCAGAAGCATTTCCGCGAGCGTTTCGAAGCCAAGGGCCGCTTCCGCGACACGATGGAAAAGGTGCCGACGCAGGCGATCATGAATCCCGAGCCGGGCCTCATCGGCGGCGCCGCGCTCGCCATCGTCGAAGCCGGCGGCACGCCGCTGCATCGCTGAGCCTCGCTTCGTGCTGAAACGAAACGCCCGGCTCCCGCCGGGCGTTTCGTTTTGCCAGCTTCCTCGACGTCAGTCTGGACTGAACGAGACGCTCCGAAGGCATCCGGGTGCGCCGTCCGCGAAGCTGAACACCACGCTTCCGCGATCGACGTTCGCTGACCAGACCACTCGCTTCGACGCGTCGGGCATGTCCGGCCTCGGCGTGTCCCGAAGTTCGAGCCCTGGGTAGTGAGTCAGGACTTCACCTCGGGAAACGCAACGCCCGCCGATGTCGATGACCGCCACCGCCAGCCGTCCATCCCTGCGCTGTCGCAACTCGGAACGCGTGACGGTGGTCGAGGGCGAAAAGGGACCAGCACCGCTTTCGGATCGATCGTCGTCGCTCGATGACAGAGAGCTTCCGGGCCAAACGCCGCGCAGCGCTTCCTCGCCCTCCGCCAGCCGGCTCGCGATGTCGTTCACCCGCTGCCAGAAAACGGGATCCTGATCGCCAGCGTCGCCGGATGCGGGAAGGCCGTGGTTGGCGTCGTACGGCGTGAACAAGGCCAGCAGAAAGGCGCCAGCCACTCTTGCGATCATCGATGACTCCTTACATGTCCAGCTTGCGTGGCGAAACATCGGCGCTGCTTGTCGCCGTCGCATTTGAGAACCATCCGCAATCTGCCGAAGCCCATGCTTGAGTTCGGCCTGATTCGCGCGTGGGCGAGGCTAGAACTCCGATGCTACGTTTCCCGCGGAACGACGGAGGCGATTCTGATCCTGGCGATCATGGACCCCGAGCCAGGCCTCATCGGCGGCGCAGGGCTCGCCATCGTCGAAGCCAGCGGCACGCGGCTGCATACGCTTCGTGCGCTGATATGAAACGCCCGGCTCCTGCCAGGCGTTTTGTTGGTGCCTCCCTAGAGGGATCAGGCCGGCGGCGACGCACCCGGCACCAGCGTCACCCGCCCGACGCACTTCGGATTGACGTAGGAGAATCCGAAGGCGATCTCCCCGTCGGGCCCGAAGATCGACCACGTACCATATGCGTCCGGCGAACCGTTGTGTGGCGAGCCGGTCACGATCGCCGAAGGGTAACGCGCGCGGACGGTGTCGAGGCTGATGCACGGGGCCGAGAGCTGCATGTTCGCAACGACGACGTGCGACGGATCTGTTCGTCTCACCCTGATCTCGGAGGCCCGCACGTCGATGCCCGGCACGAGCGGCGCGCCACCGCCGACATAGCTGACGGTATTGCTGCGCATTTCCCGTGCGGGCGCCCGAATCGGCCAATGCTCCTGCAAGGCTTCGGCCCCGTCAGCGGCATCGTGGGCCAGCGCCTCGATGCGCTGAAAAAACGGCTCGTTGTCGAACGCCGTCTCCGAAGACCCTGCCGCTCCCTGGCCGAACGCGCACAAAGGCAGACAGAAGGCGCCGATAGCGACGCACGAGATGCGATTCTTTCGCACGTGTTTCTCCTGGTAAAGAACGATACGCGGCGGCCGCTTGAGCACCGCGTGCCGATCATTCCTGTCGAGCACGCCTACGTCTTGAGAATGAGATATGACCTAGCGCACCCGTCGCAAAAGTGCGATGGAGATCACAGTTGCTGGTTCTTTTGACGCCGAGCGCGAGACGCTGCCCGACGAGCGCCCGCGCGACGAATCTCCGAGGTTTCTCACCCGTGGGCGCGAATGACGCGGCGCGCGGCGATACCGTCGCACGCGAACGGCCGGTTGGCGCGGTCAGGTGCTTGCTAGATCAGGCCGCGTGCAGGTGCACGCCGAGCGCGCGCATCACGCGCATGACGGTGGCGAACTCGGGGTTGCCGTCCGTCGCCAGCGCCCTGTAGAGGCCTTCGCGCGAGATGCCGCTGGCGCGTGCGACGTGCGTCATGCCGCGCGCGCGCGCGATGTCGCCAAGCGCGGCGCGTACGAGGCTGCCATCGCCTGGGTCGTCGGCGAGACAGGCGTTGAGGTAGCGCGTCTGGTCGGCCTCGGTCCGGAGGTGGTCGGCGGCATCCCAGCGTGTGAATCGTTCTTTCATGCACCGTGGTCCCATGCTGCGGCGATGGCGATCGCCCGTTCGATGTCGGCGCGCTGACTGCTCTTGTCGCCGCCTGTCAGAAGGATGACCAGCGCCGACGCGCGCACGATGTAGTAGAGGCGATATCCGGGACCGCAGGCGATGCGCATCTCGCGGACACCCGATCCGACGTGCTTGACGTCGCCCGGATGACCCAACGACATACGACGCAACCTCGCCTGTATGCGCGCAGTCGCGTCCGCATCGCGAAGCCGCGAAAACCAGCGCCGGAATGTCTCGCTCTGGACGATCTCATACATGGATCGACCGTAACCCATAAGTTACGCTCGTGACCTATGGATTACAAGCCTCGCGCCGTGGTCCGACGCAATCGCCGGCGCAATCGCCGGCGGTGCGACCTACGTCGAGGGAGCGAGCAGCGCGTCGAGGTCGCTTTCGTCGAAGCTGAGGCGCTCGCGACTGCCACCGCCTTCGAGGACCGCGTCGGCGAGTTCCGCCTTGCGGGCCTTCAGCTCTTCGATGCGCTCTTCCACCGTTCCCGCCGTGATGAGGCGATAGACGAAGACCGGCTTGTCCTGGCCGATGCGATGCGCGCGATCGCTCGCCTGCGCTTCGGCCGCCGGGTTCCACCACGGGTCGTAGTGGATGACGGTGTCGGCGCTGGTGAGGTTGAGTCCGACGCCGCCGGCCTTGAGCGACAGCAGGAACAGCGGTACCTCGCCGTCCTGGAAGCGCTGCACGGGCTCGGCGCGATCGCGTGTCTCGCCGGTGAGCGTGACGTACGCGATGCGGCGACGATCGAGTTCGTGCGCGATGAGCTTGAGCATCTCGGTGAACTGGCTGAAGAGCAACACGCGACGCCCTTCGGCGAGCAGCGCGGGCAGCATGTCCATCAGCAGCTCGAACTTCGCGGATTCGCGGACGCCACGCGCGGCTTCGAGCTTCACGAGGCGCGGATCGCAGCAGACCTGGCGGAGCTTCAGCAGCGCGTCGAGCACCACGATGCCGCTGTGCGCGATACCGCGCTGCGCGATCACCTCGCGCAGCTCTTCCGCCAGCGACAGGCGCAGGCTTTCGTACAGATCGCGCTGCTTCGGCTCCATGACGACGCGACGCGTGATTTCCGTCTTCGCCGGCAGTTCCGATGCCACCTGCGCCTTCGTGCGGCGCAGGATGAAGGGCGCGATGCGGCGATTGAGCCGATCCTGGCAGTCGATGTCCTGGTGCTTCTCGATCGGCACGCGATAGTGGCGACGGAACGCCCCCTCGTCGCCGAGCAGGCCCGGCACCGCGAGGTCGATCTGCGACCACAGCTCGCCCAGGTGGTTTTCCAGCGGCGTGCCGGTGAGGCACAGGCAACGCTGCACCTTCAGCGCGAGCAGCGCGCGGCGCGCCTGCGTGCGCGGGTTCTTCACCTGTTGCGCCTCGTCGAGCACGACGAGCGAGAAGGCGTGCTTCTTCAGCGTCTCGACGTCGCGTGGAAGAAGTGCGTACGTGGTCAGGATCACGTCGTGTTCGGCAATGCGCGCGAACGTCTCGGCGCGTTGCGGACCATGCAGCGCCAGCAACGTGAGTTCCGGCGCGAAGCGCGCGACCTCCGAAATCCAGTTCGGCACGAGGCTCGTCGGCACCACGACGAGCGCCGGCGACGACAGGTTGCCGCTCTCCTTCAGCGCGACCAGGTGCGTGATGAGCTGCAGGGTCTTGCCCAGGCCCATGTCGTCGGCGAGCACACCGCCGGTGCCCGCTTCGGCGAGCGCGTTCATCCAGCGCAGGCCATCGCGCTGGTAACCGCGCAGCTCGGCACGGATGCCGGCCGGCACGGCGTCGCTCGCGCGCTCGGCCGCCTCGCGCAGGCGGCGCGTGAAGCCGCGCAGTCGCTCCGGCGCTTCGAACGACCCGCCGCTCGGCAGGGCCTGCACGAGTTCCTCCAGACGCCCCGCCTGCACGCGCGGAAGGTGAAGCTGCTGGCGCGGCTTCTCGAGGTATTCGGCCAGCGGCGCGAGGAGGCCGCGCAATTCCTTCAGCCGCACCGGCACGCGGCGACGATCGTCGACCGGGGCATACCAGACGGAGTCTTCCGCCTCGCCCGGGAGCGGGCTCAGGCTGAGCTGATGCTCGGCCAGGGCCTGCGCCACGGCCGGCAGCAGGTTGACCCGCTTGCCTTCGACTTCGATGCCGATCTCGAGATCGAAGGCGCGATCGGCATCGTCCTCGTCGGCCTGTCCGTACCAGCGCACCGGGCCTTCGAGGACTTCGAACGGGAAGCTGCGGTCGTACTCGAGCAGGAAACCGTCCGCTTCGAGCCGCGGACGCAGGGCGAGCCATCGCGCCGGCGTGTTCACTTCCAGCGCGCCGGCATAGCCCTTGCCCGGAAAGAGCCAGGCGTCCTCGGGCAGCGTGTCCGCCATGTCCCAGGGCAGACCCTCGGTGTCGACGGCAGGATTCAGCCCGGCGGACTCGAGGCTTTCCATGGTCGCGAGTTCTTCGGCCCGGCGACGGCAGATCTCGAGGAGCGTTCCGTTGCGCACGCGGCGCACCAGCGGCTCGCCGCCACGTCCGGGCAGGCGCTCGCCGGCGTAATCGAAAGCGAGCCGGCCGTATGCGAGCGGCGGCGTTCCGGCGGCCAGGCGGGCGTGGCGCGTCAGCGCATGAAGTACGAGCACGGGCCGTGGCGAGACTTCCGCGCGACGCATCGCGCCGAACACCTGCGGTTCCGGAAGACGATTGCCGAAGCGCGTGCCGTCGCGGCCGGCGATGAACGCAGCGGTGCTCTCCGGCGGCAGCGCCGGGAGGTCGAGCCACGCGCTCTCGGACGGGTCGCCCTCGAGCGGGCCGACCTCGGCGTGTTCGGCATCGAGGTACCAGAGAGAACCCACGCGGAACAGACGCTGGCTCGCAGGCACGTCGGGTAGCAACTTCTGGCTGCCGTCCTTCTCGAGGCTCCAGCGCCAACGCAACGCGTGCGGTTTGCCGCGCGAGAGCTGCAGGCCGGCGACGCCGCCGAAGAAGCACGGTGCGTTGTCGAGCACCTCGGCCAGCAGCTGGTCGCCGAGCGTACCGGTGAAACGGGCGTAGCTCCGGCTCTTGCGCAACGTCTGGGGCAGTCCGAGCAGCGTCGCGGCGAGCCGCTTCTCGGTCACCGTGAGCGCGGATTCCGGCAGGTGGCGACTGTCGAGCGGCAAGGGGCGCGAGTAACGGCCGTCGGCGCTGACGGAAAGCAACACGGGCGCGACGTCCAGCCGGGCGGCCGGCTCGTGGTCGTCGTTGACCGCCTCGACGAAAAAGCCGAGCACGGTGCGGTCGGTCGGCGCCGCCGGGGCCGCGCCGTCGAGCGCGCGCCGCCACGCCTGCGGCAGCGAACCGGCCGGCTCGTCCCCCCTGCTGCGCTTGTCGTCCGGTTGATGCATCCGTACCGATCCTGCCCGCGCGATCAAAACAGGAAGCTTAGCAAACGCAGGATGAGGAACCCGTAGGACTTTTTACCCAGTGGACCGGCCCGGTTCAGCGAGCCGGGCGTCGGCCTGGCCCGCGTCTCAGCGCCGGTTGGCGAACAGGTCGACCGGGTACTCGGCCTTCTGCTCACGGCCCATCAGGCTGCGCAGGCCCTCGGCGGGTGTGACTTCACCATGCAGCACGGCACGCACCGCGGCCGAGATCGGCAGATCCAGCCCGTGGAAGCCGGCGAGCCGGGCCACCTCGTCGGCCGTGACGACACTCTCGACCACCTGGCCGATCTGGCGCACGGCCTCGTCGAGCGGAATGCCCTTGCCGAGGGCGAGGCCCAGCCGGCGGTTGCGCGAGAGGTCGCCCGTGCACGTGAGCACGAGGTCGCCGAGGCCCGCCAGTCCCATCAGGGTCTCGGCGCGCGCGCCCAGCGCCACGCCGAGCCGCAGCATTTCGTTCATGCCACGGGTGATGAGGCCCGCGCGCGCATTGAGCCCAAGCTCCATGCCGTCGGCCACGCCCGTCGCCACCGCGAGCACGTTCTTCATCGCGCCACCGAGCTCGGCGCCGAGGATGTCGTTGCCCGTGTAGGCACGGAAGTTCGGCGCGTGCAGCAGCACGGCGAGCTCCTTGCCGAAGGCTTCGTCGGTCGCGTGCACCGTGACCGCGCTGGGCAGGCCCGCCGTGACTTCGCGCGCGAACGAGGGTCCGGTGACGACCGCCGCGGGGCGTCCCGGCAGCTTCTCGTTGACGAGCTCGTGCAGGAAACGGCCGGTGCCGGTCTCGAAGCCCTTGGTCGCCCAGGAGATCTTCGCTCCGGCCTCGAGCAGCGGCACGATCTGGTCGAGCATCGCCGCGAAGGCGTGGCTCGGCACCACCATGAGGACGATGTCCGCGCCGCGCAGCACCGCCGCGAGATCGGACTCATAGGCAAGCTCGGGCGGAAGGTCGAGATCGGGCAGGTAACGCAGGTTGCGGCGCGCGGCGGCCATGGCCGCGAGCGCGTCCGCGTCGCGCCCCCACAGTCGCGTGGGGACGTCGTTGCGCGCCAGCAGCGCGGCCAGCGCGGTACCCCAGGACCCGGCGCCGAGAACGGCGACGGTGGGTCGGGAAGCGGCGCTCATCGCGTCAGCTGTTGAGGGTATGGGCACCCACGCCTTCGACCTGCTGGCGCTGCTGCTCCGCGTAGAGGGCGTCGAAGTTGATCGGCTGCAGCAGGAACGGGGGGAAACCACCCTCCTGGATCATCGCCGAGACCATCTGGCGGCCGTACGGGAACAGCAGGTTCGGGCAGTAGGAGCCGAGGATGCCGTCGCGGTCTTCGTCGCTGAAGCCGGCGATGCCGAAGATGCCGGCCTGATGCACTTCGGCCAGGTACGCCGTGCGCTCGCCCAGGTTGCAGGTGAGGGTCAGGCTGAGGACGACTTCGAACAGATCGTTGCCCAGGTCCGTCGCCTTGTGGCCCAGATTGAGCTGGACCTGCGGCTGCGCCTCGGTCTCGCCCATTTCCTGGAACACCTGCGGGGCGTTCGGGGCTTCGAAGGAGGCGTCCTTCACGTAGATCTTCTGCAGCACGAGCTGCGGCTGGCCGGCCTGGCCGTTGGCGGTGATTTCTGCCATTGCGTTGTCCTCGGGAAGGCGTCGTCTGGAGTGGGCGTGTGCCGGGGGCACGAAAGCCGGGATTGTTTCATACAACACGGCGCGGCGCACAGTCCGGCTTGCGCGGGCACGTGGGATTCTGAGAGAATGCCCGGCTTCCCTATGCCAACCCGATGCGTCGGGCAGGCCCGTCACGCGATGCGGGCCCTCAGCGGCGGAAGCGCTCCACCCTCCAGCCATCGCGTGGCGCCCGGTCGAACGGCGCGTCGCTGGGCCGTCGCCGTCCTGGCCAAAGGATGGTCCAACGAATCTAGAGGAGGTCATCATGGCCCGTAGATGCCAAGTCACCAACAAGGGTGTGCAGACCGGTAACAACGTCTCGCACGCGAACAACAAGACCCGTCGCCGCTGGCTGCCGAACCTGCACGAGCGTCGCTTCTGGGTCGCTAGCGAGAACCGCTGGGTGAAGCTGCGCGTTTCCAACCACGCGCTGCGCACCATCGACAAGAACGGCATCGAAGCCGTGCTGGCCGACCTCCGTTCCCGCGGCGAAAAGATCTAAGGAGATCGAACATGGCAAGCAAGCGCGATAAGCACCGCCTGATTTCCACCGCGGGCACCGGTCACTTCTACACGACCACCAAGAACAAGAAGAACACCCCGGAAAAGATGGTCTTCATGAAGTACGACCCCGTCGTCCGGAAGCACGTCGAATACAAGGAAGGCAAGATCAAGTGATCTCGCGAAGAAAGCCGCCGAAAGGCGGCTTTCTTTTGCCTTGATAAAAGCTTGCCATCTCGCGATGGCCGGAGCCGCCGAAAGGCGGCTTTCTTTTTGCTTCAACACTCGAGGCGGGATCGCAGGTAGCCCTCGACGTCGACCGTCTCGTAACCGTGCCGCCGGTTGAACGTCCGCGACATCTCCCACCACATCCCGTCACCGCGCGCGAAGGCGGCCCGGTATCGCGCCATCACGTCGTCGGGCGCGTTGGCGAGATCGGCGTGCAGCCTGTCGAGCGTCCACAGCGTCCTTTCGACCTTCTTCCCCGTGACGCGCTCGACCACGTCCGCCAGCTCGCCGTACGAGATCGTGTCGCCGGCCAGGTAGACGACCTCGTTCGCGATCCGAGGCTCGGCCAGAAGAATCTCCGTCGTGAGCCTGCCGATATCGTCGGGCGTGGTGACGGTGACTCGTGTTTCCCAGCTGCCGAGGCCGTTGACCTTTCCCGCGTCGAGGCCGACCACGCCGAACGCCGGCTCGAACAGGAAACTCGTGAACATGCCCGTCGACACGATCACCCATTCGGTTCCCCGCTGCGCACGCAGCACCTGACGGACGTCGTATTGCTCGTCGAAGACGGGCTGCCCACTGCCACGTCCGACGACGTCGTAATCCACCCCGAACTGCCACGGGAAGTAACGGCGAACCCCTGCCGCCAGCACGGCGCGCGTGATCTTCATCTGCGTTCCCGGACCCGCGACGAACCCGGTCGCGTTCAGCACCGTGCGGTACCGCGAGAAGAGCGCCGCCAGCGATGCTTCGTCCGCCATGAGGTCGAAGCCGATGACGTCGACGCCCAACCGTTCGAGCGCCTCCTGCCCCGACGGCTCGGTCAGGCTCGCCGGCGACACCAGCACCGTCAGTCGGTGGCCCGCCGCCCGAGCGCGCGGCGCCAGCGCGCGCAGCACCGCCATGCCCAGCTGTCCCGCGCCGAGGACGAGGACGTCCTTGAGCACTTCGCTTTCGTTCACCATGTTGTTCGCCCTCTTCGATGCAATGACCAAGCCAGCCACCATGGTGCTCGATGAGAAGCCGGTGATAGGCTGCGCGCGCACGACTTCATAGTTCGTCATCGCGCAACAATCCTGGTCGGTGCGCCGGCCGCGCCACGGAGCCCCCGCATGGATCGTCTGCAGGCGATGGAGACCTTCATTCGCGTGATCGAGGCCGGCAGCTTCCGCGGGGCCGCCGAGACGATGCACGTCCTTCCGTCGACGGTGACGCGCACCATCAAGGAGCTCGAAGCGCATCTGGGCGCGCGACTGCTTAACCGGACGACCCGCTCCCTGAGCCTCACGGACGCGGGCCTGCGCTACTTCGACAGCTGCAAGGCGATCCTGCACGACGTGCGGGCGGCGGAGGCCACGGCTCAGCAGGCCGGCGCGCCCCGAGGATCGATCACGATCGGCACCACCCCGTCGCTCGCGACGCATTTCATCATTCCCGCCCTGGGCGGCTTCCACGCACGGTATCCGGGCATCGACCTCGACCTGCACCTGGCGGACGCCACCGTCGACGTCATCCAGCGCGGCATCGACTGCGTGATCCGGGCCGGCGAGCTTCGCCCCTCGCGCCTCGTCGCCCGTCGCCTCGGCGCGTTCCGATGGTACGTGTGCGGTTCACCGGCGTACTTCGAACGTCACGGCATGCCCGACTCCATCGAGGCACTGGGCCGGCACACGGCCGTTGGCTACGTGAACAGCCAGACGGGCCGCTCGATCGCGTGGCCGTTCCGGCAAGGGACGGAGACGGTGAGCATCGCGATGAAGGAACGCGTCCGCGTCAACGACACCGATGCGTATGTCGCGGCCGGCATGGCCGGGCTGGGCCTGATCCGTGCCGCCAGCTACATGGTGCGCGAGCCGCTCGCGGAGGGGCGTCTGATCCGGGTGCTCGCCGATGTCGATGCGCCCCTGGAACCGGTGTCGGCCCTCTATCCGCAGAGTCGCCACCTCGCCCCCGCCGTGCGCGCCTTCATCGACTGGGCCGTCGAACTGTTCGCCGACGCGGCACGACACTGGTGATCGTCCACGCATGAAAAAGGCGCCGACCCTCCCGAGTCGGCGCCCTTTCGGACCCGCGTGGCGCTTCGATTCAGACGCCGACCGCGGAGTACCCCTTCAGGCGCTGCGCGAACTGCTGGAGCGAACGAATGCCGCTCTGCTCCGCCTCGACGATCCACTGCTGGAGCGCCTTGAGCGACTTCTCCGCACCGCGCTCTTCCATCAGCGCGACGAGGCGAGCGCGGAACTCGCACACGGTCTGCAGCGCGGGGCGATTGGCGAGCGCGGCATGCATGCGCTCGCGGGCGTCGTTGTCCAGCCAGCGGCCGCCATCGGCCAGCGCGCGGCGCAGGCGACGCGGAATGGCCTTGATGCTCTCGCCGGCCTGGCCGACTTCCTCGCGCATCGTCGGCAGGATGACGTTGCGGTAGTAATCGGTGGTGGCCTGGAACCGCAGCGCGAGCACGCCCTTGAGCGTCTCGGCGTCCGGCAGGTGGACGTTCGGGCGGATGTTCAGCGTCGGCGCGACGCGGAGCACCTTTGCGAGGCCGAGGAAGCGCAGGCCGCAGATGGCCGCCCAGCCGATGTCGAACTCCCACTTGCGCAGCGCGAACTTCGCCGAGCTCGGGAACGCGTGGTGATTGTTGTGCAGCTCTTCGCCACCGATCCAGAAGCCCCACGGCGAGATGTTCGTGGCCGTGTCGGAGCTCTCGAAGTTGCGGTAGCCCCACCAGTGGCCGATGCCGTTGACGAAACCGGCGGCCCAGAACGGGATCCAGATCATCTGCACCGCCCAAAGCGCCATGCCGACCACGCCGAACAGCGACAGGTCGATCACGGCCATGAGGACCGGACCCCAGTACGGGTGCTTGCCGAACAGGTGACGCTCGAACCAGTCGTCGGGCGTGCCGCGACCGTACTTCTCCATGTCGGCCTTGTTTTCGCTGGCCTCACGGTAGAGGGAGACGCCGTCGAGGAAGACCTTCTTGATGCCGAAGATCTGCGGGCTGTGCGGATCCTCCTCGGTCTCGACCTTGGCGTGGTGCTTGCGGTGGATGGCCACCCACTCCTTCACCACCATGCCCGTGGTCAGCCAGCCCCAGAAACGGAAGAAGCCGTTGAGGGTCCAGTGGAAATCCACGCCGCGATGGGTCGCGCTACGGTGGTAGTAGAGCGTCACCGTGAAGATGGTGAGCTGGGTGACCACCAGCATGTACACGACGATCTCGCCCCAGCTTGCGCGGGTGAGGCCGTTGGACAGGAAATCGAGCAGGGTGTCGAGCATTCAGTCGGTACCGCGCGGGAAGTGAAGGGATCGTGCCTGACCAGTCTAACCAGCCGGTTCCATACCCACCAGCACGGTTTCCGGCGATTTGTGAAAACGGCGGTTGTCGGATCCGGCGGCCATTCCGCACAATCGCGGGATGACACCGACGCCCACCGTTCATCCGCCCGCCGCCCCGTCGACACGATGGGAGCAGGATTCTGCAAGAAGCGCGGCGATGGGCGACGTACGGGCATGATCGGAGACGGCTTGCTGAACGTCGAAGGCGTTTCACGCCGCCGCGCCGGCCGCGCGGCGGTCGCCGACGTCTCGTTCCGCCTGAACGGCGGTGAAGTGCTTGGCCTGCTCGGCGTCAATGGCGCGGGCAAATCCACGACGCTTTCGATGCTCGCGGGCGCCCTGCGACCCGATCGCGGACGGATCCTCCTGGCCGGAAAGGATTTCGTGGCCCACCCCGGCCTGGCACGCACGCTCGTGGGCTGGCTCCCCGAAAGCGCCCCCTTGTGGCCCGAACTTTCGGTCGACGAGCACCTGCTGGCGTTCGCCCGGCTGCGCGGGGCGACGCGCGCGGCCGCTCGCCGGGCGGCCGATGCGATGGTCGCGCGCCTCCAGCTGGAGCCGCTGCGGCGGCGGATGGCCGGAGTCCTTTCCCAGGGCCAACGCCAGCGGCTGGGGCTGGCGTGCGCCCTCGTGCACGATCCGGCGTTGATCATCCTCGACGAACCGGCGAACGCGCTCGATCCCGTCCAGGTCGGCGAGTTGCGCAAGCTCATCCGCGAGCGCGCCGCCGCCGGAGCGGCAATCATTCTTTCCACGCATGTGCTCGGCGAGGTCGTCGCCGTGTGCGACCGGGTGGCGATCCTCCACCAGGGCTCGCTCCGCCATGACGCCCCGCTGCAGGGCGACGAAGGCGGCAAGGCGCTGGAGGCCACCTTCTTCGGCATCGCCACGGGGAACGCGGCATGACCGTCCTCGCCGTCACGCGACTCGAACTCCGCCGCCTCGCGGTCCGTCCGCTGGCCTGGGCGCTCGCCGCGCTCACCATCGCCTGGCTCGCGTGGACCTTCATCCTCGGCCTCGGCCAGTTCGTCGCCCAGCAGGTGAAATACGCCGCGGTGGCCGACGCGCCGGGCTTCACCGATCTCGTCGCCATTCCGCTGCTGGCCGAGCTCGCCAAGCTCGCCTTCCTCGTCGTGCCGCTGATGACGATGACGCAGCTCGCCGGCGAGCGCCGGAACGGCACCCTCGCCCTCCTCGCCTCGACCGGCCTGCCGCCGTGGCGGATCGTGCTCGGCAAGTACCTCGCGGTGCTCGTGTGGCTCGCCCTGTGGCTGATGGCGACACTCGCCATGCCGCTTGTCGTCGGCCTCGAGTCGACCGCCGACTGGGGCAAGCTGGCCTCGGCCACCCTCGGCACGGCGCTGATGCTGGCCACGCTCGCCGCCATCGGCATCGCCTGCTCGGCGGCGACGAGCTTTCCCGCCATCGCCGCCGCCATGGCGCTGATCGTCACGCTCGCCTTGTGGACGATCGACCGGGGCGCCCAGGCGGCCGGCGTGAACGGTGGGTTCCTCGAGTGGCTGACGATGGCGACGCACCTGCAGAACCTCCTGCGCGGCCTCGTGACCACCGCGGACCTCGCATGGTTCGCGCTCGCGATCGCATTCGCCCTGACCCTCGCGATCCGTCGCCTGGGCGCCGACCGGGAGCGCCAGTGATGCGCCGTCTCGACCGCTGGTTCGTGCTCCTCGGCCTGATCGTCGCGACCGGCTGCCTCGGCTTCCTCAGCGCCCGGCACAGCTGGACGTGGGACTGGACGCGCGGCGCGCGCGCCAGCCTCGCGCCGGAGAGCGTCGCCGTGCTCGGAAAACTTCCGGGCCGCGTCGAGGTCGTCGGCTACCTGTCGCCAGCCGGCCCGCTGCGCGAGCAGATCGCCGGGGTGATGGAGCGCTACACGCGCGCGAAACCCGATCTGGTCCTCTCCTTCGTCGATCCCGACCTCGATCCGGCGGCCTCGCGGCAGCTGGGCATCGCCGGCGACGGCGCGCTGCTGATCCGTTACCACGGCCGCGAGGAACGCGTCGAAAGCCCCATCAACGAACGCAACCTGTCCAACGCGCTCGAACGCCTCGCGCGCGGCGGCCAGCGCATCGTCGCCTTCGTCACCGGCGACGGCGAGCGCCAGGCCGACGGTCGTGCGAATGCCGACCTCGGCACGTTCATGCGCCAGGTGGAACGGCGCGGCATCCGGGCCGTGCCCCTCAACTTCAGCCAGACGCGCGGCGTTCCCGAGCACACCGACCTCGTGGTGCTGGCGAGCCCGGTGGCCGCCCTGCCCGCCCAGAGCGTGACGGCGCTCGTCGACTACGTGCGCGACGGCGGCAACCTGCTCTGGCTCACCGAGCCCGCGAACGACGACCTCGGCACCGGCGCGCTCGCCGACGTGCTCGGCGTGCGCGTGCTGCCCGGCGTCCTCGTCGATGGCCAGGGCAGCACGCTCAACGTCAACGATCCGCGCCTCGTGGTGGTCGGTGATTATCCTTTCCATGCGATCACGCGCGCGTTCCGCGAAACGACGCTGTTCCCCCAGGTCGCGGCGCTCGCGCAGGTATCCGATCACGACTGGGCCGTGGTGCCCTTCCTGCGTTCCGGCGAACGCAGCTGGACCGCGTTCGGAGGCATCGACAACGACAAGCCGTCGACGGTCGCCTTCCATCCCGAAGCCGGCGAACTGAAGGGACCGCTCGATTTCGCGTTCGCGCTCAACCGCCTCTCGCCCAGCCCGGCGAAGAGCGAACAGCGAGCGGTCGTGATCGGCGATGGCGACTTCCTCTCCAACACCTATGTCGGCAACGGCGGCAATCGCGCGCTCGGCGAGCGCATCCTCGACTGGCTGCTCGGCGACGACGTGCTCGTCGATCTGCCCGCGCGCGGCGCGCCCGATCGCGTGATCTCGCTCTCGCAGGACGGCCTCAACGCCGTGACCTTCGGCTTCCTCGTCTTCCTGCCCCTCGTGCTGCTGGCGCTCGGCGTCGGCATCGCATGGCGGCGCCGGCGGCGCTGACGTGCTCGCACGCGTCGCCGGCATCGTCGCGTTGATCGCGCTCGTGGGCGCGGTGGCCTGGCAATGGCATGCCGACGATGCCGAAGCGCGCGCGCATCTGCTGACGCCGCTCGATCCGGACGCCGTGGCGCATGTCGAGGTGTCGCTCAGAGGCCTGCCCGTCCAGCGGTTCGACCGCCACGACGGCCGCTGGACGAACGGCACCGGCGCCGTCGATCAGGGTCGCGCCGACGAACTCGCGTCGCTGGCGGCCACGCCCGTCGCGGACTGGCGGCCGGCGAGCGCCTTCGACCCCGCGAAGATCGGCCTGGCGCCCCCGCTGGCCGAGTTGCGCCTGGACGATACACGGATCGAGTTCGGCGAGATGACCGCCCTGGGCAAGCAGCGCTACGCGCGCATCGGCGACCGCATCGCCATCGTCCCCGCGCAAGCCCTGCCGAGGGCGCCGCGCACGTCGTCCTTGCCCACATCGGCCTCGACGGCGCCGTGACCGCTTGCCCGGAACGCCGCGAAACCCCATCTTTCGCGCATGCCTGAACTGCCCGAAGTCGAGACCACCCGCCGCGGAATCGCACCGCACGTCGAAGGGCGACGGGTAACCGGCGTGGTCCTGCGCCGTCCCGATCTGCGCTGGCCCATTCCGCCGGAGATCGCGACGCTGCTGCCGGGCCAGGTCGTCGACGCGGTGGAACGGCGCGCCAAGTACCTCCTGTTGCACACGGCGGCCGGTACGGCACTGCTGCATCTGGGCATGTCCGGCATGCTGCGCGTGCTCCCCGCCGACACGCCGCCCGGCAAGCACGACCATGTCGACATCGTGCTCGACTCCGGCCGCGTGCTCCGCTTCACGGATCCGCGCCGCTTCGGCGCCCTGCTCTGGCAGATGCCGGACGAAACGCACGAGCTGCTCGAAGGCATCGGGCCGGAGCCCCTCACCGACGCGTTCGACGGCGACCTGCTGTGGCGCCTCTCGCGCGGTCGCACCGCGGCCGTGAAGACGTTCCTGATGGACAACGCCGTGGTCGTCGGCGTCGGCAACATCTATGCGAGCGAAGCCTTGTTCGCCGCCGGCATCGATCCGCGTCGCGCCGCCGGGAAGGTCTCGCGCGAGCGCTACGCGTGGCTCGCGGTGGAGGTGAAGCGCATCCTCGCGTACGCCATCGAACGGGGCGGCACGACGCTGCGCGACTTCCTCGCGCCGGACGGCGCGCCGGGCTACTTCTTCCAGGAACTCAACGCCTATGGCCGGGCGGGCGAGCCCTGCAAGACCTGTGGCGCAGCCATCCGCGTCGTGACGCTCGGCCAACGCGCCTCGTTCTACTGCCCAGGCTGCCAGAAGTAGCCAGGACTACACGAACCCGGGTAGTGAACCGACGGCGACGCCCGGGCACCGCTTCATAGACTTTCTCCATGCCTTGCCACATGGAAGTCTCCCGTGCCCACCACCATGCACACGCGGCTCGCCGGACTGACGGTATTCGCCATCGCCAGCCTGCTGGCCCATGCGGCAAATGCCGACACGCCGACCGACCTGAGCCGCCCCTTCGACCGCTACAGCTGGGTGACGACGCACAACGCGTTCAGCAGCAACGGCTTGTTCCCGAACCAGCGCCAGACGATCGAGGAGCAGCTCACCGCGGGCGTTCGCGCGTTCATGCTCGATCTGCATGAACACCGCGGCCGGGTGAGCCTTTGCCATAACCGGTGCACGACCCCGCCTACCCACTTCGCCGATCTGGTCAACGGAACGCTGCTACCGTTCCTCGAGCGCGATCCGTCGGCGGTGCTGATGCTCCATCTGGAAGACTTCACGACGCGCGACGCGCTCGTCGCCGAACTGGAGAGGGCGCCCGCCCTGGCGGCGATGACGTTCGATCCCGACGCGTGGGACACCGATGGCTGGCCGTCCTACGAAGCGATCGTGCAGAGCGGCCGGCGCATCCTCGTCTTCACTCTCGCCAACGAGCAAAGCGGCCGCATCGACACGCAGGCGGGGCCGGTCCACTTCATGCGTAGCGACGCGTTCACGGTGGAGAATTACTGGAGCCTCGGCACACCGGTCATCGAGCACAATTACGCGTGCTACACCCGATGGAACCACGTTCCCCTCTCGGAACCGGAGGTCGCGGGCAAACCGGGATGGCGCCGGCTTTTCACCATGAACCATTTCCACGACGCGTCGACGCCCCTGACCGACTGGCACGTGGCGGCGGACAACGCCTTCGACCGGCTACACGTCCGCTACGTCGACTACTGTCGTCCCGCCGCGGGGCGCAAGCCGAACTTCGTCGCGGTCGACATCCACGAGGACGGCGACACGGCAAAGTTCGTGCATTGGCTCAACGCGTTCGCGCCGGACTGACGCGTCAGTCCGGCCAGCGCATCGCCGCATGGGAGTTGTTGAAGCGTGGATCTTCCTCGTCGCCGGAAAGCACGACGGCGAGGCCGCCCGGCACGCCGTCGACCTCGAGCGCCTGCCCGTCGTCGAAGCGCGAACCCAGCGCCCCGAGCTCCACGAGGCGCTCCGAGAGCGCGCCCGCGCGGTCGACTTCGCGATCGGGCACGTTGGTCAGGCTGATGTCCGGGCGCCCGAACTTGCGCATGCCGCGGGTCCGGATCCACGAACGACCCTTGGTCTCTTCGGGACTGCACAGGATCAGCACGTGGTTCCGCGGCGGCGCGCCGCCCTGCACGAGGTAGTGCTCGCGCCAGGCGCCCTTGTCGAACAGGGTCAGGATCTGCGGATCCACCACCGCGGTGCCGCCGACATCGAGCAGCCCCGCCACGACGCCCAGGGTGTCGCGCAGGTAGTCGAGGGTGTCGCGGTCGGGGAAGCGCCCACGGATCGCGATCACATGCGGTGCGGCCTTCGCGGCCTTGAAGGCCTCGGCGTTGTCCTCGCGCAACAGTTCGCCGAGCGCGCCGGAAAGCGGGTAGCCTTCCCAACGCGCGAGCACGGCGTTCTGGAAGCGCTGCAGCTCGACGCCCTCGGGCAGGCCCGGGCTACCGTACTTCGCGGCCGGAATGGCGAGGTCCTCGGGGAAGGCGCCGAAGACGAAGAACAGGAGCACGGCCTGCTCGTCGCTTTCCTGCCAGTAGGGGCGCGGCCATTCGGCGGCGGGGGTCGTCGTCTCGGTCACGCGTGGGATCCTTCTTCGGGGTCGGTTTCGCCGAGGGGCAGCACGGGCTGCTGAAGCTCGATACGTCCGTCGCCGCCGGTGATGCTCTTGAACTCGGCGCGACTGACGGAGACATAGCGGTCGTTTCCGCCGATCTCAACCTGCGGGCCCTGGGTCACGGCGCGCCCGTGCTCGTCGACACGGACGACCATCGTGGCCTTCTTGCCCGAGTGGCAGATCGTCTTGATCTCCTCCAGGTTGTCGGCCCACGCCAGCAGATAACGGCTGCCCTCGAAGAGCTCGCCGCGAAAATCGGTCCGCAGGCCGTAGGCCAGGACCGGGATGCCCAGGCGGTCGACCACGTCCGACAGCTGCCAGACCTGCGCCTTGCTCATGAACTGCGCCTCGTCCACCAGCACGCAGTGGAGCGCGCCGCGGTTCGCGATGTCCTTCTCGACGATCGCGAAGATGTCGTCCTCCCCCGCGAACCGCATCGCGCGGGCCTGGAGGCCGATCCGGGAGGCCACGACGCCTTCGCCGTAGCGGTCGTCCAGCGCCGGCGTGAGAATCAGCGTCCGCATCCCGCGCTCATGGTAGTTGTGCGCGCTCTGCAGCAGCGTGGTGGTCTTTCCGGCATTCATCGCCGAGTAGTAGAAGTAGAGCTTGGCCATGGACTTTCCGGTACGTGACGGTCCAGTTTACCGCTCGCGAGCCCGGGGCCTCCACCTGCTACCATCGGGGCCCTCGTCCGCCTGTCCTAGTGGCCGATCCCACGATGCTCAACCCGCAACAACACGCGGCCGTCGAATACTGCGACGGCCCCCTCCTCGTGCTGGCCGGCGCCGGCTCCGGCAAGACCCGTGTCATCACGGAGAAGATCTCGCACCTGATTTCCCGCCGGCATCTCGCCGCCGAGAAGATCGCCGCGATCACCTTCACCAACAAGGCGGCGAAGGAGATGCGCGAGCGCGTCTCGAAGCTCATTTCGGACGATGCCGCCCGGGCGCTGACGGTGTGCACCTTCCATGCGCTGGGCCTGAAGTTCCTGCAGATCGAGCACGACCGCGCGCAGTTGCGCCGCGGGTTCTCGGTGCTGGACGCCGACGACAGCGCGAACATGATCAAGGAGCTCTCGCCCAAGGGCGTGAAGCCCGAGGTGATCCAGGGCATTCGCAACCTCGTCGGCCGCGCGAAGAACGCCGGCCTGACGCCCGAGGAAGCGATGGCCTCCGCGCGCAGTCCGCGCGAGATCGAGGCCGCGACGATCTACGATCTCTACCAGCAGCGCCTCGCCGCCTTCAACGCGGTGGACTTCGACGACCTCATCCGGCTGCCGCTGCGCATCCTCGAGACGGACGACGAGGCGCGCGCCATCTGGCAGGAGCGCCTGCGCTACCTGCTGGTCGACGAATACCAGGACACCAACGACGCGCAGTACCGCCTGCTGAAGGCCATCGCAGGCCCGAAGGCGCGCTTCACCTGCGTCGGCGACGACGACCAGAGCATCTACGCGTGGCGCGGTGCGAATCCGGAGAACATCGACCAGCTCGGCCGCGATTTCCCCAACCTGCGCGTGATCAAGCTGGAGCAGAACTACCGCTGCGCGAAGCGCATCCTGCGTGCCGCGAACCAGCTGATCGCGAACAACCCGCACGTGCACGAGAAGAAGCTCTGGAGCGACCACATCGAGGGTCCGCCGATCCGCGTGCTCGAGTGCAAGGACAACGAGCACGAGGCCGAACGCATCGCCGCCATCGCATCGAACCTGCACGAGAAGTACAAGGAAAAGGGCGTTCGCTGGGACGACTTCTGCATCCTTTACCGCGGCAACTTCCAGGCGCGCGTGATCGAGAAGGCGCTGCGCCTGGCGCGCGTGCCGTACCACCTCAGCGGTGCGCTGTCGTTCCTCGACCGCGCCGAGGTGAAGGACATCCTCTGCTACCTGCGGCTGATCACCAACCCGACCGACGACGCCGCCTTCCTGCGCGTCGTCAACGTGCCCAAGCGCGAGATCGGCGCCACGTCGCTGGAGAAGCTCGGGCAGATCGCGCAGACACGCAACGCCTCGCTCCTCGACGCCGCCCGTAGCGACGCGGCGCTGAAATCCATCAGCCCCCGTCCGGCGGGCGCGCTTGCCAGCTTCGCGCGGCTGATGGACGAACTGCGCAGCCACGCCGTGCACGAAAGCGCCGCGGACCTGGTGAACACCGTCATCGAGAAGACCGGATACGGCGCGCAGATCGCCGCCTCGACGCCCGACGAAGCGCTGCGCGAACGTCGGCTGGGCAACCTGCGCGAACTGACCGACTGGTTCCGCGCGATGGGCAAGGACGGCGGCCGCACCGGCGACATCGCGGCGCAGCTGGCACTCCTCAGCCATGCCGACCGCGACGATCCGGGCAACGCGCTGCGCATGATGACGCTGCACTCGGCCAAGGGCCTCGAATTCCGCTTCGTGTTCATCGTGGGCTGCGAGGACGGCACCCTTCCGCACGAGGGTGCGATCGACGAAGGGCGCCTCGACGAGGAACGGCGCCTGATGTACGTCGGCATCACCCGCGCGAAGGAGTTGCTGACGCTCTCCTTCGCCGCGAAGTCGCGCAAGTACGGCGAGATCCTCACCAACGATCCCAGCCGTTTCCTCGACGAGCTGCCGCAGGACGACCTGCACTGGGACGGCAAGGATCCGGAAGCCGACGCCGAGGTGAAGAAGGAGACGGCGGCGACGCACATGGCGCGCATCCGCGCCATGCTCGCCGGCGGCTGACGCCATCGCGAGCACCCGATCGCATCGGCGATGCCGCGCAGCGGCGCGGGATCACACCAGGCCTTCGGCCTCGAGCTCGCTCTTCAGGTAGGCGTAGTAGATCGGCGCGGCCACCAGCCCCGCCAGGCCGAACGCGGCCTCGAAGGCGAGCATCGCGACGAGCAGCTCCCAGGTGCGCGCCCGGATCTGTCCGCCGACGATGCGCGCGTTGAGGAAGTACTCGAGCTTGTGCACGACGACGAGGAAACCGAGCGCGGCCACGCCCACCCATAGCGATACCGATAGCGCCGCGATCGTCACGAGCGTGTTCGAGATGAGGTTGCCGACGACGGGCAGCAGGCCGGTCACGAAGGTCACGATCACGAGCGTCTTCGCCAGCGGCACGTGCACGCCGAACAGCGGCAGCGCGACCAGCAGGAAGAGACCGGCGAGGGCCGTGTTGATCGCCGAGATCTTCAGCTGCGCGAAGATGATGTTGTGGAAGGCGCGCGCGAGCCGCGCGGCGCGCGTCGCCAGCTCCGACGACAGCGGACGCGACGGCCGGTGTCCGGCACCGTGACTCACGGCCACGATGGCGCCGAGCACGAGGCCGATCAGGACATGGGCGAAGACGCGCGCGGCGGTCGTGCCGACCAGGCGCAGGTCGCCGGAGTGCTCGTGGGCCCAGGCCATGCCCTGCTCGCGAAAGTCGATGAAGCTGTCGGGCAGGTTCGACGTGAGCCAGGCGGGCAGCTGCTCGTGCGCCTTGGTCAGGAGCGGCAGCAGCTTGGCATCCCACAGCGCCTGGGGATCGCCCAGGTCGCGACGGTAGAACGTCAACGCGGCCACGACGATCCCGATGATCGCGCCGACGACCACCACGGTGACCACGCCGACGGCGAAGAAGCGGGCGCGCTCGCCGGGGACGACCCGCCGGATCAGCGGCGTCAGCGTTTCCACGACCTCGTAGACCAGGAGCCCCGCCAGAAGCGCGGAGATGAGATGGAGCATCAGGATGCCCCATAGCGCGAGCGCCGCCAGCACGTACGTGACGATGCGGATGGCGCGTGCGTTGTACGGGGTATCCGGCATGAAGGGCTCCTCGGGGTGGCGCGATTCCAGCAGCACGGCGATGAACGCGGCATCAAGCCCGCGAGGTCAGATCAGCCGTTCGGCTTCCAGCTCGGCTTTCAGGTAGGCGTAGAAGATCGGCGCCGCCACCACGCCGGGCAGCCCGAACGCCGCCTCGAACAGCAGCATCGCAACGAGCAGCTCCCACGCGCGCGCACGGATCTGACTGCCGACGATACGCGCGTTGAGGAAGTACTCGAACTTGTGGATGACGATCAGGAACGCCAGCGCGCCGAGACCGACGTACAGCGATACCGACAGGCCGACGACGGTGATGGCCGTGTTGGACAGGAGGTTGCCGATCACGGGCAGCAGGCCCACCACGAAGGTGATCACGATCAGCGTCTTCGTCAGCGGCAGGTGCACGCCGAACATCGGCAGCACGGCGAGCAGATAGATCGCGGTGAACAAGGTATTGAACAGCGAGATCTTGATCTGCGCGAAGACGATGTTGTGGAAGGCGTCGGCGAGGCGCGCGGCGCGCAGGCTCAGCTCCGCCGCGAACGGCCCGACCTGGTGCGTCGGCCGCGTACGGCTGAGTGCCACGATCGCGCCCAGCACGAGGCCGATCAGGATGTGCACCACCACGCGA
Organism: Luteibacter sp. UNC138MFCol5.1; assembly: GCF_900110505.1. GTDB lineage: Bacteria > Pseudomonadota > Gammaproteobacteria > Xanthomonadales > Rhodanobacteraceae > Luteibacter. The sequence goes on from NZ_FODZ01000005.1 coordinate 246,732, forward strand.
GCGGCTTCCTTGCCCGCCAGCTGCAGCGTGACGGCGTGCGAGCGCGCCCAGTCCATCGCCGTCACGCGCAGCGCCTCCACGCTGTCCGGCAGGCGGTCGACGATCGCGGGCGGCAGCTGCTGTCGTGCGCGCTCGACCAGCGGCATGAGCCGGTTCTGCCAGAGGTCTTCCGGATTGCCGATCTCGTTGCGGAAGAAGCTGATGCCGCCGAACACGAGGAGCGTGAGGAGGCCCACCACGAGCACGCCGACGAGGGCCACGACGAGCACGCGCGCCCGGTCGCCCGAAAGCCGGCGGCCCATGAGCGGCGCGGTCGACACGACCACCTCGTAGACCAGGAGTCCGGCCAGGAGCGCCGGCAACAGACGCAGGTAAAGGACGAGGAACAGGCCGAGTCCGGCGGCGATATAACTGGCGATGCGCACGGCGTGCAATCGCGAGGTGGCGACTTCCATGGACGGTTCCGTCGTGGATGAGGGCGCAGTCTGTCAGCAGGTGGGCCCTTTGCGCCAGAGGCGTGCCGCCGTCGTCACGCTGTCGTAAACTGCCCGCAGAATCGCCGCGCCACGGGCGCGGTGCCCGTCTCCACAGGGGTTTGCATGATCAGGTTCGCTCCGGTCGCACTCGCGGCCGCGCTGTCACTCGCGGGCTGCGCTCACACGCCGAAGGCCACCGCGCCGATGCCGGTTCCGGCGTCGAGTGCCAGCGCGTCCGCGCCGGCGCCGGCTGGCCCCGCCGCCGACGACAACCTCAACGCCGTGGCCTGGTCGCAGAACGCGAGCGAGCACGATTTCATCTATCTGCAGACCTACCGCGACGCGACGGAGAAACTCCTCAGGGCGAAGAAGGACCCGACCTGGGACGCCCTGCCGAAGGCGGACCGTGCCGCGCACCCGTCGCTGAAGGGTCTGAAGCCGGCCGTGATCCTCGACATCGACGAGACCGTGCTCGACAACTCGCCCTACCAGGCCCGCCTCGTGCGCTCGGGCGGCGAGTTCGACGAGGCCGCATGGGCGGCGTGGTGCAAGGAGGCGATCGCCCGTCCGCTACCCGGCGCGCTCGAATTCACGAAGTTCGCCGCCGACCATGGCGTGGCCGTGTTCTACATCTCGAACCGGGCGAAGGATCTCGACGAGGCGACGCTCGCCAACCTCCGTTCGGCCGGTTTCCCGGTCGCGGGCAAGTCCTCGTTCCTGGGCCTGGGCACCTTCGTCGAAGGATGCGAGCAGGCGGGGAGCGAGAAGGGCTGCCGCCGCCAGCTGGTCGGCAAGGACCATCGCGTGCTGATGCAGTTCGGCGATCAGATCGGCGACTTCACCGACGTGTATGGCAACAACGCCGAAGGTCGCGCGAAGGCCATGGCGCCGTACACCGCGTGGATCGGAGAGCGCTGGTTCGTGCTGCCGAACCCGACGTACGGCGCCTGGGAAAGCGCGCTGTTCGACAACGACTACGGCCTGCCGCGGTCCGAACGCCGCGCGAAGAAGATCGAATCGCTTCGCACCAACTAAATCAGTGAGTTACGGCGCATAACCTGACATATTGCTTTAGCAATGTGAGCCAACTATCATTCCCCTCGCCGAAACCTGCGGTGCCCAAAGCAAAGCAGGCAAGGCCATTTCCCTTTCCGGCTTCGGGCTGGATAACCCCGTGAGGCCTCCGGCTTCCGGGGTTTTTTCTTGTTACGCTTCCCGATCCCGTTGTCGACATGCGTGCCATGCCCCGCACTTTCCCGAAGACCCTGGCCCTCCTGCTGGTCCTCGCGCTCGTCGCGGCCTGCAACCGGCAGAAGGAAGCGCCCGGCACGCCCGGCGGCGGCTCGCCGGAGGACGCCACGCGCGAATCGCTGCAGCTGCTGCGCGACGGTAAGTTCGACCTCTTCTGGAAACACGCGCTGCCGCCCGCCGACTTCGCGACGCTGCGCGCCGACTGGCCGCGCCGCAACGCCGCGAACGAGCCGATGTCGGACGAGGACCGGGCGAAGTTCGAGAACGGCGTGAAACGGCTCACGGAGCCCGACGCCGAGAAGAAACTCTTCGCCGACCTGCGGCCGACGCTCGTCCGCTTCGACCGCGACTACAAGGACCAGATGCCGCTGATCGCGGGCATCGGCCAGTCGATGGCGCTCACGGCCATCGACCAGGCGAAGGACCTGACGCTGTCGCAGAAACGGCAGCTTCGCGAGGCCGTGAACATCGTCGGCCCGTGGGCCCAGACGGTGTCGTGGGGCGATCAGGCGAAGGCGAAACAGGCCATCGCGACGGTCGTCGACACCGCGCGGCAGGCCCATCTCTCGACGCCCGACGCGCTGCATGCGATGAACTTCGAGCAATCGATGGCGACCTGGTCGACGGCGTGGCTGGGCTTCAAGCGCCTGCTGGACGTGTACGGGCTGTCGATCGACAAGACGTTCGACTCGGTGAGCATCGACACGCTGGAGCGCGGCGGCGGCTCCGCCCACGTGAAGATCACCTACACCCTGCTCGACAAGCCCATCCAGACCGACGCCACGATGGTGCTGCTCGACGGCCGCTGGTACGACAGCGATCTCCTGCAACGCGTGCGCGACGAGCACGCCCGCCTCGCCCCGCCCGCGCCCGCTCCCGCTCCCGCAACCAGCGTTCCCGCGCGCCCCGGCACCGCCGCCACCCCCGCGCCGCCCGTCGCGGACGCCAGAGCCCGCTGAGGCCTTACAATCGTCCGATGCCTGATATCCCGATGAGTGCGGATCCGCACGTCCATGTCGCCCGTTCGCCCTGGTGGTTCAAGCTGCTGGGGCGCATGCTCGAACCCTGGGTGCGTATCAAACGCGATCCCGCGGAGCCCGCCACGCTGCTCGGCAGCGGGGCCGCGGTCTGCTACGCCATCGAACGCGACGGCACGTCCGACGCCCTGATCCTCGAGCGCGCGTGCCGCGAAGCCGGTCTGCCCAGCCCGATGCAGCTGCTCGACCTGCCCGGCCGTCGCCGTCGCTCGGTGTTCTCGTTGAGCCGCCGCCACGGCTGGCTGTTCGGCCGGACGGACGCACGGGGGCCCAGGGAGCCGATCGGCCAGCTCATCCGCGCACTCGAGGACGATCCGGAGCGCGACATCCAGATCGTGCCCGTTTCGATCTACGTCGGTCGTGCGCCGAACCGCGAAAGCGGCTGGTTCAGCGTGCTGTTCGCCGAGAACTGGCTGGTCGTCGGCCGCTTCCGCCGCATGCTCGCGCTGCTGCTCAACGGCCGCGACACCGTCGTGCACTTCTCCGCACCGGTGTCCCTGCGCAGCGTGCTCGCCGAATCGGCCGGCATCAGCCCGGAGCGGCTGACGCGCAAGATCGCGCGCGTGCTGCGCACGCACTTCCGCCGCATCCGGGCGGCGGTCATCGGCCCCGATCTGTCGCATCGCCGCACCGTCGTCGACGCCGTGCTGAACACCGAGCCCGTGCGCGACGCCATCGCCGCCACCGCGAGCAAGGAGAACATTCCCCTCGCCAAGGCGGAGCGCCGGGCACGGGATTTCGCGCTCGAGATCTCCGCCGACTACTCGCACCCCGTGGTGCGCTCGTCGTCGTTCCTGCTGTCCAACTTCTGGAACAAGCTCTACGACGGCATCGCGATGCATCACTTCGACAAGGCGCGCGCCGCCGCGCCGGGTCACGAAGTGGTGTACGTGCCCTGCCATCGCAGCCACACCGATTACCTGCTGCTCTCCTACCAGCTGCACCACTCGGGCGTGGTGCCGCCGCACATCGCGGCGGGCGTCAACCTCAATCTGCCGGTGGTCGGCCCGATCCTGCGCCGCGGTGGCGCCTTCTTCCTCCGCCGCAGCTTCAAGGGCAACGCGCTGTACTCGGTGGTGTTCAACGAATACCTCGCCCAGCTCGTCGATCGCGGCGTGCCGCTCGAGTATTTCATCGAGGGCGGCCGCTCGCGCACGGGCCGGCTGCTGGCGCCGCGCGCCGGCATGCTGGTGATGACGCTGCGCGCGTTCCTGCGCGCGCCACGTCGCCCGGTCCTCTTCCAGCCGGTGTACATCGGGTACGAGAAGCTCATGGAAGGCAAGTCGTACATCGGCGAGCTTTCCGGCAAGCCGAAGGAGAAGGAATCGCTGCTCGGCCTGATCCGCGGCCTGAAGGTGCTGCGCCAACGCTACGGCCACGTCACGCTCAACTTCGGCGAGCCGATCCTGCTCACCCCGATGCTCGACGCGGCGGCGCCGGACTGGCGCGAGGCCGGCGCCGATCCCGATACGAAGCCCGAATGGATGAACCGTGTCGTCGACGACCTCGCCGAACGCATCCAGGTGAACATCAATCGCGCGGCCGACGTGAATCCGATCAACCTGCTCGCGCTGGCCCTCCTCGCGACGCCGAAGCACGCGATGGCGGAAAACGATCTGCTCGCGCAGATCGAGCTTACCAAGGCGATGCTGCAGGAACTGCCCTACTCCGACCGCGTCACCATCACGCCGATGAATCCGCAGGGCGTGATCGCCTATGGCGAGCAGATGGGCTGGATCCGTCGCGTGCGCCATCCGCTGGGCGACGTGCTGGTGACGGAAGGCGAGCAGGCCGTCCTGCTTTCGTACTTCCGCAACAACGTGCTGCACCTCAACGCCGCCGCGGCGTGGGTGGCGGCGTGCTTCCTCAACAATCGCCGCATGTCGCGCTCGTCGGTCGTGCGACTCGGCCGCATCATCTACCCCTTCATCCAGGGCGAATTGTTCCTGCCGTGGGACGAGGACGGTTTCGCCGCCCAGGTTCAGGACACCATCGAGTTCTTCGTGCGTCGCGGTATCCTCGAGGCCAGCGCGGAGGGCCGCGTGCTCGAGCGCGGTCCCGGCCAGGACGATGGCGCCTACCAGTTGCGCGTGATCGCGCGCAGCATGCTGCAGGCGTTCGAACGCTATTACATCGCCATCGCCGCGCTCGTGAAGAACGGTCCGCACACCATGACGGCGGGCGAGCTCGAAACGGCCTGCACGCTCACCGCGCAGCGCCTCAGCCTGCTCAACGAACTCTCGGCGCCGGAGTTCTTCGACAAGGCCCTCTTCCGCGGCTTCATCCAGAAGCTGCGCGAAGCCAGGGTCGTCTGGACGGACGAGGCGGGGAAGCTGGATTTCAGTGAGGCCCTCGAGGAGATGGTCCGGGACGCGCGCGTGATCCTCGCGCGCGAAGTGCGCCATTCGATCCTGAAGATCACGCCGGGTGGCGAGAACGATCGCGACGTCGATGCGCGGCCTCCCGTCGATCCCGACGACGGTTCGGCGGGCCCGTCCCTGCACGATCGCCATGTGACGAACGAGCGGGAACGCCATCACGGCCAGCACTGACGTCTTCGGGGCGTTCCGGGCGATCAGTCGACGCTGACAGGCAGACGAGGGCAAACGATGACTCGCGCGAGGCACCCGCCTCGCGCGTCATTCCAAGGGCAGTTCCTACACTTTGCGCCGGTTCACCCACGCAAAGGAAAGCTCTTGGACATGCTCCCCCCGCAGGCACCGCCTGCACACATCCAACACGTCTATCAGGAAGCACAGCAGGCGTACGATCGCATCGTCGGCGTGCATGCATGGCTCGCCAACGAGCGTGCCGCGTTGCCAGCCACGCCCGAGTCGATCGACGCCGTGCCGCTGAACTCCTTCATCGAGGCACACAGGGCCTATTGGTACGGACCGGCGACCGACGGCGGCACCGCGCGGACGCGTCGCGACGCGTTCGCCGCGCGTATCGCCGACGGTGCGCGCGCCCTCGCCGTCCTGGCCTACGAAGACGGCACGCTCGACGCCGACGCGCGTGACCTCGCGCGTTCCGTCACCATCGCCGGCGGCGCGGCCGAGTCGGTGGTCGTTCGCGAACTGCGGATCGGCGGCACGGGCTACGCGGGCGTGCTGCTCGTGCAGGACCTCGCACGCGACAACCGCGTCCTCGCCTTCTCGACCCAGACGGGCTGGGAACCGTTCGACGACCTGGAAGCGGCCTACGCGGCGTTCGAAGCGCGCTTCCGCGCCATGCTCGTGACGTCCAGCGACCTGCCCGGGCTGGCGCGACGGTATGCCGCGGGGATCGCGGAGGGCCGTTTCATCGACTCCCGGCCCATGAGCAGCGATCCTTTCACCGCCGTCGTCAATCGCTTCGTCGGCGTACAGCGCGAGAAACTCAACCAGGCGTGGTTCGAGGCGAAGCTGGCCGGCGACGCCGACCGTTCCTCGCGCCTGCTGGTCGATGGCGTCACCCACGCCCTGCGCGACGACTACCTCTTCGACGCCACCGCCCTGCTCGCGATCCGCCAGGCCGCGGTCGTCGACGCGGTGAACGAAGCGCGCCTGGCCCGCGTGCCGGCGAACGTCGCCGCCGACTGGCGCGACGCCAGCGAGCACTTCCTGGCGACGCACGATCTGCTCGCCGCCGACGCGGGCAAGCCGCATGCGGCACCGGTCAAGGGCCTCTACACGTTCACGCACGACGGCCTGCGCACGCGCCTGAAGGCACTGGGCGTCACGCTCGATCCCAGCGACATCCGCATCGACATCGAGAATTACCACAGCCTCCTGCCGCAGTCCGTGCTGGACTTCCTCGCCGGCGGCAAGCCGCCCTCGCTGAGCCTCGTCGACCTCGCCTACCGCAACATCGGCGGCACCGATCCGGTACGGATGAAGGCCATCGGCCCCGACGGCGCGCCGGTGGCGGGACTCGACGACGCGGCGCTACGCGTGATCGTCAACGACCTCGACGTCCATCGCACGTACCCGGCCTACCTCGATACCGCGCTGCGCAGCGGACCGGACGCCACCGCGCGGCGCGACGCCACCACCTCGTTGCAACTGGCGCAGATGCGCCTGCTCGCCAACGAGGCGCGGCTGTCGTATTTCCTGAGCGACCTGCCGCGCTCGTTCCAGAAGGACCATGCCTACCGCGGCTACCGCTGGGTCGAAGCGGTGCTGGCCAGTCCGTCGGAAGCCGGACGCGCCCGCGTCGAGAACCACGATATCCAGGTCAGCCAGCTCACCTACCAGGGCGTCGCGCTGCGCGACGTGTTCATGGTCGGCGTGCGCGATCCGCGCAGCGTGTCCACCATCGTCCTGTACACGCCCGAGGCCCCCGACGGTATCAGCTTCCGCGAGTTCGGCAGCCGCGCCGAGGCCGCGCGACAGTTCCTCTACGCACCGCGGTTCCGCGAGTACCTGCTCGATCGACTCCCGCTCGAGCACGCCGCGGTCCGTCCCAACGGCACGCGCGTCTTCGCCGGCGACCGGCTCGCCAACTGGATCCTCGGCTCCTCCGCATCCGCCGCGGACGTCACCTTCACCGCCGAGCCGTTCGACGAGCGCCGTGTCACCGGCGACTTCCTGCACGCGCTCTACGAGACGGACGTCCAGCTCGGCCAGCGCAACGCGCGCACGCTGACCACCAGCACCGACGACGCGAAGCGCCGCTGGACGGAAGAGTACGATCGCCGCGTGCTCGAGAGCCTGGGTCGCGTCGTGCGCGATGTCGTCACGGCCCCGGTGCATGCCGCCTCCGCCGGCTGGCGCCTCTACGACAGCGTCAAGGCTGGCGACACCCGGCAGGCCTTCGTCGACTTCACGGAGCTCTACGTCGCCTCGCTCTGGGCCGCGCCCGGCGCGCAGCAGTTCGTGAAGGTCGCCGCGGGCCGGGGCTTCGTCGGCGGTCGCTTCCGCGCCGGTGGCACGCTGGTCGAAGGCCGCGCACCCGCGCCGCAGAAGGTCGTCTTCGAATCGCAGTATCGCGCTCCGAACGTCCGCAAGACCGGCCAGGCGAGCAGCGAGGGCGTCTACACGATCGACGGCAAGCAGTACATCGAGCATGACGGTGGCCTCTACGGCGTGCGCTTCGACGCCGACTACGGCACCTGGCGACTCGCCCGTCCGGGCGCCGCCTCCGGCGCTTGGGGACCTGCCATCGAGCGCGGCGCAAGCCAGGGCTGGGCGTTCCGGACCGTGGGCCTGCGCGGCGGCTCCGGACGCGGTGCCGGCGTGCGGCCCACCGATCTCTTCGACGACTACGCCGACGAGATCGAACGCGCCTTCCCCGATCCGGTGGAGCGCGAGCGTGTCGCCACGGCGATGCGCGCCGAGCTCACCGAAAACATTCCGGCGATGATCACGCCCGCACAGCGCGCGGCATGGGAGACGGCGGCCCTGCGAGGTGCCGGGCGCGCGATCCAGCGCGACCCGTGGGTGGGTGGGCTGCCGCGATCCGTCGCGATGGACCTGTCGCAACAACCGCTTCCACCCGGCATCCGGCGTGTACCCGCCCACGAGGTGCCGCCGCAGCTCTGGTTCTACGACGAACTGCCCTTCAAGCGAAGCCGGCTCACCCGGTCGATCCTCGTGGGGAACCAGGGCTATTCCAACAACGCGGGCACCATCCGCACGACTCTGCTGAGGGATGGCTTCCCGGTGGTACGCGCGACCTCGTTCGATCTGAGTGCGCCACATGACCAGATCATCGCCGCGATGGGTCTCCGCGGTCTACCGAGGTCAAAGACGTTCGCCGTGGAATTCAACGCCCGCAGCCTCGCGGAGCGGCCTCCGCACCTCGCGCGTCCGGCGGTCGAAGTCTTCGCGCCAGTCGACGGACCGGCAGGCACGTATTACCTCATGCCCGCCGACGGGGCCACGGAACTTCGCATCTTCAACTTCCATGTCTACAACACACTGGGGCCGCGCTGACGCTGGCCGCCCGGTCGGCGGCGTGTGACGAGGTGGCGTCGCGGAAGCTGCGAGGGGCACGGGTTCGGGATACCATGGACGCATGGAATCCCAGAAAACCACCCATTTCGGCTTCCGCGACGTTCCCGTGGCCGACAAGCAGAAGCTCGTCGGCCAGGTCTTCACGTCCGTGGCGCGCAACTACGACCTGATGAACGACCTGATGTCGTTCGGCATCCACCGGCTGTGGAAGCGTCATTTCGTGGCCGTCAGCGGCGTTCGCCGCGGTGACCGGGTACTCGACCTCGCCGGTGGCACCGGCGACATCGCGGCGCTGCTCAAGCCCGTCGTGGGCGACGAGGGCGAGGTGGTGGTGGGCGACATCAACGCCGCGATGCTGGGCGTGGGCCGCGACCGGCTCACCGACCGCGGCCTCGTCGCGGGCCTGCGCTGGGCCCAGATGAACGCCGAAATGCTGCCGTTCCCGGACATCAGCTTCGACGCGGTCACCATCGCCTTCGGCCTGCGCAACGTCACTGACAAGGACAAGGCGCTGGCGGACATGCACCGCATCCTCAAGCCCGGCGGCCGCGCGCTCGTGCTGGAGTTCTCTAAGGTGCAGAGTCCGCTGCTGTCGAAGCTCTACGACGTGCACTCGTTCCGGATCCTGCCGCGCCTTGGCCGTCTGTTCGCCAACGACGCCGACAGTTACCAGTACCTGGCGGAATCGATCCGCAAGCACCCCGATCAGGAAACGCTCAAGGGCATGATGCTCAACGCGGGTTTCGGGCACGTGGAAGTGCGCAACCTCACCAACGGCATCGTGGCGATCCACCGGGCGTACAAGCTCTAGGGAACGGAACGCGGCGCCCGGTGGCATACTCGGGGCTTCCCCCGTACGGAACCCTGCGATGCGCCTGCTTCCCGTCGTTGCCCTGACCATGACGTTTCCCGTCGTGGCCTTCGCCGCCGATCCGCATTCCTATGCCCAGCCCGACGCGGTCCGGGTCACCCATCTCGACCTCGACCTGAAGCTCGACTTCGGCAAGCGTGAGCTCGCGGGCAACGCGACGCTCAAGCTCGACTGGAAGGACGCGAAGGCGAAGGACCTCGTCCTCGACACGCGCGACCTCAAGATCGCCGGCGTCGAAGCCGTCGATGCGACCGGCAAGTCCTCGCCGCTGAAGTTCGCTCTCGCGCCGCGCGACAAGGAGCTCGGTTCGAAGCTGACGATCCAGGCCCCGGCGCACCCGGCGAGCGTCCGCATCACGTATGCCACCGTGCCGGAAGCCTCCGGCCTGCAGTGGCTGACGCCCGACCAGACGGCCGACAAGAAGCAGCCCTTCATGTTCTCGCAGTCCGAGTCGATCCACGCGCGTTCGTGGGTGCCGCTGCAGGACTCGCCGGCGATCCGCTTCACGTACGACGCGCACGTCACCGCGCCGAAGGACGTCCGCGTCGTGATGAGCGCGATCAACGACGCGAAACATCCGCTGGACGGCGACTTCCGCTTCGACCAGCCGCACCCGATCCCGTCCTACCTGCTCGCCATCGCCGCGGGCGACCTCGCCGTCAAGGAAACCGGTCCACGCAGCGCGGTGTATGCCGAGCCCAGTGTCGTCGGCAAGGCCGCGCACGAGTTCGAGGACACCGAGAAACTGATCGAGACCACCGAGAAGCTCTACGGTCCCTATGCCTGGGGCCGTTACGACATCCTCGTGCTGCCGCCGTCGTTCCCGTTTGGCGGCATGGAAAACCCGAACATGACGTTCGCGACGCCGACGGTACTCGTCGGCGACAAGAGCCTCGTGTCGCTGGTCTCGCACGAGCTGGCGCACTCCTGGTCGGGCAACCTCGTCACCAGCGCCGCATGGCGCGACATCTGGCTGAACGAAGGTTTCACCACCTACGTGCAGGGACGCATCACCGAAGCCGTCTACGGCAAGGCGCTCGCCGACGAGGAAAGCCTTCTCTCCGCGCGCGAGCTGCAGAAGACGATCGGCAAGATGCCCGAGAACGTCCAGCGCCTGACGCCCGAGCCGCGCGGCGTGGGTGCCGACGATTCGCTTTCGTCGGTGGCTTACGACAAGGGTTCCTGGTTCCTGCGCACGCTGGAAGCCCGCTTCGGGCGCGAGACCTTCGACACGTATCTGAAGGGTTATTTCGCGCACTTCGCGTTCCAGAGCATCGATACCGACACGATGTTCGCGTACCTGAAGGCCAACCTGCTCGACAAGTACCCGGGCAAGATGAGCGAAGCCGAGGCCCGCGCGTGGATCTGGCAGCCGGGCATTCCGAAGGACGCGCCGCTGCCCGAATCGCCGCGCTTCGACGCGATCGACAAGGAGCGCGAGGCGTTCCTCGCCGGCAAGCTCGCCGCGGACAAGCTCGATGCGAAATCGTGGAACACCCAGGAATGGATGTACTTCCTCGATCGCCTGCCGGACGTGCCGCCGCTGGCGAAGATGAAGGAGCTCGACGCCGCGTGGCATCTCACCGGCACGCCGAACGCCGAGATCGGCATGCGCTGGTACGCGCACGCCATCGCCGCGGGCGACAAGGACGTGTGGACGGCCGCCGCCGAGCACATGACGCGCATCGGCCGCCTGTACCTGACGACGCCCGTCTACCGCGCCTTCGCCCGCACGCCGGAAGGCCTCGCGTTCGCGAAGGCGACGTATGCCAAGGCGAAGTCCGGCTACCACCCGATGACGCAGCAGGCCGTCGAACGCATCCTCGCCGGTACCGCGAAGAAGCCGTGACGCACGATCTTGCGGCCGCGAAGGCGGCCGCAAGGGTTGCATCCTCCTGCGACGCCCCGCATCTTGCGGGGCGTCCACCGTTACGAAGCCCCCATTCATGGCCAAGACCCCCACCCTCGCCTCGTCCGATCGCCGCCCGCTCTGGCAGCGCCTGCTGCTGCGCCGGCTGAAGTTCCTCGTCATCGTGGCGGTCGTGCTGGGCCTGGGCGCGGGCATCGTCTACCTCTTCGCGCCCTCCCTGCTGCTCAAGGCCGACGCGGCCCGGCAGGCGCTGAGCGCGCACATGGAGAAGAAGACGATCGTGGCGGGCGACACCACGTGGTCGTATTACGAAGGCGGCCAGGGTCCGACGATCGTGCTGCTACACGGCTTCGCCGCCGACAAGGCCACCTGGCTCGAAACCGCCAAGGCGCTCGGCGAACATTTCCACATCCTCATTCCCGATCTTCCGGGCTGGGGCGATTCGTCGCGCATCGACACCGGCGACTACGGCATTCCCCAGCAGGCCGCCCGCCTCGAGGCCTTCGCGGCCGCGGTCGGCGCGCAGCGTTTCCTGCTCGTCGGCCATTCGATGGGCGGTGCGATCGCTGGCGTGTACGCGCAGCAGCATCCCGAGCGCGTGGCGAGTCTCGTGCTGATGAGCTCGCTCGGCCTCACGTTCAAGGACAACGACTTCACCCGCGACGTGAAGTCGGGCAAGAATCCGTTCCTTCTCGAGGATCGTGCCGATCTGGAAGCTCTGCTCGCGCGCATGTTCCTCAAGCCGCCGCAATTCCCCGGTCGCATCGAGGATGCGCTGGTCGCACGCAACCGCAAGGACCACGCCTTCATCGAGCGCGCGTTCGTCGAACTTAAGCAGCCGGCGCAGGCGTTCGCGCTCGACCCGGTCATCGGCAAGCTGCAGATGCCCGTGCTCGGCCTGTGGTGCCGCGAGGACAAGATCATCGACGTGTCCGCGCTGGACACGCTGCGCGAAGGCCTGAAGAGCTCGCCGTCGATCGGCGCCACGGTGCTGAACGGCTGCAACCACATGCCGATGCTCGAGAAGCCGGAAGACACCGCGCGCGTCCTGACGGGTTTCGCGCTGGCGCATTGATCGCCAACGCGACCGGCGCCCGCCGGCGGGCTAAGCTCAGTCCGCCACGTCGGCGATCAGACGATCGAGCTGCATCTTCAGCCCGCTGCCGTTCGCGCGCAGCCACGTGCGCTGTTCCTTGTAATCGGGAAACACGGCTTCCACCCAGTGCCAGAACTTCGCCGAGTGGTTGCGCACCTTCAGGTGACACAGCTCGTGCACGAGCACGTAGCGCAGCGCCGCGGGCGGGGCGAGCGCGAGGGCGAGATCGAGGTTGATCCTGTCGCGCGTGTCCAGGCTTCCCCACAGGCTCTTCAGCGGCCGGATGCGCAGGGCGGTCGGCGCCGCGTTGATCTGCGGGATGTAGGCGGGCAGCCAGCGCGAAACGTCGCGCCGGATCTGCGCCTCGAAATGCGTCGCGAGCAGCCCCCGGGCGACGAGCAACGCGCGGGTGTGCGGGCGCGGGATGCTGAGGGTGAGCAGGCCCGGCTCGTGCTCCACGCGCGGATAAGGGCCCTCGGCCCAATCGAGGGTGACGTCCTCGCCGCGGAATGGGAACGTGGTGGGGACTCCCACGCGCAGCGGCGGCAGGGGCTCGGCATCGAGGTTGAACTCGCCGAGCTTCTGCTCGAGCCAGTCGGCATGGTGGCGCAGGAACGCGGTCATCTGCGCCACATGCGTGCCGTTGGGATAGGTGAGACGGGCCCCCTTTGGCGTCACCGTCAGCCGCAGGCGGCGCGCACGGGGGTGCGCCGCCTTCAGTACACGGATCGTGGCGCCCGTGGGGGTCGCCAGTTCCAGCCAGTCGCCTTCTTCCGATGCCATGAGCCGAGTCTCGTTGCGATCCCGACGAACATCCCACCAACTCATATCAGACACTGCGACTGGCGGGCCGGGATCATTCCGGGCGAGGCAGCGTGAACCATTCGGCGAGCTTGCCGAGCAGGCGTTCGTATTCGAGCGCCATCAGGGCGAAGTTCGCGTCCATTTCCGCCGCGGCCGATTCGGGGCTGTCCGCCTGTTCGTCGAGCACGACGTCCGTGAACTTGATTTTACGCAGGATCAGGTCCTCGCCCAGCACGAACGATATGCGGTCGTCGAACACCAGACCCAACTGGAACACCTGCTTGCCGGTTCGGAGGTGCTCCCGAATCTCATCGGTGTCGAGACCCTGGCGGCGGCAGCGCGCGATGGCGCCCGAGGCCGTCGCCGGGTCGCGGAGTTCGCATTCGTCGCCGAGGACCAGGCCGGCCGGCAGCTCGCCCGAGGCGACCCAGTGGGTCATGAGGATGCGCGGGGACTCTTCCGGCGCCAGCGGGGCGGCCGGGAAGCTTCCCAAGGCTTCGCGGATCTGGCTCAGCGTATTCTCAGCCGACTTGCGACTGGAGGTATCCAGCACGAGCCAGCCGTTCTTCTTGTCCGCGTAGGCCTTCATGCGCGAGCTGCGCACGAAGGCGCGCGGCAGGAGCTCGTTCATGACGTCGTCCTTGAGCTTCTTGCGCTCGCGGCCGCCGACCTTGCGTCCCTCTTCCTCGACGATCTTCTCGATGCGATTGGCCAGCTCGTCGTTCACGACGGCCGATGGCAGGAGCTTATCCTCGCTGCCCACCGTGACCATCGTGTTGCGGCCGACCGTATGCGTGAGCGCTTCCTCGTTGCGGCCGAGCGGCGAGACGAAACCGCGCGTCGAGAGCTCCATCGGACCGACGGGACGCAGACGGTGTTCCGGCAGCGCCTCGTCGAGACGGTCGAGATCGGCGGCGACGGGTTCGGAAAAACGGAAAAGCGTCAGGTTGCGAAAGAACATGTATCGACAAATCTCTTGCGAAGGGGTGGCCATGACGGACGCGCATGCGTCCGCCGGCGAAACACGATGGGTGCGAGGTCAGACCACGCGGGCGATGGCGTCGGCCACGCGCTCGATATTGCCACCGTTGAGGGCGGCGACGCAGATGCGGCCCGTGCCGACGGCGTAGATGCCGAACTCGCTGCGCAGGCGCTCGACCTGGGTGGCGGAGAGTCCCGAGTACGAGAACATGCCGCGCTGGCGCTCGATGAAACCGAAGTCGCCGGCCTTCGCCAGGCGCTGCGTCAGTTCGCTGCGCATGCGACGGATGCGCTCGCGCATCTCGCCCAGTTCGGCTTCCCACGTCGCGCGCAGGTCGTCGTGGTTGAGCACGGCGGCCACCACGGCCGCGCCATGCGTCGGCGGATTGGAGTAGTTCGTGCGGATGACGCGCTTGACCTGCGACTGCACGCGCGTGGCTTCGTCGTGCGAACCCGTGACGATCGACAGCGCGCCGACGCGTTCGCCGTACAGCGAGAACGACTTCGAGAACGAGCTGGCGACGAAGAACGGCAGACCCGCGTCGGCGAACTGGCGCACTGCGGTCGCGTCCGCCTCGATGCCATCACCGAAGCCCTGATAGGCGATGTCGAGGAACGGCACGAGGCCGTGCTCGCGCACCGTCTCGATCACGCGCTTCCAGTCGTCGGTGCCGAGGTCCACGCCCGTGGGGTTGTGGCAGCACGCGTGCAGCACGACGACGGCGCCCTTCGGCAGCTTCGCGAGGTCGGCGAGCATGCCGTCCACGTCGACGCCATGCGTGGTCGCGTCGTAGTAGCGGTATTCCACGACCTCGAAGCCCGCGCTCTCGAACAGTGCGCGGTGGTTCTCCCAGCTCGGATTGCTGATCGCGACCGGCACGTTCGGATTCAGGCGCTTGAGGAAATCGGCGCCGACCTTCAGCGCGCCCGTGCCACCGAGGGCCTGCGCGGTGACCACGCGGCGATCGGCGAGCAGCGCGGAATCCGCGCCGAAGAGCAGCTTCTGCACCGCGGTGTCGTAGAGGGCGATGCCGTCGATCGGCAGGTAGCCGCGCGGCAGCTGCGCTTCGAGGCGCGCCTTTTCGGCTTCGCGCACGGCGCGCAGGAGCGGCACGTGGCCGTTCTCGTCGTAGTACACGCCGACGCCGAGGTTCACCTTGTCGGCGCGCGTATCGGCGCCGAAGGCTTCGTTGAGGCCGAGGATCGGATCGCGCGGCGCGAGTTCGACGGAAGAGAACAGGGTCATGATCGGAGGGCCTTGTAGACGTTAAGGGGAATGATCAGTCGGTTTCGTCGTGACCGTCGCCGCCGGCGAGCCACGCGTGCGCGTCGGGCCGCGACGCGTCGTCGCGTGCGCCGAGCGAGGCGAAGTCGAAGAGCGAGCGGTCGGTCAGCTGCGACGGCGCGATGTTGCCCATCGCGCGGAAGATGGTTTCGCTGCGACCGGGATGCGCCTTCTCCCAGTCGGCGAGCATGCGCTTGACGACCTTGCGCTGCATGTTCTCCTGCGAACCACACAGGTTGCAGGGAATGATCGGGAACGCGCGCGACTCGGCATACGCCGCGATGTCGTCTTCACGGCAATACGCGAGCGGACGGATCACGACATGGCGGCCGTCGTCGGAGAGCAGCTTCGGCGGCATCGCCTTCAGGCTGCCCTGGTAGAACATGTTGAGGAAGAACGTGCCGAGGATGTCGTCGCGGTGATGGCCCAGCGCGATGCGCGTGACGCCGTTGTCCGCGGCCCACTGATAGAGCGCGCCGCGGCGCATGCGCGAGCACAGGCTGCACATCGTCTTGCCCTGCGGGATGACGCGGGTGACGACGCTGTAGGTGTCCTGTTCGATCACGTGGAACGGCACGCCGCGGGCCGTGAGGTACTCCGGCAGCACGTGCGCGGGGAAATCCGGCTGCTTCTGGTCGAGGTTGACCGCGACGATCTCGAAGCGCACGGGAGCCTTCGCCTGCAGCGAGAGCAGCATGTCGAGCAGGGTGTAGGAATCCTTGCCGCCCGACAGGCAGACCATGACCTTGTCGCCCTCCTCGATCATGCCGTAGTCGGCGATCGCCTGGCCGACCTGGCGGCGCAGCCGTTTGGCCAGCTTACCGGCTTCGAAGGTCTGCTTGCGGGTGGCGTCGGGGGAGGCGGACATGAGGGTGGCACTTCGGGACGGGCGAGTCGCCTATTGTAGCCGCTGCGGCCGGGCGCGCCGGGAGTTACAATCGCCCCTTCCCCCCGACCGGCCGAACGCCATGCAGGTCCAGGATCCGATGCAGCTCTCCCAGCGCCTGGCCGAACTGAAGGTCGAGCACCGCGACCTCGACGCCGCCATCGACCACCTGGCGGCCGCCATCAGCCGCGACGAACTCCAGCTGACGCGCCTGAAGAAGCGCAAATTGCTGCTGAAGGACGCCATCGCCCGCATCGAAAGCCGGCTGATCCCGGACCTGGACGCCTGAATCCCATGGATACGGTCCGCCTCGAGAACCGCTGGGTCACGCTGGAACCGCTCGCGCTGAACCATGTGGCCGCGCTGGAGAGCGCCGCGGCCGACGGCAACCTCTGGGATCTCTGGTTCACCTCGGTGCCCGCCCCGGGCCGAATGACCGACTACGTCGAGGCCGCCCTGCGCGGGCAGGAAGAAGGCCGGATGTCGCCCTGGGTGGTGCGCGAGAACGGCAGCGGGCAGATCGTGGGTTGCACGCGGTACTACGACATCGTGCCCGACCCGTCCCGCCTGGCCATCGGATACACGTGGTACGCGCGGCGCTGGCAGCGCAGCCACGTCAACACGGCCACCAAGCACCTGCTGCTCTCGAACGCGTTCCAGGAGGTCGGCGCGGTGGCGGTGGAATTCCACACCGACGCCTACAACCAGGATTCGCAGCGGGCGATCGAGCGGCTCGGCGCGAAGCGGGAAGGCATCCTGCGCGCGCACAAGCGCCGCAACGACGGCTCCCTGCGCGACACGGTGTGCTACAGCATCCTCGCCACCGAATGGCCGGATGTCGACCGCTGGCTGCAGCACCGCCTGCGGCGGCTGGCGCCAGCGGAAGCCTGACACCCCCTCAGCGGGCCGCCACGCCCGCCGGATGCACCACGAGCGTCGCGGTCATGCCCGCCGCCAGCACGGTGCCCTGCGGCATGTGCGCCGTGTCGATCTTCACGCGCACCGGCACACGCTGCGCCAGCCGCACCCAGTTGAAGGTCGGGTTCACGTCGGCCAGCAGATCGCTGCCGGTGGGATTGTCGGCGTCCGTGATGCCGCGGGCGATGCTTTCGACGCGGCCCTGCAGACGCACGCCGCCGCTCATCAGGCGGATGTCGACGGGATCGCCGATGCGCAGGCCCGGGAGTTTCGTCTCCTCGAAATACCCGTAGATCCAGTAGGAGCCGCTGTCGATCAGCGCCATGCGCGCCGTGCCCGCGCTGGCATAGTCGCCGATGCGCACGTCGAGGTTGGTGACGTAGCCGTCCACCGGGGCGCGCACTTCGGTGCGATCGAGGTTGAGCTGCGCCGACGCCAGTTCGACCTGGGCCTGCGCGACCGCCGCCAGCGCCTGCTGCTGCGACGCGCTGGCCTGCTTCGTGCTCGCCTGCGCCTGCTGCCATCCGGCACGGGCCGCGTTCGCCGCCGCCACCGCGTTGGCCTTGTCTTCGGCGGAGATGACGTTGTTGATCAGCTTCTGGCGACGCTCCGACTGCGCCTCGTACATCTCGTAGTTCGAGCGGCTCTGCTCCGCGCCGGCGAAGGCCGCGTTGATGTTGGCACCGGCGGCGCGCGCCGCGGCCTCGGCGGCGTTGAGGTTCGCCTTCGCCTGCGCCACCGCGTTCTCGTAGCGCGCGCGGTCGACGACGAAGAGCAGGTCGCCCTTCTTCACCGTCTGGTTGTCGATCACGCGGACATCGGTCAC
The DNA here is from genome assembly GCF_900110505.1 of Luteibacter sp. UNC138MFCol5.1. GTDB lineage: Bacteria > Pseudomonadota > Gammaproteobacteria > Xanthomonadales > Rhodanobacteraceae > Luteibacter. The sequence continues at coordinate 264,969 of NZ_FODZ01000005.1, forward strand.
GAGGCCGGACACGTCGGGCGCGATGCGCACGATCTCGGCGCGCACGCGGCCGTCGCGCGTCCATGGCGAATACATGTAGTGCTTCCACAGGGCTAATCCGACGACGACGCCGACGACCACGACGAGCGCGGTGATGGCGAAACGGACAAGGGAGGCGAGTTTCATGACGGCATCACTCTAATTCAGGAGCAGCGCGAAGGCGCCGAAGACACAGACGAAGACGGCGAGGCGGAAGAGCGGCGGGTGCCAGACGAAGCGATAGAGACTGAAGCGGCCCGCGATCGCGTCCAGCAGCCAGATGACCGCGATCGCGAGGACGAACAGGATCAGCAGGCCCGGGACGAGCGCGTCGCCCAGAACGATCTCACGTGGCATGGACGATCTCCTTGCTCAGCGGGGTGTCCGGCATGTACGCGGCGAGGATGGACTCGCCATCGAGCAGCGCCATGCGGACGAGGTGCAGGTGTTCGATGAGGTGCGCGCTGTCGTCGTGCTCGCCCACGCTCGCGATCGCCGTGGCGACCGCGTCGCGCGCCAGCAGGTAGCCCGGCGCGTCGGGCTTCTCGTAGAAGCGGGCGAGGCTGCGCAACGCCGCGTCCAGATAGGGCTTGAGCGTCGACGGCACGCCGCGACGGACCATGTCGTGGCGCAGTTCGATCAACGCGCGTCCCGTCTCATGCACCGCGAGGGCCCAGGCGAACAACGCGCGCGAGTCGCTGCTGCCGGGCTCGGTCTGGGCGGCGATCTGGCTGACGAGATCGTGGTTGACGCTTTCGAAGCGGTGGCGCAGACCGGGCAACGGCGCCTCCGCGGCGAGCGCCACCTGCGCGCGCAGGCGCGCGAGCTGGCGGCGCCGCAGCCAGGCGCTGCCGATCGCGGGCGGGATCACGATGAACGACACCGCCGCCGCCAGCAGGCCCACGATCTGCGCGACCGCGTCGTTGATGAAGTGCGCGGGGTCGTAGGTCTGCGTGTTCTTGAACGCCAGGATGTAGACGAGGCCGAGCGCCCAGCCCAGGCCGAGGCCCGCCCAGCGCGGGCTCGCCATGAGCATCACGCCCACCACGATGAATGGGAACACGCCGGCGACCAGCAGACCGTAACCCTCGAGCTGCGTCAGCACGAAGAAGTTGCAGACGAAGCCGAGCACCATGCCGATGAAATAGCCCCAGGTCAGCTCCCAAGTGGCGCGCGTGGGATTCGGGATGGTCGCGAACAGGCCGGCGAAGATCGTCGCGTTGAGCATGGCGCCCCCGCCCTGCGGCCAGGCGCTCTCGATCCAGTACACACCGAGCGCGAGCATCGCCAGCGTCGTGCGCAGCGTCGCGATGCCGGCCCCCACGAAGTCGTTGCCGCGATCGAAACGCACGCGTTCGGCGGACCCGGCGATGACGCGCGGCGCCTGCAGCGCCACGGCGGTGTCGACGTAGTCGTGCAGCTCATCGACGAAGCGCCGCAGCAGCGACGCGCCGGTGTCGAAGTCGCGCAGGTCGTGCGCGTCGTCGAGGGTGGCGCGCAACGCGGCGCGCGACGAGGCGATCGCGTCGCGCGCGGCCGTCAGGCGGGGCAACAGGATGCGCGCGGCCGAACCGGCCTCGATCGGCGCGTCCAGCGCCTCCCCGATCGGCCTGTACAGCTGGATGAGCGTGTCGGCCGCGCGGTCGCGACGCGCGCGCTTGAGGCGGTTGATCAGGTGATGCAGCGACTGGAAGCTGGTCGAGGCGGCCATGAACCGCTGGTTGAACAGGCGCATCTGGTTGCTGCGGGCGCGAGCATCCGCGTCGGCGAAGATGACCGAGCTGCGCAGGTCTTCCAGCGTGACGGACGCGCGCACGAAGCGCAGGTGGGCCTTTTCCATCGATTCGCGCGGGATGGCACCGCCGACGCTGTCGCGGACGAAGCCGAGGAAGTGCGCGAACTGGTCGCGGGCCGTGCGCCGCAGCACGTCGCGCATGCGGCTGGGAAAGACCACGTCGCTGATCACGCCGCTGACGAGGACGCCGAGCAGCACTTCGCTCAGGCGCGCGACGGCGGAATCGAAGACGCCCGGCGGGTTGTCGATGACCGGGATCGCCACGATGGCGGCGGTATAACCCGCAAGCACGAACGCGTAGGCCTTGAAGTTGCGGTAGAGCGTCGCCCCGCCGGCGCAGAGGCCGATCCAGAGCGACAGCGCGACGAGCAGGAGGTCGCGCTGCTGCGGAAACGTTGCCATGATGGCGATCGCGCCGAACGCGCCGGCAAAGGTACCGAGCGTGCGATAGAAGCTCTTCGCGAGCACGAGGCCCGACTGGCGGTTGGCGACGATCAGGGTCGTGATCATCGCGGTGGACGGCGCGGGAAGGTCCACGCGCATCGCGATCCAGCCCGCGACGAAGAGGGCCGTCAGCGTCTTGGCGACGAACAGCCACACCGACGCTTCCTCGCGCAGCGTGTTCGCGAGAACGTCGTGGGTGAGCGGAACCCTGGTTGAGGCCGTCGATGCGGACATGGCGCGCTCGCTTACTCCCCGAACCCACCAAGCATCTTCTTCAGCAGGACCTCGAGCTGGCCCTGCTCGTCGGACGTCAGGTTACGGGTCTGCCGGTGAAGGAGCGTGACGATGTCGGGAAGGAAGCCCTCGATCGCCTCCACGCCCTCGGGGGTGAGCGTGAGGGTGACCTTGCGCCGGTCGTCCTCGCTGCCGGAGCGGACGATGTAGCCCTTGTCGCAGAGCTGACCGGTCAGGCGCGTGACGTTCGCCGACTTTTCCCCGGCGACGTCGGCCAGCTCGGACGGATGGAGGCTGTTGTCGGGCGTGCCGTACAGCATCATCAGGATGTTGTACTCGGGGTGGTTCAGGCCGTACCGGCGCATCGCCGCGTTCGCGTCGTCGTTGATCTCCTTGAAGAGATGCTTCACCAGGCGCGTGACGATCGCAGGCTGCCGCGGGAAGGCGGGGTACTTGGCGATCGTGATATCGAGACGGGCTTCGGTGGTGGCGAAATCGCGCATGGCGGCGCTCCGGCGGTGGTTACTCCATAAGTATATAGTTCATTTGTGTATATTCAATATGTGTAATTGATCCGACTTATCGCGCTGCTTCGACTCTTATTTCGCCAGCCGCTCGCGCCGGTAGCCCGCGTTGAACCATGCGCCGAGTCAGCCGGGCGCGGCGGTCCAGCCATGGGCCTCTGGCCGCCGCCCCGGCAGGCTAGCCGCCAAGGTGACGTACAGGATCAACGGTTGGCCCACCACCGGCAGGTCACGAGTCCGCCGCCGCACGGGCTCGTACGTGCATAAGCCCCCGGTGCCACAGCCACCACCGACCAATCGGAACTAGGCACCAGAATGACCTGCATCTGGCCATTGCCCAGCTTCGCTACGTCAACAATGAATCTCTCCCAGAACGGGAGGGACCGGCCTGCCCGATAGCGCTGACAGGACTCCCGTGATGTCCGTCGTCGATTTGGCTAGACCATGTGCTTCTTGGCGTTGCTCAATTATTAGTGGCCCACGGGCCGAGATGGCCCAATTCAGTCCGGCACGGCGACGTCAACCACCTTGCCTCTTGACCGGAACGCGAGCGATCGCCTTGCAATCACAAACGCTACCGACAACGTCGATCCGGCGACGAAGTATGTTGCTCCGGCAGCTGGCCCCTGCATGTGCGGCGAGGTAACTACCGACAGGATGGCCGGATACAGCGATGAGCATGGCCCGATTATTCAATGATCCGATCAAACGAACATTCCATCCAGCCGGAGTGACGCCCTGCATCATGTGTTCGCAAGCTTGGGGATTTCCAGAATTGCTGCGGTACATGGCCACAAGCTTCTCGGCCACCTCAGCGCCTGGGCCTGTCGCCTCTATATCGGCATTCAGGCCAGGGTTCGGCATCGTCGGTTGCCGACGCGGCAGTGACGCTTTCGATCTCAATGGTTTCCATGATCATTCTCCTTTCGTCACCAACGAGCTTATTTTTTCTAGGAACCGTGGTACCTGATTGATTGTCTGTAGGCCTTGGACGCGCTCAAATCTGAACCACTCCGCGCTGGAGGCTTCGGTCTCGTCGAGCACCACCTCACTAGGATGATCGATAAAGGCTGGATACCAAAGCGATGCATCCTCGTGGCACGCAGCGATATCGCCTAACGTTTGGGCGAGGCCACAGAACGCGGCCGCTTCGCCTGCAAGGGACACGCTGATACCGCACTCTTCATGCAGTTCACGTTCCGCTGCCCGATACGGTGGTTCGCATATATCGACGTGGCCGCCTGGAGGGAGCCATATCCCCGACTTCCGGTGAGAAATTAAGAGCACATGTCTTATGTGCCGGATCACGGGCACCGCATACACGACGAGATGGCGCGAAGGGATGTTAGGAGATACACGCCGGTAGACGTCGTTGGTCGAGTTCAGCCAGGCGAGCACATTTATCGCATCCTCGCGTTCCTGCTGGTCCCAGGGCGTTATGATGCGCAAAGTGTCCCGCAGGTGGGCGACAGCTTCCTCGATATCTTCAGTGCTATGACTATGCATTTATGAGAGACCAGTTTTCCCGCTGTTTTGATTTCAGAAGCTCAACCCCGATGTGCCGCCTTTCATCGTCAGTCAGATCCTCGTCCATTTCGTCGAGTATTTCCTCAAATTCGTTGATCATGGGCGCGTAGCAATAATCAGGACAGCGCATGAGCGCGTCGGCGACATCGATGATGTCGGCATTGACGCTCTGACGCAATTGAACGACCTCGTCATCGTTGATCAATCCGCATTGATTGCTAGTAACGGCTTCGGTTCCTGTGAGGCCTTACTCTCCTGGTACCCGTGTCGACTCAGGATCCTCTCGAGTGGCCTTTCGCGTCGGGACGGGTCAATCTCATAGTCTGCAAGGATAAGGACTGCACGCCGATGGAGCCGACGATCGCCAACGTGACGGAGGGCTACAGGGGCGCAAGGGAGAAAGCCGCGTTGCAGAAAGGGCATGGCGCCACCAACCCAACGATGCGCCCGTTCGACCGCGCGAAATAGCACAACTCAATCACCTGCAACGCAAGGGAGCCACCGATGCCTGAGAAGACGCCCGCCCCGTCCGCCGCCACGACCGTGGAACGCGAGTCCGATCGCGCGCTCGTGGTCCGGCGCACGTTCGCCGCACCCGCCCGTCAGGTGTTCGAGGCCTGGCGCGATCCCGATGCGTTCATCAGCTGGTGGGTTCCGAAGGCGTTCGCTTCCGCCCTGCTCTCCCACCGGCTCGACGTGCGCGAGGGCGGTTCGTATCGCCTCGAGTTCCGCAACCCGGAATCAGGCGAGCCGATGGCCTTCTTCGGCACGTACAAGGAGGTGATCCCGAACGAGCGCATCGTCTGGACGAACGAGGAAAGCGACGATGGCGCGCTCACCACGGTGACGTTCGAGGAGCGCGACGGGAAGACGCTCGTGACGTACCACGAACGCTATCCGAGCAGCGAAGCGCTGGAAGACGCTCTCGCCGGATCGGCCGAAGGGCTTCCCGGGCAGTTCTCGCAGCTGGACGATTTCCTCAGCGGCCGCGCCTGACCGGGCCGGAAATCAGGGCTTCGGGCACGCCGCCGGCGTCGTTCGCGGCGCGTCGCCCGCCCTGGCGAACACCTGCGCCGCCAGCGGGGTCCATGAGCGCCAGGCATGCACGCCATCCCCGCTGATCACGTGAGCGTCGGGCACCGCGGGTCGCAGCAGCGGCATGTTGCGGGCGAATTTGTCGTCCGCGCCCCACGCCAGCCAGACGCGCGGATCGCCGCCCTCCATCGACCACGCCTTCGCGCGGCGCCACAGTTGCTCCTGCCAGTTCGCGGCGTCGGGCGGCGCCGCGACGGGCGCCTGCCAACGCGCGAGACCCCCGGCGTCGCGGATCCGACGAAGCATCGCGTCGTCGCCCAGGTACGGCGCGAGCAGCACGATGCCGTCGACGTCGCACGGATACGCCGTGTCGTAGAGCAGCGCACCCATGCCGCCCAGCGAGGCGCCCACGAGCCATACCTCCGCGTGCCGGGCGCGCTCGTGCTCCACCAGCGCGTGCAGGTCGGGCATCGCGCGCTCGTCCTTGTAGTAACCGATGGTCATCTCGACGAACACGACGTCCGCGTCGGGCCACGCCGAACGAATCGCGTCACCGACGCCACCCGCCTGAAGGGAGTCCAGGTTGTCCCCGATCCCCGGCAAGACGAGGACGACGCGACGCGGCGCCTGCTCGGCGGCAAGGCGGCGCACCGCCGGCGGCTTCGAGGTATCGCGTACCGGATAGCACGCGCTGGCCGAGATACAGGCAAGCGCGACGGCGATCCATCGTAGGAGGTGCATGATCGGCTCCGGGCATCGGTTCGTCGCCATGCATACGCATGACCGCCCCCTTCCGGATGCATCCTGAGGGCCATGCCGTGCATGGCCGATGATCGCGACACGCGGTGACGGGTCAGACCGGGAATGGCGGCACGATCACCAGCGCAGCCAGCGCGGGCCGGCGAGCGCGCCGATGCCCGCCGCCACCAGCATGCCGACCACGTACCAGATCGCCCAGAACGGCGGGGCCATTTCGGGGCAGTGGAAGCAGTAGCCCATCGCGGCGATCGCGCCGGCGAGGAGCCCCGCGACGGCGCCGGCGAGGCGCAGGCGGACAGGCGCCATGCCGCGGATACCCCAGAACACGGCGACGATCGAGGGCAGCGACAGCAACGTGATCAGCACCGAGCAGACTTTCCACGTGTGTCCCAGGACGAGCGCGCCGCGCTGCGCGGCCTCGGCACCGCCCAGAACGATGGCGGCGAGCATCCACGCGAGCAGGAAAGGCAGGCCGAGCGCGAACCATCGCGGCGTGCCGATGCGCGCCGCCGGGCGGGACAGGCGCAGGCTCACCAGCAGGGCGACGACGGCGACCGCGGAGGGGAGCGCGAGGCGCACCCAGAATGCGGGGTCGTGGATCACGGTCGACAGATCGGGGCGCACGCCGAGCAGCACGAACATCAGCGCGGTGGATGCGGCCGTTCCGGAAGCGAGGCCCAGGACAAAGCGGCGCCGCGCCTCGCGGCGAGCCGGCGCGGGCGACGGTTCGCGCGCTAGGAGGGCAACGAGGTCGTCGGTCTTCATGCGCCACCCCGGATGCGGGCGGCCAGCGCCTTCAGGCCGCGATGAATGCCGACCTTGATGGCGGATTCGGACAGGCCGCTACGTGCCGCGGCTTCCGCGACGGTCAGTCCCTGCAGTTTGACCAGCTGGATGGGCAAGCGATGACGGTCCGGAAGCATCTGCAGCAAGTGTCCCACGTCGCGCCGCGCGTCGGCCGGCTCGTCGTCGGAAGCGACGAACAGGTCGTCGTCGCCGATCGGATCGTGCAGCGCTTCGCGCCGGGCGTGCGCCCGGAAGAAATCGACGAGCTTGTAGCGGGCGATCGCATGGATCCACGCGGTGACCGGCTCGCCCGCCCGGTAGGTGTGCCGCGCGTTGTGCACGGCCAGCAAGGTGTCCTGGAGGATGTCCTCGACGTCTTCGAGCGCCCGCGGCAGGCGCCGGCGCAGATAGGCGCGCAGGTAGGAGGCCAGCCGATCGAGGAAGCCGCGATACGCGACGCCGTCGCCAGCCATGCCGGCGATGAGGCGAACGCGCAGTTCATCCTCGACCTGCGCGCGTCGTTCGGCCGCTGGGTCGCATGTCCGCTCGGGGATCATTGACGCTCCGTCCAGGGGGATGCGCGCCATGCGGTTCACGGCGCCCGGCAGTGTAGACCAGGCGACGCGACGATCCGCATGGCGAGGCATGAGTCGCGTGATCGGCATGGCGTCCATGATCCCGAGTTCGTCCGGCGCCGCCCGGCGGTTACAGCGCGACGAAAAATTTTTTCTCGATGGCCGGCTGTAACCGTCGCGACCCGGCCGACGAACTCGTCCATGAAGCCGGCCACCCGGGTCCGGCATGACGGGAGTTCCCATGTCACACCGTTACGTCACGTCGCTCGCTTTCTCCGTCGCCGCCCTCGTCGCGGGCGTGGCGCATGCCGATGAGAAGCAAAGCGGCAAGCAGCCGGCCGTCGAAAAATGCTGGGGCGTCGCGAAGGCGGGCCAGAACGATTGCGCGGCCGGTCCGGGCACCACGTGCGCCGGCACCGCGAAGGCGGATTACCAGAAGAACGCATGGAAGAACGTACCCGCCGGTACCTGCACGTCGATCAGGACGCCCAAGGGCAACGGCTCGCTGACCAAGGCGGGCTGAGCGTCGCCGTGCCTCGCCCGGCGGCCTCCCTGTCGCGGTTCCAGCGCTCGTTCCAGGCGGCGCTGGTGGGCGAGGCGCCCGCGGCGCCGTGGGAGGGCGTACGAGGTTTCGCCGTGCACTACGGCACCGCGCGACAGGCCGCGATCGACGCGCTCGAGGCCAACTATCCGGCCGTCGCTTGCCTCGTCGGCGCCGAGTGGTTCCGATCCGCAGCTGCCGCCTATGCCGTGGCCTGCCCGCCGGGCGACCCTCGGTCGAGCACCTACGGCGATGCGTTCCCGGCCTTCCTCGCCGCGGCACCCGCCGCGCGGCACCTGCCTTACCTGGCCGATGTCGCCCGGCTCGATCGCTTCTTCCTGGAAAGCCAGTTCGCCGCCGATGCGCGGTGCCTCGATGTCGCGGCCCTGCGCGCGCTCGACGCCTGCGCACTGGGCGAGCTGGCCGTCGCCCCTCATCCCGCGACGCGCGTGCTTGCCGCGGCGACGCCCGCCTTCGCCATCTGGGAGGCGAGTCGACAGGGGCGCGCCGTGGGTGACGACCTCGCATGGATACCGCAGGTCACGCTGATCACCCGTCCGCTGCACGAGGTCGAGGTGACGACCACGGAAGGCGCGGCACTCGACTTCCTCGACGCGTGCCGTGGAGGCGCCACGCTGGCGCGCTGCATCGATCGTGTCGCCTCGCTGCACCCGACGGTCCCCGCCGATCGGGTTTTCTCCCACCTGCTCCAGGCGCGCGCACTGACGACCGCCTGAAGGAAACGCCCATGAACCCAGCCACCGCCCTCGCCGGCCGCCCCCGCTCCTTGCGGGATCGATGGAATCATCTGACCGCGCACCTCGAACGATGGATCGGAGGCGACCTCATCGCGCTGACCGGACGAGTCGCCATCGCGGCGATCTTCTTCCAGTCCGGACGCACCAAGGTCGAAGGCTTCCTGACGATCACCGCCAGCACCTACGAGCTGTTCCGCAGCGAATACGCGCTGCCCCTCGTCCCGCCCGAGATAGCGGCGCACGCGGCCGCCGCGGTGGAGACGTTCGTGCCCGTGCTGCTGGTGCTCGGGCTCTTTACGCGCCTGTCGGCGTTCGTGCTGCTCGGCATGACGACGATCATCGAAATCTTCGTCTACCCCGACGCGTGGCCGACGCATCTGTCATGGGCGGCCATCCTGCTCTACCTGATCGCGCGCGGCGCGGGGCGCTGGTCGGTGGATCGCGCCATCGGCGTGCGCTGACGACATCTCATCGCGCTGTAACCGGGCGCCATCGCCGGACGAACTGATGTGTGCCGGTCCGGCATTCCTTCACATGATGGAGTATCACCATGCATACCGCTTCGCAAAGTATCGCTGCCGCCGCGGCGCTGTTCGCCGTCTCCACCGCCGCCATCGTCGCGCCCGCGCAGGCGGCCGAACAGGCGGCCGGCAAGACCGTCCACTGTTACGGCATCAATTCGTGCAAGGGCACGTCGGACTGCAAGTCCGGCAGCCACGAGTGCAAGGGCCAGAACAGCTGCAAGGGCCAGGGTTTCAAGGAGGTTTCCGTGCAGGAGTGCAAGGCGCAGGGTGGCAGCACCACGCCGCCGGCGGGTTGATGGAGCCGGCCCGGCCGCTCGTCGGCCGGGCCTTCGAGGAGAGCACGATGGCACCGTCCGCACTTCCTTCCTTCGCCGGTTTCGGCCTCGGCTTGCGCGTGCCGCACTACGCGGACGTGCTCGAAGCCCGGCAGCCGCTCGATTTCGTCGAGGTCATCTCGGAAAACTTCATGGTCGACGGCGGCAAGCCGCTGCACGTACTCGAGCAGGTGCGTACGCGCTACCGCCTCGCGCTGCACGGTGTGTCGATGAACCTCGGCGCCGTCGACGGGCTCGACGCGACCTACCTTCGCCGCCTGCGCCTCCTCGCGGACCGGTTCGATCCCCTTTGGGTCTCCGACCACGTGTGCTGGACCGGCGTCGATGGCATCCACACGCACGACCTCCTTCCCTTGCCGTACACCGACGAGGCGCTGGAGGTCGTCGCACGCAACATCATGGTGGCGCAGGAGGCGCTCGGCCGGCCCCTCGTCGTCGAGAACCCATCGACCTACCTTTCGTTCGACGGCGCGATGACCGAAGCGTCGTTCCTCGCCGAACTCTGCGCCCGCACAGGGTGCTATCTGCTGCTCGACGTCAACAACATCGTGGTCAGCGCGACGAACCATGGCCAGCGTGTCGAGGACTGGCTCGATACGCTGCCCGTCGACCGGATCCGGCAGATCCACCTGGCCGGCCACAGTCGGGGAGAGGATCTCCTCGTGGACACGCACGATGCGCCCGTCCCGTCACCGGTGTGGGATCTGTATGCCCGCTTCATGGAACGCCTCGGCCCCGTCGCGACCATGATCGAGCGAGACGGAAACATTCCGCCCCTGGCGACACTACTCGACGAGCTCGACGAAGCACGTCGCATCGCCGGCGCGTCGGCCCGCGTGGCGGCATGACCCTCGCCCTGCTGCAGCGCCGGTTCGTCGGCTCGCTCCTCGACGGCGGCGAGCCGCCGGTCGCCGATGCGCGCGGATGGCGCGTGCATCTCGGCAATTACCGCGGCGGCCTCGTGGAAGCCCTGCGCGACACCTTCGAACGCACCGAACGCCTGCTTGGCCACGAGCGTTTCGCGGCCATGGCCCATGCGTACGCGGAAGGCCATCCCTCGCACGCGTGGAGCCTCAACGGCTATGGCGCCACGTTCCCGGATTTCCTTCAACGTTCGGGGGCGACTCTAGCGGTCGCCGAGGTGGCCTGGATCGACGAGGCACTCAGGGATGCCTTCTATGGCCCCGATGTCCCGTCCATCGCACTGCGCGACTGCCCCGTGGATGACTGGAGCGAGGCGACGTTCCGCTTCGTGCCGACGGTACGCCTCCACCGACTGCACACGAACGCCGCGACGATATGGGCCGCGCTCGCCGCGTCGTCGCCCGCTCCGGATGCCGTCACACTGACGGAACCCGCCACGGTACGCGTGTGGCGCCGGCACCTCGCCCCACGTTTCGCCACGCTGCCGTCGCGCGATGCCGCCTGCCTGTCGCTGGCCATGTCGGGGGCGACGTTTGGCGAGGTATGCGTCTGGCTCGGCACCCAGGTACCGGCCGCCGACGTGGCGGCCGAGGCCGGCACGCTGCTGCGCGAATGGTTCGACGAAGGCCTCGTGCAGGGTTGTTCGGCGGCCGGCGCGTCACGCTGACGCGCCGGGTCGCGAGCGAAGCGCTCCGGAATCAGTTCTTAAGCGGAACCGTTTCGAAACCGCCCTGCGGTGCCGGATTGGCGGGCTGCGTTGCCGGTGCCGCCGACGGGGACGCCGGCAGGCTACGGGTGCCACAGGTGTAGGCCGCCCAGTCCTGCGAGCCGTCGCGCGGCTCGCCGAGGGGCTTGATCGTGTCGGCGCCCATCTTCGCGGCTTCGTTGCGCGCAAGGACTTCGAGTTCGTCGCGCACCTTGAGGTCGCTGCGATCGACGGGGCCGACGCGGTTCATCACCGACACTGTGACCTTGCCCTGCTCCCGGCAGCTGCCGACGTCGCCGTTCCATGCCGTGCGGATGTTGCGTGCGTTGTCGTCGAGCTTGATGCCCCAGTTACAGGCGGAGAGTGCGAACGGAAGGGCGAGGAAGACGAGGTACTTGCGCATGGCGGAACTCCGGGGAAATCGATCGGCGCTAATGCTAACGGGATGAGGGCGGTGGCGCGACGCTTGCGATCGCGCCACCGTGTCGCTCACTCTCCCGCGGCGGGCGTCGACGGCGTGTGCTTTGCCGCCGCCTTCGAGTCGACGGGTGACTTGACCGGCTTCGCAGGATTGCCGTCTGCGTCGATCACGTGCACCTCGCCGAGGTTCAGCGCGCGCACCGGCGCCTCGATCTTGCGCAGGTCGCCGACGATCACCCACGTCATCGCGTCCGGCCGGATCACCGCGGACAGCGCGGCCTCGGCATCCTTGCGGTCCACGCCTTCGATGCGCGACTTGAGCGTCTGCACGTAGTCGTCCGGACGGTCGTAGATCACGATGCCGGAGAGGGCGCTGAGCACGGCGCTGGTGGTCTCGTAGCTGCCGGGCAAGGCGCGCACGCGCTGCGCGCGGATCTTCGCGATCTCGTCGTCCGTCAGCGGCTTGGCCCCGATGACGTCCTTCGATTCCTTGAGGATTTCCGCAGCGGATTCGGCGGTCTTGTCGGTCTGCACCGGAGCGTAGAAGAGCATCGGGCGCTGGCCCTTGGCATCGGAGAGCATGCTACCCGCGCCGTATGCCCAGCGCTTCTCCTCGCGCAGGTTCATGTTCAGTCGCGACGTGAACGTGCCGCCGAAGGCGCCGTTGGCGATGCCGAGGTCGAGCGCGTTCGGCGCCTTGGTCGACGGCGCGAGCAGGCCCGCGAGGATCAGTGACTGCGGCGCGTCCGTGCGGTTGATGAGGAACACGCGCGGCTTCGGCTGGACGGCGACCTGACCGATGTTCTTCTTCGGCACCGGCGTCGCGGGCGGCGTCCAGTCGCCGAACACGGCGTCGAGTTGCGGCAGGATCGCTTCCAGCGTCGTGTCGCCCGCGACCAGGATGCGCAGGTTGTCGGGCCGCAGGTAATCGCGCTGGAAAGCGACGAGGTCGGCGGCCTTCAGCGACTTGATCGCCGATTCCGTGCCGCTACCCGTGAACGGAATGCCGTACGCGTGATCCTTGCCGTAAAGCAGCGGCGGCAACGAACGCAGCGCGAGGCCGGTAGGCTCCGTCTTTTCCTGCGCGATGCCCGCGAGCCACTGGCCGCGGATGCGCTCGATGTCGTCCGCCTTGAACGCGGGGTTGCGGACGATGTCCGCGAACAGTTCGAGCGACGGCGTCAGCTGCTCGTTCAGCGCGTTGAGGCCGACGCCGCAGGTGTCGAGCGTGCAGTTCGCGCTGACGAAGGCGCCGAGGCGCTCCTTGCGACGGGCGACTTCCACCGAATCGAGCGAGGTCGTGCTTTCCTCGAGCAGGGTCGACGTGAAGCTGGCGGTGCCGAGCTTGCGGCCCTGGTCCGCCGCGTAGCCGGCGTCGAAGAGGAGCTGTACCTGCGTGATCGGCACCGTATGCCGCTCGGCGAGGATCACCTCGATGCCGTTCTTCAGCTTGCCGCGCTGCAGCTTGGGAAAGACGAGGTCGGGGAAGGTGTCGACCGACGGCACGCCCTTCGAGCGATCCACGGTGGACTTCGCCACCGTGTAGTCGGCCGGCTTCGGCATGACGGCGTCCGGGCGATGGTCCGCCGGCCCCAGGCCCTTGACCGCCTTGTCCTCGGCCGCCGGATCGAAGCCGGGTGCGGCGGGCAGCACGGTGAGGGTGTAGTCGCCCTTCGCGAGCCAGGTCTTCGAGGCCGTCAGCACCGAGCCGACCGTGGCGGCCTGCGCGCGGGCGAGGTCTTTCTTGTACGCCGAGGGATCGTTCCGGTAGACCTGGCCCTCGGCCAGGATCGCCGCCTTGCCCGAGCCGCCCACCTTTTCCAGCCCGCGCACGAACCCGGCGCGGTTGACGACCTTGGCGCGAGCGAGCTCATCGTCCGTGGGGCCCTTGGCGAGATAGTCCTTCCAGACTTCCGCGATGGCGGCTTCCACCTTCGCGGGGTCGACGCCGTTGCGCACGTCGACGCTCAGCTGCACCTGGCTGGCGAGCGCGAAGGGCGAGATGCCCATGCTGACGTCGTCGGCGAGCTTGTCCTGGTAAACGAGGCGCTGATAGAGACGGGAGGTCTTGCCGCCGCCGAGCACGGTGGTGGCCAGGTCGAGCTGGATGGCGTCGTCGGTGCCGAGCTGCGGCACGACCCACGTGCGCAGGATGCGCGTCTGCGCGACCTGATCGTGCTGGGTGCCTCGCGTCGACGTCTGCAGCGGCGTGATCCACGCCTGCTGGCGCGGCACCGGCGGGCCGGCGGGGATGTCGCCGAAGTATTTCTCGGCCTTGGCCTTCGCCTCGGCGACGGTGATGTCGCCGGCCAGGACGAGCGTGGTGTTCGCGGCGCCGTAGTAGTCGTGGAACCACTTCTTCACGTCCGCCAGCGAGGCCGCGTCGAGGTCGGCCATCGAACCGATGGTGTCGTGGTGGTAGGGATGGTTGGCCGGATAGGTGTTGACGAGGATGTTCTCGTCCACGCGGCCGTAGGGTCGGTTCTCGCCCTGGCGCTTCTCGTTCTGCACCACGCCGCGCTGCGTGTCGAGTTCCTTCTGGCCGATGGCGCCGAGCAGGTGGCCCATGCGATCGGACTCCATCCACAGCGCCATGTCGAGCGCGGTGGTGGGCACGGTCTCGAAGTAGTTGGTGCGATCGAACCAGGTGGTGCCGTTCATGTCGGTGGCGCCGGCGAGCTCGAACGGCTGGAAGTAGGTGCCCTTGCGGTTTTCCGAGCCGGAGAACATCAGGTGCTCGAACAGGTGCGCGAAGCCGGTCTTGCCGGCCGGCTCGTCGGCCGAGCCGACGTGGTACCAGATGCTGACCGCGACGACCGGCGCCTTGTGGTCCTCGTGGACGACCACGGTGAGCCCGTTCGGAAGCTGGAGACGCGTAAAGGGGATATCGGGGATGGCATCGGAGGATGCGGGTGCGGCGAAAGCGTTGCCGACCAGGAACATGAGCCCTGCCGCGAGCAGGGCATAGCGTTTCTTCATGTAGCACTCCTCGAGGGACCCTCGTGGTCCCGACCGTCGGAGGCTAGCCCGCCCGGTCCTCCGGACGCAATCGGCGTCATGACAGGTGTACGGACGGTGTCCGTTGACGCGTGGTCAGTGTCCGCGGACAGCCCGCGCACGCGGACCGACCTGACAAACCTCATGCGAATCAGCTGATTGCAGCCTCTTAAAGGCTGGCACGGCGTTTGCGTTACTAACCGTGCCAAGCCGGTCGGCTCTCGACCCGGCACACGATGAGGAGAACGCCATGAAGTACGAAATGCTGATGCTGCGCAGCCTGCTCGTGACCTCGATGCTCGTCTGCGGCCTGACCCTCGGCCAGATGTTCTGACCTCCAAGAATCTTCGATCAAGGAACCGACACCATGAAACACGAACTCCTGATGCTCCGCAGCCTGCTCGTCGCCTCGCTGCTGGTCTGCGGCCTGATCCTGGGCAACATGCTCACGTACGCCGGCGAGCCCATCCAGCTGGCCGGCGTCGGCCAGACGGCCACGCTGACGGCGACGAGCTGCGCCCTGCCGCCCGACGGCATCGTCTGCCCGCGCTCGGCGTCATAATGGGGGCATGCCCCACGTCATCCTTTTCCGCCCCGAGATACCGCCCAATACGGGCAACGTGATTCGCCTGTGCGCCAATACCGGCGCGGCTTTGCACCTGGTACGACCGCTTGGATTCGAGCTGGACGACACCCGCCTGCGCCGCGCCGGACTGGATTACCACGAGTTCGCCCGCGTCGCCGTGCACGACGACCTCGACGCCTGCCTCGCCGCGATCGGGCACCCACGCGTCTTCGCGTTTTCGACCCGCGGCCGCCGGCTGCATACGGCGCCCGTCTACAGCGACGACGACGCCTTCCTATTCGGCTGCGAGACCGCGGGCCTGCCGGATGAGGTGATCGACGCCCTGCCCGAGGACCAGCGCATCCGTCTGCCGATGCGTCCCGACAACCGCAGCCTCAACCTGTCCAACGCGGTGGCCGTGGCGGTGTTCGAGGCATGGCGGCAGAACGGCTTCGAAGGCGCCGCGCCCTAAACCCGCGACACCGTGCACACCGCCTCCACGCATGGGAGCGGACCCGCCAAGCTACAATCCGGGCATGACTCCCGATCGCCCGAAGGCCGACGCCGGCCCCACCTCGTTCCTGCCCCGCCCGCTACGCGTCCTCGCGGGCCGGGCGATGGAGGCCGCGCTGAACCGCGCCGTCGACCTCGACCCCGACACCCGTGCCCGCCTCGACGCGCTCGACGGCCGCAGCGTGCAGGTGCACCTCAGCGGACCGGAGCTCGCCATCCGGATCTCGGTCGAAAAGGGACGCCTGCGCGTCGGCCCGACCGAGGAAGGCGGCAGCCTGCGCGTCACGGCGTCGCCCGGCAGCCTGCTCGCCATGGCGTTGCGCGGCGACGACGACAGCGTGGCCCCGGGCAAGGTGGATATCGCGGGCGATGCCGAACTGGCGCGGCGCCTCGAACGCCTCGCCCGGCAGTACGCGCCCGACGTCGAGGAAGCCTTCGCGAAGACGTTCGGCGACGTGATCGGCGTGCCGCTGGCCAGGGCGTTCCGCGAGGGGCTCGGCCATGCGAAGGAAACCGCGTCCCATCTCACGGGCGATACGGCCGACTGGCTTCGGGACGAAGCGCGCGTGGCCGTGGCACCCGGTGAGATGGACATCTTCCTCGACGGCGTCGACGCGCTGCGCGAGCGCACCGAACGGGCGGAGGCACGCCTCGCCCGGCTGGAGCGCACATTGAAGGGAGGCGGCGCATGACGTCGCTGCGCCTCGCCCCGCGTCTCCTCCGCGTCGCGGCCGTCCTGCTCAAGTATCAGCTCGACGAACTCGTCGACGGCGCGCACCTCTATCGCCCGCTGAAACTCGTCCGCCCGTTCTTTCCTGGCGCACCGGCCGACACGCGCGGACTGTCGCGCGGCGCGCGGTTGCGCCTCGCCCTCACGGAGCTCGGCCCCATCTTCGTCAAGGCGGGCCAGGTGCTTTCGACGCGGCGCGATCTCGTTCCGGCGGACGTCGCGGACGAGCTGGCGCTGCTGCAGGACCAGGTGCCGCCGTTCCCCGGCGCCGAGGCGCGCGCCATCGTCGAACGCGAACTCAAGGCGCCGGTGACGACGCTCTACGCGACGTTCGATGAAGTCGCGCTCGCTTCCGCATCCATCGCGCAGGTGCACGCCGCCACGCTCCACGACGGCCGGGAGGTCGTGGTGAAGGTGCTGCGTCCCGGGATCGACAAGCGCATCGCCCGCGACATCGACCTGCTGCATGCGCTCGGCGAGCTCGCGCAACGCTGGCATCCGAACGCCGACAAGATCCGGCCGCTCGAAGTTGTGGCGGAAGTGGAGAAGATGCTCTCCAACGAGCTCGACCTGCAGCGCGAAGGCGCCAGCGCGAGCCTGCTGCGACGCAATTTCGCGAGCGGCGTCGACCTGTACGTTCCCGAGGTCCACTGGGATTTCAGTACCGAGCGCGTGCTGACGCTCGAACGCGTGCGCGGCGTCAGCGCCGACGACATCGCGGCGATCGACGCCGCCGGCCTCGACCGCAAGCAGCTCGCCGAAAAGGGCGTGCGCCTGTTCTATGAACAGGTGTTCCGCGACAACTTCTTCCACGCCGACGCGCATCCCGGGAACATCTGGGTGGACACGTCGCGCATCGAGGAACCGCGCTTCATCGCGCTCGACTTCGGCATCATGGGATCGCTGCCCGAGGCCGACCAGTTCTGGCTCGCGGAGAACTTCATCGCGCTGTTCGAACGCGACTACGCGCGCATCGCGCAGCTGCACGTCGCCGCCGGCTGGATGCCCTCGACGATCCGCCTCGACGAGCTCGAAGCCGCCGTGCGCACCGTGTGCGAACCGTACTTCACGCGCCCGCTCTCGCAGATCTCGATTGCGGAGCTGGTGGTGAAGCTGTTCCAGACCGCGCGCCGCTTCGAGCTCACGCTTCAGCCGCAACTGATCCTGCTGCAGAAGACGCTGCTGAACATCGAAGGCGTCGGTCGCATGCTCGATCCGGACATCGACATCTGGGCCGTCGCGCATCCCGTGCTGCGCCGGATCCTGCGTGAGCGCTACAGCATGCGCGCGACGCTCCGCGACGTGCGCCGGCGCCTGCCCGAGTGGGTGCAGTCGGCGCCGCGGATGCCGGAGCTCGTACGCGACGCGCTTCGCCAGGTCGCGCGCGGCGAGCATCGCCAGGTGGCCGATCCGCTGGCGATGGCCCTCGCGCGGGACGACGCGCAGCGCATGCGCCGGCTCGTCGCGTGCGGCCTGCTGGGTGCGTCGTTGCTCGTGTGCGCGGCGCTCATCGGCACGCTCGCACCGCGCGGCACCTGGCCCGCCGCCGTCACCGCGATCGCCGGTGTGCTCGCGTTCGTCGCGGGTTGGCCGCGCCGCGCGTCCTGACCGGTGCTCGGCATCCTCTATCAGGACGGCGACATCGTCGCCGTCGACAAGCCCGCGAATCTCGCCGTTCACCGGTCGAAGTTCGTCGGTCCCGACGACGCCTTCCTGATCGACCTTCTGCGCGAACAGGTGGAAGGTCCGCTGCACCTCGCGCACCGGCTGGATCGTGCGACATCGGGCGTCCTGCTCGTCGCGCGCTCGGCCGACATCGCCGGCCGTCTCGGCGAACAGTTCATGGGTCGCACCGTGCACAAACGCTATGCCGCGGTCGTGCGCGGCTGGCCCGAGCCCACCGAGGGGACGATCGACTATCCCCTGCCGGGCTCGCGCGAAACCGGGCCACGGCGTGACGCGACCACCGACTACGAGCGCCTCGGCACCGTCGAAGTCGACATCCCGCTCGGCCGCTACGAGAAGCAACGCTACTCGCTGGTCGCCGCCGAGCCCCGGACGGGGCGCTTCCGGCAGATCCGCAAGCACTTCGCGCATATCCATCACCCGATCGTCGGCGACAGCCAGCACGGGCGCGGCGACCACAACCGTCTGTTCAAGATCCACTTCGCGTCGCACCGGCTCCTGCTGCACGCGGCGTCGCTCTCGTTCGAGCACCCGGTGACCGCGGAGCGGATGATCGTGCGCGCCGGGCCCGATGCCACGTGGACGCGCCTGCTCGACCAGTTCGGCTGGCGCGAGGCGTACGGCCGCTGGCACGACGCGGCCTGAGCGCAAGGTCTTCCCCGTTGGAGCGCACCCGGGCGCGATAGGGGTGCTCGCGGCAAGCACCCCTATCGCGCCCAGGTGCGCTCCAACAGCGGTGCGCAGCGACGGTCACGCCGCCTGTCCGCCCCTCGCTGCTAGAATCCGCGCCACATGCTCATCGTGACCGCCACCATCGCGATTCCCGACAGCGAACTCGTCGAACGCTTCACGCGCGCCGATGGCCCCGGCGGCCAGCACGTGAACCGGACGGAGAGCGCGGTCGAACTACGCTTCGACGTCGCCGGATCGCCGTCGCTGCCGGAGGACGTGCGCGCGCGCCTGCTCGCGCGCAAGGACCGGCGCATGACGGATGCCGGCGTGCTGGTGATCCAGGCGCGGCGCTTTCGCGACCAGGCGCGCAACCGCGACGACGCGCGCGACCGCCTCGCGGAGATCCTCCGGGAGGGCACCGTGGTGGCGAAGAAGCGCGTCGCCACCAAGCCCACGCGCGCATCGAAGGAGCGTCGCCTGACGGGCAAGGCGCAACGCGGTCAGACCAAGCGCGCACGCTCGCGCGACTGGAGCCACGATTGACTCCGTATCCCGAACGGCTCGGTCCGGAGATCCCGTCGCTTCCCGACTCGTGGTGGAAGCGCTTCAGCCGCTGGGCGATCCGGCGCAGCGGCTGGCGGCTCGTCGGCGAACTGCCGAACCTACCGAAGGTGATCGTGATCGGCGCTCCGCATTCGTCCTATTGGGACGGCGTGTGGGGCCTGCTGATGAAGTCCGCGATGGGCCTGGACCTCGGCGTGATGATCAAACGCGAGGTGCTCAACGGCCCCTTCGGCCCGATCGTCCGCCGTCTCGGCATGGTGCCGATCGATCGCAAGGCCGCGACGGATGTCGTCGCGCAGATGGTGGACCGCTTCGCGACCCGCGACCGCATGTGGCTCGGCATCGCGCCCGAAGGCACGCGCAAACCGGTGAAGCAATGGAAGTCGGGCTTCCTCCGCATCGCCCGCGCAGCCGGCGTCCCCATCCTCCCCATCTTCATCGATTACCCGTCGAAGACGTTCACGGTCGGCCCGCTGGTCCACGCCACCGACACGCCAGACGCCGACATGTCGCGCATCCGCGCGATGTTCGTCGGCTACACCGGCAAACACCGCGGCGCCTGAGCAAGGTTGTTTGCGTCGGGGCAGGAACGCACCCTGAGCCACCGAGTGCCGCGAGACGTACGACAGAAAGCGTTCGTCGCGACGTGGCGCAATCGCATCTTACCGTCGCTCAACCCATACCACGTCGATGCTTCACCGCGAAATCGGTGGCATTGAACATGAGATTCCTCACAACGATTCGATACGTCCCCGGCCCGAGCGATGGCACGTACGCGGAGACCCCCGATGACTTCATTTCCCAACCCCTCGCGGTACGCTCTTCGACGGTGACTACGACGCCACCCGTCGCAGAAGCATAGAAGGCACTCGTGCATGTAGTGGTCCATGCAAGGACTTCCTGCTGCCCTTGGCCGGGAACCGTGCCCCGTATCGTCATTTCGGGTAGATAGCCGATGCAGTTGATCCCTCGCCCATGAGAAGGATTTCGGGCACCAGCTGTAGGCATAGTCGCCATCAGCGCCACGCTGACCGCCATGCATAGTAGAGATCGAATGGTCATGGAGCTTCTCCCGGCCGCGCGGAGGTGCGCTCGAGAAAAATTACGCGCAGGGCCGTAGCGGTGACAGCGGTAAGAGCCTTCCCATCATGTAGGACGTGCCAAGGCGCCAGGCGTGGAGCGCCCTCAATCAAGTCGCGGCCGAAACGGACACAAGTCAGGAGCTGCCTGAGTGCACACCGGACTCGGACGGCCGAAAGTGACAGCCTGGGGCGACATACTCCGCCTCGCAAAGTGCCGATCCTTACGACTGGCAAATCTGGCGAGATGTAACTCGTGGTCATTCCGTCCTGGTTCGCACGTTTCGAAATGCAGCCCAAGAAGGTGGATCCGCTAGGCAAGCTGGGGCAACGCCGTAGTGACCCGGCTAAAGTCGCGCAGAACCTTTCACAGGGCTTGCAGCAGACCATCAGGCAACTTGACCTCACGAACGTTCGCCCGTCGGAGCTGGTGCAGATCGCCGGAGCTCTTCGCCGCGAGGGACTGATGTCACGCGATGTTTACTGGCAGTTCCGCAACTCGGCGACTCAACCCGATGGAACGCCGCGACCCGATGCGCCGATCGATTTCCTGCGGGAAGTCCGGGATCGGGCAAGGGAGGTCAAAGCCATGTCTCGCGGCTCGGGAAGTCTGGAGGCTGAGCAGATTTACGCGGAGTTCTCGTTCAGCGCACGCGGGCTGAACCTACTTGCGGCTTCGATGAAAGGCATCAAGGTCGTGGATATTCGCGTCTAGCCGAACGCGGAGCGGCTCACCGTTCCGAGTGCCCCGGCTCGTCGTAGTCGCGGTGTGTCAGGAGTCCCGGGCGGATCAGGTCGATGAACGCGCGTGCTTCGGGGCTGAGGAATTTTCCCTTACGCATCACGACGCCGTAGCTGCGCTGGGGGAAGTAGCGGCGCAGGTTGCGCACGGCGAGCCGCTCGCGATCGGCATCGGTGATGCAGATGCCGGTGACGATCGAGATGCCGAGACCCATCGCCACGTATTGCTTGATCACGTCCCAGCCGCCGACCTCGATCGCGACCGTGTACGGCACACGGCGTTGCTGAAAGACCATGTCGACGAGACGGAACGTGGTGAGGCGTTGCGGCGGGAGGATCAGGCCGTAGGGTGAAAGATCTTCGAGGCGGATGTCGTCGCGCGCGGCCAGCGGATGGTCGGGCGGCATGATGAGCATCGGGTCGTAGTGGTAGACGGGCGCCCATGCGATGTCGTTCGGCACGTCGAGCATCGAGCCGATGGCGATGTCCGCTTCGTCGGCACGTAGCAGCGCCAGCCCGTCCTTGCCCGTCACGTTGGCGAGCTGCAGGTGGACCGTGGGATACCGTTCGCGGTACGCCTTCACCAGTTCCGGAAGCAGGTACTGGATCGTCGACGATCCCGCCGCCACGGTGAGCTTGCCCGCCTGTGCGCCGCGCGTTTTCGTGTGGAACTCCCGGTCGAGCCCCTCGAATCCTTCCACCAGCGGGCGTGCCATCTCGTAGAGCGCCTCGCCGGCATCCGTCAGCGTCACGCGCCGCCGGGTGCGCTCGAGCAGGACCGCGCCGAGCTCGCGCTCGAGCGCCTTGATCTGGAGGCTGATCGACGGCTGGGACAGGAACAGCGCTTCGGCGGCGCGGCTCAATGTGCCCAGGCGGGTGGTGTAGACGAATGCCCTGAGCTGCTTGAGGCGGTTGCCCTTGTAGTAGAACCGGCCAGCCTCGTCCCCGGCGCCGCGCGGCGCCGGCGTCGCTGTCGGAGGCCGCGAGGCACTCTTTCTGGCTGGATTCACCTTTCGGACCACTCTTTTTCCTCTATTGAGACAATGGCTTGCACTAGTTATTTATTTCGTTAATGCATCCCTTTGAAACATATGCTTTGTCAAAAGCATAGCGCCGGTCCTAGCGTGACCTCCAGACCCGATCCGGAGACACGTCCATGGCAGTTCCCCAGAGCGCGATCGATCCGCTGGCCGGCACCCGCTTCGGCGACGGGACCGACGCCTATGCCGACATCCTGACGCCGGGCGCGGTGGGCTTCGTCGCCGACCTCCACCGTCGCTTCGAACGCCGTCGTCTCGCCCTGCTCACCGAGCGCGCCGCCCGCCAGCAGCGCTACGACGCCGGCGACCTCCCGGACTTCCGCCCGGACACGGTCGCCATCCGCGAGGGCGACTGGACCGTCGCCCCCATTCCGGCGGCCCTGCAGGATCGTCGCGTGGAGATCACCGGTCCCGTCGAGCGCAAGATGATCATCAACGCGCTGAATTCCGGCGCGAAAGTGTTCATGGCCGACTTCGAGGATTCCAGCGCGCCGACCTGGGCGAACCAGATGGAGGGCCAGCGCAACCTGCGCGACGCGGTCGACGGCAGCATCGAATTCGTCAATGCCGACGGCAAGCAATATCGCGTGGGCGACAATCCGGCCGTGCTGGTGGTGCGCCCGCGCGGGTGGCACCTGCCGGAGCGCCACGCCGAGGTGGATGGCGACACGATGTCCGGCTCGCTGGTCGACTTCGGCTTCTTCGCGTTCCTCAACGCGAAGACGCTGCACGAGCGCGACCGGGGCCCCTACTTCTACCTGCCCAAGCTGCAGAGCATGGAAGAGGCGGCGCTCTGGAACGACGTGATGGCGCACTCGGAAAGCGTGCTCGGGCTGCCGCGCGGAACCATGAAGGTGACGGTGCTCATCGAGACGCTGCCGGCCGTGTTCCAGATGCACGAGATCCTGCATGCGCTGCGCGAACGCGTCGTCGGCCTCAACTGCGGGCGCTGGGACTACATCTTCTCGTACCTGAAAACGTTCCGCGCGCACGCCGACCGCCTGCTTCCCGAGCGCGGCCAGGTGCTGATGACGGTGCCCTTCCTCAAGGCGTACTCCGAACTGCTCATCCGCACGTGCCACCGCCGTGGCGCCTTCGCGATGGGTGGCATGGCGGCGCAGATTCCCATCAAGGGCGACGACGCGGCGAACGAGGCCGCGATGGCGAAGGTTCGCGCGGACAAGCTGCGCGAGGTCACGGCGGGCCACGACGGTACCTGGGTCGCCCACCCCGCCCTCGTTCCCATCGCGCAGGCGATCTTCGACGCGCACATGCCGACGCCGAACCAGCTGCACGTCACACGCGACGATGTCGAGGTCAGCCGCGACCAGCTGATCGCGCCGGCCATCGGCACGATCACTCGCCAGGGCTTCGACAACAACGTGGAAGTCTGCCTGCGCTACACGGCCGCGTGGCTCGATGGCCTCGGTTGCGTGCCGATCCACAACCTCATGGAGGATGCCGCCACGGCGGAGATCGCGCGCGCGCAGCTCTGGCAATGGCTGCATCACGGCCCGGTGGAATTCAGCGACCACGCGCCGATCACGCGCAGCCTTTTCGACCACGCGCTCGCGCGACACGCACACCTGCTCGCCGGCAGCACGCACCCCGGTGCCGCCCGGGCGAAGGAGGCGGCGGAACTGATCGCCGCGCTCACGCACGCCGACGAGTTCCGCGACTTCCTCACCCTGCCCGCCTACGAACACCTCGCCTGATCACCCGTTTCCCCAAGGAGCCTTCGATGAAGACGCATACCGCCGAACAGATCACGCTCGACTGGACCAACAACGACCGCTGGAACGGCGTCGAGCGCCCTTACACCGCCGAGGACGTCGTCCGTCTGCGCGGCACCGTGCAGGTGGAGTACACCCTCGCCCGTCGCGGCGCCGAACGCCTGTGGCGCTCGATCCACGACAAACCGTACGTCAACGCGCTGGGCGCATTGACGGGCAACCAGGCCATGCAGCAGGTGAAGGCCGGCCTCCAGGCGATCTATCTCTCCGGCTGGCAGGTGGCCGCCGACGCCAATACCGCTGGCACGATGTACCCCGATCAGTCGTTGTATCCGGTCGACTCCGTGCCGAACGTCGTGCGCAAGATCAACAAGACGCTGCTTCGCGCCGACCAGATCCATCACGCGGAAGGCAAGGACGGCATCGACTGGCTCGTGCCGATCGTCGCCGACGCGGAGGCCGGCTTCGGCGGTGTGCTCAACGCGTACGAGCTGATGTCGCACATGATCGAAGCCGGTGCGGCAGGGGTGCATTTCGAAGACCAGCTCGCCAGCGCGAAGAAGTGCGGCCACATGGGGGGCAAGGTGCTGGTGCCGACGCAGGAAGCGGTGCAGAAACTGGTCGCCGCGCGTCTCGCCGCCGACGTCGCCGGCGTGCCGACCCTCATCGTGGCGCGCACGGACGCGATGGGCGCCGGCCTCGTCACGTCCGACGTCGACGATCACGACAAGCCGTTCCTCACCGGCAAGCGCACGGTGGAAGGCTTTTACGAATCGCGCCAGGGCATCGACCAGGCGATCAGCCGCGGCCTCGCCTATGCGCCCTACGCGGACCTGATCTGGTGCGAGACCTCCACGCCGGACATGGACGAGGCGCGCCGCTTCGCCGAGGCGATCCACGCGAAGTACCCGGGCAAGAAGCTCGCGTACAACTGCTCGCCGAGCTTCAACTGGAAGAAGAACCTGGACGAAACCACGATCGCCCAGTTCCAGAAGCGCCTGGGCGAGATGGGCTACGCGTTCCAGTTCATCACCCTCGCCGGCTTCCACGCGCTGAACTACTCGATGTTCCAGCTCGCGCGCGGCTACCGCGATCGTCAGATGGCGGCCTACGTCGAACTGCAGGAAGCGGAATTCGCGGCCGAGAAGGACGGCTACACCGCGGCCAAGCATCAGCGCGAGGTGGGCACGGGCTACTTCGACACGGTCAACCAGGTCATCGCCGGTTCGCTCAGCTCGTTGTCGGCACTCACGGGCTCGACCGAGGAAGACCAGTTCCACCCCGCCTCGGCGGCGTGATCCCGGACCCCAAAAGGAAAAATCGGCCGGCGCCAAGGATGGCGGGCCGATATGCGGGCGAAGGGGTGGCCGCTCGAAGAAGGCCGGGCTCCGGTGCTGGAGCGGGGGGAGGGAGGGGTATCCAGCACCGGAGCGGGGCGGGCAGCCCTTTAGAGAACCGCCTGGTACAGAATTCTCCGCCCCGACCCCCTATTTGTCAACTATCCAGTACATGAAATAAGTATTAACTCTTTCGGGGCATGCCGGATCACCGCACCATCGCCGCCGTCAGGCGCTCCCAGTTGCCGGAGGCGAATGCGGCCATGTCCTCGGGGGCAAGGCCGCAGCGCTCGAGAAACGATCTCGCATCGTTGCCTTCGCGGTACTGATACGGAAAGTCCGTCGAGAACAGCAGGCGGTCGGTGCCCACGATGTCGGCGGCGCGCCTCAGATAGTGCGGAAGGAACATGCCGCTGGCCGTGACGTACAGGTTGTTCCGCAGGTAATACGCGATGGGGTGCGCCAGCCCGGAAACGCGGTCCATCGCCGCCAGCCGTTCGGCGTAGAAGAGCACCACCTCGCCCCAGTGCCCGAGGATCACCTGCAGCTTCGGCAGGCGATCGAAGGTACCGGCGAGCACGAGCCGGACGAACTGGAGCCCCGCGTCGTAGTGCCAGCCGAGGCCATACGTGGCGAAGGCGGCGTCGACCGTCGGCGCGAATCCCGAGTAGCAGGCCTCGCGCACCGCGGCGTCCGGCGTGCGCGGATGAATCAGGATCGGCGCACCCAACGCCTCCGCGCTCTGGAAGATCGGGAAAAGACTGGCGTCGTCGAGATGGCGCCGGCCGACCTTGCCGCACAGCACCGTGCCCTTGAAGCCGAGCGTCCGAACGCAGCGATCCAGTTCGAGGGCCGCCTCCTCCGGCATCGAGACCGGCAACGTGGCCATCGCCTGGAAGCGGTCCGGGTGACGTGCCACCGCGGCGGCCAGCGCGTCGTTGGTCCGCCGCGCCAGCTCGACGCTCTCGGGACCGAGATCGTGCAGCGCCGGGGTGGTGAGCGACAGCACCTGAACGTCCAGCCCGGTCTCGTCCATCAACGCGAGGCGGCCCTGCGCGAGGTCGAGAAGCCGCCCCTCGATCGGACCGGCGTGGAAGGCCACGCTCGGATCGGTCGCTTCCAGACCCGCGGCCCTCCATGCGTGGAGGACCTCCGTCGTCACGAAGTGCTCTTCGATGCCAACTCGTTTCATGGGACCTCCTCGGTGCGGACGAAACCAGTCTGCGTCCGCCCTCGTCGTTGCACCAGACGCGCGGCGAGCAATGGTAGATTGCGTCGGACGCAAGGCTCGGGCGCTTTCGGGGACATGGCATGCAGGACGTGGATCTGAATCTGCTCACGACGCTCGACGTGCTGCTGACCGAGCGCAGCGTGACGAAGGCCGCGCAGCGCCTGGGACTGAGCCCGTCGGCCATGAGCCGGGCGCTGTCGCGGCTGCGGGACGCCACCGGCGATCCGCTGCTCGTGCTCGCGGGCCGGACGCTGGTGCCGACGCCCTACGCCGAACGGATCGCGGGACGGGTGCACGACATCACGCGCGATGCGCGCGCGGTGCTCCAGCCAGCGAGCGATGTCCTGGACCTGGCGTCGCTGGAGCGGACGTTCACCATCCGCGCCAACGACAGCTTCGTCGGGCTGGTCGGTCCGATGCTCATGGCCAGGATCGTGACCGTCGCACCGCACGTGCTCGTCCGGTTCGTGCCGAAGCCCGACAAGGACGCGCTCCCGCTTCGGGACGGCACGATCGATCTGGAAATCGGCGTGCTCGGTAGCGCGGCGCCCGAGCTGAAAACGCGCATGCTGTTCCGCGACCGTTTCGTCGGCGTGTGCCGCACCGGGCACCCGCTGCTCACGAAGCTGACCGCGAAACGCTACGTCGCCTATCCGCATGTGGTGGTGTCGCGTAAAGCGTCGTTCGCCAGTCCCGTCGACGACGCGCTGGCGCGACTCGGCCTCCGGCGGAACGTCGCGATGGTGGTGCCTTCGCATGCGAATGCGATCGATATCGCCCGGCGCTCCGACGTGCTGGGGCTCGTACCGCGGTCGGCGCTCCTCGGCGGCTTCGGCGACATCCACCGCCCTCCCCTCGACGGCGTCGCGCCGTTCGAACTGCCCGTGACGACGCCCGACATCACGGTGACGGCCATCTGGCATCCCCGCCTCCATGCGGACGCCGCGCATCGCTGGCTGCGCGAAACGATCTTCGATCTCTGCGCCGTGGAATGAACCGGTCAGCGGGTGCGAAGACCGTCGAGCCACGCGAGCACGACGGCGAGCACGTCGTCGGAATTCTTTTCGTAGATCATCCCGTGCCCGTTTCCGCGGATGCCATGCGCGGGCATGTGCAGATGGTCGACACGCGCGCCCGCGTGCTCCAGGAAACCGATGATGGACGGGGCGAAGGTCGCGAACACCGACGTTTCCCCGGTGACCAGCGCGACGGGCAATCCGGTGAGCGACGGGATGCGCAGCGTCTCCGCCGCGGCCGCGCGCACCTCGTCCGGCGTGGCGCGCGGAGGATCGAAGCGCATGGGCGCCGCGGTCAGGCCCCAGGTGAGCGTGCCGATACCGGGCGTGTGTCCGAACGCCGGCCCCATGGGCTCGACGGTGACGATCGCGCGGACGAGATCCGGGCGCCGATCCACCAGCAGCCAGCCATCGGGCCCCGAAGCGGAATGCGTCACGACGATGGCCGGGCCGATGCGATCGAGCAGACGCGCGAGGCGATCGGCGTCGAGGCTTTGCGCATGCGCGAGATCGGCGGGCATGGGACCGTACGCCGCGATGAACGCGTCGAAGGCGTCCGCATCGGACGGATCGAACGGCCACTGCGTTTCGCCACCGCCCTCGGGAAAATACACGGCACGGCCGCGCTCGTAGGAGAACGGTGGACTGGTCGGCCCGAGGATGTCCGGATGGTACGGCGAGCGGCCGTGACCGGGCCGGTCGACGACGAACACGGCATGACCCGCTTCGACGAATCGCTGCGCCCAGCCCGGACGCCCGTCGGGCGTGTCGCCCCATTCGGTTCCCTGCAGCGTGCCGCCGTGGACGAGCACGATCGGCAGTGCCTGCGTGACATCGACGGGCGCCTCCCAGGCGACGTACATCGGGCCCGCCTGGTAGTGCGCGCCATCCTTCTCGACGCGATCGCCCGTGATCCAGAAGTCGCCGCGGCGCGACGTGCGCGCGGGCACGTCGGCCCAGACCGGTGTGGTCGGCGAGCCCGGATGTGGCCGCGCCGGAGAACGTCCGGCATTCGATGCGGATGGCATGGTGACCTCGGCGAAAGAAACGGTGCGAACCATGTTGGCGCGTACAGGATTGTCCGGGCACTGCCATTGCTGCATATTCATCGTTCACTTTTGAACGGCCGACGAGATGGAATGGAGCGATGTCCGGATCTTCCTGGCGGTGACCCGCGGTGGGTCCCTTGGCGAAGCGGCGCGCCGTCTCGGCGTCAGCCATCCGACCGTCGGCCGCCGGGTGAAGGCGCTGGAGGACGAAGCGGGACAGCCCCTCTTCCGCCGCACGCGCGACGGGCTCCTGCTCACGGACGCGGGCGACG
Source organism: Luteibacter sp. UNC138MFCol5.1 (assembly GCF_900110505.1). Classification (GTDB taxonomy): domain Bacteria; phylum Pseudomonadota; class Gammaproteobacteria; order Xanthomonadales; family Rhodanobacteraceae; genus Luteibacter. The sequence goes on from NZ_FODZ01000005.1 coordinate 294,099, forward strand.
CCGTCATGGCCCTCGCCGAGTCCATGGAGAACGCCGCCCTGTCGATGGAGCGGCGCCTCGCCGGTAACCAGGAACGCCTCGAGGGCATCCTGCGGATATCGTCCGCGGAGTGGTTCGCCGGCTACGTCCTCGCACCCGTCCTTAGCGAGATGAGCCGGCTGCATCCGGCCGTCGTGCCCGAGGTCATCGCGAGCTATCGGTTGCTGGATCTCTCTCGTCGCGACGCCGACGTCGCGTTCCGCATCGTGCCCTTCAGCGAACCGGACATCGTGCAGCGCCGCCTGATGACGATGCCTTACGGTCTCTACGGTTCGGCGGAGACCGTGCGCGCCATGCATGACGATCCGGCATCCGTCGGCCTCATCCTCATGAACACCGCGCAGGCGCACTTCCCCGATGTCGCGTGGCTGCTCGACCGTTTCCCGCGCGCGCGTCGCGCCTTCACCAGCACGAGCCGCAGCGTGCAGTCGCGCATGTGCCTGCGCGGCATGGGCCTCGCGGTGCTGCCGCGACCGCTGGGCGACGCCGTCACGGGGTTGCAGCGCATCGACACCGATACGCCGCCCCCGTCGCGCGACATCTGGGTCGGTTACCACCAGGACCTGAGGCACATGGATCGACTGCGCGCGATGCTCGATCTCGCCGACCGCATGCTTGCCGACGAGCCGCTCGCGGAACGCTGACCGCGTCGCTCAGAACGGCGTGAACAGACTTCTGAGCACCACGGTCGCGTCGGTGAAGTTCGTCACGTCGTCCATCACCTGCTGGGTTTCGGGACTCGCCAGCGCGTCGTGCACACCCTGTTCGGAAGCGAAGGTGTAGACGCCGATGGAGATCCATTCGGCGGAGCCGGCGTAGGGGAAGAACGCCTCGGCGGACTGAAGGCCGTACTTGCCCCACGATGCCATCGCCACGCGGAAGTGCTCCGTGGCGTAGTAGTCGCGATCGAATCGGGTGCCTTCGTCGCCGGTGCAGACCACGATCATCTTCGTCATGTCTTATCTCCTTCGATGCTTTCGGACGCTCAGGCGCTGATGCCGCCGTCGACGAGGATGCCGGAGCCCGTGACATAGGCGGCGCCCGGTCCGGCGAGGAAAGCCACGGCCTCGGCGACTTCGCGCGTCTTGCCGTAGCGGGCGATGGAAAGGCTCGGCAGGATCGACGCCGCGAGCGGACCTTCCGCCGGGTTCATGTCGGTGTCGATCGGGCCGGGCCGGACGAGATTGACGGTGATGTGGCGCGGGCCGAGCTCGCGAGCGAGTCCTCGCGTGAAGCTCTCCATGGCGGACTTGGTCGCCGCGTAGACGGCGATGCCGGGGAATGGCACCGACAGCCCCGCGTTGCTGCCGATGGTGATGATGCGACCGCCGTCCGGAATGTGGTTGAGCGCCGCCTGGGTGATCACGAACACGCCGCGCACGTTGACGTTCAGCTGCAGGTCCATCTGTTCCAGCGTCAGGTCCGCGAACGCACCCGCCACCAGCACGCCGGCGTTATTCACCAGGATGTCGAGGCCGCCGAGTTCCGCGACGGTACGGTGCACCGCGGCGACGGATGCATCCGGGCTCGCCGCGTCGGCCTGGATCGCGACGGCCTGGCGCCCGAGGCGACGAATCTCGGCCACCAGCGCCTCGGCCCTTGCGGCCGACTTCTCGTACGTGATCGCGACATCGGCGCCGTCTTCGGCGAGCTTCAGGGCAATGGCCGCACCGATGCCGCGGGCCGCGCCGGTAACGAGCGCCCGTTTTCCGGCGAGCGGGAGGGTCGAAGAAGTCATGGGCGGGTCCTCTGGTTGATTTATGTGTCGATCGATACATAAATCCTACCGGCGCTGTTTTCCGGCTGCAAGCAATTTATGTAATGATCGACAAATAAATCAGGAGCAGGACGATGCCCCGTCAACCGAAGTCCCCCGCCCCGAGGCGCGGCCGCCCCGTCACCTTCGACCGGGACGCCGTGCTCGAGCGGGCCATGCGCGTGTTCTGGGCGAAGGGCTTCGCGGCGACGTCCATGAACGACCTCATCGGCGCCATGGAGATCGCCTCGCCCAGCCTCTACGCGGCGTTCGGTTCGAAGGCGGGCCTCTACCGGGCGGCCGTCGACCGCTACGTCGCGCTCCACGCGGACCTCGTATCGGGCGCGATGGCGCTGCCCACCGCGCGCGCGAGCGTCGAGGCGTTGTTGCGAAACGCCGTGACCGTCTTTTCCCGCACCGATTTCCCGAGCGGCTGCATGGTCGAGCAGACGGCGGGCGAGGCGGGCGACCTGCCTCCCGATGTCGAGGCCGGTCTCCGCGCCTTGCGCGAGGCCAACAACGAGAACTTCTCGGCGCGGCTGCGCAAGGGCGTCGCCGACGGTGACGTCCCCGCCGGAACCGACATCGCGGCCGTGGCCGCGTTCTACGCCACGGTCTACAGGGGCCTGAGCCTCAGCGCGCGAGGCGGAACGACGACGGACGAACTGCATTCCGTCGTCGCCTCCGCCATGGCGGCGTGGCCGCTGCTCACCGCAGCGCGGCCGTAGACCCGGCCGTGGTCTTGTCGATGCGGAAGCGCATCGACCGGAAGTCGAGCGTGAAGCCGGCGGCGTTCGCCCAGAGATCCTGCCCCAGGATGCCGAACATCGGGGCGCTGCCCACGCCGGCGCGACTGACCGTCTCGACGCGCACGTTCTTCAGCACCACGTCGCCGCCGCCGACGGCGACCTTCCATTCCGGCTGCCTGACCGTGTCGTAGCTGCGCGTTCCTCCCGCGCCCGCCGTCGCATGCTGGGCGTGCGGCCAGTCTTTCGCGCGTGCTTTCACCCTCTTCCAGTACGGATACGTCAGACCGGTCGCGCTGGCACCCGTGTCGAGGATGAAGGGAAGCATGTCCCCCTCCACGCGCAGCAGGACGGCCGGACTCAGGTCGGCCATGAAGAGCGGCGTGCCGTCGTCGACGGCATCGGCCTCCGAACCGATCGCGATCGCCTTGTCGCCGATGAAGCGGATCCGGCCCAGGCCCTGAAAGACAGGGAACCCGAAGGCCGCCGAAATCTGATGCTGGGCCGTCGGCAGCTTCATCATCAGCTGCTCGTCGGGAACGACGAGCACGGCGACGTGACGGAGCGTGGCGCTGCCGAGACGAATCTCATCGACGACGGCCACCTTGCTCTGGAACGTGGCATCCGTACTACTCGCAAGTCCGTCGATCGCGCCCGTCGCGGAAAGCCCGAGCTGCCTGGCGAAGCTCTCGCTGACGACGGAGTAGTTGGCGCCGGAGTCGAGCATCCATGACCCGCTGACCCCGTTCGCCACGGCCTCTACGTCCAGGGTGCCCAGGGGATTGCGCCGGATGGGCACCTGCGACGGCCCGGAGAAGGTGACGGTCTGCGGCGGCGAGCCGGCCAGCCCGCTTGCCAGCGCCAGGACGCTCTTCACCCCCGGGACGTTCCCGGGCGTGAGTTCGGCACCGTGGTCCTGCAACACGTCGCGCAGGACGCGTGCCTGGTCGGCGTAGGCGTAACTCTTCTGGTAGTCGTCGGCGAGGGCGAACAGCGTATTCAGCGCCAGCGGGGAATGCGCCTGCTCCAGCCGCGGCAGCGCACGCAGAAGATAGCGCTTCGACCCCTCGATGTCGTTCACGCGGTTCGCGGCGACCCCGCGCACGTAATCGGCCGCGGCCGTCTCGGGTAGCGTCGGCAACAGCGCGCTCACCTCGTTCATTCGCCACGCGTCGAGCGCATCCTCGGCGCGACGGGTGGGATCGGACTGATGAGCCATGGCACCGAGCGAGCCCGCGCATGCGAGCAAGGCCATGAGGTGCCGGACATAACGTGTTTTCATGAGAAGCAACCTGTCGTCAGGGTCAGGGTTCGCGCCGCGGGCGGCGCAGCTGAATTCGTCGGGCACGGCGCTACGTCGCACCGACGGTTGCGCCGCCGCCATGCGTTCGGTAATCTTCGTTAAACCGACTTTATTTACTGTAATACAGAAAACAATGGCCGTTCAACAATGAGATCGCAATTCGTGCAACGCCGGGCTCGGCAGCTGCGCTGGCTAACGCTCGCGGCGAGCACATTGCTCGTGCTGATGCTGCTCGGCGTATCCGTGGTGTCGGACAACAGCGTGATCCAGGTCACCGGGCAGGCGCTGCCGCGCGTGTGGCGTCTGGTCGCCAGCGGCGTCGTGATCGCGTTGGCCGTGCTGAGCCTGCTATCCCTCGCCACGACGTTGCGGGCGGTCGAGGCGGGCGATCCGTTCGGTCGCTCGATGACGCGGAGCTTCCGGCGCTTCGCGCTGTTCTACCTGCTGTCCGTCGTCGCCGACCTGCTCCTGCCGCCGATCATGCAGCTGAGCCTGTTCGTCGCGCATGGTGGGCATGGACTCATCACCGTCGGCTTCGACGACGGGCGCGTGCTCGCCCTCATCGTCGCCGCCCTCCTGTTCTTCATCGCGCGCCTGTTCGACGAGGCACGACGCCTCGAAGACGACAACCGCGGCTTCGTCTGAGACCACGCATGGGAATCGTTGTTCGCCTGGATGTGATGCTGGCGCTGCGCAAGGTGCGATCGCGCGACCTCGCCGCCCATGTCGGCATCACCGAGAGCAATCTGTCGCTGTTGAAGTCGGGAAAAGTGCGCGGCATCCGTTTCGGCACCCTCGCCGCCATCTGCGAGTACCTGCAATGCCAGCCGGGCGACATCCTCGTCTTCGACCCCGATGCGCCGGAATGGCCGGCGTCGACCTCGGAGGAATAGGTCGACGTCCGCTGTCCGCCCCCACATCTACGGATTCGCCCGGTCCGTCTATCCGAAGTACAGCAGTACGATGGCCAGGGCCGCTACTTCGAAAATGAAGAACGTCACCAGCCGTATCACCAGGATCCCTTCGCCTTTCTTGCAGAACATGTACGCAAGGAAAGCGTTGGCTACGGGCCACACGGCCTCGAACACATAGCTCGCTGGCGAGCCTCCCTTGAAAAGGATCGCGGAAAGCACATGCCCCAGCACGATCACTGGAAGCCACATCAGGACCAGCAAGGCGGTCTGCATGCTTCGAATCCATCTGGCGCCAAGAAATAAGACCGGGTGGGCTGCGCGTCACTAAAGCGAACCGACCTCGTCTTCGAACAGTTTATCGATGAGATCCTCGAGCATTCGCCCGGTAGCGTTCGGGTTGAAGTCGTCGTCGAAACCGATCCTGACAAGCAGGTCCCCGCATGCTTCTCGCAGCATGGCGAGCTGATAACCCGTGCCCTCCAGCACCAGCCTATGCGCCCGGACGACGACAGTTCGCGTGAGATCCTTCGTCTCATCGTGAGACTCCAGTAATCGAAGCTCCTGGGGAGATATCGTTACTCTCATATGCACCGGCACCTCGCTAGAGCGTAATCTCATTTCTTTGACGATGCTGCCTACGCGCACATCGCGACGTGCCCGTCGAGCAGTCATCGGGGCTTGAGAGTTTTCCAGTTCGGCTTCAACAGGGGTTTCGCGTCTGGACGGAGAATCTCGAGCTCGTAGATCCGATCATCGACGTGATAAATGTAGACCTCGGCGCTTGCCCCACCCGCGTCGTTCACCGTTCCCTCGACGGGAAAACGGTCTGCGCCACGAAAAGTGTCTTGGCCCTTGCACGGACCTCGCTGCAATTCGAGGATATGAAAGATAAGGCGCGCACCATCGGGCGCCTCTTCATCGACCGTGGCACCTTCGAGATCAGCAAAGAACTGCACTCGTGATGCATCGTCTCCGATACAGGCGCCCAGAATCCGGAGAGCAGCCCGCTCCGCATCCGTAAGGTTCTCATCGCGGCATTTGCCTCAGCACGGCGGACGTCGTCCCGACGCGAACATAGCAGACCGCGTGGTGCGTATTCCGATCTTCAGAAGCGGCGGTAATGCAGCGCCTCGGCGAGGTGCGATTGCTCGACGCAACCGCTGCCGCCTTCGAGGTCGGCGATGGTGCGGGCGACGCGGAGGATGCGGTGGTAGGCGCGTGCCGATGCGCCGAGCTTGTCGAGGGCGGCTTCGAGCCATTCGCGTTCGTCGGAGAGCAGCGCGCAGTCGCGCTCGAGGTTGACGACGCTGAGTTCGGCGTTCGGTTGCCCTGCCCTCGCCAACGCCTTGTCGCGCGCGTGCATCACGCGCTCGCGCACCGTGGCGCTGTCGTCGTCGTGCGGTCCGCGTGGGGCCGAAAGTTCGGAGATCGGTACGCGCGGCACTTGCACGCACAGGTCGATGCGATCCAGGAGCGGACCGGAGATGCGTGCGCGGTAGCGCTGCACCTGATCGGGCGTGCAGCGGCACTCGTGGAGAGGGTCGCCGGCGTAGCCGCACGGGCAGGGATTCATCGCGGCGACGAGCTGGAACTCCGCCGGGAACGTCGATTGCCGCGCCGCGCGCGAGATGACGATCTGTCCCGACTCGAGCGGCTCGCGCAGGACCTCCAGCACGTGGCGGGTGAACTCGGGCAGTTCGTCGAGGAAGAGCACGCCATTGTGCGCCAGCGATATCTCGCCCGGGCGCGGCGAGGATCCGCCACCGACGAGCGCGGCACCGGACGCCGTGTGGTGCGGCGCGCGGAACGGGCGCCGGCGCCAGCAACGCGGATCGATGTCCTCGCCGGACAGGGAGCGCACGGCGCAGCTGGCCAGCGCTTCGGTTTCGCTCATCGGCGGCAGGATGCCCGGCAGGCGCTCGGCCAGCATCGTCTTGCCGGTACCGGGTGGGCCGACGAGGAGGATGTGGTGACCGCCGGCGGCCGCGATTTCCAGCGCGCGGCGCGCCTGGTGCTGGCCGCGGATGTCGCGCATGTCCGGGCCGCAGGTCGGCATCTGGTAGAAGTCGGCCGCCGCGGGGCTCGTCAGCTCGGCCTGCCCCCGCAGCCAGGCGCAGACCTCGGCCAGGCTTTCGGCCAGGAGGACGTCGCCCTCGCCGATCAGCGCCGCTTCGGCGGCGTTGGCCATCGGAACAACGATGCGCCGGCCGCTACGCCGGGCGCGTATCAGCGCGGGCAGGATGCCGGGCACGGCGCGCAGTTCGCCCGAGAGCGCCAGCTCGCCGAGGAATTCGCAGTCGTCGAGACGTTCGCGCGGCACCTGGGAGCCGGCGGCGAGGATGCCCAGAGCGATGGCGAGATCGAAGCGGCCGCCGTCCTTCGGCAGCTCCGCCGGCGCGAGGTTCACGGTGACGCGCCGGTTCGGGTAGTCGAAGGCGGTGCTCTGAATGGCCACGCGCACGCGGTCGCGCGCCTCGCGCACGGCCGCTTCGGGCAGGCCGACGATGGAGGTGGATGGCAGGCCGCCGGACAGGTGGACCTCGACGACGACCTGCGGCGCGGTGACACCTTCCTGCGCGCGAGAGAGGGTGACGGCGAGGCTCATGGCGCCGGGAATCGTAACCGGTAACGGATCGGGCGCCAAAGGGCGTGGACGAGGTGTTCGCGGGCTCCGTTCCGCATACGCACTCCCTTGCGGTCGCTGGGAAAATAACCGCCCCCGACCGCTCTCGGGGTGAGGGTGACGGATCGGGGGCGGTCCCGGGCTGTGCAGCCGTCCTTACTGGCCGCGGTGCGCCGCGCTGATTTCGAGATCGGCGAGGCGCTTTTCCAACTGCTCGAGCCGGTCGCGCGTGCGCGCCAGGACCTGACTCTGTACATCGAATTCTTCGCGGGTTACGAGATCGAGGCGGCGTAGTCCCTGCGCCAGAATATCTTTGAAGTTGGCATGCATATCCTCACGCGCTTGCGCCAACCCTGGCGGAACCAACGATGCCAATCGCTGTGCGAGTTGATCGATACCCTGCACATCCATCTTGCGCACCTCGATGTCGTGGAATGAATTTAGAGTGATGGGATTGTAGGCGCTATAGGTCGTTGCCTACACGTGTTGTAGGGGTTTTCCTACAGATCACCGTATGGACACGATCCCGCGGCCGGATGGCACAATGCTCGTCCGCGCGCCGGCAACCGGCGCGTCCCCCAGGAGTACTACATGAAGCTGGTCGTCGCCATCATCAAGCCTTTCAAGCTGGACGACGTCCGCGAGGCCCTTGCCGATGTGGGCGTCCAGGGGGTGACGGTGACCGAGGTGAAGGGTTTCGGTCGGCAGAAAGGCCACACGGAGCTCTATCGTGGCGCCGAGTACGTGGTCGACTTCCTGCCCAAGATCAAGCTCGAGGTCGCGGTGGCCGACGATCAGATCGAGCGCGTCGTCGAAGCGATCCAGCAGGCGGCCCGTACGGGCAAGATCGGCGACGGCAAGATCTTTGTCAGCCCGCTGGAGCAGGTGGTGCGCATCCGTACGGGCGAACTGGACAACGACGCCCTCTGACGGACGCCGTCGCGCCGGTCAGGCCGGCTGCGCCCGGGAGCGCAGGAAGCGGCGATGGTGGACGAGGATGCCCGCGTAGTAGGCGAGGTAATAGCCCAGCGTAAGACCGATCACGGCCATCGTCAGCGGGCTGTTGCCGGGGGCCGGCCCATGCGCCGCGGCGACCGTGCCACCGGCCAGCGCGGGAGCGAACATCAGGAAGCGCCAGGCGAGCCGCCCCACCAGCAGCGCGGTCAGCGCGCCGCCCATCCAGGGGTTCGGGATATAGAAGTCGGTGCCGCCGGCGCCTGCCTCGAAGCGCGTCAGGCGCAGGCCGACGAATGTGGCGAGCGCCGCGCCCGCCAGGGCTCCCCCGAGAACGCCCTCGGCCAGACGGATGTCCTGCAGCCCCGAGAGCATCGCGAGGCCGATCACCACGGCGAAGATCCCGATGCGGACCTTCATCCGCGTCGTCCGGATCGGCTGCCGCCCGAAGCTGCCGCGGACGCGGCGGTAGACGGCGAAGGCCATGAGCGGGGCGACGAGCAGCGGGAGGGCGGATGGGGCGAGCATGGCGATGGCCTCGTGGACGGTGTGGTACCAGATTCGCGCGAACCGCCCTTCGGTACGAGGGGCGGTTGTGAGGCATCGGGGATGACGGATGTCACCCAGCCCTGCGATTACTTCGCCTTGCCCTGGTTGGCCACGGCGGCCATCTTCGCCTCGATTTCCGCCTGGTCGCCCAGGTAGTAGTGCTTCACCGGCTTCAGCTCGGCGTCGAATTCATAGACGAGCGGGATGCCGTTGGGGATGTTGAGGTCGGCGATGTCGTCGTCGGAGATGTCGTCGAAGAACTTCACCAGCGCGCGCATGGAATTGCCGTGGGCCGCCATGACGACGTTCTTACCCGACCGGATCGCCGGCGCCAGCACCTCGTGCCAGTATGGGAGCACACGGGCCACGGTGTCCTTGAGGCACTCGGTCAGCGGCACGTCGATGCCCTCGTAGCGCGCGTCGTCCGCGAACGACTTCGCGCCGGCCTCGAGCGCCGGCGGCGGCGTGTCGTAGCTGCGACGCCAGATGTGCACCTGCTCGTTGCCGTACTTCGCGGCCGTCTCGGCCTTGTTGAGGCCGGTCAGTGCGCCGTAGTGACGCTCGTTGAGGCGCCAGTCGGTCACCACCGGCACCCACATCAGGTCCATCTCGTCCTGCACGTGCCACAGCGTGCGCACGGCGCGCTTCAGGTACGACGTGTGCGCCAGGTCGAAGGTGAAGCCGGCTTCCTTCAGGAGACGGCCGGCCTCGCGGGCTTCGGCGATACCCTGCTCGCTGAGGTCGACGTCGGCCCAGCCGCTGAAGCGGTTTTCGAGGTTCCAGGCCGACTGGCCGTGGCGAATCATGACGAGCTTGTACATGGCGTTCGTTTCGATGCGAGGGAAAAAGCCATGGTGGGGCGAGGGGTCGGTCGCGTCAACTTGATCGCCTCCGGCCCGCCCCCCCTGCCGTCAGTCACGCTAAACCTTGCGCCGGAGGGGTGCATCCTAGGGGCTCAGTCACCCGTGGAGTCCGACCCATGCGCCGCACGCTTCTCTCGATCCTCATCGCCCTGTCCGTCTCCGGCGCCGCCTTCGCGGACGATGGCGATGTCAGCAAGGTCAACGGCACCGCCTCGGTCGAGGCCGGACAGCGGGCCGGGGACGTCAGTTCGGTGAACGGCTCCGTTCGTATCGGCGACCGTGCCGTGGTGAAGGAAGCCAGCACCGTGAACGGCGCCGTCGAGCTGGGCGAAGGCGCGTCGGCCACCAAGGCGGAGACGGTCAACGGCGCGGTGACGCTGCACGAGAAGGCCCAGGTCTCGGGCACGGTGGAAACCGTCAACGGCCGCCTGAAGCTGGAGAAGGGCGCCGATGTAAAGGGCCAGCTGTCGAACGTCAACGGCGACATCACCGTCGAGGGGGCGCACGTCGGCGGCGGGATCGAGACGACCAACTCGGACATCACCATCGGCGAGGGCGCGCGGATCGATGGCGGCATCGTCGTCAAGAAGCCGAGCATGAGCTGGTTCAACGGCAACAGCCGCGTGCCCAGGGTGGTGATCGGTCCGCATGCCGTCGTGCAGGGCACGCTCCGGTTCGAACGCGAGGTCGAGCTCTACGTCAGCGACTCGGCCACCGTCGGCCGCATCGATGGCGCGACCGCGAAGAAGTTCTCGGGCGCCTCGCCCTGATCGGCGTTTCGCCTCACAGCCACTCGCGCGGCTTGAGGTATTCGGACAGCTTCGCCTCGGGGCTGTCCGGCTCCGGCGTGTAGGCGTATTCGAAGCGCACGCGGGGCGGCAGGCTCATCAGGATCGACTCAGTGCGCCCGCCGGACTGCAGCCCGAAGAGGGTGCCGCGGTCGTAGACGAGGTTGAACTCGACGTAGCGGCCACGGCGGTACAGCTGGAACTCCCGCTCGCGTTCGCCGTAGCGCATGTCGCGACGACGCTCGACGATAGGCAGATAGGCCTCGAGGAATCCGTCGCCGACGTCGCGGGTGAAGTCGAGGCAGCGGTCGAAGCCGCCCTCGTTGACGTCGTCGTAGAACAGCCCGCCCACGCCGCGCGTCTCGCCACGGTGCTTGAGGTAGAAGTACTCGTCGCACCAGCGCTTGTAGCGGTCGTAGACGTCGTCGCCGTAAGGCTCGCAGAGGTCCCTCGCCACGCGGTGCCAGTGACGCACGTCCTCGTCGAACGGGTAGTACGGGGTCAGGTCGAAACCGCCGCCGAACCACCAGACGGGCTCCACGCCTTCCTTCGAGGCTTCGAAGTAGCGCACGTTGGCGTGCGTGGTCGGGATGTACGGGTTGCGCGGATGCAGCACCAGCGAAACACCGGTCGCCACGAAGCTGCCGCCGACGAGATCGGGCCGGTGCGCCGTGGCGCTCGGGGGCAACGGCGATCCCGACACCCGCGAGAAATTGACGCCCGCCTGCTCGAAGATGCCGCCGTCGCGAAGCACGCGGGTGCGTCCGCCACCGCCCGCGGGACGGGTCCACGCGTCTTCCTCGAACCGTGCCTTGCCGTCGATGGACTCGATGGCGGCGCAGATCCGGTCCTGGAGTCCGTGCAGGTAGGCTTCGGCGAGATCGGCTTGATCGGACATGGGTGGCGCCGCTTCGTGAGGGGAACAGGCGGGGAGCTTAGCAAGTGGACGCGGCGGCACCGCTGCGGCAAGCCGCCACGGTCAGGTGATACGCGCCGCCATCCGATGGTTGCCCGTGAGCGCGGCCCAGCGCATGCCGGTGTCGATCCACATCAGATACCCGGCCTCCATCGCGAGACGGATCGCGTAGCGCGGGGTCCACGGAACATGCGACTCGGCGGCGACCGGCCCGGCGTCGAAACCCAGCCGCCGGGCGAGGTATAGGCATCGCGCCAGATGGTAGCGGCTGGTCACGAGCCACACCGGCGGCAACGGGTCGTCGTCGCGCTCCCGGAGCAGCACGCGCGCATGGCGCAGGTTCTCCAGCGAGTCGATCGACATCTGTTCCAGCGCCAGCGGCACCGCCCGCGGCCAGCCTTCGCCCAGCAGCCAGCGCCGCCCCGCCTCGGCCTCGCTCACCGACCCGCCACTGAAACCGCCGAGGAGATACACCCGCGAGGCGAAACCCGCCAGCGCATCATCCCGCGCGCGCGCCAGACGCTGGCGAAAATCGGCCTCGGGCCGGTCGTCCACCAGACGGCGACCGAACACCAGCAACGTGCGGCGTGACGGCGCGCTCGCCGGGCTACGCGTGGCCAGCCACACCACCCGGGCGACGTGGGCCACGTAGAGCAGCCCGGCCGTGGCGGCGAACGCGATCGCGGTGACGAACGCCGCCACGAGGATGTCGCGGTCGCTGAGGTATCGCCATACGCCTCGGCGCAGGATTTTCGGTGCCTGGATACCGGACATCGCTCGGGTCCGCGGGAAGACGCACAGTCTGCGTACTGTCGCTCCGGGGTGCAATCGCTGAACGACGATTTGCGTTCACGCGACGCTACCGAGCAAAAAGGATAGGCTCGCGGCATGCCCCATCCCATGCCTCCTCTCGCCATCCGCGCGTACACCGCCACATCCGCCCTCGGCCGGGGGCTCAGCGCCCACGCAGACGCCCTCGCCGCCTCGCGCGGTGGCCTCGCCCCGAACGACTTCAGCGTCGCCCCGCTCGCGTGCTGGATCGGCCGCGTCGCCGGGGTCGAGGACGAACCGCTGCCCGCCCGCTTCGCCGAGTGGGAATGCCGCAACAACCGCCTCGCCTGGCTGGCTCTTCAGCAGGACGGCTTCGCCGACGCGGTCCACGCCGCGCGCGAACGCTACGGCTCGGCACGCGTGGCCGTGCTGCTCGGTACGTCCACCGCGAGCATCGGCTCCACCGAGGAAGGCTACCGCCGCCTCGAGGACGGCCGGATGCCGGCCGACCTGCACCGGGCGGTCATCCACACGCCGCATTCGCTGGCGGGTTTCGTCGCCGCCGCGTTCGATCTGGACGGCCCCTGCCTCACGGTGGCCACCGCCTGTTCGTCGAGCGCGAAGGTCTTCGCCAACGCCGAGCGCATGATCCGCCTCGGCCTCATCGACGCCGCCGTGGTCGGCGGCACCGACACCCTCTGCGACAGCGTGCTCTTCGGCTTCAACGCGCTGGAGCTCGTGTCGCCCGAACCGTGCCGTCCCTTCGACGCCCGGCGCAGCGGCATCTCCATCGGCGAAGCCGCCGGATTCGCGCTGCTCGAGCGCGCCGTCGGCGACGACGATGCGCCGCTGCTGATCGGTTACGGCGAGGCGAGCGACGCGCACCACATGTCCACGCCGCATCCCGAAGGCCTCGGCGCCGAGCTCGCCCTGCGCGACGCGCTGGCGCGCGCGGGCATCGAGCCGAGCGACGTCGATTACATCAACCTGCACGGCACGGCCAGCCAGAAGAACGACGAGGTGGAGGCGGCCCTGGTCGCCCGCGCGTTCCCGGCGTCCACACGGGCGAGCTCGACCAAGGGCTTCACCGGGCACACGCTCGGCGCCGCCGGCATCCTGGAGACGGCGATCACCCTGCTCGCGATGCGCGACGGCAGCGTGCCGGGCAACCTCGGCGCCGACGCGCCCGATCCACTCTGCGGGCCGCAGATGGCATGGACGCGCGAGGAGCGCGACATCCGCATCGCACTGAGCAACTCGTTCGGCTTCGGTGGCAACAACGCCTGCCTCGCCTTCGCCCGCGCGGGGTATCTCGCATGAGCGCGGCACTCTCCGTCTGGGTCGGCGGCATCGGCCTGTGGGCACCCGGCGCCGGCGACTGGCATGCCTTCCGCGAGATCGTGAGCGGTGCCGCGACGGCTGGCGAAACGGCACGACCCGCCGCGGACGTGCTGCCGCCCAACGAACGCCGTCGCGCGCCCGAAAGCGTACTGCTGGCGGCGGCCGCCGCCGGTCAGGCCGTCCGCATGAGCGGACGCGAAGCCGACACGCTGCCGTGCGTTTTCGCGTCCGCGCACGGCGACCAGGTGATCACCGACTACATGTGCCAGACGCTGGCCACCGCGCCGGCCGAGCTCTCGCCCACGAAGTTCCACAACTCGGTGCACAACGCGCCCGCCGGTTACTGGACGATCGCCACGCACTGCCATGCGAGTTCGAGCGCCGTCTCCGGTGGCGAGTACGCCTTCGGCGCGGGGCTGCTGGAAGCGGCCACGCTGGCGGTCGCCGACGATCGCGACGTGCTCCTGGCCAGCTACGACATCGCGGGCAGCGGACCGCTCGGCGAGATGACCACGACGACCGGCCCGTTCGCCGTGGCGCTCGTGCTGTCGCCACGCGCCGATGGCGCGGCCGTCCGGCTCGACATCACCCCCGAGCCCGGCAACAGCGGCGGCGAGCCGTTGGGTGACGCATGGCTCGACGGCATCGCCGCCAGCAACCCGTCGGCCCGCGCGATACCGTTGATGCGCGCGCTGGCGTTGACGCGCCCGACGGCGCTCCGCGTCGCGGCCGCCCAAGGCCTCGATCTGCACATCGATGTCGGAGTCGCAGGATGAGCGCCGCGACCCCTCGCTATTGCATCCTGATTCCCTGCCTCAACGAGGAACGGGCCATCGGGCGCGTGGTCGGCGAGGCGGTGGCGCTCGGCCTCCCGGTGATCGTGGTGGACGACGGGTCGGACGATGGCACGCCGGCGATCGTGCGCTCTCTTCCCGTGACGCTGCTTCGCCACGACACGCGGCGAGGCAAGGGCGAAGCGCTGCGCACGGGCTTTCGCGAGGTCATCCGCCAGGGCTACGACGGCGTGGTCACCATGGACGGCGACGGCCAGCACCTCGCTTCCGACATACCCGCCATCCTCGCCGCGGCCGAGCGGCATCCCGGCAGCATCGTCATCGGCGCCCGGCTGCTGGAACGCGAGCAGCAGCCCAACGGGCGGCGCCGCGCGAACGCGGTCGCCGACTGGGGCATCTCGTGGGCATGCGGGCGCCCCGTCGCGGACACGCAGAGCGGCCAGCGTTTCTATCCACGCGCGGTGCTCGATCTCGTCGACGTACCGGCGGAGCATTTCGTCTTCGAGGCCGCCGTCCTGATCACCGCCTGCCGCGAGCGCGGCATCGGTGTCGTTTCCGTGCCGATCGCCTCGCGCTACCAGGGCGACTTCCGCATGAGCCACTTCAAGCCGGTGCGCGACGTGTCGCGCATCACCCTCTACACGATCGGCCGCATTTTTCATTACGGGAGCGTGGTGGGCAGTTACCGCCGTTCGCTCGGCGCGCCGACGATCATCGGTGGCGGCCGCAACGGCCACTGATCCGGACCAATCGCACCAGGGGTTGCATCGAATGGATGGGAAGACGCACGACGCGGTGGTACTTGGCGGTGGACTCGCGGGGCTCTCCCTCGCGATGCAGCTCAAGGGCGCGTATCCGGACATGGATATCGTCGTGCTCGAACGCCAGGGCCGCCCCCTGCCCGAGGCCGCGCACAAGGTGGGCGAGTCGACGGTCGAGATCGCCGCGCATTACTTCGCGGACGTGATCGGCCTGCGCGACCATCTCGAGACCCGGCACATCCGCAAGTTCGGCTTCCGCTTCTTCTTCTCCGAAGGCCTCGACGACATCGCCGACATCACCGAACTCGGCGTCAGCGCGGTGCTTCCCACGCCCAGTTACCAGATCGACCGCGGCATCCTCGAGAACTTCCTCGGCGAGGAAGCCCGGCGTCGCGGGATCGACTTCCGCGAAGGCGTGACCGTGCGCGGCTTCGACGTGGGACCGGGCGAGGACGACCATACGATCCGCGTGTCGACGGCCGAGGGCGACGACGTGCTTCGCGCCCGCTGGCTGCTCGACGCCTCGGGCCGCGCAGGGCTGATGCGACGCAAGCTCGACCTCACCCGCGACAACGGTCACCACGCGAACGCCGTGTGGTTCCGCATCGACGACCGCCTCGCCATCGACGACTGGTGCGACGACGCCGAATGGAAGGACCGTTGCCATCCGCCCGAACGCTGGCGTTCCACGAACCATCTCGTCGGCCCGGGCTATTGGGTATGGCTCATTCCGCTGGCTTCCGGTGCGCACTCGGTTGGCATCGTCGCGGACGCCGCGATGCATCCGCTCGAAGGCATGAAGACGTTCGACCTCGCGCTGGAATGGCTGCGCGAACATCAGCCGCTGGTCGCGCGGCATGTCGAGTCGCGGCGCGAAAAGCTGCTCGACTTCGCCTTCTTCCGCCACTTCTCGTACGGCTGCTCGCGGATGTTCTCGCCGGACCGTTGGGCGCTCACGGGCGAAGCGGGTGCGTTCCTCGATCCCTTCTATTCGCCCGGCAGCGACTTCATCGCGATCGCGAACACGTACATCACGCTGCTGGTCGGACTCGATCGCCGTGGCGAGAAACTCGCACCCCACGCGCGCCACTACGAACGGCTGTTCTTCTCGTTCTACGAAGGCACGCTGCGCATGTACCGCGGGCAGTACAACCTGTTCGGCGATCCCGAGGTGCTTCCGGTCAAGGTGATCTGGGATTACGCGTACTACTGGGGCGTCCTCTGCCAGATCGTGTTCCAGGGCCGCCTCGGCGACTCGGATTTCATCGCGCGCATGGGGCCGGAGTTCGCGGAGGCCACCGAGCTCAACACAACGATGCAGGCGTTCTTCCAGCGCTGGCACGAGGTCTCGGAGCGGCGCAACCCGCGCGCGATGCTCGACCAGCGCGACCTGGCCTGGTTCGCCGACATGAACGGCACGCTCCACGACCGCCTCGACGACGAAGCGCTGGTCGCGCGCCTGCGGCGCAATGTGAGCATGATGCGCGCGCTGGCGGCGACGATCGTTGAACGTGCCGCGGTGGATCATCCTTCCGTGCGCGAGGGGTATGGGCATCTCGCGGACACGGAGTCGGAGCGGATGGCGCTGTTTCCCGCGGTGGCCTGATACGTCGCCGCGCCGGGCCCGCTGCCGCGGGATCGCCGATACGATCGGCTCCCACCCTTCGCCCGCGGCGCGAGGTTCGGCGTCGCGATCCATGAGACGCCCTGCGGCCACACTTGTCTCCGTCGGTCCGGAGGGTGGCGGTCAGGCTCCTCATCAGTCACCTTTCAAGCCCCTCCGGGCCGGCGATTCACCCTTCGGGATGGATCACCGCGGCGCGGCCGGAGGCGATTTCCCGACCTTCGTGCAGGATGCGGAACGCGTACTGCGCGCCGGAGGCATCGGCGATCAGGCATTCGGCGTGCACGTCGAGCGCGCCGTCCAGCGTATCGACGCGATCCACCGCCAGCTTCACGCCGCGCAGGCTCACGAGCATGCCGGGACGCGGCGCCGTGCGGCCCTCGTCGCGCCCACGCAGGGCGCCATGCACGGCCATCGCCTGCGCACCGTATTCCGCGAGGTGCACGGCGTGCATGCCGTCGGCGCCCCGCAGCGGGTGCGTGGCGAGCACGTGGCTCGTGCTGCGCGCATGGATGGATCCCTCGTCCCAGGCGACGACGGCATCCAGCAGGCACATGTCGCCGGCATGCGGGATGAGATCGACGAAGTCAGTCTTTGCGAGCATGCGGGGCCATGAGGATCGACAGGCAGAAATGGAAGCCGACGCCGAGCGCCACCGTGAGGCCGATGGCGCGCAACACGGGGATCGAGGACCACGCCAGCATGCCGAACACCAGCAGGGCCGCGATCACGCAGACCACGGTGGCGTGCAAGGTGCGCCGCTGTTCCGCCGGATCGCCGGTGTCGCGCTCGAAGAACAGCGCGTAATGCAGTCCCAGACCGGCCGCGAGGATCAGCGCCACGAGGTGGAACAGCGAAATCGGAATGCCGAGCATGCGCTCGACGGCGAGCACGAGGAACGTGGCCAGCGTCATCGGCGCGAGCACGTGCCACGCGCGTCGCACGCTGCGCAGGGCGAGCGTGATCGTGAGGAAGAGCAACGCCGTCGCGGCCAGCACGGCGTGGAGGATGCGCGTGCGGTACGCCGCGACCAGCGATTCCGACGCGTCCTTCAGGTCGAGCAGGCGCGCGTCGACGCCGGCCGATGCGACGGCGGCGGCCACGGCGGACGCGTCGTGCACGCCGCTCAGCGTGGACAGACCGACCCAGTGACCGTCGCGGTGCGCGAGCATCGACGCGATGCGCTGGCCCAGGGGCGAACGGGCGAACATCGCCGGCGTCAGCAATGCGGCGTGGCGTGCCGTCTCGACGTCGTCCTCGAACGGCGCGAACAGATCCTTGCGGAACGGCATGCCGTCGAGCGCGGCGCCGAGGCTCGCGTCGAGGGTGGCGCGGTCGGGAAGCTTCGCCTGGCGCGCGCGCTGGGTCGCGAGATCGGGCAGGTAGATCGAGGCCAGCTCGAACCCGTC
Source organism: Luteibacter sp. UNC138MFCol5.1 (assembly GCF_900110505.1). Classification (GTDB taxonomy): domain Bacteria; phylum Pseudomonadota; class Gammaproteobacteria; order Xanthomonadales; family Rhodanobacteraceae; genus Luteibacter. The sequence goes on from NZ_FODZ01000005.1 coordinate 312,250, forward strand.
GAGGTGCTTCGCCGCGACCTGCTCGCGCAACCGCGGCTCGAGCGCCGCCGAGGCGCGGAGCACGCCATCGGCATCCGGTGCCTGCACGACGAGCAGGTAGCGCACGTCGGGGGCGCCGAGTTCACCGCGCAGCTGCGCGTCCCTCATCAGCAGGTCGCGCGGAAGCGGCGTCAGCGCGGAAAGATCGTTCTGCCAGAACGGACCCGGCGCGAAGAACAGCATCGCCAGCACGGCGGCGACGATCGGCAGCGGTAGCCAGCGCGGTCGCGGCAACGCGTCGAGCCAATCGCGGAACGACGCGAGCCACGGCATGCCGGACACGTCGCGCGCGTGCTCCGGCAGCACGTACGGCAGCATGTAGCGGGTGCTGAAGCCCGCGGCGAGCAATCCTGCGATGGTGAACACCGCCAGCTGCTTCAGGCCGCCGACGCCGGATGCGTAGAACGCGAGGTAGGCGATGCACGCCGAGGCGATCGCCGTGAGCAGCAGGGGCCACAGGCCGCGCACGGCGGCGACGGCCGATTCGCCCGCGCGGCGATGGCTCAGCAGCCGGATGGGATATTCCTGCGCCACGCCGAGCAGCGTGAAGCCGAACGCGAGCGTGATGCCGTGGACCTCCGGGAAGCTCAGCGTCAGCGCCACGATGCCGACCAGCGCACCGGTCGCCACCGGCAGCGCGCCGAGGAGCAGCGCACCGATGCTGCGATAGGCCACGAGCATCAGCACGATGAAGCCGATGGTCGAGATGCGGCCGATCCAGTCGGCCTGGTCGCGCGTCTGGGCGTTCACCAGCACGGTGAAGTAGCCGGGTCCGCTGATCGTGAGGTGGGAGCCGCCGCTGCCGGGCAGCGCGGCGAACGCGGCGCGCAACCGGCCGATCGCGGCTTCCTGCGCGCCCGGATCGAAACCCGCGCCACGCGTCTGCGCGAGCAGCAGCGCCTCGCCCTTCGACGAGAACCACACGCCTTCGCGAACCTCGGGCGAGCGCGCCGGCGTCCAGCGCTCCGCGAGCTTCAGCGTTTCGAGCGTGGGATCGCGCGGCAGCAGGCCTTTCAGCAGCGTCGCGGCGGGTGAACCGAGGTCGTCGAGGCGTTGCTGCAGTTCGTCCGCGAGGTACGTCTCGTCGAGCGCGCCGTGATCGAGCGTCGGCGAGAGCAGGAACCGGTACGGCAGCAGCGAACTGTCGAGCATGCCGAGGTCGAAGTCGCCGTTGACGACCTGGGTGAAGCCGTCGTCCTTGCGCAGCGCCGACGCGAGGCCGCGGCTGAGCGCCGCCTTGGTCGCGTCGTCGCCGCCGTCGATGGCGACGAGCAGCAATCGCGAGCCCGGGCCCTCACCCACCTGGTCCATCAACAGTTTCTGATCGGGCGTCGTCGGCGCGGGCATGAAGCTGCGCAGGTCGGTGCCGACCTTCAGATGCGTGGCGACGACCGCGCCGAGCAGCGCGAGCGCGACGAGCCAGCCGATGAGGATGCCGAGGCGACGCCCCCTCACATCGCGCCGCCGCACTGGGCGATCAGGCCTTCGCGAGTCGGCGCCGCGGGCATGCTCCCGGCGAGCTCGCCGAGGAGATCGATGGACATGTCGCCATCGGCCTCGTCCATCCGCATGCAGCGCGCGACCGTGCCGCTGCCATAGACCTGGATGCGCGCGATCTGCTTCGCGACGCGCGCGTCGCGCGGCGTCAGCGTGAGCGCCCAGCGATCCGCGTCACGACCAAGGGTGACGTCGAACGACTGGGACAACCGCGACGGATCGCCGGCGAGCAGCGCCACGAAGCTGTCGAGCAGCACCTTGAGCTGCGGCGCGCGATTGAGGGAGAAGCTGCGCGGCTTCTTGCCTTCGCGCTCCTGCGTCACCTCGCCGTCGGCGATCGTGGAGACCTCCTTCGCCGGCTTCTCGACGCGACGCTCCAGCTTGTCGCCACCCAGCCAGCCGAGTTCGCCGGAAACCACCAGCGGCTTGTCCAGCACGCGCATGAAGCGCGCCTCGGCGAACGGCGTGCGTGCCGGCGCCGGCCGGTGCAGGCTGGCGATCAGCGCGTTCGCGTCGTCGGCATCAGGCGTCGGAGTGGCGAGGGAGGCGAGCGGAAGCAGCAGGCTCGTCAGCAGCAGGACCCATTTCTTGCCAGAAGTCATAGAAATTGAACCAGTTGAAGGGATAGACGCGTGCGTAGTGTTCCACGCGGGCCGCGTAACGGGCGACGATGTCTTCGAGCACGGCCTTGCGCTGGGCGCGCGGGATCTCGATGCCATCGGAGAAGGCCTCGAAGATCAGCCGGTAGCGATTGCCGCCGAGGTAGATGCCCATGCACAGCACCACCGGAATCTTCAGCGCGGACGCCAGCAGCCAGGGGCCGACCGGGAACGGCGCCGGTTTGCCGAGGAACGGCACATCGAGCGTCGCCTCGCCCGCATGCCCGCGATCGGCCAGCAGCGCCACCATGCCGCCCTGCGCCGCACCTTCGGCCATCGCCAGGGCGACGGACGCGCCACCCAGCGAGGCGTCGATGACCGCGGCGCCGACGTCCGGCGCGAGCGCTTCGAGCACGGTCGTCAGCGCGGGCGTCTTCTGCTTGTCGAGCACCACGCGCAGCGGCACGTCGGGGCGGCGCGCGCCCAGCGCGCGCAGGGCCTCGAAACTGCCCTGGTGCGAGCCGATCAGGAGCACCCCACGGCCGGCGTCGATGCATCGGTCGAGCTCGGCGAGGCCTTCGACCTCGACCCGGAAGTCCTTCTCGCCACGCGCGAGGAAGAACATCCGGTCGAGCAGCGTCGCGGCGAACATGTGGATGTGCCGGAACACGTCGCGTCCGGTCACGGGACGGCCGAGCACGCGCGAGAGGTAGAGCCGCGACGCGGCGCGCTCGTGCGCGCGGCGCAGGAAGAAATACAGGGTGATCGGATAGAGCAGCAGCCGCGCGACCGACCGGCCGAGCACCAGGGCGATCGTGCGGATCGTCCAGATGGCGAACATGCCGCCGCCTTCGCGCTGCTTCCAGTGGCTCATCAGCCGGCCTCGAACGTGCCGCGCACCAGCGTCTCGCCGGCACGGCGCACCGTGAAGCGGACGCGGCCGGCATCCTGGGCGACCAGCTCGACGTCGGCGTCCTCGCCCGGCAGCAGCGGCGCGAGAAATTTCGCGTCGACGACCTGACGGATCCCGACGCCACGCCATTCACGCAGCGCGGCGGCCGCTTCCTCGAGCAGCAGGACGCCCGCCACGATCGGACGGCCGGGAAAGTGACCGGCGAAGCTCGGGTGCGCGGCGTCGAAGCGCAGCGGACGCACGAAGGATGCGGTGTCGACGGATTCGGTCATCGGCATCTACGGCCCACGAGCATGGCGGACGACGTCCGCCGTTGAGGTTCGGGGCGAAACGTTCCGCCCCGGCGCACGCGCGAGGCTCAGGCGGCCGCGCGGTGCTGCTCGATATGCTCGGACAGTGAGCGCAGGCTCGTGAAGATCGTGCGGTTGTCCGGGTTGTCGGACTTCAGCTGGAAGCCGTAGCGCTTGGAAACGGCGAGGGCGATCTCGAGGGCATCGATGGAGTCCAGGCCCAGGTCGCCGCCGAACAGGGGCGCCTCCGGGTCGATGTCAGCCGGCTTCACCGTCTCCAGGTTGAGGCTGGTGACGATGAGTTCTGCGAGTTCTTGCTGTGCTGCGGTCTGCGTTGCCATGTTCGTTTCCAGGTCCTGGATGTTCCTGCCTCCCCCCGGATGGCAGCGGCCGCGGAGTTTATCACACGGCTTCCGCGGCCCTCCGCGGAGCGTTCAGGCTCCTGAAGGGCGGCTTCACGCTTCCGCCCGGCGGGGGGACGATATGATGGGACGAAGCGTCAGAACGGAAGACTCCATGCTCGAAGCCAGTGACATGCGCGCGTCCGCGCCGTCGACAGCCCCCGCGGCGCCACGCGTCCGCTACCGCACCGGACCGGTCGAGCCCGGTCCCACGACGCTGGCGGCCTTCGGCTTCGGCGACGGCCCGGACGCCGTCGACGATCCGCGCTGGTTCCGCGTCGCGCTGGAGCCGTTCGGCGACGCGGTGGTCGAAACCTGGGAAGTCGACGCGGAGGTGACCCATGGCCGCGACGGCGACCTGCGCTGGTCGCGCGGCGGCGGATGGCTCTTCGCGGCGGTCGAGTGCCGTGAATCGGCCTATGGCGGCATCGAAGGTGCCGCCCGGCACGCGTACGAGCTGCTCTCGCGCTTCGTCGCCCGAGGCCCCGAGCGTCATGTCCAGCGGATCTGGAACTACCTCGGCGCGATCAACGCCGGTGACGATGACGACGAGCGCTACAAGCATTTCTGCACGGGCCGCATCGGCGGCATGGGCGATGTCTTCGCGCAGGGCTTTCCCGCGGCCACCGCCATCGGTCACCACGCGGACCGCGACGTGCTGCAGGTGTACCTGCTCGCCACCGACCGCCCGGGCACGCGGGTGGAGAACCCCCGCCAGGTGAGCGCGTGGCAGTATCCGCGCCAGTACGGCCGCACGCCGCCGAGCTTCGCGCGCGCCACCTTGCTGCCGGCCGACGACGTGCTGGCGATTTCCGGCACGGCCGCCGTGGTCGGCCATGCGTCGGCACACGCCGGCGACATCGACGCCCAGCTTGCCGAAACGCTGCGCAACCTCGAAGCGCTGCTCGTCGCGGGCGGCCTGCCGCCGGGTTTCAACGCGGACGCGCCACTGAAGGCGTACGTGCGGCATCCGGCGCACGCCGAGGCCGTGCGCGCTTTCGCGGCGAAGCACCTGCCGCGAGCGCCGATGCTCCTGCTCCACGGCGATATCTGCCGCGAGGAACTGCTGGTGGAAATCGACGGCTGGCGTTACCGGAGCTAGGCGCTCAGGATTTCTTCACCGGTCGCTGCCAGCCGTCGATGGACGCCTGTCGCGCGCGCGACAACGTGAGGGTGTCCGCCGGCGCGTCCTTGGTGATCACCGAGCCGGCGCCGATCGTCGCGCCGTCGTGCAGCGTCACCGGTGCGACGAGCGAACTGTTCGAGCCGACGAAGACGCGGTCGCCGATCGTGGTGCGGCTCTTGTTCACGCCGTCGTAGTTGCAGGTGATCGTGCCCGCGCCGATGTTGACCTTGCTGCCGATGACGGCATCGCCGAGGTACGTGAGGTGGTTCGCCTTGGAGCCTTCGGCGATCGTCGCGTTTTTCGTTTCCACGAAGTTGCCGATGTGCACGCCGGCGGCGAGATCGGTACCGGGCCGCAGGCGCGCGAACGGACCGATGGTGCATGGGCCGTGCGTGGCCACGCCATCGAGATCGCAATGGGCGAGCACCACCGTGCCGGCCGCGAGCCGCGCGTTGCGCACCCGCGTGAACGGACCGATGCGCACGTCGTCGCCGAGGGTCACGTCGCCTTCGAAGATGACGTTGACATCGATCTCGACGTCGCGGCCCGTGGTCACGGTGCCGCGCACGTCGAGGCGCGACGGGTCCGCCAGGCGGACGCCGGCGAGCGCGAGCGCGCGTGCGCTGCGTTCGCGATACAGCGCCTCGAGCCCGGCCAGCTGCCAGGGATCATTGGCACCCGACGCCTCGACGGGATCGCAATCCACGCACGCCGCCGGCTCGCCTTCGTCCGCGGCCATCTCGAACACGTCGGTGAGGTAGTACTCGCCCTGGGCGTTCTCGTTGCGCAGGCGCCGCGTCCAGTCGAGCAGGCGATTCGCATCGGCGGCGACGATGCCCGTGTTGACGATGTCGATCGCGCGTTGCGCGGCGCTGGCGTCCTTTTCCTCGACGACGTGGCGCACGCGGCCCGACGCGTCGAGCACGACGCGCCCATAGCCCTTCGGATCGGCGAGGCGCGTGGCGAGCATCGCGAGGCCCTGGTCCGACCCGACGAGCGCGGCGAGCGTTTCGGCGCGGATCAGCGGCACGTCGCCGTAGAGCACGAGCACGCGCCCTTCCAGCTTGCCGTCGGCCTGGAGCGCCTCCAGCGCGGTTCGTACCGCGTGCCCCGTGCCATGGCGCTCGCGCTGTTCGATCCAGCCGAGCCCCGTGTCGGAGGCGAACGCCTCGCGCACCTGCTCGCCGTTGTGACCGTAGACCACGTGCACGCCCTGCGGATCGAGCGCCCGCGCGGCGGCGACGACGTGCGCCAGCAGGGGCCGGCCCGCGAGCGGCATCAGCACCTTGGCGGAGGCGGACTTCATCCGCTTGCCCTCGCCGGCGGCGAGGATCAGGACGTGGAGGGGTGTCGCGGTCATGGAGTCGGCTGCCTGCCTGGAAAACTGGCCCGCACTTTCGCGCGTTTGGCCGCCCCTGCCAAGTCGGCTATTCGTCTTTCGGCCGCGTCGTCAGGTGTTCGAGGTTCGGCTTGTATGCCTCGACGAACGCGTTGCGAAGCACACCGACGATGGCCTCCATGGCCGAGACGTTCTTCGCGTCGATGCTGCCCGAGATCGGCACCCGGGTCGCGAACTGGTCCTTCGACTGGTTCTTGAACAGCTTCGTGACGCCTTCGGCGACCGCCTCGTAGGCGAGCTTCACCGGATTCTTCTTTTCCTCGACGACATCCTGCTTCCAGCTGAAGATCTTCAGGCCGCGGAACAGCGGCTTGGCATAACCGTTGAGCTGGCGGTCCTTCGCCTGCAGCTCCATGAAGAAGTCGCCTTCACCGCCTGCGAAATCGAGCCCGCTATAGGCACGGGCCAGGTCGTTGGCCTTCACCAGCTTGATGTTGCGGACGCTCAACTCGTAACGGAAATCGCCGAGACGCTCCAGCGGATCGAATTCGGCCCTGGTTTCCAGAGGCGCGTCACCGAGCACCTTGGCGGTGGCATGCAGATGGGCCACGCGGGAGCCACCCTCGCCCTGTACGTTCGTCAGATTGCTCGCCGCCGCGTTCACGTCGGTCATCTTCAGATCCACCTTCGGACGGGAGACGAAGTTGTGGAAGGTGACCGTGCCGTTCATGACGTTGACTTCGTCGAGCCGGATGGGCGCGAGCGCCTTGAGCTGCGCGCGCCAGTCGACGCCCTTACCCGTCTGCGTGTCCCCCTCGCCACGGCCGTCGACGAAGTTGAGCACGGGATCGTAGAAATCGATCTTTCCGCGCAGACGGCCCCGAGCGAGCGCTCGCCAGCTCAGCGAGATGTCGGCACGGGCGGTGTTGAACAGCGGCACGGGCACCTTGCCGTCGACCTTGGTGATGGTCAGCCCGTCGATCGAATAGGCGCCACGCCACAGGTGGATGTCGATGTCGGCGATGTGCCCGGAATACGCGCCCATCCGCGCGAGGCGCCCGTTGAGGTAATCGAGGACGAGGTACGGCATCGCGATGCGCGCCGCGACGAGCACGATGGCGATGACGCCGACGATCCAGAGACTGCGGCGGTAGCGGGTTCTCATGGGGTGGCACCGGACAAGCGCATGTCGCCCAGTGTTGCGCTGCGGGAGTCATGATTCCATGAACGGGGGCCCCGGCGTCCATTAGACTTCCGCCCATGAGCCCCACGTCCCGAAAAGCCGCCCCGCGGCGGAAGGCGCCCGCCCCGGTGCCGCGCCGCCCGGCCGCGCCGCCGCCCGCCGCACGCCCCGCCGACGCCTCGACCACCGCCGAGCGCGTGCTCGCCTTCCTGGTCCGGGGCCTGCCGCCGCGCTGGCGCGAAAAGGCCCATGCCTACCTCGTCCTGACCCGCATGGACCGGCCCATCGGCGCCCTGCTCCTGCTTTGGCCCACCTGGTGGGCGCTGTGGCTGGCGGCGAAGGATTTCCCGCCCGTGGGGCCCCTGGTCATCTTCACGCTCGGCGTGTTCGCGATGCGCTCCGCCGGTTGCGCGATCAACGACTACGCCGATCGCAAGCTCGATCCGCAGGTCGCGCGCACCGCCGGCCGTCCCATCGCCAGCGGGAGGGTGACGCCGCGCGAGGCGCTGTACGTGTTCGGCGCCTTGCTCGCCTTCGCGTTCATCCTCGTGCTGTTCACCAATCCGCTGACCATCGGGCTTTCGTTCGTCGGCGCGGCCCTCGCGGCGGCCTATCCGTTCTCGAAGCGCTACACGCACCTGGCCCAGGTGGTGCTCGGCGCGGCGTTCGGCTGGTCGATCCCGATGGCCTTCGCGGCGGTGACGAACGAGGTGCCGCCCATCGCCTGGCTGCTCTTCATCGGCAACGTGCTGTGGTCGGTCATCTACGACACCGAATACGCCATCATCGATCGCGAGGAGGACATCAAGGCCGGCGCGAAGTCCACCGCGATCCTGTTCGGCGACGCCGACCTTCCGATCCTCGGCATCCTGATGGCGACGTTCCTGCTCACGATGCTCCTGGTGGGCACGCGCGCGTCGCTGGCCTGGCCTTACTGGATCGCGCTCGTCGTCACGGCGGGCCTGTTCGCGTACCAGCAGTGGCTCATCCGCCACCACGATCGTGCCGCCTGCCTGACCGCGTTCCGTCACAACAATTGGGTCGGACTCGCGTTGTGGCTCGGCATCGTGATCGCATCCGCACTGTGATCGTGATCACGCCGTGAGCGGTCGATGACCATTTGTCTCGATTGAAATGCGGTCGTAACGTAAGTTGAGTCGATCCGTCATCGGTGACGCATAACGTTCGGGGGTCGCGGACCCACGGAGAGGCCGCGGACCGACGCACATGTACGGTCCGGGGGGAGGGTTCGCGCAGCCCCTTCCCCGGATGACACAACGATGCGAAATACCCAGCTCAGCCGCGCCGTGCGCGCGGCGCTCGTCGGCGCGCTGCTCGTTTCCGCCGCCGCCCATGGCCAGGACAGCGCCCCCGAGAAGAAAGCCACCGACCTCGACAACGTGGTGGTGACGGCCCGCTCGGGCGTCGAATCGCGCACGAAGGCCGAGACGAGCTATTCGATCACCACCATCGACGAGGATCGCCTGCGCATGCAGGCGCCGACGAGCGTGACGGAGGCCGTGAAGTCCGTGCCCGGCTTCTGGGTCGAATCGTCGGGCGGCGAGGCCTCGGGCAACATTCGCGCGCGCGGCATTCCCGTGGACGGTTACGGCTCGGTCACGCTGCTCGAGGACGGCGTCCCCGTGCAGCACGACCCGGCGCTGGGCTACCTCAACGCCGACCAGGCCTTCCGCCTGGACGAAACGATCGAGCGCGTGGAAGTGGTACGCGGCGGCCCGTCGTCGGTGTTCTATTCGAACGCACCGGCGGGCGCCATCAACTTCATCCCGCGCAAGGCCGGCGACACGCCGGAGGGGCTGATCAAGTACACCGTCGGCAACTATTCGCTCAACCGGCTCGACTTCTGGTACGGCACGCCGGTCGGCGGCGGCTGGAAGCTCGGCGTCGGCGGGTTCTGGCGCGTCGACGACGGCGTGCGTCGTCCGGGCTTCCATGCGGACGATGGCGGGCAGCTGCGCGCCACGCTGTCGAAGGACCTGGAGCACGGCGACATCAGCTTCGACGTGAAGCACCTCGACGACAAGGTCGCGCTCTACCTCGGCATCCCGATGCGCACCAACGCCAACGGCGACATCCGCCCCGTCCCCGGCTTCAACGGCAACTACGGCACGCTGGCGGGACCGGAGACGCAGCACCTGAACATGCGCGAGGCCGGCGGTGGCCTCTACGACTTCGACAACACCGAAGGCACGCACGTCAAGCGCACGCAGGCGACGTTCAAGTTCGACCACGACCTCGGCGACGACTGGAAGCTCGCCGAGTCGATGCGTTACGACACCACCGACACGCAGCGCAACGGTGTCTTCCCGAACTCGCTGCAGAGCGCCAGCTCGTTCCTCGCGCAGGACAGCAAGCGGCTGGGCCTGATTCCCGGCGCGACAGCGCTGCAGTTCCGCTACGTCGACAACCCGTCGCAGGTCTACGACGTGGCCAACCAGAACGGCAACGGCCTCGTCGTGACGGGTGGCCTGCGCGGCGTGACGGCCCCGGTGGACGAATTCATCAACGACACGCGCGTCCTGCGCAAGTTCGAGTTCGGCGACCAGACGCACGACGTCACCTTCGGCTACTACCACGCGAACTTCGAGCAGGATTTCGACCGTTACTCGTCCACCGTGCTCACCGACGTGCGCGACAACGCTCGGCTGATCGACCTCGTCGGCGTCGACGCCAATGGCAACGTCCGCGGCTCGCTGACCGACCATGGCTTCTACCGCTACGGCTACGAGTGGGAGCACGCGAGCGGCAAGTCGAAAACCAACGCTTTCTACGCCTCGGACGAGTGGCAGATCACGCCGGAGCTTCGCATCGACGGCGGTGTGCGCTGGGAGAAGGTGAACGTGGAGGGCTACACCGAAGGCAAGCAGACCGTGAACCTCGGCGGCTCGCCCGCGGCCGCGCAGGTGCTGACCGGCAACGGCCAGTTCACGCATTACGACCAGTCGTTCGACAAGACCGGCTGGACGCTCGGCGCGAACTGGCAGTTCTCGCCGCGGCAGGGCGTGTTCGCGCGCTGGACCTCGGCCTTCCGCCTGCCCAACCTGAGCACCTACATCACCAACCCGAGCGCGACGCCGCTGTTGCAGACGATGGACCTCGCGGAAGCCGGCTGGAAGTACAGCGACCGCACGATGGACCTCTACGCGACGGCGTTCTACACGAAGTACGACAACGTGAGCTTCACCAACAACGTCTTCGATCGCAATGGCAACACGTCCACCCCGCAGACCGGCTACGCGAACACGAAGACCTACGGCCTCGAACTCGAAGGCACGCTCTACCCGAGCCGCTGGTTCGACGTGCAGTTCAACGCGACGCTGCAGGACCCGAAGTACAAGGGCCTTAGCTATACCGACGTGGTGGCCGGTGCGCCGGTGCTGCGCGACTACGACGGCAACCAGCTCATCCGCGTACCCAAGGTCAGCTACCGCGTCGTGCCGGGCGTGAACCTGCTCGACGGCCGCCTCCGCCTGCAGGTCTCGTACGAGCACGAGGGCAAGCGTTACGTCGACACCGCGAACTCGGTGGTGCTGCCGTCGTACCACGTCGTCGGCGCCAGCGCGCGCTTCGACGCGACGCGGCAGCTGTCGCTGTTCCTCTACGCGGACAACCTGACCAATTCGCTCGGCCTGACGGAAGGCAACCCGCGCGCCGGCGAGATCGCCAGTGCCGATGCCGGCGCGAACACGTTCATCGCGCGTCCGCTGCTCGGCCGCTCGTTCCGCGCCGCCGCGATGTACCGCTTCTGATGCGCGCGCTGATCGCCATCGCGCTGGCCTGCCTCGCCGCCGCCCCGGTGTCGGCGGAGCGCGCTCCGGACCTCGTGCTCACCGGCGCGCTGTCCGGGCGCGACCAGCACACGTATCGCGAGCTGCCGTTCGACGTGCCGAAGGGCACGTCGCGCATCACGGTCGATGTCGACTACACGGGCCGCGCCGAGAAGACCACGATCGACCTGGGCCTGCTCGGCCCGGGCGGGTTCGAGGCGCAGGATGGCTTCCGCGGCTGGAGCGGCGGCGGCAAGCACCGCTTCACCGTGTCCGCCACCGACGCCACCGCGTCCTATCTGCCGGGCGCGATCGAACCCGGCCGATGGCGGATCCTTCTCGGCATCCCCAACATCCGGTCCGCGGCGAACGCCACGTTCACGGCGAAGGTCTGGCTGTCGAAGGACGACGAGGGGTTCGGCCCGGAACACGGACTCACCGCCGCGCTGTCCACGCAGGATCGTTGGTATCGCGGCGACCTGCACATGCACTCCGCGCACAGCGACGGCAACTGCACGAGCGCCTCGGGCACGCGGAAGGTCGGTTGCCCGCTGTTCCTCACCGTGGCCTCGGCGGCGAAGCGCGGCCTCGACTTCATCGCGGTGTCGGAGCACAACACGATGTCGCACGTGTCCGAGCTGCGCGAGCTGCAGCCCTACTTCGACACGATGCTGCTCATCCCCGCGCGCGAGGTGACGACCTTCGAGGGACACGCCAACCTGTTCGGCGTGTCGCGCACGGTGGACTTCCGTCTCGGCGGCAAGGCCGTCCCGGACTGGAACGCGCTGCTCGCGGACGTGGCGCGTGCCCACGGCGTGATCTCGATCAACCATCCGCGCCGACCGAACGACGAGACCTGCATGGGCTGCGGTTTCACGCCGCGTGGCCCCGTCGACATGCGCGGCTTCCAGGCAATCGAAGTCGTGAACGGCCGCGATGCGCAGCGTGCCGACTCGGGACTGCCTTTCTGGGAGGCGCAGCTCAACGAGGGCCTGCGCATCACGGCCATCGGCGGCAGCGACAGCCATGACGGCAGCGACGATCCGCGCGACGCCTACGCCGGCGCGATCGGCACGCCGACGACGGTGGTGCGTGCCCGCGAGCAGTCGATGGAAGGCATCCTCGACGGCATCCGCGCGGGCCACGTCTTCGTGGACGCCGAAGGCACGCGTGACCGCCTGCTCGATGTCGTCGCGACGGCGGGCGGCGCGCGTGCGTCCATGGGCGATGCGATCGCGGTGCCCGCGGGCGCGCCGCTGCACGTCGACGTTAAGACGGCAGGCGTCATCGGCGCGGTCCTGACGGTGACGGTCGACGGGAAGCGCATGGATCGGTCCGGCAAGGCGATTCCCGTCGATGGCGCGGTGTCGTTCGACTGGCCGGGCGACGGCGGCCGCCACTGGCTCCGCGTGGATGTCCGCGCGCCGGACGGAGGCCTGCTCGTGCTCGGCAATCCCGTGTACATCAACCACTGAGCGCGAACGGACGCCCGGCCCGGTCAGCCCGGCCGCGGCGTCCGCGCCAGCGCCCAGACATCGACGCGCCGCACGCCCGACGCGAGCAGCACGCGCGCGCACTCGGCCAGGGTGGAACCCGTCGTCATCACGTCGTCGACCACCGCGACGTGCGCGGCGCCCGTTGAACGATGCATCGCGAACGCGCCGCGCACGTTCTTCCGCCGCTCGACCGCGTCGAGGTCCGACTGCGCCTCGGTGACACGGAGGCGCCGCAACGCGTCGTGCGCCACCGCCACGCCGAGGTGCCGCGCCAGCGGGCGCACGAGCTCCAGTGCCTGGTTGTATCCGCGCGCACGCAGTCGCGCCGGGTGTAGCGGCACCGGCACGATGGCATCGGGTATCGCCGGTGGTGGGCCTGCGTCGATCCAGCACGACGACAGGGCGCGTCCGGCGGCGAGGCTTCCCGAAAACTTGAAGCGCGCCTCGAGCCGGTCGAGCGGCCATGCGTAGACGAGCGGCACCCAGATGTCGTTCCACGGCGGCGGCCGCCGCTGGCACGTCCCGCAGGCCGCCGCGGGTAGGGGCAGCGGTATCGCGCAACGTGCGCATCGCGAGGGGTTGCTCACCAGCGACGACCGGCAGCCATCGCAGAGTTCCACGTCGCCCTGCCCGTCCCCACCGCAGACGAGGCAGCGGGACGGGAGGGCGAATGCCCTTACGGCGGCGGCCATCCGCCGGAGGTCGAACGCGTCCATGCGTGCGCTCGCGTCAGTCGCGACGGAACATCGCGGCGTCGATGATCGACCACAGGTGGATGATCCAGCCGAGCCAGATGATCCACAGCACCGCGGCGAGGACGAACATGATCAGGGCCTTGAACACGCGACCCTGCACGAGCTGGCCGAGGCCCGGGATGAAGAGGCTGCAGATCGCGGCAAGAACGTTGCCGGCACTGCCTTGTCCGGTAGACATGCGATTTCTCCGCTGGGGGATGATTTCATCGTACGGCAGCGAGCGCGAGGCAACCGTCAACTTAAGTTGTGCCGTTAAGGTTGACAGTGGCGCCGGTCGTTTCCACACTGCGCGCCTTCGCCCCGGGAACGCCACCATGACCGCAGCCATCCGCCACGACTGGTCCCGCGAGGAGGTCGAGAGCCTTTTCGCCCTGCCTTTCAACGACCTGCTCTTCCAGGCGCAGACCGTCCATCGCGCGCACCACGATCCCAACGCCGTGCAGGTGTCGACGCTGCTGTCCATCAAGACCGGTGGCTGCCCCGAGGACTGCGCCTACTGCCCGCAGGCGGCGCGCTACGCCACGGGCGTCAAGGCCGAAAAGCTCATGAGCGTCGAGGCCGTGCTCGCGAGGGCGCAGGCCGCGAAGGACGCCGGTGCGAGCCGGTTCTGCATGGGCGCGGCCTGGCGCTCGCCGAAAGACCGCGACGTGGCGAAGGTCGCCGAGATCGTGACCGCCGTGAAGTCGCTCGGCCTGCAGACCTGCGCGACGCTCGGCATGCTTTCCCAGCCGCAGGCCGACACGCTCAAGGCCGCGGGACTCGACTTCTACAACCACAACCTCGACACCTCGCCGGATTTCTATGGCGAGATCATCCACACCCGCGAGTACCAGGATCGCTTGGACACGCTGGAGCACGTGCGCGAGGCGGGCCTGAAGACCTGCTGCGGCGGCATCGTCGGCATGGGCGAATCCCGCGCGCAGCGCGCGGGCCTGCTGGCCACGCTGGCCAACTTGCCGGAGCATCCGGAGTCCGTGCCGATCAACCGGCTGGTCCAGGTGGCCGGCACGCCGCTCGCCGGTACCGAGGCACTCGACCCGTTCGAGTTCGTGCGCAGCATCGCGGTCGCCCGCATCCTCATGCCGGCCTCGGTCGTGCGCCTCTCGGCCGGGCGCGAGACGATGGACGACGCCCTGCAGGCGCTGTGCTTCGCCGCCGGCGCCAATTCCATCTTCTACGGCGAAAAGCTGCTCACGACCGGCAATCCCGATGTCGAGCACGACCGCCAACTCTTCGCGCGCCTCGGCCTGAAGCCGATGGAGGTCGAGATCGAGCCAGGCACCGTCCACGCGGACATCGTCGAGCACGCCGCGGCGTGACCCGGCCGGACCTGCTGGCCCGCGCGGAGCAGGCGCGGGCCGGGCGTGAACGCGCCGGCCTGCTCCGGCGAGCGCGGACGTGCGACGTGCTGGCCGACGGGAAGCGCCTCGTACAGGGCCGCGCCCTCGTCGACTTCTGCGGCAACGACTACCTTGGGCTGGCGAGCCACCCGGACCTCGTCCGCGCGCTCACGCGCGCCGCGGCCGCCGAAGGCGTCGGCAGCGGTGCCGCGCACCTGGTCTCCGGCCATCGCGGCGAACACGCCGCGCTGGAAGAAGAGCTAGCCGCCTGGACCGGCCGCGAGCGGGCGCTCCTGTTCTCGACCGGCGTGATGGCCAACCTGGGCGCACTGCAGGCGCTGCTCGCCGCGGGCACCCCGCCCGCCGGCGGCGTCGCCACGGCGCTGTGCGTCCAGGACAAGCTCAACCACGCGAGCCTCATCGACGGTGCGCAGCTCGCCGGCGCGGACCTGCGTCGCTACCCGCACGGCGACGTGGAGGCCGCGGGGCGGCAACTCGACACGCGGCCGGCGCTGCCGGCCCTGCTGGCGACCGATGGCGTCTTCAGCATGGACGGCGACGTGGCGCCGCTGCGGGACCTCGCCGCCGTCTGCCGTACCCACCGCGCGACCCTGTATGTCGATGACGCTCACGGACTGGGCGTGCTGGGGCCGGAAGGCGCCGGCTCGGTGTCGGCAGCGGGACTGGGTAGCGCGGACGTGCCGGTCCTGATGGGTACGCTGGGGAAAGCCCTGGGATGCGCCGGCGCCTTCGTCGCGGGCGATGCCGCGGTGATCGACGCGATCGCCCAGTTCGCGCGCACCGCCATCTACACCACCGCGATGCCGGCCGCGCTCGCCGCGGCCACGCGCGCCGCGGTCCGCCTGGTACGGACGGATGCGGAAGGACGGCGGGAGCGCCTCGCTGCCAACATCGCTCGCTTCCGGGCGGGCGCGGCTCAGCTCGGCCTGCCGCTGCTTCCCTCGGCCACGGCGATCCAGCCGCTGCCCATGGTCGGCGCCCGTGCGGCGGCGGCCGCCGCGGCCGCCCTCGAGGACGAGGGGTACCTCGTCGTCGCGATCCGTCCACCGACCGTCCCCCAGGGCGGCGCCCGCCTGCGCATCACGCTGTCGGCGGTCCACACCGACGACCGGATCGACGGCCTGCTGGACGCATTGGGCCGCCTGCCCCGCCCCGCGGAAGGCGCGGTCGTATAATGAGCGGTCGCATTCCCCCGGCCCCGCCATGACGATCCTCAACATCTCCGCCTACAAGTTCGTCGGCCTCGACGACCTGGACGCCCTGCGCGCGCGGATCGTGGAGCGCTGCGAGGCCCTGGCGCTGAAAGGCACGATCCTGCTCGCTCCGGAAGGCATCAACGTCTTCCTGGCCGCGCCGCGGGAGGCGATCGACACGTTCGTCGCCTGGCTGCGCCAGGACCCGCGCTTCGCGGACCTCGCGGCGAAGGAGAGCTGGTCCGACACCGTACCGTTCGGACGCATGCGCGTGCGGCTGAAGAAGGAAATCATCACGATGCACGCGCCGGCGATCCGTCCTGCCGACGGACGCGCGCCGCACGTGCTGCCCGTCGACCTGCGCCGCTGGCTGGATCAGGGCTACGACGACGCCGGCCGGCCGGTGGTGTTGCTGGACACGCGCAACGACTACGAAGTGGCCGAAGGCACGTTCGAGGGCACGGTGGAGTACGGCCTGACCAGCTTCACGGCATTCCCCGCGGCGGTCGCCGCCGACCGCGAGCGCTTCGACGGCAAGACCGTCGTGTCGTTCTGCACGGGCGGCATCCGCTGCGAGAAGGCCGCCATCCACATGCGCGAGATCGGCATCGAGAACGTCTTCCAGCTCGAAGGCGGCATCCTGAAGTATTTCGAGGAAGTGGGCGGCGCGCACTGGCGAGGCGAGTGCTTCGTCTTCGACGGTCGCGGTACCGTCGATCCCGCGCTCGCACCGGGAACGCCCGCATGACGGGCCTGCACATCGAAACGCGTGGCGACGGGCCGGAACCGCTCGTCATGATCCATGGATGGGCCATGCACGGCGGCATCCTCGAGCCGCTCGTCGACGAACTCGCCTCGCGCTACACGATGTACCTCGTCGACCTCCCCGGTCACGGCTACTCCCGCCAGTCCGACATCCCACTCGACCCGCTCGCGTGCGCCCGCGCCATCGCCGCCGCGACGCCTCGCGCGACGTGGCTGGGCTGGTCGCTCGGCGGGCTCGTCGCCCTCACCGCGGCGCTCGACGTACCGGAGGCCGTGGGTGCCTTGGTTCCCGTGTGCTCCACGCCGCGCTTCGTCCGTGCCGCCGATTGGTCGCAGGGGAACGACGCCGCCGTCGTTCGCCAGCTCGCCGCCGACCTGGAAGCGGACTACAAGGCGACGGTGGAACGCTTCATCGCGCTGGAAGCGATGGGCAGCCCCGATCCGGTCGCGGAGACGCGGCGGCTCAAGGCCGACGCGTTCTCGCGCGGCGAGCCCGATCCACGCGTGCTGATGGAAGGCATCCGTCTGCTCGAGACGGCCGACCTGCGGCCGCGCCTGCACGACATCCGTCAGCCCAGCCTCTGGATTGCCGGCCGTCGCGACCGCATTGTCCATCCCGAGGCCATGCGCTGGTCCGCCGAAGCCGCCCACGGCCGTTTCGAGGAGATCGCGCACGCCGGGCACGCTCCCTTCATCGGACACGCCGCCGCCATGGCGGATGTCCTGACACGGTTCACCGACGGCAATCCATGAGCGACTTCCATTTCGACCGGCGCCAGGTCCGGCGCAACTTCGGCCGTGCGGCCGGCACTTACGAAAAGCACGACGCGCTCCAGCGCGAAGTGCAGTCGACGCTGGTCGAGCGCCTCGAACTCTACGAGCAGGTGCCCGAGGTCGTGCTGGACGTCGGCGCCGGCACGGGCCGCGGCAGCGCCGCGCTGAAGAAGCGTTACCCGAAGGCGCAGGTCATCGCCGTGGATCTGGCATTGCCCATGCTGAAGCAGGCGAAGCAGCACGCGAGCTGGCTGAAGCCGTTCGGCCGGGTCGTCGCCGACGCCTATGCGCTGCCGGTGCCCGATCGCAGCGTCGACGTGCTGTTCTCGAACCTCTGCTTCCAGTGGTGCGAGGACGTCTCGCGCCTGTTCGCCGAATGCGCGCGCGTGCTGAAGCCCGGCGGCCTGCTGCTGTTCTCCACCTTCGGGCCGGACACGCTCAAGGAACTTCGTGCCGCATGGGCCGAGGCCGATCAGCAGGCGCACGTGGCGCGCTTTCTCGACATGCACGATGTCGGCGACGCGATGCTCGCGCAGGGCCTGAAGGATCCCGTGCTCTTCGCCGAACGCTACACCCTCACCTACCCGACGCCGCGCGCGCTGCTCGACGAGTTGAAGGGCCTGGGTGCCAACAACGCCGATGCAGGGCGCCCGCGCGGTCTCACCGGCAAGACGCATTACCGGCGCATGCTCGACGCCTACGAGGCCATGCGCAGCGACGGCGTCATTCCGTCGACGTGGGAAGTCGTCACGGGTCACGCCTGGGGCCCGCCCGCGGGACAGTCGCGGCGCGAAGGCGCCGGAGAGATCGCGAGTTTCCCGATCGAAAACCTGCGCGGCTCGCGGCGGAAAACGCCGTTCTGATGAGCGTGGTGCCGCGGCGCCCTTCGCTCACGAGGGCGCCGGAACACTCCGCAGGCTTGTGGGAGCGCGCTCGCGCGCGAATGGGTGCTCGCGAAAACGCTACACCAACGCGATGAGCGAACGGGCATCGCGCGGCGCCTTCACCTTCATGTCGTTATCGAAGTACACGTAGACATCGCGACTCGCACGCTTCGCGGGAGCCACGCGCGAGATGCGCGGATCGCCCGATGGCTGCGCACCACGCCGCCACGCGCGGATGCGGCGTGCCCAGTCGGCGAGCGCGGCATCGCCGTAGCCGCTGGCATACAGCTTCTTGTCGCCGTGCAGCCGCACATAGACGAAGGGTGCGGTGACGTCGAAGTAGCGCGGAAATTTGCCGGCGGTGTCGGCGACGACGAAGCCCACGCCGTATTTCCGTAGCAACGCGATGAACGCCGGATCCACGAAACTCTCGTGCCGGATCTCCACCGCGTGACGCATGCGGTGATTCGTCTCCACCTGCAACCAGGGCTCGCGCTTCAGGTGCGCGTCGTGGCCGCGCCCGAGCCTGGCGGCCGCCTCCATCGACGAAGGCAACATGGCGAGGAACGCCTCGAACGTGGAAGGATCGAAACGGAAATTCGGCGGAAACTGCCAGAGCATCGGGCCGAGCTTCTCGCGCAGCGCGAGCACGCCCGAAGCGAAGAAATTCGCCAGTGGCGCGTCGATGTTCTTCAGCCGGAGCATGTGAGTGATGAACCGCGGCCCCTTCACCGCGAAGACGAACCCCTTGGGCGTCTCGTCGTACCACGCCTGGTAGTTTTCCGGTCGTTGCAACGAGTAGAACGAGCCATTGAGCTCGATCGTCGGAAACTGCCGCGATGCGAACTCCAGCTCGCGCCGCTGCGCGAGATCCGTCGGGTAGAACACGCCGCGCCACGGCGTGTAGCGCCAGCCGGAAATGCCGATTCGCGTCTTTGCCATCGGGACATGGCACCGCGGTGACGGTGCATCGGCGGTGAACGGAGCGTCATCGGTAACGGAAGCATTCGACCGCGTGATCGTTCACCATGCCCGCGGACTGCATCAGGGCATGGCAGATCGCCGTGCCCGCGAAGCGAAAACCACGTTGCCGCAAGGCCTCGCTCATCAGATCCGACGCGTCGCTGCGACCGGGTAGCGGCTCGCTGTCCGGTCGCGCCCGCGGAGGTTCGGCGGGCCGCGCGAACGTCCACAGGAAGTCGGAAAACGAGCCGGTCGCTTCGACGATCCGCCGCGCGGCGCGGGCGTTGTTGCGGATCGACTCCACCTTCAGCCGGTGCCGGATGACACCGCGATCGGCGAGGACGACGGCGATGTCGGCATCGGTCATCGCCGCCACGCGGTCGATGTCGAACTCGTGAAAGGCGGCCCGCAACGATGCCCGCTTCGCCAGCACGGTGCGCAGGGCGAGGCCCGCCTGCACCGTGGACAGCGCCAGGCGCTCGAACAGCGTCCGGTCGTCATGCACGGGCACGCCCCACTCGTCATCGTGGTAAGCGCGCTCCACTTCGCTTCGCTCTGCCCAGCTGCAACGCATGTCCCGCCCCGTCGTCCTGTAGGAGCGGCGAGGATAGGGCTACGGGAACGGCCGGCCTGTCCGTTGAATTCGCGATGCGCTGTCCGTGCGCACGACCGGCGATACCCGTGTCCTGCCGTCAGCGCGATGGGCGCGGCTCACAGAAGCGACGCTTCCCTGTCACCAGGGGAGCGCGTCGAGATCGACGTTGCCGCCCGTGAGAACGGCGCCGATGCGACGGCCGGCGAAGTGCTCCGGATAACGCAGCGCGGCCGCGAGCACCGTGGCGCTCGACACCTCGACGACGATCCGCAATTCACTCCAGAGCAGGCGCATGGCGGCGATCGCCTCGGCGTCGCTGATACGCAGCACCTGGACACCATGTTCGCGCAGCACGTGGAAGTTCGGCTCGCCGATCAGCGTGCGCAGTCCGTCGCAGACGGTGTCGGGAGTGAAAGGCCCAACGCGCGCGTCGGCTTCGAGCGAGCGCGCCGCGTCGTCGGCCCCTTCGGGCTCCGCCCCGAACAGCTTCACCGCGGGGTCGATGCCGTGCGCGGCGATCGAACAGCCCGAGCCGAGGCCGCCGCCACCGACGGGGAACAGCAGCGTGTCGAGTCCCGGTGCCTGGCGGAAGAGTTCAGGCACGAGCGTGCCCTGCCCCGCCATGACGAGGGGATCGGCGTAGGGATGCACGAGTCGCGCGCCCGTCCGCGCCTGCACCTCCGCCGCCATGGCCTCGCGCGCGGCCGTGGTGGGGGCGCAACGGTGCACGGTCGCGCCGGCGGCGACGATCGCATCGACCTTCGCCTTGACCGCGCCCTCCGGAATCACGACGTGCGCGGGGATGCCACGCGTGCGTGCGGCCATCGACAGCGCGTTGCCGTGGTTGCCCGAGGAATGCGTGACGACGCCACGCGCGGCCTCGTCGTCGCCGAGCGACCATACGGCGTTCGTCGCGCCGCGGAACTTGAACGCTCCGCCGCGCTGCAGGTTCTCGCATTTGAAGACGATGGTGGCGCCGAGGAGCGCGTCGATACGGTCGCTACGCAGCACCGGGGTGACCAGGGCATGGGGTGCGATGCGCGCCGCCGCGTCGCGCACGTCGGCGAAGGTCGGCAGGGTCATGCGTCGAACTCCACGCCGCAGACGAAGCTGCGCTTTTCGCGGGGCTTGAGCGTGATCAGCGGTGCGCAGTCCTCGCGGTTGAAGGCGTTGGGCATGCATTCCATCGGCTCGAGGGCGACCGACTTGCGCGCGTCGCGCTCGGCGGTGTCGGACGTGAAGGCAAGCATGACGCCGCGCTCCTGCCAGAGGGCGATGCACTGGCCCGTCGCGGGATCGCGCAGGCGGGTGCGCGCGCGCCCGTCGGGATCGAACTGGAGATCGGCGTAGGTGTTGTTGAGTTCCGTGTCCCCGATGAGCCTTGGCTTCCGGAAGTCGAGCTTGCGGTCGGCGCGATCGAGCGACATCCACGCGGCCGTCCCGGGCAGCGGGATGAAATCCTCCCGGGCGGCGATGACCGTGTCGGCGGGGATATGCAGTTCCCATGTTTTGATCGGATGGGACGAGATCCGGAAGTACGGGTGCCAGCCGAAGAACGTCGGCGCGTCGCGGTGACCGGTGTTGGTGGTCGTCGCTTCGAGCGTGAGACCGTTGGCGTCCAGCGTGTACGTGATCGAGAAAGCGAGGCTGAACGGATAACCGGGATGCTCGTCCGGAGCGATGTTCGTCGAGAACGTCACTGTCGCGGCGCTCTCGCCGCCTTGCTCGGCCGTCACATCGAAGATGACACCGCGGAGAAAACCATGGCGCGCGGCGCGGTCGGCGCCCACGGCACCTGGCTGCAAGTCATAGGATGATCCTTCAAAGGTAAAGCGTGCATCGTCGACGCGGTTGGCGAAGGGCGTCATGACGGCGAATCGCGAGCCCTTGTGGCCGAGGAGCTCCTTCTCGTTTCTGAATCCGTCGACGATGTCGTGCGTTTTGCCGCCCGTTTCGGTGGTGATCGACAGCACGGTGGCGCCACTTCGGGCGATGCGGACCGCGCGGTCGTCGTCGAGATCGCGCAGGACCACGATTTCCTGCGCCCCGAGCGAGGCGCGCGTCACGGTGAAACGGGACATGGTGGGACTTCCTTTTGACGGGTTCGACCGCATGTTAGCCTGCCAGACACACCAGACAAACGTTGCCCTGCCGCCATGAGCGATCGTTCCGACGCCCCCACCGCCGTCATCCGCCTCGCCGACTATCGGCCTCCGGCCTGGACCGTCGAGCATGTCGCGCTCGAGTTCGACCTCGGCATCGACCGCACCGAGGTACTCGCGACAATCGATCTCGTCCGCCAGGCCGACGAACCTGTGCGCCTGCAGGGCGAGGGCATGGAACTGCTGTCGATCGACGTCGACGGGCGGCCGCTGGCCGAAGGCGAATACATCCTCAACAACGGGACGCTCGAATTCGCCGTCGCCGCCGCGGCATGCACGGTGACCACCCGGGTGGCGTTGCTGCCCGCTGAGAACACGGCGTTCGAGGGGCTTTATCTTTCGGGCAGTCGCGATAAAGGTTTCCTGCTGACCCAATGCGAGGCGGAGGGGTTCCGTCACATCACCTTCTTCCCCGATCGTCCGGACGTGCTTTCGCGTTACACGGTGACGCTGCGCGCAGACAAGGCGCGCTTTCCCGTGCTGCTGGCCGGCGGCAACCCGGACGGCGAAGGCGACCTTCCCGACGGCCGCCACTGGGCCCGCTTCGTCGATCCGCATCCGAAGCCGAGCTACCTGTTCGCGCTGGTGGCCGGCCGCCTGGAGCGCATCAGCCACGACTACACCACCGCCGACGGGCGTGCCGTCGCCCTGCACATCTGGGCGGAGGCCGACGTCATCGACCGCTGCGGCTACGCGATGGACTCGCTGATCCGATCGATGCAGTGGGACGAGCGCACCTACGGACGCAACTACGACCTGGACGTGTTCCACGTCGTCGCCACGCACGACTTCAACATGGGCGCGATGGAGAACAAGGGCCTCAACATCTTCAACGCGAAGTACCTGCTCGCCGATCCGGACTCCAGCACCGACGACGAGTACCGTCACGTCGAGGCCGTCGTGGCCCATGAGTATTTCCACAACTGGAGCGGCAACCGCGTCACGTGCCGCGACTGGTTCCAGCTCAGCCTGAAGGAAGGCCTCACGGTCTTCCGCGAGCAGAGCTTCTCGGCCGACATGAATTCCGCGTCCCTCAAGCGCATCGAGGACGTCGCGCTGCTTCGTCGCGCGCAGTTTCCCGAGGATGCCGGTCCGCTGTCGCATCCGGTGCGCCCCTCGCAGTACAGCGAGATCAACAACTTCTATACCGCCACCGTCTACGAGAAGGGCTCCGAGCTGGTGCGGATGCTCGCCGGCCGGCTGGGGGAAGAAGGCTTTCGCAAGGGCATGGACCTGTACTTCGACCGCAACGACGGTCGCGCCGCGACGATCGAGGATTTCCTCGGCGCGCTCGGCGAAGCCAATGGCATCGACCTCACGCCCTACCTCGCGTGGTACGGCCAGGCCGGCACCCCGCGCCTCACGGCGGATGGCCGACACGATCCCGCGACCCGGCGCTACCGGCTGACATTGCGCCAGCGCACGCCGGCCACCGCGGGTCAGGTCAACAAGCAGCCGTTGCCGATCCCCGTGCGCCTCTCGCTGTTCGATCGCGAAGGCCGGGCGTTGCCGCTGCGCCTCGAGGGCGAGCCGGCGGCGGAAGGAACCGAACGTACCGTGGTGCTCGACACCGCCGAGCGCAGCTACGTGTTCGAAGACGTCGATACGGTACCGGTGCCGTCCCTGCTGCGTGGTTTCTCGGCGCCGGTCATTCTCGAGTGCGATTACGCCCCGGCCGAGCTCGCGGTGCTCCTTCGCCACGATCCGGACGGCTTCAATCGCTGGGAGGCCGGCCAGCAGCTCGCCGCCCTGGCCTACGACGACTGCCGCGACGGGCGCCCCGATGGCCTGGCCCTGGACGCGTGGACCCGGGCTCTCGCCGATCTCTTCGCCGACCCGTCGCTCGACGACGCGCTGCTTGCCGAACTGCTGACGCCGCCTGGCGAAATCGAGCTGGTCGAACGCCAGGCCGAACGCGATCCGGACCGCATCCGCGCGGCGCGCCAGGCGATGCTCCGCGCGCTCGCGCAGCGGATCGGCGCCGACGCGCTCCGTACCCGCTACGAGAAGCTGCGCGCCGCCACGAGCGCCGCGCTGGACGCGAAGAGCCAGGCCCGCCGGCAGCTCAAGCGGCGCGTCCTCGACCTGATCGCGTTGGTCGACAAGGACACGGCCGTCGCGCTCGCCGCCGCGCAGTACGCCGAGGCACCGGGCATGACCGACCGTCTCGCGGCGCAGTCCACGCTCGCCCTGCACGATCCGGCAAGCGCGGCCACGACCATCGCGCACTTCCGCCAGCGCTACGACGGCAACGCGCTCGCGCTGGACAAGTGGTTCGCACTCCAGGCGGCGCTGCCGGGCGACGGCGCGCTGGCGCGGGTCCAGGCGCTGGAGGCCGACAACGCCTTCACGCTGAAGAATCCGAACCGCGTGCAGTCGCTCATCGGCACCTTCGCCCGCGCGAATCCAACGGGCTTCCATCGCGCCGATGGCGCGGCGTACCGGTGGCTCGCCGACCGCCTCGTCGCCATCGACGGGTTGAATCCCCAGGTCGCGGCCCGCGTGGCCACGGCATTCAACGGCTGGAAACGCCTCGAACCGGTGAGGCGCGAAGCCGCCCATGCCGTGGTGTCGGAACTGGCTGCGCGGAAGGACCTCTCCCGCGACCTGACCGACATCCTGGCGCGCGTCGCACTCGGCTGAATTTGTGCGGCGCGTCACGCCGGGTCTCGTCCAGCGTTAGAAACTGACGTACTGCGTCACTGTTTGCCGGAACGGAGCAGTTTTTTGACGCAAAAGTCACACACGGTTCATTCGAACGGTGTATGTTGGCAACAACGAAAAAAAGCCGCGACATCGGTCGCGGCTGTTCGTGCCAGTCACTCGGTTTCTGGCGCCCGGCAGCACGGTCATCCTGGATTCCCCCTGTTCCTGAGACCGCCGGGCGCCAGATCTCATTCGTCGAACCGAATGGGGCATCCTTGCCCACATCCCGCTTCCTTCCCCCGGCACGCGGCCAAACCCCTGCGTTCGGCCTCGGCGCGCGTCTGATCGCGCAGCGTCTGCCCGGTGGAAGTGCACGAATACGGATGCATGAGTCGTGCCACCGAGGTTCCCGTTGCCGTATCCGGGCGCGAGCGGCCACGGCCCGACCGGCGTAAAATCGCGATCCTGGCCCATCGAGCCCACCCTTCCCATGCTGCATAAAGAAACCTACGACGTGATCGTGGTCGGTGGCGGACACGCCGGCACCGAGGCCGCGCTTGCCGCCGCCCGCGCGGGCGCGCGCACCCTCCTGCTCAGCCACAACATCGAGACGATCGGCCAGATGAGCTGCAATCCCGCGATCGGCGGGATCGGCAAGGGCCATCTGGTCAAGGAGATCGATGCGCTGGGCGGTGCCATGGGCATGGCGGCGGACCGGGCGGGCATCCAGTGGCGCACGCTCAACGCGTCGAAGGGACCTGCCGTGCGGGCGACGCGCTGCCAGGCGGACCGCGCCCTGTACAAGGCGGCCATCCGTTCGATCGTCGAAACGCAGGCCAACCTGTCGCTGTTCCAGCAGGCGGTGGACGACCTCATCCTCGTCGATGGGCGCGTCGCCGGTGTGCGGACGCAGATGGGCCTCGATTTCCATGCGCCCGCCGTCGTGCTGACGGCAGGCACCTTCCTCGCCGGCAAGATCCACATCGGACAGGCCCAGTACGCGGGCGGCCGTGCCGGCGACCCGCCGGCGTCCACCCTCGCGGCGAAGCTGCGCGAGCTTCCCGTCGCCGCGGACCGGCTGAAGACCGGCACGCCGCCGCGCATCGACAGCCGCACGATCGACTTCTCCGTGCTCGACGAGCAGCCGGGCGACGATCCGATGCCGCATTTCTCCTTCATGGGATCGGCCGCGGACCATCCGCGCCAGGTCAGTTGCTGGATCACGCAGACCACCGAGGCGACGCACGACCTGATCCGTGGCGCCCTCGATCGCTCTCCGCTCTACAGCGGCCAGATCGAAGGCGTCGGGCCGCGCTACTGCCCGTCCATCGAAGACAAGGTGGTGCGCTTCGCCGACAAGACCTCGCATCAGATCTTCGTCGAACCCGAAGGACTCGACACCTTCGAGATCTACCCGAACGGCATCTCGACGTCGCTCCCCTTCGACGTGCAGTACGCGCTGGTGCGCTCCATTCCCGGCTTCGAACGCGCGCACATCACGCGCCCCGGCTACGCGATCGAGTACGACTACTTCGACCCACGCGGCCTGCATCCGTCGCTGGAGACCAAGGGCATCCCCGGGCTGTATTTCGCGGGCCAGATCAACGGCACGACGGGTTACGAGGAAGCCGGCGCCCAGGGCCTGATCGCGGGCATGAACGCCGCGCTGGCGGTCCGCGGCGATGCGCCGTGGTGCCCGCGTCGCGACGAGGCCTACATCGGCGTCCTGATCGACGACCTGACCACCAACGGCACGATCGAGCCGTATCGCATGTTCACCTCGCGCGCCGAGTTCCGGCTGCACCTGCGCGAGGACAACGCGGATCTTCGTCTCACGCCGCAGGGCCATGCGCGCGGCATCGTGCCGGACGAACGCTTCCGCCGGCTCGAAGCGAAGCGCGACGCCAGCGAGCGCGAGACCGCGCGCCTGCGCGGTCTCTGGGCGGCGCCGACGAACGCGCTCGGCGCCGCCGTCGAACGCTCGCTCGGCATCGCCGTCAGCCGCGAGACCCATGCGCTCGACCTGCTCCGCCGCCCCGAGATGGATTACGCGACGCTCACCTCGATGCCGGAGCTCGGCCCGGCCGTCGACGATCCCGAGGTCGCGACGCAGGTCGAGGTGCAGGCGAAGTATTCCGGCTACCTCGAGCGCCAGCGCGAGGAGATCGAACGCCAGCGCCGGCACGAATCGACGGCGATCCCCGAGGGCTTCGACTACGACCGCGTGCGCGGCCTTTCGGCCGAGGTGCTCCTCAAGCTCAAACGCTCGTTGCCCGCGACGATCGGCCAGGCGTCGCGCATCAGCGGCGTGACACCGGCCGCGATCTCGCTCCTGCTGGTGCATCTGAAGCGCCGGGCGGCGTAACCGCTGCCTTCCTGCCCTCGGCGGCCGCCGGGGCCATCTGGCATCATGCCGGGCATCGAGTCAGGTTATCGGAAGGAACACCATGCAGGTCTGGATCGGACGAAACGGCGAGCGCTTCGGCCCCTATCGGGACGACGAGATCCGGCAATGGCTGCGCGACGGCACGTGTCGCCCGGAAGAGCTGGGCTGGTACGAGGGCATGACCGATTGGCGTCCGCTCGGCGAACTGTTCCCGGACGACCGGCCGGCACCGGGCGGCATTCCGCCCGTCCCGCCGGCGCCGCCTCCGTTCATGGGCATCACCGACGTGGCGGAGCCGGAGTACGCGGGTTTCTGGCTGCGCTTTGGCGCGTGGGTGATCGACTACGTGATCCTCATGGTGCCGTTCACCATCATCAGCCTGAGCATGGGCCTTGGCGCGGTGATGAACACCTTCTTCAAGCAGATGGAGACCGATCGCTCCGCCGCGATCACGGCGTATGCCGAGGCGGTGCAGCCGATCACCCTCGTGCTCCTCGTGCTCGGCTTCATCTATTACGCGTTCTTCGAAAGTTCGAAGTGGCAGGCCACGCCAGGCAAGATGGCCGTCGGCATCCGCGTCACGGACAGCGACGGCCGGCGCATCAGCGTGGGCCGCGCCGCGGGACGCAACGCGGTGCGCCTCGTGAACGCGTTCAGCTTCCTCATTCCGATGGTGTTCTACATCGTCGCGGCCTTTACCCAGCGCAAGCAGGGCGTGCACGACCTCCTCGCGGGCACCTATGTCCTGATGGGCCGCGCCGACGCGGCTCCGGTAGCCACTCCCGCGCCGCGCGGCGGCCCGGGCGGTTCGTTCGACGCGTGAGGCGACGCGCGCGCCGGCCTCGCGGCCGGCGCGTCACCCGTGCTTGCTATCATCGGCGGCCCGGCCCGACCTCCGGCCGGCCGAGCAACGCACAGGAACGACATGCAGAGCATCGAACAACGTATTGCCCAGGACATCGCCGCGAAGACCGAACAGGTGCGCGCGGCGGTGGAGCTTCTCGACGGCGGCGCCACCGTGCCGTTCATCGCGCGCTACCGCAAGGAAGTCACCGGCGGTCTCGACGACACGCAGCTTCGCCTGCTGGAAGAACGCCTGCGCTACCTGCGCGAACTCGAAGACCGTCGCGCCGCGATCCTCGACAGCATCGTCGAGCAGGGCAAGATGACCGATGCGCTGCGCGCCGACATCCTCACCGCCGACACCAAGGCGCGCCTGGAAGACCTCTACCTGCCGTACAAGCCCAAGCGCCGCACCAAGGCGCAGATCGCGCGCGAAGCCGGCCTGGAACCGCTCGCGCTGGGTCTACGCGACGATCCGACGCTCGAGCCCGAGGCCTTCGCCGCCGGTTTCGTCGACGCGGAGAAGGGCGTCGCCGATACGCGCGCCGCGCTGGACGGCGCGCGCGCGATCCTGATGGAGACCATCGCCGAGGACGCCGCGCTCGTGGGCGAGCTGCGCGACTGGCTGTGGGAGAAGGGACAGATCCGCGCGACGGTCGTCGCGGGCAAGGAGAACGAAGGCGCGAAGTTCCGCGACTACTTCGACCACGCGGAGCCGGTGGCGAAGATTCCGTCGCATCGCCTGCTCGCGCTGATGCGCGCGCGCAACGAAGGCGTGCTCGAGATCGACCTCAACCCCGGCCTCGATCCCGAACAGGGCCACGCCGAGGGCGAGGGCCGCGTCGCGGCGCGCGCGGGCATCCATGATCGCGGCCGCGCCGCCGATGCCTGGCTGCGCGAGACCGTGCGCCTCACGTGGCGCGTCAAGCTGCACCTGCACCTCACGCTCGATCTGTTCGGCCGCGTGCGCGAAGGCGCGGAGGACGAAGCGATCCGCGTGTTCGGCGAGAACCTGAAGGACCTGCTGCTCGCCGCGCCCGCCGGCACCAAGACGGTCATGGGCCTCGACCCGGGCATCCGCACCGGCTGCAAGCTCGCGATCGTCGACGCCACCGGCAAGCTGCTCGCCTACGACACGATCTACCCGCACGAGCCGCGCAACCAGTGGGACCAGTCCATCGCGCGCCTCGCGCAGCTGTCGAAGCAGCACGGCGTCAATCTCGTCGCGATCGGCAACGGCACCGCCTCGCGCGAGACCGACAAGCTCGTCGGTGAAGTGATCCGCAAGCATCCGGACCTCCAGCTGTCGAAGGTCGTCGTCAGCGAAGCGGGCGCATCGGTGTATTCAGCCTCCGAACTGGCGTCGAAGGAATTCCCCGAACTCGACGTGTCGATCCGCGGCGCCGTGTCCATCGCGCGACGCCTGCAGGATCCGCTCGCCGAGCTGGTGAAGATCGAGCCCAAGGCGATCGGCGTGGGCCAGTACCAGCACGACGTCAACCAGGTGAAGCTCGCTCGCGCGCTCGACGCGCGCGTCGAGGACTGCGTGAACGCGGTCGGCGTCGACGTCAACACGGCGTCCGCCCCGCTGCTCGCGCGCGTCGCCGGCCTGTCGTCGAGCGTGGCGGAGAACGTCGTGAAGCATCGCGACGCGAACGGCCCCTTCCCCAGCCGCAAGGACCTGCTCAAGGTGCCGCGCCTCGGTGACAAGGCGTTCGAACAGTGCGCGGGCTTCCTGCGCATCCGCGACGGCAGCAACCCGCTCGATGCCAGCTCGGTGCATCCCGAGGCCTACCCCGTCGTCGAACGCATCCTCAAGCAGTGCGGCCGCGAGGTGAAGCAGGTCATCGGCGACACCGCGTTCCTGCGTTCCCTCAAGCCCGAGGACTTCACCGACGAGACGTTCGGCGTGCCGACCGTGCGCGACATCCTCAAGGAACTGGAAAAGCCCGGCCGCGATCCGCGCCCCGAGTTCGTCGCGCCGAGCTTCGCCGAAGGCGTCGAGGATCTGAAGGACCTGACCGTGGGCATGGTGCTGGAAGGCCGCGTGACCAACGTCGCCGCCTTCGGCGCGTTCGTCGACATCGGCGTGCACCAGGACGGGCTCGTGCACGTCTCCGCGCTCTCGCACACGTTCGTCAAGGATCCGCGCGACGCGGTGAAGGCGGGCGACATCGTCAAGGTGAAGGTCATGGAGGTCGACCTGCCGCGCAAGCGCATCGCCCTCAGCATGCGCCTCGACGACGTCCCCGGCGAAGCCCGCACGGGTCGCCCGGCACAGCGCGACGACGCCCCCGGCGGCAACCGTCGCGGAGGCGGCCAGGGCGGTCGCGGTCCGCAGCCGCCCAAGGCGACGCCGGCACCCGCCAACAGCGCCTTCGCTGACGCGTTCTCGCGCGCCCTGAAGAAATAAGCGGATCCGGCCATCGGGGGCGAGCAGCCCCCGATTTTCCTCAGGGGACAGACACGGCGGCGACGCAGTCCGCCAAGGCCGGCAGGCCGCCATGACGCTATCCGACACCGCAGAGCCCGACCTGCGGCGGCGCAGCATGCGCTGCCGTATGGCTTTCCATTACCGTAACGATTCTCTAACGCCCCACACGGAGTGAAACACATGCGTATTCGCCACCTCGCCGGTGCCATCGGTGCCGCCCTTCTCTTCAGTGCCGGGGCGCACGCCGACGGATACCAGCAGATCGTCTCGTTCGGCGACAGCCTGAGCGACAACGGCAACGTCGCGATCCTTTCCGGCTCGCCGGTCGTCTCGCGCTTCACCACGAATCCCGGCACCGTCGCCGTGGAGAACATCGCGAAGCACTTCAACCTGACGCTGACCCCGTCGCTCGCTGGCGGCACCGACTACGCCTTCGGCGGCGCCCGTGCGGCGATCGCCAACCCGGTGCCGGCGACCTCCACGCAGGTCCAGCAGTATCTGGCCGCCAACGGTGGCAAGGCGAACCCGAACGCGCTGTACACGATGTGGATCGGCGCCAACGACCTGCTCGCCGCCGCCGGCAACCCGGCCACGGCGCAGACCGTCGTCGCCACCGCGGCGACGAACGAGGTGGGCCAGATCAAGGCGCTGCAGGCCGCCGGCGCGAAGACGATCGTCGTGTTCAATCTGCCCGATGTCGGCAAGACCCCGGCGGCTCGCTCGCAGGGCGCCGCCGCGTCGGCGGGCATCACGCAGCTGGCGCAGGTGTACAACGGCGTCCTGTCGGGTGGCCTCGCGCAGGCGAACAAGGGCATCGTGCCGATCGACACGTACGGCCTGCTCAACGAAGTGATCGCGAGCCCCAGCACGTACGGCTTCACCAACGTGACCGTCCCGGCGTGCACGACGGCCAGCTCGATCACCTGCTCGCCGGCCACGCTGCGCGATCCGAACGCGGCCGCGACCTACCTGTTCGCCGACGGCATCCATCCGACCAACGCGGCGCACGCGCTGCTCGGCCAGTACGCGATCGCCGTGATCACGGCGCCCCAGCAGATCTCGCTGCTCGGCGAAGCCGGCCTGGCGTCGAACGCCGCGCACGTGCGCACGCTGCGCAACCAGATGATGGCCGACAACTTCGGCGCCGAGTCGCGCGTGTTCGCGGCGGTCGATTACGGCCAGCAGAAGTTCAAGACCACCGACACCTCGCCCAAGACCGACAGCGACAACGTCAACCTGACGATCGGCGCCGACGCGCGCGTCAACGACAACGTCTCCGTGGGCGTCGCGATGGGCATCGCCCAGTCGAAGGCGGACTTCCAGGGCGGCGGCGGCTACAAGATGCAGGACATCGCCGGCTCGGGCTACGCGTTCTACCATGCGGGCGGCGGCTACGTCGGCAGCTACGTCAGCTTCGGCCAGCTGAGCTTCACCGACATCGATCGCCGCATCGACCTCGGCGCCGCTCGCCGCACCGAGACCGGCAAGACCGACGGCTCGCACGTCGGTGCGGGCCTCACGGGTGGCTGGTGGTTCGGCAGCGACACGCTGAAGACCGGCCCGTACGTGTCGGTCGAGTGGGAGCAGCTGCGCGTGTTCGGCTACACGGAGCGCAGCAACGCCAGCACGGCGATGCGTTTCGACAAGCAGACCCGCAATGCCCGCATCGAGACCGCCGGCTGGCGCCTGCAGGGTGCATGGCAGTCGGGCAACACGACGCTGCATCCGTTCGTCGAAGTCGCCTACAACCACGACGGCCGCGCCGACGATCGCTTCGTCACCGCCGGCCTGGTCAACATGGCGGGCCGTTTCAGCATCCAGGGCTTCACCCCGGACAAGACCTGGGCGACCGCCGACGTGGGCGTCACGGCCGACTTCAACCAGACCTGGAGCGGCTGGGTCAGCTACACGGGCCGCTTCGCCGACGACACGCAGCGCTACAACGGCCTGAACCTCGGGCTGAAGATGGCGTTCTGATCCAACGCGCTTCGCACGATGAAAAACGCCGGCCATGTGCCGGCGTTTTTCGTTGCGCCGCTACCGGAGGGTAGGAGCGGATCGCATCCGCGATGGGTGCTTGCGGCGAGATTGCCCGCTGCCGCGGGATCGCCGATACGATCGGCTCCCACAAAAAAAGCCGGCACTTGGCCGGCTTTTTCTTGCACCGCGAATGGCGCTTACTTCTTGCCGCCGGCCTTCGAGTACATCGCCTCGGCCTGCTTGCGCAGGTTGTTGGCGTCGTCGTCGGAGAGCGTGTCGACCTTGCCGCCCGCTTCGTTCTGCTTCAGCACGAGTTCGCCGGCATCGTTCCAGCCCGCGCGCTCGATCGAGTTCGGCTTCGCGTCCTTGCTGGACTTCTTCTCCTGCACGATCACCCAGGCCTTGCCGTCCTTGTAGGCGTAGTTGGTCGAGGTGAAGCCCTTGTCGCCGTAGTCGACGAGTTCGATCACGAACACGACGTCGTTGCCCTTCTTGAAGATCTGCCAGCCGCGCGATTCGCCTTCCTTCAGCGCGGTGCCCTGGGTGACCTTCATGCCGCCGATGTTCTTCTTGACGCTATTGAAGCCCGCCAGTTCCTTCTCGCCCGGGGTGGCTTCACCGACGAGCTGGATGTTGGCGACGTTCTTCGCGCCCTTGGTGAGGACCGGGGTCTTCAGCGGCGAGGAGTAGTGGCGCTCGCCGTCCTGCAGCGAGGCCTCGAGGATGTACATGTCGTTCGGGTTGAGGTCCGACGGGTTGAAGTCCAGCTGGAACTGCTGCGGAATCGTGACCGGCGCGAACGTCTTGGTGGCGAGCGGCTGCGAGCCTTCGGCCGAGACGTCGAGGAGCTTGAGCTCCAGCTTGGCGTCCGGGCTGAGCTGTGCGCCCGCGTCGCGCAGCGTCACCGTGCCGGTGACGGCATTGGCCGGCGCGGCCGGGGCGGCATCGCCGCCGCTGGTGCTGGCGGACGCGGCCGTGGACTGGCCGTTGTTGTCGGAGCCGCTGCAGCCGGCGAGGGCCGCCAGTGCGGCCACGGATGCGAGCGACAAGATAATCCTGCGCATGGTCGAACCTCGTTAAGGAGCGGAACGGTCGTGGGTCACGGAAGATACGCCGGCGCATGGCCGCAAGGACTTCCGGGGGGAACCTTGGAGCATACCGGCAAATGCGCCGCTGTAAAAGTCAAGTGACGGACCGGACAGACCTCGCGTTTCGCGAACGGGTCGGCAAGCTTCCGCTCAGGTTTGCCGAAAACCGCTAAACGTTTGAAGCGTCGGCCAATTCGGCCGGAAACCGTGCGCCCGTCCACACAAACCTGCCATGTAAGGTTTCTCCGACAGACACAGGCGGTGGTGTGGTCTAGTTTCGAGGGGCATCCTGCACTGATGCAGGCGGCAATCCCTCACGAATGGAATAGTGAAATGATGAAACGCGTCTATGTCTCCCTGTTGGCACTCGCGATGTCCGGCTCTGCCGCCGCGGCGATCGAACAGGCACGCTCGACGAAATTCTTCGATGAATCCGGTGCTCTCGTCGGCCAGCAGCTCGCGCTCTGCAGCAACTTCCAGGGGTCGTATGGAAATATCCACACGGCCTATCACATGACGGAAGTGTCGAACTGCATCGGGCGTGACCAACATCCGGCGTCGATCGTTCCGGGCACGCATATAACGGCCTACACCTTGCCTGGCGGGCTTACCATCCAGCAGGTATGCACCTATGCGCAATGTGCTCCTGCCAGCCAGACGGAACTCGAGGCCTACTGGAACATTGCGGATTACGGTCCCTACAACCAGTAAAGCCTGTTCGTCCGCTGGCTAGTCGCCGGCGTGGCGGGCCGACGTCGCTCCGGTCGCGACCAAAAAAAACGCCGCCCTTTCGGGCGGCGTTTTTTTGTTGCCGATACCACGCCATGGAGCGTGGCACCGACTTACGACTCACCAGGATCAGAAGTCGTAGCTGACACCGAAGCGCGCATAACGCGGGGTGGTCTGGAACAGCGCCGTGCGGTAGTTCGGATCCACTGCGGTCGTCGTGCCCGCCTGCGGGTACGTGGCGAGACGCTCGCGCTGGTTGAGGGCGTTGAACACCGTGATGTTGAACGCGAGCTTCTTGTCGGCCCACATCGGACGGTACTCGGCGCTCAGGTCGAGCAGGAACGTCCAGGGGTTGTGACCCGCGGCACCCGGAGGCGACGGCTGACCGTAGCAGAAGTGGTAGTACGAGCCGTAACCGGTCGGGTCGGACTCATCCGCACCGAACTGACCCAGGCAGGACTTCGGCGAACCCGAAGCGGCCGTCAGGTTACCCGAGAGCATGAACTCCTCGGTCAGCTGGTACGAGCCGTAGGCCTTGAACACGTGCTTGCGGCTGTTCGACAGCTCGCCGCCCGAGTAGACCTGCAG
Source organism: Luteibacter sp. UNC138MFCol5.1 (assembly GCF_900110505.1). Taxonomy (GTDB): domain Bacteria; phylum Pseudomonadota; class Gammaproteobacteria; order Xanthomonadales; family Rhodanobacteraceae; genus Luteibacter. Next base: position 347,067 of record NZ_FODZ01000005.1, read on the forward strand.
CGCCGGGAAGTCCCAGTCGACCGTGGCCGACACGTCGGTCTGGCCGATATCCGAACGGACCTGGCCTTCCGAGTTGCCGTAGCTCTTCGAGTACAGGTAGTCCAGCTTGCCGTACCACTTACCGTCGAACGGATGCTCGAGGTACAGCTCGAGGCCGTAGTAGTTACGCTTCAGGTGCGGGAAGCCGAAGTCGGCGTTCGTCACGTGCGCGGTGTAGTAACCACCGTTGAGGTTCGGCACGAGGAAGTCCGAAGCGCGACCCGGGTTGAACAGGTAGCTACCCTGGATCTGGCCGACCGTCGAGGTGTCGATGCCCTGGCGCTCGAGCGCGGCGAGGATCGCATCCGAATCGCCAACGTCGTCGATCGCGTTCTTCAGCTTGCGAACGGTCGCCTTCGCACCGTACACCCACTTGTCGCCGAGGGTCTTGTCGAAGCCGAGGATGAACTCGTCCTGGTACTCCGACTTCAGACCACGCGAGGCAGCCGTCTTCGGATCGCGCAGGATGCCGTACTCGCGGTTCGACGAGATCGGGCCGCCCGTGGCGGTCTCGATCGGCGTGAGGCCGGTCGGGATGCCATTCGCGTCGATACCCGTGTAGTTGAAGTACTCGCGGGTGTACAGCGAGGCACCGGCCGAGCGCAGGGCGACCGACGCCGGCATGGCCAGGTAGTAGCGGCCAGCGTTGGCGTAGATCTTCAGGCTCGAATCGCCGTTAACGTCCCAGGTCGCACCGAGGCGCGGCGCCCACTGCGGGCTGGTCAGGCGCAGGTACGGCTGCGAGACACCGTTGTAGTTGGTGAACTGGTCGTTACGCAGACCGACCTTCACCAGCCAGCGATCGCTGACCTGCCAGGAGTCTTCGATGTACTGGGCGCGCTGCTTCACGCGAACCGAGGCGCGCGCGTCGTAGACGTAGCGATCGACGTAGTAGCCGTCGCCGCCCGGCGGCGCCACGTAGGTCGAGCCACCCGGAACGCCGGCGATCGGCTTGTCCGGATCGTTCGTGCGGTATTCCCAGGCGTAACCCGGACCCGACGTGCCCTGACCGTCGTTGCTGTCGCGGACGTCCTGGTTGTCGATACCGGCCGTGATCGTGTGATCGCCGATGTGGTAGCTCAGGTCGACGCGAAGATTGGTGTTCGTCGACTTGTGCTGCGGATCATAAACGCGCGTGCTGGGGTTCGCGTTGTTGATGGGCGAGCCACCGTTCAACGACGGATCCTGCAGCGTCGGGTTGATGATGTGCGGCAGATCGGTCTGCGGGATCTGGCTGTAGTAGGTGCCCTTCATCTTGCCGTAAAGGGCCGTCAGCGTCAGGTCGTCGGTGATGTAGCTCGTGAACTTCGCGGTGTACAGCGACGCACCGGTCTTGTTCAGCGGGTTACCCGAAGTGTCCTTGCCGATGTAGTCGCCGCGCGTCAGGTTCGAGTAGTCGAAGTCGTAGACGCTCGCGCTGTAGTTCTGCTTGTTCGACGCACCCGTGACTTCGAGGATGTTGCTGTCGTTGATGTTCCAGTCCAGCTTTCCGTAGAACTTCGGATTGCGGTACGAACGATCGTAGTAAGCCGGGCTGTCCTGCGACGTGACGCGATCCTGGTCGACGCGCTCCTGCTCCGCCGCAAGGAAGATGTACAGCGTGTCCTTGATCAGCGGACCACCCGCGTAGGCCGACTCGACCGTGCGCATCTGGGTGTCTTTCTTGTTGTAGTTGTAGATCTCACCGGCGGAAGTGTTGTCGCCGTTGATGATGTAGTGATCGTTCACCGGCTTCGAACGGGTGCCACGCGGCTCCCACAGGACCTGCGCACCGAAGTGCCAGTCGTTCGTGCCGCGCTTGCCGACCTGGCTGATGACACCGCCGGCCGAACGGCCATAAGCCGCGCCGTAGCCGCCGGCCAGCACTTCCTGCTGGTCGATCGCGCCATACGGCAGCGTGATGCCGCCGAAACCGCTGAGCGGATCGGTCGTGTTGAAGCCGTTGATGTAGTACGCGTTCTCGGTGACCGAGCCGCCACCGATCGACACCAGCGCGTTGCCGGTGGGACCGCTGAAGTAGCCGCTACCCGCCACGGCGCCCGGCGCCAGCAGCGCGATGGCTTCGGCGGTGCGCGCCAGCGGCAGCTTGGCGAGCTGCTCGGACGTGATGACGGTGCGCGAATCGACGGTGGACACGTCGACCGGGGGCAGGCTGTTGGCGGTGACCGTCACCGAATCCAGCGACTGCGCGTCGCCGGCGGTAGCCGGGGTCGTGCCGAACGAGACGTCCGAGCCCTTGCCGACGGTCAGGCCGACGTTCTTGCGGCTGTCGACGACGGCGCCGCCACGCTTGAGCGTGACGTCATAGCTGCCGACCGGCAGGTTGTTGATCTGGTAGCGACCCTGCGCGTCGACCGGCACTTCACGGTTGATACCCGTGGAGCCGCTGATCTGCACGGTGTCGCCCGGCTGGGCGCCCGAACCGAAAATGTTACCGGTGGTCGACTGGGCGAGGACGACGCCCGTACCACCAAGACCAACCGCGAGGGCCAGGGCCAGCGCGGAGTGACGCAGGACGGATGCCTGCCGGATGCTGCGAGAACTCATGCAAATCTCCCCAGATCGGCCCGAACCGGGCCCAAAAAAACAAGCAAAACCGACCGAGGCCGGAAAAAAAGTGGCTTCCTCGGTTCGCGTGTTCTTGGGGGACCAACCGGCGACGGACTCCTCCCAGAGCCGCGGCACCACCCTTCAGGAAACGCTCCCGACAAGCCTTGGACTTCGCTGAACGCCAGCCTTTCAAGTGGTGCAGGAAAGGGGAACTCAGCATCGTCGACGCCGAACATAGGCGTACGCCGACCACCGTGTCAACAAATTATTTACACGGGATCGGCGTTTTTTCTAACGCCATATCGGCTCCAGAGGCGGGAGCAATTCCCTGAATATCAGGGATTTTTACTTAGAATTGAAACAGTTCCGTCAAAAAAGCGCCCTCGTCCGCAGGGGCGAGGGCGATCTGGGGAGGCATGGATGCCTTTGCCGGCGGGAGGCCTCCCTTCCCCGCCGCCGACCTTTCTTCTTGTAGCTGCTTACCTACGTTCTGCGAGCTTCCCGATCAGAAGTCGTACGTGATGCCGACGCGGGCATAACGCGGAGTCGTCTGATACAGCGGGATGCCGTAGCGCGGGTTGATGGAATCGGAGGCACCGTGGATCGGGTAAACCTGCGTCTCCTTGCGCTGGTTGAAGATGTTGAACACCGTCACGTTGAAACCGAGCTTGCTGTCGGCCCACGTCGGGCGGTATTCGATCGAGCCCGTCGCGATGTACGTCCAAGGATTGTGACCCGCCTTGCCCGGGGGCGACGGCTGGCCGTCGCACCAGTGGTAGTACGAGCCATAACCGAGGTTCGGATTCGTTTCATCCGGACCGTAGAAGCCAAGGCAGCTCTTCGGCGCGCCGGACGAGATCAGGACGTTCGCCGAGGCGAGCCATTCCGGAGCGATCTGGTACGAGCCGTAGATCTTGAACTGGTGCTTGCGCGTGTTGGCCAGTTCGCCGTTGGCGTACTGCATGACTTCGGCGTAATCCCAGTCGACCGTCGCGGAGACCGTGTCCTGACGGATGTCCGAACGAACCTGGCCTTCCGAGTTGCCGTAGCTCTTCGAGTAGACGTAGTCGAAGCGGACCTGGTACTTGCCGTCCCACGCGTGATCGAGGTACAGCTCGAGGCCGTAGTAATTACGCTTGCTGTGCGGGAACCCGAAGTCCTCGTTGTTCATGTCGACGCTGTAGTAGCCGCCGTTGGTGTTCGGGACGAGGAACGTGTTGGCGCGCCCCGGATTGAACAGGTAGCTGCCCTGGATGTCGCCGATGGTGTCGGGGTCGATACCCTGACGGATCATCTTCGCTTCGATGGCGCCGGCGTCGCCGACGTCGTCGATCGCGTTGCGCAGCTTGCGCACGGTCGCCTTCGCGCCGTAGGTCCACTTGTCGGTCAACGCCGCGTCGAAGCCGAGGATGAACTCATCCTGGTACTGCGACTTGATGTTGGTACCGGCGGCGGTCTTCGGGTCGCGCGGGATGCCGTACTCGCGGTTGGCCGAGATCGGGCCGCCCGTGCTGCTGAAGATCGGAGTCAGGCCCGTCGGGATGCCGTTCGCGTCGATGCCCGTGTAGTTGAAGTATTCACGGGTGTAGAGCGACGCACCGGCGGAACGCAGGGCGACGGACGCCGGCAGCGCGAGGAAGTAACGGCCGGCGTTGGCGTAGATCTTCAGGCTCGAGTCGCCGTTGACGTCCCAGGTGGCGCCGAGGCGCGGCGCCCACTGCGGCGTGGTCAGGCGGAGGTACGGCTCGCCGTTCTGGTTGTAGTTCGTGAACTGGTCGTTACGCAGACCCAGCTTCACCAACCAGCGGTCGTCGACCTGCCAAGAGTCTTCGATGTACTGGGCGCGCTGCGTCGTGCGCACCGAGGCGGCGGTGCTGTAGACGTAACGGGCCACGTAGTAGCCGCGGCCACCCGGCGGTGCGACATAAGCCGCGTCGGTCGGGTTGCGACCGATGATCGGCGTGCCCGGCGTGCCCTTGGTGTATTCCCAGGCATAACCCGGGCCCGAGGTGGTGATGCCGTCGTTCTTGTCGAGCACCTTCTGGTTATCGATACCGGCGGTGATCGTGTGATCGCCGGCGCGATAGCTCAGGTCGATGCGCAGGTTGGTGTTGGTCGACTTGTGGCGCGGATCGGCGACCTGCGCGGACGGGTTCTCGTTGCTGATGGCGCCGCCGCCGGTCAGCAGGGGATCCTGCTGCGTGGCCTGGAGGATCGCCGGCAGCGTCGAATTCGACGTCGCGGTGTAGTACGTGCCCTTCATCTTGCCGTAGAGGGCGGTCAGCGTCAGGTCATCGGTGATGTAGCTCGTGAACTTGGCGCTGTAGACGTCCGCACCGGACTTGTTCTGCGGTGCGCCAGCCGTGTCCTTGCCAACATAATCGCCGCGGGTGTGCGTGGCGTAGTCGAAATCGTAGATCGAAGCGTCGTAGTTCTGCTTGTTCGACGCACCGGTCAATTCAAGGATGTTGCTGTCGTTGATGTTCCAGTCGATCTTCGCGTAGTACTTCGGATTGCGGTAGTTCTGCTTGTAGACGAACGGTGCCGCGACGCTGGTGGTGACGTCACCCTGGCGACGCTCCTGCTCGGCGGCGAGGAAGACGTAGAGGGTGTCCTTGATCAGCGGACCGCCCGCGTAGGCGGAATACGTGGTACGCCAGAACTTGTCGTCCTTGTTGTCATCGTAGACCTGACCCGCGAGCGGGCCGTACTTGCGGTAGTAGTTGTTCGGGCTGGCCTTCGCGCCCTTCGGCTCCCACAGCACCTGGCCACCGAAGTGCCATTCGTTCGTGCCGCGCTTACCGACCTGGCTGATGACGCCGCCCGACGAACGGCCGTACGCCGCGCCGTAGCCGCCGGCCAGCACTTCCTGCTGGTCGATCGCGCCGTACGGCAGCGTGATGCCGCCGAAGCCGCTGAGCGGATCGGTCGTGTTGAAGCCGTTGATGTAGTACGCGTTCTCGGTGACCGCGCTACCCGCGATCGAAACGAGCGGGTTGCCGGTCGGGCCGACGAAGAACGAGCTACCCGCCACGGCGCCCGGCGCGAGCAGCGCGATGGCTTCGGCGGTGCGCGCCAGCGGCAGCTTGGCGAGCTGCTCGGACGTGATGACGGTGCGCGAATCGACGGTGGACACGTCGATCGACGGCAGCGCGTTGGCCGAGACGGTCACGCCTTCGAGATTCGAGGTGTCGGCGGCCGTGGTGGCGCCAGCGAAATTCACGGTGGTACCGGCGCCGACGACAATGCCGACGTTGTCACGCGAGTCGACCACGGCACCGCCGCGGCTGACCGAAACCTTGTAGGTACCCGTCTGCAGGTTGTCGACCGTGTACTTGCCCGACGGATCGACCGTGGTCGAGCGGGTCACGCCGGTGTTGCTCGTCACGGTGACGGTGTCGCCCGACTGGGCCTGACCGGTGATGCGGCCGACCGTGGACTGCGCGAAGACCGCGCCCGACATGGTGACGAGGCCGATGGCCATGGCCAGAGCAGTCCGGCGCCCCAGCGCGGATCGATATTGACGCGAACTCATGTTGCTTCTCCCCGAGAAAAATACCGCATCGCCAAACGGGCGATTTCCGGCAAGCCGAACCCGCCCCGGCCTGCGCCAGGTTTGCTTACGGTTCGGTACTGAAAAGGTCCCTCAAAACAACGGTATCCGTGAAAGGATCCCGCCCCCGAAATGCCACGGGTGACGTGGCCTGCATCACATATACGAAAGCGGTCACATATTCGCAATACGCATTTTTCACGGAAACTTTACTTGTCGACGCAGCTATTTGCGTGACAGCATCGCTGCGCCGCGCGTGAATCGTGGTTCGTCACAAACACTTACGCATGCAACAAGTTTCGGGAACGCCGACGAGAGCGAATTCGGCCTAGGAATCATTCCTAGAAAAAAAGCCCCCGACCGGGCGGCCGAGGGCGATCTGGGGAGAGCTTTTTTGTCGCCCGCGGGGTGGAACACCACCCCGGGACTCTTCTTGTTTTACGAACTTTCGTGTCTTGCTTGCCCGATCAGAAGTCGTAGCGGGCGGTGAAGCGGACGGTACGCGGATCCGTGAAGTTCAGCTTGCGGTCGTACAGCGGGCTGACCGTGGAGCGCGACGAGGCGTAGCGCGGATAGAACGCGGTCGGCGTCTGCTTGTTGAGGACGTTGAGCACGTCGATCTGGAAGGTCAGGTTCTTGTCCAGCCAGCTCGGCGTGTAGGCCGCGTTGAGATTGACGATGTACGTCCACGGCGTGCTGCCGTGCGAACCGCGCGGCGAACGCTCGTAGCCCGCCGTGCCCGGGAGACCGCACCAGTAGTAGAACGCGCCGTTGTACAAGCCCGCATCCGGGGTCGGATAGAAGCTCGTGCAGTTCTTCGGACGGCCCGACGCGATGTTCACGTTGGCGCCGAAACGCAGGTCGTCGGTCATCTGGTAGTAGCCGAAGGCCTTGATCTGGTGCGTGCGATTGTTCGGCAGCTTGCCGTTCGCGCCCACCATCAGCTGCGGGAGATCCCAGTCCTGCGTGACCGAAACGTCGGCCTGGCCACCGTTACCGGTGTCGAGATCCGAGGCCAGCTGACCTTCCGTGTTGCCGTAGCTACGCGACCAGGTGTAGTCGATGCGGCCGTACCACTTGTTGGCGAACGGATGCTCGAGGTACAGATCGACGGCGTAGTACTTGCGCTTCAGATCCGGGAGCTGCAGCTCTTCCTTCGTGTAATGGCGCGCGACGAACGTACCGTCGTCCTGCTGCTGCAGGAACGTGTTGCCGGTGCCGGGGTTGAACAGGAAGCACGAGCCACCGAGGGCGGGGGTGCAGGTATCGTCGATCGCGCTGCGCAGCTGGCGCCACGTCAGCTTGGCGCCCCAGTTCAGGCTCGGCGTGATCGCCTGGTCGAGACCGGCGATGTACTCGTCCTGGTAATGCGACTTGAGGCCCTTCGCCGCGACCGTGCGCGGATCCGGTGCGACGCCGCACTCGAGGTTGGCCGACACGGCGTTGGTGCCGCCGCAGGTGTAGCCCACCGACTGGTCCACCGCCACCGGAACGAGCCCGGTCGGCGCACCGGTGCGCGGATCGACGCCCGTGTAGGTGAAGTACTCGGACGTGCCGAGCGAACCCGAAGCGGCGCGCACAGCGACGTTGTTGGGCATCGCCAGGTGGTAACGACCGGCGTTGGCGTAGAGCTTCAGGGTGGAGTCGCCGTAGACGTCCCACGACACACCGAGGCGCGGCGCGAGCTGGTGGCGCTGCTTCGCGTAGACCTGGTTGGCGCCGTTGTAGTTCTTGAACTGTTCGTTACGCAGGCCGGCGTAGATCAGCCAGCGATCGGTCAGCTGCCAGTGGTCTTCGAGGTACTGCGATTCCTGAACCGTCTTCACCTTGGCGACGGCGGTCTGGAAGTTGCGATTGACGTAGTAACCCTGGGTGCCCAGGCCGCCCGCCGAGGCAGGCGAGCCGACGCCGTGGCCTTCGTCGATCGGATCGTCCGGATCGTTCTGGACGTTGTAGTTCCAGCTGTAGCCGCCCGGGAGGGCCGTGCCGGTGAACGACTTCGCTTCCTGGTGATCGGCACCGAAGCGGATGTCGTGATCGCCGAGGCGGTACTCGAGGTCGACGCGCCAGCCGTTGGTCTTGTCGTTCGAGCCCGGGACGCGGACCAGCGTCGAGGTGCTCTGGCAGCTACCGTAGGCGATGCCCGGCGCATTCGCGTTGTTCGCGACGGTGACCAGCGGGCATTCCGGGTTGTAGTTGTACGGCGTCTGGACGTGATTGACCTTCTGCGTGCCGTACAGGGCCGACACCGTGAAGTTGTCGGTGATGTAGCCGGTGTACTTGCCGATGTACAGGTCGCCGCCGTCCTTCGTGTACACACCGCCGTTCTGCGTCGTGCCGTGCGTCTGCGTGGCGTAGTTGAACGCGTACGTTTCCGAGGTGTACTCGGACTTGTCCGAAACGCCGGTCAGTTCGATGTGGTGGTCGTCGGTGATGTTCCAGTCGATCTTCGCCAACCAGCGCGGGATCTTGTACCGGTATTCGTTCCAGCCGTTGGTGCGGCCAGCGACCGAGGTGATCGCGCCCGCGGTCGGGTTCGAAGCGATGCCCGCACCCTCGCGACGATTCATTTCGGCGTCGACGTAGAAGAACAGCTTGTCCTTGATCAGCGGGCCGCTGACATAGGCACCCACCGTCGAGCGCCAGAACTCGTTGCCCGCGAAGTACTGGTAGAGCGTCTTGTCGGTAGCCGGATAGAAGCCGGTATCGCCATAGTTCGCGTTACGCGGCTTGGCGCGCGTGCCGGTCGGCTCCCAGATCGTGTAGACGCCGCCGTGCCACTCGTTGGTACCACGCTTGGTCACGATGTTGATGACGCCGCCGGTGGAGCGGCCGAATTCGGCGCCGTATCCGCCGAGGAGCACCTGCTGCTGGTCGATCGCGTCGAACGGCAGCTGGGTCAGGCCGATCGAGGTCAGCGGGTTGGTGACCGCGTAGCCGTTGATGAAGTACGCGTTCTCGGACGACGCCGAACCGCCGAAGCTGGGCACCGGGTTACCGAGCGCATCCTTGTAGCTGTTGTTGCCGATGACGCCCGGCGCCAGCAGCGCGGCGGCGAGCACGTCGCGCGTGATCGGCAGCTTGTTGAGCTGCTCGGCCGTGAGCACCGTGCGCGTATCGACCGACGACACGTCGATCGACGGCATGGCCGTGGCGCTGACGGACACGCCCTCGAGCGTGCTGGCTTCGGTGGCCGACGCCGGCGAACCGAAGGAAACTTCCGAGCCCTGCGAGATCGTCACCGCGACGTCGTCGCGCGTGCTGACGACCGTGCCGTTGTTCTCCAGGGTTACCTTGTAGGTACCCGGCTGGAGCGAGCTGAAGCGATAGCGACCGTTCGCATCGACCGGAATCGAACGCGAGAAACCCGTCTGCGGATTCGTCACGGTGACGGTCGTGCCCTGCTGCGGATTGGCCTGGCCGAAGATCGAACCGGTCACGTTCGACTGGGCAAGCGCGCCGCCCGAGATGGCGCCCATGCTGATGGCGAGGGCCAGTGCGGTGCGGCGACCGAAGGTCGTCGCCCGATGGTTACGCGAGTTCATCAATACCTCTCCCCTAGAAAAAGTCACGAATCGCAACAAAATGCGATGCCATTTATGGCAAGCCGATCCCGTCCTGGCAGAGCCAGGATTTGCGTGAACGGTCTTTGCGTTTTCCCCTTGCAATGCGCCGTCCCGGCAGGACGGACGCACCCCTCACACCGCGATCGTGCGCGGATGCGTTCACATATACGTAAGGTTTAGCGGTTCGGCAACCACAAATTTCACGCCTGGATAACCTGTTTTCGCAATGACTTACACGACAGGTTCGGCGGATACGCAAAATTGTGCGGCATGGCAGGCACTTACGCGGTCGCCAACCATGACCTTTGGCATAGGTGCGAATCTGGCCTAGGAAACATTCCTAATGGAATCAGCCGTAAAGATGCCGCGATCGAATGAATTTCGAGCCTCATCGCAAGCGACGCACCGCAAGTTTGCGAAACTTCTCAAGCGAAAGGCTTTCGAAGGGAAATTCCTGTACACCGAAGCCGTGGGTCGCGCGTTGTGCGCGAGACGCCGGGGGGCGATTTCCGAATGACGAGGTTCCATCGCATGAATGACAACTCACGGGGCTCCATCCTGGCCGACGCCGCCAGCGGCGGCATGGACGTCCGGCCCCACGATGGCTCCGCCCAGCCTTCATCGTTCGCGACCCGCGTACGGGCGGTGATCAAGATGTCCGGCAGCGTCAGCGAGATCGCCCGCCGCTGCGGGTTCTCGGAGGGCGTGGTCCGTAGCTGGCGCGACGGCAACACCGACCCGTCGCGCGGCCGTTGCGTCACGATGGCCAAGACCCTGGGCCTGTCGCTGGTCTGGCTGGCCGCCGGCGAGGGACCGATGATCCTCGACGGTTCGAGCGAAGATGTCGCGCGTACCGATACGTCCGAATCGCGTGAGCGCAGCGGCGGCCCGGCGCAGGCCGGCACGCTCGACGCGTCGCGCCTCGCGGCCGCGATGAAGCTGCTGCAGTCCGACATCGAGATGGCGGGAAGCCGGTTCTCGCCCGTCCGGCATGCGGACCTCGTGGCGGAGATGTATGCGATCCTCGGCCGTTCGGGCGACGCCGACTACGCGGACCGCATCGTCGCGTTCCGGCGCACGGTCGTCGGCCGCGTGCAGAGCGAGCCGGGCGCGGCGGCGGCCTGAAGGTTTCCGCGAAGCCGCGGTGCCGGGACAACCGGCACCGCTCGCCTCTCAAAGCCGCGAGATATCCGCGATAGCGCCGAAGCTGGCCTTCAGCTGCGCCAGCAGCGCCAGGCGGTTCGCACGCACCGCCGGGTTCTCCGCGTTGACCAGCACGTCGTCGAAGAAGCGATCCACGGGCGCCTGTAGCGCCGCGAGGCGGGCGAGCGTGCCGGTATAGTCGCGCGCGGCCAGCAGGCCCCGCGTTTCCGCACGGGCGGCATCCAGCGCGGCATGCAGTTCGCGCTCGGCATCGACTTCGAAGTGCGCCGGATCGACCGTGCCGGGAATGGCGGGCGCGCCGGCTTCCTCGGCCTGCTTGCGCAGGATGTTGGCGACGCGCTTGTTCGCGGCCGCGAGGCTCGCCGCCTCCGGGCGGCGAGCGAACTCGCCCACGGCGCGAAGCCGCTGGTCGAAGTCGGGCAGCGTGGCGGGCGCCACGGCCAGCACCGATTCGAACTGATCGGGCGAGAAGCCCTGATCGGCGTAATAGCCACGCAGGCGCTCGAGCACGAAGCCGTGCACCTCGTCGCCGAGTTCGCGGCGGCGGGCGCCGATGTCGACGGGCGGCGCCTTGCCGTCCTTGCCCGGCTTCACGCCGGCCACGAGGGCGGCCTCCGGCACGAGATCGAAAGCCTCGGTGAGTGCGGCGCGCAGGTCGATGTCGATGCCGCCCTCGATCAGCGTACGGGCCAGGCCGAGCGCGGCGCGGCGCAGCGCGAAGGGGTCCTTGTTGCCGCTGGGCTTCAGGCCCACGGCGAAGATGCCCGCCAGCGTGTCGAGGCGTTCGGCCACGGCCAGCACCTGGCCGACCTTGCCCGCGGCGATCGCGTCGCCACCGAAGCGCGGCTGGTAGAAGCTGTCGAGGGCGTCGGCGACCTCGGTCGCGATGCCCTGGCGCGTCGCGTAGTAGCGACCCATCACGCCCTGCAGCTCCGGGAATTCACCGACCATGCGGGTGAGCAGGTCGCACTTCGCGAGCGCGGCGGCGTGGGTGGCCTGCCCGGCGTCGACACCGACGCGGTTGGCGACCACGCGCGCGAGCTCGGCGACGCGAACGGTCTTGTCCCACAGGCTGCCGAGCGACTGCTGGTAGGTGACCGTCTTCAGGCCCTCCTGCAGATCGGCCAGCGGCGTCTTGAGATCGGCGTCCCAGAAGAACTTCGCGTCGGCGAAACGCGGACGGATCACGCGCTCGTAGCCTTTGCGGATCTCCGCCGGGTCGCGGCTCTCGATGTTGGCCACACCGATGAAATGTTCCGTCAGGCGGCCATCGGCATCGAACACGGGCACGAACTTCTGGTTCGTTTCCATCGTGGTCACGAGCGCCTCCGGCGGCACGTCGAGGAACTCGCGCTCGAAGGTGCAGGCGATGGCGACGGGCCACTCGGTGAGGTTGGCGATTTCATCGAGCAGCGCTTCCGACAGCCGCGGCACGCCGCCAGTGGCCACGCGGGCCACCTCGTCGCGCACGCGCCGGCGCCGCTCCGCCGGATCGGCGATGACGTGCGCGCCACGCAGCGCGTCGAGCCAGCTGTCGGCATCGGCGACATGCACCGGCTGCGGATGGTGGAAGCGGTGGCCGTTGCTGATCCGGCCGCTCTTCAGGCCGAGGATCTCGCCCTCGACGATGTCGGCACCGTGGAGCATCAGGAGCGTGTGCACCGGACGCACGAAGGTGTCGTCGCGGTCGCCCCAGCGCATGGCCTTCGGGATCGGCAGGGCCTTGAGGGACTCGGTGACGATCTCGGGCAGCAACGCGGCGGTCGGCTGCCCCGCCTTCACGGCGCGGTACACGAACCACGCGCCCTTGTCGGTTTCCAGCGTCTCGAGCGCCGCGACGTCGACCCCGCAGGATTGCGCGAAGCCCACGAGCGCCTTGCCCGGCTCACCGTCGGGACCGACGCTGGCGGCGACGGCGGGGCCGCGACGCTCGACCGTCTGTTCGGGCTGCGCGGTCGCGACGTCGGGAATGTGCACGGCGAGGCGACGCGGAGAGGCATACGCCTTCGCCGCCGCGAAATCGCCAGCCACGCCGCGCTTTTCCAGCCCTTCCACGACGCCGCGCGCGAACGCGGCGGCGAGATCGTCGAGCGCCTTCGGCGGCAGTTCTTCGGTGCCGAGCTCGATGACGAGCGGCAGTCGCTTATCGGCCATGGACGGCCTCCTTGTCTTTCTTCAGGCCGGGGAACCCGAGTTTCTCGCGCTGGGCGACGTAGGCCTCCGCGACGCTACGCGCCAGGGTGCGCACGCGCAGGATGAAGCGCTGGCGCTCCGTCACGCTGATGGCGCGGCGCGCGTCGAGCAGGTTGAACGCATGGCTGGCCTTGCAGACCTGCTCGTAAGCGGGAAGCGGCAGGCCCGCGCCGATGAGCTTCACGGCCTCGCCTTCGCACACGTCGAACCAGTGGAAGAGCTCCGGAACGTTGGCGTATTCGAAGTTGTAGGTGCTCTGCTCCACCTCGTTCTGGTGGAACACGTCGCCATAGGTCACCACGCCGTGGGGCGCGTGCGTCCAGACGATGTCGTAGATGCTGTCGACGTTCTGCAGGTACATCACGAGGCGTTCGAGGCCGTACGTGATCTCGCCCGTGACGGGCCGGCATTCCAGGCCGCCGGCCTGCTGGAAATAGGTGAACTGGGTCACCTCCATCCCGTTGAGCCAGACCTCCCAGCCGAGACCCCAGGCGCCGAGCGTCGGCGATTCCCAGTTGTCTTCCACGAAGCGCAGGTCGTGCACCAGCGGATCGATGCCGAGCGCCTTCAGGGAGCCGATGTAGCGCTCCAGGATGTCGTCAGGATTCGGCTTCAGCACCACCTGGTACTGGTAGTAGTGCTGCAGGCGGTTCGGGTTGTCGCCGTAGCGGCCGTCGGTCGGGCGGCGGCAGGGCTGCACGTAGGCGGCGGCCCAGGGTTCCGGTCCGAGAGCGCGCAGGAAGGTTGCCGGGTGGAACGTGCCCGCGCCGACCTCGGTGTCGAGGGGCTGCACCAGCACGCAGCCCTGCTCCGCCCAGTAGCGGTTCAGGGTCTGGATCACGTCTTGGAAAGTGGGCGCGGACATGGTTCCCGGGTCCTTTGGAAAGCGGGCTAGTATAGCGGCGTGGGATTCACACGGGGTCGGACGTCAATGGCAGTCAATCCGCAGAACGGCGCGCTACTGGGCCGCCGCGGCAGGTTGGAACTGGACGAGGTGCTTGCCTCGCTGGTGGTCGACGGATACCTCACGGGCGAGGACGCCAAGCGCGTCCGCCTGGGTTCGCGCAGCGGGAAATCGGCGATCGAGCTGCATCCCCTCGTGCTCATCGCCAACGGCAAGGTGGAGAACGGACGCGATCCGGGCCGGCCGCTCAGCCTCGAGACCCTCGTGGAGTGGCTCGCCGGCAAGGCCGGCCTGCCGTACCTGAAGATCGACCCGATGAAGGTGAACGTCGCGCAGGCGACCCAGGCCGTCAGCAGCGCATACGCGCAGCGGCACCGCATCCTGCCCGTGGCGGCGTCGCCCTCCGAGGTCACCTTCGCCACCGCGGAGCCCTTCGACACCGGCTGGGCGAACGACCTCGCCCACATGCTCCGCCGCGACGTCCGCCGCGTCGTCTCGAATCCGATCGACATCAATCGCTACCTGCTCGAGTTCTACGGGGTGCAGCGATCGATCCAGCTCGCGCAGGACGCGAAGGGTAACGAACCTTCGAAGATCATCAACTTCGAACAGCTCGTCGAACTGGGCAAGACCGGCGAAGTCGGCGCGGACGATCGCCATGTCGTCCACATCGTCGACTGGTTGCTGCAGTACGCGTTCGAACAGCGCGCGTCGGACATCCACCTCGAACCCCGCCGCGACGCCGGACAGATGCGCTTCCGCATCGACGGCGTGATGCAGAAGGTGTTCGAACTGCCGCCGCCGGTGATGGCGGCGGTCACGGCGCGCGTGAAGATCCTCGCGCGCATGGACGTCGCCGAGAAGCGCCGGCCGCAGGATGGCCGCATCAAGACGCGTTCGGCCGGCGGGCGTGAGGTCGAGCTGCGTATCTCCACGATGCCGACGGCGTTCGGGGAGAAGGTCGTGATGCGAATCTTCGATCCCGATCTCGTGATGAAGGACTTCGCCCAGCTCGGCTTCTCGCCCGACGAGGATGCGATCTGGCGCGGCATGGTCGAGCGGCCGCACGGCATCGTGCTGGTCACCGGGCCGACAGGCTCCGGCAAGACGACCACGCTGTACTCCACGCTGAAGCACCTGGCGCGGCCGGAACTCAACGTCTGCACCGTGGAAGACCCCATCGAGATGGTGTCCCCGGACCTCAACCAGATGCAGGTGCAGCCGGCGATCGACCTCGACTTCGCCGCGGGCGTCCGCACGCTTCTGCGCCAGGACCCGGACATCATCATGATCGGCGAGATCCGCGATCTCGAGACCGCGCAGATGGCGGTCCAGGCGTCGCTCACCGGTCACCTCGTGCTGTCGACGCTGCACACCAACGATTCGCCGAGCGCGGTCACCCGCCTGCTCGACCTGGGCGTGCCGCATTACCTCATCCAGTCGACGCTGACCGGCGTGGTGGCCCAGCGCCTGGTGCGCACGCTGTGTCCGCACTGCAAGACGGTGGCGACGCAGGACCCGGAGGCATGGCGGGTGCTCACACATGGGTGGGACGTGCCGGTACCCGACCGCGTGTACGAGGCCGTCGGATGCCTCGAGTGTCGCAAAACCGGCTTCCTCGGCCGCACGGGCGTGTACGAGATGATGCCGATGTCGGGACGTTTGCGTGCGCTGATCGCCGCGGACCTCGACCTCGGACGCTTTGGTGCCGCCGCCCTGAAGGAAGGCATGAAGCCGCTGCGGATATCGGCGGCGATGCAGGTCGCGGCCGGACTGACCACCGTGCGCGAAGTCCTCAACGTGCTCCCGCCCACCGAGATCGAAGAAAACAGTACGTCATGAAGCCCGTCCTCATCGTTCGCACCGGTCGCGCACCCGACGTCATCGCGGGACGCCATGGTGATTTTCCCCGCTGGTTCCGGCTCGGCCTCCGCCTTCGCGACGTTCATCTGCGCGTGGTGGATGTGCAGCACGGCGACTCCCTCCCCGATCCGGACGAATGCGCCGGCGCGGTGATCACGGGGTCGGCCTCGATGGTCACGGAAAAACTTCCCTGGAGCGAGCGCACCGCGGGATGGATACGCGATGCGATGGACGTCGACTTGCCGATGCTGGGCGTCTGCTACGGCCACCAGCTGATGTCGCACGCCCTCGGTGGCCGCGTCGACTACCTGAGCGGCGGCCGCGAGATGGGTACGGTGACACTGACGACACAGGATGCCGCCAGCTCGGATGTGCTGGGTGCCGGCCTGCCGGCGACGTTCGGTGCCCACGCGACGCACGAGCAGAGCGTGCTGGAACTGCCTCCCGGCGCACGCACCCTCGCCGGATCGGATCGCGATCCCAACCATCTCGTGCGCTACGGGACGCACGCGCTGAGCACGCAGTTCCATCCGGAGTTTTCCGCGGAAGTGATGCGCGCGTACATCCGCCGAAAGCACGACGCGTTGCGGGACGAAGGCCAATGCCCCGACCGCTTGCTCGCGAGCGTCGCGCCGACGCCGGTCGCGACGAGCCTTCTTCGCTTCTTCGTGCGCGAGCACCTCCTCGCGCGGCGCGAGACGTCAGCCGCGTAGCCGCCGGGCGATCGCCCCGCGCGAGAACAACGCGAAGACGATGCCGAAGACGAAGCCGCCGATGTGGGTCCACCAGACGACGGCGCCATAGCTGGCTCCCGCGTAGCTGAAGAGCAACTGCACCAGCGCCCAGATGCCGATGAGCACGAAGGCGGGGACGCGCACGAACTCGAGATACAACCCGAGCGGCAACACGAGACCGAGGCGGGTGCGCGGGAACAGGGTCACGTAGGCTCCGACCACCGCCGATACCGCGCCACTGCAACCGATGATCGCGACCCGCGCGCCGGTCAGGGAAATCGCACCGATCAGGTTGCCCACCACGCCGCCAAGCAGGAACAGGAGCAGGAAGCGCGGCGAGCCAAGGCTACGCTCGGCCGGGAGGCTGAAGATGACGAGGAAGAGCAGGTTGCTGAGCAGGTGCAGCCAGCCGGCATGGATGAATGTCGCCGTGAAGAGCCGCAGCAATGCCGGGTCGCTGATCTGCTCCCACAGCGGCAGGCCCGTGCCGAACAGATGGGCGGGGACCGTACCCCACCGGAGCATGAACGCCGTTCGCTCGTCGCGACTGCTCAGTGCGAGCGCGACGAAGCTGACCACGCAGACGATCACCACGAGTATCGTCGCCCAGCACAACCGCGAGCGCCGGCGCGTGTCGACGTGAACGAACATGCTCAGGGCACGCCGCGTGCGAGGTGTGGTCCGTTCGTGTCGAGGGACGACAACGCGAACATGGTTTCCGGCCCGATCACGCCATCGGCGGCGATGCCGAAACGGCGCTGCAGCGTCAGCACGCGCGTTTCCACGGAACGGTCGAACGTCGTCGGCGATGTGCCGGATGCCGCCGCCGGGTCCGGAGGCAAACGCTCGAGTGCCCATGCCAGCCCGTCGCCACTGCTGCCGCGCGACAGCTTGCCGGGCATGTCGGGATCCACCCGGAAAACGGCGTAGAAGCGGCCGTTCCAGACCTGTTCGAAGGCCTCACGCGTCAGTTCGACGTACTTCCCGCCGAGGTAAAGCCGGACCGCCTCGTCGCCCGCGCCTACCAGCAACACTTGTTGCTTCGCGTTGGCGTCGTCGAGCTCCAGCACGATCGGCCGGTCGAATCGCCGAAGCTGGTCGAGCGAGCCCCGACCACTGACGCATGCGAAGCCCGGGAAGATCACGGCGTCGCAGTTGATGGCGTTGGCGACGGACGTCTCTTTGGACGACACCTGCCAGCGGGCGAGGAGCTCACCCCAGACACGGACTTTGCCGACGTCGGGCAAGGGGAGCGCATCGTGGAACTTCGCGAGTGCCTGCTCGGGCGTGGCGGTCACGAGACTCTTCGGCCGCGAAGGACTGTGGCCCGTGAAGAACCAGGTCGCCGCGCCGCCGATGACGATGATCGCGACCAGCACGGCGGCCGCCAGCAACGCCTTGCGATAGCGCCGGATCCAGTAGAGCGCGTGCTCGGGCAACGCTTCGCGCACGACGAACCCCAGCGCGCGCTCGCCGATCGATTGTTCGCCCCGCTCGGCCGCTCGCTCGAGGGCGCGCTGAGCCAGGGTATTCAGACGACGGGGATTACCTCTGCCGTCGTCGCGCAGGCTACGCAGCCCGAGGCGGCTGAAGGGCATCTGCGTCGTGCCAGCGACATGCAGGCGGTGCCGGACGTAGCGCTCGCTTTCCTCATCGGTCAGGGGCGGCAGGCTCAGACGACGCTGGATGTGCGCCGAAATCGTGGGCGCCCCGTCCGTGGACAAGCGCTCCAGCAGGGTCGACTCGCCTGCGAGGACCACATGAAACGGAGCGCCCGCTTTCTCGCTCGCCTTGAGAATCCGCTCGACCAGGGACAGATCGTCGTCGCCAAGTACTTCGGCGTCGTCGAGAATCCAGAGGTAACGGTGATTGACGTGGTGCGACAGGCGCGCCAGACCCGCGGCGAGCCCGTCGACGAGATGCTCGCGCGTGTTGGCATCGGCGCTCAGGGGCAGCGGGAGCCCGAAACCGGCGTACAGCGAACGGAGCCAGGCGACGGTCTCGAGCGCATAGTCGCCGGCGCCATGACGCACGGCGCGGACACCGTGATTCGGCGCATCGGCTTCAATCAGCAGGCACGACAGCGTCTTACCCACGCCAGCATCGCCGGTGATCAGCGTGACACTGGAGGTTCCCGCACCCACCTCGTATTCCACGTGCGCCAGGATCTCCCGCTCACGTGCGAACAGGCACGCGAAGCGCGGATCCGGTGCGTCGCCGAACGGCGGCTCGCGAAGTCCGAATGTCTGTAGATACATGGGCCTACTGTAGCGGATTCGCTGGGAAAGATCGGCACGGTAGCGCCGTGGGCGCGGCGTTGAGGACGATGGCTGTCGCGATACCCGTGACCGCAGGACCTGCGGCGTGCGGCGAGGAGCGGTCGCGGCCAGGTCCGCTCCTACACAAGCGCGCGACACGGCGGCCTGTGGGAGCGCACCTGGGCGCGACGGCTCGTCGCGAGGCGACGCAGGACCTGCGGCGTTCGGCGAGAAGCGGTCGCGGCCGGGTCCGCTCCCACAGCGCAAAAGAAAAAACCCGGCCTCATTGAGACCGGGTTTTTGGGATAAAGCCCCTGGCGGTGACCTGTTGCAGTGCGTGCCCTCCGGGCACGACAGCAACAGCGGAAAAGACGAAGGCCTCCCCGATCGGGGAGGCCTTCTTGGATAAAGCCCCTGGCGGTGACCTACTCTTGCATGGCTTGAGCCACACTACCATCGGCGCATGCGCGTTTCACTTCTGAGTTCGGGATGGGATCAGGTGGTACCACGCCGCTATGGCCGCCAGGGAAGGGGTGGGAGCAGCGCAGGTGCGCCGGCTCCACAGAGGGATGTAAACGAGTGACAAGCGTCCGGGAACGACCGGAGGATTGTATTAAGACGGTGAAGCGTCTTGGGGTTATATGGTCAAGCCTCACGGCTCATTAGTACGCGTAAGCTCAATGCATTGCTGCACTTCCACACCGCGCCTATCAACCACCTAGTCTTGATGGTGCCTTAAGGAGAGTCAAGCTCTCGGGA
>NZ_FODZ01000003.1:0-104446 GCF_900110505.1 Luteibacter sp. UNC138MFCol5.1
AGAACGTCGCGCTCCTCAGCCAATGCCGCGCGCGCCTTCTCCGATGCCTCCAGCTGGCCTCGCAACTGCTCGATAAGGAGCTGCTGCTCTGCCGTCGTGGACGGCATGGCGGCCTGTCGTTCCCGATATTGCTCGACCCAACGACGCAGCGCCGTCGGGCCAATACCCATCATCCGGGCCGCTTCAGGCGGGGAATGCCCCGCCTCGACCACCAGTCGGACCGCTTCGGCCTTCAGAGCCGACGAAATCTTCTTGTATCCCATGGATCACCTCGCAGGAGATTTTGCTCCTACTCGGTGGTCCAGAAATACCCGGACACTACAGGTCCGCTCCTACGCCCGACCATGACCGGGGAGCGATCCTCAGGTCGACGACGGCAGCCCGAACACCTTCCGCAGGTACGCCACGTAATCGGGATCCTCGAAGCCCATCGCCTTCCCCGGTGAATCCGACAGCTTCGCCACCGGCTGGCCGTTGCAGCGGGTCATCTTGATCACGATGTTCAGCGGCGACGGACCGACGTCGTTGGTGAGATTCGTGCCCACGCCGAACGACAGCTGGCAGCGGCCGGCGAAGTGGCGGTAGAGCTCCATCACGCGGGGGATGTCGAGGCCGTCGCTGAACACCAGCGTCTTCGTGCGCGGATCCACGCGGTTCTTCTCGTAGTGCGCCAGCACGCGGTCGCCCCAGGTGAAGGGGTCGCCGGAATCGTGCCGCGCTCCGTCGAAGAGCTTGCAGAAGTACATGTCGAAATCGCGCAGGAACGCGTCGAGCCCGTACACGTCGGACAGCGCGATGCCGAGGTCGCCGCGGTACTCGCGTGCCCAGGCCTCGAGCGCCGCCGTCTGCGAGTCGCGCAGGCGCGGTCCCAGCGACTGGAACGCCTGCAGGTACTCGTGCGCCATGCTGCCGATGGGCACCAGCCCCTGCCGCTTCGCCAGCCAGACGTTGCTGGTGCCGGCAAGCTGCGGTCCGAGCTCCGCCCTGAGCGTCGCGAGCATTTCGTCATGCCAATCGCGGGAGAAGCGGCGGCGCGTGCCGTAATCGGCGATGCGCACCCGTTCGTAACCGGGCGTGTCGCGCAGGAGCGCGATCTTGGCCTGCAGCCGACGGCGCCCTTCGTCCAGATCGAGGCCCGGATACGTCGCGCGGAAGTACAGCTCGTTGACGATCGCGAGCAACGGTACCTCGAAGAGGATCGTGTGCAGCCAGGGCCCTGCGATCACGATCTCGATCTCGCCGTTGTCCTTCGCGCCCGGCTCGATGCGGACGTACTTCGCGTTGAGCTGGAACAGGCCGAGGAAGTCGACGAAATCGCTGTCGATGAAGCGCAGGCCGCGCAGGTAATCGAGTTCGTCGTCGTCGAAGCGCAACGAGCACAACGCGTCGACTTCCTCGCGGATGCGACCGATCAACGGCACGAGGTCGATACCGGGAGTGCGGCAACGGAACCGGTACTCCACTTCCGCCGCCGGATACTGATGCAGCACCACCTGCATCATGGTGAACTTGTAGAGGTCGGTATCCAGCAACGACGTGACGATCATGCCGTCGCGCCCGTCGCGGCGATCTGCCGGTTCACGGCGTCGACGAAGGCATCGGCTCCGGGCCACGACGTGATGCGTCCGAGCTTCTTCCCGCGGTGGAACACGAACCAGGCGGGGATGCCGTGCAGGCCGAAGCGCGTCGCCATCTTCGGATCGTCGTAGACGTTGTCGTGCAGCCAGCGCACTTCCGGCCAGGCGAACCGCTCCGGTGTCAGCAGGATCTGCCGCTTCGCGATGTCGCAGTTCGGGCAGTCGCGACCCCACAGGAACAGGATCACGAT
Source organism: Luteibacter sp. UNC138MFCol5.1 (assembly GCF_900110505.1). GTDB lineage: Bacteria > Pseudomonadota > Gammaproteobacteria > Xanthomonadales > Rhodanobacteraceae > Luteibacter. The sequence continues at coordinate 1,829 of NZ_FODZ01000003.1, forward strand.
GCGATCGTCGTCTCGCGCGAGTTCGGCGTCGAGTTCGCCGGTGGTCACGCGCTCCATGGGGAAGCGCTGGAAGAAGTCGGGGACGGAAGTGTCTGCCATGGGGAAATCCGTGCGTCGTGTCCGCTCCACATGGGGGCGTTGCGGGGATAATCCGAGGGCCGTCCCCCGCGATTCCCAAGGAACGATCGTGCGCCTTCTCCTGGTTACCCTGCTACTCGTCATCGCTGGCGCCCCGCGCGCCGCCACGCTCACGATCGACACCGGCGCGGGTCCACGCGCCCTCACGACGGAGCAGCTGCTGTCCCGGGCCGACGTGCGCGAGGTGCGGGTTCCGGACGATGTCTCGTACCACCGCGAGACGAAGTACCTCGCCGTGCCGCTCAAGGCCCTGCTGCCCGGTGTGGCGGCCGACGCCCACCTCCAGTTCGTGGCGCTCGACGGCTTCGCCGCCGAGATCCCGGCGGCAGCGGTCGTCGACGGCCACGGCGCCGAGGCCTGGCTGGCCGTGGAGCCGCCCGGCAAGCCCTGGCCCGCGCTGGGCGCAGGCAAGGCCGGCGCGGGTCCGTTCTACCTGGTCTGGACGAACCCGGCCGCGGGGCACATCGGGCCCGAGCAGTGGCCGTACCAGGTGGCGACCATCCGGGTGCTCGCCGACCCCGCGTCGCGCTTCCCGGCGATGCGGCCCGCCGACGGTCTCGCGAAGGACGCCCCCGAGCGGCATGGCTTCACGGTGTTCCAGCGCAACTGCATCACGTGCCACACGCTCAACGGCCAGGGCGACGCGAAGCTGGGGCCGGACCTCAACCTTCCGCACAGCCCGACCGAATACCTTCGGGCCGACATGCTGCGCACGCTGATCCGTAACCCGCAGGACCTCCGCCGCTGGCCGCAGGCGAAGATGCCGGGCTTCGATCGCGCCGTGTTGTCCGACGCCGATCTCGACGACCTCGTCGCGTACCTGAGGCACATGTCGACGCGGAAGGCCCCGCACTGAAGCCTGGCTGGTTCAGGCCAGCGTTTCGCCCTCGACCACCGCGTCGCCCGACGCCCGGTGGTAGACCTCCAGATCGAGGATGCCCCGTTCGCGCGCGACCAGCACGGGCACGACCATCTGGCCGGTGACGTTGGTCATCGTGCGCATCATGTCGAGGATGCGGTCGATCGCCACGAGGTAACCGATGCCTTCGAGCGGCAGGCCCGCCGAGCTCAGCACCAGCGTGACCATCACGGTGGCGGTGCCGGGGACGCCGGCGGTGCCGAACGAGCCGAGGACCGAGGCGAGCAGGATCACGAGGTACTGCGCCGGCTGCAGGTCGAGATGGAAATACTGCGCGATGAACACGGCGGAGATCGCCGGATAGATCGCGCCGCAGCCGTCCATCTTGATGCTGGCGCCCAGCGGCACGGCGAACGCGGCGTACTCCTCCTTCACGCCGAGGTTGCGCACGACGGTGCGCAACGCGATCGGCATGGCGGCGAAGCTCGACGACGACGTGAAAGCCACCTGCATCGCCGGGAACGCGGCGCGGAAGAACTTCCACGGGTTGAGGCCGTGCCCCAGCAACAGGCCGCCATACACGACGACGATCTGCAATGCGCACGCGACGTAAAGCGCCCCGACGAAGCTGGCCAGGGGCAGCAGCTTCTCGAAGCCGTAGCTGCCGACGAGCGCGGCGATCAGGCCGAAAGTGCCCAGCGGGGTGACTTCGAGCACGAAGCGCGTCACCTGGATCATGGCGTCGTTCGCCTCGCCGGCCAGTGCGCGCAGCTTCGCCGACTTCTCGCCGATCTTCACCAGCGCGAGGCCGAGCAACCCGGCGAAGAAGATCACCTGCAGGATCTTGCCTTCGGTCAGCGCGCGGAACGGATTGGCAGGCACGATGTCGAGCAGCACCTTGACGGGCTCCGGTACCGCCTTCGGTTTCCAGTCGAGCGGTGCCGAGAGACCTTCCACCCCCAGACCGGGCTGCGCGACGTGCGCCACGAGCAGGCCGACGAGCACGGCCAGCGTCGCGGTGGCCGCGAACCAGCCGAACGTACGCGAACCCAGGGCGGCGACGTCCCTGACCCCGTGGAGGCTGGACACGCTGTGCAGCACCGCGAAGAAGACCAGCGGCACCGCGATCATCTTGATCAGCGTTACGTAGAGCTGCCCGAGCGGTCCGAACCACGCCGCCGCGTCGGGCCCCAGGGCCCAACCGGCGAGCGCGCCGAGCGCGAAACCGGCGGCCACGCGCTTCCAGAAACGGATGCGGAACCAGGAGGTGAGAAGCGACATGACAGGGCTACCCATATAACGAACCCCGACACTACACCTGCGTATGGACGTCCGGACGCCCGAAATCGGACGCTGCGTTCGCCGGGACGAACGCTGGGGCCTTGCATCCCGCCTTGCCTACAGGGCGTCGCTCCGCGCCGCCAGCCGCTGGAGTTCCCTCGTCCGCTCGTCCGGTGGCCGCTTCGCCAGTTCGCGGACCCGCGCGTAGAAGGCGGGCCAACGCCCGCCGGTGCCGGCGAACATCGCGGCGAACGACGGCACCCACGTGTCGTAAAGACCGAACGGCAGCAGTCGCGCGTTGTTCAACGGCTTCGCCATCCAGCGGTCGTAGCGGCGGTCGCCTCCGGCCTCGGTCTCGCGCCAGACCAGATACTGCCCGCGGAACGCCTCGAAGGTCTCGGCCTTGGCGACGCGCTTCGCCTCGTCGGGACGATCCTCGGCGTAAAGCGTCCCAAGCCGCCCGCGCAGCGCGAGGATCTGCCGCGTGAAGGACCGATCGAGCATGTCGCCGCGCTCGTCCGGCGGGGGAAGGTTCCGCGAACGCCGCCACTGACGCAGGCCTTCCCGCTCGACGAACGTGGCGAAGGATTCGTTGAACGACGAATCGTCCTTCACGTAGAGCTCCTGATGCGCGAGCTCGTGGAAGATCGTGCCGGCGAGCTCGTCGTCGTCCCAGCGCATCATGCTGCTGAGGATCGGGTCGGCGAACCAGCCGAGCGTCGAATAGGCGGGCACCTCACCGATGGACACATCGTGCCCCAGCGCCGACTCCCGCGCGGCTTCGCGCTCGGCGAGGTCGTGGCGGAAGTAGCCGCGATAGGCCACGCAGCCGGCGATCGGAAAGCAATGGGTGATGGGCGCGACGGACAGCTCCGGCGTCGCGAACACGTTCCACGCGACCCAGGGCCGGTCGAGCGCCACGTACCAGGTGTAGCTGCGGTTGTCGGGCAGGGCCAGTCGCGTGGAGGCGAAGCGGCGCGCTTCGCTCGCGAGTTCGAGCCGCTCCCGCGTCTTCGCGGGCGTTTTCGGGTCGGCGACGACCTTCGCGATCGAGCGGCGCTCGGTCAGCAGCGCCGCCTGGCCGTGCGCGACGTGCGCGTAGTAGCCCAGCGAGCGGCAGCCGGCGAGCAGGACGATCAGGGTGGCGAGTGCGAGGCGCATCCGGCCTATTCTGCACGGGCCGGCGGGCGTCGTGGGATGGTGTGTCGCGCGCTTCGTCGCGGACCTGGTCGAGCGCGGTCGCGACGACCGATCGCCTCGCCGTGGGCACCGGCGTGCGCCGGTGCGACGGTGAGGGGGTGTGAGCGCATGCGTGAATCCGGTCACCGTCACCGCGGTGCGACGTCAGGGGGCAGCGACGCCGTGCATGAACCCGTCACCCCGGCGCACGCCGGGGTCCACGTCCTCGGTCCACGAGGGGGCGTCGCGCTCCGGGCGCTCGTGTGTGTGCGGTGTCGCGACGACCGATCGCCTCGCCGTGGGCACCGGCGTGCGCCGGTGCGACGTGAGGGGGTATGAGCGCATGCATGAACCCCGGCGCACGCCGGGGTCCACGTCCTCGGTCCACGAGGGGGCGTCGCGCTCCGGGCGCTCGTGTGTGTGCGGTGTCGCGACGACCGATCGCCTCGCCGTGGGCACCGGCGTGCGCCGGTGCGACGGTGAGGCGATCGGCGGGCCTGCCTCAGGCGATGTCGGATCGCTCCGGACGTCGCCCGCCCGTCATCGACTGCAGGACGCCGTCGCGGCGGATCAGGCCGTGCATCAAGGCGGCGCCCATGTGCGCGAGGAACGTCAGGAAGAACAGCCACGCCAGGTAGCGATGGGCTTCGCGCAGCCACGCGAACAGCAACGCATCCGCTGGCACGATCGGCGGCAGGCGCAGACCGCCGCCCAGCGTCACCGGATAGTTACCGGCCGACAGCATGGCCCAGCCGATCAGCGGCAGTCCGATCATCAACGCGTAAAGCAGCCAGTGCGACGCGTGCGCGGCCAGCTTCTGCCAGAGAGGCATGTCGGCCGGCAGCGGCGGCGCGGGATGCGTAAGGCGGAACCCGAGGCGGATCAGCGCGAGCACGAAGACCGCGATGCCGAGCGGCTTGTGGATCGACACCAGCCACAGGTACTTGGATTCGACGGACGTGACCATGCCGGCACCGATGAAGAGCATCGACAGGATCATCGCGGCCATCAGCCAGTGCAGCAGTCGGGCGAACCAATGGAACGTATCGGCGCGGCTCATGGGTGGGCCTCCTTCGGACGGGCCGTGCCCGGGACGTGCGCTTCCTCGCTGGTGCGGCGCAGATAGGAATCGGCATAGGCCGACGAACGGGCGGCGAGCAACGGATCGCCGGACACTTCGATGCCGCGCGGCAGGATGGTCGGATCGTAGTTCACGTCGCGGCACGGGCCATCGGCCTGCGCCTCGGCGGCGTCGATGACGAGCGTGCCGGCGTCCACGGTGCGGCGATCGTCGGGCCAGATCTTCGTCGCGTCGTCGACCGGATCGCCGGGATTGGCGAAGACCATCTGCAGATGCCAGCGCGCGGGACCCTGCCCCAGACGCTTCATCAGGTCGGCGGCCAGATAGTCGGTGTCCCCGGCGGCGGCACCGCCGTCGCCTTCCGGGCCCTTATCCGGCACGAGCATCCAGCGCACGGCATGCCGCTCGCCCTGCGCATCGCGCAGGTAGAACGCGTTGATGCTGCGGTAGGTCTCCGGCACGTAGCTCGCCGACGGCTTCGCCGTCTTGATCCAGTCCAGGAAGGCCGCCGATTCCGGATGAGACTTGAAGAAGGCGCCCGCCTTGGCGGGGTCCGGCTTTCCGGTGGAGGGATCCGGATGCGTCGCGACCGTGAGCTCGTAGAACGCCTTCGGGTCGGACACCGGGAACACCGTCATGGCGTTCATGCCCGTCCGCCATTGTTCGCCATCGGCCATGTCGAAGCGCAGCGCGAAGCTGCGGATGGGCGCGGAGCTGTCCCCGGCATAGGGGTTTCCGCCGGGGATCGCGAGGCGTCCCACCACCGGCGTGCTGCCGGGCGCGAACACGGCCGCCGTCGAGTACTTCGCCAGCTCGCCATTGGACTCGAAGCGCCCCGTCACGCAGATGCCCTTGGCATGGTTGCGCCGGAACCCGGGATAGTCGCCTCCGTTGGCCTGTAGCGCGTTGATGATCCGCTTAGGGGTCAGCCGCTCGGGCGCGAGCCACCCACCGACGTACCCGAAAACGGCAGCGGCGCCCACCACCGCCAGCCCTATCAGCGCCCATCGTCCTGCCGCGTGCGCCGGAGGGCGCGGGTCCTGCCGTTTCTCTGTCATCGTGTGCGTTCCTGGTTGCGTTGGCGTGTTCAGGGTGGGACGTACGTCAGGGACTTTTATTCCCGGACCGGGGAATATTTCTCCCGACCGGACGTCTAACGTCCATGAAAGCCCCGGCGAGAGGCCCGGCATGTCCGACCCGCGAATCGACGAAGCCCTTCGGACGATGCTGCCGCGCCTGCGGCGCTTCGCGCTGTGGCTCGCCCGCGACGTGCATGCCGCCGACGACCTCGTCCAGTCGACCGTCGAGCGCGCGCTTTCCCGCTGGCATACCCGGCGCGATGAGGAGAGCCTGCGCGGTTGGCTGTTCTCGATCTTGTACAGGTTGTTCCTCGACGGGAAGCGTCGCTCCGCCCGGCAGGCGCTGCTCCTGGGCTCGCTGCCCAGCGAGGAACCCACCTGGCCGTCCGCCGAGCGCGTCGCCCTGGCGCATTCCACGCTTGCCGCGTTCGCCGCCCTGCCCGTCGAGCAGCGCAGCCTGCTGCTCTGGATCACGGTGGAAGGCATGAGTTACCGCGAGGTCGCGGACATCCTGAAGGTGCCGGTCGGCACCGTCATGTCGCGTCTCTCCCGTGCCCGACGCGCCCTGCGCCAGCTTGGCGAAGGCGATTCCGAATCCCCGTCCCTGCGACTGCTGAAATGACGACCACGACGCCCCCGAGCGAACACGACATCCATGCCTACGTGGACGGGCACCTCGACAGCGCGCACCGCAGCGAGGTGGAACGCTACCTGGCCCGCCACCCCGAGCAGGCGGACGAGGTGCAGGGCTGGCGGAACGACGCGCAGCAACTGCGCACGCTCCTCGCAGGCGACCTGACGCCCGCCCCCGGCCTGGATCCGATCACGGTGCGCGAAACCGCGCGCCGGCGGCACAGCGGCCGCCTGGCCCTGGCCGCGTCGCTGTTCCTGTGCCTGGCCGTCGGAAGCATGGCGGGCTGGACTGTCCGCGGGATCGGCACGGGCGACGCGCCGATGGCCGATGCCATGCAGGCCTATCGGCTGCTCGCGCTCGACCACGGTGTCGGCATGGACATCACGACGGGCAACGAGACCGACCTCCGTGCCTGGCTGGCGGGACGCGTCGGCTCCGACGTGCGCCTGCCCGATCTGGCCGATGCCGGCTTCCGGCCCATCGGCGGCCGGCTGTTCGCGACCGAGCAGGGTCCCGCGGGCATGGTCCTCTACGACGATGGCAACGGCCACACGGTGAGCTTCTACGTGCGGCCGCCGGGCCCGGCCCGCCGCATGCTCCCGCGCGGATCCCGGGAGGAAAACGGCCTGCTCGCGAACTACTGGTCGAACGGCGGGCACAACTACGCCGTCGTCGCCTCGGCGAACGACGGCGGCCGCGGCGCGGCGGAGCGCGTGGTGCAACGCTCGATCTGAGCCTAGCGCTCGTGCAGCTCGCCCGCGTGCAGTTCGAGGGTGCGATCCATCCGGCCGGCGAGGCGCGAGTCGTGCGTCACCAGCACGAAGCTGGTGCCGATCTCGCGATTGAGCTCGATCATCAGCTCGTAGACGTGCGCCGCGTTGGCCTCGTCGAGGTTGCCGGTGGGCTCGTCGCCGAGCACGCACGCGGGCCGCGTGACGAGCGCGCGCGCCACGGCGCAACGCTGGCGCTCGCCGCCCGACATTTCGGCCGGACGATGGCGCAGGCGCGAACCGAGCCCGACGCGCTCCAGCAACGCCGTGGCCTCCTTCTGTGCCTGAGCGATCGACACGCCGCGGATCAGCAGCGGCATGCAGACGTTCTCGAGCGCCGTGAACTCGGGAAGCAGGTGATGGAACTGGTAGATGAAGCCGAGCGAACGGTTGCGCTCGCGACCGCGTTCCGCGTCGGACAGCTCCGAAAGCACCCGGCCGTTCACTTCGACCTTGCCGGCGCTGAGCGTGTCGAGCCCGCCGATGATGTGCAGCAGCGTCGATTTGCCGGTGCCGGAGGCGCCGACGATGGACATGGTTTCGCCGCGGCGCAGCGCGAAGTTCACGTTCGAGAGGACGCCCGTGCGCAGGTCGCCTTCCTCGTAGACCTTGGCGACACCGGTGGCGCGCAGCACGATGTCGTCGTTCGGCTTATTCATAACGGAGCGCCTGGGCAGGCTGCGTGCGCGAGGCGCGCCACGCGGGATAGAGCGTCGCAAGCAGGGAGAACGCGAAGGTCGTCAGCACCACCCAGCCCACGTCGGACCAGAGCAGCTGGCTCGGCAGTTCGCTGATGTAGTAGACGTCCGGCGAGAGGAAGTTCTGGCCCGTCACGTGCTCGATCCACTTCACGATCGCCGGAAGGTTCAGCGACAGCACGGCGCCCAGCAGGACACCGAAGCCGATGCCGACGACGCCCACGAGCACGCCCTGCACCATGAACATTCCCATGATGCTGCGCGGCGTGGAACCCAGGGTGCGCAGGATCGCGATGTCGGCCTGCTTGTCGGTGACGAGCATCATCAGCATCGAGATGAGGTTGATCACGGCGACGAGGATGATGAGCGAGAGGATGATGAACATCACCTTCTTCTCCATCTCGATCGCGCGGAAGAAATTGGCGTGGGTATCCATCCACGTCTGGAAACTGTAGGTCTGCCCGAGCTCGTTGGCGAGCGTGCGCGCCACGGGATAGGCGTCGCGCATGTCGTCGAGCTTCAGGCGTACGCCCGTCGGGCCGTCGAGACCGTTGAGGCGCTCGGCATCCTGCATCGACACGAGCGCGAGATTGGCGTCGTACTCCTGCATGCCCAGTTCGAAGATGCCGCTGACCGTGAAGCTGCGCAGCTTCGGCACCGCGCCCATCGGCGTGGCCGTGAACTGCGGCACGACGACCGTGACCTTGTCGCCGACGGACGCCCCCAGCGCAAGCGCCAGCTCGCGGCCCAGCACGATCTTCCAGCTGCGGTCGGTGAGGTCGGACATCTTCCCTTCGACCATGTGCCGGTCGATGTCCGACACGTTCGGCTCCATGGCCGGCAGCACGCCGCGAATCAACGCGCCGCTCGGACGCCGGGCCTGGAGGAAGGCCTGGATCTCGACGTACGGGGCCGCGCCGAGCACGTGGTCGGTATGTTCCGCCGTCGTCACCGCGTGCTGCCAGTTCTGCACGGTCTCGCCGATGCCGGACACGGTGATGTGCGAGACCGCCCCGAGGATGCGGTTGCGCAGCTCGCTGTCGAAGCCGTTCATCACCGACATCACGGTGATGAGCGCCGTGACGCTGATCGCGATGCAGACGATCGATACCGTCGAAATGAACGAGATGAACTGGTTGCGGCGCTTCGCGCGCGTGTAGCGCAGTCCGATGAAGAGCTCTAGGGGTCTGAACATACCTGTCGACTTAACGCCTGTGATGAGGGCACCGCGCGAAAGGCAGGTACCGCGCGGCAGAGTGCCCGATGCGGCCAGCCGGGGCAAGCCGACCGGGAAACCGCCCGTCGTATGACAGCGAGGCCGCAATCCCGGTTCCGACGCGCCTTCACGCCAGCCGGGCCCGCAGCAGCCGCAGCTCCTCGGCGGGCGCATTATCCGGCAGCAGGGCCACCTGCGCGGCCCCGCCGTCCCAGCGCAGATCCAGGAAAACGGCACGCCCGAAAACCCGCGTGTGCCGGAGCTCGGCCTCCCGCTCGGAACCCGCGGCGAGGGTGACGCTCCAGACACCGTCGGCGGCCCACGCCAGCGCCGTCACCGGCGGCCGGCGCCAGGCGGCCAGCTGCCGCCAGCCGACGAAGGCGATGCCGACGGACACGAAACATCGGAGAACCCCTGGCAACCCCGTGAAGAGCGGCGATACGGAAGCGAGGAAGACGATGCCGACGCCGAGTCGCGTCAGCGCGGCGGATGGCCGGTAGTCAAAGGCGATGCCTCGAACGGATGTCATCGATGATGCCCTGCCAGTCGTCGCGGGGCGCGCGGGCATGACCCATCACCCAGTCCCAGAGATCGGGATCCTGCACGTCGAGCAATTCATCGAATGCCAGCCGCGTGGGCTCGTCCGCGTCGGCGAAGCGCTCGTCGAGCCAGCCGCCGAACAGGCGGTCGAGCTCGCGCGTACCACGGCGGGTACGCCAGCGCAGTCGCTTGAGGCGGGCTTCGTCCATGGAAAGTCTCGGCTATAGGGGAAAGCGGAAGCGCCATGTGGGAGCGCGGGCAAGCGCGCTCCCACATGGCCCGCTCGTAGCCAGCCGTCTGGAGGTCAGGCCGAGCGGCGCTGCACGATCAGCTTCTTGATCTCCGCGATCGCCTTCGCCGGGTTGAGACCCTTTGGGCAGGTGCGCGCGCAGTTCATGATCGTGTGGCAGCGGTAGAGCTTGAACGGATCCTCGAGATCGTCCAGGCGCGCACCGGTGTCCTCGTCGCGGCTGTCGACGATCCAGCGGTAGGCCTGCAGGAGGATCGCCGGACCGAGGTAGCGGTCGCCGTTCCACCAGTAGCTCGGGCACGAGGTCGAGCAGCAGGCGCACAGGATGCATTCGTAGAGACCGTCGAGCTTCTTGCGGTCTTCCGGCGACTGCAGGCGCTCCTTGTCCGCGGGCGCCGGGCTCTGCGTGCGCATCCAGGGCTTGATCGAGGCGAACTGCGCGTAGAAATGCGTCAGGTCCGGCACCAGGTCCTTCACCACCGGCATGTGCGGCAGCGGATAGATGTTGACGGTGCCGCTGCCGCAGTCCTCGATCGCCTTCGTGCATGCCAGCGTGTTGGTGCCGGCGATGTTCATGGCGCAGGAACCGCAGATGCCTTCACGGCACGAGCGGCGCAGCGAGAGCGTCGAATCGATCTCGTTCTTGATCTTCAGCAGGGCGTCGAGAACCATCGGACCGCACGTATCGAGGTCGACCTCGTACGTGTCGGTGCGCGGGTTCTGACCGTCGTCCGGCGTCCAGCGGTAGACCTTGAAGGTGCGCACGTTCTTCGCGCCCTTCGCCGGAAAATGCTTGCCGGCCTGGATCTGGGAATTCTTGGGTAGCGTGAACTCTGCCACGTTGGCCTCTCCGGTCCGGTATCAGTAAACGCGCTTCTTCGGCGGCACGACTTCGACATCGTCCGTCAGGGTGTACATGTGCACCGGGCGGAAGTCGAAGCTCGACTTGCCGGCCTCGTCGATCCACACCAGCGTGTGCTTCTGCCAGTCGTGATCGTCGCGGTCCGGGAAATCCTCACGGGCATGCGCGCCGCGGCTCTCGGGACGCTGCTCGGCCGAGTGCATGGTCGCGACGGCCTGCGCGAGCAGGTTCGACAGCTCCAGCGTTTCGATGAGGTCGGAGTTCCAGACCAGCGAGCGGTCGGTCACCTTGACGTCCTTGAACGTCGAGTAGACCTCGGAAATCTTCTGCGAGCCTTCCTTCAGCGTTTCGCCCGTGCGGAACACGGCGGCGTCGGACTGCATCGTCTTCTGCATCTCGGCGCGGATCTGCGCGGTCGGCTTCGTGCCGTCCGCGTAGCGCAGCGCGTCGAAGCGGCCGAGAATCTTGTCCAGCGCGTTGGCCGGGAGATCCTTGTGCGCCGTGCCCGGCTTGATGAGCTCGGCGCAGCGGTTGGCCACCGAACGGCCGAAGACGACGAGATCGAGCAGCGAGTTGGAGCCGAGGCGGTTGGCGCCGTGCACCGACACGCAGGCCGCCTCGCCGATGGCGAACAGGCCCGGCACGATCGAATCCGGATCGTCGTCGCGCTTGGTGACGACTTCGCCGTGGTAGTTGGTCGGGATGCCGCCCATGTTGTAGTGCACGGTCGGAAGGACCGGGATCGGCTCCTTCGTCACGTCGACGCCCGCGAAGATGCGCGCGGACTCGGCGATGCCCGGCAGGCGCTCGTGGATGACCTCGGGACCGAGGTGCATCAGGTTGAGGTGGATGTGGTCCTTGTTCGGGCCCACGCCACGGCCTTCGCGGATCTCGATCGTCATCGCGCGGCTGACCACGTCGCGGGACGCGAGGTCCTTAGCGTTCGGCGCGTAACGCTCCATGAAGCGCTCGCCTTCCGAGTTGGTCAGGTAACCGCCTTCGCCGCGCACGCCCTCGGTGATCAGGCAGCCCGCGCCGTAGATGCCGGTCGGGTGGAACTGCACGAACTCCATGTCCTGCAGCGGCAGGCCGGCGCGCAGCACCATGCCGCCGCCATCGCCCGTGCAGGTGTGCGCCGACGTGGCGCTGAAGTAGGCGCGACCATAACCGCCGGTCGCCATCACCACCGCGTGACCGCGGAAGAGGTGCAGCGTGCCTTCGTTCATGTCGAGGGCGAGTACGCCCACGCACTTGCCGTCCTCGAAAACGAGGTCGATGGCGAAGTACTCGATGAAGAACGTGGCGTCGTGCGCCAGCGCCTGCTGGTAGAGCGTGTGCAGGATCGCGTGGCCGGTGCGGTCAGCCGCGGCGCAGGTGCGCTGCGCGGTGCCCTGGCCGTAGTGCGTGGTCATGCCGCCGAACGGGCGCTGATAGATCTTGCCTTCCTCGGTACGCGAGAACGGCACGCCGTAGTGTTCGAGCTCGATGATGGCCGGGATGGCCTCACGGCACATGTATTCGATCGCGTCCTGGTCGCCGAGCCAGTCGGAGCCCTTGATCGTGTCGTAGAAGTGGAAACGCCAATCGTCCTCGCCCATGTTGCCGAGCGCGGCCGAGATGCCACCCTGCGCCGCCACGGTATGCGAGCGGGTCGGGAACACCTTGGTGATGCAGGCGGCCTTGAGACCCTTCTCGGCCAGGCCGAACGTGGCGCGAAGACCAGCGCCGCCGGCGCCGACCACGATCACGTCGTACTTGTGTTGTTGAACCTTGTAGGCTTCCATCGATCAGCTTCCGAGCGCGACGCGCAGCACGGCCAGTACGCCCGTGAGCGCGGCGAGTACGGCGATGAACTTGATGATCACCAGCGAGGCCACTTCGAGCCAGCGGGTGTGGACGTAGTCTTCGATCACGACCTGCAGGCCGAGCGTGGCGTGCCGGAACATGGTGACGATGAGGGCGATCAGCAGCACCGCGTTCCACGGCTTGCCAAGCGTGGCGCGTGCCGTGGCGTAATCGGCGTGCAGGAGGCTGAGGATCGTGCCGATGAACCACAGCGTGAGGAAGATCAGGCCGAGCGCGGTGACGCGCTGGAGCATCCAGTGGCTCACGCCCTCTTTCGCGGAACCCAGGCCGCGGGCCCGGGCGAGCGGATTGCGCAGGTCCTTGTTCATGCGTGGCTCCCGGTCAGCACATAGGCCCATACCAGCGCCGTGAGCACGACGGCGCCGACGATCGACATCCAGCTCGAACGGATGAACGACTGCACCGCGTAACCCGCGCCGGCGTCCTGCGCCAGATGACGGATGCCGTTGCACAGGTGATAGAAGAAGTTCAGGGTCCACGCGATCAGGAGGATCGTGCCGAAGGCCGAACCCGCGATACCGGTGAACGTGGCGAAGGCCTCCGGACCCGCGGCGATGGAGGCGAGGCCCCAGACGATGACGAGGCTACCGACGGCATTGATGATGCCGGTGGCGCGATGCAGGATGGACGAGACCATCTGCACTTGCCACTTGTAGACCTGTAGATGGGGAGAGAGCGGTCGTCCCGTTTGTGCCATGGCGGCTATCCTGGATTGGAATCGCTGGTGCCCGACAGTCTCCCCCTCGCCTTCCCGATACTCAGAAGTCGATGCAGCGTCCGTTCTTTTCCCAGTCGCCGTAACGCGTGGGGTCCAATGGCGCTTTCTCGACCCCTGGCTCGCCGTTCGTGGGGACGACCGGCGGTACGAGCGGCTTCGCCGGAGCGGAATCGTTCGTGTCCTGGGGTTCGGAGGGATTGTCGGACATGGTTATAAAGCCCTAAAAGCGTAATACCTGTGCCACGGCAGCACAACCTTGACGAACGCGCGGACCTTGGCCTGACCCCGGTCCGACCGTATATCTTACCCCTCCCACCCTCCCCGCGCCGCCCCCATGCCGAGTACTACCACTCGTACGATCACCCTCGCCGGCCGCGATGCCGCCGCCTTCGCGAACAGCCAGCTGAGCAGCAACGTGCTCGGACTCCCCGTGGGCCGCTGGCACTTCAGCGGCTGGCTAGACCCGAAGGGACGGGTCCGCGCCCTGCTTCACGTGGCGCGCGTCGGCGACGAGCGATTCGTGCTCGTCCCGCGTGGCGGCGACGCCATCGCGCTGGCGGCCGATCTGAAACGCTTCGTGTTCCGCTCGAAAGTGACGATCGATGTGTCGGACACGCTCCATGTCGGCGACGATGTCGCGCGCGGCGAAGGCGAAGCCAGTGAGGACGCCGATGGCGCACTGCTGCTTGGCGAAGGCGACGCGTCGCTGCGCATCGCCGCGAACGAAGGCGACGACGCGTGGCGCGCGCGCCACATCGCGAAGGGTTACGCATGGCTACCCGACGGCGCACTCGACACGTTGTTGCCGCCCGCGCTGTCGATGGAACGTATCGGCGCCGTCGCATTCGACAAGGGATGTTTCCCAGGACAGGAAATCGCGGCACGCCTGCATTTTCTTGGCGGACACAAACGGCATCTTCACATCGTGCAAAGCGATCGCGCATTGATCGAAGGCACGACGTTGCGCATTAACGGACGCGACGCCGGCATCGCATTGACGAGCGACGCGTCCGCCTCGCGGCCTACGACTCTCGTCGTACTCGACGATGCGACGGCCGCGGCGCAGAATCTTGATATCGAGGGCAATCGCCTCCACATCGTTTCGACATTCACGGATTGAATGCGACATGCATCGTAAAAAATCTGTTCTCTCGCTCTCATGAGTCGAAGCTGAACCAGACAGCCCGCGCACTTGCGCAAATGGAATCGCGCCACTAGGCTCCGCCGATCGATTTGAAGTGGCCGTGGTGTAACGACACGGTGACACCCGCGACGATCCGTCGACGATGACGGTTCTGGCGCGACCCGGCGTGAAGCCGGAGATCAAGCAACGCGATCCTTCGTGACGCGTTATCAGCCGACGGAGCCGCCGCATCGCGATGCCGCTCCCTTGCGGCGCAACCCCATACCGGACGGCTCCGGACAGCCGCCCAGTAAAGTCACAGTGTGTGACGCCCGAGTCATCCGTATTCCACTGATCCGACGGATGCCATCGGTTGGTCCAGGTAGTAACGGCCTGCCCGCCCGTCTACCGCTCATACGTCTCCCATGGCTATCGCCGCAAGTGACGGAAAAGCTCGTTGGAGGCAGATACACATGAAACTTTCCGCTTTGCTCTGGATGGCGTCCGTCCTCCCGAGCCACCTCGCCGACCAGACGTGTCTGGCCACGACGGTGTACCTGGAAGCTCGTAGCGAACCCACCATCGGCCAGTACGCCGTGGCGGAAGTCGCACTCAGGCGCCGCGATCGCGGCATGGGCGGCAACAACGTCTGCGAAGTCGTCAAGGCGCCGCGTCAGTTCGCCATCACCCTCATGCCGAAGGATTTCGAGATCACCGATCTCGTGGCATGGACGAAGGCATGGAAGATCGCTGGCGACTCCATCAACAACTGGAGCCTGCCGAAGAGCGAACGCCTCGTATACGTACCGCAGGCCGATCATTTCGCCACCGTCGCGGTATCGCCAAGCTGGTCCGCCAGCCGCGTCGTTCGCAAGATCGGCGACCACGCGTTCTATGCGGTGAACTGATCGCGCAGGAACGTGCGGGGAAAAGGGATCCAGGCGGGCAGCTTGGGATCTCCGGGAAAAGGGGCCCTCGGATGAGGGTCTTTTTTTGGGCCAGAAAAAACCCCGCCATCGGCGGGGTTCTTCATTTGGACGTCCAGACGTCCGAACGATCAGCGTCGATAGACGCGATCGCCGCGGACTTCCACGTAATCACCGCGACGAAGTTCGGGATCTTCCCGCTGCGTCACCGTCGCCCAACGTCCGTCGTCCAGGCGGATCTTCACGCGGAAGGCGACATCCTCGGCGCCGTTGCGCTTGCCCACCTGATTGCCGACCAGACCACCGACGACCGCACCGCCGACCGTGGCCGCCGAACGGCCGTCACCCTTGCCGATGGTGTTGCCGAGCAGACCGCCCGCGACCGCGCCGATCACCGCACCGAGCGGCGACGACTGCTTGTCGACGTACACCTGCTCGACATCCTCCACCACGCCGCATTGCTCGCACGTGCGCGACGAGCCCGAATACACCACACGGTCTCCGCGGTCGTAATAGCCACCGCGGCGCGGCTGGTCGTAGCACGCCGCGAGCGAGAGCGACGCGAGGGCGATGGCGACCAGGCCGGAGTTTCTGACGATCGTTAGCATGACGGGCTGCCTCTGTTCGGTTCGGATGGGATCAGCGCGAGTCGGAAACGACCGTCACGCCTTCCTGCACTTCCACGCGGTCGCCCGGGTCGTGGTCCATGCGAACCGTGCGGGTGACGCCGTTGTATTCATAGCGCACGTCGTAGGCGACGATCTTGTCGCTGCTCGCCCCCTGGACCGTGCTGCACTTGCGCACGGTGCTGGTGACCGTGTTGGTCTCCTGGCGACGCTCCTGGATCTCGTGGCCGGCGTAACCGCCGCCCACGGCACCCGCCACGGTGGCCAGCGTGCGGCCCTTGCCGCCGCCGATCTGGTTGCCCAGCAGGCCGCCCGCGACCGCGCCGATGGCCGTACCGGCGATCTGGTGCTGGTCCTTCACCGGGGCACGGCGCGTCACGACCTCGTCGTGGCATTCGCGCTGCGGCGCCGTCGCGGCCTGCCGCACCGGGTCCACGCTCACCACGCGACCGTACTTCGGGCCGGCCGGTTCCTGCGGCGCGGCGCCCGGACCCGTGGCATTGGCCACGTCGGCGTTCGCGTCACGGTTGCAGGCGGAAAGACCCAGCACCAGCGCCGCACCCAAAGCCACGTTCAGGACGGAAAGTTTCAACCTGCTCATACCCTAATCTCCAGACAGATATCGGCGGCCCGATGGCGCTGAGCCCCATCACCCGGAAGCCGCCTCGACGACATTTGACAGTCGTTAAACTGAACGAGGCCTTAGACTGGCGCCGACATTCATCACGGCATCACACCGACATGCTCGACCTGATCGATACCCACGCCCACCTCGACGATGGCGCGTTCGACGCCGACGGCGCGGCGATGTTCCAGCGCTCGGTCGATGCCGGCGTGCGGCGCTGGATCGTTCCCGCGATCGATCGCGGCAACTGGGAGAAAGTCGAGCGCCTCGCGGCAACTCGGGCGGGCATATCCGCGGCCTACGGCCTGCACCCGCTGTTCCTGGACGCCCATCGCGACGCGCATCTCGACGAACTTCCCCGCTGGCTCGCAGACCATGGCGCCGTGGCCGTCGGCGAGATCGGTCTGGACTTCTACGTCGACGGCCTCGATCCGGCCCGTCAGCGCGACCTGTTCGCCCGGCAGCTCGACATCGCGAAGGAGCTCGATCTCCCCGTGATCGTGCATGCGCGCCGCGCGTTCGAGGAAACGATCCACACGTTGCGCCGCGTCGGTGGCCTGCGAGGCGTGGTGCACAGCTTCGCAGGCAGCGAAGAGCAGGCGCGCCAGCTTTTCGACATGGGTTTCCACATCGGTATCGGTGGCCCCGTCACCTACGAACGGGCCCACCGCATCCGCCGCGTCGTCGCCTCCATGCCGATCGAACGGCTGCTTCTCGAGACCGATGCGCCCGACCAGCCGTGCGCGCACCGTCGCGGACAGCGGAACGAACCGGCGTTCATGCTGGACGTTCTGGAAAGCATCTCCGCGCTTCGCGAGGAGCGCGCCGAAGACATCGCCGCGAGAACCACCGCCAACGCGATCCGGCTGTTCGCCCTGCCCTGAGGGCGGCCCGTGATGCTCATGACGCGGACTCGCCGGATATCCTGCATTCGATATCGACGGTCGTCCGGGGATAGTTGCGACGATAGGCCCGCAGGTAAAAACTTTTCCCGGGCATGTCGGTTCCGACGACGATGTCGAGACGATTGGTGACCTCGCCGTCCGTGTCGAGGGTGTTCATGACCACCAGCCGTCCCGTGCCGGTGCCATTGGGGTCGTAGATCTCCGTCTCCAGCCGCCCCCAGCTCACAGGCTGACCTCGCTCATCCCTCAGGCGCATGTGTAACGACCGGTCGACGCGCTCGCCCGGTCGGTACGTGACGACCTGATCGCCCCCGTCCAGGATCGTCAGATAGGTCGGTATGCGGTCCGAGTACTCCCGCGTGAATTCGAAGAACACCGGCACGTCGTTCTCGAGGACGGTGACGCGCACCCTGGCGCGCCCCGGCCGGCTACCCGGCCGCCATTGGTCACCCGGAAGCGCGACGCCGTCGGCGCCGCTGATCGCGTAGGAGTCGGGGACAGGCGTGTCGCTACCCGCGACGATGAAAGAGGCCCCGGTCCCCCCGTCGTCCTCGATCACATAATGGAGTATCGCCCCCGCCACCCGCTCGCCATCCGCGTCGAACGCGATGAGCAAGAGCGACCCTCCTCCGCTGCCCGGATCGGAAATCGTATGTTGCGCGCCGGCAGTCGCCTCGAGTCGCGCGACCGTTCCCGTCGCGCCGCGAACCGCCTCCAGCGCTTGCAGGAACGCCGGATCGGCTTCCACCATTTCACCGAGACGACGCTCCGATCGATTTTCCGCATACCGTTCCATGGCCTGGCCTTCGCAAGCGGGCCGCCGGCCCGGCCGTATGACTATATCCCCCCTGCCATCACCGCGGACCGCGACGAGCAGCAAAACGACGCGCGGTAGCGGCATGTTTCCCGCAGTCCGGGCCGCACTTCCCGTTCTTTCCGAACTTGCGTCATGGAACGTCGCCGGTTAGCCTAATAGTTCACCAGCGAACTATTAGCCAGCGAAATGTCGAGTCTCAAACCTTGCGTCGACGCGCTCTACGAGGGCGTCGACCGCGTCGCGGAGCGCATACCGGAGCTGCCTCGCTGCGAGGTATTCCTCGTTCGCCTGCTCATGCTCAACGCGGGCGCCCTGCTTCGTGACTTCGAGAGCAAGCTCAAGCCGCATGGCATGAACGACAGCGACTTCCGCACACTGATGATGCTTTACGCGTCGGAAGAAGGCGCGACGCCGGGCGAGCTCTGCCTGCTGGCGGAACAGAAACCGACGAACATGACGCGCATCGCGAACGCGCTGGTCAAGCGCGACTTCATTTCCCGCTCGCATGCCACGCACGACCGCCGGCAGGTGGTGCTTCGCATCACGGCCGCCGGTCGCCGCTTCGTCAACAAGCTGCTGCCGCCCATGTTCCCTCCGCTGGTCGAGTCGTTCGCCTGTTTCAGCGCGACCGAGCGGAAGACCTTCGAACGCCTGCTGAAGAAGCTCGCCCTGCACCTCGATCCTTCCGTCGACGCGGATGCCACGCCATGACACCGATTCCGATCCGATCCGCCCTGCTCGCCGGCGCGATGGCGCTGGCCCTCGGCGCCTGCCACGTACCGGCGAAGATCGACCGGCCCGCGCTGCGCGACGAAGCCCCGCTGGCCGGGGTGGACGCGGGCCAGCGCGCGGGATGGCCGGCCGCCGACTGGTGGCGCGTCTATGGCGACCCGCAGCTCGATGAGCTGATCGCCCTTGCTTTGCGTGGCGCACCCGATCTCGCGCAGGCGCGCACGCGCGTCGAATCCGCGCAGCAGAACATCCAGGTGGCCGCGGCGCAGGCCGGCCTGCGCATCGACGCCAGCGCGCAGGTCGCACGCCAGCGCATGAGCGAGAACGGGATCATTCCGGCGCAGTTCCTGGGCTTCACCTGGTACAACCAGGCCGACCTGGGCATCCAGGCGCGCTACGACTTCGACTGGTGGGGCAAGAAGCGGTACGCGATCGAGTCCGCGATCGACAGCGCGCGCGCCGCCGAGGCGGAACGCTCGGCGGCGTCGCTGACGATCCAGGCGACCGTCGCCGACACCTATTTCGGCTGGCTCGCCGACCAGTCGCGCGTCGCCCTCGCCGAGCGCCTCGTCACCGCACGCGAGCGCGCCCTGCGCATCGCCGAGCTTCGCGTCAGGCAGGGTGTCGATGTCCCCGATACCGCGCAGCAGGCTCGCGCCGAACTTGCGGGCGCGCGTCAGCAGCTGGTCGCCCTGCGCGGCTCGGCGGCCATCCGCCGCGCGTCGCTGGCCACGCTCGTCGGCGTCGCGCCGGCGGCGCTGCCGGCCCTCGCGCCGCGACCGCTACCCGACGTCACGCCCGGCCTGCCCGCCGACGCCGGTTCCGACCTCATGGCGCGCCGACCCGACATCGCGGCCACGCGCTGGCAGGTCGAGGCGGCGCTGCGCCAGACGGACGCGGCGCGCGCGCAATTCTTTCCCGACGTCAGCCTGACCGCGATGGCGGGGCTGTCGAGCATCGACATGGACAAGGTGTTCTCGGCCGACAGCCGCGTTTTCGGACTGACGCCCGCGATCCACCTGCCGATCTTCGAAGGCGGCGCGCTCGAGGCCAACCACGGCGTGAGCCGCGCGCAGCTCGGCGCCGCCGTGGCCCAGTACAACGCCACGGTGGCCAGCGCCGCGCGCGAGGTCGCCACGCAGGCCCTCGGCGCGCGGCAGCTCGCCGATCGCCGCGCCCAGCAGGACACCCAGCTCGACGCGGCGACCACGCTGCTCGCGAGCGCCCGCGCCCGCGCGGCGCGCGGCGTCCGCGACGATCGCGAATCCCTCGCGACGGAAGCCGCGCTGATTCAGCAGCAGGACATGGCCGCCGAGCTGCATGGCCAGGCGCTGTCCACCGACGTCGCATTGATCAAGGCCCTCGGCGGCGGTTACCGCGCCGGCCCTATCGTCTCCTCATCCACGCCTCGCACGAACGGAGCCCAGAGCCCATGAGCGCCACCCCCAACGAAACGCCGCGCGCGCAGGACGAGAGCGGCAACGCGCCGAAGGACAAGCGCAAGCGTGGCCGCGCGCTGCTCATCGCCCTGGTCGTGTTCCTCCTCGCCGCGCTCACCTGGTTCCTGCTCTGGCTGTTCGTGTTCTCGACCCGCGAGACCACCGACGACGCCTACGTAGGCGGCAATCAGGTCGGCATCTCGGCACAGGTGCCCGGTATCGTGATTGGCGTCTACGCCGACGACACGCAGCGCGTGACGGCCGGCCAGGTGCTCGTCCGCCTCGATCCCACCGACGCCGACGTCGCGCTGCGCAAGGCCAGCAGCGGACTCGCGCAGGCGGTACGCCAGGTGCGCCAGCAGACGCAGTCGGCGGCCGGCGCGGATGCCGCGCTGGTCGCCCGCCGGCAGGACCTGAAACGCGCGCAGGACGACCTCAAGCGCCGCATCCCGCTTCTCGCCGAGAAGGCCGTGGCGCCCGAGGAAGTGCAGCACGCCCGCGACGCCGTCACCAGCGCGCAATCCGCGCTCGACGCCGCGCAGCGGCAGGCCGACGCGGCGCGCGCGCTCGTCGACGGTGCCGATGTCGAAGGCAATCCGGCGGTGGAGCAGGCCCGGGCGAATTTCCGCCAGGCCTGGGTCGCGGCCCAGCGCAACGCGATCATCGCGCCCATCGACGGCTACGTCGCCCAGCGCGGCGTGCAGGTCGGCAACAGCGTTCAGCCCGGCCAGCAGCTGATGACCGTCGTTCCGCTGCACGATCTCTGGGTCGACGCGAACTTCAAGGAAAGCCAATTGCGCCACGTGCGCATCGGCCAGCCTGCGACCATCGAGGCCGACATCTACGGAAGCGGCGTCGAGTACCACGGCAAGGTCATCGGGCTTGGCGCCGGCACCGGCAGCGCCTTCTCGCTGCTGCCCGCGCAGAACGCCACCGGCAACTGGATCAAGGTGGTGCAGCGCGTGCCGGTACGCATCGCGCTGGAGCCGAAGGATCTCGACGCGCACCCGCTGCGTATCGGCCTGTCCACCGCCGTCACCGTGGACATCACCGACGACAAGGGCGACGTGCTGCCGAAGCAGCCGTCCACGGTCGCCGTGGCGCAGACCCGCGTGTATGACGAGGTCGCCGCGAAGGCCGACGCCGCCGCGGACGCCATCGTCCGCGACAACCTCGGAGCCTCCACGCCTTGAGCGACGCCGCCCTCCCCGACACGCCCGCCGACGGCGGACCGAAGCCGCTGCACGGCGGCCCGCTCGTCCTGCTCACGATCGCCGTCGCGTTCTCCACCTTCATGGAGATCCTCGACATGACGATCGTGAACGTCGCGGTGCCGCACATCGCCGGCAGCCTCGGCGTCGGCGCCAGCGAGGGCACCTGGGCCATCAGTTCGTACGCGCTGGCCAGCGCGATCATGCAGCCGCTCACGGGCTGGCTGGCGAAGCGCTTCGGCGAGGTGCGCACGTTCTGCGTGTCGGTCGCGCTGTTCGTGGCGTTCTCGATGCTCTGCGGCCTCGCCACCAACATGCCCATGCTGGTGATCTTCCGCCTCATGCAGGGCGCCGGCTCGGGCCCGATGGTGGCGTTGTCGCTGTCGCTGCTGCTGGCCAGTTACCCGAAGACCAAACAGGGCATCGCGCTGGCGATGTGGGCGATGACGGTGGTCGTCGCGCCGATCTTCGGTCCGATCCTCGGCGGCTACCTGACCGACAACTTCTCCTGGCCGTGGATCTTCTACATCAACGTGCCGGTAGGCGCCGCCGCGGGCGTGGTGACCTGGAGCATCCTGCGCCATCGCGAGACGAAGATCGTGCGCGCACCCATCGACTCCGTCGGCCTCGCGCTGCTGGTGATCGGCGTGGGGTCGCTGCAGTTCATGCTCGACAACGGCAACGACCACGACTGGTTCGCCTCGCCGATGATCCTCACCCTCGGGCTCATCGCGCTCGTGGCGCTCGTGTTCCTCGTGATCTGGGAGCTCACGGCGAAACATCCGGTCGTCGATCTGTCGCTGTTCGGGCGGCGCAATTTCGCCGTGGGCGTCACGGCGCTCTCGCTCGGCATGCTCGCCTTCTTCGGCATCAACGTGGTGTTCCCGCTGTGGCTGCAGACCACGCTCGGCTACACGGCGACGTGGGCGGGGCTCGCCACCGCGCCGGTGGGCATCCTCGCGTTCATCGTCTCGCCTTTCATCGGCAAGAACATCCAGCGCCTCGAACTGCGGGCCGTGGTGACGTTCGCCTTCATGGTGTTCGCCTTCACCTCGTTCTGGTTCGCCGGATTCAACAGCGGCGCCTCGTACGGCGCCCTCGTGCTGCCCCGCTTCATCATGGGCATCGCGATCGCCTGCTTCTTCATCCCGCTCAACCAGATATTCCTGTCCGGGCTGAATCCCGATCAGATCGCCGGCGCGTCCGGGCTGGCGAATTTCTGCCGCACCCTCGCCTCGAGCGTGTCGACCGCCGTCACGGTCACCCTCTGGCAGCACAGGACGGACTCCCACCACGCTTCGCTCACCGAATACGTGACGCACGCCTCACCGGCGACGACGGCGTTCACCCAACGACTCGACACCCTGGGGATTTCCGGCAAACCGGCGTTTGGCGTCATGGACCAGATCGTGACCCGCGAAGCGGCCACACTCGCGGTCAACGACGTGTTCTGGGGATGCGCGATCCTGTTCCTCGCGCTCATCCCCATCCTCTGGCTCGCCCGCCCACCCTTCGGCAACGCCGGCGGTGCCGCGGCGCATTAATTCAAGTCGAGCTAAATCGATCCAAATGAAATCGGCTCGGATGTAAACGATTACGCGGGTCCGCGGCAACTGGTGCGGCGCAATACCTCGTGGTAGCTTTCGCCGCATGGCACAAACCCTACGCATCATTAAGAAGTATCCGAACCGTCGTCTGTACGATACGGAAATCTCGAGCTACATCACGCTGGAGGAAGTCCGCCAGCTGGTCCTCGACGGGGAAACTTTCGAGGTCCGCGACGCCAAGTCCGGCGAGGACCTGACCCGTTCCGTGCTGCTCCAGATCATCGCGGAGCACGAGGAGCACGGCCAGCCGATGCTGTCGCCCCAGCTCCTCTCCCACATCATCCGTTTCTACGGCGATTCGCTGCAGGGATTCATGGGCCCGTACCTGGAGCGCAGCCTGCAGGTCTTCCTCGACCAGCAGCAGCAGTTCCGCAACCAGCTCAACAGCCTGATGGGCCAGACCCCCTGGTCGATGCTCAACGAGATGACCGAGCGCAACCTCGACGTGTGGAAGTCGATGCAGCGCGGCTTCCTCGACGCCGCGACGGCCAAGCCGGCGGAACCCGTCCGCCCGGCGACGCGACCGGGCAAGAAGGCGGGCTGAGCCCGTCCGGCCGCCTTGGGCTTGCCCACGGCGGCGCTGCGGCGCACGATGCGCTGCCCCGCAATATCGCGCACGGACACAGGCCTCCATGCCCCGTAACGACATCGCCGTAGTCGGCGCCGGACTCGTCGGCGCCCTCGTCGCCACGCTCCTCACCCAGCGCGGGTTCCGCGTCACCGTCTACGAGCGCCGCTCCGATCCGCGCCTCGCGGGTTTCGAAGGGGGCCGGTCGATCAACCTCGCCCTCGCCGAGCGCGGATTGCATGCCCTGCGCGCGACGGGCCTGGCCGAAAAAGTGCTGGATCAGGCCGTGATGATGCGCGGCCGGATGGTCCACGACCCCGCGGGTCACAGCGGCCTGCAGCGCTACGGCGTCGACGACTCCGAAGTGATCTGGTCGGTGTCGCGTGGCGGGCTCAACACCTTGATGCTGGATGCCGCGGAAGCCGCCGGCGCCACGATCCATTTCGACCAGGGCCTCGTCGCCGCCGATCTCGACGCCGGAACGCTCACCCTCGGGGCGCCGGACGGCACACGGCGGACCGTCGACGCGCCGGTCGTGATCGGCGCGGACGGCGCCGGTTCGGCCCTGCGCGCCGCCATGCACGCGCATTCGCCGCTTGGGGAGCGCGTGGAAGAGCTGGGCCACGGCTACAAGGAACTGGAGATTCCTCCCGGCCGCGATCCGTCGGCGCCTTTCGCGATCGAGCGCAACGCGCTGCACATCTGGCCGCGCGGTCATTACATGTCGATCGCCCTGCCCAATCGCGAAGGCAGCTTCACCGTGACGCTGTTCCTCCCGAACGACGGGCCGCATCCGAGCTTCCGCACGATCGCGGGCGTCGGCGCCGCCGAGGCGTTCTTCCGCGCGGATTTTCCCGACGCGCTCGCCCTGATGCCGGATTTCGCGGCCGACTGGGCGGCGCATCCGGTCGGCACGCTCGGCACGCTCTACCTCGATCGCTGGCACATCGGGGGGCGCGCCCTGCTCATCGGCGACGCGGCGCATGCGATCGTGCCGTTCCACGGCCAGGGCATGAACTGCGGGTTCGAGGACGCGGCGGAACTGGCGGAACTCTTCGCCGCGACGCCCGACGATCCGGCGGCCGTGTTCGCCGCGTTCGAGGCGCGGCGCAAGCCGAACGCGGACGCCATCGCGACCATGGCGCTGGAGAACTACGTGGAGATGCGCGATTCGGTCGCGGATCCGCACTACCTGCGCAAGCGCGAACTCGGCGCGCTGCTCGCGGAGCGCTCGCCGACGCACTACCTCCCGCGCTACCGCATGGTCACCTTCACCCACCTTCCGTATGCGTACGCGCTGGAGCGGGGTCGGGCGCAGGACACGTTGCTGGAGCAGTTGCTGAAGGGTCATGACAGCGTCGGCTCGGTGGATCTGGACGCGGCGGTGCGTACGCTCGAAGCCACCCTGCCTCCGCTGCCGCTCTAACGGTCTCCTAGTACCGCGGCGCAGGACCTGTCGCGTCCGGCGAAGAGCTGTCGCGGCCAGGTCCGCTCCCACAGGGGGGCGACCCTCGCGCCATGGACTTCCTTGGCATACCTCGCAACAATCGCCGGATGCCTGCTTCCGCCGAACCACCGATCCTCCTCGAAGCCCGCGCGCTGTCGTTCTCGCGCCAGGACGAGCCGGTGTTCGGGCCGGTCGACTTCGCGCTGCGCGCGGGGGAGATCGCGCTCGTCGAGGGCGACAACGGCAGCGGCAAGACCACGCTGTTGCGCGTGCTGACCGGGATGCTGCGCGCCGGCGAAGGCGAGGTGCTTCTGGACGGCCTGCGTTTCTCGCTCGACACGATGGCCGGTGCCGTCGTCTTTCTCGGCCATCACCTGGGCCTCAAGTTCGACCTGAGCGCGCGGGAGAATCTTCGCGTGAGCGCGGGCCTGTACGGCCTTCGCGCCGACGCAGACGCGGACGCCGCGCTGGCGGACACGGGGCTCGCGGGGTTCGAGGACGAACCGGTACGCCGCCTTTCCGCGGGTCAGAAGAAGCGCGCCGCGCTCGCGCGCCTGCTGATCCTGCCGGCGCGCGTCTGGTTGCTCGACGAGCCCTACGCGAACCTCGACCGCGACGGCATCGCGCTGGTCAACCGCCTGCTCGACGACCACGCGAACCGCGGCGGCGCGGCGCTCGTCACCAGCCATGGCGCGGTGAGCTTCGCTGGCGGCGAACCGCGGCGCATCCGGTTGCACGCATGACGCCGGGCAGCACTCCCGCCGCCTGCGCCGCCCTGCTCCGGCGCGACCTCACCCTGGCCTGGCGGCGCCGCGGCGACATCGCTATGCCCGTGCTGTACGCGCTGATCGTCGCCACGCTGTTCCCGTTCGCCCTCGGACCCGAGCCGCAACTGCTCGCCCGCATCGCCGGCGGCGTCGTCTTCGTCACCGTGCTGCTGGCGGTGCTGCTGTCGCTCGACCAGCTCTTCCGCGCGGACATCGACGACGGCTCGATGGAGCAGCTGATGCTCGCGCCGCAACCGCTGGCGTTGCTCGTCGGCATGAAGATCCTCGCGCACTGGATCACCTCGGCGCTGCCCCTGATCGTCGTCGCACCGCTGCTCGCGGGGATGCTGAAACTGCCCGCCGCCGCCCTGCCCGCGCTGGTGATGGCCCTGGGCATCGCGACGCCGCTGCTCAGCCTGCTAGGCGCCGTGCTCGTCGCGCTGACGGCGGGATCGAGGCGCTCTGGTATGCTTCTGGCGCTCATGTTGCTGCCGTTGTGCGTGCCGGTCGTGATCTTCGCCGCCGGGGCCGTGGCCGCCGCGCAGGAAGGGCTGCCGTGGATCGCGCCGATCGCCTGGCTGGGCGCCGGACTGGTCATGGCGGTCGTCCTCGCGCCGCTCGCCTGCGCCGCCGCGCTTCGCATCGCCATGGACACCTGACGCACGCAGCCGTGCGGCCCGTAGGGGGACGCCCGGCTTACCGCACGCAACCCCACGAGGATCGATGGCTAACTGGGTTCCGCTCTGGCTTCACCGCCTCGGCTCGCCGCCGGTGTTCTACCGTTTCGCCGGCGCCGTGCGCCCGTGGGCGCTCGGCCTCGCCCTCGTCCTCGGCGCGGTGGCCCTCTATGCGGGCCTCTTCGTGGCGCCCGCGGATTACCAGCAAGGGGACGCGTACCGCATCATCTTCATCCACGTGCCATCCGCCTGGATGAGCCTCTTCATCTACGGCGCGATGGCGGTGGCGGCCTTCGTCGGGCTGGTGTGGCGCATCAAGATCGCCGAGGTCGTGGCGATGGAATCCGCACCCGTCGGCGCCGCGTTCACCCTGATCACGCTCGTCACCGGCTCGCTTTGGGGCAAGCCTATGTGGGGCACCTGGTGGACGTGGGACGCGCGCCTGACCTCCGAACTCGTGCTGCTCTTCATCTACCTCGGCATCGTCGGCCTGTATCACTCGTTCGAGGATCGTCGCCAGGGTGCGCGCGCGGCATGCTTCCTCGTGCTGGTCGGGGCCGTGAACGTGCCGATCGTGCACTTCTCCGTGAACTGGTGGAACACCCTCCATCAGGGCTCCACCGTTCGCCTCGTCGGTCCGTCGCACATCGAGGCGAGCATGCTTTGGCCGCTGCTGACCATGATGGTCGCCACGAAGCTGTATTACATCGCCAGCCTGTTCGCCCGCGTCCGCGCCGACCTCATCGCCTCCGAAGGCGGCAAGGCGTGGGTGCGCGACCTGCTGGTCCGCGAGGGAGGCGCCGCATGAACCTCGCCATGGGCGCCTACGGCTTCTATGTGTGGAGCGCCGTCGCCGTCTTCCTCATCGTCCTCCTGATCGACACGCTGGCGCCACTCGCCAGGCGCCGCCGGAACCTGCGCGACCTGCGCGCACGGATCGCGCGCCAGGAAAACCGCCGCCGGCCCGGAACCTCGCAGAGCTAATGAATCCAACGCGTAAGCGCCGCCTCGCCATCGTCATTTCCGTCGTCGTCGCCGCCGCGATCGCGGTGGGCCTCATCGTGTTCGCCCTGCAGCGGAACATGAGCTACCTGTTCACCCCGAGCCAGGTGCAGGAAGGCCAGGCCACGCAGTACCCGACCTTCCGCCTGGGCGGCATGGTCAAGGCCGGATCGATCCAGCGCGCGGCCGACACGCTGAAGGTGAGCTTCATCGTGGTCGACGACGCCGGCGCGATGCCGGTGGAATACACCGGCATCCTCCCCGACCTGTTCCGCGACAACCAGTCGGTGATCGCCACGGGCCGCATGGACAGCGGGCGTTTCATCGCCAGCGAAGTGCTGGCCAAGCACGACGAGAACTACATGCCGAAGGAACTCAAGGACGCCATGGCCAAGGCCCACGAGAATCGTCGGATCGACGACAAGGCCACCCAGGACGCCACCCCATGATCCCCGAACTCGGCCAGTTCGCCCTCGTTCTCGCGCTGCTCCTGGCCATCGCACAGGGCCTCCTCCCCATCGTGGGGGCGTGGCGCGGGAGCGCGGCGCTCATGGCCGTGGCGCGGCCCGCCGCCGCCGGTCAGGGCGTCTTCGTGTTCGCGGCGATGGCCATCCTGATCTATGCGTTCGCGACGTTCGATTTTTCCGTGGCCTACGTCGCCGACAACTCGAACCTCGCGCTGCCCTGGTACTACCGCGTCACCGCGGTGTGGGGCGCGCACGAAGGCTCGATGCTGCTGTGGGTCACCATCCTCAACGTGTGGTCGGTGGCGCTCGCCGCGCTGAGCCGGCACCTGCCGCAGCCGTTCGTCGCGCGCGTGCTCGGCGTCCTCGGCCTGATCGGCGTCGGCTTCCTCGCGTTCATCCTGTTCACGTCGAACCCGTTCGTGCGCGAACTGCCGATGCCGGCGGACGGCGGCGACCTCAACCCGGTGCTGCAGGACCCGGGCATGACGTTCCACCCGCCCGTGCTCTACATGGGCTATGTCGGCTTCTCGGTCGCCTTCGCGTTCTCGATCGCCGCGCTACTCGGTGGCGAGATGGAGCAGGCCTGGGTGCGCTGGGCGCGCCCGTGGACCAACGTCGCCTGGGCGTTCCTCACCATGGGCATCGTGGCGGGCAGCTGGTGGGCCTACGCGGAGCTCGGGTGGGGCGGCTGGTGGTTCTGGGATCCCGTCGAGAACGCGTCGTTCATGCCATGGCTGGTCGGCGTCGCGCTGATCCACGCGCAGGCCGTGACGGAAAAGCGCGGCTCGCTGCCGGCGTGGACGGTGCTGCTGTCCCTGTTCGCCTTCTCGCTGTCGCTGCTCGGCACGTTCCTCGTCCGCTCGGGCGTGCTGACCTCGGTGCACGCCTTCGCGTCGGATCCGCGCCGCGGGCTCTACATCCTCGGCTTCCTCGTCGTGGTGATCGGCGGCTCGCTGCTGCTCTACGCGATCCGCGCGCCGAAGGTCGCGACCGGTAAGCCATTCGCGCCCCTGTCGCGCGAGACCGGGATCATGGTCGCCAACCTGCTGTTCACGACAGCCGCCGCCATGGTGCTGCTCGGCACGCTGTTCCCCCTGATCGGCGACGCGCTGAACCTCGGTCGCGTTTCCGTCGGCCCGCCGTACTTCGGCTTCCTGTTCGTGCTGCTCATGGCGCCGGCGGTGCTCCTGCTGCCGTTCGGGCCCTACCTGCGCTGGGGCCGCGCGGAGGGCCACCAGCTCACGGCGATGGCCCTGCGCGCCGGCGTGGCCGCGGTGGTCTGCGCCGTCGTCGCGGCGTTCTTCGCCCAGGGCCAGCTGCGCGCCATCGCGGGCGTCGGCGGCGCGGTATGGGTCGCCGCCGGCACGCTCGCCTACGTGATCAAGCGCTGGCGCGAGATGCCGCGCGGGCGGCGCTATCCCGCGGAGATGGCCGGCATGCTGGTCGCGCACGCGGGCGTGGCGATCTTCCTCATCGGCGTGATGCTCTCCGAATCCCTCAGCGTCGAACGCGACGTCCGGCTGGCGCCGGGTACGAGCGCGTCGATCGGCGGCTACGATTTCCGCTTCGACGGTGTCGAGGAAACCGAAGGCCCGAACTGGCGCGCCGACGAAGGCATCGTGACGATCCTGCACGAAGGCAAGTCGGTCGGCACGATGCATCCGCAGAAGCGCACCTACTCGCGTGGGCAGGTGCAGACCGAATCGGCGATCGACGCGGGCCTGTTCCGCGACATCTACGTCGCGCTCGGCGAGCCGATGGACCCGAACGACGTCCAGGGCGCCTGGGCTCTGCGCCTGTATCACAAGCCCTTCGTGCGCTGGATCTGGCTCGGCGGACTGTTCATGATGGCGGGCGGCTTCTTCGCCGCGGCCGAACGGCGTTTCCGCGCGAAGAAGACGGCGGCGGCCGACGTGCCGGCCGCCGCGCCGAAGGAGTCGCTGGCATGAGCCGCCTGCTGCCTCTCGTCGCGTTCCTGCTGCTCGCTGGACTCTTCGGCTTCGGCATCTGGTGGAACACCGGTCACGATCCGCACGACATCGCCTCACCCCTGATCGACAAGCCGGCACCGGCCTTCGCCCTGCCCGTGCTCGGCGAGCCGTCGCGCACGGTGGACAAGACCTCGCTGCTCGGCAAGCCGTACCTGCTCAACGTCTTCGCCAGCTGGTGCGTCGAGTGCGTGCACGAACACCCGATCCTGATGACCGGCGTGAAGCGGCTGGGCATCCCGCTCGTCGGCTTCAATTACAAGGACGAGCCGCAGGCCGCGACCGCCTGGCTCGCCGAACACGGCAATCCGTTCGACGTCGTCGTGGCCGATCGCGACGGACGCGCCGGCATCGACTTCGGCGTCTACGCGGCGCCCGAAACGTTCCTCATCGATGCGAAGGGCGTCATCCGCTACAAGCGCATCGGCCCGATCACGCCCGACGTGCTCGAGAACGAGATCCGGCCCGCCATCGCCGCGCTGGCAAAGGAAACGCCGTGATGCGCCGCGTCCTTCTGGTGCTCGCGCTGTGCATGCTGTCGGCCGCCGTGTCCGCGCAGGCGATCCAGCCGATGCCGTTCCGCGATCGCGCCGAGGAAGTCCGCTTCCAGAAGCTCAGCGCGGAACTGCGCTGCCCGATGTGCCAGAACGAGACGCTCGCCGACTCCAACGCGCCGATCGCGCACGACCTGCGCAGACAGGTGTTCGAGATGATGCAGGCGGGCCGGAGCGACGACGAGATCAAGGCGTTCCTGGTCGAGCGTTATTCGCAGTTCGTGCTGTACAAGCCGCCCGTCGAACCGTCGACGTGGCTGCTCTGGTTCGGCCCGCTGCTACTGCTCGCCGTCGGCGGCATCGTCGTCGCCGTGCAGGTTCGCCGCCGAGCGCGCCTGGCGCCCGCCGCTCCGCCGGCCAACGACAACGGGGACGACTGGTGACCCTCGCGTTCTATCTCACCGCCGCGGCCATGCTGGTCGTCGCGCTGGCCCTCCTCCTCGTTCCGCTGGTCCGCCAGGGCCGCCGGGACGGTCGGTCGCGCGGTGTTTTCGCAATCGTGGTCGCCATCGCGATCCTTCTGCCGACCGCCAGCGCCGCCCTGTACATGCTCGTCGGCACCCCCGTCACGCTCGCGGGTGTCGAGCCGCCGAAGGAAGTCACGCTCGACGACGCCATCGGCGAACTCGTGCGGCGCCTCGAGGAGCGGCCCGAGGACGCGCAGGGCTGGATGCTGCTCGGACAGGCCTACGGGATGGCCAAACAGCCCGCCGCCGCCCGTGACGCCTACGGCAAGGTCATCTCCATCGACGAGCGGAACGTGCCCGCCATGGTCGGCTGGGCGGAAGCCGATTCCCTCGCGCGCGACGACCATCGGATCGACGGGCGCGCCTTCGAGCTGCTGCAGCGCGCCGCCAACGCCGCGCCGGACAACCAGCGCGCGCTCTGGCTGCTCGGCATCGCGCAGTTCCAGAAGGAACGCTACGCGGACGCCGTCGCGACCTGGCGCCAGCTGCAGCCGTTGCTCGACCCGGATTCCAACGTGGCGCACGCCGTCGCCCGGCAGATCGCCGTTGCCCGAAGCAGGATCTCACCGGCGAATCGTCCCGAATGATTCGCGCCTGACCTCGATGTGTCGAGATCGGAAACAGCTCTTCCCTTTGTCCGGAAGATAGGTGCGGTCAGAGATAAGTGCATTGAAAAACGGACACGCTCGACCAGGTTTGCTCGCTTGAACCGGATGTCTCGATGTACAAGACCTGAGCTTCGAATACGCCGGTAGGATGAAGTGTCCCCAGCGAAGACGCCGGTAACTGGAACTTCACCTCGTCGAGGTCTTCGAAAGTGAGAGTCCGCCGATACACCTCGACGGGGGCGCCGCCCACATGCCTGATCCAAAGGTAGAGCGTATCTCGTACCTTCAGCCCGTGGTCATCGCCAAGTTCGATGCTGAAATCGAAATCGGGGTATTCGGTGTCGATGATCCCGAAATGCGGTTCGGTCTCGCTTATGCGCGCCTGGTCGATCCATGCATACGTCGAGCTAAGTGCCTTAGCGCTTCCTTTACCGTTCATATCCTGCCTCCTTGGCTGATGGTGATGCCAGTCTGCTCATCGCCCATCCACCGGTCAATGACCAACGTCACGCGTAAACGGCCCCTCCAGCGAAGATGCCGCCGAGCCGACGATTTTCATCGCACCATCGCGAACGCCCACCGCTCTCTCGCCGCCGCGGACCGAAAGAAGTAGCCTAAGAAGTCATGCAGTGAGGTAGTCATGGGCGACGCGAGGCGGTATCACACGTTGGGTTCACCCTTCCATTTGAAGCGCGGCGGGGTGCTTCACGGCGCGCGGGTGGCATACGAGACCTGGGGCACGCTTTCGCCGACGCGCGACAACGCTATCCTGATCCTTACCGGGCTGTCGCCCAGCGCGCACGCGGCCTCGAACGCCGAGGACCCGACACCGGGCTGGTGGGAGGCGATGATCGGGCCGGGTCGCGCGTTCGACACCGACCGCTTCTTCGTGATCTGCGTCAACTCGCTCGGCAGCGACAAGGGTTCCACCTGCCCCGCCTCCATCGATCCTGCGACCGGCGCGCCGTATCGCCTGACGTTTCCCGAGCTCTCGCTCGAGGATGTCGCGAACGCGGCGTGGGAAGCGGTCACCGGCCTCGGAATCGTGCAGCTCGCCTGCCTCGTCGGCTGCTCGATGGGGGGCATGGGCGCGCTCGCGTACATGCTGCTGCACCCGGGCGCCGCGCGCACGCACATCAGCGTCGACACCGCACCGCAGGCGCAACCGTTCGCGATCGCGATCCGCTCGCTGCAACGCGAGGCGATCCGCCTCGACCCGCACTGGAACAAAGGCCAGTACGCGGGCGACGAATGGCCGGAACACGGCATGGGCATCGCTCGCAAACTGGGCGTCATCACCTATCGCTCGGCGATGGAGTGGAAGGGCCGATTCGCGCGCATTCGCCTCGATCCCGACGATCGCGACGAGACCTCGCCGTTCGGTTTCGAATTTCAGGTGGAGTCGTACCTCGAAGCTCACGCCAAGCGCTTCAACCGCCAGTTCGATCCGAACAGCTACCTGTACCTGTCGCGTGCGAGCGACTGGTTCGACGTGGCGGAGTACGGCGACGGCGACGTCATGCGCGGCCTGGCCCGTATCCAGGTGGAGCGCGCGCTGGTCATCGGCGTGAGCACGGACATCCTGTTCCCGCTGGAACAGCAGGAAACGATCGCCAAGGGACTGGAAGCGGCCGGCGCGCACGTCGATTTCGTGGCCCTGGATTCGCCGCAGGGCCACGACGCCTTCCTCGTCGACATCGACAACTACAGCCGGGCCATTGGCGGGTTCCTGGCCTCGATCTGACCCACGGTTTGGTATGATCGGGGGCGAAACGGGCCCCCACGTCTTCCCCACGAGGTTCCACCCATGATCACCGTCGACTTCCCGGGCAGCCGCAAGCTCATCGACGCCATCGACACCGCCGTGGCTCAGCCGAGCACCCCGGCCCTGACGGATTCCCTGCGCAACGCGCTATGCCGCCTGATCCGCTCCCAGGAGGTCATCCTGCCCTCTTGCGTCATGGAGACCGCCGGCGACCACTACGCCCGCCGTGAGCTCTATCGCAGCGACGAGCACGGCTACAGCGTCGTCGCCATGACCTGGGGCCCCGGCCAGGGCACCCTGATCCACGACCATTCGGGCATGTGGTGCGTCGAAGGGGTCTGGAACGGCGCGCTTGAGATCGTCCAGTACGAGCTGCTCGGCCACGACGCGGAGCGCTACCACTTCCGGCCGGTCGGCTCGATCCAGGCGGGCCCCGGCTCCGCCGGCAGCCTGATTCCGCCCCACGAGTACCACACCATCCGCAACCCGAGCGACGACGCCGTGGCCGTCAGCCTGCACATCTACTCGGGCCGGATGACCCAGTGCGCCGTGTTCAACCCCGAGGGCGACGACTGGTACCACCGCACCGAGCGCAAGCTGGGCCTCGACCAGGTCCACTGATTGACGCATAATCGCGGGCCCCAGCCGAAATGGCGGAACCGGTAGACGCGGCGGACTCAAAATCCGTTTGTAGAGATACAGTGTGGGTTCGAGTCCCACTTTCGGCACCAAAGATTGATCTAAGGGCATCGACGATTCTCCGAAGCCCTCGAAGAACCCGCCTCAGCAGCGGGTTTTTTTGTGCCCGTCTTTCCTGAGGCAGCCTCTCACGTCCACCCGCAGCCCCTATTGCATGTGAGTAACTTTGTGCGTAAGGTATACCCGTACTCACCGCGAGCCCTCGGGTTACTCAAATGCTCACCGACGCCAAACTGCGCGCCCTCAAGCCCAAGGCCACGCTCTACCGCGTGACGGACGCAGCGGGGCTGGTGATCGAGGTTCCGGTCAGCGGCGGCCTTCGCTGGCGCTTCCGTTACCGCTTCGAGGGCAAGGCGAAGATGCTAAGCCTTGGCACGTACCCCTCCGTGACGCTCGCCCAGGCTCGTCTCCGTCGCGATGCCGCCCGTGCCTCGCTGGCAAATGGGATCGACCCGAGCGCCAGCCGTCAGGAGGCGAAGCGCGCACGCTCCCTCGCTTTAGCCCCTACTCCCACTTTCCAATCCGTCGCCGTGCTCTGGCTCGCCCGCCAACAGGTCGCCGAAGTCACGGCTAATAAGAACAGGTGGCTGCTTGAGAGCTTCCTGTATCCAGACCTTGGGCATCGTCCGATCAAGGAGATCACCGACCGGGAAATGCTCACGACCCTTCGGAAGATCGAGGATGCAGGCAAGCTGGAAACGGCCAAGCGAGCCAAGATCAAAGCGGGCCAGATATTCCGCTACGCCATGCTTGAGGGGCTGGCCGAGCGTGACCCCACAGGCTCCCTCCGTGGCGCTCTAAAGGCACCCAAGGTCAATCATCACGCGGCCATCGTGGACCCGCTCAAGATCGGCGAGCTTCTCCGTGCCATTGATGGTTTCTCGGGCCAGTACGTCACCCTCTGCGCCCTTCGTCTCGCTCCCCTCGTGTTCGTCCGCCCTGGCGAACTGCGTCGTGCTGAGTGGTCCGAATTCGACCTAGACGGGTCCGTGTGGCGTATTCCCGGAGAGAAGATGAAGATGAAGGCGGCGCACATCGTCCCGCTTTCGACGCAGGCCGTCGCCATCCTTCGCGAGCTTCAAGGCTTCACGGGGCACGGCCGCTATGTCTTCCCGTCCATCGCCAGTGGTGTCCGTCCGATGAGCGAGAACACGGTAAACAGCGCACTTCGCCGCCTCGGCTACACCGGCACGGAAATGACGGGCCATGGGTTCCGTAGCTTGGCCGCTACACGACTCAATGAAATGGGCTGGAATCCGGACGCCATTGAGCGCCAGCTAGCCCACGCTGAATCCAACAAGGTCCGCGAGGCATACACTCACGCCGCTCAGTACCTCGACGAGCGCACGCGGATGATGCAAGCCTGGGCGGACTACCTTGACGGCCTTAAAGCCGGTGGCAAGGTCGTTGCATTTAAGTCGCAGGCGGGGTCTGCGGCGTAAGAATTCCGGCGCGTGCCGGAAGCGGCGGGACGAGGTGCTGACACACCCCGCCCGCCTAACCACCACCACGACAGTAGGAGTCGCGATCATGGCTACAAATAGTGTAACGGCACATTCGGATGGATTGACGGCCCTTTCGAGGCCCTCCCCGGCAATTCAGGTTCTCTACGCCGAGACGGCGGATGAGCACGACCTGCTCGTCCTCTTTCGCCAGCTTTCGCGTTGTGATCAGCAGGCTGTCCTGACGGCGGTGCGTACGCTCGCTGCGGGCAATGTCAGCAAGTCGAACTGAGGAGAGCCACCATGGGTAACGAACTGCATGCTAGCCGCGCGAGCCATGAACAGCTTACCGAGCTTCTGAGCCCCTCGTCTCAGATCCGGCGCCTCCGTGTGCTCGACGACGCCATGCGAGGAACAATCTGCGCTGGCGACATCATCACCGTTGACACTGGAAATCGGGATATTGACAGCGGCCATTGCTACCTCGTTGTTTCAGAGGGGGCCGTGCGGGTACGACGCCTCTCATTTGAGGGAGCGGTACTAAGCGTTAACGCCGATAGTCCTGACAAGACCTCATACCCAGACGCGATTGTGGCCGCCGGAGCCGATGACTTCGTCGTATTGGGTCGAGTGATCGATAGGCAGGGTGACAAAGGGCTTTAGTGCACGCAGACATGTGGACGCGGCCCCTGTTGCCTGGGCCGCGTCGACCTACGATGAGTACGCGATTTCATGAGCAAGAAATTCGTTACGTCGTTATATGGCTGGAACAACGACGAGGCCTGGCGCGACGTCACAGACAGAGCCTTGATCAGACGACGAGAGTTGCTTCTCGCTGACGACCCGACTGCCGACAAATTACTAGCCTACGGTTCCGACCACCGCAAAGACACCGCACTCTCAGCGAACCGCATTCTAGACCCCGCTGGTGGCGTTTACTTGCGCCCTATCGATCAGCATGAAGATCCGACGGTATGGGTTGTACATCATCAAGTAGAGCTTGGAAGCCTCGGTCTCTCTCCGATATTTGCGTGCGGGCTGGCCGTAAAGGGCGACGAAGGCGTCCGTGAGATATGCGAACGACTGCCGTTCGAATCGCCTGACGATGCCGTCACGTTTTTCCTCGATGCTCTATCACAGCCGAGAGCTCGGCAAATCGGACATGCGCTCGGAGGGTCGACAGCCGCCAGGGCTTTCGGACTTGCAATGCTGCCAGAGAGCGCAGAGAAGATCACCTCGCGTCCGAATCCAACTTCAGGAGAACTCCTCGACCTTACGGTTGAACTTAGCCATGCAGCGGGCCACCTGCACGATGTTCTTAAAAAATGGCACGAAAGCGATGCCTTGCGCTACCTGAAAGACGCGAGGCACGGGGAGACAGCGAGTAAAAGGACTCTTGCGCCAAGATTCCCTAGCGACCTTGCGCTACTTCTTGAGGGCCTTCGAGCCCTGGACGCAGACCTTCATCAGCATCCGAAAAGGCTTGGGCGACGTGTAGCGGCGGGACAAGACCAGCTAACGGCGACGATTATCGCTAGGTTCTGGAAGATCTGCGGGCTAGGAACGTTGAGCTTGTCTCAGCAATCCCGCTTTATCCGCGTCTGCTCGGCCATCCTCCCGTGGCACGGAATCCATAAGGCCGACGTAGCGCAGTTCATGAAGGCAGCGATGAAGAAGGAGCGTCGAAATGGAGTGGTAATTGGCTAGGAAATCGGCATTTTTACCACCGTAGCAACCGCTCGGCCTGGCCGACATTTTACGTCTGACGCGACATGTCCACTCGGGGCTCCAATAGGCCACCAGCCTATGGAGCCGTCGAATGCAGACCTCAGCAAGCCCTATCCGCTTTATCCGCCTCCCGGATGTTCTCAAACAGACCGGGCTGAGCCGATCTTACGTCTACAAGCTCGAATCAAAGGGGCAGTTTCCGCGTCGCGTCAAGCTCGGCGTGCTGGCCTCTGCCTGGATCGAGAGCGAGGTACAGAACTGGTGCGCCGATCGAGTTGAGGCCACGCGAGGTGCAGCCTGATGAACGCCCTCCGCTGCCCCCGCTTCGACTCGTGCAACGCTCCGGTGTGCCCGCTTGACCCGCAATGGCCCCGTGCCCAGCACCTCAAAGGTGAGCCTGTCTGCGGACTGCTGTCCGAACTGGTGAAGGTCGGCGGAATCAGCCGCCTAGGCACCCGCCTATCTAGCGAGCAGCTCTCTATCTTGGTTCGCGAAAGGCCGAAAGTAGAGGCTAGGTGGGGTGCCGTCCGTTCGCAACTGAAAAGGGCTGCACGAACAGGCTCACGGATCGAGGCCCTCGCGAAAGTGAGGAATGCAGCGAACCGAGATGCTGTCTCGGGCGAGGCGGGGGAAACTGCATGACCTCAAACGAGAGCGTGCCAGGCGAAACCTACTTCAAAGTGCCGATGGTCGCAGCACATGCGTTAGCGGTTGCATACCGTCGCCCCGAACCCCTGATTGCATACCTCGTGCTCTGCTACGCCCGCTACAGAGACTATAGAGACAAGGAGAGGGACGACAACGGCAAAGACTACAAGGAGCACACGTCGGCGGGAGCAAAGCTGATGACTCGGGTCACCGGGATTAGCCGCCCTCGTTGCGTGCAAGCCATGCAAGCCGTGCATGACTTTCGTGGCGACGGCCTCAGGTTGAGTGAAGTTACAAACCTGCGTTCCGGCTACGGGACGGTTTACCGACTGCCAGTGCTCTCCGGAGAGGTCGCCTACCTGCCTAGCATGATAGTCGAGAAGGATGCTGCCGGAACTCTCCTCCGGCAGATGTGCAACCCCCGTTCTACGGCCTCGTCAGAAGTCCGCTTAGATGCAGTGATCGCCCTACTGACGTTGTACGCGGTGATCGACTACAAGCACGAAGTCGGCGCCTCAACCTCTGCATATCCGTGGCAGCCATGGGAGCACGAAGGTTTCGTTGACATCTTTGAACTTGGCTGCCAAGTGGAAACTTCTGCTGGTGATATCTGGCTAGTAAAGGCCCCATCCGATGACTGGAAGTGCTCTACGTACGTAGCCAGTTCCATGTACCCAGGTTCAGACGATCCGATGCGTAAGCTTAGTCGCGCCCTGGCTTTTCTCGTAGAGATTGGGGCGATTACTCGCCTTGCTGTTGCCTCGATGGGCGATACAAGCTACCCGCTCTGGTACTTCAATCCCAACACACGACGACTGTTGGATGAGTCGTTCGGGATCAACACCCGGTTTGCTCGCGACCTTCATGCCTTGGCGTGCCAGACGGGAATTGATGCAGACAACCTGCTGATGCGCAGTGCCGTTGAGGACGACAACCCACGTGGAACCGGTCTCTTCTACTGCCTCACCGAGTCGGGAGGCCATCCATCCGTTCGAACGCTAATCATCCCCAGGGTCTATGCCCCGACTCCCGACAACATCGAAGGCCTCGTCTACACAGCGGAGACAACCAGCCACATGAGCCAGTTATTAGGGCCTCTGGGTGCCGAACTTCGACGCTGTGCCTAACTTGTCACTTCTATGTCCTTCTATGTCCTTCTATGTCTTTCTAAGCTTTCTAGGACTTTCTATGACTTTCAAATATCAAGAGGTCATCTTCCGTAACCAAGCTCAGGCGACGCACGAGACCGAGTCGTCGTCATTCCGGATGCAATGGATAGAGCCAAATCGCCAGCCGCCCCATAACCTGCACTCAATTGGCGTAACCATCGTCGTACTTCCGGGAGGATGCATCCTCCACTTACCCGACCGGCGCTCTTGGCGGCGCAAGTGCACTTGAGGAGATCGGTCATGGCTGACGGCGGGCGGTCCGAGAACGACGAACTGGTGATCGAGGCGGTGGCGAGGCGAATCGTTGCCGCCTTCGGTCAAGGCAACCACTGGCAACCGGACTGGCATAGGGCATCCCCGTGGAGCGACAACGTCACCCAAGATCGCGCGGGGCTGATGATCCTGCGACGTGGACGAACCGAGGAAAAGGCCGTCAGGGACAACGGCAAGATTCTCATCCCCGCCCACCGAACTTGGTCATCGCGTCACGTGCAGGTAGCTTTACCAAGGCGAGGCCAAGATTTCGGCGCCCTAGCCGCCTTCGCATTCGCAAAGCTTGACGGGCCTCTAGAGGCCATGCTCATGCTCTACGCCACAGGGGATGTACCTCGTTACTGGCCCGCTGTCGAGCGGTATGCCCTGGCATGCGTTCGCAGTCCGTTCGCATCGGAGGCCGTGACAGACGCGGTGCAGCGAATCTTGTGTGGGAGGGCGGCGATTTCGATGGACGATCGCGCAAGGCAACTTGGCGTGCGGGCCACTGGATACCGAAGGCTTACGCGCCGCATCGAACGCTTGATGCGTGAATGGCTGCGTAGGGCGGCGGGACAATATCTGGCCGCGATGGGGTGAGGACATTCGGTCCCTCACCCCCGGGCGTAGTCTTACTTGGCCGAGACTTTCGAAGCAGTACAAACACCAGACGCCGCTTGGTCGTAGGTGATGGCGACCTGGGCTCCACGACTTTGAGCGGAGAGCAAGACCGCCATCATGGCCCGTGAGTTGTACTGGCTGAGGTCCGGAAGATACACGACGCCAAACGTGCACGGGGCGGAGAAACCTTCCCTTACCGCCACGTAGCCGGTGCCCTGAGCACCAAGATCAGAAATGGTGCGACCAGCGTCCTCGTTGGCCAACACGGAGGTCGACGCCAAAGCGAGCACGGTAGCGATAGCGAGCGAGTAGCGATTCATAGGATTGTCCTTTGAAATGATCAGTGGTTGAGCAGAAGGTCGGTGGCGGCACTGACATCCGGATAGACCGGTTGCAGAGTGATCACCTGAGAATCCGAGGCATTCGCTAATCGAGAAGGAGCTGCAGCGCTGCCGAGATATCGGTAGTCGCCGCGCAGAACTGCTTGTCTGCCGGGGAAGATGCGCACTGTAGATCCCTGATCTTCTTGCCTTCGGCCGTATACTCTGCCCGCAAGGAGGGGATATCCCTGATGCCCTTGCACGAGTCCTGATTGGCCAGCCGCGAGAACCAGGCAAACGGTGCGATCCACGTGACGCTGGCATCGTTCTCGATCGCTGAGAAATAGCGACCCCGAGGTTCCACCGAAACGTCGTTGCACCCCTGCATTGCCCCAGGCACTACGATGTATTTCTTGCCCGGGGTCAGGGACTTCAACGCGTTGAAGGTATTCCGCCATTCCGAATCGCTGTCCCCGTAGTGGTCGAATCCCACCCAGTCGAGCAATTGCATGCCACGTTCAAAGCCCTTGAAGTGCGACGTCAACACGGCCGCAAGCGGCAGCCCAGCCGTTTCGGCCGTTTGCCGGATGGTTGCAGCCACGTTTACGAGATTCGGATTGGCCGCGCCGTTGACATCCCAAAGGTATTTGTCGTCATTGTTGGGTTCGTCAATGAGGTACACCGCCACGACCGTGCTTCGCGCAGGATCCCCGGGTACGATGTAGCCCCGTGCGGCCATCTTGCTTGCCAAGCTTTGCCACGCAGCGACGCCCGAGGGGTCGAAGACTTGGCGACCGCTACCCGGAGCACTCGGCTTGTAAAGGAACGGGAAGGCTGAAACCACCGCATGCGCGCCGACCGCCTTTGCTTTGGCCAGCTGATCGAGCACATAGGCTTCGGTGGCCGCGCGACCCGCCGGACTTTCGTCACCGGACCAGTAGAGGATGGAGTAGAGGTTGATGTGGTCCTTCATCTCGGGCAGGGCCGACCCGCCCGGCGAGATGTTGAAGTCGATGGGGTAATCCGCGCCGTAGTACCCGAAATACTTTTGGGTGGACTGAGCATGGGCCGCGCCCGCGATGGCCAAGAAGGCAGCGACGAGGTAACGAGAAATGTTCATCGTGCCACCTCGTTACTGGTCATTAACAACGATGATGTTGACGTCTTCGCTATCGCCCCATCGGGTACACGTCCCCGAACCGTGCACGTCGATGCTGAGATGCGACGCCTTGGCGACCAATAGTGCTGCGTACTGTCTCTTAGACGTTTCGGTGTTTTCTCCCGGCAGCACCCACGTCGTGTTCGATATGCCGCAACCCGCCCTGTTATTGATGGTTCCTGACGTCTCGAAATAGACGAGGCCATCGCTCTGACGGACATAGAGTCGCGTCACATAGCCAGCCGTGACCGTACCTGCCGATGCCGGTATCGAGGCAAGCATAAAGAGGGCTGCAAGACCCATTTGTGACAGTTTCATTTTTCCCCTTTGATGAGTACGCGCCGGAGGAGCGCGTGGCATCGTGCCTATTAACGCGCGATCTCATCTGTAGGGGATGACCGTCGAAGCGTGTAGTCTTTCGCCTACATTCCGACCAGTGGGGACGTGTTCTCAGACTGGCTCGAATCCGAGGTCATCCAGACGGTGAGCAAGCGCCAGCATTGCCTCGCCGTAGCCGCCGGTAGGCTCGGTCCCGAGCGGCCCAAGCCGATCAAGGACTCTAGCGGCCGCGATCACGACATCAACGAGTCCTGCCGCATCTGCCTTGGCGACGACGAGTTGCGCACGGAACCTCGCCTCGTCAAAGTCCACAGCCAGTGCCGCGTCATTCATCGCGACAGACTCGTGCACGATCTCGGCGATGGTCAGGATTTGGGCTTCTCTGGCGTCCATGATCGAAGTCTAGCGGGGCCAACGGTTTGCCGTCGAAACCTATCCCCGTGCTGGCGCTCCGTCCACATTCTTGAGACTGCTCGGGGATATGGTGCGCCGATGACCAAGGTGCATTGGACAAGACCAGGCGACCCAATGAGCGCTCCGATGCCTCACCAGTACGGCGTCGCAGACAACGGGGTTCCCTTTGTGATGATCCGGCCGCTGGCGTCTGGAAGCCAGTGGCGGGTAAGCGTCTACCCGAGCGGTGACAGCGACAAGGCGATAGAGGCTAGGGCGGGCTCGGAGCGCCATGCAAAGCGCCTGGTCGAGCGATGGGCGGCATACCGTCAGCTCCACCCTCGTCCACCCGGCAAGTCGCCTACCCCGGCTCAGACCGGCTTACCTCCACGGAAGCCTAAGGGTGCTGAGGATCGCTCGTAGCGCCAGCCTTGATCACCCAGGGGCAGCGGCGTAGCGTGGTGAAGGCCGTCCCACCGATCGCCGGTTATGAGGCAGTCTCCCGCCCTTGGCAGGGCCACCCGAGCCACCCGCGTGGCCGAGTACGTACGCATGTCCACAGACATGCAGGAGCACTCCATTGCCAACCAGCGGTCGGCCATTGAGCAGTACGCGGAAGCGCACGGCATGGTCATCGTCCGGCACTACGTCGACGAGGGTCGGAGCGGCCTGGCTCTAGAGGGCCGTAGCGGCTTGCAAAGGCTCTTACAGGACGTAACCGAATCCCCACCCTACTCCGCCGTTCTCGTGCTCGATGTGAGTCGATGGGGGCGGTTCCAGGACGCAGACCAAGCCGCGTTCTACGAGTACATGTGCGTGATGCACGGTGTTCGAGTTATCTACGTGGGCGAACCCTTCGAGAACGATCGGTCGCCGCTGACCGCCATCCTCAAGAGCCTGAAACGACACCTCGCGGCCGAGTACAGCCGGGAACTGTCGGCCAAGGTGTACGCCGGACAAGCCCGCCTCGCTAGACTTGGTTACCACATGGGGGCGACGGCCGGTTATGGCTACCGCCGGATGCTCGTCGACGCCTCTGGCAAACGCAAGGGGCTATTGGGGACTGGCGAATACAAGGCTCTCCTTACCGACCGCGTCATCCTCGTCCCCGGCCCGATGCACGAGGTACGCCTAGTGCGCGACGTGTTCGAGCTGGCGGCTCAGGGAGTCTCCACCTACCAGATTGCTAGGCGCTTGAACGAGGCCGGGCGCTACACAGCCTCAGGGAAGCCATGGCGTGAGCAGCGTATCCGCTCGATGGTACAGAACCCTAAATATGCTGGCGCTTGCGTATACGGGCGAACGACCCAGGCCATCGACCGGCATCGTTCCGAGACACAGCGGGTTGAGACACCCAGCGCGTTCAAGCCGCTGGTGTCCGTTGAGCTCTTTCAGAAGGCCAATAATGCCCGGAAGCACCGAGGGGCCAGACGAAGCGACGACGAAGTGCTCGCGGATGCACGAAGGGTTCTTGAGCAAGAAGGACGGCTAACCATTGGCATCCTTGACCGTGCTCCCGGCCTTCTGAGCGGACAAGCGTACATGAGGCGCTTCGGCAGCCTGCGCCAGCTATACGAGCTGCTGGGATACGTGCCCAAACGGGACATCAGCCACGCAGTGATTAGGGACAAGATACGTCCCTGGCGGGAGTCGCTGGTGGGGTTCGTTGCCGAGCAGCTACAGGACCGAGGGTCCGACGTAGAGCGCCACGGCTGGGTACTTAAGGTGGACGATGCATGGACCGTCGCATTCGACACTCTGCAATCGCGACGCGGCTACGGGCATAGGTGGTGGGACATCCGGCAGGTAAACGGCAATGCCGACATGACGGTCTTTGCCCGTATGGCTCCCGATGGATCATTCCCGCTCGACTTCATTGTGATGCCCCAAGTTGCCTTCGCTGGCACGGTGACGATAGGCAAAATGCTAGTCACGGCCTCGGCCTACACCTATCCGTCGCTACGGGTGCTTCTCGACCTTGCGGAGATGACTCGGAGGGACCGGCCATGTGGGTGAGCCAGGCCACCTTAGACGCCCAGCAAGCGGCCAT
The DNA here is from genome assembly GCF_900110505.1 of Luteibacter sp. UNC138MFCol5.1. Taxonomy (GTDB): domain Bacteria; phylum Pseudomonadota; class Gammaproteobacteria; order Xanthomonadales; family Rhodanobacteraceae; genus Luteibacter. Next base: position 46,141 of record NZ_FODZ01000003.1, read on the forward strand.
CCACGCTCGTGACCAACGCCTCGCAACTGAGGCGACACATGCCGCCGACGAGCTGCGGGAACTCTTGGCACCGCTCATCGAAGACGCGCGTTTCCAGGCCCTCCCGCTACACCATCCGTTCCGAGAGCAATGCCGACTAGCAAACACGTTAGCAGACTATCGGCAACCGTCGACGCGAATCATGGAGTGGCTGGCCTTATCCGGTGCCCTCCAGGCCATGTTGGCCCAGCCTGCTGCGACACGATGGCTTTCCACCCATCGAGCTGACGTCTTGGCAAAGATGCGCCAGCTGCTGGCCGAACGGGACGGAAAGACACCCTGAAAACAGCTATATATGTAGGGGCTCTTGCCGCCACAAGGCCCTACCTCGCCCGACGCCGTGCCGGGAAATGCACGGCAACTCTCTTACCAGTTTGGCGGAGCTTAGTGAAACCAATTGAGGATATAAAACATGGGTGGTGGTGGCGGACAGCCGAAGAACACGACGACCACGACGAAGACCGAACTTCCGCCGTGGCTCGCTAACGCCTATTAGGGCTTCTTCAACCAGACCAACGACGTTAACAGCAAGCCGTATCAGTCCTACGGCGGCCAGCTTAATGCGGCTCCGACCGTTGACCAGACCTACGCGCTTGAAATTGCTCGTCAGCGAGCGGCGAGTGCAAATCCTGACCAGTAGGCAGCGTTGTAGCAGCTACTTAATGGATCAAACAACGTCACCGCCACGGCTAATCCTTACGCGGATAATCAGTACCTAAACCAAGTCATCGCGAGTTCGAATTAGGACACGATCGACGCTTACAACAAATCTGCTGTGCCCTAGCTGGCAGCCCAGTTCTCGTAGGGCGGCGCTTTCGGCGGCTCTGCCATGGCTCAGGCTTAGCAGTAGAGCTAGCAGACTCTTGCCGACCGTCTTGCTCAGAACTCGACGAACCTCAGGTATACCGACCTACAGAACCAGCAGCAGCTTTGGCAGCAGGGGTTCCAGAACAAGCTTGCAGCTTCTCAGCAGAACACGCAAAACCTGCTCGGAGCATCGCAGTCCCTAACGGGGTTGAATGCCCTACAGAGTCAGTATCTAGGTCAGTACGCTGGCCTCGGTCAGATTCAGCAGGACTACGCGCAGGGCAATATCGACCAGGCTTACAACGACTGGTACCAGTCTCGATACGGCTACGACCAGCAGCGTCTTGCGAACTACGGCAATGCGCTCAACTCCGTAGCGGGCCAGTTCCAGAGCTCGGCCACCTCTGGCCTCAATCCCGCATACAAACCTCGTACAGCCGGAGGTGCCATTGCTGCCGGTGCTGGTGGCGCAGCTGCCGGTAGCGCAATCGGTGCTGCCATCGCTGGCGGTTCGGCTGGCTCAGTCGCCCCAGGCTGGGGTACAGCAATCGGTGCGGCCGCTGGCCTTGCCTCGTACTACCTTTGAGGAGAAAAAATCCATGGACTTCGTTGTTGTACTCGACCCGACCCACGCCGCCACCCGTGCAATCGCCGCTCCGGGCTGCATGCCCTGGCACCTCACGCCTGTGGGCGATGAACCTCCCTTCCCCTGCCCCACCGTGCGCTGCAAGTTCGTGGACGCCTCTGTCCCAAATTTCATGCGCGTCTCGGGCGTGATCGGTGAGGAGGATCTGGACCGACTGGTGTGGATTCCTCTGAGCGCGGTCATCACCGTTTTCGAGCGAGACGAATCGACTCGTGTCGACTCTGAACAGTCTTCCACCATGATCCATTGAGGCGGCAATACCATGGCACTTCTTGACGGCCTTCTCGGCCAGACTCCCGGCGTCAGTGCAGACGAACGCCGGTAGCTCATCAACGGTGGCCTGCTGAATGCAGGTCTCTCGATCCTTGCAGCCAATAGCCAGCCCGGAGTAACGCCTATCCAGGCACTCTCCGGCGGCCTTCTCGGCGGCATCCAGTCCGCTCAGCAGGGCGCACGCCAGTTGCAGGACGATAAGTTCCAGCAGCAGCGGCAGGCGTTCCAGCAAGCGCAGATGGACGATCAGCAGCAGCAGATGCAGCGTCGTCGTCAGATTCAGGATTTGGCGCTCAACTTCGTTCGACAGAACCCGGACGGGTCGAGTGCCTTCGATGAAGGTGGCTACACCCAAGCCTTGATGAGCGTCGACCCGCAGGCGGCGATTGAACTACATCGCAACACGCTTGCTGCCAGAATGCAGGAGCTACAGACGCAGAAGACGCAGCGGGAGCTGAATACCCCCGACCTCCGTCGCATCGAACAGGGAAACAACATCCTGACCCAGGAACAGCAGGCGGACGGCAGCTACAAGACCATCGCCACGGCTGGCCGATTTGCCCCTACTTCGGGGGCGTCGAACCAGACCGCGCTGGAACGCAACGTGCGATATCTGATGTCTCAGGGGCTTACCCGCGATCAGGCGTTGCAGGCACAGGGCATTCCCGCCCCAGGCGCCGCAGAAGCACCTACGCACGGGGCAGGCACCCCTAACGGCGATGACTTCCTCAAGTCGTTGCCGTCTGACCGACAGGCGGTAGTCCGTGCGGTCGTGGAGGGCCGTTATCCGGTTCCGACGGGTAAGGCTGCAACCTCTCCGTGGTGGCAGTCGATCGTGCAGGACGCTCAGCAGGTCGACCCGACGTTCGAAGCGGGCAGCTATCAGGCTCGTGCGGCATCGCGCAAGGATTTCACCTCAGGGACGACGGCGAAGAACATCACGGCCCTGAACACGGCAGCTCATCACCTCGACCAGCTGCTTGAACAGGGCAAGCGACTCAACAACAGCCGCTTCCCGACGTGGAACAAGCTCGCCAACTCCGTGGGCTCAGCTGTCGGCAAGGATGCCGTGAACAACTACAACCTCAACGCGGATGCCGTGGCCGATGAGCTGGCAAAGGTCTTCGCCGGCAGCGGCGGCGCCCTCGCTGACCGTGAGCAGATCCGCTCCCGCCTGGACGCCAGCCTCTCGCCCCAGCAGCAAGAAGGCTTCGGGCGTACCGCGGCCAATCTGATCGAGGGTCGCCTCGCTGGCCTACAGGCGCAGCTTGACCAGGGCCTCGGCTACGGGTCCAAGAGCATCCAGCTTGTGAGCCCCGAGTCGCAGAATTTGTTCAACAAGTTCCGTGGCGGCGAGCCCGCTCCTTCGGGCGGAGCTACGGGTAAATACACGATAGGCCAGATCATCGAGGCCAACGGAAAGCGCTATCGGGTGACGGGGATTTCGAACCCGAATGACCCGGACGTTGCGGAGGTGCGGTAATGCCTAAGCTCTCAGAAGTTTCGACGCCGCAAACGGGAAAGCTTCGCCTCTCGGACGTTCAGGCCCCAGTCCCTCCGGCCACTCCCGACCGTTCACTCGCGAGCACGATCGGTGACGCTCTCGCTCAGGGTTACCGTGACGTAAACAGCTTCGGTAACGAACTCGGCGATGCGTTTGCGCATCACGTTGCGAATATCCCGGTGGGCGTGGGCCAGCTCTACATGCACGCCGTTAAGGGTGTGAATGACGCCGTTCGTGGCGAACAGGAAGGTGATTGGGTAGGTCGCCAGACGGCTGCATACGACAATTGGGTGCGTGACCGCGAACAGGCGTACCAGGACGCCGTGCCCAACTCGGCGGGGAGCTACGCGGGTGCAGCTCTGGGTGAGGTGTTGCCCTGGGCCACGGGACTCGGTGAAGCGCGAGCCCTCGGCCTGCTTCCCACCGCTGCGAAGACCGCAGGCAAGCTTGGCCTGCTTGGTGGCGAAGGCGCACTCATGAGCGCGGCCCAACCCGTGACTAGCGGCAGTGACGGCTATGCCGGCGAGAAAGCGAAACAGGTCGGCGTGGGTGCCGCAACGGGCCCCCTGCTCTACGGTATCGGTGCTGGCGCTTCGTCCGTCGGACGCGGGGTGAAGAACATCGCCGAGCATGTGCTGAATCCGCAGGCGGTGGCCGACGCCAACATTGCTCGTCTCTACGGTGCCGACGACGCCACTTTGCAGCGATTGGCGAATGCCCCAGAACTGGTGCCCGGCGAAGTACCGTCTGCTGCCCAGGTGTTGCAGACTCCGGAAGCCGTACAGGCGGAACGGATGCTGCGGAACAACCCCGCCTCGGCTCCTGCGTTTGTGGCTCAGGACAATGCGAATAACGCGACACGCTTGGGCCTGCTTCAACAGGCGGCAGGTTCGGATGATGAGCTTGCTGCCGCTGTCCAGGCTCGCCGGGATGCTACGGCTCCGTACTTCAAGGAATACCTGTCACCGAGCAACCCGGAGCAGCGATACAAGACCGCCGTCGGCATCCTTGGAGACATCAAAGGCGAAACGTTCCGGCCGGACTACGACGCGTTGCAGGAAGCCAAAGCCATCGCATCGAAGGTCGCCAAGGGGACGCTGGACGAAGGTCAGGGAGCTGACCTGCTGAACCAGATTTCGGTGAAGACGAAGAAGGCTCAGAAGGTGTTGGATCAGGCCATCACGGCTATCAACCAGAACATGGTGGACCCGAGCCGGATCGCGAAGCAGCTCCAAGAGCTGACCAAGTCCGGCAATCCGACGGTGGCCGGAGCCGCCCGCCAGCACCTCGACCTCATCGCCAGGAATCAGGACGGCACCGGAATGGTCCCTGCCCGGGCCCTTGACGACATGCGGCAGAACATCGGAAATATGCTCTCGGCAAACGCCACCAACGGCGTCGTCGGCTCCCAAGAGGCTGCGTTGTATGGACCGGTCACCGCCAAGATTGTCTCTACTCTCGACCGAGCGATACCGGGCTATCGTTCTAACCTGGAGACGTACGCCAAGCTCTCCCAGCCTATCAACGACATGCAGGCCGTCCGAGGGCTTCTGGACCCTAACGCTCCGGGTAGCCTTAACACTGGTGGCGATCCACAGCTTGCGGTTGCTCGTGTAAAGCAGGCGCTCCGTTCCGACGATCGGGCCAACTACGGGTTGAGTGACCCAGCTCGACAACAGTTAGAGAACGTCAGGGACAGCCTCCTCCGTCGCGGGATCTCCGATCAGAAGATCGCAGCGGCGGGTCCGGGCACCGCAGCCGACATGCAGGCCCAGGGACTACTCTCAGGAGCGATATTTGGCCGGACCCTAGGTAACCGCGGGGGCTGGCTCGGTCGCTCTGTAGGGAGTGGCCTGGGCGGGCTCCTAGGATCATCTGTCGGTGGCATCGAGGGTGGCCTCTTGGGGTCCAGCATCGGACTGGGCCTCAGCGACGCGATTGGGGCCGCAAACAACCGGGTCGTGGCCAAAACCGGCCAGGCGGCGGCGGATGCGAAGGCCACGGCGGAAGCCATCCAGCGGTGGCTCGGGCGCCAGCCGACCAAGGGCGACGGTGGGCTGCTGGGGTATTACCTGTACGGCCTGCCTGCGGCGACGCAGACACCCTAACTTTGTCGCTTGAGCCATGCCGCCACCACGGCGTAAGCGGGGGCGGGAGGAAGAACATCGGTTGCCTCCCGCCAGAGGTTTCAAGCAAAACACGGCCAGACGTGACGCCAAGTGGACCGTTCGACCACCCGTCGAGGGACTCTCGGGCCTGATAACCAAATGAATTTTCTTTCAGATCAATAGCTTAAATGCACTATCTTGAACTCAGAAAAATTGGTGATACAAAGAGTTAAGACGGCTTGTTGCCGACAAAATCCTCACGCGATCATCGCGCGTGGCCCCCAAAACTAACCACCATGGTTGATTTCTGGTGCACGGACGCCCAATATACGATCTCGACAGGGTTAGGGCCGCAGGCGCCAAGGGACATGTGGCGCTCTTGCGAGGTGCTCAGCGCGACTATCAGGAGCTTGGATATGGACTGGCCGACGTTCACCACTGCATCGCTGACCTCACGCTTGGTGACTTTCACCACTCGGTAGACATCGAAGGCGTCCAATACGACGTCTACTATCCGCGCTACCGTGGGCCCAATGGTCCTAAAGACGAACTCTACGTGAAGCTAGCCGAACGGAGCGGGACGACAGTCCCGCAAGTTGTCGTGGCTTCGTTTCACCTACAACGGAAGAATTGAACAATGACTGCTAAGTGCCTGCTGTGCGAGCGCGGTGAGCTCCGGTCGGCTGTGGTTACTGAAACCATCCGATATGACGGCACCGAGCTTCAGGTGCCGGGTGTCGAAATATCGGTGTGCTCGGTATGTGGCGAAGAACTGGTTTTGCCTGAGCAGGCGAAGGCCAACGAGGTCAAATTTGCAGACGCCAAGCGCGCCCACGACGGCTTCTTTACGTCGAGCGAGATCGTCGCTTGGCGTAAGCGTCACGCACTGACCCAGCAGGAGGCTGCGGTTTTGATTGGGGGCGGCGTGAATGCGTTTTCCAAGTATGAGCGTGGTGAGGTGATCCAGACTCAGGCCGTCGACCGCTTGATGCGGTCACTCGACCACTTCCCGGCCATGATCCACTTCCTTCGGAAAGAGGCTGGGGTAACGGTCGAATCTAACGTCGTCTTAGAACGAGACGACAAGACCGTTGTGGCGCTCCACCTTTGGAAGGTGACCAAGACAATCCAGCCTGCGAATGATTCCTCGACACCCTGGGGCGATGATGTAGAGCTTGAGATCCCGGAGGAAGCGTATGGTTGAGGCGGAGTTCCCTCACGGCTACCTTCAGATCAACGACCTCTATAGGTGGGATAGTCGCTTCGAGCGGGAAACGGAGTTTCAGCCAGAGGTGCATGCTGGGAAAACGCGCATCCAGAGTCGCGAGAGTGTTGAGTCGGAGCTTTTAGAAGCAGTCACCGAGGCGGGCGAGCCTATTAAGCTGCTTCGCGCAAAAGTGAACCTTGGTATTCGAATCGTCTTCCTCGAGTCGCCGGAAGGTACCCCCACGACGCTGCATCTAGTCGAAGCTACGTTTGCCGTCGAGTACCTCGTTATCAGAGAACCGTCGGAAGAGCAGCTTGCTCAGTTTTGCAAGTGGAATTGCATTCATAATGTCTGGCCTTTCTGGCGACAGTATGTGTTCGATACGCTCAAGAGCGCGTCCCTTCCGGTAGTTGCCGTACCGTTCTTTCATCAGATGGGAAGGGCAAAATCGCAACGCAAAAAAGTGACGAGGTCGAGGAAGAGCCTGCCCAAAGCGCAGCACTAAGAAGACGGTGTCCTTCTAAGATTCCGAACGAAGACCATTCCACGCGGCGAGCGCCTAAACTCGCCCTCTCCAAGCCCTCCGATACCTAAATTAGGCTCGAATACGCTGCCGCTCACGGCTTCCCGCCCCAGGTGACAGGTAACGACAAAAACTCGTCACCTCAGCTACCACCCATCGAGGACGCAGGGTCTACCCTATAGGCAGATAGCCCTTATGCCTACATCCCTTGTACGTGGTGCCTTCTATGCGGTCCTATGGCGCATCTAAACTAGAGACGGATAGAGTCCAGCGCGGGGCGATCACTAAAGTAGTGATGAGTAGTGATGCGCCGCGTTCCTTATGACGGGGTTCTGACGCGAAGGTTAGCCAGCGCATTCTTGTACCCCTGTAGCAGCAAATTTCTGATTTGAATGAGTTGCTCTTGTCGGCCTCTCGCAGGTGATGCAACCACTTGCATAAGCTCTTCGAGAGGCAGTCCTTTCCCTACCTCAAGTAAGTCTCTCAGGTAGAACGCGCGGTCCAGCCCCGCCCAGTCGGCACCATCAGGGGTGCTGACCGTCGCCAGGAAACAGTTGATCTCACCGTCGACCTGCGAGTCATAGAGCTTCACCTTGCATTCGCTCGACACGTAGACAACTTCACTGATAAGTCCGTTGCGACGATTGAGCGATGAAGAAGGTACGAACCCGTGGCTCATGAAGAAGTGGCCGAGAACACCCTCCACGAGCCGCTCAAGGTCGTCATGCATGATCATTTCCCATGTAAAGACTCGGTTAGGAAGCCGAGTTTTCTGACGCTATAAAAAGGGCCAGCGCAGCCGCTTCGATTTATATCAATGATTCAAACGGTGCGCCTGCCGCCATCGCAAATTGAGCCGAATTGCCATTGACGGTCCGCCATAGGCCATCCAAGGAGGCTGTAAGGCAAATCCTACAGACACCTGTTCCGGCATACGAGATCATTCGCGCGGCGTCCTTCGCCTGACACTCGATGAAACATAGGGAGATCCATGAAGAGCGTTTTGCTACTCATAGCCGCCGGTATTACGGCATGCTCGGTATCGTCAGCCGCATGCGCAGATAACGAAGGCGCCTTTATTCAGGCGACCCTGGGCCGGGCGAATACGAACGCCAAGGACAGCACGGTTTACGGGGTACTCAGTGGTTACCGATGGGAGATCAACAAGCCGTTCTACCTTGGTCTTGAAGGCGGCTATGTCAGTCTAAACCGGACGAATTTCAGAGACGACCGCACCATTTCGTTTGTCGACCCAGCGGGTCAGCACACACTGACGAGCCAGAGCCGGCTCAAGCAGAGAAACGAAGCGCTACTTCTCGGCGTCAATGGAAAATGGGAGTTACCCGGGAGGTATTTCATCACGGCTCATGCGGGTATGGCTCGCTATCGCCAGGACATTCGTGTGCGGGCAAACGGTATCCTCGACGGCGTGGCGACGGACGGATTCAATGACCGGCATCGCTACTACGACACCAGCTACTACGCCGGCGTCGGGTTTGGCTACGACTTCAATGAGCGGGTAAGCCTCAGCTTCACTTACGATCACTACGAGCCACGTTACGAAGAATTCGGCATCAAAGAATCGTTCAAGTTCAACACTTACGGTGGAGCAGTGGAACTCCGGTTCTAAGCGGGGGCTGCGCCTTCCGAGCATGACCGCTTGGCGGGCGCAACCCACATCACACCTTCAGCCAAAGTGCCACCACGTACAAGGCACGTACGCTATCCCCGCACTCTCCTACCCCTCGACCGCCCGTCCTTTGTGGTTGGGTATCTCTGGGCGGTCCTACAGGCATCCCACACGCCAGCCTGATTGATGATCAGACGATCAACCTGATTGAGAACAACGGGTAACAATAGGCGACTGGGAGCACGCAGCACCGCCACAGATTCGAGTCACATGGCCTTGGCGACCTTCTTAGCCATGCCTTCAAGGATGGCGTCTGGTGTGCTGAGGTTGTTCGCCTCCCCCCTGTCACTGAAGAACGCCACTACGGAGGCGTCAGAGGCCCGAAGCACGCGAATCGAAACCCCTGCCCGTTCGCTTCGAAAGGTGAATGGTGCAACCCTGTAGTAATCCTGCACTTCGCCGTTGACCACGTACGCGTAGCCTTTCTCCTTGGCGTAGCTTGCAGCCTCGGCATCAGTGAACGGGGCCTTGGGGGCCACTGGGCGGTCTAGAGGGACAGCTTTCCTTCCTGGGGTGCCCGCTATAACCCGTGCAAAGATCGACCCAGCCGCGAGGCCCGAGCCGTCGCAATCTTCTTGTCCCTGAATCACGCAATCCCTAAACATCACTACCGCCACATCGGATGCCTGCGGCACCTTGTCTCGGACCGTTACCGGCACGCCGGCACAACCACTCAATACCACGGCCGCAGCCACCACACTGAGCATTCCCCTGTTCATTGCTTGCACTCCACCTTGAGAGTCTTTCGGTTGAATCCGGGTTCTTCGGAAACCATCCTGTAGCCTGCCGGGCACTCTTTCTCGGCCCGCTTGTAGCAGATAGAGAAGGAGGTGGCAGAGCCGCACTCGATCATGACCACGGGCTGCCCCTGCTGATCACTGATGCGGGTGGCGGTTGAACAGCCGCCAAGGGCGAACGCGCACATTGCGACACCGACCCACGCAACGACCGCGACCTTTCGCATGGTTCATCCCTCCCCTGTTGACTCACCCCGAGCGGATTCTAGACCGAGGGCACGACCGCGTGTTGTGAGTAATTTTGGGAGTAAGAGGCGACATCGTTGCGCCAAAGCATTGGGAGACAAAGCCGTTTAAGTCCCACTTTCGCACCAGAAACGAAAAACCGGGCGAGCCCAAGGCTTTTCCCGGTTTTCGAAAGACCCGCCCGCGAGGCGGGTTTATGTTGTCTGGCGAGAGCACGCCTTCCACCCTGTCCGCTAAGGCTCTAGCGCAACATGCTTTAGAGATGCCCGAGAAAATGCAGCGCGACGCCTCCCAGGCAGCAGAGCGCGAGCGTGGCGATCATGCCCGCCTTGAAACGGAACAGCAGGACCGCTGCTGTGACGGACAACAGGAGTGACGCGCGATCGAGACTGGCGAGGTCCGGTATCTGCAGCACGAGATGTCCGAGCGAATGCGCTTCGACCCTCGAGAACAGCGAATGCAGGCCGAACCAAACGGCGAGGTTGAGGATCACGCCGACGACGGCCGCGGTGATGGCGTTCAACGCGGCCTCCAGCGTCTGGTTGTTGCGCAGCGCTTCCATATAGGGCGCGCCGACGAAAACGATCAGGAACGACGGGGCGAACGTGACCCATTTCGCCAGGAGTCCGCCCAGCGTACCCGCGACGACCGGTGAAAGCGCACCGGGTTGGCGATAGGCCGCCATGAAACCCACGAACTGGACGACGCTGATGAGCGGACCGGGTGTCGTTTCCGCCATGCCCAATCCCGCGAGCATTTCGCCCGGAGCCAGCCAGTGGTAGTGCGCCACCGCCTGCTGCGCCACGTACGCCAGGATCGCGTAGGCGCCTCCGAACGTCACCACCGACATCTTGGTGAAGAAATACGCGATATCGGTGAAGACATTACCCGCTCCCGCCCATCCCAGGAGCACGACGAGTGGAGCAAGCCAGACGGCCAGCGACACCGCCAGGACCTTGAGCATCCGGCGATGGCACGGCAGGACATGCGTGGGAATCTCCAGCGCGAACGCGGCGTCGAGAGCCGGTAGCGGGCCGCTGTCCGGCGTGTCCATCGCGCTACCGGCCGCACCGCCTTGCAACCCTGGGACACGCAGACGGTGGCCGGCCCAGCCGATGGCCGCCGCGGCGGCGATGATCATCGGGAACGGTACACGTAGAAGGAAGATCGCAACGAACGACAGTACCGCCACTGCTACCAATGCCCTGCTCTTGAGTGCGCGCCGCCCCAAGCGAAGCACCGCGTCGAGGACCACCGCCAACACCGCGGCCCTCAGTCCGAAGAACAGGGCGTGGACGAGGCCGACGTCGCCGTAGCTGGCATAAATCCAGCTCAGCACACCCAAGGACAGCAGCCCCGGCACGATGAACAGCAGGCCGGCGACGAGGCCGCCGCGCATCCTGTGCAGGAGCCACCCCATATAGATGGCCAGCTTGTGCGCCTCGGGTCCGGGAAGCAGCGTGCAATAGTTGAGCGCGTGCAGGAACCGCGTTTCGCTGATCCAGCGTTTTTCTTCCACGAGGATACGGTGCATCACCGCGATCTGCCCGGCCGGGCCGCCGAAGCTCAGGGCAGCGACGCGAACCCAAACCCATGACGCTTCGCGAAACGATATTCCGTGACGCAGGTGGGCGGGTGTTTCGAGCGTCGTGGCGGGCATGACATCCTCGGTCGAGCGGGGTGGCATCGCGTCGATGAAACCGCGTTCGCCCATCGTAATCAGTTGCGCGATGCCTGGCATCACGAAGGCGTCGCGCCCTTCACGCCACGCCTGCGCCACGCGTCAGAAGGTATCTTCAGAAGGAGGACGAACCGATGACGAAGAAGAGTAAGCAAAGCCTTTTCACGCGCATGGCCATGGCGGTCTCCAAAGCCGCCGGAAAACCGGCGACGTTCGCCGCAGCCGCGGGCATCGTAGTGCTCTGGGGCGCGAGCGGCCCGGTCTTCGGCTTCGGGGACACCTGGCAACTGGTGATCAATACCGGAACCACGATCGTCACCTTCCTGATGGTTTTCCTTATCCAGAACACGCAGAACCGCGACACCGAAGCGATGCAGATCAAGCTCGACGAGCTGATCAATGTGATGAAAGGAGCCAACGCGGCCCTGCTCGACCTGGAACAGCTCGACGAGAAGACACTCGATGCGATCCGCCGGAATTACACGAAGCGAGCCGCCGAGGCGCGCAAAAACCTGGGTTGCGAGGATCGTCCGGGCCATGAAGCGGACGGGATCACCCACTGACTCAGGGCGGCGCGGTGCCCTGGCGAACTTTATTTGCGTCGGCGCCGCGCACCGCCACTAACGCGTGGTCGCAGGCCGCAAGACGCCGCCTGCGAAGTCCTTCGCCGTCACCTAATCGCGCTGCACATGCCACGCGATCGGCATGTGCTTCGCGTCGCAGCCGCGCGAACAGACGAGGGCGTTGTACTGTCCGGCGAATTCGAGCTTCGTGCCGTCGGCAAGTTGCAGAACCAACGCGCCGCCGGTGGCCGGGAGGGGATCGCCGATCAGCTCGTTGCTGACGACGGCGACATCGACCGAGTGGGCATCCGGCCCCCACGTCCAGCTCGCGTCGCCGCTGTCGCCGCGTATGCGTATGTCGGCGGGATTGCCCTTTTCGACGCTGATCAGGTGCCATTCGTCCCGATGACACGCGGTCGTGCCTAGCGCGAGCGCCGCCATTGTCAGTCCTGCGATGTGCCTCACGGCATTCCTCCCCATGGTCGATCTCATCTCATCGGCCGTGCAGGCGGGAACTGAAGCGGTTCCGTCGGTCATGCCTGCGTAACCCGTAACGGTCGAAGGCCGTGACATGACTCCGGGGAGGGGGGAAATCACTGCCCCCCGGCACCGGCCAGATCTGCGGGCCGGTGCCGGGCTCGATCAGGCGATATAGCCGCCGTCGATGTCGATGCTCGCGCCGTTGATGTAGCGGGCGTTCGGGCCGGCGAGGAAGGCGACCAGCGCTCCGACCTCTTCCGGCTTGCCGAGACGGCCTACCGGGATCATCGGCACGAGCATCTCCGCGTAGCCTTCGGTCATGTCGGTAGTGATCGGGCCCGGCTGCACGTTGTTCACCGTGATGCCACGCGGACCGAGGTCGCGCGCCAGACCGCGGGTCATCGACTGCACGGCCCCCTTCGAGCTGCAATAGAGCGCCGCGCCTTCGACACCGGCACGCTCGGCGCTGATGCTGCCGATGCTGATGATGCTGCCACCCTCACCCATGAAAGATGCGGCGGCTTTCGCACCCACGAATACGGCGCGCACGTTGACCGCGAAGAGGCGGTCGTAGTCGTCGACGGAGGTCTCCGCCAGCGGGGCATGCACGAGCAGGCCGGCGCTGCCGACGAAGATATCGAGGCTGCCGCTCTGGCCGGCGGTTTCGGCAATCGCCGCCACGAGGGCCTTGTCGTCGGCACTGTCGACGCGCACGGCGCGAGCGCGGAGTCCGCGGCCGGCCAGTTCGGCGACAAGGGCGTCCGCCGCGGCCGAGGCGCTGGCATAGGTAAAGGTGACGTGCGCGCCCGCTTCGGCGAGCGAGCGAACGATGCCCGCGCCGATGCCGCGGGACCCGCCGGTCACCAGGGCGTTCTTGCCTTCGAGAAAACGAGTGGTCATGGTCTGGCTCCTTTTATGGAATGTTCAGTCAATTAATGGATGTAAAAAAGGGCGTCACCGCCCTGGGGTTGTTCTGCATCGCCGTCCTCGACGGACGGGGGGCCCGCCTCAGGCCCCCATGAACCGAGCATACCATTTACTTGACTAGTCAGTCCAGTAAGTTATCCCAAAGCTCGCATGGCGATCCCGACGATGCCCTCGAGCGTGGACAGATCGGCGCCCGCGCGGGCCGCGATCTTCAGACCCGACAGCGTGGCGAGCAGAAACTGCGCGGTGGCCGCCGCGTCGAGATCGGCCGCCAGCTCGCCCCGCGCGATGCCCTCGCGAATGCGGCTCTCGAAGGCGAGGACCGTCCGGCCCGCGATCTCGTCCGTCACGGCCTTGACGTCGCTCGCGAAGGTGCCGAACTCCGTGATGGCGTGGATGCCGAGACACGCCCGGGCGGTGGTGACGGAGGTCGCGTTCTTCGCGAAGCCGAGCAGCGCCTGTTCGATGCCTTCCCGCACGGAGGTCGATGCGAACATCGCCGACAGCGTCATGCCGACGCTGTCGTTCGAATAGGTGCGGAGCGCTTCGAGATAGAGGCTGCGCTTGTCGCCGAAGGTGTCGTAGAGGCTCTGTCGGCCGATCTTCATCGCGTCGAGCAGCATGGGCGTCGACGTGCCCTCGAAGCCGTGCATGGCGAACGTGTCGATCGCTCGCTGCAAGGCGGTGTCCCTGTCGAACTCGCGGGGGCGCGCCATGGCATCACCATTTCTGGAACGAAAAGTCCACAAAAGCATAGCACCGGCGACGCGGTGCCGCGAGGCTACAGCTCGCGCACGATCCGGAAACCGACGCGCGCGTTGCGCAGGTCCGCCGGCGCCCCCTGCCGGTACGCCGAGCGGACCATGTCCGGCGCGCTGCCCCACGAGCCGCCACGGATGACGCGACGCCCGCATCCCGGATTGACCCATGCCTCGCCGTTGCGCGGCGCGCGGATGTAGTTGTCGTGCCAGCAGTCGGCGACCCATTCGGACACGTTGCCGCCCATGTCGTACAAGCCGAAGGGATTGGCGGCGAAGCTCATCGTCGGCGCCGGGCCCCAGTAGCCGTCCTTGTAGCCGCCGAACGCGTTGCTCCAGCGGCGGCCGGAGCCGGAGCGATCGTTCCCGCCGGTCAGGTTCTCCAGCCGGGACGACGGTGCGCCATCACCCCACCAGTAGCGCGACGTGCTGCCGGCGCGCAGCGCGTACTCGAACTCCGCCTCGCTCGGCAGGCGGTAGGTCTTGCCGGTGCGCTTGGACAGCCAGTCCGCGTACGCCTTCGCGTCGTTCCAGGAGACGTTGATGACCGGGAGGCGATCCTGGCCGGGCTTGCCGGCGTAGTCGTCCTGCCAGGTCACGGTCGGATCGTCCCGCAGTCCACCGCTCTGCTCGTCGTAGATGCTGCCGCCGCCCTTCGACTGCGATTCGGGGACGTAGCCCGTGGAGCGCACGAAGTCGCGGAACTGACCGATGGAGATCGCGCTTCGCGCCATCGCGAAACCCTTGTCGATCGTGACTTCGTGCGCCGGCGCCTCGTTCGCGTCGTGCCCGGCCTCGCCGTCCGGCGAACCCATGAGGAACTTGCCGGTGGGAATCACGACCATGGCGGGCGCCTGTCCCGCGGAGTCGACGAAGCGGTCGGCGAAGACCTGGCCCGGCTTGTAGCTGGCATAGAGGCGCGCGTTGGTCACGCGTTCGTTGAAATCGTCGATGCCCGCCAGATCCGGGCTGATCTTCTGCGCGTTGGCCGCCAGTTGCTGGGCCAGTTCGATGTTGCCTGCGTCGAGCGCGGAGCGCGCCTGGGCGAGCATGCCCGCGGCGTTCTGCCGGCGCATGCCCTCGATGCGGCCACGCGTGTCCTGCAGGGCTTGCGATTCGGGCTCGATCGCGGCGGCCTCGGCCAGCGCCGCGTCGGCCGTGCCGAAGTCGTTCTGCGCGACCGCGGCGAGCGCTCTGTCGAGCACGGTGCGCTGGACGTTGGTGATGCCCTGCTCCGCCACCGCGTTCTGCGGATCGATCTCGAGCACCTCGCGATACGTGTCGAGCGCGCTGTCGCCGCGCGGCTGCGTGGCCTTGCCTTCCTGCAGTTGCGACGCGGCCTTGCCGAGCATCGGCCGCACCTTGTCGAGCACCGCGAGCTTCTGCTGCAGGGGTGCCGCATCGGTGGACGAAGACGGCAGCGCCTTGAGCGCGCCGAGGGATTCGCGCGCGGCGTCGGCATCGCCCAGCGCGATGTCCTGCTCGATTTCCGCCGCGAGTCGCGCGCGAACCTCGCTCAGGCCGGCGAGCGCCCGCTGGCTATCCGATTTCTCTTTCAGGGCGAGTTCGAAAAGCGCGGCGGCGCTGTCCTTGCCGCCCACCAGCCGATCGCCCGCCAGCGCCTTGTCGCCGCGGTCGAGCAAGGCGGTGAGCTCCGGCGAATCCGGGGTCTTCTGCGCCGGCAGCTCGACATCCTGCGTCTTCTCCCTGCGCCGTGCCGCGATCACCGAGGCCGGCGCCAGCATGATCGGCGGCCCGGCGTCGATTTCGGAAACCTGCGACGGCGGCGCGGCCTGCGGACGCTGGTCGAAGCCCATCACCGTCGGTTGGCCGCGCAGGGGCGTGCGCGCAGTGCGCTGGGTGGGCTGGACGTGCAGCGCCTGCGGGAAGAAGTGATAGAAGAGCCCGAACGCGAGCACGGCGACGCCCAGCGCGCCGCCAATGGCGCGCTGTCGGCGGACGGTCTCGGTATTCGGCATGGTGGGCGGTTCCGTGCGGGCCTGCTATCGTGCGGTGCCACCTTAGGGAATCGCGCGCGACAGGGCAACACGCACCATCGGCGCGGCCCGAGCCTCACAAGGACCCTGCATGACATCGAGCGACCTCGCTCCCCACGCTCCCTGGATCGACAGCCGCGAAGCGCTGGACGCATGGCTGGCACCGATCGGTCCGGGTACCGTCGTCGGTCTCGACACCGAGTTCATGCGTCGCAACACGTTCTATCCACAGCTCGCCCTGCTCCAGCTCGCGCACGACGGGCGCTACGCGCTGATCGACCCGCTGGCCGTGCCGCTCGGCGACGCGCTGGCGCCGACGTTCGCGGCGCAGCCGGTGGTCACCGTGATGCACAGCGCGGGCGAGGATCTCGAGGCGATGTCGCCTTTTCTTCCCGATGGTCCGCATACCCTGTTCGACACCCAGATCGCCGCCGCCTTCGTCGGCATGGGGCTGGGCATCAGCTATCGCGCGCTGGTCGCGGAGCTCGTCGGCGCGGAACTCGACAAGGGCGAGACGCGCAGCGACTGGCTTCAGCGTCCGCTCACCGAATCGCAGAAGCTGTACGCCACGCTGGACGTCGTCCACCTGCACCCCGTGCACGCCATCCTCGCCGAGCGCCTCGCCGAACGTGGGCGCACCGGCTGGCATGCGGAGGATTGCGCGCGCATGAAGCGCCGGGCGAGCCACCGCGAAGGCGATCCTCAGCCGCAGCGCGGCGTGAAGCCGGCCGCCGAGTGGCCGATGGAACGCCAGGCGCTGCTGCGCCGGGTGCTGCGCTGGCGCGAGACCACCGCGCGCGAGCTCGACAAGCCGCGCTCCTGGTTGCTCGAGGACGCGCAGGCGGTGGATCTCGTGGGCCGCCTTCCCGAGACGCCGGCCAGCCTCGACGAACGGACGCGCGGCACGCGCGCCCTGCGCTCGCCGCAGCGACAGGAGCTGTTCGATCTCCTGCACCGTCCGGTCGAGCCGGACGAAGTCGCCGCCACGGCGCCGATCGTCGGTCACCCGCTGGGCGACGCCAAACGCGCCATCAACGAGATGCGCAGCGCCGTCGATACCCTGGCCACCCAGCTCGATCTCCCGCCCGGCCTGCTCTGCGCCCGTCGCTCCATGGAAGAGTTCGTGATGACGAAGACATGGCCCGAGGCGCTCGACGGCTGGCGCCGCGAGGTGCTGTTCGACCGGCTGTCGCCGCTGCTGCCGGACTGATGCATCCGACCCGTTGGCAGACGCGTTCGCCGCTGATATAGTTCGCGCTTCGTGGGGCGGTAGCTCAGCTGGGAGAGCGTCGCGTTCGCAATGCGAAGGTCGGGAGTTCGATCCTCCTCCGCTCCACCAATCATCCCGCCAGGAAAGCGTGCTCCGCGTCGTCGCGTAGCGCGCTTTCTTGCTTTCGGGCCGAAGGAACGCCCTCGGGCGCCCGGTTCGTCCAATACCGCCCAGCGGCGCGGCGCGAGACTCGCGCCACCCCCACTGCCGAGCCGCCCCATGACCGCGTACGTCGTCTTCATTCGCGAGAGCACCCAGGATCCGGACGAACTCGCCGCGTACAACGCCACGGTGAAGCCGAGCTTCGAAGGCCACCCGATCGCGTTCCACGCGCTCTATGGCGATTACGAGGTGCTCGAAGGCCCACCGGTCGAGGGCGTGGTGATCGTGTCGTTCCCGACGATGGACGAGGCCCGCGCGTGGTACCACAGCCCGGCGTACCAGGCCGTCGCGCAGCACCGCTTCAAAGGCGCGACGTACCGCTCCATCCTCGTCCAGGGCGTCGATTGATCACACGGAGCCAGCCATGAGCACATTGCTGCCAGCAAGCGCGGAAGGGGAGAAGTTCGGACCCCTGCCCTTTCCCGTCACCTTCGAGATCGTCGTGATCCCGGTCGCGGACGTCGACCGTGCGAAGGACTTCTACGCGCGGCTGGGCTGGCGATTCGACATCGATTACCAGGACGAGCACGGCTTTCGCGTGATCCAGTACACGCCGCCGGGTTCGGGCTGCTCGCTGATGTTCGGTGAGAAGATGACGACCGCGACACCGGGCTCCGTGCAGGGCCTGCATCTGGTCGTTCCGGACATCGTGCGTGCGCACGACGAGTTCACTCGCCGCGGCGTCGACGTGAGCGACATCTTCCACGACGCCTATGGCGTGTTCCACCGACCCGCCGGCGAGAACCGCGTCAGCGGTCCCGCCGAGGGTCGCAAGAGCTACGGCTCGTTCCTTTCCTTCCACGACCCCGATGGCAACGAGTGGATCGTGCAGGAAGTCACCGACCGGCTGCCCGGTCGCGTGTGAGTCGCGAACCGCTCACCAGGGCAGCGTCTTGCCCAGGTGGGTGAACGTGCCGGTCGGGCCATCGTCGGCCAGCAACGCCATGCCGACGCTGCTCTTCGCGCCGGTCGGCACGTCGATCTCGCCCTGACCGCCGTTCATGTCGGTCTGCACGTAGCCCGGGTGGATGGCGTTGACCTTGATCGGCGTGTCGCGCAGTTCGTAGGCGAGATGGATCGTCCACGCGTTCAGGGCGCTCTTGGAGGCGTCGTACGCCGGCACCTTGAAGCCATAGACCGGCGACGCGGGGTCGACGTGCATGGCCAGCGAGCCCAGCACGCTCGACACGTTCACGATACGTGCCGACGGTGACTTCTTCAGCAGCGGCAGGAAGGCCTGGGTGACGCCGACCACCGCGAAGAGGTTCGTGTCGAACGTCTCCCGCCACGTGGCCAGCGACTGTTCCGAGGGCGCCTTGCCGATGTCGTCGAGGAAGATGCCCGCGTTGTTGACGAGAATGTCCAGCCGTCCGAACCGGGCCTCGACGTCCGCGACGGCCTTTGCGATGCTCTTCGGATCCGCGACGTCGAGCACCAGCGCCTCCACGGGAAGGCCCGTCGAGGCCAGCGCCGCGACGGCTTCCTTCGTGCGTCCCGGATCGCGTCCGGCAAGCAACGTCAGCACCCCGGCTTCGGCGAGCTGCTTCACCGTCTC
Organism: Luteibacter sp. UNC138MFCol5.1; assembly: GCF_900110505.1. Lineage (GTDB taxonomy): Bacteria > Pseudomonadota > Gammaproteobacteria > Xanthomonadales > Rhodanobacteraceae > Luteibacter. Next base: position 65,314 of record NZ_FODZ01000003.1, read on the forward strand.
GCGGCCGATGCCGCGCGTGGCGCCCGTGACGAGCGCGATCTTCTGCGATGTGTTCATGCTGATCCTTCTCGGATGGGTTCGGGAGGAACGGCCGGAACGGCCGCCACCACCGGTCGACATTGGGACAGCCGTGTCACGGATAAAGTGGGCCGGAATCACCCCAGGTAAGGACGCTCCGCCGCGAACAAAACGCGGCTGGCGAACGTGCGCCACGCCTGTGGCGCCCGCTCGCCGAGCACGGAGAGGCCGGCGAGGTACGCACGCGCGCGCAACTGCATCGGCACGCCGTCCAGTTCCGCCTCCGCCGAGGTCGCGCCTCCCTTGCGCACCGCGGCGATGAAACGCTGCACCTTGCCGACGGCGCCCGGCGTATCGAAGCCTTTCTCGACACCCTCCAGGACCTTGGCCACCGCGGGGTCGGCCGCGCTCACCCCATCGGCCAGCGCCAGCCATACCGTCTGCTCGTCGAGGCCATCGGCGGGCGCCAGCTTCGCGACGCGTTCGCGCAGCGCCGCCGGCGCGCCACGGGACGCGGCGGCCATTCGCAGCACATGGGCCTCGATCGGCGTCCCCCTGGCGGCCGTTACCGCGTCGTCGAGGCGGCCCCCGGCGAGAAGCACCAGCGAACGATAATCGCCATCGGGCACATGGACGGTGTCTTCGAGTCGCAGCATGGTGCCGATCCACGGCGACATGCGCGCGAACGCCTCTCCGTCCCGCGCGGCGGCCGCCGGTTCCACCAGGCGTTCGACGCGGAATGCCTCCGGTGCGATGGCCTGGCGCAAGGCCGGGCTCCCGGCGAGGGCGACCCGGTACGCCGCGAGGGACTCGGTGTACTTCCCGTGCTGGCTGAAGCTGGTAGCCGCCGCGTTGGCGTACCACGGCGACGCCGGCCAACGAGTGAAGCCCGCTTCGAACGCGATATCCCGCGCGTCGCCATCGGGCAGGCAGCGCGTGGCGAGGTAGGACAGGTCGGCGACGTCCGGCGACGCGTCGGCGAGCGCACGATGCTTCGCGCACACGGCATCGCGCGCGGCACCCTTCGCGAGGTTCTGCTCGGCGCGCATCGCCACGATGTCCATCGGAAACCGCGTCCGGCGCGCGGCGAAGGCATCGCCGAAACCGGGCAGCTCAGCACCCAGCGCAAGCCAGTCGAGCAGGTACGTCGAATCCGGCGTGTCGTGGCGCACGTGCGCCAGGACGAGCGTCGCCAGCTCGCTCTTGTTCACGACCTGGTCGGCGTACGTCTCGGGCGTGAGATCGCTCGCGGCGTCAAGCACGCTGCGGCTGCCGCCGCCGGACTTCGATTCGATGCGCTGCGGAGGGGCTTCGAACAGCACCTCCGCCGACGTCGGCATCCAGCGCTGCGGCGTGGGAAGGGCCGGAGGCACCGGGGCGACATTGCCATAGACGGCGGTCCACGCCCGCAGCATGCCCGCCTGGGCGACGTTGTAGACGACCTGCTCGGCGGAGCGGTCGACCGTCGCGGTGAACGATTCGATCGGCTGTCCGTCGAGCGCGTGCGTCTCGACCTGCACGTCGCCACCGCCGCGCACCGTCACCACCGCATGCGCACCTGGCTGAAGCTCCGCGCGGTGTCCGTCGATCGTGGTCACGACCGTTCGGGCCAGACCGTTGTAGACGGTGATTTTCGCGCGGTCGACCATCCAGCCGAAGACGAGCACGGAACCGACGATCGCCACGGCGACGACGGTGCGGGCGAGCGCCGGCACGAAGCCGCTCGCGCCGAGAAAGCGGTCCCAGAAGCCTGGCTTGTCGACGCGCTGTCCGCGCTCGGTGCCGACGCGCAGCGTGTCGTACGCCGGTGGCGCGGAAGGAACGACGTCCGGCGCGGCCGGTGGCGCGACGCCGCGCGTCGCATCGGCGACGACGGCTTCGGCGCGCAGCAGTTCGTCGAGCGCCGCGCGGCGCAGGGCGCCGATCGTTCCGGCCACATGGCCGACCCAGCCGTCGACGTGACGCAACCAGTCGTTGATGTTCTCGCGGCTCGGTGCGTTGAGGCCCAGCTCGCCGAGCGCGGCCGACCAGCTCTCGGCATCGAGCTCGCGAAGGATCGCCTCCCCCGGCCGCACCTGCGCGGCGATGTCGTACGCTCCATAAAGCGCGCGCCAGACATCGTTGGACGCCGCCATGATGATGCGCGCGCCCTTCTCGTCGATGGCGCCACGCACGGTCGCCCGTCGCCAGGCCTGTGCGAGGCCCGCCTGCGCATCGCGCAGGTTCGCTTCCGCGTGTTCCGCGTAGAGCAGGATGCCGAGCACGCCCAGCAGGTAATCGCGCCACGCCGCGGAGATTCGCCCCGCCGCCGAGACATGCAGGCTGCGCACCGACTTCATCGCGTCTTCCAGACGGGCGCGGAGTGCCTTGCGCTCCGCATCCACCGCGGCGATCGCGTCCGGAAGCTCGTTGCGCCGAAGGATCCTGCCGCGATGACGGATCACGCCATCGGGCGCGTCGTAGACGCGATCGCGCAGGGAACACAGCAGCGCGTGCTCGCGGTCGACGGAGCGCAGGCGCTCCAGATCGTCACCGATCGCCGAGGGATAGAGTTCGTCGCGTTGCAGGGGACGCGACACGGGCACTTCCGCGTGCAGCTCGTCCACCCGGGTCACATGCCGCGTGACGGGGAACCCGAGGTAGATCCCCCGGTAGTGGGCCTTGAGATGTTCGCGCTCGAATTGCGAATCGAGGCGATCGACCGTGACCTGCGACTCGACCGCCGATTCCGCTTCGCCGACCAGCTCGCGGGTCATGCGTTCGCGCAGGCCGGGCGCGTCATCGAACACCGTCCACGCGCTACGGTCGTCGACCGGCGCGTGCAGGTAGACGCGCTTCGCATTGTGCTCGCGCTCGTGGTTCATCGGATGCGTCGACCACATGCGCGGCGGCTGCGCCAGTTCGCCTTCGAACACGCGGAACGCGGCGGCGCCGTCCACCGGGACGACGGGACGCGTGCCGTAGGCGGGATCGTTGTAGATCCGGCCCAGCCGCTCGGCGATGGCGTGGTGCACGGCGAAGAGATCGGCGGGCGGCAACTTCGCGGCGGCTTCGCCCCGCGCGAAGTTCACGGCGCGATCCCAGGCGTCGTCGGCCACCTGCAGACGATGCAACGCGCTGATCAGCGCATCGCTTCCCGTCAGCGACACGGCCACGAGGTCCGCCTGCATCTCCATCTCGCGGGAGAGCGCGCGCTGGGCCACGACGACGAGCCGGAAGGCGATGTCGACGACCGCGCGCAACGCCCAGATCACGGTACCGAGCACCCAGCCGATCCAGGCGATGCGGAAGTCGAACCGGGACAGCTGACGCAGGAACGTATCGAGCGCGTCTCGCCGGCCGACGATGTGCGCCGCGATCTGCTGCGTCGTGTACACCCAGCGACCGACCGCCATGGAGCGCTGCGCGAAGTGACCGAACTCGTGCGCGAGCACCGCCTTGAACTCGCTCATGTTGAGCATGTTCACGAGCGCCAGGCCGATCTCGAGATTCTTGCGCGAGGGAAACAGGAGGTTGAGCAGCGACAGATCGTAGAAGACCGCCGCGTTCACCCTGCCCGACGCGAACACGCGATGCGCACGTGGCGCACCCGCGTCGTCCGCGATCCGGTCGAGGAAGGCGAACAGGCGCGGCTCCTCCGCGCGCGTCAGTTCGATACCGTTGTTTCCCGAGCCGCCCTTCCTGACGAAGAAGAGCCCCTTGATCATGAAGAAGGCGAGGAAGAGGCTCGACGCTCCCACGCCGAAACGGAGCAGTCCGTTTCCGCCGCCGATGCGACTCAGCTCGTTGACGCCGATCAGAACGAACCACGCCGTGAGCGCGAGATACACCGCGATGAACAGCACCAGGCTGCCCACGGCGATCCAGGCGTGGCGTCGATACGACGCGCCAGGATGCGTGAAGGCCGCCGGCACCTCGGCCGGCCCGGCCGGATAGATCGTTTCCATGATTGCCCCCCGACAATGACGACCGGAGTGTGCGGCGGCCCCACGCGCGCCGTCAATCACCTGCCCCGACAGGTATCGGTCAGGACAAAGCGGCTTCGAGCAGGGGACGGGCCCAGACCGGCGTGCGTCCGAGCGTCGCCACGTCCTTGGGCCATTGAAGTTTCCCGTGCCTTACCCGAGCCAGCAGGAGCGGATCGGGAACCGCGGCGCCGTGCGGAACATCGACGCTGTTGTCGTAGATCTGCAACGAGGCGATCGACGGCATGAGGGCGATCAGGTTCTCCATCGCGGTGAGGTACCGCTCGCGGATCTTCGCCTCGGGAATGTCGTGTCCGCCCGCCGCGACGCGCGCCCGCACGCGTGCGATGTGCTGTTCCGGCGAAGAAAGGCCACAAAACCACATGAGGATATCGTGCGTCCGCGCGGCTGCGGCGATGCGACGCGGGACCGTATTGCCGCCCAACGTCGTCTCGAAGGCGTAGGCGCTTCCCGTCGCCACCGCGTGATCGAGCCGTCGCATGCCTTCCTGCCACGCTTCGGCGTTGGCGCGAACCTGATCGTACCCGCCCAGCGACAGCAGTTCGCGCGCGAACGTGTCGGGGTTGAACCAGTCGAGGCCGGCCTGCCGCAGCCGGTATCCGCCGATGGAACTCTTGCCTGCGCCGTTGACCCCCGCCAACACGTAAAGCGCCGGACGTCCGGTCAATGGCTATCCCCCGCCTTCACCTGGCCATCCAGTGTCGTGACGCCATCCATCAGGGCGCGCAGGCGATCGCTCGCGTCGGCGGCCTGCAACGACGCCAGCCGTTCGTCGAAGCGCAGACGCAGCGTGTCGAGCGCGGACGCCTGACGGACACCGGCATCCTCGAGGGCGTGGAGAATCTGGCTGTATTCGTCGGCCGAAAGGATCACGGCCTCGGGTTCACTGTGGTTGGTGACCACCACCTTGCCCTTCCGTGCGATGGCGCGCATGACGCCACGCCATCCCAGCTTCTTGACGTCCGAAGCGGGCGTACGGGGCAGATCTTCGATCGCATCGAGTTTGAGCGTCAGTGCCATGGCGGCCTCCGCGTGACTTGAGGCCATTATACCCATAAAGGCCAATCTGGCCCATCGACACAGGAACGACCCCCACGGCGGCAGGCTCCTCGTGCCAACGACCGGAGCACCGCCATGACGCCACTCGACAAACCCCTCAAGCGCGAACTCGTCGTCGACGGCGAGGTGTACACGCTATCCATCGACCCGGAGGGGTTGAAGCTGGTGCCGAAAGGAAAACGGAACGGCGTGGCGTTGGCCTGGAAGGACATTCTCAACGGCGACGCCGGCCTCGCCGCCGCCCTGCAGGCGTCCGTGGGCGGTTGACGCTATATCATCCGGCCTAGGCCCCATGGCCGATGGCCTGTCATGTCGCCTTGGCATGGTGTTTGCTGCGACAATATCAGGCTTGGCCGAGACTTCGCGATGAAGACGGCCTGACTTTTCAATGCCGCTGCCGGTCGTGCGCGTCCGGTGGCCGCCAAGGGTGAAGTTGGCAGGATGGGACTAATGTCGTTGATACCGCCGCGCGCCGCGCGCTCGCCCCGAGGGAGGCTCTGCCTTGCCCTGCTGCTGGCCCTGCAGGGTCCGCTGGCCCACGCCGTCGATGTCCCGGTCGGCCGCGACGCCCTGATGGCGCAGATCCGGCAGGAACGCGATGCGGGGCGGCGCGTCGACGCCCTTGCCCATTGCCAGGCCCTGCTCGACCGCTGGCCGGACGATACGGAGGCACAGGCGCTCAACGTCACTTTATTGACGGAATTGGGCGCGTCGACGCGCGCCGGAGAACTGGCCTCCGCGCTCCGGCCGGCACCTGGCGTCGCGGAACGCTTCCACCTGGATGCCGACCATGTCGCCCAGGAGATCCGCTGGGCAGAGGGAGAACCCGCCGATCCGAAGCACCCTTACGCGGAAGCGGACCGCGCCGTCGCCGACGCGCGCCAGCTGGTCGACGATCCGCTGCTACCGGCCGACCTGCGGCAGCGCGCCGAATTCGACCTGCTCGTGGCGCTCGACCGCGCCGGCAGGGCCGAGGAGGCCGTCGCCCGTTACGACGCCCTGAAGGCGAAGGGCGTCGCCCTTCCGCCGTACGTCGAGCGCGCGGTCGCCGACGCGCTGCTGGTCAGGCGTCGCCCGGCCGAGGCCGCGCGTCTGTACGAAGACAGCATCGCGAAGGATCCGGGCCCCTACGACGTAACCGAAAGCGAACCGCGCATCGGCCTCATGTACGCGTACCTCGAGTCCGGCCAGACACGGAAGGCGATCCAGACGATCGACGAGCTGGCCGCCCGGGAACCGACCTGGAGGCGTATCCCGGGTATCCGGCTACCCCTGCAGAACCCGCGCAAGGTCGACGCCGACCTCAACGCGGCGACGCTGCGCGAGTACGTGGACATGCCGGCGGAGGCCTATGCCCGCCTCGAGCCGATGCGTCGCGAAGCGCCGGCGAACGCGCAGATCCGCCGCGAGCTGGGCATGGTGGAACTCGCCCGCGGCTGGCCGCGTCGCGCGCAGGACGATTTCAACATCGCGGCGACGCTGGATCGCCGCGACCTCGGCGCGTACATCGGCGAGGCCGATGCGGCGCGTGTGCTCAACGACTACGAAGGCGTCGACGAGAACCTCGCCATGGCGCAGACCCTTGGCGACCGCAACGGCCGCGTCGACCGAGCCGTGAAGGCGTGGGACCGCGAGCGCGGCTGGCAGTTCGACCTCGCCACCGAGCAGGGCAAGGGCTCGAGTCCGGATTTCGGCGACCGCGACGGCACCACGCAGGCCACCATCGCCAGCCCGCTGATCGACGATCACTGGCGCGTGCTCGCGCTCGGTCGCTACTCGACCGCCGACCTTCCCGAAGGCGACGTCCGCCGCAGTCGCGTGGGCCTCGGCGTCCGTGGCTACGCGCGCGGACTCGAAGCGTACGTTCAGGCGCTGCCCGCCACCGACCGCTACGTCGGCAAGACCGCGCTCGAAGCCGGCTTCGACTGGTCCATCACCGATCACTGGGCCTGGGCCGCCGACTTCAGCACGGCGGGCGAAGACACCCCGCTGCGCGCGCAGTACTACGGCATCTCGGCGAAGACGCTCGACACGGCTGTGACGTGGCGCGCGAGCGAGCTGACCCAGGCCCGCGTCGGCCTGTCGCGTGACCGCTTCACCGACGGCAACACGCGCACCGGCTGGCTCGCCAACGTGATCCAGCGGCTGCACACCGCGCCCAACCTCACGATCGACGGCGGCGTGGAACTGGGCGGTTCGATGAACACGCGCACCGAGCGCCCGTACTTCAACCCGCGCCGCGACTACAGCTACGCGCTGACCGGCCGCCTCGAGAACCTGCTCGGCCAGTTCTACGAGCGCAACGTGACCCAGCGCGTCGACGTCGCCGTCGGCCAGTACGCCGAGAAAGGCTTCGCCACCGACTGGATGGCGACCGTGCGCTACGGCCAGACCATCCAGACCGCGCCCGGCTTCCGCCTCGGCTGGGGCCTGGGCTGGCACAACCAACCTTACGATGGCAGGCGCGAACACCGTGTCGTCCTCGACCTGACGCTGCACTGGGGAGAATGAGTACGATGCGCCCGCTGTTGATCCTGCTTGCCCTCCTGGGGCTCGCGCTTCCCGCGTTCGCGCAGTCGTCGCCGGAGGCGCCGGCGCGCCCGGCCCTGATCGTGCTCGGTTACCACGACATCCGCGACGACGTGCGTACCGGCATCGATCGCGATCCGGACGCCCTGAGCACCGACCACCTCATCGCGCATTTCGACTGGCTCAAGGCGAACGGTTACAACGTCGTCAGCCTCCAGCAGGTCGTCGATGCGACCAACGGCGGCGCGCCGCTGCCGCGCGACGCGGTGCTGCTCACCTTCGACGACGGCCTCGTCAGCTTCTACACCCGCGTCTATCCCCTGCTGCGCGCCTACCACTATCCCGCCGTGCAGGCGCTGGTCGGCTCGTGGATGGACATGCCCGCCGGCCAGCGCATGCCGTACAACGGTGCCGACTGCGACCGCTCGTGCTTCCTCAGCTGGGAACAGGTCGAGGAAATGCAGAAGTCGGGGCTGGTCGAGTTCGCCTCGCACTCGTGGCAGATGCACCAGGGCATGAACGCGAACCCGCAGGGCAACCTGCTGCCGACGGCCGCCGCGCTCGCCTACGACGCCACGAAACAGCGCTACGAAACGGTCGACGAGTACAAGGCGCGCATCCGCGCCGATCTTTCGCGCAGTGCCGATGAGATCGAGAAGCACACGGGCGTGCGGCCGCGCGCCGTCGCCTGGCCGTACGGCGCGTACACGCAGATCGGCCGCGATGTCGCGCGCGACGTGGGCATGCCGGTGACCTTCAGCCTCGGCGACAAACTGCCCACGCTCGTTCCCGGCAAGACGATCCCCCGCATCCTGGTCAGCGACAACGTCACCGCGAACCGCCTCGGCTGGCTGATGCGCCATTCGTCGCGTATCGATCCGACGCGTGCCGTCCAGATCGACCTCGACTACGTCTACGACCCGGACCCGGCACAGCAGGACCGCAACCTGTCGAAGCTGCTCGACCGCATCAAGCGCCTCCACCCCAGCCAGGTCTGGCTGCAGGCGTATTCGGATCCGGACGGCGACGGCGTGGCCGATGCCGTGTACTTCCCGAACCGCCACCTGCCGGTGCGCGCCGATCTCTTCTCGCGCGTCTCCTGGCAGCTGCGCACCCGCGCGGGCGTCCGCGTGTACGCCTGGATGCCGGTGCTCGCCTTCCGCTTTCCGCAAGGTCGGGACCTGCCGTCGCTCGGCGGCGAGCCGAAAGCCGGCGGCGACCACTTCCGCCTCGCGCCTTACGATCCGAAGGTCCGCGCGATGATCGGCGACGTCTACGAAGACCTCGCCATGCATGCCGACGAAGCCGGCGTCCTCTTCTCCGACGACGCGTACATCCGCGACACGGACCGCCTCGGCCCGTGGGCGAAGAACACGGCCGCGCAGAACACGCAGGCGCTGATCGACTTCACGCTCGAACTCGCCACGCGGATGAAGCGGTGGCGTCCGCAGTTGCTGACCGCCCGCAACCTCTTCACCCGTCCGATCGTGCAGCCGAAGGCGGAGGCCTGGTTCGCGCAGAGCCTCCCGGCGTTCAACAAGGCGTACGACATGACCGCGGTGATGGCGATGCCGCAGCTGGACAAGCAGGCCGACACGCTCGGCTGGTATCGGAAGCTCGTCGACGCCGTGGCCGCGACGCCCGACGCGCTGGAACACACGCTCTTCGAGTTCGCCACGCAGGACTGGCGCACGAAGCAACCGATCCCCGACGCGGCGCTCGCCGAGCGCATGCGCGCCGTGCAGGCGAAGGGCGCCCGTCACATCGGCTACTACCCCGACGACTTCATTCGCGACCACCCTGCCCTCGAAGCCATACGGCCGACCATTTCGGCGTCCGACTATCCCTATCCGGAGCCCGCGCGATGAACGGCGGCCTTGTCCACGCGTTGCTCGAATTCGCGTTCTATTACCCGCTGGTGATGTCGCTGATCTGGATGAGCGGCGGCGTCATCTACTTCATCCGCTGGGAGCGCCGGGAACCCTCGCGCGTGCGTCCGCGGATGCTCGGCGAATACCCGATGGTCAGCCTCGTCGTGCCCTGCCACAACGAGGGCGAGCAGGTGCGCGAGACGATCGCGCACCTCGCCTCGCAGCAGTATCCGAACTTCGAGATCATCGCCATCAACGATGGCTCCACCGACGACACGGGCGCACAGCTCGACCAGCTGATGGAGCAGTACCCGGCACTGCGCGTGATCCACATGTCCAGCAACCAGGGCAAGGCGATGGGGCTGCGCGCCGCCGCGCTGGCCTCGCGTGCCGACTTCCTGGTGTGCGTGGACGGCGACGCGTTGCTCGACGACTACGCCACGCACTGGATGATGATGCACATGCTCGAGAGCCCGCGCGTCGCCGCGGTCACGGGCAACCCACGCATCCGCAACCGGTCGACGCTCCTGGGCAAGCTCCAGGTCGGCGAGTTCTCGTCGATCATCGGCCTGATCAAGCGCGCGCAGCGCGTCTACGGCCGCATCTTCACCGTCTCGGGCGTCATCGCCTGCTTCCGCAAGAGCGCGTTGCACGATGTCGGCTACTGGAATACCGACATGGTCACGGAAGACATCGACGTGAGCTGGCGGCTGCAGATGCGCCACTGGGAGATCCGCTACGAGCCCAACGCGCTGTGCTGGATCCTGATGCCCGAGACGCTCCGTGGCCTGTGGAAACAGCGCCTGCGGTGGGCCCAGGGTGGCTCGGAGGTGCTGTTGCGCTACACGACGAAGCTCTTCAAATGGCGCCAGCGCCGCATGTGGCCCGTGGCGTTCGAGTACGTGATGAGCCTGCTGTGGTCGTACACGATGGCGACCATCGTGACGCTCTGGGTGCTGGGCCGGCTCATGCCCCTGCCGCCGTCGCTGTACATCGACACGCTGCTTCCCCAGTGGCACGGCGTGGTGCTCGGCGCGATCTGCCTGCTGCAGTTCCTCATCAGCCTGCTCGTCGATCGCCGCTACGAAACGCGCATCGGGCGCAACTACTACTGGATGATCTGGTACCCGCTGGTCTACTGGGTACTCAACACGGCGACCTCGATCGTCGCGATGCCCAAGGCGCTGATGAAGCGCAAGGGAACGCGTGCGGTATGGGTGAGCCCGGACCGGGGCCTGCGATGAAAGCCGAAGCCATCCTCATCCAGCGGCCCGAGCGCCAGTCGAAGGCGCAGAAAGCCGCCTTCGCCGCCATCACCGTGTTCGCGTGGCTCTTCTGGGCGTTCCTCTGGCTGCCGCTGGTGACGCTGGGCGCCTGGGCCTTCGGCCTGCGCAACGCCTACGTGCAGTTGCACGTGCTCTCACCGATCAGCGACGGGGGCGACATCAACGTCATCCTCATCGTGGCGATCGTCTGTGCCGTCGTGTTCACCGGCTGGTCGAACTACAACCGGGCGCGGTTCTCGGGCAAGCAGAAGCGCCGCGGCAACAAGCCGGTCGGCGTGGTGGAAACCGCCGCCGCCATCGGAGCGACGACGGAAGACGCCACCCGCCTCCTGCATCACCGCCGCGCGGTGATCAGCGTTTCCGAAGCCGGTTTCCTCTCGGTCGACGACGTGCGCTGATCCAGACGGGCTGGCTGCGTGCCCTGTGGGAGCGGCCCTGGCCGCGACAGCTTTTCGCGGAGAGCGGCAGGGCCTCCGCGCCTCGCGAAAAGCTGTCGCGGCCGGGTCCGCTCCCACAAGGCATCGAGTCAGTCGATCGCTTCCAGCAGGTAGACCCCGAACGCCGGATCCGCCGAGATCCACTCGCGCCCGATACGCCACCCGCCGCGAGCCGCGAGCCGCGCGAACGAGGCGGGCGTGAACTTGTGCGAGTTCTCGGTGTGGATGGATTCGCCCGCTGCGAGAGGGAACGTTCGCCCGGCGATCGTCACATGCTGGTCGACGCGGCTGACGAGATGCATCTCGATGCGTTCGCGTTCCGCACTCCATAGCGCGCGGTGCTCGAACGCGTCGACGTCGAAGTCGCCGCCAAGCTCGCGGTTGACCCGCACGAGGACGTTGCGATTGAACGCCGCGGTGACGCCTTCGGCATCGTCGTACGCCGCCAGCAGCACGTCGATGTCCTTGACCTGGTCCGCGCCCACGATGAACCGCGCTCCCGCACCGAGTCGCTCGCGCACCGAGCGCAGCAGATCGGCCGCCTCGTCGTGCGTGAAGTTGCCGATCGTCGAGCCCGGGAAGAACGCGACCACGGGCCGGCCGGCGAACGCCCTGGGGACCTCGATGTCGCGGGTGAAATCGGCGACCAGCGGATGCACGGTCAGCGACGGATACGCGGCGCGAAGGCGCTTCGCCGCGCCATCGAGCGCGTCGGGGCTGATGTCCACCGGCACGTAAGCGGATATCCAGGGCGCGGCGTCCAGCAGCATGCGCGTCTTGTCGCTCGCGCCGCTGCCCAGTTCCAGCAACACGGCGTCTTCGGGGATCGACGCCGCGAGCGCCGGTGCGATGTCGCGCAGGAGCGAGGTCTCTGTGCGGGTCGGGTAGTACTCGGCGGTCCGACAGATCGCTTCGAAGAGTTCGGAGCCCGTCGCGTCGTAGAAGTATTTCGGCGAGAACGTCTTCGGCGCCGAGGAAAGACCGGCGAGCGTGTCGCGCAGGAAGGCCAGGCGATCGCCATCCGGCGAGGTGCCGCCGTCGCGTGCGAGCCGCACGCCGGAGAACATCCAGCGCTGCGCCGGGCGGTAGAAGTTCCGGTATGTCGGACGCGCGTGGCCGGCCGGCGTCACGCAGGCACCACCGCGCAGCACCATCTGGCCGCTCATGAACTTGCCGTTGTACTCGCCCACGGCGTCGTCCGCCGCCCTGAAGCCGGGGTACGGCGCGTACGCGCTCGCGGTCCACTGCCAGGCCACGTCGTCGATCTGGCGCAGATCGTCGCGCGTGCGGACGGCGTGCTCCCATTCGGCTTCGGTCGGCAGCCGTGCGGCGGCCCAGCGGGCGAACGCGTCGGCCTCGTAGTAGCTGACGTGCATGACGGGGGCATCCGGATCCACCGGACGCCAGCCGCCGGGGGTCATGTGCGACCAGGAAGTGCCGTCGTGCTGCCAGTAGAGCGGCGCGTCCCAGCCTTCCTCCCGGCATTGCGCCCAACCATCGGACAGCCACAGTTCCGGACGCCGGTAGCCGCCCTGCGCCATGAAGGCCAGCCACTGACCGTTCGTCACCAGGCGGTCGGCGATCTCGAACGGCTCGAGCCAGACCGTATGCGCGGGGCCCTCGTTGTCGAAGGCGAAGGTCCCGGTCTTCACGCCGATCGGCACCGGTCCACCGCCCACCGGACGGAAGCGCGCGGCACCTGCCGAGGGAAGCCCCGGCCACGCCGGATCGAACGCCGGTTTCAGCGGCGATTGCGCGAACAGGTGCTGCACGTCCATCACCAGGAGCTCCTGATGCTGCTCCTCGTGTGCGAGACCCAGCTCGAAAAGCGCCGCGAGGTCCGCGGACAAGCCCTGTGCCAGAAGCACGCGCATGTGGGCGTCGACATGCTCGCGATACGCCAGCACGTGCTGCGTCGCCGGACGCGTGAGCAGCCCGCGCATGGGCCGCGGGTGGCGGGGGCCCACCGCGTCGTAGTACGAGTTGAAGAGGTAGCCGAAGTCCGGATCGAAGACGCCGTAACCCGGAAGGTTCGGACCGAGCAGGAAGGTTTCGAAGAACCACGTCGTGTGCGCGAGATGCCACTTCGCCGGACTGGCATCGGGCATCGACTGCACCACCATGTCTTCCGCCCCCAGCGAGGCGACGAGGGCGAGCGTGCGGGCCCTGACCGCGTCGAAGCGGTCGGCCGGCGAGGCGGCGGCGAATCCCGGCCGCGCGGCGGCGGCGCCGGACGGCGCGGTGGTATCGAGCATGACTTGCATGGGGAACTCCGTGGTGCGGCGGGGCATCAGTCCGGCGTGTGCTCGATGCTGACGCGGTCCGCGTAGAAGGCGAGGTGGCCCCGGATCGGCGCCACGGCGTCGTAGGGGGCCTCGTAGGTCCAGATGGCGTCGGTGGCGCCGGGCGCGTCGCCCGGGAGGCTGAAATACGATGCCTCGCCCTTGTACGGGCAATAGGTGTGGGTGTCGCTGCGGCGCAGCGCCTCCATTCGCGCGTCGTCGCGCGGCAGGTAGAAGACGGGGCGATAGCTCGCCTCCCGCAACACGAGGGCGGCGCGGGTCTCGACGATGACCTCGTCGCCGTAGCGGACGACGACACGGCCACCGGCCGGTTCGACGGTGATGGGATGATCGGGACCGGGGATCCTGCGGGGACGTTCGGACATGGCGCGTTCCTCTTTCCTCAAGCGGTTTTCCCATCCTGCGACCCGTGGGCGGCGAATCCAAGCCGACTGCCCGGAACAGGTGAGATTACCGATTCGCATGAATCGCGATCTTGTACGGTTTTCGCCGTTTCCGCGGCATGCTTGCCGGACTTCTTCACACATGGCCACCCCGCGCCTTTACCATGGCGCTGCGTCCTCCGGGGGGAGGCGGATGAGCCCGCGTGCCTAAACATCCCGACGAGCCGGCCGATATGACTATCAGGTTGCAGATGGCGGGAGGCTCGCCATGAAAGCCCGGGTCGCCGCGGTCGCTCTCGTCGCGGCTCATGCGTTGGCGTTGCTCACCGTGCCGGTCTCCGGCATGGCGATTTCGTATGTCTTCTTCTTCGGCGTCGCCGCCCTCGCGATGGGCAGCGTCGTGTACGCCTGGACGCGCTCCGGCACCCCACGGGACAGGCGCTGGTGGCTGCTGCTGGCCAGCCTCGCGCTGTGGATGACCGGCATGGCGTTGTCGGCGCGACAGAACTACGTGCTGGACAACTCGAATCCCGCGCCCGGCGACAGCATGTTCTTCTACATCCTGTACGTGCTGCCGGTGCTGGTTTCCGTTTCGTCCGCGCCGGTGGCCGCGCGAAAGCGCTGGGCGATGTCGATCGACCTCGTGCTGGCAACGCTCCTGGGCGTGCTGTTCTACGTACGCACGTTCTCCATCGTCTCCGTGCAGGGCGCCATGGGCACCCAGCAGGCGACCGACGTCGCCTACATGCTCGATTTCGAGAACGCGTGCCTCGCCATGGCGGCGCTGCTGCGATACGTCGCCACCGATCGCAAGGACGATCACTTCTTCTTCCGCGGCGTCACGGCGTTCTTCGTGACGTATGCGATCTGCGGTTACGTCTACAACCACCACGTCGCGCTCGCCGGTCACCCGGAGTTCGGCACATCGCCCTTCGACGCCCTGCTCGACCTGCCCTTCCTCGCGCTGTTCATCGCCGCGGTCACGCGCCAGCCGCAACGCCACTGGCACCCGCCCGTCTACCTCGTGCGCTTCGTGCAGAGCGCCAGCCCCACGTTCCTCGCGATGAGCGTGCTCGGCTTCGGCCTGATGGTGATCCCCGGCTATCCCACGCTGGGCATCGTCGGCGCGATCGCCGCGGTGATCGGGATCGGCCTGCGCGGCACGCTCGCCCAGGTCGACCTCGTCGAGGAGGAATTCCGCCTTTCGCGGAGTCGCGACGAGTTGCAGGGCCTCGTCTTCGTCGACAGCCTCACCGGGCTCGCCAACCGTCGGGCGCTCGACGAGCGCCTCTTGCGCGAATGGCACCGCCAGGGCCAGCAGGAGCCGATCTCGCTGCTCATGATCGACGTCGACTTCTTCAAGGAATACAACGACCGCTTCGGCCACCTCGCCGGCGACGAATGCCTGCGCGCCCTCGCCGCGGGCATGCTGGCGCATGGCACGCGAGCCGGCGATTTCATCGCGCGTTTCGGCGGCGAGGAGTTCGCCGTCGTGGCGCCCGGTACGCGTCCCGGGGAGGCGCTCGCGCTGGCCGAGTCCCTGCGCGCGCACGTCGAGTCGTTGCAGATCGCGCACCCGGCGAGTCCATTCCAGCGCCTGACGATCAGCATCGGGGTCGGCCTGGCGCATCCAAGCTCCGACGGCGGCCCCCTGGACCTGCTCAATGCCGCGGACCGGGCCCTGTACCGGGCCAAGCAGTCGGGTCGGAACCGGGTCGGCGCACCCGACGGCCCGCGGCTCGGCGCCGCCCGCGCCGACACCCGGCGCATGAGTTAACCCCGTTTCGTCCCCTGCGCCGTTTCACCGTCATGTCCCCCACGAGGTCATGCACGATGAACACGCTCCGCGTCACCCTCCCCTTGCTCTTCGCCGGCCTGGTCGCCGCCGCCGGCATGACCGCGCCCGATCCCGCCGCCGCGTCGCAACGCGCCGTCGCGCCGCGAGAACCCGATGCGTCGGTCGATTGCATGCCCGACGGCCGTTACCCGCATCCGCATCCGCTGCCGATACGCGCACTGGCCGCGCCGCCACCGCCACCCTCGCCGCCGGCGGCGATCGTCGAGCAGGCTCCGATGGTCGCGGCCCTGGCGGCGCCAGCGTCTCGCGACATGGCCTCGCCTCCCGTGGCACCGCGCGGGAAAATGTCGCTGCCCGCGCCCTACGCCCCGGTCGACCGCGACAACTACACGCATCGCGACCAGAACGCCGTGCACCTCGCGGCCACCGATCCGGTGTCGACCTTCGGCCTCGACGTCGACACGGGCTCGTACACCAACGTGCGGCACATGCTCTCCGAAGGGCGACTGCCGCCCGCGGATGCGGTGCGTAGCGAGGAGTTCATCAATTACTTCGACTACGGGTACGCGAAGCCCGCGTCGCGCGAGCAGCCATTCTCGGTGACGACCGAACTCGCCCCGGCCCCGTGGAACGCGGAACGCCAGTTGCTGCTGGTCGGCGTGCAGGGCTACGACGTGCCCGCGGCGGACATCCCGGCGAGCAACCTCGTCTTCCTCGTCGACGTCTCCGGCTCGATGGATTCGCCCGACAAGCTGCCGTTGCTCAAGGCGTCGCTGAAACAGATCGTGCCGAAGCTGCGCGCACGGGACCGGATCTCGCTGGTCACGTACGCCGGCGCGACCTGCGTCGCCCTGCCGTCCACGCCCGGCGATCGTCACGCGACGATCCTCGCGGCGATCGACGCGCTCGGCGCCGGCGGCTCGACCAACGGCGCGGCGGGCATCGACCTCGCCTACGCGCAGGCGGCGAAAGGATTCATCCCCCACGGCGTGAACCGTGTCATCCTCGCCACCGACGGCGACTTCAACGTCGGCACGACCGGCATCGAGGCGCTGAAGGACCGTATCACGCAGAAACGCCGCGGCGGGGTCGCCCTGACCACGCTCGGCTTCGGCGAGGGCAACTACAACGACGCGATGGCGGTCACGCTCGCCGACGCGGGCAACGGCAGTCACCACTACATCGACAGCCTCGAGGAAGGCCGCCGCGTGCTCGTCGACGAGATGTCCGCGACAATGATGACCATCGCGAAGGACGTGAAGGTGCAGGTGGAGTTCAATCCGGCGGTCGTGACCGAGTACCGTCTCATCGGCTACGAAAAGCGCGCGCTCGCGCGCGAGGACTTCAACAACGACGCCGTGGACGCCGGCGACATCGGCGCGGGCGCCAACGTCACGGCGCTCTACGAAATCACGCTGCGGGGGTCCAAGGGAGCACACGTCGATCCGTTGCGCTACGCCGCGGATGCGCCGCGCGCCGTCGACGCGTCGCGGCCGTCGGGCGAACTGGGCTTCCTGCGACTGCGCTACAGGTCGCCCGACGGCGGCCCGAGCCGCCTGATCGAACGGCCGCTGTCCGCCGACGCGGCGACCGCGCCGAGCGAACGCCTGCGCTTCGCCGCCGCGGTGGCGGCCTTCGCGGACCACCTGCGCGGTGGCAAGTACAGCGACGGCTTCGGCTACGAGAAGGTCGCCGATCTGGCACGCGGCGCACGCGGCACGGACGAGCACGGCTATCGCGCGCAGTTCGTGCACCTGGTCGAAATGGCGGGGGCGATGCCGTAACCTTCCGCGCCATGGATGCACGCTCGGCCGACGATGGCGTACTGATGCTCGCCTGGGCGAGCGGGAGCGCGGCCGCCTTCGACGAGCTCTATGCGCGTCACAAGGGGCCGCTCTACCGCTTCCTATTGCGCACGGTGAAGGACCGTGGCACGGCGGACGAGCTGTTCCAGGAAACCTGGAGTCGCGTGGTGGCGGCGCGCGCGCGTTATCGGCCCGAGGCGAAGTTCACCACGTGGCTCCTGCAGATCGCCCACAACCTCGCGATCGACACTTTCCGGAAGCGACGCCCGCAGGCGGGCGCCGAGGAGACCGAAGCGGTCTTCGCCGCGCAAGCCGCGCCCGAGCGGGAGCAGCCCGAGCACGCCCTTTCCGACTTCGAGCTACGACGGCGCATGCAGCAGGCGATCGAAAGCCTGCCCGACGAGCAGCGCACGGCCTTCGTCCTGCGCATGGAGAACGAACTGTCCATCGAGGACATCGCCAGCATCACGGGCGTGGGTAAGGAAACGGCGAAATCGCGCCTGCGCTATGCGATGGCCCGGGTCCGTGAACAGATGACGGCACAGCCATGAACCCGAACACGCCTCCGCCGAACGACGACGACCTGCCCGACGAGCGCGAGCTCGCGGCGATGTACGCGCGCCTGCCGAAGGCGGAGCCGGACGCCGCGCTCGACGCGCGGGTCCGCCACGCCGCGACGAGCTACCCGGCGCCTCGCCTGCGTTCGCGCTGGCCCGTCGCCCTCGGCTCGGCGGCGGTGCTCGTGCTGGCGGCCGGCGTCGCGTGGCGGCTGCGCGACGCCCACCCGCCGGCGGCCTCGTCGGCGCCGACCGCCGTCTTGCGCGAGCAGGTGCCGATCGCCGTGCCGGAAGCGGCCAGCCCAGCGAACGCCGATGCATCCTCCGTGACGCCGACATCGTCCCCGGTCGCACGAAGCAAGGCTGCCGACACGATGGCGCGACGGCCTATGAAGCACGTGCCGGCACCGCCGATGGCCGCACCCATGCCGGCCGCACCGATGGCGCCTCCGGCACCGCCGGTCGCCCCTGCGCCACCCGCTCCCCCGCCTCCACCGGCGCCGCCCGCGGACATCGCCGATGAACCGCCCCGGCTTCGTGTGCAGGCGATACGCGCGCCCGCCCCCGCCGCGGCACAGGGCTTCGCGGCGAATCCGGCACTCGGCCCGGACGATCGCGTCGGCGAGATTCGTCGACTGCTGGGGCGAGGACAGCGCGACGAGGCCCTGCGGCGGCTTCGCGAACTGCGCGAGCGCTACCCGCGCTACGAGCTGCCCCAGGACCTGCGCGACCTCACGCCTTGAGTCGGCCACTGGAAACGCTCGTGGCCGCATGGCGTCACGAGGAGGACATCCGGAAGAGCCGTTTCGTCGCCCAGGCGTCGCCCGTCGCCACGCCGGCCGAAGCGCTGGACTGGTTCGCGGCGGCGGGCGATCCGGCGGCGACGCATAACTGCTGGGCGTACCGCATCGGCGACGCCTATCGCTTCAACGACGACGGCGAGCCAGGCGGCACCGCGGGCCGGCCGATCCTGCAGGCGATCGACGGCCAGGGGTGCGACCGCGTCGCGGTGGTGGTCACACGCTGGTACGGCGGCATCAAACTCGGCGCGGGCGGCCTCGCGCGCGCGTACGGTGGTTCCGCCGCCGAGTGCCTGCGACTCGCACCCCGCGTCCCGATCGTCGCGACGGGCCGCCTGTCGCTGCGCTGCGACTTCGGCGAACTGGCGCTGATCGCCGCTCGCCTGCGGGAGATGGAGGCGACGATCGAGGAGGAGACCTTCCACGCCGACGGCGTCACGCTGATCGCGCGGGCCCCGCACGATCGGCTCGACGCGATCGCCGACCGGGTTCGCGACCTGACGCGGGGTCGCGTCGTTCCCCGCCGCCTCGATGCCTGAACTCGGGGCTCGTGTTGAATAACGACCTCGCGGACCCCATCCGTGCAGAAATCCGCACAAGGGCAAGGCAGGCATGACGCAAGAGCGCAGGGAGACTTCACGCAGGATCGGGGCGCTCCGCAACCTCTGGCCCTTCCTCAAGCCGCACAAGGGCCTGGCGATCGGCTGGCTCGTCTTCCTCGGCCTCTCCTCGGGTGCCTCGCTGCTGCTGCCGGTGGCCGTGCGGCACATCATCGACCATGGCTTCCTCGCCTCGGATCTGGCGACGATCAACGGCACGTTCCTCGGGTTGTTCGGCGTCGCGGTCGTCCTCGCGCTCGCGACCGCCGCCCGCTATTACTGCATCGCCCTGCTTGGCGAACGTTCGCTCGCGTCGCTGCGTACGGCGCTGTACTCGCACGTGATCGACCTCGACGTGGGGTTCTACGAAAGCACGCGTGTCGGTGAGCTGACCTCGCGACTCGGCACCGATACGGAAGTGGTGCAGACCCTCGTCGGCTCCGGCATTTCCGTCGCGCTGCGCAGCGCCGTCATGCTCATCGGTGCCGCCGTGGCGATGGCCTGGACGAGCCCGCGCCTCGCCGGCCTGACGGCGCTCGTGATCCCGGCCGTGATGCTGCCGATCCTCGTCTTCGGCCGCCGCGTGCAGAAACTCTCGCGGCACAGCCAGGACCGCATCGCCGACGCGGCCGCCGTCGCCAACGAAACGCTCAACGCCGCGCAGGCGGTCAAGGCGTATGCGCGCGAGCCGATCGAAAGCCGTCGTTACGCCGGCGCCATCGCCCTCGCGCTCGCCACCGCGCGCCGTCGCATCGGCATGCGTTCGCTGCTGACCGCCGCGGTCATCGTCCTGATCTTCGGTGCCATCACGCTCGTGCTCTGGGCTGGTGCGCGCGACGTCATCGCGGGCGATCTCGCGCCCGGTGTGCTGAGCCAGTTCGTGCTCTACGCGATCTTCGCGGCGGGCTCGGTGGCCGGCCTGTCCGAGGTCTGGGGCGACGTGTTGCGCGCCGCCGGCGCGATGGAGCGCATCGGGGAACTGTTCGCCGAGCAGCCCGCGATCCGCACGCCGGAAGCACCGGAACCGCTGCCGCGTCCGGTGACCGGCGCGCTGCGTTTCGATCATGTGGAATTCCGCTACCCGTCGCGTCCCGACGTTCCCGCGCTCGTCGACTTCGATCTCGACATCGCGCCGGGGGAAACCGTCGCGCTGGTCGGTCCGTCGGGCGCGGGCAAGAGCACCGTGTTCAGCCTGCTGCTGCGTTTCCACGATCCGCGCTCCGGGACGATCCGCTTCGACGGCGTGGACCTCCGCGCGCTCGCCCTGCCCGAGCTGCGCGGCGCGATCGCGCTCGTGCCCCAGGAAACCGTTATCTTCGGCGGTACGGCGGCCGACAACATCCGCTTCGGCCGCGCCGACGCCACGGACGACGAGGTGCGCGAAGCCGCCCGGCTCGCGGAGGCCGACGGCTTCATCGCCGCGCTGCCCGAAGGCTACGAGGCCGCGCTCGGCGAGCGTGGCGTGCGGTTGTCGGGCGGCCAGAAGCAACGCATCGCCATCGCGCGGGCCATCCTGCGCGACGCTCCCCTGCTCCTGCTCGACGAAGCCACCTCGGCACTGGACGCCCAGTCCGAAGCCGCGATCCAGCACGCGCTGGAACGGCTGGAGAAAGGGCGCACGACACTCGTCATCGCCCACCGCCTGGCCACCGTCCAGCGCGCCGATCGCATCGTGGTCATGGAGCACGGCCGGATCGTGGCGCAAGGCACGCACGAAAGCCTCCTGGCCGAAGGCGGCCTGTACGCGGAGCTCGCGCGGTTGCAGTTCGTGGCCTGAAGCGGAGCATCTTTTCGCCCCGTTGACGATCCCGCCCCTACCTTCGCGGACATGGACAGCGACCTGCTGCTACCCCGTCCCGAAGGGCTGTACTGCCCCGCGGGCGACTTCTTCATCGATCCCATGCAACCCGTGGCGCGTGCGGTCGTCACGCATGCGCACGGCGATCACGCGCGATCCGGCAGCGCGCTCTACCACGTCGCGCGCGCCGGTGGCGCGCTGATGCGCGAACGCCTCGGCGCCGGCTCGGTCATCCACGAACACGACTGGTCCGAACGCTTCACCCTGGGCGACACGACGATCTCGCTGCATCCGTCCGGACACATCCTCGGCGCGGCGCAGGTGCGCATCGAAGGCCGCGGCAAGGTGGCCGTGGTCTCCGGCGACTACAAGCGCGATCCGGATCCGACCTGCGAGCCGTTCGAGCCGGTGCCGTGCGACATCTTCGTCACCGAATCGACGTTCGGCCTGCCCATTTATCGCTGGCCACCCATGCACGACGTCGTCAGCGACATCCTCGGCTGGCTCGACGAGTGCCGCGAGCGCGGCGTGGCCGCGGTGCTGTTCTGCTACGCGCTCGGCAAGGCGCAGCGCGTGCTCGCCGAGATGGCTGCACGCACCGACCGCACGGTCCACCTGCACGGGGCGATGCTGCGGCTCGTCGAAGCCTACCGCGAGGCCGGCGTGCGCATGCTGCCGACGGTTCCCGTGAGCGAATCGGCGCGCGGCAAGGATTTCGCGGGCGAACTCATCATGGCGCCACCGTCGGCCGCGGGTTCGACGTGGATGCGCCGCTTCGGTAAGGCCTCCACCGGTTTCGCGTCGGGCTGGATGCAGGTGCGCGGCGCGCGGCGGCGGCGCGGCTACGACCGCGGCTTCGTCGTCTCCGACCACGCCGACTGGCCGGGCCTGCTGCGCAGCGTCGACGATTGCGGCGCGAAGCGCATCTACGTCACGCATGGCGACGGCGAGGCGCTCATCCGCCATCTGCGCGATACCGGCCATGAGGCGTTTCCGCTGCGTTCGCTCGGCGGCACGATGCCCGATCTGCGCAGCAGCGAGGAAGGCGACTGATGCGCCGCTTCGCCGCGTTGTTCGAGATCCTCGACCGCACGTCGTCGACGTCGGCCAAGCGTGACGCCATGGCGGCGTATTTCGCCGACGCGCCCGCGCAGGACGCGGCGTGGGCGGTGTACGTGCTGGGCGGTGGCAAGCTGAAACGCACCGCGTCGTCCACTGAACTGCGCACGGCCCTCGCCCGCGAGACCGGCTACGCCGACTGGCTGATCGACGACTGCTACCAGCACGTGGGCGACCTCGCCGAGACGATCGCGCTCATGCTTCCCCGCGAAGAGCAGGCGCACGAAGACACGCCGCTCCATGTGTGGATGGAAGCGCGCCTGCCGTCCCTCGGGCGCCTGGAATCGCCCGAACGCATCGAGCTGTTGCGCGAATGGTGGCGCGGCCTGCCGCGCGAGCAGGTCTTCCTCGTCAACAAGCTGCTCACCGGTTCGCTGCGCGTGGGCGTGTCGCATCGTCTCGTCGTGCAGGCGCTGGCGCAATGGGCCGACCTGCCGACGGATCTGATCGCCCACCGGCTCAGCGGCACGTGGAAGCCGGGCGCGGACGCCTTCGCCGCGCTGGCCGGTCCCGAGCGCGCGGACGAACATGCGGGCGAGCGGCCCTATCCGTTCTTCCTCGCGTCGCCGCTGGAACAGGACGTCGCGTCGCTCGGCGAGGTCGGCGACTGGCTCGCGGAATGGAAGTGGGATGGCATCCGTGCGCAGCTGATGCGCCGGGACGACCATGCCCTCGTCTGGTCGCGCGGCGAAGAACGACTCGATGGCCGTTTCCCGGAGATCGAACTCGCGGCGGCCGATCTTCCCGTGGGATGCGTGCTCGACGGCGAGATCCTCGCCTGGACGCTCGACGAGGCGCATCCAATGCCTTTCGCCGCCCTGCAGAAACGCATCGGCAAGCTCAAGCCAGGCGCGAAACTCCTGGCCGACACCCCCGTGCGGCTCATGGCCTACGACCTGCTCGAGCTCGGCGGCGACGATCTGCGCGAGCGCCCCCTCGCCGAGCGCCGGGCGTTGCTCGCCACGCTGATCGAGGACCGCGGCCCGACGCTGATGCTTTCCCCCGCGGTCGACGCGCCGGACTGGGAGGCGCTGGCCACCGTTCGCGTCGAATCGCGGGAGCGCCGCACCGAGGGCCTGATGCTCAAGCGCCTCGACTCCCCTTACCGCGTCGGTCGCAAGCGCGGCGACTGGTGGAAGTGGAAGGTCGACCCGTACACGATCGACGCGGTGCTGCTCTACGCGCAGCCCGGCCATGGCCGCCGTTCGGGACTCTTCACCGATTACACCTTCGGCGTGTGGGACGGCGATGCGCTGGTTCCCGTCGCAAAGGCCTATTCGGGCCTGGACGATGCCGAGATCGGCCGTCTCGACCGCTGGATCCGTGCCCACACGATCGACCGCTTCGGTCCCGTGCGCTCGGTCGAGGCGACCCACGTCTTCGAACTCGCTTTCGAAGCCATCCAGGCCTCCGGCCGCCACAAGGCCGGCGTGGCCGTGCGATTCCCGCGCATCCTCCGCTGGCGCACCGACCTCGCGATCCGCGATGCCGACAAGCTCGATGACCTCCGCCGCCTGGCGTCGGGCTGAGGCGCGCCTCGTCGCGTGGTTCGCGACGCAGGAGCGACGTCCCGCGCCGTTCCAGCGCGCGGCGTGGCGCGCGTGGCGGGACGGCCGGAATGGGCTCATCCATGCGCCGACCGGCACCGGAAAGACACTCGCGGCGGCGGGCGGGCCGTTGATCGACGCCGTGCTCAGCCCGCAGACGGGGCTGCAGCTGCTGTGGATCACGCCGTTGCGCTCGCTCGCCACGGACACCGCGCAACACCTCGCCGCCGCGGTGGAGGCGATGGAGTTGCCGTGGCGCGTGCTGCGGCGTACCGGCGACAGTGGCAGCGCGGAGCGCGCGAAGCTGCGCCGCGGTGCGTGCGAACTGCTCGTCACCACACCGGAAAGCCTCGCGCTGCTGCTCAGTTATCCGGACGCCCGCGAGCGCTTCACGCGCCTGCGCGGGATCGTCGTGGACGAATGGCACGAGCTCATCGGCAACAAGCGCGGCACGCTCCTCCAGCTCGGCCTCGCGCGTCTTCGCCAGTGGCTCCCCGAACTGCGCACCTGGGGCCTGTCCGCCACGCTCGGCAATCTCGACGAGGCGCTGCACGCGCTGGCGGGCGACGGCGTGCTCATCGGCGCCGCCACGAAGAAGAAGACGATCATCGAAACCGCCCTGCCGGAGGCCGGCGAGCGCTTCCCCTGGGCGGGACACCTGGGCCTGTCGCAACTGCCGCGCGTGCTCGATGCCGTGCTCGGCGCGCGCACGAGCCTGGTGTTCGCGAATACGCGCTCGCAGGCGGAACTCTGGCACGAGGCGCTGTCGTCGGTCTGGCCGGAGGCGCCGGAGACGCTCGCCCTGCATCATGGTTCCATCGATCCGAAGCTCCGCTTCGCGACGGAGGAAGCGCTGCGCGTCGGCGCACTACGCTGCGTCGTCGCCACGTCGAGCCTCGATCTCGGCGTGGACTTCGCGAGCGTGGAACGCGTCGTGCAGATCGGCAGTCCGAAGAGCGTCGCCCGTCTTCTCCAGCGCGCGGGGCGCAGCGGGCATCAGCCCGGCATGCCGTCGCGCATCCTCTGCGTGCCCACCCATCTGCTCGAACTGGCCGAGATAGCTGCCGCGCGGCATGCGCTCGAGACCGGTCACCTCGAACCGCGGCGGCCGATGCGTGGCTGCCTGGACGTCCTCGCCCAGCACCTGCTGACGATGGCGCTCGGCGGAGGATTCGACGCCGACGCCGCGTACGCCGAAATCACGTCGTCGCTCGCGTATGCCAACCTGCCGCGCGAACAGTTCGACGCCGTGCTCGCCTACCTGCAGACGGGCGGCTCCGCACTCGCCAGCTATCCGGAATACCAGAAACTGGTGCAGACCGACGGCCGCTATCACGTCGACAGCGGACGCATCGCGCGCATGCATCGCCTGTCGATCGGCACCATCACCTCGGACGGCACGCTGCAGGTGCGCTACATGAAGGGCGCGCGCCTAGGCAGCGTGGAGGAGAGCTTCGTGTCCCGCCTGCGGCCGGGCGACAAGTTCCTGTTCGCCGGACGGCATCTGGAACTGGTCCGCGTCCGCGACATGACGGCGTACGTGCGAGCGTCGACGCATCGCCGCGGCGGCGTGCCGCGCTGGATGGGGGGACGCATGCCGCTCTCCGGTGAACTCTCCGACGAGCTTCGCCTCACCCTCGCCGGAGGCAGCGGCGGGACGGCGGAGATGCGCGCGCTGCGTCCGCTGCTCGCCGTCCAGGACAACCAGTCGTCGATCCCGGCCATCGACGAAACCCTGTGCGAAGCCACGCGCACCCGCGAAGGCGATTACCTGTTCGTGTTTCCGTTCGCGGGACGCCTGGCGCACGAGGGACTCGCGGCCGTGCTCGCCTATCGCCTCGCGCAGATGCGTCCGGGCGATTACGGCTACGCCGTCAACGACTACGGCCTGACGATCACCGCCGCGCGCATGCCGGCCCTCGACGCGGAAACGATGCGCCGGCTGCTGCATCCGTGGGGCCTGCGTACCGACATCCGCGCCAGCATCAACCTTTCCGAGCTCGCCCGGCGCCAGTTCCGCGAGATCGCCCGCGTGGCCGGGCTCGTGTTCAACGGCTATCCCGCGCAGGGCAAGACGCTACGCCAGTTGCAGGCGTCGAGCGGGTTGCTGTTCGACGTGTTGCGCCGCCACGACCCCGCCCATCCGTTGCTCTGGCAGGCCGAGCGCGAGGTGCTCGACCAGCAGCTCGACTACTCGCGCCTCCGCGCCTGCCTGCTTCGCGTCGCCCGGTCGCGGCTCGTCTGGCACGAGACGAAGCGGCTGAGCCCCCTCGCGTTCCCGCTGTGGGTGGAACGCCTGCGCGGCGGCATCGCGGCGGACGACTGGAAGACGCGCGTCGAGCGGATGCTCGCCTCGCTGGAAGCGGGGGCGGACGCATGATGACGCACGACATCGAAGTCGCCGGCGAGCGGCTGACGCTGCACGCGCACCGGGCGCTCTACTGGCCCGCCCGTCGCATGCTGATGGTGGCGGACGTCCATTTCGGCAAGGGCGCGGTATTCCGCCGCGCGGGCATCGCGGTGCCCAGCGGCGATACCGAGGACGATCTCGCGCGGCTCGACGGCCTGATCGACACCTTCGCGCCCGCGACGCTCGCGGTGCTTGGCGACCTTGTCCACGGCAACGCCACCGAACGCAGCGCGTGGGTCGACGACGTGCGTGCCTGGCGCCGCCGTCACCATGCCACCGACATGCTGCTGATCGCCGGAAACCACGATCGTCACTTCGACGTGGCGTCCCTGGGCATCGACGTGCGCCCGGGACACCTCCACGTCGCCCCGTTCGTCCTGGCGCACCATCCCGAACGGCACGAGGGCGGCTACACGCTCGCCGGCCACGTCCATCCCGGCGTGGCCGTCCGCGACGGCTGGCGCAAGCATCGCCTGCCCGCGTTCGTCTTCGACCGCGACGTCGGCATGTTGCCCGCCTTCGGCACGCTGACGGGACTGCACGACGTGCGCGTCGAGCCCGGCCGCCGCATCGTCGCCGCGACGCCGGCAGGGCTCATCCCGATGCGCCTGTAGCCTTCGTCGGAGGCTGGCATAATCGCGCCCACGACAAGGAGGGATCGCATGAAGCGTCTGTTGGTGGGGCTATTCGCGGCCGCGATGGCCAGTGCGGCGTTCGCCGCCGGCCCGCTCGCGGTGAGGCAGAGGATCGAGGCGAGCATGCTTGTCACGGGCTCGATCGTGGTGGCACCCGACGGGAACGTCACCGGTTACGAACTCGACAAGCAGGACAAGATCCCGCCCGAGATCGTGGAACTCGTCCGGTCGGCCACGACGGCATGGCGCTTCGAGCCCGTGCTGCGCGACGGGCAGGCCGTGAGCGCGAAGGCGCACATGGCACTGCGCATCGTGGCGCGTCGCGACGATCCGACGAAGAAGGAATTCACCGCGCACATCGTGGGCGCCAGCTTCGGCGACGACGGCAAGGGCGGCGAGGAGATCACCTACCTCGACCGGCATCCACCGTCGTACCCTTCGGCCGCCGTCGCGGCACGCGTCGAGGGCACGGTATACCTCCTGCTGCGCGTCGACCACGACGGCAAGGTCACCGATGCCTTCGCCGAGCAGGTGAACATGGGCGTGGTCGGATCGGATTCGGAACTGCGCGTCTGGCGCAAGGCGCTCGCCAATCCGGCCGTCCAGGCCGCGAAGACGTGGACCTTCCAGCCGCCGACGAAGGGGCCGCATGCGAACGATCCTTTCTACATCGTCCGTGCGCCGGTGATCTTCCGGATCAACCGCGACCCGGCGAATGCCGATCGATACGGCACCTGGCAAGCCTACGTGCCGGGCCCGAAGGAGCAAGCACCCTGGGCCGAGGCATCCCCCGCCGCGAGCGACGCGGTACCGGACGGTTCGCTCTTCCTGGTCAACACGGGGCTGAAGCTGACCACGCCGCTCGAGCGCTCCTGACGCGACCGTTGTTGGAGCGCACCTGGGCGCGATCGGATGCTTGCGGCAAGCACCCGATCGCGACCAGGTGCGCTCCAACAGCTATCGGGCGGGCCTTTCGGCGAGCGCCGCGACCAGTGCGCGCACCGTCGCGACGTCCGTGCGGGTTTCGCCTGCGCCCATGCCGAGCGCGTCGCCCGCCACGCGCCGCATCGCCGAGGGCAGGCGACGCTTCGCCGACGCGTGGAATTCCCGCGCGCGCGTCGCGTCGCGAAGATCCGCGACGTTGGCGGGCTCGATGCCGGCACCGGGCATCACGACGATGCGGTCGCCCGCCTGCGTCACGAGCTGCGCGATCGTCGACGCGCCCGCGACCGCGGTCGCCATCCCGCCCGACGTGAGCACGCGTTCGAATCCCAGCCCGACGATGGTCTCGAGCGCGGCGCGCTTGTCCGCGATCAGATCGAACGCGCGATGGAACGTGACGCCCATCCCTTCCGCGGCGCGCACGAACAACGCGCAGCTATCCGCGTCGACCTCGCCTTCCGCGGTGAGCGCGCCGATGACCACGCCATCGCACCCGAGCGCGCGGCAGTGCGCGATGTCGTCGAGCATCGCCTCGACCTCGGCGTTCTCGTAGACGAAGTCGCCGGCACGCGGCCGGACGAGCACGTACAACGGAATGTCCAGCCCTTCACGAGCCAGCGCGATCGTGCCGTGCGACGGCGTCACGCCGCCCTCGTCCAGGCTCGCGCAAAGCTCCACGCGTCCCGCCCCACCCTCCTGCGCGGCGAACGCGGAAGCCACCGAGTTGGCCGCGACTTCGAGCAGCACCATCTCAGTACGTGCTCTTGCCGGGGATGAGCGTGTCCTGGCGGGTCGAGTCGCACACCGCGTACGAGAACCCCTTCTGGATCGCCCACGCGCCGACGTTGCCCTTCTTGTCCATCGCGAGGAAGCCGACCTGAAGGTCTTTCGCCTCCGGCTTGCGGCGCAGGATGCGCTCCACCGCTTCGCGGCAGGCGTCTTCCGGCGAACGGCCCTGACGCATCAGTTCCACGACGAGGAAGCTGCCGACGTTGCGGATCACTTCCTCGCCCACGCCCGTCGACGTCGCGCCGCCGACCTCGTTGTCGACGTAGAGGCCGGCGCCGATGATCGGGCTGTCGCCGACGCGGCCGTGGAGCTTCCACGCCATGCCACTCGTCGTGCAGGCGCCGGACAGGTTGCCCTTCGCGTCGATGGCGATCATGCCGATGGTGTCGTGGTTGCTCGCATCGCCGGGCGTGCCACCGGGGCCCGCGTTGTACGTCTTCACTTCGCTGTTGGCGACCGGCTTGTACTTCGCCGTCTTCAGCCACTCGTGCCAGGCCTTCTCCGAATCCGGCGTCAGCAGTTCCTCGCGCGGGAATCCCTGCTCGAGCGCGAACTGGAGGGCGCCGTCGCCCGCCAGCAGCACGTGCGGCGTGCGCTCCATCACGCGGCGCGCCACCGAGATCGGATGGGCGATGTGCTCCATCGCCGCGACGGCACCGCAGTTGCCGTGCTCGTCCATGATGCTGGCGTCGAGGGTGACCTTGCCGTCGCGGTCGGGATAGCCGCCTTTGCCCACGCTGTGGTTGCGCAGGTCGGCCTCGGGCACGCGCACGCCCTGCTCCACCGCGTCGAGCGAACGTCCGCCCGTCGAGAGCACTTTCCACGCCGCCTGGTTGGCGGCGACGCCGAAGTCCCACGTCGAACACACGCGCGGAAGCATGCCGCCGCTAGCCGTCGCAACCGGCGCCGCGCCCCTGCCGATGCCCTGCGCGGTCAGCGCCATGCCGGAGGCGATCGTCGCCCCCTGGAGGAAACGTCTGCGATCCATGGGTACCCTCAATCGACGACGCGCCTGTCGCGTCGTTCCCGATGGTCGCATGCCCGTCGCCCGGACGGCCAGCCGCGCAGCGCTCGGCGCGAACGAACGCGTGCGCGGCGAGCAGGCGTGCCCGCGCCGATTCGGCCAGCGCGGCCGCGACGATCGAGAGCATGGCGAGCATCGCCAGCACCACGACGAGGATGGCGCCGCGCTCAGCGCGCATGCGGTCGCCATACGGTGCGTTCGAAACGACGGCCATCGGTCGTCCACAGTGCGACGCCGATCGCCAGTGCGTCGTCGCCGTGTCCTTCCGCCAGCGGCACGCGCCGGATCGATCCGTTCGGGCCGGGCACGTCGGCCCGGAAGGCGACGCGCGCGATGCCGTCGAGGTAGGTCTCGCAGGTAAGCTCGCAACGCATCAGTCCGCGCTCCGTGAACCAGGCGACCTGCCTGCCGTCCACCGCCAGCACGAGGGCCGCGGGCCCCTCGTGGCCCTCGTGCCCCGCACAGGCGATCGAACCCACGCAACCGTGCCACGTGTCCGACGACCGGAGGTCCCGGGCGATCGCTGCGAGCGCCAGCCATGCCGCGTCGTCCGCGCGTGCCGTCGCGAGCCTGCGCGCCGCCGCGACGCCGGCCAACGACAGGGATGTCATGGCGATGGCCGCGACGAGCGTGGCGACGGCAAGCCCGACGAGCAGTTCGATCAGCGTGCTGCCCCGTGCGGCGCGCGTCATGGAACGACGGGCCAGGCGAGCAATTCGCCGCGCTGCCACGCGATGCGAATCGTGCATGCGGAACGGTCGCACGACACATCACCCGACGCGGCGGGCCCGAGGTGGTCGCGCAGCGCGGCGCGGAAGGCGGCGATGTCGCCGGCCGCGATCTGCGCGCCGTCGCATCGGGTGCGGCAGTCGATGGTTGGCTTCGCGAGACGCGCATACTCGCCGGCCCATGCCGCCCCGCCGTTGACGCGCATCCGTGCCTCGAGTCCGGATGCGATCGACGCGGCGGCGACGAGCCGGGATGCGCGCGCATGTGTCGCCAGCGCGTGCGCCATCCAGGTCGCGTTGGCCGCCGCGCCGATCGCGAAGACGGCGAGCGCGACGAGGGCTTCGATGAGGGACGAGCCGGCGGTGCGATGCATGCGTGCGAGCGTGCGGGGCCGCGGGCGGCGGCGAAGCCGGCCGCGTGCCTGTGCACAGGTGGAAACCTGCCATGCCGACGTGTCGTCGCGAGCACCCTTCGCCCGCAAGCGGGCTCCCACAACAGCCAGCCGAAAAAAAACCCCGCCGTCACCGGCGGGGTCTTTTTTCGGCGATGCGCCGGCGATTAAGCGGCGACTTCGACGCCCGACGCCTGGGCACCCTTCGGGCCCTGGGTCACTTCGAACTTCACGCGCTGGCCTTCCTGGAGACTACGGAACCCCTTCGAATTGATCGCAGAAAAGTGGACGAACACGTCCTCCCCACCGTCCTCGGGCGCGATGAAACCGAAACCCTTGGCATCGTTGAACCACTTGACCGTACCGAAACGCATTGCGGAAACCTCTGGACATGGACTGGAAGCGCTCCCGGATGGCGAGGCGTTCCCCATGGATCCCCTTGGCCTGCCCCCGCGGCGCGACGGAAGTATCAACATGTTTCAGACCAAAGCGCAACTGCGATTCTTTCCGGTTACCCCTGCGCCAGCAGGCGTCCCAGGATCGGCGGCACGTTGGCGGTGGCCGCCGCCAGGTGCGCGAAGATCTCCTCGATGCTGATTTCCTCGTCGTCGCCGGCGCCCGCGGCGAAGTTGGCCACCAGCGCCAGGCAGGCGAATTCCAGATCCAGTTCCCTCGCCAGCGCCGCCTCCGGCATGCCCGTCATGCCGACCAGGTCGCAGCCGTCGCGCTTCATCCGCGCGATCTCGGCACGGGTCTCCAGGCGCGGACCCTGGGTCACGCCGTGGACGCCGCCGTCGATCACCGCGAGCCCCTCGGCGCGGGCGGCCGCGACGATCGCCGCGCGCAGGCTCGCCGTATACGGCTCGCTGAAATCGATGTGGCGGACTTCGGCGCCGTCGACGTCGTTGAAGCTGGTGTAGCGGCCGTGGGTGTAGTCGATGATCTGGTCGGGCACCACGAGGGTGCGCGGCCCCATGTCGTCGCGAATGCCGCCGACGGCGTTGATCGCGACGACCCGGCGCGCCCCGAGCTCATGCAGGGCCCAGAGATTGGCCCGGTAGTTCACGCGGTGCGGGGGCACGGTGTGGCTCTCGCCGTGCCGCGCGAGGAACGCGAGCCGCTTGCCACGGAAGGTTCCCGTGACGACATCGCCGGAGGCCGGCCCGAACGGCGTGTCCACCGCGTGCCGCTCGGGGTTCTCCAGACCGTCGAAGGCGTAGAGGCCACTGCCGCCGATGACGGCGAGATCGATGCTCATCGGGGTCAGTCCTTCAGCGCGTAGATGGCGGGCAGGTTGCGCGCCTGCTCGTGGTAATCCATGCCGTAGCCGAACACGTAGCGGTCCGGCAGGTCGACGCCGCTGAAGTCGGCCTCGATGCCTTCGGCGCGGCGGCCATGAAGTTTGGTGCAGAGCACGGCGAGCAGCACCCGCGCCGCGCCCATGTCGAGGCAGGCGTCGCGCACGGCTTTCAGCGTGTGGCCTTCGTCGAGGATGTCGTCGACGAGCAGCACGGTACGTCCGTTCAGCGGCACCTCCGGACGGCGCAACCAGTGCAGTTCGCTGCCGCTGGTCTGCCCGCGGTAGCGCGTGGCGTGCACGTAGTCGAACTCGAGGTCCGTTCCGATCCGCAGCGCGAGCTGACCGGCGAAGATCAGGGCACCGTGCATGACGGTGAGGAACACCGGGCGCTCGCCCGCGAGGGCGGCGTCGATCTCCTGCCCCATGCGGGCGATTTCGACGTCGAGCTGCTCACGGGTGAACAGGATGTCGGCGTTCTGAAGCGCGGTATCGAGCGAAGCGGCGGTCATGGGCGGATCAGGACTCCAGGGCGGTCACGCGCGCGATGAAGCGGTCGCGTTGGGGATTGTCGACGAGGCCTTCCCAGGTCGAGCCGATCGCGCCGCGCAGGGGCGCGATGCGCTCGACCGGCGACGGTCGGCGGTCCTTCACCGCCTCGATCGCTTCGGGCACCACGTCGGGGAAACAGGCCAGCACGAGGTCGCAGCCGGCGTCGAGGTTCGCCGCAGCGCGTGCCGCGACACCGCCGACGCTGCCGGCGGCGGCCATGCTGATGTCGTCGCCGAACACGCAGCCGCGGAAGCCGAGTTCGCCGCGCAGGATCTCCTCGATCCACACGTGGGAGTAACCGGCCGGCTGGTCGTCGACCGCGGTGTACGTGACGTGCGCCGCCATGACGGCTTCGGCACGTGCCTCGATGCCCGCGACGAACGGCTTGAGGTCGCCACCGAGGATGTCGGCCTTGCTGCGGGTGTCGATCGCGGCGGCCTCGTGGGTGTCCTCGCGAACGAACCCGTGGCCGGGGAAATGCTTGAGCACGGCGGCCATGCCGCCGAGGTGCATGCCGCGCACGTAGGCCTGCACGAGTTCGGCGGCGACGTCGGGATCGGCATGGAACGCCCGATTGCCGATCGCGCGGTTCCCGTGCCCGACGTCGGCCACGGGAGCGAAGCTGAAATCCACGCCGATGGCCCGCATTTCGCTCGCCATGATCCAGGCATGTTCCTCGGCGCGGTTCACCGCTTCGACCGGATCGGTGTCGTACAGCGCGCCGATCGCGGCCAGCGGCGGAAGCCGGGTGAATCCTTCGCGGAACCGCTGGACGCGGCCGCCTTCCTGATCGACGCAGACGAGGAAGTCCTCGCCGGCGATGTCGCGGATGGCCTCGATGAGCGCGGTGACCTGCTCGCGCGACGCGAAATTGCGCGAGAAGAGGATCGCCCCGACGACGCCGGGCGCGAGCAGCTGGCCGTGCTCGTGCGGCGCGAGTTCGGTGCCGGCAAGACCGATGATCAGCATGCGGTGTCTCCCTTCCCTTCCCGTTCGGCGACCGACCATGCCGCGTACGGCCGATCGATCAGGTTGACGTTGTAGTAGCGGGCCTGTTCGCTCACTTCCGCGCCCAGCCACGCCGGCCGCGGAAAACGCGCGTCGACCGACGGCAGTTCCACCTCGGCCACGACGAGCCCCGTGTTCTCGCCCAGGAACTCGTCGATCTCGAAGTGCGCGCCTTCGATCATGACGTGATGGCGGACCTTCTCCACGACGCCGTCGCACAGTTCGCGCAGCAGCTGCTCCGCGTCGTCCGGCGGCACCGGGTATTCGAATTCGTGGCGCTCGATGCCCAGCGTGGCCGACTTGATGTTGAGCCAGGCACGCCCGTCGGCGAGACGCACGCGCACCGACGCTTTCGCCATGCCGCCCGCGATGGCGGCCGCGCCGACGAGGTAACCCTGCGCCATGCGTTCGCTCCGCTCCACGAGGACGCGCCAGCCGTCGCCGGCGAGGAGGAACTTGCGCTCGATTTCGACGCCCATGCGTGCTCCGTCTCTTCAGCCGCGCTCGAACAGCGCGATCGACTCCACGTGCGCGGTGTGAGGGAACATGTCCATCACGCCCGCGGACACGAGCCTGAAGCCGTGCTTCTGCACGAGGATACCCGCATCGCGGGCCAGCGAACCCGGGTGGCACGACACGTAAACGATCCGGTCGGTGCCCTTGCGCGGGAGATACTCCAGCACCTTGTCCGCACCGGCGCGCGGCGGGTCGAGGAGGATCTTGTCCCACGCCTGCTTCGCCCAGGGCTCGTCACGCTGATCCTCGAACAGGTTGGCGACGCGAAAGGACGCGTTGGCCAGTCCGTTGCGCGCGGCGTTGGCGGCCGCCCGCTCCACCAGGCCATGCTCGCCCTCCACGCCCACGACCTCGGCGACGTGGCGCGCGATGGGCAGCGTGAAGTTGCCGAGGCCGCAGAAGAGGTCGAGCACGCGATCGCCCGGACGCAGGTCGAGCAGCTCGAGCGTGCGCGCCAGCATCCGCTGGTTCATCCCCGCGTTGACCTGCACGAAATCCAGCGGCTGGAATTCCAGCTCGACGTCGTCGGCCGGCACCGCGAACGCGAGGCGAGGCGCGTCGGGCCAGATCGGATGCACGGTGCTGTGGTTGCCCGGCTGCAGGAAGATCGCGAAGCCGTGCGCCTTGCCGAAGGCGACGAGCGCGTCGCGGTCGCGGTCCGAAAGCGGCGCGAGGTGACGGAACACCAGGGCGACGGTGTCGTCACCGGCGGCGAATTCGATCTGCGGGATGTCGCGCGCCGCGTCGAGTCCACCGATCAGCGTGGCGAGCAGGCCGACCTTGGGTCCCAGTGCGGGATGGATCACCTCGCAGGTCTCGATGTCGGCCACGAAACGCGGATTGGATTCCTCACGGAATCCCACCAGCACGCGCTCCTTCTTGGCGACGTAGCGCACGGAGAAGCGACCCTTGCGACGGTAGGCCCACGGCTGGTCGACCAGCGGTGGCAGCCACGCCTCGGGCGTGACCTTGCCCAGGCGCTCGAAATTCTCGGCGAGCACGTGCTGCTTGGCCGCGATCTGCGCCGCGGGCGCCATGTGCTGCAACGAGCAGCCGCTGCACTGGCCGAAGTGACGGCAACGCGGCACGACACGGTCGGGCGAGGGTTCGACGATCTCGACGACTTCGGCGTCGTCGTAGTTGCGGTGCCGCTTGCGGTATTTCAGCAGCACGCGTTCGCCCGGCAGCGCGCCGGAAACGAACGTGGCCTTGTTGTCGATACGGGCGACGCCCCGGCCGTCATGGCTGAGGTCGGTGATGGTGGCTTCGAATTCGGTCATGCGCTCAAAAACGTGAAAGCCCGGACCGCCGATGGCCCGGGCTGGCTGGGAGGACGCGCCACACGGTGGCGCGAGCGTTCCTGGCGAAGGCGCCTATTTGCGTTTCCAGGCGCCGGAGGCGTCACGATAATACCAGCCCGGTGGCGCCTTCTGGATCCAGCCGTCCGCGAAGGTCTTGCGGATCTGCGGCTCCCACTCCGGGTGGCCGTTGGCGCTCGCGATCTCGCGGTAGAGGGCGGCACGGTCCGCGTTCTCCTGCGCGACCAGGGCATTGGCCTGCGAACGCTGGTCGAGCGGCAGCGCACCCGCGTCGCGGACGGCCACGTCGCCGTTCGCGGTGAAGCCGACGGCACCACTGTCGAACAGGCCCTTGAGCTGACCGGCGAAGCGCCCTTTCATGCGTTCCCGGATGGCATCGGTCGTGGGCGTGCGAATCTGGATGTCCGGCGAATCGGCCGCATGGGCGGCCGGGACGACGAGGTCGAGGATCGACGCCGAGGGCTGCTTGCCGGCCGGCGGCTTCGCCGGCGCCGGATCCTTCGGTGCGGGCTTCGTCGCGCCGCTCTCGTCGAGCACCGTGCCGATGAACTGGTCGGCCGCCTTCTGGGCCGCCGCCTCGGGGAAATAGACGTTGATCGTGACGCAGCCCACGAGCGCGACGAGCGCCGTCAGCAGCATGAAAATGAACGGTTTACGCATGATTCCTTGCTCCGTTTCTAGATCGGGTCGACCTATCGTACGACGGGTCCGTCACCCTGGGTCGCGGCCTGCAGCCGGCGGACGAGCGTCGGCCAATCCACGTCGCGCTGGTGGCCGACGACCGTCAGACGCGGCAATCCGCTGCCTTCGACGATAGTGTAGCCATCCTTCGCCGGACCCAGCCCGCCCATGCTGCAGATGTCTCCCTTGAGTGTGCAGGACAGGCCGATGCGCTTGTAGCCGAAGGTCTTGAAGAGCTTCATTACCGCGCCCTGCAGCCCGCCGGCGATGCCGCCGCCACCCACCGAGGTGAGGTTGTTCACGGCTTTCTGGCTGATGCGTCCGCCTTCGTCCGCCACGAAATTCGCCCTGAACGCCGCGGGCGTCCAGCCGACGAGGCGCAGGTTCTCCACGCTACCGCGCAACCTGCCCGTGATGCTGCCGAAATCGAACACCGACGTGAGCAGGCTGAGGTCGAGCTGACGCAGTGCGATGTCGCCGGTGAGTACCGGCGCGTCGCCGAAGGGACGCGAGAGCGTCATGCCGGTCACGTCGATGAAGCCGTCGAAGGCGTTGATCGACAGACCGCCGTCCAGCTCCACGCGGTCGTCCACGTAGCGCAGCGATGGCACGGCACCGCCGAGCTTGCCCTGGAATTCGGGCCAGCCCAGCGCACGGCAAAACGCGGCCATGTCGATCTGCGTCAGCGCCAGCGAGGTCTGCAGGCGTTCGCCGGTCGCGGCGGCGGGCCGCAACGAGAGACCCAGCACGCGAAGATGCCCGTCGAGCACCGGGATCGCCAGCGGCTTCTCCAGACGAAGCACGCCGCCCGTGCTGCGCCATGTCGCCTCGGCCGCGCCGTTGGGGATGCGGTAGACCCGCAACGCGCGCCAGCCCAGGCGCGTCTGCGGCCGGTCGTCGACGGCGCTCCAGTCGAGCGCGCCGTGGACGCCGTCGATGCCCAGGCGCCCCTCCGAGAGCGCGAGGTCCAGGCCCTGCGTCTGCATGGCGAATGCCTTGATCGCGCCACCGTCCATCGCGAGGTGGCCCGCCACCTCGCCGGTCATGCGCAGGTCGCCCAGCCCCGCGTCCCGCAGGATCCCCTTCCCGTAGCGCGTGGACGCCGCCGGGAAGCGGGCGTTGAAGCGGTCGAGCTTGAGGGTGGAGAGGTCGCCATTGGCGGCGAAGGCCATCTCGCCTTCGAGCTGCAGCGCATCGGGATCGGTAAGGCGCAGGCGCCGGATCGCCAGCGCCCCTTTCTGCGAGCGCGCGGCCAGCGAGAGCTGGACGGCATGCGCCGGGAGATCGGCGTACAGGGCACCGAGCAGGACGTCGCCACCGCGCAGGGTCGCGTCGAGGTCGATCGAGCTCCCATCCGCGCGGCTGTCGAATCCGAGGCGGCCCGAGCCGGAAATGGCCTGTCCCGCCATCTTTCCGCCCGGCGTGTCGAACCCGACGCCGTCGAGCGCGAACTGCCCGGCGGCCTGTACGCCCCCATCCAGCAGGTCGAGCGCGAGATCGGCGTCGACCCGGCCCGTCGTGGTCTTGCCCGACCAGACGGTGGACAGCAGGCCCTGCAGCCACCCGGCCGGCAGGCCCTTGAGCGTGATCTGGGCATGCGACGGCTGATCGATGGGCATGGCGACCTCGGCCAGCGCCTTGTCCTGCGTGATGGAGATCGCGAGGGTGTTCGCCGCGTCGTCGGCCACCATGTGCAGCCGGGCGTCGCCGAGGGCGCCGCCCGGCGCCCCGCGAAGACGCACCGAACCGTCGAACACCCAGCGGCCGAGCTCGTCGCGGTCCAGCGTGCCGTCCATCGCGAGTCCCGTCTTGCGCCAGCCCAGGGCGGGGAGGTCGGCGCGATCCGCCGCCAGCTTCAGGGTCAGGCCCTGGCCGTCGGCCACGGGGTCGATGTCCGCATGCATGCCGCGCAGTTCCATGCCCGGCACGGTCAGCGCGTCGGCCCCGACCGAAAGCCCCGCCCACGCGCCGCCGCTCCACGCCAGAACGGCCAGGGCGACGAGGATCAGGGGGATCGTGCGGGTTGATACGGAAAGCATGCTCGGCCATTCTGCCAAATCCAGATGAACGACACGGAACGTTACATGCCCGAGGAAGCCCTTTCCGTCATCGATCCCGTCGTACGGGCGCGCGTCCTCGTCGCCGACGACGATGCGTCGACACGACAATTCTTAAGCGCCGCGCTGCGGACGCAGGGTTACGTCGCCTCCGTGGCGCAGGACGGCGCCGAGGCAAGCGCGCTCGCGCGGTCGGAGCGCTTCGACGCGCTCCTGCTGGACTGCCGCATGCCGCGAGGGGGCGCGGTCGAGGTGCTCGCCGCGCTGCGTGGCGACCCCTCGGCGGCGTCGCGCGACGCGGTCGCCCTTGCCACCAGCGCGGAGATGCCTGCGACGCTGCGCGTGGCGCTCGCCGACGCGGGCTTCGCCGGCGTGGTGGAGAAGCCGTGCCGCATCGCCTCGCTGCTGGAGACGCTCGCGGCGACCCTCGGCGTCGATCGGGACCTCCGAGTGCTCGACGACGACGCCAGCCTCAAGGCCACGGGCGACGCGGGGACGATGGCCGCCCTGCGCGGCCTGCTGCGCGGCGAACTGGTCGAGCTGCTCGCGACGCTCGACCAACGCGCGCGCACGCCCGCCGACCTCGTCGAAGCGCTCCATCGGCTGCGTTCCGCCTGCGGATTCTGCGGCGCCACCCGGCTCGGCATGCAGGCGAAAGCCTTGCAGGCCCACATCGAGGACGGCCACGGCATCGCGCCGGATGCGCTCGGTCGTTTCCGGGTGGAAGTCGAGGCGACCCTCGCGGCGTTGACGCCGTAGAGAGCCGCCCGTGGGACCGGACTTCTCGCGAAAGGCAGCAGGCCCTGTGGCTCACGGCCCCAACGGCGTCGCGGCCAGGGCCGCTCCCACAGATACCATCCGCTTCCTCGTGGGAGCGGACCCGGCCGC
>NZ_FODZ01000003.1:105061-265435 GCF_900110505.1 Luteibacter sp. UNC138MFCol5.1
GGCTCACGGCCCCAACGGCGTCGCGGCAAGGGCCGCCTCAGCGCAACACGCGCCAGGCGCGTAGTTCGCCGCCGCCGAGATGGAACGCGATCACCTGGCGCATCATCCGCCGCAGCGATGCGAGGCCGGCCGTATCCGGCGCTTCATCGGCGGCGAGTGCCAGCAGGTCGGCGCCACGGATCGCGTGCGGATCGCCCATGCGTCCGGGCATGACGCCGGATTCGGGATCGTAGAAATACGCAGCTGCCGGATCGACCGCTTCGCCGGACGACGCGTCGACGTCGAGCTGCAACGCGTAACCCAGCGAATCGAGCATGTCGCGCTCGAACCGGCGCAGCGTCCATGCCAGAGGCTCGCTGGCCGCCATCCGGCGCAGCGTTCGCTCGTAAAGGGCGAAGAGTTCGGGGTTCGGATCCTGGCGACCGGTCAGGCGCACGACCAGCTCGTTGAGGTAGAGGCCGGCCAGCCCGGCGTCGCCGGTGAGTCGCATCACCGCGCCCGACGGCTCCGCGCCGCGCAGCGTCGCCAGTTCGCCCTTCGTGATCAGGTCCATCGCCAGACGCTGGAACGGTTCGAGCTGGGCCCGCTGCAGGCGCGCGCGTTCGTTGCGCACGCCACGCGCGACCACGCCGATCCGGCCGAGATCCGGCGTGAGGCATTCGACGAGCAGCGACGTCTCCCGGTACGGCCGGGCGTGCAGGACGAACGCGGGCTGCTGTTCGACGCGCATCGGCAACGGCGCCCGGAGGGCTTACTCGTAGCCGAAGCGCTTGAGCAGGTTCTCGTCGTCGGCCCAGCCTTCGCGCACCTTCACCCAGAGCTTGAGGAACACCTTGCGTTCGAACAGGTGCTCCATCTGCTTGCGGGCGGACGTGCCGATGGCCTTGAGCTGCGCGCCGCCGTCGCCGATGACGATGGCCTTCTGGCCGTCGCGCTCCACCCAGATCACGGCATGGACCTCGGCGATGCCGTCGGGGCGATCCTCGAAGCGCTCGATCTCGACGGTGGTGGCGTACGGAAGCTCCTGGTCGAGACGCAGCATCAGCTGCTCGCGCACCATCTCCGCCGCGAGGAAGCGCTCGCTGCGATCGGTGATCTCGTCTTCGCCGTAGATCGCCGGCTGCTCCGGCAGGCGCTTCAGGATGCCCTTCTCGAGCCCCGCCAGCCCCTTCGACTTCAGCGCGCTGACGTAATAGACGTCGTCGAACGGATGCTTCTGCATCAGGTCCGCGACGAACGGCAGCATGGCCGCCTTGTCCTTCTGCAGGTCGACCTTGTTGATCGCGAGCAGCTTCGGCATGTCCTTCTGCTCGGACAGGGCCGCGTACATCGCCATGTCCTCGTCCGTCCAGCGGCCGGCTTCGATCACCTGGACCGCGAGGTCCACTTCGGTGATCGCCGCCCGCGCGGCGCGGTTGAGGCTGCGGTTCATCGCGCGCTTGCCGCCACGGTGCAGGCCCGGCGTGTCGACGTAGAGGATCTGGCCCTCGGGCTTGCTCGAGATGCCGAGGATCCGGTGGCGGGTGGTCTGCGGACGGTGGCTGACGATGCTCAGTCGCACGCCGATGAGGGCGTTGAGCAGCGTCGACTTGCCGACGTTCGGGCGGCCGGTCAGCGCCACGTAACCGCAGCGGAAGTCGTCGTCGACCAGGGTGTCGTTTTCGGGGGTATCGATGTCGTTCATGTCTTTTCTTCCAGCAGACGGCGAAGCACCGCTTCGGCTGCGTCCTGCTCGGCTGAGCGCCGGCTGCCCCCGCGTCCTTCGACGCGGATCGGCTCCGGCTCCTCGATGGCGCAGCTCACGTCGAAGATCTTCTCGTGATCTTCGCCGTAGCTGTCGATGAGTTCGTAAACGGGCAAGGGCATGCCCCTGCCCTGCAACCATTCCTGCAGGCGCGTCTTGGCGTCCTTGCTGGAACGCTTGATTTCTGCCACGCGGGGCGTGAACAACCTGCGCACGACCTGGCGGCAGGCGTCGTAGCCGTCGTCCAGGTAGACCGCGGCCACCAGGGCCTCGAAGGCGTCGGCGAGGATGGAATCGCGACGGAAACCGCCGCTCTTCAGCTCGCCCGGGCCGAGCTTCAGCTGATCGCCGAGTTCGAGCTCCCGGGCGATCACCGCGAGCGCCTGCCCGTTCACGAGCTGCGCGCGGAGCCGGGAGAGTTCGCCTTCGCTCGCCTTCGGGTGCGCCTCGAAGAGCAGCTCCGCGACCGTGGCGCCCAGCAGGGCATCGCCGAGGAACTCCAGGCGCTCGTTGTTCGGCTTCCCGGCGCTGCGATGAGTCAGCGCCAGCTGGGCCAGGTCCGGGTTACGGAAGGAATGAGGAAACGGCACGATGTCTCGTTACATGGGCGCATTCCTCAACTGCACCGCGTTGGAGAAGTGCAGGAGGAAGTCGATGTTGTAGAGGAAGGGGATCTTCTTGTCGTAGGCGATCTTCAGCGTGGCGCCGTTGCCGGCGCGGTCCAGCGTGATGTCCTTGGGCTGGATCGTCGCATCGTCCACGTACTGGAAGCCCATCTTGAAGATGAGATCGCGACGGATGCTGTCGAGGTCCTGCGCGCTGCCGCTCGTCGCGACCTGCGACATGGCCTTCTTCACGCCGAAGTACTCGATATAGGAAGGCACGAGCTTCATGGCCATGAAGGCGAAGAAGCCGAGCACGAGCAGCACGATGACGAAGCCGATGAGGGTGATGCCCGATTGCCTGGATTTCATGATCGTGTCCCGCCGCCGTGGCGGCCCCCTGTGCAAGACGTGGAATGCGTACGGGGCGCCCTGTGCGCCCCGCAGCGGAGATTACCTTGTCCGGAGGCATCCGCAACGCCCAGGGCGTCACGGACGCACCACGACATCAATGGATGACCCGGCCCATCTTCGAGAAATCGAGCCAGCCGTTGCCCGGGCCGCGCCAGGCGAGCCAGACGAAGAA
Organism: Luteibacter sp. UNC138MFCol5.1; assembly: GCF_900110505.1. Taxonomy (GTDB): domain Bacteria; phylum Pseudomonadota; class Gammaproteobacteria; order Xanthomonadales; family Rhodanobacteraceae; genus Luteibacter. The sequence goes on from NZ_FODZ01000003.1 coordinate 107,994, forward strand.
CGCCTTGCCGACCAGGTTCTGCTCCGGCATGCAGCCCCACCAGCGGCTGTCCGTGCTGTTCATGCGGTTGTCGCCCATCACGATGTAGCAGCCCTTCGGCACTTCCGAGGGGACCATCGCGTTGGGGATGTCCAGCGGCATGTTGTAGGCCGGCGTGAGCGCGATCGTGTGGTTGATGCTGCCCAGGTGTTCCGTGTAGAGCTTCGAGCCGAAGGTCATGAGCAGACGGTCCTCGGGACGGCTCATGCTGCCCTTGAACGGGCCGATCTCGTCGGCCGTGACGCGCTCGCCGTTGATGTACAGCTCGCTGCCCCGGGTCTCGATGCGATCACCGGGAAGGCCGATGACGCGCTTGATCCAGTTCTCGCTGGGCACCGGCGCGTTCGGATCCTGGCAGGTCAGGTCGCCGCTGCGGACCGTTTTGCCGTTTTCGTCCTTGCACAGGTAGCCCGGAAAGCGGAACACGACCACGTCGCCGCGGCGCGGTTCGCCATTGGCGAGCAGCTTGTTGTTGAAGGCCGGCATGCGCAGGCCATAGGCGAACTTGTTGACCAGGATGAAATCGCCGACGTCGAGCGTGGGCATCATCGAGCCCGACGGGATCCGGAACGGCTCCGCGACGAACGAGCGCAGGATGAGCACGACGAGGATCACCGGGAACAGCGAACGGGCCCAGTCGACCGGCCACGGCTCGGGCTGCTCGGTGCCGGCCGCTTCCGACCGGGCGCGGCGCGCCTTCGCGAGGAACAGGCGATCGAACAGCCAGACGACGCCGAAGAGGACCGTCAGGCCGAGAAGGATCGCCGAGAAATCAAATGCCGCCATACCAACTCCATCAGTAGTGAGGGGCCCTTAGGGCCCATTCCGGCGCATCCGGCGCCGGGAATCCATGGGTGAAACGTCATGCCACGACCGTGGCCGGGTTTACTTGTCGACCTTGAGCACGGCGAGGAAGGCTTCCTGCGGGATTTCCACGCTGCCGACCTGCTTCATGCGCTTCTTGCCTTCCTTCTGCTTCTCCAGCAGCTTCTTCTTGCGCGAGACGTCGCCGCCGTAGCACTTGGCCAGCACGTTCTTGCGCAGCGCCTTCACGGTCGAGCGCGCGATGATGGCGGCGCCGATGGCGGCCTGGATCGCCACGTCGAACTGCTGGCGCGGGATGAGGTCCTTCATCCGCTCCACGAGCTCGCGGCCGCGCCGTTCGGCATGCGAGCGGTGCACGATCAGGCTCAGGGCGTCGACGCGATCGCCGTTGATCAGGACGTCCACGCGGACGAACGGACCGGCGTCGAAGCGGTCGAGGTGGTAGTCCATGGATGCGTAGCCACGCGACACCGACTTCAGGCGATCGAAGAAGTCGAGCACCACCTCCGCCAGCGGCAGCTCGTAGGTCACCTGCACCTGCGTGGCGAGGTACTGGATCGACCGCTGCACGCCGCGCTTTTCCTCGCACAGCTTGATCACGTTGCCGACGTAGTCCGACGGCGTGAGGATGTTGGCCACGATGACCGGCTCGCGGATCTCCGCGATCTGCTGCGGTGGAGGCAGCTTGGCCGGGTTGTCCATCTGGATGATCGTGCCGTCCGTCTTCACGACCTCGTACACGACGGTCGGGGCGGTGGTGATGAGGTCGAGGTCGTACTCGCGCTCGAGGCGCTCCTGCACGATCTCCATGTGCAGCATGCCGAGGAAGCCGCAGCGGAAGCCGAAGCCCATCGCCTCGGAGCTCTCCGGCTCGAAGAACATGGCCGCGTCGTTCAGACGCAGCTTGTCGAGGGCCTCGCGCAGCGCCGGGTAATCGTCGGCCGAAACCGGGAACAGACCCGCGAAGACGCGCGGCTGCATCGTCTGGAAGCCCGGCAGCGGTTCTTCCGCCGGCTTGCCGGCGTGGGTCAGGGTGTCGCCGACCGGAGCGCCGTGGACGTCCTTGATGGACGCGTTGATCCAGCCCACCTCGCCCGCCGAAAGCTTGTCGAGCTTCTTGCGCTTGGGCGTGAACACGCCGACGTCGTCCACCAGGTGCGTGCGGCCCGTCGACATCACCAGGATCTTGTCGCCCGGACGGATCTCGCCCTGCATGACGCGCACGAGCGACACCACGCCGAGGTAGTTGTCGAACCACGAATCGATGATCAGCGCCTGCAGCTTGTCGGTGTCGCGCGGCTTGGGCGGCGGAATGCGATGGATGATGGCTTCCAGCACCTCGACCACGTTCTGGCCGGTCTTGGCGCTGACGGGAATCGCATCGCTCGCGTCCAGACCGATCACGGCCTCGATCTCGGCCTTGGCCTTGTCGATGTCGGCGGTGGGCAGGTCGATCTTGTTCAGCACGGGAATGACTTCGAGGCCCTGCTCGATCGCCGTGTAGCAGTTGGCGACCGACTGCGCCTCGACGCCCTGCGCCGCGTCGACCACGAGCAGCGCGCCTTCGCACGCGGAGAGAGAGCGGCTGACCTCGTACGAGAAGTCGACGTGTCCCGGCGTGTCGATGAAGTTCAGCTGGTAGGTCTTCCCGTCGCGCGCCTTGTACGGCAGCGACACGGACTGGGCCTTGATCGTGATGCCGCGCTCGCGCTCGATCGGGTTGTTGTCGAGGACCTGCGCTTCCATTTCGCGCTCGGACAAGCCGCCGCAAAGCTGGATGATGCGGTCGGCCAGGGTCGACTTGCCGTGGTCGATATGGGCAATGATGGAGAAGTTGCGGATGAGTTCCATGGAGCGCCGTGGTCACGTTCACCATCGCTCGCGGCGCGAACGACGCGCGCGAAGCTCATTTGGCCCGCGCGAATCGGGGGATTATCGCATGGAAGGCCGACCGCCGCCGAGCGACGGCCGGCCCACGGCGATCAGCGGTCGCTGGGGACCGTCACGCCGACGAAGCGGGTCGAGTCGTCGCGGCGCACCAGCAGCATGGCCGTATCACCCGGCTTGATGCCCTTGACCGCGTCGCGGAAGGCCGCGGAGGTGCCCACGCGCTTCTGGTTGACCATCAGGATGACGTCGCCCGCCTGCAGGCCGGCACTCGCCGCGCCACCGCCGGTGATCCGGCTGACGACGACGCCCTCCCCGGCCTTGAGCCCGAGCTCGGCACGCGCCGACGCGTCGATGTCCTGCACCGACATGCCCAGCGCGGCGGCGGATCCGCCGGGAGTCGCCTCGTCGCCGCCAGCCGCGGCGGCCAGGGCGTTCTTGTCCCGGGGCAGCTCGCCCACCTTGACGTCGACGGTCTGCTTCTTGTGATCGCGAAGGAGCTCGACCTTCGCCATCGAGCCCGGCTTCGTGATGCCGACCAGCGGCGGCAGGTCCGCCGACTGGGTCACGGGCGTGCCGTTGAACGAGAGGATGACGTCGCCCTGCTTCAGCCCCGCCTTGTCGGCGCCGCTGCCGGGCGTGACCTGCGCCACGAGGGCGCCGTTCGCGTCCGGCAGGTCGAGGTTCTTCACGAACTGGTCGACCGGCTGCACCGTGACGCCGAGCATGCCGCGAGACACGTAGCCCTTCTCCTTGATCTGCTGGACGACGTTCATCGCCACGTCGATCGGAATGGAGAACGACAGGCCCTGGTAACCGCCCGAGGTCGAGTAGATCTGCGAGTTCACGCCGATGACCTGGCCTTGCAGGTTGAACAGCGGGCCGCCGGAATTGCCGCGGTTGATCGGCACGTCGGTCTGGATGAACGAGGTGTAGGGCTGGTCGCCGCTGCCGAGGTTGCGTCCCACGGCGCTGATGATGCCGTGGGTCACCGTGGCGTCGAGGCCGAACGGGGAGCCGATGGCGAGCGCCCACTGGCCGCGCTTGACGCCGCGCGAGTCGCCGATGGTCACCGTCGGCAGCGCCGAGCCGTCGATCTTCAGCAGCGCGATGTCGTACTGGGGATCCTTGCCGACGACTTTCGCGGTGAAGGTGCGGCGGTCCTGCAGGCGGATCTTCACCTCGTCGGCATCGTCGACCACGTGATCGTTCGTGAGGACGTAGCCGTCGGCCGAGATGATGAAGCCGGAGCCGAGCGAGGTGGACTCTCGCGGCTGCATGGGCATGCCGGGCATGCCGAAGAAGCGGCGTAGCAGTTCTTCCTGGTCGTCCTGACCGCCGCCGGGACCGCGCGCCTTGCGCGCCGCGCCCGTCGTCTTCGCTTCGACGTGGACCACCGCCGGCGCGTTCTTTTCGACGATGCCGGTGAAGTCCGGCAGCGACTGCGCCTGCGCGCCGGCCGCCGCCACGACGAACGCACCGCCCAACAGTGCGCGTGCATGCCACAAAGCCATCGATTTCCTCCTTTTTACCTGGACATGGCTGCCCGTGCGGCCTACGCCGCACGGGGATTTACGAATGGGATAAATCGCACCGGCGAGCCGCCGGCGCGCGAAACGCGGAGGGCTCAGCGAGCCTGCGGCGCGGCGACCGGCTGGACATAGCGACTGCCGTCCGGACGGATGAGCAGCATGTAACCGTTGCCATCCGACGTGGACGCCGCCGCCCGGGCGCGATGGATCTGATACGGCGTCGAGCGCGGCAGGTAGGCCGCACCCGCATCGCCGCTGCTGTCGAAGGCGGCCTTCTGGGTGAACTGCGACGCGTTGCTGCCGGTGAGCCACTGCGGCGCGACCGGCGCGGCGGCCGGAACCGACACCTCCGCGACTTCGGTGTCGCCACCGGCGACGGCACGCTGTGCGACGTCCGCGGGAACCGAACCGTTACCGGCCGGCTGCGCGAGCATCAGCGCCGCCACGGCCACGCTCGCGGCGATGGCGCCGCCCGCGGACCAGTGCAGCCAGCGACGACGCGGCGCCGCCGAAGCCGCGGGCTCGGCGTCTATGGCCGCCATGACGCGGCTGGCGAAGTCGCCCGACACCAGCGGAGCGCCCTGCCGGCGCAGGCCGTCGCGTGCGACGTGGAGGCGTTCCCAGGTATCGGCGAGCACCGGATCGGCCTCGAGACGACGCAGCAGGAAACGGATTTCCTCCCGAGACAACTCGCCGTCCATGCCGGCGGAGAGAATTTCCCGATTGGCTTCGCTCATGGGGTGTGGTCCTCGCGGTCGGACAACAGCGGCCGCAGTTTCTGGTCGATGGCTTCGCGAGCCCTGAAAATACGCGAACGGACCGTCCCGATGGGGCAATCCATGATGGCGGCGATCTCTTCGTAGCTCTTGCCGTCCACTTCGCGCAGGGTGATCGCGGCCCGAAGTTCTTCGGGCAGGGATTGGACAGTGGAAAACACCGTTTGTTCCACCTGCTCCCGCATCATTTCGCGCTCGGGGGTGGCGCTCTCGTGCATGCGGGTGGCGCCAGGCACGTAAACGGCATCTTCGATGTCGATGTCGCCGGTGGGCGGACGGCGGCCCATGGCCACCAGGTGGTTCTTCGCGGTGTTCACCGCGATCTTGTAGAGCCAGGTGTAGAAGGCGCTTTCGCCGCGGAACGAGCCCAGCGCGCGCCAGGCGCGCACGAAGGCCTCCTGGGCGATGTCCTCGCATTCCGTCCAGTCGTGGACGTAGCGCGAGATCAGCGCGACCACCTTGTGCTGGTACTTGCGGACAAGCAGGTCGAACGCGCGGCGATCCCCTTGCTGCACACGCTCGACAAGTGCCTGATCCAATTCGTTTTCGCCCATCCGGGCCGTCTCCTCAACTCTTACGGGGCCAGTCGCGGGCGCAGCTGAGACAAGCGGGCCGGACGCAAGTTCACCCGCGCCCGCCGATCGTCCTGCCGCTTATGACTATGCGGGGCATGCGGGCGGACCTCAAGCTCGGGTCAGGCGGGGACGGCCTGACCCTCGGAAACCAGCCGCTCCCGCTCGCCCAGCAGTTTCTCGAACGCGGCGGTCGGCAACGGGCGACAGAACAGGTACCCCTGGAGCTCGTCGCAGCCGTTGGCGCGCAGGAAATGCAGGTGCTGCTCGATCTCCACGCCCTCGGCCACCACGCCGCGCTTGAGCCGATGGGCCATGTCGATCGTCGCGCGGACGATGGCTTCATCGTCGGGGTCGACGCCGATGTTGCGCACGAAGCTCTGGTCGATCTTGATCCGGTCGGCGGGGAGGCGGCGCAGGTAATCCAGCGACGCCGCCCCGGTGCCGAAGTCGTCGATCGCGATGCGGCAGCCCATGGCATGCAGCGCGTCGAGCGTTTCGACCAGGTGCGGCACGGTCTTCACGCTGATGCTTTCCGTCACCTCGAGCTCCAGCTGGCTCGCCTGCAGTCCCGAATCGCGCAGCGCGCCGGCGACCACGGCCGCGAGGTTCGGCTGCATGAGCTGCACGGCGGAGAGGTTCACGCCCAGGCGCAATCCGAGGCCATAGCGGTCTTCCCAGACCTTCGCCTGGGAGCAGGCCGTGCGGAGCACCCATTCGCCGATCGGCACGATCAGGCCACTCGCCTCGGCCAGCGGGATGAAGAACCCGGGGCTGATCATCCCGAGTTCGGGATGCTCCCAGCGGACCAGCGCCTCCATACCGACGATGTCCTCGCTCCCCGCGTCCACCTGCGGCTGGTAGAAGACGCGCAGCTCGTCGTTGCGCACCGCATGGCGCAGGCGCGCTTTCAGCTCGGCCTGTTGCTGCTGCGCGGTGTCCACGTTGGCCGCGTACACCTGGTAGTTGTTCCGGCCCAGGCTCTTCGCGCCATACATGGCCTCGTCGGCGTGGCGCAGCAGCAGCTCGCCCTCGACCGCGTCGTCGGGAAAGAACGAAATGCCGACCGACACGGTGGCCTGCAGTTCCGAGCCGTCGGCCAGCGCCAGGGGCACCTCCATCGCCTGCACGATCTTTTCGGCGATGCGCAGCACGTCGTCGCGCTTGATGATGTGGCGGAGGATCAGCGTGAACTCGTCCCCCGCGTAGCGCGCCACCGTGTCGGACGCACGGACGCTGGCGCGAAGGCGCTTCGCCACCGACGTGAGCACCTGGTCGCCCACCGCGTGGCCGAGCGTCTCGTTGATCGTCTTGAACCGGTCGAGATCCACCAGCAGCGTCGCGAACAGCTCGCCGGTGCGCGCGGCCTCGCGGATCGTCGTGTCGAGCCGGTCGTTGAACAGGAGTCGGTTCGGCAAGCCCGTGAGCGCGTCGACGAGCCCGCGTTCGCGTCCCTGCTCGCGCGCCCGGCGCAGTTCCAGCGCCGCCGCGAAACGGGAGGTCGCGGCGCGCAGCGCCGCGCCGAGCACGGCGGTGTCGCCGGATGGGCGCCGCCGACCCGCGAAAAGCGCGCCGAGGACGCTGCGCCGTTCGTCCAGCAACGGCAGCCACGCATAGGACGCCAGGCCGAGTGAGTCCACCAACGGATCGCCCGGCGGCGAGTCGTGGGCGTCGCCAAGCCGCAGCAGCACCTCGCCGCCGAGGCAGAGCTTCAGCAGCGGCAGGTCGTCCGCGGCGGGCCACGAGACCGTGCCGTCCCCGTTCCATATCCTGGCGACGACCTCGGGACCGCTGTCGCTCTCCGGCAGCGCCGACCACACGCCGACGACGTCGAGTTCCAGTGCGTCGGCAAGCATGGCCGCGGCCTCGCCGAGGCCCTCGTCGTCGCTGGGGCACGCGTCGAGCACCGCGAGCAGCGACAGCGCGCGACCCGCCGTTTCCACGGCGCGCAGGTCGCGGAAAGCCACCGCGATCCGGTGCCGACCGGCCACTGCGAGGTGGCGGACATCGATCTCGCCGACGATCTCCCGACCGTCGCGCAGGCGCACGCGGCACGGCATGCCGTCGCCATCGGGCACGGGCCACGTGGCACCGCTGGCGAGGATGAAGCATTCGGAAAGCAGCCTGCCCTGCACCGGGCCATCGCCAGCGCACAGCCGCTCCATCGCCGCGCCGCTTTCCACGATGCAGCCGTCGGGAGTGGTTGCCACGACCCACGCGGCTCCCGCGTCGAAGGCGAAGCGCCAGTCCTGCGGCGCCGGCACGGAAGGCGTCGCCGGCATGCGGATCGCGGCGCGCACTCGCTGCGCCAGTTCCGCGCCGATCGCTCCCTGGCGCAACCACGCGATCGCGTCATCCGGCGCGATGCCCGGTACGTCGTCGACCACGTATACCAGCGGCAGCGACGCGTAGGCCGGCGACGCGCGGAGGATGCGAAGGCCCTGGGCCATGTCCGGACCGGCGTCGGCGCCGATCACCGCGACATGCAGGGGCGGCGCGTCGGCGAGCAGCGCCTCGAGCTGCGCCGCGTCGCGCGCGCTGAGGAGGACGAAGTCGCCGTCCATGTCGAGCGCGTCGAAAACCGCGCGGCGCACGTCGCGCCGCGCCGTGAAGATGAGGACGCCGTCCGGGCCGTTCGCGGGCGCCATCAGACGACCCAACGACCGTCGCGCAGGCGCGGCGCGGCCGCCCGGGCCTGCCAGTCGGCCTCGACGACGCTGACGTCGTTCTCGAACGTGGCCAGCAGCGTGGGGCCGGCACCAAGCAGGACGACGCGACGCACATGGCCCGTCTGGGTACGCGAGAGTTGCCGCAAAAGCGCACCGTCCGTCGCGCTCGGCACGCCCGGCGGCATGTCGATCAGGTACACGCCGAAGTGCAGGCTCTGCAGGATGTAGCGCAGCGCGTCGCCCAGCCGCTGGCATCCGGGCACCCGCATCTGGGCGTCACGCAGGCTTACCAGTCCTTCGCCATGGCGCCACAGGTAGGCGGCCTGGCCGGTGCGCCGGGCGACGAGCCGGAACTGCTCGACAAGGACGGCCGGTTCGCTTGTCTTGAGGGCGACCAGCGGCCCGGACGCCGACAGGATGCGGTCGAAGACGTCGTTTCCTACGTGGTGATCCATGGGCGGTCGCGCGGCTTGGCTGGCGGGCAGTATCCGCCCAATACGGGGGCGTACGCCAGACACCCCCGGCGGCCGGAACCGTACGCGCGGGTATCGCATTCGGCACGGGGGAACGGTATGGTGATGCGCTCATTCGCCACCGCACGACCAGCCATGTTCGAAGGACTCCGATTCAAGCACTGGAAGACCAGCGAAGGCGACGACGGGATCGTCGTCCTCACGCTCGACCGCGAGGGCGCCAGCGCGAACGCGCTGTCGCGCGAGGTGCTCGACGAGCTGGACACGCTCGTGGAGCGCCTGGCCATCGAAGGACCGAAGGGCGTGGTCATCCACTCCGCCAAGCCGATGGGTTTCGCCGTCGGTGCGGACATCCGCGAATTCGTCGAATACGCGCAGACCGGCACCGTCCTCGAGAACATCGAGAACGGCCAGCGCGTCTTCGAGAACCTCGCCCGCCTGCCCTTCCCGACCGTCGCCGCCATCCACGGCGCCTGCATGGGCGGCGGCACCGAACTCGCCCTCGCCTGCCGCCTGCGCATCGCCGCCGACGACGACGCGACGAAGATCGCCCTGCCCGAGGTCATGCTCGGCATCCATCCAGGCTGGGGCGGTAGCGCCCGCCTGCCGCGCCTGATCGGTGCGCCGGACGCCTTGCCGGCGATGCTGACCGGCAAGGCGTTCAATGCCCGCCGCGCGAAGGCGGTCGGCCTGGTCGACCGTCTCGCGCGCCCCGACGAACTGCTCGCCGAAGCACGCGCCCTCGCGCGCCGGCCGGCCGCCCGCCCGTTCGCGCAGCGCGCGAAGGGCTGGGCCACCAACACGCTGCTGGCCCGCGCGATCCTCGCGCCGATGGTGCGCAAGCAGACGGCCGCCAAGGTCCGCCGGGAGCACTATCCGGCGCCATTCGCGCTCATCGACACATGGGCGCGCGGCGGCCCGTCCATCCAGCAGCGCCTGAAGCTCGAGGCGAAGTCGGTGGCGAAGCTCGCCACGACGCCGACCGCCCGCAACCTCATCCGCATCTTCTTCCTGCAGGAGCGCCTGAAGGGCCTCGGCGGCGGCACCGACCACGGCATTTCTCATGTCCACGTCGTCGGCGCCGGCACCATGGGCGGCGACATCGCGGCCTGGTCGGCGCTGAAGGGATTCCAGGTGACGCTGCAGGACCGCGAGGCCCGCTTCGTCGAGCCCGCGATCAAGCGCGCCCGCACGCTGTTCGAGAAGAAGCTCAAGGCGCCGGCGAAGGTCGACGCCGCGGTGGCGCGCCTGCGCGCGGACGTGGAAGGCAAGGGCGTGGCCGACGCCGATCTCGCGATCGAGGCCATCTTCGAGAATCCGGAAGCGAAGCACGCCCTGTACGCGGCCATCGAACCGCAGTTCCAGGCGGACGAGATCCTCGCCAGCAATACCTCGTCGATTCCGCTCGACGAACTGCGCCAGGGACTGAAGGCGCCCCAGCGCTTCCTCGGCCTGCATTTCTTCAACCCCGTGGCGCAGATGCCGCTGGTCGAAGTCGTGCGCCACGACGCGCTCGATCCGGCGATCGAGAAGCGCGCCCTGGCCTTCTGCAAGGCGATCGGCAAGCTCCCGGTGCCGGTGAAGGGCACGCCCGGCTTCCTCGTCAACCGCATCCTCATGCCGTACCTGATGGAAGCGATGCGCCTGTACAACGAAGGCGTGCCGGGGCCCGTGCTCGATCGCGAAGCGAAGAAGTTCGGCATGCCGATGGGCCCGATCGAACTGGCCGACACCGTCGGCCTCGACGTGTGCGCCTCGGTGGGCAAGGAACTCGCACCGTTCCTCGGCCTCGAGGTCCCGCAGGGGCTTGAGGAGAAGCTCGCGGCGAACAAGCGCGGCAAGAAGGACGGCGAAGGCCTCTACGTGTGGAAGGACGGCAAGCCGGAGAAGCCCGAGGTCGATCCGGATTACGTCCCGCCGGCGGACATCACGGATCGCATGATCCTGCCCATGGTCAACGAGGCGATCGCCTGCCTCGCGGAAAACGTGGTCGACGACGCCGACCTGCTCGACGCGGGCGTCATCTTCGGGACGGGCTTCGCGCCCTTCCGCGGCGGTCCGATCCAGTACGTGCGAACCGAGGGCGTGGCCGTCGTGCGCGAACGCCTGGCGAAACTCGAGCAGAAGCACGGCGCGCGCTTCGCGAAGAAGGAAGGCTGGGAGAACCCCGAGCTTTCGGCGCCTGCCGCCTGACGAAACGCGAACCGGGGCGAGCACCCATCGCCGATGCGATCGGCGATCGGCGCCTGCCGCGTAGGAGCGCGCCCTGCGCGCGACATGTTTTGGGGCCCTGAGCAACAGGACCTGTCGCTCTTCGCGAAAAGATGTCGCGCGCAGGGCGCGCTCCTACGGGAGCACGACCGAAGCGCGCGGCGTCACCACATCAGATCGTCAGGCACCCCATCGTCCGATTCGCTCACGGCGTTCGGATCGACCAGCAACGCGATGAACTCGGGCGCGATGCCGCGCAGTTCGTCGATCACAGCCTTCTGCACGACGAGATACCGGCCACCCTGTTGCACGACACCCAGTTCGCCCGCGTTGATCGCCGCCAACTGCGCCGCGTCGACGTGGACGCGACGGATCTTGTCGCCATAAGGAAAATGCCGCACCTGGTCGGCTTCGGCGAGGTTGAGCGCCTTGCCCTTGAGCAGCTCCTCGACCTTGCGCTTCTTCTCCTTGCGCAGCCTCGCCTGCTCGGCGGCTTCGGCCTCGGCCTTGCGGCGTTCGTTCGCGTCGGTCTGCGCACGAATGGCATAGGCCTTCGCCAGATCTATCTCGCCATCGTTGCGCTTCTGCGGACGCTGTCCGCCCTGGCCCGGCTTACCCGCGTGCTGCGCGGGCCGGCCGCCATGGCGATTTCCGCCACCGCCCTGGGGCTTGCCGCCCTGCTTCGGCCGGTTGCCCGCATAGGGCTGGCCGCTCGCCGACGATCCACCGCCCTGCCGCGGCGGCGTGGACGTCCGTTTCTCTTCGCGGATCTCCTTGACGAGGCCGCTCTTCAACAACTGGTCGCGCAGGGACTCTGCCATGTTCGGTAAGGCTCGTTCGAATGCTTCAGTAGTGCGGCGGCGGCGGCTCGTTGGCGGTGTCGCCACCGAGGCCCGCGCGCATGTTCACGAGGTCCGAGCGCAGATCGCGCACGGCTCGTTCCAGCAGGTCCAGCCGGCGCGCGATTTCCACGTCCGCCGACGAAAGACCGTTGACCGTATCGTCCACGAACGCGAGGCGCACCTCGAGTTCGGTGACGCGTTCCTCGACATCACCCATGATCGCTCCCCGCGAGGCTGCGACCGCGGCCGATGCCGTAGTACGCGATGCCGGCTTCCTCGACGAGCGCCGGATCGTAGATGTTGCGGCCGTCGAAGATGACGGGCGTGCCGAGCATCGACTTCACGCGCGCGAAATCCGGGCTGCGGAAGGCTTTCCACTCGGTCACGATCACCAGGGCGTCCGCGCCCTCGAGCGCGTCGTACGGGCGCTCCACGAGCACGAGGTCGTCGCGGTCGCCATAGATGCGACGGGTTTCGTGCGCCGCCTCGGGATCGAAGGCGCGCACCTTCGCACCGGCGTCCCACAGCTGCTCCATGAGACGTCGGCTCGAGGCCTCGCGCATGTCGTCCGTGTTCGCCTTGAAGGCCAGTCCCCAGACGGCGATCGTGCGGCCGGCGAGCTTGCCGCCGAAGTGCTTCGAGAGCAGCGCGAACAGGCGCGACTTCTGCGCGTCGTTCACCGCTTCCACCGCGTCGAGCAGCCGTGCGTCGTAACCTACCGAATGCGCGGTGCGCGCGAGCGCCTGGACGTCCTTCGGGAAGCACGACCCGCCGTAGCCGGCACCGGGGTAGATGAAGTGGTAGCCGATGCGTGGATCGGCGCCGATGCCCTGGCGCACGAGTTCGACGTCAGCGCCGACGTGCTCGGCGATGTTGGCGATCTCGTTCATGAAGCTGATCTTCGTCGCGAGCATCGCGTTCGCCGCGTACTTCGTCAGCTCCGCCGAGCGCACGTCCATCACCACCATGCGATCGTGGTTGCGGTTGAACGGCGCGTACAGCTTGCGCAGCAGGCCGATCGCCTTCGGGCTCGACGCGCCGACGATGATGCGGTCCGGACGCATGCAGTCCTCGACCGCGTCGCCTTCCTTGAGGAATTCAGGATTGGAGACGATGTCGAACGGCACGTCCACGCCACGCGCTTCGAGGCGCGCAGCCACCGCTTCGCGAACGCGGTCGGCGGTGCCCACCGGCACGGTCGATTTGTTCACCACCACGGTGTATCGGTCGATGTGGTCGCCGATCGTCTTCGCCACGGCCAGCACGTACTGGAGGTCGGCGCTGCCGTCCTCGTCGGGCGGCGTGCCGACGGCGATGAACACGATGTCGCCATGGGCGATCGCCGGTGCGGCGTCGGTCGTGAAGTCCAGTCGGCCCTCGGCGTGGTTACGCACGACCATCGGCTCCAGGCCGGGCTCGTAGATGGGCACGTCGCCGTTCTTCAGGCGCTCGACCTTGCCGGCGTCCACGTCGACGCAGACCACGTGGTTGCCCATTTCGGCCAGACAGGTGCCGGTGACGAGGCCGACGTAACCGGTTCCAAAGATGGTGACTTTCATGGTGCTCCCGGCATGTCCGTAGCCGCCTATTGTAGTGGCGGATGCGCGGCAAGTGGCGTCGACGAAGGGTCGAGCCGGGTCGCTCCACCCAAAAAAGAAGGGCCGCGATCGCTCGCGGCCCTTCTGCGGATGTAACGCGTGTCGCGGGAGGCTTACTTGCCGCCGCCCTGCGGCGCCGCGCCGGCGCCCGGACCCTGACCCGCCGGGGTCGGACCGGTCTTGATCAGCTCGACGTCGAAGATGATCGTCGCGTTCGGCGGGAAGCCGTTTTCCGGCTTGGCGCCGTAGGCGATGTTCGACGGGATGAACAGCTTGTACTTGCCACCCGTCTGCATCAGCTGCAGGCCTTCACGGAAGCCCGGGATCACCGCGGCGAGCGGAATCTGGGCCGGGCCGGCCGGCTGGTGGTCGGCCGAGGAGTCGAACTTCTCGCCGTTCACGAACGTGCCGGTGTAGTTGATGGTGACCGTGTCGTTCGGACCCGGACGCTGACCGGTACCGGCCTGGACGACCTGGTACTGCAGGCCCGAAGCCGTCGTCTTCACGCCGGCGGCCGACTTGTTCTTGGCCAGGAAGGCGTCGCCTTCGCTCTTGTTCTGGGCGGCGACCTTGTTGTACTCGGCCTCGGCCTTGACCTTCAGCTGGGCCACGAAGGCCTCGCGGACGGTCTTGGCTTCGGCTTCGCTCATGGTCGGCTTCTGGCCCGACAGGGCGGCCTGAAGCGCCTTGGCGACCGTGGCCGCGTCGACTTCCTTCGCCACGAGCGGCGGAAGCGAGCTGGCAAGGTCCCAACCCACGACATAGCTGGCCTTCTGCTTATCGACCGCGCCCGCGGGGGCGGCGGCCGGCTTGGCGGCCTGGGCGGATGCGCCCGCGGCCGTACCCAGCGCAACCGCCAGGGCGACGGCCGTCATCGTGGGACGCAAAAAGTGCTTCATTCGATACTCCCTCTCTTGGAAAGATTCGGCGACGCCGCCGGTACACCTCCTTGTGGAGGCGGAAACGCCATTGTGCGGTGGTTCGCGCCCTGCTTGCAATGACGTGGCGAGAGACAGGGTTTCACACCAAAAGTTCATCAACCTTTCGTGAAATCGAGGAACCCGTCACTCATGGGGATCCTGGCCGGGCTTCTCGAGGGTGTCCCGAATGGCCGCCTGCAGCCGGGCATGGACCTGAACCAGCACCCGCCAGAGCAGCCAGGTCAGCCCGATCCCGATGAGCACCAGCACCAGCGCCACCTCCCGCGGCGGGAGGATCGTGGAAGCCAGCGCCGCCACCAGCAGGCCGAGGATCAGCATCGAGGCCAGGGGAATGATCCGGCCCAGAACCGAGCGGATCTGCCACGTCCGCGCACCGAAGCGATCGGGGATCGAGAGCTCCGCCAGCAGCATGCCCAGGGCCGCCGCCTTGCGGTACGTCGCCACCACCATGGGCAGCGAGAGCAGCGCGGCGAGCGACCAGGCCAGCGTGCGCCGCACCGCGGGCTCGTCGCTGAAGAGGTCCAGGTGCAGGAAGCCGCGGCGGTACGCGAACGCCATGCCGATGAAGACGGCCACGACCAGCGCGGTGTTGATGACGACGTGCCAGACGAGGCGACGGATCATCTTCATCACGATCGCGCCCTGCCCCTGCAGGCCCAGGCTGCCCATCCACTCCGTATAGGCGCCGAATACGCCCGTGACGCGCGTCGGCAGCACGCGCCCGAGGAAACGCGCCAGCGGGTCGGACGAACGGATCAGATAGGGAGTGAGGAAGGTGGTGATCGCCGAAACCGCCACCGCCACGGGGTAGAGGAAGCCGCTGGTCACCTTCAGTGTCAGGCCCAGCGAGGCGATCACGAACGAGAACTCGCCGATCTGCGCCAGGCCCATGCCGACGCGCAACGACGTGCGTCCGTCGTTGCCCGCGACGAAGCTGCCGAAACTGCAGGTGACGACCTTGCCGACCACGACGGCGATCGTCACCACGGTGATCGGCAGCGCGTACTGCACCAGCAGGCGCGGGTCGATCAGCATGCCGATCGCGACGAAGAACACCGCGCTGAACATGTCGCGGACGGGCATCACGATGCGCTCGATTCGCGCGACGCTTTCGGATTCGGCCACGATGGCGCCGATCATGAAGGCGCCCAGCGCCACGCTGTAACCCATTTCGGTGACGAGCAGGCAAAAGCCGAAGCAGATGCCCAGCACGGCGACGAGCAGCACGTCGTTGCGGCTGACGCGCGCGATGTAATCGACCACCCGAGGCACCAGCAGCAGGCCCACCACCAGCGACACCGCCATGAACAGGCCGAGGCGGCCGATGGCGGCGAACGCCTCGCCCGCTTCGAGATCGCCCGTGCCGGCGATACCGGTGAGCAAGGCCATGAGCACGATCGCGAGCACGTCTTCGACGATCAGGATGCCGAACATCAGCTGCGCGAAGCGCTCGCGCTTGAGACCGAGATCTTCCAGCGCCTTCATGATGATGGTGGTGGACGAGATGGACAGCATCGCGCCGAGGAACAGCGAATCCATCGCCGTCCAGCCGAAGAAGCGGCCCATCTCGTAGCCGATCCATACCATCAGCACGATTTCCGCGAACGCGGCGACGAGCGCCGCGCCTCCCACCGCACGCAGTTTCTTCAGGCTGAATTCGAGGCCGAGCGCGAACAGCAGCAGGATCATGCCCAGCTCGGACAGCGTGCGGATCGTCTCCTCGTCGTGGATGAAGATCACCGGCAACGTATGCGGACCGACGATCAGCCCCGCGATGATGTAACCGAGCACGACCGGCTGCCTGAGGCGCTGGAAGAGCACCGTCGTGAGGCCGGCGACGAGCATCACCGTGGCCAGGTCCTGGATGAAAACGATGCCGTGCATGCCTGTCCCTGTATGTATGGACGGACAGGTTAACCCGCGGACACCGCCATCGACACGCGACGCGTGGCCAGGCGTCGGAAGCGTCGCTCGCGCAAGTACGCGCCACGACTCGTCATTCTCGATTCGTCGAAAATAAATTCAAAAAAAGTGTAATGAATGCTTGACGGAATCGCGGGTCGGACGTAATCTTTGCGGCTTCCAGCAGGGGGCCATAGCTCAGCTGGGAGAGCGCCTGCATGGCATGCAGGAGGTCGCCGGTTCGATCCCGGCTGGCTCCACCAACTTCTAGTACGTCCCCATCGTCTAGAGGCCTAGGACATCACCCTTTCACGGTGGCGACCGGGGTTCGAATCCCCGTGGGGACGCCACTTTCCGGTCCGCCGGAGAGTGTCAAGGAAGAAGAAGGAAGTTGGTAGTAGTTGGAAGTTGAACGTAGTGTGGAGCGGTAGTTCAGTCGGTTAGAATGCTGGCCTGTCACGCCGGAGGTCGCGGGTTCGAGTCCCGTCCGCTCCGCCATTACTTCAAAGAAGAATCCGCCGATTGGCGGATTTTTTTTTGCCTGACGATTTTGCGCGCTTTACGCCGCGGGAGACGGGGGATGGGAAATGGGGGTGCATTTCCCGGCGAAAGCATGCGGACGCCGGTAGCGCTGCGGATGCCTCATCGCCAGCGCGGACTCACCCGCGTCGTCAGACGAACGCCGGCCGTGCCGCCCCCGATTCCCACCGCCCGACTCCCGATGCGGTCCAGACGACCGCCTCGCCCAGCATTACCCGCCCACCCGCTCCAGCGTCCCGATCGAATGCCCCTGCTCCGCCAGGTACTCCAGCCAGCGGCTGAGGAAGCCGTTCATGCGCAGGCGGTGCTGCAGCACCGTATGGGCCGGCGGGAACGGGCCCAGCACCTCGGACAGCTTGCGGCCCGGCTGGCAATGCATGGCCTCCGCGACGTGCGCGTCGGTGTACATGCGCAGCTGCGCCGAAGGCGACGGCTGGCCGGTGGCCTCGTCGACGAAGTCGTAGGTGAGTTCCAGTTCCAGGGTGTAAGGATGCTTCTCCTGGACGTCGAGCCGGACCTTGAGGCCGTCGTCCACGTCGGAGACGTAGCGCCCGGCGGACAGCCGCTGCGGAGCGAACAGACGCGCCAGCCGATGGTAGTTCTCGGCGTAAAGGCCCATCAGGAACTCGAAGCGTCCCGGAATGAGGGCGATGGGGCGTTCGATCACGGCGGTCATGGGTGTCACGTTTCTCCGGTGTGCGTCACATCAGTACATATGGCGTTCGATACCGAGGTATTCGAAGATCTTGCTCGATATTTCCTCGATCGACGTATGCGTCGTGTTCAGGACCGGGAGGTTCTCCCGGCGCATCAGGCGATCGGCTTGTTCGAGTTCCCAGCGGCACTGCTTGAGCGTGGCGTAGCGGCTGCCGGGGCGGCGCTGCTCGCGGATCTGCGCCAGGCGGTTCGGGTCGATGGTGAGGCCGAACAGCCGGCTGCGATAAGGGCGTAGACGCGTCGGCAGCTCGAGCTTGTCGAGGTCGTCGTCCGTGAGCGGATAATTGGCGGCACAGACGCCGTAATGCAAGGCCATGTACAGGCAGGTCGGCGTCTTGCCCGACCGCGACACCCCCACCAGCACCACGTCGGCCTGGTTGTAGTCGACGTCCAGCCCGTCGTCGTGCGCCAGGGCGTAATTGGTCGCCTCGATGCGGGCTTCGTAGCGTTCGAAATCCACCAGGCCGTGCGAGCGGTTCACCGCGCCCGACTGCTTGGCGCCCAGCTCGGCCTCCAGCGGCTCGATGAAGGGGGCGAACACGTCAAGCATCAGGGCGCCGCTACCGGCGACGATGTCGCACAGGCTTCGTGAGGTCATGGTATTGACCACGATGGGGCGCTGGCCGTCCTGGGCGTATTTCGTCTTGATCCGCAGCGAGGCCGCTTCCGCCTTGGCCGCGTTGTCGATGAAGGGCAGCCGGTGGGTGTCGAACTGCACCCCCTCGAACTGGGCCAGCATGCTGTTGCCGATGGTCTCGGCCGTGATGCCGGTGGAATCGGAAATGAAGAAGACGGTGCGCCGCATGGAACGGTTTCCCTGCATGGAGTCCATGGCCTTACCTTAGGGCCTATTCACACTGTTTGCATGGCCCTAAGACCAATACGCCGGCATAACCATCCACCTCCCAGAATGTCGGGCCGTTCTTGTGCATTGCCGCTTGCCCGTGTGCAATACCACTACGACAATGCGCCGGTTTTTCCCCAGCGCGGCCCGCCGCCCAACCGATGTGAGGATTTTCCTTTGAGCGACCTGGTTCTCTGGCTCGACGCGCTACGCATGACCGATCTGGGCAAGGTGGGCGGCAAGAACGCCTCCCTCGGCGAGATGATCGGCAACCTCGCGAAACTGGGTGTCTCCGTACCGGGTGGCTTCGCCACGACGGCCGATGCCTTCCAGACCTACCTCGAGAAAAGCGGCCTGGCGAAGCGCATCGCCGAACGCCTCGCCACGCTCGACGTGGACGACGTGGACGAACTCACCCGCGGCGGCAAGGAGATCCGCGGCTGGATCGTCGACACCGCCCTGCCCGCCAACCTCGAGCAGGCCATCCGCGATGCCTACGCCAAGCTGTGCGACGACGCCGGCGCGAAGGACATCGCCGTCGCGGTCCGCTCCTCCGCCACGGCGGAAGACCTCCCGGACGCGTCGTTCGCCGGCCAGCAGGAAACGTTCCTCAACGTCGTCGGCATCGACGACGTGCTGCACAAGGTCAAGGAGGTGTTCGCCTCCCTGTACAACGACCGCGCCATCGCCTACCGCGTGCACCAGGGCTTCAAGCACGAGGACGTGTTCCTCTCCGCCGGCGTGCAGCTGATGGTCCGCTCGGACGTCGGCGCGTCGGGCGTGCTCTTCACCCTCGACACCGAATCCGGCTTCCGCGACGTCGTGTTCGTCACCGGCTCGTACGGCCTCGGCGAGATGGTCGTCCAGGGGGCCGTGAACCCGGACGAGTTCTACGTGTTCAAGCCCACCCTGCGCGACGGCAAGCCGTCGGTGCTCCGTCGCAGCCTCGGCGCGAAGCAGCAGCGCATGGTCTATTCGGATCAGCCCGGCGAGCGCGTGCGCATCGAGGAAACGCCGCAGGCCGACCGCCACCGCTTCTGCATCACCGACGCCGACGTCGAGGAGCTCTCGCGCCAGGCGCTGGTGATCGAAAAGCATTACGGCCGTCCGATGGACGTCGAGTGGGCGAAGGACGGCAACACCGGCAAGCTCTACATCGTGCAGGCCCGCCCGGAAACCGTGAAGTCGCGCGCGCATGCGACGACGCTCGAGCGCTTCCAGCTCGGCGAAAAGGGCAAGGTACTCACCGAGGGCCGCGCCATCGGCCAGAAGATCGGCGCCGGCAAGGCGCGTGTCATCCGTTCGCTCGCCGACATGAACAAGGTGCAGCCGGGCGACGTGCTCGTGGCCGACATGACCGATCCCGACTGGGAGCCGGTGATGAAGCGCGCCGCGGCGATCGTGACCAACCGCGGCGGCCGTACCTGCCACGCGGCGATCATCGCGCGCGAACTCGGCGTGCCCGCCGTCGTCGGCTGCGGCAACGCGCTGGACGCGATCCCCGATGGCGCCGACGTCACCGTCTCGTGCGCCGAAGGCGACACCGGCAGCATCTACGAGGGCATCCTGAAGTTCGAGCGCATCACGGCCGACCTCGGCGCCATGCCCGAGGCGCCGCTGAAGATCATGATGAACGTGGCCAATCCCGAGCGCGCGTTCGACTTCGGCATGCTGCCGAACGAAGGCATCGGCCTGGCCCGCCTCGAGATGATCATCGCCAGCCATATCGGCGTGCATCCGAAGGCCCTGCTCGAGTACGCGAAGCAGGACGCCGAGACGAAGGCCCGCATCGACACGCGCATCGCCGGCTACAAGGATCCGGTGTCGTTCTACGTCGATCGCCTCGGCGAAGGCATCGCCACCATCGCGGCCTCGGTGTTCCCGAAGCCGGTGATCGTGCGCCTGTCGGACTTCAAGTCGAACGAGTACGCCGGCCTGCTCGGCGGTTCGCGCTACGAGCCGCACGAAGAGAACCCGATGATCGGCTACCGCGGCGCCAGCCGTTACGTCGACCCGGGCTTCGCCGAATCCTTCGCGCTGGAATGCAAGGCGGTGAAGTACGTGCGCGAGACGATGGGCCTCACCAACGTCTGGGTGATGATCCCGTTCGTGCGCACGCTGGACGAAGGTCGCCGGGTGATCGAGGTACTGCGCGGAAACGGCCTCGTGCAGGGCGAGCACGACCTGAAGGTCATCATGATGTGCGAGGTGCCGTCCAACGCGCTCCTCGCGGACGAGTTCCTCGACATCTTCGACGGCTTCTCCATCGGCTCGAACGACCTGACCCAGCTCACCCTCGGTCTCGACCGCGATTCGAGCATCGTCGCGCACCTGTTCGACGAGCGCGACGCCGCGGTCAAGAAGCTGCTGTCGATGGCGATCCGCACCGCGCGCGAAAAGGGCAAGTACGTCGGCATCTGCGGCCAGGGCCCGTCGGACCATCCGGACCTCGCCGAGTGGCTGATGGAACAGGGCATCGAGTCGATGTCGCTGAACCCGGACACCGTGGTCGATACCTGGCTGCGCCTGGCGAAGAAGAAGGCGGGCTGACGCCCGCTGCTGCTCCATCCATCGTAGGAGCGCGCCTTGCGCGCGACATCTTTTGAGGCCGTGAGTGACAGGATCCGTTGCTCACCGCGAAAAGCTGTCGCGCGCAAGGCGCGCTCCTACGGCATATTTACCGACACGCCCGCCTCGCGATACGGCGTCAGCATCGCCCCGTCGGTATCTGCCGCGACCACCAGATGCGTGATCGCCCCGATCGGCGCCGTGTGATGCGTCGCCGACGCCACGAGCTTGTCCGGCGTGGCGATCGCCACCGTCTCGCCGCTGGCCTCGATGATCGCCTGCTTGAAGACGGTCTCTTCCTCGTCGAAGGTCCACAACCCGCGCTCCGGGTCGATGGCGCACACCCCGGGGAAGCACAGATCGGCGCGGATGTCCTGCGCCTGCCGTACCGTGCGCGATCCGATCGCGCCGCCGATGCGCGGATCGACCCGGCCACCCAGCAGGATCACGTCGAACCCGGGCCGGCCGAGCACGGCCATGGCGACGTCCGGCGCGTTCGTCACCACCGTCAGCCCGCGATGCTCGGGCAACGCGCGCGCCAGCGCGGTATTCGTCGAGCCCGCGTCGATGAAGAGGATCTGCTCCTCGCCCACCAGTCCGGCGGCGACCCTCGCCAGCGATCGCTTCAGCTCGGCGCGCTCATGGTGGCGCTCGTCCAGCGGCGCGACCTGCGCGGCCAGGAGCGCGCCACCGTAGACGCGGCGACACAGTCCCTGGGCGGCGAGGTCGCGCAGGTCGCGACGGATGGAGTCCTCCGACACACGGAACTCCTGCGCCAGGTCCGCGGCGACGACCTTCCCGTCGCGGCGGAGCCGATCGAGGATCAGCTGCTGCCGCTCGCGCGGAAGCGTGGTGTCGGGCATGCCGTTCACGGCAGGAAACCGAGGTCCGCGAGATCCCTGCGCAGCTGCGCCGGATCGTGGAAGTGGATGCCGTGGATGCCCAGCGCGTTGGCGGCATCGACGTTCGCCCGGTTGTCGTCGATGAACACCGCGCGGGACGGATCGATGTCGTAGCGCTCGAGCAGCGTCCGGTACAGGCGCGGATCCGGCTTGATCATCCCCTCCTCGCCCGACACCACGATGCCGTCGAACAGGGCCAGGAAATCGAACCGTTCGCGCGCGAAGGGAAAGGTTTCCTGCGACCAGTTGGTGAGGCCGTAGAGCGGATGCCCCGCCGCCTTGAGATCGCGCAGGATGTGCAGGCTGTCGTCGATGGGGCCGCCCAGCGTCTCCTCCCAGCGGTGCTGGTAGGCGGCGATGAGGTCGGCCTTGGTGGGATGCTCCGCGGTGAGCAGGCGCACCGCTTCGTCCCACGAACGGCCGGCATCCTGCTGCAGGTTCCACTCCGGCGTGGTGACTTCGGCGAGGAAGGTTTCCATCGCCTCCTCGTCGTCGCCGAACAGCTTGCGATAGAGGTAACGCGGGTTCCAGTCGATCAGGACACCGCCGAAATCGAAGATCACGACATCGCGTTTGTTGTGCATGGTCAGGCCCTCAGCGGCGAACGATGGAAGCGCAGGCGGAAACGACGACGAGCAGCACGGCCACGCCGAACAGCGCCGCCGACAGGCTGCTCAGGTGGGCGGCGAAACCGATGGCCGCGGGTCCGGCGAGCATGCCCGCGTAGCCCAGCGAGGTGACGGTGGCGATGCCGATGCCGGCCGACGTGCCCGGCTGGCGACCCGCCGCGCTGAACAGCACCGGCACGATGTTCGACGCGCCGAGGCCCACGAGGACGAAACCCGCCATCGCGGCCGGTCCCCATGGCACGAGCGTGGCGACGAAGAATCCCAGGGCCGCGATGAAGGCGCCGCCACGGACGATGGTGACGGGTCCGACGTGCGCCGTGATGCGGTCGCCCAGCAGGCGGCCAACGGCCATCGCGACGGAGAACGCGGCGTAACCGAACCCCGCCGACGACGCGTCGAAACCACGCGAGAAACGCAGGAAGACCGCGCTCCAGTCGAGCATCGAACCTTCCGCGAGGAAGACGACGAGGCACAGGAACCCGAGCAGGAACACCGTGGCCGACGGCATGCGGAACCCGGTGGACGCATGCTCGCCTTCCTCGAGGCGAACCATGAAGTGCCGCCACTGCGTCGCGACGATCGCGAGCAACCCGGCCGACACGGCCAGCGCGCTGCCGGTGAGCGGCGCACCGGCCTTCAGCAGCGCGGCCATGCCGGCGGAACCGACCAGGCCACCCACGCTGAAGAGTCCGTGGAAGCCGGACATCATGGGTTTGCCCGCGTGTTTCTCGACGTCCACCGCGTGCGCGTTCATGGCGACGTCGACCACGCCGAGCGACGCGCCGAAGAACAGCAGCGCCGCGCCGAGCCAGTAGACGTCCGGCGCGATCGTCAGCAGCGGCAACGCCACGCACACGAGCAGGCCGCTGACGCCGATGACGTCGCGATTGCCGAAACGATGGGTGAGGAAGCCGGCGAGCGGCATCGCCGCCACCGCGCCGCAGCCCATGCACAGGAGCACCAGGCCGAGCGTGGCGTCGTCGAGGCCGAGGCGGGCCTTCGCATACGGAACCATGGGCGCCCAGCTGGCCATGCCGATGCCGGATAACAGGAAGATCAGTCGGGTGGCTCGTGCGGGCCGCATGCGTGCTCCATCGGGCATCGGAATGCGCACCAATGTACGCAATCGTGCATAAACGTGCAATCACGAATCCCGCTTGCACCGCCGCGCCGACCGCTGTACAAATGTACACATGTCGAGCCCAACCCTTACAGAGCGTCAGCAAAAGACCTTGGCCTTCCTGCAGGAATACCTGCAGGCCCAGGGCCTGCCGCCTACGCTACGCGAAATCGCCGACGCGCTGGGCTTCTCCAGCCACAGTTCCGCGCAGGCCTGCGTCGAGTCGCTGGTCCGCAAGGGCGTGCTGGAGCGTTCGCCGCAGCATCGCGGCCTGCGCCTCCCGGCCGGCAACGCGGCGCTCCTGCGCGGCGCCGCGAACGATCTTCCGCTGATCGGCCGCGTCGCCGCCGGTTCGCCGATCCTCGCCGAGGAAAACATCGAGTCGCAGCTCGAGGTCGATCCCGCGCTGTTCCGCCCGCGCGCCGACTACCTGCTGCGCGTGGTGGGCATGAGCATGCGCGACGCCGGCATCCTCGACGGCGACCTGCTCGCCGTGCACAAGACCGCCACCGCGAACGACGGCCAGATCGTCGTCGCCCGCCTCGACGACGAAGTCACCGTGAAGCGGTTGAAGCACGAACGCGACCGCCTCCTGTTGCTGCCCGAAAACCCCGACTTCTCGCCGATCGAAGTCGACCCCCGTCGCCACGCGTTCGCCATCGAAGGGCGTTACGTCGGCATCATCCGCAGGACCTGACCATGAACGCCATCGCCTCCCCGAACCTCGCCCAGGTGCTCGACCATCCCGGTATCTGGCGCCGTTCCGCCGATCGGCAGCCGCGCGTGCGCGCGTTGTCCACGGGCTGGACCTCGCTGGATGCCAAACTTCCCGGCGGCGGCTGGCCGCAGGGCGCGCTGAGCGAGATCCTGTTCGAACACGATGGCCTGGGCGAGCTGGATCTGGTCATGCCCGCGCTCGCCGCGCTGACGCAGGAACACCGCCGCGTGATCTTCGTGGCGCCGCCTTACCTTCCCTACGCGCCCGCGCTCACCGCGGCCGGCGTCGACCTGCGCTTCCTGCACGAGATCCATGCCGGCAGCACCGAGGCCGCCTGGAGCATGGAGCAGTGCCTGCGCTCCGGCTGCTGCGGCGCCGTGGTCGGCTGGCTGCCCGAGATCGACTACCGCAGCCTGCGCCGCCTGCAGCTGGCCGCGGAAAGCGGCGACGCCTGCGCCATGATCTTCCGCCCCGCCGGACACGCCGCGCAGAACAGCCCCGCGGCTCTCCGCCTGAAGGTCAGCAACAGCGACGAGGCCACCTATGTCGAGGTGCTCAAGTCGCGCGGTCTGCTGACCACCACCGCTCCGCTGCTGCGCATGCGGGCCTGATGGACGTCGTCGTGACGATGCGTGTCCCACGCCGTCATGACGGACGCGTCGTCTTCGCCATTCCTGCACAGCCATGCTTTGGGCCTGTCTCCGTTTTCCCGGCCTGGCGTTCTCCGCCGCCTTCGCCGCGAGCCCGGAGGCAGGCCCCTCCGCTCTTCTCGATCACAAGGCGCGCCAGCGCCTGATCGCCGCCGCGAACGCCGATGCCAGCGCGCAGGGCGTTCGTCGCGGACAGAGCCTCGCCGCCGCGCGGGCGCTGTGTCCCTCGCTCGAGGTACGCCCCCGCGATCCCGCGGCGGAGAACCGCCTGCTGACCGAGCTGGCCGCGTGGTGCTACCAGTTCAGCGGCCACGTGAGCCTGGTGCCTTACAACGCGATCCTGATGGAGGTCGGCGCCAGCCTGCGCCTGTTCGATGGCTGGCCCGTGCTCGCCGAACGCCTGCGCGCGGGCCTGGCCGAACAGGGCCACGCGCACACGATGGCCGCCACGCCGTTCGCCGCCGCGTCCTGGGTCTTCGCCGCCAGCGCCGACGGCATGGTCATCGGCGAACGCGAGGGCGTGCGCCGCATGCTCGGCGAACTGCCGCTGGCACAGGCCGGGTTGCCCGCCGCCACGGTGACGTCGCTGCAGGCCATGGGGTTTCGCCGTCTCGGCGAGATCTTCCGCCTGCCCCGCCCCGAACTCACGCGACGCATCGGGCGTGACGGCGTGAACTGGCTCGACCGTCTGCGCGGCGACGCCGCCGACGCCCTGCCCGCCTGGCAACCGCCGGCCAACTTCGTGCAGAAGATCGAGTTCGACATGGAACTCGACGGCAGCCAGCCGCTGCTCTTCCCGTTGCGCCGCCTTACTCGCTCGCTCGCCAACCTGCTGGCGGCGCGCGACGGCGGCGTGCAGCGGTTCACGCTCACGCTGGAGCATGCGCGCGGCGAATCCACGCGCATCGTCGTCGCCATGGCGGCACCGCAGCGCGACGCGGAGCGCCTGTTCGAACTGGCGCGCACGCGACTGGAGCGGGCCACGCTGCCCGCGCCCGCCCGCTCGATCGAGATCGACGCCGCCGAGCTGCCGACGTTCCGCCCGCCGCTGCGCGATCTCTTCGAGCCCATCCGCGGCGACGGACTGGACTGGCCCACGCTCGACGAACGCCTGCGCGCACGGCTCGGCGACGCGGCGCTGCGGCAGATCGCGCTGGTCGCCGATCACCGTCCCGAGCGCGCCTCGCGTTACGGCACCCCCGGCAACGTCGTCTCGCCGCCGCGCCGGCGCCGTCCGCTGTGGCTGCTGCCGCGACCGATCCCCATGCGCCCCGAGCCCGCGATGGTGCTGGCCGGCCCCGAACGTATCGAAAGCGGCTGGTGGGACGGCGAGGACGCGCGCCGCGATTACTACATCGTCCGTACCGCGCAGGGCCAGCAGGCATGGGCCTATCTCCCCCCGGGCACCCTCGACGGCTGGATGCTCCACGGCTGGTTCGCCTGACATGCGCCTCGACCCGTCCCACCTCGTCCCCGCCAACGACGAGGACAGCGAGGTTCCGGCCTACGCCGAGCTGCACGTCCTCAGCGATTTCAGCTTCCAGCGCGGCGCCTCCTGCGCGCGCGAGCTGTTCGAGCGCGCGAAGGTCCTCGGTTACGGCGCGCTGGCCATCACCGACGAGTGCTCGCTCTCCGGAATCGTGCGCGGCCTCGAAGCCTCGATCGAGACCGGCGTGCCGCTGATCGTCGGCAGCGAGTTCCACCTGTCCGACGGCACCGTCGTCGTGCTGCTGGTGGAAGACCAGGCCGGTTACACCGAACTCTGCCGCCTCATCACGCTGGCACGCCGCCGCGCACCGAAGGGAACGTACGAACTGCACCGGCGCGACATCGAGGCCCTCGGCGACGGACTGAGCGTGCTCTGGGCGCCGGGCGCGTACACCGACACCGAGCCCGCGACGCACGAGGACCGCGCCGCCTGGATCGCCGCCCATTTCGCCGGGCGGGCATGGCTCGCCGTGGAGTTGCATCGCGGCCAGCACGACGGCGCCGACCTCGCCGCGCTGCGCGACCTCGCCGCCCGCCACGACCTGCCCTGCGTCGCGGCGGGCGACGTGCACATGCACGTGCGCCATCGCCGCGCGCTGCAGGATGTCATGACGGCGATCCGCCTGAACACGTCCGTCGCCGAGGCGGGCCACGCGCTCTTCCCCAATGGCGAACGCCATCTGCGCCCGCGCGAGACGATCGCGCGCATCTACCCGCGCGACATCATCGACGAGACGCTCGTCGTCGCCGCCCGCTGCACCGGCTTCGACATCCGCCGGATCAACTACGTCTACCCCAACGAGCTGGTGCCCGAAGGCCTCGATCCTCCCACGCACCTGCGCCGCCTGACCTACGAAGGGGCCGCGCGGCGTTTCCCGGAAGGCACGCCGGCCACCCTCGTCGATCGCATCGAGCACGAGCTGGCCCTCATCGCGCAAAAAGAATACGAAGCGTTCTTCCTCACCGTGCAGGACATCGTCCATTTCGCGCGCTCGAAGGACATCCTCTGCCAGGGTCGCGGCTCGGCGGCCAACTCCGTGGTGTGCTTCTGCCTCGGCATCACCGAGGTCAACCCTTCGCAGATATCGACGCTGTTCGAGCGTTTCATCTCCATCGAGCGCGACGAGCCGCCCGACATCGACGTCGACTTCGAGCACGAACGCCGCGAGGAAGTGCTGCAATACGTGTTCAACAAGTACGGCCGCGAACGCGCCGCGCTCGCCGCCACCGTCATCAGCTACCGGCACAAGAGCGCCGCGCGCGACGTCGGTCGCGCGCTCGGCCTGTCCGAGGACCAGCTCGACCAGCTCAGCCGCGCGTATTCCCACGCGCATGGCGAGGTCTCCATCGTCGAACGCCTGCGCGAGCGCGGCTTCGACACCGGCAGCCGCACGGTCCGCCTGCTCATGCTGCTGGTCGACCAGCTGTCCGGCATGCCGCGCCATCTGTCGCAGCACGTCGGCGGCTTCGTCATCTCCGACACGCCGCTGCACCACCTCGTGCCGGTGGAGAACGCGGCGATGGCCGATCGCACGATCATCCAGTGGGACAAGGACGACCTGGAAACGATGAAGCTGCTCAAGGTCGACTGCCTCGCGCTCGGCATGCTCACCTGCATGCGCAAGGCGATCGACATGCTGCGCGCCCAGGGCGGTCCGGATTTCCGCCGGCTCGCGGACATCCCGGACAAGGATCCGCGGACGTACGCGATGATCCAGAAGGCCGATACCACCGGCGTCTTCCAGATCGAATCGCGCGCGCAGATGTCCATGCTCCCGCGCCTGCTGCCGAAGGAGTATTACGACCTCGTGATCCAGGTCGCGATCGTCCGCCCCGGCCCGATCCAGGGCGGCATGGTGCATCCCTATCTCGAGCGGCGGCGCATGCCGAAGGAAGACATCGTCTACGAGAAGGGCGTGCGACCCGTGCTCGAGCGCACGCTCGGCGTGCCGATCTTCCAGGAACAGGTGATGAAGCTGCTGCAGGTCGTGGCGGATTTCAGCGCCGGCGAGGCCGACGACCTGCGCCGCTCGATGGCCGCCTGGAAGCGTCGCGGGGGGCTGGAGAAGTTCGAGCCGCGCATCCGCCGCAACATGGCGAAGAACGGCTACTCCACCGAATTCATCCAGCAGATCATCGACCAGATCAAGGGCTTCGGCAGTTACGGCTTCCCCGAATCGCATGCCGCCGGCTTCGCGCTCATCGCCTATGCGTCGTCGTACATGAAGTGCCATTACCCGGCGATCTTCACCTGCGCCCTGCTCAACAGCCAGCCGATGGGTTTCTACGCGCCGGCGCAGCTGGTCGCGGACCTGCGCCGGCATGGCGTCGAAGTGCGCCCGCCCGACGTGACCGCCAGCGACTGGGACTGCACGCTCGAACCCCAGCCGAAGACCCATGGCGGGTACGCGCTACGGCTGGGACTGCGCCTCGTCGGCGGCCTCTCGGCCGATCTCGGCGCACGCATCGTCGCCGCGCGCGCCGCCGCGCCACTGCGCGACCTCGCCGATCTGTCGCGCCGCGCCGGCATGAACCGCTTCGAGCGCGAACGTCTCGCCGACGCCGGCGCCCTGCGCGTGCTCAGCGGCCACCGCCACCGCGCCCGCTGGGAAAGCTCCGGCATCGAACGCGGCTTGCCGTTGATCGACGCGGTCGCCGAGGAACGTCCCACCCTGCGCCCGCCCACGCTCGCCGAGAACGTGTTCGCCGATTACGCCACGCACGGCCTGTCGCTCACCGCGCACCCCCTGCAACTGATTCGCAAGAACTTGCAGGCGCGCCGGGCGCGTCGCGCCGCCGACCTCGAACACGAACGCAACGGCACGTGGCTGCGCCATGCCGGGCTGGTCACCGTGCGCCAGCGCCCGCAGACCGCCAGCGGCATCACGTTCGTCACGATCGAAGACGAAACCGGGCAGGTCAACGTGATCGTACGGCCCAGGGTCGCCGAAGCCTGCCGCCATGCGCTCCTCGACGCCGTGCTTCTCGCCGTGGACGGACAGTGGCAATCGATCGACGGCGTCCGCCACCTCGTCGCCAGCCGACTGCACGATTTCAGCGACCTGCTGCCCGCGCTGGGTTCCGTC
The DNA here is from genome assembly GCF_900110505.1 of Luteibacter sp. UNC138MFCol5.1. Taxonomy (GTDB): domain Bacteria; phylum Pseudomonadota; class Gammaproteobacteria; order Xanthomonadales; family Rhodanobacteraceae; genus Luteibacter. The sequence goes on from NZ_FODZ01000003.1 coordinate 137,523, forward strand.
TCGCGGGACTTCCACTAGTGATGCCTGCCGTCACGCATCTCCCGCCGCGGCATCACTGAACCACGCCTAATTTCTGCCTGAACGGTGGCTGCGAAAATTGCTGCTATGCAGGAGCGTCCGTCATCGAAAAGCGATAGGTTTTGCCCACCCGACCGGTCTACCGGTAAGCGATGCCTCTGCGCCGTGCATCGCTCTGCTACCCAGGCGCCATAAGTTTTTCAGGAGACTCGTCATGCGCAACACGAAACTGATCGTCGCGATGCTGGCCGGCTGTATGGCCGTGAGCGGTGCCGCTCTCGCACAGGACGCTTCGAAGGCTCCCACGCCGGCTTCGACCGCCGCCACCCCGACGCATTCCACCAGCGATTCGATGAAACATGCGGGCACCGATTCGATGAAGCAGAGCGGCGCCGACGGCATGAGCCAGGATCACGCCTCCAAGAGCTCCATGGGTAACGACTCGATGGAAAACCAGTCGATGAAGTCGACCCACAAGAAGCACAAGAAGACGGCCGAGCCGGCGAAGTCCTCCACCTCCGGCATGTAATGCGCAGCGCATGACAGGAAACCCGGTGCCGCGAGGCGCCGGGTTTTTTCATGGGCGCGCTTTCCGGCCAAAATTGGGGCTATCTACAAGAAACGTGGGGCGCATCGGCATACGTTCTTCCCTGGCAGCGACGACACGGCGGCCCTCACCGCCCGGGGAGACAGATCATGCGCGGCACGACACCCATCCTTGTCCTTCTCGCGGGCTGCCTGCTGGCCAGTAGCGTGTTCGCGCAGGAGGCACCGTCCGCCCCCGCGAAGGCGGCGGCGAACCAGCAAGCCGCGAACGACGCCATGCGCTTCACCGGCACACGCTCGATCAAGATGACCGGCGCGGACGGCATGAGCCAGGACCACGCCACCGCCAGCGACATGAGCGACGACACCGCCGACGTCGGCACGGTGAAGCAGTCGCTGAGGAAGGCGACGCCCGAACTACCGCCGGATAACGCGACCCCCGGTCGTTGACGTTCGCCAGACGCTGCGCGAGAAGCGCTGGCGCGTGAGGCGCCGTCGCCCGGACGTAGGCCCCGCCGTGGGCACCGGCGTACGCCGGTGCGACGGTGAGGGCCCTTAGGTGGTTCGGGAACGTCGCGCCCCCTTAGCCCGTTGCACCGGTGCGACGATGAGGGTGCGTGGGTAGTTCGGGAACGTCGCGCCCGCCTACCCGTCACACCGGCGTACGCCGGTGCCCACGGCGAGGCGCCCGGAAGAGCGACAGTCCCACCGACTCAGCTGCTGCACGACAACATCGAACAGCCGACACGCTCGCGCGCCCAGTCGGGACGGCGACCGCCTAGGTGTTCCTTGCCGGGCTGCAGGTCGTACGGCCGGCGCAGGACATCGAGCAACTCGTGCACGCCGGTTTCGTCGCCCTGCTCCGCGCGATCGATCGCCTGCTGGGCGAGGTAGTTGCGCACCACGTACCGTGGATTGGCCGCGTGCATCAATGCCAGGCGCCCGCTCTCCGCGGCGCCGTCGGCACGCACGCGCTCCGCGTAACGCCGCAGCCACGCCTGCAGCGCGTCCTCGACCGCGACGCGCCCCGCGTCGTCGTAGAACGACGCTCCGACCGTGTCCACGTGCGGCGCGTGCGGATCGAGCGCCGCCAGGTCGCGATAGAAGATCGTCATGTCCATGCCGCCCGCACGGAGCAACCCGCGGAGATCGGCGATCAGGGCATCGTCACCCGCGTCGGGCTGCGCGAGCCCGAGCTTCGCGGCGGAAAACGCCGCGTCCGACGCCTCGAACACCTCGACGTAACGGGCCAGGCCCGCGTGCAGCGCCTCGACGCCGCTGAAGAGCGGCGACAACGCCTGCGCGAGCCGCTGCACGTTCCAGTAGCCGACCTGCGGCTGCTGGCCGAAACGGTAGCGCTTCTGCTGCCGGTCGGTCGTGTTCGGCGTCCAGTCCGGATCGAAATCGTCGATCCAGCCATACGGGCCATAATCGATGGTCAGCCCGAGGATCGACATGTTGTCCGTGTTCATCACGCCGTGCACGAAGCCCACGCGCATCCAGTGCGCCATGAGCCGCGCGGTACGTTCGCAGACCTCGGCGAAGAACGCGGCGTAGCCCTCCTCTCCCGGAAGATCGGCGAACTGCGGGTAGTGATGGACGATGGTGAAGTCCACGAGCTGTCGCAGGAGCGCCACGTCGCCGCGCGAGGACGGCAGCTCGAACGAGCCGAAGCGCACGAACGACGGAGCGACACGGCACACGATGGCGCCGGGTTCAGGCGCGGGATGGCCGTCGTAAAGCATGTCGCGCACCACGCTGTCACCCGTCGCGACCAGCGACAGCGCACGCGTGGTGGGCACGCCCAGGTGATGCATCGCCTCGCTGCAGAGGAACTCGCGGATGGACGAGCGGAGGACGGCGCGCCCGTCCGCGCCTCGCGAATAAGGCGTCCGCCCGGCCCCCTTCAGCTGGAGCTCCTGCCGCCCGTGCTGCGCGGTGACCACCTCGCCCAGCCCGATCGCCCGGCCGTCTCCGAGCTGCCCGGCCCAGTGTCCGAACTGGTGCCCGCCGTACGCCATCGCGTACCCGGTCATGCCCGGCCAGCGCACGTTGCCCGAAAACACCTGCGCGAAGTCCGGCGCTTCCGGCGCGATGCCCAGCATCGCCGCCACCTCGTCCGAGATCGCGATCGTCCGCGGGTCGGAGACCGGCGTCGGGTCGACCAACGAATAGGCCGCGCCGGCGACCTGACGCGGCACGTTCCGGTGATCGGGGTCGGCGGGCAACTCACGGACGAAGGCGTTGTCGAAGCGCAGGGATGTCATCGGGGCGGGGCTGGGGGCGTTATGGGGAATATCCGGGCGATCGGGCCAAGTGCAAGGCCGCGCGGCGCGCCATGCCATCCGCCCTGCGTAGAAAATCGCCAACTCGTGCACACTAGCGCCCCCGAACCCGCCGCTCCGGACTCCATGCGCCACCTCCGCTTCCTGGCTCCCCTGCTCGTCGCGCCGCTGGCGATGTCCGTCGGCGCCGTGCCGGTGAGCGTGCCCCGCAGCGACAAGACCCTGGTGGAGATCATCAACGGGACCATGGGCACGTTACCCAACGCGGTCGACGCGCTCGCGAACAAGTTGCCCGGGGGCCTGCACGCGACCGCCGACGCCCCGCCGCAGATCGTGCGCAGCCAGCCCTTCGTCACCCGCGACGGCTACCGGATCACGGCGTTCGAAGCCCGAGGTTTCAACGAAGGCGGCGACGTCCCGATGGTCCGTTTCACCTCGATCCAGCTCGAACAGCGCCCCTGCTTCCAGCGCGCCGAGGTGGACGAAGCCTTCCACGCGCCGTCGTCCGAGACGAAGCTGCCCGCCGCCCCGTCGATGCTGCCCAACCGCTATCTCGTGATGCAGATGCCCTGGGGGCGCCTGTCGTTCGGCACGTCGCAGGACAGCGGCGGCTGCGTGATCGCCATCGTCGGCGACGCCACCGGCGGCATCCTCGGCATGCGCATGCCGTTGCCGCTCCCGCAGCCGACCACCGTGCCCGGCATGCCCGACCTGCGCCGCACCTGGCCGATGCCGGCCGAGGCTTACCCCGCCGAATAGACCGGCTCGTTCGCAGGGAAGAAACCGAGGACCCGGTCGATCCCCTCCTGCGGCACCGCGGCGGAAAAGAGGTACCCCTGCAGTTCGTCGCAGCCGGCCTCGCGCAGGAACGCGCGCTGCTGTTCCGTCTCCACGCCCTCCGCCACCACGCACAGGCCCAGCGCCGCGCCGAGGTTCGACACGGCGCGCACGATCGCGGCGGAATCGTCGGCGAACGGCGCCATCTGCACGAACGAGCGGTCGATCTTGACCTTGTCGACGTCGAGGTCCTTCAGCAGCGTCAGGCTCGAATAACCCGTGCCGAAGTCGTCCAGCGATATCCGCACGCCGTCGCGGCGGAGGTTCTTCAGCAGGCGCACCGTCGTGCTGTCCGCGTTGACGATCGCCGTTTCGGTGATCTCGAGCTCGAGGCGGTGCGGCGGCAGGCCGGACTCGGCCAGCGCGTTGAGCACCATCGAGGCGAAACGGTCATCGCGCAACTGCACCGCGCTGACGTTCACCGCCACGAACATGTCGCCCATCGGCGCCAGCCGCATGCAGGCGGTACGCAGGATCCACTCGCCAAGCGCACCGATCAGCCCGGTCTCTTCCGCCACCCCGATGAACTGCACCGGCGGCACCGCGCCGAGCTCGGCATGCCGCCAGCGCGCGAGGGCTTCGAATCCGATCACCTTGCCGTCGCTCGCGCGCACGAGCGGCTGGTAGTAGCAGTCGAGGCCCTCGCCCGTGCGCAGGGCCTGGCGCAGGGCGATCTCGACCTTGCGCCGATGGGCGAGCGCGTTGTCGAGTTCGTTGGTGTAGATCACATGGCGGTTGCGCGCGCGTTTCGCCTCGTAGAGCGCGCTGTCGGCCTTGCGTGCCATTTCGCCGGCCGCGACGGCATCCGTGTCGATGGGCACCACGCCGACGGAGGTTCCGATGAATGCGGTGTTGGCCGGCACGTCGAACGGCATGCTGGCGAGGACGAGGATCTTCTCGGCGACGGCTTCGATGTCGAGGTCGCCCCCGTCTTCCACCAGCAGCGCGAACTCGTCGCCGCCGATGCGCGCGACGGTGTCGCCCGGCGCGACGAGATTACGCAGGCGCGTGCCGAACTGCACGAGCAACTCGTCGCCTGCGAGGTGGCCGTAGGTGTCGTTCACGCGCTTGAAGCCGTCGAGGTCGAGGTAGAACAGCGCGGCCTTGCCACCGCCCCCGGCGGCTCGTGCGATCGCGGCATCCAGACGGCTGAACAGCGCCGTGCGGTTCGACAGGCCGGTCAACGCGTCGTGACAGGCGAGCCAGCGCACATGCGCTTCGGACTCGCGCAGTTCGGTGATGTCGGTGACCGACGCCAGCACATGCGGCGTGCCCTCGAGTTCGACGCAGGTCTTGCGCGTGAGCAGGGTGCGGACCCGCCCCTGCATGTCGGTCACCGTTTCCTCGGTCTCGACCACCTCGTGGCTGCGCAGCACGGCATCGTCCCCGGCGGCGAAACGCGCGGCCTGGTCCGGCGGGAAGAGTTCGCTGTCGCTGCGCCCGATCACTTCGTCGGGATGGATGCCGAAATACTCGCAGCCCATCCGGTTGACCAGCACCCAGCGGTGCCTGGCGTCGCGAATGAACATCGCGGTCGGCATCAGTTCGAGCACCTTCGACCAGCCAGCCAGGTCTTGGATCACCGGATTCTCCCCACAGGAGTCGCTGGCCCAATCTGCGACGGCTTCCGTGAGTACGGCGTGTGCGGCCTGCGTCACGGTTCGACGCTGCCGAATTTGTGTGACGGTGGCTCCGGCAAGCCACGGCCCTGCCGCGAGCATCCTCCCCGACCGGGGCCGCCCCCACCCGCGTGCCTTCGGGTGGGAGCGCGCTGACGTGCGCCCGCCGCCGCCTCAGGGCTTGTTGAGCGGCAACACGACCGTCGCCGGACGGGTGCCGGCCGGCGCCTCGGCACGGAACGGCCGCAGCGATTCGAACTTCTGCTGGTACTCGTCGGTGACCTGCTTCGCTTCGTCGCCATTGCTGATCACGCGCGGGGTGATCAGCACGATCAGCTCCGTGCGGTCGCGGTTGCGCACCGTCGAGCCGAACAGGCGGCCGAACACCGGGATGCGGTTCAGTCCCGGAATGCCGGTATCCGACGTGCCTTCCTGCTGCTTGATGAGGCCGCCGAGCAGGACCGTCTGCCCGCTCTGCACCGCCACCTGCGTGGAGACCTCGCGCTGCTGGATGGGGAAGTTGGTCGTGTTGATGTCCCTCGGGCCCGGCGCGCTCACGACCTGGTTGATGTTGAGGTACACGAGGCCGCCCGGATTGACGCGCGGACGCACGTTGAGGATCACGCCGGTGTCCTTGTATTCCACCTGGCCGATCGTGTTGTCCGAGTTCGCGTTCGTGTTCACGAACGTCTGCGTGATGGGAATCTGGTCGCCGACCTGGATGTGCGCCTTCTGGTTGTTCAGCACCACCAGCGACGGCGCGGACAGCGTCTTCGTATTGCCGCTCTTCTCGATCGCACGCAGCGCGACGGCGAGGTTGTTGTTCACGAACGAATAGAAGAACGCATCTTTCCCCTGCGTGAAGACGTTGCCGCCGTCGCCCAGCGCCCACTGCTGCTTGTTGCCGGGTTGGCCGACCGAGCCGTTCGTGCCGCCGACCAGGCCTTCGAGGTACCACTGCACGCCGAACTCGAAACTGCCGGTGAGCGCGACCTCGAGGATGCGGGTCTCGATCTGCACCTGCAGCGGCACGGCGTCGAGACGCTTGATCGCCTGTTCGATCTCGGCCCACTGCGACGGACGCGCGCGGACCATCAGCTGGTTGTTCGCATCCACCGAGGTGATGCGCACGCCTTCATCGGTGGTGACCGGACCGCTGTGCTGCCGGCGCGACGAGTCGTCGTCGCCGAAGCCGCCCCCCGACGAGCCGCCCGCGCCGAACGACGAGCCCATGCTTCCGTTCGAACCGTAGGAACCGCTACCGAAACCGCTGTTGTTCGTGGTGTTGAGCAGCCCCGACGAATTCGACGTGCTGTTGCCGAACGAACCGGTGGTGCTGCCGAGACCGGAGCCGCCGCGGTTGCCCAGGTCGCTGTCGCCGCCGCCGAGCGTGCCCGAGGTGAGGCCGGGACCCACGCGGCCGCCGCGATCGCCCGAACGGCCGCCGCCCGATCCGCCGCCATAGATGTCGGAGAGGTAATCGGCCAGATCCGCCGCCTGCACGTTGCGCACGTCGTAGACATACAGCTGCGGCTCGTTGCCGCCGCCGCGGTCGATGCGGTCGATCCAGCTCTTCACCTCGTCGAGGTAGGCCGGCTGAGGGCTGATGACGACGAGCGAATTGGTGCGCTCGATCGGAATGAAGCGCAGCAGGCCCGCCATCGGCGTGTTGCCCTTCTCGCCGAACAGCTTGTCGAGCGTCGGCGTGAGGTCCTTCACTTCCGCGCGCTGCAGGCTGAACACACCTACGGACATGCCGCGCAGCCAGTCGACGTCGAACGTCGCGATGGTCCGCTGGTAATTCTCCAGTTCGCTCGGGGTGCCGGCCATCACAAGCACGTTGCGCGTCGGGTCCGCCAGCAGCGTGGCGTCCGGCCGCGCGAACGGCTTGATCAGCTTCTGCATCTCGGTGGCGGAGATGAAGTGCAGCGGGAACAGCCGCGCCTGCAGACCGCCGGGCGGTGCCGACGCGCCGATGCTCGGCACGAGGTTGCCCGCGACCGCGTCCTTCGCGGGCAGCACCACGTAACGGTCGCCCGAGCGGACGAGCGCGTTGCCGGTCCACGAGAGCAGCGTCTCGAGGATCGGCAGCGCCTGCTCGGCGGTGACCGGCTGCGACGTGGAGAACGACACGTTGCCCTGCACGCCGGGCACGATCGAATAATTCTCGTGCAGCAGGTCGCCGAGGATGGCCTTGACCACCGACTCGACCGGCTGGTTCTCGAAATTGAAGGTGACCGTGCCCGCGCCCGCGTCGACCGGCTTCGCCTTCGGCAGGCCGACGGCCTTGACGAATTCACCCGTGCCCGTCGTGACGTCGGGCTGGGCGGCCGGCGGAACCGGCGGATTGGTCGTGCCGACCGTGAGCGGCCGGGGAACGGGCTTTTCGGTGCCTGCGAGCGCCTCGCGCTGCAGCGACCCATCGTCGCGGGGCTGCGGCAGCGTCGTGCATCCGGCAAGAGCGACCGCGAGCGCCGTGGCGCCGATCAGCGAACTTCTCAACATGAAACAACGTACTCCCTCGTTGGACCCGGTCGGCACACCCTGGGGTGCCGCCGAATGCGCCAACTCTAAAGGGAGGGTTGTTACAGCGCCAGCGTCGCGTGAAGACGGTGTGGCGCAATTCGCACCACGACACGGCGCGAACCCGGAAAGCCCGCCGCGGGCGGGCTTTCCGGACGGCCGTTCAGGATCTCATTCCGCCCATTCGGCGTGGAAGCTGCCCTTCTCGTCGACGCGTTCGAAGGTATGGGCGCCAAAGAAGTCGCGCTGGGCCTGGATCAGGTTCGCCGGCAGCGTGTCCGCCCGGTAGCTGTCGTAATAAGCCACGGCCGCCGAGAAACCCGGTACCGGCACCCCGGTACCCACGGCCGCCGCGACGACCTCGCGCAGCGCCGCCTGGTAATCCTGCGCGATGTCGCGGAAGTATGGATCGAGGAGCAGGTTCTTCAGCGCGCCGTCGCGGTCGTACGCTTCGGTGATCTTCTGCAGGAAGCGCGCCCGGATGATGCAACCCGCCCGGAAGATCTTGGCGATGGCGCCGTAGTGGAGGTTCCACTGGTTCTCGTCGGAGGCGGCACGCAGCTGGGCGAAGCCCTGGGCGTAAGAAATGATCTTGCTCATATAAAGCGCGCGGCGCACCGATTCGATGAACGCCTTGCGGTCGCCACCGAATGGCTTCGCCGCCGGTCCCGCGAGCACCTTGCTCGCCGCCACGCGCTCGTCCTTCATCGACGAAAGCACGCGGGCGAACACGGATTCGGTGATCAGCGTCAGCGGCACGCCGAGGTCGAGGGCGCTCTGGCTCGTCCACTTGCCGGTGCCCTTCTGGGCCGCGCGGTCGAGGATCACGTCGACCAGCATCTTGCCGGTCTTCTCGTCCTTGCGGCGGAAGATCTTCCAGGTGATCTCGATGAGGAAGCTGTCCAGTTCGCCCTCGTTCCACTCGCGGTAGACGTCGGCCAGTTCCTCGTTCGACAGCCCCAGCACGTGCTTGAGCACGGCGTAGCTTTCGGCGATCAGCTGCATGTCGCCGTACTCGATGCCGTTGTGAACCATCTTCACGTAGTGACCCGAGCCACCCGGGCCGATGTAGGTGACGCAGGGCTCGCCGTCGGGTGCGCGGGCCGCGATCTCGGTGAGGATCGGCGCCACGAGATCGTACGCGTCGCGCGGTCCGCCCGGCATGATGGACGGCCCTTTCAACGCGCCCTCCTCGCCGCCGGACACGCCTGTGCCGATGAAGTGCAGGCCGTCGGCGGCCAGCTCGTCGCCACGCCGCACGGTGTCCTTGTAGAACGTGTTGCCGCCGTCGATCAGGATGTCGCCCTTGTCCAGCAGGGGACGCAGCTGCTCGATCACGGCATCGGTGCCCTTGCCGGCCTGCACCATGAGCAGGATGCGGCGCGGTTTCTCCAGCGAGTCGACGAATTCCTCGAGGGTGTACGTCGGCACGAGCTTCTTGCCCGAGCTCTCGGCCATCACCTCGTCGGTCTTCTCCTTGCTGCGATTGAAGATCGACACCGCGTGCCCGCGGCTCTCGATGTTCCATGCCAGGTTGCGGCCCATCACGGCCATGCCGATCACACCGATCTTCTGCTTGCTCACGTGGGTTCTCCCAATGACTAAGGTGCCGAGGATGGAACGCCGCCCATCAAAGCGCCGTCCACGGGCGAGTTCTTGGCGGAATCGTGCACGGATGCGATTGGACCAAAGGGCACCCGCGGGGCCGCCCCGCCCTCCGCTATCATGAGGGGCGAACCGGCGGCCGGACCGTCCGGAAGGATCGATGACGCATGAACCAGGTGAAGTCGCACTCCCGCGACAAACGTGTCGCTTCGGCCGGTGAGGCCCTGGCAGGCCTCGTGGCCGACGGACAGACGATCGCCGTCGGCGGCTTCGGCCTCTGCGGCATCCCGGAGCTCCTCATCGAGGCGTTGCGGGATTCGGGCGTGAAGGGCCTCACCGCGGTCTCCAACAACGCGGGCATCGACGGCGTCGGCCTGGGCCAGCTGCTCGCGACGCGGCAGATCCGCAAGATGGTCTCGTCGTACGTCGGCGAGAACAAGGAATTCGAGCGCCAGTACCTCGCGGGCGAGCTCGAGGTCGAGTTCACCCCGCAGGGCACGCTCGCGGAGAAGCTGCGCGCCGGCGGCGCGGGCATCCCGGCCTTCTTCACGCGCACGGGTTACGGCACGCAGGTGGCCGAAGGCAAGGAAACCCGCGAATTCGACGGCCACATGTACGTGATGGAGCGCTCGATCGTCGCCGACGTGGCGCTGGTCAAGGCCTGGAAGGCCGACCCCTCCGGCAACCTCGTGTACCGCAAGACCGCGCGCAACTTCAATCCGATGGCCGCCACCGCGGGCAAGGTCTGCGTCGCCGAGGTCGAGATCATGGTGGAGATCGGCGAACTCGATCCGGACCAGATCCACACCCCCGGCATCTACGTCGACCGCATCGTGCACAATCCCGCGCCGTCTAAGCGCATCGAACAGCGCACCGTGCGCGCCTGAAGGAGACTCCCATGGCCTGGACCCGCGATCAGATGGCGCAGCGCGCCGCCCTGGAACTCTCCGACGGCGACTACGTGAACCTCGGTATCGGCTTGCCGACCCTGGTGGCCAACCACCTTCCGGACGGCGTCGACGTGTGGCTGCAGTCCGAGAACGGCCTGCTCGGCATCGGCCCGTTCCCGACCGAGGACGAGGTGGACGCCGACCTCATCAACGCCGGCAAGCAGACCGTCACGGCCCGCGCCGGCGCGTCGTTCTTTTCGAGCGCCGACTCCTTCGCGATGATTCGCGGCGGCCACATCGACATTTCGATTCTCGGCGCGATGCAGGTCACCTGCGAGGGCGACATCGCCAACTGGATGGTGCCCGGCAAGATGGTCAAGGGCATGGGTGGCGCGATGGACCTCGTGGCCGGCGTGAAGCGCGTCGTGGTCGTGATGGAGCACGCCGCGAAGGACGGCTCGCCCAAGATCCTCACCGAATGCACCCTGCCGCTCACCGGCAAGGGCGTCGTCAACCGCATCATCACCGAGCTGGCCGTGTTCGACGTGACTCCTGAGGGCCTCGTGCTGATCGAACTCGCGCCGGGCGTGGACGAGGCCAGCGTCCGGGAGAAGACGGGCTGCCGGTTCGAGACGCGCCTGCATTAAGTACGTCGCACATGCTACCGAAGGGTGGGAGCCGATCGCATCGGCGATGCTCTTCGCCCCGCTGAAACGACAAGGCCCCGGTCTGGCGACCGGGGCCCGGAAATAAAGTCGCCCCGCAGAGGACGCCTCAGCATGGGCCTCGGGGGGGGAGGTAGGCCAGATGCCGGTAGTTAGCGTCGATGCGGGGCGAGGGACCTACCGACCCAGGGGGAGGGGTTGGTGGTAGGTCAGGATCGATATTAGATTTCCTAGGAATTTCCGGCCAATATATCTTTCAGCGACCACTTATACGAAAAACGACTATGTTCGACCTGCGCCAGCTGCGCTACTTCGTCGAAGTGGCGGAAACCCTGAGTTTCACCCAGGCCGCGCAGCGCCTGCATATTTCGCAGCCACCGTTGTCGCAGCAGATCCAGTCGCTCGAGGCCGACCTGGGCGTCAGGCTGCTCGACCGGAATCGCCGCCGAGTCGCGCTGACCGAGCCGGGACGCCTGTTCCTCGCGGAAGCGAAGGCCATCCTCGCCCGCGCCGAAAGCGCCCGGACCGTAGTGACCGAGGCCGCCGCCGGCTTCACCGGGCAGCTGCGGCTCGCGTACGCCGTCTCCGTATCATTCCATCGCGCGCTGCCGGAAACCTTGCTGCGGTTCTCACATGCGGCACCCGGAGTGAGCCTGCACCTGGGCGAAATGCTCACCGGGGCCCAGTACGACGCCCTGCTCTCGGGGCAGATCCACGTCGGCCTCCTGCGCGCCCGTCCGGAAGGGGTGGCCAACGCCCGCCAGCTCAACGTGGAAGTGATCGACCACGAGCCCCTCGTCATCGCCCTGCCCGCCGGCCATCGCCTGGCGAAGCGTGACGCCATCCGGATGACGGAGCTCGCCACCGAGCGCTTCGTCGCCCCGCCCCGCGCGCACGCTGTCACCCTGACCGACCGCCTTGGACTGCTCGCGGACAAGGCCGGGTTTCGCCCGAACATCCGCCAGGAGGCCCAGCAGATCCCTTCCCTGCTGCCGCTGGTCGCGGCGGAGATCGGCGTCGCGCTCGTGCCCGCGTCGCTTCGCGCCGTGAAGCTCGACGGCGTCGCGTTCGTTCCCGTGGACGATCCGGAGGCCCACCTGTTGCTCGCGGCGGCCTCGCGCGTGGACAATACGTCCCCCGTGCTGGAGAGCTTCCTGCGCACGGTCCGCGAGGCCCGCGCCAAGCTCGGGCTCGGCTGAAAGACGAATGGCGACGGGCGCTTGCGCTAGCCCGTCCAGGTCGTTACAATCCCGTTTTTCCTTGTCCTTAAAGTTTCAGGAGCTGGCCGTGAAGGTGCTTTCCTCTTTGAAGTCCGCGAAGTCGCGTCACCGTGACTGCAAAGTCGTTCGCCGTCGCGGCAAAGTGTTCGTGATCTGCAAGAGCAACCCGCGTTTCAAGGCTCGTCAGCGCTGATCGGCTGCGACGGGTTCTGAAGAAAAGGCCGCGAAAGCGGCCTTTTTTTTCGCCTGAATTCCGGGATCGCTGCTGTCGATACCGGGCTCGTCACCCCGGCGCACGCCGGGGTCCACGGCGAGAGGATCGGTTTTCGCGATGCGCGCTCTATGTGTGGCACCTCGCGAAAATCGCAGACCGAGGCCGTGGATACCGGCGTGCGCCGGTATGACGGCAAGGGGTGCCGCGACTCTCCGGCGCGTCACCCCGGCGCACACCGGGGTCCACGGCGAGGTGATCGGGTTCCGCGATGACGTTTCCGGCGTGTGGCGCCTCGCGAAAACCGTGCACCGAGGACGTGGATACCGGCGTGCGCCGGTATGACGGCTCGTCACCCCGGGGTCTGCGGCGGGGCGGTCGATTTCGCGACGATGTGCTCAATGTGCGGCGCCTCGCGACATCCGTACACCAGGGCGGTGGATACCGGCGGTACGACGGCTCGTCGCCCCGGCGTACGCCGGGGTCCACGGCGAGGCGATCGGTTTTCGCGATGACGCTTCCGGCGTGTGGCGCCTCGCGAAGGCCGTGCACCGAGGACGTGGATACCGGCGTGCGCCGGTATGACGGTGCGTCACGGCGGGGCGATCGGTCGCGATGTGTCGCCTACCCCCGCGCTTCCGTCAGATACGGGGAATCCGGAATGTCGCCGGTGTCGCCCATGAACACGCAGTTGCGGCCCGCGCGCTTGGCGCGGTAGAGCGCCGCGTCGGCGACGACCAGCAGGCGATGGAGTTCGAAGCCGCAGGGCATGGTGCTGGCGATGCCGAAGCTCGCCGTCACGACGAGGTCCGGCTTCGCCTGCGTGGCGGATGTCGCCGCGATGGACAGCCGCAGCTGTTCCGCGCGCGCACGCGCCTGCGCCGGGCTGCAGTCCGGGAGCAGCACCGCGAATTCCTCGCCGCCCAGCCGCCCGAACACGTCGCATGCGTGCAGAGCGCGACGGCAGACGTCCACCGCGCGCTTGAGTACTTCATCGCCCGTCGCGTGGCCGTAGGTGTCGTTGACGTTCTTGAAGTGATCGAGGTCGAACAGGATCAGGCATGCGCCGCGATCGGACCTCGCGCCGTACGCGAGCACGCGCTCCGATTGCTCGACGAAGTGCTCGCGATTGCAGATCCCCGTGAGGCCATCGCGGCGCGCCAGCTTCATGAAACGCAGCTGCGAACGGCGCAGCCACAGCACGAGCCAGACGATGGCGGCCAGGCTGGCAAGCAGCACCACGATGTACAGCCGGCTCGTTTCGGCCTCCTTGCGATCGAGCGCGCCGGTCAGACGCAGGATCTCGTTCTGGCGGTTGAGCGCTTCGACTTCGGCACGGCGCGCGACGAGCTGCTGGTCGACGATCTGGAAGGCCAGGCTACGCGCGCTCACGTCGTCGAGATGGGCCTTGTCGGCCGCCATGTACTGCTTGTGGTACGCGAGCGCGGCGGCGGCGTTGCCCACGCGTTGCTCCACCTCGTACAGCACCTCGTAGCCGATCCGCCGCGAATCCATGAATTCCTCCTGGCTCGCGTTGGCCACGGCGGAAAGCCCGTACCGGCGCGCGTTGACGAGGTCGCCGAGCTGGAGATAGGCCTTCGCGAGTGTGGCGTCGAATTCGGCGAGCAGCACTGGATAGCTCAGCGCGCGCATGGCCTCGCGATTCGCGGTGAGCAACTTCACCGCCTCCTCGGGACGCCCCTTGTCGAGGTGGAACGCGGCGATGTCCGCGCGCATCGTCTGGCCGAACACGTCGTCGCCGACGTTCATGCAGACCTCGATGGCGCGTTCGAACATCGGATCGATGGACTGCAAGCGGTTGGCTTCACGGCGCGCGCGAAGGAGGTGCTCCGCGCCCTTGCAGATCGTGTCGCCGGGCGGCGGGTTGTCCACCATCTCCTGCGCGTACGCTTCCGCCTGCTCGAACTGGCCGGCCGAGCTGAGCAACTGCGACGCCTCCCCCAGCCCCATGAAACGCGCCTTGCGATCGCGTATCGAGGGCATCATTTCCTGCAGCTGGTTGAGGCGCTTGAACGCCTCCTCGTAGCGATGCGCGATGCCGAGCAGGTTGATGAGCGTCGCCGTCGCGCGGAAGCGCAATACGAGGTTGTTCGCGTTGTCGGCGACGTCTTCGAGCGCCTTCCTGCCCAGGTCGTAATCGCCGAGCCACGTGGCGCGCCACCCCTGGATGTAGTGCAGCCGCCAGCGCTCCTCCGGCGCGAGCTTGGCTTCGATGGGCAGCAGCTGGTCGATCAGTTTCCCGGCGGTCGCGGGATCGGAGCCTTTGATCGCATCGGCGCGGGAAAGGATCGCCGCCGGCGAGGAAGGGTTCGCTTCGGTTTCGTCCGCCTGCGCCGCCGTCGCCAGCGCGAGCGCCGCGGCAGCCATCAGGAGCAGCGCATGGCGCGCGAGGCGCATCACGGCGTCAGAGCGTCTCGCCCGAGACCGGCGTGCGTGAAATCGAGGTGCCATCGTCGTCCTTGTCGTTGTCGCCGTCCGTCTCGTCGTCCGGCGTCTCCACGCTGTCCGGACCGATCTGCATCTGCGCGACGATGAAGGGTCGTTCGCCGATGAGGCGATGCAGCGCGTCGCGATCGCCGTTTCGCAAGGCGGTCCGCGTTTCATCGTCGATGTCGATGTCGGCAAGGGCTGCTTCGAGCGCTTCCGCATCGGCATGGCGAAGCGTCGCATCGCTGCCGACGCGCTCGAGGAATTCGATCAGTTTCGACATCTACCCGCCCCTTGAGCCGGGAGCGCGCCCGGCCCACCCTGCCAGCCTCCCCTCGAGGCCGCCCGCGCACGGATCATAGCCCCATGAGAGCGCGTCGAGTAGTAGGCCACTCGGCCGGGGACGAAAGGAAATGTGATGGCGGATCAGATACCTGGCACGACAGGCATCGTCCGAGGCACGCGTTAGGCGTCGAGGTAGACGACGCAGTCGATACCCTGACGGGCCATCTTCGCGTAAGGACAAAGGCGTTCCGTGTTGCGAACCAGCGCGGCGGCGACGCGCCGCTCGACGCCCGGCAGCGCGATACGGACCCTGGCGGCCAGGGTGAACAGGCCGTCCATCGGATCGCGGCCGAACGTCACCTCAGCGGTCACCTCGGCATCCGGAATGTCTACCCGCTCGCGCGCCGCCAGCAGGTTCAGGGCACCGTGGAAGCAGGCGGCGAAGCCCGCCGCGAACAGTTGCTCCGGGTTGGTGCCGCCGCCCGGTCCGCCGAGCTCCGTCGGCAGGCGCAAGGCCACGTCCAGGTGGCCGTCGGTCGAGCGTGCGCTTCCGGAGGCGCGACCGTGCCGCGCCTCGCCGCCGGTGACGCGTACGCTCGCGGTGTACAGCGGCTGGAAGTCCGGGCCGCCATACCTGTCGAGGAAGGAAAGCGGCGGGGGTGTCGGCTTCACCGTGGACGTCCTTCCTCAGGCCGCGGCCGCGGGCGTTCGCGCGGCGAACCACTCGTCGAACCCGATCGTGCCGAGGCGCGCGTCCCCACGGGGCACAAGAGTGTCCGGCTCCAGCACCGCACCGAAGTACGGTGTCCCCGCGGAACCGATCACGCGGCGAGCATCGCCCGTCTTCGTCAGATACGTGGCCACGAGGTCGGCCATGCTGAACCTCGCAGGGCCCGCGATCTCGACGACCTGCGTCGTCGGCGGCTCGAGCGTCGCGTCCGCGACCAGCCTGGCGACATCGTCGGCAGCGATCGGCTGGATGTTGGCCGTCGGCATGTGGACGTCCGCGCCCTTCTCGCCCGATGCGACGATGCCTGGCACGAACTCCATGAACTGCGTGGAATGGACGATGGTGTAAGGCACGCCGGCGGCGCGTATGAGTTTCTCCTGCGCGACCTTGCCGGCGAAGTAACCGCTGCCGAGGCGATCGAGATCGTCGGTGCCGACGACCGACAGCGCGACATGGTGCGTCACGCCGGCCCTCTTCTCGGCTTCCGCGATGTTCCTGCCCGCGGTGGTAAAGAACGCGATGACGTCGTCTTTCGCGAACGACGGCGAGTTGGAGAGATCGACGACCGTATCGACGCCGGCCATGGCGGCGTCGAGCCCTTCGCCCGTGAGCGTGTTCACGCCCGTCGAAGGCGCGGCAGGCGTCACGTCATGGCCCGCGTCGCGCAGACGGTTGACTACCTTGGAACCGATGAGGCCCGTGCCTCCGATGACGAGGATCTTCATGGTGGATCACCTTTCTTGACTGGCGTACAGGAATGCTAGGACCGGTGGCTTGTAGCCAGTAGCCCCGGCGCATGGCTCACCGTGTTGCCGAAGTGGCAACAATCGGAAGCGTGGTTCCGCATTCGAGATCGAGCTCCCGAATGGCGGCGATCATGAAATCGATGAACACGCGGATGCGCGATGGCAGCTGCTGCCGGCTCTGGTAACAGAGGTAGTGGCCACGATCGTCGGGCGCGTACTCCGGCAGGCAGGCGACGATCCGTCCCGCACGCAGGTGCTCGCACACCTGGTAACCGGCGAGCTGGGCGACGCCTCGATGCTCCAGCACCGCCTGCAGGACGAGGTCGGCATCGTTGAACACCTCCATCGACGGCGGCAGCACCTTGCGCAGGCGACCCTCGACCTTGAACTCCCAGTCCGCGATGCGGCCGGACGCCGTGCGGTAATGCACCGCCGGCCGCGCGAGGAGGTCGTCGATCTGGTCGATGTCGCCGCGATCGCGCAGGTACGTGGGCGTCGCCACGACGAACATCTGCATGGGGACGATCTGCCGCGCGATCACCTGACTGTCCTCCATGCGACCGTCGCGGAACGCGACATCGATGCGGTCACCCGTGAAATCGACCGGACGGTCGTCGAGCACCAGGTCGATGCCGATCTCGGGAAACGCGTCGCGAAACCTGTGCAACAGCGGCGCCACCACCTGGCGGCCGAATCCGACCGGCGCGCCGATGCGCAACTGGCCTCGCGGCGGCCCGTCGCGCAGTTCGCGCATGTCGTCGAGCGCCTGCGCGATGCGCTCGACACCCGGGTTGCAATTCTCGAAGAAGATCGCGCCCTCGGCGGTCAGCGCGGTGCTGCGCGTGGTGCGCGAAAAGAGGCGCGCACCCACCTGCTGTTCCAGCTTCTGCACGCTTCGGCTCACCGCCGACCGGCCGATGCCGAGACGATCCGCGGCGCGGGCGAAACTGCCTTCCGTGACCACGGCGATGAACGCGATCACACCGGCATAACTGGCTGAAAACGAGGAGGCGAGCGCATCCGGGGCATTCGGCCGCGAGGGATGGATGGGGTGGATGGACATGTCTTACTTCCTCGTCGCGGCAGCCGCATGGATTCGTTCGTGCGCCTCGTCGACCAGTCGCCGGCAGGCGGCCGCGTCCCTGTGCAGCAAAGCCGCCACGTCGTCGATGCTCGCTTCGAACACGTCGCTCAACAGCAGCGCCAGGCGGGCATCCGCCGGGAGCCGGTCGAGCGCATCGAGGAGCCCTAGCCACACGGCCGGTTCCGGCTGGCGGCTCGCCAGCTCTCGTCGCAGCCGCTCGTACGTGGAATGCATCGGGTCCATATCGATCAGACGAAGCAGCCGGTCGATCTGTGACGCCTCCGATTGGTTCCCGTTGCGCAACACCGTGGTCACGCCCACGGATCTACCGGCGGCGATGGCGCGAACCTAGCCTGTACTCGCCCCGCCCCCTGCGGCGGGAACCCTCACCCCTGACGAAGGATGACGACATGAACGCCCAGACCGCCCCGTCGCAGAGCGACGACTCCGTCCAGCAGCCCGTAGTGCCGAAGACGCGTCTCGACTACATGAAGGAAGCGCCGGCGCTGACCAAGAAGCTGATGGAACTGAGCATGGTCGCCGCGAAGAGCGCGCTCGGCGACACGATCCTGGATCTGGTCAAGATCCGTGCCTCACAGCTCAACGGCTGCAGCTTCTGCATCGACATGCACGTGAAGGAGGCGACGATCCACGGCGAGCGCGCCCTGCGCCTGCACCATGTGGCCGCGTGGCGCGAATCGAACCTTTTCGTTCCGAAGGAACGCGCGGCGCTGGCGTGGACCGAGGTGCTCACGCAGATTCCGGTCAACGGCGTGCCGGACGACATCTACGAACGGGTGCGCGGTCAGTTCTCGGAAGCCGAACTCGCCGAACTGACCTTTTCAATCATGATCATCAACGCGTGGAACCGCGCGAACGTCGCCTTCCGTCCGGTGCCGGGCGGTCTCGACAAGGAATGGCACCTCGACAGAGCCAACCTGGCCTGACTCCCCAACCGCAAGAAGGATCGAACCGATGCGTACGATGAAGACAATCGCGATGTTGCTGGCCCTCGCGCCGCTCGGCGCGTTCGCCCACGGCGACGAACACGGCAACGGCGGCGCGCCGATGGCGAAGGTCACCGAGCTGTTCACCAAGGTGGCCGCCGACAACCCGAAGAAGGAACTCGAGCTGATTACGGTCGAATACCCGCCGGGCGCGGTGGACCCCGTTCACCGGCACGACGCCCAGGCCATCGTCTATGTGATCGAGGGCCAGATCGTGATGGGTGTGAAGGGCCAGCCCAACAAGACCCTGAACCCGGGCGACGTCTACTACGAGGGCCCCGACGACCTGCATACCGTCGGCCGCAACGCCAGCGCCACCAGGCCGGCGAAGTTCGTCGTGTTCTTCCTGAAGGACAAGGGCGCGCCGATCCTCACGCTGACGGACAAGTAACCCCTTGCCGGCGGCTGGCCAGTACTTTTTTCACAAGACATGTCACAAAGTTCCCATCAGGATCGTCCTGATGGGAATGACAGAAGCCACGGCCACTTTCTCCGCGCTGCGTCCCCGCCTGCACGGTATCGCCTATCGCATGCTCGGATCCGTCGCGGAAGCCGAAGATGTCGTGCAGGACATCTGGCTGAGCTGGAACGGCGTGTGTCCGGGCAGCGTGGACAATCCCGAGGCGTGGCTCGTCGCCGCGACGACGAGGCGGTCCATCGATCGCCTCCGGGCCGCCAAGGCGCGCCGCGAGGAGTACGTGGGCATCTGGCTGCCGGAGCCCGTCCTGACCGACGAGGGCGCTTCGCCCGAGGACATCCGGGAGCTCGCCGACGACGTCTCCGTGGCGTTCCTGCTGCTGCTCGAGCGGCTGTCGCCGGAGGCGCGCGCGGCGTTCCTGCTTCGCGAGGTGTTCGACGTCGACTATCCGGAACTCGCCGCGACGATCGGCAAGAGCGAAGCGGCGTGTCGCCAGCTCGTGCATCGAGCAAAGGACCAGCTACGCAACGAGCGAGCGCGCCAGCGCGTTCCCACGGAACAGCACCTGTCGCTGATGCGGCGGTTCGCCGAGGCGATGGCCAGCGGCGATTTCCCGGCGATCCGCTCGATGCTGGCGGCGGATGCCGAGCTCTCCGGCGACGGCGGAGGCAAGGTCGTCAGTTTCCCGAAGCCGCTGCTCGGCGGACAGCGCATCGCCCAGCTCTTCTACGCGGCGCACCTGCGATTCGGCGCGGGCGTGCAGGTGCGTGTGGTGCGCATCAATGGCGAATGGTCGCTGCTGCGCTACATCGACGGCGTCCTGGAATCCGCGCAGACGTACGTCACCGACGGCGAGACGATCCACAGCATCCACGTGCAGCGCAATCCGGACAAACTGGAGCGCATCGTGCGCGGGCTGCAGGGGTTCACGCCGCTGGGCGACTGAGGCACGCAAAAAAAACGCCCCGCGAAGGGGCGTCTTTTCACGATGCCGCCAGGCGTGCGGATCAGACGTACCGCACGCCCTTGATCTCGTACGTCTTCACGCCGTTGGGCGCCTTGAAGTCGAACTCGTCGCCCTCGCTCTTGCCGATCAGCGCACGGGCGATCGGCGAGGACACCGCGATGAGGTTCTGCTTGATGTCCGCTTCCAGGTCGCCAACGATCTGGTAGGTGACCTCGGCATCCGTGTCGAGATCGACGAGCTCGACGATGGCGCCGAACACGATGCGCTTGCCCACGCTGAGCCGCTCGGTGTCGATGACTTCCGAGTTCGACAGCGCGGCTTCCAGCTCGGCGATACGGCCTTCGTTGAAACCGTGCATCTCGCGCGCGGCGTGGTATTCCGCGTTTTCCTTGAGGTCGCCGTGCGCGCGGGCTTCCGCCACCGCAGCGACGATTTCGGGGCGCTTCACGCGCTTCAGGTACTCGAGTTCGTCGCGCAGGCGATCGGCACCCTTCTGGGTCATGGGAGGACGGGTCGCGCTCATGCCTTCAGCTCCTTGTGCAGTTCCTGCAGGCTGTTCACTTCCGGATCCGCATGGAAGTCGAGCGAGTGCACGAGGGCACGCGCGCCGGCGACCGTGGTGGAATACGTGACACGCTGCTGCAGCGCTTCGCGGCGGATCGAGAACGAATCGGAGATGGCCTGCTTGCCCTCCGTCGTGTTGACGATGTAGACCACCTCGCCGTTCTTGATCAGGTCGACGATGTGCGGACGGCCTTCGAGCACCTTGTTGATGCGCTCGCACGGCACGCCGTTGTCCTGCAGGAACTTCGCCGTACCGGCCGTGGCGACGACGACGTAACCGCGTTCGGCGACGTCCTTCGCGATCGGCAGCAGGCGATCCTTGTCGGCGTCGCGCACCGACATGAACACCTTGCCCTTCGGCGGCGCCTTGATGCCTGCCGCCTCGTGGCCGCGCGCGAACGCGGCGCCGAAGGTACGGCCCACGCCCATCACTTCGCCCGTCGAACGCATCTCGGGACCGAGGATCGGATCGACGTTCTGGAACTTCAGGAACGGGAAGATGGCTTCCTTCACCGAGTAGTACGACGGGATGACCTCCTTCGTCGCGCCCTGCTCGACGAGCGAGCGACCGGCCATGGCGCGCGCGGCGATCTTCGCCAGGGACATGCCCGTGGCCTTGCAGACGAACGGCACGGTGCGCGACGCACGCGGGTTCACCTCGAGGATGAAGACGTCGTCGCCCTGGATGGCGAACTGCGTGTTCATCAGGCCGACGACCTTCAGCTCCTGCGCCATCAGCTTCACCTGGCGGCGCATCTCGTCCTGGACTTCCTGGCTGAGCGAGTACGGCGGGAGCGAGCACGAGCTGTCGCCCGAGTGCACGCCGGCCTCCTCGATGTGCTCCATGATGCCGCCGACGAGCACGTTGCCGTCGGCGTCGGCGACGATGTCGACATCGACCTCGACCGCGTGGTCGAGGAAGCGGTCGAGCAGCACCGGCGATTCGTTCGACACCTGCACCGCCTCGCGGATGTAGCGCGAGAGGTCGGCATCGGCGTAGACGATTTCCATCGCACGTCCGCCGAGCACGTAGCTCGGACGCACGACCAGCGGGTAGCCGATCTCGCGCGCCAGCGCGAGCGCTTCGTCCGCGTTGCGGGCGGTGCGGTTCGGCGGCTGCTTGAGTTCGAGCTTCTGGATCATCTTCTGGAAACGCTCACGATCTTCCGCAAGGTCGATCGAGTCGGCGCTGGTGCCGATCACCGGCACGCCGGCGGCTTCGAGCGCGCGCGCGAGCTTCAGCGGCGTCTGGCCGCCGTACTGCACGATCACGCCCTTCGGCTTCTCCAGGTCGACGATCTCCAGCACGTCTTCCAGCGTCAGCGGCTCGAAGTACAGGCGGTCGGAGGTGTCGTAGTCGGTCGAGACCGTTTCCGGATTGCAGTTGACCATGATGGTCTCGAAACCATCCTCGCGCAGGGCGAGCGCCGCGTGCACGCAGCAGTAGTCGAACTCGATGCCCTGGCCGATGCGGTTCGGGCCACCGCCGAGGACGATGATCTTGTCCTTGTCCGTCGGATTCGCCTCGCACTCTTCCTCGTACGTGGAATACATGTACGCGGTGGTCGTGGCGAATTCCGCGGCGCAGGAGTCGACGCGCTTGTACACCGGGCGCACGCCGAGCGTGCGGCGCAGGTGGCGCACGGCGCCTTCGTCGGTGCCGACCAGTTCGGCCAGGCGCGCATCGGCGAAGCCCATGCGCTTGAGTTCGCGCATGCGGCCTTCGTCCAGCGCCGTGAGGCCCTGGCGCTGCACTTCGCCTTCCGTCATCACGATGTCCTCGAACGCGGCGAGGAACCAGGGATCGATGCGGGTCAGGTCATGCACTTCCTGCAGCGAGAGGCCCGCGCGGAAGGCGTCGGCGACGTGGAACACGCGGTCGGGACGCGGCTCGCGCAGTTCGCGCTTGAGCGTCAGGAAGCCTTCCTCGCTGCCGATGTCGAGGCCGGTCGGATTGAGGCCCGTCTTGCCGATCTCGAGGCCGCGGAGCGCCTTCTGCATGGATTCGTGGAAGGTGCGGCCCATCGCCATCACCTCGCCCACCGACTTCATCTGCGTGGTGAGGCGGGCGTCCGCGGCCGGGAACTTCTCGAACGCGAAACGCGGGATCTTGGTGACGACGTAGTCGATCGACGGCTCGAACGACGCCGGGGTCAGGCCGCCGGTGATGTCGTTCTTGAGCTCGTCGAGCGTGTAGCCGACGGCGAGCTTCGCCGCGACCTTCGCGATCGGGAAGCCGGTGGCCTTGGACGCCAGCGCCGACGAACGCGAGACGCGCGGGTTCATCTCGATGACGACGACGCGGCCGTCCTCGGCGTTGATGCCGAACTGGACGTTCGAACCGCCGGTGTCCACGCCGATCTTGCGCAGCACGGCGATCGAGGCGTTGCGCAGGCGCTGGTATTCCTTGTCGGTGAGCGTCTGCGCCGGCGCCACGGTGATCGAGTCGCCGGTGTGCACGCCCATCGGATCGAAGTTCTCGATCGAGCAGACGATGATGCAGTTGTCCGCCTTGTCGCGGACCACTTCCATCTCGAACTCCTTCCAGCCCAGCACCGACTCTTCCACCAGCACTTCGTGCACGGGCGAGAGCTCGAGGCCGCGACCGACGATCTCGACGAATTCTTCCTTGTTGTAGGCGATGCCGCCGCCCGAACCGCCGAGCGTGAAGCTCGGGCGGATGATGGTCGGGAAGCCGACGGTCTGCTGGATCTCCAGCGCCTGCTCCATCGAACGGGCCACTTCGGCCTTCGGGCATTCCAGGCCGATGTCGGCCATGGCCTTGCGGAACAGGTCGCGGTCTTCCGCCATGCGGATGGCTTCGCGCGACGCGCCGATCAGCTCGACGCCGTAGGTGTCGAGCACGCCGTGGTCGGCGAGGTCGAGCGCGCAGTTGAGGCCCGTCTGGCCGCCCATGGTGGGCAGCACGGCGTCCGGGCGCTCCTTCGCGATGATGCGTTCCACCGTCTGCCAGTTGATCGGCTCGATGTAGACGGCGTCGGCCGTCTCGGGGTCGGTCATGATCGTCGCCGGGTTCGAATTGACCAGGACGACGCGGTAACCCTCTTCCTTCAGCGCCTTGCAGGCCTGGGCGCCGGAGTAATCGAACTCGCAGGCCTGGCCGATGACGATCGGGCCGGCACCGATGACGAGGATGGTCTTGATGTCGCTGCGCTTTGGCATGGTTTCTCTCGCGTGCTTATGCGGATGGATGAGCGGTACGGGACGAGCGGCGCGTCAGGACGCGCGCTTCGCCTTGTGCTCTTCCATCGAGGCGATGAACGTGTCGAACAGGTAACCGACGTCTTCCGGACCGGGGCTCGCTTCCGGGTGGCCCTGGAAGCAGAACGCCGGGCGATCCGTCAGGGCGAAGCCCTGCAGCGAGCCGTCGAACAGCGAGGTGTGCGTGATGCGCACGTTGCCCGGCAGCGTCGCCGGATCGACCGCGAAACCGTGGTTCTGCGAGCTGATCAGCACGCGGCCGGTGTCGTGGTCCTTCACCGGGTGGTTCGCGCCGTGGTGGCCGAACTTCATCTTCAGCGTCTTCGCGCCGATCGCGAGCGCCATGATCTGGTGGCCGAGGCAGATGCCGAAGGTCGGGATCTTCGTTTCCAGGATCTGCTTCGTCGCTTCGATCGCGTAATCGCACGCGGCCGGATCGCCCGGGCCGTTCGCCAGGAAGATGCCGTCCGGATTCATCGCGAGCACCTCGGAGGCGGGCGTCTGCGCCGGCACCACCGTGATGTCGACACCGCGGCCGGCGAGCAGGCGCAGGATGTTCTGCTTCACGCCGTAGTCGAAAGCCACCACGCGGAATTTCTTCGGCGCGTTGTAGAAGGCCTGCTTGTCGAGGTCGTAGACGCCCTCGGACCACTGGTAGGTCTTCGTGGTGCTGACGACCTTGGCCAGGTCCATGCCGTTGAGGCCCGGGAAGGCCTTCGCCTTCGCCACCGCCGCGTCGGCGTCGATCGCGTCGCCCGCGACGATGCAGCCGTTGAGGGCGCCCTTCTCGCGCAGGATGCGCGTGAGGCGGCGCGTGTCGATGCCGGCGATGGCGACGATGCCGTGGCGTTCGAGGTACTGCGGCAGCGGTTCGACGCTGCGCCAGTTGCTCGCCAGTCGGGGCACGTCGCGCACGATCAGGCCGGCGGCGTGGACGCGGTCGGCTTCGACGTCGACCTCGTTGGTGCCGGTGTTGCCGATGTGCGGATACGTCAGGGTGACGATCTGGCGGGAGTACGACGGGTCGGTCAGGATTTCCTGGTAACCGGTCATGGCGGTGTTGAACACCACCTCGCCAACCGTCTCACCGCGGGCACCGACCGCGTGGCCGTGAAAAACGCTGCCGTCTTCGAGAGCAAGCAGAGCAGGAGTACGCATGGGATGGCCGCCTTCAGGTGCAGCAAAGCCCGCAAGCCAGCAGGAATGCGGCTCGTGGGCCTTGGGGATAAGGAATCGTAGGGCGGGTAAGAATGATAGGTGCGAACGCCCTTCCTGTCCACCGGGAATCGCTGAATGAAACGTGCGCGAATGTCGCGGGGAACCCGGCCTGACACGATACAATGCCCGCCGTGGTAGCCCATCCGAGAACCGCCCGCATGCTGCTGGACCCCGCCCGCCTGGAACGTCCCGACACCGACATCAGGCACGAGCCGTTTTCGTTCATGATCGCCCATGGGCAGTTGCCGGACGACGCCCGCGGCGACCTTGACCGGGACTTCCCCCAGTACAGCAGCGCCGGCTTCTTCCCGTACGATGCGAGCGACTGCGGGCCGTCGGTCAACGAGCTGGTCGAACAGATGACCTCGCGGGAGTTCTCCGCCGCGATCGGCCGCCACCTGGGCATCGACGGGCTCGAGAACTACCCCACCCTCGTGACCCTCTGCCGCCTGCTCAACCGCCGGCACGGCACGATCCACACCGACAGCAAGTCGAAGATCGCCACCGCGCTGATCTACCTCAACCCGATGTGGCCCGACACCAGCGATGGCTGCCTGCGATTCCTCAAGTCGATCAACGACATCGACGACATCGTCGCGCCCGAGTTGAAGCCGCTGTACGGCGAGTTCGCCGTCTTCCGCCGGGCCGAGAACTCCTTCCACGGGCACCTGCCCTACGAGGGCGAGCGCCGGGTGATCCAGGTGGCCTGGCTCACCTCCGAGGAGGAAAAGGCCCGCAAGACCAAGCGCGGCAAGTTCTCGCGGGTGTTCAAGAAGATCTTCGGCAAGCTCGATCGCAGGGTCGGCGCCGACCGCGACCGGAACGCCTCGCATCCGGATTGAGCGTCGTCGCGGGTTTCCCGCTGACGCGGGATCGCCGATACGATCGGCTCCCACCCTCCGGTAGCTACCAACGGGTGGGAGCCGATCGTATCGGCGATCCGGAGTCCCTCAGCGCACCCCGAAGTACCACCCCACGAACACCGCGAAGACGCCGTAGAGCAGCCCGATCGGCATCAGCCAGCGGGCCTCGACCGCGCCGCGGCGGAACATCGTCCACAGGGCGATCACCGCCACCATCGTCACGGCACCGGCCACGATCAGCGGCGTGTCGAACAGCCACGGCGTCGCGAACAGGGCGAGCGAACTCGGAATGGTGGCCTGGATCATCATGGCGCCGGAGATGTTGGCCAGCGCCAGCCGCTCCTTGCCCTGGCGCACCCAGATCAGCGCGTTGACGGTCTCCGGCAACTCGGTGGCCACCGGGCTGAGCACCAGCGCGATCAGATGCGGCGACAGGGCGAAGTGCGTGCCGAGCGCCTCCAGCTGCCAGACGAAGGTGCGCGAGGCGATGGCGATGACCAGCAGCGCGAGGACGGTCTGCAGGACGACCCAGCTCATGGCCGGGTCCGCATCGCGCGGCCGGAACGTCAGGGGTTCGAGCTCCTCGTCCTCCGGGCCGCTGGTGTCGTCGCGCATCTCGCGCCATACGTAGAACGCGTACGCGGCGAGAAAGAGCACGCCGAGCCACGGCTTCCACGCGAACGCCACGAGGCCCAGGCCGACCTTCACCACGAAGATCGCCAGGAACCAGGACTGGTCGCGGGCGAGGCGGCGGTTGTCCACGCGCACCCGCGTGTCCTTGCGCTTCAGCCGCTTACGACCCGCATATAAAGCGAATCCGACCACCGCATAGGCGATGGTGGCGAGCACCAGCGGACCACCCAGCGCGGCACCGACGCCGATGTCGCGCGCCTCGGGCGTCTTGCCGAAGATGACGGCGACGAAGGTCACCGCGCTCTCGGGCAGCGCCGTGCCGAACGCGGCGAGCACCGTGCCGGTGGTGGTGGCGCCGAGGCTGAGCTTGCGCCCGAACCATTCGACACCGTTGACGAAGTACTCGCAGGCGAAATAGATGGCCCCGGCGGACACCAGGAACAGGAAACACGTCAGCAGCATGTTCAGCTTCGAGGCCGGGCGAGCGCGCAGAACCGATGGCACAACGACACCGCTCGCCCGGCCCGGGTAAGCGTGTCGATGGCCAAAGGTCTCGCCGGGCCGGCGCCGCACGGATCGTGCGACGCTGCTGTTCGCGCCATGGGGCACAAGGCCGCCAAGTCTGTTGACGCGAACTCCTCAGGGGGAACGAGGATGGCTACTCCCCAATGACATCGGCGCGGATGGTAGCACGGGTTGCAGGATGCCGTGAGACGCGTTCGCAACGCCGTGGGAGCCGATCGCATCGGCGATCCCGCGGGAGCGGGTCCGTTCGCGGAAGGCTCACACCTTCGCGGCGATCACATCCTCGATCGTCCACGCGCCCGGCGCCCGGCCGGCGATCCACGCGGCCGCTTCGAGCGCGCCACGGGCGAAGATCGAGCGATCCGTCGCGCGGTGACCGAGTTCGACGCGCTCGCCCTGCCCCATCAGCCACGCCTGGTGCTCGCCGACGATGTCGCCGCCGCGCACGACGGCGAAGCCGATCGTGCCCGCCTTGCGCGCGCCCGGCCGGCCTTCGCGCGTGTAGACGGCCAGTTCGTCGAGGGTGGCGCCGCGTCCCGCCGCCGCGGCGTGGCCGAGCGCCAGCGCGGTGCCGGACGGCGCGTCTTCCTTGCGGCCGTGATGCGCTTCCACGATGTCGAGATCCCAGCCGGGCAACGCCGCGGCGGCTTCGCGCAACAGACGGGTGAGGACGGCCACGCCGAGGCTGAAGTTGGCCGCACGCAGCACGGCGATGCGCTCGGCGGCCTTCGCCAGGTGGTCCTCGATCTCCGCCGACAGACCCGTGGTGCCGGTGACGAGCGATGCCCCGCTGGATTCGCAGTACGCGAGCGCGGCGCCGAGCCCGTCGGGACCGCTGAAATCGATGACCACGTCGGCGGACTGGGACTCGCTCCAGTCGGAAAAGCGCAGCGCCGAAACGTCGCCGTACGCCGACTTGCCCAGACGCGGCGAGCCACTCGAGACGATCGCCTGCACCAGTTCGAAGCGATCGTCGCCGCGCAAGAGGTCGAGCAACGCGAGGCCCATGCGGCCGGAGGCGCCGCTGATGGCGAGACGGATGGGGCGGGTCATGCGGTGGCCTTCCGATCAGGATGAACGAGGATCGTAGCAGGCGCGCCACACGTAGGAGCGCGCCCTGCGCGCGACATCTTTGCGCCGTGAGCGACAGGCCCTGCTGCTCACGGCCCCAAGAGATGTCGCGCGCAGGGCGCGCTCCTACGGGGGCGGGCTCAGGAGGTGACGCGCGACCAGAATTCCTTGACGCCGTCCATGAAGGTGTTCGAGCGCGGCGTGTGCTTCGCGGCTTCCTCGCCCACGAACGTCGCTTCGAGCTGCGTGAGGATCTCGCGCTGCTCCTTCGTCAGGCGCACCGGTGTCTCCACCACCACCGTGCAGATCAGGTCGCCGGTACGGCCGCCGCGAACGGATTTGACGCCGCGTCCGCGCAGGCGGAACTGCTGCCCCGTCTGCGTTTCCGGCGGCACGTTCACCGCGACCTCGCCTTCCAGCGTCGGCACCTGGAGCTCCGTGCCGAGCGCGGCCTGGGCGAAGCGGATGGGCATTTCGCAGTAGAGGTCGGACCCGTCGCGCTGGAAGATCGCATGCTCGCGCACGCGCACTTCGACGTAGAGGTCGCCCGCCGGCGCACCGGCCGGACCGGCTTCGCCCTGCCCCGTGAGGCGGATGCGGTCGCCGTTGTCGACGCCCGCCGGAATGCGCACGGACAGCGTGCGTTCTTCCTCGAGGCGGCCTTCGCCGTGGCACTTCTTGCAGGGCTTGTCGATCTTCTGCCCCGAACCGTGGCATGTCGGGCACGCCTGCTGGATGGAGAAGATGCCGTTCTGCATGCGCACGCGGCCATGGCCCGCGCACGTCGTGCACGTGGACACCTTGCCGTCTTCCGAACCCGTGCCGTTGCAGTGGTGGCAGTTGACCTGCGTGGGCACCTCGATCTTCTTCTCGACGCCGAACACGGCTTCCTCGAGATCGAGGTCCATCATGTAGCGCAGGTCGGCGCCGCGGCGCGCGCGCTGGCGTCCGCCGCCCGCACCGCCGAAGATGTCGCCGAAAATGTCACCGAAGATGTCGCCGACGTCGCCGAATCCGGCGCGATTGCCGCGACCGCCAAAACCGCCGTTCTCGAAGGCGGCATGGCCATACTGGTCGTACGCCGCGCGCTTCTGCGCATCGGACAGCACGTCGTAGGCCTCTTTGGCTTCCTTGAATTTGTCGATCGCTTCCGGATCGTCCGGGTTGCGGTCGGGGTGGTACTTCATCGCGACGCGACGAAAGGTCTTCTTGAGGTCGCCCTCCGTCACGGTGCGTTCGACACCGAGGACTTCGTAGTAGTCGCGCTTGCTCATCGCGGGTGTGCTTTCCCTGGACGGACGAACGCGCCGACGGGAAACCCCTCGGCGCGATCGGTCCGGTCAACTGTTGGCCACGCGCCGCGGGCATCCACCCGCGGCGCTTCGTTGCTGATCGGACGACTTACTTGTGGTCGTCCTTGACCTCGGTGAACTCGGCATCGACCACGTCGTCCGGCTGGGCCGAACCGCCGCCCGGCGCCGACTGCTGCGCGGTGTCCTGCGCGCCGCCCGACTGGGCTGCCGCCGCGAGCGACTGGGCCGCCTGCTCGAGGTTCGCGATCTTCGACTCGATGGCCTCCTTGTCCTCGCCCGTCAGCGCCTTCTCCAGGTCGGACACGGCGCCGTCGATGGTGGCGAGCTGGTCGGCGGGAATCTTGCCGCCGTGCTCCTTCAGCTGGCTACGCGTGGCGTGGACGAGCTGGTCGCCACGGTTGCGCACCTGCACGAGGTCGTGGAACTTCTTGTCTTCCTCGCGATTCGCCTCGGCGTCCGCGACCATGCGCTGGATCTCGTCTTCCGAGAGGCCCGAACCGGCCTTGATCTCGATCTTCTGTTCCTTGCCGGTGTCCTTGTCCTTCGCCGACACGTGCAGGATGCCGTTGGCGTCGATGTCGAAGGTCACTTCGATCTGCGGCGTGCCGCGCGGCGCCGGGCGGATGCCCTGCAGGTCGAACTTGCCGAGCGACTTGTTGGCGTTGGCGCGCTCGCGCTCGCCCTGCAGCACGTGCACGGTGACCGCGGTCTGGTTGTCATCGGCCGTGGAGAAGACCTGCGAGGCCTTGGTCGGCACCGTGGTGTTCTTCTCGATGAGCTTGGTCATCACGCCGCCCATCGTCTCGATACCGAGCGACAGCGGGGTCACGTCGAGGAGGAGGACGTCCTTGACCGAACCGCCCAGCACGCCACCCTGGATCGCGGCGCCGACGGCGACGGCTTCATCCGGGTTGACGTCCTTGCGCGCTTCCTTGCCGAAGAAGTCCTTCACGGCTTCCTGCACCTTGGGCATGCGGGTCTGGCCACCGACGAGGATCACCTCGTTGATGTCCGATACGCGCAGGCCGGCGTCGTTCAGCGCGGTGCGGCAGGGTTCGATCGTGCCCTTGACGAGGTCTTCCACCAGCGACTCGAGCTTGGCGCGGGTCAGCTTGATGTTGAGGTGCTTCGGACCCGAGGCATCGGCCGTCACGTACGGCAGGTTGACGTCCGTCTGGTGCGCCGACGACAGCTCGATCTTCGCGCGCTCGGCGGCGTCCTTCAGACGCTGCAGCGCGAGCTGGTCCTGGCGCAGGTCGATGCCCTGCTCCTTCTTGAACTCTTCGACGAGGTAGTCGATGACGCGGTTGTCGAAGTCTTCGCCACCCAGGAAGGTGTTGCCGTTGGTCGAGAGCACTTCGAACTGCTTCTCGCCGTCGACGTTGGCGATCTCGATGATCGAGACGTCGAACGTACCGCCGCCGAGGTCGTACACCGCGATCTTGCGATCGCCCGTGGCGGTCTTGTCGAGACCGTAGGCCAGCGCGGCCGCGGTCGGCTCGTTGATGATGCGCTTGACGTCGAGACCGGCGATCTTGCCGGCGTCCTTGGTCGCCTGGCGCTGGCTGTCGTTGAAGTACGCCGGGACGGTGATGACCGCCTCGGTGACGGCCTCACCGAGGAAATCCTCGGCCGTCTTCTTCATCTTCATCAGCACCTTCGAGGAGATCTCCTGCGGCGCCATCTTCTTGCCGTCGGCCGTCTGCACCCACGCGTCGCCGTTCTCATGCGCGACGATCGCGTACGGGACGAGCTTGATGTCCTTCTGCACTTCGGCGTCGGTGAACTTGCGGCCGATGAGGCGCTTCACCGCGTAGAAGGTGTTCTTCGGATTGGTGACGCTCTGGCGCTTGGCCGGCGCACCGACCAGGACCTCGTTGTCCTTGGTGAACGCGACGATGGACGGCGTGGTGCGATCGCCTTCCGCGTTTTCGATGACGCGCGCGGTCGTACCTTCCATCACTGCGACGCAGGAGTTGGTCGTACCGAGGTCGATGCCGATGATCTTGGCCATTGAAGTTACTCCGTATTCCTAAGCGGCCCCCGCGGCCGCGGCTGTTTGTGAAGTGGGGCCCGGCCCCATCGATTCAATACCTTGTGAGACTCCCCGGCGGCGCGGAACACGCGACGCGCGGGACTTCGTTCAGTTGTCGCGCACCACGGCGACGAGCGCCGGACGCAGCAGACGATCGTTGAGCACGAACCCCTTCTGGACGACGGCCACCACGGTGCCCGGCGCGTGCTCGTTCGACTCGACCGAGCTGATCGCCTGGTGGTGTTCCGGGTTGAACGGCTGGTGCAGCGGATCGACCACGCTCAGGCCGTTGCCCTGCGTGACCTTCTCCAGCTGCTTGAGCGTCAGCTCCAGGCCTTCGCGCAGCGTCTTCGCATCGGCCGACTCGTTGGTCAGGCCGAGCGCGATGCCGTCGTACACCGGCAGCAGCTCGCCGAGCAGCTTCTCGTTGGCGAAGCGACGGGCCTGGTCGAGGTCGCGCTGCAGGCGACGGCGCTGGTTCTCGATCTCCGCCCGCTCGCGCAGCACGGTCTCGCGCGCGCTGGCGAGCTCGGACTCGAGGGCGCCAAGCTTCGCGGTGAGCGCGTCGAGATCGGCATTCATGCCTTCGGCCGCGCCGCCGTCCTGCGCCGGATCCGGCACGTGGGGATCGTTGTTCTGCATGCTTACTCCAAATGTCAGCTTACCGGCCGCTCCATGGAGCGGCCGAACATTCGCGGGAAATTACTAAACCCGCCTCCCGAGGCGGTTTATGAGGTCGCCGCGGCGCGATTCAAGGCGTCGCTGAGCAATCCCGCCGTGGCCTGGACCACCGGAATCACCCGCTCATATGCCATACGCGTCGGTCCAATAACTCCGATCGCGCCGAGCATGCGGCCGTTCGTGCCGTAGGTGGCGGTGACGATGCTGCATCCGTCGAGGGCGGAGAAACCGGACTCCTCGCCGATGAACAGGCGCACGCCGGGCGCCTTGACGCACATTTCCATCAGCTGGAGCAGGTCGCGCTTCTGCTGGAAGGCGTCGAAGAGGTCGCGGAGCCGGTCGATGTCGGCCAGCTCGGAATAGCCCATCAGGTTCGTCTGCCCGCTGACGAGGACGTCGTCGGCGTCATCGCTCGCGAACGAGGCGGTGGCCAGTTCGACGGCGGCCGCCAGCATGCGGTTCAGCTCGCCACCCGCCTCGCGCAGTTCGGAGGCCAGGTGGGCGCGGATGTCCGCCAGGCGGAAGCCGGCGAACTGCGCATTGAGGTAGTTGGCCGCCTGCTCGAGCTCGCTGGCGTCGATCGGCCGGGCGAGCTGGACCACGCGGTTCTGGACCTGGTTGTCGGAGAACACCAGGATCACCAGCACGCGGGCGTCGGGCAACGAGACGAAATCGATGTGGCGCAGCGGGAAGTCGCCCTGGCGCGGCACGGTGACCACGCCGGCGAAGTGGGTCATCGCCGAAAGGAGGTTGGAGACGTTGCCGAGCAGGTCGCGCGTGGTCGTCTGGTGCGGCGGCAGTCCGCCCTGCAGCCGGGCCATCTCGTCGCGCGGCAGCGGCTTCAGTTCCAGCAGACTGTCGACGAACAGGCGCAGGCCGCGCGGCGTCGGGATGCGGCCCGCCGACGTGTGCGGCGACGCGACCAACCCGGCGTCCTCGAGGTCGGCCATGATGTTGCGGATGGTCGCCGGGCTGACTTCCAGGCCGGAGGACCGCGCCAGCGTGCGCGAGCCGACGGGTTCGCCGTCGGACAGGTATTGGGAGATCAGGGTCCGCAGCAGCCGGCGCGCGCGAGCATCGATGTCGTGACCGGAGAACGGATTCATGCGCCTGGGCGGGTGGTGGAGGGATCGGATCGTCGCGCTATCAATAAGGTCTGGGGCTCCGGCTTGCAAGTCTCGGCTTCTGCGACGCCGCTGCCGCTACAATCGGCGCGATTCCATCCGCCACCACCGGTGCCCATGCTCACCTCGCTCTACGTCCGCCAGTTCGCCGTCGTCGAAGAAGCCGAGGTGGCCTTCGGCCCGGGCCTCACCGTGGTCAGCGGCGAGACCGGCGCCGGCAAGTCGCTGCTGGTGGACGCCCTGATGCTGCTCGCGGGCGCGCGCGCCGACAGCGGCATGGTCCGCGCGGGCTCCGATCGCGCCGAGCTGGCCGCCGAATTCGACCTCGCCGGCCTGCCCGAAGCGCTCGACTGGCTGCGCCAGGAAGAACTGGACGACGGCGAGACCTGCCAGCTGCGCCGCGTGATCCGCACCGAGGGCAGCTCGCGCGGCTGGATCAACGGCCGCCCGGCGAGCCTCGCGCAGATGTCGGCACTGGCGGCGCTGATCGTCGAGATCCACGGCCAGCACGAACACCAGGCGCTGCTCTCGCGCCAGCACCAGATGGCGCTGCTCGACGCCTACGCGGGTAACGAGGCCCTGCTCGCCGACGTGCGCGAGACCGCGCGCGCCTGGCGCGAGGCCGTGTCGCGCATCCGCGCGCTGTCGGGTGGCGACGATCGCGAGCACCAGATCGACCTGCTCAGCCACGAACTCGAGGAACTGGACCGCTGGGCGCTCGCGCCCGCCGCGCTGGAAGACCTCGAGACGCAGCATCGCCGCCTCGCCAACGCGGGTCGCCTGGCCGAGGGCGCGAACGGCGTGGTCGAGATGCTCGACGGCGAAAGCGAGTTCGCCATCGGCCGCGCCCTGCTCCGCGCCCACGCCGAGCTCTCGCGGCTGGCCGAGCTCGATGCCACGCTCGCCCCGACGCTGGAACTGCTCGACAGCGCGCAGATCCAGGTCGGCGAAGCGGTCGACGGCCTCAGCCGCTACGCGCAGGACGTCGAACTCGACCCCGAGCGCCTCGCCGAGGTCGACACCCACCTCACCCATCTGCACGATCTCTCGCGCCGCTACCGGCTGCCGATCGAGGAACTGACGGCGAAGGCCGAGGAACTGCGCGGGCGCCTGACCGAGCTCGAAGGCGCGGGCGACGCGCTCGAACGCCTCGGGCGCGAGCGCGACCGCCTGCGCACGGCGTGGGACACCGCCGCCACCGCCCTGTCGACCGCCCGCCGCGACGCCGCCTCGCGCCTCGGCACGGCCGTCGCATCGCTGATGGGCGAACTCGGCATGGCCGGCGGCCGCCTGGAGGTCTCGCTGGAACCGGCCGAAGCCGACGATCCGGATCCGCAGGGCCGCGAGCGTTGCGAGCTTCTGGTCAGCGCCAATCCCGGCCAGCCTCCGCGTCCGCTGCGCAAGGTGGCCTCCGGCGGCGAACTCGCCCGCATCAGCCTCGCGATCGAAGTCGCCACGCTGGGCAACGACAACATCGGCTGCATGATCTTCGACGAGGTCGACACCGGCATCGGCGGCGCCGTGGCCGAAGTGGTCGGCCAGAAACTGCGGGCGCTCGGCGAGCGCGTGCAGGTGCTGTGCGTCACGCACCTGCCACAGGTCGCCGCGCAGGGTCATTCGCACCTGAAGGTCGCCAAGGAGAGCGACGGCGAAGCCACCCGCACGCGCATCCATTCGCTGGACGCCGCCGGCCGCCGCGACGAACTCAGCCGGATGCTCGGTGGCGTGGAAATCACGAAGGAAACCCGCGCGCACGCGAAGAAGATGCTGGACAAGGCGCAAGGCTGAAGCCCCTCCCTTGTGGGAGCGGCCTTGGCCGCGACAGCTTTTCGCGGAGCGCTTCAGGGCCTGTTCCGTTCGGCGAAGAGCGGTCGCGGCCAGGTCCGCTCCCACATGGTGGTCAGGCGCGGATCAGGCCGCGCTCCTGCGCCATCCGGTACAGATCCAGCTCCGACCCGGCGTTGAGCTTGTTCATCACCGCCGCACGGTGGATGTAGATCGTCTTCTGGCCGATCCCGAGTTCGGCCGCCACCTGCTTCGGCGCGCGGCCGGCCGCCAGCAGCAGGAACACCTCGCGCTCGCGCGCCGTGAGCCGGTTGAACGGATCGAGGTCGGCGGTGGTGCGGCCCGAACGACGCTCCCGCAGGTCCGAACTCAGGTACTGATCGCCCCCGAGCACCGAGCGTACGGCCGCCACGAGTTCCTCCGGCGCGACGCCCTTGGTCACGTAACCGCGCGCGCCGCGACGCAAGGCCTCGGACACGTAAGGCTCGCCGTCGTGCATGCTCAGCACGACGATCTTCATGCCCGGCGCGATGCTGCCCAGATGCTCGATCAGCGGGAGGCCGCTGCCGTCCGGCAACGAGAGATCCACCGCGACCAGATCCGGCCGGTGCTGGGTGACCGCGTCGACCGCCTCGTCGGCGTTGCGGGCTTCGGCGACGACGTCCAGATCGGGTTCCAGCTCGATGAGCCGCTTGAAACCCTCTCGAACGATGGCATGGTCATCTACAAGGACGATTCTTGGCATGGACAGAATGTAGCAGGCTCTCCCGACGCGTGCGTATGGGCTCGCCCGATGCGTCAGCCCGCCTCATGCGCCGTGTAACATTCTGGAATGCGCTTACTCGGCCCCTCCCGCTTCGCCGGCCCCCTCTTCGCCATCGCCTATGCGCTCGCCTGGGTGATGCTCTGGCCGACCGAGCAGCCCTACTGGGTGCTGCCGTTCGGCCTTCGCTTCGGCGCCCTGCTGCTGATGCGCACGCGGGACTGGTTCTGGATCCTCGGCGCCGAGATGTTCGCCAGCGCGTTCTGCGAATGGCGCAGCGGCCTGCCCATCGGCGGCGCGGGTTTCGTGCTCGGCGACGCGCCGGAGCCGCTGATGGTGGCCGCCTGCCTCTGGCTGCTGCGGCGCGCCCACCTGCACGCCAGCCTCAACACCCCCGAGGACGTCGCGCGCCTGCTGCTCTCGGCGATGGTCACGGCCACGGTCGCCACCGCGGGCAACGCCGCGATGATGGCCTCGATGCACCCGGCCGCCCCGGTGGAGATGCTCGGCACCACCTTCGGCAGCGACCTGCTCGGCGACTATCTCGGCGTGCTGCTCGTCGTGCCGGTCATGGTGCTGGTGTTCCGCGAGCGGCCGACGCAGACGGCCATGGCGGAACTGCTGCTCGACGGCCTGCTGGTGATGCTGCCCTCGCTGGCGATCCTCATCACGCTGGCCGAGTATTCGCCGCAACCGCAGTTCGCCCGTGTGCTCTCGCTGGCCCCCGTGCTGTTCTTCGCCTTCCGTCACGGCTGGCGCGGCGCGGGCCTGGCGATGCTGATCACCAGCGTGGGCCTCAACGTCACCGAGGACATGATCGGCCGGGGCGCGCCCACGGCCGCCGCCCACCTGTTCCTCGCCGTGGCCGGCACCGGCACGCTGATGCTCGGCGCCGCCACCGACGCCCTCCGCCGCAGCAGCGAGCGCGTGGCCCAGCAGAACACCCACCTGGCCGCCGCCAACCAGCGCCTCGACCAGCTGGCGCGCCAGCTGCGCGATGCCGCGCGAGGCAACCTCCAGGCCGAGGAAAACCTGCGCAGACACATGGCGGCGGAGCTGCACGACGAGCTCGGCCAGAACCTCACCGCCATCCAGACCCATCTGAAGCTCGCGCAGAATCGCCTGGGCAACGCGGGCCTGGACGACATCGGCACGTCCATCAACGGCATCCTCGGCCATATGCGCCGGGCGCTCCACAAGATGCTCGACAGCCTGCGCCCCTCGGTGCTGGACGAGTTCGGCCTGCTGCGCGCGCTCGACGAGGGCCCGATCCGCGACATGCTCACCGCCGCAGGTATCCACTACGTGACCGACCTGCGCGGGGACCCCCGCCTGCTCGACGACGACACTCTCACGGCGATCTACCGTGTGGTCCAGGAGAGCGCGACGAACGTCGTCCGCCACTCGGGTGCGCGTCGGATGATGTTGCGCCTGCGCATCGGGCTACGCGACAGCGGGCCCGTCGCCATCCTCGACATTCGTGACGACGGCGCAGGCCTTCCGTCAACGCCCCGACCCGTCAGAACCGATGGCGGAGGCCGGGGACTGCAGGGAATGAGCGACCGGATCACCGCCCTCGGCGGGCTGTTCAGAATCCGCCCGGAGCCCGTGGGGCTTCACCTGCGGGTGCTGCTGCGCAGCACAAGTATCGGTTCTGACATAGGAAATTTTCCGATACCGGGGGCATGAACGCTTCGTTAGCATCCCATTATCGATGTGGGGGAGCCGCCGTCGAGAGACGGTGAGCCCAGGTCGGTCGTGGGGACGATCGGCCTGATGAGGCGACAGGATGTCGGCCTCGCCGGTGCGACATGGCACCCCGTGTACCAGCGAGCAACTCGCGGTCCACGGGCCATGGAAACGCCGGATCAAGCCGCCGGTGGACAGGAGTCCACCGGCGGCGTTTTTATGTGCGCTACCAGTAGGAGCGCGCCCTGCGCGCGACATCTTCTCGCGACCCGCTCCCCGGACCGGCTCGGCCCACAAAAAAGGCCCCGAAGGGCCCTCTCGTCTTCAATGATTCCAGCGCTCAGCGCTTCTTCTTCGGCCGCACGTAGAGCACCAGGCTGTGATCCTCGATCACATACCCGTGCCGGTCGGCGATCTCGTGCTGGAGACGCTCGATCTCCTCGCTGATGAACTCGATCACCTTTCCGCTGTCCACGTCGATCATGTGGTCGTGGTGCTTGCCGCGGTCGAGCTCGTAAACGGCCTGCCCGCCCTCGAAGTTGTGCTTCATGACGATGCCGGCGGCTTCGAACTGGGTCAGCACGCGGTACACGGTGGCCAGCCCGATGTCTTCCTGATGGGCGAGCAGCCGCTTGTAGATGTCTTCAGCCGTAAGGTGGGGCTGGTCGGCCTCCTCGAAGATCTGGAGGATGCGCATCCGCGGATGCGTGACTTTCAGGCCCGCCTTGCGGAGCTCTTTGGTTTCCTGGTCCATGTCAGACCCCTCGCGGTGCCATAAGGCGCTTAGTGTATCATCACAGGCTTCACGATCCGGACGTTACTACGCATGCATAAGCTCATCCGCACGCTGGGTTTGGCCATGATGGCGACCGCCATCGCGGGCTGTGGCCTCGTCTATACCCCCGACGTGCAGCAGGGCAACCTGCTCGACAAGAAGAACGTCGACCAGCTGCAGCCCGGCATGACCAAGCGCCAGGTGCTCGTGCTGCTGGGTACCCCGTCCGTCATCTCGCCCTTCGACCAGGATCGCTGGGACTACGTGTCCACCTTCTCCCATCGCGGCAAGAAGATGACCACCCGCACGCTGACCCTGACCTTCAACAACGACACCCTGGTCCGCACCGAAGGCGATTTCTTCGCCGAGGACGCCAAGGAGCTGCTGAAGGATTCGGAGAAGTACAAGGCCAATCCGACGGGCGGCGCCGAAGGCGACAAGAACACCAGCCCGAAGAAGGACGCCGACGACGGCGGCATCTTCGGTGGCGGCTCGTCCGACGACAAGAAGTAAGAACGGGCAATCAGGCACCGCGCGCCGCGCGGCGCCGCCTGGCCTCCATGGGATCGAGGATCAACGGGCGGTAGAGCTCCAGACGATCGCCCTCCTCCATCACCCGGTCGGCCGCCACCTTCTTCGCGAAGACGCCCAGCCGCGCCGGATCAGGGGACACGCCCGCCGGCAGCGCGGGCAACGCCAGCTCCACGGCCTGCCAGGCCGTCGTGCCCGCGGGCACCGTCAACGGCAGCACCACCTGCCCTTCCGGCCCGGCGTAAGCCACCTCGATCGCGACATCAGCCATACTGGCGGCGCGCCTCGTCGCAGAAGTCGTCGACCATGCGGTTGGCCAGCTGCTGGAAGCCCATCTTCAGCACGCTGCCGCCCAGGCCCGCGTAGTCGAAATCCAGCGCGAGGGCGATCTTGCAGCCGATGTCGCCGAGGGCCTGGAAGGTGAAGACGCCATCGAGCGAGCGGAACGGCCCCTCCACGAACTTCATCGTGAGCCGTTCCGGCCGCTGCATCGTGTTGCGGGTGGTGAAATGCTGCTTCATGCCCGCGAATTTCAGATCCAGCCGCGCGACCAGTTCGTCGTCGGTCCGCTCCACCACCGTGGCGGCGTCACACCAGCCGAACCGCTTTGGGTATGCTTCCACATCGTTGACCAGGTCGAACATCTGCGCGGGCGTGAACGGCACGATCGCACTGCGGCGGATTTCAATCACGTGAAGACCTCGTCTCATCTCGCCGGCGCATGGATACGCCGGGCTTGTATCAGGGACCCGATAGACCGATTTTAACGGACATGGCAAAACCGAAAGCAAAGGACACGGAAAAGGAAGGTCGCGGCACCATCGCGCTGAACAAGCGCGCGCGCCACGAATACCACATCGACCAGCGCTTCGAGGCCGGCATGGCCCTGCAGGGCTGGGAGCTGAAATCGCTGCGTGCCGGCCGGATCAACTTCGGCGAAGGCTGCTACGCGATCATCCAGCACGGCGAGGTGTTCCTCGTCGGCGCCCAGATCCCGCCGCTGATCAGCGCCTCCACCCACGTGGTGGCCAACGACCGGCGCACGCGCAAGCTGCTGCTCCACCGCGAGGAGATCGACCGGCTGATCGGCGCCGTCGAGCGCAAGGGTTACACCCTGGTGCCGACCGCCCTCTACTGGAAGAACAACAAGGTCAAATGCGAAATCGGCCTGGCCAAGGGCAAGCAGGATCACGACAAGCGCAACGCCGAGAAGGAGCGCGAGTGGGCCGTCGACAAGCAGCGCGTCATGCGCGCCCACAACAAGCTCGGCTGACCTGAACACCGGGCAGGCCGCCCATTGTGGCGCCCTGCCCCCGACCCTATACTGGGAAGGTAGTCACACAACGTTTTCCCCGGGGGTGTACTGGTTTCGACGGGGGTAGTGCGATTGCTTGGTGCATGCCGAGGGGGCCGCTTTCCTCGTTAATCCAGCAGCAAACTCATAGTTGCCAACGACGACAACTACGCTCTCGCCGCTTAAGGCGTAAGCCCCGAACCGACTTGTGCTCGTGCTCGTCGGTGTAGGGTCACTATCACGAGATCGTCAATGGCTGTCGCCTCTCAGCCTACGACTAGACCTAACAGGCTGGTTTGTCGGCGCGCTTAGCACGCCGTGCTGTCGGCAAACGAGATCCAACGGTGAGCTAAGCATGTAGATCCGGGGATCAAGCGCCTTCGGACGCGGGTTCGACTCCCGCCACCTCCACCAATATGGCCATCTAAGTCACTGAAAAGGCTTAGGTGGCTTTTTTGTATGTTGGTCTGGATTGGTCTGTTTTGGGCTGGGTTTGGTCAACATTTGGTCACGCGGAAATATCCCTTTTTCAGGAGCGGTCTTCCGCTCCCTTCGGCTTCCGCGGCGGCAGCCCCTGAGGCGTCACACGGCGCGTCCGGTCCATCGCCTTAGGCTCGATCCGCCGGCAGGCGGCCCACCGCTCCACCATGCGTTTTGCTTGCCGCTCCGAGCCCACCCGCGCCTCGATCGACGCGTCCCGATCCCCGTCCGGGAAAAGGCTCACGCGCCACTGCGTCCCATGCGCCAGCTCGCGGATCATCACGAACGGCACGCCGTTCTCCGCCGCGCCGTAGATCTGCGGCAGCGGCGCACTTAGGGCGTCGGACGGCTTGTACCAGGTGACGGAGGACATGGCGCGGGACGATACGCCGGCCGAATCTCAGAAATGTGGACGGCGCGCACCGGCTACGCGAGGACTCGGCCGTAAGGCCTGACGGCGGCTACACTTCGCGAATGACGCTGCGGGAAGAACACGCCCTCACCATCGCCGAGATCGTTCGCGACGCAGTCGCCGCGGGCGACGCCGCTCTCGCGCGCGACTTCGAAGAGGCTCGATTCCGCACCCAGCTGGCTGCAGCGAAGGCTGACCGTGCCGGATTGGCTGGCGTAGCCTTCGCCGCTGCGCTTCTCCTTGAGGCCTTGGGTGATCCAGGCAGCATTCCAGAACCAGGGTACGGGGAGGCCATGAACCGCCTCGCGATCGCTCTCGACGCGGTCGGCTTCGATCCGCTCTGACGACCGTCAGGAGCGCAGGACGCTCCAGGAGCCGTCCGCCTGCTCCGACTTCACGATCACTTCCTCGCCCGCGCTCTCGAAGAACTGCGCGAGAACCACGGCCGCGGTGATCGCGTCGTCCTCGGACGCGTAGAAGTGCTCGGCGCGCTTGTTCATCGTCACCCGCCATAACCCTCGATCCGTCGTGGGACGAGCCACGTAGATGACTACGTCCGTCATGCCTTGCCGAGCGCCTTCCGCACGTCCGCAGCCATGACTCCGACCCGCTTCACGACCGCGCGAAGCTCCTCTCCCGATACGTCGAGCACGCGGGTCCAGTACTGGACCTCGTAGTCCTCGTTCACGTTGATGCGCTGCGCGTCGGCGGGCCCGCGGTTACTCTTGTCGTCGCTCATGATGACCTCTCCCGTAGTGGTCCTGAGCGTCCCGATCCAGCCGTCGACTCTTCGCGAAAGTTTTCTAAAGGTTGACTGGCCTTACCAACTCCGGACCTTTGTTCTTCGGGGAGCCCACGGCCTTCGGCACGGGGTAGTAGACGAGGTCGGCCTCAGGGGCCGCAGCCAGCGTTGCGCTGGCATCCTCAGGCGAGCCGTCCATCCACACCTCCCAGAGGTCGGGCGGGAGGATCACGGGCTGCCGGTCGTGGATGTCGCCGGAGACCTTTCCAGGCTCGCCGGTGATGATGGTGAAGGTGTGGGACCAGTCCTCGGCGTCCGAGGCGCGCCAGCCCTCCCACAGCCCGGCGAACATCAGCAGGTGGCCGGCGGGGTCGTGGATGAAGTACGGCTGCTTGTTCGGCGACTCCCCTTTCCACTCGAAGTAGCCGCTCGCCGGCACCAGGCACCGGCGCTTCTTGAACGCGTTCCGGAACGAGGGCTTTGTGGCCACCGTCTCGGCGCGCGCGTTGATCGTCTTCGCGCCGAGCTTCAGGTCCTTCGCCCAGGACGGGACGAGGCCCCAGCGGAACGCCTTCGCCTCGTAGCCGTGCCGGCCGTGCGCGACCACCAGCGCCTTCTGGGTCGGCGCGATGTTGAACTGGTCCTCGCGTAGGTGGATCTCGCTCATGATGTCCAGTTCGAGCTGGTCCAGCACCTCGCGAGCCTCACGGCTCAGGCTGACGGGTCCGAAGGTGGCGTAGCGGCCGCACATGGGCGCAGCATACCGCCGCGCCGTGACGGCGGCGTCAGGCCGTCTGCTCGACCGGCGCCTCACGCCTTGCCGCGGAACTGTTCGCCCCGATGAGCTTCGACAGCCGAATCCCAAGCCGGTCCACGTAGCGATCAAAGGCCATCGCCACCAGAAGCACGACCGGGATCGTGATGGCCATAGCGATGGCCGCTACGGCGACTCGCGGAAGTCCGGCATGCCACAGCCCTACGATCAACGCCGAATACACGGTCAGAAGAATCGGTAGGTGCACGAGGTACACCGAATAGGAGATCCGCCCAAGGAACTGGGCGCCACGACTTAGAAACACGGCGTCGAAAAAGCCACATCGCACCACATACAGCAGCAGCGCGCCGGCGGCCACATGGAACACCGACTCACGCGGCACGACGTCCAACGGGATGATCAACGTCCAGTCGTACAGCGGCGACAGATCGAACGAGCCGCCGATGACCACTCCCAACAGGCATAGCGCGATCACCCAAGGCGAGCGTGTCGTTTGCGCCACGCCGACGTGACTGCCGATCAGGAACGCCATGTAGTAGGGCCAGTCGGCTGGGAAAACTTGAAAAAGAAGCGCTGACACCACCGCGAACCAGATCCATCCGCCGATACCCGAAAGTCGGAGCGCCACATAGGCAAAGACAATCATGGAGCCGATGAGCTCGATCTTCATAGTCCAGAGCGACATGTTGTACAACGACGTTCCGGTGAGGATCGCACCGTAGGCGCCGTCAGCTATCGCTGATGGAAAGTGCGGATCGAAGTGCCAGAAGAAACCCAACCACGACGACCGCGTCAGCTCGGAAGCGACATGCCCCCACGATGCATGAATCGACATGCATGCATAGGCAAATAGTACGCTTCCCAATATCGGCACACCGAGACGGACATAGCGGCGCGCCGCTCGCAGCTTGAGAATATTGAGGTCGCCAGTTACCAGGAACTTCTTCGTCAGAACGTAGCCGCTGAGCACGAAGAACACACAAACCGCGAAGTGCCCGTTAAGGAAAATCGGAACGATCGGCATCGCAAGAATATGCTCGGCGCGACCGTTCGGCGCGCCCGGCAAAGCCGTTCCCGGATACATGGCGGCGAACCCCAAGGGGAAGATCGCGATGAGCATGTGGCACAGCAGCACGTTAAGTGCGGCTATGCCACGAAGGCCATCGGCTGCTTTGTCCTTCTGCATTTCTGGCTCCCGAGCTTCGGCAGAGTATACCGAGAGCCGAACGCCTGGCACCTCAGAGAGCCACATCCTGCCGGATCTGTTCGACTTCGGGATCACCCCTCACGCTGATTGTTCGGGGAGCGTGTTCATCGCATACGACGGGTCCGGAAACGCCGGCCATTCCGGGTCTGCAGCATCAAGGGGCACACGACTAACGGCGACTCGAAACTGCCTCCAGCGGGTCAAAAGCGCGCTTTCGGCTTCGGTTGCCTCGCCCAATTCCACGGCATCCTGAAGAGGTGCCATCGCCAGGGCCGCTCGCGCGAGAAGTTCGTTCCGGCGAGCAATGTTTGCCGCTCGAATCTCCTCGTGAGTGGGCTGATATGGAACCGGCGGCGAGAGTATCCACTCGCCGCTATCATTCGTTGCAGACCAGCCCTCAACGGGCTCCGGCTCCATAGACGTCACGTCCACCCACGTGATCGAAGGGTGGAACATTTCGGAGATGTCCCCGTCGGTAGTGATGATCTCGACGACCTGCTCGCTGTCGATTCGCGCATACGTCTTCATCAAGCAAACT
This sequence comes from Luteibacter sp. UNC138MFCol5.1, assembly GCF_900110505.1. Taxonomy (GTDB): domain Bacteria; phylum Pseudomonadota; class Gammaproteobacteria; order Xanthomonadales; family Rhodanobacteraceae; genus Luteibacter. The sequence continues at coordinate 181,867 of NZ_FODZ01000003.1, forward strand.
CCTCCACAATGACGATTCCCGATGCGCCATTACCACCCGCTTGCGCTGCGGCACTGTTCGACGCGACTGCACCGCCGCCGCCGCCGCCGGCGGACGCTCCGGCGATGCCAGCGAAGCTCGTTCCACTTGCCACCGCACCTTTACCCTGAGTGTTTCCGCAGAAGATCGACGATCCACCGTACCCAGCAATGACGGCAATCGATGTAACGGAGAACGCGAACCCGCCTGTTCCGCCCTCGCCGTTCACAACATTGCCGCCGACGCCGACGCCGCCGCGCAGGCCGCCGACGATGCCAGAGGCTGCCGCAGCGGATGCCAGACCGCCCGGACCACCAGTTGCAGATAGCGCGGCACCGAACGACGAGGTCCCACCGGCCGATCCACTGTTGGTGCCAGCGGCCCCTCCCGATCCGCCGGCTCCGACGACTACCGTTGCACCTGCGAATCCAGCGGACAGAAGGCTTTGTGCGAAGCCGCCTCCCGATCCACCAGACGCGGACGCCACCTGCCCGGATCCAGTGGCGCTTACGCCCCCACCACCACCGCCGCCGCCTACGACAGTAACCCGCACCCGCTTGGTGCTGGCCCCAGGGTTGAAGGTGAACGTACCAGCGGCTGCGAACGTTTGGATACTCAGCAGACGTCCCGTCGTGCTGGCGTCGAATTCGTCGCGAGTGACCGACCAGCGACCCCAGTCGTTTGCGTTCGCATTCGGTGCCTTATTCGTGTTCGCTCGCTTCGAGAGGTACGCGCCCCCTGCATATTGAACGTAAGCACCCTGCGGGTAATCCTCGGTATCCGACCACTCCGGAAGTCCGCGCTGCATGAAGTATCGAATCGCTCGGTCGGCACGGCGATGCAGGCCGTTGACCCACTCGACCGGCGGAATGCCGCCAGTCTGGTCGAACGCAATTCCCCATCCACGCAAGATGTCGGGAAAGTCCAGAACTTCACCCGCATGGGCGCCTTCCGCCGTGACCTTCTCGTCGGGGCGGTCGTAAATCGTCATAGGAACCTCGCGAATTTGCCGCTGTTGAAACCGCGCGCACCGGGCACGCCGTAGAACCCGAACGGGTTGGCGTCGGCGGCGAGGACGAATCGGATCCGGACCCCTGCCGGCCTCGGCAGGATGTCCAGCGTTGTGATGGCGTGCCGCTTGAAGTCGGTGATGGCGACGTCGCGAAGCACCACGGTGAACGACATGTCGAACTGGTCGTATGCCTCGGCGCCCTGACCGAAGATGAAGGCAAGCGCGTCCTCGACGTTCGGCATTGTGCCGACGGTGTAATTCCGCGTGACACGGCACCGGATGAGGAAGCGATAGTCGTCGTCGTTCAGCACGACCGAGTCCGCGATCGGGTCACCGAGCCGATACCATCGGCCGCCACCATCGCCGCCGAGGCTGAAACCCTTCGCACCTTCCGCCCCTTCAAACCCGAACAGACCACGCGGCGTGATCATGGGCAGTATCCGCGACTGGCCGACGTGCTTGCCGACCAAGTCGAGGTTGATACCGGCGGCGGTGTCGATGTCGAGCACACCGCGAAGGGCGGAAAGTCCCGCCCAACCGTCCCCGAACGTCGAGGCGAGGAGATCGGCCGTAGCGGTCGCGCGCGGCTTGCCCTGGTATTGCCAGATAAGGAGGTCGCGGTAACTCATGGCGCGATCACCACCTCGATATCTTCAACGCCGAACCGTGCCAGACCGCGGGCGTCGACATCGATGTTTGCCGTACTGAGCGCCCCTCCGACAGGACCGATCAGCAACTCCTGCACCCAGAAGCCGGGAACCGTGTTGATCGGCGTGTACAGGCGGCTCAGGAGGACGTCCTCGCCTATGACGAACGGCTCGGCCGCGATGGCCGCCTTGATGCCTTCCGCGTCGATGGCGGTGAAGTTGGCGGCACGCTTCACCGTCACTTTCGCCGCGCATGCCTTGATCGTCGGCCGATCGAATCGAATCGGCCGCGTTCCGGTGCCTACCGGAACGTTCACCACCACCAGGCCGCGCATGTTCGTGCCCGCCGGCTTGTTCTGGCGAATCACCAGCGCAATCGCATCCTCGTCGCCGCCGTCGACCACCACATTGATGCCGTGCGCCGGTACGCCGTCTGCATCGACGACGTCGGTGTAGTTCTCAAGGCAGACCACCTCGCGAACGTCCGGGAGCTCCCCGACCCGCGCCTCGATCGCTTCAGCGCTGGCCGTGGCCGGCCGTGCGCGACTGCGGAAGAACCGTGCGCGCAGTTGCGGATCCGTCTCTTCCTCCGTGCCGATCTCCGCCGCCGTGAGGGTGGTTGCCGATTGCCAGCCGAGCACGACCGTCTGGATCGCGAGAATCGTCGCCTCGGGCACCGCAAAGGCACCCAGATCCTCGCTTCGGAAGTCGGCCCGCGCCGAGCCGTCGCTGTTCAGCACCGCGTCGGACACGGCGCGCCAACGAATTCCGTTGGCGTCAGCGACGATCGAGCCCGCCGGGATGATCGATCCCGGACGGCCACTGAGGATCACGTCGCGAAGATAGCTGTAGCTGGCCAGCCGGCGGAGAAGCCCGGCGTAGGCCGCCCGCTGCTCGAGCCAAGCTCCGGCGGCATAGTCGGGATCGAGTGCCCGGTAGACCTGCTCGCCGAGCTCCTCGATGTCCGTTCGAATCTGTACCAGAAGTCCGATCATCTGCCCGTCCGGGCTGTCCGGCGCGATGTCGATGTCGTTTCCGTAGATGCTCCGGAAGCCGTCGTCCAGCTTCGCCTTGATGGCGTCCAGCCGGTCGGCGACATAGCCGGCCGCCGTTACTTGTCCCATGGTCAGGCTCCGGTGCTGATTTGTGTTTCGATGCCGTAGATGTCGACGATCGAGGTGGTGATGGCCATGGCTCGCGTGCCGGGGTCGACTGACATGGAGAAAGCGGTAATGCGGCGAACGCCGTCGGTCCGCAGGATTTGCGCTTTCACGGCCCGCTCCACCTTCGCGAGGTCGGCCGGTCGCTCGATGAGGTCGAACCACGGCAGGCCATGCGACAGGTCGAGGAACCAGTCGCCCTGCAGCGAGAGCAGACGGGTCTTGACCCGCTGCGCTACCGACTCCGTGCGGTCGGCATAGCTGGCCCGGCCGGCGCCGAAGGTCCAGTCGCCATCGCTGTCGATTCGACGGACCCTCATGGCACCGGCTCCTGTGTCGTCGTCGAGCCGGCCGCGACCCCGCCGTGCTTGTGATGCTTCAGGCTGACGGTGTCAGCCACCACGTCGCCGATGCCAGTAATCCCGCCCGCATACTCGATGGGGCAGTCGACGACGAGCTTCGTGCCCGCGATACGAACCACGCCGGCGGCGTCGATCTTCACGAATGCCGACCCGTCGAGCTTGCGAAGCGCTGTCGCGCCACCGTCGAAGGCGGGCACAACGTTCGGCAGGGATGAGATGCCCACCCTTGCCGTCGCGTCGGAGAGGTCGTGGATTCGATAGTCGAGCGGCTCGGAGGCGTCGCCGGAAGCCCACCATCCATCAATGCAGCGGTCGTGAAACGTCAGCTCGCACTCATCGCCCTCGGCCACCGGAAACGTCAGGACGAACCCACCGCCACGCGGGAAGCTCACCGGAACGTCTTGCAGCACCGGCAGCAGCCGCGTCGTTCCGTCCGCCATTACCTGCTTGATCAGCGGCTGGACCGTCGCCGTCTGCGCGTCCTTGTCGAAGGACACGATGACGCCCGGCATGGCGACACGAAGCCGCTTCGCCGACTCGTCGGCGAACGCCGCGGCGGCGTTGCCTAGGTCAGCGTTGTTCCATTCATTCGCCATCGCGCTTCACCTTCTGGAAGGCCCCGCCAACGCAGGTCACCTTGCTGAACCATTCGCTGCCGGCGAGGTCGCCGCTGTATTCGATGGACGTCACCTTGAAGACGCCGTTGTATGCGGAGACGATGGAGTCGACCTTGACCAGCCCACCGATACGCAGGTCGGGATTCACCAGCGAGGTGATTTCCAGTCCATCGTCGGTCGCCTCGGGCGATCCGATCATGCCCGTGTCTTCCGAGAGAACGACGGCTTCATCAGAGAGGACCTGGCTCGCCGGTAGCATCACGAGCTCGCCGTCCTGAATCGACCACTCTGCATCGTGGTTGGCGGCGAGCGCGCCGAGGTGGTCACGCGTGTTGCCAGAGAGAACCTTTCCCCTCGGCAGCGCCCGCTTCCTGCTGAACCCCGCGGTGCCGGGCCCAACTCCCTGCATCGTCTTCGCGAGCTCGCCGAAGACCTGCTGGTCGGTCGCGCCTGCCGCGAGCGACAGCGAGACGTGGGAGTTCTTGTAGGCGGCGTCGCCATCACCGCATTCCAGCTCGGTGATGAAATCGAGGTTGTCCCGCACCGCCGACGCATGAATGATGTCGCCGACGAAGATCTGTCGTAGCTCGCTGTATCCGACGAAGAGACGTGCGCGCGTGTACTGCTTGCTCACGAGCAAGTTCATATGCTCTCGGGACAGGTTCCAGACCCGAATCTTTCCGGGGTTCGGCTTTGCGTCGCTGGTCTTCTTGATGTCCCACGCAACGCGTAGGGCATCGATCTCGATCCCCGCCGAGGCCGTCCCCAATTCCAGGCGGAACCGGCGACCGAACTGCTTCATGGAACCACCTCAGCCTTGGGCCCGACGTACACCAAACAGCGCGTCCCGAGGTCCGTCTGGACCATGGGGTCGAGGTCGACGCCGCTCTCGTCCGTGAGCCAGAAGAAGAACGGGACCGGCGAGCGCCACAGGATGGGCACGCCCACGCAGAGGGCCACGCCTTGGGCGACCCACGCACCGTCCGTGACGCTGTAAACGTCGGCAGCCCAATGCTGACCCACCGAGTTCCAGCGCAACGTCAGCCGGAGGGACTGATCGCCCACGTCGAACGTCTGCTCCTGCAGCGACGCCTGATCGGTCGGGATTAGCCACATCAGAACAGCCCTCCCAACCTTTTCAGCAACGACTGGTTCTTCTCCCCAGCATCCTCGGGCGACGTCTTGCCCTTCTGGGACTTCGCATCGCCCTGGGCTGATGCCCTGCCCCTCTTCTTCGCCGGTAGCGAGACACCCTTGATCGTCTTCGTCTCGACGACGAACAGCTCCCGCAGCGTGATGACGAACTCGGCGGAGCCGTCCATGGTCTGCCGCGCCGCGATAGAGGTGATCAGCATGCTCTCGTACAGCTGCAGGCCGGTCTGTACGTCGATGGTGCCGCCGGCCTTCTGCAGGGCCTTCAGCTGCGCGTGGATGCGGCTCACGCGGTCTTCGCTCGACGATGCATCAGCGGCACCGGCGCCGCCGCCTGGTAGCCACTCCGCGATCGCGCGCGCCGCGCTCTGGGCGCGGTACTGAAGAATCCTCGCCTGATCGACGTAGGAACTCAGCTCCCGCTGCGCCCTCACCAGCGTCTGCGGAGTGAACGCCGCCACGGGCCCCGGGAGATCCGCGCGATCAATGAGCGCATCCGCCTCCCCGATCAACGAGTCATCCCCCGGAACAGGAGACAGGACGGGGGGCTCGTAGTCGACGACGACGCCGGCGACCGTGATCTGCTGCGGATCGAGCACCGCGTGATCGGCCACAAGCGCGCCTGACTCCACGGGGTTCTCCGTTACCGCCAGGTCCGACTGGTGGGTCTCTTCCGTCACAGCGTCCAGCGTGATGGTGCCGATCCGTCGGCTGGTGAGGGTCGTCGCCATATCAGTATGCCACCGCGCCGCGTGCGTTTCTGGAGGCGAACTGCGCCTCGCGCTTGAGGTTGTTCGCCGCTGTGTTGCCGGCGAGCGTGGGGTCGTCCGTGCGAACGTCCATCTTGACGTCCTGCTGGACGGTCACTGTCGTGTTTCCGCCCACTGGCACGGCGCCGTTCGCCGCGGCTTGAGTCGCCACCGTGGACGCGCCGGCGACCTTGTCGTTGACCGCCTGGGTGACGCCAGCGACATCCTCATTCACCACGCCGAGCGTCTTGCCGATCGACCGGAAGAAGCCCTTCACGCGCTCGACGCCAGCCATGATCCGGCCAACCGTGCGCTGCCAGAACGCCTCGATCTTCTCGAAGGCGCCCGAGAAGTTCCCGGTCAGGACGTCTGCGACGACACCGAAGAGCGTTTTGAAGTAGTCGATGGTGGGCGCGAACACCGCGAGCATGGCGTCGAACGCCGCCTGTGTGCGCTCTGATATCCAGTCCCACGCCGCGCCGATCCACTCCTTGATCTTGTCGAAGTTCTCGTAGATGACGTAGGCGAGCAGCGCCACCAGCGAGATGATCAGGCCGATCGGGTTCGACGCGAAGGCGGCGCGGAACACGAGTGCAGCCGTGCGGATGGCGGCGATCAGGGGTCCAGTAAGCACGCCGATGAGCTTCGCCACGACGATGATGATCGCCTGGTAGCCGGCCACCACCTTGCCCAGCGCGAGACCCGCGAGGACGACGCCCAAGGCCTTGAAGGCGCCCGCGTTGCCGTCGATGAGGTCCTTTGCCTCGCGGGCGAAGGCGATCAGTTTCTGCCAGAACGGCCCGAACTGGGACTCGCCGCCGTCCATGTACGTCATGAAGTCGTCGACGAGCGCCACGATCCCGGCCAGCGCCGCTGCGAACAGCACCACGGGGTTGGTGGCGAAGATAAGGCCCAGCGTGACCGCCAGCGCGGTCAGAGCGGCCTTCCATCCCACCGTTTTCGAGATCACCCGGTCGATTGCCCGGAAGAAGTTCCAGAGCGCCGTCCCTGCCGACACGAGGATCGCAACCAGTCGGCTGACGCCATCCCTGATCACGTCCTTGTTGGTGATCAGGAACGCCTTCAGGGTGTCGATCAGGTGGATAAAGGTCGGCGCCAGGCCGACGGCGATGTTCGTGCGCAGCGCGCTCTGCACCATCCGCAGCCGGTCCATGGCGTCGTTGTAATCGCCGGCGGCGTCGGCACCCTCGGCCGTTATCAGGCCGAGGTCGTGCGCTTCCTGATAGAACTTCGCCAACTCGTCGCGCCCGAGGCGCAGCGTCTGGATCATCGACTGGTCGATGCCCAGCTTCGAGAGGATCGACAGCTGCTGCTGCGCGGACAAGGCCTTGATCTTGTCCTGCACCTCGCCGATCACCTGGCGCACGGTCTTGACCGATCCATCGGCGTTGCGGGCCGACATGCCGAGCTTTTCGAAGGTCATGGCGCCGCGGCCAAGGCCGTTTGCCGCCTCACCGATCACCTGCGAAAGGCCCTCGATCGAGGCGTTGGCCTTTTCTACCGAGGAGCCGTTCAGCTGCGCGGCGTAGCCGAACTCCTGCACGAACTCCAGGCTCTGCCCGGTCCTGTCGGCCAGGTCGTTGAGGTCGTCGAGTCCACCCAGAGCGTCGCCGACGAAGTCGTTGATCTTCGCCAGCGCGCCGCCGATCGCCGCGCTCGCCGCGGCAGCGACGCCGCCGAGACCGGCCAGACCACCGGCGAACTTCGCGATGCCGGAGTCGTCGACCAGCGCACCCAGCCGAACGAGAAACTCATCGATGATCATGGGGCTTCTCGCTCGCTACGCGCTGCATCTCGTCCCACTCGGCCATCGCCGTGTGGAAGTCGCAGAGGTCGGAAAGGCTGTAGACGGTCCGCAGCTCGTGCGGCGTACAGTGGCGCCGCATCACGGGCGCCCAGATGAACCAGTCGGTGTCGTGCTCGGTCGTCAGGCCTGCGCCGGCGAAAGAGCCTTGAGCGCCGCCATGGCGCCACCGAAAAAATCGGCGTACTGGTACTTCACCCCCTCCACCAGCACCTTGAGGAGGTGCGCACGGTGCTGGTTGAAATGGGCGTCGAGGCTGTCGGACAGGCGGAATGGCGGCTGACCGGTCACCTGCACGGCGGTGCTGGAGAACACGATCGCCTCGATGTCGGCGACGGCCGGCTCGCCAAGGTTCGAGAGGAGCGTGCCGATCGCGATGGAGGTTCGGCCTTCCTTACCGCCGCTCTTCACCTCCTCGATATCCACGCCCTTGAACAGCGAGGCCGCGCCCTTCAGGGCCTTCCACGACGCCATCGCGTTGGCCGGCGTCATCACGTACTGCACGCCGTCGATGCTGAACTTCAGTTCGCGATCCATCAGTTACCGAGCCCCCTCTCGAGCTTGATGTCCAGCTGGACGAAAACCATCGTCCAGACTTCCGGGTTGTGGCCGTTGCCTCGGGTGTAGCCAGGCGGGGTCGTGAAGTAGCCTTCCGCGCCTGTCACGACGTCTTCGTTGAGCAGGTCGCGGATTTCCAGCGTGAGCGGCGTGAAGGCCTTCAGCGAGTTACGCTGCTGCGCCATGAGGCCGGCGAGGTACTTGTTGTTGGCGGAGTGCTGCTTGATCTTCAGCGCGGCCGTGCCCGACTTGTCGGGGTTGGCGACGAACACGCCGGTTCCGTTGGCGCCCACCGTGAGGGCGCCGGCGTCGGTGGCGTTCTTGACGTCGATCACGTCGGAGCCGTCGGCCCAGTCGTCGATCAGCACGCCATTGATCAGCACCGAGACCTGCTTGGGGTCGAAACGAGACATGCGGTGCTCCTTAGCGGTCGAAGTTCACCAGCACGTCCACCGAGTGGATGGCGCTGGCAAGTTTCAGGGCGACCTGAATCGGGGTCGTGCGGCGGGCCTCGCGGTCCGACGTGGAGAGGTTGTCGACGGTGTTCGCCCATACGTAGAAGCCGTCTTCCAGGCGATCACCGGTGGCGAGCGCGCCGAAGCCGTCGCCGTTCCAGACGCCGGGTGCGAACGCACCGTTCTTGACGCCTTCCCGGCAGACCTTCTGGACACGAGCGATCAGCACGTGGTTGCCTGCATCGGTCAGGGGCACCTTCGTGGGACTCGCATAGAGCGCCGAGAAGACCTCCTTCTGTGCCGCGTCCACGAACCAGTCGAGGATGTGCACCTCGTCGAAGAAGCGGCCGCCGATGACCGTTCCCTCGGCCACCATCGGCGACTCGTCGAAATAGGCGTAGTAGTTGATGCCGAGCGCCGTGCACTTCGCCGCCTCGGTCGACGTGAGCTCGTCGGCTGCCACACCGGGCAGCTGCTTGAACTTCATCGTGATCGTCGAGTTGTTCGCCGCGAAATTCACCGACAGCGCGCGGGCGAGGTACGAGAGGATCCCGTAGGAATCCGTCTTGTCGTAGATCGCTACCGTACGGTCGTTGCGCTTGTCGAAGAGCTGCCGATAGACGTTCGCCGGAACATCCTCGATCTGGTCCGCGTTGGTGATGGTGAAACCGATCACCTTCCCAGCCGCGGCCTGAATCCAGTCCGAGGCCGCTTCGATCTCGTCGTCGGTCAGGCCCGGATCCGCGACAGCGGCCGCGTACCAGCCCGGCACAACGTCCTGCAGGGCGGCAAAGGCCGCCGGCAGGGTTTCTGCGGCGATCGTGACGGCGGCACTTCCCGGCGTCGCCGACGCCTGCCCGTCCTGCAGCATGGCCGTGGAGCCGATGTACGTGCCGGCGCCACCCTGGTCGGTGGCGAAACCGATGTTGCTGGCGGTTCCCGCCGCGGTCGCGGTGACCACGAAGCGCTTACCGACGGCATCCCACGTGATCGTGGTGCCGGCGACCTTGGCCGAGATCAGCGCGGCGACGGCGGCCATGTCAGCAGCACCGGAGAAGTCGATGGCGCTCGCGTTCACCGTGTTGGCGCCGACGGTGATGCGGAACCGGCCGTCCGTGATCGCCTTGAAGGCAGCGAGCGTCGCGGTGACGATGCCGCCGCGCAGGACCGATGCCGTGGCAGCGATGTTGCGCTCGGCCTTGTTCCACCGCGCGATGAGCATCTGTTTCGGCTTCGGCGTCTGCGCCCAGAACCGGCGAGCCGCCGCCGCGGTCTGTGAGTTCGTGCCGAACAGGCTCTCGACCTCGGCCTGCGAGGCAGCGTAGACATATCGGCCGGTGGCGCCGGCGAACGGGCTACTGATGTCGGGCGTGAAGAGCGCGAGCAGTCCGAAGTCACGCCGCGCCGCAGACACGGGCGGGACGTTCAACTGCACGTTGACGATCTTGGAAAGGGGCAGCGACATTACGTGCTCTCCATGGGGATGATGTCCACCGAGCGGGTGAGCCCGGTGTTGGTGGTGGTGTCGACCTCGACCTCGTCGATACGGGGCTGGTCGGTGACCACGGTGTGCGTGTGGGAAATCTGCAGTTCGACGCGCGCTCGCTCCTCGTAGCCAGCGCCGACGATCGCGCTCAGGTCGATGACCTCGCCGGCGACGACAACGCCGGCACCCAGCGCCTTCATGCCGGCGATACCGGCCGACGAAGCCAGCACGGAGCGAAGCTTGAGGAGAAGCTCGTACGCCTCAGTGCCGAAGGCGTTGATGCTCACGGTGGAAAGGTAGGAGCTGTGGATGAACTCCTTCTCGATGCCGCCGTCGAAGGCGCGCGTCTCGGCGCCGGCCGCAGTGGTTCGAGTTCGATTCACCGTGACGAAGGGCTCGCGGCCCGTCGGCGCTGGCTGATTCGCCGGACGGACAACGCCGTCAGGTAACGCCAAAAGACGGCGCACCAGGTTGCGCAGTTCCTTCATGTCGAACCGCGATACCGTTGTAGTAGCCATATTCGGACCAGTCGGATAACTGCGAGAGCCGCCAGGTGTGGCCCTGGTACTCGATGAGGTCGCCGATCGCGACCGGGTCCTGGCTCATGACCTTCTTGCAGGGCAGATGCCGCTCACCCTCCGGGAGGAGCTGGAGGTCGTCCGGCTTCACGGGATGCACGATCGCGGTGAGCGTTCCCGCCAGATATCCCTGCGACCACGTGCCGTCCGCAAGGTAGGCGCCCTGCCCTCGCTGTACGGAGACGGCCTGAGCGAACTCCGGGTCCGCGAAGATCTCGCTTACATCAAGCATCGCGAACCTCGAACGTGATGGACTGGATCACCTGACCGGTATCGATCAGCGGTTTGCTCGATCCCTTCCGCCGGATCGTCTCCGGCTTCAGCGGCGCGAGGTCGGCGTTGCGGATGGTGAGCTGCACATCGCCAGCCGCGACCGCGCCGAGGATGCCGAGCGCTTGCGCGACTGACATCTCGCCCCGGACGACCTTCCGCAGGTTCTGCAGGTTGAGCTTCCGGTACTTGCCGACGTTCTCGCGGATCGACCGCCGCACGACTGACCGCTCAGGGATACCCATCTCCGGCGCGCCGAACTCGTGGACGGCGAGGATCCCGGCGGAGCCGATCTCTCCCTCGTCCGTGCGGCCATTCTCGGCCTCCGGAATCCCGACCATCACCGAGTGCCCGGCCAGCTCCGCGAAGCGACGCGTAAGCGCCTCGAACTTCTTCGGGTCGATGTCCCGAAGGATCGTGACCGGCTTCATGGCGCGACCACCGCGCCCATGCCAGCGAGCCGGCGCAGCGCGAGGAAACGCTGGCCGTAAGCGCTGGATGCCAGCCATACGTCAGCGGCGTCGCCAGCCGCCGGCGTCGCATACGTCAGCTGGATGTCGCCCGCCCTTTTCGAGGTGACCGCGCCGGCCGCGCCCGACTGACCGCGGCCCGACGCAACCGAGCCCTTCAGGAAGTGCGCCGCCAGCGCGGCCAGGCCTTGCGTGTAGAACGCGCCCCAGCGCGTGACCGATAGCCATGGGACGGCGTCATCGATCGCAGTCTGCACCTGGGTATCCGACGCCGCCGGCGGGGCGAACTCGGGGTATCGGGCCCGGAACGCCTCCACCGTCAGCGTCGCCATGGTCAGGTGCTCGAGCCGCTACCGGACCCGCCGTTCGAGCCGGCCCCGGAATTCGAGTGGCTGCCCGAGCTGCCGGAGCTGCTACCGGCGCCAGCACCCGAAGCGCCGCCACCGGTTTCGGGCTTGTCTTCCTTCGAGGAGACGAGCCAGCCGTACTTGAACCACTCCTTGACCGCCGGGTTCTTCTTGGCTTCCTTCAGCGCTTCGACGTCGATCTCGGCGGTGCCTCCGTCTCGCGGGATGATCACGTCGCCGACGATCAGATCGCCGAGGCGGTTGTTACGCAGGGTCACAGTTGCCATTTCGATGCTCCAGAGACGACGAAGGCGGCCGGAGCCGCCTTTCGTCGCATCGTTGTGGTGGGTTTACAGGCCGTCGGCGTAGAGCGCGGACTTCGGGTAGATGAACTCGACGCCGCTGTACTTGTACTCGCCGGGCACCTCGAACAGCAGGCCGTTCGCCTGCGGCGGGAGGAACTTGATCGGCATCGGCAGGTGCATCTTCAGCTTGCTCGGGTTCTTCGTGTAGACCATCGCGCGCTTCGTACCACCGGCGCCTGCCGTGTCCAGGTCGTAGCCGGTGCGGATGTCGAGATCGATGTTCTTCTCGGACTTCGCGATGTTGTTGGCCTTGATGTACTGGAGCAGGTTCATCGTGGTGTTCGGCACGCGGGTCGACACCATCCACGCCATCACCGTGCCCGGCAGGAGGACCGTGGTGGGCATCTCGACGTACTTGCTGTTCGTCCAGACCTGCGTGATGAGAGCACTGAACGCGGCGTTGACCACATCCGGATCCTTGCCGATCCATCCGGTCACGCTCGGCGCCACGACGGGGACGTACGGGTTGTTGAAGAGACCCGTCAGCTCATTCTCGCCGAACAGCGCCACGTCGTTGATGTGTCGCTCGTAGGCGTCCATCGCGGCTTCGGCGCGAGCGGTGTCGAGCGGCTTGCGGAGGAACGCCGACTGCCGCAGCTCTTCGGTCGAGTAGTCGTAGCCGATGACACCCAGCACGACCGGAACGGTCTTCTGCGCGTAGGCGACGTCGACCTTCGGGATGTCCTTGCCACGGCCGCTATGGCGCTTGCCGCGGCCGGCGTAGTCGTACATCTCGTAGACCACGGAGGTCGCGTAGTCGCCGGCCGACGTGTCGATCGGCACGAGCTCTTCGTACTGGAGCGGCTGGTGTTCCCGCTTGTAGACGGTGGACTCGACGTGCGCGAGCTGCGAAACGACGAAGGCCATGGCCTCCGGCGCGTCATTGGTCAGGCCAGGCGAGCCAGCGAGAGCACGCGCGACCGCATCGGTCACCTGCCGGCGGCGGAGTTCGAGGTGGTTCATGGGCAGGTTTTCCTTACTTCAGGATGCGGATGACGCCGAGGCCACCGGCGGCGGTCGTGCTGACCCACTCCGCGTTGGTGAAGGCGACGGTTTCGTTGGCGACGGTGACCGATCGGGCCGCGCCGAGCGTGCCGGTGCCCGCGTAGCGGACGAACACCGGATCGCCCGGGTTGCAGCCGTTCTCGCAGACCACGCGGATGCGGCCGATCTCCAGCGCCGGAACCATGGCGTTCTGGAGATAGAGCACGTTGCCCGAGATGTCGGCGACGCCCACCGAATGACGGACGCTGACGCCAACGATCTTGTCGGCAGCGGAGCCGGGCAGCTTGCAGGTATCGGCAGCGGCACCGCGAGCGACGAACAGGCCGAAGTCGATGCCTGCGGCGCCTTCGTTCCGGTAGTTGAAGATGCTGTGCGTGTTGAGGTCGAGGACCTGACCGGCGTAGCCCTCGTCGAGGAGGCGACCGCCGTAGGTGTTGAGATCGGGACGAGCCATGGTGGTTGCTCCTTACTTGCCCTTGTAGGCGGTGGTCAGGCGGTTGGCATACGCCGCGCGCGGGTCTTCCGCATCGGCGGTGGCGTGCTGCTGGCTGGCGAGAGCCCGGGCGACGGCGTCACCGGCGTCGTCCGTGTGCGCCGCCGAGGCCGGAGCGGCTGCCGCGAGCACGTTGAACGCGGTGTCGATATGCGCCTGGTCGGCGTCGGCCGGCGCCTTGCCGCCGAGCAGTGCGTCGAGCATCGGCTTCTGCGTGCCGTAGGCGCCGACGACCACCTCACGGCGGATCGCCGCCAGGGGCTTCCCATCGGTGACGACCGCGGGCAGCAGGCGCTTGGCGTCGCCGATCACCTTGGCAGCGGCCGCGATCGCGGCGTCGCGCATGGCCGGGTCTTCGTCGGTCGCGTTGGCCTTGGCCAGTTCGGCACGAAGCTTCGTGATCTCCGCCGCCATCTGCTGCGGGGTCATCTGCGTGCCGTCGACATCCGTCGGCGCGGTGGCCGTCTCGAGGTCGGACTCCAGCTGGCCCACCTGCGCGTTGGCGGCCTGAAGCTTGCTGGCGATGCTTTCGACGGCGCTGGCCTCGGTCTCTTCGAGCTCGAGGTTGATGCCGTCCACGGTAATGCGGCGCTTTGCCATGGGTGGTTCTCCCGTTCGGGGTTGTGGTTTGCTGTCCGACACCCGGCAAGCAGGGCCGCAGCGACCGGCGTCCACGATGGCGACGTGGTTGCCGCGGATGTCCGCCTGCTGCGCGTCGAACGGCTTCCCGTCCGGCGTGACGCCAGGCTCGTCGATATAGGCGGCGCTGTAGCCAGCGGAGAGCTCGGCCTTGCCCGCCTTGATCTTGTCGATCGCGCTCCGGCGCGTGATGTAGAGGTCGCAGACGAGGTAGTCGCCCTCGCGGCGCGGGTTGCGCACGAAGCCGACGGCGTACTGCCCCCAGTTCTCAGCCGTGACCGACTCGCCGGGATGGTCGTCGGTGATGGGCATGCCATCGAACGACGCCATGGCGGCGGGGTTGAAGACCTCGGCCTCGGAGCGGTAGACGAGGACCAGCCGGTCCGGGTCACCTTCGAGCCCGATCTCGCCGGCGAGGTACTCCTGAATGCCCACGCGCGCGACGCGCGCCGGCACGACCAGGTAGCCCTCGGCCGTCATCCGGCGAGCGCTGAGAAGATCGAGGGTCAGCTTCATTCGTCGTCTTCGATCTTCACGTAGGGAATCGCCACGCACCGGCAGTTGAAGTCTTCGCCGGGGTGTCCCGTTTCCTTCGGCGGGTCGTCCCACCGGTAAACCTTGCCGTCGTGCTCGGCATGAGAAGCGCGCACGCGCTCATCGCCGGACGTCTGCCACGTGTACTCCGTCAGCCCCAGCTCAACGTGCCGCGCCTTGGTGATGGCGCTATTCATCTTCGCCGTCTGATCCCGGGCGATGAACTTCGCCCGGGACTCCGTGACGTCGGTGATCCGCTGGATCTCGTCGGCGAGGTCTGACGCCCGCCTGCCCTGCGTTACACCCGACAGCACCGCGCTGCCGATCCGGTCGAAATACGTGCTCTGCACCGACTTGATCAGCTGGACGTTCGCCGCCTTCGCCAGGTTGATCGTGGCGCGCACGTCTGACATGGCCATCATCGGGCCGATGTCGATGCCGAACGCGCTACGCACGGAGCTGACGATCGTCCCGGTGGTCTGCTTGTCCACCCGGCCAGCCGCCGCAGCGGCTACGCGCGAGGCCCACTGGTCGATGCCGCCGAACCGGCGCGACGCCGCGGTGAGCGATCTCTCGACCGCCTCGGCAAAGCTGATCCCGAAGGTTCCGCCACCATCCGCTGGAGCGTCGCGCGTTAGCGCGGGCTCCGCGCGGAGCACTGGGAGCACCTCCGCGTCAACTGCCGTACGCATCTGCGCGACGAGCGCGAGGAGGTCATCCCGGTAAGCCGCCTCCGCCGCCCGATTGGGTCGGGTCGGCCGCAACTTGCGACGGCGGATCCTGCGCCCCCGATACTTCAGCAGTTGCGGCAGGGTCAGCATGGGGATCATCCAGCGGGCCGGCCAACTGCTTGGCCAGCTCCACATCCTTCGCGGTCATCTTCGAGTACGTGCCGTTTTCCATCAGCTCGGCAGCGACCACGCCCTCGGTGACGACGCCGTTCGTCAGGTAGACGGCGTCGCGCTCCGCGCGCGTCTTCTCCAGGGCCGCCTTTTCCGGGTCCGACATCTGCCAGAGCGGGTTGAACGTCAGTTCGAGATCGTCCGGGTACGTGCCGATGCTGGCCCGCATCAGGATCTCGTCGAGCCGTTCCAATGGCGGCCGCACCTGGTCCTCCTGATCGGAGCTGATCCGGTCGTAGTAGTTGCGCGTGTCGCTGTCGCCGGAGGCATTCATGCCGTCCGGCGACTTGCCGAACAAGCGGGTTGCCGGGATATCTGCGCCGCCAGCGATGTCGCTCATGAATTGCTGGATGACGTCCTTGACACCCGAGAAGCTGTTCGTCTTCTGGCTGTGGTCGTCGTCGCCGTCGAGCAGCAGCACGCGGTTGAAGGACTTCATCACTGCCGCGAGGCCGAAGCGCTTCTTGACGAGCTCGGTGCCCTCGTCGGTCGCGAGCATGTTGCCCAGACCGGCCACCTTCAGCACGTCGACCACCGCCTCGAAGAACATCGAGGCCGTGCCCTGCGTGACGGTGTCGTAGCGCGTCAGCGAGTCGTAGAGGCGCTGCAGGACCGAGTCGTGCCAGTAACCGTTGCTGACAAACTGCTGCCACGGCAATTCCGCGCCGCTGAACTGGATCATGCGGGTGTGGTGGACCTGCAGCGGAGTGCCAGCGATCTGGAAGTTATCCGGCTGGCCGAACATCTCGCTGATAGGATCCTGCACCACGGCGCCCGCGCCACGCGGTGCGCGGTAGCGATCGAAGACGTGCAGCGATATCTGCGCACGCTGCTGGACGGTTGCCGGGTCCAAAGGCAACTTCGGATCCTGCCCCTTCACGTGAATGAAGATCGCGGCACCACCGTAGAGCCTGCCCCAAGCCAGCGCGTCCCTGACCTTCGCCTTCAGCTTGAGCTTCTTCTCCAAGGCGTAGAACGGCTTCATCTGCTCGTCGGTCAGCGCGGTTTTGCGCGTAACCCACGCCCGCGTCATGTCAGACGCCGGGATGTCCACGACCTTGCCGGCGAGCCAGTTCGTCCGGTAGAGCGTCTCCAGCTCGGACTGGTCGATGACCCGACCCATGACGTAGCGGCTGTAGCTCGCCTTGTCGCGCGCGTCGCCGAGGCCGGCCACAAGGTTCTGCAGGCTGTCCGCAGCTGAAGTCCGGCGCTTGTCCGTCGTCGATGCCGACGGCGCCGCAGCGGCTTTCTGTCCGCCACGGCGGTTGCGTCGGCTCATACCCAACTCCAGTTCTTGCTGCCGTTTGCCAGCATGTCGTTGATCGCGTCGGCCAGCGGGTCGATCTGGTCGTCGTGCTCGTGCGTGTCGTCGGCGGTGAATGCCTCGCACTCGGCGAGGAAGTCGCTAACCCACTCCGCGTCAGCGGGCACCAGCACGAACCCCGAGTCGATGTAGGACACCACGTCCATGACGCGGGTCAGCTTGTCTTTCGCGCGCTGAATGCCCTCGACCGGGATCGGACCCTTGCCCGGCTCGCCCTTCTTGATGTCCTGAATGAGGCCGGTGCCGCTGGCCTTGTCCTCGATCATCATCTCGCGCAGCGGCGCGCCGACCTTGTGGTCATAGGGCTTGTGCTTGGCCCAGAAGTCGAAGGCGCGACGCCGAAGCTCCGGCGCCTCCCACTTGCCGCGTATCAGGTCGAGCAGGTACAGCTTCCCGTCGTCGCCGAGCCCAACGCAGAGGAACACGCTGAAGTCGTTCCGCTCCGCCGTCTTCTGCGCCGTGTCGGCGAAGATCTTGCGGGAGACGATCCGGGGCAGGACCGTCCAGCGCCCGAACCCGGACGTCTTGATGATGTCGCCACCCAGCGCGGTGGGCCGCTGCTGGTACTGCGCATTGAAGACGAAGCGCGAGACCTTCGCGCCGTCCTGGTCCGCGCCTGTGCCCTTCTCCATCGCGAGCAGGTCGGCCAGCGGCTCCTTGTAGGGCCAGTAGCTGAAGCGCCCCTTCTCGTCGCGCTCGCTGCTGTCGACCAGCTCCCGGATGTGCTCCGGCAGGTCGGCGACGTAGGCGTCGTCGATCAGGGCCGGGATGACCACGTGCCGCCAATCGCCCGGCAGGTTGCCAGCGGCGATGAAGCCCGAGACGTCCTGATCGGCCAGGCGCTGCATGATCACGATGATCGGCGTGCGCGGGTTCGCCTTTCGGCTCTTCACCGTGGATAGCAGGCGGCGGTTGGCCGCGCTGCGCTTCGGCTTGCTGTAGGCATCCTCCGGCTTCAGCGGATCGTCGATGACGATGGCGCCCTGCCAGCCGTCATCCATATGTCCGGCGCGGAAGCCGGTGATCTGACCGCCAAGGCTCACCGCGTAGACGCCGCCGGCCTTCTTGCCATCGACCACCACGTTCCAGCGCTTCTTCGCCTTCGCGTCGTCGGCGATTGCCAGAGGCCACAGCGCCTGGAACTCATCCGACTGGACCAGCTCCTTGGCCGTCTGCGAGTTCAGCAGCGCCAGGTCGTCCGAGTAGGAGATGTGCAGGAAGCGCGCCCGATGGTTCCGCGCGATGCCGCGCGCCATCAGGTTGATCGCCACCATCTCGGTCTTCGACGAGCCCGGAGGCACGTTGATGACCAGGTTCAGCGTCTCGCCGGTGATGACCTTCTCGATCTCGTCGGACAGCAGCACGTGGTGCCAGTTCACGCGGAACTTGATGCCCTGCCGGTGCTTGAAGAACACCCGGGTGAACATCAGGTGGTCGCGCTCACACTCCTGCTTGAGCACCTCCCGGAAGACCGGGTCGTCAGAACTCGGATCGGAGCCGGGCGAGAGCGGTAGCGACTTGCTGCGCATCGACTGCCACCACCTGACCACCACCCGCCGGAGCATCGCCGGCGGAGCTTATGTTGTAGGCGTCTCGCTCCAGCCCGATGAGCTTGTGCAGCGTGTCGCCCAGATCCTTCATGGTCTTGGTGCGGCCCGGCAGGCTGGTCACCGCCCGGTACACCTCGATCATCTTGTCGGGCAGGGCCAACGAGTCCTCGTCGCTACCCTTCCCTGCCAGAAGGTCGGCCACGTGGGCGAATAGCGCCCGGTCCACCGTTTGAGTTTCCAGCTCAGCCAGCAGGCCCATGGCGAGCGCCCGGGCCCGGCCAATGTCCTGCCGGTGCTGGATACGGACGTTGGCGATGACCTCGGCGTTGGCCTCGATGATCGCCCGGTCGGTTGCCACCCGCTCCGTGGAAACTTCCTTGGAAACCTCACGCTTGGAAACCAGCGCGTCGGCCTTGGCCTTGATGGCTGCCGAGAGGTCCCGCTCCCATCCGTAGGTCCTGGCGCGCTTGTTGATCGCCGTGTGGCTGATCCCGTGCTCGCCTGCAATCTCTCGGACCGAGAGGAGCCCCGCCCTGTAGTCGGACTCGATGCGCTCCCAGTCAGGCATCTTCCTAGTTTCTTGTGCCATGCCAAAACCACCAGCCATTTACGGATGCTCTACGGTGCACTGCCTGCTATCGTCCCGTCCGATCTAGCCGACATGCGACCGGAGAGGAACATGAAGTTCAGCGAGATGCCAGATGACTACCGCAAGTTCACGCATGACTTTTGCCAAGCGAGATCGACTCAGCTGATCGCCCTCACCAAGGAAGCAACGGACGCCGTTATCAAGCAGGTCTTTTTGGTGAACGCGGGGGGAGCCGTCGCAGTGCTGAGCTTCATGGGTGCTTCGCCCGAAGCACGGGAGCTGTTACTGGCTAAGTGGGCTCTGGTGTTCTTCGGGGTGGGTATAACACTGGTTATCGTGCTATCCATCATCCGATATCACTTTTTCGCTGGCCTAGCCCTCGGCTACAACGCTGATCTTCGTCGCTTCTTCGATGATGAAATCGACGAAGACGAGCTCCTTAGCAATGACTCGAACCGGGTAGACAACAAGACAAGGGATCGCCTCATGCACGGAGCCGGATACCTTGCAGTCCTAGCCTTCGTCGCTGGCGCGATCGTTGGCGCTTGTTCCCTCTTCGTACCATCTAAGGTCCGCGCGACGGCCCCGACTGTGTCTCAGGCGCCGCTTCTCCTGGAGCCATGCATTCGCCGGGGGCAGCCTCTTTTCCCGCCGTCCTGATCCACCAGACCAGGCAGCGCATTCGGGCCGCGCACTTGTCGTAGGCGACCTCGGCCCGGAGCTTGTTCTCCTGGATATCTCCCACCACCAAGGTGGGCTTGAACACCGGCGCCTCGCACAGCTTCAGGAGGCCATCACCTGGCTTGGCGGTTTCCACCACGGTCCGGCTGATCACCTGCGGGTCCGGCGCACGGGGAGCCGTCGAGCACGCAGGCAAGAGCAGGAGGGACAGCAGTGTCCAGTAGGGCTTTTGCGTCCGCATTGCTCTTCTCCAGCTCGGCGAGCTTCCGGCGAACCGTCTCGCCCTTGGTATCGGCCTTCGCCAGTTCGCCCTGCAACTCGTTGAGGGCCTTGCTGTCGATCGCGCGAAGCCGCTTGAGCTCCGCGATCGCGTCGTCCTGGTCCTTGTTGGCGTTCACCGCGGCCTGTAGGTCGTGGCTGACACCACCGAGGCGCCCGGAAAGGTCGGTGACGTTCTCCGTCAGGCCCTGCACCGTCGCCCGGTTCTGCCACCAGGTGGCCACCGACCAGCTGCCCAGCGCCACCACGGCGATGATGAGCCCGTACTCCAAGAACAGCCGCGCTTTCGAGGTCACGAAGGCCCAGCCCTTAGCCAGGAGGGTTGTCATTGTCTCGACTCCGGTTGAGGCCCAGCTGCTTCCAGACGAGGCGCTGGATGACCTGTATCGACGCTTCCGCGCCGAGCCACCCGCTGACCCCGACCGTCACGGCCGTCCACTGCAGGCTGAGTCCCGCGATCTGGCATAGCCACATCACGAGGAGCCCTACGAAGCCAGACGCGAGCCCCTGCACGCACGTCGGCCAGAATTTCACGGGGTGGTTCTCGTTCATGTCGCGGACGACACGGCCGAGCACGCCGGCGAGCATCGCGAACGCGGCGAAGGCCACGCCCTGCAGCCATCCCTGGTTCGGATCCTCCGGGCCCATCACACCACCACCGCGCTGTAGGTCTTCGGCGTGTAGACCGCCATGGCGGGAGCGACGACCGCCCCGCCCTTCGCCATCGCCGCGGCGCGGTCGATGACACCGGTATCGTCGAACTGGCGACCGGCGAGCAAGCCCATGACGCGAGCCGTCCAACCCTTACCGAACGTCGGAAAGGTGTCGAGGCTCCGGAGGAAAGCCATGCGTGCGTTGCAGACCGAATCCGAGAGCATCACGCCGCCGTAGGCCGCGACGAACTCCTGCACAGCCGCGACTGTCTTCGGACCGATCACGCCGTCCGGCTTTGCCTGCACGATCTCCTGCAGCTTGCGGGACGCCGTCCGGACGCCGGAATTCACTGCGAAGTCGAACACCGCGTAGTCGCTGCCGATCGGCAGATCGTCGCCGTGCACGAGGTCCCAGTAGCGGCGCCTGTAGATGGCGTCGATCTCGGCGGAAGTGATCATCCGGACGTCGCGTGTCGGCAGCCGCCGATCGCGCCGATCCTCGTCGTACACGACCTGGGTCACGCCGCGCATCGTCGCGGCGCCCGGGTCGAGCGGGTGATTCGAGTAGCCGCCCTCGTACGCCAGCGTGAGCTTCAGGCTGGCGGGGAAGTTCGAGGCGGTCATCGGCATCACGTGCGAAATGGGCCCGCGCCATGCGCTGCGGCCCGTTGTGTAAGGTGGTCAGGCACGGCCGGCCGTGTCCATGGAGTGGAGGCGCGCCAGGGGAGTAGCGCGCACGACGGCAGCACCGCAGCGGCTCACGCCGGAGCGTCCGAGTGCATGTAGCGGGCCTGACCAGGGGAAACAAAAAAGCCCGGCGGTTGGCCGGGCTTTTCTTCGGTGGGATTCCGAGGTGTAGCGAAATCTACGCATTTACCCCCTTGACGTCAAGCGGCTTGTGGCGACATTTTCGCGTGCGCGCGCGATCCCACTCGCGCCGGTCCGCGCAGCGCATGTTCCGCGCGCTCGACCGCCGCCTCCATGGTCATCCACAACCAACCGACCCCGATGTTGACCAGAAGGTCGAAATCCTTCGCGCCCTTCTTCGGCGCGTCGTACCGCGACTCGTTACGGATCACGTTGCGGTAGCAGACCGCGGAGATGATCAGCATGCGGTCCTTGTTCCTCGCGCCGATGTGCTGGGTGCCGGCGACGAGCTTGTCCGCGAGCCACGTGATGATGTCGCCGGCGTGATCTTCGACGCCCGTGGCCATCGCGTACGCGACCCAAGGGCCCACGTCTCGCTCGTTCTTCCTGGCCATCGCCAGCGCGAGCGCGAGCGAGTTCTCGGTTGTCATCCCGCGTGCCGCGTACGGCGTGCCGCCTCCCACCTTGCCCGGCTCACGCCAGGCCGTGGTGCCCGCCAGCTGTCCGAGGCGCTCGAGGAACCCGGCGCGGTCTTTCTGGATTGCCTTATTCATGATTCCCCTTCTCTCGGTCAACGGGTGGTGTGCTTCTTTCGACGCTTCAACTCGCGGCGGATCAGATCCGCGCGGCTCTGGGCGCCCTTGATGTCGTTCTTGGCTTTTGTGAGGAGGTCGCCGAGGAGGCCGGTGGGGACACCCTCGAATCCGGTGAGCGGGCGGGGGCGAGGAACATGCGCGCATGCTCCCTGAGCCATGGGCGGCACTCCGCCTGTTGCTCCTCCGTCAGCGCATCCAGCAGCGGCCCCCATTTCCTGTAGTCCGGCTCCTGCTGCATGATCCGCAGCGCGTGCGAGAGGTGGTTGTATACGGTCATCCATTGCGCCTCCGCATCTCGTTGAGGAGGAAGAAGCCGACGATGTACACCGCTGCGGCGACGCGGTCAGCGGACGTCGATCCGAACCAGTTCAGAAACACCCCGACCGCGAGCATCAGGAAGCGGATCATGCTGCTGCCCTCGCCGTCCCGATGCTACCGACCAGCCTGATCGCCTGGTCCACCGTCTCGATGACGTGGACCTTGCAGCCCTTGGCGACCGCCTCCGCATGGAAGATCGTCTGTGCCGGCGTCAGCTTCCGGCGCGATGGCGGCTTCGCCCCGTCCTTGATCTCGATCAGCGTCCAGCGGCCGCGGTACGCAATGAGCAGGTCCGGGAAGCCGGCGCCGACGTGCGAGCAGTCGATCACATAGGCGCCGATGCGTGTCAGCGCGCGCACGATCTCGGCGTGGTTGTCGTCGACGCGGGCGGCGTACCTCACGCGGCCTCCTGGCGGCCGGCCAGAAGCTCGGCCTGACGATCTTGGAACCGCATGTGCAGCACGCGCCGGAACTCGCCGTCGCCCATGCTGATGCGAATCCGGTTCAGGCCGGATAGCAACATGGAGGTCTCGCAGTCGGTGGCGCGCTGGTCATGCCAGAACTCGCTGCGGCTTGCGTCCCACCTGCGCGGATCGGGACCCGCCGACATCATGACGCGGCGCCCATTCACTTCGAGAAGCCCCCAACGATCGGGAAGCTCCTCGACCTTGATGAGTCCAGCCGGCGCCATGTAGTACCGCAGCGCGCCCATGCCCCGCGAAGGGTCCCGACGGAAGGCTTTGTTGCGGTCCGCGAGGAAGTCGCCCCTGCTTGCCTTCGCTTCGACAAGCACCGTTCCGGCCTCACGCCAGCCGATGGCGTCGGGTATCTCGCCCGACCGGCACACAGCCGAGAGTTCGGTCATGACGACCTTGCATCCGGCGACGCGGCGCAGCCAGCCTCCCGCGCGCTCTACCAACTCGTCGTGCGTCATACCGCAATCCCCTTCACCGTAATGAGCCCCTTCGCCACCATGCGCAGCTGCGTGCGCACGAGGGCACGGAGGCAATAGAAATCCCGCTCCGCCTCGTAGGCGGCGCGGTCTGCCGTCTCTGCCGGCGTTGGGGAGTCCGTCCAGCGGTTGCATCCGGAGCAGGCATACACGGCCTGCAGGTCGGTCGGCTTCAGCGAGCCGCCGCAGTCGCCGAGCCAGCGCATGTGCACGAGAACCACGGTCTTCGGGTCATGCAGGCACGCGCCGACCTTTTGAATCGTGCATCCCTCACCCTGTGCGGACTTCCGCAGCGGGGTCATCACCGAGCGCGACCGCTTCATCGACTTGCGCTTCGGGAAGGCCATGGCCTCGATCGCCTCGCGCGCGCCGTCGGCGCGGCCCATCTTCGGCACACGGCCGAGAGCCGATCGCCGGACCAACCCCGAACCGCGCTGCAACTCGCCGCCCCGCTTCATGCGAACCTCCGGCGCGGCCGCGCGTCTTCCGGGAACTCGAGCATGACGCCACGTCCCGCGTACTCGCGCTGGACATCTTCGAGGTACTGGCTCAGCTGCGAAGTCGTCATCAGCGACGTCACCGGGATGAATCGCATCGCCTTGAGCTTCTGCTCGTACGACAAATGGCCACGGATCGAGGCGTCGTACATCTCGCGGAATTCTTCGTCGCCAGCGCGCAGGATCGGAACACCGAAGCGGAGCTTGCACTCCGCCTTGACGCCCTCGGCGGTGTCTTCGCGAAGCTCACGCGCGATCTGCTCGTACCAGGCGTGCGAGATCGCGTTCTGATCGAGCGTGCGGTCCTTCCCTGTCTTGATGGTGACACGCAGGTAGTGGTGCTTCCCCCATGCCTCACGAATGTCACCGAGGATGGACTGCAAGCGCTCCACGCTGTTGACCACGACCGCGCCCGTCATGCGGCCCTCCACAGATACGGCGTGGTGCCGCGACGCGACGCCTTGGCACCGAAGCCCGCGCGCATGAGGCGGCCGTCGGCCTCCATCTTCAGCACGGACAGGCGGACACGTTCGTCCGTCGCCGAGAGAGCGCACGCGATCTCGCGCACAGTCATGGGCCGCAGCTGAACCGCGGCGAGGATCCGGATAGGCATGTTCTCGGCGCGCATCACGCGGCCCTCGGCGGTTCGGGTTCGTCGTCGGGCTCGGGGATGCCGAGCTTCCGACGGACCTCGGCGAAGGACTGCATGCGTGCCTGACGCGTTCCCTCGTGCTCAAGGCGCGGTCCGGCACGGAACGGGACCACCGAGCTCGGCAGCGCATCGAGGAACTTCTTCGGCGAAGGCCAGCGCTCACAAGTCGTCATTAGCGTACGGAACGCCTTGCGGAAACGAGGCACATCCCGCTTCTCGTCCCACACGCGGTCCACGCACAGAGCTTCGGTCCACGTAGCTAGCGTGGGACCGGTCACGTCATGCGCCGGCTGCCCATCCAAGCTCAGCGTGAGGAGCTTCATCAGGCCCGTGTTGATTTCCCTGATGAGCCAGGGCGGTGGCGCGTTGGATGAGGGCATCGGCGGTCTCCTGCATGTTCTGGGCGGCGCGGTTCGTTCGGGACTGCGGTGCGTTCGGCGGCGGCTGATCGCCGTGCCCTGCCCGCTTCGGCTCTAGCCATTCGGCCTTCAGCGCCTGCCAGTTCCGCAGGACGCACTCCGTCAGGCACTCGTCGACGGACCAGCCCATCGCGGCGGCCAGCCGAAGCTGCTTCGCCATCGCTGAGATCACGATCTCGGATACGTCGGCACGCTTGGCCTTCCGGACCTTCAACCAGCCGTTGACGAGGTCGGGGTTGGGGGCCTCGGGCCACGAGCTCAGGTCGAGCGACGCGGCGGTCATCGGCGCGGCCTTACGGTTGCTTCTCTTGACGGTTACTGACGGTTCTTGACGGTTAGTGTCCGCCTCCCGGACTTCGTCGTCCGGCTGCCGGACTTCGTCGTCCGCCAGACGGACTAGTACGCCGTCATCCGAACTAGTACGCCTGCCGGACTGGTTCGCCTCGCGAACTAGTTCTCCTGCCGCATAGTTGGCGGGTGTGACGACGTACGTGGTGCGGTATCGATCGCTCCGATCGCCGCGAACGGCGCCGTGCGCTTCGAGCCACTTCACGGCCTCGATGACCGCGGTACGGCCGAAACAGGTGCGCTCGCAGATCTTCGTGAGGGACGGCCAGCAGTACCCGTGATCGTTCGCGTTGTCGGCGAGCGAGATCAGTACGGCCTTCGGCGTCGGAGGCATCTGGAGGGGCCAGCAGAGGGCCATCAGCGCCGTGCTCACGTAGAGGGCCACCACGTCATGGCGAGCGTTCCGTTCTGCGCGCAACGCCGCTTCTCGCCGCGGCGCAGCGCACCTGCCTCTTCCGCCTCCGGCAGCCGGCGCGCGATCTCGTGGCGCGTCAGCGCCGAGTGGCGTGCGAGTTCGGCGCTGGTGAGCCCTGGGAGTCGGCGTACGAGGTCGATGACGAGACCGACGTTTGTTCCGCGCTTGCCGCTCGCGGTGTGCTCAGCGGCAGCGATATGCGATGTCTCGGGGTCGTTCGAACGCGCGGCCGGAATGCGGGCGACCGCGCGATCCCACGATGCTTCTTGGCGAATTACGTCGACCACGTCAGACCCCGGCAGCGTTCCGCGAGGTCTTCGCATGCTCGTCGCGCAGGCGACGCAACAGTCCGATGAGCGTCCCCTGGTAGGCGAGCGCTGCCTTGCCAAGCCCGGACATCTCGTTGTCGGTGATCACGCCATCGAGGAGCGCATCGTGCAGCTCGCGCGAGAACTCCCCTTCCGCTACGCCCAGGTCGAGCATGCCGTGAAGCACGCCCTTCGCCTGGTCCGGGTTTTCGATCTTCACGAGCGCGTAGCCGTGCTCGGACGCCAGCGCCTGTAGCACCGCGTGATCGCCGGTTACCGTCATGATCCTGTTCGCCTCGACGAGGCTGAGGTGATTCGTCGAGCAGTTCGGATTGACCTTGTTGCTGAGGATGCCCGCCGTCAGGCCTACGCGCGGTGCAAGCGACGCGGCGCCGCCCGGGTAGTCGGTGACGGTCTGGAGCGCGGCGTCGAGGATGTGCATGAGATCAGCCCTGGTGTTCATGAAGATTCGGCGGTGATTCGCCGGTAAGGTGTGCGCCATGGAGACAGGGACGCAGGGGAAAACTGGTGCAGCGAAGCTAGGCCGCCTTCTTCGTGGGACGCGTGCGGGTCGGGGCGTCCCAGCGAAACGTCGGAAGGGTGACGCGACGATCGACCTGGCCGTGCGTCGCGTGCTCCAGGTTGGCCGCCAGCTCTGGGCTCGGATGCTTGTGACCCGTCACCACCATGTAGAGGTAGTACGGAGAGACCTCGCAGAAGTCCGCGACGCGGCGGAGCTCTTTCCCCTCGCGGGAGAGCCGGCCGTCCTGTTTCACGAAGTAGGTTTTGGCGTCCATGCGCGCAAACTTACCTCAAAGGTATACTTACCGCAAGGGTATAGATACCCCGGCGGATATTTACCGTGGTGGTAACTCCATTCACCATTGCGGTCATGGACGTCTACGAAGTTCGCTACCGCAACCTGAGATCGCTCATCGCGCAGATGGAGCGCGAGGCCGGCCGTTCTGGCGCGCGCGCCGGCGGACTCGTGATGCTTGCAGAGCGCTTGGGCAAGCAGCCTGCGCAGGTGAATCACTTCGCCAGCGAGAAGCGCGTCAAGAACATCGGCCCGAAGATCGCCCGCGAGATCGATGCGGCGTTTGGGCATCCAGAAGGATGGCTCGATCAGCCGCACTGGCCTGCGGACGAAGACGCGACCCAGCCAGACCCGTCGACTCGATCTCAGCAAGTACCGAGATTTGAGACTGACGGGAGCTATGTTCGATTCCCACTTCTGGAGGGATTCGCAGGCATGGGAAAGGGCGACTACGTAACGGACTACCCCGAAGTAGTCGAGAGCCTCCGCGTGTCGCGCGAGTGGGTCGAGCGCAAGCTGCCCGGCGTGCCCCCTGAAGCGATCCGCGTCATCACCGGCCGCGGCGACAGCATGCGGGGCCAGTACAACGACGGCGATCTGATTTTCATCGACACCAGGATTCGCACCTTCGACCAGGACTCCGCGTATTGCTTTCGCTGGGAGGGCCGCGTGCTGGTGAAGCGGCTGCAATTCGTAGGGCGCGGGATGCTGCGCATCCTCAGCAAGAATCCAGACTATCCCTCGATCGATGCACCAATCGACGAGATCGAGATCGGCGGGCGCGCACTTGCCGCGTGGACGCTCAGAGAGTTCTGACGAGGATCCGGCATGGGCCTGCTTGACCTGCTCAACATCAGCACGAAGACGGCAGTCGAGGACATCGCCAAGGAGTTAGAAGCGGTGCTGTCCCCGAACGAGACGATCGCGCACGCTTACAAGATGGTTCGCGACTATTTCGTGTTCACCAACTGGCGGCTGCTCATGGTGAACAAGCAGGGCGTCACCGGAAAGAAGGTGGAGTACCACTCTGTACCCTACCGATCCGTGACCCACTTCAGCGTCGAAACCGCAGGACATTTCGATCTGGAGGGTGAATTGAAGATCTGGGTCAGCGGGCGCGAACTGCCCTTCGAGAGATCATTTAGCGCGGGCACGAATATCCTCGAGGTTCAACGAGCGCTCGCAACGCATATCGGAAGCTGATGCTCCGAATCCCGCGAACCTGAGCCCCGCCGAGCGGGGCTTTTTTTTCAAGCGAGGTCGGGAACGGTTCCGTGCTGCTCAAGCACAATTGGATCCGCGTACTCCCCTGCCTCAGGGTCCGCCGTCTGCGCGAAGGCAATTACACCTAGGCACGTCTCGCCGAGCTTGGTCGCGCGGCGCCGCGCCTCCTCCTCCGTCTTGTATGCAGCTGGCGGGAGTGCCTCAACCCTGCCCCGCTTTCCCGCCGTGAAGCCCTGAACGATGTAGTGCGTTTCCATGCTGCCTCCTAGGTGGAAGCCAAGCATGCCGTGGCGACGTCTCAGATCGCGCGACCAAAGAGGTAATTTAAATTTACCTTCCGGGTATTGACATGGTTATACCTCCGAGGTAACTTTATCTCCAACGCCGGACCTCCCGGCTTGGAGAGCACCATGTCCCTCACCTTCGTCAGCGCCAACAGCCCGGCCTTCGCCGCCGGCGTGCGCATCGGCGGCCAGGCGGTCAAGGTCAACGACCTGCTCGCCGAGCTTGAGGCCGATACGGCTACGCCCGATTCCGTCTTGGTCAACGTGCGCTTGGCCTACGAGCTGCTGAATCAGGCTTCGCTTCACCTCTTC
This sequence comes from Luteibacter sp. UNC138MFCol5.1, assembly GCF_900110505.1. Taxonomy (GTDB): domain Bacteria; phylum Pseudomonadota; class Gammaproteobacteria; order Xanthomonadales; family Rhodanobacteraceae; genus Luteibacter. Next base: position 210,596 of record NZ_FODZ01000003.1, read on the forward strand.
GAACGCGCTATCGACGTCGCCCGCGCCAAGGGCCACTACACGGCCATGGCCGCTGAAGCCGCCGGCGGCGTGCTTCCCCTCGACAGCATGCTCGATGCTGCCCACAACGGCGGTGCCGCATGAGCGCCTATACCGACCAGCAGCGCGAGGATGCCATCGAGGAAATGATGGGCATGCACCGCTACGTCGAGGACTTCCTGTTCGAAGGGGAAGCCGATCCGACGCAGCTGGTCAGCCTCCTGATGGTGCGCGACCTCCCGCTCCGCACCCGCGACCACCGCGACGACGCACTCGCTGACGCCTACGACGCGCAGCGCGAGATGTTCAGCGACGCCTTCCGCGCCTTCGCCTACCGCACGCAGGCCGGTCAGCCGCACAGCCGCGTCGACATGTTCCTCGACCACCAGCACGCCATCCACATGGAGTACGCCGCATGAGCACCGTCGTCCCGCCCACCCACATGCAGTACGCCCGCCGCATCCGCCGCTACGGCCGCCAGAACGGTGTGACGGAGGCCGAGATGCGCGCCGCGATTAAGTCAGGCATTCCGCTTCTGACGGAACGCACGCCCGAGTCGGTGTCGTACGAGTACGGCCGTCGCTTCCGCGACTTCGTGCCGACGGGGAGCACTGCGGCATGAGCGACGTCATCGACAAGATGCCGGTGCGCTGCATGCGCATCCACGCCCCGCGCCTCGACCCCGTTGTCGTGGTGTGGATCAACGAGGAACTGGGCAAGGGGCGCGTGATCGTCCAGTGCTACGACCAGGCGTGGACGGCCTACTGGGGGGCGATGGGCAACTGCACGTTGGAGCAGTTCTTTCTCGCCTGCGATGTCGACTACCTGACCGGTCGCTTCGGCCCTAAGCGGAAAGATGAGAGCTACCTCGAACGCATCGTCACTGCGATCCGGGAAGCGCTCAAGTCTCAGCAGGTTCCCGAATGAGCAACTACGACGACTACATGGCGCACATCCGTGCGGCAGCGAATGCGCGGAAGCCTCTCACGCGCGCCGAGTTGCAGTGCATCGGCGTTTACCTCGGCCTGGTTGCCGTCGCCGCGCTGATCGCGCTGGCGACCGGTCACTGATCTCGTAACGCCGGCAGCGCCGGCAAGGAATTCGACATGACGACGAACACCCGCATTGCCCTCAACCCGGTGGAGTCCTCGCAGATCCACAGCATCGGCCACGACGCCGCGACGAACACCCTCGCGATCCGCTTCAAGAACTACAAGGGCGAGGCGTCCTCGCTCTACCACTACAGCAACTTCACCGCCGCCGACTTCGCCGCGTTCCGTGACGCCGAGTCCATCGGCAAGCACTTCGGGCAGCACATCAAGCCCGCCACCGAGAAGCACCCGTATCGCCGGGTCGACTTCGAAGGCTGACCGCTCCTACCCCTCTCACACCATGCCGGTGCTCGCCGGCGAAGGAATACAGATGAACGCCCAGGCTAACGCCATCGCCGTTCGCGAAGACTTCGGCGGTTCCAGCACGACGCTCGCCGCCCCCGAAACCGCATCGTCCGCCGTCGCCGCGCAGGCGAAGGCCATGGTCGAGGCGCGCTACGTGATGGCGCTCCGCCGCCCGCGCCAGTGGGATCAGGTGCGGCAGGACCTCCTCAAGGAGTGCCGCCGCCCCAGCTTCGCGCACAACAAGTCGGCCTACTACCGGAAGCCAATCGGCCAGGGCGTCGAGGGGCTGGGCATTCGATTCGTCGAGGTGGCCCTGCGCTGCATGACGAACGTGCTGGTGGAAACCAGCATGATCTTCGAGGACGAATCCAAGGAAGTGCACCGCGTCTCGGTCACCGACCTGGAATCGAACGTCACGTACCCGCTCGACGTTCGCGTGACGAAGACGGTGGAGCGCGCCAAGCCCGATAGCGACGGCAGCTACATCAGCATGCGCAAGAACAGCTACGGCAAGAACGTCTACACCGTTCTGGGCACCGAGGACGACATCCTCAACAAGCGTGCCGCCCAGGTGTCCAAGGCGATTCGCACCCTCGGTCTGCGCATCATCCCCGGCGACCTTCAGGACGAAGCCGAGGAGATCATCAAGTCGATCCGCCTGGACGAAGCGGCGCGCGATCCCGACGCCGAGCGGAAGCGCATGGCGGACGCCTTCGCCGAGATCGGCGTGAAGGCCGCTGATCTCGCGAACTACCTCGGCCACTCCCTCGACACCTGCTCCCCCGCCGAGCTCGTGGACCTGCGCGGCATCTACGGCGCCATCCGCGACGGCGAGTCCTCGTGGAAGAGCGTCATGGACAACAAGGCCGAGCAGGCGGGCAAGTCGAGCGGCGGCGAGACGACCGCGCGGGCCAAGGAGCTTCCGACCTGCAGCGACGAGACGTTCGAGAAGAAGAAGACGGCGTGGCGCATGGCCGTGGAGACCGGCAACAAGTCGGTCAACGACCTCATCGCCATGATCGAAACGAAGGAACAGCTCACCAGCGACCAGAAGATGGAAATCGCGTCGTGGGCCACCGACGGGAGTGCCGAATAATGCGCGTCCATAACCTCCAGCAGGGCTCCGACGAATGGGCGGCGTTCCGCCTCAACCATCACGGCGCGAGCGAGGCTGCCGCCATGCTTGGCCTCTCGAAGCGGACCACGCGCTCCGAACTGCTGCGCATGAAGCACACCGGCACGCCGAAGGAATTCAGCGACTGGGTGCAGGAGAACATCCTCGATTATGGCCACCACGTCGAAGCGATGGCGCGGCCGCTGGTCGAGGAACTGATCGGTGACGACCTCTACCCGGTGACGTGCTCCGACGAGGACACCGGCGGCCACCTGTCCGCCTCCTGCGACGGCCTGACGATGGCGGGCGAAACCGCCTTCGAGCACAAGCAGTGGAACGGCGAGCTCGCCGCGGCCGTCGCCGCCGGCACTGTCCCGGACGACCACATGCCGCAGTGCCAGCAGATCATGATGATCACCGGGGCCAAGCGCGTCATCTTCACCGTCTCCGATGGAACGCGCGACAACTTCGTTTCGACGGAGGTGTGGCCTGATGCCCGCTGGTTCGAGCGCATCCGCGACGGCTGGGCCCAGTTCGACCGAGACCTCACCGATTACACGCTGCCCGAGCAGAAGCCGATGCTCGTCGCCGAGGCCGTGCAGGACCTTCCGGCCGTCGCCGTGCAGGTCATCGGCCAGATCTCCGTGCGCGAGAATTTCCGCGTGTTCGAGAGCGCCCTGCGCGACTTCCTCGACAACAAGCTGATCCGTGAGCCGCAGACGGATCAGGACTTCGTGGACCTCGACCAGCAGATCAAGGCCATGAAGAAGGCCGAAGACACGCTCAACGCCGCCGAGGCAATGATGCTCGCCCAGGTCGAGAGCATCGACCAGGCGAAGCGCCAGAAGGACATGCTCGCCAAGCTGGTGCGCGACAACCGCCTGATGGCCGAGAAGCTGCTGGAGAGCGAGAAGATCCGGCGCCGGCAGGAACGCATCGAAGCGGCTCGCAAGGCCTTCTCGGCGCACGTGGCCGATCTGCAAGGCTCCATCACCGGCCTGCGTCTCGACGTGGTGATGCCCGACTTCGCCGGCGCCATCAAGGGCCTGAAGACGCTCACCAGCATCGACGACAAGCTCGACACGGCGCTCGCGAACGGGAAGATTGCCGCCGACCGCCAGGCCAACGACTTCCGCGCCAAGCTGGCGTGGGTGGCGGAGCTCGCCGGGGAACACCGCGCGCTGCTCGCAGACCTTCAGCAGCTGGCAGTGAAGCCGATCGACGACTTCAAGCTCGCGGTGCAGTCCCGTATCGCCGACCACCTGCGCCGCGAGGAAGCTCGGCAGGAGGCGGAGCGCGAGCGGATCCGTCGCGAGGAGCGAGAGAAGATCGAGCGCGAGCAGGCGGAAGCCGAACGGGAGCGTCTGGCCGATGAGCGCGCGCGTGCGGAAGCCGAGGCAGCCGCAGAACGTGAACGCGCCGCCGCCGAGCTCGCGCCGGACGAGCCCACGCCCGATCCGGTCCACTCGGTTACCGCCGAACTGCGGGCGCTCGAAGAACCGATGCACTTCGATACGGCGCCCGCGGCTGGCCCGCGCCGCACGGTGAAGCTCGGCGACATCAACGCCCGCATCGCCCCGCTCTCGATCTCGGCCGACGGCCTGGCTTCCCTCGGCTTCCAGCCGGTCGGAACCGAGCGCGCCGCGAAGCTCTACGCCGAGGACGACCTGCTCGCGATCTACCGCGGCCTGTACGCCGTGATCCAGAACGCGGCCGGCGAACTGAAGAAGGCGGCATAGGCCATGCCCCGCACCGGCGACCTCTTCGACGGCTGGTTCGACAACCAGCAGACCCAGCAGCGCGAGCTCTGGCTCGACGGGAACCGCGGGCGCTACGCCCACCGCCGGTGCATCGAACCCAACCACCCATGGCGCGAGATGCGCGCGCCGTGGGGAACCCATCCCGACTTTCCGCAGAACGCCCATCAGGAGCGCCACGCACATGGCTGACGGCAACCGCCAGACCGGCTTCAACTTCCCCTCGCGCGCGACGCCCTCTCGCCTTCGCCCGGGCGAGATCGTCGTCGACTTCTTTGCCGGTGGCGGCGGCGCGAGCGAGGCGCTGCGTCAGGCACTCGGCCGCGACCCCGACGTCGCGGTCAACCACGACCCGGACGCGATCGCCATGCATGCGGCGAATCACCCGTTCACCCGGCACATGGAGGCCGACGTCTGGGCGGTCGACATCCTGCGCGAGGTTGCCGGTCGGCTCGTGGGCTGGTTCCACGCCTCGCCGGACTGCACGCACTTCAGCCAGGCGAAGGGCGGCCAGCCTCGAAGCAAGGCGACGCGCTCTCTGTCGTGGGTCGTGCTGAAGGTCGCTGGCACGCTGGCCCGCGCCGGTCTCGCGCCGCGCATCGTCAGCCTGGAGAACGTCGAGCAGATCCTGAAGTGGGGTCCGCTGGTCGCGAAGCGCGACAAGGCGACCGGCCGCGTCGTGAAGCTGGACGGCACGGTCGCCGCGCGCGGCGAGCGCGTGTCGGTCTGGGAGCAGTGCCTCGTTCCCGACAAGAAGCACGCCGGCCGGACGTGGGAGCACTTCGTCGGCGCGCTCCGCTCGCTCGGCTACGTCGTCGAGTGGCGGAAGCTCGTCGCGAGCGATTACGGCGCCGGCACCAGCCGTAAGCGCCTGTTCCTCGTCGCCCGCCGCGACGGCCAGCCGATCGTGTGGCCGGAGCCGACCCACGGCCCGGGCCGCGCCAACCCCTACGTCACCGCCGCCGACTGCATCGATTTCGCCGTGCCCTGCCCGTCGATTTTCGAGCGCAAGAAGCCGCTGGCCGACGCCACCATGCGCCGCATCGCACGCGGCGTGGACCGCTACGTATTGAAAGCCGCCGAACCGTTCATCGTGGGCGTCGGCGGGCGGCGCGGCCAGACCGCCGAGAGCAGCGTGCACGAGCCGGGCGCCACCACGACCGCGAAATACGACGCGGCGCTCGTGCAGCCCACGCTGGCACCGCTGATCACGCAGCACGCCCAGGCGTCGGTCGACACGAACAAGCCGGTCACCCGTCCGATCGGCACGATGTGCGCCGAGGTGAAGGGCGGCCATTTCGCGCTGATCGCGCCTACGCTGGTCCAGACGGGCTACGGTGAGCGGGCCGGCCAAGCGCCGCGGTCGCTGGACATCGAGAAGCCGATCGGCGTCGCCCCGGCCGGTGGTGTGAAGCACGCCGTCGCCGCCGCGCACCTGGTGAAGTTCCGTGGCGACAGCACCGGGACCGCAGCGGGCGCCCCGATGCCCACCATCACGTCAGGCGCGGGCGCTGCGCGGCCCGCCGGTGCGGCGCACGCCATGGGTGTCTCGACGGCGTACCTGGTCCGCCAGTTCGGGAAGTCCATCGGTGCCGACGCGAACGATCCCGTGGGCGCGATCACGGCGGGCGGCAGTGGCAAGACCTCGCTGGCTTCGGCGCACCTGGCGAAGCTGCGCGGCACGAGCTCAGCAGCTGATGTCGCCGACGCGCTGCACACCATCAGCGCAGGCGGCGAGCACCACGCGGTCGTCGAGTGCACGCTCAGCCCCGAGCACGAGGCGGGCGCGCTGCGTGTCGCCGCGTTCCTCATCAAGTACTACGGCACGGCGCGAGGCGTCGACATCGACGAACCTCTCGACACCGTGACCACGAAGGACCGCCTCGCGCTGGTCACTGTGTGGGTGCAGGGCAACCTGTACGTGATCGTTGACATCGGCCTGCGCATGCTCCGCCGTGAGGAACTTTTCCGCGCGCAGGGCTTCCCGGCCGACTACATCATCGATCGCACGGCCGACGGGCGGCCGCTGAGCATCAGCAAGAGCGTGCGTATGGTGGGCAACTCCGTGAGCCCGCCGCCGCTCCGCGCGATCGCTGAGGCGAACCTCGATGCGGCGTACGAAGACATGGCGGTCGCGGCATGACGGTGTCCATCATCACGGGTGACTGCCGCGACGTCCTTCGCACTCTGCCGGAGGCCTCCGCGCACACCTGCGTCACCAGCCCGCCCTACTTCGGCTTGCGCGACTACGGCGTCGACGGACAGATTGGACTGGAACCCTCGCCGGAAGAATTCGTGGCCGAGCTCGTAGCGGTGTTCCGTGAGGTTCGGCGAGTTCTAAGGGACGACGGTACGCTCTGGCTCAATCTCGGGGACAGCTACGCCGGATCGTGGGGCGCCCAGTCGCGCGGAAACACTGCGGGCGAGGCGTCATCGAAGCTCGAAGGCTCGTCGATGCTGGAAGCGCGCCGCATCAGCGCATACCCGCTCGGGACATCGGGCACCGGTAGCCTGAAGCGTACCCCTGGACTCAAGCCCAAGGACTTGATCGGTATCCCTTGGCGCGTTGCGCTGGCCCTTCAGGCTGACGGCTGGTATCTCCGTCAGGACATCATCTGGCACAAGCCGAACCCGATGCCGGAGAGCGTGCGCGACCGCTGCACGAAGGCGCACGAGTACCTGTTCCTCCTGAGCAAGTCCGAGCGCTACTACTTCGACCAGGCGGCGATATCGGAAGAACTGGAGCCGTCGAGCGTCGCGCGGCTGGCGCAAAACGTGGATGCCCAGATCGGTAGCGAACGCGTCCCCGGCAAGACCAACGGCACCATGCGCGCCGTGGGCGGTAGCCGCCGCAACTCGTTCGCCCGCGAAACGAAAGCGTCAGCTGGCGATCACGGCCAGAAACCACAGCATCGCCTCGACCGGGACGACGTCGACTATACCGGTCGCCGTAATCGCAGAAGCGTGTGGACGGTGGCCACCCAGCCGTTCAAGGAGGCGCACTTCGCGACATTCCCACCCGACCTGATCGAGCCCTGCATTCTTGCGGGCACGCCCGCCGGCGGCGTCGTGCTCGATCCGTTCGGCGGCGCTGGCACGACCGGGGTGGCGGCCGAGCGCTTGGGGCGAGACTCCCTTCTCATCGAACTGAATCCAGAGTACGCCGCGATCGCGCATCGCCGCACCATGCAGCGCGGCCTCACCCTGCCGGATCAAGCCGCATGAGCCCGAACGCCTACCGCCCCGAAGCCAGCGCCATCGCCGGCAAGGTCCACACATTCGTCTGCGGCGGGCACCAGGTGATGTCGATCGCCGCCGCGGAGTCCTACATCCAGAAACTCACCGACGCCGTCGAGCAGGCGAAGAAGCAGGAGGCCGAGAAGGCATGAGCACCGAAAACACCGCCGACGCAATCCTCGCCGCCGTGTGCGACGCCCTGCACATCGGATCGGCTGTCCGATCGATGGATGTCGTCATGACGAACATCGGCAACCTGCAGCGCCGTAGCGCATGCCTCGACGGTATCGAGCGCGCGTTCTTCACCGAAGAGGTTCCGGACGAAGATGATCCGAGTGAGTCGATAGACGAGTGCTCGCTCTCGTGGGGAGCCACGCCGGAACAGTACGTCGAGACGTTCGGCGAACTGCTGGCCGAGCGCGCGAAATCGGCGCAGCAAGCCGCCGAGCCTGTCGAGCAGCCGAGGTCGAAGTGGCCGAAAGGCGACGCGGCGTTTGCAGAGTCGACGGCCGCGTTGAACGCATACCTTGACCAACTGAAGCCCGAGCAGGCGGTGGGCGATGGGGTGACGTGGATCAGCCGCACGGCGTTGCCTATGGTGAATCCGGCGCAGATGGTTCGTATCGCGCAGAACTACGCGCGGGTGGACACCGATCACGCCTACACCAAGGTTCCGAACTTCATGCCCCACGACTGGGTCGTGGCCGCTATGTGCGCTGCCTACGATGCAGGGCGCCAGAACATCATCGACGGTACTCACATTGAGGGTTACACGCCCGAAGCCATCGAGAGCGTGCGCCGTATTTTCGCCCCGCGCCCGGCTGTCGTCACGGCTGGGGATGGGGTGACGGATGAGATGGTACGGCGTGCTACGGCGGCTTATGTCGATGCAGCGCCTAGCGATTGCCCTGTCGATGTGGTTCCTGCACGCATCCGGGCAGCGATCATCGCCGCCCACCCGCATACCGGGTATTCGGCGGTGCCGGAGGGGTGGAAGCTCGTGCCAGTCGAGCCGAGCTGGTCGATGGTCAAGGCAGGTAATGCGTCGGACGGAACGATGCTTGGCATCTACACGGCCATGATCGCCGCCGCGCCGGAGGGGCCGGAATGAACCAGGTGATCGTATTCCCGCGCGGCCAGCTATCGGCCGAGGACAAGGCCAGCATGCGCGAGATGGGCATCGCCGTCGTCGAGGCCGACGATCCGTCGAAGGTGGTCACCGTGATTCCGGTCGCGCCATCGGCGCCGGTCGCCAATCCGGACGACCTGACGATGGCGCTTCTGCACGGCCTCTCCGTCTCGAATTGGGACGAGCCGAAGGTGCTCTTCGTCAAAGAGCTGCACCGCCGAATGCTGGCCCGCGAGAAGACCAAGGCGGTGCAGTCGTGATTTGCCTACCAGGAGACTCCCTCACGGCGCTTGACCGCCTCTTGGGCTTCGAAGTAGGCCATGGCGTGCAGCGTGCCCTCGTCCCAGCTTCCGACCGGGATTGTCTCGCGTCGGGTACGTCCCGACACGGTCCCAATGGACTTCCCGTTCAATTCCACCTCCGCCGTCCAGTGGTACTCGCGGTCACCAAGCCTCTCGGTCATCCGGAGAGTGAATTTGCGGCCGTTAGCTTCGAATTCGTGGACCTTTCCCATGCGTGAACTCCCCATCCTGTTCAGTACGCCGATGATCCGAGCAATTCTCCAGGGCCGCAAGACGGTGACGCGGCGGGTGGTGAAGCGCCAACCTTGGGCTCATCACTGGGAACACGTGCCAGGATATGTCGGCGAGTTTCGCCACGAAGGTGGCAACCTCTGGCACTTCGCCCACCGCATCCCTCACAACCCGGAATGGGACCTCGAACGTCAGCAACGCGCGCCGTGCGCAGTCGGCGATCGGCTCTGGGTACGCGAGGCATGGCGAGCGGCAGCATCGCTCGACGCCCTCTCGGGATCCGCTATCGCCGACCGATGCATGGAGGCCGGCTACCGCAGGCCGTGGGCTCCAATCCGCTACGAGGCGGATGGCGCACGGAACAGCGCCAAGGACTGGCGGGAGTTTGGCTCGACGCCTGGCGAGGCCGCGCCGGGGCGCTACCGACATGCCCGCTTCATGCCCCGCTGGGCCAGCCGGATCACGCTCGAGGTAACCGCCGTGCGCGTGGAGCGGTTGCAGGACATCAGCGAGAAGCAGGCACACGCCGAGGGTGTCGACAACCACATGGCGGCCACCGCCGTGGGAAGCGACGCCACGCGCGGCGAGCTGCTACCGGCGACGGTCCACGGCTTCGCGCACCTCTGGGAATCGATCAACGGCGCCGGCAGCTGGTCCGCTAACCCGTGGGTATGGGCGGTGGAGTTCAGGAGGGTCGAACGATGAAGTACATGACCGTCGCCAAGTTCGCGGTCGAATCCGGCTACAGCGAGGAAGCCATCCGCGCCAAGATCAAGAACGGGGTGTGGCTCGAAGGGATGGTATGGAAGCGCGCGCCCGACGGCCGCGTCCTGATCAGCACAGAGGGATACGAGAGATGGGTGGAAGGGCGAACGGTGTCCGACCTGCAACGCAAAGCAGCATAGCGATCGACTTCTACTACCAGGGCGTGCGATGCCGGGAACGGATCCGGCTTCCGCCCACGAAGGCCAACCAGCGGTACGTCGAGAATCTCAAGGCGCAGATCCTAGCCGAGATCGCCCGCGGGACGTTCGACTACGCGAAATACTTCCCCGACAGCAACCGTGCTCGCACGATGGCGAAGACGCCAGGCGCGGCTATTACGATTGGAGAGGCACTGGATCGCTGGCTCGATGGCCGGCGTGGCGAGCTGACGCACACGACTTTCCGGGACTACGAGCTGGCTATCGCGAGGGTGTGGAAACCGGCCTTCGGCGCGAAGCGCCTTTCGGAGCTGACGCGCTCCGACCTGAAGGCTTGGGTGGCAGCGCAGACGTGCGGCCTGAAGCGCATCAGCAATCTGCTCCTGCCGATGCGAGGCATGTACGACGCCGCCATGGATGACGAACTCATCCAGACGAATCCTTTCACGGGATGGACGCCGAAGAAGGTCGAGCCACCGAAGGAGGAGGACGACGTCGACCCGTTCGACCAGGCGGAAGTGGCGGCGATCCTTGCCGCATGCGAGGGGCAGGTCCGTAACCTGTTCCAGTTCGCCTTCTGGACGGGGCTGCGCACGAGCGAGCTCATCGCCCTCCGGTGGGACGACATCGACCTCGCCGGCAGAACGATGACGGTTCGCCGGGCGAAGGTTCGGAAGCAGGTCAAGGCGCCGAAGACGCGGGCGGGCCGGCGCGTGATCACTCTGCTCCAGCCTGCCTTGGATGCTTTGCAGGCCCAGCGGGTCCACACCCAGCTTGCCGGAAAGGAGGTGTTCCTGAACCCGCGTACCGGCGAGCCGTGGCTGCACGACGGCCCGATCCGCAAGACGGCGTGGCAGCCTGCCCTACGCCGGGCGCAAGTGCGTTACCGCTACCCATACCAGACGCGGCACACCTTCGCGTCCACGCTGTTGTCCGCTGGCGAGAACCCCGTGTGGGTTGCCTCGATGATGGGGCACAAAGACTGGGCTATGATTATCAAGGTTTACGGGCGCTGGATACCATCCATCGCCCCTGACGCGGGGGCAAAGGTAGCAGCCCTTTGGAATCAAGCATCCACATTAAAGGACGTAAAGTGAGCATCGCAAAGTTATCTGTCTACGAGTTGTCCACCCTCGCGCAAGCTGGCGGCGGGTTCACCGTAAGCATTGCTGGCAAGAGCGCCTACGAGCTAGGTCTCATCGCAGCGGCAGCGGCAAACGGCGGCGCTCGTGTGACATTCACTGATGTAGGCAGACTTAGCGCCTACGAACTAGGCACGATCGCCAAGGCTGGTAAGGGCTTGGTTGCGTTCGTCGACTGACTGGGCGAGTTCTAGTCACTAGTTATATTCAAATCTTTGATTTGGCTACATGGAACGCGGGTTCGACTCCCGCCACCTCCACCATCTCGACGCTCGGGCCAGGATTACTCCTGGCCCGATTGCGTTTTGCTTCGATGTCGTCGTGTGCGCGCTGCGGACGTACCGCGGACGCTTCCGCGATACCACGCCGCGGACCATCAGAACACCCAGCTCACGCCTAACCGCGCCGACTGATCCTTCGCGTGGGTCGCGAACTGCCCCGCGTACGACGCGTCCACCGTGACCGATGCCCACGGTCTGAATCGCAAGCCGAACGTCAGCACGCCCACGTTACCCGCGATCGGCGTACCGGCCACCGTGAACCCATTTCCGCCCGCGGCGAAGCGCTGGCGGCTCAACGTCTCGGTGTCGCCCCAGGCGTGCTGCCAGCCAAGGCTGCCGAAGAGGCCTATGTCGCCCTGCGGCGAAAGATCCCAGCGTCCCCGCACACCCGCCGTGCCGAACGTCTGCGCACTCTTCTCACCCATGACGTCGAGCGCGGCGTCGGTGCCCTGCTCGTGCAGCGCGCTCGTGCGCAGTTGCTGGCGTGCGACGTTGATAAACGGATCGACCGAGCTACGCTCGAAACGGAAGGCGTAGGCGCCTTCGATATACGCCTGCGCCGAACGCGCACGCTGGCTGCCATTAAGCCGACCCGTTATCGCGTCCACGTCCATCGCGCGATGCGTGTCGATATCGCGATGGCTGTAAAGGACACCGGCCTGCAGCGACACGTTGCCGTATTGACCGGCGCCATAGACCGCCGCGGTCCGCGTGTCGCCCTGCGCGTCATCCCGGCCCGCCGATGCCGACACGTGACCCGTGCCCAGAGCGATGCCGATGCGCATGTCGCCCTCAACGCCCGCATCGGCGCCCACCATCAGGCCGCCACCGTTCTCGCGCAGACGCGAGGCATTGCCGTCGCCCTCGTGGTCGCCCCAGTGGCCCCAGGCGGACGTCCACACCCCTCCCTCGCTACCGCCACCCTCGAGCAAGTGCTGCCTGATGGCATCGCGCTGGTAGCGGTCGTCCTCCACGATGGCGCCACGGAAGTTGGCGTGGATTTCGCCCGAGAACGCGTCGAACGCCTTTCTCGCGCCTGCGGCGTTCATACTTACCACCGCGTCGTATGCCGCCACGCCCGCGCCCAATGACTCCACGCCCGCCGCCGCCGCGCGCTGGTTCCGTGTAGCGGCCACGTCGGGAAATGCCGTGTCGTTGCGGCTCAGGGTCAGCGCGACCGCGTTGGCCGTGTAACCCAGCGAAGGCGCTAGGAAGGCGAGATTGTTGGAGACGTCCGCGAACCGGCCGTCCACGCCACCTGCGCTGGTCAGGATGGTGTACGTGGTGTCCGCGCTCCAGCGATTGCCGGTTCCCAGGCTCACGACGGAACCGCCGCCGAGATGCGCATGGCCGTCGACGGTCACGCGATCGGCCTGCCCCGCGTCGCTCACGTCCACCACGTACCGCGAGCCACTGGCCATGTCGAGATCGCCGTGGAAGGCGAGCGCGCCTATCGTGCCCTCGCCTCCCGGCGAAAGCTGGGCTCCGACGGCGAGTGCGACCGAGCCGGCCGCACCGACACCGGTGAGCACCGTGCCAGCGGTCAGGGCAAGGCTGCCGCCCAGCGTTCCGTCGAGCTGGAGGGTACCGCCCTCGATGGACGATGCGCCGGTGAACGCGGCGCTGTCGCCGGTCAGATGGAGTACGGCATTCCCCAGCTTGCGGAGCGTGCCGTCGCCGGACATCGATCCCGCGTAGCCGACGTCGTCGGCGCGATCGATCACGAGCTCGCCGTGATTGACGATGGTGGCTGGCAATGTACCGCGCGTGCCACCGTCGCCTACACGCAACGTGCCATCGGCGATGGTCGTAACGCCCGAATAGGTGGTGTTACCGGTAAGCGTAAGCATGCCGGCGCCTGTCTTGGTGACGCCTCCGGCCGACGCGCCATCGCCGATGTCGCCCGTGAGCGCGGCGGCATTCGCCACGTCGACGTTCGCGTTACCGGCGACCGACAGCGCGTTGCCGACCGACATGCCGTCCTGCACCAGCGCCAGCGTGCTGCCGTCGTGCAGGGCGACCGTGCCGGTGCCTGCCGCGCCACCGGCGGCCAGGCGGAGCGTACCCGCGTCGACCTCGGTGCCGCCGGTGTAGGCGCCCGTCGCCGTCAGCGCAAGCGTGCCCGTGCCGGTCTTCACCAGCATGCCGGGCGCGATATCGTCGGCGAGACCGCCGTTGAACGTCAGCGTGTCGCCGCCGTTCACGGCCACCGTCGCGTGGCCGCCGAGGTTTACCGTGTTGACGAACGACAAACCGTCGGCTGCGGCTTCGAATGTCGCCCCGTCGCGGATCGCGAGCGCACCCGAACCGATGGCACCGCTGTCGCCCACCCGCAACGTGCCCTCCTCGACGACCAGCGGACCGGTGTTCGTGTTGGCGTGGTCGAACACCAGCGTACCCGCGCCCAGCTTGTGCAACGTGCCGGGGCCGCTCACGTTGCCGTTCCACGCGAAGGCATTGCCGGAATCCGCGATCTCGATGCCGCCATCGAGCAGCACCGAAAGCGTGCGATCCGTAGCGGAGTAGCCGGTTCCCGTCACGCGCAGCGTGCCCCCTTGCAGCGCCACGCCGTTGCCGGCCTGACCAAGATTGGCGTCGTCGCTCACCTGCAGATGGCCGCCGCTGATCGTCGTGTCGCCCGAGTACAGGTTTTCGCCGTTGAGCACGAGGGTACCGGCGTCGGCCTTGGTCAGGCCCTGCGTGCCGGTAAGCGCCGCGTCGATCGTGGCGACGTAACCACTGCTGCTTTCGCTGCCGTCACCGACGCGGATGGTCGCCGGGCCACCCGACGCGACGAGTCCAAGCGCGTCGCCCGTCACGCGATACCCGTCGCTCAGGAACTGCATGCCCGTGGTCGTGACGGCGCCGTTCCCGTCGTCCACGAAGACCGTGCCCGGCGCGCCGCCGAAGATCGCGAAGCCCGGCTGCGGCGTCATCGGCGCGGTGACCGAACCCTGCGCATCGGTCCAGGTCGGCGAGGTGACGCTCCATGTGCCGCTACCACCGCCGGCGTGCGCGGCGTCGGCCTGACCGTTCGCGTTCCAGTAGTTCAACGTGGCGTTCGTGTAGTCGACGAGGTTGATGCGCTTGTCGCCGGTGAGCACCTGCAACGCCGCCTGATGGTTCGCCGGAAGGGAATTCAGGATTAGGCCGCCGTTGGCTAGCGTCAGCGAGCCGCCGTAGGAGAAGAGGTTGTAGACGCCCGGGCCCATGCCGCCCGCATCGACCACGTCGAGCGTGGTGCCGTCGATGGTGAGATTGCCACCGACGACGACGCTGTCGCCGACACCGGCTGCGCCGAGCTCGGCGGTCATGGCGGTGCCCTGCGCCAGCGTGAAGTCGCCATCGATCGACAGCGTGCCGATGGAATTACCGGGCGACAGCGTCGCGCCGGTCGCGAGGGTCACGTCGCCGAGGATGCGGCCATGGCCGCCGAGCGCGGCACCCGTGGCGACGTCGACCGGGCCCGCCAGCTTCGCGTTGCTGCCGGCCGTGCTGCCCACCACGAGCTCGCCCGCTTGCACATGCGTCTGCCCCTGAAACGGCGAGCCGTCTCCATCGAACAGCAGCTTCCCCGCGCCCTGTTTCACGAGGCTGCCGTCGCCGGCCAGGGCCTCGGTGAAGCTCGCGGTATCGGCGCGGTTGAAGACGAGCGTGCCGTGGTCGATCAGGTCAGCCGTGAACGAACCGCTCGTACCGCCGTTGCCGATGCTGAGCACCGTGCCGGCACCGAGGGTGGCGACGGTGTTCGCCACGATCGAACCGGTCACCGTGGCGCCGACGTTCGCCGCGAGTTCGAACGTGCCTACCCGCACGTTGCCGGCGAAGGTGACCGGGACGCCGTCCGCCAGGGAAAAATCGTTGGCGGTAACGTCGCCGACGGTCGCGATGGCATTGGCTGCGCCATTGAGCGTGAGGCTGCCCGACGTGGTCGCGGTCAGCGTGTTCGCCTGGATCGCACCGGCCACCTGATCGACGCTCGCCGTCGAACCGAGCGAAAGAACGCCGCTCGCCGCGATGTCGTCGTTCAGGGTGAGCCCGCCAATGGCATTGAGGGACACGTTGCGACCGCTCAGTCGCGCCGAGGTCAGCCGCCCCGACAATGCGATGTCACCCGCGGTCGACACGGGCGACGCGAACGTAAGCGTGCCGGCGGCGGACAACGCGACGTTGCCGGCTCCTCCGACGTCGATCGCGTTGACCGCGAGGTTGCCGGACGTGGCGACCGCGACGTTGCGCCCCTGCAGATTCACGGCGCCGCCGAAGGCATTGCCGGCGCTGGTCAGGATGACGTCGCCACCACTGATGAAGCGGCTCACCCCGGACACGTAGAACGCGGACGCCTGCGTGATGTCGCCGGTGATGGCCAGCGTGAGCGAGCTCGCGTTGACGGCACCGATGGCGAGCGCGTCCGCCGCCACCGTCAACGACGGCAGGCTGCCCGGTCCGACCATGTTGCCGAAGGTAACGGCACCCACGGGCGCGTTCACCGTGATGCTGTTCGCGCCGCCCGTGGTGTCGAGCGTGCCATCGAAAGTCACCGACGACGTGCCGCTGATGAAGTTCGTGTCCTGGGCGACGAGGACGGGCGCGGCGTAGTGCTGCGAGCCGAAGGTCTGCATCGTGCCGTCCATCGCGAACACCTCGCCCGACGCCGCGAAGTCGGCGCTGCCGTCCAAGTTCAGGCCGCGCAGGTACAGGTCGCCCGTGCCGCTGGTTCGCACGTTGCCGCTGCCGGTGATCGCCCGGCCCATGTCGAGGGCTCGCGCGAGGTTGAGCGACAGCGAGGCACCGCCACCGTCGAGCGTCGCGCCGTCGATCGCCGACGCCGCCGTGGACGTGATCGTGGCCGCGGCGCCCGGTGCGAGTTCGACGGCACCCTGCACGACGGAACCGGCGGCAAGAATCAGGGTGCCGCCACCGCCGTTGAAGACGACCGACGAGGCGTGGCCGCCGTTGACGATGCCGCCGGAGAGCGTTCCGCTGTTGACGATGGTCGCATTCGACTGCGTGACGATCGCCGAACCCGCCAGGCCCGCGCCCGTGGCGTCGCCGCCCATGACCGTACCGGCGTTGGTCACCGAAAGATTGGTGCCCAGGGCGCGGATGCCCGCGCCCGCATCGCCGGCCACGCCGCCACCAGCCCCGTTACCTGCGCCGCCCGCACCACCCGAACCGCCGCGGACGAGACTCGTCCGGTCTGTGAGGTTCACGTTCGCGTTGATGCCGAGAATCAACAAGCCGTCACCGCCACCGCCACCCCCACCACCCCAGGTCGGTGAGTCGGTGGTCGATTGGCCGCCGCGCCCGCCCGCGCCGCCCGTGAGGCTCGACGAGATGCCGACGGTGACGCCACTGGCGCCACCCGCGGCGAGGATCATCGCCGCGCCACCGCCGCCGCCACCTCCGCCCCCCGTGCCGGATACCGGCGTGCCGCCCGCGCCGCCCGCACCCCCGATAATGATCGTTCCCGCTCCCAGGACGACCGGCCCACCGGAGTTATAGAGGCCCGTTCCGCCGCCACCGCCACCACTGGGCACGTGGACATCGGACGCGCCGTCCGCCCCCTGGCCGCCGGTGGCGACCCCATTGACGCTCGTTCCCAGTCCGCCCCTCGCGCCGCCCGACGGCCCTACGGAGCCGCTGACGTCGATGCCGGTCGCGCCGTTGCCGCCTGCTCCGCCCGACGACGATCCGCCGGCGATCTCGACGTGAGGACTGCCCGAGATGTTCTGCGCCGAACCGCCCTGACCGTTGCCCTGACCGCCGCTGGCCGCGCGGTCGCTGGTGGCGGCGCCTCCGGCCGCGCCGCATTGGGCACAAACCTGCGCCCACGTGGGCGACGACATCGAAAGCATCCCGCACGCCGCCAGGGCGAGGCCGAGCGGGTTCAGACGCCAGGTGCGCGGGCGGCTGCCCAGCGACGGCGTTGCCGTCGCCGACGCGAGCTCGGAGGCGACCTGGACGACGCGCAGCGCGCGGTTCCATACCAGACGGTACGTGCGGTTCATGGATTTTCCCCTGGCGAAAGACACCGCGATGGCGGCGCGTCGCGATGGTAGCCGCTACGCTGGGGAAAAGTGTCGACGGCAGGCATCTCCGCTCATGCGCCGGACCGCATCGGTGCGCCAGCCGGCGAGTTTTGCCAGAGGAAACACCCTAGGGGCTGATCGAGGGATGCGGCCCCGTAAGAAGTTGCCGTTTGCGATGCGCGTCACGGATCACGCGCAATCAGACTTCCCCTACATGCGAGAGGTCCTGCGATGCCATAGCGTCCGTATCGACGCTGCATGTGCGGCAAAGGTGGACGCAATGCCTGACGGTCCCGTTTGGGATGCTCCCTATTACCAGTATGGATGTAACAAGTTCGGACCGTTCTGGGATATTGGTTCGGCTGTACCGCGCCCCATCAGGTTTACCGGCCGCCGGCACAGCAACAGCAGTGAAATGAAAAGAATGAAAACGATGAAATCTGGCTCGCTCCGGATGATGCTGCTTTTGTCAGCAACTGCCTGCTTTTCGCCCATCAATGCACTAGCCGTCGACAGAAGATCTGCGGCAGGCTCCCTCGATGTGGTCGCTCACCTTTACCGGGACCACGCTTGGGAGGCGATGGCGTCGTCCTCAGGCCCCGCTGATACGGGCTTCGGGCCAACGATAGCTGAAGCCCCACGGAGCATGCTCGAACGATACTTCGAGCACCATTTAGTGGATCTGTTGCAAGGCGATGCTGATTGCCAGGCAAAACACGAGGGTGAGGTGTGCAACCTCGACTTCAACATCCTTTTTTCGTCGCAAGACCCCGCCGCTACCGACTTGACATTGGAAGCCACCGGAAAAGACCGTGTCATGGTGTCGTTCACTTACCCAAGCGACAACGAAAAGATCCGTATCGAATACATCACGGTCGAAACGCAAGCCGGCTGGCGAATAAAGGATGTGATTTTTCATAACATGAAGGACTTGAGTCTCGCGGAGATGCTTGGGCGACGTACGCCCCGCTAAATCGAATGCCGCAACGATGGGCGTCAATCCAAACAGTCAAAGGGACAGGAGTAGCGATGCAATGCTCTTCTGTCCCGACCTTTCTAGCACCGCCCACACCTGGGACCTTCCGGTGCTGATTTTCACGCCCCGCCGCTCCGCATGTTCGGCCGGACTCGTGCCCGACATCAAGGCGCGGACGAGGGCTTCCTCCGCCGGTGGCAGCCCCCAGCGCCTTGCTGCACTTGGAGTGCACTGATGAGACATGCAACATCGTTCCTGGCGTGCGTCGTCGCAGGCGCGACGCTGTTTTCTGGACACGTCTCGGCGGAACCTTGCAGCGACGCCCTGCCCTCAGGCTTGGTCAAGCACCTTGTCAAGGAAAGACCGGGCCTTTCTGTGCCGGCCATGAGAAGCCTCGACACCGCCAGCGTCGAGGCCGATGTCAGGGATGGAGGCAGCGGATGCTACGTGCTTGCTCACGGTAAATTCGTGGATGCGACGTCCGACGCGTACGCGTTCTACGGCGTTTCCAACAACGGGCACCCGCAACTCGTGGTGGCTTTCAAGATAGGCGAAGGGTGGGCCTTGGAAAACCTACCTACGTTCTGTGACGACGTAAAATTCTGCTACGTGCGGAAGGACGGTCCAGGTTGGTATACGCGCAGCGCGGCGCTCAATTCACCACCAGTCGGAAAAAATGAGCGCGAAGAAGTACGCTCCAGCCACGACGTTGTCGTTGCGGGCCATCTGGAGTCGACTGCCGTGACTTATGCGAAGCAAGGTGACACATGGGTCTACGTGTGGACTTCTGACTGAGCTACGGCGCATTGCCAAGACTGGCAGGTCGCTCTTTCTTCCTTTTGCCGGCATGGTGCGCGCTCGATGCCGTCAAGCCGCTTCTCCAGCGCCCGGCCGAGCATTCCGAAGCGGTAACGGTATGACAAGCAGGGAAACCTAATGACAGCCGAGGAAGCGCACCCTCGTCCGTCATCCAGGCCCTACCGCCCGGCTGAGCAAGTCGAAGAGCCGACGCCGGAGACACCGGTATTCCTGAAACCCCTGGTTATCGAGCCAATCGAGCCGATTCCCGCCGCCTTACGAGCCGCCCATCCTCTGAGCCAAGCAATGTCCGACGACACGAACGATGACTATTTGAATTACGTGAGCCAATTGAGGAAGACTTTGGAGGTCGCCAGCGCTGATCCCGTCGAACAGTGCGAGATTATGGGCTCCTACAATGCCCCTTGGGAACTGACGACAGATGCCAGGGACTTCATTGGCTCCGTGGTGTCGTTGCAGCGAGGCCAGCTCAATGCGGCGACTGTCGACCGACTCAACCAGTTCAAGCATTTACTGCAAGACCTGCCGGATGCGGCCGTTATCCCCGAAGGCGAAAACATGACGACGTTCACGGCTGTCTTGTTGCATTCAAGCACCCTTCGTGGGTTCCGGTCCGGCAGTCCGCAAGTGAGCTATTGTCCATCGTGCCGGACCCTTTCGCAGAACGGCGATAGGGCATTTTTTCCGGTTGCCGGCCCTTTGTGGCCCGACAACCGGGCCAATGAGCCCGGTTGGCGCGAGCGATGAGGACGGCCGCAAATATCGCCGCAACACTCAGGAACGCTTGGCCAACCGCCGCCCATGCCTGGAGCCATGCCGCCGTGACCTGCCCTTCAGCCGCCTGCAACATCAGGTCTGGACCTGGCTCCATGCACGAACTCGCATCCTTAACAATGCGCCGTGAGGCATTTCACGTCGACGGCCGTAACGTTCCTGAGCCCTGTGCCCAGAACTGCCTCATGGCTGACGCATGCACGTCGCGAGTGTCCGAGAACAAAAGTACCAATACCCGACCGGGTATGGCACCTATCAAAACAGTTCGAGCCAGGGGATTGACCCATCTATCGGCCAGACCGTTCCCGATAACTCACCGGTTCGGCACATCGCGAGACAGGACATGACGAACGCTACATCCATCCTCAAGCGGGTATTGCTCGGAAGACAGCTTTCGGCCGTCGCTTTCGTCATGGACTATTTCCAGTTCCAGTTCGATGGTGCAACCTTGACGTCTTACAGCAAGCCTCGCCCTGTCATCTATGAGCACGACCCAGGCCACTTTCGTGACCAGCTTTGTGCATTCATCGGCGCTGTGGTGACTGACGCTCTGGAAGTGGATGGGCAGAACATAACGTTGACCTTTGGCGATGTTGGAACCTTGTCCATTCCGCTCGATGATGAGTCCCGGCAGCAGGTTGAGGCAGCGGAACTGCATGATGAAGGGCGCGCACTCGCGATTTGGTAGAAAAGCCGAACTTCTGCCAGCCTACTTAGGAGATGTGATTGTCATCCAGCGAGATGAGTGACCATGAAGTGTTCGAGAACACTTTCTATTACTTCGTCGCCGCTCTTCGAATCTTATCGAGCGACGCCGCCACTCAATGCAAGGACTTGGACAACTACAACACGCCGTCTGAAATCCAGTCCGAAACGGCCACGAGAGGACTGGGCACGCTTCGTGTCTCAGCTCACTACCTTGACTGGAAGAAGGCAGAGGTGATTGTTGACCTCGGCACGTTACCCATCAATGCGCTCCCTTTCGACAGGAAATCTGCAGCAGGCCGGATGGGTGCCATCGCCCACCGCATGGGAAGCTGGGGCGTCCTTCTCTGGACCGTTCGATGCGGGCTTCGGGCCGCCGATCGCCGAGGTGCCACGGGGAGTGCTCGACCGATATTTCGGGGACTATTCGGCGGATCTCTTGCGGGACGATGTAGATTGCAAGGCTCAACATGGGTAACGCGTGCAACTTTGACTTTACCCGTCTCCGTTCGTCGCGAGACCCTGCCGCTACCGACCCCGGTACCGCCGGTAAACCTTAGCCTTGGACAATTTGATGGAACTTGGTCGAGTCATTGCCTCACGGTCCTTCGAATCGGAGCGCGGCTCGATTGAACTGCTGATCGGCCTGCCCCGCCCATACGACGATGGAACAGACTACTTTTGCCCCTTCCAGTTGCGCGGTATCGGTGATGAGAAGGTTCGCTCCGCTGGTGGTGTGGATGCGCTTCAGGCACTGATTCTCGGTATCGACCGAGCCGCGATGTACCTGTCTGGTACGCCCGAGGTTCGAGATGGTCGATTGACGTTTCTCGGGAATTTGGGGATCGGGTTTGGACCACCCACTCCTTGATGGCATATTTGTCTCACGGTTGGATCGACTGCAATCGTGATGGACGTCGATTCGAATGGCCGGAAGGACAGGGGCCGGCCATGCGATGCCCTTTTTGCCTCGCCCGATGATGCAAGGCGGCCAAAGCCTTATGAATGTAAAAAGTCTTCTTCTCGCAACTGCCTCAGCTTTCCTTGGCGCCGCAGTTGCTGCCGTGCTCGTCTATCGCTTTTATACCGTTTTCATCGACGAGATGCTGACCTCCCGATATCTGGCGGAGCTTAGCCAGGATGTCGCGATGTATCGATCGATTCGGCAGGATGATCGGGACAAAACGTCTCATCTGATGCGCATCAGAATGGCAGCCGATACAGCAGGCCTTATGGCGCAGTGCGACCGGCTTTCACCGAGCGAAAAGCCTCGTGTTCGGGATCTCTTTCAGAAGTTGAACGAGCTCGGTCTCGACGGACCTGTCATTCCTGGGTCGGACAGACCGGGCCCCTCTTTCGCAGGATGTCCGTAAGAGGCCCGACGTACCTATCCAGCGGCGCATGCGTTGAAACTCCCACGAGCGAAGGGCCATTCGTTCACGCCATACCGCAATGGCTGACCTCGTCGACGATCACCGGTTAAGGAATAGACATGCTACCTACATGGAAGATAGCCGTGCTGATTATGACTGCCATGGGCACCGCGGCCTGTTCCAGTCCAGACAACCAGCTGGAGGCGATGGTGCCAGCCAGCGCCAGAAGTGTCTCTTACATACATCAGTCCGATTCAGGCGACGGCGTGACGTTCCACGTCATCGCGGAGTCCGGATCCTATCAGTACGTCCAGGCCATTCGGGATAAACTGCTCGCCCAGGGATTTTCGCTATGCGAGAAGTCTGCGATCAGAAAGTGGGAAGCCAAGCCCATCCAAGCGGGAAAGCCCGCCAACGGCGGATATTGGCTAAGCGAACTGTACAAGAATGACGGTCTTCGCGGGATTTTCATGATTCATGCCGAAGGCACCCCTGTCGGTGACGGCACCCGTTGGCGTCAAGGTTTCGTTCTGGCAGCAGCGAACCTGCCGCAGGGTAGCCCGGGGATGGCATCGCTCGAGAATTTCTGTGATTGACCGTCGATCCAAACCCGCGGTTTCAACGACGCCAGATACGATGCATGAACCACAGGTCGCCGTATGAATGATTCAGATGTCGCGTGGTCGGCCCTGGATGCACTTGATCGGGCCAACGATCTCGAAGGTGCACTGGCCTTGGAAACCTCATCCGGCCTCGGTGACGACCCCAGGTACGCCCGGTATATCGGCTGGGCGTTTATCGAGCGCCAGGACTTCCATTCCGCCGGAAGGTGGTACGCCAGAGCCTTCGATCTTGGAGCGACGGAAGCGGAGGCGGAGTTTCAGACGTGCCTGCGCGAACTCTATCTGAGCGGGCGGAAGCATGAAGCCACTCAGCTGGCAGCGGTTTCGCCCATGGCCGAGCGAGAAGGCACGCATCGGACGATGCTGGCGCTGCAATTCGGTGACGACGACAGGGCTGGGATGCTCGCGTCCAGTCTTTGGCTGGCACGGCGTGGACAGCCGGCAGACGTGAGATATGCCGGAGAACTCCTGCTTGCCGGAGGCGACGCCCATCGCGCCCTCGGATTCATACGGCAGGCGTCGCAGGATGGAGACCGTCTGGCGGCACAGTGGCTCGGCGAGATGTACTTCCGAGGGATAGGTACGGCAGTTGACCGCGAGCTAGCGGAGTCGGCATATAGATTGGCGGCGAAAGGCGGTTTCATCCTGAGCCAGTCAAGGCTGGCTCACATGGAGCATCAGCGAGAAGGACGACGAATCGACGTTCGTTTCTATGGAAAGATGGCGGGAATTCTTCTGAGAACGCTCTGGCTCCGACTCATACGACCGCAGGACGTAAGGCTGGACAGTCTGCCGAGGTAACCAGTCCCACGCCGGCTCGGTCGCGGTTCCGGCTAGCTCG
Organism: Luteibacter sp. UNC138MFCol5.1; assembly: GCF_900110505.1. Lineage (GTDB taxonomy): Bacteria > Pseudomonadota > Gammaproteobacteria > Xanthomonadales > Rhodanobacteraceae > Luteibacter. Next base: position 234,270 of record NZ_FODZ01000003.1, read on the forward strand.
AACGAGATGAAGAGGACGCCGTTCATTTCGACCCCGTGCCAACGCAGCACGAGACCAAAAAAGACGTATGAGCCGACCATTCTCGCCGCTACCACCGCTCCACGATGGGTATCTCGACGGCGTCCTGACAAGGGACGACGAAGCGAGGTTGTTCGTGCGCACCGCTCAGGGATCGCAATTCACCTTGATCCTCTCGGGCGTAAGCCGCTTCAAGGTCGACGGTTTTTCAGAGGGAAACATCATCTTCGAGTGCGAGCTTTCGACAGACCCTGAGATTACGAAAGACGTATTGATCGACCTGAACCACGGGAGCACGAACGATAGAGAGCTTGCGCGGTTGCGCGAGCGGGTTTCCAACGAGGGCTATCGGGTCTTCTGGATCGCTCCAAGTTACGGAGCGACAGTTGCCGCGTTGATCGAGGGGCTTTCCGTGGTCGACGGGGTGGTCACTCGATAGCGCAGCGCGCCCTCATCCGCCGCCGCATCGATGTCCACCGCACATGCCACAGCGCCCTCAGGGATGGCGCTGACACTTCTTCCTTACCCGTGAGTCGGTTACATGAAGCGGCTACAGACCCTATTGGCCGTCATCATCGTATTTGCACAGACCGCGGGCTGCACCAGTGAAGTTCAGTCGTGCGGAGGAGCCACATCGGCCGACGGTGTAGCGATGTCCGGACCTGCTTTTGCAGCGTTCAGGGATCACCTGAAGGAATACCGAAGCGGCTCGGACATGGACAGCTATCTCGGCGACATCGCTCACTGCGATCTAGTCATCAGAACCACCGAACTAATGTTCGAATACGAATTTGTCCCCCGATCGGAGGGGCAACGGTACAAGGGTGGCGGCGCCTCGTACACCGTGAATCGCCGAAGTGGCAAGATCCTGCGGGTGGAATACATGAAGTGACCGGGGAACAGGCTCCAGCACTACCCACCGGTTGCGTCGCGCCAGTCAAGCCGCCCGGGCGGTGACCTGGCGTACCTCGGGCCGAGGGCAGCGGTATGCCATGTGCAATATCTTGCGGGATGGCGTTGGCCATGGACAAGAGGACGAGCACGTCGATCGCGATGATCACGAAAATCAATCCAACGGCCGCTCGGCGGGGAGCCATCCTCGCCATGCAGAAAGACGACCTCGCACGCTGCCCTCCTGGCAAAAAGCGCCTGACGCGCGAAAGCACCACGAAACCCGTATGCCTCAGGCTGGGCGGGTCACGGCGTGTCGTCATCATCCGACCGCCCTCCCCCGTCACGGTGCCGCGATGCTTCAGCTTTGGTCCCATCTGGTCGACTGGTTCAGCGCGCACGCGGTCGTACCGGTCCTTGGCGCCCTGCACCTGGGGCGTCTGGCGGGCGATCCGAAGGACATCGCCGCGGCGCTCCTGATCGCGACGCTGCAGCTGTGCATCATCGGCTTCGTCTTTCGCCCCCTCGAAAGCTGGGTGCCCGCCGAGCGCTGGAAGGACCGCAAGCTCACCCGTGTGGATTTCACCTATACGGTGATGATGCTGGTCGGCATCTTTCCGCTCTTCAGCTTCCTCATCCTCACGCCGCTCGCGAATTGGATCGGCGGCGTGGACACCGGCCCCTCCGACGCCAGCGCGTCGCCTCTCGCGATCACGCACTGGTTTCCGGCGCTGAAACAGCATCCGTACGTGCTGTTCGGCATCTACTACATGGTATACGACCTGGTCTATTACTGGATGCATCGCCTGCAGCACGCGCTGCCGTGGTGGTGGGCGCTGCACAGCATGCATCACAGCACGCGGCAGATGAGCTGCTGGACGAACGACCGGGGCAGTCCCGTCGACGGTTTCATCCAGTCGATCATCCTCGCGACCGTGGGGATCGTGATGGGCGTGGAGCCCGACGAATTCGCGTGGCTGATGCTGCTCGGCGAGCTGGTGCAGAACTTCTCGCACGCGAACGTGCGCATTCACTTCGGCGGAGTGTTCGGTCGCGTCTTCGTCGACCCGCCCTTCCATCGCCTGCACCACATGCTGGTCGATCCGGACCGGCCCGGACTGCACGACTGCAACTTCGGCCAGGTGTTTTCGCTCTGGGACGTGGTGTTCGGTACCGCCCTGTATGGTGAACCGGTGCGCCCCACGGGCGTGGGCGATCCAATGGTCGACGATGACAACAACCATGGACTGATCGGACTGCACTGGAACGCGCTGAGGCGCTTCTGGGGTGCCGTGCGACGCCCGGCGGGCTGGCGGCTGGGCGAGGTGGCGTTCACCGAGGACTATCGACCCGTGCCCGTTTCCGAATGGGAGGCGCAGGGTGTGGGGCATCGTCCGGTGACGAGCGGTGCTTCGGGGTTGGCCGATGCGCCGGCGGAGGAAGCTGCGGCCTGAGAGAGGTGGCCGCGTCTCTCGCACGTTGTCCGCTGGCGCGGGATCGCCGATAGGATCGGCTCCCACCTGATCCTGAATTGTGGTGGGATGCCGACCGGGCCTTGGCCCGGCCGGCACCGGTTCGTCACTGACTGATGCGGTACATCACTGTCGCATGCGGCGCGAGGCTGGCCTTGATCGAACCATCGCCCTTCGCGTCCGTATGCGCCCAGAGATCGCGCATCGTGTAGCTGCCACCGGCCTTCAGGCCGATCTCGGTGGCCGGCACCGTCACGTCCTTCGCCTTGTCGCCTTCGTTGAACACCGCGACCGCGCGGCCGCCGTCCTTGAGCGGCTTGACGATGACGTGGATGCCATCCTTGTCGCGCACCTGGTGACCCTGCACGCCGAGCGGATCCTGGTCGATGGCGATCACGTCCTTGTTGAGCAGGATGGCCAGGGCGTCCGGCTTGATGGTGCGCAGGTCGGTGCCGATGAGCAGCGGCGCCGCCATGATCGACCAGAGGCTGAAGTGGCTGCGGTACTCGACGTCGGTCATGCCGCCGTTACCGACCTCGAGCATGTCCGGGTCGTTCCAGTGGCCGAGGCTGGCGTATTTGTCGAGGACCACGTTCTCCTTGAAGATCTTCAGCATGGAGGCGTAGTTGTCGCTGATGTCGCCCGTGGTACGCCAGGAACCGGCGTCCACCGGCGGCTTGCCCGCCCAGAGCCAGGGCTTGTTCTCGCCCCACTCGCACATGCTGAAGAAGATCGTGCGGCCGCTGTTGCGCAACGCTTCGGCCATGTCCGTATAGCGTTTATGCGCGTCGAGCTTCTGGTTGTTGCAGTTGTCGTACTTGAGGTAATCCACCTTCCACGATGCGAAGGACTTCGCGTCCTCCTTCTCGTGGCCCAGGCCGCCCGGGAAGCCACGGTTCTCCTGCAGCGGTTCGCAGGTGGACGTACCCGCGCTGGAGTACAGACCGAACTTCAGCCCGTGCGCGTGGATGTAGTCGGCGAGCGCCGCGATGCCGCTCGGGAAGCGCTTCGGATTCGGCTGCAGGCGGCCGTCCTTGTCGCGCTGCCAGTTGGCCCAGCAATCGTCGATGTTGACGTACGTGTAGCCGGCATCGCGCAGCCCGAGGCTGATGACCTTGTCGGCCACACCGCGGATCATCGCCTCGTCGAATTCGGCGCGGCAGTGCGTCGAGTTCCAGTTGTTGAAGCCCATCTGCGGCAACGCACCCGCGGCCTCCTCCGCCTGCACCGGCGCGGTGGCGATACCCGCCGCGCACACCAGCATGCCGAGAGCCGCGCTTCGCATGAACCTGACATCGCGCCGCATCAGAACGTACCCCGCAGGCCGACGGTGTAGACGGTGCCGTTGGCTTCGGCATACAGGAAGCGGTTGCGGTACACCGAGTAGTCGTACAGGTGCTCGTGCGTGAGGTTCGTGCCGGAGGCGAACACCGTCAGGTGCTTGTTGATGTCGTAGCTCGCGCTCAGGTCCACCTGGCCGTAGGCGCTACGCGTGGCCGGCGTCGAGCCCGCACCGTACGAGATGCTCTCCAGGTACTTGCCGCGCCAGTTGTACGCGACGCGCACCTGCACCGGGCCCTTCTCGTAATAAAGGCTCGCATTGGCCGAATCGCCGATGCCCGGCACCGCGAACTTGCCCGACGAGGCGATCACACCCTGGTTGAGCTGGGTGCTGCTCTTCACATGCGTGTAGTTCACCGCCATGCCCAGGCCATCGAACGGATCGGGCAGCACGTTCTTGAACTGGTAATTGAACGTGGCTTCCCCGCCGTAGATCTTCGAGGAGTTCAGGTTGATGGGCTGGGTCAGCGACCAGATGAACGGCTGTCCGGTGTTTTCGTTCGTCAGGAACGGCACAGGCGTGCTCACGATCGTGCTGAAGTTGCCCACCCGCTTCACGAAGCCTTCGACCGCGATGTAGCTCGCGTCGTTGATGTACCACTCCAGGCCCATGTCGAAGTTACGCGACGTGTACGGCTGCAGCTGCGGATTGCCCTGCGAGATGGTCAGCGAGTTCGGGCGGGTGCCGAAGCTGCGGTTGTAGTAGAGGTTGCTGAGCGCCGGCGGCGTCAGCGACTTCGACCACGAGAAGCGGTAGATCAGGTTCTCCAGCAGGTTCCACTTGAAGTTCAGCGACGGCAGCCACTTGTGGTACCCGCCGGTATCCGACTGCGGCGCCAGCGGTCCGAGGGTCACCTGACCGTTGCTGGTGTCGTTCGGATCGACGCGGTACGCGATCGGCGGCTGGTTGATCGCCGTGGAGGTCGAGGCGACATGCAGGTACCGCGCGCCCACGTCCACCGCCCAGGGCATGTCCCACATCGTGCCTTCGAACACGGCCTTGGCGAAGAACGCCTTCTTCTTCTCGCTCACCTCGTTGAAGCTGCCCGGATTCGGGGCGGCGTCGAGGGTGCCACCGTTGGCGGCCAGGCCGGCGAGCAGCGCGGCGCGCTTGTCGTCCGGGAGCTGGTTGTACGCGGCGGGCGACGCCAGGTAGTTCAGATAGGCGCGCGGATCGTACTGGACCCACTGCTCCGGCTGGCCGGGCGAGGAAACGCCGTGGATCTTCGGCGGCGCGGTATAGACGTAAGCACCGATGGCCTCGGGCGGAACATCCACGTTATAGCCGCAATAGGCGTTGCAGAGGATGCTGTTCGGCGTGCCCCAGCTAGCCTGCTTCACGGTGTCCTTCGTGTACTGCACGCCCACCAGCAAGCGGGAAAGCGTGCCGTCGGTGAACGACTTGTCCAGCTTGAGCTGGTAGTTGTCCACCTTGTCGGTCACGTTGTTGCCGGAGCCGGCGTTGCAGCAGTGCGCCTTGAGCCCGTCGAGGCTGGTGGGCGACAGGATGTTCGAGTAGCTCGGCGGCGTGTCGTTGCCGTTGTTGGTCCAGGTCGGATTGGTACCGAAGTTCTTGGTGCCCACAACGAGGAAGTAACCGTTCGGGCTCTCCTTGTTCCATGCCTTGGAATTGGAGACGTCGAGGCTCAGCTTGGTCGACTGGTCGAAGTCGAACGCGACGTTGAGGCCGTTCTGGTAGCTCTTCTCGTACGTGGGCTGGTACGACTGCACATAGTCGTTCGCCATCACGTTCGGGCCCGAGCCGTTACGGACGAAGCTCGTCACCGTGTTGTTGGCGTCGGTGGTCAGCGACTGGATGTCGCCGGTGTTGCCGTATTCACCGAAGTAGTGGATGAACGGATCCACCTTGTAGCTCGAGTACAGCGAATCGAACTGCACGGTGAGCTGGTCGATCGGCTTCCAGTCGATGGCGCCGCTGACGCCCTTGCGCACGCGCGTCTCGTCCACCACGTTGCTGGAAAGCGTTTCGGGCACCGCCACGTTGGTGAAGCGCGGATCGCTCAGGTTCGAGAGCTGCGAGATGTTCTGGTTCTCGTACCAGGAACCCGCCTGCGTGTTGAGCTGCGTGTCCTTGCGCTTGTAGTACGAGGCCGAGGCCATCCAGCCGAAGGTGTGGTCGGCGTTGGTCCAGCCGAACAGACCCGAGGCTTTCGGCGTCGTCTTGCCCTTCCAGTCGCCGGTCAGGTTGCTGTTCACGCCCGCGGCGCTCCAGGCGCCGTGGTAGCCGCCGAAGTCGAGCGGACGCGCCGTCTGGATATCCACGACACCGCCGATGTCGACTTCGGAAATGTCCGCCGAGGACGTCTTGTTGACCTGCGCGACGCTGATGATTTCGGACGGGAGCACGTCGAAGTTGAAGGCGCGCGAACCGGAGGCCGTGGCCATCGGGCGTCCGTTGATCGTGACGGCCACGAAGTCGGGGCCGAAGCCGCGCACCGCGATCTGGCTCGACTCACCGCCGCTGCGGTTCACCGACACGCCCGGCACGCGCTGGAGCGCGTCCGCCACGTTCGGATCGGGAAACTTGCCCGCCTCTTCGGCGGAGATGGAATCGACGACGTTGACCGAGTCCTGCTTGATCGCCTGTGCGCGCTGGAGCGCGGCGAGCTGGCCGGTCACGGCCACGGCACCGAGTTCGGTGACCTTCTTCTTGTCTTCTTCCTTCGTCGTCTGCGGACCGGCGGCTTGCGCCGGTGTCGCGGACGATGCCGCATCGGCCGGGGCCGCCCCCGTCGCCGCCTGCGCAAACCCCGGTGCGCCATACCCCACCATCCAGGCGACACCCGTTGCCACAAGCGACCGACGCACGGCGACCGCCAACTTCGTTAGCTGCATGACCTTCACTCCCCGACTTTTGTGGACACCCCAACGAGCACACACGGTTGCCGCCCGAGGCTCACAGGCGCCGATCCCCAAGACGGCACCACGAAGCTCCGTTGTTCAGTCCCGCAAAGCGGTCAGCAGCTCACCGTCATTTGTCGTACATATTCATCGTTGCGCTTTTTCGGAGGTTCCAACAAGCTGCGCCGCAGCATGACAAGCCTCATCGCATCGGGTTAGCTTGATTTGTCTTACAAATCAGTTCTCAACGGCCTGGCAGTGCCTATGACGAGCGACGGGGATCGACGGATGGACCTGAACGAGGCGCGCCTCGCGGCGATGGATCGGCGACGTTTCCTGCGCATGACCGGCATGGCGGCGGCCACCCTCCCATGGCTTTCGCTTTCCCCCTTCGCGCACGGCGGACCGGTGCGACGTCCCCCCGGTCCCGTTCCCGCGTCGTCGGGTCGACACGTGCTCCGCTACGAGACGCCCGCACCGGAATCGAACGCGATACGCGAAGCCTTGCCGATCGGCAACGGACGCCTCGGGGCCCTGGTCGGTGGCGACCCGGCGTCGACGTTCCTCTACCTCACCGACGCCTCGATGTGGCTGGGAGAGCGCGACGTGCCGTTGGGCGAGGACGGCCAGTTCGAATACACCGCCGACCATTTCGGCGGCCTGGTGATGCTGGCGAAGCTGTACCTCGCGATCGACGGTCACGATGCGGCCCACATCACCGATTACCGCCGCGAGCTCGATCTCGGGCAGGGCACGCTGCGCGTCACGTACCGGAAGGACGGCATCACGTACACGTGGAATGTCTTCGCCAGCCACCCCGACGACATGATCGCGATCCAGCTATCGCAGAGCGGTGGTGGCACGTACAGCGGATCGATCGACCTGCGGGGGATGCACGAGGACGCCACGCGTGTCGGGATGGTGCCCGAAACGCCCTCCATGGCGTCGACGCATTTCGCCGGCACCCTGCCGAATGGCCTTCGATACGCGACGGGCGTCACGGTATCGGCATCCGGTCGGATCCGCACCGATACGCGAGTTCTCCGATTTGAGAACTGCGCCACACTGTCGGTGATCGTTTGCGGCGGCACGAACTACACACCGGACGTTTCGCGAAACTACATGGATGGGTCGCTCGATCCCCTGACGCTCGCCCTGCAAAAAGCGAACGCCGCCGCGTTGGTGGCACCCGCCACACTGTTGCACACGCACGTCGCCGACCACCGCTCGCTGTTCGACACCATGCGCGTGGATCTGGGCGCGTCGACGGAAGCGCAGCGCGGGATGGACACGTGGTCGCGCCTGCAGGCGCACGCCGGCGGAGCAGCCCCGGACCCGGAGCTCGAAGCGACCTATCTGCAATACGGCCGCTACCTCACGATCGCCGGTTCGCGAGGCGGCCTGCCCACCGGACTGCAAGGGCCGTGGCTCGACAGCAACACGTCGGCGTGGATGGCCGATTACCACAACGACATCAACATCCAGATGAACTACTGGCTGCCCGACAGGGCCGGCCTGTCCGCGTGCTTCGATCCCTTCACCGAGTACTGCCTCAGCCAGGTCGAAGGATGGACGCGGATCACGAAGAAGCACTTCAACGATCCACGCAGCAGCTATCGCAACAGCTCGGGAAAGATCGCCGGCTGGACCGTCGGCATCTCCACCAACATCTACGGCGGCGGAGGCTGGCGATGGCATCCCGCCGGCAACGCGTGGCTGTGCAACAACCTGTGGCAGCACTATCAATACCGGCCCGACAAGGCATACCTCGCCCGTATCTACCCCGTGCTCAAAGGCGCCTGCGAGTTCTGGGAAGCGCGCCTGCTTACCGTCAGCGTGCGAGACCCGGCCACGGGGCGGATGCGCGAAGTACTGATCGACGACGCCGACTGGTCCCCCGAGCACGGCCCCACCGACGCCAAGGGCAACACGTATTCGCAGGAACTGGTCTGGGACCTGTTCGAAAACTATCGCCAGGCCAGCGCGCTGCTCGGCAAGGATGTCGGCTACGCCGCGACGATCGCCGGACTGCAGTCGCGCCTGTACCTGCCGCAGGTGAGCGGCAAGACCGGCTGGCTCGAGGAATGGATGACGCCCGACGATCTGGGCGAGCCGGGGCACCGCCACCTCTCGCCATTGATCGGCTTCTTTCCCGGCGACCGCATCCGCAAGGACAGCAGCCCGCCCGCGTTGATCGAAGGCGTGACGAAGCTGCTGGAGGCGCGCGGGACCGGCGGCTACGGTTGGGCCTGCGCATGGCGCGCGATGTGCTGGGCGCGTCTGGGCGAGGCCGAGAAGGCGTACGACCTCATCCGCATCAACCTAAAGCCGTCGCATCGCCTGACCAACGGCACCGCGCAGAACCTGTTCGACATGTACAACCTCGACGCGACCAGCGACGCGTTCCAGATCGACGCGAACTACGGCACGCCGACCGCCATGCTGGAAATGCTGGTGCAGTCGTGGCCGGGCGAGATCACGTTGCTCCCGGCGCTGCCGAAGGCATGGGCGGCGGCAGGCAGCGTCACCGGCATCGGCGCGCGCGGCGGTTTCGTCGTCGATCTGTCGTGGAATGACGGCAAGGTCACGTCGGTGACGGTGCGGAGCGTCGGTGGTGAGACGACGCGTCTGAAGATCGGCGCATGGACGAAGACGCTCTCGCTGCGTCGCGGCGCGGCGGTGACGCTTGCTCCCGACACGGGTGATTTCCGCTAAGCGAACGCCGCGGCGCCAGCTCGTCCCTCATTGAGCATCGCGAGGCGACCGCGCCGTCGGGTCTGGCGCAAGCCGCCGAGTCTACCTACTATTAGGTAGCTAGACTCCTTTCCCGCTCTCAAGGCCCGACATGACCACCCGCACAGACCAACACACCGCCACCGGGCTCGACTTCCTCCTTACCGCGAAGCGCACCGGCGGCCTCGGCGTCGGCATCGGTGAAACCCTCGGCATGACCCTCGGCGACATCGAGGACGGGCGCGTGGTGATCGAAGCCTCGCCCGGCCCCGAACACGGAAATCCCATGGGCTCCGTGCACGGCGGATATCTGGCCACGATGCTGGACGGCGCCATGGCCCTGGCCGTGCAGACGCAGGTGGACGTCGGCACGCGCTTCGTCACGACCGACCTCAACATCACCTACGTCAGACCCGTCATGCCGCGCGCCGGCGTGGTCTACGGCACCGGCTCCATCCTGCATCGCGGGCGCACGCTGGCACTGGCCGAGGCGCGGATCACGGACGCCGACGGCGTTCTCTACGCCCATGCCACGGGAACGTTCGCGATCTCGGCGCCCCTCATCTGACGATTGACACCACCCTACTAGTTGGTAGACTGAGGACTCCCTCACCCGCGACGGCTGTCGCAAAGGAACCTCCGATGTCCCACCGCACCAAGCTGTTCATCCTCGGCGCGACCGCCGCGCTCGTCGCCGGCGCCGTGTCGCCCGCCTTCGCCGATAACGGCGCCGAGAAGGTCCGCGTTCGCGGCACGGTCACCGCTCTCTCCGGCGACCACCTGCAGGTGAAGTCGCGCGAAGGCAAGGACGTGACGATCACCCTCATCGAGGGCTACAAGCTCTCGGGCGTCGCGAAGGCGAGCATCGGCGACATCAAGCAGGGCGACTTCGTGGGCATCGCCTCGATGCCGAAGTCGGAAGGCGGCGACGGCGCGCTGGAAGTGCTGATTCTCCCCCCGCAGCTGAAGGGCCTCGGCGAAGGCAGCTACCCGTGGGACCTGAAGCCGCACAGCACGATGACGAATGCCACGGTGGCCGACTCGGTGAAGTCGGTCGACGGGAGCACCGTGACCGTGAACTACCACGGCCAGGACAAGAAGATCGCCATCCCCAACGGGACGCCCGTCGTGACGCTGGCGCCGGCCACCGTGGCGGACGTCAAGCCGGGCACTGTCGTCTTTGTCAGCGCTGAAAAGGCCACCGACGGCAGCCTGACCTCGAACCAGCTGATCATCGGCAAGAACGGCGTCGTGCCGCCCATGTAAGGCCCGAGCGCCGGCCAGCCCCGCGCTGGCCGGCGCATGGAGTGTTTCGATGACCACGCCCGTTCTCGCCGGCGCCGACGCCGGCAACGACACCCCCGTCGCGCCGCGCCGTCGCCTGATCCGTCGACATTCGCTCGTCGTGCGCCTGACGCACTGGCTCAACGTCACGTGCCTGTCGTTCCTGCTGCTCAGCGGCCTGCAGATCTTCAACGCCCATCCCCGGCTCTACTGGGGCCAGTACGGTGCCGACGCCGACCACGCCTTCTTCGAGATCGGCAATCGGGCGGACGGCGACACCCTGCACGGTTTCCTTCGGGCCGGCCCCCTGCGCATCGATACGACGGGCGTGCTCGGCGTGTCGAACGAAGACGGCAGCCCCACCGCGCGCGCGTTCCCGACATGGATCACGATCCCTTCGTACCACGACCTCGGCGCGGGCCGCCGCTGGCATTTCTTCTTCGCGTGGCTCCTGTTCTTCAACGGGCTGATCTACCTGGGCCACGGCATCCTGCGCGGCCACTTCCGTCGCGACCTGCTACCCGATCGCGATCAGTTGTCGCCGCGTCACCTCTGGCGCGAGATCGTCGACCATGCGCGCCTGCGTTTCGCGCATGGCGAGGAGGCGCGCCGCTACAACGCGTTGCAGAAGCTGAGTTACATGGCGGTGGCGTTCGTGCTGCTACCTCTGATGGTGCTCACGGGCCTGACGATGTCGCCCGGCGTCGACGCGGCGTTTCCCTTCCTGCCCGGGCTCTTCGGCGGCCGACCGTCCGCGCGGTCGATCCATTTCGTCACGGCGTCGCTGCTGGTGGCCTTCGTCGTCGTCCATGTGGCGATGGTCATCCTGTCGGGCCTGTGGAACAACCTTCGCTCGATGATCACCGGGCGCTACGCCATCTCCGACGAGGACACGTCGCCATGACGCTCGACAACTCACGCCGCCGGTTCCTCCGGAGCCTCGCGCTGGGTGGCAGCGCCCTCGCCCTCGCCTCCTGCGACCGGCTCGCGCAGGGCGGCAGTTTCGACGCCCTGCTGCGCGAAACGGAGAAGCTCACCCTGCGCGCGCAGCGCGCGTTGCAGGGCCGGCATGCCCTGGCGAAGGAATACACGGAAGCCGACCTCTCGCCCGTCTTCCGCGCCAATGGCACGCAGATGCCGGATTCGGACGAATACGCCAGCCTGCTCGAGAACCACTTCGCCGACTGGCGCCTCAAGGTCGACGGCCTGGTTCAGCACCCGCAGAGCATCTCGCTCGACGAACTGAAGCGTTTCGCGCCGCGCACGCAGATCACCCGCCACGATTGCGTCGAAGGGTGGAGCGCCATCGGCAAGTGGCAGGGCGTGCCGCTGGGACGCATCCTCGACGTGGCGGGCCTCAAACCCGGCGCGCGCTACGTGGTGTTCCACTGCGCCGACGAACTCGAACAGACGCTGGACGGCAGCGGCCGCTACTACGAAAGCATCGACCTGGTCGACGCGTACCACCCGCAGACCATCCTCGCCTACGGCATGAACGGCAAGGACCTGCCGGTCGCCCATGGCGCGCCGCTGCGCCTGCGTGTCGAGCGCCAGCTGGGTTACAAGCAGGCGAAGTACCTCATGCGCATCGAGGTCGTCGATTCGTTCGCGGCCTTCTTCGGCGGCAAGGGCGGCTACTGGGAAGATCGCGGATACGAGTGGTACGGCGGCATCTGACGCTGACGATGCGACGTCAGGCGCAGCCCCGCGCGGCCTTGTAGACAGGATCCTTTTCGGGCTGCCGCGCGCCGGGCGAGCGCACGGAGACGGCCGCGCCGTTACCTTCCATGTAATCGCCGACCGCGACGATCGCAGCGACCTGCGCGGCACTCGCCACCGTGATCAGCAGCCCGTCTTTCGTTTGCTCGACGCGGGTCGCCGGATAGGCCGGCCTGACCGTATCGAGCAGGCACTGCGAGAACTCGGCGCTGTTCTGTCGCGTGCCGAAGCCGGCACGCGGCGTAGCGCGTGTAATCGGTTGGGGTGTCGCCGCATTGGCGATGCCGGTGGCGAGAACGAGGCTGACGATCAGGACTGCGCGCATGACACTCTCCCTGGTACGGACGGCGACATCGATCGGTTGCCTTTCGATCAGACCACCGAATGGCTGTCATGGCAAGCTTGGCGCGCGACCGTGTCGATGGACGGACTCGCCGGCCAGTGCCACGCAAAGCCCGGTCGCGATCGCGAGCGTCACGACGAGGGTGGTGATCGCGAGCGATACCGTGGTGGCGAGGAGTCCGGGCGTCGCCGTTCCGCCCGCCTGCATGATTTCGATCGCTCCCACCGCCGTACGGAAGCCGTAAGAGCCCGGAATCAGCGCCACCGTGCCCGCGAAGGCGAACGCCACGGCCGGGGCGGCGATGCGGCGCGTCGCGACGCGCGCGATCACTCCGGCGGCCAGCGTGCCGGCGAGCGACGCCGCGGCGAGATCGAGGCCGGCGTGTTGCAATGCCGTGCGCAGCCCATGGCTGGCCATGCCGCAGACGACGCAGATCCAGATGGCATGCGCCGGCACGTTGAACAGGAGCGCGAAGCCGAGGGCCGCGATGCCGGCGAACGCGACGTCTTCGGCAAGACCGAGCGCGACCGGCGCGGCGTCGACGGGCAGCGTTCCCCCGGTAGATGCCGCCGCGGCCAGCAGCGCGAGGCCGATCGCCATCAACATGGCGACGCTCGTGGCAAGACGGCTGATGCCGTTGGCCGCGTGGCCGGTCACCAGGTCGCGCACCCCGTTGATCAGCGGCACGCCGGGAACGAGGATCATCCCCGCCGCGGTCAGGCACAGCACGGGCGACACGCCGGGAAACGGTTTCAGCGCGAGCACGCCCGCCACGCCACTGACGAACGCGGTGATCGCTGCCACGGCGATGCCGTTCATGCCGTATTTACCCAGCCGCGTCCGCAGGAGCACGTTCACCAGCCCCGCCAGGAAGGACGCGGCGACGACCGTCCAGGTGGCGCCGAAGAGCCGGGCAAGCGCGGCGGCGGTCGTCGCCATGCCGATTACCACGAGCCAGCCGGGATAACGCGGCGAATGGTCCACGCGATCGAGGCTCGCGTCGAACGCGGCGGACGACGTACCGGGCACGATGTCGGCGATGGCGGCACGCAACGCGATCAGTCGCCCCATGTCCACGCCCGGCGGCGCGAGCCGCGGACCGACCCGAGTGGCGAAACGATCGCCCTGTTCCACCGTCACGACGATGTTCTCCATCGTGATCATCACGTCGCTGTCGATGCCCAGCCGCGACGACGCCTCGCGGACGTGCCGCAACGCATGCGCCGTGTCGGCGCCGGATGCCTGGAAGAGGTCGCCGGCACGGGACAGCACGTGCACGGCGACGCGATCGTCGGCCATCGTCAGCGGTATTCCGCTTTGTAGGCCATGAGCCCGTTGGCGAGGCCGTCGTCGGAAACCCGGGATGGGCTGGCGCGCGCGGCGACGATGAACATGTCCTGCGTGACGCGACGCATCTGGGTCGCGTACAGCGCCATGCCCATCGCCGGAAAGATGTCGACGTTGTTGCCCTGCCCCGGAACGAAAGCCACCCCATCGCGCAGCAGGTCGGTGTCGAGACGCGACAGTTCGAGGCGGATGCGTGCGATCTGGTGTTCGAGCGAACTGGGCGCGGGAGGCAACAGGCCCTCGATACCCAGCGCCTTGCGTTCTTCCAGCGGGAACGCCGTGCCGCGGTTGAGGCGGGGATTGCGAAGCAGGCTGTAACCGGTCAGCGACGTGCTCATGGCGGGCTCCTCCGGGGACATGCGCGAAGGGTAGGCAACCCGTTCTCCACCCTATTGCGCGGAAGACACCGGTTTTGTAGATGCGCGCCGGGGACGGCCGGTCGCAGCGGCGCGACGCGGACGAATGCTATGCTTTTTGTCATTACCCGCGCATCCGGAACGCTAAGCGATGAACATCACCATCACTCCCGGCGTCGACGTCGGCAACGCCCTGCCCTTCGTGCTCTTCGGCGGCATCAACGTGCTGGAAGACCTCGACTCGACCCTGCGCGCCGTCGCGCATTACGTCGACGTGACGGGACGGCTGGGCATCCCGTACGTCTTCAAGGCGAGTTTCGACAAGGCCAACCGCTCGTCGATCCACTCGTTCCGCGGGGTTGGCCTCGAGGAAGGCATGCGCATCTTCGAGCGCGTGAAGGGCGAGTTCGGCGTACCGATCATCACGGACATCCACGAGATCGACCAGGCGGCCGTGGCGGCGGAGATCGTGGACGTGCTGCAGGTGCCGGCGTTCCTCGCCCGCCAGACGGACCTCGTGGTCGCCATCGCGAAGACGGGCCGCGTCGTCAACGTGAAGAAACCGCAGTTCATGAGCCCGGGCCAGACGCGCCTGATGACGGAGAAGATCCGCGAGTCCGGCAACGACCGCATCATCCTCTGCGAGCGCGGGACGCAGTTCGGCTACGACAACCTCGTCGTCGACATGCTCGGGTTCCGCGAGATGATCGAAGGCAGCGACAACTGCCCGGTGATCTTCGACGTCACCCACAGCCTGCAGCGGCGCGAGTCCACCAGCTCGGCGAGCGGCGGCCGCCGCCGCCAGGTGGCCGAACTGGCCCGCGCCGGCATGGCGGTCGGTCTGGCCGGCCTGTTCCTCGAAGCCCACGAAGATCCCGACCACGCCCGCTGCGACGGCCCGAGTGCGCTCCCGCTGGACAAGCTCGAGCCGTTCCTCAAGCAGATCAAGGCCATCGACGACCTGGTCAAGGGTTTCCCGGCGCTTGATATCCGCTGAAGAGGCTACTGCCCCGAGCGCAACCGGCCCTTCCGGATCAGCGGACCGCCCGGCACGTCCGGGCGGCGCGGCCGTGGTGGCTCGCCCTCATCCGGCGCGCGCGCAGGGGCTTCATCCGGGACGGACGTCGGCGCGTCGTCGCTGCGTTCGGTCGGGTCGCTTTCGTGCATGGCGGCTTACTGATGAATCGGCGGCGCCAAGTCTAACGCGATGGCCGTCAAGAGCTGGACAGGACCCTGCTCCGCCGGAGTGGCGTTCCTGACGAATTTCTCAGCACCGCCCGGGCGGGCTGCACGGTACGCGGTGCCTCGGGGACCGCCTCGAACAGCACGACGCCGCCGACCAGCGCACCGTCCTTGTCGAGAAGCGGCTGCCCGGATACCGAAATCCAGGCCGATTCGCCGTCGCTTCGGCGCACCTTCATCACGACATCGTGGGTGGTCTCGCGACGCAGGATGGCGCGGGACAGCGGCAGATCCGTCGTGGGAAACGGGCGGCCTTCGAGCGTGAAGATGCCGTGCATGGAACTGTAATCATCGATGCCGGCGCCGCGGCGGACGCGGCCGAGGATCGCGTCGGCGGCGGCGTTCGCGAAGACGATCCGGCCCTCCCGGTCCGCCAGAACGACGGCCTGCGGCAGCGCCGCCAGCGCGTCGAGTCGCGTGCCCGACCACGCGCCGTCGAGGAGCGGATGGATGCTTGCTGGTGCGGATCGGCCCAAAGTCCCCCCCCACGGAAACCGGTGGCGCATGACTCATGCGTTACGCCCGATTTATCGCACTGGCCCGCATGTGCAAATCGTGAAGGAATCGCGCTTGACCTCGCTTCCGGCGCATGCAAGCTTCGCCCATCACGAGAGGGAGCGACGTACCCAGTCATGACTCCGATCGACGAGCAGGCCCGCCTCGCCCGGCTCCGCGCACTCCGGGTGCTGGACAGCGCGCCCGAGGACATGTTCGATGCCATCGTGCTCGCCGCCGCGGCCGTCACCGGCATGCCCATGTCCCTGCTCAGCCTGATCGACGAGAACCGCCAGTGGTTCAAGGCGAACGTCGGCCTGCCTGGAGTGCACGAGACACCCCGCGAGTATTCGTTCTGTCAGCACGTCGTCGCGGCGTCGGGCCCGCTGGAGGTGCACGACGCCACGAAGGACCCGCGCTTCGAAGACAACCCGTTCGTCACCGGCGCGCCGGATGTCCGCGCGTACACCGGCTTCCCGGTGCAGACCGCGGATGGCGTGACGCTCGGCGCGCTCTGCGTGCTGGACAACGAGCCGCGGCAACTCACGCCGCAGCAACTGGAAGCCCTCGCCCATCTCGCGGAAGCCGCATCCGTCGCGCTCGAACGCCGCCGGGAGTTGCTCGAACGACGCGAATCCGCCGAACAGGATGCCGCCGAGGCACGGCGGCTGGCGCAGGTCTCGCAGGCCCTGGAAGCCGAACTGCGCGGCAGCCAGCAGTTCCTCCAGCGCACCGGCCGCGTCGCCGGCATCGGCGGATGGGAACTCGACCTGCGCAACGGCGACCTGCGCTGGTCGGAACAGACCTATGTGATCCACGACCTCCCGCCGGACGTCGATCCGCGCCTGGAGGATGCCCTCACCTACTACCCGCCCGACGCGCGCGAAGTGCTCAGGCAGGCGATCGACGCCGCGATACTCCACGACACGCCGTGGGACCTCGAGCTGCCCTTCGTGACCGCGAAGGGACGGCCCATCTGGGTGCGCACGGTAGGTGCGCTCGAACGGGAAAACGGCGTGCCCGTCCGTCTCGCCGGTGCCTTCCAGGACGTCACCGACCGTCGCCGCGCGATCGAGGCGCTGCAGTCGAGCGAGAGGCGTTTCCGGCAGATCTTCGAACTTTCGCTCGGTCTCATCTGCACGCACGACTTCGACGGCACCCTCCTGTCGATCAATCCGGCCGCCGCGGCGTCGCTCGGCTTCGACATCAGTGCCATGCTCGGGCGCAACCTCGCCGAGTTCATGATGCCCGCGCGACGACCGGCGTTCGAGGCGTACCTGGAACGCATCCAGCGCGAAGGCATCGATCGGGGGCTGCTCGAGCTGATCGGCTCGGACGGCGGGTTGCGGTACTGGCGCTACCAGAACGCGGTGGAGAAGGATGTCGACGAGTCCTACGTCCTGGGCCACGCCCAGGACGTCACGGAACAGCATCGCTATGAACAGCTGCTGGTGGAGTGGTCGACGAAGGACCCCCTGACCCGGGCCTTCAACCGGCGTTACCTGGAGCGGCTGGAGCAACGCGTGAAGGCGCATCGCCCCTGGGCGTGCATCGTCATCGATCTGAACCACTTCAAGGCCATCAACGACACGTTCGGGCACCAGCGTGGAGACGAGATCCTCGTCGCCACCGTCGGCCTGCTCCATCGTTGCGCCGCCGAGCGCGATGCCGTGGTGCGTCTCGGCGGCGACGAATTCCTGATGGTGATCGACGACCCCGCCAGGCTCGGCGAGACACGCGCCCTGATCGAAGAGGAAGCCGCGATCGCGGAGATCGCGCTCAGCATCGGCGGCACGGTCAGCGAACCCGGCGAGGCCGTGGATACCGTGATCGCCCGCGCGGACGGCGATCTTTACGCGGGCCGGGAGGGTCGCCACCACCGTTCGCGCGATCGCCAGGAAACCTGATCCAAGGCCCTGAGATCCGGCACCGCCATGCTCCGCCCATGTCGAAGGGGGCATGCCATGAAACCACCACGCGGAGTACCCGAAGGCCACGTCGTCTGGTCGAACTACGGGTATGGATACGAAGCCCGGCTGTCGCGCCGCGGACGCCCGTTCGCACGATTGCGCCGCCTCGCGCAGGAGACCGGACCACGCTGGGAACTCGTCTGGCTGTACGGCCCGGCGTGCTGGCGCCCGACCCGGGCGAAGGTCGCCGTGGCGCTCGAACGCAGCGTCGAGGCGTACGCGAAGCACCATGCCGCGCACATCCGCCGGCAGATGCCGCCGGATCCCTATCGGGTACCGAGCGACGACGACTGGGAAGCGCTCTTCCGCGCCGACGACGTCGACTACGAGGCGACCGTCAGGCCGGTCGGTCCCGTCCGGTCGGTTCGACCAGTCCGGAGCCCTGGTTCCTCGAGGAGTTCACGGCCTTCGTGACCGGGTGGTAGGTCAGCTCGGCCTCGGGCACGGCGGCCAGCACGGCCGACGCTTCGTCGGGCTCGCCGGTCATCCACACGCGCCAGAGGTCCGGCGGCAGGATCACCGGCTGGCGCTGGTGGATGTCGGCCGAGACCTTGCCCGGCTCGCCGGTGACGATGGTGTACGTGTGCAGCCAGTCGTCGTCGGGCGACGCGCGCCAGCCCTCCCACAGGCCCGCGAACATCATCAGGTGACCTTCCGGGTGGTGCAGGAAGTACGGCTGCTTGGCGCCGTCCTCCGTGCGCCATTCGAAGTAGCCGGATGCCGGGACCAGGCAACGACGCTTGCGGAACGCGTTGCGGAACGACGGCGTCGTCGCCACGGTTTCCGAGCGCGCGTTGAACAGCTTCGCGCCGCCCTTCGCGTCCTTCGCCCAGGACGGCACGAGACCCCAGCGATAGAGCTTCGTCTCGAACCCGCCGGCGCCATGGCCCAGCACTAGGCCGCGTGCCGTCGGCGCGATGTTGTACGCCGGCTCGCGCTGGTTGATCTCGCTGATGATGTCGACCTCGAGCTCTTCCAGCACCATCCGCGCCTCCCGACTGAGGCTGGCAGGTCCGAAGGTGGCGTAGCGGCCGCACATGGAACCAAGCTACATCATCTGCCTGCTGATGACGCGGGGAGAACCAAGAGGCCCACGCGGCCCGATCGGCGGAACGATATCCTTGAATAACGCTAGCTCTTATTCAAGGATCCGGCTGGCTCGGCCGGGCCTTCCACTCATGCATACGCTTCGTCGAGCCACGCCGCGACGACGGCGCGGCAGGCGCCGGGAAGCACCGCCGCCGCGTCGGCCGCCTGCGCGCGGAGGGTGCGCGGATCGATGCCGGCCTGCGCGAGTTCCGACGCGTGGCCGACGAGCCAGCGCTCGATCTGCGCGAGGTCGGCCTCGAGATGGAACTGCAGGCCAAGGACGCCCTTGCCGTCGCCGAACGCCTGGTTCGCGCCGACCGGCGTGCTCGCGAGATGGCGCATCCCCTCCGGGATGTCGAACTGGTCGCCATGCCAGTGCAGCACCGGCGCGGTGCCCACCGCGGCGAGCGGCGACGCGCGCCCGGCATCGGTCAACGTGAGCGGGCCGAAACCGATCTCCTTGACGCCGAGCGCATACACCTTCGCCCCGAGCGCGCTGGCGATCAGCTGCGCGCCGAGGCACACGCCCAGGATCGGCTTGCCCGCGGCGAGGCGCCGCCGGATGAGGTCGATCTCCGCGCGCAGGAACGGATACGTGTCGTCGTCGTACACACCGACCGGACCACCGAGCACGACCATGAGGTCGTCGGCGAGCGGGTCGAACGCGGCGAGGTTCGCCACCGGCGCGTCGACGTAACGGACGTCGTAGCCGCGCTCGCGCAGCAGCGGCTCGATGTAGCCCAGGTCTTCGAAATGGATGTGGCGCAGGGCGACGCACGTCGTCATGGTTCGGGTTTCCGTGATGCCGTCAGGGAGGGCTCTGCCGGTCGTTCTCGGCTTCGATCTGCTGGAAATCGAGATCGCGCTCGAGATAGTGCAAGAGTTCGTCGTGGATGCGCCCGGAGCGATGCAGGCGCAGCAGTTCCGCACGGCCGGCGGCGATGGCGGCCAGCACCACGTCGTAGTGGTCCATGCGACCGGTGCCGAGCGTTTCCGGCGCCTTCGCGTAGCGCTCCGCGATCGATACGCGGTACGTGTATTGCTCGAGCAGGCGCGGGTGGATGAGCGCGCCCGTCTCGTCGTAGGCACGCGCCTTGACGGCTTCGAGTTGCGCGGCATCGACGAGCACGAGCGCCTGCGCCTCGGTGAGGTGTTCCGACGCCGAGCGCTCCACGCGATCGAGGCCCAGCCAGCGGATCACCGGCGCGATCGTCCCGCCCTGCACCACGACGGTGACGAGGATCACCGCGAAGGCGGCGGCAAGCGTGAGGTCGCGACCGGGCACCGCTTCGGGCAGGGACAGGGCGATCGCCAGCGTCACCACGCCTCGCATGCCGGCCCAGCTGAGCAGGAACGACGCCTTCGGCGAGGGCGGCGCGGGATGCCTGCCGACCAGGCGCCCGAGCGGCACGCGCAGGTAATCCGTGGCGTAGATCCAGAAGAATCGCGAGAGGATCACGGCGGCGAGCACGGCCAGCAGGGGGACGCCAAGGGAGTCGATGGCGTTGCCCAGGCCACCGAGACGCTCGACGACGCCACGCAGCGAGAACCCGATCAGGATGAAGACCAGCGCCTCGAGCAGGAAGATCATGACCTCCCAGAACGCCGTGCTGCGCACGCGGATGTTCGCCGTGAACACGTCGTGCTGGTACCAGCCGAACACGATGCCGCAGGCGACCACCGACATCACACCGGAGACGTGCAGCGATTCGCCGCCGATATACGCGGCCCACGGCGACAGGCACGACGCGGTGATCGCCAGGAACACGTGGTCGATGTAGCGCAGGGCGAAAACGAGCAATCCGCCCACCACGAGACCGACGACGATGCCGCCGACGGCGAGCCCCGCGAAGCTCAGCACGGCGGCCTGCGTGCTGAAGGCACCGGTGAGCGCGGCCGCGACCGCGAAGCGGAACAGCACCAGGCCGGTCGCGTCGTTGAGCAGGCTTTCGCCTTCGAGCAGCACGAGCAGGCGCCGCGGCAGGCGGACCTTGCCCAGCACCGCCTTCGCCGCGACCGCATCCGGCGGCGACACCACGGCACCCAGCGCGAAGCACGCGGCCCACGGCAGCGACGGCAACACCCAGTGCACCGTGACGCCCACGACGAAGGTCGTGAACACCACGGCGCCCACCGCGAGCCAGAGGATGCCGCCGAGGTATTTGCGGAATTCGGACCACACGGTATAGAACGCCCCATCCATGAGCAGCGGCGGCAGGAACACCGTCAGCACCAGCTCGGGATCGAAGCTCACTGCCGGGATGCCCGGCAGGAACGCGATGGCGATGCCACCGGCCAGAAGCGCGGCCGCGGACGGAAGGCGCAGCCGCCTCGCGATCAGCTCGAGGGCGAGGATCGCCACCAGCAGGATCAGGATGAACTTGAATGTCTCGGTCGACGCCATGCGTCTCGTCCCCTTTGCCAACGATGCATCTTAGCGCCCGTGGCTCCTTCCGGATTGAAAGAGCCACGCACGCTGCCGACAGACGGACAAGACACCGTGCCGGAAGTCATGCATTGTCCTGCCCTGATCGATTTGCCAGACTCGATGAACCGTCCCTGAAAAAACGAGCCTGCCGATGCGATCGAAGCGCCCTGCCCTCCACGATGTCAGGACCGCGTTGTCGGTCGGCGTCGCCACGTTCTGCCTGGCGCTCGCCGCCGGTCCCGTCGCCGCGCAGCAGACGACGCTGACGCCCGAGCAGAAGGCCATGGTCGACAAGCGCAACGACATCGAGCGCCAGCTCGAGGACGTGGCGATCATCGACCGCAAGGTGATGGTGAAGATGCGCGACGGCAAACGCATGGCGGCCGACGTCTACCGGCCGAAGAACGCCGCCGGCAAGGTGCCGACGATCTTCGTGCGCACGCCGTACAACTTCAACTTCTGGGACGTGAAGCTCGGCGCGCCGCGCGACATGAGCCGGCAGCTCGCCGCGGTGAAGCGCGGTTACGCGTATGTCGACATGAACGAGCGCGGCCATTTCTTCTCCGAAGGCAATTACGAGATCCTCGGCGCGCCGCTCAGCGACGGCGTCGACGCCGTGCGCTGGATGACCTCGCAGCCGTGGTCCAACGGCAAGGTCGGCACCACGGGTTGTTCGTCCACCGCCGAATGGCAGATGGCCGTGGTCGCCGAGAACGAGCCCGGCCTGGCTACGTTCAACGTGCAGGGTTTCGGTGCCGGCGTCGGCAAGGTCGGCCCGTATTACGAGCAGGGCAACTGGTACCGCGGCGGCGCCGTGCAGATGCTCTTCATCTCGTGGCTCTACGGCGAGCAGAACCAGGTGCGCCCGATGTTCCCGCCCGGCACGTCGCAGGCGGACCTGATCCGCGCGTCGAAGGCGTTCGACCTCGCCGCCGCCATGCCGCCGGTCGACTGGGACAAGGCGTTCTGGACGCTGCCCGAGAAGGACATCATGAAGGCGATCGACGGCCCGAAGGGCATCTTCGCCGATGCCATGGACGTGCCGACGGGCGGCAACATGATCGCGCGCACGCCGAACAGCCCGAACTGGTACAAGGGCGGCCTGTGGCACGAGAACATGAAGATCGACAAGCCGGGCCTGTGGTTCATGAGCTGGTTCGACGTCTCGGTGTCGCCGAACCTCGCGGCTTACAACCACGTTCGCGAGACCGCGTCCAAGGCCGTCGCCGATCAGCAGTACGCCGTGATCGCGCCCGTGCTGCACTGCGCGTTCACCCGCGCCACCGAGCACACCATGATCGGCGATCTCGACGTGGGCGATGCCCGGTTCGATTACGAGGGCCTCGTGTTCGGCTGGTTCGACAAGTTCCTCAAGGGCGTGGACAGCCCGATCGTCGACAAGCAGCCCAAGGTGATGTACTACGTGATGGGCGAGAACAAGTGGCGTAACTCGCCCACGTGGCCGCCCGTCGGCGCCACCACGCGCGAGCTCTACTTCACCAGTGGCGGCAAGGCGAACACGCTCTACGGCGACGGCAAGCTGGCCGAGAAGCCGGCCGATACCGACCAGCCGGACAGCTTTCTCTACGATCCCGCCAATCCCGTCACCACGCTGGGCGGCGGCGGTTGCTGCCAGGGCACCGCGGTGAAGTTCGGCTCGTTCGACCAGAATCCGCAGCTCACGCGCAACGACATCCTCGTGTACGACTCCGAACCCTTCAAGGAGGGCACCGAGGTCAGCGGCCCGATCACGGTGACGCTGTATGTCTCGTCGGACGCGAAGGACACCGACTTCACCTTCAAGGTGATGGACGTGTATCCGGACGGCAAGGCGTACAACATCACGGAGAACATCCAGCGCATGCGCTATCGCGACGGCTACGGGAAGCCGCCGGTGTGGATGAAGGACGGCGAGACCTACAAGGTCACGTTCCAGCCGATCGACACCAGCAACTTCTTCGCCGCCGGCCACAAGCTGCGCGTGGCGGTGACGAGCAGCAACTTCCCGCGCTTCGACCGCAACCTCAACACCGGCGGCAACAATTACGACGAAGCCAAGGGCGTGATCGCGCACAACGTGGTGCATCACGACGCGGCGCATCCGTCGAAGATCGTCTACACGGTGGTGCCGCGGAATACGCCGTGACCGTAAGCGCGCTCCTGCCTTCGGGTAGGAGCGCGCCCTGCGCGCGACATTTTTTCGCGCCAGTCTTCGGGCGAACGCGCCAGGTCCGGGCTCTGGCCGAAAGATGTCGCGCGCAGGGCGCGCTCCTACAGGAGTAACGCGCTCACGCGGGTTTGCAGTCTTTCGTCACCTTGTCGGCGTTCGTCGTCACGCACAAGGTAAAGCCGGGCGGCAATCCGTCGACAAGGCGTTCCTCCCGTGCCGCCAGCGAGAACGCGCGTACTTCCCTGCCCGCGTCGAACACGGTGTACCAGCAGCGATCCGCGCGGCTCGCCTCGCAGGCGAAGCGCGCGCGACCCATGCGCACCTCGGTGCGGCTCTCCAGCGTGACGGTGCCGTTCTCGCGGGCGCTCGCGGTGAGCGTGCGGTTGCCTGCGTCCGTGCAGCCGGCGAGGTTCAGGAAACAGTAGATGATGGAGAGGAACAGACGCATGGTGGACTCCTCGCCTACATGGCCCGGAAGATGGTCATGAAGGGCTGGCTGACGCCCAGGGTTTCCGGGCGGCCGCGCAGGTGCAGGCAGCCCTTGCCGGTGTCGTCGCGTTCGACGGATGCGACCTGACGCAGATTGACGATCGTGGAGCGGTGGATCTGGCGAAAGATCCGCGGATCGAGCTGACGAAGCAGATCCCGGATGGGCCGCGTCAGCAGCGCGTCGCCATCGGCCGTCGCGACGAGCGTGTACTTGTTGTCGGCACGGAAATAGATCACGTCCTCGACGAGGATCAGGCGCGTCGCCCTGCCCGCGCTCGCGGTCACCCAGGTCAGCGGCTCGTCGGGCGGCGTATCGAAGCGCGGCCCGAGGTCCCTGGCCAGCTGCGCCGTGCGGCCCGCATGGCGCGCCGCGTCGGCGAGGCGTCCGCGCAGGCGGGTCACCGTCTGCGCGAGGCGATCCTGCGTGACCGGCTTGAGCAGATAGTCCACCGCCCCGCGTTCGAAGGCGTCGACGGCGTACTGGTCGTACGCCGTGATGAACACCACCAGCGTCGCCGGACTCACGTCCGCGGCCGCGGCGGCGACCTCCATGCCCGTCAGGCCCGGCATGCGAATGTCGAGGAACGCGACGTCGGGTCGATGCGTGGCGATGGCCTCCAGCGCCGCTCCGCCGTCTTCGGCCACCTCGGCCACCTCGAGGTCCGGCCACGCCTGCGCGAGTTCGCGCTGGAGCGCCGCGGCGAGCAGCTTCTCGTCTTCGGCAACGATGCACTTAGGCATGGTCGGCCACCCCCGTCACGGGCAACGTGATCGTCGCCGCGACACCGCTCGGAAAATTGTTACCGATGGAGAACGTCGCCGCGCTCCCGTACATCAGCCGCAGTCGTTCGCGCAGGTTCTTCAGGCCGATGCCGGTGCCCGCGCCGTCGCTGCGGAAGCCGAGGCCATCGTCGGCCACCGTGAGCGACAGGCCCGCCCCGTCGACGCCCGCGCGGATCCAGACGCCGCCACCGCCAGGCTTCGGCTCGAGACCGTGCTTGATCGCGTTCTCGACGAGCGTCTGCAGCATCATCGACGGCATCGGCACGTTCTGCGCATGCGCCGGAACGTCGACATGGATCGCCAGGCGCTCGCCCATCCGCAGCTGCATGATCTCCAGCCAGGCCGTCGAGCGCTCGAGCTCTTCGCCCAGCGTCGACAGCGACCCATCCGTGCGCGGCAGCGAACGGCGCAGGTAGGCGATGAGGTGGCCAAGCATGCGGTCGGCGCGTGCCGGGTCGGTGCGCACGAGTTCCTGCGCGCTGGCGAGCGTGTTGTACAGGAAATGCGGTTCGACCTGCGCCTGCAGCAGGCCGAGCTGCGCGGCCGTGAGTTCCTTCTCCATCTTGCTCTGGCGCACGTCGTCGCGTTCGCGGTTGCGCCGCTCGGCGAGGCGCTGCGTCGTGGCGCGCACCAGCGTCTCGACGTATTCGAGCGACGCGCCACCGTCGGGATTGAACCAGTCGATCCACGCGCCGCCGTCGGGCTCGCAGACGTACATGACGCTGCTCGAACCGTCCCCGGGCGTCACGGTGGCCACCACCTTCGTGCTCCGCACGACGATCGAATACAGCCTCGACAGGCGCCCGCGCTGCTGCTTCTGCGGAAGATCGGGCGGAATCTCCGCCCTCACCTGCAAGCCACCGCGCGTGCTGCCGACATCGCGCACGTTCGGCAGTTCGCGGACCACCGCCTCGACGATGGCGAACGCCTCGTCCGCCGGATAAGGCACCTCGACGCGACGGCGCTGGCGATTGGACACCGTCTCCGCGTCGATGCGTCCGGCGAGCACGCGCACGCGATACAGATGCGTCGCGCCGCGTGCGAGCGCGACGAGCAGACCGACGAACCACAGCGTGAAGACCAACGGCAGGGGGCCTTCGCCCCAGCCGATGGCGTTCAGCGCGACAAGGAGCACGCACCATGCGGCGAGCCATGCCACGACGAGTCGGATCACGAACTTCAGGCTTGCCATCTGGGGAGCTTCCGTCTTCGAGTGGCCGGGAGCATACGATGCGGTCAACGCGCGGATCACGGCGTTTCCGACGAAACGGCGCCTGGGCCGACGAAACGCCTGCCGTGCGTGCCGCGCTTTCCGCACGGTGGCTTGCGCGGCGCAGCATGACCTCGCGGCCCCCATGGTCCATGCTCGGGAAACGGCCAGCGGTGGGGACCGCGGGCCACGACACACTTCAAGGGGTTAACGCATGGCTTTATTGCTCGTCGTTTTCGCTGTCGTCGTACTCGCCATCTACCTCGGCATCCAGATGTTGCCGAAAAACCATCCCGCCAACTGGCTGCTCGGCATCGTCGGCGGTGCCTGCCTCGTCCTGGCCTGGTATGCGATTTTCCGACCCATGTTGCTCGCGTCCGGCGGTGGCGATCCGTCGCTCGTCGCGGTCGGCCTGACCGCGGCCGGCATCGTGTCGTGCGTGCTCGGCATCGTGTGCCTCGGCGTCTGCGTCTGGCGCGACCCGGCGCGTTTCTGGATGCTGTCGATCGTCTTCATCGGCGTCATCGGCGCCACGCAGGTCACGGCGCTTTCCTGAGGAAAAGGAACGATGCGGCCCGCGTGGGCCGCATTCGTACATCGCTCCCTCCAGCGAATCAGGCGGACGCGACGGGCCCGCCGTTGGCCGCACCGGCATACGCGTAGTCGAACGCGGAAAGCGTGGCGGTGCCCGCGACGCACTCGAGCACGGCGTGCGCGCCGAAAGGCAGCGTCCATTTGTCGGCGCCATGGCCGAACGAGAGGCCGCGAAGGATCGGCAGATTGCAGGCTTTGCCGAAGCGTTGCAGGGCGTGATCGATGTCGTAGCCGTTGTCGTATTCGCTGACGCGCTGGCCGCCAAGCCCGCCGATCACGATGGCGCGCTGCCGCTCCAGCACCCCGGCGAGTTTCAGCTCGTAGAGCATGCGTTCGATGCGCCACGCCTGCTCGCCGACTTCCTCCACGAAGAGGATGCCGCCGTCGATGCGCGGCAGGTACGACGTGCCGACGAGACTGCACAAGGCGGAGAGATTGCCACCCCAGAGCGTGCCTTCCACCAGGAGATCGCGCTGATCGTCGGCGCACGTCCAGCTCATGTCGGTGCGCGGCGAGAGCACCGTATGCCAGAAATGCCGCCACGTGTTCTCGCGCAGGTAGGGGGCACCGAAATCGGCGACCAGCATCGGCCCGTGGAGCGATCCTATCGCGCTGCGAGCGTAGAGCGCGCACTGCAGCACCGTGAAGTCGCCATGTCCGACCAGCACGCAGGACTCGTCGAGGAAGCGGGCGGCCAGGCCGTCGAAGTCGATGCGATCGAGCAGCGAGATCGCGCCATAACCACCGCACGTGGCCATGACGAGATGCGGCAACGGCACGCCCGGGTCCGCAAGCTGGTTGAGGTCGGCCGCGCGCTCGGCGTCGGTGCCCGCGAAACGCAGCATCACCCGATCGAGCACATCGGCACCGTGCACGGTGTGGCCGGCGGCCAGCAGTCGTTCGACGCCGCGCTCGCGCGCCGCGTGGTCGTCCGCATAGCCGGAGGGCGCGATGAGTCGGATATCGAGTCGTTTTGGCATGTGGGGCAAAGCATCGCTCCGCACATGCGCAAACGCAACTGCAAGTTGCTGCGGACCCTCCCCTCCCCTTGGCAAGGGCATGGCGGGAAGGGTCCGGTGGCGGGCTACGACGGGCCTGGGCCTACCAGCCGTCGTATTCCTCGGCGGGGGTCAGATCCTCGGCCCCGGCGCTGCGGGTCAACGTCTCGCGGGGCTGCTCGCCGAACACGCTGCGATACTTCTCAGCGAAGCGGGACAGATCCCACATGCCGCAGCTGAGCGCGACGGATTTCACGGATCGACGGCCGGCTTCCGCCG
Organism: Luteibacter sp. UNC138MFCol5.1; assembly: GCF_900110505.1. Lineage (GTDB taxonomy): Bacteria > Pseudomonadota > Gammaproteobacteria > Xanthomonadales > Rhodanobacteraceae > Luteibacter. The sequence goes on from NZ_FODZ01000003.1 coordinate 262,383, forward strand.
TGACCAGGCTGCGATGCGCCGTGCACAGACGAAGCATGGCCAGGTAACGGTTAGGCGGGATGCCGAGCAGGTCGTCGAAGGCGTAGCGAAGGCCTCGCTCGCTCGCGCCCGCCGCCTGGCAGAGCTCGAGCGAATAGATGTCGCGGCGGAGGTTCGCGCGCATGAACCGCTCGGCCCGGCGCACGACCTGGTAATGGGCACGGCGTCCGCGCGATGCCACCGGTCGATCCTCCGACGACGACGAGAGCGCGACGCGGATGTGTTCGTCGAGCAGGTCTTCGATCGGCCCCATCGCCGGTTCGCCCTGCTCCCGCACCTGCGCGGCGATCTGCCGGTAGGCGCGCCGGAGGTGTTCCGACCGCACCGAGAACAGCCGCAGCCGCTGGGCGGCCATGTCGACGTCCGCATGGTCCGATGCGAGGAAGCGGGCACGGAATCGCGCGTACGGTGCCACTACCAGGGTGAGGCGCGTGCCGCGCTCGAACATGAAATCGGTGGGCGTGCCCCGCAGCAACGTCACCGCCATGTCCGATTCGACGCTGACACCCTGGCACCAGCTGCGCTCGCCGGCCTCGTGCAGATAGACCAGCATGCAGGCGTCTTCGGGAACGGTTAGCGAGCCGCGCACGTCGAAGTCGATGTGCGCGGTCAGGTATGTCACGCCCTCGTGGGTCGTGGATGCGATGGCGGCGCGAGGTCGCGCCGGGCTCAGCGTGAGCAGATCGACCTCGCAAAGGCCGAGCGCCGCACCGAGAGTGACCAGATCGTAGTCTTCCAGGCCGTGAACGTCGGAAGGACGACTCATGCCGTTATCTCCCTGCCATGTGCAACCCATGCGTTCCGCATCGGCGGGAATGGCGCGGTCACCCGCGGGCCATCCCCGGCAACGCCCCTACCGCTGCCCGTACAGTTCCCTTCGACTCGCACCCACACCATCACGCACCCCCGCGCTGTTTCCCCGCGGGTTGCTCACCCGCCTCGTCCCTACGCCGAATCGGATTCCCCGAGAGGGAAACTGTCCGCCGACGCCTATAACTAACGGTGTATGGGACCAAATGCCAGCACTTTGTGAATTTGCCGATTCGGCGTAGCGAGTGGCGGAAGTATTTGACGAATTTGGCAAATTTGCTGCTAGGCGAGCAATTCCGGCAGGGCGACACCCGCACCCGCTACACTCGTTGGACGACGAGCCACGAAGGAACTCCTCCGCCGATGCGACGCCTCGCCCTTGCCTGCCTCACGGCCCTGACGCTGGCGGCCTGCCAGTCCCACGACGAAGAAAAGGCCCCGGCCGCCCCCTCGACGGCACCGGCCCGCGCCTCCACCTCGCCCCCGCCTCCGATGCCCGCGGTGGCCAACGAGCATCACGACTTCAGCCCGGAGATCACGGGCGACGACTTCGCGGCGCACCTGCGCGTGATCTCGTCCGACGAATACGACGGGCGCAAGCCCGGGACCCTCGGGGAACGCCTGACGACGAACTACATCATCGAACAGTTCAAGCGCATGGGGCTGGAGCCCGGCAACAAGGGCGACTGGATCCAGACGGTGCCCGCCGTCTCCACCACGCTGAACGGGCAGGACACGCTGGCCCTCGATGTCGCGGAAGGCGGCGGCACCGAGAAGTTCGCATTCGGAAACGACATGGTCGTCGGCACGCTCCAGGCGAAGTCCGATGTCGATCTGAAGGACTCGGACATCGTCTTCGTCGGCTACGGCGTCGACGCGCCGGAAGCGCAGTGGAACGACTTCGACGGCATCGACGTCAAGGGCAAGACGCTGGTGATCCTGGTGAACGACCCGGGCTGGAACGGCGCGGACAAGGCATTGTTCAAGGGTCGCGAGATGACCTACTACGGACGCTGGACGTACAAGTTCGAAGAGGCCGCGCGCAAGGGCGCGGCCGCGGCGTTCATCGTCCACCAGACGGAACCCGCCGCATACGGCTGGAATGTCGTCCGCAGCGGCTGGACGACGCCCCGCCTCGATCTTCCCGAGAGCGAGGATCCCGCGCCGCGCCTCCCCGTCGCCGGCTGGCTGACGCACGAATCGGCGCAGCGGCTGTTCGCGAAGGCGGGCAAGAACTTCGACGATCTGGCGAAGCAGGCGGACGTGCGCGGCTTCAGGGCCGTGCCGCTCGACGCGAAGGCATCGATCCACCTGCAGAGCACGATTTCCCACTCGCTGAGCAACAACGTGATCGGCATGGTCAAGGGCACCTCGGAGCCCGGCGAGGCGATCGTCTACTCGGCGCACTGGGACCACCTCGGCCACGACCCGGCGCTGAAGGGTCACCAGATCTACAACGGCGCCATCGACAACGGCACCGGCATCGCCGCGATGCTGGAGATCGCCGGCAAGTTCGCGCAGGAGAAACCGAAGCGCTCGGTGATCTTCGCCGCGGTGACGATGGAGGAATCGGGCCTGCTGGGTTCCAAGTACTACGTCGCGCATCCGCCGTTCCCGCTCGACAAGACGGTGGCCGACATCAACATGGACGCGCTGCCGATCACGGGCGCCACGCGCGACATGGAAGTGACCGGCCTGGGCCAGGGCGATCTGGAGGACATGTTCGCCGACGTGCTCAAGGCCGACGGCCGCGTCGTCAGCGGCGACGCGTCGCCGGAGAAGGGCCACTACTTCCGCTCCGACCACTTCAACTTCGCCAAGGCCGGCGTGCCGGCGCTGTCGGCGGGCGGCGGTACCGACATGGTCCAGGGCGGCAAGGCCGCGGGCCTGGCCGCCGAAGAGGATTACACGAAGAACCGCTATCACCAGCCGACCGACGTGTACGACATGCGCTGGAGCTTCGACGGCGTGACGCAGAACGTGAAGGCGTTCTATGCGCTGGGCGAGAAGCTCGCGAACAGCGACGTCTGGCCCGTGTGGAAGGAAGGCAGCGAGTTCAAGGCGGTGCGGGAGAAGTCACTGGCTTCGGGAGCCTCGAAGAAGGCGAAGTGATGCGTCGTCGCCGTGGATACCCGGACGCTCCGGCGCGTCACCCCGGCGCACGCCGGGGTCCACGGCGGGGCGATCGGTTGTCGCGATGACGT
>NZ_FODZ01000003.1:266055-311844 GCF_900110505.1 Luteibacter sp. UNC138MFCol5.1
ACGGCGGGGCGATCGGTTGTCGCGATGACGTTTCCGGCGTGTGGACGATCGCGAAAACCGTGCACCGAGGCCGTGGATACCGGCATTCGCCGGTACGACGGTCCGGGGTAACGCAGTCCTCAGTAGTTGACCTGAAGCTGCACGCGCAGCAGCTGGCCATCGATACGGCGATACGGTGCGGCGCTGACGTCCGTGCGGCGCATGTTGGCGTACGCCACCGCGAGCTCGATCGCGCTCGACGGCTGCCACTCGACGCCGGCCTCCACCTCGTCGACCTCCATGCGAGGCGCATTGGTGTCGAACTTCGCGGCACCGCGATACGTCTGCCACTTCGCGTAGGGAATCAGCGAACCGTACGCGCCATCGAACTTGTACATCACCTGCGCGTAGCCACCGCGCAGCGATTTCGTGCGGATCGTGCGACGCGCCACGTCGAGCTCCGGTCCCTTGCCCACGGTCCACTCCGCCTGGAAGCCGAACGGCTGCGGGTAGTACACGACGTGCGCGGCGACGCGGCGATCCTCCGAACCGTCTACGGTGCCATCGACACTCGGCGTGAAGGTCCGCCCGTCGATCGTCGCGGACGCGGTGGAGACCTTGTAGCGGCCCGTGTAGGCATCGGCGCCGACTTCGAGGAACTGGCCGTTGGCGAACTTGAAGGGATAGGAGAAATGCACCACCGAATGGAGCTTGTCGTTACGGTCCGGGCGATTGGCGCCCTGCCCGTTGTACACGCCGAAGCCGACCACGCCGTAATCGCCCGAGCCCTTCAGGCCGGATTTGACGAGGTAGGCGAAGCGCTCCTTCGCCACGAGCGGCGACCAGTAGGCGAACACACCCAGATCGCGCTCGTCGCGCACGGCGGAATTCAGCGCGTCGGCGCGATCGAAGGCGAGGCGGTTCTGGCTGGATTGCAGGTCTTCCCAGCCGTACGGGATCTTCGACTGGCCGGCGCGGATGCGCCAGGTCTTTTCCTTGTCGAGCCAGAGATCGGCGTAGGCGTCGCGCAGCTGCGCGAAGTTCGTGGTGCTCGATCCGGAAGGCGTGCTGGCGAGATCGGGCTGGATGTAGATCGACATGTTGTCGGTGACATCGCCGCTGATGACGACGCGCGCGCGACGGATGCCGAAGCCCTGTTCGCGGCCGATGAAGCGGTCGCCCGGCGATTTCAGGTCCTTCGCGTCTTCGCCCAGCTCATGGTTGTAGCGCATCTGCACGTATCCCCGGATGCCGATCTTCTCGTACCAGGCCTTCGTCGACGGCTTCGCGCTCGCCACCGCGGGTGCCGCGGCGACGGCATTCGTGGCCGCCGATGGCGCCGGTCTGGTGGCGGATGCGACCGCGGGCGCCGCCTCGTCGCTGGCCTGGACGAACTTGCCGAGCCGCGTCCGTCCGGGCCCCGGCTCCGCGAAGATCTGCCGCGTAGCCGTGTCGACGTACAGCTCGATCGCCGCCTGGGGCGCGCCGTCGGCCGCCGCGGTCCCGCACATCGTCCAGAAGGCGGCTGCGGGGAGGAACTTCTTCATCGCGTGCTTGCTCCGAATGGATTGAGAAAATACTCAAACGTCGGCGATCGTGTGATTAAATGTGGCCAACACGCCCGACGCCGCTTACGCCGCGCACGTTATGCCGGGTCTGTGTCACTTCCATGACAGCCGCGCGCTCGAGCCACGCCGCGAACCGTTACTGCGCCGCAACACTTTCGTCATGACCACGTAACGGGGGATAATTCGGCCAGACGCGCCCTCGCCAGGGGACCGGCTCGACCGCAGTTGGCGAGGCACTCTCCCACCCCAGGACCTCCCAGGCGGAACCAAAACCATGTCTCTCGCAAGCACGCGCCGCATGCCGCGACGTCTCGTCATTGCCCTGTCCATCGCCACGGCGCTCACCGCTGGCACGGCCATCGCCCAGGACGCCACGCAGGACACGCAGACGTCCGCTCCGACCAAGACGGCCACCCTGCAGACCATCAACGTGACCGCCGAAAAGCGCACGGAAGACCTGCAGAAGGTGCCCATCTCCATGACCGTGGTCACCGCCGAGAAGCTGGAGGCCTTCGGCCAGGCCGGCGACGGCGTGCTGCAGCTCGCCTCGCGCGCGCCCAGCGTCTACGCCGAAACCTCCTACGGCCGCGAATTCCCGCGTTTCTACATCCGCGGCCTCGGCAACAGCGACTTCGACCTCAACGCGTCGCAGCCGGTCTCGATGGTCTACGACGACATCGTCCAGGAGAACCCGATCCTCAAGGGCTTCCCGCTGTTCGACCTCGAGCAGGTGGAAGTGCTGCGCGGCCCGCAGGGCACGCTCTTCGGCCGCAACTCGCCGGCCGGCGTGATCAAGTTCGAATCGCGCAAGCCGACCCAGGAAACCGAGGGCTACGCCCGCGTCTCCTACGGCTCCTATGGCACGGCCAACGCCGAGGCCGCGATCGGCGGCAAGCTGGCGTCGAACTGGTCGGGCCGCGTCTCCGCCCTCGCCCAGCACCGCGACGGCTGGATCGACAACGACTACACCGGCAAGAAGGACGACCTCGGCGGCTACAACGACCGTGCCGTGCGCCTCCAGGCCCTTTACAAGGCCTCGGAAGACTTCGACGCCCTGATCAACGTCCACGGCCGCTGGCTCGACGGCAGCGCCATGGTCAACCGCGCCAACTCGATCACCCTCGGCGGCGACCAGTTCGTGCCGGGCTTCGATCGCGATTCGGTGTCGCAGGATGGCCGCAACAAGCAGCACCTGTTCACCTGGGGCAGCAACCTGCACCTGAACTGGCACTTCGGCGATCTCAACTTCGCGTCGATCACCGGCCTCGAGCGCGCCACCACGTACAGCCTCGGCGACGTCGACGGCGGCTACGACGCCTCTGAAACACCGGCGAAGCCGAGCTTCACCAACCGCGTCACCCCGTTCTATTCCGAAACGGCCGACGCGTTGCCTAAGGATCGCCAGATCACGCAGGAATTCCGCCTGTCGAACGACTCGGCCGAGCGCCTGAAGTGGCAGGTGGGCACGTACTACTTCGACGAAGACATCGCGATCACGAACTTCAGCTACGACACGCTCAACAACCACGTGCTCAACGGCTGGGTCGACCAGAGCCAGCGCACGAAGGCGTGGGCGGTGTTCGGTTCGGCCGACTACCAGTTCACCGACGAATTCGACGTGCGCGCCGGCGCGCGCTGGTCGCACGACAAGCGTGACTTCAAGGCCGAGCGCTTCCTCGGCTTCACCGGCCCGGTCGGCCCGCTGACGTCGGATCCGACCGACTCGCGCTGGAGCGGCGACGTCACCGGCACCTGGCAGCTGTCGAAGAATTCGAACGTGTACGCGCGCGTCGCGAACGGTTTCCGCGCGCCCAGCGTGCAGGGCCGCATCAACTTCGCCAACAGCATCTCGACGGCCAAGCCGGAGACGATCACGTCCTACGAGATCGGCTACAAGTCCACGTCGGACGACAACAAGCTGCGTTTCAACGCCGACGTCTACAAGTACAACATGCACAACCAGCAGCTGACGGCCGTGGGTGGTGCCACCAACGTCACGCAGCTGATCAACGCGAAGAAGACCGAAGGCTACGGCGCCGAGTTCGACCTCGAGGCCTACCTGACGCCGAACTTCTACATGACCGCCGGCGGCAGCTACAACCACACGGAACTGAAGGACCGCAACCTCGCGGTCGCTCCGTGCGGCGGCGGCTGCACGGTCATCGATCCGCTCAACGCCACCGGCAACGCGCTGATCGACGGCAACGTGCTGCCGAACGCGCCGAAGTGGATCGGCACGTGGACCGCCCGCTACGGCATCCCGTACGGCGAGAGCGGCGAGTTCTTCGTCTACACCGACTGGAACTACCGCAGCGAAGTGAACTTCTTCCTGTACGAGTCGGAAGAGTTCCGCAGCAAGCCCTTCCTCGAAGGCGGCATCCGCATCGGCTACAACTGGGACTTCGGCAAGCGCGAAGTCGCGTTCTACGGCCGCAACATCACCAACAAGAAGGTGATCACCGGCGGCATCGACTTCAACAACCGCACGGCGTTCGTGAACGACCCGCGCATCATCGGCGTGGAGTTCCGCGCGGAGCTGTAAGTCGCCCCGCGGCGTGACGATGACGGGCCCTTCGGGGCCCGTTTTTTTTGCTCGTCGCACCGGCGCACGTCGGTACGACGGCGAGGATGCCTGCAACCTTTTAGGCGTTCAGCGCATCTCTACCGTGCCTGCCCACCAGCACACCCCGGCACGGCATAGGCCATAAGTCATATGGAAATCAACGAAATTTCCGTTGACGGCTAAAAATCTGGTGTTATAGTTCACTACAACACCGGTCCCCCACAGCACCACAGGAGCAGACACCATGGAAAGCCCGAACTACATCGCCCTGGCCGCCTCCTTCGCCATCGCCGCTTCCGCCCTGGTCGGCTTCCACAGCACCTCGACCACCGCCGCCCCGCTGACCGAGATCAACGGCGCCAAGGTCACCGACCTCGCCCCGATCGTCGTCTACGCCGATGCCGGCGCGGATGTCGCCTCCCTGTAACCCCTAGAGCCTCCACACGTCATCGGAGTACTTCCATGAAAGCGCCGAACCTCATCGCCCTGACCGCTTCCCTTCTGATTGCCGGCACCAGCGTGTTCGCCCTGCGCTCCTTCGATGACCGCGCCTCCTCCATGCTCGCCGCGCCGCACTTCGTCAACGGCACCCGCGTCGTCGACCTGGCCCCGATCGAAGTGCGGCCCACGGACGCCGAAGTGCGCCAGGCGATGCTGGCGAGCGAAGACACCCTGGATTCGGCCGCGGCCGCCATCAAGCGCAGCGCCGAAGATCGCGCCGCAGCGCTCATCGGCGCGCAGCTGGCCATGCCCTACTATTCGTTCGGTAACGCACTGCGCCACACGGCGAAGGAATGAACTACATGTCCATCACCTGGAACGACAGCGTCCCGATCTACCGCCAGCTCCGCGAACGCGTGGTGGCGATGATCCTGGATGGCGCCTTGAACGAAGGCGATCCGCTGCCGTCGGTCCGCCAGGTCGCGGGGGATTTCCAGATCAACCCGCTGACCGTATCGAAGGCGTACCAGGAGCTGGTCGACGAACAACTGGTTGAGAAACGGAGGGGTCTTGGCATGTTCGTTATCGATGGCGCGCGCGACGCGCTGCTGAAAAGTGAAAGGGAGCGCTTCCTGCGCGAGGAATGGCCGGCCCTGTTCGCCCGCCTGCAGCGCATGGGCCTCGACCTCAAAACCCTGATGCGTGAAGCCAACGGCTCCACGGAGGACCCGTCATGACCGCGGTCGTTACCGCCACCGGCCTGACCAAGCGCTACAAATCGTCCCTAGCGCTGGACGGCGCCAGCTTCCAGATCGGCGCCGGCCGCATCGTCGGCCTGATCGGCCCGAACGGCGCCGGCAAGACGACCGCCCTCAAGGCGATCCTGGGCCTGACCACGTTCGACGGCCAACTCAGCGTCCTCGGCCTCGACCCGCGCAAGGATCGCGGCAAGCTGATGGAGCAGGTCTGCTTCATCGCCGACGTCGCGGTGCTGCCGCGCTGGCTGAAGGTGCGCGACGCCGTGGATTTCGTCGCCAACACCCATCCCCGCTTCGACCGCGCCAAGTGCGACGCCTTCCTGGCCCGCACGAAGCTGCAGCCGGGGCAGAAGGTGAAGCAGCTCTCCAAGGGCATGATCGTGCAGCTGCACCTCGCGCTGGTGATGTCGATCGACGCGAAGCTGCTGGTGCTGGACGAGCCGACGCTGGGTCTGGACATCCTCTACCGCAAGCAGTTCTACCAGAGCCTGCTGGAAGACTACTTCGACGAGGAGAAGACGATCCTGGTCACCACCCACCAGGTCGAGGAGATCGAACACATCCTCACCGACCTGATGTTCATCCGCGACGGGAAGATCGTGCTCGATACCGACATGGACAGCCTCGGCGAACGGTTCTCCGAAGTCCTCGTGGGTTCGGAACTGGCCGCCGCCGCGCGCGAACTGAAGCCCCTGGACGAGCGCCAGGTCTTCGGCAAGAGCATCTTCCTCTTCGACAACGTCAGCCGCCCGCAGCTCGAACGGCTGGGCGAGGTACGGCGACCGTCGATCGGCGACCTCTTCGTCGCCACCATGAAGGGCACCTACGCATGAAAACCTTCTACTGGCTAGTCAAACGCGAGTTCTGGGAAACCAAGGGCGGTTTCTTCTGGGCGCCGGTCGTCACCGGCATCGTGTTCCTGGTGCTCAACGGCATGGGGCTGGTGCTCGGCGAGGTGTTCGGACGCCGGGAGAACCCGCACTGGTGGGGCGGACTCCGCTTCGGCGGCGACGCGCAGCTGCAGGCGCACATGCGCCCGGAAGACCTCCAGCAGGTCGCCGCCGGCGTCGACATCATGTTCTACGCCGTCGCGGGCGTGATCCTCTGCGTCACCGCGATCGTGATCTTCTTCTACTGCCTCGGCGCCCTCTACGACGACCGCCGCGACCGCAGCATCCTGTTCTGGAAGTCGCTGCCGCTGTCCGATACCTCGACGGTGCTGTCGAAGGTCGCCAGCGCGCTGCTCCTGGCCCCGGCCATCGCGGTGGTGGTGGGCGTGATCGTGGCGCTCGTGCTCGGCATCCTGATCGCCATCGTCGCCGCGATCCACGGCGTCGGCGTCTGGTCGCTGCTGATGGCTTCGCATCCGATCCGCGTCGTGGTCAACATGATCCTGCTGATCCCGCTCTATGCGATCTGGGCGCTGCCGACCGTCGGCTGGCTGCTGCTCTGCTCCGCCTGGGCACGAGGCAAGCCGTTCCTCTGGGCGATCGCCCTACCCGTCGGCGCCGGCGTGATCGTCTCCTGGTTCGGACTCATGGGCATCGCCGGCCTGTCGAGCAACTGGTTCTGGAAGAACGTGGTCGGCCGCCTGCTCGGCAGCCTGATGCCCGGTGGCTGGATCGGCAACACCTCGTCACTGGCGGGCCTGGACGACGACAACCCGGCGTCGCTCGTGAAGGGTATGGACCTGGCCTTTCACTACAGCGCACTGGCCAGCCCCGCGCTCTGGATCGGCGCCCTGGCGGGTGCGGCGATGATCGCCGGCGCCATCTGGTTCCGCCGCTGGCGCGACGACACCTGATCGTGAATCGACATGGACGGCTCCCTCGGGAGCCGTCTCCATCTGGGGAGGACGCATGATGCTTCGCTCGACGCTGCTCGGATCGCTGCTCTTCGCTGTCACCGCCACCGGCGCGACCGCCGCCGAAAGACCGCCGCTGCGCGGGGCCGCGCTGGACGCGCGGATCACGCAACTCATGAAGGACGCCAACGTGCCCGGCTTCGCCATCGCCGTCATCGACGACGGCAAGGTGGCCTCGGTCAAGGCCTATGGCATGCGTGACGTCGAAAAGCGCCTGCCGCTCACCACCGATACCGTCATGTACGCGGCGTCGCTGACCAAGGCCGCGTTTGCCTACGCCACGATGTCGCTGGTGCAAGCCGGGAAACTGAGCCTCGACGAAAGCATCGCCACCGACCTGCCGAAGCCCCTGCCCGAGTACAAGAAATACGCCGACCTCGCCGGCGACGAACGCTGGCGCAAGCTCACGCCCGCGATCCTGTTGAGTCATCGCAGCGGCTTTCCCAACTTTCGTTTCTGGCAGCCGGGGAAGGCATACGACCCGGACGGCAAGCTCTCGTTCTGGTTCGATCCGGGCACGCGCTACGGTTACTCGGGCGAAGGCATCAACCTGATGCAGTTCGTGCTCGAGAACGGCAAGGGCATCGATGTCGCCACCCTGATGAAGGACCGCCTGTTCGTGCCCTTCGGGATGACGCGGACGAGCATGACGTGGCGGCCGGACTTCGCATCGAACCTTGCGATCGGTTACGACGAGAACGGCAAGGCGCTCGGGCACGACGAGCGCGGGTCCGTCCGGGCGGCAGGCTCGATGGATACGACGATCGCCGACTTCGCGCGGCTGGTGGCGGCGATGTCGCGGGGCGATGGCCTCGACGCCGCCACGTATCGCACGTGGCTCACGCCCGTCGCCCGCATCCGCTCGCCGAAGCAGTTCCCCACGATCGGTCTGCCGGACACGACGGCCTATGACGACATCGCGCTGGGCTCGGCGCTCGGTGTCGTCACCTTCGACTCCCCGCAGGGCAGAGCGTTCTTCAAGGGCGGTCACGACGACGGCACGAACAACCTGTTCGTCTGCCTGGAGCGATCGAAGACCTGCCTGCTGATGATGAGCAACAGCTCGCGCGGCGAGTCGATCTTTCCGTATGTGATCGACGATGTGCTGGGGCGGACGTGTTTCCCGGTGGCGTGGAACGGCTACGTGCGGTACGACCGGCCCGACGAAGCCAACGCCACGCCGGCGTGTAAGAAGTGATCGGTCTTCCGTGGCTTCAACGCCGGTTGCCGGCAACCTCGTCGCGCCCACCCGACGCCTCGCCGTAGGCATCGGCGTGCGCCGGTGCGACGTGAGGGGACCGGTGCGCTGAACGCACGAGACCCCTCACCGTCATCCCGGCGTACGCCGGGATCCACGGCCCCGGTCGTCGGGCTCGCGACGGCGCCGGCGCTGCTCAGCCACCGCCACCACCGCCGCCATGGATGCCGCCCTTGGTCAGCGCGGCGGGGTCGAGCAGCTTCGCCAGTTCCGCTTTCGACAGGCCCGTGGTCTCCAGCGCCACGTCCAGGATCGGCCTCTTCTCCTTATAGGCCTGCTTCGCGGTCGCCGCGCCCTTTTCGTAGCCGATCACCGGATTGAGGGCGGTGACGAGGATCGGATTCTTGTCCAGCGCCGCGCGCACGTTGTCCTCGTTCACGCGGAACCCCGCGATGGCCTTGTCGGCCAGCAGCGTCGTCACGTTGGCGAGGATCTCGATCGACTGCAGCAGGTTGTACGCGATCACCGGCAGCATGACGTTGAGCTGGAAGTTGCCCGACTGACCGGCGATGGCGATCGTGGCGTCGTTGCCGATCACCTGCGCGGCGACCATCGCGGCCGCCTCGGGAATCACGGGGTTCACCTTGCCCGGCATGATCGACGAGCCCGGCTGCAACGCCGGCAGCTCGATCTCGCCCAGGCCGGCGAGCGGGCCGGAATTCATCCAGCGCAGGTCGTTGGCGATCTTCATGACCGCGACGGCGAGCGTGCGCAGTTGGCCCGAGAGCTCCACCGGACCGTCCTGCGCGGCCATGCCCGAGAAGTAGTTGTCGGACGATTCGAACTTCACGCCCGTCAACTTCGTCAGTTCGACCGCGACGGACGGGCCGAACTTCGGATCGGCGTTGATGCCCGTGCCCACGGCGCTACCGCCCTGCGGCAGGCGCCGGGTGCGTTTGAGGGTGTCGTTGATGCGCTCGATGGCGTCGCCGATCTGCGCCGACCATCCCGAGAGCTCCTGGCCGAACGTGATCGGCATCGCGTCCATCAGGTGCGTGCGGCCGGTCTTGACGACCTTCTTCAGCTCCTTCGCCCGGCCGTCGATGGTCTTGCGCAGGTGCTTCAGGGCCGGCAGCAGCCGCTCGGTCGTCGCCAGCGTGGCGCTGACGAGGATGGCGGTGGGAATCACGTCGTTGGAGCTCTGCCCCGCGTTGACGTGGTCGTTCGGGTGGACCTTCGTGCCCGCGGCCTCGGCGAGGTGCGCGATGACCTCGTTGGCGTTCATGTTGGAGCTGGTGCCCGAGCCGGTCTGGAACACGTCGATCGGAAAATGCTCGTCCACCTCGCCAGCGGCGACCCGGGCCGCGGCGTCGCGGATCGCCCTGGCCGAGGCCTTGTCGAGGTGCCCCAGCTTCACGTTGGCGTCGGCGGCGGCCGATTTCACGAGGCCCAGCGCGCGGATGAACTCGCGCGGCATCGTCAGCCCCGACACGGGAAAGTTGTCCACGGCCCGCTGGGTCTGGGCCCCGTAGAGGGCTTTGGCGGGGACCTTCAACTCGCCCATGCTGTCGCGTTCGGTACGGAACTTCGTCATGCGCAGAACTCCGGTGGGTAACGCCCCATTGTAGGAGCGCGCCTCGCGCGCGACATCTTTTCGCGAGCGAACCCGGATCTGGCGCGCGAGCTCGGGGTTCCCCGCGAAAGGCTGTCGCGCGCGAGGCGCGCTCCTACGGGGCCAAGGCGCTGGCGGCCCGGTATAATCGTCGATTGACCGCCCCCGCCCCAGGAACGACCCCATGTCCCACGCCACGCTGACCGCCCTCTCGCCGCTGGACGGCCGCTACGCCGCCAAGGCCGGCCCGCTGCGTCCGATCTTCAGCGAATTCGGCCTGATGCATCGCCGCGTGCACGTGGAGATCCACTGGCTGCTCGCGCTCGGCGCCGACCCCGGCATCGTCGAGCTGCCCGCGTTCTCGGCGGAGGCCGTGACGCGCCTGCTCGCCATCGCGAACGACTTCTCCGCGGAAGACGGCGAGCGCATCAAGGCGATCGAGGCCACCACCAATCACGACGTCAAGGCGGTCGAGTACTTCATCAAGGAAAAGATCGGCAACGACCCGGCGCTCGCCCAGGCGAAGGAGTTCGTCCACTTCGCGTGCACCAGCGAGGACATCAACAACCTCGCCTACTCGCTGATGCTGCGCGATGCTCGCGAGACGGTGCTGCTGCCGGCCATCGACCAGGTCATCGCCACCCTTCGCGCCCTCGCGCACGAGCACGCCGGTCTGTCGCTGCTCTCGCGCACGCACGGCCAGACGGCCTCCCCGAGCACCATGGGCAAGGAACTCGCCAACGTCGTCGCGCGCCTGGAGCGCCAGCGTCGCCAGCTGGTGGCGATCGAGATTCCGGGCAAGATCAACGGCGCCGTCGGCAACTACAACGCGCACGTGATCTCGTACCCCGCCATCGACTGGCCCGCGCTCGCCGCCCGCTTCGTCGACGGCCTGGGCCTCACGTTCAACCCGTACACCACGCAGATCGAGCCGCACGACGGCATCGCCGAGTTCGCCGACGTGCTGCGCCGGATCAACATCATCCTGATCGACCTCGCGCGCGACATCTGGGGCTACATCTCGCTGGGCTACTTCCGCCAGGCGCTCAAGGCCGGCGAAGTCGGTTCCTCGACGATGCCGCACAAGGTCAACCCGATCGACTTCGAGAACGCCGAAGGCAACTTCGGCCTGGCCAACGCCCTGCTCGGCCACTTCGCCGAGAAGCTTCCGATCAGCCGCTGGCAGCGCGACCTCACCGATTCCACCGTGCTGCGCGCGCTCGGCACGGCGTTCGGTCATTCGCTGGTGGCGCTGGAATCCCTGATGAAGGGCCTCGGCAAGCTCAACGTCAACGCCGAACGCATCGCCGCCGACCTCGACGCGAGCTGGGAAGTGCTGGCCGAGGCCGTCCAGACGGTCATGCGCCGCTTCGGCCTGCCGGAGCCGTACGAGCAGCTGAAGGCGCTCACCCGTGGCCAGGGCATCACGAAGGATTCGATGCGCCAGTTCATCGACGGCCTCGACCTCCCGGCCGATGCGAAGAAGGCGCTCGCCGAACTCACCCCGGCCAGCTACATCGGCCTGGCGGACAAGCTGGCCAGGGCGATCTGACGGCCATGGCCATCAAGACCCCCACCCGGAAAGCCCTCCCCATCGAAGTGCGCGGCAGCGCCAGCCAGCCGCTGGGCATGAGCGCGGCGCAGTTCCTGCGCGATTACTGGCAGAAGCGCCCGCTGCTGATCCGCAACGCGATCCCGCACTTCGAGGCACCGATCCAGCCCGACGATCTCGCCGGCCTCGCCTGCGAGGAGGGCGTGCTCGCCCGACTGATCGTCCACGACGAGAAACGCGACCGCTGGACGGTGAAGACCGGCCCGTTCGACGAAGCCGAGTTCGGCAGGACGCCGAAACGCGAATGGACCCTGCTCGTGCAGGACGTCGACAAGTGGGACGCCGACGTCGCCGCGCTGCTGGATCACTTCGCGTTCCTGCCCACCTGGCGCGTGGACGACATCATGGTGTCCTACGCCGAGGACGGCGGTGGCGTCGGTGCGCACGTCGACCAGTACGACGTCTTCCTCCTGCAGGGCATCGGCCAGCGTCACTGGGCGATCAGCGACGATCCGGACGCACCGCTCGATTTCCGCGACGATGTCGAACTCAAGCAGCTCAAGACGTTCGAGCCCACGCACGAATGGCTGCTCGAGCCGGGCGACATGCTCTACCTGCCCCCGGGGGTGCCGCACGACGGCGTCGCGATCGGCGACTGCATGACGATCTCCATCGGCATGCGCGCGCCGTCGCAGGCGGAACTGACCGGCGACCTCGCCGACTTCCTCGCCGAGCGGATGCCCGAAGAGCTCCGCTACACCGACCCCGACCTCGCGCCCGCGAAGCGGGCCGGCGAGATCGACAACGCGGCCCTGAACCGCCTGCGCCAGGCCCTGCCCTTCGCCGCCGCGCTCGACCGCGACCTGCTGGCCGACTGGTTCGGCCGGTTCATCACGCGCTACCGCAACGCGCAGGACGCCGCGGCGCCACCGAAGGCCACGACGGAGGCGGCGCTAGACAAGGCCATCGACGCTGGTGCGACGTTCGTCCGCCACCCGTTCGCCCGCCTCGCCTGGGTGAAGGGAAAGAACGCCGTCACCCTCTACGTCAGCGGCCATGCGTACGAGACCTCCGCCGAACTCGCGGAACGCCTGTCCGGCGCGCGCGAGGTGACCTTCGACCGCGCGCCGTCGAAGGCCGACCGGGCGACCCTGCTGGCCCTGGTCAACGACGGCCAGATCGGCATCCGCAAGGGCCGCCGCCGGTGACCCCGGCGGGCAGGCCGCTGGCGGCGGACGACCGGGCGAGCCTCGAGGCCGCCCTTCTCCAGCTGCTGGCGGGTGCCCGTCACCGCC
The DNA here is from genome assembly GCF_900110505.1 of Luteibacter sp. UNC138MFCol5.1. GTDB lineage: Bacteria > Pseudomonadota > Gammaproteobacteria > Xanthomonadales > Rhodanobacteraceae > Luteibacter. The sequence goes on from NZ_FODZ01000003.1 coordinate 278,886, forward strand.
TCGCGATCTACCTGCCCACGATGGAGCCGGGCATCCTCGAGAACGAGGCCGCGCTCGCCGAACTGCGCCGCCTCGCCACCAGCGGCCGCCACGCCCAGGTCCGCATCCTCACGCACGACGCCGAACGCGCCCACCGCGAAGGACACCGGCTGGTCGCGCTCGCGCAGCGGCTGCCCACCGCCATGACCATCCGCGTGCCGACCGATGAAAGCCACCTGCGCTACGCCTCGGCCTTCGTCACCGATCTCGCCGGTGGCTTTCTGTTCAGGCCGAGCGCCACCCGGTTCGAGGCCCGCGGCGACCTCGACGCCCCCGGTGAGACCTCTCGCCTGACGGCGTATTTCGACGAAGTCTGGGAGCGGGCCGAGCCCGCCTGGCAGATAAGACCACTCGGGATCTGAGATCGCCGCGGCACGCGAGATTGGGTTGGCGCGGCGCTGCAGCACGGGGCTATAATTAACGGATTCTTATGCCGCGGGCAGTCCCCACATGCCCCGTGGCAGCCCGTCCTTTTCGTGTGTGCCGGTGGTGACGTGAGCGCAAACCTGATCCGCGAGTTTTCCGAATCCTCCCAACTCGCCGGCGGCAACGCCGACTACGTAGAGCAAGTCTACGAGGCCTGGCTGGCCGATCCCGGCTCGGTTCCGGCGGAATGGGACGGCTACTTCAAGACCTTCAAGGGCCGCGAGGCCGGCGACGTCCCCCACTCCGGCGCCATCGCCCGCATCGAGGCCGCGCAGAAACAGCGCCGCTCGGCGGTCGCCGCACCAGCGGCGGGTTCGGCCGACGACGCCTACGCGCAGAAGCAGGCCGGCGTCCTCCGCCTGCTCACCGCGTACCGATCGCGCGGCCACATCGCGGCCCAGATCGACCCGCTCGGCCTGAGCGTGGCGGACATCGACACCCCGGACCTCGGCCTCGCCTTCCACGGCCTGTCCGACGCCGACCTCGACACCGAGTTCGACACCGGCACCTTCGCGGGCGGCGGCCAGCGCATGAAGCTGCGCGACCTGCTCGCGAAGCTCAAGCAGATCTACACCGGCACCATCGGTGCCGAGTTCATGTACATCTCCGACTACGACCAGCGTTCGTGGATCTACTCGCGCCTCGAGAAGGCGGCGGGCAATCCGGGCCTGCAGAAGGCGGAGAAGGTTCGCGTCCTCGAAGCGCTGACGGCGGCCGAAGGCCTCGAGCGCTACCTGCACACGAAGTACGTCGGCCAGAAGCGTTTCTCGCTGGAAGGCGGCGACAGCCTGATCCCGATGGTCGACGACGTCGTCCGCGCCGCCGGCGACAACGGCGTCAAGGAAATCGTGATCGGCATGGCCCACCGCGGCCGCCTCAACGTGCTGGTCAACATCCTCGGCAAGGCCCCCTCGCAGCTCTTCAACGAGTTCGAAGGCAAGTTCGAGCACGACGACAGCCCGATCCACACCGGCGACGTGAAGTACCACATGGGCTTCTCGGCCGACGTCAAGACGCCCAACGGCGGCGTGCACGTCGCGCTGGCGTTCAACCCGTCGCACCTGGAGATCGTCAATCCCGTGGTCGCCGGTTCGGTCCACGCGCGCCAGGCGCGCCGTGGCGATACCGCCCGCGAGAAGTCGGTCGCCCTGCTCATCCATGGCGACGCCGCCTTCGCGGGCCAGGGCGTCAACATGGAACTGATGCAGATGTCGCAGGTCCGCGGCTTCGCGGTCGGCGGCACGCTGCACATGGTCGTCAACAACCAGGTAGGCTTCACCACCTCGCGTCGCGACGACTCGCGCTCCACGCTGTACTGCACAGACCTCGCCAAGATGGTCAACGCGCCGGTCTTCCACGTGAACGGCGACGACCCGGAAGCCGTCATCCAGGTCACGCGCCTGGCGTACGAGTTCCGCAAGCAGTTCAAGAAGGACGTCGTCATCGACCTCGTCTGCTACCGCCGCCACGGCCACAACGAGGCCGACGAGCCGGCGGCCACGCAGCCGCTGATGTACCAGGTGATCCGCAAGCGTCCCACCACGCGCGACCTCTACGCGCAGGCGCTGGTCAAGGGCGGCACGATCGCCGCCGACGACGGCCAGAAGATGCTCGACGACTACCGCGGCCGCCTGGAGAAGGGCGAGCCGCTGATCTCCATCGATCCGAATCCGCAACGCGACATCTCGGTCGACTGGACGCGCTTCCACGGCAACAAGCTGTCGATGGACGTCGATACCGGCGTGTCGCGCGAGACGATGGGCAAGGTGCTCGACGCCCTGCTCGACGTCCCGACCGACGTCACGCTGCATCCGCGCGTCGCGAAGATCTACGAAGACCGTCGCAAGATGGCCGCCGGCGAACTCCCGGGCGACTGGGGCTTCGCGGAGAACCTCGCGTACGGCACGCTGATCGCCGAAGGCAACGACCTCCGCGTCGTGGGCCAGGACGCCGGCCGCGGCACGTTCTTCCACCGTCACGCGGTGCTGCACGACCAGAAGAGCGACGAGTGCTACATCCCGCTGCGCAAGATCCGCCAGGGCGCGCGCGTGGAGGTCATCGACTCGCTGCTCTCCGAAGAAGCCGTCATGGCCTTCGAGTACGGCGAAGCCACCACCTCGCCGGACCAGCTCACCATCTGGGAAGGCCAGTTCGGCGACTTCGCCAACGGCGCCCAGGTCGTGATCGACCAGTTCATCAGCTCGGGCGAAGCGAAGTGGGACCGCCTCTGCGGCCTCGCGCTGTTCCTCCCGCACGGCTACGAAGGCCAGGGCCCGGAGCACTCCTCCGCGCGTCTCGAGCGCTTCCTGCAGCTGTGCGCCATGGACAACATGCAGGTCTGCGTGCCGACCACCCCGGCGCAGGCGTTCCACATGATCCGCCGCCAGCAGGTGCGCCCGGTGCGCAAGCCGCTGATCGTGATGACGCCGAAGTCGCTGCTGCGCCACAAGCTCGCCGTGTCGTCGCTCGACGAACTCGCCAACGGCCGTTTCCAGCTGGTGATCGGCGAGCATCGCGATCTGCCGGCCAAGAAGGTCAAGCGCGTCGTGCTCTGCTCGGGCAAGGTCTACTACGATCTGCTCGAAGACGCCGAGAAGCGCGGCCTGAACGATGTCGCCATCGTCCGCGTCGAACAGCTCTACCCGTTCCCGCGCCCGGAAGTCTCGGCCGAACTGGAAAAGTACGCTTCCGCCAAGGAAGTGGTGTGGTGCCAGGAAGAGCCGATGAACCAGGGCGCCTGGTTCCAGATCCGTCACCACCTGCAGGCCTGCATCGGCCCGAAGCACAGCCTGTCGTACGCCGGCCGTGCCCGTTCCCCGTCGCCGGCCGCCGGTCACCTCAACACCCATATCGCCGAACAGACGGCGCTCGTCGAACAGGCGCTGGTCGCGCCGGTCGGCACCGATCACGCAGCGGAGTAAGACAAGCATGTCCATCGAAGTCAAAGTCCCGGTCCTGCCCGAGTCGGTCTCCGACGCGCTCATCGCCACCTGGCACAAGAAAGCCGGCGACGCGGTCAAGCGCGATGAAAACCTCCTCGACCTCGAGACCGACAAGGTCGTTCTCGAAGTGCCGGCGCCGGTCGACGGCGTGCTGAAGGAAATCAAGTTCGAGGAAGGCGCCACGGTCACCAGCAGCCAGGTGATCGCCGTGATCGAGGAAGGCGCCGCCGCTGCCGCGCCCGCCCCGGCCGCCGCGCCCGCCGCCGCCGAGGCGCCGAAGGCCGCGAAGACCGAAGCCGCCGAGCCGAAGGGCGTCGACGAGCTCTCGCCGGCCGGCCGCCGCGTCGCGGTGGAAGAGAACATCGACCCGTCCACGGTCGCCGGCACCGGCCGCGACGGTCGCGTGACCAAGGAAGACCTGGTCAACGCCGGCAAGGGTGGCGCCGCCGCCCCGACGGCAGCCGCCGCGCCGGCCGCGAAGCCGACGCCGGGTTCGCGCCCGGAAGAGCGCGTGCCGATGACCCGCATCCGCACCCGCATCGCCGAGCGCCTGATGCAGTCGAAGAACTCGATCGCGATGCTCACCTCGTTCAACGAAGTGAACCTCGCCGAGGTCGTCAAGCTGCGCAAGTCGCTGGGGGAGCAGTTCGAGAAGGCGAACGGCGTGAAGCTCGGCTTCATGAGCTTCTTCGTCAAGGCGGCCACCGAGGCGCTGAAGCGTTACCCGGTGATCAACGCCTCGGTGGACGGCAGCGACATCATCTACCACGGCTACCAGGACATCTCGATCGCCGTGTCGACCGACAAGGGCCTCGTCACGCCGGTGCTGCGCGACGTCCAGGACATGTCGTTCGCCGACGTCGAGAAGGGCATCATCGGTTACGCCAAGAAGGCCCGTGACGGCAAGCTCGGCCTGGACGACCTCCAGGGCGGCACCTTCACCATCACCAATGGCGGCACCTTCGGCTCGCTGCTCTCCACCCCGATCGTGAACCCGCCGCAGAGCGCCATCCTCGGCATGCACACGATCAAGGAGCGCCCGGTCGTCGAGAACGGCCAGATCGTCGCCGCGCCGATGATGTACATCGCCCTGTCGTACGACCACCGGATCATCGACGGCCGCGACGCCGTGCTGTTCCTGGTCGACATCAAGAACCAGCTCGAAAACCCGCAGCGGATGCTGCTGGGCCTGTAATGGCCGGCTGAACCCACATGTGAAGGCGGGAGTCGCGAGACTCCCGTTTTCATGTCCAGACCCCATATATGGGCGGTAGGCAATACCGCAGTGATATCCGGAGCTAAGCAATGAGCGACAAGTTCGACGTCATCGTCATCGGTGCCGGCCCCGCGGGCTATGTGGCCGCGATCCGCGCCGCGCAGCTGGGCCTGAAGACCGCCGTGGTCGACGCCTTCGTCGGCAAGGACGGCAAGGCCGCCCTGGGCGGCACCTGCCTCAACGTCGGTTGCATCCCGTCCAAGGCGCTGCTCGATTCCTCGAAGCAGTTCCACAACCTGACGCACAACTTCAAGGATCACGGCATCACCGCCGAGAACGCGAAGATCGACATCGGCACCTTCATCGGCCGCAAGGACAAGATCGTCAAGCAGTTCACCGGCGGCGTGACGATGCTGTTCAAGGCGAACAAGATCACCTCGTTCTTCGGCAAGGGCAAGCTGCTCAAGGGCAACCAGGTCGAAGTCACGGGCAACGACGGCAGCGTCCAGACCCTCTCGGCCACCAACGTCATCCTCGCGTCCGGCTCGGTGCCCATCGAGCTGCCGTTCGCGAAGTTCGACGGCAAGCACATCATCGACAACGCCGGCGCGCTGGATCTGGCCGAGGTGCCGAAGCGTCTGGGCGTGATCGGCGCCGGCGTGATCGGCCTGGAACTCGGCAGCGTGTGGAAGCGCCTCGGCGCCGAGACCACCGTGCTCGAAGCCCTGCCGAAGTTCCTGCAGGTCGCCGACCAGGACATCGCCAAGATGGCCGCCCGCGAGTTCGCGAAGCAGGGCCTCGACATCAAGGTCAACGCCAAGGTCACGTCGGCCGAGGTCAAGGGCGACGAAGTCCACGTCGGCTACACCGACAAGGACGGCAACGCGCAGACCCTCGTCGTCGACAAGCTGCTGGTCGCCGTGGGCCGTCGCGCCTACACCGCCGGCCTGCTGGCCGACGACACCGGCGTAAAGTTCGACGAGCGTGGCCGCATCGTGGTCGACGAGCACAACCACACCGGCGTCGAAGGCGTCTGGGCGATCGGCGACGCGGTGCGTGGCCCGATGCTCGCGCACAAGGGCTCCGAGGAAGGCGTGATGGTAGCCGAGCTGATCGCCGGCAAGCCGGGTCACGTCAACCTGGATACCGTGCCGTGGGTCATCTACACCGAGCCGGAAATCGCCTGGGTCGGCAAGACCGAAGAGCAGCTCAAGGAAGAAGGCATCCCGTACAGGACGGGCGCCTTCCCGTTCGCCGCCAACGGCCGCGCCGTGGCGATGAACGAGGGCATCGGCCAGGTGAAGATGATCGCCCACGCCGAAACCGACCGCATCCTGGGCGTGCACATGGTCGGCCCGGCGGTGTCCGAGCTGATCCACGAGTGCGTCGTGGCGATGGAGTTCAAGGGCTCGTCGGAAGACCTCGCCCGCATCGTCCACGCCCACCCGGCGCTCTCGGAAGTCGTGCACGAGGCCGCCCTGTCGGTCGACAAGCGCGCCATCCACAAGGGCAACTGATCGCAAGCCACGAACGAAGCCCGCTCATGCTGGTCGCATGGGCGGGCTTTGTCGTTTCGAGGCGGGTGTTTTTACCCGATCGCACTCGCGGCCACGAGATCGCCGATACGATCGGCTCCCACCCTTCGGTAGGAAGGCTGCTACCGGAGGGGTGGGAGCCGATCGTATCGGCGATGCGGCTGGCCGGGCGTGCGGTCGGGTAAACACATCGGGAGACATCGGCATGCGTGAAATAAAATCCCTCTGCGTCTACTGCGGCTCCAGCAGCGGCGCGCACCCCGAATACACCGAGGCCGCCTGGGCCTTCGGCACGCGCATGGCGCAGGAAGGCATCGCGCTGGTCTACGGCGGCGGCAAGGTTGGCCTCATGGGCACCGTGGCCGATGCCGTCATCGCGGGCGGCGGCCGCGTCATCGGCGTGATTCCGCGCCAGCTCGTCGAGAAGGAAGTCGCGCATACGGGGCTCACCGAACTGCACGTCGTCGAGACGATGCACCAGCGCAAGACGCGCATGTACGAGCTGTCCGACGCGTTCGTCGCCCTGCCGGGCGGCTTCGGCACGATGGACGAGATGTTCGAGATGCTGACCTGGGCGCAGCTTGGCCTGCACGCCTATCCCTGCGCGTTCCTCGACGTACGGGGCTTCTACCGCAGCCTCGCCGCCACCATGGACCACATGGTGTCCGAGGGCTTCGTCAAGGCGGTGCAGCGCGACCAGGTGTGGTTCGGCGATGGCATCGACGCGCTCTTCGCGTGGATGCGCGGCTACGAGTCCACGTATGTCCCGAAGTGGATCACTCCGACCTCTGTCGATAGCATCGGCTGATCGAGCCGCCCAGGGAGACACCCATGACATCGTTCCGAGCGTTCCGTATCCACCAGGACGGCGCCGGCCACCGCGCCGGCATCGAAACCATGGACACCGACAGCCTCTCGCCAGGCGAGGTGCTGGTCCGCGCGGAATGGTCGTCGGTGAATTACAAGGACGCCCTCGCCGGCACCGGCAAGGGCAAGATCCTGCGCACGTACCCCCTGAACGGCGGCATCGACGTCGCCGGCTCGGTGGTCGCGTCGTCCGATCCCGCCTTCCGGGAGGGCGACAAGGTGCTCGCCACGGGCAGCGGTCTCTCGGAAACGCTCGACGGCGGCTACGGCGAATACGTGCGCCTGCCCGCCGCCTGGACGGTCGCCCTGCCCGCCACGCTCACCACCCGCGAGGCGATGATCATCGGCACCGCCGGCTTCACGGCCGCCCTCGCGCTTCTACGCATGACCGAGAACCGCCAGACACCTTCCCTGGGACCGATCGCCATCACCGGCGCCACGGGCGGCGTCGGCATGCTGGGCATCGACATCTTCAGCGGCGCCGGATACGAGGTCCATGCGATCAGCGGCAAGCCCGATCGCTTCGACTTCCTGCGCGGCATAGGAGCCACCACCTGCGTCGACCGTCACCAGCTCGCCTTCAGCGGCAAGCCCATGGAATCCGCCCGTTACGGCGGGCTGCTCGACAATGTCGGCGGAGCGACGCTCGCCGGTTTCCTGCCGGCGATCGCGCCGTACGGCAATGCCGCCATCTGCGGCCTCGCCGGCAGTCCGGCGCTCGAAACGACGGTCATGCCCTTCATCATCCGCGGCGTCAGCGTGCTCGGCATCGCCTCGGCCGGCACCGCCCGGGACGTTCGGGACGAGGTGTGGAAGCGCCTCTCCTCGGAGTGGAAGCCACGCCACCTCGACACCATCTGCACGAAGGAAGTGGCACTTGAAGACGTGGCAGGCGTCTTCGGTGCGATGCTCGAGGGAGGATCCTTCGGTCGCACGCTCGTCCGGATCGCTTCCTGATACCTGCCTGAGCACGTTTGTGTTGCCGCACCATTGATACGGGCGCGGTGGCCGGTAGAATGGCCGCTCGCCAAGGGCGCCACGCGCGACATTTTTTCGTCACCGCGGATCCGCGACACCTGCCGGGACGGCAGGCGTCTTCAAAGAACACATCGGGCACCGACCCGGGGGAAAGTGAATGGCTCGCATCCTGATCGTCGACGACTCGCCGTCGCAGCTGCTGGGTATCAAGCGCATCGTCGAAAAGCTGGGCCACGAGGCCATCACCGCCGAAGACGGCGCGCAGGGTGTCGAGGTCGCGAAGCGCGAAGTCCCCGACCTGATCCTGATGGACGTCGTGATGCCGAACCTCAACGGCTTCCAGGCCACGCGCACCATCAGCAAGGAAGAAACGACGAAGCACATCCCCATCATCCTGGTGACCACGAAGGACCAGGACACCGACAAGGTGTGGGGTCTGCGCCAGGGCGCGAAGGCTTACGTCGTCAAGCCGATCAAGGAAGAGGAACTGGTCGCGGCGCTGAAGGAACACCTGCCGGGCTGAAGAATGGACGGTGGTACAGGAGCACGGCCGTCCGCCGTAGGAGCGCGCCCTGCGCGCGACAGCTCTTCGCGAAATAGCTCAGGACCTCAGCGTCCGGCCCAAAAGCTGTCGCGCGCAGGGCGCGCTCCTACAGATCCCCGGCAAGCGGTCCGTCCGGCGGTAAGCCTCACCCCCGCCGCGGATCGAAACCCGCGAAGGCATCCTTGAATTCCGCGTAGGCCGCCTGCTCCTCGTGCGTTTCCGGCACGGGCACGCGGATCTCCAGCACGACGATCTGGTCGCCCGGCTCCGAACCGGGCAGGCCACGCCCCTTCAGGCGCAGCTTGCGTCCTGACTGCGAGCCCGCGGGAATGCGCAGGTCCACGTGCCCGCCGAGCGTGGGCACCGGGACGGTCGCACCGAGCGCCGCTTCCCACGGCGTGATCGGCAGCACATGCGTCACGGTGCGTCCGTCGAGACGGAACCGGCTGTCGTCGCGGATGGCGATTTCCAGCAGCAGGTCGCCCGAGGGGCCGCCGCCGGTGCCCGGATGGCCCTGGCCACCCAGCCGGATCGTCTGGCCCGACGTGATGCCGGCCGGAATCTTCACCTCCAGCACCCGCTCGCCACCCGACGAGTCGTTCAGCACCACACGCGTCTTGCCGCCGTTGTACGCGGTCTGCAGGTCGGTCTCGATCCGGGCCTGGATGTCCCGGCCGCGGCGCGCCTGCGCCTGCTGGCCGCGCCCACGGCCGCCGCCGAACAGGCTTTCGAAGAAATCGCTGAAGTCGCCGGCACCGCGGCCACCCATGTCGCCGAAGTCGAACCCGCCGCCCTGCTGTCCCCAGCCCGGAGGCGGCCGGAACTGCTCGCCCTGCCGGTAGCCACCCGCGCGGAACTGGTCGTACTGCCGACGCTTTTCCGGATCCTTCAGGGCCTCGTTCGCCTCGTTGATGGCCTTGAACTTCTCTTCGGCCCCCGGCTCCTTGTTCTTGTCGGGGTGGTACTTGCGGGCAAGCTTGCGGTACGCCGCCTTGATCTCGGCGTCGGTCGCTTCGGGCTTGACCCCTAGTGTCTCGTAGTAATCCTTGAACTCCACAGGCTCTCCCGCGCTTGTGTCGACCTGCCAAAAATACGAAATGCCCGCGGTGGACGGATCCACCGCGGGCCGGACACCTAAGCTTAGGCCGTTTTAGCCCGCGGTGTTGATCGCGATGCGACGAGGCGCGCTCTGGGCCTTCTTCGGAATCGCGATTTCGAGCACCCCGTTGCCACCGGACGCGGTGATGCCCTCGGCGTCGGCGCTCTCGGGCAGCGTGAAGCTGCGCTTGAACGCACCGGCCGCGCGCTCGACGCGGCTGAACTTGCCCTCGGCCTCGCTGGCGTACGCCTTGCGCTCACCCTTGATGCTGAGCACGTTCTTGTCCATCTGGATCTCGATGTCCGCGAGGTCCACGCCCGGCACGTCGGCCAGGATCAGGAAACGGCCGTCTTCCTCGCGAATGTCGACGCGCGGCGCCCAGGCGCTGGCGCTCGCCGTCGGGGCGGCGATATCGCTGCCGAAGAAGGTCTCGAAGACGTTGCGCACGTCGCCGCCGAACACCGGCGCGCGACGGAACGAAACCTGACGAAGCTGGTTCATCTGTTTGACTCCCAAGAAGTTTTCCGGCCCCTCGGCCGTCTGGAAACAAACATATGACCGGCGATCCGCGATTCAAGTGCCCCGCCGGCGCGGTTGTCTTCGCTTCAGCCGGCGCCCCTTCGCTTACACTCGGGGCTTTCCCCATCGCAGGAACGAACCATGACGATTGCCGTCGGCGACCGCATCCCCGAAGCCACCGTTGCCACCTTCAAGGACGGCATCGTGACCCACTCCACCCTCGACCTGCTCGGCGAGGGCAAGGTCGTGGTGTTCGCCGTCCCGGGCGCCTTCACGCCGACGTGCTCCAACAAGCACCTGCCGGGCTACATCGAGCACATGGCGGATTTCGAATCGCGCGACGTGAAGGTGTTCTGCCTGTCGGTCAACGACGCCTTCGTCATGGACGCCTGGGGCAAGGACCGCGGCATCCCGCCGAAGCTGCACATGCTGGCCGACGGCAATGCCGCGTTCGTCCGCGCGCTGGGCCTCGAACTCGACGGCACCAAGAACGGCATGGGCATTCGCGCCAAGCGCTTCGCGATGTACATCGTGGACGGCGTGGTGAAGGTGCTGAACATCGAAGCACCGGGCGAGTTCCGCGTGTCGTCCGCCGAGGCGATGCTGGAAGCGATCGACGCGTGACCCGCGGATCCCCGTAGGAGCGGACCTGGCCGCGACAGCCTTTCGCGATGAGCATCAGGCCTGCCATCGGATCGCAAAAAGCTGTCGCGGCCAGGTCCGCTCCTACAGGCCAAGAAAAAGCCGCCTTTCGGCGGCTTTTTCTATTTACGCTTCGGCGTTGTCGCCGCCGTCCACCGGGCCGCTTTCGATCGGCGGCATGTCGGCAGCGGCCTCGCCTTCCGGCGTTTCGCCCTCGCCTTCGATCTCTTCCTCGGCCTCGAGGCGCACGACTCCGATCAGCTTCTCTTCCTTCGGCAGCTTGATCAGCGTGACGCCCTGCGTATTGCGGCTGAGCTGCGAGACTTCCGACACGCGCGTGCGCACCAGCGTTCCCTGGTCGGAGATCAGCATGAGCTGCTGGGCTTCCGTGACCTGCGTCGCGGCGACCAGGTTACCGTTGCGCTCCGAGCACTGGATGGCGATGACGCCCTGCGTGCCGCGGCCCTTCTTCGGGAACTCCTCGAGCGCCGTGCGCTTGCCGTAGCCACGCTCGGTCGCCGTCAGGATATCGCCCTCACCCGCCGCCACGATCAGCGACACCACTTCGGCGTCGTCAGCGAGGCGCATGCCGCGCACACCCGTCGCGGTACGGCCCATCGAGCGCACGCTGCCTTCGTCGAAACGCACCGACTTGCCGTTCGAGGCGAACAGCAGGACGTCGCTCTCGCCGTCCGTCATCGCGACATCGACCAGCGCGTCGCCCTCGTCGAGGTTGATCGCGGCCTTGCCCTTCTGCAGCTGGAACGCGAACTCGGTCAACGGCGTCTTCTTCACCGTGCCGTTGCGGGTGGCGAAGAACACGAAGCAGCTCGGGTCGTAATCCCGCACCGGCAGCAACGCCTGCACCTTCTCGCCCTCACCCAGCGGCAGCAGGTTGACGATGGGCTTGCCGCGCGCGCCGGGACCGGCTTCCGGCATCTGGTACACCTTGAGCCAGTAGACGCGGCCGGTGCTGGTGAAGGTGAGCAGCGTGTCGTGGGTGTTGACCACCCACAGCTGCTGCACGACGTCTTCGTCCTTCAGCGCCGAGGCCGAACGACCCTTGCCGCCACGACGCTGCGCGCGGTAGAGGCTGGCCGGCTGGCGCTTGATGTAACCCGTGTGCGAGAGCGTGACCACGACGTCTTCCGGCGCGATCAGGTCGAGGACGTTGAGGTCTTCCTGCGAATGCTGGATCTCGGTGCGACGCTCGTCGCCGTAATCCGTGCGGATCTGCTCCAGCTCCTCGCGGATGACTTCGAGCAGGCGGGCCGGGTTCTCGAGGATCTCGATCAGGCCGCGGATCGTGTCGAGGATCTCGCGATACTCGTCGGAGAGCTTCTCCTGCTCCAGCCCCGTGAGGCGGTGCAGGCGCATCTGCAGGATTTCGGTCGCCTGGGCTTCGGAGAGCTGGTAGCCGTCATCGCGCAGGCCGTCGCGCGGATCCATGTCCTCCGGACGCGACGACGCCGCGCCGGTGGCGGCGAGCAGCGCCCGGACCATGCCCGGCTCCCAGCGACGCGCGACCATGCGCTCGCGCGCTTCGGCCGACGAGGCGGACGTGCGGATCAGCTCGATCATCTCGTCGATGTTGGCGAGCGCGACCGTGAGACCTTCGAGGATGTGGGCGCGCTGGCGGGCCTTGCGCAGTTCGAAGATGGTGCGGCGGGTGACGACTTCGCGGCGGTGGCGGATGAACGCCTCGAGGATGTCCTTGAGGTTCAGCAGCTTCGGCTGGCCGTCGAGCAGCGCGACCATGTTGATGCCGAACGTGACCTGCAGCTGCGTCTGCTGGAACAGGTTGTTCAGCACGACGTCGGCCATCGCGTCGCGACGGATCTCGATGACCACGCGCATGCCGTCCTTGTCGGACTCGTCGCGCAGCTCGCTGATGCCCTCGAGCTTCTTTTCCTTGACCAGCTCGGCGATCTTCTCGATCAGGCGCGCCTTGTTCACCTGGTACGGCAGCTCGTGGACGATGATCGTCTCGCGGCCGTTGGCTTCCGTTTCGATCTCGGTGCGCGCACGCACGAGGATGCGGCCGCGACCGGTGCGGTACGCCTCGACGATGCCGGACGAGCCGTTGATGATGCCGGCCGTCGGGAAGTCCGGACCCGGGATGTGGGTCATGAGTTCATCGATGCCCAGCGACGGCTCTTCGATGAGCGCGAGCGTGGCGTTGACGACCTCGGTCATGTTGTGCGGCGGGATGTTCGTCGCCATGCCGACGGCGATGCCGGCCGAACCGTTGACGAGCAGGTTGGGCACGCGGGTCGGCAGGACCAGCGGCTCGTGCTCGCTTTCGTCGTAGTTGGGGCCGAAGTCGACGGTTTCCTTGTCGATGTCCGCCATCAGCTCGTGCGTGAGGCGCGCCATGCGCACCTCGGTGTATCGCATGGCCGCCGCGTTGTCGCCATCGACCGAACCGAAGTTGCCCTGGCCGTCGACGAGCATGTAGCGCAGCGAGAACGGCTGCGCCATGCGGACGATCGTGTCGTAGACCGAAGCGTCGCCATGCGGATGGTACTTACCGATCACGTCACCGACCACGCGGGCCGACTTCTTGTACGGTTTGTTCCAGGCGTTGCTCAGTTCGTTCATCGCGAACAACACGCGGCGATGCACGGGCTTGAGTCCGTCGCGCACATCGGGGAGCGCACGCCCCACGATGACGCTCATCGCGTAATCGAGATAGCTCTGGCGCATCTCGTCTTCGATGTTGACGCGGATGACTTCTTTGGCGAGTTCTGCCATCAATCGGCTTCCTGGATGTTGCGTGAGTGCCCCCGCCGGCTAGGTGTCCGCGCTTCGCGCCGCACCACCGACTCAACCCGTCGATGGTAGCACAACGCGCGTGGAAATGACAGCTAAAAAGGCTGTAAAAACAGCGGTTTACGACGAGCTTTTGGGCGCCCTGAAGAGCACCGCGCGGGCGAGCGCGAAATTGGCGATCGAGCCGGCCGCGGAACCGGCGGCGACGGCCACCGCGGGCCACGTGTGCAGCTCCGGACACGCCCTGAACGCGAGCACGTAGACGCCGTTGTTGACCACCGCGCCGAGCGCCATCAGGCCCATCCAGTGCAGCCACTCGGCGTGTCTGCCACGCCCCGAATCGCGGTGCGCGAAGGTGTGCGTCCGGTTCCACCACCAGGTGACGGTCGCCGCGCTGAGGAAGGAGACGACGCGCGCCGTGTACACGTTCCATCCCGCCAGTCCCACCAGTGCCTGCGCGATGCCGGCGTCCACGCAGAGGCCGAGCACGCCGCCGATCGCGAACAGCGCGACCTCGCGGCGCAGGTGGATCACGGGAACATGATCCGCATCTGTTCTTCGTCGGGCTTCAGGATCACGCCACGCTCGGTCACGATCGCGTCGATCAGCTCCGCCGGCGTCACGTCGAACACGGGGTTCCAGGCCTCGGCGCCTTCGATCACCGTGCGCGTGCCGCCGACCGAGAGCAGCTCCGTCGCGTCGCGCAGCTCGATCTCGATGTCGGCACCGTCGGCCGTCGCCATGTCCACGGTGGTCGACGGCGCGACGACCATGAACTTCACGCCGTGATGGCGCGCGGCGATCGCGAGCTGGTAGGTGCCGATCTTGTTCGCGGTGTCGCCGTTGGCCGCGATGCGGTCGGCGCCCACGATCACCCACTTCACCTTGCCGTCCTTCATGAGGTGCGAGGCGGCGGAATCGGCGATGAGGCGGGCGGGGATGCCATCGCGCACCAGTTCCCACATCGTCAGGCGCGCGCCCTGCTGCCAGGGACGCGTCTCGCCGGCGAAGACCTGCTCGATGTGCCCCATGGCGACGCCGGCGCGGATCACGCCGAGCGCGGTGCCGTAACCGGCGGTGGCGAGCGAGCCGGTATTGCAGTGCGTGAGAACGTGCGAGCCGGGCTTGATGAGCGCCGCGCCGAGTTCGCCCATGTGGCGATTGGCGGCGAGGTCCTCGTCCTGGATCGCCTGCGCTTCGCGCTCGAGCGCCGCGGCATCCGCGCCCTGGAGCACCCGCGCGTTCATGCGATCGAGCGCCCACATCAGGTTCACCGCCGTGGGGCGCGCGGCGCGCAGCGTGGCCATGGCCGTCGGCAGGTCGACGCCTGCCTGCGCGGCCAGCACGACGCCCCATGCCGCCGCGATGCCGATCGCCGGCGCACCGCGCACCGCGAGGTCGCGGATGGCGCGCGTGACGTCGTCGGCGGTGGTGCAGTCGAACCAGATTTCCTCGGCCGGAAGACGGCGCTGGTCGAGCAGGCGCAGGCGGTCGCCGTGCCATTGCACGGCGCGGATGGAGTCGTGGGAGTCGAGGGTGTTCATCGACCGATTATCGCATGCCGGCCGCCGCAGGCGCGGCGGTTCGCCGATGCGATCGGCTCCCATCCTTCGAGAGCCATCCCTGCGAACGGCTACCAGGGACGGCGGTTCAGCGCTCCGCCAGCCACGCGTGGATGGCGGGGGGCACGAGTTTCTGCGCGCGGCCGGACACGTAGATGCCGATGTGGCCACCCTGGAACGGCAGCGCCGTGTAATCGTCGCTGCCGACCAGATCGCCGAGCGGCGTGGAGGCGGCGGGCGGCACGAGGTGGTCCTGTTCCGCGTAGATGTTCAGCACGGGCTGCTCGATGCGTTTCAGGTCGACGCGGCGACCGCCGATGCGCACCTCGCCCTTCATGAGCTGGTTCTTCTGGAAGAAATCGCGCGCGAATTCGCGGAACGCTTCACCCGCCTGGTCGGGCGAATCGAAGATCCACTTCTCCATGCGCAGGAAGTTCTCCAGCTCCTTCGGATTGTCGAGGATATCGACGAGGCCGATGTACTTCTGCTGGTTCAGGCGCACGGGCTTCAGCGTGAGGTATGCGAAGTTCATGACATCGGCGGGCACGTTGCCCACGGTGTCGACGAAAAGGTCGATGTCGACGTTGCGCGCCCAGTGCGAAAGCATGTTGTCCGGCGTGTGGAAATCGACCGGCGTCACCATCGTCACGAGGTTGCGTACCTTGTCCGGATGCAGCGCCGTGTAGCAAAGGGAGAACACGCCGCCCTGGCAGATGCCCAGCAGGTTCACCGCTTCGCCGTCGTGCCGTTCGCGGATCGCGTCGACACAGCGGTCGAGGTACCCATCGATGTAATCCTGGAGCGTGAGCCAGCGATCGGCCCCATCCGGATAACCCCAGTCGACCAGGTACACGTCTTCCCCCTGCGCGAGCAGGTTGCGCACCATCGAACGGTCTTCCTGCAGGTCCACCATCCACGGCGTGTTGACCAGCGCGTAGCAGATCAGCAGCGGCGCCTTCGCGGTCGGCGGCGTGTCGCCCCTGAAGTGCCAGAGCGTGAGCTTGTCCTCGGTGTACACCACTTCGCGCGGCGTGGTGCCGAGCTCGATCGGACCCACGCGCTTGAGCGTTTCCATGCCGGACTCCAGCTTGCGCCGGAACGCCTCCATCTCCGCCTGCGCACGCTGCGGATCGAACGGGAACGGATGCGTGGTCATCGGCCGCGGCCCTTCGCTGGGCCGGAAGGCTTCGCGGATTTCGAGGCTTTCGAGGCTTTCGCGGTCTTCGATGCCTTCGTCCCCGTGAGTGTCGCGACCTGGGCGCGGAGCGCCTCCACTTCCGCCTTCAGCCCCTGCATGTGCCGGAGCTCGCGACGCACGGCCTGCAGGCGCTCCCCGAGGCTGTCCACTTCCTTACGGGTGGGCATCCCCGCCTGGGTCGCCGCGCGCTCCACCTGCCGCTGCTGGAGCATCTTCAGATGCATCTGCGCGTTGACCAGCGCGGCGTAGACCTCGCGGAACTCGGCGGAGAGCGCCGCCTCGGCGTAGCTTTCCTCGGCGAGGTTCACCCAGCGGTCGTACACCGAGCGCATCGAGTCGGCGTCGGACGGCGGCCCCTGCTCGCGCAGCGCCGCGTTGGCGCGCTCATGAACGCCCTGCAGGAGCGCCTGGTAGCGCTGGTAGTGACCGGCGTAATCGATCCAGGCGCGCAGCAGGGCCTGCTGTTCCTCCTGCTGCTCGCGTGTCAGGCCGAAGGCTGGCAGCGACAGGGCTTCGTTGGCGACCCGGGCCCACTCATCGAAGCGCTGCTGCTCGTGCGGGGCGGCGCCAGGTAGCGGCCCGTAGCCGAACGGTGGCATGCCGGGGCCACCCTGCCCGAACGACGGCATGCCGGCGAACGGACCCGAGGGCG
The DNA here is from genome assembly GCF_900110505.1 of Luteibacter sp. UNC138MFCol5.1. Classification (GTDB taxonomy): domain Bacteria; phylum Pseudomonadota; class Gammaproteobacteria; order Xanthomonadales; family Rhodanobacteraceae; genus Luteibacter. The sequence goes on from NZ_FODZ01000003.1 coordinate 295,877, forward strand.
CCTCGCCGCCTGCGTAGGAACGCATCCAGTCGCCGTAGCCGCCGAGGCCGGCGAAGAGCCGGCCCATGATGTCGGCGGAAGGCATCGCTTCCGCCGGCGAGGCTTTCGGGTCGAACTGCCGCGACCACGCCTCGACGCCTTCGCGGACCCAGGCCTGGTACTGATCGATGAAATCGTGGGGTTTATCGGACATGTGCGCATCGTACCGCGAGGGGGACCGATGCGCCGAGGCGGCGGCTTCCGAGCGGCGGCGCGACACCGGCGAGCGGCGGCGCGACACCGGCTCCGGGCCCGCTGCCGCGGGCTCGCCGATGCGATCGGCTCCCGTCCGAAGGGCATCAGCGCATAAAAAAACCCGGCATCTCGCGATGCCGGGTTCTTTATCGCAATGCAGGCGATGGATCAGCCCGCGGCGCTTTCTTCCTCGGTGACGGCCTTCATCGACAGGCGGATGCGGCCCTGCTTGTCGACTTCCAGCACCTTCACCTTGACGATATCGCCTTCCTTCAGCTTGTCGGAGACCTTCTCCACGCGCTCGCTGGAGATCTGCGAGACGTGAACGAGGCCGTCCTTGCCCGGCATGATCGTGACGAACGCGCCGAAGTCCATCAGCTTGGCGACCTTGCCCTCGTAGATGCGGCCCGGCTCGACGTCCGAAACGATCTGCTCGATGCGCTTGCGCGCGGCTTCGGCGGCTTCGCGGTTGACCGAGGCGATGACGACGTTGCCGTCGTCCGTGATGTCGATCGTGGTGCCGGTCTCTTCCGTGATCGAACGGATGGTGGCGCCACCCTTGCCGATCACTTCGCGGATCTTGTCCGGGTGGATCTTGATCGTCAGCAGGCGCGGCGCGAACTCGCTCATTTCCGAACGGGCCGTGCTGATCACCTTCGCCATCTCGCCGAGGATGTGCAGGCGACCGCGCTTGGCCTGGGCCAGCGCCGTGCGCATGATCTCTTCGGTGATGCCGTCGACCTTGATGTCCATCTGCAGCGCGGACACGCCATCGGCGGTACCGGCCACCTTGAAGTCCATGTCGCCGAGGTGATCTTCGTCACCCAGGATGTCGGAGAGCACGACGAAGTCGTTGCCTTCCTTCACGAGGCCCATGGCGATACCGGCGACCGGCGACTTCAGCGGAACGCCCGCGTCCATCATGGCCAGCGACGAACCGCAGACCGAGGCCATCGACGACGAGCCGTTCGACTCGGTGATTTCCGAGACGACGCGGACGACGTACGGGAACTCTTCGATCGTCGGCTTGACGGCCTGCACGCCGCGCTTGGCGAGGCGGCCATGGCCGATCTCGCGACGCTTCGGGCTACCGACGCGACCGGTTTCACCGACCGAGAACGGAGGGAAGTTGTAGTGGAACAGGAACGTGTCCTTCCACTCGCCTTCCGGCGCGTCGATGATCTGCGAGTCGCGCGTGGTGCCAAGCGTGGCGACCACGAGGGCCTGCGTCTCGCCGCGCGTGAACAGCGCCGAGCCGTGCGTGCGCGGCAGGACGCCGACGCGCACCGAGATCGGGCGGACGTCGTCGAGCTGGCGGCCGTCGATGCGGACCTTGGTCGACAGGACGCCGTCGCGCAGCGTGCGGTATTCCACTTCGCCGAAGGCGGCACCGATGTCGCCATCGGTCCAGCCGTTGGCTTCGGCGTCGGCGGCGATCGCGGTCTTGACGTCCGACTTCAGCGCGCTGATGACGTCGCGGCGGGCGAGCTTGTCGCGGATCTGGAAGGCTTCGGCGAAACGCGTGCCGACGGCCGCCTTGACGGCGTCGTACAACGCGGTCTTCGGAGCCGGAGCTTCCCACTTGAACGTCTTCGCGCCGGCTTCGGCGACGAACGCGTTGATCGTGGAGATCGCGGCCTGCATCTGCTGGTGGCCGAAGACCACCGCGCCGAGCATGACGTCCTCGCTGAGCAGCTTGGCTTCCGACTCGACCATCATCACGGCGCTGGAGGTGCCGGCGACGACGAGGTCGAGGTCCGAGGTCTTCAGCTGGGTGGCGGTCGGGTTCAGGATGTACTGACCGTTGGCGTAACCGACGCGGGCAGCGCCGATCGGACCCTTGAACGGGACGCCGGCGAGCGTCATGGCGGCCGAGGCGCCGATCAGCGCCGGGATGTCACCGTCGACTTCCGGGTTCAGCGACACGACCTGCGCGATGACCTGGATCTCGTTGCGGAACTCTTCCGGGAACAGCGGACGGAGCGGACGATCGATGAGGCGCGAGGTCAGCGTCTCCTTCTCGGTCGGGCGGCCTTCACGCTTGAAGAAGCCACCCGGGATGCGACCCGCGGAGTAGAACTTCTCCATGTAGTCGACCGTGAGCGGGAAGAAGTCCTGGCCTTCGCGCGCCTTCGGCGCGGCGACGACCGTCACCAGGACGACCGTGCCGCCCATGCTGACCATGACGGCACCGGAGGCCTGCCGGGCGATTTCGCCCGTCTCCAGTGTGACTTCATGACTACCGTACTGGAATGACTTGGTTACTTTCGCCACTTCGATGTCTCCTCGTCCTGTTCCGGTGGTTTAGCGGCGCAGGCCGAGGCGTTCGATCAGGGACTGGTAGCGAGCGAGGTCGCTCTTCTTGAGGTAGGCCAGCAGCGTCTTGCGCTTGTTGACCATCTTCAGCAGACCGCGACGCGAGTGGTGGTCCTGCTTGTGCGCCTGGAAGTGATCCTGCAGCGCGGTGATGTTCGCGGACAGCAGCGCGACCTGGACTTCGGTCGAGCCGGTGTCGTTTTCCTTGCGACCGAAGTCCTTGATGATCTGGCTGGTCTGTTCGACGGTGAGCGACATGTGTATCGATTCCTTAAAAAGCGGATGCGAGACTTGCGCAACCTCAACGACTGCCGATGAAGTTGCGCAAGCCTCGCTTTTGATGAAAGCCGTTAAACGAGCACGTAATTGTAACGTCCTGCGCGTAGCGGCAACAAGCCCGGTCAGACGGGCGGCAGGTTGAACCCGCGCAGGACCCGGAGGATACCGTCCCCGCCCACCTCGCCCAGGGCCATCAGGCGCCCGTCGGCGCCGCGGACGCCGCAACGCCCCGACGATGTACCCGGGCCCAGCGGCACGGGCTGGCCGAAACCGAGCACGCGCGTCTGTTCGGGGTCGAGATCCACCCGGGGGATATGCGCCAGCCCCGCCTCGACGGGCAGCAGGCAGGCGTCGAGCGGGTCCGGGCCCGCCTCGGCCGCCTCGCGGAGCTGGTCGAGCGTCACCATGGCGGGCGCCAGGAACGGGTCGACCCAGAGCCGGCGCAGGCCGGTCAGGTGGGCACCGCAGCCCAGGTTCGCGCCGAAATCGACCGCCAGGCTCCGGACGTAGGTGCCCGAACCGCATTCGACATGGAGGCGGACGGTGTCGCCCGTCCGCCCGATCACGTCGAGCCGGTAGACGTCGACCTCGCGGGAGGGGACGTCCACCGCCTCGCCGCGGCGGGCGCGGACATACAGAGGAACACCGTCCTGTTTGATGGCCGAATAGGCGGGCGGAACCTGGACGATGCGGCCGCGCAGCGGCGCCAGCGCGGCGTCGATCGCCGCGTCGTCGAGCTCGGGCACGGGACGCGTTTCGACGACCTCGCCCTCGAGATCGGCCGTGGTCGTCGTCTGGCCCAGCTTCACCTCGGCCTCGTACGCCTTCCGCGAGCCCAGCAGCCAGCCGGCGATCTTGGTCGCCTCGCCGAAGCAGAGGGGAAGCAGGCCCGTGGCCAGCGGGTCGAGGCTGCCGGTGTGGCCGCCCTTGGCCGCTCCGACGAGCCGGCGCGCCGTCTGCAACGCCTGGTTGGAGCTGAGACCGAGCGGCTTGTCGAGGAGGAGGATGCCGTGGATGTCGCGGAACGAGCGGCGATTCATGCGCGAAGGATGGCGATCAGGTTTCGTCGGCATCCGCCGGCGGCACGGGGTTCTCGCGCAGCAGGCGCTCGATGCGCTCGCCGGTGTCGACCGACTCGTCGTACTTGAACTTCAGCTCGGGCACGCGACGCAGGCGCATCGACCGCGACAGCGTCCGGCGGAATTCGGGGGCGAGCTCTTTCAGGGCCTTGACGGCCTCGGCGGACCGTTCGGGCATCAACGTGGTGACCCACACGGTGGCCCAGTCGAGATCCTTGGTGACCTCGACGTCGGACACGCTGACCGAGGGCAGCGCGTGGTCGCGCACGGCGGCGTGGACGAGCAGGCCGATTTCGCGGCGGAGCTCGGCGGACACGCGGTCGGTGCGCTTGAAATCGCGGGAAGGCATGGGGAGGGCACTCCGGGAACCATTGGCCTGAGGCCAAGAAGGAGATGGGAGATGGGAAGTGGGGGCGCATGTACGTGCGCCTGAGGGAGCCGGATACGCCCCGCGGCGCTACCGGTACCGCTCACGACGCATCCATGCGCCCCCATTTCCCACCCCCCATCTCCGCTTTTCTTACAACGTGCGGGCCACTTCGATGCGCTCGAAGCACTCGATCTGGTCGCCGACCTTCACGTCGTTGTACTGCTTCACGGCGATACCGCATTCCATGCCGTTGCGGACCTCGTCCACCAGCTCCTTGAAGCGGCGGAGCGATTCCAGCTCGCCCTGGAACACCACGACGTTGTCGCGCAGCACGCGGATCGGCTTGGAGCGCTTGACGAAACCTTCGGTGACCATGCAACCCGCGACCGCGCCGAACTTCGACGAACGGAACACGTCGCGAACCTGCGCGATACCGATGATCTCTTCGCGGATCTCCACGCCCAGGAGGCCCGAGGCCGCCTGCTTCACCTGGTCGATGACGTCGTAGATGATCGAGAAGTAACGGACATCGAGGCCGTTCGTATCGATCACCTTGCGCGCCGAGGCGTCGGCACGGACGTTGAAGCCGATGATCAGCGCCTTCGAGGCAGCCGCCAGCGTCGCTTCCGACTCCGTGATGCCGCCCACGCCGGACGAGATGACGTTCACCTTCACCAGGTCGTTGCCGATCTGGGTGAGCGAGTCGCGCAGCGCTTCGACCGAACCCTGCACATCGGCCTTGACCAGGATGTTGAGGGTCTGCTGGCCTTCGCCCTGGCCCATCTGGGCCATGATGTCTTCCAGACGGTTGGACTTCGACACCAGCCGGTTCTCGCGACGCTTCAGCTGACGCTCGGCCGCGACTTCGCGGGCCAGGCGCTCATCCTTCACGGCGACGAAGTCGTCACCCGACTCCGGCACGCCCGACAGACCGAGCACCTGCACGGGGATCGACGGACCGGCTTCGTTGACCTGCTTGCCGGTTTCGTCGACGAGCGCGCGCATGCGGCCGTATTCGACACCGCAGACGACGAAGTCGCCCTTCTTCAGCGTGCCCTGCTGCACCAGCACCGTGGCCACCGGACCACGACCGCGGTCGAGGCTCGATTCGATCACGACACCCGAGGCGCGGCCGTCGGCCACCGCCTTGAGTTCCATGATCTCGGCCTGGATCGAGATCGCGTCGAGCAGCGCGTCGACACCGTCGCCGGTCTTCGCCGAGAGCGGCACGAACGGCGTGTCGCCGCCCCACTCTTCCGGAATGACTTCCAGGTTGGCGAGGCCCTGCTTCACGTTGTCCGGGTTGGCGTCGGACTTGTCCATCTTGTTGAGCGCGACGATCAGCGGCACCTTGGCGGCGCGCGCGTGCTTCACGGCTTCCTGCGTCTGCGGCATGACGCCGTCGTCGGCGGCGACCACGAGCACCACGATGTCCGTGGACTGCGCGCCACGCGCACGCATCGACGTGAACGCGGCATGGCCCGGCGTATCGAGGAACGTGATGACGCCACGGCTGGTTTCGACGTGGTACGCGCCGATGTGCTGCGTGATGCCACCCGCCTCGCCCGACGCCACCTTGGTACGGCGGATGTAGTCGAGCAGCGAGGTCTTGCCGTGGTCGACATGACCCATGATCGTGACGACCGGCGGACGCGTGACCTTCTCGCCGTCGAGCTCAACGCTCTGGGTGTGCGAGGCCAGCGCGGCTTCGGCGTCGTTGTCCGTGGCGCGGACCGGGTTGTGGCCCAGCTCCTCGACGACGAGCGCGGCCGTGTCGTGGTCGATCGTCTGGTTGATGGTCGCCATGACGCCCATCTTGAACAGCGCCTTGACCACCTCGGCACCCTTCACGGCCATCTTCTGCGCGAGGTCGGCGACGAGGTTGTTGTCGCCGATCACGACGTCGCGCACCACCGCGGCGGTGGGACGCGTGAAGCCGTGCGGACCCGTCGGCGCGGAACCGCCACGCGGGACTTCGGCACGACCGCGCACCTTGCCGCCACCGCGACGGTTGCCGCCGCTGGAGCGACGCGCGCGATCGGCGTCGGACAGGTGCAGCTCGCCGGCGGCGAATCGCTTGCCGCCCGGCTCGCGCTCGCCACGACCGCCGTTACCCGCACCGCCACCGCCGTGCTTCGGACGCGCGGCGCCACGATCGCCCGACGGCGCGGCCGTCGAGGTCGGCGCCGGACGGGCCGCGGACGGGCCGGCCGGACGCGCCGCTGCCGCCGGGGCGGGAGCGGGTGCCGGCGCGGGAGCCGGGGGTGGCGCAGGCTTGGAGACCACGCGCTCGCGCTTACGCGGCTCGTGGATGCGCGGCAGGATCATGCCCAGCGAGCGCGTGTCGAGCTTGGCCGTCTGATGGCCCACGCCATCGTCGCCGGCCGCGGGAGCCGTGGCGGCCGGGGTCGCCGGCGCCTCGGTGTCGACGGCAGCCGAAGCCTCGGCGCGCGCCTGTTCGGCACGGGCCTGTTCCGCCGCGGCGGCTTCCGCCTGGCGGCGCGCCTCGGCGGCGGCCTCTTCCTGGCGACGGGCTTCGGCCTCGGCCTGCACGCGTGCCTCTTCGGCCTCGCGGCGACGCTCGGCTTCCTCGTGGCGCTGGGCCTCTTCGTGCTCGCGCTGGGCCTGCGACTCGGCCAGCTTGCGCGTGGCCTCCTCGCGTTCCGGATCGTGGGACGCGTCTTCCGCGATCGCACTGCGCTTGACGTAGGTGCGCTTGGCGCGGACCTCGACGTTGACCGTCTTGGCCGGACCGGCGCCACGGCCCGAGCCCGAGTTCACCTTCAGCTCGCCGACCGTGCGGCGCTTCAGGGTGATCTGGCGCGGCGCCGAGTCGTCCGCTTCCGGAGCCGGCTCGTTCTTGCCATGCGTGCGGCGCAGGAAACCGAGCAGCTTCACCTTCTCGGTGCTGCTGATCACCTGATCCGCGTTGTTGAATTTCATCCCGGCCTGGTCGAGCTGCCCAAGGAGCTTCTCGACTGGCATTTCCAGGACCTGTGCCAGTTGTTTGATAGTGACGTCCGACATCGTTCTTTATTCTCCGCCGTTCCCGCGCGTAACCATACGTGCCGTCGATGACCCGTACGGCTGCCTCCATCCCTGGCGGGAAACCTCTCGGCTTCCCTCGAGGCGCCCGTCCAGGGCGCTTCCGGATTCGCGCTTAGCCGCCCTTCTCCAGTCGGGCGATCATCGGAGCGCGCGCGGCCATGATCAGCTGCGAAGCGCGTTCCTCGGTCATGCCTTCGATATCGATCAGTTCGTCGACGGCGAGGTCGCCCAGGTCGTCGAGCGTCTTCACGTTGCGCTCCGCGAGCGCGAAGGCGGTGGGTTCGTCCATGCCTTCCAGTTCGAGCAGTTCGGCCGCCGGACCGTTCTCGTCGATGCCTTCCTCCACCGCGAGGGCGTCGGTGAGCAGCGCGTCGCGGGCGCGGGCGCGGAGTTCCTCGACGATGTCCTCGTCGAAGCCTTCCACGGCCAGCAGCTCGCCGGCCGGGACATAGGCGATTTCCTCGACCGAGGAGAAGCCTTCCGAGACCAGGATGCCGGCGATTTCCTCGTCGACTTCCAGGCGGTCCATGAACAGCTGCAGCGCGGCCTGCTGTTCGGCTTCCGACTTCGCGGTGACCTGGTCCTGCGTCATCACGTTGAGCTGCCAGCCGGTGAGCTTGCTGGCGAGGCGCACGTTCTGGCCGCCGCGGCCGATCGCCTGGGACAGCTTGTCCTCGGCGACCGCGATGTCCATCGAGTGCTTTTCCTCGTCCATGATGATCGACTGGACTTCGGCCGGCGCCATCGCGTTGATGACGTACTGCGCCTGGTTCTCGTGCCACAGGATGATGTCGACGCGCTCGCCGTTGAGCTCGTTCGACACCGCCTGCACGCGCGAACCGCGCATGCCGATGCACGCGCCGATGGGATCGGTGCGGCTGTCGTGGGCGACGACGGCGATCTTGGCGCGATCGCCCGGATCGCGGGCGCAGCCCTTGATCTCGACGAGACCCTGGCCGACTTCCGGCACTTCGAGCTTGAACAGTTCGATCATGAACTCCGGCGCGCTGCGCGAGACGAACAGCTGCGGACCACGGATTTCCGACTTCACTTCGTACAGGTAACCGCGGACGCGGTCGCCGACGCGCGCCGATTCGCGAGGAATCGTCTTGTCGCGCGGAATGAAGGCCTCGGCGTTGCTGCCGAGGTCGAGGTACACGTTGCCGCGCTCGACGCGCTTGACGATACCGGTGACCAGTTCGCCGACGCGGTCGCGGAAGGCGTCCACGACCTGCTGGCGCTCGGCTTCGCGCACGCGCTGCACGATCACCTGCTTCGCGGCCTGCGCGGCGATGCGGCCGAACTCGGCGTTCTCGATCTGGTGCTCGATCCAGCCGCCGACCTCGGCGACTTCGTCCTCACCGGCCTCGTCCTGGGCGTCCATCAGACGGATCTGGAAGGACGGATCCTCCATCTCGCCGTCGTCCGCGATGATCTCCCAGCGACGGAAGGTCTCGTAATCGCCGCTGTTGCGATCGATTTCGACCCGGATGTCCGGATCCTCATCGGGGTAGCGCTTCTTGGCGGCCGAGGCCAGCGCCGCTTCCATGGCTTCGAAAATGACTTCGCGCGGCACGCCCTTCTCGTTGGCGACCGCGTCGACTACCAGCAAAAGTTCTTTGCTCATTGCCGCTACTCCCGTAAGGATGCCCCGCGGCACCCCGTCGTTTCTGTTATTTGGATTTCTTTCCGCCCGTGGGCTTCGGCTGCGGCGCATAGCCGAGGGCCACCCAGTCGGGAACCACGCGGGCGCTTTCGACGTCCGCATGCTCGAATTCGAACCGGCCCGCTTCGCCCTGCACCACAATGTGCTCGCCGTTTACTTCAACGACGTTGCCCTTGAGGCGGCGACGGCCGTCGATCGGGGCCTTGAGCACCACCTTGACCTCCTGGCCGGCCACGCGGGCGAACTGCTCCGCCGTGAACAGGGGGCGGTCGATACCGGGCGAGGAGACTTCCAGTACATAGTTGCCCGGGATCGGGTCTTCAACGTCCAGGAACGCCGAAAACTCGCGGCTGGCGTCCTCGCAGTCGTTGACGTTCACCTCGGGCGGGATCTCCGCCGCTTCGCGGCGCTCGCGCTCGGCCTCGACGACGTCGAGGTAGACGCGCAGCGTCTGCTGGCCGTCGACCGGCAGGAATTCGATGCCCAGAACCTCGAGGCCGCGCTCGGCCACGATGTCGCTGAATCGTTGGGAAAGTGCTTTGGTGTCCACGTTACCTGCGGTTTTTCCGGTGGCCAGAAACAAAAAAAGGGCGCGAACGGCCCATTCCTTTCGTTCGCCGATGTATCCGACACTTTCCTCCCGCGCGCGCCGCGATGCCCTGACGGCGCTCACAGTCGTGTCGCAGGACGCCTCCGTGCGCCCAACAAAAAAGCCTCACGAGGAGGCTTTCTTGTAAAAAGAAAGTTCCTGAAGCGCCCACCGGTGAGAGGCCGAAACCGTCACCAACACCGCTTAAGATTCACTGATTCTATCGTAAAAGCGCACTTCCCTGCAAGGTCGCCACTGGCTGCGTCGCAGGACGCCACCAGGCCGAAATCCCTCCGGCTGGCGCGCTCCATGAGACCGCCGCCACCCATACTGTCGGGATGGACGAAGAAACACCCTACCCCCGCTTCGCCTCCCGTGGCCGTGCTTTCGTCTACGTGCTGCCCTGCCGGGACGAGGATCTCCTGAAGGTGGGGTTCTCCCGCGAGCCTTTCACCCGGTTCAGCACCCTGCACCGCCGGTTCTTCGACTTCTTCGACCTGGACCGGGGCCTGCTGCTCGACGCCGGGCGTGTCGCCGAGGCACGGCGGGTGGAACGGCGGCTGATCGAGACCTTCGCCACGCACCAGGCGATGGCGCCGTTGGTCGTTCCCGACTCGGCGGCGGGCCATACCGAGTGGTTCCGTGGCGCCGCGGAGCCCATCGGTGAGCTGCTCGCCGGGATCGCGGCGACCGACGCGTTTCCGCTCCAGTCCATCCGGCCCTGGCTCCGCCAGCACCTCGCCGCTCGAGCCGACCTGCTCCACGACTGGTCCCTGCGGCTCCACGAGACGCTCGAATGGGCGAGGCACAACGCGCCGGACGATCCCGGCGCCGTCCGGATGCGGCGGGCGCTGCTCGACACACTGGACTTGTTCGCCGCGGCCGGCATCGATCCCTGCGGGCTGGTGCCGGACGCGGTGGCCGGCTGGTACCGCGACGGCGACCACCGCCGCCTGTTCCCGGCGGCCTAGGCCTCCGAGAGGGGCGCCGCCGCGAGAACGCGCCAGCCCGCATCGGCGCGCTCCATCACATGGACCTCGCGCGCCCGGCAGGCGACCTCGCCGCTGGCGAGGAGGCGGCCCCGGCAGGTCGCCACGATCGCGTCGTGATCGCGGCGGACGTTACGCGCGACGGAAAGGTGCGGCACGAAGCCATCGAAGACGGGGCCGGCACGGGGACGGTCCGGGAACGAGGCCTCCAGATCGACCACGAGACGCGCGATCGCGTCGGCCGGCGTGGGCCCGAGCCAGACCGTCGAGGGGAACGTCCCGACATCGGCGAGGCGGAACGAAAAAGCGGCGTGACGCGCGGTCACGCCGCGCAGGCGATCGAGGACCTCCGGCGTCACCGACGGGCTGTCGATGAACGGATAGACGAGCGTGATGTGCGCGCCCAGCCCGCGCCGCGCCGACGGGTCCATCCGCGCGCGGAGGTCGCCGACGAGCGGTTCGGCTTCTGGAACCAGCAAGGCGAGCAAGGTCCGGGGCATGGGCCGACTGTAACGCGCCCCGTCACTCATCGGTACCCTACGCCGGGCTCGAGGCCCTTCCGAGCGGCAGGTAGATATCCGTCACCGCCTCGTGCTCCGGCACATCGGGGAAGAACGCGACGCGCTGAAGGAACAGCGGCGCATCGCGCGGCTCCTCGTCGCTCGCGGTCAGCCAGTCGGCGTAAAGGAAACGGATGGCGTCGCCGAGCAACGCGTCGGAACCGGTATGCCGCAGCACCGCGCAGCGTCCCCCTTCGATCGTCCCGGCCACGATACCGGCATCGTTCGCTTCCACGACGTCGCACGACGCGCAGATGTCGAGGCGGTATCGCTCGGGAGGCGTGGTCTCGGGATCGTCGTGAAGCACGTTCCAGGTCGCACTTCGGGATGGCGAGAGTCCGGTGGCGCGACGCCACGCGATGAAGCGACGCACCGATTCGCCGATGCGGGCCGGATCGCCGACGTGCGGCAGGCACGCGACGCGCACCGGGGAGACATCGACGATCCGAACCTCGTCGAGACGATGACCTGCAGGCATGTGGAACCTCCTTACTTCGTCGAGTTCGCGCCAGGCCGTTGCCCAGACGCGCCAATCGGGTGCCTCGCGGAATGCGGAGGGCGACTGGCCCAGCCGCTGCCGGAACGCGCGGGTGAACGCGTCCGGACTCTCATAGCCGGCGTCCAGCGCGATCGTCGTCATCGACGCGTCCGGACGGAACGCCGCCTGCCACGCGGCGCGTTTGAAGCGCGACAGCTGCACGTAGCGATGCACGGTCATGCCGGTCAGCGCCGAGAACCGCCGGTGGAAGTGGAACGGCGACCATGCCGCGACACGCGCGAGCGTCTCCAGCGAAAGATCGCCGTCGAGATGGACGTCCATGTGGTCGAGGACGCGGCGAAAGCGAAGGTGCGAGGAATGGGTCATGGAACAAGCGTAGCGAGCGCGATGGGATGGCGCACGACCGATCTTGCGCACATGATCCGGTCGCCTATCCGCTCTCCGGGCCTATGAGCGCGTTTTCGGCAACGCGACGATGTGGCGCCCGGGGCATCGCCGACGCCCGCGTCTCGTGGCACGATGCACGCCTGCGCGCCACTTGAGGGGGAGGAAGCACAGGTATGCGAACGCCGGGGCGATACCTGGGCTATGGAGCCGTGCTCCTCGCCTTTCCGTTGGTGCAGGTCCTGGCGCCGCTGGTCGCGGGTCGCGATCTCCCGGAACTTGCTTATTACCTGATGCTCACGGCGTCCGGGCTTGCCTGCCTCGCCGCGGTGGTCGCCTTGCGATGGCCCTCGTACGACCGGCGGACCATGGCCTGCCTCGCGCTCGGCCTCGCCTGCTGGGTCGCCGGCATGGGCTACGCCATCGCCCGGTCCGGCACGGAACAGAACCTCATATCCACCTATGTGCTGTTCGTCAGCTTCGGGCTGCCGCTGCTCTACGCGGCCGTCGCGACGCGCGACGAACCCACCACCCCGGCACGCCGCGTCGTGGACGGGGCGCTTCTCATTCTGCTCGTCATCCTCTGCTACCTCGGCGTGCGCGACCTCAGCGACGGGAACGGTTTTTTGAAGAACGAGGACATGGTCTGGGTCGTCGTCGCCTTCGACGTCGAGAACGTCTTCCTCTTCCTGACGTTCCTCATCCGCACCTTCGCCGCACAGGACGACAAGGAGTACCGGTTCTTCCGGCTGACGACGATCTTCCTCGGCCTGTACGCCCTCTCGGCGGGCATCCACAATCACGACGAGCTCTACCCGGACCTGCCCGTCCTCCGCCAGCTCGCGGACGTGTTGCCCACCCTGCCCTTCGCCGCGCTGCTCTGCCTGCTCCACCACGGCCGCACGCCACGCGCCTTCGATCCCGCGGGAAGGCTATGGGCGCGGCAGCTGGCGGCCGGATTCGCACCCGGCCTCCTGCTGGCGGCCATCTTCGCGCTGAGCCTCGGCATCCGCGACTCGCAAGGGATGTTCGGACGCATCGTCATGGCGCTGGCCATGCTCTGCTACGTCGTCCGTGTGGTGCAGACGCAGTTCTGGTTCGCCGCCACGCGCGACCGGTTGTCCGACGCGCTGACCGCGGTCGAGCGCGTCTCGCTGCTCGACGAGCTCACGGGCATCCCGAACCGCCGCGCGTTCGAACAGGCCTTCGCGGAGCGTGTCCGCGAGGCCTCGCGCGACGGCAAACCGATCAGCGCGCTGATGATCGACGTCGACCTCTTCAAGACCTTCAACGACACGCGCGGCCACCCCGAAGGCGACATCGCCCTGAAAGCGGTCGCACGCCTCCTCGCGGGCGCCTTGCGCCGACCGGCCGATTTCATCGCGCGCTACGGCGGCGAGGAGTTCATCGCCCTGCTTCCGCTGGCACCGGCGGAGGGCGCGCAGGTCGTCGCGCGACGCATGACGCGCGCCGTGTACGACGCCCTGCTCGAATACGACCACGGCATCGACGGCCGGGTCACGGTGAGCATCGGGGTCGCTACCGCGATGTCGGCCGACGCACGCGACCTCGTCCGTCACGCGGACCAGGCGCTCTATCTCGCGAAGAGCGCGGGCCGTAACCGCTATGCGACCAGCGGCGAACCCGAGGTCGCCCTGCCCCTGCCCGGTTAGGCCGCAGTAGCTTCGGCTCCGGCCCTCGCGACGAGAGCCTTGCGACGAATCAGGAACATGATGGCGCCGAACGGCACCGAAACGCCGAGGATCCATGGGCCGAACGGTACGGCCGCCGTGGACGCCGCCAGCAGCTGAAACGAGAGCGGGGTGAAGTCCGCCTGCCCCGTCGTCCAGTTGAAATGCACCGTGCACACACCGACGAGCGTGAACAGCGCCCACCACACCTTCCGGCGACGGAAGGGCGTCCTGATGCAGATCACGAAAACCGCCAGACAGAACACCGGGGCGGCGATGGCAAGGCACAGCATCAGCCAATGCAGTCCGCCCTTGTGCGCGAGCGTGAACGCGTTGACCTGCTCCATCGACTGCGAACGCATCTGCCCGTGCAGTCCGGCGATCCGGGCGATGTCGCCAACCTTCAGGATCACGGCGCTCGCCACGAACCAGCGACCGTCGAAGTCATACTCATACGTGACGTCGTAGCGACGGGTATCGGACTGGAAATGTGTCGTCGCTCCGATCACCCTGACGGAGCGCGGCTCGCCACGCGGGAACCCGACCGCCATGACGGCGAGCTGCTCGTCCGTGACCTGAGCTGCGAGTTCCTGCGATAGTTGCGGGCGTAGGTCCGCCAGGCGCCCCATGCGCCAGTCGTCGATCGCCTTCTTCGCCTGCTCGGCTTCCGGGTGCGGAGTGAACTTCTCGATCATCGCATCGCGGGTGCAACCGCTGATCGACACGGTGATGGCGATAACCGCCAGCCCGCTCCGGAGCAGGCGCATGAACCGTGCAGCCATGCTCAGGCGCGTGCCCGAAGAACGGCGGCTTCCGCGTTCATCCGGCGCGAGGCTTCCGCAACGTCGGTGCTCACCACCGTCTTGCCGATCGGCGCGAGCGCGATGCCTGCAAGCTTGAGGTGCTGCCAGCCGAACGGGATGCCGATGATCGTGACGCAGCAGGCGATGGCCGAGCACACGTGGCCTATGGCCAGCCAGATGCCGGCAAAGACGAACCAGACGATGTTGCCGACCGTGCCGAACACGCTGGTGCCGATGTCGCCGCGCCCCGTGAGGTCGCGGCGGTCGACCGCTTCCTTGCCGAACGGCCAGAACGCGAACGAGCCGATCACGAAGCAGGAACGGCCCCAGGGAATGCCGACGATCGTGATGAAGCAGACGAGCCCCGCCAGCCACCAGCCCAGGCCCATGATCAGGCCGCCGAATACGAACCAGATGATGTTACCGATCGTCCTCACGTCGCACTCCTTGTGGATGGAGTCGCGAAATTAATCACAGCCCGGTCCAGCGGCAAGTGCCGGAAGGCAGCCATGGTCCACCTCACGTCCTGGGAAAGCTACCGAGCTTGATCCGCGCGTAGATCGCGATCCCGATGGGCACGTAGCTCCACATGAACACGCCATCGGGGTAACCCGAGTACGCGAGCGAGAAGATCGGCACGAGCGGCATCAGCAGCGCGAACGGCCAGAGGAATGCGAGCAAGCGGTTGAACGAAACGACCACGATCAGCACGCCGACGGCGGTCGTGGTGAGGTTGTCCGAAAGGATGTGTTCCCAGGCCATGGGCGTATCCTCGCTCACAAGAAAAAAGCGCGAACCGTGAGGTTCGCGCTTTTTAGGAAAACTGGTAGCGGGGGTAGGATTCGAACCTACGACCTTCGGGTTATGAGCCCGACGAGCTGCCAGACTGCTCCACCCCGCATCAGAGTCAAAAAAGTATAGCGACGTGGCCGAATTCTTGCAAGCCCTTCGTCATACATTTTTGTGACAAGGGGCTCGAAGCGAGGTCGTTTGCCGCGCGCCGTCATCGTCACCCCGGCGCGACCGGTTGTCGCGATGACCTGCCCTCGTATGGCGTGTCGCGAAAAGCGTGAACCGGGGACGTGGATACCGGCGTTCGCCGATATGACGGTGAGGAGTGCCGCGACTCTCGAGCTCGTCACCCCGGCGCACGCCGGGGTCCACAGCGAGGCGATCGGTTGTCGCGATCACGTTCCTGCGTGCGGCGTGTCGCGAAAACCGTGCACCGAGGCCGTGGATACCGGCGTACGCCGGTATGACGGTGAGGGATGCCGCGACGTTCCGCTTGTGCCGCCGTGACGGTGAGGGATGCCGCGACTCCTCCGGCTCGTCACCCCGGCGCACGCCGGGGTCCACGGCGAGACGATCGGTTGTCGCGACGACGTTTCTGGCGTGTGACGTGTCGCGAAAACCGTGCACCGAGGCCGTGGATACCGGCGTACGCCGGTATGACGGTGAGGG
>NZ_FODZ01000003.1:311974-801383 GCF_900110505.1 Luteibacter sp. UNC138MFCol5.1
CGCGAAAACCGTGCACCGAGGCCGTGGATACCGGCGTACGCCGGTATGACGGTGAGGGATGCCGTGACGTTCCGCTTGTGCCGCCATGACGTAGCGGGTGCCGCAACTATCCGGCTCGTCACCCCGGCGCACGCCGGCGTCCACGGCGAGACGATCGGTTGTCGCGGTGACGTTTCCGGCGTGTGGCCCACCGCGAAAACCGTGCACCGAGGCCGTGGATACTGGCGTGCGCCGGTATGACGGTGAGGGGTGCCGCGACGTTCCGCTTGTGCCGGCATGACGTAGCGGGTGCCGCAACTCTCCGGCTCGTCACCCCGGCGCACGCCGGGGTCCACGGCGAGACGATCGGTTGTCGCGGTGACGTTTCCGGCGTGTGGCATGTCGCGAAAACCGCGAACCGAGGCCGTGGATACCGGCGTGCGCCGGTACGACGGTGTGGGTGCTGGGACTCTCGCGCTTGCGGTTTCGGCGAGGATGAAACGAAAAGGGGGCGCCTCGCGGCGCCCCCTTTTTCGACATTGGCGGATCGATCAGCCGCCGAACGCGCGCTGGCACCAGGCCAGGAGCGGTGCCCACGTGAAGCCGAGGATCAGCAGCGCGAGGGCGTTGATCGACAGCACCCAGCGGGCCGGAGCATCGGCGGTGGCGCGGACGTCGGTGCCTTCGGCCGGCGCGTCGAAGTACATGACCTTGACCACGCGCAGGTAGTAGTAGAGACCGATGATGGCCGCGACGGCGCCGACGATGGCGAGCCACAACATGCCCGCGTCGACGGCGGCCTTGAGGACCAGCAGCTTGCCGAAGAAGCCGAACAGCGGCGGCACGCCGGCGAGCGAGAACATCACCAGCAGCATCATGAAGGCGAACCACGGCGAACGCTGGTTCAGGCCACGCAGATCGTCGATCTCCTCGCACTCGAAGCCCGAGCGCGAGAGCACGAGGATCATGCCGAACGCGGCGGCGCTGGTCAGCGCGTAGCTCACGGCGTAGAACATCGCGGCCGAATAGCCCTCCGGACCGGCGTTCACCAGGCCGAGCAGGAGGTAACCCATGTGCGAGATGGTCGAATAAGCCAGCAGGCGCTTCAGGTTGGTCTGCACGATGGCGACGAGGTTACCGATCGCGAGCGACAGGACCGCGAGCACGGCCAGCATCAGCTGCCACTGCGGCGCGAGACCCGACGTGCCGCCGGCGATGTCGCCCATGCCGGTCGACAGCAGGCGGTAGGCCATGCCGAACGCGGCCAGCTTCTGCGCCGAACCGATGAACACGGTGACGGCGGTCGGCGAGCCCTGGTAGACGTCCGGGATCCACATGTGGAACGGGGCCGCGCCGAGCTTGAAGCCGATGCCGACGATCATGAAGACCAGGCCGAACAGCAGCAGCGTCTTCCACTCGGCGCCAACGATCGCGGCGTGGATCGCGTGCAGATCGAGGCTGTGGGTGGCGCCATACACCATCGACATGCCGTACAGCAGCATGCCCGAGGCGAGCGCGCCCAGAACGAAGTACTTGATCGCCGCTTCGGACGACAGGCGCGAATCGCGGTTGAGCGCGACCAGGGCGTACGACGACAGCGTCAGGAGTTCGAGGCCCAGGTAGACGGTGACCAGGCTACCGGCGGACACCAGGAACATGATGCCGACGGTGGCGAAGATCGTCAGCGTGTAGAACTCGCCGAACGGGATCGCCCGCTCCTTCAGGTACGGACGCGCGTAGACGAAGATCACCGCGGTGATCAGCAGCGAGAACAGCTTCAGCACCTCCGCGACACCGTCGCGGACGAACATGCCGCTGAACGCGGTGACCGGCGTCGTCGGCGACCCGCTGACGACCAGATACGCGCCGACCAGCAGCACGAGGATGGAGAGCCAGTGAACCGTGCCCTTCTGGCCCGGCTTGAGGTACGCATCCAGCAGGAGCAGCACGCAGGCCGCGACCACGAGGTAGACCTCGGGGAGCAGGATCAGGATGTCGTTGATACTCGGCATGATTATTCCCGATCAGACTTTGGTGATGGCCAGCTGCTCGACGATACGAGCGACCGAGGCGTCCATCAGGTGGACCAGCGGTTCGGGCCAGATGCCGAAGAGCAGCACGCCCGCGGCGAACGCGCTCAGCATGAAGATCTCGCGACCGTTGACGTCCTTCAGTTCCGCCACATGCTTGTTGGTGATGTCGCCCCAGAGGACGCGCTTCACCATCCACAGCGTGTACGCGGCGCCGATGATCAGCGTGAAAGCGGCGAACAGCGCGATCCACGGATTGGCACTGAAGGCGGCCAGGATGACCATGAACTCGCCGACGAAGCCGCTCGTACCCGGCAGACCGCTGTTGGCCATGGCGAACAGGACGTAGAACGGGGCGAAGACCGGCATCACGTTGATGACGCCGCCGTAGTCCTTGATCTGGCGCGAATGCAGGCGGTCGTAGAGCACGCCGATGCAGCTGAACATCGCGCCGGAGATGAAGCCGTGCGAGATCATCTGGACCATCGCACCCTGCATGCCGAGACGCGCGGCATCCGGATCGTTGGTCTCACGGACCAGCAGGAAGCCCATGAAGATGCCCAGGGTGACGAAACCCATGTGCGCGATGGACGAGTACGCCACCAGCTTCTTCATGTCCTGCTGCACGAGCGCGATGTAGCCGATGTAGCAGACGGCGATCAGGCTGAGCACGATGATCAGCCACGCGAACTCGTGCGAGGCGTCCGGCGTGATCGGCAGGCTGAAGCGCAGGAAGCCGTAGCCACCGATCTTCAGCATCACGGCCGCCAGCACCACCGAACCGCCGGTCGGCGCTTCGACGTGGGCGTCGGGCAGCCAGGTGTGCACCGGCACCATCGGCACCTTGATCGCGAAGCCCAGCAGGAAGGCGAAGAACAGCCAGGTCTGCTCGGTCATCGTCAGGTGGACGTTGGCCATGTCCGACAT
This sequence comes from Luteibacter sp. UNC138MFCol5.1, assembly GCF_900110505.1. GTDB lineage: Bacteria > Pseudomonadota > Gammaproteobacteria > Xanthomonadales > Rhodanobacteraceae > Luteibacter. Next base: position 314,911 of record NZ_FODZ01000003.1, read on the forward strand.
GGCGAAGCTGCCGCCGGTCTTATGATACAGGTAGATCAGGCCGATCAGCATGAAGATCGAGCCGAAGAACGTGTAGATGAAGAACTTCAGCGTCGCGTAGACGCGGCGCGGGCCGCCCCAGATACCGATGAGGATGAACATCGGGATCAGCATCGCTTCGAAGAACACGTAGAACAGCATCGCGTCCGTCGCGCAGAACACGCCGACCATCGCGCCTTCGAGAACCAGCATCGCGGCCATGTACTGGTGCGGCTTGTTCTGGATGACTTCCCACGCGCCGACGATGACCAGGATCTGGACGAAGGTGGTGAGGACGATCAGGGCGACGGAGATGCCGTCGACGGCGAGCGAGTAATTGATGCCCAGCGACGGGATCCAGCTCATCGATTCCGAGAGCTGGAGCGTGCCGGTGGCGGCATCGTAGGCAGGCAGGAGGGCCAGGCTGGCGGCGAACGTGGCGACCGCGACCAGGAGCGAGATCCAGCGGGCGAGGCCTGGGCGACCGGCGCCGGCCAGCAGCACCGGGATGGCGCCGACGACCGGAAGCCAGATCAGCAGGCTGAGCAAGTGATTCGACATAGAGCTCGTTTCCCTTATTGCCCGATCAGCCAGTACCCGCCGAGAAGCAGGATGAGGCCGAGGATCATGGCGAAGGCGTAGTGGAAGAGGAATCCGGATTGCAGGCGGCGGGTGCCGCTCGCGATGCGCTGCACCAGGCCGGCCGAGCCGTTCACGATGGCACCGTCGATGATGGCGGCGTCGCCCACCTTCGAGAGGCCTTCGCCGAGCTTCACGCCACCCTTCGCGAACACCGCGAAGTAGAGTTCATCGATCCAGTACTTGTGGTTCAGCACCTCGTACACCGGCTTCAGCGCGCTCTTCGCCTTGTCGGCGACGGTCGGGTTGAAAAGGTACACGTAGGTCGCCACCGCGAAGCCGGCGAACGCCAGCCAGAACGGCGCGGCCGTGAAACCGTGGAGGCCCATGCCGAAGGCGCCGTGGAACTCGTGCGCGAGTTCGCCCAGGACGTTGTTCGCCTCGTCGACGTGGATCGCCTTGCCGAACCAGTCGCCGAAGAGCATCGGGCCGACGGTGAAGAAGCCGATGAGGATCGACGGGATGGCCAGCAGCACCAGCGGCACCGTGACGACCCAGGGCGATTCGTGCGGCGCGTGCTCGAGGACGCCCGGCGTGTAATGGCCATGGTCGTCGTGCGCGTCGTCGTGATGGTCCGCATGGGCGTCGTGGCCGTGGCCGTGCGCCTTGTGCTCCACCGTGAAGCGCTCCTTGCCATGGAAGGTCATGTAGAGCAGGCGGAAGCTGTACAGCGAAGTGACGAACACACCCGCCAGCACGCAGAAGTATGCGTAGTTCGCGCCCCAGCGGTGCGACTCGCCGACGGCCTCGATGATGGCGTCCTTCGAGTAGAAGCCCGAGAAGAACGGCGTGCCGGCGAGGGCCAGCGAGCCGATCCACATCGTGATCCACGTGACCGGCATGTACTTGCGCAGGCCGCCCATGTAGCGCATGTCCTGCTCGTGGTGCATGCCGATGATGACCGAACCCGCGCCGAGGAACAGCAGCGCCTTGAAGAAGGCGTGGGTCATCAGGTGGAACACGGCCCCGCTATAGGCGGACACGCCCAGCGCGACGGTCATGTAGCCCAGCTGCGAAAGCGTGGAGTACGCGATCACGCGCTTGATGTCGTTCTGCACGATGCCGATGAGGCCTGTGAACAGGGCGGTCGTGGAACCGATAACGAGGATGAACGAGAGCGCGCCCTCGGTCAGCTCGAAGATCGGCGACATGCGCGCGACCATGAAGATGCCCGCGGTCACCATCGTGGCGGCATGGATCAGCGCCGAGATGGGGGTCGGGCCTTCCATGGAGTCCGGCAGCCACACGTGCAGTGGGACCTGGGCGGATTTGCCCATGGCGCCGATGAACAGCAGGATGCCGATCACGGTGGCGGCATCCCACGCGTGGTTCTGCGTGATCTGCAGCGTCTTGCCGACCAGCGTCGGCGCCGCGTCGAACGCGGTCTGGTAGTCGAGCGTCTTCAGGAAGAAGAGGATCGCGGCGATGCCGAGCAGGAAGCCGAAGTCGCCGACGCGGTTGACCAGGAACGCCTTGAGGTTCGCGAAGATCGCCGTCGGGCGCTTGTACCAGAAGCCGATCAGCAGGTACGACACCAGGCCCACCGCTTCCCAGCCGAAGAACAGCTGCATGAAGTTGTTGCTCATGACGAGCATCAGCATCGAGAAGGTGAACAGGGAGATGTAGCTGAAGAAACGCTGGTAGCCCGGGTCGTCCGACATGTAGCCGATGGTGTACAGGTGCACCAGCAGCGACACGAAGGTGACCACCACCATCATCATGGCGGTGAGGCGATCGACCATGAAGCCGACCGACGCGTGGAAGTTGCCGATCTCGAACCAGGTGTAGACGTCCTGGTTGAAGTTCTGCGCGCCGCCCCAGACGAGCTGGTAGAGCACGTGGAACGACAGGCCGCAGGCGATGGCGACACCGAGGATGGTCGCGGTGTGCGCCCCTGCCCGGCCGATCAGCTTGCCGAAGAGGCCGGCCAGGATCGAGCCCACCAGCGGTGCGAGCGCGATCGTCAGCAGGATTGAAAGCGAGAGACTCATCGGATCAACCCTTCATGCTGTCGATTTCGGCGACGTTGATCGTGCTGCGATTGCGGAACAGCAGGACCAGGATCGCCAGGCCGATGGCGGATTCCGCCGCGGCCACGGTGAGGATGAAGAACACGAAGACCTGGCCGCCGACGTCGCCGAAGAAGCGCGAGAAGGCCACGAAGTTGGTGTTCACCGCCAGGAGCATCAGCTCGATCGCCATCAGCAGCACGATCACGTTCTTGCGGTTGATGAAGAGTCCGGCGACCGCGATACAGAAGAGGATCGCGCCGAGGACGATGTAATGGGAAAGCGTGATCACGGGGCATTCTCCTGCGGGGGCGCGACGACCGGGGCCGGCGAGACCGAGGCCGGCTGTTCGACCGGGACCTTCACGACGCGGACGCGGTCGGTGGCCTGGACCACGACCTGCTGCGACGCCGACTGATGACGGACGCCAAGGCGCTGGCGTAGCGTCAGGGCAACGGCGGCGACGATGCCCACGGTGAGGATCAGCGCGGCGATCTCGAACGGCAGCAGGAACTCGGTGTACAGCGCCTTGCCGAGCCAGGCCACGTTGGACTCGCCCGCCGGATTGGGGCCCAGCGTGTGGGCATGCATCGACTTAACACCGATCATCGCCAGCATCTCGACCAGCATGACCACGGCCACGACGATGCCGACCGGCAGGTAGCGGATGAAGCCCTCGCGGACGACCTCCTGCTTGATGTCGAGCATCATGACCACGAACAGGAACAGCACCATCACGGCGCCCACGTAGACGACCACGAGGGCGATGGCGAGGAACTCGGCTTCGGCCAGCAGCCAGACGCAGGCCATGCTGAAGAAGGTCAGCACCAGCGAGAGCACGGCGTGGACCGAGTTCTTCACGGCAATGACCATCAGGGCGCCGATGACGGCCACCCCACCGAAAAGGTAGAAACAGATGAGTTGGAGCAGATCGGTATTCATCGCGTAGGTCTCCGTGCGCTCAGCGGTAAGCCGCGTCTTGCGCGCGGGCGGCGGCGATGTCCTGCTCGAAGCGGTCACCGATGGCCAGCAGCTGGGCCTTGGTCACCACGTTCTCGCCACGGTGCTCGAAGTGGTACTCGTGCACGTGCGTCTCGACGATCGAGTCGACCGGGCAGCTCTCTTCGCAGAAACCGCAGAAGATGCACTTGAACAGGTCGATGTCGTAACGCGTCGTGCGGCGCTGGCCGTCTTCCGGGCGCGGCGCCGAGTCGATGGTGATCGCCAGCGCGGGGCACACGGCCTCGCACAGCTTGCACGCGATGCAGCGTTCTTCACCGTTGGCGTAACGGCGAAGGGCATGCAGGCCACGGAAGCGGTTCGACTTCGGGATGTGCTCGAAGGGATAACGCATCGTGTACTTGGGGCTGAACATGTAGCGCATGGTCAGGCCCATGCCCTTGAACAGCTCGAGCAGCAGCAGGCTCTTGAAATAATGGGTTACGCGGGACATGGCTCTTTAGGCTCCCGTGCCGATGTGGACCCAGCCGAAATACTTCATGCAGCCGGCGACGAGGACCCAGACGATGGTGATGGGGATGAAGACCTTCCAGCCGAGACGCATGATCTGGTCGTAGCGGTAGCGCGGGAAGCTCGCGCGGAACCACAGGAACAGGAAGGCGAAGACGAAGACCTTGGCGAAGAGCCACAGGAAGCTGGCGTGGCCGAGGACGCCCCACGACTCGGGGAACGGCGAGAGCCAGCCGCCGACGAACAGGATCGAGGCGAGGAAGCTCACGAGGATCATGTTGGCGTATTCGGCCAGGAAGAACAGCGCGAACGGCGAGCCGGAGTACTCCACGTGGAAACCGGCGACGATTTCCGATTCGCCTTCCGCGACGTCGAACGGCGCGCGGTTGGTTTCGGCCACGCCGGACACGAAGTAGATGACGAAGACCGGCAGCAGCGGGATCCAGTACCAGCTGAGCGCCCCGCCCGCCTGGGCGTCGACGATGGCCGTCAGGTTCAGGCTGCCCGTCAGCACCAGCACGCAGACGATGGACATGCCCATCGCCAGCTCGTACGAGATCACCTGCGCCGCGGCGCGCATGGCGCCGAGCATGGCGTAACGCGAGTTGGACGCCCAGCCGGCCAGGATGATGCCGTAGACGCCCATCGAGGTCATGGCCAGCAGGTAGAGCACGCCGGCGTTGACGTTGGCGAGCACCACGCCCGGGCTGAAGGGCACCACGGCCCACGCGCACAGTGCCGGCACCAGGGCCAGCATCGGCGCCAGGTAGTACAGGAACTTGTTCGCGTTGGTCGGGAGGACCACTTCCTTCAGCAGCAGCTTGACGACGTCCGCGAAGGCCTGCAGCAGGCCGGCGGGGCCGACCTTGTTGGGCCCCATGCGCACGTGCATCCAGCCCAGCACCTTGCGTTCCCACCAGACGTAGAGTGCGACGCCGATGACCAGCGGCAGCACGATCGCCAGGATGAAGAGCACCGGCAGCAAGAGGTGGTCGAAGAGTTGATCGGCCATGGTTTACGCCTTGCTCAGGGTGATGGCCGCGCCGTACGGGGGCAGCATCGCGGTTTCGGAATGCGCGGCCTCGATCCACGCGGCGCCGTTGGGCACCGCGGCATCGATCGCCACCGGCAGGACGGCGTCGCCGATGCGGGCGTTGCCACCGGCGGCGAGGCCGAGCGTGGCAGCGTCGTCCGCGTTGATGCGGATGGCGGCCGGACGGTTCAGCGGATGCGCGTTGAGCGCGCCGGCACGACGCAGCACCGCGTCGCCGCGGTAGATCGGCGTGGTGGCCAGGCGCGAGAACGTCACGCCGGACGCACGCGTCGCCAGCTGCGCGCGAGCCTCGGAAGCGCGCTCCGTGAGGCCCTCGCGCAGGCCCGCGAGGTCGTCGAACTCGAAGCCCGGCAGACCCAGCGAACCGCCCAGCGCACGCAGCACCTTCCAGCCCGCGCGTGCCTCGCCCGGCGCCTTCGCGCCGGCCACGACGGCCTGCGCGTTGCCTTCGACGTTGACCAGCGTGCCGTCGATTTCCGGGGTGAGGCCGATCGGCAGGATGACGTCCGCGGAGTCCTTCAGCGCGTCGCTCGCATAGGCGGCAAACGCGACGACGGTCTGCGCGGAGTGCATCGCCTGCTGCGCGAGCGCGCCGTCGGCGAAGTCGTGCGGCGGCTCCACGTTGTAGAGGATGTAGCCCTTGCGCGGCTGCGCCAGCATGGCGCGCGCGTCGAGACCGCCCGCCGTCGGCAGCACGCCGACCGAGGCGAGACCGAGCGCGTTGGCCCCGACCGGGATCTCGTTGAACGCCGCGCCGGCGGCCTGCGCGATGAAGCGGGCGATGGCGCGCAGCCACGACGCTTCCGGATGCGTGACCGCGGCCTGGCCGAGGATCACGACCGCGCCGTCGGTCGACAGCGCCTTGAAGGCGTCGCGATGCGCGTCGGTGGTCTCGACGCCCGCGAGCGCGGCGGCGATCGACTCCGGCACGGTCGCGCCGTTCTCGCCGGCGGCCTTCGCCAGGACGAGGAGTTCGTTCACCAGCGCGTGCGGCGCGGCGACGGACTCACCGGCCAGCGGGTAGTTGAAGTTGAAGTGCGCCGGGTTGACGGCGTACACCTTCGCGCCCTTCTTCACCGCCTGACGGATGCGGTGGTTGAGGAGCGGGACCTCGTGGCGCAGGTCGGAGCCCACGAGCAGCGCGGACGTCACGGTGTCGAACGACGCGATGGTCGAGGCGAACGGCTTCGCGAACGCGTTGTCGGCGAAGTCGAGCTGACGCAGGCGATGGTCGACGTGCGCGCTGCCGAGGCCGCGCGCGAGACGGACGATGAGCTCGCCCTCCTCGTTCGAGGTGGCGCCGTGCACGAGCACGCCCAGGTCCGAACCGGCGACGCTCTTGAGCGCCTCGCGGGCGACGGACAGCGCGTCGTCCCACGTGGTGGTCGACCACTGGCCGTTGCGCTTGACCATCGGCGCCTTGACGCGATCCGCCGCGTACAGGCCCTGGTGGCTGTAGCGGTCACGGTCCGAGAGCCAGCACTCGTTGATCGTCTCGTTGTCGCGCGGCACGTTGCGCAGCACTTCACCGCGACGCGTGTGCATCCACAGGTTGGAGCCGAGCGCGTCGTGATAACCGACGGAAGGGCGCGCGATCAGTTCCCAGGCGCGCGCCTGGAACTGGAACGGCTTGTTGGTCAGCGCGCCGACCGGGCAGACGTCGATGATGTTGCCCGACAGTTCGCTCTCGATCGTCTTGCCGATGTAGGTACCGATCTCCAGGCCCTCGCCACGGCTCATGCCACCGAGTTCGTACGTGCCGGCGATTTCGCTCGTGAAGCGGACGCAGCGCGTGCACTGGATGCAGCGCGTCATCTCGGTCGCGATCAGCGGCCCGATGTTCTCGTCGGCGACGGTGCGCTTGCGCTCGTTGTAGCGCGACACCGAACGGCCGTAACCGAGGGAGACGTCCTGCAGTTCGCACTCGCCGCCCTGGTCGCAGATCGGGCAGTCGAGCGGATGATTGATGAGCAGGAACTCCATCACGTTGCGCTGCGACTTGAGCGCCTTGTCCGAACGCGTGAAGACCTTCATGCCCTCGCCCACCGGCGTGGCGCAGGCCGGCGCGGGCTTCGGCATCTTCTCGATCTCCACCAGGCACATGCGGCAGTTGGCGGCGATCGGGAGCTTGCGGTGGTAGCAGAAGCGCGGGATGGGGATGCCGACGGCGTCCGCCGCCTGGATGATCATCGACCCCTTGGCTACCTGCACCGGAACGCCGTCGATCTCGATGTTGACGAGGTCCGGCGCGGCATTGGCTACGGGCTGCGCACTCATGCAGCGACTCCAGTGGTGACCGTGTCAGCCGGGCCGTCCACGATGGAACGGCCGTGCTTCACGTAGTATTCGAATTCGTGCCAGAAGTGGTACAGGAAGCCCTGCACCGGCCACGCGGCGGCTTCGCCGAACGCGCAGATGGTGTGGCCTTCGATCTGGCCGGCCACCGCCTTCAGGCGATGCAGGTCGTCTTCCGTGCCCTTGCCTTCCACGATGCGCGAGAGCACGCGGTACATCCAGCCGGTGCCTTCGCGGCACGGGGTGCACTGGCCGCACGACTCCGCCTTGTAGAAGCGCGAGATGCGATGGCAGGCACGGACCATGCAGGTCGTCTCGTCCATCACGATCACGGCGCCGGAACCGAGGCCCGAACCCGCCTTCTGCAGCGAGTCGTAGTCCATGGTGCATTCCATGATCTTCTCGGCCGGCAGCACCTTCATCGAGGAGCCGCCCGGAATGACCGCCTTGAGCTTGTTGCCGCCGCGGACGCCGCCGGCCAGCTGCAGCAGGTCGGCGAACGACGTGCCCAGCCTGATCTCGAAGTTGCCCGGGTTGTTGACGTGGCCGGAGACCGAGAAGATCTTCGGGCCGCCGTTGTTCGGCTTGCCGATGTTGAGGAACCACTCCGCGCCGTTGCGCAGGATGGCCGGCACCGAGGCGTACGTCTCGGTGTTGTTGATCGTGGTCGGACGGCCGTACAGGCCGAAGCCGGCCGGGAACGGCGGCTTGAAGCGCGGCTGGCCCTTCTTGCCTTCCAGCGATTCCATCAACGCGGTTTCTTCGCCGCAGATGTACGCGCCGGCGCCGAGGGCGTTGTAGATGTCGACGTCGATGCCCGAACCGGCGATGTCCTTGCCGAGCAGGCCCGCGGCGTAGGCTTCCTTCAGCGCCTCTTCGATGTGCTCGAACGGCTCGTGATGGAACTCGCCACGCAGGTAGTTGTAGGCGACGGTCGAGCCCGTGCAGTAGCACGCGATCGCCAGGCCTTCGATGACCGCGTGCGGATTGAACCGCAGGATGTCACGGTCCTTGCAGGTGCCCGGCTCGGATTCGTCCGAGTTGCACAGGATGTACTTCTGCCCCGGCGCGTTGCGCGGCATGAACGACCATTTCAGGCCCGTGGGGAAGCCTGCGCCGCCGCGACCGCGCAGCGAGCTCTTCTTGATCTCTTCGATCAGCGCGGCCGGATCCGGCTTCTCGGCCAGGATCTTGCGCCACGCCTTGTAACCGTCGACCTTCTCGTAGTTCTCGAGGGCCCAGGGCTTTTCGAAATGCAGGGTCGTGTAGACGACCTGGTGTTCCTGCGGAGCGGGTCCGACGGGACCGGTAGTGCTAGCCATTGCCCTTACCTCACTTCAGACCGTCGAGGATCGCGTCGACCGATTCGGTCGTCAGCTTCTCGTGGTAGTGACCGTTGACGACCATCATCGGGGCGCCGGCGCATGCCGCCAGGCACTCCTCTTCCTGCTTGAGGTAGATACGGCCGTCGGCCGTGCTCTCGCCGGTGCGGATGCCGAGCTTCTTCTCGCAATGGCGGACGAGGCCTTCGGCGCCGTTGAGCCAGCAGGAGATGTTGGTGCAGATGGCGACGTTGTTGCGGCCCACAGGCGTGGTCTCGAACATCGAGTAGAAGCTCGCGACTTCGTACGCCCAGATCGGCGGCAGGTCGAGGTACTTCGCGACCGCCGTGATCAGTTCATCGGTGAGGTAACCCTGGTTCTGTTCCTGCGCGCCCATGAGCGACTGGATCAGCGCCGAGCGCTTGCGATCCGGCGGGAACTTGGACACCCAGTGGTCGATGTGGCTGCGGGTGTGATCGTTGAGCGCGACGAGAGGATCGACGTCCTTCACCTGCTCGAAATGACCGGTGGCTTTCATGATTCAGTTCACTCCGTCGACTTAGCGGTCGACTTCGCCGAAGACGAGATCGTAGGTGCCGATCATCGCGACGACGTCGGCGAGCATGTGGCCCCGTACGATCGCGTCCATCGAGGACAGGTGCGCGAAGCCGGGCGCGCGCAGGTGCACGCGGAAGGGCTTGTTCGCACCGTCGGACACGAGGTAGCAGCCGAATTCACCCTTCGGCGCCTCGACGGCGGAATACGTCTCGCCGGCCGGCACGCCATAGCCCTCGGTGAAGAGCTTGAAGTGGTGGATGAGCGCTTCCATGTCGTTTTTCATTTCTTCACGACTGGGCGGCGCGACCTTGTAGTTCTGCACCATGACCGGGCCCGGATTGGCCTTCAGCCACTCGACGCACTGGCGGATGATGCGGTTGGACTGGCGCATTTCCTCGACGCGCACGAGGTAGCGGTCGTAGCAGTCGCCGTTGACGCCGACAGGGATGTCGAAGTCCATCTTGTCGTAGGCGGCGTAGGGCTGCTTCTTGCGCAGATCCCATGCGATGCCCGAACCGCGAAGCATCGCGCCGGTCATGCCCCAGGCCTGCGCCTTCTCGGGATCGATGACGCCGATGCCGACCGTGCGCTGCTTCCAGATGCGGTTGTTGGTGAGCAGCGCCTCGTATTCGTCGACGCGCTTCGGGAAGTCGTTCGTGAACTCGGTGAGGTAATCGAGCATCGACCCCTCGCGCCACGCGTTCAGGCGCTTCAGGTCACCGCCCTTGTGCCACGGCGACTCGCGATACTGCGGCATCTGCTCCGGCAGGTCGCGGTAGACGCCGCCCGGCCGGTAGTACGTGGCGTGCATGCGCGCGCCCGACACGGCCTCGTAGACGTCCATCAGTTCTTCGCGTTCGCGGAACGCGTAGAGGAACACGGCCATCGCGCCGAGATCGAGCGCGTTCGAGCCCACCCACATGAGGTGGTTCAGGATGCGGGTGATCTCGTCGAACATCGTGCGGATGTACTGCGCGCGGACGGGCGCCTCGATCCCCAGGAGGTTCTCGATGGCGCGCACGTAGGCGTGCTCGTTGCACATCATCGACACGTAGTCGAGGCGGTCCATGTAACCGATCGACTGGTTGAACGGCTTCGACTCGGCAAGCTTCTCGGTGCCACGGTGCAGCAGGCCGATGTGCGGATCGGCACGGACGATCGTCTCGCCGTCCATTTCCAGCACGAGGCGCAGCACGCCGTGCGCAGCGGGATGCTGCGGACCGAAGTTCATCGTGTAATTGCGGATTTCTTCCACGGCTTAATTCTCCCGCCAGTGATCGGCGGATTCCGCCCTGGCCTGATCGAGGTCGGCGTCGTTGCGGATCGTGCGCGGCACCAGCACGCGCGGCTCGATCGAGACCGGTTCATAGACGACGCGCTTCTGCTCGGGGTCGTAGCGGACCTCGACGTTGCCGATCAGCGGGAAGTCCTTGCGGAACGGATGACCCACGAAACCGTAGTCGGTGAGGATGCGGCGAAGATCCGGATGGCCATCGAAGATGATGCCGTACAGATCGAACGTCTCGCGCTCGAACCAGTCGGCGCCCGGCCAGATCGGCGTGATCGACGGCACGACCGGGAACGCGTCGTCCTCGCAGAACGCGCGCAGGCGGATGCGCTGGTTGAGTTCGACGGACAGCAGGTGGATCACGGCGGCGTAGCGACGCGGCTGCTCGACGCCGCGCGGACGCTCGGCCCACGTGAAGCGGCCGACGGCCTGGCCTTCGACGCCGCGGGAGAAGCTCTCGCCCTGCGCGGTATCGGTGTCCCACTCGGTCTGGCCGTAGCTGAGGTAGTCGACGCCACAGACGTCGATGACGGTCGTGAAGCGGAAGCCCGCCTCGTCGCGCAGCGCCGTGGCGACGGCGATCAGGTCACGCGGGGCCACCTCGGCGGTGACTTCGTTGCGCTCGACCTTCACCGTCAGCATGTCGCCGAAGCGCGCGCCGAGGCGTTCGACCAGCGAGGTCTCGTTAGTAACGCTCATGTGCGAAGCCCTGTTAACGCGCGATCGTGTGGGTGCGGCGGATCTTTTTCTGCAGCTGCAGGATGCCGTGGATCAGCGCTTCGGCGGTCGGCGGGCAGCCCGGCACGTAGATGTCGACCGGAACGATGCGATCACAGCCGCGCACGACCGAATAGGAGTAGTGGTAGTAGCCGCCGCCATTGGCGCACGAACCCATCGAGATGACCCACTTCGGCTCGGGCATCTGGTCGTAGACCTTGCGCAGCGCGGGGGCCATCTTGTTGACCAGCGTGCCGGCGACGATCATCACGTCGGACTGGCGCGGGCTGGGACGGAACACGACGCCGAAGCGATCGAGATCGAGGCGCGCCGCGCCGGCGTGCATCATTTCGACCGCGCAGCAGGCGAGACCGAAGGTCATCGGCCACATCGAGCCGGTACGCGCCCAGTTCATGAGGGCGTCGACGCTGGTGACGCCGAAGCCGCGCTGCGGGACCGGCGCGTCGCCGTTGGGACGAATGATGTCGTCGACGAGGTTCAGCGGTTCCGGGTTGTGCATCACCCGGTCGATGGTGGTCATCACTCCCATTCGAGTGCTCCCTTCTTCCAGACGTAGGCGAAACCGACCACGAGCAGGGCCAGGAACAGGGCCATCTCGATCAGCGCGATCGCGCCGATCTTGTCGAACACCACCGCCCAGGGAAACAGGAAGGCAATTTCGAGGTCGAAAATGATGAAGAGGATCGCGATCAGGTAGTAGCGCACGTCGAACTTCATGCGCGCGTCCTCGAAGGCCTCGAAGCCGCACTCGTAGGGCGAGAGCTTCTCGGCGTCGGGGCGGCGCGGCCCGGCGAGCATGCCGAGCACCATGAGGACGATACCTAGGCCTGCGGCCACGGCGATGAACAACAGGACGGGCCAATATTGGGCAAGCACGATGCTGCGTACCTCCGCGCCTCACTGGGCGCATCAGTGACCGTCGGCGGGGACGAGCGGTCCGGCTAGTGTCGCCGGAGCTTTTATCGAATCGATCCAAATGGTCCGATCCGTGCCGGCGCAGGTTGCGCGCCAACGACTCCGGATATCCACAATCTCACGTTGGGGAACCGATCTATTGTACCAGTGCGTGCAGGTATCCCGACAAGCCTTAACGGCGGAAAAACTGCATCGGGATGGTGCAATCGCAGGGTTTTCGCCCCATCGGACGGACCGCCGCCGTCACATGGTCTGGGTCGGACGCTCCGAGGCGAGCGTTCCCGCGAGCAGCCCCTCGATGCGCTGCCGCGCGGCTTCGCTCTCGGGGGACTCGTTGAATTGCACGCCGACGCCGGCGGTGCGATTGCCCTGGGCACCCACCGGCGTGATCCAGACCACCCTGCCGGCCACGGAGAGGCGCTCGTTCTCGTCGATCAGGGTGACCAGCAGCGCGACCTCGTCGCCCAGGCTGTAACGCTGGGCCGTGGGGGCGAACAGGCCGCCGGTCTTCAGGTAGGGCATGTACGAGATGTACAGGGAATTCACGTCCTTGATCTTCAGCGAGAGGATGCCCTGTCGCGGCGAGGAGGCTGTGGCATTCATGGACGATGGATTCCCTGGAGTCGAGGCATGCTAACTAGGCGGCGGGCCGGGCGACAAGCCCGACCGGCTCGGGATCCGCCCCCACCCAGCCGTAGCGGTCGTAGATCCACGGGGTCGACAGGTCGGCCGTGAGTTTCACGAAGGCCGGGCCCGCCGCATGGCGCAGCGACAGCACCCAGTCCTCGCCGGAGCGTTCCAGCGGCGCGCGGCGCCATGGCCACACCGCCACGCCCTGCCCGTCCGCCAGCACGATCCGGACCCGGGCCCGGGCGAGCGGGCCGGGGCGCCACGGCAGCCGGACGGTACCGCCGGTCAGGGCGGGCGGCGGACGATCGAAGCGCTCGGGCCGCGACGCGACGCGGAGCATCCGCTTGCGGCTGAGCGCCATCTGCGTGTGATGCTCCAGCACGGCGGCCGTCTTGGTCGCCTGCCGCTGGGCGTCGGCATCCGGGACGATCAGGTCCTCCGGAGCCGATCGCTCGGTACCGTGGACCATGTAGGTCAGCACGTCAGCGTTGCTGCCGGCGGCCGCCAGGGCCAGCCGCGCCAGCACGTGCGCCGAACCGTGGTCGGGGTGGCTGTCGCCGAGATCGGGGATGACGACGAGATTGGGACGGGTCCGCTCGACGACGCGGCGCACGGCGCTCAACGCCTGGCCATGCCGCTCGCGAAGCTCCGAAGTCACCTGCATGTCGTGCCACCCCAGCGCGTGGAGGTGATCGGGGCCGACACCGAGACGAGCGAGTGCCGCGGCGACCTCGCGCCGACGACGGGCGCCCCAGCGCGCGCGGTCCGCCGCGCCCACGACGATCCGCCGTTCGAGCCAGCGCTGGGGCCACGGATTGTCGTCGCCGTCGGTCAGGAGGAGCACGTCCACCCGTCCGCCGGACGCGAGCGTGCGCTGGATCAGCAGACCGGCCGCCAGCGACTCGTCGTCCGGATGGGGCGCGACGACGAGGAGACGGGTGCTGCCGTCGATGGTCGGGTGGCGGGACACGGAGGGATCCTTGGGCGACACGTCGAGCCGATTAGGACCGAATACGCGATAAGGGCGCGTCAACGCCAGGCCGCGATCAGCTCGAGCAGCACCAGATCGGCGCGGAGCGGGCCGCGCAGCGCGTCGCGCGCGCGGTTGGCCTTGCCGTACCAGGTGTCGAGCGATTCGTCGTCGAGCTGACTGTCGAGCGGCGGCGGCGTGCCCGCGGCGCGGGCCCGAAGCTCATCGGTGGCCGCCTGCGCGGCGAACCACAGGTAGCGCGCCGGATCGGCGGCCTGCCAGCGTTTCACCACTTCCATGGCGTCGCCACGGCCGGCGGCGAGCGCCTTCAGGTCGTTCCGCACCTCGCCGCGCTGCTTCAGCGCGCCGTCCGTCGCCCACGCCCGCGCCATGCCGGGATTGCCGCCGGCGGCTTCCAGCGCCGCCGGCGCATCGGCGACGCCCTCCCCAAGCAGCCACGCCAGCGAGGCATCCCGCGACGGGACGAGGAAATCGATGCGCTGGCAACGGCTGCGGATCGTCGCCGGCAGGCGCGCGGGCTCATCGGCCACGAGCACGAGCAGCGTCGACGGCGTCGGCTCTTCGAGTGTCTTCAGCAAGGCGTTTGCGGCGGCCGCGTTCATGGCGTCGGCCGGATCGATCGTCACGACCTGCCAGCCGCCGAACTGACTGGCCATCGACAGGCGTTGAGAAAGATCTCGTATCTGGTCGACCACGATCTCGCTGCGCGTGACGCCGTCCTTGCGCAGCCCGAACGACAACGTGACGACGTCCGGATGCGTGCCGGCCGCGATCAACTGGCAACTGCGGCAGGTACCGCACGCCACGCCGTCGACGGGCCGCTGGCACAGCAGCCCCTTGACGAACGCGGCGAGAAAGTCGCGCTTGCCAAGCCCGGCGGGCCCTGCGAGCAGGAGCGCATGCGGCAGCGCATCGCGCTCGCGCCGCGACTGCAGCCGCGCCCAGGCGTCGGCATGCCACGGGCGCGGGCTCACGGCGCCACCCGCGCGAAGAGGCCGGCGAGGCCGGCCACGGCCTGGTCGAGAACGGCTTCGGCGGGCGCGCTGGCGTCGAGCACGCGGAACCGCGCGGGCTCCGCCGCGGCGCGCGCGCGATAGGTGTCGCGCACGCGCTCGAAAAACGCGTCGCTCTCGACTTCGATGCGATCGACCTCGCCGCGACCCGCGGCTCGCGCACGGCCGGTGGCCACCGGCAGGTCGAGCAGGAGCGTCACGTCGGGCACGAGGCCTTCGGCCGCCCAACGCTCGAGATCCGCGATGCGCTCGACCGGCTGGCGACGCCCGCCGCCCTGGTAGGCGTAGCTGGCATCCGTGAAGCGGTCGCACAGCACCCAGCGGCCCGCCGCGAGCGCGGGCTCAATCACCTGCCGCACGAGCTGCGCCCGGGAGGCGAACATGAGAAGCAACTCGGCCTCGGCCGTCAGTTCGTTGTTCGCCGCGTCGAGCACGAGGGCGCGCACGGATTCACCGACGGCCGTGCCGCCCGGCTCGCGCGTCACGACCAGGTCGACGCCCTGCGCGCGCAGATGGGCTTCGAGCCCGCGCAGCAGCGTGCTCTTGCCGGCGCCTTCGCCTCCTTCGAGGGTGATCAAACGGCCGCGCTGGAGAGTGGTCACTGGCATCGCTTCAACTGGTAGCAGGCCACGGCCCGGTTATGGTCGGAGAGGGACGACGAGAAGACATGGCTGCCATCGCCACGCGCCACGAAGTACAGCTCGTCACCCGCCGCCGGATGCAGCGCCGCCTGGATCGCCGCGCGCCCCGGGAGGGCGATCGGCGTCGGCGGCAGGCCGGCGCGCGTGTACGTATTGTAGGGAGTGTCGGTGGTCAGGTCGCTCTTGTGGATGTTCCCGGAATACCCGGCGCCCATGCCGTAGATCACCGTGGGATCGGTCTGCAGGAGGATGTGCTGCCGCAGCCGGCGCACGAACACGCCGGCGATGCGCGGGCGCTCGTCCGCCCTGCCCGTCTCCTTCTCGACGATGGACGCGAGGATCAGCGCCTCGTAAGGCGTCGCGAGCGGCACGTCCTTGTCGCGGTCGTTCCACGCGGCATCCAGCGTCTTCGTCATCGCGGCGTACGAGCGCTTGAGGATGCTCGATTCCGCATCGCCCTTCACATAGGCATACGTTTCGGGGAGGAAGCGCCCTTCGGGATGTTCGCCAGGCGCGCCCAGCGACGTCATGAGCGCGGCGTCGTCCACGTCCGCCGTGTCGTGCCTGAGCGTTTCGACCGCGGCGAGCGCACGGCGCAGGTCGGCGAACGTCCAGCCATCGACGATGGTGAAATTGCGCTGCATGACCTTGCCGCTGGCCATGTCCGCGATCAGGTCGCGCGGCGTCATGCCGGGCCGCAACGCGTATTCGCCCGCGTGCAGGCGACCCGACGCGTGCATCTGCGTCGCGAGCACGCGCCAGTAGAGCGGCGAGGCCTGCGTGGCCTTGCGGTTGCGCAGGTCGCGCACGATGTCCTTGAAGGAGGCGCCACGCGCGACATCGATGCTCTGCCCCGCCACCGGAACGTTCAGCGGCGAACGGGCGAACCGCGCCCAGTCGAACCAGAGCCACGCTCCCGCGACGATCGCGGCGAGCACCACCACCAGCAGAATGACACGCCAGAGGGCGATGCCGCGCACTTTCATCGATCGGAGTCCTTGCGTCCTGTGGGCGACGGCAGGCCGATGTCCCGCCAGTGCGCCTGCAGCGCACGCGCGGCGGGACCGGCCTGCCATGTCCGGCCCTCGCAGGCCCGGACGGGGAGGATGCCGCGAACGGCCGACGTGAGGAAGACCTCGTCGGCCTCCAGGAGTCGGGCGAGGTTCATCCGGACCACCCGGACGTCGCGCACCGCGAGCACCTCGGCACGCGCGACGCCCGCCACGCCGGCGCGGTCCACGACGGGCGTCACGAGCGCGCCATCGAACACGGCGAAGAGGTTCGCGGCGGTCGCGCTGACGATGTCCCCGTCGATGTCCCGGAGCAGGCCTTCGCCGATCTCGGGATCGCTCCATTCGGCCCGCGCCAGCACCTGCTCGAGGCGATTGATGTGCTTCAGTCCGGCCAGCAACGGTTGCGCGGCGAGGCGCGTGTCGCAAACGCGCACCGCGATGCCGTCCAAAGCGGCCCGCGCGTCGAGCGCGAGCGGCGAGACCGCGACGACCACGGTGGGCCGCGGCGACGGAGGCGGAGCGTAGCCACGCTCGCCGCTGCCGCGGGTCACCGTCACGCGGGCGACCGCATCGGTGAGTCCCGCCACGAGCCGCCCGACCTCGGCACGCAGCCTCGTCGTATCGGGCGGCGGAAAGCGCAGCCGTTCACAGCCCGCGAGAAGGCGTGCGGCGTGACGCTCCCACAACGGCATGCGCCCATCGACGATGCGCAGCGTCTCGAAAAGCCCGTCGCCATAGAGCAGTCCGCGATCGGTCGCCGGCACCGAGCCGGCGTCGACGAAATCGACGGACAACCGCGGCGTCATGCCCCCTGCCCGAACACGCGCAACAGGCCGCGCGCCTTCGCACGCGTTTCGTCGAGTTCGCGCTCGGCGACGGAGTCGGTGACGATGCCCGCTCCCGCGCGCAGCGAGACGGTCGTGCCGTCCACCGCGAAGGTGCGGATGAGGATGTTGAGGTCCATGTCGCCATCGTCGTCGAGATAACCGAGCGCGCCGGTGTACGCACCCCGCGGCTCCTGCTCGATGGCGCCGATGATTTCCATGCAGCGCACTTTCGGGCACCCCGTGATGGTGCCGCCCGGGAACGTCGCGGCGATGACCTGGCCGGGCGTGACGTCGGCACGCGCGCGGCCACGGACGTTCGACACGATGTGGTGCACGTGCGCGTAGCTTTCGACGACCATGAGTTCGTCGACCTTCACGCTGCCCGGTACGCAGACGCGCCCGAGGTCGTTGCGCTCCAGGTCGATCAGCATCACGTGCTCCGCGCGCTCCTTCGGATGCGTCGTGAGTTCGCGGATGCGCGCCGCGTCGTTGTCGCCGGCCACGCGTGGACGCGTGCCCGCGATGGGCCGCGTCTGCAACACGCCGTCGCGCGATTCGACCAGGCGTTCGGGCGACGAGCTGACGACCGCCCAGCCAGGCCGCTGGATCATCCCCGCGAACGGTGCCGGGTTCGCGGCACGTAGCGCCCGCATGAGGCTCGCGGGTGCCGGCGGCGTGGCGAAGCGCGCGGTCCAGCGGCGCGACAGGTTGACTTGGAAGACATCGCCCGCGCGCAGGTGCTCGTGCACGCGCCGCACGCCATCGAGGAAACGCCCGGGGGCGTCTTCGTCGACCGCGTCGGGCAGCGCGAGCGGCATGTCTGGCATCACGACGTCGAGATCCGCCGCGAGCACATCGAGCCATGCTTCCGCCCCCTCCTCCACCACGAGGATCGTGCGCTGCTCGACGTGATCCACGATGGCGGCCGCCGGTGCGCGCATCGCGAAGGCGATCGGTGCGGAACCGGTCGACACGGGAAGGCGCAACGTCGGCTCGATCTGGCCGACGAGTTCATACGCGAGGTAGACGATCCAGCCGCCATGGAAAGGCAGGCCGTCGTCGACGCGCGGGCGACGGCGATCGCTCCATGCGGCATCGAGCGCGTCGAGGAAGCCTCCAGGGACGGCCACGCCACGCGCGTCGCGCGTCACGCCGTCACGCGACAGCGTGAGCGACGCGTCACCGGCGGCGAAGAGGATGTCGAAGCGGGACTGGGGCGTGCCCGTGACGGCGCTGGCGAGCAGCGCGGGATAGCGCTCCGGATACGACGCGGCCGGCGCGAGGAGATCGCGCCGGCCGGCCAGGGTTCGCGTGACGAAAGCCAACGCGTCAGACGCGACGGAAGACGAGCGTGCCGTTCGTGCCGCCGAAACCGAACGAGTTCGACATCACCACGTCGAGGTCGGCCTTCTCGGCCTTGCCCGGCACAAGGTCCATGCCCAGCGCGGCGACTTCCGGATCGACGTCGACCAGGTTCATGGTCGGCGGGATGATGCCGTCGCGGATCGCGAGGATCGAGAAGATCGCCTCGACGCCGCCGGCGGCACCCAGCAGGTGGCCGGTGACCGACTTGGTCGAGCTGACCGCGAACTCGCCCTTCTTCGTGGCGTGGTCACCGAACACGTTGCGGATGGCCTTCGCTTCGCCAAGGTCGCCGACCGGCGTCGACGTGCCGTGCGCGTTGACGTACTGCACGTCTTCCGGCTTCAGGCCGGCGTCGTGAAGCGCGTTGCGCATGGCCAGCTCCGCGCCGTCGCCGCTCGGCGCGGTGATGTGATACGCGTCGCCACTCATGCCGAAGCCGACGAGCTCCGCCAGGATGTTCGCCCCACGCGCCTTCGCGAATTCGTACTCCTCGAGCATCAGCATGCCCGCGCCGTTCGACAGCAGGAAGCCGTCGCGGCCCGTGTCCCACGGACGGCTGGCGTGCGTCGGGTCGTCGTTGCGCGTGGACATGGCCTTGGCCGAGCAGAAACCCGCCATCGCCGTCGGCGTGGTGGCGAATTCGGCACCGCCCGCGAGCATCGCGTCGGCGTCGCCGTACTGGATGAGGCGCATCGCCATGCCGATGTTGTGCGCGGCGGTGGTGCATGCGGACACGAGGGCGATGTTCGGACCCTTCATGCCGTGGTAGATGGAGAGATTGCCGGCGACCATGTTGATGATCGAGCTCGGCACGTAGAACGGCGACACCTTGCGCGGACCCTTCTCGGCCAGTTCGAGCGCGGTGCCTTCGATCGTGTGCAGGCCGCCGATACCGGCGCCCGCCGCGATGCCGATACGGCCCGCGTTCTCGTCGGTGACGACGAGGCCCGACTGACGGAAAGCATGCGTGCCGGCGACGATGCCGTAGTGGATGAACGGGTCCATCCGCTTGAAATCTTTCGCGATGGCGCGACGTTCGTCGTCCGGCGTGTCGGTGCCGGCGAAATACGCGTCGACGGGATCGAAATCCCTCACCTCGCCCGCGATGCGGGTGGTGTAGGCGCTGGCGTCGAAATCGGTGACAGGGCCGATGCCGCTGTTGCCTTCGACGACGTTCTTCCAGGCGGTGGCGAGATCGTTGCCGACCGGCGAGATGATTCCCATGCCGGTCACTACCACACGTCGCTTACTCATGCGTTCTCATCCTTCACTTGTTCCGCGCAACCATACGCGGGCGCAGGTTGCGTTAGACGCAAACGAAAACTGCGCCTATAGGCGCAGCTTCCGTGTCGCTCGGAGATCGACGGGAGGCGCGCCTCCGATCGACGACCAGTCGGTTTCGATCAGGCCTTGACGTGGGCCTTGACGTAGTCGACCGCCTGCTGGACCGTCGTGATCTTCTCGGCTTCTTCGTCCGGGATCTCGCACTCGAACTCTTCTTCGAGAGCCATCACCAGCTCGACGGTGTCGAGCGAGTCGGCGCCCAGATCGTCAACGAACGAAGCGTTGGGGTTCACTTCGTCTTCCTTCACGCCCAGCTGCTCAACGACGATCTTCTTGACGCGCTCTTCGATGGTGCTCATGTTGCCTTTACCTCCCGAGGGGAAAATCCGGCGGCATTGTAGTGGCTAAGGCGGGGGCCCGCCACACACCGCCGTTACGTGGATGGCGCCCGATTTGGTTCGCCGGGCGCGAAATGACGATTGTCTCTCAAAAACGGGCCGGTGGCGACTGCCGCCGGCCCCAGGCCCGTCAGGGCATGTACATGCCGCCGTTGACGTGCAGGGTCTCGCCCGTGATGTAGCGGGCGGCCGGCGACGCCAGGAAGGCCACGGCTTCGGCGATGTCGCTGGCCTCGCCAAGGTGGCCCAGCGCGATGCCCGCCAGCAGCGCTTCACGCTGCTCCTCCGGCAGGGCGCGCGTCATGTCGGTGTCGATGAAGCCCGGCGCGACGACGTTCACGGTGATGCCGCGGGAGCCGATCTCACGCGCCAGCGATTTGGAGAACGCGATGATGCCGGCCTTCGCCGCCGCGTAGTTGGCCTGACCCGGGTTGCCGGTGACGCCGACGACCGACGCGATGCTGATGATGCGGCCCTTGCGCGCCTTCATCATGCCGCGCATCACGGCCTTGGAGGTTCGGAACACCGACGTGAGGTTCGTGTCCATGATCGCGCTCCAGTCGTCTTCCTTCATGCGCATGAGGAGCTGGTCACGCGTGATGCCCGCATTGTTCACGAGCACGGAAACCGCGCCGCTCTCCTTCGCGATGCCGTCGATCAGCGCCTCGATCGCGGCCGGGTCCGTCACGTCGAGCACGCGACCGTGGCCGCCGTGGGCGGCAAGGCGCTCGCCGATGGCCTTCGCGCCGGATTCACTGGTGGCGGTGCCGTAGACGGTGGCGCCAAGGGCGGCGAGGCGGTCGGCGATGGCGGCGCCGATGCCGCGGCTCGCGCCGGTGACGAGGGCGATTTCACCCTGCAGGGTTGCTGTCATGGGGGATGTCCTGTTGTACGTGATCAGGCGGAGGGCGCGAGCGCCGCGTCGAGTTCGGCGGGCGTGCCGATGGCCTTGCCCTCGATCGACTTGTCGATGCGCTTGATGAGGCCGGTGAGGACCTTACCGGGGCCACATTCGATGGTCTGGACGATTCCTGCCGCGGCGAGCGCCTGCACGCACTCGGTCCAGCGGACCGGCAGGTACAGCTGGCGCATCAGCGCTCCACGGATGTCCTCGACGGTGCCGTGCACCTTCGCGTCGGCGTTCTGCACCACGGGGATCGACGGCATGGACCACGCGATGGCGGCCATGCGCTCGCCGAGCGCGTCCGCGGCGTCGCGCATGAGCATGCAATGCGAGGGTACGGACACCGCGAGCTTCACGGCCTTCTTCACGCCGAGTTCGGCGAGGCGCGCGATGACCCGGTCCACGGCGTCGGCGTGTCCCGCGATCACCAGCTGGCCCGGCGAATTGAAGTTGGCGGGCGCCACGATCTGGCCTTGCGCCACCTCCTCGCACACCTGCGCGATCTGGGCGTCGTCGCCTCCCAGGATGGCGGCCATGGCTCCGACGCCCGGCGGCACCGCGGCCTGCATCAGTCGGCCACGCTCGGCCACGAGGCCCGCGGCATCCTTCAGCGAGAGCGCGCCCGCGGCGACCAGCGCGCTGTATTCACCAAGGCTATGGCCCGAAAGGTACGCCGGCAGGGCGCCGCCCTGCTTCACCCACACGCGCCACACGGCGACGCTGGCCGCCAGCAGGGCCGGCTGCGTGTTCTCGGTGCTGTTGAGGAGGTCTTGCGGGCCATCCTGGCTGATGGCCCAGAGATCGACGCCGGCACCTTCCGACGCTTCGTCGAAGGTGGCCTTCACTTCCGGATGGATGGCCGCGAGCTCGGCGAGCATGCCGATGGACTGCGAGCCCTGGCCGGGAAACACGAAGGCGAGCGAGGCGCTGGATGAGGTCATGCGAAACGGTTCCGGGACTTCAAACCGCGCATGGTGCCAGCAACCCATGGGCGAATGCACCATTCGCGGGCGTGTGGTGGGCGGCACCGCCTTGATCCTGGAAGCACGGCTTCGCAGGGTTCGCCGATACGATCGGCTCCCACACCTCCGGTAGAAGGGTCACTACCGGAGGTGTGGGAGCCGATCGTATCGGCGATTTCATGCCGCCTCAGTAACGCAGCAGCGCCGAGGCCCACGTGAAACCGCCGCCGAACGCCTCGAGCAGCAGGTTCTGGCCGCGCTGGACCTTGCCCGAACGCACCGCGTAATCGAGCGCGAGCGGCACCGAACCGGCCGACGTGTTGGCGTGCTTGTCGACGGTCACGATCACGCGGTCCATCGACATGTTCAGGCGCTTGGCCGTGGCTTCGATGATGCGCAGGTTCGCCTGGTGGGGGATCAGCCAGTCGATCTCGTCTTCCTTCATGCCGGCGTCCTCGAGGGTTTCGCCGACGAGGGAGTCGAGCGTCTTCACGGCGACCTTGAACACTTCGCGGCCGAGCATGTTGATGCGCACGCCGTGGTTCGGCTCGTCCTTGAATCCGGCGGACACGCCGACCGGATTGAACAGGAGGTGCTTGAACCCGCCGTCCGCGCGCAGGCGCGTGGTGAAGATGCCCGGCTCGTCCGAGGCTTCCAGCACGACCGCACCGGCGCCGTCGCCGAACAGCACGCACGTCTCGCGCTCCGTCCAGTCGACCATGCGGGTCAGCGTCTCCGCACCGATCACGAGCGCCCGCTTCGACTGGCCGCTGCGGATGAACGCGTTGGCGACGCCGAGGGCATAGACGAAGCCGGAACAGGCGGCGTTGACGTCGAACGCCGCGCAGCCGTTGGCGCCGAGACGGTGCTGCACGAGGCAGGCGGTGGACGGGAAAATGATGTCGGGCGTGGTGGTGCCGAGGACGATCAGGTCGATCTCGGACGCCTTGACGCCGGCCGCCTCGAGCGCGCGCTGCGCGGCGAGGAAGGCGAGATCGCCGGTGGTTTCGCCGTCGGCCGCGACGTGGCGCTCGGTGATGCCGGTGCGCGTGCGGATCCACTCGTCGCTCGTTTCGACGATTTTTTCGAGGTCGGCGTTGGTCAGCACCTTGTCGGGAAGTGCGCTGCCGGTACCGATGATGCGTGCGTATTTCAGGACCGTATCCCCATGTCAGGGAGGATTCGCCCGGACGCGATCAACGGGCCCGGGGCCGGGATGAATCGGTATGCCACAAACGCAAAGCGGCGCGTCACCGCGCCGCCTGCGTCGAGATCGTCCCTAGGCGGGAAGATCAGTCCTCGACTTCAACCGCACCGCGGGTGTCGATGACCTTCTTGCCACGGTAGAAACCGTCCTTCGTCACGTGGTGACGCAGGTGGACTTCACCGCTGGTCGGGTCGGTCGACAGCTGCACGGACTTCAGCGCGTCGTGCGAACGGCGCATGCCGCGGGTGGACGGGGTCTTGCGGCTCTTGGCAACGGCCATGGCAAATCTCCAGCGAAATTACTTTTTCATGAGTTCGCGGAGTGCCGCGAACGGGTTTTCGGTCGTTTCCTGCGAGGGCTCGTCGTCCTCACCGGGTCCAGTCACGTCGTCGGGCAACTCGTAGGCCGGATTGACCGGAACCAGGGGCAGCGCCAACAGCAGTTCATCTTCGATCGTCACGGAGGGGTCGAGCTTGCCGTCCTCTTCGAGGAGCAGCGGCTCGTATCCCGGGGGAAGGCCGGCTTCCTCCTCTTCCCGCTTGATCAGTCCGAGGCGTGTGTCGACGGCCACCGGGAGCACGAAGGGCTCCAGCGAGCGCTGACAGATGACCGTCAGCGAGGCGTTCGCACGCACCGCCACGTAGGCCACACCCAGTTCGTCACGTCCGAAGTCCAGCTCGTAGGCGACATCGCCTTCCGGCGACGCGACCACTTCGCCGAGGCGGGCAAGCGCCGACACGGGAAGATGGCCCTGGAACGAACGCCGCGCACGAACTTCGCGCCAAGCGTCCACGGACGATGGCAAGGTCACGGACATAATCGTGAAATGGTAGGCATCAACATCCCTGAAGTCAACCGGTTAGGCGCCTTCACGCGCATGCGCGGCCGCTTTTGCGCGGCCTGCCGCGTTTCGGGCAGACTGCCGAGGTTCGGGGAATTCTGCCGCAACACGCCTGCGAGGGAGAAGAGGAAGCGTGTTTTCCGTTGCGTATTATGCACTTGCCGGGGTCATCCTGGTGGCCGCCGCGCTGTGCGTGTGGATCCTCCGCCATCAGCGCTCGCGCCGGCGGCATGGCGCGTTGCAGGACCTCATGGACAACGCGGACCGTCTCGAGTCCGATCTCAAGGACTGTCGCGACCGGCTCCAGCGAGCCCATGCCGTGATGTCGGTCAGTCCGGACCTACCCGCCGCGGGGGAGGTCGAGGCCCAGCAGGCCGTCGACTCCGGACTCCGCGCCCTGCTCCAGCAACGGCTCTGGATCCGCGACCGCGCCCCGGACGCGAGCCAGCGCGAACTCGACCAGGCGGTGGACGCCCTCGTCCGCGCCCGCCACCAGCTCGAGCCGCGCCTGCGCGCGCTCGACGACGCGCAGACGGCCCTCGATACCGCCGTCCGCGAACACATCCACAAGGATTTCTAGCGTGTCACCGCAGCCGACCATCGTCCTCGCCTCCACGTCGCCCTACCGCGCCGCCCTGCTGCGCCGGCTGCTCGATCATTTCGAGCAGGCGGCGCCTGGCACCGACGAGGCGCCGCTACCGGACGAGCCACCGGCGGATCGCGCCGCCCGGCTCGCCGAAGCCAAGGCGCGGGCCGTGGCGGCGTCGCATCCGGGCGCGGTGGTCATCGGCTCCGACCAGGTAGCGGACCTCGACGGGCGCGTGCTCGACAAGCCCGGCACGGTGCACGTGGCGCACCGGCAACTTGCCGCGAGTTCCGGTCGGGAGGTGGTCTTCCATACCGCCGTCTGCGTGATCGACCTGCGCGGCGACGCGACCACGCATGTGGACGAAACCCGCGTGCGCTTCCGCGACCTCTCGGCGGAAGACATCGCGCGCTACGTGGAGCGCGAGCGCCCGCTCGACTGCGCAGGCAGCTTCAAGTGCGAAGGCCTGGGCATCGTGCTGTTCGAACGCATCGACAACGAAGATCCCACGGCGCTGGTCGGCCTGCCCCTGATCGCGACCGCACGACTGCTGCGCGCGGCGGGAGTGGTATTGCCCTAGGCCGCCTAGCGGTCGTAGGCGGCGCGGTAGGCCGTCCACACCGGACAGGCTTCGGGGTCCATCGACGCGTGCCCCGCCCTTGCCCTGGCGTCGTAGAGCGCGAACCGTCGACGGCCGCCGAAGAGATCGATGCGCGATACCGGCGCGACGTCGGCGACCCGTGAGCAGATCGAGCCCAGCCATGCCGGACGCTCGCGCTCGCGGAGCGATGTCTCGTCGACCACGAGGAGCACGCGTCGCCCCTCGTGCACCGCCAGGCCCCGCTCGTCGTCGCCCCACGCCGCGAGTTGCGGCGCGCGACCGTGCTTCACGTTCAACGGGCTGTCCAGCGAGTACACGGTCGCCGACGCGCCCAGCACGAAACGCAGTTCCGCGGCGAGCATGAAGTTGTCCGCGACGACGATCGCACCGGGTCGCGCCGCGAGACGGGCACGCACCTCCTCCGACGCTTCGCGCCAGCCCGTGAAGTTCGACGGAAACGCCTTGACGTCCGCGAGCACGCCGGCCCCATGCGTCGAGGCGGCGAGACCCAGCCAGGCGAAACCCGCGGCCAGTCCGATGCCCGCGAGCGCGAAACCCGCCAGCGCCGCGCGACGCCAGCCGCTTCCGGCCTCCTGCAGCAGCGACGGCAGCACCGCGCACGCCAGGATCCAGCCGGGCAGCGGCCAGTGCACGCGGAAGCGCACGTCGTCGGCGAACAGGCCCAGCACGAAGTAGCCCAGCACGAAGGTGCCGCCGATGACGCCGATCGCGTCGAACGGCGCCACCGCGCGCCGGCGCCACGCCTGCCACAGCGCCCAGAGCATGACGACCCAGGCGATCGGCGTGCAGGTCAGCGCCTGCTCGAGCGGCTGCACGAGCGCGTCGGCCTGGAATCGCCAGGGATTGCGCTCGACCACCTGGAACGCGACACCCGCGCCGCGCGCTTCGATGTTGTAGAGCGCGATCGGAACGAGACCGATCGCGGCGATCGCCAGGGCGAACCAGAGGCCCGGGCGTCGCCAGAGCGCGCGGCCGCGCGCGGTGATCAGGAGGAACACGAGCCCGGCAAGCATCGGCATGGCCGCCCGGTAGTGCGTCGTCCAGGCGATGGCGAGGCCGGCGCCCAGGAGGCACCAGTCGACCAGGCGGTCGCGGTCGAGCGCCGCCACCAGCCCCTGCGTCGCGAGGAGAATGGCGAAGGTGAGCGGCACGTCGGGCAAGGCGAGCACGCCGAGGCTTCCCGCCAGCGGAAGCAGCGTCACGCCGATCGCCGCCTGCCACCGGGCGGTTTCGCCACCGACACGCGCCGCGATGGCGCCGGCCTGCCAGGGCAGCAGCGCGCCGATGAGCAGGAACGGCAAACGCATGGCCAGCAGGCCGTGACCGAAGCAGGCTTCCGAGAGCGCGATCAGCCACGCGGTCGCCGGGGGAAGATCGCTATAGCCCCACGCCGGCCGAAGGCTCTCCTGCCAGTAGAACGCCTCGTCACCGAAAGGCGACAACGTGCACGCTATCACCAGCTTCACAACGCACGTCAGCGCGAACAGGACGAGGAAAGCGCCTCGCCACGAACGCGCGCGCGCGGCTACACTCGAACGCTCAACCATCGACATGGCCACGCCGGGGGGCAAACGCATCGCTCATGTCCGCGCCGAATCCGCTCCACGATGAAATGCTGAAGCACCGCCTCGACGCCGCGCTCGCGCAGGTCAACGGCGTGCTGCTGGGCAAGCCGCGCCAGGTGAAGCTCGCCTTCACCTGCCTGATCGCGGGCGGCCACCTGCTGCTCGAAGACGTGCCCGGCGTGGGCAAGACCACGCTCGCGCACGCGCTCGCCGCGACGTTCGATCTCGATTTCCAGCGCATCCAGTTCACCAGCGACCTCCTGCCTTCCGACATTATCGGAGTCAGCGTCTACGAGCGCGAGACCGGCGAGTTCCGCTTCCATCCCGGCCCGATCTTCACCAGCCTCCTGCTCGCCGACGAGATCAACCGTGCGACGCCGAAATCGCAGAGCGCGCTGCTCGAGGCCATGGCCGAAGGCCAGACGACCGTCGACGGCACGACGCACGAACTGCCGAAGCCTTTCTTCGTCGTCGCGACGCAGAATCCGCTGGATCTCGCCGGCACGTTCCCCCTGCCGGATTCGCAGCTCGACCGATTCATGCTGCGCCTGAGCCTCGACTACCCGGACCCGGCCGCGGAACGTGCGCTGCTCACGGGCGAGGACCGTCGGGACATGATGGCCGGTCTCTCGCCTCGCCTCGACATGGCGGCGATCGGACAACTGCATGCCGCGGCCCAGTCCGTGACGACCAGCGGCACCCTGCTCGACTACCTCCAGGCGCTGCTCGCCGCGAGCCGCAAGCACAACGAGGTGCGGGTCGGCCTGTCGCCGCGCGCGGGACTCGCGCTGCTCGCGGCGGCGCGTGCCTGGGCGCTGGTCAGCGGCCGCGATTACGTGATTCCGGAAGACTTGCAGACCGTGTTCGTCCCCGCCGCGGCGCATCGACTCGTGCCCGCGCGTGGAAGCCACCGAGAAGCGATCGCGCGCGCGATCCTGGCCGAAACGCCGGTACCCTGATGCTCGCCAGCGCGCAGCGCGTCGTCGCCTGGGCGGAGCGGCGCCTGCCCTCGCTCACCCGTCTGCGCCAGCGGGAGCCGCTACCGATTCTCCTGCACCGGCGCCGCATCTACATCGTCCCCACGGCGTTCGGGGTCGGCTTCGCGATCCTGCTTGCCGTCATGCTGGTCGGCTCGCTGAATTATTCGAACAACGCGGCGCTCGTGCTCACCTGCCTGCTGGGTGCCTCGACCGCCGGCAGCATGCTCGTCGCGTTCCGCGTGCTCAATGGCCTGACGATCGGCGGCCTCCGCGCAGGCACGGCGCGTGCCGGCGAAACGATCCGCGTGTCCCTCGACATCGGCGCGAGCCAGCGCGACCGGATGGCCGTACGACTCGACGTGGCGCAACGCGAGTTCGTCTTCGCCGTGCCGGGCGGACGCTCGACCACGATCGAATTCGACCTGCCCACGGAGTTCCGCGGCTGGCTCGACCTGCCCCGTATGCGCGTCCACAGCCGCTGGCCGTTCGGCATGTTCCGCGCGTGGAGCTGGCTGAACCCCGACCGCGCCGTGCTCGTCTACCCCCGCCCGGAAGCGCTCGGCCCCAAGCCGTACGAGCCTGAGGGCGACGCGGACCGTGGCCGTCCCCGTCCCGGCGACGAACTCGCCGCGCTGCGCGAATACCGGCCGGGCGATCCGCGACGGCAGATCGCCTGGAAGCTCAGCGCCCGCCATCATGGCCTGCTGGTGAAGGACCTCGAGCAACCCGCGCCGCAGGAAGACTGGCGGCTCGACTGGGACGGCATGCATGGACTCGACGACGAATCGCGCATCGCGCGGCTCGCGCGCTGGGTCGACGAGGCGCGGGAATCCGGTCGTCGCTGGAGCCTGCGACTCCCCGACGGCTATTTCGACATCGCGCAGGGCGACGAGCATTACCACCGCTGCATGACCGCACTGGCGCTCCGGCCATGACGGGCTTCCGCCGCTCCGTCGCGACCGTCGCCGATCCCCTCCTCGCGCGGCGCTCATTCGACCTTCTGGCCGTGACGATGGCCTTCGTCGTGCTGGTGCACGCGACGCACCTGCCGTGGTGGCTGACGCTCTCCCTCGCGGTGCTGCTCGGCGCCCGCTGGTGGCAACGCCGCCGCGGCGGACGCAATGCGCCCACCTGGCTGAAGCTGCCGTTGATCGGCCTGCTGCTCGGCGCCGTGATCGCGCAGAACGGCACGTTGTTCGGGCGCGAACCCGGCAGCGCGTTCGCCGTGGGCCTGCTCGTGCTGAAGCTTCTGGAAAGCGAGCACCGGCGCGACGCGCGCGTGGGCGTGGCGTTCGCCTGCTTCGCCCTCATGAGCGCCCTGCTCTTCGATCAGGGCCTGGTCGCGACGGTCGTGGTCAGCCTCGGCATCGTGCCGGCGCTGGCGACCCTGCGCTCGCTCGAGGAGATCGATCCGCAATCGACGCCCTGGTCGCGCGAATTCACGCCGGTGCTGATCGCGCTGCTGGCGGCCGTCCCGCTTTCGTTGTTCGCGTTCCTGTTCGTGCCGCGCCTCAGTTCCCCGCTGTGGGGCACGCCGCAGGACAACCAGGCGAAGGTCGGGCTGTCGAACCAGCTGTCGCCCGGCGAGATGCTCGACATCATGACCGACGACACGCCCGCGATGCGGGTGACGGTCGACGGCGGAACGCTGCCGCCGGGCGCGCGCTACTTCCGCGCCTTCACGATGCAGGTCTTCGACGGCACCGCGTGGCGTCCCTCGTTCCGCGGCACGCGGCGACCGCCGGCGCTCGTCGAGACCGCACGGACGATCCGCTACCAGGCGTCGCTGGAGCCGACCCACGACCGAGTCGTGCCGATGCTCGACCTCCCGCTCTCGGCGCCGCCCGGCGTTCGCATCCGGCCCGATCAGACCGCCGTCGCCGATCGCCCGATCGATGAAACGCTGGCCTTCAGCGCGACGGCCGCCACGGCGTATCGACTGGAGGCGTCGCTCGACGAGGGCGTTCGCGCCGAGAACCTCAGGCTGCCCCCGAAGACGGGACCCCGCGCGCGCGCGCTGGCCGCGTCCTGGGCGCAGCGCTACGGCAGCGATCACGCGGCGATCGCCGCCGCGGCACTGGCGCTTTTCCACGACGACTTCTCGTACTCGCTCGCCGCCCCACCCCTCGGACGCGACCGCATCGACGATTTCCTGTTCGGCACGCGCGAAGGCTACTGCGAGCACTTCGCCTCGTCCTTCACGTTCCTGATGCGCGCGGCCGGACTGCCGGCACGCGTGGTCACCGGATATCAGGGCGGCTACTGGAACGCGTCCGGCAGGTACCTTCTCGTTCGACACTCGGATGCCCATGCGTGGTCGGAGGTGTGGCTCGATGGCCGGGGATGGGTCCGCTTCGATCCGACGGGCGCGGTGCGACCCGAACGCGTGCAACTGGGCGCGGCCGCCGCCGCGGCGGGTCACGGCGCGGGCGACGGCCTGTTCGACATGGCCTGGCTGCGCGACCTGCGCAATCGCTGGGACATCGTCAACCAATGGTGGAACCAGGGCGTTATCGGTTTCGATGCGTTGCGCCAGCAGGGATTGCTGCAACCGTTCGGCGTGCCCCGCGCCGAGGTATCCGACCTCGCCCTCGTGTTCGCGATCGGGTGCGCGCTGCTGGCCGCCGCCGCGCTGGGCTGGGCGCTGTTCCAGCGGCGTGAAGGCGATGCCCTGGATGCGTGGATGAGACGTCTACAGCGGAAACTTGCTCGGGCCGGCGTCTTGCGCCGGGCGGGTGAAGGACCGAAGCACTATCTGGCACGCGCGGCGCGCGCGTTGCCCGGACATAGAAATGCACTGGAAAGGTTGAGCGGGCTTTACTTGCGGTCGCGTTACGGGCATGACGAACCGCCGCCTGAATCGGTCGCCGAATTCGGGCGTGCGGTGAAGGAATTAAAGCCGCGCCGCGTGGTCAAATAAGAGCATGGTGTCGGCCGTGCCCGGCACCTGAAGGAGACGTGACATGTCGATGTATAAACCGCTGGTCCTCGCCGCCGCGACACTCGCGCTCGGCGCATGCGCCACGGTGCCCCAACCGTTGCAGGGCCAGTTCAACGACGTTTCCACCGCCGGGGCCCAGCAGGGCGGCGCGCCGGGGGCGAAGGTGCGCTGGGGTGGCGAGATCATCAAGACCGAGCCGGGTCCGCAGCAGACCTGCTTCTTCGTCCTGTCCGAGCCGCTGGACAGCGAGGCGCGCCCGACCGCCAGCAAGAACGAAACGCAGGGGCGCTTCGTCGCCTGCCGCGACGGCTTCTACGATCCAGAAGTGTTCACGCGCGGTCGCGAGATCACGGTGACCGGCACGCTGCATGGCGCCGTCACCCAGAAGGTCGGCGACTTCGATTACGCCTATCCGCGCGTCGAGGCCGATGTCGTCTACCTGTGGCCCAAGCGCGTCCCGGTGACGCGTTACCCGCCAGGTTTCTACGACCCGTTCTGGGGTCCGGGCTGGGGTCCGGGTTGGGGCCCGTACGGCTATGGTCCGTGGGGCGACCCGTTCTGGTACCGCCCGCGCACGATCATCGTGCCGCGTCCCGTGCCGCACCCGCCACCGCGGGCTCGCTAAGGGAAAAGAAAAAGCCGGCGAAAGCCGGCTTTTTTTCGTTGGAGCGGACCTGGCCGCGATGGAACGCTCGGTCGGATTTCAGCCCGGCGGCCAGGTCATTTGTCGTCCCGCCAAAAGATGCACATGAATGTGGAACACGGTCTGGCCGCCATGGCCGTTGGTGTTGATCACCGTGCGGTAGCCGTCGTTCGCGAATCCCTGGGCGCGCGCATACGCCGCCGCGGCGAGGAGCAGCTTGCCCAGCAGGGTCGCGTCGTCGGGCCGGGCGTCATCCAGCGTCGCGATCGCGCGCTTGGGAATGAACAGCACGTGCACCGGTGCCTGCGGATTGAGGTCGCGGAAGGCGAGCACGTCGTCGTCCTCGTAGACGATGTCGGCCGGGATCTCGCGGCGCACGATCTTCGCGAAGATGGTGTCGGTCATCGAAGGTTTCCTTGCATGGTTAGCCGAGCGATTGCCGGCTGCCGAACGCGTGGGCGAGCGTGCCCCGGTCGACGAACTCCAGCTCGCCGCCCAGCGGCACGCCGTGCGCGAGGCGCGTGGCGCGAATTCCCGCCGCCCTGGCAAGCTGGCCGATGTAATGCGCGGTGGCCTCGCCTTCGACGGTGGGGTTGGTCGCGATGATCATTTCCTCGACCTCGCCCTCCCCCAGCCGCTCGGCCAGGAGCGGAAGGCCGAGCTCGTCGGGACCCAGGCCGTCGAGCGGCGACAGGCGGCCGAGCAGCACGAAATAATGGCCGCGATAACCGGTGGCCTGCTCGATCGCCGCCAGGTCGGAGGGCGACTCGACGACGCAGAGCACCTGCTTGTCGCGGCTGGCGGCCGCGCACAGCGTGCACACGGGCGTCTCGCTGAAATTCCGGCAGCGGGTGCAGTTGCCGACGTCGCGCATGGCGGATTCCAGTGCCGACGCCAGGCGCAGGCCACCCTGCCGCTCGCGTTCGAGCAGATGGAAGGCCATGCGCTGCGCGCTCTTCGCGCCGACGCCGGGGAGGCAGCGCAGCGCGTCGATCAATTCACCGAGGAGGCGGGAGCCGTTGCTCATCGTGGGTGGCGGTCAGCCGTCAGAACGGCATCTTGAAACCGGGGGGCAGATTCAGCCCCGCGGTGACGCCGCCGAGGCGGGTGCGGCTCATTTCGGCGATCTTGTTCACCGCGTCGTTCACGGCCGCGGCGACGAGGTCTTCCGCCATCTCCGGATCGTCGGCGAACGCCTGGCGATCGATGTGCACCGCGCGCACCTCGTGGCCGCCCGTCATCGTCACGGTGACGAGGCCACCGCCGGCGCTGCCGGTGATTTCCGTCTTGGCGAGTTCGTCCTGCGCACGCTTCATTTCGTCCTGCATGCGCTGGGCCTGCTGCATCAGCTGACCGATTTGACCTTTCACGTTCCTGGCTCCACGGGTTTGATCGATTGCGGGATGACGCGCGCGTCGAATTCACGCTTGAGCGTCTGTACGAGCGGATCGGCTTCCATCGAAGCCTCCGCGTTGGCCTGCAGGTCGCTCTGCGCCTGCGCGCGACGCTCGGCGGGGGTACCGAGGTTGCCCCGGTCCGCCACGAAGCGGAAGCGCACGCGGCGGCCGAGCGCCTGCGAGACCTTTTCTTCCATCTGGCTGGTGAGCGGTTCCACGGCCAGGTGCATGTGCGAAGGCGTCAGCGCCAGCACCATGCCTTCACCGTCCATCTCGCGCAGCGAGCAGTTCTGCGCCAGCTGGCCGATCGGGCCGCGCAGGTTGGCGCGCTCCACGATCTCGTGCCAGTCCGGCAGGCCGTTCGCGCCGACGGAGAGCGGGCGCTGCGCCGCCGGCGCCGGGACCGGAGCCGGCGGCGGAGCGGGCGCGGGCGCCGGAGCGGTGGCCTGCGCCCGCGGTGCCGGCGCGGGTGCCGCGGCGGCGGGAGCGGCCACCGGCCGGGCCGGCGCGGGCTGCGACGGAGCGGCGGCGGACCGTGGCGCGGAAGCGCCCTGCCCGGCCTCTGCCGGTCGGAACGCGTGCATGCGCAGCAGCACCATCTCGAAGCCGATGCGTGCGTCGGGCGCCATCGGCAACTCGCGACGGCCGTTGGTGGCGATCTGGTAATACAGCTGCACGTCTTCCGGCGCGAAGCGCTCGGCCAGCGCCGCGAGGCCAGCGTCGCTCTCCTCGCCACGATAGCCCGGCACGAGCTGGATCAGCTGGACGCGATGCAGCACGGTCGCCAGGTCGTCGAGCACGCCGCCGAAATCGGGCGAGAACGAAGCGATGCGATCCGCTTCGGCCATCAACGCCGCGCCGTCGCCCGAGGCGAGCGCGTCGAGCACGCCGAGCACCTGGCCGCGCTCGACGCTGCCGAGCATGGCGCGGACGTCCGCGGCGCGCAGCGAGCCACCGCCGTAGGCGATGGCCTGGTCGAGCAGCGAGAGGCCGTCGCGCAACGAACCGTCGGCACCGTGCGCGAGTTCGCCGATGGCCTCTTCTTCGTACTCGATGGCTTCGGCGCCGAGGATGTGGCGCATCTGGCCGGAGATCTGTTCGGGCAGAAGTCGCTTCAGGTTGAACTTCAGGCAGCGCGACAGCACCGTCACCGGCAGCTTCTGCGGGTCGGTGGTGGCGAGCAGGAACTTCACGTGCGGCGGCGGCTCTTCGAGCGTCTTCAGCAGCGCGTTGAACGCCGGCTTCGACAGCATGTGCACCTCGTCGACGAGGTACACCTTGAAGCGCCCCCGCGACGGCGCGTACTGCGCGTTCTCGATGACTTCGCGCACGTCGTCGACGCCGGTGTTGCTCGCCGCGTCGATCTCGAGCAGATCGACGAAGCGACCGGCGTCCACGGCGGTGCAGACGGCGCACTCGCCGCAGGGATCGGCCGATTCACCGCGCTCGCAGTTGAGCGACTTGGCGAAGATGCGCGCGATCGTCGTCTTGCCGACGCCGCGCGTGCCGGTGAAAAGATAGGCATGGTGCATGCGCCCGGAGTCGAGCGCGTTGGTGAGCGCGCGGACCACGTGCTCCTGCCCCACGAGTTCGGCGAACTTGCGCGGGCGCCACTTGCGTGCGAGGACCTGATAGGACATGCCGTATACCTTGAGGCGACAGGGGATTGTGCCAAGGTCCGGAGGGGTACGAAAGCGTGCCCCGAAAAGGCGATGACCCTGCCAGCCACACCCCGGCACCCGAATCGTCCGCTACCGTTGCTTCCTTCCGGACCTGGCGGGGTTTACGGACTATCGTCGCGGGGGGACCGACAGGGCCACCATAAAAGATAGTGAAACTGGCGGAGAGGGCGGGATTCGAACCCGCGATACGCTATTAACGTATACACACTTTCCAGGCGTGCTCCTTAAACCACTCGGACACCTCTCCGCACTGGTACATCCTTCTTTCCCGGCTTCCGGTTCCGGCAAAGAAGCGGAAGGATAGCCGGAGCGCCGAAACGAGACAAGCGCCGTGCCGCTTTTTCGTGGGAGCGGACCCGGCCGCGACAGCCGTTCGCGGCGGACCCGCCAGGCCCCGCTCAGCCCGCCGTCGGCCGCGGCGGATGCGGTTCGGGCAGGGCCAGCGCCTCGCCGGGCCGCGCGATCCGGTAGCCGCGCGAGACCAGCGTCTCGCCGTCCTCCGCGCTCCCGTAGTGATACAGCGCCATTCGCCCGCGAACCTCGTCCGGATACTCGCGTTCGAGGTCGTCGACCCCCGTATGGGAAGGGTTGCCGATCACGCCGCAGTCGTGCGCGACCAGCTCGCCCTCGGCACCGTGCAGCGCCAGCGCCTCGGGCACCGGCCGCGTATCGCCGGTGAAGACGAAGCTGCCGCGCAGGGCGATCCCGTAAGACGTGCCCTGAACATGATGACGGGTCGGGAAGACGTCGAACCAGAGGCCGTCGTGCCAGAAGCCCCGGGTGCACGGGATGAGGTGGAAGGCTTCCCAATAATTCACACCCCCTTCCGCCAGCGCGCCCGGATAGTCGGCGACGCGACCCTGCAGCCAGGGCAGCAGCGCCGCGTGCAGGAAGACCCGGGTCTTGCCGCGCAGCGCCTCGTCGAACCAGAGGCGGAAGAACAGCCGTTCCATGCCCGCGACGTGGTCCATGTGCACGTGGGTGACATACAGCGCCCGTGGCGGCTCACCGTAGGTGGCCATGTAGCGGTCCAGCGTGTCCGGACCGCAATCCACCAGCAGCACCGGCCCGCCGTCGCGTTCGAGCACCACGGCGGACGAACCGAGCTCCACCGCGTGCGCGGCGCCGGTACCGAGGAAACGCAGGTTCCAGCTCATTCGCGCATGCTCCGTTCGTACTGTTCCTCCAGCGCGGGCCACCATTCGGCATCGAACGTGTCGCCGGCGGCATCGCGCGCGCCGAGCTTCACCAGCGAGCGTTTCAGTCGCGCCAGATTGGCGCGCCGCCAGCCCGCCGACGGCCGACGCAGGCGTCCCCGGTCGAAGTCGATCAGATACAGCCCGTCGCCGTTGACGAGGATGTTGTGCGCGTTGAGGTCCGCATGCCATGCCCCTTCGCGGTGGAACGCGGCCACGAGCGCGCCCACCTTCGCGGCGAGCGTCGCGTTGAACGCGCCGTCCGCTAGTCGCTCGGCGAGCGTGGCGGCCTCCGGGATGAGGGCGGTGATGAGGTCGGCGGAGTACCGCCAACCCTGGCGAACGTAACGCGAGGCGATCGGGGCGGGAACCGGAAGGCCTCGCTTTGCCAGCTCGGCGAGCAGCCGGAATTCGCGCGCGCTTCGCGTCCTTCGGCCGCCCATGAACAGATAGTGGTCGCCAAACAGACGCGCGACCATGCCGCCGCGGCGATAATGGCGCAGGACGGCCTCGCCGGCCGGGGTCCCGATGATCGCGACCCCGCCGCGCCCACCCGCCTGCGAGCGCAGCGCACCGCGTTCGCGCCAACGGTGGGGCGAGAACCAGTCGGCGTCGACTTGAGGTGCACGGGCGGCGTCGAACAGAATCGTGCCGCCCGCACCCGCATCCAGTTGCTGCTCTGTCATTTGCCCGGCCGCCTTCCGCGGCCACCTGTCCGGTAATCCGATCGTGTCCAGTCTAACAAGCCGCCCCCTCCCGCCGGGAGACTCCAGCCTCTGCATCATGCGGACATCGGCCATTGGTGATGTCACCCATGTGGTGCCGCTGGTGCGCACCTTGCAGGAAAAGTCGCCCGGCACCCGTCTGACATGGATCGTCGGCAAGCTGGAGCGCAAGCTGGTGGGCGATCTGCCGGGAGTGGAGTTCGTCACGTTCGACAAGGGCGCGGGCAAGGCCGGCGTCCGTGCCGTCCGCGACGCGCTGGCCGGTCGCCGCTTCGACGCCCTCCTGCACATGCAGGTCGCGCTGCGCTCCAACCTCCTCAGCCTCGCCGTGAAGGCCGATCGGCGCATCGGCTACGACCGCGCGCGCTCGAAGGACCTGCACGGCCTGTTCGTCAACGAGCGGATCCCGGCACGAAGCGGTGAGCACGTGCTGGATGCCATGGCGAGTTTCATCGAACCGCTGGGCCTGAAGCAGACCGAGGTGCGCTGGGACATTCCGGTACCGGCCGAGGCCCACGAATGGGCCGCGGCGCAGCTTCCCGGCGACGCGCCGACGTTGCTGGTCAGTCCGATGTCGAGCCATACCGTCCGTAACTGGCGCGTGGAACGCTACGCCGCGCTGATCGACCACGCCATGGCGCGAGGTGCGCGCGTGGCGCTCGTGGGCGGGCCGTCGGAACCGGAGCGTGCGCTGGCGGACGCGATCCTCGCGGCCGTGCGCGAGGCGCCCATGGACCTCACGGGCAAGGACACCCTCAAGCGCTTCATGGCGCTGCTCGCGCGCAGCCACATGATCCTGACGCCGGATTCCGGCCCGATGCACATGGCCAACGCGGCCGGCATAAAGGTGCTCGGGCTGCATGCCGCCAGCAACCCGGACCGGTCGGGCCCGTACTCCGACCGTCGCTGGTGTGTCGACAAGTACGACGCGGCGTCACGGAAGTTCTTCGGCAAGCCGGCCTCGGAGATTCCCTGGGGCACCAAGATCGAGAAGCCCGGCGTCATGGACCTGGTGCAGGTCGACGAGATGATCGACCGCTTCGAGGCATGCTCGGCGCACCTGAAGCTCGCGCTGAACCGCTAATGCCGTCGTTGGAGCGCACCTGGGCGCGATTGGGGGCTTGCCGCGAGCAGCTGTCGCGCCCAGGTGCGCTCCTACGAAAACGCCCGCCTCAGGCCTGCGGCGCGCGGTAATCCTGGTACGACTTCTCCTCGATCAGCGTGGAACCGAGCTTGACGTTGATCTCGCGCTTGATGGCCGCGCGCTCGTCGTTCTCGATGTACACCGAACGGGCCAGCTGGATGAACTCGGCGTCGAAGGCCTGCGCCTTTTCCTTGAGGCGGATGTCGTCCTCGATCTTCCAGAGGCGCTGGTTCACGGCGAGCAGGCGCGCCGTTTCGTCGGCGATGTCCGTGTCGGAAGCGGAGTCGTTCTTCCACGTGGCGTCGAGCAGCTCGAGTTCGTTGCGGACGTTCGCCAGCTTCGCCTCGTCCTTGATCTCCTGCAGCTTGATCTGGAGGATCGTGATCTTGTCGATCAGCTCGCCGTAGGAAACGGGGGTCTGGATGAGGCTCATGGGCAAAATCTCCGGTTCGTCAGACCGCGCAGGTTAGCAGTTTCACGGCCCGCCCGGCGTGCCCTCAGAGCGCCACCACCCCGAAGGTATCGAGCAGGAGCACGACGTTGAGGGCCAGCACGACCAGCGCCGCGACGACCGCGGCGACGCTGACCGCCGGCCGGTTGCGGAAGTCCCCCATGACCGCCCGGCGACTGGTGAACCAGACCAGCGCGATCATGGGGAACGGCAACGCGATGCTCAGCGCGATCTGGCTGAGCACCAGGGCACGGGTCGCGTCGACACCGGCGATGACGACCGCGAAGCTCGGAATCATCGTGATGGCGCGACGCAGCCAGAGCGGAATGCTGAAGGACACGAAGCCCTGCATGATCATCTGGCCCGCCATCGTGCCCACCACGGAACTGGAAAAGCCCGAGGCGATCAGCGAGATGAGGAAGATCGTGGCGGCGGCCCCACCGAGCAGCGGCACGAGCGTCTGGTAGGCGGTCTCGATCTTCGCCACGTCCGGATGGCTGCCGTGGAAGGCGCCTGCCGCCATCACCACCATCGCGAGGTTGATCAGACCCGCGACCGACAGCGCCAGCACCACTTCGAGGTTCGACAGCCGGATGATGCGCCGGCGTTCGTCGGTCGTCTTCGGCCGCGCGCGGCGCTCGGTGAGACCGGAGTGCAGGAACAACGCATGCGGCATCACGGTGGCGCCGATGATGCCGACGGCGATGGCCACGGCCGCGCCGTCCGGCAGGTTCGGCACGAAGATCTGCCGACCCAGCGACGCCCAGCCGACCGGCGCGATGAACAGTTCCGCGAGGTACGACAGCCCGACGACTCCGACCAGCGCGCCGATCGTCAGCTCCAGCCGGCGATACCCCTTCCCCTCCAGCAACAGCAGGCCATAGGTGACCACCGCCGTGATGCCCATGCCGACGAGCAGCGGAAGGTGGAAGAGCAAGGCGAGACCGATCGCGCCGCCGAGGAACTCCGCCAGGTCGGTCGCCATGGCGGCGAGCTCGCTGACCACCCACATCACGTACACCAGCGGCTTCGGCAGATTCTCGCGGCACACCTCGGCGAGGCTGTAGCCCGTGACGATGCCGAGGCGCGCGGAAAGGCTCTGGAACAGCATGGCCACCAGGTTGGCCATCACCACCACCCAGAGCAGCGCGTATCCGTAGCGCGCGCCGGCCTGGATGTTCGTGGCGAAGTTGCCGGGATCGATGTATGCCACCGACACGACCACCGCCGGCCCGGCGAACGGCAGCAGGGCCGACAGGCCCCGGCGACGCCCATCGAGGACCTCGCGCATGGCCGGCTCTTCGGTCCGCTCCGGAGTGACCTTCTGGAGCACCATCAGCTCCCGTCGACGGCGGTGGCGCCGTCCTGCGCGATCAACATACTACGAATGCCCCGCCGGTTCGGTCCGTGGCGACGCGGAAATCTCGGCGGGCGCCGCCTCGATCTCGACCGCATGCGCGCTGGGCCGGATGGGCTTGCCGCGCGCATCGGCGACGCCCCGGGTCAGTTCGGCGCCGAGCAGCACGATGATCGACGAGTAATAGGTCCACGTCAGCAGCACGATGAAAGCGCCCGCCGGGCCGTACGCACCGCCGACGTCCGAGTACTGGATGTACAGGCCGATGGCGTACTTGCCCAGCAGGAACAGCGCCGTAGTCAGGATGGCGCCGATGATCGCCTCGTTCCAGTCGATCACGGCGTCCGGCAGCACCTTGTACATCGTCGCGAAGGCGGCGATGAAGACGACGACGGAGATCGCGTATTCGACGATCTTCCACGCGGTGCCGTCGCCGCGTACGAGAGTCTGGATGGCGGCGCTGACGACGAAGGAAATGATCATCATGAACGCGATGCCACCCAGCAACGCGAACGCGCGGGCACGGGCACGAAGCCATGCGCTCAGTGCGGCACCGGGCTTCGGCTTGACGCGCCAGACACGATCCAGCGTGCCCTGAAGCTGCGCGAACACGGCCGACGCACCGAACAGCGTCACGCCGATGCCGATAATGCCGGCGATATCGCCGAGCTTCGGATGCGACTTCGCGCTCGCGATGACGGCATTCAGCGCCTCGGCCGCCTTGGTGCCTACGACGCCTGCCAGCGCCTCGGAGAGTTCGCCCTGCCATGCGGGATGGAGCATGGATACGGTCCACACGAGCAGGAGCAACAACGGGGCGAACGACAGCGCCGCGTAGAACGACAACGCCGCCGCGCGGGTGATCAGTTCGTCGTCGCTGAATCCGTCGACCGCCGACATCACCGTGCGTTTGACGCCGCCCCATGCCGCTTTCATCGCACTGCCTCCGTCATCTCGTCGGCCACACCATCGGTGGACGTCGATAAAGACGGGGCGCAGGCGATGTGAAGGGGACGCGGACGATCGCCCCGGGAGACGGGTCAGCGGACCCCTTCGTCGCGCTTGCCGATCTCGTCCATCTTCTCCTCCCCCTCCTTTATCTCCCGGTCGCGCTTTTCCTGCTGCGGCTTGTCGTTGTTCGCGACGTAGTCGTTGTTACGGTCACCCGATTGCGGGCGATGATCGCGGGACGTGTCGTTCATGGCGTTATCTCCGGGCGGTGGGTACAGGTGAGGCTCCGCCGTCCCGCCTGCCCGCGCCGTGGTCGCGATGTCACGACGCCCGTCACGCCGGTGCCGCCCGCTAAAGTCCGGGCGTGCGGCGCCGATGACTCATTACCTTGCCGAGCGACCGCCCATGCCCGTCCAGCACGCCCGTCACGCCAACCTGCGCGCCATCCTCGACCAGCTCGGGAAGGACGGCATCTCCGGCTACGAAGCGCAGGCCGCCCACCTCGGCAACGTCACGGGCCATCGGCTCGAGGCGATGGACCAGGGCGGCCACATCGATGTCCTCTTCTCCGAGCATGTGGAATGGGTGTTCCATCGCCGCCGTGGATGGATGGACGAACTGCACGAGGACGACCCGCTGGAGGCGTAGTGCCGCGAGCGCCGTTCAGCGTGGCAAGCAGGTAGACGAAGGCAAAAAACAAAAGCCCCGCATCGCTGCGGGGCTTTTGTTTTTTACTGGCGGAGAGGGTGGGATTCGAACCCACGGTACGCTTACACGTACGCCTGATTTCGAGTCAGGTACATTCGACCACTCTGCCACCTCTCCGTGAACGGTCGACGGCAGTGGTTGAGCACTGCCGGGCCCGCAATGATAGTGGGTCTTCACGGCCGTGACAACAGGCTTTTGATGGGGCATCCTGCCCGGGCATCGAGGCGCTTCCCGCGCCCTTCCCCTCGCATTCCAGGCCCCACATGATCGAGTTCGGACATGGCACGCATACGGGACTTCGCCGTACGCGCAACGAGGACACCTACTATGCCGACGCCTCGTTGGGCCTGTTCCTGGTGGTGGACGGCATGGGCGGGCATCGGCACGGCGAGGTGGCCTCGGCCACGGCCCGCGACGGCGTCGTGGCGCAGGTGTCCGCCGGTCAGTCGCTCGTCGATGCGATCCAGCGGGTGAACGAGGCGCTGCTGGCGCGTTCCAGCGGCCTGGCCGAGTCGCGCCCGATGGGCACGACCATCGCGGCCGTGCGGATCGTCGGTCGCTCGTACGAGGCGGCATGGGTCGGCGACAGCCGGATCTATCGTTGGGATGGCGAGCTTCGCCGCCTGTCGCACGATCATTCCATCGTCGAGGCGCTCGTCGAGTCGGGCGAGCTGACCGAGGAGCAGGCGCGTGCGCATCCGCAGCGGAGCGTGCTGACGCAGGCACTGGGCATCACGTCGCCGGCGCAGCTGCACATCGGCCTCGCGCGCGGCGAACTGGCGCCCGGCGCGCGGTTGTTGCTGTGCACCGACGGGCTCACCGACGAAATCACCGACGCGCGGATCGGCGAGATCGTGGCGCGCACCGACATCGCGGCCCAGGAGAGCGTGGATCATCTGCTGCTCGAGGCGCTCGGCGGCAGCGCGCGCGACAACGTGACGGTGATCCTGCTGCGCGCGGCGGCGTGATCGGCGATTCGCTGGCATAGCGGCGCTGTTCGCGCGCGAGCGCGCTCCCCCCGTGGACAGGAGCGCGGCGGGGTCAGTGCAGCGTTTCGGATTCCAGCTTGCGCCAGATGCTCTGGCCGCCCGACGACTTGTCGAGCGCGTCGAGGCGTTTCGTGTGCAGTTCGA
The DNA here is from genome assembly GCF_900110505.1 of Luteibacter sp. UNC138MFCol5.1. Lineage (GTDB taxonomy): Bacteria > Pseudomonadota > Gammaproteobacteria > Xanthomonadales > Rhodanobacteraceae > Luteibacter. The sequence continues at coordinate 357,374 of NZ_FODZ01000003.1, forward strand.
GTTCGTGCGCATCCGCGCGACGCACGATGGGTCGACGCGTGATCACGATCTCGCCCAGATGGCTCGGGCCACGATGGTCTGCACCCGCATCGAGGGCGAAGTCGAGCGTCACCTGGCCCGAGGTCATCGCGATATAGACTTCGGCGAGCAGCTGGGCGTCGAGCAGGCCGCCGTGGAGGTCGCGCTTCGTGTTGTCGACACCGAGGCGCTTGCACAGCGCATCGAGGCTGTTGCGCTGCCCTGGATACATCTGCCGCGCCATGAGCAGCGTGTCGAGCACCGTGGCGTGATCGCTCACCGTGCCGTACGCGTCGCCCATCCGTTTCAGCTCGGCGTTGATGAAGCCGACGTCGAACGCCGCGTTGTGGATGATCAGTTCCGCGCCGCGGATGAACTCGATGAACTCGTCCACCTTGTCGCGGAAGAACGGCTTGTCGACGAGGTCGGCGTCCTTGATGCCGGTGACCGCGCTCGCCTCCGCGTCGATCGCGCGCTCGGGGTTCAGGTACGTGTGGAAGTGGCGGCCCGTGGGGCGCCGGCCGATCATCTCGACCGCGCCGATTTCGATGAGCCGGTGACCGAGGTGCGCTTCGAGGCCGGTGGTTTCCGTATCGAGGACGATCTGCCTCATGCCACCTTCCCCTTCGCCTTGTAGATGATCGCCTGGTCGCGCGCCGCGACATCCACGCGCTCGTTCTCGACGTGGCCGTTATGCCCCTTGACCCATTCCCACGTGACCGTGTGCGCCGCGGCGGCCTGGTCGAGGCGGATCCAGAGGTCCTGGTTCTTCACCGGCTTCTTGTCGGCCGTCTTCCAGCCGTTGCGGCGCCATTTCGGCACCCACTCCTGCACGCCCTGCATGACGTACTTCGAATCGGTCATCAGGTGCACGTTGCAGCGGCGCGTGAGCGCTTCGAGCGCGCAGATCGCGGCCATCATCTCCATGCGGTTGTTCGTGGTGTCCGCCTCGCCGCCGGAGAGCATCTTTTCCACGCCCTTCGCGCGCAGCAGCGCGGCCCAGCCGCCGGGGCCGGGGTTACCCAGGCAGGCGCCGTCGGTGAAGGCTTCAACGGTATCGGTGTCGGTCATAGGTCAGCTGATGGATTCACGGGCATGGCGACGCGCGCCGGAGGCGAGCGTGCCGGGCATGGGGGTCGGCACGGCGACCTCGCGGGTGCGCAAGGGTACCGCCGACGGACGCTTTTTGCGCGCCACGAGGAAGTAACCGCCGCCGAAGATCGACTCCGCCATCGCGGTGCCACCGGCGCGGGGCCAGGCGCTGCCGAGGCGGCGCGGCATCGAGAGCTCGAATTCGTCGCGCACCAGGCGCTGGCTCCACCACCATGGCCACGTGAGGCGCGGCCGGGAACCGCGACTCTGTCGCGCGACCCACGGCGACCAGAGTCCCACGGGGTGGATGCCGGTGATCGCCAGCATACCTCCGGGCGCCAGCACGCGGATCGCCTCGTCGAGGAGGTTGTCCTGGCGCGCCGTGGTTTCCAGCGCGTGCCGGAGCAGGACGACCCCGAACGCTTCGTCGGCGAACGGGAGCGGCTCCAGGCCACTCGCGCGGATATCCCCGCCCAGCGTCGCTCCCGCGACCCGGACGGTCGCCCAGTGGCCCAGCAGCGGAATGGCGGGCGGTTCGGCCGGCGCCGACGTGGTCAGGTGCAGGCCGTGCTCCCCGGTACAGCGGGACAGCAGGGGGCCGAGCACGCGCGCCTCGTCGGCGAGCAGCTTGCCGATCTGCGGCGTGGCGTAGATGTCGTGGGCGAAATGCGGCATGCACGGGGAGTGTAGTGGGGTTGAACGGGGGGCGCATGGGTTAACGACTTGCTAACGAGCGAGATATACCCGGCTGATATAGTCCGGCCGCCCCGCCCGGTCCGCATCACTGCCCGGCGGCCATTCCTTGGGTGTTCGCGCCCAATCGTTCGTCACGGAGTCCGCCCGATGCATTGGGTCCCCGTCGCGGCTTTGAGCGACAACTACATCTGGCTGGTCGCCGATGACGAGGGCAACGCCTTCGTCGTGGATCCCGGTGAAGCCGCCCCCGTGGAAGCCGCGCTGAAGGAGCGAGGCTGGACGCTGCGGGCGATCCTGCTGACACACCATCACGCCGATCACATCGGCGGCGTGTCGGACCTCGTCCGCGAGCACGACGTCGAGGTGTACGCCACCGACGACCCCCGCATCCAGCCGAAGAACCACTTCGTCGCGGATGGCGACATCGTCGAGCTCGAATCGCCGAAGGCGAGCTTCCGCGTGATCGCGGTGCCGGGCCACACGCGCTCGCACGTGGCGTATTACGGCGAAGGATTCCTGTTCTGCGGCGACACGCTGTTCAGCGTCGGCTGCGGGCGCCTGTTCGAGGGCACCCCGGCGCAGATGCTGGCCTCGCTCGATCGCTTCGCCGACCTGCCGCCGGAGACCAAGGTCTGCTGCGCGCACGAGTACACCGCGTCCAACATCCGGTTCGCCCTCACCGTCGACCCGGACAACGATGCCCTGCGCCGCCGTCGGGACGAGGTGGCGCGCCTTCGCGAGGAGGCCCGGCCGAGCGTGCCGAGCACCCTGGGCGACGAGTTCGCCACCAATCCCTTCCTGCGCGTCGACAGCGACGCGATCGCGCGCTGGTTCGCGCCGCAGGCCGGGAACGTCGACGACCGGGTGGAGCGCTTCGCCGCGCTCCGCCGTGCCAAGGACACGTTCGCCGCATGAATGCTTTCACCCGCCGGTTGCTGCCCACCCTGATCCCGATGCTGCTGACGGCCTGCGCCGCCGGCATGCCGAAGCCCCTGCCCCACCCGCTCCCCGTCGTCGCGCCGCCGGCGCCCGTCGAGGATGTCACGGTGTCGCCGAAGATGATGCGCCCAGCGCAGCAGGCGGATTTCTGGTCGGGCATGCGCGACAGCTTCGCGATGCCCGGCTGCGAGGCCGATCCGCAGGTGCTGGCCTGGGCCCGCACCTATACGAAGATGCCCAACCGCTTCGAGCAGCAGGTCAACGAAGTGCTGCCGCTGATCGTCTACGCGCACAAGGCGGCGATGAAGCACAGCGTCGCCGGCGAGTTCGCGCTGCTTCCGTGGGTGGAAAGCCAGTACCGCCACGTACCGGGCCAGAAGAACCGGCCGGCGGGCATGTGGCAGATCATGCCGCAGACGGCGCGCACCCTCGGCCTGCGGGTGGAGAAGAACTACGACGAGCGCCTCGACATCACGAAGTCGACCGAGTCGGTGATGAACATGATGCGCCGTTACTACGACGACCTGGGCGACTGGCGCCTGGTCGACGTCGCGTACAACGCCGGCGAATTCGGTCTCAAGAAGACGATCGATCGCCACGGCGGACCCTCGGACGACGACGGCCTGCCCGACGTGCCGATGAAGGCGAACACGAAGGAACACCTCGTCAAGCTGATGGCGATCGCCTGCATCGTGCGCGACCCGGGCCGTTTCAACGTCAGCCTCCCGCGCCAGGACGGCGACGACGCCCTGCAGGTGGTGAAGGTCTCCACCCCGCAGTCGCTCGCGCAGGCGGCGAAGCAGTCGGGCCTGTCGATGAACGACCTGCGCGGCTTCAATCCCGCCTTCCGGACGACCTCGGGCACGGTGAGCGCGAGCCTGCTGTTGCCGAAATCGGCGGCCGACCAGTACAAGCTCGGCCCCGTCGATCCCGTGGCCGACCCGGCCGATCCCATCGTCGACGAACTGACCACGGCGCAGGCGCCGGCGAAGGGAAAGAAGGCCAGGACATCGAAGGACACCGCCGTCGCGAAGGCGAAGACGACGTCCCGTTCGAAGTCGAAGTCCGCTGCCGCGGACGAGCCGCTCGTGGTCCACAAGGTGAACAACGGCGAGTCGCTCTGGTCGATCGCTCGCCGGCATCAGGTGAGCGTCGAGCAGCTCATGAAATGGAACGACCTGCAGACCCAGGCGGTGAAGCCGGGTCAGGTGCTGAAGCTGACCGCGTCGCGCTGACGCCGACGCGGTCGCCGTCTCAGAGCTGCACCACGTCCCACTGCACGTCGGCGCTCACGTCCGCGTCGTAATCGACGCCGGACGCCTCGAAGCCGAACAGCTTGATGAAATCGTGCTTGTAACCGGCGTAGTCGGTCACGTCCCAGAGATTCGCGGTGGTGACGGTCGGCCAGAGCGCCTTGCACTCGCCCTGCACGTCGTCGCGCAGTTCCCAGTCATCGAGGCGCAGGCGGCCTTCGGCGTCGGTCTCGGCCTTCGCGCCATCGGCGCGGTAGAGGCGATCGTGGAACAGGCGGTTGATCTGCTCGATCGTGCCCTCGTGGATGCCCTTCGCCTTCATGATCTTGAACACCATGGAGACGTAGAGCGGGATCACCGGAATCGCCGAGCTCGCCTGCGTCACGACGGACTTCATAACGCCGACGTACGAACGCAGCCCCTTGTGACGCTCGCCGAGCTCCTTCGCGGTGCGATCGAGGTGCTGCTTCGCCTGGCCGAGCGTGCCGTGCCAGTAGATGGGCCACGTGATCGACGTGCCGACGTAGCTGTAGGCGATGGTCGTCGCGTTCTCGGCGAGCACGCCCGCCTCGGCCAGCGCGTCGATCCACATCGCCCAGTCTTCGCCACCCATCACGGTGACGGTATCCTTGACCTCCTGCTCCGTCGCCGGCTCGACGGTGGCCTGCACGACTTCGTTCTTGTTCGTGTCCACCGAGGACGCCGTGAACGTGTCGCCCATGGTCTTGAGCGCCGAGCGCACCACCGTGCCGGGCTCACCCATCTTCGTGCCTTCCGGCAGCTTGCGCACCGGCGAGGCGAGCGAATACACGACGAGATCGACCTTACCGCCCATTTCCTCGCGGATGATCTCGATCGCCTTCGCGCGCGTCTCGTTCGCGAACGCGTCGCCGTTGATCGACTTCGCGAAGAGACCCGCCTTGCGTGCGGCCTTGTCGAACGCGTAGGCGTTGTACCAGCCGGCCGTGCCGGTCTTGGCCTCGCTCGAGGGCTTCTCGAAGAACACGCCGAGCGTGGCGGCACCATGACCGAACGCGGCGGTGATGCGCGAGGCCAGGCCGTAGCCGGTCGAGGCGCCGATCACGAGCACATTCTTCGGACCGGCGGCGAACGTGCCGCTGGCCTTCGTGATGGCGATCTGTTCTTCGACGTTCTTCGCGCAGCCGACCGGATGAGCGGTGGTGCAGATGAAGCCACGAACCTTGGGCTGGATGATCACGGGTTGTCCCTTCGACGCAATGAAGGGCCCATTGTAATAAAGGTCGTGGGCCATGCGCTTCCGCATGGAGCACGGGACGACCCGCATGAAAAAACCCCTCCGGAGAGGGGTTTCTTGTTACATGCGGTCCTGGGCGATCTTTATCTCGGTACGCTTCTTGAGCGCCTCGATGTATTCGAGCGTGGCGGCCTGGGCCATCGCGTCCATCATCTGGCCGCGGAGCGCGTCGCGCTGCGCCTTCTCGACCTTCGACGGATCGCCGTCCACGACCTTGTTCACGGCGACCAGCGCGTAGGTGCCGTTGCCGGTCTGGACGGTCGTCCAGGCGGGCTTCCCGTCGACCGGATGCGGCAGCGTGAAGGCCTGCTGCAGGATCGCCGGCGACACGTCGGTGATCGACGCGAGCTTGCTGCGATCGAGACCGGCCAGCGTGCGCACCGGCGCCTTGGCCAGCGCGGCCACATCGCCACCCTTGGCGAGCTGCGCGGCGATGTCCTCGGCCTGCTTCTTCGCCTGCGCGTCGACGCGCTCGTCGAGGATGCGCTGGCGAACGGCGTCCTTCACATCGGCCAGGGCCTTCGGCGCGGCGGCGTTGTGCTTCGCCAGATGCATCACCACCGCGTCGCCCTTGCCGAGCTGCACGAGCGAGGAGTTGTTGCCCTGCGCGAGCACGTCGTCCTGGAACGCGGCCAGCGCGAACTTCGGATCCGACGGGATGCCCTCGCCGCCCTCGCGACCGAACAGCGGCGAGGTCTTGATCTCGAGACCGAGCTCCTTCGCGGCCGGCTCCAGCGAGCCCGGATTGCGCTCCGTGAGATCGGCGAGCTGACCGGCGCGCTCGTTGTACAGACGCTCGCCCTCGTTCTTCGCCCAGTCGGACGCGAGCTGGCCGCGCACTTCGGCGAACGGCTTCGCATCACCCTCGCGGGCGTCGCGCAGCCAGATGATGTGGTAGCCCTCTTCCGGCGACAGGACGGGTTCCTTCGTGACTTCGCCCTTCTTCATGCCGAACAGCGCGGTATCGAACGCCGCGTTCGCGACGCCCTTCTCGAGCCAGCCGAGGTCGCCACCCGTGCGCTTCGAACCCAGGTCGTCCGAGTTTTCCGCGGCGAGCCTGGCGAAGTTTTCCGGCGTCGCTTCGGCGGCGATCTTCTTCGCCTTGTCGAGCGCGGCCTTCTGCTGCTCCGGCGTGGCGTTCTTGGGCACGTTGACGAGGATGTGCGACGCCTCGCGCTGCTCGGGCTGCGCGTAGCGCTGCTTGAACTTGTCGTAATAGGCGTGCAGCTGCTCGTCGGTGGGTTCACCGACCTTGAGGTCGGCCTGCTTCACTTCGAGGTACTGCACCGAGACCTGCTCAGGCGTCGTGTAGTCGGCGATATGCGACTTGTAGAACGCGTCGATGTCGGCATCGGACACCGTGGCGTCCGTCAGCGAGGGACGCGGCAGTTCGACGAAGCTCAGGTCGCGCTGCTGGAGACGGAGGCGGAAGAACGCGTCGACGTCGGCATCGCTGACCAGCGTGGTATTCGAAATCGCCTCGGGAATGAGCTGCGTCGCGAGCGACGCGCGCACCTTCTGCTCGTACATGCCCGGGCTCATGCCCTGCATCGAGAGGATGGCGCGATAGGCCTCGGGGCTGAACTGGCCGTTGACCTGGAAACCCGGATCGCTGCCGATCGCGCTGCGCACGCTGGCATCGGCGACCGTGAGGCCGAGGTCGACGTTCGCCTGCTGCAGCAGCTGCTGGCTGATCATGCCGTCGAGCACGCGCTGCTTCAGTTCCGGCTTTTCGAGATCCGCCGCCGTGAACGGCGACTGCGGATTCTGCGCCGCCTGCTGGCGCAGCTCGTTCATGCGATTCTGCCAGTCCTGCTGCGAGATCTCGTGATCGCCTACCTTCGCCACGTACGTGTCGACGTGCGAGACGAAATACGACTCGATGCCGAAGAACGCGACGGCAAACACGCAGACACCGAGGACGATGGCGGCAGGCCATCCATGGATCTTGTTGCGCAGGGCTTGCAGCATGATGCGACTCGCGATGGTTGCACCGGTAACCCTTACCGGCGATCGATAAAACAAAGGCGCCACGCGGGCGCCTTTGTGGATGACTGGCGGAGTGGACGGGACTCGAACCCGCGACCTCCGGCGTGACAGGCCAGCATTCTAACCGACTGAACTACCACTCCACTTTCCGTTGGTGGGTGCTGAGGGGATCGAACCCCCGACCAGCGCCGTGTAAAGGCGACGCTCTACCGCTGAGCTAAGCACCCCCGACGGCAAGACGGATTAGTTTACGTGATCCTTGAGCGCCTTGCCAGCGGTGAAGGCCGGGACCTTCGACGCCGGGATCTTGATCTCTTCGTTCGTGCGCGGGTTGCGGCCGGTGCGCGCGGCGCGGCTGCGCAGCTTGAAGGTACCGAAGCCGACGAGGGCAACGTCTTCGCCCTTCTTCAGAGTCTCGGACACCACCTTGATCAGGGCATCGAGCGCCTTGCCGGCGTCAGCCTTCGAGAGCTCTGCCATTTCTGCGATGGCGGCGGTCAGGTCGGTCTTATTCATTACGTAACTCCCTTCATAGGTAATTCGAAGCGCCGGTCGGCGATTCATGGCGAAGACGTCAGGTCGCAGGTGCCGCGCCGATTCGGCATGGCGAATGCAACCCCGCGATCCAGCGCGCCCTTGCGGCGCGGGCGAAGGCGGAGCCGACTTTATACCAGCGCCCTCCCCCCATCGCAATACAAGGAATACCAAGGCTTTCAGGCCATATGCATGGTCTTTGGAGGCTTGCGCGCGACATCGAAAAGGATTATCGCGGCGTGTCGATGACAGGACGACGAAAACGAAAAGGGCGCACTTGCGTGCGCCCTTGTTCGTGACACGAAACGATGCGGTGTCGTTACGTCAATGCGTCAGCGACGGCGATGCCTTGCCCTTGCCACGCTTGCCCTGCGTGCGCGGCACGTCGACCTTCTCGCCGCCGTTGCCGGTCTTCGCCTGCCCGATCGGGCGCTCCAGCGCGAGATCGAGTACCTCGTCGATCCACTTCACCGCGTGGATGTCGAGCGAGCCGGTGATGTTTTCCGGCAGGTCGACCAGATCCTTGCGATTCTCCTCAGGGATGATCACCGTGGTGATGCCGCCGCGATGCGCCGCCAGCAGCTTCTCCTTCAGGCCACCGATGGGCAGCACGCGACCGCGCAAGGTGATCTCGCCCGTCATCGCGACCTCGGATCGCACCGGCACCTTCGTCAGGGCCGACACGAGCGCCGTGCACATCGCGATACCCGCGCTCGGACCGTCCTTCGGCGTCGCACCCTCCGGCACGTGGATGTGGATGTCGAGCTTCTCGTGGAAGTCCGGCTCGATGCCCAGACCCGCGGCGCGCGCGCGAACGACGCTGAGCGCGGCCTGGATCGATTCCTTCATCACGTCGCCCAGCTGGCCCGTGTGGACCAGGCGACCCTTGCCCGGCACCACGGAAGCCTCGATGCTCAACAGATCGCCGCCGACCTGCGTCCAGGCGAGGCCGGTGACGAGACCGACTTCGTTCTGCTGCTCCGCGCGACCGAAGTCGAAGCGGCGCACGCCCAGGTAATGATCGAGGTTGCCGCCGTCGACGTGCACGTGGTCGGGCGCGAGCGCCTTGCCCTTCGCCGCCTTCGCCGGCTTCTTCACCTTGGCCTTCGCCTGCGCGGGCACCGTGCCCAGCGCGATCTCCTTCACCACCTTACGGCAGATCTTCGAGATTTCGCGCTCGAGGTTGCGGACGCCCGACTCGCGCGTGTAGTAACGCACGATGTCGCGCAGCGCGTCTTCGCCCACCACCAGCTCGTCGGCCTTCAGACCGTTGGCCTTCAGCTGCTTCGGCAACAGGTACTTCTGCGCGATGTTGAGCTTCTCGTCCTCGGTGTAACCGGGGATGCGGATGACTTCCATGCGATCGAGCAGCGGACCCGGAATGTTCAGCGAGTTCGCGGTGGCGATCCACATCACTTCCGAAAGGTCGAGGTCGACTTCGAGGTAGTGGTCGTTGAACGCGTTGTTCTGCTCCGGATCGAGCACCTCGAGCAACGCCGACGACGGGTCGCCGCGGAAATCCATCGACATCTTGTCGATCTCGTCCAGCACGAACAGCGGGTTCTTGCTGCCGACCTTGTTGAGGTTCTGCACGATGCGACCCGGCATCGAACCGATGTAGGTGCGGCGATGACCGCGAATCTCGGCCTCGTCGCGCACGCCACCCAGGCTCATGCGGACGAACTTGCGGTTCGTCGCCTTCGCGATCGACTGGCCGAGCGACGTCTTGCCTACGCCGGGCGGACCGACGAGGCACAGGATCGGGCCCTTCATCGTGTTCACGCGCTGCTGGACCGCGAGGTATTCGAGGATGCGCTCCTTGACCTTCTCGAGCCCGAAGTGATCGGCGTCGAGGGTTTCCTGCGCGAGCGCGAGGTCCTTGCGCACCTTCGTGCGCTTCTTCCACGGCACGCCCACCACCCAGTCGAGGTAGTTGCGCACCACCGTGGCCTCGGCGGACATCGGCGACATCTGCTTGAGCTTGTTGAACTCCTGGCGCGCCTTCGCGAGCACGGCCTTGGGCATGCCGGCGCCGTCGATCTTCTTCTGGAGTTCCTCGATCTCGTTCGCGCCCTCCTCGCCCTCACCCAGTTCCTTCTGGATAGCCTTCATCTGCTCGTTGAGGTAGTACTCGCGCTGGCTCTTCTCCATCTGCGACTTCACGCGGCCGCGGATGCGCTTCTCGACCTGCTGCAGGTCCATCTCGCCGTCGACCAGACCGATGAGGAGCTCGAGGCGCTGACCGACGTCCGCGGTTTCGAGCACGCGCTGCTTGTCGGCCATGCGGACCGAAAGATGGGCGGCGATCGAGTCGGCCAGGCGCGACGGATCGTCGATGCCCGAGAGCGTCGCCAGGATCTCCGGCGGCAGCTTGCGGCTCTGCTTGACCAGCTGTTCGAACAGCGAGACGAGCGAACGCGACACGACGTCGAGCTCGCGCTCGTTGTTGCTGTAGATCGGCTCGATGACGTGCGCGCGGCCGCTCATCATGCCGGCCTCGTCTTCGAACGCGTCGATCTGCACGCGCGACTGCCCTTCGACGAGCACCTTCACGGTGCCGTCCGGCAGCTTCAGCAGCTGCAGCACGCCCGCGAGCGTGCCGACGTTGTGCAGGTCGGCGATGGCCGGATCGTCGATGTCGGGGCTCTTCTGCGCGACGAGCAGGATCTGCCGTTCGCCTTCCATCGCGCGTTCGAGCGCGCGCATGGACTTGTCGCGCCCGACGAACAACGGGATGACCATGTGCGGATAGACGACGACATCGCGCAAGGGCAGGACCGGCAACAGGTCCAGCTCGGATCCGCTCGTGGTTTGGCTGCGATTCTTCGCCATGTTCTTGGGGTTTCCCTCGGATGGATGGGGCTCGCCCCGACACTGCGCCGGAGCCGCCATACACGTCAAGTGGTGGTTCGCGAAGGAACGATCAAGGGAGACGCGAGAGCGCCCTCGCAAAGAAAAACGGCCCCGGCGCCGAGTGGACGCCGGGGCCGCCATAAGGGGCCTTGGACGACGCGATCAGGCCGCGTCGCCACCCTCGCCCGCGATGCGCTGCTGCTGCAGGTTGCCGCGGTAGATAAGGTAAGGCTCAGCCTGACCGTCGATCACGGCGTCGTCGACCACGACCTTGCTGACATGCTCCAGCGAGGGCAGTTCGAACATCGTGTCGAGCAGCACCTGCTCCAGGATCGTGCGCAGGCCGCGCGCGCCGGTCTTGCGCTTGAGCGCGCGACGGGCGATGGCGGACAACGCTTCCGGACGGAACTCCAGCTCGGCGCCTTCCATGTCGAAGAGCTTGCGGAACTGCTTGGTGACCGCGTTCTTCGGCTCGGTGAGGATCTGCACCAGGGCGGCCTCGTCGAGCTCGTCGAGCGTGGCGACCACCGGCAGGCGGCCGACGAACTCCGGAATCAGGCCGAAACGGACCAGATCGGCCGGCTCGACTTCCGAAAGCGTCTTGCCGACGTTCTCCGTGCGCTCCTTCGAGCGGACTTCGGCCTTGAAGCCGATGCCCGTGGTCTCCGAACGCTGCTGGATCACCTTGTCGAGGCCCGCGAACGCGCCGCCGCAGATGAACAGGATGTTGCGCGTGTCGACCTGCAGGAATTCCTGCTGCGGGTGCTTGCGACCGCCCTGCGGCGGCACGGAAGCCAGCGTGCCTTCGATCAGCTTCAGAAGCGCCTGCTGCACGCCTTCGCCGGACACGTCGCGGGTGATCGACGGGTTCTCGCTCTTGCGCGAGATCTTGTCGATTTCATCGATGTAGACGATACCGCTCTGCGCCTTTTCGACGTCGTAGTCGCACTTCTGCAGAAGCTTCTGGATGATGTTCTCGACATCCTCGCCCACGTAACCGGCTTCGGTCAGCGTGGTGGCATCCGCGATCGTGAACGGCACGTTGAGCAGGCGCGCCAGCGTCTCGGCCAGCAGCGTCTTGCCCGAACCGGTCGGACCGATCAGGAGGATGTTGGACTTGCCGAGTTCGACCTCGTCGTTCTTCTGGCGCGATTCCATGCGCTTGTAGTGGTTGTAGACCGCGACGGAGAGCGCCTTCTTGGCGCGCGTCTGGCCGACCACGTACTGATCGAGGGCTTCCATGATCTCGCGCGGCTTCGGAAGGTGCGTGCGACCGGAGGCCGCCTTTTCTTCCAGTTCCTCGCGGATGATGTCGTTGCACAGTTCAACGCACTCATCGCAGATGAACACGCTGGGGCCTGCGATCAGCTTTCGCACTTCATGCTGGCTCTTGCCGCAGAAAGAGCAGTAAAGAATCTTGCCGCCGTCGTTGGAACGGCTCTGCCGCTCGTCGCTCATGCTTTGGGCCCTACTGAGAATCCAGGTGCGCTTTGAGAATAGCACAGCGCTCCGCCCCGGGAATGAGGGGCGAAGTGCCGGTTTTCACAAGCGAAAAGTACAATCAAGCTGAACGGACGGTATCGACCAGACGCTTGTCGAGCACCGAGTCGATCAGGCCATAGGCCTGGGCTTCCGCGCCGCTCATGAAGCGGTCGCGCTCGGTGTCGCGGGCGATCTCTTCCACCGTCTTGCCGCTGTGGTGGGCGAGGATCGCGTTGAGACGCTCACGCATGGTGAGGATCTCGCGCGCGTGGATCTCGATGTCCGTCGCCTGGCCGGAGATACCGCCCGCCCACGGCTGATGGATCATGATGCGCGAATGCGGCAGCGAGTAACGCTTGCCGGCCGCGCCCGCGGCGAGCAGGAGCGCGCCCATCGAGGCCGCCTGGCCGATGCACATCGTGCTGACGTCCGGCTTCACGAACTGCATCGTGTCGTAGATCGCCATGCCCGCGGTGACGGAACCACCGGGGCTGTTGATGTACAGGCTGATGTCCTTGTCCGGGTTCTCCGACTCGAGGAACAGCAGCTGGGCGACGATCACATTGGCCATGTAATCGTCGACCGGGCCGACGGCGAAGATCACGCGCTCCTTGAGGAGGCGCGAGTAGATATCGTACGAACGCTCGCCGCGCGAGGTCTGTTCGACGACGATGGGCACCAGGTTGAGGTTCTGGATCGGAGCCATGGACATGGGGTCTCTCCTTCGTGTGGGGCCCGGTTATTGCCAGCGAACGGCGCTCAGGCGCCGATCGGCCGCATCACTTCGTCGAAGCTCAGGTTCTGGTCCGTGGTCTTGGCGTTGTCGGCCACCCACTCCGCCACCTGGTCTTCCATCACGCGGTTCTGCAGTCCCTGCATCAGTTGGGGGTCGCTGTTATACAGTTCAATGACCTTTTCCGGCTCTTCATAGGTGGAGGCAATCGCCGCCAGCATGTCGCCGGTGCGCTTGCGGTCCAGACGGAGCTCGTTCTTGCGGGCGATCTCGCCCATCAGGAGCGCGGCGATCACGCGCTTGCGCGCGAACGGCAGGGCCTCGGCCACCATCTCCGGCGACGGCTGCTGGCCGCGCGGGAGGTTGCCGGCGGCAAGGCTCTGGGCCTCGGCGTTGGCCATGAGTTCCGGCACGTCGAGATCCGGGAAGGCGCCGGCCAGCTTTTCGGCCACTTCGGACTTCAGGCGGGCCATCACCGTCGCCTTGAGCTCGCGCTCGAGGTTGGCGCGGACTTCCTTGCGGAAGGTCTCGATGTCGCCGTCGGCGACACCGAACATCTTCACGAAGTCGGCGTCGACGGCCGGCAGGTTCGGCTCCTGCACCTTCACGATCTTCAGCGTGACCTTCGCGGTCTTGCCGGCGAGGTCCGGGTTGCGGAAGTCTTCCGGGAAGGCGACGTCCTGGACCAGGTCGTCACCCGCGGTGCGGCCGGTCAGGGCGTCGTCGAGCGCCTTGAACAGGGTGCCCGAACCCAGCACGCTGCCGGCGCGCTCGAGGCCTTCGGCCGGGAAGCGGTAGTCGCCCGCCTCGGCGGAGTATTCGAACATCACGAAATCGCCTTCCTTCGAGGCGCGGCTGACTTCGTCGAAGCTGCGACGCTGCGTGCGCAGGGTCTCGATCATCTTGTCGATGTCGGCGTCGGTCACTTCGGCCTTCGGACGGGAGATCTCCAGGGCGGCGACGTCGATCGCCGGGAATTCCGGCATCACCTCGAAGGTGGCCGTGTAGGCGATCTCGCCGTTCTCGGCGTTGCCCGTGGTGTCGACGGACGGGTTGGCGATCGGCTGGAGCTTTTCCTGCGTGAAGGCCTCGCGCAGCGTGCTGCCGATCAGGTCCGACAGCGCCTCGCCACGGACCTGCGCGCCGAAGCGCTGCTTGATCACGTTGGTGGGCACCTTGCCCGGACGGAAGCCCTTCAGGCGCACCGTGCGGCCCATTTCCGCGATGCGCTCGCTGACCTGCGTCTCCAGACGCTCAGCCGGGAACTTCACCGTGAGCTTGCGCCCGAGCTTGCCGACATTCTCAACCGAAACCTGCATGACCTCTCCTGAAACCACCACGGACGTGGCGCGATGGCGACCATCCGTCGCCGTAACCGAACACAAGGGTTCCACCGCATGGGCCGGGGCGATGGCCGCGACCTGCCTCCCGGCGGTGAAAAACCCCGCAAATGACTGCCCATTCTACGTTTTGCCTTCACGCCGCCGCAACCTGCCTCAACCGGGTGCCAGGCGCCTCGGACCGGCCCCTTCGGCTGCCAGCCGATCTTCCGGATTGGCGAGGGCGCAGGCCTTGAGGGACAGGCAGCCGCAGCCGATGCAACCAGTCAGCCGGTCCTTCAGTTCGGTCAGCTGGGCGATCCGATCTTCGAGCTCCGCGCGCCAGGCGGCGGACATCGTGGCCCAGTCCTCCACCGAGGGCGTACGCTGGTCCGGCAGGCACGCGAGCGCCTGCCGGACCGATTCCAGCGGCATGCCGACGCGTTGGGCGACCCGGATGACCGCGATCCGGCGGAGCACGTCCGCCGCGTAGCGTCGCTGGTTCCCGGCCGTCCTGAGACTGCGGATCAACCCCTTGCGCTCATAGAAGTGGAGAGCGGACACCGCAACCCCGGCGCGCTTCGCCACCTCGCCGACGCTGAATTCCCGCATTGCTTGACCTCAACATTAGTTTAGGTCGCATGGTGCCCCCTCGGGTGCCCGTGGGCAACCGTGCGAGACTCCCCCTCCCCCAAGGAACCCGAATGAACGTGGGCACGTCCGATCCAGACCTCCTCGCCAACGCCGGTGCCGCGCGCGCTCCGGGCATCCTCTCGCCTCCCTACCGGGCCGCGACGGTCGGCATGGTCGCGCTGATCTCCCTGATCGCCTTCGAGGCGCTGGCGGTGACGACGGCCATGCCGACCGTCGCCCGTGAGCTCGACGGCCTGCGCGCCTACGCGCTCGCGTTCGGCGGCGTCCTCGCGACGAGCGTGATCGGCATGACCCTGTCCGGCCGCTGGAGCGACAGGAAGGGGCCGGCACCCGCGATGTGGACGGGGTTGGCTGGCTTCGTGATCGGGCTGCTCATCGCCGGCTTCGCCCGCGACATGCCGACGCTGCTCATCGGTCGGCTGGTCCAGGGACTCGGCGCCGGCTGCCTCTCGCCCGCGCTGTACGTCATCGTCGGGCGCCTTTATCCGGACGCACTGCGGCCGAAGGTCTTCGCAGCCTTCTCCGCGGGATGGGTCGTCCCTGCCCTGATCGGTCCTGCCGTCAGCGGCGCGATCGTCGAGCACGTCGGCTGGCGCTGGGTATTCCTGGGCGTGCCGCTTCTCGCGGTGCCGGCCGCGGTCGCCCTGCGCGGTGCGCTGCGATCGCTCGCGTCCCCGGAGGGCGCGGCCGCGGACGCACCCGGCCGCATGGGTTACTCGATCGGGGCGGCGGTCGGCGCCTGCCTCCTCTTCGTCGCGGGCCAGGAGCAAGGGTGGCGCGTCGCGGCCATTCTCTTGCCGGCCCTGGCCCTGCTCCTTTTCTGCGGCCGCCGTCTTCTGCCGGCCGGTACGCTTCGCGCCGCGCGCGGGCTTCCCGCCGTCGTCGCGCTGCGAGGTGT
Organism: Luteibacter sp. UNC138MFCol5.1; assembly: GCF_900110505.1. Lineage (GTDB taxonomy): Bacteria > Pseudomonadota > Gammaproteobacteria > Xanthomonadales > Rhodanobacteraceae > Luteibacter. The sequence goes on from NZ_FODZ01000003.1 coordinate 373,110, forward strand.
CGCCGCCTCCGCGTTCTTCGGCACGGAGGCCTTCCTGCCCCTCGCGTTCTCGACCCAGCACGGCCTCTCGCCGATGTGGGCGGGCGTCGCGATCAGCGTCGGCGCGATCGGCTGGTTCTCCGGCTCCTGGTACCAGGGGCACTACGCGAAGGTATCGCGGCGAACGCTGCTCTTGCGCGGCACGGCGCTCATGGTGATCGGCAGCACGATCGCCGCGCTCTGCACGTTCGCGTGGATGCCGGTGATCGCCTCCGTCGCGGGCTGGCTGCTGACCGGTCTCGGCATGGGCATGCTCTACGGCACCGTCGCGGTGCTCGCGCTGTCGATATCGGAGGAACACGAACAGGGCAGGAATAGTTCGGCGTTGCAGCTGTGCGAATCGCTGATGGTCGCGACCACGCTCGCCATCGGCGGCTCGTTGTTCGCCGCGCTGCTCGCGACATCGCACACCGCGGCCTTCGCCGCGAACTTCGCGATCACCGTGCTGCTCGCGGTGCTCGGCACCGTGGTGGCGCGGCGCGCGGTGACCTGAGCGCCGTCGACCTCGGGCCCGCGTGTTTCGCGATGGTGCTCCAGAACCAAGGATGCCCCTGACTCCGAATCAACACACATGCGCACACACATGCCAGGGCGGCATGGCATCGGACCGACAGCCTTGCATCGCTAAACTAGCGCGCCACGCAGTTTGCCTGCGGTGCAACCGCTGGAAAGGGTTGGTAGGCTAGGAGCGAACACATGGAAGAGACACGAGCAATGAATGCCGACGACATCGACGAGATCCGCGCGAACATTTCGAAGACCATGGCCGAGACGATGAAAATCGGCGCCGAAACCGCGAAGATCCAGGCAGAGTCCCGTTACTACCCGGTCGTCGCCTTCGGCGCGATCATCGTCAGCGCCGTCGGCGCCGCCACCGCCATCATCGTCAAGCTTTTCTTTTACGCGGATTCGTAAGGGATGGTGCGAGAGGCGGGACTCGAACCCGCACGGGTTGCCCCGTCAGAACCTAAATCTGGTGCGTCTACCAATTCCGCCACTCTCGCGCGCCGCGTCATTCTAGGCGCGTGGGCCGCACCGGTCCACTGCGCCGGCCGGCGGGAGCGTCAGGCCCGGCAACCCGCCAGAAGATCCAGATCCGGCTTGTAGAGCGTCGTCCTCACGTCGAAGAAGCCCAGCAACGTGTGGAACAGATTGTCCTGGCTCGCGGGCTGGGTGCGGCGCTGCTCCATGCAGTCCAGGCGCACGCCGCTGTCGCGCGCCCAGCCGGGAGAAAGCCACATCAGCATCGGCACATGCTTCTGCTGGCTGGGCGCCGTGTCCCAGTCCGCGCCGTGCAGGTAGATGTCGTGCTCGCCGAGCGATTCGCCGTGGTCGGAGAGGTACATCATCGCGCTGTCGACGTCGGGCACCGCCTCGAGGGTGTCCACGACGCGCCCGAGGATGTGATCCGTGTAGAGGATCGTGTTGTCGTAGCTCGCCACCGCCTGCGCGTACGTGCAGGTCTGGACCTCGCCCGTATCGCAGCCCGGGCCGAACACATTGAACGCCGCCGGATAGCGCTGGAAGTAGTCCGGACCATGACTGCCCTTCAGGTGCAGCACCAGCAGTGCCGGCGAGCGCATGCGGGCGAGGCGTTCCGGAAGGTCGGTCAAGAGGACATCGTCGAAGCAGCCCTCGGCGTCGCACAGGCCCGCGACCCTGGCGTTGGTGAGGTCGTCGTTCGGTACGCGAGCGCAGACGTCCTTGCAGCCTTCGTCGTTGTCGCGCCAGAAGACGTCGACGCCGGCGTGCTGGAGCACGTCCAGCGCGTTCCAGTGCGATTTGGCGACGGGCTTGTCGAATCTTGCGCGCGTCATGTCCGAGAACATGCAGGGCACCGAGATCGTCGTCGCCGTGCCGCACGACCAGGTATCGCTGAAATAAATGGCGCCGGCGCGCTTCATCTCCGGATTCGTCTCGCGCCCATATCCCTGCAGCGACTGATTCTCCGCCCTCGCCGTCTCGCCCACCACGAGCACGACGACGCGCTTGCGGTCGTTCGTCGTCGGCGCGAGCGTCGCGTCGGTGCCGATCGGCGTCATGCTGCGCTTCGGACGGAAGACGTCGCGCTGCAGGTAATGAAAGGTGCCGCTGAGCGCCGCATACGGATTGAACACTTCATACAACGCGCGATGGTTGCGCTCGAAGTACACGTAGTTGCGGCCGGCCAGCATCGACGGCACCACCATCAGCAACGCGGCGCCGAACACGATGGCGGCGCGCTGACCGAGGCTGCGCCACATCGACGGGAAACGCACCGGCACGAGGAGGACGAGCACCGCCGGCAGCACGCCGAACGCGAGCATCCAGCCGACGGAGCCGAACGTGACCAGCGCGAGCGCTTCCGCGCGCTGCGTCTCGAAGATGCTCTGGATGATTTCTTCGTTGAGGTGCACGCCGAACGCGTCGGCGTAGTAAGCGCTCGCAGCCGCGACGAGGATGAGCAACGCGAGGATGGGCTTGCCGATGCGCGGCCACGTCACCAGGGCGAGGGTCAGCACCAGGTTGCCGACGAGCCGACAGCAAACGGTCACACTCAGCAGCCAGAATCCTGGGGTGCCGCGCGATGCGGTCAGCGCGTCATGGACCTGCGTCCACAGCTCCCGGTTGAGCACCGTGAGGATGTAGAGGGCCACGATGGCCCCGAGCGCCCAGGCGGGCACGCCGCGCCGCGCGGCGCGCATACGGCTTCGCCCTGCCGACAGGACGGGCGAATGGGTGTGGATCGACATCGGGCAACTCGTTCGCCCGGCGCGTTCGCGGGCAGGTCAAAGGCGTGGAATAAAGGGGCCATCATGGGCTCGCACGCCTTTCCGGGAACTGTCCTGCGCCCGTGCGTATCCGCCTCGAAAAGAAAAGGCGCTCAGGTTTCCCTGAGCGCCTTCGAATTGGTGGGCCGTGTAAGATTCGAACTTACGACCAATTGATTAAGAGTCAACTGCTCTACCAACTGAGCTAACGGCCCGTTTGAAACTTGCGTTGTAAGTGGGGTGGACGATGGGACTCGAACCCACGACATCCGGAATCACAATCCGGTACTCTAACCAGCTGAGCTACGCCCACCATAAAACACCATCTGGCGCGCCCGACAGGAATCGAACCTGCAACCGTCGGCTTAGAAGGCCGATGCTCTATCCGGTTGAGCTACAGGCGCAGGCACTGTACGTAGAACGCCAATTGGTCGGGGCAGAGGGATTCGAACCCCCGACATCCAGCTCCCAAAGCTGGCGCTCTACCAGACTGAGCTATACCCCGAACTTCAAGCACCATCCCGATTTACCGGGGTGTAGCCTTCAAATGTTACGGGTCAAACTCAAGCCCGTCAATCCGTATGAACACACCACACTTTCAACTACCGCGACCGAAGCGTTACCGCCGCGGCCTTGCTTAAAGATGGTGCGCCCGGAGAGATTCGAACTCCCGACCACCAAGTTCGTAGCCTGGTACTCTATCCAACTGAGCTACGGGCGCACACTTTAAACCTTTGACCCGGTGACTAATGCCGTGAAGCGTTAGCGCCGTGCCGAGAAGCGGAATTATTCAGATATCGAGGGTGTGCGTCAACACTTTTCTGAAACTTTTTTTCTCGCGGATGTAACAAGCGTTGCGAATAGCCGTCCGAATGGATGCATTCGCGAGGTCGCATTGCCGCGATGTCGTCGCGAGCCTGCCCGCAGGATCGCCGATGCGATCGGCTCCTGGCGGGCTGGGGCGAGTCTCCGCTCCATGACGAAGAAGGGCGGCCCGTGGCCGCCCTTCCCGTTTACAGCTGCGTGGCCGGCTTGCCGACCTTGTCCGGCGCGGAGCCGGCGTCACCGCGCGGGGGCGGCGGCGGGGTCGGACCCGGCTTCTGCCAGTCGGCCGGCGGCCCCGGCTCACGACCGTTCATGATGTCGTCGATCTGGCGTGCGTCGATCGTTTCGTACTGCAGCAGCGCGTCGGCCATCACGTGCAGCTTGTCGATGTTGGTGGTGAGCAGGTCCTTGCTGCGCGCGTAAGCGCGATCGAGGATCGTGCGCACCACTTCGTCGATCTTGCGCGCCGTCTCGTTGGACACGCTCTTGTGCTGCGTCACGGAGCGGCCGATGAAGACCTCGTCTTCCTCCTCGCCGTACGTGACCGGACCCAGTTCGTCGGACAGGCCCCACTTCGTGGCCATGTTGCGGGCCATCTTCGTGGCGCGCTCGATGTCGTTCGAGGCGCCCGTCGTGACCTTGTCGTGACCGAAGATAAGTTCTTCCGCCACGCGACCGCCATACAGCGAGCACAGCTGCGATTCGATGGCGACCTTGTTCATGCTGTAACGGTCGCCCTCGGGCAGGTACATCGTCACGCCCAGCGCGCGGCCGCGCGGGATGATGGTGACCTTGTACACGGGGTCGTGTTCCGGCACCAGACGGCCGATGATCGCGTGGCCCGCCTCGTGATACGCCGTCAGCCGCTTCTCTTCGTCGTTCATGGCCATCGAGCGGCGCTCGGTGCCCATCAGGATCTTGTCGCGCGCACGGTCGAGGTGGCTCATGCGCACTTCGCGGGCGTTCTCACGCGCGGCGAACAACGCGGCCTCGTTCACGAGGTTCGCCAGGTCGGCACCCGAGAAGCCGGGCGTGCCGCGCGCGATCGTCATCGGTTCGACGTCCGTCGCGGTGGGCACCTTGCGCATGTGCACCTTGAGGATCTGCTCACGGCCCTTCACGTCCGGCAGGCCGACCACGACCTGGCGGTCGAAACGGCCCGGGCGCAAGAGCGCGGGGTCGAGCACGTCGGGACGGTTCGTCGCCGCGATGACGATGATGCCCTCGGTGCCTTCGAAGCCGTCCATCTCGACGAGCAGCTGGTTGAGCGTCTGCTCGCGCTCGTCGTGACCGCCGCCCATGCCGGCGCCGCGATGACGGCCGACGGCGTCGATCTCGTCGATGAAGATGATGCAGGGCGCGTGCTTCTTCGCCTGCTCGAACATGTCGCGCACGCGGCTCGCGCCGACGCCCACGAACATCTCGACGAAGTCGGAGCCCGAGATCGAGAAGAACGGCACCTTGGCCTCGCCCGCGATCGCCTTGGCGAGCAGGGTCTTGCCGGTACCGGGCGGGCCGACCATCAGCACGCCGCGCGGAATCTTGCCGCCCAGCTTCTGGAACTTGCCGGGATCGCGGAGGAATTCGACGAGCTCGCCGACCTCTTCCTTGGCTTCGTCGCAGCCGGCGACGTCGGTGAAATTGACCTTGACCTGGTCTTCGCCCTGCAGCTTGGCGCGCGAGCGACCGAAGCTCATGGCGCCACGTCCACCGGAGCCGGCCTGCATCTGGCGCATGAACCAGATCAGCACCGCCACGAAGATGATGATGGGCAGCCAGTTGAAGACGAGGCCCAGCAGCGAGAAGCCGTTGTCGGCGGGCTCCTGGCGAAGCTCGACGCCCTTGTCGCGCATCTGCTTGACCAGGTCGCTCGTGGACAGGCCCACCACCGGCACCACGGTGCGGTAGGAGCCGCCGTCCTTCAGCTTGCCGGTGATCGTCGGCGGTGCCGTCGAGGTGATCGTGCCGCTCGCGACGTTGCCGTTGTCCACCTGCTGCGCGAAGGTCGTGTAGGACATGTCCTGCGACGAGCCGCTATGCGGGTTGAAGGTCTGGAACACGGTCAGCAGGACCACCGCGATGATCAGCCAGAGCAACAGGTTTTTTGCCATCTCGTTCATGCGCGGTTCTCGCCAGGTTGCCGGGACGCGGACTTCAGGCCGGTCGCCAGCGCATAGACCTCTCGCGAACGGGCGCGGGAGGCCTTCGGTTTACGCATCGTCACGCGACTGAAGTCCGCGCGCAAGTTCTTCAGGTACTCGTCGAACCCCGCCCCCTGGAACAGTTTCACCAGGAACGACCCGCCCGGCTTCAGCCAGTCGAGGCTGAACTGACGGGCCAGGTCGCACAGGTCCATGGCGCGGATCTGGTCGGCGAGTGCCACACCGGACATATTGGGGGCCATGTCCGACAGGACAAGATCGACCTTCTGGCCTCCGAGCATCGCTTCGAGCTCTCGAAGCACCGATTCTTCGCGGAAGTCGCCCTGCATGAATTCCACGCCGGCGAGGCTGGCCATGGGCAGGATGTCCAGGGCGATCACCTTGCCGGTGTCGCCGAGGCGCTGGCGGGCGAGCTGGGACCAGCCGCCGGGGGCGGCGCCGAGGTCGACGATCGTCATGCCGGGCTTCAGCAGCCGGTCGCGGTCGATCAGCTCCTCCAGCTTGAAGACGGCGCGGGAGCGCATGCCCTCCGCCTGGGCCTTCTTGACGTAGGGATCGTCGAAATGCTCCCGCAGCCAACGGGAACTGCTCTTGCTGCGTGCCATGGGCTTTCGACCATCGATAAGTAAGGTGCCGGCCGTTGATGATACCCTTTGCCGCCTGTCAGCCGCACATCGAACCTGAACGCAATGTCGCTCTCCCCTACACAGCGCCGTTACCTGCGCAGCCTCGCCCACGACCTTCGCCCGGTGATCCTCCTCGGCAACAAGGGCGCCACCGAGGCCGTGGCCAAGGAACTGGGCCAGGCCCTGGACATCCACGAGCTCGTCAAGGTGAAGCTCTCCGGGGGCGACAAGGACGAGCGCCAGGCGCAGATCGCCTTCCTCACCGGCCAGACGGGCGCCGAAAACGTCCAGGAAATCGGCCACATCGTCGTCCTGTTCCGCCGGAACGAGCAGGACCCGAAGCTCGCCCTGCCCCGCTGAGCCCATGGATCTCTCGTTCGAGCACCAGGGCGAATACCTCTTCGTGCGGCGGGTCGGGCCGTCGACGGTCACGATCGTCGACCGCGACTTCCACCAGAGCCTGCTGGTCACGCCGAACGAGGTGGTCGAGGACTGGCCGGTCACCGACGCCGCGCAACTGAGCCTGACCGACGTCGAGACCATCGCGGCCCTGAAGCCCGAGGTCGTGCTGCTGGGCACCGGTGAGCGCCAGGTCTTCCCGCCGGCCGAGGTCATGGCGGCGTTCCTGCGCCGCGGCATCGGCATCGAAGCCATGACCAACGGCTCGGCCGCCCGCACCTACAGCCTCCTGGCCGCGGAGGGCCGGAAGGTCCTGGCGGCCTTCATCCTGCCCTGAGATACCTCTCCATGCGCATCCTCGTCCTGGGCGCCGGCGGAACCGGTGGTTACTTCGGCGGACGACTTGCCGAGGCGGGTATCGACACGACGTTCCTCGTCCGCCCGGAACGCGCGCGCACGCTGGACAACAAGGGACTGGTGATCCGCAGCCCGTTCGGCGACGCGCACCTGAGCGTGAAGCACGTCACCGCGGACACCGTGGCGGATGCCGGGCCCTTCGACCTCGTCCTCCTCTCGTGCAAGGCCTACGACCTGCACTCCGCGATCGAAGCGATCGATCCGGCCGTGAGCGACGGCACCGCCATCCTTCCGATCCTCAACGGCCTGGCGCACTACCCCTCGCTCGACCGCCGCTTCGGACCCGACCGCATCATCGGCGGCATGTGCGTGATCAGTGCGGGCAAGGGCCCGGACGGCGAGATCGTCCATTACGGCAACGGCGCCTCGATCACCTTCGGCGAACGCGACGGCGCCACGCACGGCGAACGCTGCGACGCCATCGCGGCGACGCTCGCCAGCGCACGGATCGACCATACGCACGCCGAGGACATCCACCGCGACCTCTGGGCCAAGTTCACCTTCCTCGCCACCCTGGCGGGGGCAACCTGCCTGTTCCGCGGCAGCGTCGGCGACATCGTCGCCACCGACGACGGCCGGCTGCTCGTCGAGCGCATGTACGAGGAATGCCTCGGCGTGGCTCGCGCCTGCGGCCATCCGGTACCCGACAAGGCGCGTTCGTTCGCCTGGAAGACGCTGACGCAGGAAGGCTCGCCGCTCACGGCGTCGATGCTGCGCGACCTGGAATCGGGCCAGCGCATCGAAGGCGACCACATCGTCGGCGACATGCTCCGCCGCGCGCGCGACGCCGACGTGCCTGCGCCCCTGTTGCAGGTCGCGCTGACGCACCTGCAGGCCTACGAGGCGCGCAAGGCCCGCGGCGGGCTCTGAGTCGCCCGCCGGGTTATTTCGGCGGCAGGTATTGCAGCGGATCGACCGGGTTGCCGTCGCGACGGATCTGGAACTGGAGTTCGTCGCGGGTGGCCCCGGACGAGCCCATCTCGGCCACCGTCTGACCGGCCTTCACCTTCTCGCCTTCCTTCACCAGGCGCTTGCGGTTGTGCCCGTACGCGGAAAGGAAGCTGTCGCTGTGCTTGATGATCACGAGCTCGCCGTAGCCGACGAGACCGTTGCCGCTGTACACCACGACGCCGTCGGCCGCGGCGCGGATCGGATCGCCCGCCTTGCCGCCGACCTCGATGCCGGGGATCGCGTCGCCCGACGAGAACTTCTTGATGAGCGCACCGTCGGCCGGCCAGCGCCAGGTGATGCCACCCGCGCTACGCGTGGCGCCACTGGCGACGATCGGCGTGGACGCCGGCGGATTCTCGACCGGCGGAGGCGGCTGCGTCGCGGGCGCGGAGGGCGCGGCCGGCGGCGGGACCACCGATTCGGCCGGCTTGCCGGCGACCACGACGGGCGTGTTCGTGGTGGTCGCCGGCGCGGGCGCCGACACGACGGCCGGCGGCGGCGCGCTCTCCGCCTCGGTCACGGGCGCGAAGCCCGGTTGCGCGCCGGCCGGCGGCGGCGCCGCGTGCGGCGCGGGTGACGGAGGCGGCGTCGCGGCCACGACCGGTGCCGGCGTCGCCGTGTGCGACGCGCGGCCCGGCGGTGAGAGACGCAGCTCCTGGCCGGGCCAGATGGTGTAAGGCGAGGCGATGCCGTTCCAGCTGGCGAGGTCGCGGAAGTCGACCTTGTTGCGGAAGGCGATGCTGTAGAGCGTATCGCCCTTGCTGACGCGATAGCTGCCGCCCGGCGGGGGCGGCGGCGTGGCGGCGCGCGCCGGTTGATACGACCCCGGGCTTCGGGTCACCACGACGGAACTGCGCTCGATGCCGCAACCGCTCAGGACGAGGACGGCCGCCAGGGTGGCGGCCAGCGGCAGCGCTCGGGTCATGAGCATCGCGGATCTCCTTTCACGGTCACTCATCGCAACAGGAACCACCAGGCGGCCAGCAGGACGATGGCTACGATAACAGCCCACCCTATCCATTCGATGTGTTTGCGCAGCATCTGCTCCGCGCGCTCACCGAAGATGCGCACCAGCAGCGCCAGCAGCCAGACGCGCTTGCCGCGGCCGATGAGCATGCACAGCAGGAACGGCAGCAGCGGCACGCCGACGATGCCGGCGGCCCAGGTGACGAACTTCATCGGCACGACAGGCTGGAGCGCGGCCATCGCCAGCACGATGTAAAGGCCGAGCGCATGCGCCTGCATGTCCTTCTGCAAGTTTTCCACGCCCTTCAGGATCGGCGCGAGCAGGTGCAGCGAGTCGAGCAATGGCTTCAGCGCCTCGAAGGCGAAATGGCCCAGCGCGTAACCGACCACGGAGCCCAGCAGCGAAAACAGAAGGCTCCAGTTGGCGAAACGGAACGCCTTGCGCGGCTCGGCGAGCATCATCGGCGCCAGCATCACCTCCGGCATCACCGGGAAGATGAAGGCTTCGACGAAGGAGAGGCCGGCGAGATAGCGCACCGCATGGCGATGGCGTGCCCAGGTGATGGCGCGCTCGTAGAGCGAAGCGAACAGCCGCATTCAGCGGTTTTCCTTATGAGGGGACGGCATCAGCCGATGCCGCCGAGTAGCGGGACGAAACTCACGGCGCCAAGGTCTTCGCGAAGCACCTCGCCGTTGGCCTCCTTGCGCAGGCGGATGAGCACCTGCTGGCTGGGACTGCCGACGGGCGCCACGAGCACGCCCCCGGGCTTCAGCTGGTCGAGCAGCTTCGCCGGGACGCGGTCGCCCGCGGCGGTGAGGATGATCCCGTCGAAGGGCGCATCCGATTCCCAGCCCAGCTTGCCGTCGTCGTGACGCGAGCGGAGGTTCTCGATGCCGAGCTGACGGAAGCGGCGACGTGCCTGGCGCAGGAGTTCCTCGATGCGCTCGACGGTGTAGACCGTCGGGACGACGCCCGCCAGCACGGCGGCCTGGTAACCGGAACCGGTGCCGATCTCCAGCACCCGTTCCGGCACGCCGTGCTCGATCAGGGCTTCGGTCATGCGCGCGACGATCCATGGCTGGGAGATCGTCTGGCCGTGGCCGATCGGCAGCGCGGTGTTCTCGTAGGCGCGCGAATGCAGCGCCTGGTCGATGAAATGGTGGCGCGGCAACTGGCGGATGACCTCGAGCACGCGCTCGTCGCGGATGCCCTCCTCGGCCAGCCGCGCCACGAGGCGGTCGCGCGCGCGCTGCGAGGTCATGCCTTCGCCGCGCAGCGCCGATGGTGGAAGCGCATGGAGGTTCACCACGTCAGGCGGCCTCCTCGTTGCCCATGCCGGGGGTCAACGAAAGCATCCAGCTGCCGACCTTCTCCAGCGCCTGCACGCGCGTGAGGTCGGTGTGGATCGGGGTCACCGAGACGTAGCCGCGGCGCACCGCGTCGAAATCCGTGCCCGGACCGTCGTCGTCGATCTCGCCCGGCGGCCCGATCCACCACATCTCGCGGCCGCGCGGGTCGTGCGCGCGGATGGCCGGCGCGGAACGATGGCGCTTGCCGAGGCGCGTGACCTCGAAGCCGCGAATCTCGCCCCACGGAAGATCGGGCACGTTGACGTTGAGGATCGTGTCGGCCGGCAGCGGGTCGACGATCAGGCGGCGCATCAGCATCAGCACGGCGCTGGCGGCCGAAGCGTAATGACGGCCCGAATCCTCGCGCGTCGCGAGCGAGACGGCGATGGCCGGCAGGCCGAGGAAGCGCCCTTCCATCGCGGCGGACACCGTGCCGGAATAGATGACGTCGTCCCCCAGATTGGAGACGCTGTTGATGCCCGAGACCACGATGTCGGTGTCGTGATCGAGCAGCCCGGACAGCGCGAGATGGACGCAGTCCGTCGGCGTACCGGCGACGCGGTACGCGCCGTTGTCGAGACGTTTCACGCGGATCGGCGCGTCGAGGGTAAGCGAGTTGCTCGCGCCGGAGCGATCGCGATCGGGGGCGACGATGGTCACCGTACCGAACTCGGCCAGACGCTCGGCCAGCACCTGGATGCCAGGGGCCTCCACGCCGTCGTCGTTGCTAACCAGAACTTGCATGCTGATCCAGATCGAAAAACGGGTGCGGCGGCCCCATCGTGAGGGAACCGCCCGACCGCCCAAGTCTACCGGACCGGCCCACGGGATTCACGACGACCAGGTCTCGTGGCCATCGCGACCCCGGACACCGTTACGCCGATCCGGCGCATCCCGTAGGATCACGCTCATGACGCGACGCCCGCCGAAAATCCACGAGGACGATAGCCGGCTCTTCCGCGAGGCGATCGGCGATGTACGTCCGGTGATGACGAGCCACTCGCCCCCGGAGCGGCCGCGGCCCGAGCCGCATCCGCACATGCGCGACGCCGACGAAGCGGCCGTGCCCGCCGAATCGATGCTCTTCGACTACGATCCGGCGGATCTCGAGGTCGGCGAGGAACTGTCGTTCCTGCGCGACGGCTACCCACCGAAACTCCTCAAGCAACTCAAAAGAGGCCAGTTCAGCATCCAGGCCGACGTCGATCTCCATCAGATGAACGCGGCCGCCGCGCAACTGACGATCGCGGAGTTCCTGGCGGAGTGCCGCCACGACGGCCTCCGCTGCGTGCGGATCATCCACGGCAAGGGACTCCGCTCGAAGGCGGCGGGGCCGGTACTGAAGGGGCTGACTGATCGTCTGCTGCGGCGGCGCGACGATGTCGTGGCGTTCGCGTCGGCGCGGCCGATGCAGGGCGGCACCGGCGCCGTGGTGGTGTTGCTGAAGGGCTGAACGGGCCTGGACGTCTCGTAACCGTCACGACCGTAGGAGCGCGCCCTGCGCGCGACATTTTTTCGCGAAGAGCGCCAGGACCTGCGGCTCAAGGCGCCAAAAGCTGTCGCGCGCAGGGCGCGCTCCTACGGCGCCCGGTCAGCCCGTAAGAGCAACCTCGCGCAGTACCGTCGTGGCGTACGCGCCCGCCGGCAGACCGAACGCGACCTCGAGCGCGCCGTCGTCGAGCCAGCGCCAGGCGAGGTCACGCGGACGCAGGCGCAGCGCCCTGCGCTCCTGGTCCATGCGCGCCCCGGCGAGGCCTTTCGCGAGATCCTCGTCGCGCGCGGCGACCGCGCGTTCCAGTTCACCGGCCGCGCCACCTGCCGGCGTATCGCCGCTGCCCCACAACGGTCCCGACGGATGGATGTCGAAACGCGCGAGTCGTTCGGCGAGCGTCGCGTCGAACGCTTCCGGACCGAACCACGAGCGGGAACCTTCCAGCGACCAGATCTCGCCATCCATCGGCGTGTCCCACCGCCCCGCCGCGACACGCTCGGCCAGCACGCCGTTGAAGATGTGGGACCGCGCCGCGGAGAGCAGGATCGAGCGCTTGTCGCGGTCGACGCGGCGGCCGGCGAACATCGCCTTCGCCTGCGCGACGTTGTTCCCGCCCAGGCCGAAGCGCTGCTCGCCGAAATAGTTCGGCACGCCCCGCGCCGCGATAGCCGCCAGACGATCTTCCGCTTCGGCACGTTCGCCCTCCACCTCGCGCAGCACCAGCACGAAGCGGTTGCCGCGCAGCGCGCCGCGCTTGATCTTGCGCGAATGACGCGCGGCCGACAGGATCGTCACGCCCTCGGCCGGAAAGGCGGACCAGTCGGGATCGGCCTTGCCGGGCAGGTGCACGGTGAACACCTGCCGGGTCACGGCGTGCCGGTCCTTCATGCCGGCGTAGCCGACGTTCATCGCCTGGACGCCCGCGAACTTCGCCAGTTCGCGGGCCACCCACTCCGTGTTCGCCCCGCGCTTCTCCACCACGAGGAAGGCATGCTCGCCCGTGCCGTCGGCCTCGTAGCCCGACACCTCTTCGACGAAGAAATCGTCGGGCGTCGAACGCAGGCGGCCTTTCAGCGGTGGCGCGCCGAAAGCGAAGGGAAGTTCGTTGTCGCTCATGGATAGACCTACAGCAGGAACAGCGTGGCGAGACCGAGGAAGATGAAGAAACCGCCGCTATCGGTCATGGCGGTGATGAGCACGCTGGAGCCGAGCGCAGGATCGCGGCCGAGCTTGACCATCAGCATCGGGATACCGACACCCATGAACGCGGCCAGCAAAAGGTTCAGCGTCATCGCGGCGGTCATCACGAGGCCGAGCGACACGCTGCCGTAGAGCAGCCACGCGACGATGCCGATCGCGCCACCCCAGACGATGCCGTTGACGAGGGAGACGCCAAGCTCCTTGCGCCACAGCCGCCTGGCCTGCGACACGCCGACTTGCTCGAGCGCCATCGCGCGCACGATCATGGTGATGGTCTGGTTGCCCGAATTGCCGCCGATACCCGCGACGATCGGCATCAGCGCGGCGAGCGCCACCAGCTTCTCGATCGAGTGCTCGAACAGGCCGATCACGCGCGAGGCGATGAACGCCGTGACGAGGTTGATGGCCAGCCACGCCCAGCGGTTACGCACCGACTTCCACACGGAGGCGAAGATGTCTTCTTCCTCGCGCAGACCGCCGCGCGACAGCGCCTCGGTCTCGCTTTCCTCGCGGATGAAATCGAGCATCGCGTCCACCGCGATACGCCCGATGAGGCGCTGCTGCGAATCGACGACCGGCGCCGTGACGAGGTCGTAGCGTTCGAACGCCTGCGCCACGTCGTACGCGTCGTCCTCGGGCCGGAACGTGTTCACGTCCGGCGCCATGATCTCGTGGACCATCTTCTCGGGCGAATTGACCAGCAGCCAGTGCAGCGGAAGCACGCCCGTCAGCACGCTTTCTGCATTGACCACGAAGAGCTTGTCCGTCTGCGCGGGAAGTTCCTCGAACCGGCGCAGGTAGCGCAGCACCACTTCGAGGCTGATGTCCTCGCGGATGGTGACCATGTCGAAGTCCATCAGCGCGCCGACCTGGTCGTCCTCGTAGGACATCGCGGCTTGCACGCGTTCGCGTTCCGTCGCGTCGAGGCTCGCCATCAGTTCCGGCAGCACCTCGGTCGGCAGGTCGTCGACGAGATCGGCGAGTTCGTCCGCGTCCAGCGGCTCGACCGCCGCGAGGATCTCGCGGTCGTCCATGTCCGCGATCAGCGATTCGCGCACGGAGTCCGAGACTTCGAGGAGGATCTCGCCGTCGCGATCGGAGCGCACGCGCTGCCAGACCGCGAGTCGATCTTCGAGCGGCAGCGATTCGAGGACGTCGGCGAGGTCCGCGGGATGCAGTTCGTCGAGGCGCGCCTGGAGCTCCGCGTCGGTGGCTTCGAGCGCGGCGTCGTCGCCGTCCGGCGCACCGCCCGCGAACTCGAGCAGGCCTTCACGACGGCGCAGCAACTCCGTGATGGCCTCGAGCCTGTCGTGCAGGCGTGGCGTCGAGGCCCGCGGTTCGTTCTCGCTCATGCGCGCAGCACCAGCACCGTCGCGAGCGCCGCGATGCCTTCGCGGCGCCCTGTGAAGCCGAGCGTCTCGGTGGTGGTGGCCTTGATGCTGATGCGGTCGATGTCCACACCGAGGTCGTCGGCGACGATCGTGCGCATGGCATGCGCGTGCGGGCCGACCTTCGGCGCCTCGCAGATCACCGTGATGTCGGCGTTGCCGAGCTCGTAACCGCGCTCGGCCAGCATGGCGGCGACCTCGCGCACGAACACGCGGCTGTCGGCACCGCGCCACTTCTCGTCCGACGGCGGGAAGTGCTTGCCGATGTCGCCGAGCGCGAGCGCGCCGAGCAGCGCGTCGCAGAGCGCGTGCAGCACGACGTCACCGTCCGAGTGCGCCAGCACGCCCTGCCCGTGCGGCACGCGCACGCCGCCCAGCATGACGTGGTCGCCTTCGCCGAACGCGTGGACGTCGAATCCCTGGCCGATGCGCATTACCGTGTCCTCTCCAGCAGGAATTCCGCCAGCGCGAAATCCGCCGGCGTCGTGACCTTGATGTTGTCTTCCGATCCTTCCACCAGGAGCGGCGCGATGCCCGCCCGCTCCATGGCCATCGCCTCGTCGCTCACCACGATACCCGCGCCGGCGGCAAGGCGGAGTGCATGGGTCAGCTCGCCACGCCGGAACATCTGCGGCGTGAAGGCCCGCCAGCGACCTTCGCGCGGTTCGGTGGCGACGCTGTGACAGCCCGCGTCGGCGCGCTTGAGCGTGTCGCGCAAGGGCGCTCCCAGCAGGCCGCCGTCACGCTGCGAGGCGTCCTCGATCAATCGCGTGATGTCGGCCGCGCGCACGCACGGACG
The DNA here is from genome assembly GCF_900110505.1 of Luteibacter sp. UNC138MFCol5.1. Classification (GTDB taxonomy): domain Bacteria; phylum Pseudomonadota; class Gammaproteobacteria; order Xanthomonadales; family Rhodanobacteraceae; genus Luteibacter. The sequence continues at coordinate 388,474 of NZ_FODZ01000003.1, forward strand.
CGCGGCGTCGTGCACCAGGACGAATGCCTCGTCGGGCACGGACGCGGGCAGCGCCAGCAGCCCGGCCAGCACGGAGTCGCTGCGTTCGCCGCCCCCGGTCGCGGTGCGCAGCGGTTTGCCGCCGACCGCCTCGACGCCCTCGAACGCGGTATCGCCCGCCGCCAGCGCGACGACGATCCCGGCGATGCGCGGATGGGCCGCCAGTCGCTCGAGCGTGTGCCGGATCATCGGCTTGCCGCCGATCGGCTGGTATTGCTTCGGCCGGTCGCCGCCGGCCCGGACGCCGCGACCGGCGGCCGGAATCACACACCAGAGCGCGTCCATCACTGGTCGCCGGCGGTGACGGGCGGCGGAGGCGGCGGCGCGCTCGTCGCGGCGCCCGGCTCCACCACCTGATAGAACGTTTCGCCCGGTTTCACGAGCCCCAGCTCCTGACGCGCGCGCGCTTCCGTCGCCTGTTCGCCGTGCTTGAGGTCTTCGACGTCGGCGGCGAGCGCCTGGTTACGCTTCTGCAGCCCCTCGTTCTCCTCGGTCTGTTTCGCGACCGAGGCACGCAGCGATTCGACCTCGGCGACGCCCCCACCGCCGACCCACAGCTTCAGCTGCAGCGCGATGAGGACGACGACGAGGATCAGTCCGATCCAGCGCAGGATGGCCGCGTTGCTCAAGACAAGGCTCAGCCAGGCAGCTTGGACAGGTTCGGGAACGCGTTGCGGCCGGCGTACGTCGCCTTCGCGCCGAGGGCTTCCTCGATGCGCAGCAGCTGGTTGTACTTGGCCACGCGATCCGTGCGGCAGAGCGAACCGGTCTTGATCTGCGTCGCGGTGGTGGCCACGGCGATGTCGGAGATCGTGGTGTCTTCGGTCTCGCCCGAGCGGTGCGAGACGATCGCGGCGTACTTCGCGCGGTCGGCCATCGCGATGGCTTCGAGCGTCTCGGACAGCGTGCCGATCTGGTTGACCTTGATCAGGATGGCGTTGGCGATCTTCTTGTCGATGCCTTCCTGGAAGATCTTCGGATTGGTCACGAACAGATCGTCGCCGACGAGCTGGATGCCGCCGTCCACGACCTTCGTGAGGTGCGCCCAGCCGTCCCAGTCGCCCTCGGCCATGCCGTCCTCGATCGTGACGATCGGATACTGCTTCGCCCACGACGCCAGCGTGTCGACCCACTGCTCCGGCGTGAACACCTTGCCCTCGCCTTCGAGGTCGTACTTGCCGTTCTTGAAGAATTCCGAACTGGCGACGTCGAGGCCGAGGAGGATGTCGCTGCCGACCTTGTAGCCGGCCTTGTTCACGGCTTCGAGGATCGTGTCGAGCGCTTCGACGTTCGACTTCAGGTTCGGCGCGAAGCCACCCTCGTCGCCCACCGCCGTGTTGAGGCCGCGGCCCTTCAGCACCGCCTTCAGCGCGTGGAAGATCTCGGCGCCGTAACGAAGCGCCTCCGCGAAGCTCGGCGCGCCGACGGGCAGCACCATGAACTCCTGGACGTCGACGTTGTTGTCCGCGTGGGCGCCGCCGTTGATGATGTTCATCATCGGCACCGGCAGCGAACCGCCGCCGTCGACCATCAGGTACTGCCACAGGGCCTGCTTCTTCGACGCGGCCACGGCGTGCGCGGCGGCCATCGACACACCGAGCAGTGCGTTGGCACCGAGCTTGCCCTTGTTGTCCGTGCCGTCGAGGGCGATGAGCTTGTCGTCGAGGCCCTTCTGGTCGGCCGCGTCGTAGCCCGCGAGCGCCTTCGCGATCTCGCCGTTGACGTTGGCGACCGCCTTCGTCACGCCCTTGCCGCCGTAGCGGCTCTTGTCGCCGTCGCGCAGTTCGACGGCCTCGCGCGTGCCGGTCGAGGCGCCGCTGGGGACGGCCGCGCGGCCGAACGAACCGTCGGCGAGGGTGACCTCGGCTTCGAGGGTCGGATTGCCGCGGGAATCGAGGATTTCGCGGGCGTGGATCTTGGTGATGGACGTGGTCATGCGGTTCCCGTTACGAGTTGGAATGACTGAAGAAGGTACCGACCAGCACGAGGCCGGCGGTCCCGACGAGGATGAGCGTGTTTAGCCCGAAGCCGATCGCGCCGAACGTGCGGCGGCGATCCTGCCTGCGCAGGGCGATGAAGCCGAGGACCAGGCCGACGAGCGAGAGGATGAGGAATACGCAGATGACGAGCCCGATGACGCCGAACACCGGCAGGTGCTGGTCCGACTCGCCCGACGCGATCATGAGCGCGGAAAAGCCGATGCCGGCGACGATGACCAGGCCGGAGACGATGGCGATGACGAACGACGCGATGCCGTGACCCGACTGCGGCAGACGCGCCGCACGCTGGCGCCCCGCGCCCGCGTCGTGGATCCCGTTGTCGTCGCTCATCCAGCCCGTCTCCCCGGGGCACGTGGCCCCACCGTTGGCATGGCCGGCGCAGGCGCGCCGGATCCCGTCAATCATACCGTTCCCGGGGGCGATCGGACGCCGCTCCCGGTGCGGCGTCTTACGCCGCGGACTCTTCGGAGCGGACGGCGAGCTTCTCGCCCTCGCGGACCGCCTTGTACTCGCGCGCGGCGCGCACGAAGCCGATGAACAGCGGATGGCCTTCGCGCGGCGTGGAGGTGAACTCCGGATGCGCCTGGCAACCGAGGAACCACGGGTGGACCTGGCGCGGCAGCTCGACGATCTCGACCAGCAGGTCGTCCATCGACTTGCCCGAGATCACGAGGCCGAGGTCTTCGAACGACTGGCGGTAGCGATTGTTGAACTCGTAGCGGTGACGGTGACGCTCGCGCACGACGTCCTCGCCGTAGAGCTCGCGGGCCAGCGTGCCGGACTTCAGACGGCATTCCTGCGCGCCGAGGCGCATGGTGCCGCCGAGATCGGAGCGCTCGCTGCGCACTTCGGTCTCGCCCGTGGCCGTGGTCCATTCGGTGATCAGCGCGATGACCGGATCCGGCGTGTTGCGATCGTTCTCGCTCGAATCCGCCTGCGTCAGGCCGGCGGTGTTCCGCGCGAACTCAACGACCGCGGCATGCATGCCGTAGCAGATGCCGAAGTACGGCACGCCGGCTTCGCGGGCGAACTGCGCGGCGAGGATCTTGCCCTCGAAGCCGCGCTTGCCGAAGCCGCCGGGGACGAGGATGGCGTCTGCACCGCCGAGCACCGCGCGGGCGCCGCGCGCCTCGACGTCCTCGGAATCGACCCATTCCAGGTTGACGCGCGTCGACTGCTTGATGCCGCCGTGACGCAGCGCTTCGCCAAGCGACTTGTAGGCGTCCTTGTGCTCGACGTACTTGCCGACGATCGCGACGGTGATCTCGTCGCGCGGATGCTCCACGGCCTCGACCGTGCGCGTCCAGCTCGTGAGGTCGGCCGGACCGGCGTCGAGGCCGAGGCGCTTGATGACGAGCTCGTCGAGACCCTGCTCGTGCAGCCACATCGGCAGCTTGTAGATGACGTCGACGTCGACCGTGCTGATGACGGCGTTCTTCGGCACGTTGGTGAACAGCGCGATCTTGTGGCGCTCGCCGTCGGGCAGCGGCTCTTCGCAGCGGCACAGGAGGACGTCGGGCTGGATACCGATCGAGCGCAGCTCCTTCACGGAGTGCTGCGTCGGCTTCGTCTTGATCTCGCCCGCGGCCTTGATGAACGGCACGAGCGTGAGGTGCACGAACATGCACTTCTCGGGGCCGTGCTCGATGCGCAGCTGACGGATCGCCTCGAGGAACGGCAGCGACTCGATGTCGCCGACGGTGCCGCCGATCTCGACCAGCGCCACGTCGAAGCCGCGGGTGGCCTCGTGGATGGAGTGCTTGATCTCGTCGGTGATGTGCGGGATCACCTGCACGGTGGCGCCGAGGTAGTCGCCGCGGCGCTCCTTGCGGATCACCGATTCGTAGATCTTGCCGGCGGTGATCGAATTCTTGCCCGTCAGGCGCGTGCGGACGAAACGCTCGTAGTGGCCGAGGTCGAGGTCGGTCTCCGCGCCGTCGTCGGTGACGTACACCTCGCCGTGCTGGAAGGGACTCATGGTGCCCGGATCCACGTTGATGTACGGATCGAGCTTCATCATGGTCACGGAAAGACCGCGCGCCTCGAGAATGGACGCAAGCGAAGCCGCTGCGATGCCTTTCCCGAGGGAAGACACCACACCGCCGGTGACGAAAATCAGGGGAGTCATGCGAGCAGCCAGTGCTGGAAATTTGTATTTTACCTAAGTGTGCGGCGGCCCGCGAGTAGCGGGGCGCGTGGACGTGGGAGTCGGGGGATGGGCAGCGGGGGCGCAAGTACGATCGCCCGAGGGGGCCGCAGGCGTCCGGAACGCGCACCGCCAGCGCGAAGTCGCCCGCTCCCTCAACCGCCCGCCGCGCTCGCACCCCCATTTCCCTTCCCCCGCCCCCGCTTCCCGTACCATTGCGCCATGAGCCCATCCCCCATCCCCGCCCGCCTCCAGGCCTTGCGCGCCGCCATGGCACGCGAAGGCGTCGCCGCCGTCGTCGTGCCCACCGCCGATCCCCATCTCTCCGAATACCTGCCGGCCCGCTGGCAGGCCCGGGAGTGGTACTCGGGCTTCACCGGTTCGGCCGGCACACTGGTCGTCACCGCCGACGGCGGCGGGCTGTGGACCGACTCGCGCTATTTCTCGCAGGCCGAGGCCGAACTGGCCGGCAGCGGGCTCCCCCTCATGAAGCTGAACGTGGCGCACACGCCCGAGCACGTGGCGTGGCTGGCGGAGCGGTTCGGCGAGGGCGACACCATCGCCATCGCCGGGGACAGCCTCTCGGTCGCGGGCGCCGAGGGCCTCGAGAAGCGGCTCGAACCCGCCGGCGCCCGCCTGCGCACGGACCTCGACCTCGCCGGCTCGGCGTGGGCCGATCGCCCCGCGCCGCCTTCGGCGGCCGTTTTCGCCCATGCGGCGCCGTTCGCGACCATCGGGCGCGCGGACAAGCTCCGCCACGTGCGCAGCGCGATGCGCCGCGCCGGGGCCACCCATCACCTGCTCTCCAGCCTCGACGACATCGCCTGGCTGACGAACCTGCGCGGTGCCGATGTCGACTTCAATCCGGTCTTCGTGGCCCACCTGCTGGTCGGCGAGACGGCGGCGACGCTGTTCATCGACGCGGCCAAGGTGCCGGCGGACGTCAGGACGGCGCTCGCCGCCGATGGGATCGCGCTGGCCGATTACGGCACCGCCGCCTCCGCCATCGCCGCCCTGCCCGACGAGGCGGCCCTGATGTACGACCCCGCGCGCGTCGTCGTCTCTTTGCTGGAAGGCCTGCCGGTGGGCGTCACCTCCATCCGGGCCGCGAGCCCGTCGACCGCGCAGAAGGCGCGCAAGACGCCGGAGGAGCTGGACCACATCCGCGACGTGATGCGCCGGGATGGCGCGGCGCTCGTGCGCGCCTTCCGCCGGATCGAAACCGGCCTGGCCGCTGGCGAGCCCCTCACGGAACTCGACGTGGACACGATCGTCCGCGACGCGCGTGCCGCCCAGACGGGCTTCGTCGGCGAGAGTTTCTCCACCATCGCCGGCTACCAGGCGAACGGCGCGCTGCCGCACTACCGCGCCACGCCCGCCGGCTTCAGCCCGCTGGCCGCGCGCGGTTTGCTCCTGGTCGATTCGGGCGGCCAGTATCTGGGCGGCACCACCGACATCACGCGCGTGCTCGCGCTCGGCCCGGTGACCGACGAGCAGCGGCGCGACTCCACGCTGGTGCTCAAGGGCATGATCGCCCTGTCACGGGCCCGCTTTCCCAAGGGCGCGAGCGGCCCGCAGCTCGACGCGCTGGCGCGCGCGCCCCTGTGGGCCGCGGGCATGGACTTCGGTCATGGCACCGGACACGGCGTGGGTTACTTCCTGAACGTGCACGAAGGCCCGCACGGGATCCGGCCACCGGTGGCGGGTGGCGCGCTCGTTCCGCTGGAGACGGGCATGATCACCTCGATCGAACCGGGTCTCTACAAACCGGGCCGTTACGGCATTCGCCACGAGAACCTGGCCGTGGTGACGCAGGCGGACAGCACCGAGTTCGGCGAGTTTTACGCCTTCGAGACCCTCACGCTCTGCCCGTTCGACCGACGCGGCCTCGAGCCCCGCCTGCTCGAACCGTCCGAGCGCGCGTGGCTGGACGATTACCACGCCACCGTACGAGCCGCCCTGTCGCCCCTGCTCGATGGCGCGGACCGCGAATGGCTGGAGTGGCACTGCGCGCCCTTGTGAAACCGTGCGGGAAATCGCCGATACGATCGGCTCCCACCCTCTGGTAGCAGCGTCTCTACCAAAGGGTGGGAGCCGATCGTATCGGCGATCCGGCGCCGCGTCGCGTCTCATCGCCTGATACGCATCGCTGCGACCCTTGACCATCCGGTGGGGCAAACCCCATCCTGCCCGGCTACGAACGGCCTCGATACCTCATGAATACTCGCTACAACGCCTCAGACATCGAAGTCCTCAGCGGTCTCGACCCCGTCAAGCGCCGTCCCGGCATGTACACGGACACCGCGCGGCCGAACCATCTCGCGCAGGAGGTCATCGACAACTCGGTCGACGAGGCGCTCGCCGGTCACGCGAAGACGATCGAGGTCACCGTGTTCAACGACGGCTCGGTCGAAGTCACCGACGACGGTCGCGGCATGCCGGTCGACATCCACCCGGAAGAGAAGGTGCCGGGCGTCGAGCTGATCCTCACGCGCCTGCACGCGGGCGGCAAGTTCTCGAACAAGAACTACGCGTTCTCGGGCGGCCTGCACGGCGTCGGCGTCTCGGTGGTCAACGCGCTGTCGACGCGCGTCGACGTCACGATCCGTCGCGACGCGCAGGAATACCGCATGAGCTTCGCCAACGGCGACCGCGCCAGCGAGCTCGAGGTCATCGGCAGCGTGCCGAAGAAGAAGACCGGCACGACGCTGCGCTTCTGGCCCGATCCGAAATACTTCGACACGCCGAAGATCCTCGTCTCGCGCCTGAAGCACCTGCTCCGCGCCAAGGCCGTGCTCTGCGCGGGCCTGACGGTGCGCCTGCTCGACGAGTCCACCGGCGAGACGACCGAATGGTATTTCGAGGACGGCCTGCCCGATTACCTGCGCGGCGAACTGCAGGGCGCCGAAGCGCTGCCCGCCGATCTCTTCGTCAAGCACTTCGCGCGCGAAACCGACGCGGTCGACGTCGCTCTCGCCTGGCTGCCCGAAGGCGAGCTGGTGCAGGAGAGCTACGTCAACCTCATCCCGACGGCCCAGGGCGGCACGCACGTGAATGGTCTGCGCTCCGGCCTGACCAACGCCATCCGTGAATTCTGCGATCTGCGCAACCTGCTGCCGCGCGGCGTGAAGCTGGCGCCGGAAGACGTCTGGGAGCGTCTCGCGTTCGTGCTCAGCATCAAGCTGCAGGACGCGCAGTTCGCCGGGCAGACGAAAGAACGCCTGTCCTCGCGCAACGCCGCCGGCATCGTCGAGGGCGTGGTGCACGACGCGTTCAGCCTCTGGCTCAACCAGCACGTCGACCTCGGCGAGAAGATCGCCCAGCTGGCGATCGAACGCGCGAGCGCGCGCCTGAAGGCCGCCAAGCAGGTCGTGCGCAAGAAGATCACCCAGGGCCCCGCCCTGCCCGGCAAGCTCGCCGATTGCGCGGCGACCGACCTCACGCGCACCGAGCTCTTCCTCGTCGAAGGCGATTCCGCGGGCGGTTCCGCGAAGCAGGCCCGCGACAAGGATTTCCAGGCGATCCTCCCCTTGCGCGGCAAGATCCTCAACACCTGGGAAGTCGAGTCCGGCGCGGTGCTCGCCTCGCAGGAAGTGCACGACCTCGCGGTGGCGATCGGTTGCGATCCCGGCAAGGACGACCTCACCGGTCTGCGTTACGGCAAGGTGGTGATCCTCGCCGACGCCGACTCGGACGGCCTGCACATCGCCACGCTGCTCTCCGCGCTGTTCCTCCGTCACTTCCCGGCGCTGGTCCGCGAGGGCCACGTGTTCGTCGCCATGCCGCCGCTGTTCCGCGTCGACGTGGGCAAGCAGGTGTTCTACTGCCTCGACGAGGAAGAAAAGCGCCTGATGCTGGAGAAAGTCGAGCGCGAAAAGATGAAGGGCGCCGTCTCGGTCACGCGCTTCAAGGGCCTCGGCGAGATGAACCCGGCCCAGTTGCGCGAGTCGACCATCCATCCGGACACACGTCGCCTCGTGCAGCTCACGGTCGATCCGGACGACGGCACGCAGAAACTCATGGACATGCTGCTGGCGAAGAAGCGCGCCGGCGATCGCAAGCAGTGGCTCGAAGACAAGGGCGACCTCGCGACCCTCGAGGTCTGATCCCCCGCGCGCCCCTGCCCGATCAACGCAGGGGCGCTCGCAACGTCAGTCGAGAATCGCCTGATCGGCCTCGATGTAGCGGAATGTCGCCCTCTCGTCCATCGACGCCGCAGGCGTGAGAAGGATCAACGGCACCCAGCGACCCGTGGCGTCCTTGAAGTCAAGCTGGTCCTTCTTCGCATCCGGGAGCCCACTGACCTGTTCGTTACTCAGGTAGAAGAAGGCTTCCAGCGGCATCCTGTCACCGACGTTCGTGTTCCAGGGGGCCACGATGACCTCGTTCCACTCGAAGTAGCGCCAGGCCTTGCGGATCTCGGCGGGCTGCATCCATGCCGTCGCCACGTCGTCATTGCCGTCCCGCGCGAGTCCGCGAAACGGGCAGCCCCAGGAACCCGGTTCGAAGCGTTCGAGAAACTGGGCAGCCGTGGTGATGCCGATCGTAGGGTCGTCGCAGCGCGTCCGGCAGCGATCCTCCTTCTCACTGCTCGTCGCGGCGTTCATGACGTAGATGCACATCGAGGTGAGTGGCGCGAGGCGCAGGCGCCGCGCCTCCTGCGCAGGGATCACGATGTACCCGTTGAACCATGCCGGTGTCCCGAAGTTGGCATCCTGACGTAGCCACGAGAAGGAGATACCGGCGGTCTGATCCGGACGCGGCAGCCACGAGTGCTGCCCTTCCACGAACGGGCCGCCGCGAAGGAGAACCCCTGAGCAGTCAACCGCAGGAGACGTACGGGAACCGCAGTCGGTCGCGGTATCGTCGAAGCGTCGCTGCAGTTCCTTGGCGACCGCCTCGCCGGTTCGCCGCTCCGCGCCAGGCTCCTGACATGCACTCAACACGCCCAGCATCGCGATGCACGCGAGCAGGAAACACCGATACATCCTCATGACCCGTCCGTCCCTGGCTGCCATCTGCGGCTTTACGTTGCGACGTAGGGCGAAGGGTGTCGATTTGCCATAGGGCGTAGGCGCGACGGAGCGTTATCGGCACGCAACAAGAAACCGGCCGGAGCCGGCTTCCTTTGCTACCCGATTCGACAGCTCGATGCGAGCGACGGGTTATCAGTCCAGTATGGCCTGATCGCCTTCGACGTAATCGAACATGGCTCGCTCTCCGATCGATGCCGCCGGCATCCAGCGGATGACCGGTACCCACCGGCCCGTGGTCTCGCGGAAGTCGACCTGGTCTTTCTGCGCACTGTCGAGACCGCTGCCGAGCGAATCGACGTAATAGAAGAACGCTTCGACGGGCATGGCGTCACCGATGTCGTCATACGGAGCCACGATCACCTCGTCGATGCCCCCGTAGGCATAGATGCGCCGCACCCCGACCATCTGCATCCAGGCGTGGGCCGGCCGGTCCTCCATCAATGGACGCGCGACCGCGCGGAAGGCGCAACCGTAGGTCTGCACGGGGAAGCGCTCGACGAACTGCTCGGCGGTCATCACGCCCCACTCGTCGCACTGCGTGCGGCAACGGTCGACCGTCTCACCGCTGGTCACCGCGTTGATGTAATAGACGCAACGGGAAACGAGGGGCGCGTACCCCAGCGCAGCCGCGACCTGCGCCGGATGCACGATGAAACCGTTCACCGCGTACGCGCCGGTGAAGTTCGCATCCTGGCGCAGCCACGAGAACGAGACGCCCGCCGGTCGGCCCGGAGCGAGCCACGAGTGCTCGCCGGGCTTCCATGCGGTCGCCCGCAGGAGCACGCCGGAGCATTCGACGGGCGCGGCCGTCGGCGAGCCACAGTCTTCTCGCAAGTCGTCGAAACGGCGTTGCAGTTCCGCGGCGACGGCCTGACCGTCGCGCGTCGACATGCTGGCGGCGTTCGTCCGTGGAAAAGCCTCCGGCGAGGTCGCCGACGCGAGGACGTGGAAGGGGAAAAGCAAGGCCGCGGCGAGCGGCAGCAGCGAACGGAAGCGCGGATAGCGCATGAATCATTCCTCCCTGGAATGTGAGTCCGGCCTTATTGGCCGCGCGCATCCTAGCAGCGCGCCTCCCGTTTCCCGCGAGGTGCCGCCACAAGTTGGCACACTATCCAATGCCCGGGCGGCATACGCCGATCGAACAAAAAAAACCGGCCGAAGCCGGTTTTTTTTGCCGCAGGACAAACAGCGTCAGCGGCGATCGCGGATCGCCTTGATGAGACCCTGCGTGGCGCCGTCGAACTGCGACAGGTCGCCGGGATCCTTGTCGTTCGCGAGCGACGGATAGATCTGCTTGGCGATCACCTTGCCGAGCTCCACGCCCCACTGGTCGAACGCGTTGATGCCCCACAGGTGACCGAGCATGAACACCTTGTGCTCGTAGAGGGCGATCAGCGCGCCGAGCGAATGCGGGGTCAGCGCATCGAGCATGAAGACCGTGCTCGGACGATCGCCCTTGAACGTGCGCTGCGCGGCGAGCGCGCGACGCTCGGCTTCCGTGCCCGTCTTCGCTTCGGCGAGCGCTTCCTCGAACGTCTTGCCGAGCGAAAGCGCGGCGGCCTGCGCGAGCAGGTTCGAAAGCAGGACGTCCTGGTTCTCGCGCAGCGGATGCGCCGGCTTCACCACGCCGATGAACTCCAGCGGCACGGTGTCGGTGCCCTGGTGCAGCGCCTGGAAGTAGGCGTGCTGCGCGTTCGTGCCGATGCTGCCCCAGACCACGGGCACCGTCGACTGCGCGACTTCGCTGCCATCGTCCGGATGCACGTGCTTGCCGAGGCTTTCCATCTCCAGCTGCTGCAGGTACGACGGGAGGTCGGCGAGGTAATCGACGTACGGAACGACGGCGCGGCTGCTGCGCCCGAGGATGTTACGGTTCCAGAACTCCGCGATGGCCAGGAGCACCGGCACGTTGTCCTGCCACTCCGCCGTGCGGAAGTGATCGTCGGCCTCCGCGGCGCCGGCCAGCAGATCGCGGAAGCCCTGCATGCCGATGGAGAACGCGATCGAGGCGCCCACGGCGGACCAGAGCGAGAAACGGCCGCCGACGTAATCCCACATCGGCAGCACCTGCGAGGCGCCCCACTTGTTGACGGCCTCGACGTTCGAGCTCACGGCGATGAAGTGCTTCGAGGTCTTCGCCTCGTCGCCGCCGTTCGCCTTGAGAATCCAGTTGCGGAAGACGCCGCCGTTGAGGAGGGTCTCCTGCGTGTTGAAGCTCTTGGAAACGAGGATCACCAGCGTGCGCGTGGGATCGAGTTTCTTCATCAGGTCGTTGGCGGCCTGGCCGTCGACGTTGGTGAGGAAGTGGCTCGTGATGCCCTTGACGTGGAACTGCTCGAGCGCGTGCACCGCGAGACGCGGGCCGAGGTCCGATCCGCCGATGCCGATGTTGACGACATCGGTGACGCCGCCGATCAGGCCGACCGACTCGCCCTCGCCCTTGTGCACCGCGTTGACGAGCTGCTCGAGCTTGTCCAGGGCGTCGGCGACGTCCTTGCGGACATCGGCCGGCGCGGCGGGATGACGCGACGCACCACCACGCAGCGCGGTATGCAGCACGGCGCGATCTTCGGAGGTGTTGATGTGCTTGCCTTCGAACATCGCATCGCGGGCGGCCTTCCAGCCGGTGCCGTCGATGTAGGCGCCGACGGCGTCCAGCGCCGCGATGTCGAGCTTCTGACGCGTGATGTCGAGGAGGATGGGGCCGACGCGACGACGCAGGCGTTCACCGCGCGCTTCGTCCTGGACGAGGGCGCGAAGATGGGTCTTTGCGAGACGGGCGGCGTGCTCTGCGAACGAGGGCAACGGTGCGTGCTTTGATTCCATGGCTTCCACGTGGCTGCAACGGAGGGGAAGCGGCCATGGTACCGCAGTGCAGCGTAAGTGGATTGTATGGATGACGCCTTCGGACCGGCGGCGGGTGGCTTCTTGCCGCCCGCCGCGCGAAAGCAGGCGTTACGCCGCCTGCTTCGGGATCGAGTGGTTCGTGTGGGTGATGCGGTTGTTCGCATCGACGTACACGAGGTCCGGCTGGTACTTCGCCATCTCGGCTTCCGAGAGGCCGACGAACGCGGCGATGATCACGAGGTCGCCCGTCGAGACGCGGCGGGCCGCGCTGCCGTTCACCGAGATGATGCCCGAGCCCTCATCCGCACGCAGCGCGTACGTGACGAAGCGTTCGCCATTGTTGATGTTCCACGCGTGGATCTGTTCGTACTCGCGGATGCCCGCGGCGTCGAGCAGGTTGCCGTCGATGGCGATCGAACCTTCGTAGTTCAGCTCGGCGTGAGTCACCGTGGCCCGGTGGATCTTGCACTTGAGCATGTTGAGGTGCATGGCGGTCTCTGGGGTGTGCGGGTTGCAAAAACGCCCATTCTAACGGAGGCAGGCCCGTCCGTCGCGTGGGCTCCTTCCGTCGGTGCGCTTTATGGGGGACGGCGCCGAGAAACGCAAGTCCCCGTTCGTGAAGGGATTCAGTCGAACGGCAGGTTGTCGATCAACCGCGTCGAACCGAGCCGGGCCGCGACCAGGGCCACCAGGCCTTCGCGCTCGTCGCCGGCCGGTTCGCCCAGGTCGTCGGCGCGCCGGATCGCGACGTAGTCGGGCAAGAACCCCGCCCGCTCCAGGCGCGCCCTCGCGGCCTGCTCGAGCGCCTGCCAGGCGTGCCCCTGGCGGAACAGCTCACGCATCTGGGTCAGCGTGGCGTAGATCTGCGGCGCCCTCGCCCGCTCCTGCGGCGACAGGTACTGGTTGCGCGAACTCATGGCCAGGCCGTCCTCGTCGCGCAGGGTCGGGGCGGACATGACCTTCACCGAGAGCGAGAGGTCGGCGACCATCCGCTCGATCACCTTCAGCTGCTGGAAATCCTTCTGGCCGAACACCGCGATGTCCGGCTGGACGAGGCTGAAGAGCTTGGCGACGACCGTCGCAACGCCGTCGAAATGGCCGGGGCGATGGGCGCCTTCCAGCGTATCGGTGATCACCGGCACGTGGATGCTGACGCTGGCGGCCGGGCCGAACGGGTACATGGTGGCCACCTCGGGCGCGAAGAGGATGTCGCACCCGGCTTCGGCCAGCCCCGCCTGGTCCTGCGCGAGGGTGCGGGGGTAGCGCTCGAAATCCTCGCCCGGGCCGAACTGCGTCGGATTCACGAAGACGCTCGCGACGACGCGATCGGCACGCGCACGGGCGAGTTTCAGCAGCGAGTGGTGGCCCGCGTGCAGGTTGCCCATGGTCGGCACGAAGCCGACGTTCTGGCCGGCGCTGCGCCAGCCGCGGATGGTGGCCCGGAGGGCCGCGGCGTCGGTGACGGTCTGCATCGTGCTGCCCTCAGGTGAAGCTGTGCTCGGCGGCGGGAAAACGCTTCTCGCGCACGTCGCCGACATAGGCGCCGATGGCGCCCTGGATGGAATCGCGTCCGGCGAGGAAGTCCTTGGAGAACTTCGGTCGCTTGCCCGGGGTCAGGCCCAGCAGGTCGTAGACCACCAGTACCTGACCGTCGCAGTCGACGCCGGCACCGATACCGATGGTCGGGATCGAAAGCTCGGCGGTGATGCGCGCGGCGAGCGCCGAGGGCACGCATTCGAGCACGAGCAGGTCGGCGCCGGCGGCCTCGACGGCCTTCGCGTCGGCCAGCAGCTTTTCGGCCGCTTCCTGCGTCTTGCCCTGCACCTTGTAGCCGCCGAACTTGTTGACCGACTGCGGCGTCAGGCCCAGGTGCGCGCAGACCGGGATGTCGCGTTCGGCCAGCGCCGAGATCACCTCGCAGATCCGGCCCGCGCCCTCGATCTTGACCATGGCGGCACCGCCTTCGGCCACGAGCCGCGTCGCCGCGGCCAGGGCGGACGGGACGTCGCGGTCGCTCATGAAGGGCAGGTCCGCCACCAGCAGCGTCGCGGACAGGCCGCGGGCCGCGGCGGCGGTGTGGTAGACCATGTCGTCGACCGTGACGGGCAACGTGCTCGAACGCCCCTGCACCACCATGCCGAGCGAATCGCCCACGAGGGCCACGTCGACCCCGGCGGCTTCCAGTTGCGCGGCGAAACTCGCGTCGTAGGCGGTGAGCATCACGATCTTCCGGCCGTCGGCTTTCATCGCCTTCAGGCCCGGCACGGTCACCGGCTTGCGCGCCGGCGCACTCGTATTTTCGACGTACACGCTCAAGTCGCCTTGTTGGGTGAAACCGGAATTGTCCCCCTGTCTGAGCGGTATCTCAAGGAATTCGCGGAGCCGGCAGAAGCCGGGCCACCCAGGCCGCTTCATCCAGCCGCAGGTCGTCGTCGCGGGGCTCGATGTGGCAAAGCGCCTCCGCGGTGGCCGCGCGACGGGCGAAGCTGAGCCCCGCGAAGCGTTCGTAGTCGTGGAGGCTGCGCCGCCGGCCCATCCAGTGGACGGCCCGGGGAGCCCCCTCCATGCCCAACGCCTGCCGGGCGTCGGCCAGTGCCCGCATGCCGAGCTTCGCTCCGTCGAGCGTCGTTTCCCCGCGTGCCAGCGCCGCCGCCTGATCCTCCCAGACCTTCGGGGCCGTCGGCCGGCCGTAGTAGTGCCAGAGCACGTGGCGGTGGGGGTGGAACAGATCGTACCCTTGGGTATAGGCGCGGACGGCGAGCGTGATCTCCTCGGTGTTGAAGTAGTGATCCGGGTCGGCGGGGACGTCGCGGACGAAACTTCCGTCGGCGAACGCGAATCCGCCGCTGAAGAAGCGAGCGCGGATCGGTGCCGCTGGACCGGGCGGATACATGATCGTCGTGGATCGCGTCGCGACCACGCCGGGTCCGCCGAAGGCGACGAAATCGATCTGGTAACCCTCCTCGCATCGCCCGGGCACCGGCTGGCCGGGATCGTAAGCCGGCGGGTGCGCCACGAGCACCGGCCGGAAACTGCGCTCGCGCAGCGCTTCGAGCTGCGCGATGAGTTCGCGGTCCCAATCCCGCGCGAACCGATGATGGGAATCGAGCTGCAGCGTATAGGCTTCGTCGCGGAACGCCTGCTGCGCGATCGCGCGGGCCCAGCCGCACCCACGCGACTCGCTCATGGCGTAGTCGAAGACCCTCACTGATGCCCCGCGCAGGGCGAGGCGATGATGCAGGCGTCCACCCAGCACGCCGGTGTCCACCTTGAAGCCGGCGTGGGAGAACAGCTCCGCCCCCCCCCCTCGTCATGCTGCCAGCACACCCCCACGCGAAGGCGTCGTGGCGCCTGCGCCTTCTCGATCAGGTCGACAAGCGTCGGGACGAGTTCGGGATCCCGATACGCGGGAATCTGCACGAAGATCGTGTCGTAGCGCTCGCCGTCCATGAGTGTCCATCGATCGCCGTCCTGGCGTCGGAGACGATGCTACGCCGCGTTGTCCGGCTTAAGGAAGCACCGTGCAAGCGCGGGTATCGAGCGTTTCCAGCAACAGGGACACAGTCCGCTGTCCGTCCACGACAAAGTCCGCATCGAGATCGGCCAGCGGAAGCAGCACGAAGGCGCGTTCGGCCATGCGCGGGTGTGGCACGGCCAACCGTTCGTCGTGGATCCGGGCGTCTCCATAAACGAGCAGGTCGAGGTCGAGCGTGCGCGGTCCCCAGCGCTCGCCGTCGCGCACCCTGCCGAACGCGCGCTCCGTGGCGAGGAGCACGTCGAGCAGGTCGTGAGGCGGCAGCGAGGTGTCGACCGCGATGGCGGCATTGACGAAATCCGGCTGCGGCACCGGACCCCAGGGAGGCGTCCGGTAGAACCGCGAGCGCGCCAGCACCGTGATGTCCGGGTGCTCGTCGAGCCGTGCGATGGCCGCTCCAAGGATGTCCCGGGTATCGCCGAGATTGCCACCCAGCCCGATGAACGCGCGAACGCTCACGCGCCGCCCGAGTCGCCCTTGCCTCGTCCGGCCGGCTTGCGCCGCCGGCGGCGCTTGCGAGCCGGAGCGCCGCCGGCCGCGGGCGCCGCTTCGTGGGGCGGGACGCCACCGCCGCCGAGGGCGGCGGCGAGCATCTCGGGCGGGAGCTGCTGGGCATGCGCCCACCACTCGCCGAGCTCGCGCATGCGCACCGACTCGTGCGCGCGGAGGAGCAGGAAATCGAAAGCCGCACGGAAACGCGGGTGCGACATGAGGCGGAAGACACGCTTGCGATGGATCTGTTCGAAACGTGGCTGCAGCGCCCAGATCTCTTCCATCGTGAAGGTGAAACGACGCGGGATGGCGACGCGCTGGCACTGCTCGCCGACGACGTGCACCGCGGCGCGCTGCCATGCCTCGTTCGCGTCGTAACCCTGCGCGATCCAGCCATGCGCCTGATCGCGCACTTCGCCCCACAGCAGCACGGCATACAGGAAGGCCGGGGTGACGGACTTGCCCTCGGCGATCCGCGCGTCGGTATTGGCCAGACCCTGCTCGACCAGCGCGCGCAGCGCGTGATCGCCACGCTCGAGGGCGCGGGCCGTCGCCGGGAAAAGGAACCTGAGCAGCCCGCAGGCCTCGAGCATCTTGAAGCTCTTCAGGCCGTGACCGGCGAGGAACAGCTTGAGCGACTCGTCGAACAGGCGCGCAGGCGCCGCCTCACCCAACAGGTGGCCCAGCGTGGCGAACGGGGCGGCGGTCTCCGGGTCGATGGTGAAGCCGAGCTTCGCCGCGAGACGCGCGGCGCGGAGCATGCGGACCGGATCTTCGCGATAACGCGTTTCCGGGTCGCCGATCAGGCGCATCGTGCGGTCTTCGAGATCCTGCATGCCCCCGACGTAGTCGCGCACGCTGAAGTCGGCGATGTCGTAATACAGCGCGTTGACGCGGAAATCGCGGCGTACCGCGTCTTCCTCGATCGTGCCCCAGATGTTGTCGCGGACGATCCGGCCCTCGACGATGTGACGGTCGCCCTCGCCGTTGTCTTCCCCGGTGCCGCGGAACGTGGCGACCTCGATGATCTCGGGCCCGAACACGACGTGCGCCAGACGGAAACGCCGGCCGATCAGGCGGCAGTTGCGGAACAGCCCTTTCACTTCGTCCGGCGTGGCGTTGGTCGCCACGTCGAAGTCCTTCGGATGCCCGCCCAGCAGCAGGTCGCGCACCGCGCCGCCGACGAGGTACGCGGCGAAACCGGCGTCGTGCAGGCGATACAGCACGCGCAGGGCGGCCTTGCTGATGTTCTTGCGGGAAATGGAGTGCTGATCGCGCGGGATGATACGCACTGCCGGCGAGAGCTCACTCCTGGTTTCGGGATTCAAGCGGTCGGGATCCTGGCGAGCGCTCCGGCGCCCGTTCAAGTGGCTGCCCCCACCGGACGGCCGGTGTCGGGATGAATGGGCCAAATGTAACGAATTCGACCCAATTCGACGAGCGGCGCGCAAAACCGTTGCCGAGCGTCCGAATTTGGATATACTAGCGCGCTCCGTACATCCAGTACGACTCGCTCCCTTCGTCTAGTGGTCCAGGACACCGCCCTCTCAAGGCGGGAACACGAGTTCGAACCTCGTAGGGAGCGCCATCTTTCCCCCGGCGCCGAACCGTTCGCATGACCTTTGTCGTTACCGACAACTGCATCAAGTGCAAATACACGGACTGCGTCGAGGTCTGCCCGGTGGACGCCTTCCACGAGGGCCCCAACTTCCTCGTGATCAATCCGGACGAGTGCATCGACTGCACCCTCTGCGAGCCGGAATGCCCCATCAACGCGATCTACCCCGAGGACGACGTCCCCGCGGGCCAGGAGTCGTTCGTGGCGCTTAACGCTGAACTCTCGAAGGAGTGGCCGGTGATCACCGAGCGCAAGGACGGCTTGCCGGATTCCAAGGAATGGGAAAACAAGCCGGGCAAGATCGACCTGCTTCAGCGCTGATACTCCTCACGGGCTGATATTCGCCCGCTCTCCCGTTCGTACCCTGGCCGCTTATGAGCACCCTACACCGTAGGGGCTATTGGGTCATGAGGGCTCCTGCGCGAAGCTGCGCGCAGTCACCGGGGTTTGGATCCGCCCCCCCCCCGGGACGGAGGTCGGTGGGTGGCAGCGTCTGAACCGCCAGCCGCCGACCCGCACCCGCAAGGAAGTTCGTCCGCCAGGAGGCCACGATGAATTCGCCCACTTACCGGATCGCTCGCATATTTCTGTTCGGGCTCTGCATCGCGTCCGCGGGATGCGCCGTGAGCCCGCGACGGACGCCGTCGGAGGAGGTGCGCGCCGCGCACACGGCTGAGGGAGAGGCCACCGCGGCGGCGATGCAGGCACGTTTCGATGCCGTGCTGGACAGCGATCCACTGAACGCCAGTTGTGACGGACCGCGAACGCCGGTCTTCCTGTGCAGCGGCATCCTGCTGCGAGGCACGGGGAAATTCAGCGAGGCCTACCATGCCTGGAATCCCAACCCGAACAGCACCAAACCGGGTGGCGTTTCATTCTCGTTCCTTCGTCGGGACGCGTCGTACATAAAGCTTGCGTACGGCTACAACCATGGCTTCACGGTGTGGCCGGTCTTCCACCTGCCCCAGGGCAAGTTCGAGATGGAAGTGCTGTGCTACTTCCCCATGGACGGCGCCACGGACCTGCGCTCGGATGCCGGCTGCGGACCGCACCGCGACCATCCGACCGAAAGCGTGCCTTGCCAGCAGAAGGATCCGCCGATCCTGACCGGTGCGGCGTGGCTCGCCGACTACAACGACGCGCCCGCCGGGACGAGCAAGCGCGATCAGTCGTGCGGATTCACGATGGTGAGCGGCACCTCGAATTCGGCGGCCCTGTTCAAGGAGGCGATGCACGTCCAGCACCTCTACCGCGGGGCGTTCTTCGAAAGTCAGGACGAGGCCATCATCGCCACGTGGGAGACCGGACTGGAAAAGACCATACCGCTGGAGTCCTTCATCTTCCTCGCCGGGACGGATGGGCATCTGGACTCGAAAGGCGACCAGAACGACTTCTATGTCACCAGCAAAGGCATCTGGCGACCCATCATCCGCGTCACCCTTCCGCGGGAGCCGAACGGCGAAGCCGATTTCGAGTACTACGAATCGGATCAGGCGATCCCGTGATCCGGCCAGGGCGGCGCGCCGGAAACGCGCCGAGGGCACGGATGCCCGATCGGACGAGACGATACTCAGGGAGGAGTCATGTCACGGAAGCGCTTTCGCTCGCTGTGGTCGGCGACGCCGCTACTGCTCGCCATCCTCGTCACCGCCCTTGCCACGTCAGGCTGCCTGCCCCGCCACGCGGCCGAGCGAGTTCACCCCGGCTGGGTGCGAGCCAACGGCGACGAGCCGGTCAGCCAGGACGATGCCTATGGCGAGAAAATCGCCACCGATCTCCAGGAGCGCTACGACGACTCGCAGGTCGATTGCGGCGGGCCGAGCCGACCTGTGGTCCTTTGCTCGGGAATACTGTTTCGGGCCACGGTGTACAGCCCGGACTATCACGCCTGGAACCCGAACCCCAACAACCCGAAGGGCACGGTGTCTTTCTCATGGCTGCGACACGATGCGCAGTTCCATAGCCTCTTTCTCGGCCGCTACACCCACGGTTTCGTCCTGATCCCGTTGTTCTACGCGGACCGCGCGGCGCGTCTCGATCCGTACCACAAGATGGAGGTCGTATGCGTCTACCCGATCGATGCGCAGACGGATCGCCGCGACCGGAATGGCTGCGGCGCGCATGTCAGTTATCCAGACACCAGCGCACCCTGCTTCGAGATAGGGATCGATTCCGCTGCCGACTACGTGGAGCACTATCGGGCGGAGCCGCCCTACGCGTATTCGTGCAGCATCCCTGTCGCGATCGGCGACGCGAACACCTCGGCGAACTTCACGATGTTCATCGACACCATCCGCGGCCTTGGCGACACGTCGTTCAACCAGTGGAACGAGTTGCTCATCCGCCAGTGGCCGCAGGACATCCACACGACGATCCCGCTGGAGGCCTTCTTCTACCAGTCCGGAACATCGGGACGCGACAGCGCCCGCCTCGATCAGGCCGATTTCCGCGAGGCGTCCGGCAAGTGGCTGCCGATCATTCGCTTCGACATGCCCGAATCGATCGACGCACGCGCGACCTTCCACTACGAACCATCGGACCAGAGCCCCGACATTCCATGACCCCTGACGCGAAAACGCCGCCCGAAGGCGGCGTTTTCGTCGCGCGACGAACGACGCGTCGCTTACTTGCTACCCATGCGCGACTTCAGCGCGTCGATCACGCGACGCACGCCATCGGCATCGCCCTGTGCGCGCACTTCGCTCCCCGTGCCGCTGGCGTTGATCGTGAGCACGACCGCATGCGTGCCGCCCTGCGTCGCCGAGGAACCGTTGCCGGCATCCTGCGGCGCATTCTTGCCGCCGCCGAACATGCGACGGAACAGGCCCGGACGGCCTTCCGGCTTGCCGCGGTTCACGGCCAGCTGATAAGTGTGCGTCGCGTCGTCATGGGCGGTGACCTTGCCCAGGTCGCCGACGCTCAGCAGTTCGCCGATGCGGCGGTAGGCGGCATCGGCGTCGTCGGCGAGCACGAAGCCGTCCGAGACGGGCGCGGCCGCCGGAGCGGTCGACGCGCCACCGGCCGCGCCGGAACCGACATCGGGGATGACGAGCGCGGCGCTGGTCGACGGGGTATCGAGGCCCGGCGGGATCTCCAGCGGAGCTTCCTGCTGCGCCCTTTCCCAATCCTTCTTGGAGCGGAACGCGCCGCAACCGGAAACGACCAGGACGGAGAGGAGCAGTGCCGGGACGACCAGCGCGTACGAGGTTTTCTTCATGAACTTTCGGTTCCGTTGGGAAGATTGTTTCAGGCAGCGGAGGCCAATGGTGCCAGAGCCGCGAGGGTTTCGCGCAGCGTCGCCAGCGCCGGGCCGGATTCCAGCTCGACCAACGGCAGCCGCGGCGCGGCCGAACCCAGCCCCAGAGCGGCCAGGCCGGCCTTGACCGGGATGGGGTTCGGGGCGCAGTTCAGGGCCTCGATCAACGGCGCGAGACGGGCGACCTCGATCGCCGTGCGCTGCGCGTCGCCCGAACGGGCGGCATCGCACATCGCGCGGAACGGACCGGGCACCAGGTTCGACACGACGGAGATCGTCCCCGCGGCGCCCGCCAGCATGGCCTCGTGGGCCGAGCCGTCGTCGCCGCTGAGGTAGACGAAATCGGCACGGATAAGTTCCGCGAGGGCCGCGATGCGGCCGGCGTCGCCACGCGCTTCCTTGATGCCGATGATGCCCGGATGGTCGCGCAGCACCGCCACCGTTTCCGGCGCGATGTCGCAGCCGGTGCGCGGGGGCACGTTGTAGAGGATGACGGGGAGGCCGCCCTCGTCGGCCACGGCGACGAAGTGCCGGCGCATGCCTTCCTGCGTCGGACGCACGTAGAACGGCGCCACGACCAGCGCGGCGTCCGCGCCCAGCGCCTTCGCGCGGCGCGTCGCGGCGATCGTCTTCGCGGTGCCCGCCTCGCCCGTGCCGGCGATGACCGGGATGCGGCCGCTCACATGCTTCACGGCGAAGGCGAGCAGGCGGTCGTATTCGTCGTGCTCCAGGAAATGCGATTCGCCCGTCGAACCCGCGACGACCACCGCCTGCGTGCCGCCGGCCAGCTGCTGGTCGAGCAGGCGGCCGAAGGCGTCCAGGTCGAGGGACCCGTCGGCGGCGAACGGCGTCGCCAGCGCGGTGATGCTTCCTGAGATATCCAAGGTGGAACCCGTTGTGAAATCAGCCCTTCGCATGTTACCGGGGCGTTTCCGGGGAGTCCATTCGGCAGGATTCGCCGCCTCCGGGCGTCGGCGTCTTGCCTGTCCGCGATACGGGCAAGTAAGCTGCCCCCAAAGCGTTGGTTCCGCGCCCCGCGGGACGCGCCATGGGTAGTACGCCTTGAATCGTTCCGCAGCACGCAACGCCGCCACCGATAACCAGCTCCTCATATCGACGCTGTCGCCGGCGCACCGCGCGCCCATCCTCGCGCTGGCCAAGCGGATCGCCGATTCGGGCTGCAACCTGGCCGACGCGCGCGTCTCCACGATCGGCAACGACACGTCCGTGATGCTGCTCGCCGCGGGCGCCTGGGACGCCGTGGCGAAGCTGGAAACCTCGCTGGGCAAGCTCGCCCGCGACGAGGAATTGCAGATCGTCCACTACCGGACCACGCCGCGCGAGCCGACGGCGCACCTCCTGCCCTACCTCGTCGAGGTGATCGCGGCCGACCGGCCGGGTATCCTCGTGAAGATCATCGAGTTCTTCTCGCGCCGCGACATCAGCGTGGAGCAGCTCTCGTCGATGCGTTACCAGGCGATGCAGACCGGCGCCGAGATGTTCCAGGCGCAGATCACCATCGGCATCCCCGCGGAAACGCACATCGCCGCCCTGCGCGACGATTTCCTCGAACTGTGCGATGGCCTGAACCTCGACGCCATCATGGATCCCGTCAAGTTCTGAACACCCCGGCAAGGAGGAGCGGACGCAACGCATGACCGGCAAGGGCAAGAAGGTTCCGAATCTGAAAGGCGCGCTCGGCGACGGCGGCACGCTGTCGCTGTCGTCACTGAAAGGCAGATGGGTCGTCGTGTTCTTCTATCCCAAGGACAACACGCCCGGCTGCACCAACGAGGCGAAGGACTTCCGCGATCTGTACGCGGCGTTCCAGGCCCGCGGCGCCGAGGTGATCGGCGTCTCCCGCGACTCCGTGCGCTCGCACGCGAACTTCGCCACGAAGCACGAACTCCCCTTCCCGCTCGTCTCGGATGCCGACGAGGCGTGGTGCGAGGCGTTCGACGTCATCCACGAAAAAGTGCTCTACGGCAAGCGCTACATGGGCGTCGTACGCAGCACGTTCCTGATCGATCCCGACGGCAGGCTCGCCGCGGAGTGGCGGGGCATCAAGATCCCCGGCCACGCGCAGGCGGTGCTAGAGAGTGTTCCCACCGCGTGACGGATACCGCGTCCCGCGGCTCCCTCCCCCGGCCGTCGCCGTGCGGCCGGGTATTGCAACCTCACCATGAGGTCACTTCCGCATGACCGGAAGCAAACGCATCTACGCCCTCGACACCAACGTGCTGCTGCACGACCCGACGTCGCTGTTCCGTTTCGAGGAGCATGACGTCTTCATACCGATGACGGTGCTGGAGGAACTGGACGAGAAGAAGAAAGGCGGCTCGGAAGTCTCGCGCAATGGCCGGCAGGTCAGCCGCTTCCTCAACGAACTGATCGAACGCGGCGGCCAGGGTATCCGCGACGGCCTCGAACTGGTCAATCCGCAAGGCATCAAGCTCAAGCGCGGCGCGGTCGGGCGCCTGTTCTTCCAGCAGCGCACGAGCCACGGCAACGGCAAGGCCGACAACCAGATCCTCGCTTCCGTCATCGACCTTCGCGACCAGTTCCCCGACCGCCCGGTCATCCTGGTCACCAAGGACATCAACCTTCGCATCAAGGCGTCGATCTACGGCATCACCGCCGAGGATTACGAGAACGATCGCGCGCTCGACGATTTCGCCCTGCTCTTCACCGGGTCCGATGCGCTTCCCGAGGATTTCTGGAACAGGCACCCCGAAGTGCGCTCGTGGAACGAGCGCGGCCGCACGTTCTACGAGCTCGACGTGCACGACGACGAGTCGTGGTACCCGAACCAGTGCCTGTACATGCCGGGCGAGAACGACGTCGAATTGCGGGTGCTGGAGATCCGCGGCGACGAGGACGCGCGCAAGGCGAAGCTCGTGCTGCTCGACGACCACAGCCACGCGGCGCACGGCGTCTGGGGCATCGCGGCGCGCAACCGCGAGCAGAACTTCGCGCTGAACCTGCTGATGGATCCCGACGTGGACTTCGTCACCCTGCTCGGCACCGCGGGCACCGGCAAGACGCTCCTCGCGCTGGCGGCCGGTCTCGCCCAGGTGATGGACCAGCAGCGCTACCGCGAGATCATCATGACGCGCGCCACCGTGTCCGTCGGCGAGGACATCGGCTTCCTCCCCGGCACGGAGGAAGAAAAGATGACGCCCTGGATGGGCGCGCTGACCGACAACCTGGAAGTGCTCGCCAATCCGGAAGAAGGCGGCTCGTGGGGACGGCAGGCGACGAACGACCTGCTCGCGTCGCGCGTGAAGATCCGCTCGCTGAACTTCATGCGCGGCCGCACCTTCCTCAGCCGCTACCTCATCATCGACGAGGCGCAGAACCTCACGCCGAAGCAGATGAAGACGCTGATCACCCGCGCCGGCCCGGGAACGAAGATCGTCTGTCTCGGCAACGTGGAGCAGATCGATACGCCCTACCTGACGGAAACCACCTCCGGCCTCACCTACGCGGTCGATCGCTTCAAGCTGTGGGCCCACTCGGGGCACATCACGCTGAAGCGCGGCGAGCGGTCCAGACTGGCGGATTTCGCGTCCGAAGCGTTGTAAAAGGAAAGCCACGGCGCGGGCATGAAGCCCGCGCCGCACTGCATGGAGGCAGCAAGACGTGGAACGGCATCCTTGTGTGTACGTACTGGCGAGCGGATACCGCGGAACCCTGTATGTCGGCGTCACCAGCCGGCTCGTCCAACGCATCTGGCAGCATCGACACGCCGACGTCGACGGGTTCACCCGTCGCTACGGGGTGACCCGGCTCGTCTGGTTCGAGCCGCACGTGACGATGGAATCGGCCATCCGCCGCGAAAAGGCATTGAAGCGTTGGCGGCGCGCATGGAAGCTGGAACTGATCGAAGCGGAAAATCCCGCGTGGGCCGATCTGTACGAAAGCCTCTTGTAAGAAAGCCCGCCTGCCATGAACCGGGGACGTGGGTACCGGCGTACGCCGGTACGACGGTGAGGTCTCGTCATACCGGCGAACGCCGGTAACGACGGCGACCACCTGCATGAAATCCCGCAGCGATATCGCCCGCCATGGACCGGGGACGTGGGTACCGGCGTACGCCGGTACGACGGTGAGGTCTCGTCATACCGGCGAACGCCGGTAACGACGGCGACCACCTGCATGAAATCCCGCAGCGATATCGCCCGCCATGGACCGGGGACGTGGGTACCGGCGTACGCCGGTACGACGGCGAGGTCTCGTCATACCGGCGAACGCCGGTATCCACGGCGACCACCTGCATGAAACCCCGCAGCGATATCGCCCGCCATGGACCGGGGACGTGGGTACCGGCGTACGCCGGTACGACGGCGAGGTCTCGTCATACCGGCGAACGCCGGTATCCACGGCGACCACCTGCATGAAACCCCGCAGCGATATCGCCCGCCATGGACCGGGGACGTGGGTACCGCCGCACGCCGGTACGACGGTGAGGTCTCGTCATACCGGCGTACGCCGGTATCCACGGCGACCACCTGCATGAAACCCGCAGCGATATCGCCCGCCATGGCTCGGGGACGTGGGTACCGGCGTACGCCGGTACGACGGTGGGGTGTCGTCATACCGGCGCACGCCGGTATCCACGGCGACCACCTGCATGAAACCCGCGGCGCCCCGCTATGCTGTCCCACCATGCATCCCGCGAAACCCAACATTCTCACCATCGCAGGCTCCGACTCGGGCGGCGGTGCCGGGATCCAGGCCGACCTGAAGACGTTCCACGCGCTCGGCGCGCATGGCCTGACCGCCATCACCGCCGTCACGTCCCAGAACACCCGAGGGGTCACGGCGATCCATGCGCTACCGCGCGCGCACGTCCGCAGCCAGATCGATACCGTGTTCGACGACTTCCCCATCGCCGCGGTGAAGACCGGCATGCTGGGAAGCGCCGCCGTCACACGCCACGTCGCGACCCAGATGCGGCGGCGGAAGCCGGCCTGGCTCGTCGTCGACCCCGTGATGGTCGCCACCACCGGCGCGCGGCTGCTCGACAACGACGCCATGGAAACGCTGCTGACCCGCCTCATTCCGCTGGCGGACGTCCTGACCCCCAACCTGCCCGAAGCCGAGGCGCTGCTCGGTAGGGCGCTGGGGCGAGACATCGATGCGGCCGGGGCCGACCTGCTGGCCCTCGGCGCACGCGGGGTCCTGCTGAAAGGCGGGCATGGGCGCGGGGCGGAGGTCGTCGACCGCTACTACGATGCCCACGGCATGTTCGAGGTGCGCCATCCCCGCCTGCCGATCGAAGGCCACGGAAGCGGTTGCACGCTCGCGTCCGCCGTGGCCGCGGGCCTCGCGCGGGGCAAATCGCCGCACGCGGCCGTCCGCGCGGCGATCGCGTGGGTGGACAAGGCGTTACGGCGGGGCTGGCGGCCAGGCGCGAGCGCCGTCCACGTGCTCGGACATTGAGCGCGGAGTATCCTATCCGCGTTGATACCGGCCCCCGGGGCCCCAGATATCGCCCGTCACCCTCGAGTCCAACCCCATGAATTTCCTCGGGCCGCGCTTCATCGTCCTGTACATCCTGATCCTCTTCACGCTGTGCGTCCTGCTCGTGCACCTGCGCGGCCGCTCGCGCCTGCGCTTCGATCGCCAGCTGGTGGATCACTCGGCGATCTTCGCCCCATACAACCTGCTGATGTACGCGTTCTCCGCGGTGCCGGCGCGCCCGATCCTCGATCGCCGCGGGTTCCCGCAACTCGACCTGCTGCAGAACAACTGGCAGGTCATCCGCGAGGAAGCGATGCACCTCTTCGACGAGGGGTTCATCCGCTCGGCGGAAAAGCACAACGACGCCTCGTTCAACTCGTTCTTCAAGCAGGGCTGGAAGCGCTTCTACCTGAAGTGGTACGGCGAACCGCTCGCCTCCGCCGAAGCCCTCTGCCCGGAGACGGTGAAGCTGCTGAACTCGATCCCGAGCGTGAAGGCGGCGATGTTCGCGCTGCTGCCGCCCGGCAGCAAGCTCAACCCGCACCGCGATCCGTTCGCCGGCTCCCTGCGCTACCACCTCGGCCTCATCACGCCGAACTCGGACGACTGCCGCATCTTCGTCGACGGCGAGATGCACGCCTGGCGCGACGGCAAGGACGTCGTCTTCGACGAGACCTACGTGCACTGGGCCGAGAACCGCACCGACCAGACGCGCGTGATCCTCTTCGCCGACGTCGAGCGCCCGCTGAAAAGCGGCATGATGACGGCGATCAACAAGCGCGTCGGCGCCTTCATGGGCTCGATCACCGCGTCGCCGAACAGCGACGACGGCAAGGAACAGGTCGGTTTCGTCAATCGCATGTTCGCGCTGAACCAGCGCGGCCGCGAGCGCACGCGGCGCTTCAAGAAAGCCAACCCGAAGCTCTTCCGCGTCGCCAAGTACATCGGCATCGTGCTGATGGTCTGGCTGATCTTCCTCGCGCCCTACCCCTTCTTCCGGGGTTAAGCCGACTTCACGCGCCGCCGCTCCGATGGCGCGATACTCCGGTCGGGTGAGCCCCCCGACGGAGACACCGGCAATGAAGCGACCTGGCTGGATCGTCACGCTACTCGTTCCGCTGGCCGCCTTCGTGGCCGCGGCGCACGGAGGGACGGTGCCCGCGCAGGCCCCGCGCGACCTGGGGCCCGTCGTGGCGCGCCTCGTCGACGCCACGACGACGGACGCGGAAAGCCAGGCTCTGGCGTTCCGCGCTCTGATAGGACTGGGCCGCCCAGCCGTTCCCTATGTGGTATCGCACCTCGGCGACGGCCGACGCCTGCCCGAACGCTCGATATGGATACGGGCACCCACGGGACGCGCGGATACGCAGTACCACCCCTGGTTCGTGCACGACGGACTGCTCGCGGTGCTGAAGGAAATCACGGGGTATTCCCGCGCGCCACTCACAGGACACCTGCTGCCGTCGCAGCGGGAGCGCAGCGTTCGCAAGTGGGTGCGGTATTGCGAAGAGCGCTATCCCGCGCAGGCGAAGGTGTGCAGCTCGGGCGTCGCCGTCGCCCCGACGCACGCTGGAGTCCGCGGCGAGACGATCGTTCGTCGCGAGGATTGACCACCCTTCCGGACGAAAAAAACCCCGCTTTCGCGGGGTTTTCGTTGTCATCAGGCCGTGGCCTTGATCCGCTCGACGATGGCATCGCCGAAGGTATCGGTCGTGCCGGTGCCACCGACGTCGGGCGTCGTGCGGTCGCGGGCGTTCATGACGTCGCTGATCGCGGCGCGCAGGCGCGTGCCCTTGGCCACCATGCCGAGGTGATCGAGCATGTCGGCCGCGGCGAGCAGCAGCGCGCACGGGTTGGCCTTCTTCTGGCCGGCGATGTCCGGTGCCGAACCGTGGACGGCCTCGAAGATCGCCGCGTCCTTGCCGATGTTCGCGCCCGGGGCGAGGCCCAGGCCGCCGACGAGACCCGCGCAGAGGTCGGAGAGGATGTCGCCGAACAGGTTGGTGGTGACGATCACGTCGAACTGGTACGGGTTCATCACCAGCTGCATGCAGGCGTTGTCGACGATCATTTCCTGGAACTCGAGGTCCGGGAAGTCCTTCGCCACTTCGCGCGCCACGTCGAGGAACAGGCCCGACGAGGTCTTCATGATGTTGGCCTTGTGCACGGCCGTGACCTTCTTGCGACCCTTCTGGCGGGCCATCTCGAAACCGTAGCGGCAGATGCGCTCCATGCCCGGGCGCGTGTTGCGGATCACCGACACGGCGACCTCGTTCTCGCCCTCGCCCTCACGCGTCTGGCCCTCGGCCATGTACGCGCCCATGGTGTTCTCGCGCACCGTGATGATGTCGATGTTGTCGTAACGCGCCTTCGTGCCCGGGAAGCTGATCGCCGGACGCACGTTGGCGTAGAGGTCGAACTTGCGGCGCAGGGTGACGTTGATCGAGGTGAAACCGCCACCGATCGGCGTGGTCAGCGGGCCTTTCAGCGCCACCTTGTGCTTCGCGATCGCATCGAGCGTGCCTTGCGGGAGCAGGTCGCCGTGCTTCTCGAGGGCCACCACGCCGGCATCCACGTAGTCGTAGGTCAGGCCGCAGTCGAGGGCATCGAGGACGCGGATGGTCGCGTCCATGATCTCGGGGCCGATGCCGTCGCCGGGGATAACGGCAATGGTGTTGCTCATGGGTAACTCCTGGAGGAAAGCGGGTCGCATGCGCGCCGGGGACGCGCGCGGGGAGAAAAATCGCCTAATTATCGGCGATCCGGCCCGCTTCCTTCAAGGTTCGCGGTGGCTCAGGCAGCCGGATGGTCCTCGCAGGCCGCCGCGTCCGCCGGGGCTTCGCCCTCGAGCGAATCGAGGAAATCGACCGCGCGGCGGAGGTGGGGGATCACGATCGAGCCGCCCACGACGAGGCCGACGCTGAACACTTCGAAGAACTCGTCGCGATTCACCCCGGCTTCCTTGCACTGGGCGACGTGGTAGCTGATGCAGTCGTCGCAGCGCAGCACCATGGAGGCGACCAGACCGAGCATTTCCTTGGTCTTCACGTCCAGCGCGCCGGCCCGGTAGGTCTGGGTATCCAGGGCGAAGAAACGGCGGACGACCTGGTTGTCCTCACCGAGGATCCGCTCGTTCATGCGCTTGCGGAACGCGGTGAATTCCTCGACGCGATCGCCGGCCATCAGTGCGCCGCCTCGAGGATTTCGGCCAGACGGCCGTTACGGTCGGCGGCCGCGAGGTCGTCGAAGCCGCCCACGTGCGTGCCGTTGATGAAGATCTGGGGCACCGTGCGGCGGCCGCCGCTCTTTTCGAGCATGACGTCGCGCTGCGCCGGATCCATGTCGATGCGCACTTCGTTCCAGGCCAGGCCCTTGGCCTTCAGGAGGTTCTTCGCCGCGACGCAATAGGGGCAGACGGCGGTGGAATAGATGGTGATGTCGGGGGTGGACATGGGAGGGTTTCCTGAAACCGGATGACCGCTAAATGACGGTTTGGCGTTCATTTTACAAGGCGGACGAACCGTTGGGCAGCGCTGCGGTCCAAGCCCATCCGAGCGCCTCCGCCGTGGAGGTCGACTCACCGTTAAGTGATGGTATCGTCGCCGGACCTATGCGCCCCTCGTTCTCCCGCCTCGCCCTCGCCGCCGCCACCGCCCTCGTCACGCTCGTCGCGGGGGCGCAGGACGCCGTCCGCCTGCCCGATCTGGGCAGCTCGGCGAACGCCCTGATCAGCCCCCGCGAGGCCGATCAGTACGGGGCGATGATGCTCCGCCAGATGCACGCGCTCGACCTCACGGTCGACGACGCCCTGCTCGACCAGTACATCAACGACCTCGGGTTCCGTCTCGTCGCCGCGAGCGACCGGCCGAAGGACCACTTCCAGTTCTTCATCGTCCGCGACACCCAGATCAACGCGTTCGCCGCGCCGGGCGGCTACATCGGCGTGAACGCCGGCCTGATCAACATCACCACCAGCGAGGCCGAGCTGGCGGGCGTCATCGCGCACGAAATCGGGCACATCACGCAGAACCACCTGTATCGGGCGTTCGAGGATTCCAAGAAGAACGCGCCCCTGATGGCCCTCGTCCTGCTCGGCGCCATCGCGGCAGGCGCCGGCGGCGGTGCGGGCGACGCCGCGCCGGCCGTGCTGATGGGCGGCCAGGGCCTGCTCCTGCAGCGGCAGATCAACTTCACGCGCAAGGACGAGATCGAGGCCGATCGCGTCGGCATCCAGACGCTCGCGAACTCGGGCTACGATCCGGACGCCATGGCCGACTTCTTCGGCCGCATGCAGGACACCATGCGCGTCGGCGAAGGCGAGGAAGCCCTGCCGGCGTTGTTGCAGACCCACCCCGTCACCCTCGCCCGCATCAGCGACGCGCGGGCGCGGGCGCGCGTGCTGGAGGAGCGGATCGCGAACCGGCCGCCGCTGCCCACCATCGACAAGGCGACGTGGGAGAAATCCACCGCCCCGGTGCTGTTCGTCAAGGATCCCACGACCCTGATCTCCGCCGGCGCCAAGGTGGCGAAGGACAGCGTCGCCGATACCTACGCGCTCATGCGCGAGCGCGATCGCGTGCTGTCCGGCGACGTCCAGAAGCTGGCCGCGTACTACGCAACGAACCTGGAACGGAAGGATTTCGACACCACCGCGAACCGCTACGGCTACGCGGTGGCGCTCATCCGGTCGAACCGCGGCGCCCAGGCCATCGGCCAGCTGCAACCGCTGCTCGCGCAGCAGCCCGACAACGTCGTCATCCGCTTGGCGATGGCCGACGCGTACGTCGACGCCGGCAGGCACGGCGACGCCATGGCGATCTACAAGGCGCTGCACGCCAATTCGCCCCGGAACCGCGCCGTGACGCTGGGCTATGCGAAAGCGCTGGCGGACACCGGCCGGGCCGACGACGCGCGCGCCGCCACGAGCCTGCTCCGGCCCATGCTCGACGACAGCGACGATCCGGAGATCTTCCGCACCTTCGCGCGGGCCAGCGAGCGCTCCGGCGACACCGTGCGCGCCGCCGAAGCCTATGCGGACAGCGCCTACCTTGCCGGGCGACCGTTCGACGCCATGGAGCAGCTCAAGCGGCTCCTGAAGCGCGACGACCTCGACTACTACCAGCGCTCCCGCATCCAGGCCCGGATCAGTGACCTGACGCCCCTGCTGCTGGAGCTACGCAAGCGCCGGGTCAGCACCGACGACAACCCCGACGGCCGGAGCCAGTAAGAGGTTCCGGCCAATTGTGACGATTGTCATTGCCGTGTAACACAGCATGGCTGCAATATGACCGTCATAGCCAATGAGCGGCCCCAGCGTGCACAAACGCATCCTTATCGTGGAAGACGAGGCTTCGATTCGCGACATGGTCGCCTTCGCGCTTCGCAAGGCGGGCATGGACGCGGCGCACGCCGCCGACGCCCGCGCCGCACAGATGGCCATCTCCGAGCGGGTCCCCGACCTGATCCTGCTCGACTGGATGCTCCCCGGCACCAGCGGCCTTGAACTGGCCCGGCGCCTGCGCCGGGAGGAACTCTCGCGAGAGATTCCGATCATCATGCTCACCGCGCGTGGCGAGGAGATGGACCGCGTCAACGGCCTGGAGGCCGGGGTCGACGACTACGTCATCAAGCCCTTCTCCACGCGCGAGCTGATCGCCCGCATCAAGGCCGTCCTGCGCCGCAGCCAGGGTGACGACGGCTCCGGCGTCGTCGAGCTGGGCGGCCTGCGCATCGACGGTCCGGCGCACCGCGTCTTCGCCGGCGACGACGCCGTGCCCATCGGCCCCACCGAATACCGCCTGCTGTTCTTCTTCATGACGCACCCCGAGCGCGTCTACTCGCGTGCCCAGTTGCTCGACCACGTCTGGGGCGGCAGCGTCTACGTCGAGGAACGCACGGTCGACGTCCACATCCGTCGCCTGCGCAAGACGCTGGAACCCTGGAAGCTGGACGACATGGTCCAGACCGTCCGCGGCGCCGGTTACCGGTTCTCCGCGAACACCTAGGTATTCGCGGGCCGGGCGCGCTATGGTGCGATCCACCAGACCGTCACCGGCCCTTTCCATGCTCGACCGCTTCCTCGCTTCCTGGCGCCTGCCCGCCGCGTGCCTCGCCCTCCTGGCGGCGGGCGCGGGATTCGGTGCGCTCGCGGGCGCGCCGCTTGCCGGCGTGACCCTCGTCGCGCTGCTGGAAACCGTCGTGCTGCTGTCGCTGTTCCGTCATAAAACGCGGCCAATGTTGCAGCCGTCCGCGTCGACCCGCCCCGAACATGACCGTCTGATGACCCGCACCCGTCGAATCGCTTCCCGCCTGCGCGACCTGCGCAGCGCGGCCGGAACCCTGCCCGACGCGGTGGTCCTGCTGGATCACTCCTGGCACGTGCGCTGGTTCAACCATGCGGCCGAGGACCTGCTCGGCCTGAAGCGTCCGCGCGATCGCGGCCGCCTGATCGAAGACCTGCTGCGCAACTCGGAGCTCGCCGACTGGCTGGCCGACGGTGGCCGCGAGCCGCTCAACGACGCGACGGCGCCGGGTCATCCGAACCGCCACGTGACCGCGACGCTGCTGCCCTTCGGCAGCCGCCAGCGCCTGCTGCTCGCGCGCGATACCAGCCACCTCACCCGCCTCGAACAGATCCGCCGCGACTTCGTGGCGAACGTCTCGCACGAGCTGCGCACGCCGCTGACCGTGATCCACGGCTACCTCGAGCTGCTCGATCCCGAGGATGTCCCCGAACTTGCGCCGGTGCTCGACGAGATGCGCGCGCAGTCCAAGCGCATGGGCCAGATCGTCGAGGACCTGCTGACCCTGTCGCGCCTGGAAACGCAGGACCACGTGGCCGACGAACAGGTGCAGATGGCGCCGCTGCTGGCGAGCCTGCGCAAGGAGGCCGAAGCCCTGAGCCAGGGACGTCACACCGTGACGCTCGACATCGCCACGTCGTACGACCTGCTCGGCTCGCCGAAGGACCTGCACAGCGCGTTCTCCAACCTCGTGAGCAACGCCGTGCGTTACACGCCGACGGGCGGCCGCATCGCCATTCGCTGGACGGGCACCGACGACGGCGCCCGGTTCGCGGTGCAGGATTCCGGTTTCGGCATTCCCGCCGCGCATATCGCGCGACTCACGGAACGGTTCTATCGCGTCTCGTCGAGCCGCTCGCGCGACTCGGGCGGCACCGGCCTCGGCCTGTCGATCGTCAAGCACGTGCTGAACCTGCACCAGGCCCGGCTCGTGATCGAGAGCGAGCCCGGCAAGGGTTCGACGTTCGCCTGTGTTTTCGGCAGCGATCGCCTGC
The DNA here is from genome assembly GCF_900110505.1 of Luteibacter sp. UNC138MFCol5.1. Lineage (GTDB taxonomy): Bacteria > Pseudomonadota > Gammaproteobacteria > Xanthomonadales > Rhodanobacteraceae > Luteibacter. Next base: position 422,206 of record NZ_FODZ01000003.1, read on the forward strand.
TCGACGGCACGCGCCTGCAGGAAGCCGCGGGGCAGCACCCGTAGGCGGGGGCGGCCGATGGTTCCGGGGCTTGCTGCATCGCCGCTTTCCGGCATGATCGCGGATGAGACACCATCGGCTGTCATGAAGCGCGTGGCCAAACGAATGAGCGACATCGACCTCGGCGCCCCCGGGCTCTACATCAACCGCGAGCTCGCGGCGCTGGAATTCAACTTCCGGGTGCTGGCGCAGGCGCGCGATCCCGACGTCCCCGTGCTGGAGCGGCTGCGCTACCTCACGATCGTCAGCAACAACCTCGACGAATACTTCGAAGTGCGCGTGGCCGTGCTCAAGCACAAGCACGCGCTCGGCGCGGCCATCCCCGGCGCCGACGGCCTGTCGTCCACGGAAATCCTCACGCGCATCCGCGAACGCACGCTGGAACTCGTGGACGAGCTGTTCACCATCTGGCGAGAGGAACTGCAGCCGGCGCTCGCCGCCGACGGCATCCGCTTCCTCACGCGCGACACCTGGAGCGACAAGCAGCGCCGCTGGCTGCTGGGTTATTTCCAGAACGAGATCATGCCGGTGCTCTCGCCGCTCGGCCTCGATCCCGCGCATCCGTTCCCGCGCATCCTCAACAAGACGCTGAACCTCGCCGTGGTGCTGAAGGGCCGCGACGCGTTCGGTCGCGAAGGCCACATGGCGCTGGTGCGCGCGCCGCGTTCCCTGCCCCGCATCATCCACATCCCCGCCGAGGTCTCCGGCGGCGACGGCGATTTCGTCTTCCTCGCCGAAGTACTTCAGGCCTTCGCCGACGAGATCTTCCCCGGCTTCCAGGTCTGCGCCGCGTACCAGTTCAGGGTGACGCGAAACAGCGAACTGGTGGTGGAGGAAGCGGAAGTCGAGAACCTCGCGCGCGCCCTGAGCGAAGAGCTCGCCGGACGCGGCTACGCGCGACCGGTGCGCTTGGAGGTGGGCGAGGATTGCCCGCGCGCGATCACCGACATGCTGATCGCGAACTTCCAGTTGGAGGAAGCCGACGTCTATCGCTGCGACGGCCCGGTGAACATCATCCGCGCCGGGCTCGTCTACGACCAGATCGACCGGCCGGAACTGAAGTTTCCACGTTTCACGCCGCGGCTGCTGCCCGCGTTCGAGAAAGGCGTGAACGAGTTCGACGTGCTCGGCACGCGCGACGTGCTGCTGCACCATCCGTACGAATCCTTCGCGTCCGTGGTCGAGCTGCTGCGCCGCGCATCGCAGGACCCGGGCGTACTGGCGATCAAGCAGACGCTGTATCGCGCCGGCAAGGATTCGCCCCTGGTCGACCTGCTGGTCGAGGCCGCGCGCAACGGCAAGGACGTCACCGTCGTCATCGAGCTGCGCGCGCGCTTCGACGAGGAAGCCAACATCGGACTGGCCAATCGCCTGCAGGAAGCCGGCGTGCAGGTCGTCTACGGCGTGGTGGGTTACAAGACGCACGCGAAGATGCTGCTCATCGTGCGTCGCGAAGGCAGCGGCCTGCGCCGTTACGTGCACCTGTCCACCGGCAACTACCATCAGGGCAACAGCCGCGGTTACACCGACATCGGCCTCATGACGGCAGACGCCGAGATCGGCGAAGACATCCACAAGGTGTTCCAGCAGCTCTCGGGCCTCGGCCCCATGATCCAGCTGAAGCGCCTGCTGCATTCGCCGTTCACGCTCTACAGCAGCGTCATGGCGAAGATCGAGCGCGAGATCGAACACGCCGCCAACGGCCGGCCCGGCCGCATCGTCGCGAAGCTCAACGCGCTCAACGAAGCCCACGTCGTCGAGGCGCTGTATCGCGCGTCGGTCGCCGGCGTGCAGATCGACCTCATCATCCGTGGCGCCTGCACGCTGCGTCCGGGCATCCCCGGCGTGTCCGAGAACATCCGCGTGCGCTCGATCATCGGCCGCTTCCTCGAACACAGCCGCGTGTACTGGTTCGGCAACGACGGCGCACCCGAGCTGTATTGCGCGAGCGCGGACTGGATGGAGCGCAACCTCATGCGACGCATCGAGATCGGCGTGCCGATCCTCGATCCCGAACTCGCGCGCCGCGTGTACGACGAAACGCTCGACAACTACCTGCGCGACAACACGCAGGCGTGGCTGCTCGGCAGCGACGGCCGCTACACGCGCAGCCATCCCCGCCGGGGCGAGGCGCCGCATAGCGCCCAGCAGGCGCTGCTCGCGGCCTATAGCGGATGACGAAGCGCATCCTGCTCCTGTCGGTATCCGCGGGAGCGGGACACGTGCGCGCCGCCGAGGCGCTGGAGGCCAGCGTGGCCGCCCTGGCCGCCGAAGGCCACGACGTCGAAGCGCGGCACCTCGATGTCATGGATTACGTCCCGTCGAGCTTCCGCCGCATCTACGCCGATTTCTACCTGCGCCTCATCACGCGGCATCCGCAGCTGTGGGGCATGCTCTATCGCATCACCGACGACACGCGGCCGGATGCCGTGACCGAGCGCATGCGCCGCACCATCGAGCGCCTGCACACGCGCCGCCTGCGCACGGCGATCGCCGCGTTCGCGCCGGACGCCATCGTCTGCACTCATTTCCTTCCCGCCGAGATGCTCGCCCGGCAGAAACGCAAGGGGCGCATTGATGCCCCGGTCTGGCTGCAGGTCACCGATTTCGACCTGCACCGCATGTGGATCATCCCCGGCATGGCGGGTTACTTCGCGGCCAGTCCCGAGATCGCCCGGCGCATGGCCGCCGTCGGACTGCCACCGGAACGCGTGCACACCACCGGGATACCGATCATGCCGGCGTTCGCCCAGGCGCACGACCGGCACGCGCTCGCCGCCTCGTTCGGTCTCGACCCCGCTCGACCGGCGTATCTCGTGATGGGCGGCGGAGCCGGCGTCGGCGCGCTCGACGAACTCGCGGAAGCGCTCCTCACGGACAGCGACGGCTTCCAGCTGGTGGTGCTCGCGGGGCGGAACACCGCGATGCTCGAGCGCCTGCGCACGCTGGCCGCCGCGCGCTACCCGGACCGCCTCTTCCCGCAGGGCTTCACGCGCCACGTCGAGCGGCTCATGGCCTGCTGCGATCTCGCCGTAACGAAGCCCGGCGGCCTGACCACGTCGGAATGCCTCGCGATGGGCCTGCCGATGATCGTCAACGCGCCGATCCCCGGCCAGGAAGAACGCAACGCCGACTATCTGCTCGAACAGGGCGCCGCGTGGAAGGCGATCGACGCCGTCGCGCTGGCCTGGCGGATCGGCCAGCTGCGCGCCGACCCGCCGCGACTCGCCGCGATGGCGGAGCGGGCACGCGCGATCGGACGGCCCCACGCCGCGCGCGACGTGATCCACACCGTCATCGCCCACCTGGACGCCGCATGATCCATTCTCCCGGACGGCGCGTGGCGTCCGTCGCCGCCACATTCCTGTTCACGCTGCTGCTCGCCTTCCTGTTCGCCCACGTGGAGATCGAGATCGAAGGCCCGCATGGCTGGGCGAGCAGCCTGCCGACCTGGCGGGTGGAGAATCACTGGCTGCTCGACCTGCTCTGGGGCGGCCGGGCGATGACGGGCTACCACGCCTGGGTGTTCCCGTTCATCGCCCTGTTCTTCCACTTTCCGATGGTGTTCCGTGGTTTCTGGAGCTGGCGTGCCCAGGTGCGTGCCATCGCGTGCGTGATGCTGTTCTGGGTGGCCGAGGACGCCCTGTGGTTCGTCCTCAACCCGGCCTTCGGACTCGCGCGCTTCGACCCGGTCGACGTGCCCTGGCACCGGCACTGGTGGGGCCCGGCGCCGACGGACTACTGGGTCTTCGGCTTTCTCTGCCTGCTGCTTTTCGCGTTGTCGGCGATGCCGAAAGCCCGTCCTTCCCACGATCGCTCGCTTGCACGCAAGCCCTGACCCCATGCCAGAATCACCCGATAGCCCGCTGCGGACATTTCCCCTTGGCACCGACAGCTAAATCGCAGATCAACGAAGGCGAGCTCCTTGCCGCCGTCGACCTCGGCTCCAACAGCTTCCACATGGTGGTGGCACGCTACGAACACGGCGAACCCCGCGTGATCGATCGCCTCCGCGACTCCGTGCGCATGGCGGTGGGCCTGCGACCCGACGGCACGCTCGACGCCAGCCACCGCGCCGCGGCGCTCGCGAGCCTCGCCCGTTTCGGCCAGCGGATCGCCGGCATTCCCGCCCTGCACGTGCGCGCCGTGGCGACGAACACGGTGCGCCGGCTCGCCTCGCCCCATGCGTTTCTTTCGGCCGCCGAGGCCGCGCTCGGCCACCCCGTGGAAATCGTCTCGGGACGCGAGGAAGGACGCCTGATCTTCCTCGGTGCCGCGCACGACCTGCCGGCGTCGCGCGACCACCGCCTCGTGATCGACATCGGCGGCGGTAGCACGGAGTTCATCATCGGCCGCGGCACGTCGCCCGTGCTGACGGAAAGCGTGCAGGTCGGTTGCATCGCCTCCACGCTGCGCTTCTTTCCCGGCGGCAAGATCACGCGCAAGCGCTGGCAGCGCGCGCGTCGCGAGATCGGCGTGCTGCTGCAGCAGTTTTCCGAGGATTACCGCGAAGCCGGCTGGGGCGATGCCTATGGTTCGTCCGGCACCGCGAAGGCCATCGGTGCCGTCGTTCGCGCGATGAAGCTCTCCGAGGACGGCATCACGCCGGAGTCGCTCGCCGCGATCCGCGAGGCGCTGATCGAGCAGGGCTCCTCCGCGACGCTGAAGCTGCCCGGCCTCGCCGACGATCGCGCGGAAGTCTTCGCCGGCGGCGTGGCGATCTTCGAGGCCGCGTTCGACGCGCTGGGCATCGATCGCCTGCGGGTATCGGAAAGCTCGATGCGCGAAGGCCTGCTGTGGGACCTGATCGGCCGTTCGGCCGGCACGGACCCGCGCATGGCCAGCATCGATTCGCTGGCCGCGCGTTACGGCGTCGACCGCGCACAGGCGCGTCGCGTCGAAACCACCGCGCTGTCGCTGTTCGATCAGCTGGCGAAAGTCTGGAAGCTCGACGACGACGCGCGCGAATGGCTTTCGTGGGCGGCGCGCGTGCATGAACTGGGACTCGCCATCGCCCATAGCCAGCACCAGCGTCATGGCGCCTACATCCTCAAGCACGCGGACATGGCCGGCTTCTCGCGCCAGGAGCAGCAGCTGCTAGCAGCGATCGTGGAGTCGCACCGGCGCAAGCCCGAGAAATCCACGATCTCCGCCCTGCCCGTGCGCTACCGCGTGCTGGCCCGGCACATCACGGCGATCCTGCGCCTCGCCGTCCTCTTCCGTCGCGCGCGCCGGGCCGAAGCCCTGCCCAGGATCCGCGTGGTGGCGACGCGCCAGCGGCTGCGCCTGTCCCTCCCGGCGGACTGGCTCGACCAGCATCCGTTGACCGAGGCCGACCTCGAGCAGGAGCGCGAGCCCCTGGCCGAACTGGGCCTCGAGCTGGAGATCGTGACCGAATGAGGGCGATCGCACCCGCGAAGGGGGGTATCATGGCGGGATCGTTCCAGCGTCACGACCGGTCGCCCATGTTCAGAGCCGTACTTGCCAGCGTCTTCCTCGCCCTGCCCGTCGCCGCGCTCGCGCAGCAGGCGGCCCGGCCCGCGGCATCGGCGCCTGCGGCGGTCGAGCATCCGCGCGTCGTCATGCACACGACGCAGGGCGACTTCACGCTGGAGCTGTTCCCCGAGAAAGCCCCTAAGAGCGTCGCGAACTTCCTCCAGTACGTGCGCGACGGCTTCTACGACGGCACGGTCTTCCACCGCGTGGTCGACGGGTACATGGTGCAGGGTGGCCTCTACAGCCGCGACCTGACCCAGCGCCGCACGCGTGCCGCCATCCCGAGCGAGGCCGACAACGGGCTTTCGAACCTGCGCGGCACGGTCGCCGTGGCGCGCGGCACCGACGCCAATTCCGGCACCTCCCAGTTCTTCGTCAACCTGGTCGACAACCGTCGTCTGGATTACGTCAGCAACCAGAGCGGCATGACCTGGGGCTTCGCCGTGTTCGGCAAGGTCGTCGCCGGCATGGACACCATCGACAAGATCGCCAAGCTGCCCACGCGTCCGCAGGGCCCGTTCGTCGGCGACGTGCCGAATCCCCTGGTGATCATCGATTCCGCGAGTGTCGTGGGCGAGGACAAGCCGGCGCCCGCCGGCGCCGCCACCGCCGGTCCTCCGGCCAAGGCCGCTCCCGCGACGGCCACGCCGGCGAAGGCCCCCGAGCCGAAGAAGGGCGAGAAGAAGCCCACGGCGACGTCGTCGAAGCCGGCATGAGCACGCTGTTCATCGCGGACCTGCACCTCGACGACGCCCGGCCCGACATCACCGCCCTCTTCGAGCGCTTCCTCGCGTCCGACGAGGCGCGCGGCGCGAATGCCTTCTACATCCTCGGCGACCTGGTCGAAGCCTGGATCGGCGACGACGACGACGCGGAACTGCCCGCGCGCATCGCGACCGCGACGCGCGGCCTTCGCGACGCGGGCGTCCCGGTCTACTTCATGGTCGGCAACCGCGATTTCCTGCTCGGCGCGTCGTTCGCCGAACGGGCGGGAATGCGCCTGCTCGACGATGGCACCGTGCATACGATCGAAGGCGTGCCAACCCTACTGATGCACGGCGACGTGCTCTGCACCGACGATATCGAATACCAGGCGGTGCGCGCGCAGGTGCGTACCGACGCCTGGAAGCAACAGATCCTCTCGATGCCGCTCGAGGCTCGTCGCGCGTTCGCCGCCAAGGCGCGCAGCGACAGCAAGTCGCGCACCGGCCGCATCGACGAGACGATCATGGACGTCAACCGGGGCGCGGTCGAAGCGGCGATGCGCGACGCCGGCGTCGTACGCCTGGTGCACGGCCATACGCACCGGCCGGCCATCCACGACTTCGCGCTCGACGGCGCACCCGCCCAACGTATCGTGCTGGGCGACTGGTACGACCACGGGTCGGTGCTTCGCATCGACGGTGGATCGACGGAACTGCGCGGACTGACTTCGTCCTGACCGCATCGCGGCAAAAAGCGGTAACACACCCGGACGCGACCCTGTTGGAGCGCACCTGGGCGCGATCAGGTGCTCGCGACAAGCACCCAATCGCGCCCAGATGCGCTCCAACGGCCGAGCAGCGGGGGCGGAGAATCAGCCGAGCGTCCGCAACCAGACGAGTTCGGATTCCGAGAAGCCGGCCGCGCGGCGGGCATCGAGGTTGAACGGCCCGCGCAGCGAGCCGTTCATGTAGTCGTCGAGAAGCGTCGCGAACGTCGCTTCGGGATCGATGCCGTCGCGGGCGCAGCACCAGTGGAACCAGCGCGTGCCGGCGGCGACATGCGCGACCTCCTCGCGAAGGATGACCTCGAGGATCGCCACGGTGCGATCGTCGCCCTGACGGCGTAGCCGTTCCATCATGCCCGGCGTCACATCGAGGCCACGCGCCTCGAGCACGCGCGGCACCAGCGCCATGCGGGCGGTGTCGCTATGGGCTGTCTTCTCCGCCATCTCCCACAAGCCGTTATGCGCGTCGAAGTCGCCGTACGCGTGGCCGAGTTCGGCGAGCCGTTCCGAGAGCATCGTGAAGTGCCGCGCTTCGTCGTTGGCGCACGATGCCCAGTCGCGGTAGTAGGCGTCGGGTTTGCCGCGAAAACGATAGATCGCGTCCCATGCCAGATCGATGGCGTTGAATTCGATATGCGCGATCGCGTGGACGAGCGCGGCGCGCCCGGCCTCCGTGCCAAGGCCGCGCTGCGCGAGCTCGCGGGCGGGGACGAGCCGGGGCCGTACGGGGCGGCCTGGCAGACCGATGGGATCGGGTGGCGGCGATGCGGCGTCCGGGGCAAGCGTACCGGCGTTCAGCGCGGTCCAGGCCGCGAAGGTCAGGCGGACCTTCTCCGCGGGCTCGGTCGCATCGAGGCAGCGGCGGGCGGCGGCATGGAGATCGTTCATGGCTGTAAAAAACGCTAGTGGGAAGCGCGCCAGCGCGCTTCCCACCATCGCCGTCAGGCGCTGCGCCGTTCGTTCTTCGCGGCGTCGGAACGCAGGGTTTCCTGCTGCTCGAGGAAGCCCTCCGCGACGCCGGTGACGTACTCGCCGGAGAAACACGAGGTGTCGAACTGCTTGAGGTCTTCGTTGCCGTCCGTGACCGCCCAGATCAGGTCGTCGAGATCCTGGTAGATCAGCCAGTCGGCGCCAAGCGCCTTCTCGACCTCTTCCACCGTGCGGCCCGCGGCGATCAGTTCGGACGCGGCCGGCATGTCGATGCCGTAGATGTTCGGGTAGCGCACCGGCGGCGCGGCCGAGGCGAAGTAGACGTTCTTCGCGCCCGCGTCGCGGGCCATCTGGATGATCTGCTTCGACGTGGTGCCGCGCACGATGGAGTCATCGACGAGCAACACGTTCTTCTTGCGGAACTCCAGGTCGATGGCGTTGAGCTTGCGGCGCACCGACTTCACGCGTTCGCCCTGCCCCGGCATGATGAACGTGCGGCCGATGTAGCGGTTCTTGACCAGGCCCTCGCGCATCGGGACGCCCAGCGCCTGCGCCAGCGAGCTGGCGGCGGTGCGCGACGTATCCGGGATGGGAATGACGGCGTCGATGCCGTGGTCGGGGCCGCGCTCGCGCAGGATCTTCTCGGCGAGCTTCTCGCCCATGCGCAGGCGCGCCTTGTAGACCGAGACGTCCTCGATCATCGAATCCGGACGGGCGAGGTACACGTACTCGAAGATGCACGGCGCATGCACCGCGCCCTCGGCGCAGCGCTGGGCGTGCAACTGCCCGCCCTCGGTGATGATCACGGCTTCGCCGGGCTCGATGTCGCGCACGCGGCGGAAACCCAGGATGTCGAGCGCGACGGATTCGGACGTCACGGCGTACTCGCGGCCCTCGGCGGTGTCGCGCTCGCCGAGCACGAGCGGACGGATGCCGTTCGGGTCGCGGAACGCGATCAGGCCATAGCCGAGCACCAGCGCGATGCACGCATAACCGCCACGGGCGCGGGCATGCACGCCTGCGATCGCCTTGAACACGTGCTCGGGCGTCAGATCGCCGCGATCCTCGACCTGCAGCTCGTGCGCGAGCACGTTGAGCAGCACTTCGGAATCCGAATCGGTATCGATGTGTCGGCGATCGTCCTCGAACATCTCCTTGCGCAGGGTCTCGGTGTTGACGAGGTTGCCGTTGTGCGCGAAGGCGATGCCGTAGGGCGAATTCACGTAGAAGGGCTGGGCCTCTTCCGTGCCTTCGGAGCCTGCCGTGGGGTAACGGCAATGACCGATGCCGATGCGGCCGCGCAGCTTGCTCACGCCCGCCGAATTGAAGACGTCGCGAACGAGTCCGTTGCCCTTGTGCAGGCGCAGGCGCGCGCCATCCACGGTGGCGATGCCGGCGGCATCCTGCCCGCGATGTTGCAGGACGGTCAGGCCGTCATACAGGGCCGACGCCACTTCCGTGGTACCGACGATGCCGATGATTCCGCACATGGTGTTGCCTTCTGCTTTAAGGAGCCGCCGTGGACGCGGCGGCTGGGTGAGCTTTCGAATCTTGCGTTGGCCGCGCGGGTACCGTGAGGTCGCGCAGTTTCATCAGTTCTTCCCGGCTCGGCAAGGCGACGTCGGGCATCTTCATGTTTTTCAGCGACTCGGGCGGATGCATGTAGTCGCGCACGTTCGCGGGAATCTGCTGACCCAGCCAGGCCGCCGGCGCCGCGAACTGCGGCAGCATCGTCGACTCGCGCCATAGCGGCTGGGCGGGCAGCGGCGTGAATTCCAGCATGAACACCACCGCGCTCACGATCAGTACGCCGCGCGCCAGCCCGAACAGCGAGCCGAACAACCGGTCGACGCCGCCCAGCCCCGTGCCGGACACCAGCCGGCCGATCAGGAACCGGAACACCGCACCCACCAGCAGCACCACGATGAAGCACAACCCGTAGCCGATCGCCATCCGGGCGGTGGGCAGCGGCACGCTACCCTCGAAATACGTCGCCACCGTGGGCCCGAACATCCATGCCAGCCAGAACGCCGCGACCCAGATCACGAGCGAAAGCACCTCGGAAATGAGGCCTCGCATGAGGCCGATCAAGACCGAGAGGAACAGCACGGCAAGAATGACGTAATCGGCCCAGTTCACACGGCGCTCCCGGATTGACGGTGGCGTTGTCGTCGAAAGCGCCTTACGGCGCGGTCACGACGACGCCATCGAGGCCCACCTTGGCCTTGATCGAATCTTTCAGACGCACCGCGTCGTCGCGCTGCGTCTGCGGCCCGGCGCGGACGCGCCAGAGCTTCGCGCCACTCGACGAGGCGATGCTGTCCACGTAGCCGGGGATGCCCGCGGCGCGCAGCCGGTCGCGCAGGCGCCCGGCCTCGGCCTCGCTGGACACCGCGGCGACCTGCACGGCGAAGCCACCGGCGCGCGGCGCGGCGGCCGGCACGGCCGGCGTCGCGGCGCCCGGGACCGATGCGGGTGCGGCGCGAGCGGGCGCCGGCGCGTCGGCCGTCTGGTTTTCCGCCTTCGTGGACAGGCTGGCCGGCGCCCCCGGTACCGCGGCGACGATCTTCAGCCGCGCCGCCTCGGCGGCGGCACGGGTCTCGAAGGGACCGGCGTTGACGCGCGTCAGCGCCTTGCCCGCCTGGGTGGTCGACGCGGTGCTGACCGGGTAACCGAGCGCCTTGACCTTCTGCACCAGCGCATCGGCCTTGGAGCGGTCCGCGTAGGCGCTGAGATTGATGCTGTAGCTGCCGCGCGCGGCGGTGCCCGGCGGCAGCGCCGGTGCCTCGGCGGGCGCCGCGGCGGGCGCGGGTTTAGTGGGCTTGGGCGACGGCGCGGGCACGGCCGGAGCAGGCTTGCTCGCGGCAGGCGCGTTGGCGAAGTCTTCCGGGAGCGCGTCCGCCGGCTTCCGCGAGGCGATATCCACGGAGGCCAGCTTGCCACCGGCGGCCGGGGTCACGGTCGCGGCGGGTGCCGAGGCCGGGGCGGCTGGCGTAGCAGCAGGAGACGTCTGCGCGGCCTGGCCGGCCGGCGCGCGCGGCGGCGTGCCGGGCGGGGCGACGTCGAGGGTACGCGTCTGCAGGTCGCGGTCGGGCGCCGGCGGGATGGCGAGGCTCACGGTCTGGTCGGTGTCCGTCTTCGGCGGCGTGCTGGAGAACATCATCGGCACGAACAGGACGATCAGCGCGATCAGGACAGCGGCACCCAACAGGCGTGTTTTCAAGGAAGGCTCCATACGACCGGTGCAAAGCGGATCGCGACGATTATACCCGGCATCGGGGTCCGCCCGATGCTTCCGGTCGGGCCGGCGTTCACGCCGATGCGGAGAGCGCCGCGCCCGCGACGAAGAATGAGCCGAACAGCAGCACCGTATCGTCGTCGGCCGCCGCCGATCGCGCCGCGGCCCATGCCTCGCCGACCGTCGCATGGCGATCGAAGGCGGCAGCCGGAAGGACGCCCGTTAGCGCCGTCGCCAGGGCCTCCGCCGGGAGACCGCGCGGCGTGTCGGCGTCGAGGCCGGCGAGGAACCAATGATCGATGCGCTCGCCGAGCGCGGCGATGACACCGGCCACGTCCTTGTCCGCCAGCGCGCCGTAGACGGCCAGCACGCGGCCACCGTCGTTCCGCGCGTCCAGCCAATCGGCGAGGGCTCGCGCAGCCTGTGGGTTATGGCCGACGTCGACGAGCGTCCGCGGCCGGTCCGCTATGCGCTGCAGGCGCCCTCCGACCCGCACCGTCGTCAGCGCATGAGCGATCGCCGCGACCGGGACGGTCACCCGGCCACCCAGCGCATGCAGCGCCGCGATGGCCGCCGCGGCGTTCGCCCTCTGCACGGGTGCGTCGAGCGCCGGCGACGGCAGATCCAGCGACGTCCCGTCGCGGTGCGTCCAGCGCCACCCAGGCGCGGCGTCCTCCGCCACGAAATCGATCCCGGCCCGGACGATCGCCGCACCGATCGCGCCCAGCGCGTCGAGCAGACCCTTCGGAGGCGATGCCTCGCCGACGACGACCGGCCGGCCCGCCCGCGCGATGCCCGCTTTCTCCCGTCCGATGCTGTCACGGTCGCCGCCGAGCCAGTCCTGATGGTCGAGGTCGACCGTCGTCACCACGGCGACGTCCGCGTCGACGATGTTGACGGCGTCGAGCCTCCCGCCCAGGCCAACCTCGAGAATGGCGACGTCCAGCGCGGCCCGCGACATCAGGTCGATGGCGGCCAGCGTGCCGAACTCGAAATACGTCTGCGGGATCGATCCGCGCGCGGCCTCGATGCGCTCGAAGGACGCGACGAGCGCCTCGTCGTCCGCGTCGACGCCATCGATGCGGATGCGTTCGTTGTAACGCAGCAGGTGCGGCGACGTGTAACAGCCGGTGCGATAGCCCGCCGCCCGCAGCATGCCCTCGAGGAGCGCGACCGTGGAGCCCTTGCCGTTCGTCCCGCCGACGGTGATGACGACCGGCGCCGGACGCGGAGCGCCCATCGCATGCCAGACGCCTCGGACACGGTCGAGACCGAGCTCGATGTCGCGCGGATGCGTCCGCTCCTGGTAGGTGAGCCATTCGGCGAGCGTGCGGGTCATGCGGATACCTTGGCGCGATCGAGTTCGCGCATCCAGAAATCGAGATCGTGGGGCGTCGCTTCGGCGTCGCCCGTTTCCTTCCAGGCCAGTGTGCAATGCATGCCTTCGGCCGGGATGTAACCGCGACCGCGCCAGAACGCCTCGTTGCCGCGGTAACCGGCCGGCGCACGAGGGTCCGCCGGGTTCCGGCGGACCGAACAGAACGCCGTCCAGCGAAACGGCCCGGCGGAAAGCGCGTGGCTTTCCCGCGCGTCGAAGAAGGCATGCCCGATTCCACGCCCGCGAAACGCGGGCAGCAGCACCGATTCGCCAAAATAGAAGACGTCGTCGATCGGCAGGCCGCGCTCCAGGAACGGCTGGTGGAACGCTTCGCCGTCGTCGGCCAGCGGAATGCCGGTGGACACGCCTACGACGCGGCCGCCCTGTTCGCGCGCGACCACGCACACGCTGCGGGACGACGCGGCGTACGCCGCGAGGTAGTCGCGCTCGTAATCGCGATCGCCGTCGTACAGGTAGGGCCACTCGCGGAAAACCGCGATGCGCAGGCCCGCGATCTCGTCGACGACACGCAGGATGTCCTGCCCGATGTAGACACGCACGTCGATGCCGGGAATGTCGCGCATGGAAGGATGGGCCGGAGCGAAAGCGGCAAGCTTAGCGGCTCGCGTGCCCGCCGTGGGCGAGTTGTAGGAGCGGACCTGGCCGCGACGGCTTCTCGCGAAAAGCCACAGGCCCTGCTGCTCACAGCCCAGAAGCTGTCGCGGCCAGGTCCGCTCCTACAGGCCGGCCTCGCCGCACAAAGAAAGCCCCGGCGGTGCCGGGGCTTCTGTCGGGAACAAGCGGCGATCAGTAACCGTAACCGTCGTCGCGGACGTAGCGGGTGCCGTAGCCGTCGTCGACGTAGGTCGTCGTGGTGGTCACGCGGCGGGTCACGACCGGCGCGTCGTCGTAGACCACCGTTGCCGGGCGGCTGTAATACACCGGGCGGTCGTAGACGACCGTGCGCGGCTGGGTGGCATTGGCGACCAGGCCGACCACCGCACCGGCGACGATCGCGCCGGCGATCCAGCGGCCCGCGTGATCGTAGTGGCCACCGCGGTAATAGCCGCCGCGATAGCCGTAACCGCCACCGTAGTAACCGTGCCCGCCATGGTAGCCGTAGCCACCGCCGTAGTAGCCGTGGCCACGTGCGAACGCGCCCGGAGCGAAGGCCATGAGGCCCGCGGCGGCGAGGGCGAGAACCGGCTTGACGAACTTAGCTTTCATGACAGTTACCTCCGGGTGTTGAGCGCAGATTCGCGCTCCGGCACTGAATCCGGACTGAAGTTTTCTCGACCGAACCTTCACGTTTTCCACGGATTCACGAACGGCTTCCGAAGCAGCCAGCAGCCATGGATGTCGTGGCGCCTGGCGAAGTCGAACGGGATGCTCGGTGCGCTCCAGTCTTCGATGGAGAAATGGGGTTCGAGGGCCGCCCGATCAAGCTGGAAGCGGCGGAAGTTGTTGGAGAAAACGATCACGCCATCGGGCAGGAGGCGGTCCGCGCAGAGCATCAGCAGCTTCACGTGATCGCGCTGCACGTCGAAGTCGTCCGCCTTCTTGGAGTTGGAAAAGGTCGGCGGGTCGACGTAGATCAGCCCGTACTGCATCGAGCGCTTTTCGAGGAAGGTCAGGGAGTCTTCCTGGACCAGCCGGTGCCGGTTGCCCGTGAATCCGTTCAGGGCCAGGTTCCGGGAGGCCCAGTCGAGGTACGTGCCCGACAGGTCGACCGTGGTCGTGTCGCGGGCGTCGCCGGCCGCGGCGTACACGCTGGCCGTGCCGGTGTAGGCGAACAGGTTCAGGAAATGCTTGCCCGCCGCCAGTTCGCGGATCTTCGCGCGGACCAGCCGGTGATCGAGGAACAGGCCGGTATCCAGGTAATCGGTCGGGTTGATGAGGAAGGAAAGCCCGCCCTCGTGGACCTCGATGAATTCGCCCTTCTGGTCGAACTGCCCGTACTTGGACCCGCCCTTGCCGCGCTCGCGCGTCTTCACCGCGATGCGGTCGCGCGGGATGCCGAACACCTCGCCCGCGACGCGCACGATCTCGCGCATGCGGATGCGGGCCACGTCGACCGGCACGTCCTGCGGCGCCTTGTATTCCTGGATGTGCAGCCACTCTTCGTAGACGTCGATGGCGGCAGCGTACTCGGGGAGGTCCTGGTCGTACGCGCGCCAGCACGTGATGCCCTCGCGGGCGAGGCGCTTGCGCAGGTGGCGGACGTTCTTCTCCAGCCGGTTCTTCAGCATCTGCGCGCCGTCGGAGAGCGGCTTCGCCTCGCGGGGCGCCTCGTCGCGCGCGCGCAGCGCGAACGTGAGCAGCGGCGTCTCGAGCGCGCCGTTGTACAGCGCGTAGCGCTTGTCCGGACTCAGGCGCAGCGCGCGCCCCAGCTCCTCGTCTCCTGCGAGCACCGCCGCGCGCCAGCCGGCGAACCGATCCTTCAGGGCCTGGCCGAGGTCGCGGTAGAGCACGGGCAGCTCCGCGCGATCGCCCAGGCGCTCGCCGTACGGCGGGTTCGTGATCACCAGTCCGAGCGGTGTGTCGGGTGGTGGCGCGACGTGCACGGCGTCGCGCTTGTCGAGGTGCACGAAGCCGGCGACACCCGCGCTCTGCGCGTTGCGCTTGGCGGTCTGCACCATGTGCGGATCGGCGTCGCTGCCGAAGAAGACCGGACGCAGGGCGCGCAGGCCTTCGTCCGCGCGAGCCTTCGCCTCGTCGTAGATCGTGCGCCAGAGGGCGTAATCGTGCTTGAGCCAGCCGAGGAATCCGAAATAGTCGCGGCGCAGACCCGGCGCGACGCCGGCGGCCATGAGCGCGCCTTCGATCAGAAGCGTGCCCGATCCGCACATCGGATCGACCAGCGCACCGCCCTCGGCGTAGATGCGCGGCCACTGCGCCCGCACCAGCATGGCGGCGGCCAGGTTTTCCTTCAGCGGTGCCTCGCCCTGCTGCTCGCGCCAGCCACGGCGATGCAGCGGCGAACCGGAGAGATCGATGGACAGCGTCGCGCGGTCGCGGCGCAGGCGCACGTTGACGCGCAGGTCCGGCTCCTCGGGGTCGACATCCGGGCGCGCGCCGCTGGCGGCGCGGAACTGGTCGACGATCGCGTCCTTCGTCTTCAGCGCGATGAACTGGCTGTGGGTGAGCTTGCTCTGCGCGGTGTTGGCATCGACGGCCAGCGTGCCATGCGCCGCCAGGTGCTCCGACCAGTCGATCGACTGCACGCCGGCGTAGAGGGCGTCCGGATCGGCCGCGTCGAACTCGGCCAGCGGCAGCAGCACGCGGCTCGCCATGCGTGACCAAAGGCACGCCCGATACGCCGTCTCGATCGTGCCGGCGAAGGACACGCCCGCGAGCGCCTCGCGCACGTCGGTGGCGCCAAGGGCGACGAGTTCGTCCTTGAGCAGGTATTCGAGGCCCTTCGGGCAGGTGGCGAAGAACGCGCTCATGCGAGGCCACCCAGGAAACGGCGGAACTCCGCTTCGATGTCGGGCAGCGTCGCACCGAGGCGATGGTCGTCCTGCACGAGGAGCGCCGGCATGGCATGGCCGCGGGCGAACGCCAGGGCCTCGTCGAGGGGACACACGTCGTCGGCGTAACCGTGCACGAGGAACGACGGCACGCCTGCCCGGGCGCCGAACGCCCGCGGGTAGCCGGGAATGCGGGCGGGCAGCGCCAGGAGGAACAGGCCCGCGACGGGGGCATCCAGCGAGGCCAGACCCGACACGAAGGCGCCCATGCTGGAACCGACCAGCACCGGCGGCACCGGCGAGGCGGCGATCGCCGCGGCGAGGCGGTCCAGGCGCGGCGGCACCGAGCCGGCATGGCCGCGGGCGTCGTCGTCGCGGTAATCGGGGCGCACGGTGGTCCAGCCGAGCGACTCCGCCACGACGGCCAGCGCGCTGACCTTGGTGGCGTCGGGGCCCGAATCGGAACCATGGGAAAGGATGATGTGGCCGCGCATGGCGGTCTCCGTACGCGGAATGACCGCCTATGTTATCAAAGCGGCATGATCGACATCCTTCACGCCCCCCTGCCCTACGAGGCCCTCCTCCCCGAACGGACGCCCGACGCCGTCGACCTCGTCGTGATCCACTGCACCGAACTGCCCGACCTCGCCATGGCCCGCGAGTACGGCGAGCGCGTGCTCTACGACTCCGGCGCCGGCGCCAGCGGCCATTACTACATCGACCGCGACGGCTCGGTGCTGTGCTACGTGGATCCGCTACGGGTCGCCAACCACACCCGCGGCTACAACCCGCGATCGATCGGCATCGAGCTGGTCAACACCGGCCGTTATCCGGACTGGTTCCACTCCGACCATCAGGTGATGACCGAGCCTTACCCGGCCCGCCAGATCGACGCGCTGCGCGCCCTGCTCGACCATCTCGTGGTGCGATTCCCGTCGCTGCGCCATATCGCGGGCCACGAAGACCTCGACACCGCCATGGTCCCGGCCAGCGACGACCCGGACAACGAGGTGCCGCGCAAGCGCGATCCCGGTCCGCAGTTCCCCTGGGCACGCGCCTACGACGCATCCCGCCTGAGCCGGCTCGCCGCGTAGCCCCGCTATACTCGCCGCCTACGCACTGCCGCCTTTGCCAGGGACACCCATGTCGGACAACCACGTCGGCGAACTCGTCGAACTGCTCGAACTCGAACGCCTCGAAGACAACCTCTTCCGCGGCCAGAGTCGCGACATCGGCACCCGCTTCGTGTTCGGCGGCCAGGTGCTCGGCCAGGCCCTCTCGGCCGCGCAGCGCACCGTCGACCCGAGGCGCGAGGCGCACTCGCTGCACGCCTACTTCCTGCGCGCCGGCGACATCAACGCGCCGATCGTATACAGCGTCGAACGCACGCGCGACGGCGGCTCGTTCTCGTCCCGCCGCGTCGTCGCCATCCAGCATGGGCAGCCGATCCTCAACGGCTCGATCTCGTTCCAGGAACCGGAAACGGGTTACGAGCACCAGATGTCGATGCCGGAAGTCCCGGCCCCGGAAGACATCGATCCCATGCCCGCGATGTCCGCCGAACAGCTGGCGCGGTTGCCGGAAAAGACGCAGCGCTGGCTCGGCATCGACGGTCCGTTCGAGTTCCGCCATGTCTGGCCGCGCGACGAACTGCGTCCGGCCAAGCGCCCGCCGTACCAGCACATCTGGTTCCGCCTCACCGCGCCCATCGACGACACGCTCGCGCTGCACCAGGCCCTGCTCGCGTACGCGTCGGATTTCCACCTCGTCGGCACGGCCACGCTGCCGCACGGCATCTCCTACCTCACGCGCAACATGCAGATGGCGAGCCTCGACCATGCGCTGTGGTTCCACCGCCCGTTCCGCATCGACGAGTGGCTGCTGTATTCGTTCGACAGCCCGACGTCGCAGGGCGCGCGCGGCCTCGCGCGCGGCATGATCTACACGCGCGACGGCGTGCTCGTCGCATCGACGGCCCAGGAAGGCCTGATCCGCGTCCGGCCGGACTGACGCCGTTGGGCATCGAGCTCCGCCACCTGCGGTACTTCATCGCCGTGGCCGACGAGCTCCACTTCGGCCGCGCGGCCGAGCGCCTGGGCATCTCGCAGCCGCCGCTCAGCCAGCAGATCCGCGATCTGGAGGAACACCTTGGCGTCCGCCTGCTGCGACGGACGAACCGCCGGGTGGAACTCACGGACGCCGGGCGTGCCTACCTCGACGCGGCCCGCGACATCCTTGGCCGCGTCGACGTCGCCGGCGACACGGCGCGCCGCGCCGAGCGGGGCGAGATCGGCGAGCTACGCGTGGCTTTCACACGCAGCATGCCGCTGATCGAGCGCTTCCCGCGCACGATCCGCGCGTTTCGCGAGGCGTTCCCCGCGGTGCGGCTGGTGCTGCTCGAGCGCACCACGCTGCAGCAGTTCGAGTGCCTGCTCGACGATCGCCAGGACGTCGGACTTATCCGCGGCGTCGCCCCTCCCGCGCCGCTCGTCGCCCACAAGCTCGTCGACGACCCGCTCGTGGCCGTCCTGCGCGCCGATCACCCGCTCGCGACGCGACGCCAGGCGTCGCTGCGCATGGAAGAGCTCGCCGAGGAAAGCTTCGTCGTGTTCACGCGCGCCTCGGGCACGGGCATCCACGACCAATTGCTGACTTTGTGCCGCCAGGCGGGCTTCATGCCGCGGATCGCCCAGGAAGCCGGCGAGTCCTCCACGATGGTCGGCCTCGTCGCGGCAGGGATGGGGGTCGCCATCCTGCCGCGCTCGCTGCAGCACGTGCAGATCGAAGGAGTCGCCTATATACCGATCGCGTCGCCCGATGCGGCCAGCGCGCTCTACATCACCCACCGGCGCGACGACCCGTCGCCGCTGGTCAGGGCCTTCACGCGGCTGATCCGGAAGGCCTGACCGTGCGCAGCTTCACCGCGATGGCGAGCCCCGCGAGCACCAGCACGCCGACGTAGGCGGCGACACCGTTCCAGCCCGCGTACGTCCACGCGATGCCACCCAGCGAGCCGGCGATGCTCGAACCCATGTAGTACGAGAACAGGTAGAACGACGAGGCGTGGGCGCGCGCGAACACGGCGCGCTTGCCCACCCAGCTGCTCGCGATCGAATGCCCGCCGAAGAAGCCGAACGTCAGCATCGCGATACCCGCGACGATGGCCCAGAGCGACGCGCTGGCCGTCAGCGCGACACCGGCCGCCATCAGCAGCAGCGTCGCCCAGAGCAGGCGCGGACGCCCCACCCTGTCGGCGAGCGATCCGGCCCACGCCGAGCCGATGACACCGACGACGTAGACCATGAAGAGCGCACCGACGTGCGACTGCGACAGCGAGAACGGCGGCGCGAGCAGGCGGAACGCCACGTAGTTGTAGATCGTGACGAACGCGCCCATGAGCAGGAAGCCCTCGGCGAACAGCCACGGGAGGCCCTTGTCGCGGAACAGCGCGGCGAACGTGCCGAGGAACGCGCGAGGGTCGACGCGGCGCTGCTCGAAATGCCGCGACGGTGGCAGGCCGCGCGCCACGAGCGCCGCCGCGATCAGGCCCAGCGCGCCAATGACGCCCACGGCGATCCGCCAGGACGCATGATCGGCGGCGAAGCCCGAGATCAGCCGGCCACCCATGCCGCCGATCGCGTTACCGCCGATGTAGAGACCCATCGCGAGGCCGATGGATTCGCCGTGCACCTCTTCGCTGAGATAGGTCATCGCCACGGCCGGCAGGCCCGCTAGCGTCACGCCGAGCAAGGCACGCAGGACGAGAAGCGACGGCCAGTTCGGAGCCACCGCGGTCGCCAGCACGAGCAGCGATGAACCCAGCAGCGAGGCCAGCATGACGGGCTTGCGCCCGAACGCGTCCGAGATCGCCCCCGCGAACAGCATGCCGACGGCGAGCACGCCGGTGGTCAGCGACAGCGCGAGACTGCTCGACGCGGCGTCGACACCGAACGCGTGCGAGAACGCGGGCAGCAGGGGCTGCACGCAGTAGAGCAGCCCGAACGTGGCGAAGCCCGACGAGAACAGCGCGAGATTGGTGCGCCGGAACGCGGGGGTGCCATGCCGGATGCGCTGGTCGGGAAACGCCGGCGCGGCGGGCGACGAACCGTCCACGGGTCACCTCCAGAAATTGAATCCGGGAAAAGGTTAGACCCTGAATTGAGTCGGATCGATACCGCGAAACCTCCCGTTCGATACGTCTGACGTATCGCAGCGGCCTAGCGGGACACCGTGCCCGCCGCCCCGCCATCCCACTGCACCGCCGCGGCGAGTTCCTCGCTCGTCAGTGCCAGTTCTCCGCCGTCCGCCGCGCTCTTCACGGCGACCACGTGGCCCGCGTGGCGCGACAGCTCGGTCGTGCCCGCGCTTTTCAGCGCCTGTTCCCGCCCGTCGTCGGCGGCGAGGAGTTCCAGCACAACGTGCTTTCCATCAAGGAAGCGCACCCCGCTCGTGGCGCCGGATGTGGCGAGGGCTTTCGACGAGAGCGGCACGGCGCGCACCTTGCCGACCCATCGTTGAGGCCCCACGAACGTGTATCCGGCGGCTTCGTCGCGCCAGACGAACCGCTTCATCGGCTGCGCGGCCGGCGCGTCCGCGCGATGCGCGCCTGGCGGTGTCTGCGCGGCGGCGAGCATCGGGAGGCCCAGCAGGATGGCGATGGCGAGCGATTTCATGGCGAGGACTCCCGGAAGACGCCGACCAGCCTACCCTGCCGGCGTCACGACGGCGTCAACCGCCACGGTCGCCTTCGAGCACATCGGAGGGCGGTGCTTCCCGACTGCTCGCCCACGCGAAGAGGACGATGCCGACGATGATCGCCAGCGCGCCCAGACCGGCCAGGGCACCGGGCGCGGCTTCGCCGAGGAACGCCGCGCCGATGACGGCCGCGAAAAGGAGCTCCGCCGCCTGCATGGCTTCGACGGCCGCGAGCGCGGTGGGCTGCCTGCCGACGCGGTCGGTGGCGTGGAAGAACAGAACGGTGGCGATGACGCCCGACGATAGCGCGACCCCGCCCGCGAGAAGGACCTCGCGCGCGGTCGGTGGCCCGACCTGGACCCACGTCACCGCGGCGAACACGATCCAGAGCGGCCAGCTCGCCAGCGTCATGCCGAACACGCGCTGCACCGCTCCCAGGCGCGTGCCCGTCCGTTCGAGGTGGAGGAGGATCTTCCGGTTGCCCAGCGGGTAAGCGAACGCCGCGAACACCACCGCGGCGACCGCGAGCCACGCCCGCGTGTCGAGCGCACCATTGGCATGACCGTACTGGAGCAACGCGACGCCCACGACGATGAGCAGGCCGATCGCCAGCGCGCCGCCGTGCCAGCGAGCTCGCGTGTCACGGTAGATGAAGGGCGCCATGAGCGGACCGGCGAGGACCGTCATCTGGAAGCTCCCGGCGATGAGCCACGACGGCCCGCTGCTCGCGGCCCACGTGAGCGGAATGCCGAAAAGAAAAAAACCGACCGCGCTCCAGCGCATCCAGGGCAACGGATGCTTCCGTAACTCGCCCGGCAGGTCGCCGAGCCCGCCCTGAAATGGAAGCACCGCGGCGAGCAACGGGAGCGTGATCAGGTAACGCAGGATCACCGCCCACTGCCAGTGCCCGCCGCCGCTGACCACCGCGCGATTGAAGACATAGGTGAAGGTGAAGAACAGCGCCGAGAGCAGCGCGATGCCCACCGCCTTCAGCGCGTTCGACCCCATCAGGCCGATTCGCTCAGTTCGAGGAAGAGCTCCTGCAGCTCGCCGCCGATCGGCCGGCCATCGACCTGCAGCGACACGTCGCCTTCCATCCCGGCCACCGGACAGCCGCCGTCGAGGATGCCCAGGAGGTTGGCGGTGGTCTCGACCATCGTGTGGCAGATGATCTCGATGAGGACGTGCTTGTTCTCCTCGTCGAGGCCGTTGAACAGCGTGAGCGCCCGCACCCAGTGCGGATCGACCGCCTTGTCGACGGGCGTGCCACGGAACAGCTCCGCGTAGACGGCGAGGTTGTCGTGAACGACGGCCTTCTGCAGCGCCAGGACGAAACGTTCGGGGGTCATCGGAGGGACTCGGGCGTGGGATGACGCATTGGAACACCGATCGACGATACCGTCACCGTCACGTCGGCGTGCACCGGCGCGGGGCTGCGGTATCACTCAGCCCATCGGCTCCATGTGCGTCAGCAGCAGGCGCACGCTCTCCCTGCCCTGCCAGTCGTTGACCGACAGTTCGTACGCCACGCGCATGCGCGGTGGCGGCGGCGTGCCGTCGAAGCAGTTGAACATGACCGCGTCGAGCGGCGCGCCGCCCTGCGTGTGGCGCAGCTGCAGGCGCAGGTGGCGGCTGCCCATCGGTTTCCACGACGCGCATTCGAAGCGCGCTTCGAACAAAGGGGGCGGGAATCCCTGGCCCCACGGTCCCGCGTGGCGGAGTTGCTTCGCCAGGTCGAGCGTGTGGTCGCGGTAGTCGAGCTCGCCATCGGTCTGCACGAGCGCCTGCAGGTGCTCGTCGTCGAGCTGGGCTCGCGCGGTGGCGTCGAAGATCGCCGCGAAACGTTCGAAATCCGCCGCCCGCAGGCTCAGTCCCGCGGCCATCGCGTGGCCGCCGAAGCGCAGGATCAAACCCGGATGCTTCGCATCGATCGCCGCGAGCGCGTCGCGGATGTGGAACCCGGGAATGGAGCGCGCGGAGCCGCGCAGCTCGTCCGTGTCGTCGCCTGCCGGGGCGAACGCGAGCACCGGGCGGTGCAGCTTCTCCTTCAGCTTCGAAGCGACAAGCCCCACGATGCCGGCGTGCCAGCCGGGGTCGAAGAGCGCGACACCGACGGCGTCGACGTGCGCCGCGCGCGCCACCATCGACTCGGCCTCCTCGACCATGCCCGCCTGCATCTCGCGGCGCTCCTGGTTGATCGCCGAGAGCTGCTCGGCATAGCGCCGCGCGATGCCGTGATCGTCGGTCAGCAGACAGGCCACGCCGAGCGACATGTCCTCGAGCCTTCCCGCCGCGTTGAGGCGCGGGCCGATGGCGAACGCGAGGTCCGTCGCACCCACCGTCGCCAGCGAACGTCCGCTCGCCTCGACGAGGGCCGTGATGCCCGCGCAGGCTTTGCCCGCGCGCATGCGCTTCAGCCCCGCCTCGACGAGCACGCGGTTGTTGAAGTCCAGCGGCACGAGATCGGCCACGGTGCCGAGCGCGACGAGGTCGAGCAGCGAGGCGAGGTCGGGCGCGCCGTCGGGGAACAGACCCGCGTCGCGCATCGCCGCGCGCACTCCGAGCAGCAGGTAGAACATGACGCCGACGCCGGCCAGCGCCTTGCTCGGGAAGCCGTCGTCCGCGAGGTTCGGGTTCACCATCGCGTCGGCGTCGGGCAGCGTGTCGCCAGGAAGGTGGTGGTCCGTGACGAGCACGCGGATGCCGCGCGCGCGCGCCGCCGCGACGCCGGCGACGCTCGCCACGCCGTTGTCGACGGTGACGATGAGGTCGGGCGCCGGGTCCAGCGAGGCGACAAGCGCTTCGCTCAAGCCGTAGCCATGCACGAAACGGTTGGGCACCACGTGGCTGACGTAGCGCGCGCCGAGCAACCGAAGGCCGCGCTCGGCCACCGCGGTTCCGGTGGCGCCGTCGCAATCGTAATCACCCGCGACGACGATGCGCTGATCGCCGGCGATCGCCTGCATCAGGAGCGCCACCGCGCGATCCATGCCGCCGAGGAGGTCGGGCGCGAGCATCCGCGCGAGGCGGTGTTCCGCACCGTCGGGCGTGCAGACGCCGCGTGCGGCGTAAACGCGCTGGATCACCGGATGCACATGCCCGGGCCAGCCGCTCGGGGCGGTCGCGACGACGCGCCGGCGCCAGACGCGTGTCGTCATGCCTTGCGCCAGAAGCGCAGGCGGTGATGCTTGCGCAGCACCATGCGGACGCCGTCCGCGAAGGCGAGCCGTAGATCCGCGCCTTGCGCCAGGCGCGTCTCCAGCGCCGGCCACCAGGCCTGAGCGAACTCGCCGGGCTGGGCGTCCTGCAGATCGAGCAAGCCGATCGCCGGCGAGTCCGCCGCGGCGGCGAACGCCGCGCGCCCCTGCACGTCGACATCGGCGCGATGCGCGAGCGCCCAGGCCAGCAGGTCGTCGCTGTAGATGCGCGACAGGCCGCATTCGACCCATTCGGGCAACGCGCCCGGTCCCCAGAGCCACACGCTGTTGACCGGGGGCAAGCCTTCCGCCGCGCGGCGGCGGTTCACGGGATGGTTGTGCAGCACGATCTGCGCCTCGTTGAGGAGCGCGCGCCATTGCCTGCCCTGATCGCCCTTGGGCAGCTGCTCGAACAGGTCCGCGCCGAGCGCGTCTTCCGGATCGGGGAACGGCGGCACGTCGACGTACGCGGGCAGCCGCAACTGCCAGTGCTGCGCGTCGCCGACGAGGAGCGTCATGCCTTCGGCCTGGAAGGTTTCGGCGAGCGCGTCGACGAGGCTCGCGGCATCCTCCGCCGTGAGCCCGAGGTTGCCGATCGCGAGGAGACGCGCGCCATTCACCTCCGGCTGCACCCAGGCCGGATCCGCCGACAGCCACAGCGATGTACCGGCATCGCCGGCGACCGACTGGCGCATGAGCGCGGCGGCGGGCAACGGGCCATGCGGCCAGCGGAAGTGTTCGGCGAGCGCCGCGAGATACCCCGGCACGGCGGCGGGCAGCGTGGTACCGCGCGCCAGCCATGCCGCGAACGCGGGCACGCCGGCGAGCTTGTCGCGCCCTGGGAGCAATACGTGGAGAACGTCGCCCATGGTCAGGCCTCGATCTTCTCGAGGATGTCCATCCACTCCAGTTCCAGCGACTCTTTCTCGCCGCGCAGTTCGGCCTGTCGCTGGCCGAGCTTCATCAGTTCGGCCGTCGCGCCGCCGTAGATCGCCGGGTCGGCGAGCTTGCCTTCGATGGCGGCCAGTTCCTTGTCCATCGACGCGATCAGCGACTCGATCTTCTTCACGCGGGCACGCAAGGGCTTTTCCTTCTCGCGCTCTTCGGCGCTGAGCTTGCGTCGTTCCTTCGCCGACTCCTGCACCGGCGCATCGGCCGGTGCCGAGGCGACCGCGGCGGTCTTGCGCGTGGTGGCGCGCGTGCGCAGCCATTTCGCGTAGTCGTCGAGGTCGCCGTCGAACGGCTCGACCTTGCCGTCCGCCACGCGCCAGAACTCGTCGCAGACCATGCCGAGCAGATGGCGGTCGTGCGACACGAGCACCAGCGCGCCGTCGAAGGCCGCGAGCGCATCGGCGAGCGCTTCGCGCATGTCGAGGTCGAGGTGGTTGGTCGGTTCGTCGAGGAGCAGGAGGTTCGGCTTGTCCCACGCGATCAGCGCCAGCGCGAGACGCGCGCGCTCGCCGCCGGAAAACGCGTCGACGGGCTCGAAGGCGCGATCCGCCGGGAAGTTCCAGGTGCCGAGGTAATCGCGCAACGCCTGCGCGCCGGCCATGGGCGCCTTCTGTTGAAGGTGGTCGAACGGGCTGTGCCCTTCCTGCAGGCTTTCCACCGTGTGCTGCGCGAAGTAACCGATGCGCGTGTCCTTGTGGAAGCCACGCTCGCCGACCAGTGGCGCGAGCTCGCCCACCAGCGACTTCACCATCGTCGACTTGCCGGCGCCGTTCGGGCCGAGCAGGCCGATGCGATCGCCCGCTTCGAGACCGAAGGCGACGTCGTGCAGCACGACGTGCTCGCCGTAGCCCGCGTCGACGTGGTCGAGCTGCAGCATGGAGGTGGGCAGACGGTCCGGTGCCGGGAAGGAGAAGCTGAAGGAACGCTCGGCGCGCACCGCTTCGGTACCCGCCATCTTCTCCAGCCGCTTCATGCGCGACTGTGCCTGCTTGGCCTTGCTCGCCTTCGCCTTGAACCGATCGATGAACGATTGCAGGTGCGCACGCTCCGCCTGCTCGCGCTCGTGCGCGATCTGCTGCTGGCGCAGGTGTTCGGCGCGCTGGCGCTCGAACGCCGTGTAGTTGCCGGTGTAGAGCTTCGCTGTGCCGTCGTGCAGGTGCATCGTGTGCGAGATCACGCCGTCGAGGAACTCGCGATCGTGCGAGATGATCAGCAACGTGCCCTGGTAACGGCGCAGCCATTCCTCGAGCCAGAGCACGGCGTCGAGATCGAGATGGTTGGTGGGCTCGTCGAGCAGCAAGAGGTCGGACGGCGCCATCAGCGCGCGGGCGAGATTGAGGCGCACGCGCCAGCCGCCCGAGAACGAGGCGACCGGTTGTTCATGCGTCTCCGGCGCGAAGCCGAGGCCGTGCATGAGGCGCCCCGCGCGCGATCGCGCGTCGTAGCCGTTCACTTCCTCGATGCGCAGGTGCGCGGCGGCCACCGCCTCCATGTCCCCGGCGTCGAGCGCGTCGGATTCCGCCTTGAGCGCGGCGGCGACCTCGACGTCGCCGCCCAGCACGTATTCGATCGCCGGATCGGGAAGCGCGGGGGTTTCCTGCGCCACGGAGGCCAGGCGGACCTTCGACGGCATGTCGAGGTCGCCGACCTCCGGCTCGAGCTCGCCCTTGAGCGCCGCGAACAGCGTGGACTTGCCGCAGCCGTTGCGACCGATGACGCCGAGCGCCCACCCGGTCTGGATGGTGAGGTCCATGTGCGACAGCAGGGTGCGGCTGCCCCGGCGGAGGGCGAGATTGCGGAACGAGATCATGGAGACGGGCACGGCTGGAGGCGACTGCACATGATAGCGGCCAAGTCCGCCGCCGTCCGGGAAACGCGACGCAGCCCACAGCCGGCGTATCGACGCGGCGGCGCCCATGGCGTGCCTCCGGGCGATCTGTTACAACGGCGTCCTGCGCCGCATGGGGAGCGCGACGGAGCCATCATGAAGACCTTCAAGCCTGTTTTCACCGCGATCGCCGTGGCGCTCGTGTCGGCCACCATGGCCCCGTCCGCCCGCGCCGGCGACACCCTGCTCATGCAGCGCGTGCAGCAGGAACAGGCCATGAGCCTCCCGACGAAGGGCATGAGCATGGCCGAAGTCGAACGCCGGTTCGGCCAGCCGACCTCGAAGCTCGACGCCCGCGGTGGCGGCAGCCGGAAGCAGCCCGTGATCAACCGCTGGATGTACCCGGGTTACATCGTGTACTTCGAACGCAGCCACGTGATCCACACCGTGCTGAACACGCCGGCCGGCAACAACACCAACCCCGCCAACCCGCAGTAACGCGGACGGCACGCGGGAGCGGCCGCGGCGTCCCGCCCAGGCACGCCCCCGGCACGGTAGAATGGCGGGCTTCCCCCATTCGCCCCCGCCCGACATGACCGAATCCTCCTATCGACTGCCCGCCGAGTGGGAACCGCAGGCCGGCGTCCTGATCGCCTGGCCCCACGAGGACACCGACTGGGCCGAGCGCCTGGCCGCGGTCGAGACGACGTACGTGGCGCTCGCCGCCGCCGTGACGCGTTTCGAGCCGCTGCATGTGGTGGTCGCCGACGCGGACCTGCGCGAGCGTGCGCGCCTGGCCATGGAGCAGGCCGGTGCGGACATGTCGCGCGTGCATTTCATCGAGCTGCCCTACGACGACACCTGGCTGCGCGACTCCGGCCCGATCACCCTCACGGGCCCCGATGGCGTGCTGCTCAACGACTACCGGTTCACCGGCTGGGGCGGCAAGTTCGGCGCCGAGCAGGACGACGCCCTCATCGCCGGCCTGCTGGAGCGCGGCGTGCTCTCCGGCCTGCCGCGCCAGCGGATCGACTGGGCGCTGGAAGGCGGCGGCATCGAGAGCGATGGCAAGGGCACGATCCTGACCACCTGGAAGTGCCTCGCGCAGCGCCACCCGGAGCTGTCGCGCGATGCGATGACCGAGACGCTCGCCACCACACTGCGCGCCAACCGCGTGCTGTGGCTTGACCACGGCTACCTTGAAGGCGACGACACCGACGCCCATATCGACACGCTGGCGCGTTTCAGCCCGGACGGCGGCATCGTCTACCAGGCCTGCGACGACGCCAGCGACCCGCACTTCGCCGAACTGGGCCGGATGGCCTCGGAGCTGGCGGCGCTGCGGTCGCCGGAAGGCGAGCCGTACCCGTTGCACCCGCTGCCCTGGGCGCGGCCGATCCTCGACGAAGGCCGCCGGTTGGCGGCGTCGTATGCGAACTACCTGATCGTCAACGGCGCGGTGCTCGTGCCGGCCTATGGCGACGAGGCGGACCACGAGGCGGCGCGCATCATCGGCCTGGCCCACCCGGGCCGCGAGGTGGTGCAGGTGCCGTGCCGTCCGTTGATCTGGCAGAACGGCAGCCTGCATTGCATCACCATGCAGCTGCCCGCCGCCGTCGCCGCCTGATCCCCATCTGCATGCGCGGCCCGACGCCGCGCGAGGAATGAGCCCATGACCCGCAAGACCCTCAAGGTCGCCCTCCTCCAGGAAACCGACCGCGGCAGCCGCGACGCGAACCTGGACGCGAT
Source organism: Luteibacter sp. UNC138MFCol5.1 (assembly GCF_900110505.1). Lineage (GTDB taxonomy): Bacteria > Pseudomonadota > Gammaproteobacteria > Xanthomonadales > Rhodanobacteraceae > Luteibacter. The sequence goes on from NZ_FODZ01000003.1 coordinate 450,666, forward strand.
CGAAGCCGGCCTGCGCGAGGCCGCGAAGGCCGGCGTCGAACTCGTGCTGCTGCAGGAGCTGCACAACGGCCCGTACTTCTGCCAGCGCGAGAGCGTCGAGGTGTTCGACCTCGCGGAAACCATTCCGGGCCCGGGCACGGACCGCATCGGCGCGCTCGCGGAGGAGCTGAAGCTCGTGGTCGTCGCCTCGATCTTCGAGAAGCGCGCCACGGGCCTGTACCACAACACCGCCGTGGTGTTCGACCGCTCGCGCGCGATCGCGGGCAAGTACCGCAAGATGCACATCCCCGACGACCCGGCGTTCTACGAGAAGTTCTACTTCACGCCGGGCGACCTCGGTTTCGATCCGATCCAGACGTCCGTCGGCAAGCTCGGCGTGCTCGTCTGCTGGGACCAGTGGTATCCGGAAGCCGCGCGCCTGATGGCGCTGGCCGGCGCCGACCTGCTGTTCTACCCGACCGCCATCGGCTGGGATCCGAGCGATTCCGACGAGGAGAAGGCACGCCAGCGCGAAGCGTGGATCACCGTGCAGCGCGGCCACGCCGTCGCCAACGGCCTGCCGCTGCTCTCGTGCAACCGCACGGGTTACGAGGCCGATCCGTCGGGCGTGGGCGGCGGCATCCAGTTCTGGGGCTCGAGCTTCGTCGCCGGCCCGCAGGGCGAGTTCCTCGCCCAGGCGGGCACCGACGGCCGCGAGCTGCTGATCTGCGACGTGGACATGGAGCGCAGCGAACACGTCCGCCGCATCTGGCCGTTCCTCCGCGACCGCCGCATCGACGCCTACGGCGACCTCACCAAACGCTTCCGCGACTGATCCCACAAGGACCACCGACCGCATGATTCCGGCCGAGAACGTCACCCTGCCCGCCGCCCTGGAAGGCCAGCCCATCGAGCGCATGACGCGCGACGGCGTCGAGTACGTCATCCTCGGCACGGCGCACGTCTCGCGCGCGAGCGTGCAGGCGGTCGACGCGCTGCTCGAAACCGAACGCTTCGACGCCGTCGCGGTCGAGCTCTGCCCCAGCCGGGCCCAGGGCGTCCGCGATCCGGAAGCCTTCAAGCAGATGGACCTGTTCCAGGTCATCCGCCAGGGCAAGGCCGGTATGGTGGCGGCGAGCCTCGTGCTGGGTTCGTTCCAGAAGCGCCTCGCGGCGCAATACGGCATCGAACCGGGCGCCGAGATGAAGGCGGCGATGGACGGCGCGGACGCGCGTGGCATCCCCGTGTGGCTGGTCGACCGCGAAGTCGGCACCACGCTCAAGCGGGCGTGGCGCAGCGTCGGCTTTTTCCAGCGCTTCGGCCTGCTGGCCGGGATGCTCGGCAGCGTGTTCGAGCGCGAGGAGATCGCCGAGGAGGACATCGAGAAGCTCAAGCAGGCCGATCTCCTCGAAAGCGCATTCAGCGACTTCGCCTCGGGATCCGCGCCGCTCTATCGCGCGCTGATCGCCGAGCGCGACGAATTCATGGCGGCGAAGCTCCGCGAGAACGGCGCGGCCATGGACGAGGCGGCGCCCACCCGCAAGGTGCTCGTCGTCATCGGCGCGGGTCACCTGAAGGGCATGAGCGCCGAACTCGCCGGACAGCAGGGCGACGCTCGCGCGCTATCCGACGAACTGGCGGTGACGCCACCGGCCGCGAAGTGGCCCAAGGTGCTCGCGGTCGGCATCGTGCTGGCGATCTTCGCCGCGATCGCGTACGCCTTCTATCGCAGCCCGAGCCTCGGCGTCGATGCGCTGAAGAACTGGATCCTGCTCACCGGCGGCCTTTCGGCGCTCGGCGCGCTCATCGCCGGCGCGCATCCCCTCTCCATCGTGGCGGCGTTCGTCGCGGCACCGCTGAAACCGTTCCGTCCCGGCATTCCGTCCGGCGCCATCAGCGCCATGGCGGAAGCCTGGGTGCGCAAGCCGCGGGTACTCGACTTCGAGCGCCTGCGCGACGACATCACGCACTGGACGGGCTGGTGGAAGAACCGCGTGGCGCGCACGCTGCTCAACTTCTTCCTCGTCAGCATCGGCACGATCGCCGGCGAATACATCGCGGGCATCCACATCATCCGCAGCCTGTTCTGACGCCCCGGGCTCCCTGAGTTGTCCGCCGTCGCGACACGCCTCTATACTCCGACGGCTATTCAACCCCGGCCCCGCCCGGCACCCAGGGAACTCTTAATGAAGTGTCTGCATCTGGTTGGACTGATCGCTGTAGCTTTGTGCGCCACATCCGCCGCGCATGCCGAAGGGGACAAATCCAGGGGTCGTACGCTGGTCTACACCTGCCATGGTTGCCACGGCGTGCCGGGTTACGCCAACGCCTATCCCGATTACCACGTGCCGCACATCGCGGGGCAGAACGAGCTGTACCTCGTCAACGCGCTGAAGGCCTATAAGACCGGCGAACGCAAGCATCCGACGATGGGCGCCCAGGCGCAGAGCATGTCCGACAAGGACATCGCCGACATCGCCGCCTACCTCTCCAGTCTCGCCAAGTAAGCCGCCGAGGACGAACGATGACCCGTGGGTTTTCCCTGATTGCCATCGGTGCGCTGCTCGCGCTGACCGCCACCCAGACCTTCGCCGCCGGTGACCCGGCGCGGGGCAAGACGAAGATCGCGACGTGCGTTGCCTGCCACGGCACGGACGGCAATTCGGTCGATCCGCAGTATCCGCGCCTCGCGGGCCAGTACGCCGACTACCTCGCGCAGGCGCTGCACGAATACAAGGACGGCCGTCGCGGCAACGCCATCATGAAGGGTTTCGCGGCCACGCTGTCGGATCAGGACATCGACGACGTATCGGCGTATTTCAGCAGCATGCCCTCGAAGCTGAGCGGCCTCGAAGGGCACGTGCAGGGGGATTGATCTCCCGGTGCCGTCCGTGAAGAGCCCGCGCGAGCGGGCTTTTTCGTGAGCGGGGGCGGCGTCTTTCGCCGTCGGCCCGCTGCCGCGGGACCGCCGATACGAGCGGCTCCCACCGTCGGCCCTTCGGACTCTTCGTGACGATCAACCCGCGGCGCGGGCGAAGTACGGCTTGTCGCCCGTTTCGTGATCGGTCGCGTCGCGCACTTCCGTGATTTCCGGAATGCGCTCGCGCAGCGTCTTCTCGACGCCGTTCTTCAGCGTGACATCGACCATGCCGCAGCCGTGGCAGCCACCGCCGAAGCGGAGCACGACGACACCGTCCGAGGTGACCTCGACCAGCGAGATGCGCCCGCCGTGCGAGGCGATCTGCGGCGCGATCTCGGACTCCAGGACGAACTGCACGCGCTCGACCATGCCGGCGCCCTCGCCCGGCGCGTCGCCCTTGATGCGCGGCGCGCGGATGTTGAGCTGGCTGCCGGTGGCCGTGGTTTCGTAGTCGATGGTGGCCGGGTCGAGCCAGCGCATGCTCTCCGTGTCGACGTAGAGGTTGAAGCCGTCGCATTCGACGGTCCACTCGTCACCCGTGAGTTCGGAGGCCGGACAGAATTCGAGCTCGCACTGCGCCGACGGGGTGCCAGCCGCGACGACGCGCAGGCGGATGCCGAGGCCGTCTTCGTTCTGCTGCGCCACCAGGCGCTGGAAGTGCGCCTGGGCGCGTTCCGAGATGTCGATCATGGGGGCTCCGAAAGGGGTCCGGCCCGGGGATGCCGGAAACAGCACCATTTTAGTACGCTTTTGCACGTGGGCGCCCGCTTTTGACAATTCAACCGCGCGCGGCGACCCTTCGCGCTTCCCGACGCACGGATCCGCCGCCATGACGCTCTCCCCGCTCGCCTCCCAGCACTGCCAGCCTCGCAAGGGCGCGGAGAACGCCCTGGATCGCGCCGCCATCGACGGCTACCTGGCGGACCTGCCCGGCTGGGAGCTCAGCCCGGACGGCAAGGCAATCGTGAAGGATTTCCGTTTCCCCGATTTCCACCACACGCTCGGCTTCATCAACGCCGTCGGATTCATGGCCAACCGGGAAGATCATCATCCCGACCTCGAGGCAGGCTACGGGCACTGCCAGGTCCTCTGGTCCACGCACGATGTGGGCGGGCTGTCGCTCAACGATTTCATCTGCGCCGCCCGGGTCGAGGCCCTGCTGGACCGCTGACGATGCGCGCCGGCCGCCCATGGTCGTTCATCGCGGCGACGATCGTCGCGCTGGCGCTGCTCGCCCTGATGCCGCGGCTGGCCGCAGTGGTCGTCCGCGGCGCCATCGAGCGCGACAGCGCCGCCGAGCGCGCCACGTTCGAGGCGGGCGGCTCGCCATGGTCGTGGCGGTTCCGCGCGCCCGACGACGTCGTCGCCGGCCGTGCGTTCGGCGGCGCGACCGTCGAGGGCGGCCGCGACGGACTCACCCTTCGGGCGACCGATGGCTCGGCCGCCGAAGTCGGGTTCCCCCTCTTCCGCACCGCGGACATCCGCCGCATCGACGAACTGCACCTTCAGGTCGCGGCGTCGGCCCCGGTGCACGCGTTCCTGGCCGTCCGCGAGGGTCTCGACGAGCCGACGCGCCAAGCGGACGTCGGCGATCTGATGCCCGGGGCGTCGGGACGGCGGATCGCCCTCCCGGCACTGGACTGGCGCGACGACGACGGCCGGCCGATCGCCGCGCCCACGCGCGCGGCGATGCTCCGGCTCGGGGTGGTCATGCCTGTCGGCACCTCGGTCGTCCTGCGCTCGGCCGCCCTGCTGCCCTCGTCCGGGATCGTCGAACCCCACGCCGGCAGCCTTCCCGGGCGCCTCGGCGCGGAGGCCCTGCTCGCATGGCGGGACAATCAGCGCGCCGCCGATCCCCTCGTCACGTTCGACCAGGGCCTGCGCCGGACGGCACCCGTCTGGCTCGAGGCGGTACCGCCGGCCGTCTACGCCGCGCTCCTGATCGTCGCCGCCGTCGCCTGGCGGCGGCCCGGGGCGCAACGGGCCAGGGACATCGCCAAGGCCTTGCTCGTGCTGGCCGGGCCGCTGTGGTTCATCGCCAGCCTCGGCTTCGACGGCAGGCCAGCGCTGGCGGGCATCGTCACCTTCGGCCTCGGCGTGGCCTACGCCGCGCTGCTCGCGTGGCGCCACGACCCGCCGGCATGGCGCTGGGGCGGGGCCTGGCGAAGCGCCGGCTGGCCCTTCCTGGCCGTCGTCGTCGCCGCAGCGCTCGTCGCCCTCGTCGGCCATCGCCTGGCATGGCCCCTGCCGGGACGGGCCCTCGTCTACGTCGCCTGGGCCGTTCTCCAGCAATGGCTGGTGCTGGCCGTCGCCGGGGCGCTACTTGACCGCGCCCTGCCCCGGGCCTGGGCCGTGCTGCTGACCGCGCTGGCCTTCGCGCTCCTGCACACCCCCAACGGCGTGCTCATGCAACTGTGCTTCGTCGCCGAACTGGGCTGGGCGTGGTGGTTCCTGCGCCATCGCTCGCTGCTTCCCGTCGCCCTCGCCCACGCCGCGAGCGCCCTGCTGGTGCAGGCCGGACTGGCGGGCGGCATCCTGCGTTCGCTCGAGGTCAGCGGGCGCTTCCTCAACTAGCCGCCACGCCGTTTACCCGCGGAGGTTGTCGAGGAACGCCTTGAGATCGTCCGGCAGGGGCGCCGAGAAGTCGTAGTTCCTGCCACCGAGGTCGAAGCTCATCCGCGACGCGTGCAGGAACATGCGCTTCAGGCCCTTGGCGCGGAAGCGCTTGTTGGCCTCCTCGTCGCCGTACTTCGGATCGCCGGCCAGCGGATGGCCGATGTACTGGGCGTGGACGCGGATCTGGTGCGTGCGCCCCGTTCCCAGCGTGGCCTGCATGAGGCGCGAGGCCGGATACTGCTCCAGTTCCTGGAAGAAGGTCAGCGACGGCTTGCCGGCGTCGTCCACGCGCACCATGCGCTCGCCGCCGTGCATCACCGACTTCAGCAGCGGCGCGTTGACGTCGAACTTCGCCTTGCGGGGCGTCCCGGTCATCAGGCAGAGGTACTGCTTGACGACCTGGTTCTCGCGGATGAGCTCCTGCAGGCCCGTCAGGCCGGATCGGGAGCGCGCGAGCACGAGCACGCCGCTGGTGTCGCGGTCCAGGCGGTGGACGAGCTCGAGGTGTTCGTTGGGCCGGGCGGCCCGGAGCAGCTCGATCGCTCCATGGCTGACGCCGCTGCCGCCGTGGGCCGCGATGCCGACCGGCTTGTCGATCACGAGGAAGTGCTTGTCCTCGAAGATGACCGAGTCGGCGACCGCGCGGACCATGCCGGATGGGGCCACGGTCTCATCACGCTCCGCGACGCGAACCGGCGGAATGCGCAGCATGTCGCCTGCCGCGAGGCGCGTTTCCGGCTTGGCCCGCTTGCCGTTGATACGCACCTGCCCCGTGCGCAGGATGCGGTACACCAGGCTGCGCGGCACCCCCTTCAGGAGGGTCATCAGGGCGTTGTCCACGCGCTGACCGTCCCGTTCGGGACCGATTTCGACCAGGCGCACACCTTGGCCGCCGTCGAGGGAAGTTGCCGTCTGCATTGATAAAACTCGAAATTGATAGGATACTCGGCGAGCGCCAGGCTCCGCTGAAGACTCATCTCTCGCGGGGTGCCTGTATCGCCGCGTAGGGCGAGTGTCGCGCCATTCCGTCCGAGGGGCCGGTAGGCGAGGACACCCCACATCGTAGCGGTTCGGGTTGCGGTTGTCCGGCTAATCCGTAGGGACGCGGACCGGTTGCAAGGCGCTTATTCACGAATCACGCCGGGTCCAGGTATCGGTCCCGGATCCCATGCCGCTTGAAGCCTCACCGCTGCGGCGCGATCCCCGGCAGGCCGCCAAACGGGCGCCACCGCGGCGCGCGGCCGCGCGGCAAGGCCGAGGAACCCACAATGAAGCGTATGTTGATCAACGCGACTCAGCGCGAAGAGTTGCGTGTGGCCATCGTCGATGGTCAGAACCTTTACGATCTCGACATCGAAATCCCGTCCCGGGAACAGAAAAAGGCCAACATCTACAAGGGCCGCATCACCCGCGTCGAACCCTCCCTCGAAGCCTGCTTCGTCGATTACGGCGCCGAGCGCCACGGCTTCCTTCCGCTGAAGGAAGTGGCCCGCGAGTATTTCAATCCGAACGCGGAAGGCAAATCGAACATCCGCGAACTCCTGAAGGAAGGCCAGGAGATCATCGTCCAGGTCGAGAAGGAAGAACGCGGCAACAAGGGCGCCGCCCTCACCACGTTCATCAGCCTCGCCGGCCGCTACATGGTGCTGATGCCGAACAACCCCCGTGCCGGCGGCGTGTCGCGCCGCATCGAGGGTGAAGACCGCCAGGCGCTGAAGGAAGCCATGGAGCACCTCACGGTGCCCGACGAAATGGGCCTGATCGTGCGCACCGCCGGCATGGGCCGCGACGCCGAAGAGCTCCAGTGGGACCTCGACTACCTCCTGCAGCTGTGGAAGTCGATCTCGGCCGCCGCGAACTCGCAGAAGGCGCCGTTCCTGATCTACCAGGAATCGAAGCTCTTCATCCGCGCGCTGCGCGACTACCTGCGCAACGACATCGGCGAGATCCTGATCGACGAGGAATCGCTGTTCAGCGACGCCCGCGACTTCGTGCAGCAGGTGATGCCGAACAACCTGCGCAAGCTGAAGCTCTACCAGGATCCGACGCCGCTGTTCTCGCGTTACCAGATCGAGACGCAGATCGAGAGCATCTTCGAGCGCAACGTCCGCCTTCCCTCCGGCGGCTCGATCGTCATCGACCAGACCGAAGCCCTGACCGCCATCGACATCAACTCGTCGAAGGCCACCAAGGGCAGCGACATCGAGGAAACGGCGTTCAACACCAACCTCGAGGCCGCCACCGAGATCGCCCGCCAGCTGCGCATCCGCGACGCCGGCGGCCTGATCGTGATCGACTTCATCGACATGGACAGCCCGCGCCACCAGCGCGAGGTCGAGGAGCGCCTGAAGGAGGCCCTCAAGGCCGACCGCGCCCGCGTCCAGATCGGTCGCATCTCGCGCTTCGGCCTGCTGGAGATGTCGCGCCAGCGCCTCCGCCCGAGCCTTGGCGAAGCCACCCAGATCGTCTGCCCGCGCTGCGAAGGCCACGGCCACATCCGCAGCGTGGAATCGCTCGCGCTGTCGACCCTGCGCCTGATCGAAGAGCACGCGATGAAGGACAACACCGGGCAGGTCCTGGTGCAGGCGCCGCCGTCGGTCGCCAACTTCATGCTCAACGAGAAGCGCGCCAGCATCGTCGAGATCGAACTGCGCCACAGCGTCCACGTGGTCGTCGTCGCCGACGACAAGCTGGAGACGCCGCACCTCGAGATCACCCGTATCCGCGAGGCGGACATGGGCGAGCACAGCAAGCCCAGCTACGAGCGCACCACCCCGACCGTCGCGACCGCGCTGCCGAAGATGGGCCAGGCCCTGGGCAGCGGCGAGCAGCCGCTGGTCACGGGTGTCGTGCCGTCCACCCCCGCGCCGCTGCGCGACGACGAGACCGAAGCGGCTCCGGTCGCGCCGGTGGCCCGTCCCGCCGCCCCGGCCCAGCCGGCGGGCGGCTTCTTCTCGCGCCTGTTCGGCAGCCTCTTCGGGGGCGGCGCCGCGGCGCCCGCACCGGCGGCCGCCCCGGCGGCCTCCTCCACCCGTCGCGACGAGTCGCGCCCGAACGGCCGCAACGAGCGTAGCGGCGGTCGCCGCGACGAGCGTCGTGGCAACGAGCCGCGCAACAAGGGCGGAAACGAGCAGCGCGGCCAGGGTCAGCGCAAGGACAAGGACGGCGCCCAGCAGGGTCGCGGTCAGCCGCAGGCCAAGGGCAACAAGCAGGGCCAGGGTCGCGGCGAGCAGCCGCGCCAGGGCGAAGAGAAGCAGAACCGGCCGAAGGACGGTCAGCAGGGTCAGGGCCGCCAGGGCCGCACCGAAACGCCGGCCGCGCAGGGCGAGAACCGCCGTCAGCAGCCGCCGCGCGGCGAGCGTCAGCCGCAGGCCGACAAGCCGGGCAAGGACATCGAGAAGGCCGCCACGCTCGCCACCTCGGCCGTCGCGGCGACGACCGTGAACGCCGCGGAGGCGAGCGCGCCCGTCGCGCCGCGCCCGGCCGCCGAAAAGCCGGCCAGCGCGCCGGTCACGAAGGCGGACGAGAAGCTGCCGACCGATGCGCCCATCGTCGAGGGCGAGGCCACGGCCGTCGCCGGAGCCGCCGATGCGCAGCCGGAAGGCACGAAGGACACCGAGGGTGGCCAGCGCCGCCGGCGCGGCCGTCGTGGTGGTCGCCGCCGTCGCCGCCAGGAAGACGGTACGCAGGCTGGCGCCATCGAAGGCGCCCCGGGCGCCGATGACGGCGACGATGACGAGGGCGACGACGAGGCCGTCGAAACGACGGGCCGCGCGAGCCCGAGCATCCCGCCCATGCTCGACACCGCCGCCGCTGCGGAAAACGCGTTCGCCGTCGAAGCACCCTCCGCCGTGGCCAGCCGTCCGGCCGAGCCCGCCGACGACGAGTCCGTGCCATCCGCGCTGACGCTGCCGTCGCTGCCCAAGCTGCCGCCGATCCCGGGCCACGCAGCTCCGGCGCCGCACGCGCCGGTGGACGTCGACGCCGTCGCCACCCCCGCGGATTCGGCCGAAACACGGACCACGGAACGGCGCCAGACGGAATCCGACGCCCCGCTCAAGACCGCACCGGTGTCGGGATCCGCGCCGGTTCCGGCGGCAGCCCCGCCCGTATCGACGGAAACGGCGGCAGTGACGACCGAGGCCCCGGCCCCGGCGAAGCAGGCCGCTCAGCCGGTGGCTTCCGAGGTCGCCGAAACCGTGGCGAAGGCCCCCGCGGCCATCGAGACCACCGAGCGCACGCCGCCGGCGTCCGTCCTCGACGCGCCGGCCCGTGGCATCCTGCCCGACCCGGTGGCCGAGGCCGATGAGGCGCCCATCGCGGACGCGGCACCTGTGGAGCCCGTGGCGGACGCCTCGCCGGCGCCCGAGAAGCCGCAGGCCAAACCTGCCGCTCCCGCACCGGAAAACGTCACGGCTCCCGCGGCTCCGGCGGCTGCGTCACCGGCCACCGCGCCGGCCGCTCCGCCCGCGCCCGTGACGCCGAAGCTGCCCGAGGCGTCGAACGTGTCGCCGGTGTCGCATGCGCCGCCCGCCAACGCGGACCGTCCGGCCTGGACCCCGCCCGCCCAGGGCGATCTGCTGACGCGTCCGCGTCAGGAGCCGCAGGGCGAGCAGAGCGAGCACTGATCGTGCGACGGGAAGGGTCCTGCCCTTCCCGTCCGATCACGCACAAGAAAACGCCGGGCATTGCCCGGCTTTTTTTTATGCGTGGTCGGACCCGAACTCAGCTACCGACCTGGTGATTGTGCGTGTCGAGCAATCCGTGGATGGTCATGAGATGGGCCAGGCCCACGACATGGTCGACATGCAGTTTTTCCATGAGCCGCTGCTTGTAAGTCGACACCGTCTTGGGGCTCAGATTGAGCCGCTCGCCGATGGAGGTGAGCGGCATGCCACGCACGAGCATCATCGCGACCTCCATCTCTCGCGTGGACAACGCGTCGAACGGCGAATCCGAGCCATCGAGCGTGGCAAGCGCGAGCTGCTGGGCCACAGTCGGCGCGAGGTAGCGGCGCCCCGACGCGACCGAGCGCACGGCGGTAAGCAGTTCGTCCGACGAACATCCCTTCGTGAGGTAGCCAAGCGCACCGGCGTCCAGAAGGCGCTTCGGAAAACGTGCGTCGTCGACCACCGTCAGAATGACGATGTTCGTGCGAAGCTTGGCGCGCACGATGCGCTCCGTCAGCTCGACCCCGCTCATGCCTGGCATGTGCACGTCGATGAGTGCGATATCCGGCGACTGCGCGCGGATGAGGCGCAGGCCCTCTTCCGCCGAACTCGCTTCCCCCCTGATCCGGATATCCGCCTGCTGCTGCAGGATCATCCGGAAACCGGTCCTGACCAGTTCATGGTCGTCGACCAAAACAACACTAATCATTCAATGCCCTCCCTGGGCCGACTGTACTTCGGGCGCATGGATTCGACCGCGCGCCGCCTGCTGATGCATACAATGCCAGATGTGCAGGCGAGACAACCAGCGTGGCGCTATGATCCGGGTCGGCCGCCGCACGCTGTAGCGGGATTTGCCGAAGCGCGTGAGGCGTGATCACCCGATGACCGCGTCATCCGTGAGCGCAGCCGCTTGTAGGCAAGGCCTGACGCGCAACTGCCTTACCCTTGTGCAGCACCCGCCCCAAGCGTTTTGCGAACGTCAGCGCCCATTCGGCGACAGTTCGATCACGCGACGATGAGCCTCCCGGCGTCATCGTGGAACCTCCCCCCGAAAAGGTGAGTATCCATCATGGCTAATGAGAAAAATCGCCCGCCACAGACGCCCGGTCAGGATATTCCGCCGGAAGAGCGTAAGGGCCCGACGGAGCAACGTCCCACGGACGCCTCCGGCGATGCCCTCGACGGTTCCGGTGAAGACAACCAGCGCAAGAAGAAAGAAGGTTCCTGAGACGCTTAGCGGAGCGAGTCGATGCCGCCCTCATCCGCGATGTCGGCCCGTTCCCGGCGCGCCGCCCGCGCGGCGGCGCGCTTCCTGAGCATCACGATGCCGGCGAGAATCAGGATGGCCGGTCCCCACCGACCACCGGTCGCCTTCGCGAGCAGCTTGCCCGCCGCGAGTGCACCGATGGTATTGACATGCGAACCCTCTGTGACGGTAGCCATGGCTGTCTCCCCGTTGCATTCCGCGAGTAAGCGTAGCCTCGCGATGCGTGCATTCGGGTAGCGTGAAGCGGAGAGCTAGACGATCTCCACGACGTTCGTCGATTTCACGGATCGATCGGCGGTGAACACGTCGCGGCGGGACACGCCGCGACGTGCTTTCCACCTTAGCGACAGTTCCGGGCGGATGCGCCAAGCCATGCGGGCAACACCTGCGGCGCGACGACGATGCGATCGAGGTCCGGCGCAGGCGCATCCGGATTGCCCAGGCGAATCGTGTTCGCACCCGCTTTCAGCGACACGTCGAGCACTTTCGCCACCGGATCGTCGAAACTGCTGCCGTCGAGGTCGAGCTTCGTCGGTGCGCTCCCGTTGACGGTGAGGTACAGCGAGCGCGGCCCGTTCGTCGCGTAATCGATCTCGAGCTGGTACTTCCCGGACACGGGTACCGTGACGGCCGGGAACACCACGTCGTTGGCAATGCCACCGCCCACGTTGCCCGCCTTCGCGAGACCGGAGAAGTAGTTGCTGAAGCCCGCCGTCACGGAACCACCGCGCTGGGCCGCCTCGGCTTCGTACGTCGCGGACGCCGGGAGCGCCGCGTCCCCGCGACCGCGTACCACGATGCGATCGAGGTCCGGCGGATAGCTCGCCGCGTTGCCGAACCGGATACGGTTGTAACCGCGGCGCAGGCAGACCGGCACCGTGCTGCTCGACGGAAGCTGGAAACTGCCGCCGCCCGAATTGAAGGTCAGCAGCGGGCCGTCGTTGACCTGGTAAAGGTAGGAACGCAGGCCGAGCGTAAGCGAGTCGATCTGCATCAGATACGTACCGTCTCGCGGCGCGTACACGTTGTCCACGCTCACGGCGTTCTCGGCGCCGAGACCGAGCCCGCCCACCTTCGTCGTGCCCGAGCAACCGCTGCACGAGGCCGGCGCGGCGTTACCCGACAGCGATGCGCTTTCGGCTTCGTAGCTTGTCGACGGCTCCGGCGGCACTTGCCCGGGCAGCGCGTCGACGAGCAGCAGCTGCGTCCCGTGGGCGGGAAGCTCCGTGCGATAACTTCCCAGTGACGGTCCCTGTTCGCGATGACGCCAGAGGTCGCGCGTGCGCTTCGCCCCGGTGACGCCGATGGTCTTCCAGGGAAGCTCGACCACCGCCTTCGTCGCGTTCATGTTGAACAGCGCGACGTAGTAGCGGCCGTTGCCGAGATCGCTCACCCATACCGGGAGGTCGCCGCCGAGCGCCTGCTTCGCCGGCCGCCCCGACTGATTCACGGCGATCACCTCGTCGTTCGTCGCCAGCGCCTTGCCCGCGGGATCCAGTTTCGTCAGGTCGCCACCGAGGTACATCGGCGCGTTGGCCATGGCCCACAGCGTCACCGCCGAGCGCTTCTCCTCGAGCGTGAGCCCGTCACGCTCGCCGTCGCCGATGTCGAGCGAATCCAGGTCGTTCCAGCCCTTCGTGGGGCCCGTGGCGTCCTGCCAACCCGGCAGGTCACGGAAGCGCTTCTCGATGCGCGGCCAGTTCGTCAGCGTGGCGCAACGCCCTTCGCATTCGACGTCGTCGTCGATGCGGCGCGCGTTGGAATGGGGAATCCAGATGTCCTGGTAGTCCTTGTCGACCTGCCAGGAGATCGTCATCCAGATCGGCCGCCCGGTGCGAGCGATCGCCTTCGACCAGGCCACCACGTCGTCACGGTTGTCGATCGAGAGGTCGTCGCTGTACGAGCCGGGCGTGACGCCGTCGAGCTTGATGAAGTCGAAGCCCCACGACGAGAACAGCGCGACGACGGAGTCGATGTATTCCTGCGCGCCGGGTCTGGAGAAGTCGATCTTGTAATGGTACGGATTCTCGCCCGGCCCGCCGAACGCGTTGCCGGCGCGATGCGGCAACGCGAGGATGTCCTGGATGTGCAGCGACGTGCCGAGGATCGGCGAGTTGGCCTGCACCGCCGGCTCCTCGACACCGGGAATCCAGTAGATGCCGGCCTTCTGTCCGTTGCGGTGGATATGGTCGACCATCGCCTTGATGTCGGGGAACGTCGCGAGATTGGGCGTGGGTCGGCCGTTCGCGTCGAAGCTTCCCTGCCAGCCGGAATCGAGGTTGATGTACGTGTAACCATGCGCCTGCAATCCGGACGATGCGAGCGCGTCGGACTGGATCAGCATGTTCGCCTGCGTCAGGAACGCGGGTTCGATGGTCTGCTGGCTGAAGCTGCTCCAGCCGAGGTAGGGCTTCTGCCCCGCCCCGTTGACCTGCGCGGAGGCATCGGCCGCGAACGCGACGAGCGCGCATGCGAGCGCGGTGCGCGCGAGGTTCGGGAGATGCCGCCGGCTTTCGCGGCGACGGCTGGGCGGGAACGGTGGCACGGCATGACTGGCGTTCATTGGCGCACTCCGATGGTTGCGGCGCCCCGGGGCGGGGCACCGATCGAAAAGCTTCGTCGAACGTGTCGTGCGCCGCGAAAGGGCGGCGCACGCGGGCAGGTCAGCGCGATCCGCGTGGTGCGCCCTCGCGATCAAACACGAGTCCGGCGGCCTGCAGGTCGCCGCGCATCGCGATGTCGATACCGCGCTGCATCCAGTACGCGCCGCTGGCGACCTCCGGGGTACCTGGCGCGACCTTGCCGTGGATCAGGCGATAGCGGTAACGCGCCTTCGGATCGAGCCCGCGCAGCGCGAGCGTCGGGAACGGACGCGCTTCCTCGCCCTGGCGCTGGAACGCGAACAGCACTGCCTGGTGCCGGTCCTGCGCGACGGACAGCGTCGCCGACCAGGGCGCCCGATCGCGCGGCGAGAGGAGGCGATAGAGGTCGCCCCGCTGGACCGTTTCGCGGATGGTCTTGTACGCCGCGACGTAGCCGCGCGCGGTCACCTCTTCCGCCGGCGTCCACTCGAGCAGGTTCGCGCCGATGCCGAGGCCGCCCTGCATCGACGAAAGAAAACGGAAGTCGAGCGAACTGACGCGGTTGTTCACCCAGTTCGGTGAACCCGTCACCCACGCCATCATCGTCGCGGGTGCGTACGCGTAGCTGAAGCCGTCCTGGATCGAGAGGCGATCGGACGGATCGGTGTTGTCGGAGGGCCATACCTCGTCGGTCAGCGCCATGATGCCGAGGTCGACGCGCGCGCCACCGCCCGAACACGACTCGATCTCCACCTTCGGATGCCGCGCGCGCAACTGGCGAAGGATGTCGTAGAGGTTGCGCACGTAGGTCACGTAGACCTTCTGCTGCTCCTCGGGCGCGACTTCCGGCCAGCCCGGCTCGGACCAGTTCCGGTTGTAATCCCACTTGAGGAACTGGATGTCGTTCTCGGTGAGCAGGCGGTCGAGCACGTCGAGCACGTGCGCCTTGACGTCCTCGCGGGCAAGGTTGAGCACCATCTGATGGCGCCCTTCGCTGCGCGGCCTTCCGGCGAAGTTGAGCACCCAGTCGGGATGCGCGCGGTAGAGGTCGCTGTCCGCGTTCACCATCTCGGGCTCGACCCAGAGGCCGAACGTCATGCCGAGCCCATGCACCTTGTCGATCAGCGGCTTCAGGCCGTTCGGAAACTTTCGGCGATTCACCACCCAGTCGCCCAGCCCTGCGTGGTCGTTGTCACGCGCACCGAACCAGCCGTCGTCGACGACGAAGCGCTCGACGCCAAGCGCCGCCGCTTTCTCCGCGAGCTTTTCCTGCCCCGGCTCCTCGACCTTGAATTCCGTGGCTTCCCACGAGTTGTACAGCACCGGACGAAGTGGCGCCGACGCGCCACCGGGAAGCACGCGGTCGCGCTCGAACGCGTGCATCAGGCGCGAGGCCTCGCCGACACCGTCCTTCGTGTAACCCGCGTAGAACACCGGCGTGTCGAGCGACTGGCCGGGCTTGAGCCGATAACCGAAGTCGAACGGGTTGTATCCGCCCACCACGCGCACCTGGCCGAGGATGTCCTCCTCCACGCGGATGCTCCACGAACCGCTCCAGGCGAGCGCGCCGAACCAGACGTCGCCGTGCTCTTCGTTCCACGCGTCGCCGCGACCGATCGCGAACCACGGATTGTTCTCGTCGCCGGTGCTTCCGCGTCGGCTCTCGAGCACGGTCGCGCCCGGCGTCACCGGACGCGTCTGCAGGTGCCACTCGCCCGCCCAGGTGCCCGTCAGGTAGCGCAGCGAGTAATCCGGCGCGCGAGGAAGGTTCCACGTCGCGGCGGCGGCGCTGTCGATGGTCAGTGCCTGCTTGCCCGTGTTCTCGATGTGCGCCGAGCGTCCGACGATGCCGGTCGCTTCGTCCGCCGTGTAACGCAGGATCACGGTCACGCCCGCCTTCGCGTCGCGCATCGTCACGGCGAGCGCGTCCTTCTCGAGACGGTGACTGTCGTAACGCAGCACCAGGTCGCGGTTGCCGTCGTCGAACTTCACCTTCAGCGCCGGTGTGGCGGTCAGATTGCCGCCCCACCCCGCGTATTCCTGCGGTGTGAGCGCGCCCGCGGAGTCGAACGACGAACGCTCCGGCGCGGGAAGCGCCGGGCCGAGGGGATCGTCGGCCGGAAGGCGCGCGCCCCAGTAGAGGGTCTGAAGCATGCCGTCGGCGTTGACACCCATCCCGTAGGTCACGGCACCCGCGTCCAGACGAAACACACGCTGCGACGGGTCGAAACGCGCGGAAGCGTTGCTCTGGGTCGCGGCGACCGCGGGGACCGCGAGCAGGCCGCTGGCGAGACAGACCGCCACGCGGATCATCGAAGAAGAAGACATCACTTCACCTCATGGTTCGTGGCGTGCGATCCATCGCCTCCACGCGAAACGCGAACGCGTGCTCCAGGCTCCGGCCCGGCGCGAGCTCCGTCATGCCGTTGGCGATCGCGCCTCCGGGCAGGTGGACGGCGTTGATGGGATGGTCCACGGGCTCGAAGCAGAAGAACGCCTCGCCTTCCGGCACGTAGATCACGTAGGTATCGACATCGGACGACACGTGCAGACGCAGCGATTGATCCGGCCATTCGATCGTGGCCCGGCCATCCCATCCCTGGAACGCATGGTTGAGCCCACCCGCGGGCAACGGCACCGTGTCGCTGAAATCCCACGCCGCGGGCACGGCCTCGCGGCGCGCGGGCATCGGATCGTGGCCATCGTTGAGCCAGACCTCCGTGGCGGGCGCGTGGAGCCGGGCGCCACCGTGCAGCGGGAAGAATGGATGGAGTCCGAGGCCGAACGGCAGCGCGTGGGGCCCTGCGTTGATGACGCGAAGCGTGACGCGCAACGTATCGCCCATGACCCGGTAGCCGAGCGTCGCCCGGTACGCGTAGGCGTCGGGCGTATTGTCCTCGAGCACGAGCAGCAGCGTGTCCGCGCTGTGGGTCAGCGTCGTCCAGGCGCGCTGCCACGCGCTGCCATGAATCGGCCAGGCGTCGCCCGCACGGTTGAGTTCCAATGCCACCCGTCGCCCGCCGTAAAAAAAGCCGCCGTGGGCGATACGATTGCTCCACGGCAGCAGGGGGTAACAGGCGAGGCGGTTGGGATCGACGACGCCGGCGGCGTCGACGTCCGATGGAAGGGTCGGACGCATCAGCGGCACACTGTGCCCGTCGACGAGCGCATCGAAGGCGACGATGCCGCCACCTGCGCGCGGCAGAACCGTCAGGCTGAGCCTTTCGTTGCCGATCCGGAGCGCGTCAGACAAGCCCATCCTCACATCGGTGGCATCCATGAAGACCGGGCCACGATGGTGAGCCCGTCGCCTGCGCTGCGATCGGACGGCCGTCGATGTCCGGCATTTCCCCTGGCGGCGTGCACGGCGTCGATGCGCTTTCGCACGGCACCCGAATGGCGCCCTTGGAACTCGGGTGCCGCGGATTATCTAGCAACTTAATTGTAGTATTTTATGAGTAGCGAGGCGCAAGCTGCGCCGCAGCATTCGCGATGACGGCAGTCATACCATGCGGTTCGCCGTTCCCTGCTGCCGGCGGTGGCTCGAGACGTCACCGCGCGGCAAGCCCGGCGAATGCGACATGCATCACGCTTCGGCGGAGGCGCGCCTCTTCCGGGGCCGCTTGCCCATGTTCTCGCGCGACTCGGCCACCATCGACGCCATCGCCTTGCGCGCCACTTCCGGGCGCTTGCGCCGCACCGCCTCGTAGACTTCCTGGTGATAGGGCAAGGCGGCCTTGAAGTTCCCGGCGTTGCGAGCGGAGAGCAGGAAGAACGTGCCCAGCGCCGTTTCGATCACCGAGAACAACGACACCATCAGCTCGTTGTTCGTTGCCTTCAGCAGCGCCTGGTGGAAGGCGAGGTCCGCCTCGGCCCACGCATCGAGGTCCGCGGACGCGGCCATCGCCTCGTACGCGGCCTTGAGGTCGGCGAGCTGGGCTTCCGTCCTGCGCTTTGCCGCCGCGGCCGCGGCGCCGGGCTCGATCAGCTCGCGCATCTCCACGAGTTTCTCGACGAAACTGTCGGTGGGCATGGAGGCGCAACGCCAGCCGAGCACGTCGGCATCCAGCTGGTTCCAGTTGACCTCGTCGCGCACCCTGGCGCCCGTGCGCTGCCGTGATTCGATCAGTCCCTTCGCCACCAGCACCTTCATGGCCTCGCGCAAGGCGGTGCGGCTCACCTGCAGGCGTTCGGCGAGCACTTCCTCGCGCGGCAACCCCGATCCGGGCGCCAGTTCGCCACTGACGATCAACCGGCCGAGTTGCTGTACCACCAGATTGTGCAGGCCGCGCGCGGCGACGGGCTTGACCATGCATTGCTCCCGAATGCGAAGGGCTCTTTGCGAGCCACCTTAGCGCAACGCGGTGGTGTCGCGCTGCGTCATTCGCATCGCCGGATCGTCAGGTCCGCTGGGCCGCACCCAGCACGAGCTCGCGTCCGCTGGCGCTGAGGCGCCAGCAACCGTCGTCGTTCTGCCTGACCAGGCCCTGTGCCTGCAGTTCGCGGCACGCCGTTTCGGACAATGTCCCGACGCACATGTGCCGTGTATCGCTGAGCTTGAGCAACGCCTCTTGCTGCTCCGGTGTGAGCAATCCCCACATCGATTCGTCCCCGTGCATCCCCTGACGAAATAGTGCCGCAGCATGTCGGCCGGCCGCGTGAAAACGGCCCTCGGATACGCCGCAAGTTGCAGGCAATTCCGGCAAGCGCCCACGTCCGTCGTGGAAGAGGACGATCAGGATCCGGCGCGCGGTGGTGCAGGGTTACCCGCGCAGCCGATCGATCCGGGCCCGGCCCGCTTCGCGTGCGGCTTCCCGCGCCGATACCTCGTCGGGGAACGGCCCCACCACGTCTTCCTCGCGTGCGGCCGAACCCGGCGCGTCGTCATTGCGGGCAAGCGACCACCGGCCGCTGAAGCGACCGTCGGCCTGGGTGGTGGTGACGTGCAGGGTGTAGTTGCCGATGGTCTCGATCACGGGCGTGCTCCGACGGGTCGATGCGGCTCCGTCGTCCCATCGACGCGTCGCCGCGGCGCATGATCGGGCCGGACCGGTGATCGCTTCGTCACGGCCCCGGGCGGCGCCGGCGGAACGCGGTCCGGACGCCCGGAATCCGGGCCCCGGCATTCTTCGGAAGGTTCACGAGCGTAATGAAGAAGGCGAACACGCCAATGGTCGCGAGCGCAGTCATGCTGCCACCGCCCGATGTCTCGTCTTTCCTGGCACGTTCGAGCCTCTGTCCCCTGACCGGACGTTACATTACCGGCCGGAATGTGACGCGTCTGTAGGCGTAATCCTACAAAACGAAGAAAGCGACTTGCCGTGACCCTCGCTAGGATGGCCGTCCGGCCTACGCGCTTCGCAGACGCGCGGGCGCCCTGCCCTCAGGACCGCTACATGACGTAGGTGCCGCTCAGTACGCGCTCGGTCCGCGCGGCATCTTCCTCGGCCTGCTGGAGGGCATCGGCCTCGACGCGGAAACCGGCCGTCCGCCCCGAGACCGCGGAGCGGATGCGTTCGGGTTGACCAACTTCCATCGCGGCGGCGAGTTCCTTGTACAGGGCCCATTGCGCGCGCCACTGACCATCGGACGTCGCGGTGGTCTCGATCACGGCCCAGTGGGCCCCTACCTTCAGCGCATTGGCCATGGCTCATCGCTCGCTCGCGTACGATGCGACGATGGTGCAAGAGGCGCGGCAGGCTGGCAACCCGCCGCCGCGGGTCCTTCGCCCGGCTCCGGATGGGTGGTGCGGACCTCAGCCCTGCAGGCCGAACATCAGACTGCGATGCGCGGAAACGCCCGCAAGCGCACCGTCACCGACAGCGAAGGCGACGCTGCCTGCCATCCGCGCCGCGTCCCCGCAGGCGAAGACACCCTCCACCGAGGTCTGTTTCAGTCCATCATTGCGAATGAATGGCCCCATGGGTCCCTCTTCGAACGCGCAGCCGAGTTGCGCCGCGACAGGCGATGCGACGTCCGTGCGGGACAACGTGAACAGGCCATCCATCGCGACATGTCGTCCGTCGGCCAGTTCGACCGTCGCGTCGCCCGACAGCCTTACGACACGCGAACGCTCCAGCACGACGCCACGATCGTTCAGTGCCCGCAGATCGTCGGCCGTCGGCTCGAACGCAGCGTTCAGAAAGAGCGTCGTCGCGCCCCAGTCCGGAAGCATCAACGCGTGATGCATCGACATCGCGCTCACGCCAAGCACGCCGATGCGGCCCCCATCCAACTCATAACCATGACAATACGGGCAATGAAAGACATGTCGACCCCAGCGTTCGGTCAGACCCTCGATGGGGGGCAGCTCGTCCGTGACACCCACGGCGAGGATCAACCGCTTGCCGATGTGACGGTCACCTGCTTCGAGATGGACCTCGAACGCGTCATCGGCGCGCGACGCATGTTGCACGCTGCCCTCGACCCAGGTTACCGATGGATAGGAGAGCAGTTGGGCTTTGCCGATGGACGCGATGACGTCCGGTGCGACACCGTCCTGGCCGAGAAAGCCGTGGGACGTATCGGCAAAGCGATTGCGGCGCCGTCCCGCATCCACGACCAGTACGCGACGCCGCGCCCGGGCCAGTTGTAACGCCGCCGACATACCCGCATAGCTTCCGCCCACCACGATGACGTCGAACGCGGACGCCGCTTTATCCTCAGACATGTGCGTGTCCCTTGTGCTGCACGATGTAACGACGGTTGAAATCCGTGGACAGGTCGGCGAGCGAGATCGTCGAAAGACGTGCCACGAGCAAGGCCTCGGCCTCGAGAAACGCCTCGTTCAGTGCGCTGTTTACGGCCTGCTCCACCAGGCACTCCGGATGCTCCACGCGGTTGCCCATCGCGAAGACGGTGGGTGCCCCCACCGCTGTGTAGATGTCGTGCAGCGTGACTTCATTCAGATCGCACGAGATGACCCAACCACCGCCATGTCCCTTGCTCGCCGACACGTAGCCGAGCTCGCGAAGATTCGCCAGCACGCGCCGGACGAGCACGGGGTTGGTGGAAAGATACGAGGCCAGCTGGCCGGACGTGAGCGGCTGATCGCTGTGCGCCATGTGGAGCAGGACGTGCAGGACGGAAGAAAGTCGGCTGTCGCGGTTCATGTAACTAACGATATTACATTTGATGCGACGGCGCCACCGGGCGCGCCGGACAGCTCACTGATCGGGCCTGGCCCGCGGCTTCAGGCGAAAGCTGACGCCCATCCGGTTGATCGCGTTCATCGCCGCGATGGTGAGGGTCAGGTCGACCAGGTCCTTCTCGGAGAAGGCGCCAGCGGCGGCGGCGTACGCCTCGTCGGAAGCCTGCGTTTCACCCACGCGCGTCACCTCCTCGGCCCACGCCAGCGCCGCGCGCTCCTGGTCCGTGAACAAATAGGCCGCCTCGTGCCAGACCGGTACCAGCACGAGAGTGTCGATCGACATGCCCGCTTTGATGAGATCCCGCGAATGGATGTCGATGCAATGCGCACACCCGTTCATCTGCGACACGCGCAGGAAAACGAGGTGGACCAGCTTCGCCGGCAGCGCGGTGCCCGTGGTGACGAAGTGATGCAAGCCGCCGAGCGCTTTGGCGCCTTCGGGGGAAACGGTAAACCAGTTGGCACGATTCATCGTGAAGATCCTCATCAATACAGGCGTGCGGCCCAGCGACGCGCTGGCCGATCACTACCCAGACGATTCACGACCCAACGTTGTGACACTGACGGAGATGAGCCTGCCTCCAACCGAGCATCGCGGATGCATCGACGACCCCGGGGGCGAGAGACGCCGCGCACTCGAATACGAACGCTCTTCGATCCGCGGCCATGGAATTCGGGGCACAAAAAAAGCCAGCATCGTGCTGGCTGGTCTGCGTCATCGGGACAGCTACGTACGGACGGAGCGTTGGTGCCCGGAGTGGGACTCGAACCCACATACCCTTTCGGATGAGGGATTTTAAGTCCCTTGCGTCTACCGGTTTCGCCATCCGGGCAGATGCGAGTCACGGAGGATATCCGTGCGGCCCCGAAAAGACAAAACCCCGGCGTGGCCGGGGTTTTGTGAGTACATGGAGCGGGAAACGAGACTCGAACTCGCGACCCCGACCTTGGCAAGGTCGTGCTCTACCAACTGAGCTATTCCCGCTTAAATTGTGTCGCGGCGATGGAGGCCGAGGTCGGAATCGAACCGGCGTACGCGGATTTGCAGTCCGCTGCATGACCACTCTGCCACCCGGCCATCGCTTGCGCAGCGCGAAGAATATCCGCGTGGCGCTTAAAAAACAAAACCTCGGTTCCCCGAGGCTTTGTGGAAATACTTGGAGCGGGAAACGAGACTCGAACTCGCGACCCCGACCTTGGCAAGGTCGTGCTCTACCAACTGAGCTATTCCCGCGTCGTTGTCCAGCTATTTTAGATCAGATCGGGAATGTGTCAACCACTTTGCACCGGTTTTTTTTCGGTTTGTTTCACGTCGCCCGAATCCCCGCGCAGGCTCGGCCAGGCGGCACGCAGATAGTCCAGGCCGGACCAGATGGTGAGCACGCCCGCGATCACCAGCAGCGCCTCGCCGATGTGGTACAGCCGCAGCGTCTCCGCGTCCTTCTGCAGCAGGAGCACCACCAGCGCCACCATCTGCATCGCCGTCTTGAGCTTGCCGAGGAAGGCGACCTTCACCTTCGAACGGGCACCGATCTGCGCCATCCACTCGCGCAGCGCCGACACGCTGATCTCGCGTCCGACGATGACGGAGGCCGTCACGGCCATCAGCACGCCCTGCCATCCGCCCGGATGCGACTGCACGAGGAGGAAGAGCGTGACCGCGACCATGAGCTTGTCGGCGACCGGATCCAGGAAGGCGCCGAACGCCGAGGTCAGGTTCATTCGCCGGGCGAGGTAACCGTCGAGCCAGTCCGTGACGCCCGCGAGAACGAAGACGATCGCAGCCGTCAGGTTCGCTCCGCGAAACGGCAGGTAGAAGACGACGACCATCACCGGCAGCAGGAGCACTCGGAACAGGGTCAGCCAGGTGGGTAGGTTGATTCGCATGAGTTCGGCCGTGGCGGGAGGCGGGCGGATGGCCACGCCTCCGTTCGATCAGGGGTGCAGCATGGCATAGATGCGTTCGGCGAGGCCGCGATCAATGCCCTTGACGCTCATCAGTTCTTCCACGCCCGCGGCCTCGACACCCGCGAGGCCACCGAAGGCCTTGAGCAACGCCGCGCGGCGCCGCGCGCCCACGCCCGCCACGTCCTCCAGCGTGCTCCGCTCGCGAGCCGCTTCGCGCCGTCGGCGGTGACCGCTGATCGCGAAGCGATGGGCCTCGTCGCGCACCGCCGCCACGAGGTGGAGCGCGGGCGACGACGTACCGGGATGCAGCGTCTTCCCACTGTCGGCGAGCACGAGGGTTTCCTCGCCGGCGCGTCGACCCGGACCTTTCGCGACACCGACCACGCGGATACCGTCGACACCCAGCTCGCGCAGGACGTCGACGGCCTGGGCCACCTGTCCCGTGCCGCCGTCGATCAGGAGGATGTCGGGCTTGGCGCCGCCCTCCACCACCTTCTTGAAGCGGCGGGTGAGCGCCTGATGCATGGCGGCGTAATCGTCGCCCGGAGTGACCCCCGTGATGTTGAAGCGCCGGTAGTGCGACTTCTCCGGGCCTTCGGGACCGAAGACCACGCACGATGCGACGGTCAGCTCGCCCCGCGTATGGCTGATGTCGAAGCACTCGATCCGCCGGGGCGGCGCGTCGAGCTCCAGCACCTTCTGCAGGTCGTCGAAGCGGACGAGCAGCGTGTGCCGGCTGGCGAGCCGCGACGTGAGCGCGGCGCTGGCGTTGCGCTGGGCCATCTCGAGGAAACGCGCGCGCTCGCCGCGCACGCTGGGTTTCAGCGATACGACGTATCCCGCGTGCTCCGACAGCACCTGCGCGAGCACGTCCATGTCCTCGACGGCGTCGCTGAGAACGAGTTCGCGCGGTACCTGGCGCTCGAGGTAGTACTGCGCGATGAACTGCGAAAGGACGTCCGACACCGAGGCATCGGTGGGCAGCCGCGGGAAGAAATCGCGCGAGCCGAGACTCACGCCATTGCGGAAGAACAGCACGCTCACGCATGCCATGCCACCTTCCATGCAGCACGCGATCACATCCATGTCGGCGCTCGCGCCCTGCACGAAATGCTGCGCCTGGATCTTGCGCAACGCCGCGACCTGGTCGCGCAGTGCCGCCGCGCGCTCGAACTTGAGGTCGCGCGAGGCCTGCTCCATCGAGACGGCCAGCTCGTCGATCACGGCGCTGCTACGCCCTTCGAGGAACATCTCGGCATGGCGCACGTCGTTGCGGTAGTCGTCGACCTCGATCAGCCGCACGCAGGGCGCGCTGCAGCGACCGATCTGGTGCTGCAGGCAGGGGCGCGAGCGGTTCTTGAAATAGCTGTCCTCGCACTGCCTGACCTTGAACAGCTTCTGCATCAGGCCGAGGCTCTCGCGCACGGCGAACGTGCTCGGGTACGGCCCGAAATAGCGCCCCGGCGCGCTCTTCGCCCCGCGATGGAACGCGAGGCGCGGATAATCCTCGCCACCGGACAGGAAGATGTACGGGTAGCTCTTGTCGTCGCGAAGCACGATGTTGTAGCGCGGCTTCAGCGATTTGATCAGCTGGGACTCGAGCAGCAGCGCCTCGCCCGCGGTGCGCGTGAGCGTGACTTCGGCGCGCGCGATCTGCGACACCATCGACGCGATGCGCGGGTCCATCGGCGGCTTCAGGAAGTAGTTGCCGACGCGCTTCTTGAGGTTCGCCGCCTTGCCGACGTACAGCAGCTCGTCGTCCGCATCGAAGTAGCGGTAGACGCCGGGCGAGGTGGTGAGGTGTCGGACGAAGGCCTTGCCGTCGAACGGGTGCGACTCGGTGTGCTCCATGCCGCCATTTTACCGCGTCGGCGCATGCCCGACGCGAAAAGACGCCGGCACGTGGATGAGTCGTGCCGGCGTCGCCGTCCATGGATGCGCCGCCGTCCTGTCAGGGGTGCGTGTGGCGACGGGGGACAGATTACGTCCGGGCCCATGGCGGCGCGCCCGGCGCGGGCCGCGAGAAGGCGCCCGCGAAGCCCTCGCCGGAGACCGGAAATCGCCTACAGGCCGCGCCCCTGCCCCGCCAGCCAGCGCTCGGCGCGAGCCAGATCCTCGGCCGTGTCGATCCCCGGCGGGAACGGCTCCGGCGTCGGACGGACGGAAATGGCGTAGCCATGCTCGAGAGCCCGAAGCTGTTCCAGCGATTCGGCCTGCTCCAGCGGCGTGCGCGGGAGCGCGGCCAGCCGGCGGAGGAAGCCGGCCCGGTAGGCGTAGATGCCGATGTGGCGGAGAAACGGCACGCCGGCCGGAAGAACGGAGCGGTCGTGGGCCAGGGCGTCGCGGGCCCAGGGCGCCGGCGCGCGGGTGAAATACAGCGCCCGTCCGTTCGCGCCGCGCACCACCTTCACCACGTTCGGGTCGAACAGCTCGTCGATGTCCTCGATGGGCGTCGCCAGGGTCGCCATCGGGGCGTCGTCGCCCGCAAGGGTCGCCACCACGGCGCGGATGCCCGACGCCGGAGCGAAGGGCTCGTCGCCCTGCAGGTTCACGATGACGGTGTCCTCCGGCCAGCCGAAGCTGGAGGCGGTTTCCGCGATGCGATCGCTGCCCGACGCATGGTCGGGGCGCGTCATGCAGACGAGGATGTCGTCACCGCAGCCGCGCAGCTCGTGGGCGACGCGATCGTCGTCGGTGGCCACCACTACCTGCGCCGCGCCCGCCTGCGTCGCGCGGCGGGCGACACGGCGGATCATCGATTCTCCCGCGATCTTCAGCAGCGGCTTGCCGGGCAGGCGCGTGGACCCGTAGCGGGCGGGCACCACGACGACGAACGGAGGGATCTTCTCGGCCATGGCGGCATCCGGCTGCGGGAAATGGAAAGCGTAACGCCTCCGCGCGCGGCGTGGAACGTCCGGCGCGGAGGAGCCGTCACGGCGCCGGATGCAGATCGAAGCCCGTCAGGTTGGCCAGTTCCATGAAGCCGGGGAACGACGTGGCGACGTTGGCGCAATCGCCGATCGTGATCGGTGCCGAGGCGACGAGACCGGCGACGGCGAAACTCATCGCGATGCGGTGATCGCCATGGCTGTCGACGTAACCACCCCCGATCCTGCCGCCGCGGATGATCGCGCCGTCCGGCAACTCGTCGATCAGCACGCCGCACGCCTTCAGCCCGTTGGCCATGGCGGCGATGCGATCGGACTCCTTCACGCGGAGTTCGGCCGCGCCACGGATCGTGGTCATGCCGTCCGCGACGGCCGCCGCGACGAACAGTGCGGGAAACTCGTCGATCATGTCCGGGACGATGTCCAGCGGCAGGGCCACGCCGCGCAGGCGGGCGTGCCGGACCACGAGGTCGCCGATGGTTTCGCCGCCGCTCGTGCGTTCGTTTTCCACCGCGATGTCGGCACCCATGAGTTCGAGCGCCGCCAGGAGACCGGTGCGACGCGGATTGAGTCCCACGCCCTTCAGGCGCAGCAACGAGCCCGGCACGATGCACGCGGCCACGATGAAGAACGCGGCCGAGGAAATGTCCGCGGGCACTTCGACGTCCACCGCGCGCAGCGTGTGGCCGCCTTCCAGGCGCGCGTGGCCGGGAGCGTAGTCGATCGGCCAGCCGAACGCCTTCAGCATGCTCTCGGTGTAATCGCGCGTCGGGTGCGGCTCGATCACCTCCGTCGCACCGTCGGCGTAGAGGCCGGCAAGCAAGAGGGCCGACTTCACCTGCGCGCTGGCCACGGGCGACCGATAGGTGACGCCGTGCAACGGCGCACCACCGTGGATTCGCAGCGGCGGGCGCCCGTCGTGGGTGTCGATCGACGCGCCCATCGTCGCCAGCGGATCCGTCACGCGACGCATCGGCCGGCGCGAAAGCGACTCGTCGCCCACGAGCACCGAATCGAACGCCTGTCCCGCGAGCAGGCCCGCGAGCAGACGCATGCCCGTGCCGGCGTTGCCGCAGTCGAGCGGCTCGGACGTGCCGCGAAGGCCGTGCAGGCCCACGCCATGGACGATGCGCTCACCCGGCGCCGGCGTTTCGAAACGCACCCCGAGCCTGCCGAGAATCGCCGCCGTGGCGCGTGTGTCCTCGCCTTCGAGGAAACCGCGGATATGCGATACGCCCTCGGCGATCGCGCCGAACATCAGCGCGCGGTGCGACACCGACTTGTCACCCGGCACGACGACCTCCCCCAGCAGCTCGGTTCCGGTGGGTTCGCTGATCCAGTCGAGGCGCGTCATGGCAGGTTCTCCAGCAGGCGTTCGAGTTCGGCGCGGCTGCCGACGCTCACGCGCACCGTATGCGGCAGCCGGTATCCGACCATGGGCCGGACGATGACGCCGCGTTCGAACAGGTGTGCCTCGGTGCCCGCGGCATCGCGGCCGAGGTCGACGAGGAGGAAGTTGGTCTGCGACGGCAGCACGCGCAAGCCGCGCGCCGTCAGTTCACCGGCGAGCCAGTCGCGGTCGCGGCGGTTCGTCTCGCGCACGCGGGCGCGGTGTTCGTGATCCGAGAGCGCGGCTTCCGCGGCGGCCAGCGCGACGCCATTGACGTTGAACGACTCGCGGAGCCGCTCGCATACGGCGGCGACGGACGGATGGCTGAGCATGTATCCGATACGCAGGCCGGCCAGCGCGTACGCCTTGGAAAACGTGCGCGTGACGATCAGGTTAGGGAAGCGCGCGAGCAGGTGCAGGCCCGTGCTCAGCCCCTCGGCATCCACGTACTCATGGTACGCCTCGTCGACGACCACGAGAGTGTCGCTGGACACTTTCGTGAGGAAGGCCTCGAGCGCGGCGTCCGTGAACCAGGTGCCGGTCGGGTTGTTCGGATTGGCGAGATAGACGATGCGCGTATCGGCCGTGACCGCCGCCGCGATGGCATCGAGGTCGTGGCCGTACGGTGCCTCCGGATGATCCGCGGGCAAGGCGGGCACCGCGACCGCTGGCGCGCCGGCGGCCGCCGCGGCGATCGGGAAAACGGCGAATCCATACTGCGAGTGCACCACCGGATGAGCGGCGTCGGCGAAACACTGCGCCAGCAGCATCAGCAGTTCATGCGATCCATTGCCGAGCGTGATGCCCGACACCGGGAGGCCCAGTTCCGACGACAGCTTCGCCTTGAGCGACGCGCCGAGCGGATCGGGGTAGCGCCAGATGTCCTCGAGCACGCGCGTCGCCGCGCGCATCGCGAGTTTGCTGGGGCCGAGCGGATTCTCGTTGGAACCGAGTTCGGAAAGCACCGCGCCGAAGCGCAGGCGCAGGGCGGGAAGATCATGACCGGGATCGTAGGCGCGCAGGGCCGACGTCGCCCGGTTGGCGAGCGCGGCCGCGTCGAAGCTGGCGGTCATGGCAGGGCGACGGGGTAGGAACCGAGCACGCGCACGTCGGCGGCGGCGGGTTTCATGGCCTCGAGGGCGTTCTGCAGGGCGGGATCGTCCACGTGGCCCGACACGTCGATGAAGAACGCGTACTGCCACTTGCCCGTGTGGGCCGGACGGGATTCGATGCGGTTCATGCTGATGCCTTCCTTCGCGAGCGGACTCAGCACGTCGTACAGCGCGCCGGGCTTGTCGCGGACCGACACCAGCAGCGAGGTGCGATCGTTGCCCGACGGCGGGAAGATCGAGCGCCCGATGACGAGGAAGCGCGTGGTGTTGTCCGAGCGGTCCTCGATCGGACCGGCGACGGTCTTCAGGCCGTACACGCGACCGGCGGTCTCGCCGGCGATCGCCGCCGACTCGGGCGACAGCCGCGCGGTGCGCGCGGCTTCGGCGTTGCTCGACACCGCGATGCGCTCGGCATGCGGCAGGTTGACGCGCAGCCAGCCCTGGCATTGCTGCAGCGACTGCGGGTGCGAGTACACCCGCTTGACGTCCTTCAGCTCGCCGCTGAGCGAGAGCAGGTTCTGGTGCACGCGCAGCTCGACTTCGCCGCAGATCGTCGCCTTCGACACGAGGAACATGTCCAGCGTCATCTGGATCATGCCCTGCCCGGAGTTCTCCACGGGCACCACGCCGAAATCGGCATTGCCGGCGGCCACTTCCTGGAACACCTCCTCGATGCTTCCCAGGGGCAGGCCGTAGGCGGCATGGCCGAAATGCTTGCGCACGGCCTGCTCGCTGAAGG
Source organism: Luteibacter sp. UNC138MFCol5.1 (assembly GCF_900110505.1). Lineage (GTDB taxonomy): Bacteria > Pseudomonadota > Gammaproteobacteria > Xanthomonadales > Rhodanobacteraceae > Luteibacter. The sequence goes on from NZ_FODZ01000003.1 coordinate 479,890, forward strand.
TGCCTTCAGGACCGAGGAAGCCGATCTTCAGCGGCTGCTGCTGCGACAGGCACGAGGACATGATCTCGCGGAACAGCCGGACGAGCTCGCCATCGGGCAGCGGGCCGTCGTTACGATCGATGACGCCGCGAAGCACCTGGGCTTCCCGTTCGGGTCGGTAATACTCCACCGCCGCCTTCAGCGGGCCCTTGGCCCGGCCGACCTGCTGCGCCCACCGGGCGCGCTCGCTGATGAGCGATTGCAGTTGCTGATCGATGCTGTCGATGCGCGTGCGCGCCTCGGCCAGCGTGGCTTGCTTATCGGCGGGGGTCTTGCTCATGGCTTCCAACGGCTGAAAAGTGGTTGCAGATGAAACGGTTACCGCCGCCACCATCATGTTGCGGTGCGGCGACCTCCGACTTTAACCGTGCCGCGCCGCAAAGTCCCGCATGAATTTCACGAGTTCGTCCACGGCGGGTTCCGACACCGCGTTGTAGAGCGACGCGCGCATGCCACCGATGGCCTTGTGGCCCTTCAGACCGATGAAGCCGGCGGCTTCCGATTCCTGCAGGAACACCGCATCGAGCGCCGTGTCGTGCAGCACGAACGAGACGTTCATGCGCGAACGCGCGCTCCGCTGCACATCGTTTCGATAGAAACCGTCCGAGCCGTCGATCGCGGCATACACCGTCGCCGACTTCCGCGCATTGCGTTCGCCCATCACCGCGAGCCCGCCCTGCCCTTCGATCCATTCGAACGTGAGCCCCGCCAGATACCAGCCCCACGTGTTCGGCGTGTTGAGCATGGAATCGTTCTTCGCCTGCTCCGCGTAGCGCAGGATCTTCGCGATCGGCTGCGGCGCGCGCTCGAGGAGGTCGTCGCGCACGATCATCACCACCAGACCCGACGGCCCGATGTTCTTCTGCGCGCCGGCGTAGATGAGACCGAAGCGCGAGACGTCCAGCGGCGCGCCGAGGATGTTCGACGACATGTCCGCGACGAGCGGCACGTCGCCCACATCGGGAACGTCGTGGAATTCGAGGCCGCGGATCGTCTCGTTGGGCGTGTAGTGCAGGTACGACGCGGACGGATCGAGTCTCCACGAGTCGCGCGGCGGCAGGCTGCGGAAATCGTCGGCCTCCGAGGTGGCCGCCACGTTGGCGTTCACGTGGTACGCGGCCTCGCTCACCGCCTTCCGGCTGAACACGCCGGTGACGATGTAGTCGGCGCTGCCGTCACGCGGCGCGAGGTTCATCGGGATCTGCGCGAAGTGCTGCGTCGCGCCACCCTGCAGGAACAGCACGCGATAGTTCGCGGGGATGCCCATCAGGCGGCGCAGGCGCTCTTCGGTCGCCGCGGCGAGTTCCATGAAACGCTTTCCCCGATGGGAAAGCTCCATCACCGAGGCGCCCGACCCGTTCCAGTCGAGCAGGTCGGCCTGTGCCCTGAGCAACACCGCTTCCGGCAAGGCCGCCGGTCCCGCGCTGAAATTCCACGCTCTGTTCACGCCCGCCTCCACGCCGAAAGATGCCCATTATGCGCGTCCTTGACCACGCACGCGCCAGGGTGCACAACAGGCCCATCCAGGGGCGCGCAAGGAGCGCGTGCCATCTGGCAACCGAGCCATGGAGTGGCCAGCATGAATAGTCACGAACCTTCCCAGTCGCCCTACGCGGCCCGTGCCGATCTGATCCGGGCGGTCGAGTCCCTGGGGTATACATCCGTCTTCGACATCGTGCGGCAACCGCGGGAGACCTTCGTCGCGATCATGCGGCACGACGAGGCGGACGCGATCTACGACGCCGCCGAGCGACGCGCCGCCTACGTGGCGCGCGTGCACAACGCCATGCTCCGCCGCGAGGAACCGGCCGTCCGCGGCATCGCGAAGCTCGGCGCCGGCAACGGTCCCGAGAGGATCACGCCACTGGGGCTGAGCGAAGGCACCGACTACGACCACTGGTTCGCGCGCAACGGTGTCTATGCCGACGACGCATCGATCGCGTCCCTGTTCTCGCCGGGAAGTTATCTCGTCGAGCTTTACCACGTCGCCCACCTCCTGCATGGCGAGAGTCACGCCCTGAACCTCGCCAGGCGACGGCCGGACATTCCGAAGCTCGCGCTGACGCAGGAGAATCTCGACACCGAGGTCCGCACGCTGGATCTGGTCAACGAGGTCCTGCTCGAAAGAACGGGCGGCACGAGCTCCCTGGCGACCGGGCCCTTCCCGTTCCCGCTGCCCTATGACCATGACGCCGCCACGCTCGACAAGAGCATGCCGGTGCTGGCGAAACCGTCGTGGGACTTCGTGAGGCGCCTGAAGACGACGGTCGCGGACTGGAAGCTGAGGTTCGAAACCGATTCGACTGCACAACTAGACTTCGACACGCGGTTCCCTGCCGAGTTGGCAAGGTCGCTCCTCGGCCTGTGCCCCGTCACCTACGCGAGGATGATCACGCCGGACACCGCACCGGGTGGTCCGGTCTGGTGGGCCGGCAAGGACCCGACCACCCTTTCGCTTTCCGAGCTGCTTCAGATCACCGGCCTCTCGCTGGCGGAACTGAACGACCTCATCGGGACGGAAGGTCTCTATGTCTGGACCCATATTGACGGGAGGCCCGAGAGTGTCACTTCCAGGCCTCGTTACCACGGCTCACGCTTCCTCAATTTCGCCGGTGCCAACGACATGCCTTCGGTCGCGATCAAGTTCGGCGAGGATGACACGGCTGCCGGATTGGCATACACCACTCCCGCGCGGTTCGAGCGCATGCAGCGCATGATCCGCCTGCACGCGGCGACAGGTGGCACATTCGAGGCCCTCGACTACATCGCTACCGCCGACCGCGGCGAGCCCACCCTCGCGCAGGGCCTCAAGCACCTGGCACATATGAAGGTGTTGCGCGACGAGTATGCGCTCGATCCCTGGGCCTACGCCGGCATTGTGTGCGCGGTCCCCAACATCGCGCGTCGCGGACACGCCTCGCAGATCGAGCAGCGCTTCGGTCGCAACGTAGCAGCACACGTGGGGGCAAGGTCGGAAATCGACTTCGCGAGCGCACTGGGCGACGTCGACGAGCGCTCGCGCGCCGTACGTGCGAGCCTGTGCGCCGGGCTGGGCGTCGACGACTCGATGCTCGTGCGCCTCGTGAGCGTCTACTGCACCAAAAACGGTGTCACGGACAAGACCAGGGTCCCCGCGAGCGATGCCCTTGTATCGGCCGCGTTCCGCATCTGCGAGATCGCCCGCGTCTCGACGTTCACGCTCGACGATCTGTTCCGGCTGTGGTCTGTCATGTCGCCGGAGCATGACATCCCCGGCATCTTGTCGATGGACGTCAATGCCGACCACTTCGCCGCCGTGTCGCTCGCCGCCGCCATCGTGCTCGACGCGACGATTTCCCTGTCGCGCTGGGCGCGGGAACGCGCACTCGCCCCCGAGGTGCTGATGACCATGCTGTCGACGTCGTACCGGGATACGACCACGCCGCTGATCGACACGTTCGTCGCGAGCGTGAAGGAGAGTACCGTGGCGCCGTCGTCCCTGCGCGGCCTCGATGTATCGGCGGATGAGGCGATTCGCGGCCAGTTGTCGCGGCACGTCGGTACCGCTTTCGGTCTCACGGCGACGGTGTCGGCTGCCATGCTGCGCTGGATCGACCGCGTCCTGCCCCGTCTGGGAGAGCCCCTGACGACCTATTCCATGGTGACGTTCTGGAACGACATCCACGGAAACAAGAGCGCCGCCCACCCGACTGCGATGATCGCCTACTGCCAGGTCCTCGCGCGGTTCTCGCTCGCCTGCCAGTTCGCAGGCCTGACCGAGCGCGACATCGCGCTGATCGTGGCGCCCGAGGGAGACGTTTCACCGCTCACCGGCGGTGCCCCGCCCGTGCTCGACCTCGATGGCATCTACTGGCTCGGCGAATACGCCGCGTGGCGCGACTCGCTCGGCGATTCCACGCCCGACGCGCTGGACTGGCTGCACCGGGCGGCCATGAAGCCGGACCTACGGGAAGGCGGGCTCGCCGCGTTCCATGGATGGAACGAGACCACGATGGGCGAGATGGCGGCGCTGCTCGGCCTCGAGACGCCCCCTCCGCATACGTTCCCCGACATACACCAGTTATGGCGCTGGATGACCACGGCCCTCGATCGCGGCCTGTCGCCTAGGGACCTGCACGACCTGGCCAGCCTGTCGCGCAGCGATGACGTGATGGCCCAGGAGACCACCGCGTGCCGCGCGCGAGCGGCCGCGTTCGCCTCCGCGGCCGCGCATGCGACGACGGGCCGCGGGGGGCGCAACGAAGCGCTGGACGGCGCCATCGCCGAAGCCCTCCGCACGGCGTGCGTCGGCTACACCATTCAACACCTCGGCGACCAGGGCGGCCTGCCCGCGGATATCGCGAAGAAGATCGTCACCGCCGACGACCTCTACGAATACCTGCTGGTCGACACGAAGATCAGCGCGGTGCTGACGACATCCCGTATCGCCGAAGCCATCGCCAGCGTGCAGCTGTACATCCACCGTTGTCGCGACGGTCTGGAACCCGGCGTCGACGCCACCGCGTTGGCGAACCATGCGAAGGCCGATGGCTTCTTCGCTCGCTGGGATGCCTACCATCGACGCTATGCGACGTGGGCGGGCCTGCAGCGCCTCATACGTTATCCGGCCAGCTATATCGAGCCGTCGTTGCGTTACCAGAAGACGGCGCAATTCGAGGCCTTCGAAGAGGCGCTATCCCAAGGGCGCCTGACCGGCGCGACGGCAGACGCCGCATTCCGGGCCTTCGTGGCCGACACATGCCGCATGCTCGACCTGACCTGGCTGGACGGGTATCAGATCGACAACTTCGGCAGGCAGGCATGGTTTCTGGCCCGGGACAACGGCGCGACGCCTCGCTACTACTGGCGACAGGCTTCGCCCGTCACCGAAGAGCAGAGCCACTGGTCGGGATGGACGCCGATCGACGCACCCATCAGACCCATGATGAGACGGCCTTCGATCGTTTACTTCGCGGGGAAACTGCGCGTCGCATGGATCGAATGGAAGGAAACGCGGCTGCACGCCGTCCTCGAGGGCGCGATCTGGACATCCGCGAGCACCTCCGGCCCCACCCAGGCCGAAGCGCACGTACCGCCGCCCCCGCACTCCTCCAGTAGTCCGCACGCCGCTGAGGAGAAAGGTGAAACGGCTCAGGCGGCCTATTTCATGCTTGCGTCCCGCAATGACGACGACACATGGGCCATCAACGCCTACCCGCTAGAAGACTCTCCGCTGGAGAAGGCGCGCCTGCTTAACGTGCGGACGCTCGAGCATTTCTGGGTCACCACCTACAAATTTCACGACGAGGAGTATCTCTTCGTAAAAGTCTCTGACTATGACTATGACGACTTTACGCTTCGCGACTTCCAAATCAATGAGCGACTCGTGGCGATCGCGGACGAGGTCATCTTCAATGCCGAATCGGCGCCCGGCTACTCCGCTCGGACGCTCCGACGGCCGTGTTCGGCAAGTTTGCATGGAAAGGGGGCGAGCACCAGCGCGAGTATCCGAATAGAAGCCGATACCGGAAACATCTACAGCGTCTATGTAACCGCTAATAAGGATCTCTATGCCCTGCGGTTGTACGACGGCGATGGCACCGAACTGGTGTTCCGCAACCTGAAGTCGGGCTTTACTTACACCAAGGAGACACGTACCAGGCCGACCTGGTGGCGCGCCTTCGAAATCGATGAAACGGCCTACTTATCCGGCCCGGTGGTGACATCACTTACGGCATTCGGCAAGGACGTCCTCATGGGCGCGCTCGCAGGTGAATGGGCCCACCTCAAGACGACCTATCTGGATTCCAGTGCCCTCGCCACCTTCGCGACATCCCGGCTATTGAGCCGCCTCAACGACGACGTGAGCCGACTCCTGGACTACGAAACGCAGACGATCGATTACGAGCCCGTGGAGCACGGCACCAAGATGAGGCTGGTCGGAGCCGTCGGGCTCTACCTCTCGGAGATCTTCCTGCATGCGCCGTTTCTCATCGCATCGCGCTTCCTCGACGAGCGGCGTTTCGACGAGGCCGAAGTCTGGCTGCGCTACCTCTTCCGGCCCGACGGCTTTCACGACAGCGCCGGCCATCTGCGAAAAAACCCCGCCGGCACTCCACTGTACTGGGGCTACCGCCCGCTGCAGCACGATACCGGATGGGACACGGCTCCCCCCGACACCGACGACCCCGATGTCGCCGCCCGCGCCGAACCAGTGAATTACAAGCTTGCAATTTTCCTCCGCTGGATCCGCCTGCTGGTCGAACGCGGCGACGTGGCCTTCCGCGAGCAGACGCGCGACAGTCTCGTCGAAGCCCGGCGGTGGTACGTGCAGGCCGCGCAGATGCTCGGGCCGCGGCCCCTTACACATACCCTCCCCGCCAACCGGTGGCCCGATCCCACCGTCGCCGTGGCCGAGAAGGCCATCAACACGTCGCTTGACGACCTGGACCGCCTCCTGCCGGATCCGGTGGCGCGCGACGATGCGCCCCGGATGGACCATGTCCGGCTCGCCGACGGCCTGTTCCTCGCGCCCATGGATAGCGCCACGCTGCATTGGTGGGACGTCGTCGAGCAGCGGCTCTACAACCTGCGGCACGGGCTTTCCATCGACGGCCTGCCGATGCTGTTGCCGCTTTACGAAACGCCTGTCGACCCACGCGAACTGCAGATGCGGCGCGTCGCCGCCGACAGTGGTAGTCCGCTCCCGGGTGCCGGCACGCAGACGACACCGTCGCATCGCTTTCCGGTCCTTCTCGATCGCGCACGGGCCGCCGTGCAGAACCTCATGCCATTCGGCAGCGGATTGCAGGGCGCGCTGGAACGTCGCGACGGCGACGCGCTCACCGTGTTGCAACAGACCCATCACACATCCCTCTTCGAGCTCACCCGGACGATCCACGAGCGCAACATCGAGTCGATCGAGCGCTCGCTGGAGGCACTGACCGTCAGCAAGCGCGCATCAAAGGAGCGCGCCGCCCATTTCACTCGCCAGATCGCCACCTATATGCTTCCGGAAGAGATCACGGGCATGGCGCTGCGAACGGCCGGCGGTGTCGCCGCCGTCGCGTCGGGTGCGGGCATGGTAGTGGCCGGCGCGCTCGACGCGGTCCCTAACACGTACATAGCGGGCATGGCGTTCGGCGTGGGCGGCTCGCGCTGGTCGGGCATTGCGATGGGCGTCGCCAACGCACTGGCCATGGCCGGACAGGCGCTCGAGAGTTCGGCGACGAACATGGAGATGGCGGCGACGTACCGGCGACGCGCCATCGACTGGCAACGCGAGGTCGCGGAAGCGGAAGCATCGCATGCCTCGCTCGAGAAGCAGGAGCTCGCCCAACGCGCCAGTCTGGCCGCCGCGCGGGCGCAGCTGTCGTTGATGGACAAGGAGCAAGGCCATGCGCAGGCCGTGCTGGATCTCCTCGGGAGTCGTTTCAGCGCTCGCGCGCTCTACGACTGGCAGGCGAGCCGTCTGAGCACGCTGTACTACCAGCTCTACGACGCCTGCCTCGGCCTCTGCGCGCAGGCGCAGCAGGCCTACGCCTTCGAAACGGGCGACAAGGACATCATCATCAAGCCCGGCGCATGGGACGACCGCTACCAGGGACTGCTTGCCGGCGAGCACCTCTGGCTCAGCCTGCAACGGCTGGAACAGGCGTGGCTGGAACACGACGCGAGGTGCATGGAAATCGAACGCACCGTGTCGTTGCAGGCGCTTGCGCCCGATGCACGGCTTTCCGAACTGATTGCCCTCGCGAAAATGAACGGCTCGTCGGGCGGAGAGAACCTCGAGCTCTCCTACGAAGACGAGATACTCCGCATCAAGGCGCCCCTGCCTGGCATGAAGCTGGTCGACGACTACCCGGACAACATGGGCGTCGGTAGCGAACGACGCATCAAATCGATCGCGGTGACGCTGCCGGCCCTGCTGGGGCCGTACGAGGACGTGCGCGCGGTATTGAGCTACACCGGAGAATATGCGTCGACGCTGCCGGCAGGCTGTTCCGCGGTGGCCGTGTCGCGCGGCCTGGCCGACAGCGGGCAATTCGTCCTCGACTTCAACGACGGACGCTACCTGCCGTTCGAAGGCATCCCTGTCAACGGTAAAGGGACATTCGCGCTGAGCTTTCCGGACACGGCACAGCGGCCGCAGACAACGCTGCTCGACAGCATCACCGACATCATCCTGCACATCCGTTACACCGCGCGTCAGGGGGCGGGCGCGTGATGGTTCAGAAGTGCACGAACAACACGGCGGCGATGCCGAGCGCCAGCAGCGCCGCGGTGAGAATGAGCCACCAGACCTCGCCGCCTCGTGACGGCTCGACCGGGGCGGTCGCCGTGTCCGCCTCAGGCTCCGCGACGACCGGGACGGGTTCCGCCGTCCAGCCGGGCCCATCGACGATGAACCGGTGCGCGGCGATGCCGATCTGGTCGCCGGGCTGCACGGACGTGCGCACGACCTTGACGCCGTTGACGCGCACGGCATGGCGGGCCGGAACGCGCGACGCGTCGAGCACGAGTTCGTCGCCGTCCCAGGACAGGGTGAGCAGCGCGGGATCGTTGCCCGGCAGTTCGAGCGGCAGCGCGCCGTGCGTCGAGCCCAGTTCGAGGCGGTCGCCCACCGCGACCACGCGGCCCGAGAGCGGACCCGCGACGGGGCGCAACGCCACCGTGCAGCGCGACTCGGTGGGCGCGAGCGTTTCGCGTGCGTCGAGGTCGGCATCGTCGCGCAGAAGCATGCGGCAGTCGCCGAGCGAGAGGCTGTCGCCCGGCCGGAGCAGCGCGCGCTCGCGCACGGGGCGCGCATTGACGTACACGCGGCCGGCATCCGGCGACACGGAAAGCACGAGGCCGCGACGGTCCCGCTGGATGGTGACGTGGCGCGCGGCGACCTGGGGCTCGGACACCACGAGGTCGTTGTCGTCCCCGCGGCCGATCGTGAGCACGGGTCGTGACCAGTGGAAATCACCGCGAGCCGAGCTGACGAATTCGATGCGCATGGAGGAACCGGGACGTTGACGACACGACTTTAGCAGAGTGCGGTATCTGTTTGAACGCAAAGGTGTACGCATCATGCACGTCCGCCGCTGCTAGACTCCCGCCTTTTCCAGCCGCGAGGAGTCCACGATGGCGAAGATCGATATCCGCCGCCCGCATGGCAAGACGGTCGCCGAGGCCCGTGCCGTCGTCGACGCCGTGGCGAGCCGCATGAACGAGAAGCTCGGTACCGAAGGCGGCTGGCAGGGCGACACCTACCTCTTCGCGCGTTCGGGCGTGAAGGGCGCGATCGCCGTCTCGGCGGCCGACGTCCACGTCACCGCCGAGCTGGGCATGCTGCTGACGCCGATGAAGGGCATGATCGAGAACGAGATCCGCCAGAAGCTCGACGAGAAGTTCGCCTGAGCCACCGCCCCGCCCGGCCTCGCCGGGTGGCCTGATCCCAGCCCCTGTGCCATAATAGGGGACTTATGCGGCCACTCCGGCCGTTCATCCGACCCGGAACACATGGCAAAAGACGACGTCATCGAAATGGAAGGCACGGTCCAGGAGACCCTGCCCAACACCATGTTCCGCGTGCAGCTCGAGAACGGGCACGTCATCACCGCCCATATCTCCGGTCGCATGCGCAAGCATTACATCCGCATCCTCACGGGCGACAAGGTGAAGGTCGAAATGACCCCTTACGACCTCACGAAGGGGCGCATCACCTATCGCATGAAGTAAGGCGCGTTTCGCGCCGGCTTCGCCGGAACACGAAAAAAGCCGCGGCATTGCCGCGGCTTTTTTCGTTGCAGTTGCAGGAGCGGACCTGGCCGCGACCGCTTTTCGCGCCAGTCCGGAATCTGGCGCGCCAGCTCCGGGGCTCCGCGAGAAGCTGTCGCGGCCAGGTCCGCTCCTACAACCTTACGCCTCCGCCGTCGCCGGCTCCGCCGACTCCGTCTCGACGTGCAGCTCGTCGCCATCGACCGACAGGGTCACCTTGCCGCCTTCGGCCAGCTTGCCGAAAAGCAGCTCGTCGGCCAGCGCGCGCTTCACCTTGTCCTGGATCACGCGAGCCATCGGGCGGGCACCCATCTGCGGGTCGAAGCCGTGCTCGGCCAGCCAGCGGCGGGCCTCCGGCGTGACATCCACCGCCACCTTCTTCTCGGCCAGCTGGGCTTCCAGCTCGATCAGGAACTTGTCGACCACGCGCAGGATGTGGTCGAAGTCCAGAGCGTTGAACTGCACGATGGCGTCCAGACGGTTGCGGAACTCCGGTGTGAACAGGCGGCGGATCGTCTCCATCGCGTCCAGCGTGTGGTTCTGCTTGACGAAGCCGATGCCGCGACGCGACGCCAGCTGCGCACCCGCGTTCGTGGTCATCACGATGATCACGTTCTTGAAGTTCGCCTCACGGCCGTTCGTGTCCGTCAGCACGCCCCGATCCATGACCTGGAGCAGGATGTTGTAGACGTCCGGATGGGCCTTCTCGATCTCGTCGAGCAGCAGCACGCAGTGCGGATGCTTGGTGATCTGCTCGGTCAGCAGGCCACCCTGGTCGAAACCGACGTACCCCGGAGGGGCGCCGACCAGGCGCGACACCGAATGCGCCTCCATGTACTCGGACATGTCGAAGCGGACCATCTCGATGCCCAGCTGCATCGCGAGCTGACGGGTGACCTCCGTCTTGCCGACGCCCGTGGGGCCGGCGAGCAGGAAGCTGCCGATCGGCTTCGACGGATCGCCGAGACCCGAGCGGGCCATCTTGATCGACGACGCGAGCGCTTCGATCGCACCGTCCTGGCCGAACACGACCATCTTGAGGTTGCGCTCGAGGTTGCGCAGGACGTCGCGATCCGAGGCCGAAACCTGCTTGGCCGGAATGCGCGCCATCTTGGCGACGATGTACTCGATCTCGGGCACGTCGACCTTGCCGGTACGCTCGTCTTCCGGCAGCAGGCGCTGGCGGGCACCGGCCTCGTCGATCACGTCGATGGCCTTGTCCGGGAGCAGGCGGTCGGGGATGTGCTTGACCGACAGGTCGACCGCGGCACGCAGGGCCTCACCCGTGTATTCCACGGAGTGATGCTCTTCGAAACGCGTCTTCAGACCCTTCAGGATCTCGATCGAATCGGCCACGGTGGGCTCGACCACGTCGATCTTCTGGAAGCGACGGGCCAGGGCGCGGTCCTTCTCGAAGACGCCGCGGAACTCCTGGAACGTCGTCGAGCCGATGCAGCGCAGCTCGCCCGAGGCCAGCATGGGCTTGATCAGGTTCGAGGCATCCATCGTGCCGCCCGACGCCGAACCCGCACCGATGATGGTGTGGATCTCGTCGATGAACAGGATGGCGTTCGGCTGCTTCTTCAGCTGGCCGATGACCGCCTTCAGACGCTTCTCGAAGTCGCCGCGATACTTCGTGCCGGCGACCAGCGCGCCGAGATCGAGCGACCAGATCGTGCAGTCTTCCAGCACTTCCGGCACCTGCCCTTCCACGATGCGCTTGGCCAGGCCCTCGGCCAGGGCGGTCTTGCCCACGCCGGCCTCGCCCACGTAGAGCGGGTTGTTCTTGCGGCGGCGGCAGAGCACCTGGATGGTGCGCTCCACTTCGTCCTGGCGGCCGATGAGGGGATCGATCTTGCCCTGGATGGCGAGCTCGTTCAGGTTCGAGGCGTATTCGCTCAGGGGGTTGCCCTTGCCCTCGCCACCTTCCTCGCCGTCACGCTCGGCATTCGGGGCCGCGGCCGCCGATTCGTCGCCGATCTTGGCGATGCCATGCGAGATGTAGTTGACGACGTCGAGGCGCGTGATCTCCTGCTGGTGCAGGAAATACACGGCGTGGGAATCCTTCTCGCCGAAGATCGCCACGAGGACGTTGGCGCCCGTGACTTCCTTACGGCCCGAGGACTGGACGTGGTACACGGCGCGCTGGAGCACGCGCTGGAAGCCCAGCGTGGGCTGCGTGTCGCGCTCGTCACCGGCCGGCAGCACCGGCACGGTTTCGGCGATGATCCGCTGCAGATCGGCCGCGAGGCGCGGCAGATCGACGCCGCATGCCCGCAGGGCGGACAGGGCGGAGGTGTTCTCCGTGAGGGCGAGCAGCAGATGCTCCACGGTCATGAATTCGTGGCGCTGCTCGCGGGCCTGCTTGTAGCAGTGTCCAATGGTGACTTCGAGATCCTTGCTGAACATAACGGACCGTCTCCGATAGCTGTGGGCGGCGGGGACCAGCCCCTGTCGATGCCGCATGAACTCCAGATGGGGTATCGGCTACATCTTTTCCATAGTGCACAAAAGCGGGTGCTGATGAGACCGGGAGTACTCGTTGACCTGAGTCACCTTCGTTTCTGCCACCTCCCGGGTGAATACGCCGCAGACGCCCTTGCCACGGGTGTGGACATGGAGCATCACCTGGACCGCCCGTTCCTGATCCATGCCGAAGAAACTGCGCAATACCTCGATCACGAAATCCATGGGCGTGAAGTCGTCGTTCAGCAGGACGACCTGGAACAGCGGGGGCCGTGCGGTTTCGGGACGGGTCGTCTCGACGGCAAGGCCGTGTCCGCGCTCGCTTTCCTGATCGTGTTCGTGTTCTTGGGACATTAATTCGGAACCTTCGGTACGCGATTCGTTTATACACCGGAAATCGACCGTCCTTCCGGGTCGATTTCCACAGGTGATGGCACAATATGCCTTTTTCCAGAGCCACCTACGCCATAAAGCCGATGTCCCAGCCTGCCTCCGCCAACGAATCCGTGTGGTGCCCCCGGGCCACCGTCGCCTGCGTCATCGCACGCGGCGATCGCTTCCTCATCGTGGAGGAGGACATCGGCGGGCGCATCGCGTACAACCAGCCGGCCGGCCACCTCGATCCGGGCGAAACGCTGCAGGCCGCCGCCGTGCGCGAGACGCTCGAGGAAACCGGCCACCATGTCGCGCTCGACGCCTTTCTCGGGGTATGGCAGTGGATGAGTCCCGAGCACGGCGAACAGGTGCTGCGCTTCGCCTTCGCGGGCCACGTGCTGTCGCACGATGTCGACCGCCCGCTCGACACGGGCATCCAGCGTGCCCTGTGGCTGCGCCGTGACGAGATCGAGGCGCTGGGCGATCGCCTGCGCACGCCGCTGGTGCTGTCGGCCATCGACGCCTGGCTCGACGGCCGCCGCCTACCGCTCGACGTCGTGTCGAGCCTGCTCCCGGGGGCCGGCGCGTGAAGGTGATCCTCGGCGTTTCCGGTGGCGTGGACTCCTCGGTCGCGGCCCTCCTGCTCCAGCAGGCGGGACACGAGGTCGAAGGCATGTTCATGCAGAACTGGGAAGAAGACGACCGCTCGGGCCCCTGCACCGCCGACGAGGATCGCAAGGACGCCGTCGCCGTCTGCGGCCGGCTCGGCATCCCCTTCCATGCGCGGAACTTCGCCGGGGAATACTGGGACGGCGTGTTCGCGTATTTTCTTGCGGAGTACGCCGCAGGCCGCACGCCGAATCCCGACGTGCTGTGCAATCGCGAGATCAAGTTCAAGACGTTCCTCGACCACGCGCAGGCGCTCGGCGCGGAGAAGATCGCGACGGGTCACTACGCGCGCGTCGATTTCCGCGACGGTCGTTACCGCCTGCTGCGCGCGGTCGACGCGGCGAAGGACCAGAGCTACTTCCTCCACGCGCTCGGACAGAAGCAGCTCGCGGCGACGTTGTTCCCGGTCGGCGAGATCGAAAAGCCGCGCGTGCGCGAGATGGCCCGCGACGCCGCCCTGCCCACCCACGCGAAGAAGGATTCGACGGGCATCTGCTTCATCGGCGAGCGCGATTTCCGCGCCTTCCTGTCGCAGTACCTCCCCGCGAAGCCCGGCGCGATGGTGGATCCCGATGGCCGCGTCATCGGCGAACACCAGGGCGTGATGTATTACACGCTGGGCCAGCGCAACGGGCTGGGCATCGGCGGCCGGGCCGACGCGCCGAACGAGCCGTGGTACGTCGTCGGCAAGGACGTCGCCGGCAACACGCTGATCGTGGCGCAGGGCGGCGAGAACCGCTGGCTTCAATCGACGCGCCTGCACGCCACCGACGCCACCTGGGTCGCCGGGGAACCGCCGGCGCTGTCGTTCCGCTGCACGGCGAAGACGCGCTACCGCCAGGCCGACCAGGCATGCACGGTCGAGGTTCGCGGCGACACGCTGGACGTCGTCTTCGACGAACCGCAGCGCGCCGTCACGCCTGGCCAGTCCGTGGTGCTCTACGACGGCGAGGCCTGCCTCGGCGGCGCGGTGATCGCCGCCACCGACGCGCCCTATGGCGGGCTCGTCGCATGAACCACCCCACCCCCTTCCTCCCAGGCTTTCCGCATGAATGAAGAACGCGTCCTCGCCCTCGCCGGCGTCTTCCAGGGCGCCGCGCTGGCGCAGCAGCTGGCCAGCGAGGGCCGCTGCGACGAAGCGCAGTACGAGGCGAGCCTCGCCAGCGTGTTCCGGATCGACGCGGATTCCGTCGCCGCGGTGTACGGCGGGGTCTCGGGCGTGCGGCGCGGCCTGCGCACGCTGGTCGACCAGTTCGAGGACCAGACCCGCGACGTCGCGGTGATGCGCATGGCGATCACCGTGCTGCGGCTGGAGCGTTCGCTCTCGCGGAACCGCGCCCTGCTCGATCGCCTGCGGGAGGGCATCGTCGCCACCCAGCGGCAGGTCGAGCATTTCGGCCTTGGCCACCCCAACGTGTCGGCACGGCTCGCGGAACTCTATTCGTCCACGCTCTCGACGCTGAAACCGCGCGTGATGGTCACCGGCACGCCCGCCCATCTCCAGCAGAAGACGAACGTCGATCGCGTGCGCGCCGCGCTGCTCGCCTCCGTGCGCTCCGCGGTGCTCTGGCACCAGATCGGCGGCCGTCAATGGCAGTTGCTGATCTCGCGCCGGCAGTGCGCGATGCTGGCCCGGGGGCTTCTCACGGGATCGACCCTCGACGACGGCGGCTGAAAAGCCGATCCGTAGGAGCGCGCCCTGCGCGCGACATGTGTTGGAGCCGTGAGCGACAGGGCCTCTGGCTCCTGACGCCCCTACGAGGGGGCGGCGTCCAGCCCCGGAATCGCCTCGGCCAGCGCGCGCAGCAGGTCGCCGAACCGCGCGAGGTCCTCGCGCCAGGGCGTGGCGCTGCGCCAGAACAGCGCGATGTGCCGCCCGGGCCGCGCGCCCTCCACCGCCGCGAGGACCACGTTCGGAATGGAACCGAGGCGGTCGTGCGCCAGGATAGGCACGAGGGTATAGCCGCCGCGCAGCGCCACCAGCGTGGCCAGGCTCTCCAGGCTCAGGTCCTGGATGCGCTCGGGCCGCGCCGAGCCGGTCATGCCCAGGTCGGACATGCCGTTGCCGTGGCTTTCGGTCATCAGCGTGGCGTCGGCGGCGTCCAGGTCCGCCAGCGCCATCGACGGCCGGTGCGCCAGTGGATGCCCCCGGTGCAACAGCAACTCGTAGGGCTCGAAGAACAGCGCGGTCTCGTCCAGCCCCGTCACCGACGCGGTGGGCGGCGCCAGCACCGCGTCCAGCTCGCCCTCCTGCAGCCGGCGCAGCAGGCCGCGCGGCTTGCCTTCGGAAATGGTCAACCGCGCCCCGGGAAACCGCTGCGGGAACGGTTCGATGAAATGCGGCAGGAGGTACGGGCCCAGCGTGGAGGGCACGCCGAGCCGCAGCTCGCCGCCGAAGGCGACATCGCCCGCGCGGGCGGCGTGCTCGAGGTGCTCGGCCGAGGCCAGCACCTCTTCTATATAGCCAAGCAGGCGCTGCCCGCTGGCGGTCGGCACCACGCGGCGGCCGCCGCGCTCGAACAGGGGCACTCCAAGGGCCTGCTCCACCTTCTGCACCTGGTGGGACAGCCCCGAGGGACTGATGTACATGGCGCGCGCGGCGCTGTTGAAGCTGCCTTCACGCGCCACCGCCTGCACCAGCGCCAGGTCGCGCAGCGAGACCGACGACAGGGCCATCGAAATCATCGAACGCTGCATGCCATCAAATACGTTTGCGCCCATGGACCGCCGCCCTCATCCTTTTGCCGCCCCGATTCCAGCGCGGCCAGCCCGTCGAACCGGCATTCTAGCCGGGACCCGTCTCACGACGGTCGCACGGCGGCGCCGGACTGCGCGATAATCGACGCCTTTGGACGGCCCGCCTCCGGTCCGTCCGGCCTCCCCAGCAAAGAACGTCACGCCAGGAGTACAGCATGAAAGACTCGTTCTCGGTACGAGACAGCATCGAAGTCAACGGCAAGCGCCACAGCATCGCCAGCCTGGCCAAGTTCGGCGAGAAGTTCGACATCAAGCGCCTGCCCTTCTCGATGAAGATCCTCCTCGAGAACCTGCTCCGCCAGGAAGACGGCGTGAACGTCACCTCGAAGGAAATCGAGGCCGTCGCGCAGTGGGACGCCAAGGCCGAGCCGGATACCGAAATCTCCTTCATGCCCGCCCGCGTGGTCCTCCAGGACTTCACCGGCGTGCCCTGCGTGGTCGACCTCGCGGCGATGCGCGACGCCGTCGCGAAGCTCGGCGGCGACCCGAACCGCATCAACCCGCTCGCCCCCGCCGAACTGGTCATCGACCACTCGGTGCAGGTCGACGCCTTCGGTTCCGAGTCGGCCCTCGAGAAGAACGTCGAGATCGAGTTCGAGCGCAACCAGGAGCGCTACTCGTTCCTGCGCTGGGGCCAGAAGGCCTTCAACAACTTCAAGGTCGTGCCGCCGCGCACGGGCATCGTCCACCAGGTGAACCTCGAGAACCTGGCGCGCGTCGTGTTCGTCAACGATCAGAACGGCGAGTCGTTCGCGTACCCGGACAGCGTCTTCGGCACCGATTCGCACACGACGATGATCAACGGCATCGGCGTGCTGGGCTGGGGCGTGGGCGGCATCGAGGCCGAGGCCGCGATGCTCGGCCAGCCGTCGTCCATGCTGATCCCGCAGGTCGTCGGCTTCCGCCTCACCGGCAAGCTGTCGGAAGGCGTGACCGCCACCGACCTCGTGCTCACCGTCACCCAGATGCTGCGCAAGCTCGGCGTCGTCGGCAAGTTCGTGGAGTTCTTCGGCAACGGCCTGCAGAACCTGCCGCTCGCCGACCGCGCCACGATCGCCAACATGGCCCCGGAATACGGCGCCACCTGCGGCATCTTCCCGATCGACCAGGAAGCCGTTAACTACCTGCGCCTGTCGGGCCGCGACGAAGCGCAGATCGCGCTGGTCGAGACCTATGCCAAGGCCCAGGGCCTGTGGCACGACGCGAACTCGCCGGAGCCGGAATTCACCACCGTGCTCGAACTCGACCTCGCCGACGTCAAGCCGTCGCTCGCGGGTCCGAAGCGTCCGCAGGACCGCGTCCTGCTCGAAGGCGTGCAGCAGAGCTTCCTCGACGTCGTCGGCCCGCTCACGGCCAACCGCAAGACGAAGAACGGCGACACCTCGCGCTTCAGCAACGAAGGCGGCGGCACGGCCATCGGCAACGAAGCGAACGCCATCACCGAGGAAGGCGTGCTCGTCGAGAAGGACGGCAAGAGCTTCCGCATCAACGACGGCTCGGTGGTCATCGCCGCCATCACCTCGTGCACCAACACCTCCAACCCGGCCGTGATGCTCGCCGCTGGCCTGGTCGCGAAGAAGGCCGCGGCGCGTGGCCTGACGTCCAAGCCGTGGGTCAAGCCCTCGCTCGGCCCGGGCTCGCTGGTCGTCACCGAATACCTCAAGAAGACCGGCCTCCTCGAGGAACTCGAGAAGGTCAACTTCTACGTCGTCGGCTACGGCTGCACCACCTGCATCGGCAACTCCGGTCCGCTGCCGGCGGAGATCAGCAAGGGCATCGCCGAGGGCGACCTCGCCGTGGCGTCCGTGCTCTCCGGCAACCGCAACTTCGAAGGCCGCGTGCATCCGGAAGTGAAGATGAACTACCTGGCCTCGCCGCCGCTGGTGGTCGCCTACGCGCTGGCCGGCACGCTGAACATCGACCTGACCAAGGACGCGATCGGCATGGGCAGCGACGGCCAGCCGGTCTACCTGAAGGACATCTGGCCGAGCAATCAGGAAATCTCCGACCTCATCGCCGGTGCGATCAGCCCGGAGATGTTCAAGAGCGCCTACGCCGACGTCTTCAAGGGCGACAGCCGCTGGAACCAGATCGCCTCGCCGGACGGCCAGACGTACGCGTGGGACGATTCCACCTACATCAAGAACCCGCCCTACTTCGACGGCATGTCCGCCGAGGCCGGCACGATCGAAGACATCCACGGCGCGCGCGCCATGGGCATCTTCGGCGACTCGATCACCACCGACCACATCTCGCCGGCCGGCTCGATCAAGAAGGACAGCCCGGCGGGCCGCTTCCTGATCTCCAAGGGCGTGGAGCCGAAGGACTTCAACTCCTACGGTTCGCGTCGCGGCAACGACGACGTCATGGTCCGTGGCACGTTCGCCAACATCCGCATCAAGAACCTGATGCTGGACGGCGTCGAGGGTGGCTACACGAAGTACATCCCGACGGGCGAGCAGATGGCGATCTACGACGCCGCCATGAAGTACAAGGCCGACGGTACGCCGCTGGTCGTGCTGGCCGGCAAGGAGTACGGCACCGGGTCGTCGCGCGACTGGGCGGCCAAGGGCACGCTTCTCCTGGGCGTCAAGGCGGTCATCGCCGAGAGCTTCGAGCGCATCCACCGTTCCAACCTGGTCGGCATGGGCGTGCTGCCCTGCCAGTTCCTCGACGGCGAGAACGCGCAGACGCTCGGCCTGAAGGGTGACGAGGTGTTCGACATCACCGGCCTGGAAGGCGGCGAGTCGAAGCGCGCGACGGTGAAGGCCACGCGTCCGGACGGCACCAGCAAGGAGTTCACCGTGAAGGTGCTGCTGCTGACCCCGAAGGAGCGCGAGTTCTTCCGCCACGGCGGCATCCTGCAGTACGTGCTGCGCCAGCTGGCGAAGGCGGCCTGATAGCCGACCGACGAAACGCCCCGGGAAACCGGGGCGTTTTTTTTCGTCCGGGCGCAAGGGGAATTACAGCGCGCGCTTCCACGTCGCGGTGAAGCATCGCCAGTCGC
Source organism: Luteibacter sp. UNC138MFCol5.1 (assembly GCF_900110505.1). Classification (GTDB taxonomy): domain Bacteria; phylum Pseudomonadota; class Gammaproteobacteria; order Xanthomonadales; family Rhodanobacteraceae; genus Luteibacter. Next base: position 498,947 of record NZ_FODZ01000003.1, read on the forward strand.
CGCCCTCCCTGCGCCAGCCCGTCTCGACGACGTACGCCCCGGCGTTCTCGGGCAACACGCCCGCTCCCGCCGTCAGCGTCACCGTGAACGTGGCGGTCATCCGCTCGCCGCGACGGTCCACGTCGACGGGGCCCATGAGCACGTGCACCTTCTGGCCGCGCAGCGCGAACACCCGCACGAGGTTCGCGAGCGAACGCCGGTCGAGCTGCCCCGCATTCCCGTCGAAATCCTCGGTGAGCGCAGCGACCGTGTCGCCCGCCTTGCCCGCTTCCGCGGCCTCCGCCGTCGCGGCGATGGCCTCGCGGACGCGTGTCTCGTCCGGCGCATGGCGGCATCCGCCCAGCCCCACGAGCGCGAGCGACATCGCCACCGCCGCCACCTTCCACATACCGTATTTGCCCATGTTTTTTCCCGTTGCAATGCGGCTTGCCGCTATACGCGGGCGTATGCTCCAATGCCGCGATCGTACGACGGCGAGCGCCGTGCGAATGTCACTTTCTGGAGTCCGTCCGATTCATGAGCATTGAGCGTCCGTGGCTTGACCATTACCCGGCCGGCATTCCCGCCGATATCGACGTCAACGCGTACCGCTCCGTGGCGGCCGTCTTCGAAGAGTCCTTTGAGAAATTTCGCGACCGCCCCGCGTTCTCGAACTTCGGCAAGGTCCTCACGTACGGTGAGGTCGACGAGCTTTCCCGCGCCTTCGCCGGCTACCTCTCCGGCGAGCTGGGCCTGAAGAAAGGCGACCGCCTGGCGATCATGCTGCCCAACCTGCTGCAGTATCCGATCGCGCTGTTCGGCGCGCTTCGCCTCGGCCTGACCGTAGTGAACACGAATCCGCTGTACACGACGCGCGAACTGCATCACCAACTGGAAGACTCGGGCGCGAAAGCGCTGCTGGTCCTCGACAACTTCGCCGCCACGGCGGAGAAGGCGCTCGACGGCACCAAGGTGCAGAACGTCATCACGACGGCCGTCGGCGACATGGTCGGCTTCCCGAAGGGCAACATCATCAACTTCGTGGTGAAGACCGTCCGCAAGGAAGTCCCGCCGTTCCGCCTGCCGAAGGCCGTCCGCTTCCGCGACGCCCTCTCGCGCGGCAAGGCGCACGCGCTGCCGTCGGTGCAGATCGACCACGACGACCTCGCGTTCCTGCAGTACACGGGCGGCACCACCGGCGTGGCCAAGGGCGCCATGCTCACGCATCGCAACATGGTCGCGAACATGCTGCAGACGCGCCCATGGGTCGCGGGCCATGCCACGCCGGGCGCGGAAACCGTGATCACGGCGCTGCCGCTGTACCACATCTTCTCGCTGACGGTGAACTGCCTGATCTTCACGAGCCTCGGCGGACTCAACCACCTGATCACGAACCCGCGCGACATGAAGGGCTTCGTCAAGGAGCTTCGCGCCACGAAGTTCACCGCGATCACGGGCGTCAACACGCTGTTCAACGGCCTGCTCAACACGCCGGGCTTCGATCAGGTCGACTTCTCGCACCTGCACCTGTCGATGGCGGGCGGCATGGCGCTCCAGCGTGCGGTCGCCGAGCGCTGGAAGAAGGTCACGGGCAAACCGATCATCGAAGGTTACGGCCTGACGGAAACCTCTCCGGTCGCCTTCGCGAACCGCGTCGACATCACCGACTACACGGGGTCCATCGGCTTCCCGATTCCCGGCACCGATGCGCAGATCCGTGGCGACGACGGCGCGGTACTGCCGATCGGCGAGGTGGGCGAACTGTGCATCCGCGGTCCGCAGGTGATGAAGGGCTACTGGAGCCAGCCGGACGAAACCGCGAAGGTGCTCGACGCCGACGGCTGGCTGCGCACCGGCGACATCGCGCGCATGGATCCGACCGGCCAGGCGTTCATCGTCGATCGCAAGAAGGACATGATCCTCGTGTCAGGTTTCAACGTGTACCCGAACGAGATCGAGGACATCGTCATGCGCCACCCGGGCGTGGCGGAAGTGGCGGCCGTCGGCGTCGACGACGAGCACTCGGGCGAGGTCGTGAAGCTGTTCGTGGTCCGCAAGGATCCGTCGCTCACGGTGGAGGCGCTCAAGGAGTACTGCCGCGAGAACCTCACCGGCTACAAGCGTCCGAAGCAGATCGAGTTCCGCGACGCGCTGCCGAAGACCAACGTCGGCAAGATCCTGCGCCGCGAACTCCGCGACGAAGAGCGGAAAAAAGCGAAGGCCTGACGGGAGCTACCCACCCTCGGGTGGGAGCGCCGCTATTCGTCGTGCCACGCCTCGAGCGTGTCGGCATAGCCGCCGAGCAGCTCCCAGAGCGAAGCCTGCTTGTCCTCGGGAATGAGCGTGTAGGCCATGCCGATCTGCCGCGCGGAGACGCGGGCGACCGACGCCTCGAGGTGGATGTGCAGGTCGTGGCCGAAGATCATGTCGAGGATCCAGGTCTGCCCCGGTTCGCCGCGCCAGCCGAGCGGACGGCGCAGCAGCGCGCCGGTCGCCGAGATGTCGACCAGGTCCGTCGGATGCGCCTCGCCGCCACGGCTCATCAGCACCGCCGTCTGTACCCGCATGCGGGCATGGCGATAGCGCGTATTCGCGTCGTCCTTGTCACTCGACATCACGTCCTCCACCCAACCTGTCATTCGGTCCCTGCCCGTGCCTGGCATGGCCGCACCTCGTCGCCTTACCTTCCGTGTCACAAACGGACACATTAGCGCAGTCCCGGTGCCACATGCCGCCGTCTGCGTTCATTCGCTGCCGCGCGTCTTCAGTACGCCGGCGCGGACCAGCGCCCCGGCGCCGAAGCGACCGTTGATCATGTCCTGTACGCCGTCGGAGCGCTTGTCCGAAGCGGGCGCCGCGAACATGTCCTGCTGCTCGTCGCCGCGCCGGGCATCGAAGCCCGACAACGTGACGCCCAGCAGGCGAAGCCTCGGCCTGGGATGCTGGTTCCACCAGACCTGAAGCAAGCGCCGTGCCACGGCATAGATGTCGGGCGTGGCATTGCCCGGCACCGGCATCTGGGCCTGCCGGCTATGGGTCACGAAGGGCGGCTCGCGCAGCTTCACCGACACGGTGCGCGCGTCGACGCCGCGCCCCCGCGCCCTGGCCCCCACCTTTTCGCACTGCCGCAGCAGCCAGGCCTCCGCGATCTCAAGTTCCTCGAGGTCGTATTCGAACGTCCATTCCGAACCGATCGAGACTTCCGGGGCGTCGGTCACCACCGGCCGGCGATCTTCGCCACGGCACAGCTCCCGCAATTGCGCGGCGTGGCGTTCGCCGACGGCCCGGTTCAGCCGCCAGGCGTCCGAGCGGACGAGGTCGCCGATCGTACGGATACCGGCCTTCTGCAGGGCCTCCTCGGCCACCTTGCCCACGGTCCACATGCGGCCGACCGGCAGCGGATCGAGGTATCCGCGCACGTCCTCCGGCGCGATGGCGAGGAAGCCGTCGGGCTTGGACAGCTCGCTGGCCAGCTTGGCGAGCAGCTTGTTGTGCGACATCCCCACGGACGCGTTGAGGCCGGTCCGCTCCCGGATCGTGTCCTTCACCCAGCGCCCGATCGCCTCCATGGAATGGAACAGGCGCAGGCTGGCGGTGACGTCGAGGAACGCCTCGTCGAGCGACAGGCCCTCGATCATCGGGGTGACCTCGGCGAACACGCCGAACACGACGGCGGAGATCGCGGCGTAGCGGTCGTGCCGGGGGAAAATGTAGACGCCGTCCGGACAGCGCCGGCGGGCTTCCGCGGTGGCCATGGCCGAGCGCACGCCGTACTTCCGCGCCTCGTAGTTCGCCGTGGAGACGACGCCCCGTCGGCCGAGGCCCGCCACGATCACGGGCTTGCCGACCAGGGAGGGATCGTCCAGCTCTTCCACGGACGCGTAGAAGGCGTCCATGTCGACGTGAATGATGGCTCGCTGACCCGGCTGCATGCCCTCTATTGTGCCGTAAGGGCATGCCGCCGGGCGGTCCCGCCGCTGGACTTGCGCAGGCACAGGCGATACCCTGTATGTCAATCGGGTGAACTTTTTTCGGGCGTCGCGCCCTCACCGGTCCCTTTCACGGACCGGCCGCGCTCTGCTCCCGACGTTCCTTCACAGACGGTGACCCTCCTGGGGTGTCCAGTGGCCTGCCCTTCGCTCGTCGGCGACGATGCGTGGCAAGCGCGGACGAGGTGGCGGTACAGCCGCCGGACGGCATCGATTGTTGCGTTCCTGGTCGCACTCGCGACCCTTCTGACGTGTGCCGATGACTAACGAGACAACCGAAGTCCAGGTGGTCGAAAAAACTCAGGGTGCCTTCGCGGGCATCCCGCAGCAGCAGGAAATGCCTCTCGCGCTGGTGCGCGGGCAGCCCGTGCTGCAGATGCCGCAGGATCTCTACATCCCGCCGGACGCGCTCGAAGTCATCCTCGAATCGTTCGAAGGGCCGCTGGACCTGCTGCTGTACCTGATCCGCAGGCAGAACCTCGACATCCTCGACATCCCTGTCGCCGAGATCACCCGGCAGTACATGGACTACATCGACATGATGCGCGAGGTGATGCGACTGGAGCTGGCGGCGGAATACCTGCTGATGGCCGCGATCCTCGCGGAGATCAAGTCCAGGCTGCTGCTGCCCCGGCCGCCGGCCGAGGAAGGGCTCGAGGAGGATCCCCGCGCCGAACTCGTTCGTCGCCTGCAGGAGTACGAACGCTTCAAGAAGGCCGCGGCGGACATCGAAGAACTGCCCCGGCTGGAACGCGACACCACGGTGGTCCACGCCTTCGTCGGCGAGCACAACGTGGTCCGCGTGCCGCCACCGCTCGATCTGAAGGAACTGCTGCTCGCGCTCAAGGATGTGCTCAACCGCGCGGATCTGTTCACGCACCATGCGATCCAGCGCGAACCGCTCAGCGTGCGCCAGCGCATGGGCGACCTGCTCGGCTCGCTCGGCGAAACCGGCGGCTTCCACCGCTTCGAAACATTGTTCGACGTCACCGAGGGCCGGCTCGGCGTCGTGGTCACCTTCCTCGCCATGCTCGAACTGGCTAAGGAAATGCTCATCGAGATCGTTCAGGAAGAAGCCCTCGGGCCGATCTACCTGAAGACCAAGGTACACACGGAGGCCGCGCCGGAAGAAGCGCTCGCCTGACGGCCCCGCGAAGGGGCACGACACCGGGACGTCGCGGAAGCGATCCTCCCGCGTACGAACCGACCTGACCGCGCCAGACGGGCGCGGCACACATAGGCCTATGCAACCCGAACAACTCAAACCCATCGTGGAAGCGGCGCTCCTGGCGTCGACCCAGCCGATGACGATCGCGCAGTTGAAGGCGATCTTCGGCGAGGACGAAGAGGTCGGTACGGACGAACTGAAGCAGACGCTCGACGCGCTCGCGGCGGATTGCGAGGGACGCGGCGTCGAGTTGCTCGAGGTCGCCTCGGGCTGGCGCTACCAGGTGCGCCGCGAGGTGCACGGCTGGGTGTCGCGGATGTGGGCCGAGAAGCCGAGCCGCTACTCGCGCGCCCTGCTCGAGACGCTCGCGCTGATCGCCTACCGCCAGCCGATCACCCGCCCCGAAATCGAACAGATCCGCGGCGTCGTCGTCTCCTCGAACATCATCAAGACCCTGGAAGAGCGCGAATGGATCCGCGTGGTGGGTTACCGCGACGTGCCGGGCAAGCCCGCCCTGTTCGGCACCACCCGCCTCTTCCTCGACTACTTCAACCTGAAGTCGCTGGACGCGTTGCCCCCGCTGTCCGAGATCCGCGACCTCGACGAGCTCAACCCGCAGATGCGCCTCGAAGGCGACGCGGTGCCGCCGGCGGCGCGGGCCGCGATGCCCGACGAAGGCACCGGCGAAAGTTCCACGAATACCGAAGACGACGATGATGTCGTGGCGCGGTCCACGACGATCGAAGACACCGCCGCCCCGATCGACGCCGCCGAAGGCGACGCGAGCGGAGCCGCGAACCAGCTGCCAGACGGCGACGATGTCGCCGCGGCTTCCCCCACTGCCGATGAGGCAGAGAACCCCGAAGGCGACGTCGAAGACGACGCCGAGAAAGATACCGAGGAGTCACGCGCATGAATGCGCCCCAGCGATCCCTGCTCACCCTGAAGCGCGGCGGCGGCGACGCCACCGAATCCACCGCCCAGCTTGAAGAGCGCCTGCACAAGGTGCTCGCCAATGCCGGACTCGGCTCGCGCCGGATGCTCGAACAGCGCATCCAGGCCGGCGAAGTCGAGGTCAACGGCACCGTCGCGACCATCGGCGCGAGCGTCCACGCGGGCGACCGCGTCGTCCTCGACGGCAAGCAGTTCGTCGTCGCCACCGACAACCGCAACGACGCCGAAGTGCTCGTCTACCACAAGCCGGAAGGCGTGGTGACGACGCGCGAGGACACCGAAGGCCGCCCCACCGTGTTCGAACAGCTGCCCCGCCTGCGTGGCGCGCGCTGGGTCGCCGTGGGCCGCCTCGACATCAACACCACTGGCCTGCTCCTGCTCACGACCGACGGCGAACTCGCCAACGCGCTGATGCATCCGAAGAGCGGCCTCGAGCGCGAATACCTCTGCCGCGTCCACGGCGAAGTCCCCGACGAGGTGATCGAACGCCTCAAGGCCGGCGTGGAGCTGGAAGACGGCCCCGCTCGCTTCGACGAGATCGCCGTGATCAGCCGTGGCGGCAGCCACAGCTGGTTCCGCGTGACGATCCGCGAGGGCCGCAACCGCGAAGTCCGCCGCCTGTGGGATTCGCAGGGCTTCCTGGTCAGCCGCCTGAAGCGCATCCGCTACGGCACGGTGGAACTGCCCCGCGCCCTGCGTCGCGGCGACTGCGAGTCGCTCGACGAGACGGCCATCAAGGAACTGCGCGAACGCGCGGGCCTCGGCGCCCCGGCACCGGTGCTCACGCTGAGCGCCGTCGTGCACCAGCGCCGCGCGCCGCGCCATGTCACGGAATACCGTCCGGACAACCGCGCGACCGGCGCCTGGAGCTCGGGCCGCCATGACGAGGCGCGCGAGCTGACCGCGTTCGATCGCATCCGCGACGACAACCCGCGTGGCGGTCGTGGTGGTCGCGGCGCCGCGGGCGGTCGCGGCGGCCAGGGCGGCGGTCCGCGCCGCGAGGTCAACGGCAACGTGGCTCGTCCCGAGCGCGGTGCGGGCGGCGGTCAGCGCAAGTCGCGCCGCGTGGCCCCGGGCCAGGAACTGCCGTCGATCCGCACGTGGTTCGCGGGCGACAGCCGCACGGGTGGCGGCAACGCCGCTGGCGGTAACACGACGGGCAACCGTGGTCCTCGTCCGGGCGGTCGCGGCGGTAACGCCGGCGGCAACCGCGCGGCGGGCGCGGGTCGCGCCGAGGGCAACCGCGCGCCGGGTGCCCGCTTCGAAGGCGGCGGCAACCGTGGCCGCGGCCCAGGCGGCGGCAACCGGGCGGGCGGTCCGCGTCCCGGCGGCAACCGTGGTGGCCGTCCGGGCGGCGGTGGCGGCAACCGTGGCGGTGGCGGCAATCGCGGCGGCAATCGCTGATCCCGATGCTGACGATCTGGCATAACCCGCGATGCTCGAAGTCGCGGGAAACGCTGGCCCTGCTCGAAGCGCGGGGCCTGTCGCCGGTGATCGTGGATTACCAGAAGACGCCGCCGTCGGCGGCCGAGCTCGAACGCGTGCTCGGGCTTCTCGGTATCGAGCCGCGCGCGCTCATGCGCAAGGGCGAAGCCGAATACACCGGGGTGCCGGCCGATGCGTCACGCGACGCGCTGATCGCCGCGATGATCGCGACGCCGAAGCTCATCGAGCGTCCCGTGGTGATCCACGGCGAGAAGGCCGCGATCGGTCGTCCACCGGAAGCGGTGCTCGCGATCCTTTAGCGCGGGCGGCGCTGTCGCGACAACCGATCGCCTCGCCGTGGGCACCGGCGTACGCCGGTGCGACGGAAACCCCCTCACCTTCAAACCGGCGTACGCCGGTATCCACGGCCCCGGTTCCCGGGACGGCGACCGTCTACCCCGCGTGCCGCTCCACCAGCTTCGCCGCCACCGCGTCGAACCCGATGCCGCGCGCGCGCAGCACCACCATGAGATGGAACACCAGATCGGCGGCCTCGCCGATCAGCGCGTCGTCGTCTTCCGCGACCGCGGCCAGCGCGGTCTCGACGCCCTCCTCGCCCACCTTCTGCGCGATGCGGCGAATGCCGCCCTCGAACAGCCTCGTCGTGTAGCTCCCAGCGGGCCGCTCCGCGTACCGCGATGCGACCAGCGCGTCGAGTTCGGCGAGGAAGCCCAACGGCGGCGACACGTCGTCGCCGAAGCAGCTCGACGTACCGGTGTGGCAGGTCGGTCCCGCCGGCAGGGCGCGCACCAGGATCGTATCGGCGTCGCAATCCAGGCGCATGTCCACCAGCGCGAGCGTATCGCCCGACGTTTCGCCCTTCGTCCACAGCCGCTGCTTGCTGCGGCTGAAGAACGTCACGAGACCGAGCTCGCGCGTCGCGGCCAGGGCCGCCGCGTCCATGTACCCGAGCATCAGCACCTCGCCCGTTCGCGCATGCTGCACGATGGCGGGGAGCAGCCCGCCGCCCTTGGCGAAATCCGGATCCCGCATGCTCATGACCTCACCTCGATACCTTGCGCGCGCAGCTCGCGCTTCAGCGCGGGAATGGCGATATCGCCCCCGTGGAACACGCTGGCGGCCAGCGCCGCGTCCACGTCGGCCTCGATGAATACGTCCACGAAATGCGCCGGCGTGCCGGCGCCGCCCGAGGCGACCAGCGGCACGGAGCACACGGCGCGCGCGGCTTTCAGTTGCTCGATGTCGTAACCGCGGCGCACCCCGTCGGTACCCATGCAATTGAGCACGATCTCGCCGGCGCCCAGGCCTTGCACCTCCTCGATCCAGTCGAGGGTGCGCTTGCGCAGTGCGCGCGTTCGCGACGGATCGCCCGTGTACTGGCGCACGCGCCACTCGCCGTCGTCGTCGCGGAGACTGTCGACGCCGACCACGACGCATTGCACGCCGAACGCGTCGGCGATCTCGCGCACGAGTTCGGGCCGCTCGAGCGCGGGCGAGTTGATCGAGATCTTGTCCGCGCCCGCGTGCAGCACCTCGCGCGCATCGTCGACGCTGCGGATGCCGCCCGCCACGCAGAACGGAATGTCGATCTCGCGCGCCACGCGCTCGACCCAGTCGCGGTCCACGCGGCGACCTTCGGGGCTCGCGGTGATGTCGTAGAAGACCAGCTCGTCGGCGCCCTCGTCGCGGTAGCGCAACGCCAGTTCGACGATCTCGCCGACGACGACGTGGTCGCGGAACCGCACGCCCTTGACCACCTGCCCGTCGCGGACGTCGAGGCAGGGAACGATGCGCCGGCTCAGCATGTCGCATCCGCCTTCGCCGCGACGGCGAACGCATCGCGCAGACCGAACGCGCCTTCCAGCAACGCGCGGCCGAGGATGATCCCGGCGACGCCCTGCAACGCGAGGCCTTCCACATCGCCGAGCGAGCTCACGCCACCGGACGCCTGCACGCGAAGCGTCGGCGCCAGGGCCGCGACGTGCCGGTAGAGCGCCGTGTTCGGCCCGGTCATGGTGCCGTCCCGATCGATGTCGGTGCACAGCAGGTGGCGCGCACCGGCCGCCTCGTACCACGGCAGCAGTTCGTCGAGCGTGCGCGCCTCGTCGGCCGTCCAGCCCGCGCTGGGCAGTTTCCACAGGCCGTCGCGAAAACGGGTGTCCAGCGCCAGCACGATGCGCTCCGCGCCGTACCGCGCGATCCACGTGGCGACGGTTTCCGGATCGCGCGAGGCGAGGCTGCCGACGACCACGCGCTCGACACCGGCTTCGAACAGCCGGCGCACGCCGTCCTCGTCGCGGATGCCGCCACCGGCCTGCACCCGCAAGCGTCCGGCGGAGGCGATACCGGCGATGACCGCGAGATTCTCGAAGCGGCCGGAGCGCGCACCGTCGAGGTCGACGACGTGCAGCCACGAGGCGCCTTCGTCGGCGTAGCGCGCGGCCAGGGCCTCGGGCTCGAAGGCGAACGTGGTCTGCTGGGCGTAGTCGCCCTTGAACAGGCGCACCACCTGGCCCTTGCGGAGGTCGATGGCGGGAATGGGTAACGTCATAGCGAAAGGAAGTTCCGTAGGAGCTGCGCACCGAGGGACGCGGAGCGCTCGGGATGGAATTGCATGCCCATGAAATTGCGGTGGGCGACGATCGCCGCGAACGGTACGCCGTGCTCGCTCTCGGCCAGCGACCAGTCGCCGGTGGGAACCGCGTAGCTGTGCACGAAATACGCGCAATCTCCGTCGCGCACGCCGTCGACGAGCGGATGCGTCGATGTGACGCGCAAACCGTTCCAGCCCATGTGCGGCACACGCAGTCCCGGCGCCTCGGCGAACCGGCGCACCGGCGCGGGAATGACGCCGAGGCATTCGGTGTCGGCCTCCTCCGAGCGCTCGCACAGCAACTGCATGCCGAGGCAGACACCGAGTACCGGCTGCGTCAGTCCGCGCATGACGTCGACGAGCCCCGCTTCCCGCAGCCGCCGCATGCCGGGGCCCGCGGCACCCACACCGGGCAGGATCACGTGACTTGCCGCGCGTATCGCGTCGGCGTCCGCCGTGAGCTCGGCGTCCGTGCCCAGGCGCTGCAGCGCGTAGCGCACCGAGCCGATGTTCGTGCCGCCGGCATCGACGAGGACGACAGCCATCAGAGCGTCCCCTTCGTGCTCGGCAGCTCCTCGCCCTCGCGGCGGATCGCCTGCCGCAGCGTGCGCGCGACGGACTTGAAGCAGCCCTCGACCATGTGGTGCGCGTTCTCGCCGTGCACGGTCAGGTGCAGGTTCGCGCCGAGCGTCTCGCACAGCGAGCGGAAGAAATGCGGCACGAGTTCGGTGGGGATGTCGCCGACGCGCTCGCGCGGAAAGCTGCCGTCGAACACGAAGTACGGCCGACCCGACAGGTCGAGCTCCGCGCGCGCCGCGCTCTCGTCCATCGGCAGCGCGAAGCCATAGCGGCCGATGCCGCGCTTGTCGCCGAGCGCCTCGCGCAGCGCCTGCCCGAGCGCCAGCGCCGAATCCTCGATGGTGTGGTGTTCGTCGACGTGCGTGTCGCCGTCGCAGCGAAGCCGCAGCGCGAAACCGCCGTGCTTGCCGATCTGCTCGAGCATGTGATCGAAGAAGCCCAGCCCGGTATGCACGACGGGATCGGCCACCCGGTCGAGGTCGACATCGACCTGGATCGACGTCTCGCGTGTGCGGCGCACCACGTGGGCGGTACGCGGCGCGTCGAGCAGCGCATGCGCCACTTCGCCCCATGTCATGCCTTCGGCGCCGACGCGGAAGCCACGCACGCCCATGTTGGCGGCGAAGGCGAGATCGGTCTCGCGGTCGCCGACCATCGCCGACTGCGCGCGGCTCCAGGTGTCGTCCGCGAGCCAGTGGCGCGCGAGGCCCGTCGCCGGCTTCCGCGTGTCGCGATGTTCGTGCGCGAAACTGCGGTCGATCAGCTGCTCGCGGAACGCGATGCCCTGCGACGCGAAGATGCGCAACATGAGCGCGTGCGGCCCGTCGAAGGCCTCCTGCGGGAACGACGGCGTGCCGAGGCCATCCTGGTTGGTCACCATCACCAGCTCGTAGCCGGCGGCGACGCAGCGCTGGAGGGCGGCGATCACGCCAGGCATCAGGGCCAGCTTGTCGAAGCTGTCGATCTGCTCGTCCGCCGGCTCCTCGATGAGGCAGCCGTCGCGATCGACGAAGAGGATCTTGCGGGTCATGCGCCCGCTCCCGCACGCAGTACCGCGAGCACGCGGTCGTTCTCGTTGCCCGTGCCCACGGTGATGCGCAGGGCATCCTCGAGGCCGGGGTATTTCGTCACGTCGCGAACGACGATGCCCGCGGCGATCAGGCGCCGGTAGGTTCCGGCCGGATCGTCGAAGCGGACCGTGAGGAAGTTCGCGTGCGAAGGCAGCACGTCGCGAACGCCCGGCAGGCCCGGCAGCGCCGCGAACATCCGCGCACGCTCGCCGAGGATCTCCTGCAGGTGATGGCGCTGCACGCGCCGCCCCTCGTACGACAGCGCGCCCAGCGCGGCATCGACGCACGGCGACGGCAGCGGGTACGGCGGGATGATCCGGCGCAGCAGCGCGATCACCTCGGGCCGGGCGACCAGCGCGCCGACCCGCGCGCCCGCGAGCGACCAGGCCTTCGACAGCGTGCGCAGCACGGCCACGTTGTCGTGGGCGTCGATCAGCGACGTGGCGCTCGGCGCGCCGCTGAACTCCGCATAGGCCTCGTCGACGACGAGCACGGCACGGCCCGACAGCTCGCGCGCGAGGTGCGCGAGCACTTCGTGCCCGATCAGGTTGCCGGTGGGATTGTTCGGCGTGCAGACGAACACGAGCTTCGTCGAGGGCGTGACCGCCGCGAGCAGCGTGTCGGGGCGCAACGCACCCGAGGGTTCGAGCGGCGATTCGATGACGGCGGCATTCTGGATGCGCGCGCAGACGGCGTACATGCCGAACGTCGGCGGTGAAATCAGCACCGCGTCCTCGCCCGCGCGACAGAACGCGCGCACGAGCAGGTCGATCGCTTCGTCGCTGCCGCGCGTCACCAGGATGCGTTCGGGGCTGCTGTCGTAGAGTTCGGCGAGGGCGTCGACCAGCGCGCGCGGCTGCGGGTCGGGATAGCGGTTCAGACCGTCGCCGCCCGGGATGTTCGGCGGCCGGGAGGATTCGTTCGCGTTGAGCAGCACGGTGCCGCCCTGCGCTTCCATGCGTGCGCTGGAGTAAGGCGAGAGCGCCCGGATTTCGGCGCGGGCGAGATCGAGGACGCTCATGCGGCGGCATCCATCGCGGCGAGGCGTAGGGTCACGGCGCGGCGGTGCGCCTCGAGCTGCTCGGCCTCGGCCAGCGTCGCGGCGCACGGTCCGATCGCGCGCAGGCCATCGGCGGTGACTTCCTGCACGGTCACCTGCTTCTGGAAGCTCGCGACCGACACGCCGCTGTAGCTGCGCGCGTAGCCGTAGGTCGGCAGCACATGGTTGCTGCCGCTGCAGTAGTCGCCCACGGACTCGGGCGTCCACTCGCCGAGGAAGACGGAGCCGGCGGATTCGACGCCGTCGAGCAGCGAGCGCGGGTCCGCCGTCTGCACGATCAGGTGTTCCGGCGCGTAGCGGTTGCTGACGTCCAGCGCTTCGGAAAGATCGCGTACCGACACCAGCCGGCTTTCGCCCAGCGCGATGGCCGCCACGTCCGCGCGCGGGAGCAGCGCGCATTGGCGATCGACCTCCTCCGCCACGCGATCGAGCAACGCCGCCGACGGGCTGACCAGCAGCACCTGCGAATCGGGGCCGTGCTCGGCCTGCGACAGCAGATCGGCGGCGATGAACCGCGGGTCCGCGCCATCGTCGGCGATGACGAGCACCTCCGACGGGCCGGCGGGCATGTCGATCGCCGCGCCTGCCGGATCGCCGGCCACCTGCAGCTTGGCTTCCGTCACCCACGCGTTGCCGGGGCCGAAGATCTTGTCGCAGCGGGGCACCGACGCCGTGCCATAGGCCATCGCGGCGACGGCCTGCGCGCCGCCGAGCTTGAAGACGCGGTGCACGCCGACCGCACGCGCCGCGAACAGCACGGCGTCGTCGCAGCGACCGTTCGCCTGCACCGGCGTGCACAGCACGACCTCGCGACAACCGGCGATCGCGGCCGGCACGCCGAGCATGATGGCGGTGGACGGCAGCGGCGCGCCACCGGCGGGCACGTAGAGGCCGACGCGTGCGATCGGGCGCAACACGCGCTCGACCCGCACGCCCGGCGCGGTATCGACCGCCACCGGCCGCGGCGCGGCCGCGCGGTGGAAGGTGTCGATGCGACCGACGGCTTCCAGCACCGCGGCCTTCAGTTCGGCGGACAGGCGCGCTTCCGCGGCGTCGAATTCGTCGTCGGTCACGGCCAGCGCGTCGAGGGTGCTGCCGTCGTAGCGGGCCGTGAGTTCGATGAGCGCGGCATCGCCGCGCGCGCGGACATCGGCGACGATGGCCTCCACGCCCTGGCGGAGTTCGGCCGCGCGGGATTGCGCGGGACGCGCGAGCGCCGCGTCGCGGCCGTTCTCGTCGAGGGTGCTCCAGTCGATCCGTTTCATGCCAGCATCTTCTCCACCGGCAGCACCAGCATGTCGCGGGCCCCGGCGCGTTTCATGTCCTCGAGCTGTCGCCAGCTCACCGATCCGGCGCAGAGCGCCTGCAGCACCACCTGATCCGGCGCGCCGTCCACGGGCGTGAGCGTCGGCACCGGACTGCCCGGGAGCAGGCGGGTGATCGCGGCCAGCGCGTCGCGCGGCGCCTGCATGAGGATCAGGCGCGAGTCGCGCACCTGGATGACGCCGTCGAGACGTCGCAGCAGCAGTTCCGCGATTTCGCCGCGCTCGTCCGTCGGCAGCTCGCGATGACCCGCCAGCACGGCTTCGCTCTCGACCACGACCGCGGCCTCGCGCAGCTGGTTCGCCACCAGCGTCGCGCCGCTCGACACGAGGTCGCAGATGGCGTCGGCGGTGCCGAGGCGTGGCGCGATCTCCACCGAACCGGCGAGCATCACCACCTTCGCGTCCACGCCGTTCGACCGGAGCCATTCGCCGAGCAGGCCGGGATACGAGGTCGCGATGCGCAGGCCTTCCATCTGGGCGGGGCCGTCGTAGGCGTCCTCCTGCGGGACGGCGATCGACAGGCGGCAATGGCCGAAGCCAAGCGAGCGCAGTTCGTCGAGGCCCGCACCCGGCTCCGGATTGGAGAGCTGGAACTCACGCAGCACGTTGCGGCCGACAATGCCGAGGTCGCACACGCCCTCGGCGATCAGGCCGGGAATGTCGTCGTCGCGGACGAGGAGGAGATCGACGGGCTCGCCTTCGCCGAAGCAGAACAGCTTGTCGCGGCTCTGCCGGAACTTCAGGCCGCAGCGCGCCAGCAGCTCCTGCGCCGGCTCGGTCAGGCGTCCCGATTTCTGCATGGCGATGCGCAGGCGGTCGCGGGACTTCATGCGGCACCCCCGAGCAGGTTCCGGCGCGCGGCGGCGGCCATGTAACCGCCGCTGCCCTGGTTGAGGTAACGGGCGACCCGCCCGATCGTGGTGATGCTGACGGCCGTGCGCTCGTGGATTTCGCGGTAGGAGCGCCCCTCCAGCAGGTGCGGCACCACGCGCCAGCGGTCGACCATGACCTCGATCTCCGCGGGGGTGCAGAGGTCGTGCAGGAAGGCGCGCATCTCGTCGACGCTGGAGAGTGCGGCCATCGCCTCGCAGAGGCTGGTCTCGGCCGAGTCGGCCGGGGTATCGGGATCGAGCGAACGACGCTTCATAGTGTACTAACGCGTTAATACGATAACGCATCGTAACTCTGCAACGGGGCCGTGGCAACCGCCGACGCGAAATTGCGCTTTTCTTCCATATATTTCGGATTCAGCGATCGCCACCATGGCGGGCATTTCCATGCCATGAGCCCGCCATGTCGAGTTCCGTGATCATTGCCGACGACCACCCCGTCGTCGTCGCAGGGGTCGAGACCATCCTCCGGGCCCACCGCTACGACGCCGTGGCACGCGCCCACGACACGGACACCTTGTTCGAGACCCTCCGCGACAACCCCTGCGACGTCGTCGTCACCGACTACTCGATGCCCGAAGGCTCGCAGCCCGACGGCATGCCGATGATCCGCCGCATCCGCACCGTCCGCCCGGACGCCGGCATCGTCGTGCTCACGATGCTGTCCAATCCGGCCATCCTGCGCAGCCTGCTGGACATGGGCGTCGCCGCCATCTTCGACAAACGCACGAACCTCCGGGACATCCCCGTGGCCGTGCATGCCGCGGAAGTCGGCCGCTCGTACCTCAGCCCCGCGATACGCCGGCTCTTCCACGAAGCCGACTGCGCCTCCGGGCACGACGAGCTCGCCACGCGGCTGTCACCGCGCGAGATCGAGGTCCTCCGCGCCTACGCGCAAGGCCATGGGCAGGCCGCCATCGCCGAGATGATGGGCCGCAGCTTCAAGACGATCAGCCGGCAGAAGCGTTCGGCCATGGCGAAGCTGGGCCTGGTCAACGACGCCCAGCTGTATCAGTTCCTCGCCGGGGTGCGCGCGGCATCGCTCGACGACTGGTCGCCGGCGATCGAAGCCGCCGCGAAGCGCATCGTGCCCGGGGGCGGCGTCAGGCGACGAGCCGCCCCGACGCCACCAGCTCGCAAACCACGCGCACGTCGCCGTCCATCGCGCGATCCCGCTGCATGAACGCGACGTGGTCGCGCAGCGTCTTCAGCGCGGCGCGCACGGCCACGCCGCCGTGGAAGTCGTCCGCCGACGCCAGGGCGTCCATCAGCGCCCGCACTTCCGCCTCGAACCGGGCGTAGTGCGGCGAATCGGAGCGAGGCGCACCCGAGATCTTCGATGCCAGGGCCTGCCAGTCGCCGCGATGCGCGAGGGTGCGAGCGGCGTTGAGCATGTCCTGGCGGTATTCCAGCGCCTGGGCGGCCGTGTAGAGCTCCATGGCCAGGACGTGGCCGAGGTCTTCGGTCATCTCGAGCACGTGGCGGGCTTCGTTGGCGCCCATCGACACATGGTCCTCAGCGTTGGCGCTCGTCGGCACGGAATACACCGACGCCGGATGCGCGCGCGTCGCGAGGTCGTTGACCAGCGCCGCGGCGGTGTACTGCACGATCATGAAACCGGAATCCGTGGCGTCCTCGTTGCCGATGAGGAACGCCGGCAGGCCGTCGTTATTCGCGGGATCGACGAGCTTCGCCGTGCGGCGCTCGGAGATCGACGCGAGCACCGGGATCGACGCCTTCACGTAGCTCATCGCGAGCGCGAGCGGCATGCCGTGGAAGTGGCCGGCGGAGATGACCTGATCCTCGATGACCTCGGCGTTCTCGGCGTCCGGGAAGACCAGCGGGTTGTCGGTCACTGCGTTGAGTTCGACGTCGAACACGCGGCAGGCCTGCTCCCAGGCGTCGCGCACGGCGCCATGCACCTGCGGGGCGCAGCGCAGGCAGTACGCATCCTGCGGCTGGTGCTTCTTGCCACCCTTGAAGGGCAGGAAGCGCGAATAGAACGCTTCCTTGCCGTGACGCTGCGTGGCCGGAACCCAGTCCCAGCCGATGTCGAAGCGATGGCCCTGGTCGGCCGGATCGGCCCAGGAGTCCGACAGCCACGGACGGAACCGCGGCACGAGGTGATACGCGATATCCGCCAGCGTCGAGCCTTCCAGCAGACCGCGGATGTTGCGCGCCGCCGCGACCTGGCCCGGATGCGGGCGCAGCGCGTGGACTTCTTCGGCGTAGGCGCCGGTGCGGCCGGCGAACGCGTCCAGCGTCATCGCGGCGGCGAGGTCCGCCGTGCGGATCAGCATGTCCATCGTGTCGAGCGCGAGCACGCCCGTCGCGAGCATCTGCGTGGTGCCGTTGTTGAGCGCGAGGCCCTCCTTGAACGACAGACGCACGGGCTCGAGACCGGCGGCGGCCAGCGCCTCCGCGCCCGGCATGCGCCGCCCTTCGTAGAACGCCTCGCCACCGCCAAGCAGCACGATCGCCAGGTGCGACAGCGGCGCGAGATCGCCGCTGGCCCCGACGGAACCCTTCTCCGGAATCACGGGAATGACGTTGCGATTGAGCAGCTCGGCCAGCGCGCGCAGCGTTTCGACCCGGATGCCGGAATGACCGCGCATGAGGGTGTTCACGCGGATGGCCAGCATCGCGCGCACGACGTCCACGGAGAACGGCTTACCGACGCAGACCGCGTGCGTGATGATGAGGTTGTGCTGCAGTTCTTCCAGCAGCGTGCCCGAGCGCGGTTCGGGGTTGCCGCCGGGCAGTTCGTCGCGCACGCGGTGCGCGCCCAGCAGCTTGTCGGCATTGCTGCCGAACCCCGTCGTGACGCCGTAGATCGGCTCGCCGCCACCCACCTTCTCGGCCAGGAAATCCGCGGCGCGCTTCACCTTCACCAGTTGCGCCTCGTCGAGGCGGATCGTGGCGCCCTGGCGCGCGATGGCGGCGACCTGCGCGCGCGTGAGGCTGCGGCC
The DNA here is from genome assembly GCF_900110505.1 of Luteibacter sp. UNC138MFCol5.1. Lineage (GTDB taxonomy): Bacteria > Pseudomonadota > Gammaproteobacteria > Xanthomonadales > Rhodanobacteraceae > Luteibacter. Next base: position 516,969 of record NZ_FODZ01000003.1, read on the forward strand.
GTCGAGGAGGATGCTGCTGGTCATGGTTGGCGCCGTGCGAAAAAGTGGAGGATCAACGACCGATTTCGGCCTGGGCGAGCTCGACGCGGAGTGTCTTGACGAGATCCGCGCGCGGCACCTCGAACTGGTCCTCGCGGCGCAGGTCCTTCACCGTGACGACGCCCTTGGCGATTTCGTCCTCGCCGAGGACGACGACGAAGCGGATGCCGGCCCGATCGGCGTACTTGAACTGCTTGCCGAGCTTGCCGCCCTCCAGCACCACTTCGGTGGCGATGCCCGCGCTGCGGAGCTCCGAAGCCACGGCGAGGTAGACCGGCATCTGCGCCGCGTCCATCTGCGTCACGAGCACGTCGACCGTGCTGCGCGCCGTCGAGACGAGGCCGGCGTCGCGCAGCTGCCAGTAGAGGCGCGTGAGGCCGATGGAAATGCCGACGCCCGGCAGGTGCGACTTGGTGTACTGGCCGGCGAGGTTCTCGTAGCGGCCGCCCGAGCAGATCGAGCCGATGCCCGGGTGGTCGTTGAGCGTGGTCTCGTAGACCGTGCCCGTGTAGTAATCGAGGCCGCGCGCGATCGAGAGATTCAGCGCGAAATGCGTCTCCGGCACGCCGAAGTCGCGGATCAGGCCGAGCACTTCCTTCAGCTCCGCCCTGCCCTGCTCGAACGTCTCCGAACCGCTGCCGAGCGCGTCGAGCTTCGCGAACGCGTCGTCGACCGACGTCGAACGCACCTGCACGAACGCGAGGATCTTCGCGGCGACCTCGGCCGACAGGCCAAACGCGTCGCCGGTGAGCGTCTCGCGCACGTAATCGGCGCCGCGCTTGTCGAGCTTGTCCACCTCGCGCAGCACGAGCATCTGCTGCTCCGGATCGGTGACGCCCAGGTTCTCGAAGTAACCGCGCATCAGCTTGCGGTTGTTGAGCTGGATCGTGAACGCGCCGATGTTCAGTTCCTTGAACACGCTGTAGATCACCGCCGGGATCTCGGCGTCGTAACGCACCGAGAGGGAGTCCTTGCCGATGACGTCGATGTCGCACTGGTAGAACTCGCGGAAACGTCCGCGCTGGGCACGCTCGCCGCGGTAGACGCGCTGCATCTGGTAGCGGCGGAACGGGAAGCTCAGGTCGTGCTCGTGCTCGGCGACGTAGCGCGCCAGCGGCACCGTGAGGTCGAAGCGCAGGGCCAGCTCCGGCACGCCGCCCTTCTCGGCCGCCGCGCCCAGCGCGCCGGTCGACTGGACGAAGTACACCTGGCGCTCGGTCTCCCCGCCCGTCTTGGTCAGCAGCACATCGCTATGCTCGATCACCGGCGTCTCGATCGGCAGGAAGCCGAATCGCTCGTAGTTGCGGCGAATCGTGTCCAGCATGCGCTGGAAGGCGATCTGGTCGAGCGGAAGAAGCTCGAGGACACCGGGCATGGTGCGGGCCGGGGTGAGTGCCATGCAATTCCTCTTCGGACAGGCTGTACGGGCGCCGCCATGCGGCAGCCGCATAGATTAGCAGATGGCCAGGGACGCCCCGGACGCCCGCGTGTAAAAAATATGCGACGACCTGTTGCCAAGGGACCGGGCCATGGCTAATATACGCGGCTCCTGTCGGGGTGTAGCTCAGCCTGGTAGAGCGCTACGTTCGGGACGTAGAAGTCGCAGGTTCGAATCCTGTCTCCCCGACCAATATTCGAAGTTTAAAGGCCCTGAAAACCGCGTCCGCGCGAGCTTTCAGGGCCTTTTTCTTTGCCGGCCTGTGATCGGCCCCGCTTCGGCCTGGAGCCATCGCGGACACCGCCGGTCGTCCGCGGACGCGACACACGGCGCCCATGGCGCGCCGCGACGCGGTCGCCGTGCTGGCACACGCCTTGCTCGTCCACGGCATCGCCCTCACGGACCGAAGCCATGCTCTTCGCCGTACCGCCCGTCGTCGTTCCGGAACCCGTCGTTCGGGAACACATCGCCTACTACGAGATCACCGGGTCGCGAGAAGAAGAACTCGTGAGGGAGATGAACCGTAAAGGTCCGACGAAGCCGGATGGAAGGTACTGGGCAATAACTGACGCAGGCGTGTCCTGGAGCTACGACGTCCGCCTGGCAGGCGGCACCTGCGTCCTGGTGAAGCCGAGCGTGCTCGTCACGATCGACATCACCCTTCCCTCGTGGAAACCACCCCTCGGTGTCGACGCGACGATCGTCGCGAAGTGGAACCGCATGCTCGACGCGCTGAAGAAGCACGAGGACGAACACGCGCAGTTCAGCCGCGACACCGGCGACGCGCTCACCTCACTGATGCGCGAGCACGCATCGGACACGACCTGCGCGCGACTCGATGCGACGCTACGGGCACGCGGACGCGCGATCCTCGACGCGGAGAAAAAACGGAACGCCGAACTCGACGCCCGCACCGCGCACGGCAGCTCGGAAGGCGTGGGTATCGCGTGGTGATCGTTAGCCTTCGTCGCCATGCGCCATGAGGCGACACCCCTCTCGCGAAAATGTCATACATTACGATTCCGGTCGACAGCGAGAGGATCTTCCCGAATGCGCGAGTCCCACCTTTCAGGCCGGCGCGGATTTCTCCGCGCATCCGTCATCGGCGCACTGACGCCGTGGTTGCCGGCAGCGGAGACCGTCGCACCATCGAAACCTCCCGCCGCAGCGACATTCCCACGGCCACCTCTCGCACCGCAACCATTCCAGCTGCTTCCCGCCGGATCGATTCGGCCGTCCGGATGGCTGCGCCGCCAACTGGACATCCAGGCGTCCGGACTTGGCGGCCGCGTCGATGAGACATGGCCGGATCTTGGCCCTCGAAGTGGCTGGCTTGGTGGCGACGGCGAGGCGTGGGAGCGCGGTCCGTATTTTCTCGACGGCCTGTTGCCGCTCGCCTGGCAGCTCGACTCGCCGACGCTGAAGGCGAAGGCGCAGCGGTTCATCGACTGGACGCTCGAGAACCCCTGGCCGAACGGCATGTTCGGCCCGAAGAGCAACGACGACTGGTGGCCGCGCATGGTGATGCTCAAGGTGCTCGCGCAGTACCAGGAGCTGACCGGCGACGCGCGCGTGGTGCCGTTCATGACGCGCTACTTCCACTACCAGCTGAGCGCCCTGCCCGACCGCCCGTTGCGCGACTGGGGCCGCATGCGCTGGCAGGACGAGGTGGCCGTGATCGTCTGGCTCCACTCGCGCACCCAGGATCCGAAGCTGCTGGAGCTGGCGGCGTTGCTGAAAAGGCAAGGCTACGACTGGCAGGCCATGTTCGCGGACTTCCCCTTCCGCGAGAAGACCGACGCGAGCGTGGTCGAGGCGAAGGGCGGCAAGAACGCTTTCATGGAAGACGACGGGCTTCAGGTGCACGGCGTCAACGTCGCGCAGGCGCTCAAGGCTTCGGCGGTGTGGTCGCTGATATCGCGCAACGCGGGCGACCGATCCGCCGTACGCCACCAGCTCGCGCAGCTCGACCGGTACCACGGTCTCGCCAACGGCATGTTCTCGGCCGACGAGCATCTCGCCGGGCGCAGCCCGTCGCAGGGTGTGGAACTGTGCGCCGTCGTGGAAGCCATGTATTCGCTCGAAGTCGCGCTCGCGATCACGGGCGACGCCACGCTGGGCGATCGCATCGAGCGCATCGCCTACAACGCGTTGCCGGGCGCGTTCACCGACGACATGTGGGCACACCAGTACGACCAGCAGCCGAACCAGGTGGAATGCAGCCTGCACAAACGTCCGTGGACGACGAACGGGCCGGAAGCGAACCTGTTCGGCCTCGATCCGCATTTCGGTTGCTGCACGGCGAATTTCCACCAGGGCTGGCCCAAGCTGACGGCGAGCTTATGGATGGCCAGCGCCGACGGCGGCCTCGCGGCGGCGCTGTATGCGCCCTGTCGCGTAAGCACCACGGTGCGCGGCGTTCCGGTCGACATCGACGAAGACACCGACTATCCCTTCCGCGACGACATCGCCGTGACGCTGCGCCCCGCATCGCCGGTGGCGTTTCCGGTTCGCCTGCGCATACCGGCGTGGTGCCGCTCGCCATCCGTGCGGATCAACGGCGAAGCCGTGAAGACGGCACCGGTCGATGGCTTCGTCACGGTGGACCGCCAGTGGAAAGCGGGCGACACGATCCAGCTATCGTTCCCCGCCGAGGTCGTGGCCGAGACGGGATTCAACGAATCCGTGAGCTTCAGCCGTGGCCCGCTGGTGTTCTCGTTGCCGATCGGCGAAGCGTGGGTGAAGTGGCGCAAGCGCGGCCTGACCAACGACTGGCAGGTGTATCCGACGTCGTCATGGAACTACGGCGTGCTGCCCGGAGCGACGATGGAGCGCCATCCGATCGGCGAACGCCCCTTCGCTGGCGTGACCGCGGCGATGACGCTCAACGTGCGCGGGCGACTCGTGGCGTGGAAGGCGGAAGAGGGCGCCGCCGACCCGGTGCCGGCGAAAGTAATCGCCGAGGGCGACCCCCTCACGACGCTTCGGCTCGTGCCGTACGCGGGCGCCAAGCTGCGCATCACGTCGTTCCCGGCGCTCAAAGCCGACAGCCCGGCCGGCTGACAAGCCTACGCTCCGCCCACAAAAAAGCCCTGATAAACAGGGCTTTTTGCAAACTGGCGGAGAGTGAGGGATTCGAACCCTCGATAAGGCTTTTGACCCTATACTCCCTTAGCAGGGGAGCCCCTTCGGCCTCTCGGGCAACTCTCCGGATCGTTCGTCGAGGTAGGCACCTTAACGAGCCAGCAAGGATACTTGGCCTTGCACGGCCCGACAAGTCTTTAGTTCTCGTCCCCGGAGTGGCCGGTATCGCCCTCGTTCTTGATGCGCTGGTAGATTTCCTCGCGATGCACAGCGACGTCCTTCGGCGCATTGATGCCGATGCGCACCTGGTTACCCTTGACACCCAGAACGGTAACGGTCACCTCGTCGCCGATCATCAGGGTTTCACCGACCCGGCGGGTCAGAATCAGCATGATTGATACTCCATAAAATCAGGTATTGGCTTCCCCACCAACGACAACCTCACCCCGAGTGCTTGCCGTCAATGGATCGACGTTTCGACCATCGAAGGCCGAACTGCCTTCCCCGGCTCTAGTTGTGTGTGTGTCGCTGACCAGCTGTCCTGCCATCGCGATCCGATGGATCGATGTCGACGGATGCATTTCGACATTCGGATCATACTAGCCGAGCCAAAGCGGGGGACGCAACGCACATGGCCGCTAATGCGTGCACCGGAACGCCTTTACGGCAACCCGGCGCACCCCCGGCCATCTGCCGTTCAGCGCAGGCGCGCCTCCACCCAGGCGGGGATACCCGCGAGGATGCCGGGCAGCGCGGGACTGTCGACACCGCCGCCCTGCGCCATGTCCGGACGACCGCCGCCCTTGCCTTCGATCCGCGAGGCGACCTCGGCCACCAGATCGCCGGCCTTGACCCGGCCCAATGCCGAGCCGCCGACTCCCGCCACGAGCGACACCCGTCCGTCCACGGCGCCGGCCAGCACGATCGCGCTGTCGCCGAGCTGCTGCTTGAGGACATCCATGCTGTCGCGCAGCGACTTGGCGTCGAGGCCTTCAAGCCGCGCGGCGACGACCTTGATGCCGTTCACGTCCACGGCCGACGCCGCGAGGTCCGCCGAGGCCGAGCTGGCGGCCCGGGATTTGTAGGATTCGATCTCGCGTTCGAGTTTCTTCTGCTTGTCGAACAGCTGTCGCAGCTTCTCGACGACATCGTCACCCTGCGCGGCCAGGAGGCCGGAGACTTCGGCGAGGATGCGCTCCTCGTCGGCCACGCGCGCGATCGCGCCGGCGCCGGTGACGGCCTCGATGCGGCGAACGCCCGCGGCCACGCCGGACTCCGACACGATCTTGAACAGGCCGATATCGCCGGTGCGCGACACGTGCGTGCCGCCGCACAGCTCGGTGGAGAAGCCACCCATCTTCAGTACGCGCACTTCGGAGCCGTACTTCTCGCCGAACAGCGCGATCGCGCCGAAGTCGATCGCCTCGTCATAGCCCATGTGATGGACTTCGGCGTCGTCGTTATGACGGATCTGATCGTTCACCATGCGCTCGATCTGCGCCAGTTCTTCCGGCGTGAGCGGCTTGAAATGCGAAAAATCGAAGCGCAGGCGCTCCGGCGCCACCAGCGAGCCCTTCTGGGCGACGTGATCGCCGAGCACCGTGCGCAGGGCGGCGTGCAGCAGGTGGGTCGCGGAGTGGTTCAGGACCGTGGCCTTGCGCTGGGCCGCATCCACCGACGCGGCCACGACGGCGCCGCGCAGGAGCGGCGCGGAGCCCTGCCACGAGCCGAAGTGGGCGAAGAACGCGCCGCCGACCTTCTGCGTATCCGAGACGGCGAACACACCGGACGGATTGCTGAGCATGCCGGTATCGCCGACCTGGCCACCGGACTCGGCGTAGAACGGCGTGCGGTCGAGCAGCACGAACGCGTCCTCGCCCTCGGAAAGGGACTCGACCGCCTTGCCGTCGCGGACGATGGCAACGACCTTCGCGTCGGCGAGGTCGAGGTCGTCGTAGCCCGTGAAGATCGTCGGCGCCACGGCGCTGGCGACCTCGGCCGGCAGCTGGGCCTTGGTGCCGAAGTTGCTGGCCGCGCGCGCGCGGGCGCGCTGCTCGCCCATGGCGCGCTCGAAGCCTTCCATGTCGACGCTCATGTCGCGCTCGCGCGCAATGTCGGCGGTGAGATCGACCGGAAATCCGTAGGTGTCGTACAGGCGGAACGCGTCCGCACCGGGGATGATCTGGCCCGACTTCGCCGCGATGTCGTCGAACAGGCGCATGCCGTGCTCGAGCGTCTCGCCGAAACGGTCTTCCTCGGTCTTCAGCGCCTGCTCCACGAAGGCGCGCTTTGCCGCGATCTCGGGATAGGCCTCGCCCATCTCCTCCACCAGCGGCGCGACCATCTTCCAGAAGAAATCGCCGCGCACGCCCAGCATCCATCCGTGGCGCAGCGCGCGACGGATGATGCGACGGAGCACGTAGCCGCGCCCCTCGTTCGAAGGCAGCACACCGTCGACGATGAGGAACGAGCAGGCGCGGATGTGATCGGCGATGACGCGCAACGACTTGTTCGAGAGATCGGCCGTGTTCGTCAGCCGGCCCGCTTCGCGGATCAGGTGGGCGAACAGGTCGATTTCGTAGTTCGAGTGCACCTGCTGCAGCACGGCCGCCAGACGCTCCAGGCCCATGCCGGTGTCGACGCACGGCGCGGGCAGCGGCGTCAGCGTGCCGTCCGGCGCGCGATCGAACTGCATGAAGACGAGGTTCCAGATCTCGATGTAGCGATCGCCATCCTCGTCGGGCGAGCCCGGGGGACCGCCGGCGACATCGGCGCCGTGATCGTAGAAGATCTCCGTGCACGGGCCGCAGGGACCGGTGTCGGCCATCTGCCAGAAGTTGTCGGAAGCGAACGGCGCACCCTTGTTGTCGCCGATGCGCACGATGCGCTCCGCCGGCACACCGACTTCCTTGTTCCAGATGTCGTAGGCCTCGTCATCGGTGTGATAGACGGTGACCCACAGGCGCTCGGCAGGCAGCTTGTAGACGGCCGTGAGCAGTTCCCAGGCATAGCGGATGGCGTCGCGCTTGAAGTAGTCGCCGAACGACCAGTTACCGAGCATCTCGAAGAACGTGTGATGCCGCGCCGTATAGCCGACGGCGTCGAGGTCGTTGTGCTTGCCGCCGGCACGCAGGCAGCGCTGGACGTCGGCCGCGCGCACGTAACCCGGCTTCTCGCTGCCGAGGAAGACGTTCTTGAAGGGCACCATGCCCGAATTGGTGAACAGCAGCGTGGGGTCGTTCGACGGCACCAGCGATGCCGAAGGCACGATGGTGTGGTCCTTGGAACGGAAGAAGTCGAGGAAGGTCGAACGGATTTCGGCGGTTTTCATGAGCGATCGTGGCTTGGGAGCTGCGAGGTCGCGCAAGACGCTCCGTCCAGAATCAAGGCTCGCTGCCTTCAGTCGTCGTCGGCGTCTTCCGCATCGGCGTGGGTAAGAACACGTACTGTGGCGGCGGCGAAGCCGCGACGCAAGAGGAATTGAGCCCGTCGAGCCCGCTCGGCGGGGTCGGCGGAGGGGCCGCCATACCGTCGGCGCAGCTGATTGGCCGCCAGATCGTGCCAGTCGACGCCGGCCGATTCGATCAGTTCGCGGACCGCGGCGTCACCGATACCCTGGCTGCGCAGCTCCGCGCGGATGCGGGCCGGTCCATAACCCTGCCCTACCCGGCTGCGGACGAGCGCTTCGGCGAAGCGCCTGTCGTCCTGATAGCCCTGGTCGCCCAGGCGCTCGACGGCGGCCGTCGTTTCTTCACGCGCGAAACCGCCGCGCTCGAGCTTCTGCTTGAGTTCGCGGCGGGAGTGTTCGCGTCGCGCCAGAAGCCCCAGCGCCTTGTCGTAGGCCGTGCGGGTCGGGCGATCGGCCTTGCCGTCGCCCTTCCCCGTGCCCTTATCAGACTTCCTCAAGCTCGTCGGCCTCGGTCGAGGCTTCGGACTTGGTACCCGGCTTCACGAGCAGGCGGGCGCGGAGTTCGGCGTCCACCTCGTTGGCGATGGCCGGGTTGTCGCGCAGGAACTGGCGGACGTTTTCCTTGCCCTGGCCGATGCGGTCGCCCTTGTAGCTGTACCAGGCGCCGGACTTGTCGATCAGGTTCTCGCGGACGCCCAGCTCGATGATCTCGCCTTCGCGCGACGTGCCTTCGCCGTAGAGGATCTCGAACTCGGTCTGGCGGAACGGCGGCGCCACCTTGTTCTTCACGACCTTCACGCGGGTCTCGGAGCCGATGACCTCCTCGCCCTTCTTCACCGCGCCGATGCGGCGGATGTCGAGGCGCACCGATGCGTAGAACTTCAGCGCGTTACCACCCGTGGTGGTTTCCGGGCTGCCGAACATCACGCCGATCTTCATGCGGATCTGGTTGATGAAGATGACCAGGCAGTTGGACTTCTTGATGTTGGCGGTGAGCTTGCGCAGCGCCTGGCTCATCAGGCGGGCGTGCAGACCCACGTGCGAATCGCCCATCTCGCCTTCGATTTCGGCCTTCGGCGTCAGCGCCGCCACCGAGTCGACCACCACCATGTCCACCGCGCCGGAGCGCACCAGCATGTCGGCGATTTCGAGGGCCTGCTCACCGGTATCCGGCTGGCTGACCAGGAGATCGGCCACGTTCACGCCAAGCTTCTCGGCGTAGGTGGGATCCAGCGCGTGCTCGGCGTCGACGAACGCCGCCGTGCCGCCGTTGCGCTGGCAGGACGCGATGGCCTGGAGCGTGAGGGTCGTCTTGCCCGAGGATTCCGGGCCGTAGATCTCGACGATGCGGCCACGCGGCAGCCCGCCGATGCCCAGGGCGATGTCGAGGCCGAGCGAACCGGTCGACACGGTGTCGATCTGGTCGTCGACCCGGTCGCCAAGACGCATGACGGCACCCTTGCCGAACTGCTTTTCGATCTGGCCGAGGGCACTCGCCAGCGCCTTGCGCTTATTGTCGTCCATCGTGGTTTCCGATCTCGTGTGTAGGTAGGTATCTTGCCGCAGCGTGATCTCAGGGACTGCGATCCGCGACCGGCAAGTTTGCCACAGGCGGCCGGGTTCAGCCCTGCAGTTCGGCGGTCATTCCAGCAAGCGCGGCCGCCACCGTCTGCCGCCGGACCGCCTCGCGATCCCCGTCGAAATGGAACAGCTTCGCGTGGGCATAGCCCCCGCGCCGTTTCCAGCCGATCCAGACGGTGCCAACGGGCTTGTCCGCGGTACCGCCCGACGGCCCGGCGATCCCCGTGACAGCCACCGCCACGCCCGCCCCGTAGCGCGCCAGCGCGCCCGACACCATCTCGAGGACCGTCTCTTCGCTGACGGCACCCGTGCGCTCCAGCGTGCGCGGATTGACCCCGAGCAGGGACTCCTTCGCGCTATAGCTATAGGTGACCACGCCCGCCTCGAACCAGGCCGAACTGCCGGGAAGGTCCGTCAGCGTCTTCGCGATCCATCCGCCGGTGCACGACTCGGCCGTCGCGACCATGACGCGCCTTTCCTGCGCCGCCGCGGCCACATCTTTCGCGAGGGCGGTCAATTCGGCGTCGGACGGGGAGGTTTCGAGGGCCATGCGGGCTCCTTGGTAAAAGGCCACGTTCTACTCCCGGCTCCCCGCCTTGTCGATGCCGCAAGGGCTCGCCCCCGGCCCAACAAGGGTGCGCCCGCCGTTTACTCCCGCTTCCCACCTACCGAATCATCAGCCGCATCCTCTGCATCAGGCTGCCCGCGTTCAGGATCATACGAACCACGCAGTAAGGTCTTAGCGGCATCGACGGCCGTTTCCACGCCGCGCGAGAAGCCCCTCAGCCGGGTCGGACGCAAAATACAATGCTTTCGTGCGATCAATGCGATTCGAACGACACCGCGACGTGACATAGAACGCCAGTGCTACATGTGACGACCGCCTACCGCCGCGTCTGACAGGGAGAACAAAGAAACCACTAGCCAAAGCTACTCAAGTCGTTTATCGTCCCGCCCCGCGCACTTCTCGGGTGCCAGGATCATAAGATTCGACACCCGATACGTGCCATGTCGCGGCCAGATGAGCCGATGACGATCGAACCGGAGGACGCGTGCCCGACCAAGCGCCGTCGCCCAACTACAGGATGTAGTAACGATGAAGCAGCAATCTCTCACCCCTGTCGCGGTGTCCGCCCCCCGCGCTGTCGGCTCTTCAAAGCAAGCCTATCGCTCTTTCCGGTCGAGACCGCCGGCAAGTTGCGCCCGGAGCCGCCTCTCCAGCGCCACCGCCTGACCGTCGCCGTATCCCGCGCCGACCGGCGCGAACACTCGCTACCTCTGCCCGCGAGCCGCCTCCATCGGCAACGCGCTCGTGCGCGCCTGCAAACCACCACCCTGCCTATCGAGTCCGACGTGAAGAACTTCCCGCACCCGCTCCTGGCCCTGCTGCTCATTGCCACCCTTGCCGGCTGCGGCGCGCCCGGCCCGAAGGACTTCGGCGGACGCTGGCGTCCTATGAATCGCTTCGACGACAAGGTTGTCGAGATGCCTCTGGAAGCACCTTATACGTACTACGTCGCGCCGATGGACGGCACGCTCAAGGCGCTCGTGACGCGCTGGACGAGCGATATCGGCATGAAGCTCGACTACCGCCTGCGGTCCGATTTCTCGCTGACGCGCCCGGCCGCGAAGGTGCGGACCACCGAACTACGCGATGCCGCCGCGCAACTTACCGCCATCTACGCGGCGCAGGGCATCGTCGTGCGCATCGAGGGACCTTCGCTTCTCGTCGAGGCGGGTGCGGCGGATGCCGCGGCCGGCGCACCGTGAGCGCACGTCGATGCTGAAGAAGCGCAACATCGAAAAGATAGCCCAGGCCGTCACCGCGGGCGTGAACTACGAGATTACGCTCGCCGACGTCGCGCGACGCAGCGAACGACGCGCCTGGACCGTCGCCATGGCCGCGCTGTGCGTCGCGCTCGTGCTTGCCGGCGGTTACATCGCCGTCCTGCCGTTGAAGGAGACCGTACCGTTCCTCGTCGTGTCCGATCCTTTTTCGGGCACCAGTACGCTCGCGCGCCTGACCGACGACCTGGTCGACCGGAAGATCACCGCAAGTGAAGCGGTCAATCGCAGCAACGTCGCGCATTTCGTCCTCGCGCGCGAGTCGTACGATCTCGCGCTGACGAACCTGCGGGATTGGCCGACGGTCCTCACCATGGCATCGCCCGAGGTCGCGCAGCCTTACATGGCTCTGCACGCGACCAGCAACGAGGCGAGTCCGTATCGGCAATATGGCAAGACGAGTGCGATCCGTGTACGGATTCTCAGCATCGTCCTCGTCGGCGACCCCGGACGGACGCCCAAGGGCGCGACGGTCCGCTTCCAGCGCACGGTATACGACAAGACGAGCGGTGCCACCTACCCGCTCGACAGCAAGATCGCGACGATCGCGTTCGTCTACAAGCCGCATCTGCGCATGGACGACCGGAACCGGATCGAGAATCCGCTCGGTTTCCAGGTCACGAGCTATCGCGTCGACAACGACTACGGCTCGGCGCCGCCCGCCGAAGTCGCATCCGCCAGGCCCCGTGCTGACGCGACGTCGGAAGACCTCCTGACCGACGACGGCATCCCGCCCGCCCCGCTGGCCGCCGAGGCCGATGACAGCACCACCGAGCGCGCCACCCAACCATCTCGACCGACTTCTCCGACATCCGCCAAACGCGGCAACGCCAATGGAGGGCGCACCCGATGATCCGCACCACTCCCCCACGACTGCGATGTGCGCTAGTGCTCGTCGCGATCGCCAGTTCCTGCCCGGGGATCGCGCAAAGCGCCGCATCCATGACGGGTGCTACGCCGACGAGCCGCACGTCCGGTGTCGACACGTATGCGTATCAGCCTGACCGGATCTACACGATCCGCACGGGTCTGGGCATCACCACGCAGCTCGAACTCAGTCCGAGCGAGACGATCCTCGATTACAGCAGCGGGTTCAGCACGGGCTGGGACATCGAGCGCCGCGGCCATGTCTTCTACGTGAAGCCGAAAAACGTCGACGTCGATACCAACCTCATGATTCGTACGGCGACGCACTCGTACATCTTCGAGCTCAAGGTCGTGGCCACCGACTGGCGAACGCTCGACCAGGCCCGACGCGAAGGCGTGCAGTACAAGGTGTCCTTCACCTACCCGCCCGACACGCGCTTCCAGCCCGAGACAAAGCCCGCACACGGAAAGCGCGCCGAAGACGCGAGCCGGCTCACCGAGACGGCCGAACTCGATACCGGCCTGGTCAAGGGCCGCGACTACCACTTCGATTACGACTACGCGAAACGCCGCCGGACGGCGCCCTGGCTCGTGCCGAAACATGTCTACGACGATGGCCGCTTCACGTACATCCACATGCCCGACCTGAAGCGATTCCCAACCGGAAACTTCCCCACGATCTACATGCGCGAGAAAGGCCATGGCGACGACGAGATCGTCAACACGACGATCGAAGGCAACACGATCGTCGTGCATGGCACCTACGCCTACCTGGTGATCCGCCACGACAAGAACGTCGTCGGCCTGCGAAGGAACGCGAAAAAGTGAAGCCGCATACCCCGAATCCCTCCGACACCGACGACGTCGCCGCGGTCGAGCCGCCGAGCGCGAACGACGAGGCGCAGGTCCCCTTCGACAACCCGTACGCGCAGCAGCATGCGTCGACGCCTCCGGACCTCGAGCGCAACGTGCCGCGCATGACGCAGACCGAGGTCCGCGACATGAACCGCAAGGCCCTCGGGCTTCTCGCGGCCATCGTGCTCCTCCTTGCCGTCGCCGGATTCTGGCTCCTTCGGTCGGGAAGCAACTCCGACACGACGGCAGCGCGACGCGACGAGTCCGTATCGGTGCCGGAATCCCCTCTTCAGCCAGGGATCCCAGAGACGGCGCGCCCTGCAACCGGCTCCAGTGAAGGGGCCGCGTCGGCGCACGAGGGACGTCCCATTCCCCTGGTTCCCGAGACGAGGTCGCGGCGCGCCGGCGCGATCGACGAACGCGCTCCGTCCCGCGATCGCGGCGGATCGCCCCAGACCGACGCGCCCGCGCCACGACCGCAAGGCCCGACGCTCGTCGAGCGACGCATCGCGGCCGCTCAGGCCGGGAGCGCGCTGGGTACGGGCGACGCCGGACCAGCGGCACCCCCGGCGTTCCAGATGCCGAACCTCCCCGTGGTCGCGGCGGCATCGTCCGGCGACCTCAGCGAGATCCCGCCCAACGTGGCGTACAAAGCGAAGCCCCTGGCCGACGTGTCAAGCGCGGCGTCGTTGACGCACCCCGACACGCTGATGATGCGCGGCACTTACATCCGCTGCGTCCTTGAAACCCGCATCGTCACGGACCAGCCAGGCTTCACGTCCTGCGTCGTCACCGAGCCGGTGTATTCGTTCTCCGGCAAGCGCATGCTGCTGCCTAAGGGCTCGAAGGTGCTCGGCAAGTACGAGATGGAACCGAACGGCCCGCGCGTGGCCGTGATCTGGGATCGCATCGTCACGCCGACCGGCATCGACGTGAACATGGCCAGCCCGGGTGTCGACACCCTGGGTGGCGCCGGCCACCCCGGACACTATGCCGCTCATTGGGGCAGTCGCATCGGCGCCGCCATGCTCATCAGCCTCATGAGCGACGCGTTCAAGTACGCGGCCGCCGAACACGGGCCGCGACAAACCACCATCACCAACGGTGTCGTGACCGAAACCCCGTTCGAGAGCAACACGGCCGACACGATCCAGGAGCTCGCGAAGCAGGCCGTGCGGCGGCAGGCGAATCGCCCCGCCACCGTCACGATCAACCAGGGCACCGTCCTGGCGGTCTACGTCGCCAAGGATGTCGACTTCGCGGGCGTGGTGGCGCGCTACTGACATGGATGGCCAGACGCACGCCACCATCGCCCGCGGTTTCCTTGATTACCAGTACGAGGTGCTCGGCATCGCGCCGTTCCTCGCTTCCCCCGACGTGACCGAAATCTGCATCAACCGTCCCGGCGAGCTCTATCTCGAGCGCCGCGGTGGGTGGCAGCGCGTGGAGGTACCGTCCCTCACGTACGACCGCGCGCGTCAGTTCTGCACCGCGGTTGTGAACGAAACGAACACCGGGCAACGCATCACCGATGTCGATCCGGTGGTGTCGCTGACGTTCCCCACCGGCCAACGCGCCCAGTTCGTCCTGCCGCCGGCGTGCGAAGCCGGCCGCGTATCGATCACCATCCGACTGCCTTCGCGGCAGTCGCGCTCGCTCGATCAATACCAGGCCGACGGCTTTTTCGAGCAGATCCTCGAAGGTGGACCCACTATCGACGCGGCCGACGAGGAACTGCTGCGACTTCGCGCGGAGCGGCGCTACGCCGAATTCTTCAGGCGAGCCGTGCTCGCCAAGAAGAACATCGTCGTGGCCGGAGCCACCGGTAGCGGCAAGACCACGTTCATGAAGTCGCTTGTCAGCCACATTCCCCACGAGGAACGGCTGGTGTCGATCGAAGACGCGCGCGAGCTGTTCCTCGACCAGCCCAACGTCGTGCACCTGCTCTATTCCAAGGGCGGGCAGAGCGCCGCCAACGTCACGGCGAAGAGCTGCATGGAAGCCTGCCTGCGCATGAAGCCCGACCGCATCATTCTGGCCGAGCTGCGAGGCGACGAGTCGTTCTACTTCATCCGCAATTGCGCGTCGGGCCACCCCGGCTCCATCACCAGCTGCCATGCGGGCAGCGTCAGCCAGACATGGGACCAGCTCGCGCTCATGGTCAAGGCGTCGACCGAAGGCGCCGGACTGGAGTTCGCCACCATTAAGCGCCTGCTAATGCTCACGATCGACATCGTCGTACACATCAGCGCGCACGCGGGCAACCGCCGCATCACGGGTATCGACTTCGACCCCTGGCGTACTCTCGGCGTCGAGCCGGCCGCCGAATCGTCCACGACGGGAGCCACGCCATGATCGCGCCCATCGACATGGCCGCCTGTCCCGACCTCGCCGTGCCACACGCGGTCATGCAGCATGTCGTCGCCGTCGAGTCGGGCCGGAATCCGTTCGCCATCGGTGTCGTCGGCCGTCGTCTCGAGCGCCAGCCCGCAACGCTCGACGAGGCCGTGGCGACGGCGCGCATGCTCGAGCGCGAGGGTTTCAACTATTCACTCGGACTGGCCCAGGTGAACCGTAGCAACCTGCGCAAGTTCGGGCTCGACGACTACGACGTCGCCTTCGATCCCTGCCGCAACCTTGCCGCCGGTGCCCGCATCCTCGCCGAGTGCCGCGATCGCGCCGGCGGCGATTGGGGCAAGGCGTTCAGCTGCTACTACTCCGGCAACTTCCGCACGGGCTTCGAGCACGGCTACGTCCAGCGCGTTTTCGCCGCGATGGGCCGGGCCTGGGATCCTTCCCGGCCACCGGCAGCGGCGATGCCGGCCGGGACGCGGTTCGAGGCGACGGCGACGCCATCCCTCGACACAGATGCCGGCACGCGCACGCGCGCTTTCGTACCCATGGTACGCGGACCGGCGGAGCCCCCTCCGGCCGCCACGAGCACACCGCGCGAACCCGCCGCCGATCCCAAACCGGCCGTGCCCGGCGCATCGGATCCCGCATTCGTTTTCTGACCGTTTCCCTCAGCCCCAAGCGACAAGGAGTTCCACATGTTGCATTCCAACGCCCCGCATCCTTCCGTATCCGCGGCCCGAAGCCTCCAGCGCGCGGTAGGTCTCGCGGCCCTGGCCACCGTCCTCCTGATGCCGGGGCTCGCGCTGGCCCAGATCGGCGAAGCCGGCGAGAAAGTCTGCGGGTTCTTCGAGAACATCAATGCGCTGCTCAATGCGGCATCCGTGGTCGTCGTGACCATCTCCGTGATCTTCTCGGGTTACCAGATCGCCTTCGCGCACAAGCGCATCGCAGACGTCGCATCTCCGCTGATCGGCGGTGTACTCATCGGTGCGGCGGCGCAGGTGGCGAAGATGGTCGTCGGCGAAGGCGGCAGCAGTGGCACCAAGGCGTGTTCGCCGAGCGGCGCCTTCCTGATGGACGCCGTCGACGCCGCGATACGGCTGCTGGCCTTCCATGCGTAAGGACGCCCTCTTCCGCGGCTGCACGCGCCCGCCCATGTTCATGGGCGTGCCGTACATCCCGTTCTTCCTGGGCGCGGGAACCTGTCTGCTGCTGGCCATGTATTTCAACTTCTGGCTCCTGCTGCTGATGCCGCCGGTGATCCTCGCGATGCGACAGATGGCACGGCGCGACGAGATGATCTTTCGGCTTCTCGCCCTCCGCCTCAGCTTCCGCACCCGGGTCCGCAACGTGTCCGCTCACGACGGCGCCTGGGCCTTCACGCCGAACGCCTACCGCGACGCGGCCCGGACACAGCGCCGGTAAACCCGATGCCCTGGCTCACTCAGGCAGGGCGACACTCCGATCGATGCCATGTTCACACCCGACGCTCCCATCGCCAGCCACATTCCCCTCTCGACCCATGTCTCCCCGACCGTCCTCAAGACGACCGGCGGCGACTACCTGCTGACCTGGCGGCTCGCCGGCCTTCCCTTCGTCGGCCGGGAACCTTGGGAGCTGGAGCACCGGCACCTGACGTTCAATCGCATGCTGCAGATGCTGCGCGCGCCCGACTACGTGAATGTCGCCTTCTGGGTGCACGACATCCGTCGGCGACGCAGCCTTCGCCACAAGCCGACCTTCAACCAGTCGTTCAACCAACGCCTGTCCGACGGCTACTACGCGTCGCTGTCCACGCAGAAACTCATGCAAAACGAGCTCTATCTGACGATGCTCTACCGCCCCCTCGTGCACGGAAAAGCGCTCGCGGAGAAGGTCGCCGATCCGGTACGACTGCAAGCCGCGCAGGACCGTGCCATCGCGACCCTGCTCGATCTGGCGGGTACCGTCGAAGCGGTGCTGAAGGACTACGGTCCCAACCGGCTCGGGATGTACGAGGGTCCGAACGGCTTCGTGTTCTCGGAAGTCCTGGAACTCTTCGGGTACATCCTGAACCGCGTCCATGAGCCGGTGCCGGTGCTGAAAGCGCCAGTGCCGGATTACCTCCCGCTCTCGCGGCAGCGCTTCAGCCCTCGCTCGGGCGACTTCGTGCTCACGACGCCCCACGGCGACAACCATTTCGGCGCGATCCTGAACATCAAGGAATACGTCGACGGCACCTGGCCCGGCATCCTCAACGGCATGAAGTTCCTCGACAGCGAGTACGTGATCACGCACTCGTTCACGCCGATGGGACGCCAGGACGCCCTCAAGGCGCTCGACCGCACGAAGGGCATGATGATCTCGTCGGGGGACAAGGCGGTGAGCCAGATCGTCGAGCTGGACCACGCCATGGACCAGCTCGCCTCCGGCAATTTCGTCCTGGGCGAGTACCACTACGGCATCGCCATCTACGCCGAGAGTCAGGAGGCGCTCGCCCAACGCCTGGCCGCGGCCAGGGCGGAGCTGTCCAACGCGGGATTCGTATCCGTCAAGGAAGACCTCGCCGTCACGGCGGCGTTCTTCGCCCAGTTCCCTGGCAACTGGAAGTACAGGACGCGGCTGGCGAACGTCAGCTCGCTCAACTTCCTTGGCCTGTCGCCGCTGCACAACTTCGCCAGCGGCAAGGCCGACATGAATCCCTGGGGCGACTGCGTCACCACGCTGCAGACCAACAACGGTCAGCCCTACCACTTCAATTTCCACTATACGCAGCCGGGCGAGGATTCCCGGGGCGAGAAGGCGATCGCCAACACGATGGTCATCGGCAAGTCCGGCACCGGCAAGACCGCGCTCATCAACTTTCTGCTCAGCCAGGCGCAGAAGCTCGACCCGGCACCGACGATCTTCTTCTTCGACAAGGACCGGGGTGCCGAGATCTTCGTGCGCGCCTGCGGCGGCAACTACCTCGCACTGGCGAACGGCGAGCCCACGGGATTCAACCCTTTCCAGTGCGAGCGAACCGAGGCCAACGTCCAGTTCGTTGCCGACCTGGTCAAGGTGCTGGCGGGCAAACGCGAATACACCTCACGCGAGGAAGAAGACATTTTCCGCGCCGTCGAAAACATCCTCGACACCCCCATGCCGCTGCGGAACCTGACCAACTTCCAGAAGAGCCTCCCGAACCTCGGCGACGACGGACTCTACGTCCGTCTGCGCAAGTGGACCGCCGGCCACTCCCACGGCTGGGTCTTCGACAACCCCGAGGACACCATCGATCTCAGCCGGGCCAACATCATCGGCTTCGATTACACCGACGTCATCGACAATGCCGAGGTCCGCGCGCCGGTCATCAACTACCTTCTGCACCGGCTCGAAGCCCTGATCGACGGCCGCCGACTCATCTATGTGATGGACGAGTTCTGGAAGATCCTCGACGGCGGCGGCGGCCTCAAGGAGTTCGCCAAGAACAAGCAGAAGACCATCCGCAAGCAGAACGGCCTGGGCATCTTCGCCACGCAGAGCCCCGAGGACGCCCTGGCCAGCGACATCGCGTCGTCCCTGATCGAGCAGACGGCGACGATGATCCTGCTCCCGAACCCCAACGCCAGCCGCGAGGACTACGTGGACGGCCTGAAGCTCACCGAGGCCGAGTACAAGGTGGTCGTCGGGCTCGGCGAGCGCTCACGCAGCTTCTTCGTGAAGCAGGGCCAGTGCTCCGCGGTCTGCCAGCTCAACCTGCGCGGCCTGGACGACGAGCTCGCGGTCATCTCGGCATCGACCGACAACATCGACGTCATGCATCGCGTGCTCGACGAAGCCGCCGCCGCCCATGGCTCGACCCCCAGCGCGCTGATGCCCGAGCAATGGCTGCCCCGGTTCTACGCCGAGCGCAAGGGCAGCGGAAAGCACGACGCTGCGCCGAAACGCGCCATCTGAAGCCCGAGGATACACATGGACACCAAGCCACCAACCACCCCGACGCCCCGTTCCGGATACCGTCGGCGACTCACACGGATGGCGCTCGCCGCGTGCCTGGCCGCGAGCCTTGCCGTCCGCAGTCCCGAGGCCGCCGCGCAGTGGATCGTCAACGACCCGGCGGCGATCGTCACGGCGATAACGGAGCACGTGCGGGAAGCGGCGCGATGGATCGAAACCGCCAAGCACTATGCCGAAACCGTCCAGCACTACGCCCAGACAACGAAGCACTTCCTGCAGCAGGTCGAGTTCTGGAAGGAACAGCTCGTCAAGCTGAAGGGGCTCAAACTCGAGCTCTTCAAATCGGAATACGAGTTCAAGCGCATCGCGGAAGACGTCGGCGTCGCGGAAGCGTGCCAGGGCGCCACCGGCGGCAGCCTCGACATCAAGTCGATCCTCAGCGCTCTCGCGTCCGATCTGAGCGGCGACATCGTCTCGCAGCAGAAACAGATCTGCGTCGCCATGGTCAGGGCGAAAAACCTGAAATACAACATGACGGTCGACTACTTCGACTTCGTGAAGAGGTCCACCGCCGATCTCGTCGACGTGCACACCACACGACTCGAGAAGGTGACCCAGTCACTGGCTGACCTGAACTCGGTGCTCACCGATACGCAGCGCTACTCGTCCAACCTCGAAAACGCCCGGGCTCAATGGGAGACCAACATGAAGCAGCAGGAAACGATTCTCGCCATGCTCGCGCAAAAGCAGGAGATCCTCTCCCGCCGCGCGATGAACGGCAAGCCGAGCGCATGGGGGACCCTGGTGAACACGCTGACCCTTCAGGCCGCTCTCAAACTCTGACCTCGCGAAGGAGCGCGGATCCTCATGTCCAATCTGGCCGACTACGTCTATTTCCGGCTGATCTACAAATTCCTCATTGCCCAGATCGACAAGTTCAGCACCGGCCTGCTCGAACGCGCCATGGCGTGGGCAAGTTTCGCCGCGCTTACCCTGGTGACGCTGTGGATCCTCATCCAGGGCTTCCGCATCGCGACCGGTCGATCGCGCGAATCGCTCATGGTCACGGTCATCGAACTCGGTCGTGTCGCCGTGATCGTCGCCGCCGCGAGCACGATGGCGGTCGCCGGGACGGGCCTGCGCAACCTGCTGACGCACGACGTCGACCGGGCGGTGCACTACCTGTTCACGGGCAGCGAAGGCGATACGTCGAAGGAAATCGACCGCAACCTCGCCTACACGCAGATCGCGCTTGCCTTGCTCAACAAGGTGCAGGTCATCCCCGGCGACGACGAAATGCAGACGGCGAAAGAGCGATCGACCCTCATCGCTACCTTCGGCACCGCCAGCCCGCCCATGGTCGCCGGCGCGATGCTGCTCATCTATCACTTCGCCATGGCGCTCTTCATCGGCCTCGGCCCGATCTTCATCCTCTGCCTGATGTTCCAGCAGACCAAGGACCTGTTCAAACGCTGGTTGCTCTACGGCCTCGGCACCGTCTTCTCGATGGGCCTGCTCAGCGTGGTGGTGACGATCGTCCTCGACCTCACCGCGAGAGTCAGCGCCGCGATGTGGGCCGGCAACGCCGTCAACCAGCTCATCCTCGGCAACAACACCGAGGGCCTGACCAGCAAAGCCATGCAGCAAGGCGGCATCGGCCTGCTCCTCACCGCCCTCATCGTCTCCGTCCCACCCATGGCCGCCGCCTTCTTCCAGGGCACGCTCGGCAGCTTCATGAGCTACTCCGCCTTCGGCGGCGGCAACAGCGGGTATGGGCCGGATGGAAGGCCGCCTGGCTCGTGGAGTGCTGCTCCCGGCTTGGGCCAGTCGAGATCACAAGGCCCTGAAGGCGAACGCGCGTCGCACGAACGCGAGACCTACAGCGCTCGCGTACCGGATAGCTCGACGCCCCCTGTAGCCGATGCCGTCAAGCGTAAGTCGTCGACTCAGAGCGAGGATTAAGTGCCATGAAGAAGATAATGTTCTTACTGTTCCTCGTGTATTCCAACGAGGCATGGTCCGAAGGTGGATGCCCTCCGGGACAATACCCTCAACGGGGTCAAGGCTGGCAGGCATGCGTGCCCGGAGAATCCGCACATGATTCGCCTCATCAGCCGTCACCGCATTGGGAACGTCGATGGGCAGCTATAGCCACCGACGGTGAAGCCGCTGCACTAGGCACTGCATCGCGCGCTCTGAGCGAAGGTATGGCGATGAGTCAGGCACTCGAAGAGTGTCGACGAAACGGAGGAAGGTTTTGCAAGCTTCAAATCACACATGATAATGGCTGCGTCGCGATGGCCATAGGCGGCAACATGATGTGCTTTAGTTCTGGGCCAACCATCCCCTGGGTGGAAAAGCACGCTCTGGACAAGTGCATCGGGGCTGAAAAGAAACCGACGATTTACCACTCGTTCTGTAGCCCGCCCGAGTTGGTCCCCTGAAGACACTGTGGCACGAGCTTAAACGACTTCGAGTCCAACCGACTCATGTACTCTCATCTGGTCGCCATACACTCTTCCGAAGCACCGGAGTCGGCTTGATCAGCTACCCCGCCGTCCTTGGCGGAAGCAACAGTCATGAGCTACTCCACCTCCGGTGGCGGCAATAGCCGGTAAGGCCCGAATGAACGACCGCCTGGCTCGAGGAGCCCAGTACGCGGATCAAACGAAGGTCTTGATGATCGCCGTGGAAGTACTCGGGGAAATGATACCGTCGCGCTCCATAGCGGACGAATGTCGGGCGCGCCGCAGACGACGCCACGCGATGAAGTCAAAACCGGGAGTTCTAGCTTGAAGGACGGTAGCAGCCCATGAAGTACGTTTTGATAATCGCTTCGACACTGATTCCTTATCTCGCATATGCCGAGGGCGGATGCCCACCAGGGCACTTTCCTCAAAGGCGTGCGTACCGGACCCGGAGGGCGCTCCATCAGCCCCGCCTCAAGCCGCTCCGCATTGGGCACCACGATGGAGCGCTATCTCGGTCGATACGGAGATAGGCGTCATCGGAACGGCCGTCGGTTACGCAAGCCAGGACGGCGCAGAGAATCACGCCATGCATGACTGCACGCGTCAGGGCGGCAACAGCTGCAAGCTCGGGCTGTCAGTAAAAAATGGATGCCTGGCCATGGCCGTTGGCGAGAAGAAGACAATGTTCAGAACTGGATCGGAACTGAAAAGGCCGAGAGTCGCGCCATGGAGTCCTGCCTAGAAAAGAATTCAAAGTGCAGGGTGCTTCACTCGTTCTGTCGGAAGGCAGAACTCGTGCCGTAGACGGTCGCCCCCCACTATCTGATGTGGGCAGACAGCTTAGACGGGCGGATCCTTACGACGATAGGTTTAACCTGGAGATCCAGTGAAGCGGCCTCGCCCTGTTAGCGAATTGGCTGCCTCCCTAACGCACGTGTCCGCGAGGCCCAAGCCACACTCAGCACGCTCATGAGTTGCTCCGCCGCCGGCGGCGGCAACAGCGGCTGTGGGCTGAATGAGAGGCCGCCGGGATATTGGAGCATCCGTCTCCCCCGCGACTTCGCTACTGACTCGGTCATCGCGCCTCGCTTTGCACCTCCTCGCCGCGAGTCGCACGTCGGCGCGCTGCCGCGAGCCACGCAGCGCACTCGCTGTCGCCGCAATGACGAAACCATTTCGGTACCGGTTATCGATCATGCCGCCCCGGAATCGCCGGGCGACTTTGCGCGTCAGCGGTAGCGAATCCATGCAGATCGCCAAGCCAGATCACGTCCGTGATCGACATGTGACGGTTGCAACGGCAACCTTCACGAGTCATGCACATTCTTGCGATTTCGTGAGCCTGCGCTCAGAAGGAATGAGAATTCGGTCAAGCGTTTGAAGCGTTTCATACACATTACATGCCGAGAATGTGTGACATCCGCCACGGAAACAGGGATATACAAGGGTAGTCAGAAATTTCTTGTTGCGTTACCTTTACGTGGCGGACACCGTTCCGCGGAAAGGGGTGGGGAATTCTGGGTCGCCCAAAGCAACCAAAGGTTGGCGCACATTGGCGCCGCCGTGCAGGGACCCTTCTTCGCTGGCACGTATTGCAGGGGCGCCAAGGCGCTCTCTACAGGATGTTGTATGGACGAATTGCATCTGGCACGCGCTCGACTGATCCGACAATCCGATCGTTCACCGGCGAGGCCGCCATCCGTGGGGTGGTGCGGGCCATGCGGCGGGATGCGCCATTGCTCACCGGACCGGATCGCGCCACCTCGCTTCATCTAGCGATGTAATCGCTTACATGGCTGTTCCCAGGCGACCGCTCGTTGCGGTGGCCGACGGTCTCGTTCGCCCTGAAAAAAAACCGACACTGCGAGTGACGCGTGAGTAAACAACTGTCTTCCCCCATCCCGGCCAGCCTGCTCGTCGCCACCATCCTGGCGCTTTCCGCCTGCTCCACGCCGCCCGCGAAGGACTTCGGCGGCCGCTGGAAGCCCGTCAACCGTTATGACGACACGACGGTCGAGATTCCGCTCGCCCTGCCCTACACGTACTACGCCGCGCCGATGGACGGCACGTTGAAGACGATGCTCACGCGCTGGAGCACGGACACGGGGCTGAAGCTCAACTACAAGCTGCGCTCCGATTTCACGCTGCCCAAGTCGGCCGCCGCGATTCACACGTCGGAAGCGCGCGACGCGGCCACGCAGGTGAGCACGATCTTCGCCGCGCAGGGCGTGACCGTCGTCGTCACCGGTTCCGAAATCCTTGTCGCCGAGACGAGCAGCATCGTCCCGCCGGCGCCCGCGGCGGCGACGTCGCCCGGTGCCGCGAACGCCGGATCCGCGACCACCGCCGAACACGCTCCCGCGACATCGCCGACGCCCGTGACGTCGACCGAAGCCGCGCCGCGCACGCCGTAATCCCACCGCGACAAAGCACCAGGCCCTTCGATGCTCAACAAGAAACAGTCCCCGAAGATCGACGCCGCGGTTGCGCGGTCGGTCGATTTCGAAACCACGGTCTCCGATCTCGCGATACGAAGCGAGCGGCGCGCCTGGATGGTCGCGTTCTGCGCGATCTGCATGGCGCTGATGCTCGCCGGCGGTTACCTCTACATCCTGCCGCTCAAGGAGAAGGTTCCGTACATCGTGCTCGCCGATGCCTACACCGGCATGAGCTCGCTCAGCCGCGTCACCGACGACGTGGTCAATCGCCGCATCACGGCGAGCGAGGCGATCAACCGCAGCAACATCACGCACTTCATCCTGGCGCGCGAGTCGTTCGACGTCACGATGATCAACCTGCGCGACTGGGCGACGGTGCTGACCATGGCCGCGCCGAACATCGCCAGGGCTTACACCGATCTGCACGCCCTGGATAACCCCAACGCCCCGTACAAGACGTACGGCCGCGATCGCGCGGTGCGCGTCAAGATCCTCAGCATCGTGCTGATCAACAGCGACGACGGCACGCCCAAGGGCGCAACCGTGCGCTTCCAGCGTAGCGTCTTCAACAAGGTCTCGGGCCAGACGGTGCCGCTCGACAGCAAGATCGCCACGCTGGCGTTCTCCTATAAGCCGAACCTGAAGATGGACGACCAGTACCGCGTGGAGAATCCGCTGGGCTTCCAGGTCACGGATTACCGCGTGGATAACGACTACGCCGAGCCACCGCCGCCGGAGGTGCCCGTCGCCGCCAACGCCGCTGCCCCGGCCGGCACGCCGGTGCAGGCGGGCGTCGCCGCCGATCCTTCCGCCCAGGCGCCGATGCCGCCATCGCCGGTACCGTCCGCCACGGCACCCATCCCCATGCAGGCCGCACCCGCGCCCGCATCCCAGCCGCCGAACGCCGCCAATGGAGGGCGCCGTTGATGAAACGCTCCACTATGTTCCGATGGGCACTGGCCGTGTGCCTGGCTGGCACGGCAGGCGTCGTCAGCGCGCAGGTCGTGACGCCGTACCAGTACGAGCCGGACAAGATCTACACGATCCGCACGGGCCTCGGCATCACGACCCAGATCGAACTCAGCCCCAACGAGAAGATCCTCGACTACAGCACCGGCTTCAGCAGCGGATGGGAGCTGACGCGTCGCGACAACGTCTTCTACGTGAAGCCGAAGAACGTCGACGTCGACACCAACATGATGATCCGCACGGCCACGCACTCCTACATCTTCGAACTGAAGGTGGTGGCGACGGACTGGAAGACCCTCGACCAGGCGCGCCGCGCAGGCGTGCAGTACAAGATCAAGTTCGAATATCCGTCGGATACCAGTTTCCTGGCCGAGACGAAGAAGGTCGCCGAAACGCCGGAGCTCGACACCACCCTGGTAAAGGGTCGTGACTACAACTTCGACTACGACTACGCCATGAAGCGCAAGACGGCACCGTGGCTGGTCCCGGTCAACGTCTACGACGACGGCCGCTTCACGTACATCCGCATGCCCGACCTGAAGCAGTTCCCCACCGGCAACTTCCCCACGGTCTACATGCGCGAAAAGGAACACGGCGGCGATTCGTTGGTTAACACGACCGTCGAGGGCAACACGATCGTTGTCCACGGCACGTACAACTACCTCGTCATCCGGCACGACGACAACGTCGTGGGTCTGCGAAGGAACACGAAGAAGTGAGCCCGAATAATCCGTACACCCCGGACGACCAGAACCACGACGCGCACGAGCCGTCGCGGCAGCCGCACGCCGAGCAGCACGATCCGCTCGCCGGCAATCCGTACAGCGCGCACCAGCGGCAGGCACCGCCGCCGGATCTCGACGCCAACGCACCGCAGCTCGCGGAGGCGGACGTCCGCCGCATGAACCGTCGCGCACTCGCGTTCCTCGCGGGAATCGTCGCGCTGCTGCTCTTCGCGGCCTGGTTCTTCCTCTCGGGCAACAGCGCCTCCGCCCCGCCGCCGAAGCCCAAGCGGGAAGAGACGGTGACCGTCCCCGAAGCACCGAAGGTCAGCCCGGTGCCGGAACAGGCGCTGCCGCGCCTGCCGGAGCCGATCGCGCTCGCGCCGCCGGTCCCGCTGCCGCCCACGACCCAGCCGAAGCCCATGATGCAGCCGCGCGTCAACACCGGCCCGAGCCTCATGGAGCGTCGCATGATGGACACCGAGGCCGCGCAGATCGCCGGCGGCGCGGGCAACGGTGCCGGTGCTGGCGGTGGCCAGCGCGGTCCGTTCGGCTTCGGCCCCGGCGGCGTGCCGTTCCCGGGCCAGCCCGAGCCGGGCGTGCCGGTGAATTCGGCGTACAACGCCGCCGCGCTCCCGGAGGTGTCGAACGCGTCGCCGCTGACCCACCCGGACACCCTGATGCTGCGCGGCACGTTCATCCGCTGCGTGCTCGAAACCCGCATCATCACCGACATCCCGGGCTTCACCTCCTGCGTCGTGACCGAGCCCATCTACTCGTTCACCGGTAAACGCATGCTCCTGCCCAAGGGATCGAAGGTGCTCGGCAAGTACGAGATGGAGCCCAATGGTCCACGCGTGGCCGTGATCTGGGACCGCATCGTCACGCCCACCGGCATCGACGTGAACATGGCCAGCCCCGGTATCGACACGCTCGGCGGTGCCGGCCACCCGGGTTACTACAACGCCCACTGGGGTAGCCGCATCGGCTCCGCCCTGCTGATCTCGCTGCTCAGCGACGCCTTCAAGTACGAGGCGGCCGAGCACGGCCCGCAGCAGACGCAGATCAGCAACGGCGTCGTCACGCAGAACCCGTACGAGAGCTACACCGCGCAGACACTCCAGCAGATCGCCGGCACGGCCGTCCGCCGTGCGGCGAACCGCCCGGCCACGGTGACCATCAACCAGGGCACCGTGCTGGCCATCTACGTGGCCAAGGACGTCGACTTCAGCGGCGTGGTGGCGCGGTACTGATCGCATGAACGCACCCGCCCTCGCCGCCGTCGGAAACGACTTCCTGGACTACCAGTACGAAGTGCTGGGCATCCGGGACTACCTGTCGTCGTCCGACGTCACGGAGATCTGCATCAACAAGCCGGGTGAGCTCTACCTGGAACGCAAAGGTGCGTGGCACCGCGTCGAGGTGCCGTCGCTCACGTACGAGCGCGCCCGGCAGTTCTGCACGGCCGTGGTCAACGAGAGCAACACCGGACAGCGCATCACCGATGTCGACCCCGTCGTGTCGCTGACGTTTCCGACCGGACAGCGCGCGCAGTTCGTGATTCCACCGGCGTGCGAGGCGGGACGTGTCTCCATCACCATCCGCCTCCCATCGCGCCAGAGCAAGAGCCTGGCGCAGTACCAGGAGGACGGCTTCTTCGATCAGATCCTCGAAGGCGCCAACACGCTCAGCGACGCGGACAAGGAGCTGCTGGAGCTGCGCGCGGAACGGCGTTACGCCGACTTCTTCCGGCATGCCGTGCTGAGCAAGAAGAACATCGTCGTCGCCGGCGCCACCGGCAGCGGCAAGACCACCTTCATGAAGTCCCTCGTCGGGCACATTCCCGACGAAGAGCGCCTCGTCACCATCGAGGACGCGCGCGAGCTCTTCATCGACCAGCCCAACGTCGTGCACCTGCTCTATTCGAAGGGCGGCCAGAGCACGAGCAACGTCACGGCCAAGAGTTGCATGGAGGCATGCCTGCGCATGAAGCCGGACCGCATCATCCTGGCCGAGCTTCGCGGCGACGAATCGTTCTACTTCATCCGCAACTGCGCCTCGGGCCATCCCGGCTCGATCACCAGCTGCCACGCCGGCAGCGTGGAGCAGACGTGGGACCAGCTCGGCCTGATGGTCAAGGCATCGACCGAAGGCGCCGGGCTCGAATTCGCGACGATCAAGCGGCTCCTCATGCTGACCATCGACATCGTGGTGCACATCAAGGCGCACGCAGGCCGCCGGCACATCACCGGCATCGACTTCAACCCCGCCCGTGCGTTCGCCGCATCCGGCACCTGATCCGAGCGACGCGTCGGCTTACGAGAAGGAGTGGTGACGTTGTTACCTGGTATGGAAATGATGGCGTGCCCCAACCTCGCGGTCCCCGCCGAGGTGATGCAGCACGTCGTCAACGTGGAGTCCTCGCGCAACCCGTACGCCATCGGCGTCGTGGGTGGCCAGCTCGTGCGCCAGCCGCAGAACCTCGGCGAAGCCGTGGCCACCGCGCAGATGCTCGAGTCGAAGGGCTACAACTATTCCCTCGGGGTCGCGCAGGTCAACCGTAACAACCTCGGTCGATACGGCCTGGACACCTTCGAAAAGGCGTTCGACGTCTGCCCCAACCTGGTCGCGGGCTCGCAGATCCTCGCGCAGTGCTACGCCAGTGCCGGTGGCGACTGGGGCAAGGCCTTCAGCTGCTACTACTCGGGCAACTTCACCACCGGTTACAACGACGGCTACGTCCAGAAGATCTTCGAATCGATGGCGCGCCAGTCGGCACTCGCCACGAACGCGATCCCCATCCCGCTCGCGGCGGGCACCGTCGCCGGAGCGACGCCCTCGCGCAACACGGGCGTCCCGGCCGGCGACAGTGGCGCCTACCGCGTCGCCATGCGTAGCGTCGCCGATGCCGCCATGGCGGCTTCACTCGGTCCGGCGGTCGGCAAGGCGGTCACCCCGGCACCGTCGCGCACGGCCGGCCCGTCGCCCAATGCCATGATCGGTGAGCCCCTGCCGGACGCCGCCTCCATCGCCCAGGCGATCGAAGCCGCGCAGAACGCCTTGCCCGCGGTTGCGGGCGGCCTCGCGACGCCGGCCATCGGTGGCGGCTACGACGGGCAGCCCCCGCCGGGGCGCATTCCGACCGATCCGGCCACCGCGGCCGTCATGTCGCAGATCGGCGCCCGACTCCCCGCGGGCAACGCGGTCGCGGGCCCGGGTCGCATCGCCACGGACCCGGCCACCGCCGCCGCGATGTCCCAGATCGGCATCTCCGCCAACGCGACCGGCAGCGGACCCGCCGATGGCGTATTCCAGCCGCAGGTTCGCGGTCCCAACGACCCCGCGCCGTCGGCGGTAGCGCCGATGACCGCCCCGGCCGCACCGGCGGGCGACGCGGCGGACCTACGCCAGGGAGGCCGCGATGGCGCCTTCGTTTTCTGACCTCCGCCGCCCCGCCGGCGCGGTCGATGCAGCACCGGCTACCACACGCGTAGCCGTTCTCAACGCGACCGCTCGCGGCGGTCGTCACCAGCCCAGCAACACACCAAGGAACTACGAGATGGCCCTGTTGAACACGCCCAGCCTCACGACCGATCGCGCATCGCTGAACAAGATGGTGCTCATGATGATGGTCGCCACCGTCCTCTTCCTGCCGACGATCGGCTTCGCGCAGGACGTCACGGAAACGTCGAAGAAGGTCTGCGGCTTCTTCGAGAACATCAACTCGCTGCTCAATGCCGCCTCGATCGTGGTCGTGACCATCGCCGTGATCTTCTCCGGCTATCAGATCGCGTTCGCCCACAAGCGCATCGCCGACGTCGCGCCCGCCCTCGTCGGCGGCGTGCTGATCGGTGCGGCGGCCCAGGTGGCGAAGATGGTCGTCGGCGGCAACGGCGGTGCGACCGAGTGCAAGTCGACCAGCGGCGCGTTCATGATCGACGCGATGCAGTCCGCCCTGCACCTGCTGCAGATCCATGCTTAAGAATCCGCTCTTCCGCGGCTGCACGCGTCCGCCCATGTTCATGGGCGTGCCCTATATCCCGTTTTTCATGGGAGCGGGCAGCGGCTTGCTGATGGCGATGTATTTCAACATGTGGTTCCTGCTGTGGATCCCGATCAGCGTCTTCGTGATGCGCCAGATGGCCCGTCGCGACGAGATGATCTTCCGGCTGCTGGGACTGCGCCTGCAGTTCCGGACCCGCGTCCGGAACCTGCAGGAACATGATGGCACCTGGGTGTTCTCACCCAACAACTATCGCGAGCCAGGCAAGGCGAAACGGTAGGCACGGCCCACGCCCTGGCAGCTCGCTGCCAGGGCCTTTCCAAGCGCGTCACACGGTAGACACAGCGATGTTCAGTCCAGATGCCGGCATAGCCGAATTCATCCCGTTATCGACCCACGTCTCGCCGACCGTCGTCAAGACGACCGGTGGCGACTTCATGCTCGTCTGGCGGCTCGGCGGCCTGCCGTTCGTCGGACGCGAGGAGTGGGAGCTCGAGCATCGCCACAACACCTTCAACCGCATGCTGCAGACGCTGCGCGCGCCGGACTTCGTCAACGTCGCGTTCTGGGTCCACGACATCCGTCGCCGCCGGGGCGTCAAGGACCGCAGCAGATTCGAGCACCGCTTCAATCAGGAGCTTTCGGACGCGTATTACGAGTCGTTGACCAGCCAGAAGCTCATGCAGAACGAGCTCTACCTGACGATGATCTACCGCCCCGTCGTCTCGGGTAAGCGGTTCGTCGAGAAATCGTCGAACGTCGAGCGCCTGCAGGCCGAGCAATCGCAGTCGATCAACACCATCCTCGAGCTCGCCGGTAACGTCGAAGCCGTCCTCAAGGATTACGCCCCCAACCGCCTCGGCATGTACGAGGCGCCGAACGGCATCGTGTTCTCCGAGGTGCTCGAGCTCTACGGCTACATCCTCAACCGCATCGACGAGCCCGTTCCGGTGCTGAGCGCGGCCGTGAAGGACTACCTGCCGGTCAGCCGCCAGCGCTTCTCGTCCAAGACAGGTGACTTCGTCCTGACCACGCCCAACGGCGTCAACCACTTCGGCGCCATCCTGAACATCAAGGAATACGTCGAGGGCACCTACCCCGGCATTCTCAACGGCCTGAAGTACCTGGACTTCGAGTACGTCATCACGCACTCGTTCAGCCCCATGGGCCGCCAGGACGCGCTCAAGGCGCTGGAACGTACCAAGGGCATGATGATCTCCTCGGGCGACAAGGCCGTCAGCCAGATCATCGAAATGGACCACGCCATGGACCAGCTGGCCTCGGGCAACTTCGTCCTGGGCGAGTACCATTTCAGCATGGCGGTGTACGCGACCGAGCAGGCCAACCTCTCGCAGCAGATCGCGGCCACCCGCGCCGAGCTGTCGAATGCCGGCTTCGTGTCGGTGAAGGAAGACCTCGCCGTCACCTCCGCTTTCTATGCGCAGTTCCCGGGCAACTGGAAGTACCGCACGCGCCTGGCCAACGTCAGCTCGCTCAACTTCCTCGGCCTCTCGCCGCTGCACAACTTCGCCACGGGCAAGAAGGCCAACAATCCCTGGGGCGACTGCGTCACCACGCTGCAGACCACGAATGGGCAGCCCTATTACTTCAACTTCCATGCCACCCACCCGGCCGAAAACTCGTACGGCGAGAAGGCGATCGCCAATACGATGGTCATCGGCAAGTCCGGCACGGGTAAGACGGCCCTGATCAACTTCCTGCTCAGCCAGGTGCAGAAGCTCGACCCGGCGCCGACGATCTTCTTCTTCGACAAGGATCGCGGCGCGGAGATCTTCGTGCGCGCGTGCGGTGGCAACTACCTCGCCCTGGAAAACGGCAAGCCCACCGGCTTCAACCCGTTCCAGTGCGAGCGCACCGAAGAGAACGTCCAGTTCCTGGCCGACCTCGTCAAGGTGCTCGCCGGCAAGAGCGTCTACAGCTCGCGCGAGGAAGAAGACATCTTCCGCGCGGTCGAGAACATCCTCGACACGCCGATGCACCTGCGCAACATGACGAACTTCCAGAAGAGCCTGCCGAACCTAGGCGACGACGGCCTGTTCATCCGCATGCGCAAGTGGACGGCCGGCAATTCGCTGGGCTGGGTGTTCGACAACCCGCGCGACACGGTGGACCTGAGCCGCGCCAACATCATCGGCTTCGATTACACCGACATCATCGACAACCCCGAAGTACGCGCCCCGGTCATCAACTATCTGTTGCACCGACTGGAAGCGCTGATCGACGGCCGGCGCCTCATCTACGTGATGGACGAGTTCTGGAAGATCCTCGACGGCAAGGGTGGTCTGAAGGAGTTCGCCAAGAACAAACAGAAGACCATCCGTAAGCAGAACGGCATGGGCATCTTCGCCACGCAGAGCCCGGAGGACGCCCTCGCGAGCGACATCTCCGCGGCCCTGATCGAGCAGACCGCCACCATGATCCTGCTCCCCAACCCGAACGCCAGCCGCGAGGACTACGTCGACGGCCTGAAGCTCACCGAAGCCGAGTACAACGTCGTGGTCAGCCTCGACGAGCGCTCGCGCCGCTTCCTGGTCAAGCAGGGCCACGCATCCGCCGTCTGCCAGCTCAACCTGCGCGGCATGGACGATGCCCTGGCCGTGATCTCGGCCTCCACGGACAACATCGAGATCATGCACGAGGTGATCGCCCGGCAGGCCGAGGATCACCAGACGACGCCGGACAACCTCCTGCCCGACCAGTGGCTGCCGAGCTTTTACGAAAACCGCAAGGGCAGTGGCAAGAAGCCCGCCCCCGTTTCCCCGACGACGCGATCGGCCCGATCGGCCGCGCGTTGACGCAGGAATGAACTGACGATGGAAACCCTCATGATGCCTACGACCCCCACCCGCCGCCTGTCCTCCCCGACGCGCCGCCTGCTCGGTGTCGCGACCCTGGTGCTCGGTCTCGCCCTCGGCGCCCCCGCCGCGCACGCGCAATGGCAGGTGAACGACGCCGCCGCGAACACGACTCTGGAAAAGATCCAGACGAACACGAGCAACACGGTGACCGAGGCGCAGAACATCAAGCAGCAGGCCGAGTACATGAATCAGGTACTCGGCAAGACGACCGACGGCGATGGCAAGACGATGAACGCCAATCTCAACGCCATCAACCAGAAACTCAAGATCGGCGAGTACAAGGACACCCAGCCCGGCCCGCGCGTGAAGGATCCCGAGAAGAACCTGCCCGCCGACAGCACGAAGCTCGACGATGGCAAGCGTTGCGACGCCGTGGCCGAACCGCAGCAGGCCAATTGCAAGCTCATCGTCGACCTCGAGAACGCGCAGTACCAGTACATGCTCACCATGTACAAGAACACCGCGACGCGCGACGCGATGCTTCGCGAACTCCTCAAGGAGCGCGAGGGCATCCAGCCGGACGACCCGAGCCAGTTCGGCAAGCTGGAAGACAACACGAACAAGCTCACCGCGCTGTACAACCTCATCGCCCTCGACCAGCAGCAGATGCAGACGGTCAACTACGCGTACGAGGCCAACCTGCGTTACCTGCGTTCGCAGCAGACGCTGGCCGCCAACGCGGCCGCTACGGGAAAGACACCCGATCAATGGGGGAGCATCCAGCTCCCTGGCATCGGCAACGTGAACATCGGCACCGCGCTGAGCGGCCTCGCCACGGGCGTGGCGCTGAAGGGTGCGCTCGACGGGGTGCAGAGCGACCGTCCGAGCGGCATGCAGACGCTGAAGATCGGTGAATCCAATGGCTTCTGATACTCGCCGACACGAATCGCTGCACGGGACTCGACGTCATGGCTGACATGTCTACCCAATTCCTCGATCACTTCGCGCTCGCCGGGCCTACCGACCTGCTGGACACGGTGACGCAGTTCGTCTTCTTCCAGACGATCAACAGCTTCCTGCGCGAAGAAATCGACATCATGCAATGGCGGCTGCTGTCCAGCTCCGCCACGATCATCGGCTTCGTCGCCGTGACGGTGCTGACCATCTGGATCATGTTCCAGGGCTACCGCATCGTCACCGGTCAGTCGAAGCAACCGATGATGGTGCTCGTCGGCGACTCGCTGAAAGCGACCCTCGTGGTGTTCATCGCCACCAGCGTCGCCTATTCGTCGTCGCCGATCTACTGGACGTTGACCGACGGCATGTCGACGACCATCGCCCAGTACGTCACCGGCGAGGACGGTAGCCCGTTCAAGCACATCGACAACAACCTGGCCGGCATGGAACTCGCGATGGGCACCATCGATGCCATCGACACCGGCGGTAATCAGGAAGCGAAGGATGCCAAGGACCGCGACCGCTGGTTCACCGGCATCGGCATCGCCGGCCCTAGCGTGATCGCGGGCGCCATGCTCCTGCTCAACAAGATCGCCCTCGCCCTCTTCATCGGCTTCGGTCCGATCTTCATCATGTGCCTGCTCTTCGATTCGACGAAGCAGCTGTTCCACAAATGGCTGCTCTACGGCATCGGCACGGTATTCTCACTGGCGGTCCTCAGCGTCATGGTCACGATCGCCATGAAGATGCTCGCCGCCGTCACCGCGGCGTTCGCCGTCAAGTACCTGCTGGCCATGCCCGGCGTCGCCGGCGCAGGCAGCACCGATGGCATCAACAGCATGGCCCTCCAGCAAGGCGGCCTCGGCCTCCTGCTCACCACCATGATCATCAGCGCACCGCCGATGGCCGCCGCCTTCTTCCAGGGCACCCTTGGACAATTCAATGCGTACTCGCCGTTCGGGCATATCAAGCCTGAGCCGCAGGGTGGGCGTGGTGGGTATGGGCCGCCGGGGTCGCCTAGCTACACGCCTCCTAGCGGAACACCGCCGCAGGGTCGGACAGCCCAGACGACGGACGGTCCATCGATTAACACCGCGGGCGGCGGTGGCGCTTCGTACGAACCACAACCCGACGAAAAGAAGTACAAGTCGTTTTGAAGAGACAGATAACACTCATGAAGATCCTAGCTGGCGCACTCCTGGCCTGTATGGCGTTTATAACCACCAGCGCGGTCGCCCAATGCGCGACTGGTGTGAACACCGGTGGCGGGAATTGCATCCCCCCCGATGCGCCAGGCATGCCTGGATATCAGCCGGAACAGGGTCCTCCCGAACCCGTGCCAATCTGGCAAGATCGGTGGGGTGCAATCGTCATTGATGACACCTCCGGCGATGTCGGACTCTCATCGGCACGACCGTCCAAATCGGATGCTATTCAAGCGGCGACTCGCGACTGCGAAGCTCGCGGCGCGAGGCAGTGCGCTGTAGCGCTTCAGTACTACAACAGCTGCGCTGCTCTCGCTTGGGGTAAGGGCGTACGAGGCACTGCAAGTGACAACAGTGAGGAAGCCGCACGATCAGAAGCACTAAAATTTTGTACGCATGGCGGCTCCAACTGCAAGGTTGTCTACAGCGGATGCAGCAAGCCGGTTCGCGTCCAGTGAAGGAATAGACATTGGCGGCCGCGGCCTACTGCTCACCACCATGATCATCAGCGCACCGCCGATGGCTGCCGCTTTCTTCTAGGGTAGGTTCGGCCAGTTCAACGCATACTCGCCCTTTGGGCATATCAAGCCTGAGCCGCCGGGTGGGCGTGGTGGTGGCTATGGGTCGCAGGGGTCGCCAAGTTATACGCCGCCCCCCGGTGGAGCTTGGTCAACATGGCGACAGGAACGGCCAGAGCTCTGGCGCGCCCGATCCATTCTCTCAGGCGACTGGCCCTGCAATGTCGACATCGGACTACCAACAAAGCAACGTTGGGATACCTCGGAAGGAGCGAGAGACGAAATGAACAGGCCCCACATCTGGCTAGCCGCACTCGCATTCAGTCTAGTAAGCCCAATTTCCGTTGCGCAATGCGCCACCGGCGTCAACACTGGAGCAGGAAACTGCATTCCTCCGGATGCTGACGGGATGCCGGAATATCAGGGTCAAGGTACCGCAGTCGCTGAGCCGCCGCCGGTCGTGTGGGCAAATGCGTGGGGCGCGATTGTTCTCGACGCAAAGAACAGTGCGAAAGGAGTTTCGTCCGGGAGAGCGAGCAAGAGCGACGCAATTCGCGCAGCGATGGAGGAATGCAAGGCCACGGGCGCCCCGAATTGTGAACTGCAAGTCGCTTGTGGAGATCAATGTGCTGCCGTCGTCTGGGGCGATGAGTCCTACGGAGTCGCAAATGAAGGCACCCTAGAGGCCGCATCTCAACGGGCGGTCCGAGCATGTTCTCGCACCGGTCAGGGATGTCGAGTCGTCTATTCGAACTGCAGCCTCCCAAAGCGCCTGCAATAAGAAAGTCTCACAGTCTCCTGTTTCTGCTGGCGGGTCCGTCCCGAACACCCACAGTCCCACAACGGCGCGTCGTCTTTTGAACCACAGCAGACGTAACGAAGAAACTGTAGGACATATCTATGAAGGTAATAATCCTCACGCACGTACTCGCTGTTATAGCCGGGCTAGTGGCAGTCACGGTGGTGGCTTCGCCGCAATGTGCCACCGGCGTCAATACTGGTGGCGGGAATTGTGTGCCACCAGATGCAGACGGCATGCCTGGCTATAACCCATATGGGGAACAATCGGCGCCGCCCGTTCCTCAGCCTGCCTGGGCAGATTCTTGGGGTTCAATCGCCATCGACGACGACACTGGCCAAGCAGGAACCATCACAGGCAGGCGAAGCCGAGAGGATGCAGAACGCGCAGCACTGCACGATTGTGGACTGAAAGGCGCGAGCGGTTGCAAGATTGTGATGACATACCGGAATCAGTGCGCCGCGGTTGCGTGGGGAAAAGCAGGAGGACGCGTCGCCAGGAACCCGACAGAGAATGGAGCGCAGGACGATGCGATGGAAGAGTGCAAACGGAATATGAACGGGTGCCGGGTGGTCTACAGCGGTTGCAGTGTGGCCAAGCGGCTGCAGTGACGCGGTGCGCACCACCATGATCGTTAGCACGCTGCCAATGCCGCCGGCCTCTTTCGGGGCACCCTTAACGCATACTCACCGTTCGAGCGTATCAACCTGGGCCACCGGATGGACAGCATGGCCCTCCAGCAAGGCGGCCGCGGCCTCCTGCTCACCACCATGATCATCAGCGCACCGCCAGTGATCACCAGATTCTTCCCGGCTCATCCGTCACTTCGACGCATATTCACTGTAGGGCATCGTCAAGCCGGAGCGGCCGGCAAGCAAGTCGGATCTGGGCACTGCGATCCCTTTATGGGCATAAGAAGCGGCGTCGACATGAACGTGATAAGCAACTCGCACGGAGCAACGTGATGACGAAAGAATCAAAAACGTTCACCGACCTCCTGTCGAAGGTTCGTCCGGACAAGGACACGAAGGTCGCGACAGGCACGAAATCGCGCCCTGCCCGTGCGCGACTTCCCGACGACACCGCGCCCGACGACACCGCTAACCGGAACACGATCAACGCGATCGAACATGCGATCGATCAGATCGAGGCGGGACGGCGGAGGCGCCATCATCATTGCCACCCGCACGGCGCCCACATCGGCGGCTATGAGCCGCTGCTGAGTCAGCCGGAGCACCCGCAGCATGCGCTTTTCCGGCAAACGCGCGATGCCGTGCATCGCCTCGACGCCGAGCATGGTCGGGCGCCCGACGAGCGCAGCGAGAATCTCGCCGGCGCGCTTGCCGTAGCCGCGCATCGGGAGGGCATGGATCGCGTGGACCATGTGGCCCTGAGCCACGACGCGAGCCAGGCCTTCGCCATCCAGGGAGAGCTTCAGTCGCCGCACAAGCAGGTTGCCCAGGTGACGACGAGCGAGGCCGTCGCGACGAGCCTCGCGTCCAGCTCGCAGGCGATGGCCACCGTGGCCGCATCCAGGGTCGCGGACCCGATGCAGGATACGACCGCCACCCAGCTTGCACCGCATACGCCCCACACGCCTTAGGAATCGCACGATGACCAAGTACGTCGCTCCATGGATCCTCGCCGCCGGCTTCCTCCTCGTCGGTTGCGACGCCACGCCGCCCGCACCCACAGTGCCAGCGCCGGTGACCGCGGATTCGGCCGCTTCATCGGCCAGCGGGGCGTCGACCTGCCCCGCCACCTTCGACGCGTTCCTCACTGCCTTCGAGAACGACGTCGCGGTACAGAAGAACGCCGTGACCGATCCGCTGCAAAGCGACTCGGTGGACCCCAACGCCGATCCCGAGCCGCGGCCCGTGACGAAGATGCTCGCCAAGGGTGCCGTCACTTTCCCCGTCATGCCGGACAGCGCTCGGCAGACGAAGGACGGCCTCGTGGCGACGCGCACCGAGATCAGCCCCACCGAGGTATCGATCAAGCTCACGAAGCCGGACACCGACTACCAGACGACGTTCTTCTTCCGGAAGGACGACTGCTGGCACCTGTATCGCGTCAAAGACGATTCGCTCTGAACCGGAGGCACGACCATGCCCTATCAGGACGTCATGAATGTGATCCTCCCTCATCAGGGAGGCCACAACGCCCACATCACGGGCCACTACGGCGAGCAGCGCGCCAAGGGCCCGCACGGTGGTTCCGACTTCAACTACGAAGGCGGTCAGGCCGGGCTCAACCTCACCCACCCCACCGTGCACTCGCCGGTGGCCGGTGAAGTCACGTTCGTCGGCGGTCAGTACGGCACGATCAAGATTCGCGACGCGCAGGGCAACAGCCACGAGATCCTGCATACGCAGTCGCAGTCGGTGAAGATCGGCCAGCACCTCGAACCCGGCGACGAGATCGGCCGCATGGGAGGCAGGGGCCCCGACGGCGCGACCCAGTACGCCCAGCACGTGCACTACCAGATGAAGGACGCCCAGGGGCAAGCCATCAATCCCGAGACCTTCTGGCGCGATCGCGAGGCGCCGCGCGTCGGTCATGGCGCCGCATCGACATCTCACGCCACGTCGCCGGCGCACCATGAAGGCCGGGTGCTGCATCAGGACGCACGCGGCGCCGACGTCCAGACGCTGCAGGAACGCCTCAATGCCCTCGGCATCCGCGATGCCCAGGGTCATGCTCTCGCCCCCGATGGCCGCTTTGGTGCGCATACGAAGGAAGCCGTCGAATCGTTCCAGCGCGAACACGGTCTGAAACCCGACGGCATCGTGGGCCCCCGTACGACCGAGGCTCTGCAGAAGGCCCAGGCGCATAAGCCCGCCGCGCTCGATCACGCGTCCCACCCCGGCAACGCCCACTACACGCAAGCGCGCGACGGCGTGCATCGCATCGATGCCGCGCATCAGCGCGCGCCGGACGAGCGTAGCGAACGCCTCGCCGCCGCGCTCACCGCGGAGGCGCAAAAGCAGGGGTTGCAGCGCATCGACCACGTCGCCCTGAGCGACGACGGCCGCCGCGCATACGCCATGCAGGGCGAGGCGGATTCGCCGTTCAAGAAGGTCGCCGAAGTCGACGTGGCGAAGGCGGTCGCGACGCCCGTGGCCGAGAGCTCGCAGGCGTGGCAGAACACTGCCCAGCAGCAGGGGCAGGCGGAAGCGCAAGCCCAGCAACTACAGCATCAGCAAGCGCAGCAACAGTCCCGCTCCGTGCCGGGCAGCTGATCACCACCCTTCTTAGACATCGAAGACAGAACGATTTAGCACAAGGACTTGATATGAAACGCTGGATACTCCTGGCCGCCTGCTTTTGCAGTGCAAACGTCGCTGCGCAAGCCATTTCGTACCGCTCGAACGATCCGTTTGTCTTTTGCACCTACGGACAGCTGAACCCCGCGAAGTGCTGGTGGCCCATTTCCGCCGCATCCGGCATGATCTTCGAGGACCCCACGTGCGATCCGCCTAACGCGCCGTACGGGAGGCCCTGGACTCCGGATGACTACGCGTCGAAGGCAGAGTGGTTCGCCATCTGCACCGGCGTTGGCCAGGGTGGCTGGAAAGGCATGGGCACGGGCGAACAGGCACCCTTCATGCACTGACGTCGTAAACCGATGCAACTTAACGACATTCCCAGTATCGCCGACTCGAACCCGCCTTCGGACGGGCGACCGGTTCACGTCGATGCACTCATAACGCGATACGTCCCGATCGCACCACGCCGCTCTGTCCTGAAAGGACTATTGCGGCGTTTCGTGCAGGTCACCGTCCCTGGCCTGTTTCTCTCACTTGCAGCTTGTGGTGGAAACGTGGATCCGAACATACAGCTCAATCCTCACGCCTCGATGAGGTACGAACTAACCTTCACCATCGATGATCCGGCGGTAGTACTCGAACAGATCGAGGCACAAGGAAATTATCAGGTCTCCAATGAGGCCTGCGTGCCAATGGTCCCGGTTTCCGGGGTAAAGAAGGCGCCAATCAAGACCTTGCCGCTCGAGGTCACGGCGCTCAATCGAAGCACCTACCGAGTCATCGTGTTTTCGGACGCACTCCGCGATGAGGATTACTTTGGCATGGGCGTCTGCCACTGGTCGTTCGTGGCCGCGACCCTTCGTGGGCAGGTGTCGGGGAAGGCACTTTCCTCCGCTGTGTTTTCCGATGACGTCTATTCCGGGCGGCCCAGCACCCGTTATTACTCGCGGGCTTGGCTAACCGGTCCCGCAGGTGGGCTGACGGAAAGCGGATCGACGAGCCGTGATACCTATCATGACCCAGGCAACCTGTTCACGATTCAGGCGCAGGCCCTGGAGGTCTCCAGGTGAACCTGTCATCCAACGACTATGCTTACCTTGCTAGCGACTCGTACAAGGAACGCGGTGTCGAAGACCAGATAAAGGCGAACGGAAATGCCTTTGAAGTTTTCGCCGTGAGTAGACCATCGCACACCGGTTTTCAAGGCACTGCCTATCGAACCAGTGATCATTCCACGGTCGTCATTGCTTTTCGTGGAACAGAATTCGACCGCGAGCCTATGCGAGACGGTGGCGTTGACGCAGCGATGGTGCTTGCAGGCATTAACCCGCAGCGCGACGCGTCGGAACGGTTCGCCAGGAAAGTTATCGACGACGTCCGCGCAGCTGATCGCCTGCAGGGGCGCGAAACTCAGATCACTGTCACCGGCCACTCCCTCGGCGGCACCCTGGCCCAGCTCAACGCCGCGAAGTTCGGCCTCGACGGCCACACGTTCAATGCGTACGGCGCCCAGAATCTCGATCCCGACCTTCACGAGAGCCGCGGCCGCATCGTCAATCACTGCCGCGCGGGCGATCCTGTTTGCGCAGCGGCCGATCACATCGGCACGGTGAAGGTCTACGCCACGCAGAGCGACATCGACCGCCTGAAATTATCCGGTTACACCGGGCACGAGCGGCAGAGCCACCTCACCACGGTGAGGTCGGTCGACTTCGCGGCGCACGGCATCGATAACTTCGTCGACGGCAACGCCATCAACGGTGCATCGATCCTCGGGCCCGAGTCGCAGGCTCGTTACCGAGCGAATCAATCGCTGGTGGACATGTACCGGTCCGACATCCATTTCATCCGGGAGCGCGCGTCGTTGAGTTGGGAGGTACCGGATGCGATCGGCCGGGAGGTCCAGCGCACGGTCATGCGCGCCGCCGGACACGTGGAGCACGGTGCCGAAGCGTTCGGCCTGGGCGTCGCCTCCGGTGCCGGCCACGTTTTCGCTGAGGCAGGACGCTTCGGCCATGCGCTTGGCGACGGCGCGCAGACGGCGGCGGATCATACTTACGACTACCTCGCCGGGCGCGCCAGCGCCCTTGGGAACGATCTGCGCGATGTGGGTAACGGCATCGGCGAACGGCTCAGCGACGCGACACACGTCGCGGCTCATGCGAGTCCGCTTACATCGCCTCTTTTAACGGATCGGGGAGACCTCTACGACACGCTACGGCGGAACGCACGCCTCGACGAGCCGGCCCACCCTGCCTATGGCATGTTCAGGACCGCGCTTTTCGACGTGGAGAAGCTGGACGCCCAGGTGGGCCGTCAGCCGGATCAGCTCAGCGCGAATCTCGCCGCCGCGCTGACCGCCGCGGCACGGGAGCAGGGGATGTCGCATATCGACAGCGTCAAGCTGAGCAAGGATGCCAGCTGGGCCTTCGCCGTGCAGGGCAGCGACAGCGATCCGCACAAGAAAGTGGCGACGGTCGCCACCGAACTCGGCATCGCGACCACCGTGTCGCAGAGCACCGCCGCGTGGCAGCGGGCGGACGACCGCGACATGCAGGCCAGGGCGGCCACGTCCGCCCTGGCTCAGATGCCCAACGAACCCACACAGGGCCACGCCGGCCCGAGTTTCAGCCGATAGGAGCACGAGAGCGCCATGTCACGACGACTCGCCCTACCCTTCGCCACGCTATTCGCCCTTTCCCTTCAGGCCCACGGTGCACCCATGAACAAGCCGGACATCAAGCTCAATCCTCATCCAAAGATGCGCTATGAGATCACGATGACGGTGGAAGGGGCGCCGGGTCCCTTCGAGAAGATCGAAGGGCATGTGGACTACCACGTCAGCAATCCGAACAGCGTTCCATTGACGCCGTTCAGCGGCGCCACGGTGGAACCGCAGGCCGACGCGCCACTGACGTTCGAACATGTGGGCGGCAACGTCTACAAGGCGTTCTTCTACGCCGACCGGTTTCTCGACGAGGATTATTTCGGTCAAGGGGTTTGCCGGTGGTCGCTGGTTGGCGTGACGGGAAACCTCATCCACGAACCTATCACGTTCAGCCCCAGCATCTTCAAGGACGACGTGTTCTCCGGCCGGGCCGTGACGCGCTGGTTCGCCAACGATTCCTATGAAGACGGAAGCATGCGGCGTATCGATATCGGCGCCTCTTCGGCCAAGGAGTACAAGAAGCCGGATGACGTGTTCTCGGTGACGTTGCAGACCGTGGAGAAGGTGCCGTGAGCCTCCGCTCGACGGATTACGCGTTACTGGCACAGGATGCCTACCATGCCCCTGTTCTGGACAAGCCATTTGAATTAGGGGGCGTGACCTACAGCGCGATCGATACGATGGACAATCCGCGGACGGGCTTTCAGGCAACCGCGTACCAGCGGCAGGATACGAAAGAGATCGTGATCGCCTATCGCGGAACGGAGTTCGATCGTGAACCCGTCCACGACGGCGGCATTGATGCAGGCATGGTGCTGCTTGGCGTCAACGGCCAGCAGCGCGACGCGGATGCGTTCACGCAACGAGTCATAGCGCGGGCAGAAAACGAATCGAAGCGCTCGGCCGCGCCCATTCAAGTAACCGTCACCGGCCACTCTCTCGGCGGCACCCTCGCCGAGATCAACGCCGCGAAGTACGGCCTGCGTGGCGAAACGTTCAACGCCTATGGCGCGGGCAGTCTGTTCGGTGTGCCCGATGGTGGCAATCAGGTCATCGACCACGTACGGGCCGGCGACCTCGTCAGTGCCGCGAGCCCGCACTTTGGTGAGGTGCGCGTTTACGCCGCGCAGCAGGATATCGATACGCTCGGCAAGGCGGGCTACCGCGACGACGGCGGACCGCTCAGCTTGCGCAACCCGCTCAAGGCGACGGATTTCGACGCGCACGCGATCGATAACTTCGTCCCGGACAGCAAGCTGCTGGGCCAGAGCATCATCTCCCCCGAGAACCAGGCAAGGTACCGCGCGCACGACACCATGATCGATCGCTACCGCGGCGACGTCATGGCGCTACGGGAGGGTCTTTCCGCGCCGTGGGAAGTGCCGAAGCACGCCATCGAGGGGGCCATCGACGCGGGGCGTTCCGTGGCCCACGCGGTCCGCGACGGCGTGCACACCATGGAACACGCCATCGGCGAGGCCGCGCACGAGGTGAAGGAAACCTTCGAGCACGTCAGGGACGATATCGCCGAGGGCGTGCATGCCATCGGCGACAAGGCGCGCGGTGCATGGGACACGATCACGCACCCGGGTTCGTGGTTCGATCACGACAAGAAGGATGTGCCGCGGATCGATCACCCGTCGCACCCGGATCACGCGTTGTTCGAGCAGGCTCACGGCGCTATCGGTCGGCTCGACGCGCAGCACGGGCGAGCCTCCGACGAACGCAGCGGCAACGCCGCGGCCGTGCTCACGGTAGCCGCGCGCCGCGATGGGCTGGACCGCATCGATCACGCCGTCCTCAGCGCCGACGCATCGCGCCTCTACGCCGTGCAGGGGCCCATGGATTCACCGCTGAAGCGCGTCACCGAGGTACCCACCGTGCAGGCCTTGCAGACCCCGGTCGAGCAGAGCTCCGAGGCCTGGAGGAACGTCGCCGAACAACAGCGTCAGATGGCCGAGGCGCAGCGCCAGCAGACACCACCCTCGCCGTCCGCGCCAATGCCCGGCCGTGCCTGATACGAACGAATACCGGACATCGACCATGCGAACGATTCTGCCCATTGCCCTGCTCTTGCTTACCGCGCCCACCTTCGCGTCCACCACCATGTGTGCGAAGGGCGACGCGGTCGTGTTCTCGTGCCCTTTGGCGGGCAGCACGAAGGTCGTTTCGATCTGCGCCGCCGGCGACTTCGCCCATGATGAGGGCCGGTTCTACTACGCCTACGGGCGCGACGCGTCCCACCCCGAACTCATCTACCCGTCCGGGGCATCCATGGGCGAATTCACGCGTTCTCATCTCCGATTTGCCGGTAGCACCGGCGGTTACGCATACGCGTTCACCAACGCCGGATTCAAGTACGTGGTCTATTCGATCTCCGGCGCAAGCAACCTGCAGGAAGGCGGCCTCGTCGTATTGAAGGAGGGCGAAGCGAAACCTGTGAAGCGCAGCAGCTGCCAGTCGGGCGCCATCGTCGACACCGGAGACGACGCCCTGATCGACGCTACGCTGAAACTGAAGCGCGACGCGGTGATCGAAAAGACCGGCCTCCCCACACGCTGATCGCGCCGACCCAGGCGCGCATAAGGACATTCGAACATGACAGCGAAGCAGAACGCGGACTACCTTCTCGATGCAGCCATGAAAGCCGGCATCACCGACCCGAAGGAACTCGGTAACTTCGTGGGGCAGATGCACGTCGAATGCGGTGGC
The DNA here is from genome assembly GCF_900110505.1 of Luteibacter sp. UNC138MFCol5.1. Classification (GTDB taxonomy): domain Bacteria; phylum Pseudomonadota; class Gammaproteobacteria; order Xanthomonadales; family Rhodanobacteraceae; genus Luteibacter. The sequence continues at coordinate 561,910 of NZ_FODZ01000003.1, forward strand.
TATGGCCGCATGAGCGAGAACCTCAACTACTCGGGCGAGCGTCTCCTCGAAGTGTTCCCGGGCCGTAACGGCATGGATACACCCGCCGAGGCCAGCCGCATTGCCGCCGGAGGTCCCGAGGCCATCGCCAATGCCGTGTACGGTGGCTCCTGGGGCAAGAAGAACCTGGGCAACACCGAACCCGGCGACGGCTGGACCTTCCACGGGCGTGGGTACGTTCAGCTGACGGGGCGGGACAACTACGAGCGCGTCGGCAAGGAACTCGGTCTCGACCTCGTCACGCATCCAGAGCTTGCGGAGGACAAGGAGATCGCGGCGAAGATCGCCATTCACTATTGGAAGGACCGCGTCGTGGCGAACCACGACCAGGGCGACGTAAAGGCGGCCTGCTTCGACATCAACGGCGGGCACAATGGCCTGTCTGCCCGGAAACGGGCCGCCGAGGCCTGGGAGGAGGCGCTTGAGAATGGATACAAGCCGAATGGCCCCGAGTCCCTCCCGACACAGGAAGCGGGCCGTCGACACCTGTCGAAAGACAAGGTGATCCACATTCAGGAAATGCTCCGCGATCAGGGCTATGTCGATTCGAAGGGCAAGCCGCTCGATCCGGACGGCGCGATGGGTAAGGAAACGAAGGCGGCGATCGAGAAATTCCAGACGGATCACCAGCTGAAACCGGATGGCATTGTCGGACCAGCGACGCTCAAGGCGCTCGAAGCCGGACGTACGCCCAAACAAGATGGGCCGCGCGCGGCGGCACCGCCCCTGCTCGACGATGTCGCACACCCGGCTAACGCCATGTTCCGGCAGGCGCTTGGCGAATTGCAGAAGCTCGATGTCGCTCATGGTCGCCCCTCGGGCGAGCACACTGAGCGCCTCGCCGGCTCCCTCACCGCATCGGCCACTGCGGCCGGCATGGACCGCATCGACATGGTCGGACTGAACCGCGATGCCACGCGCGTCTATGCGGTTCAGGGGCAGGAGCATTCCCCGTTCAGGAAGGTGGCGGATGTCGATGTGATGCAGGCCGTGCAGACCCCGCTCGAACAGAGCAGCGCGGAAGCGCACGCCAGCAGCCAGACGCAGGCCGGGACCGCGGCGATACACGCGAACTCCCAGCGGCAGGCAGAGGCACATACCACGCAACAGAGCGCCCGACACGTTTGATCGGACATTCCAGGGAACGAAGGCAGATTGAAGCATGATGAAGAACAAGGGATTTTGGGCGGCGGTGCTCGGCGTCGTCGCCCTGGTGGTCGGTAACTTTTTCGCGGGCTGGTTGACGCTGGCGTTTCTTCGCCTCTCGGACGTGCCGACGGGATGGGGTACCTATCTCAGCTACATTCGCGCGCTGAACCATCCGCAGGTGCAGCCCTACGCGTGGCGGATCGAGACCGCCGGTATCGTCGGCTTCCTGTTGCCGATGGTGGCGTGGCTGTTCGCGCTCTACCTGCTCATGAAGCGCAAGGCCAAGGCGATCCATGGCGACGCGCGTTTCGCGACCGCGGCCGATCTGCGCAAGCAGAAGATGCTTTCGCCGTCGCCAAACGGCATCCTCGTCGGCAAGTTCGGCGGCCAGCTGGTGCGCCTGCCCGGGCAGCAGTTCGTGATCCTCGCGGCGCCGACCCGTTCGGGCAAGGGCGTGGGCGTGGTGATTCCGAACCTGCTCGATTACCAGGAATCGACGGTCGTCCTGGACATCAAGCAGGAGAACTTCGACCTCACCAGCGGCTGGCGGGCGTCGCAGGGACAGGAAATCTACCTGTTCAATCCGTTCGCGGAGGACCGGCGCACGCATCGCTGGAACCCGCTCACCTATGTGTCGAAAGACCCGGCGTTCCGCGTATCGGACCTCATGAGCATCGCCACGATGCTCTACCCCGACGGCTCGGACGACCAGAAATTCTGGGTCAGCCAGGCGCGCAACGCCTTCATGGCGTTCTCGCTGTACCTGTGCGAGAAGTGGGACGACGACGAGAAGCACGGTCGCCCGGAAATCGTGCGGAGCAAGCCGACGCTCGGGATGATCTACCGACTGTCCTCGGGCGACGGCACCGACCTGCGCGAGCTCTACACGCGCCTGTCGAAGGAGCCTTTCCTGAGCGCCAACGCGCAGTCGGCGTTCGCCAACCTGTTGTCGCAGGCGGCGGAGACGTTCGCGTCGATCCTCGGCACGTTCAAGGAACCGCTGAACGCGTGGATCAACCCGGTGCTGGACGCCGCGACCAGCGCGGACGACTTCCTGCTCACGGATGTGCGCAAGAAGAAGATGACGATCTACATCGGCATCCAGCCGAACAAGCTGGCCGAGAGCCGGCTGATCGTGAACCTGTTCTTCAGTCAGCTGATCAACCTCAACACGAAGGAGCGGCCGGAGAACAACCCGGCCCTCAAGCATCAGTGCCTGCTCCTGATGGACGAGTTCACGTCGATCGGCAAGGTCGAGATCATCGCGTCCGCGGTCGCGTACATGGCCGGCTACAACATCCGCCTGCTGCCGATCATCCAGAGCATGGCGCAGCTGGACGCGGTGTACGGCAAGGATGTCTCGCGCACCGTCATCACCAACCACGCGCTGCAGATCGTCTATGCGCCGCGCGAGCAGCAGGATGCGAACGACTACTCCGACATGCTCGGCTACACCACCGTGCGGCGGGAGAACATCACGAAGAGCAAGAAGGGCGACGTTTCGAAGAGCCACTCGGAGGAGAAGCGCGCCCTGATGCTGCCGCAGGAGCTGAAGGCCATGGGGCCGGACAAGGAGGTCTTCCTGTACGAGGGCATCCCGCACCCGGTGATGTGCACCAAGATCCGCTACTACCAGGACAAGTACTTCACCCAGCGGCTGCTGCCGAAGGTGAGCGTGCCGACGCTGGCGGTCTGACGGTCCTATTGGGAGGGGCCGGCCGGATCGCCGATGCGATCGGCTCCCACCCCTTCGGCGGGGGGCTCGCGGGAAGTCCGGGACACTGGCGACGGGCATGCCCGGCTCGCTTAACCTGAGTTCATAAACCGGTCGGTATAGTTATTCCCAAGGCAGCCGAGATGGCGCCGGTCCCAGGCACATAAGGCGGTTCCCCTGCTGCTGGTGCGAAGATGGAATACCCCAAAAGCCCACGGCCTCCCCTCCGTGGGCTTTTTCATGCCCGGTCGCCAGGCGGCACCCCCTTCCCCGGTCGCTTATCATGTGTGGCTGGCGTGCCATGGGTGGCGCGCCGTCACGCATCGACCGAAGACACGCATGGCCATCGCTGAAGAAGACCGCTCCGCCACCGCAGGGCATACGCCCTTCATGCGCCAGTACCTGGCGGCGAAGGCGGAGCATCCCGACATCCTGCTGTTCTTCCGGATGGGCGACTTCTACGAGTTGTTCTACGACGACGCGCGCAAGGCCGCGCGCCTGCTGGACATCACCCTGACCCAGCGCGGGCAGTCGGCCGGCGCGCCGATTCCCATGGCGGGCGTCCCGTACCACGCCGTGGAGAACTACCTGGCCCGGCTGGTGAAGCTCGGCGAATCCGTCGCGCTGTGCGAGCAGATCGGGGACCCGGCGACGTCGAAGGGCCCGGTGAAGCGCGAGGTGGTGCGCATCGTCACCCCGGGCACCGTGACCGACGCGGCTCTGATGGAAGAGCGCCGGGACAACCTCCTGCTGGCGATCTCCGCGGGCCCGAAGGGCTACGGGCTCGCATGGGTGGATCTTTCCACCGGCCGGTTCCTGCTGACCGAGGTGCCCTCCCCCGAGGGCCTCGCCGCCGAACTCGCGCGCCTCCAGCCGGCGGAGACGCTGGTGAGCGAGGATGTCGCATGGCCGAAGCTGGTCTCGTCGCTGCCGGGCCTGCGCAAGCGGCAGCCCTGGCATTTCGACGGCGATGCGGCGACGCGCGAACTCTGCCGCTTCTTCCGCACGCGCGACCTGCTCGGCTTCGGCGTGGACGGCATGCCGCTCGCCATCGCCGCGGCGGGCTGCCTGTTGGGTTACGTGGAAGAAACCCAGAAGAGCGCCCTGCCACACCTGACCGGCATGGCGGTCGAGAACGCGGGCGAGACGATCGCGATGGACGCCGCCACCCGGCGCAACCTCGAAATCGACACGCACCAGAGCGGCAACGTCGACAACACGCTGCTCGGCGTGCTCGACGAGACCGTGACGCCGATGGGCGCGCGCCTGCTGCGCCGCTGGCTGAACCGTCCGTTGCGCGACCGCGGCGTGCTGCGCGCCCGGCATCAGGCGATCGGCAGCCTGATCGACTCGCGCCGGCACGTGTCGCTGCGCGAGCGGCTGCGCGGCGTCGGCGACCTCGAACGCATCCTCGCGCGCGTGGCGTTGCGCTCGGCGCGTCCGCGCGACCTGTCGACGCTGCGCGACGGCCTCGCCGCGGCGCCCTTGTTGCGCGAGGAGATCGCGGGCCTCGACAGCCCGCTGCTGCACGGCCTCGTCGACCGCATCGGCGATCACGCCGAGACGGCCGATCTCCTGGCGCGCGCGATCATCGCGCAGCCGCCGGTGCTGCTGCGCGACGGCGGCGTGCTGGCCGAAGGGTACGACGAGGAACTGGACGAACTGCGGCGCCTCTCGACCAACGCGGACCAGTTCCTGGTCGACATGGAAGAACGCGAGAAGGCGGCCAGCGGCATCCCGACGCTGAAGGTCGGCTACAACCGCGTGCACGGCTACTACATCGAGATCACCAAGGCGCAGGCGGAAAAGGCCCCGCAGCACTACACGCGCCGACAGACGACGAAGAACGCCGAACGCTACATCACCGAAGAACTCAAGCAGTTCGAGGACAAGGTGCTCTCCGCGAAGGAGCGCTCGCTGATGCGCGAGCGCGCGCTGTACGAGCTGCTGCTCGACCGGCTCATCGAGCGCCTGCCGGCGCTCAAGATCGGCGCGGCCGCGATGGCGGAGCTGGACGTCCTGGCGGATCTCGCCGATCGCGCCGAGGCGCTCGACTGGGCCGCGCCCGAGCTCACCGACGTGCCCGGCATCCGCATCGACCGCGGCCGCCACCCCGTGGTGGAGAAGGTGCGCGACGAGCCGTTCGAGCCGAACGATCTCGCGCTCGACAAGAGCCGCCGAATGCTGGTGATCACCGGCCCGAACATGGGCGGTAAGTCCACCTACATGCGCCAGAACGCGCTGATCGTGCTGCTCGCGCACGTCGGCAGCTATGTGCCGGCGTCGGGCGCGACGATCGGCCCGATCGATCGGATCTTCACGCGCATCGGTGCGGGCGACGACCTGTCGCGCGGCCAGTCCACCTTCATGGTGGAGATGAGCGAGACGGCGAACATCCTGCACAACGCCACCGAGTGCAGCCTCGTGCTGATGGACGAGGTGGGCCGCGGCACCAGCACGTACGACGGCCTGTCGCTCGCGCGCGCCGCCGCCGTGCACCTCGCGGCGACCAGCTGCGCGTTCACGCTGTTCGCCACGCATTACTTCGAGCTCACGGAGCTCGCGGGCGAGTTCCGCACCATCGCCAACGTGCATCTGGATGCCGTGGAATACGGCGAGCAACTGGTCTTCATGCACACGGTCAAGGACGGCCCGGCGAACCGCAGCTTCGGCCTTCAGGTGGCCGCGCTGGCCGGCTTGCCCAAGACGGTGATCGCGGATGCGCGGCGCTACCTCGCCGCCCTGGAACAGGGACACGAGGTGACCGCCGCGGTCGCCGCGCCGGTGCCCGCGGCGCCGCAGATGGGCCTGTTCGCGCCGCCGCTGCCGTCGCCGGTGGAGGAGGCCCTGCGTGCGCTCGATCCGGACGATCTGGCGCCCCGCGAGGCGCTGGATCAGCTCTACAAGCTGAAGAAGATGCTGCGCTGATGCAGCCGTGGGAGCGCGCCCTGCGCGCGACATGTTTTCGCGAAGAGCTCAGGGCCTGAAGCTCACCGCTAAAAGATGTCGCGCGCAGGGCGCGCTCCTACAGGGGATAGCTTGCGATTGGGATGGTCTATCGACGCCATTCGAACAAACGAATTCCATCGATCGGTCCGGTTTCCTATAGTCATCACCGGTGCGGCGCCGAACGCGCACCGGCTTCAAGCGGGCAAGACGACTCTCCATCCAACGGCCCGCGACAGCCCCCGCCCCACCCCGCGTCAGCAGCCCGGGTTGGACTCGCGGGGGCTGTTTTTTTGGCTACACCGGCCCTTGGCCCGCTACGCGGGATCGCCGATGCGATCGGCTCCTACCCCTCCGGTAGCGGGCTTGCGGTGGGGCGACTACCGGGGGGTGGGAGCCGATCGTATCGGCGATAGGGCGCACGGGACCGCCGCGACCTCCTTCCTCAGAGCGTCTTCTTCAGATCCTGGATCAGCCGGCGATCGCGCTTGTCGGGACGCGCGTCCGGGCGGAGCAACGCGCCGCCCGTCAGGCGGCGGTCTTCGCGCTGGCGTTCGCGCTCGGCGACGCTGGCCTCGGTCTCCGCATAGAGCTTGCGCGCCTCCGGCGCCGGGCCGCGCTTCTGCGACAGCCCCGTCACGGTGCAGACGAGTCGCTCTTCCCCACGAGTGATGCGCAGCGTGTCACCCACCTGCACCGGCTTGGCCGGCTTGCAGGTGGCATCGTTGAGTTCGACCTTGCCGCCGTCGATCGCCTGCTTGGCGAGGCTGCGGGTCTTGAAGAAGCGCGCGGCCCAGAGCCACACGTCGGCGCGGACGCCGGAGGTCGTCGAGGTATCGGTCATCTTCGAGTGATAGGGTCGGCCCGGGCGATCGCAAGCCCCGCTTACGCCGCGGGGAGGAAGAGGTTGCCGATCGGAATGGTCGCCAGTGAGAGCAGGATGCCGGCGCCGAGCACGGTGTTGGCAAGTTGCGGCTCGAGATCGTACCGGTCGGCGAGGATGGCCGCGGAAATCATCGGTGCCATCGCCGCCTGAAGCACACCGACGGTCAGGGTCAGGCCGCCGACGCCGGCGGCCACGCCGATGCCTAGCACCAGCAGCGGTGCGAGCAGCAGCTTCCACGCCAGGCCGGCGGTCAGCGCTCCCACCTGCCCGCGACGCAGGTGCAGGCGGAATTGCAGGCCGACCGAGAACAGCGCGAGCGGCGTCAGCGTCTGGCCGATCTGCAGCAACACCTTCTCGACCATCGCGGGCCACCCGCCGAGGAGGCCGACGGTCACGCCGATCACGAGGCAGACGAACGCCGGAAACGTCAGCACCCGGCGGACGATCGATGCGGCGCTCGCGCCGCGCCCGGAATACATCGACGCCACGACGATGCCGCCCGCGGCGAGCATCGGAAAACATCCGAGCTGGTCGGCGATGACGGCGATGGAGAGGCCGGGTTTGCCGTGCAAGGCCTCCATCATCGGGTAGCCGATGAACGAGGTGTTGCCCAGGCCGCAGACGAGCGTGAGGCAGCCGATGCGCTGGGGACTCCACGCGAAGAGCCGGCCCAGCGTGGCGAACAGCGCCCAGGCGCCGAAGAAGGTCACGTACATGCCGACGACGGGGAACCAGAGGTTCACGTCGATCGTGACGTGGGGAACGAGCGCCAGCACCAGCGCCGGCAGCGCGACGTTGAGCACCCACCAGTTGATGCCCGGCACGATGCCGTCGGGCAGCGTCGCGAAACGGCGCGCAAGGATGCCGAGGGCGAGGCAGAGGAAGAGGATCAGGAGCGCGGACATGGGCGGGGACGATAGCAGGGAGGCGGTCGTCCCTGGGGTGACGTGGCTGTGAGAGCGGCGGGCCTGTGGCGCCTCGCGAGAAGACGTCGCGGCCAGGTCCGCTCCCACAACGGCGAGGGAGCGGACCTAGCCCTACTGTCGTTGTGGGAGCGGACCTGGCCGCGACCGCTTTTCGCGGAGCGCGGAGGGTCTCGCGCTTACCCCAGCAGCACCCGGTTCATCCGCTGCACGAAGCCCGCGGGATCCGCGAGCTGAGCACCCGCGGTGATCTCCGCCTGCTCGAGCAACAGGCTGGCGAGGTCGCCGGCCTTCGCGTCGTCGGCTTCGCCGGCAAGACGCTGCACCAGCGGATGCGACGGGTTGAGTTCCAGCGCCGGCTTCGACGCCGGCACGTCCTGGCCCGCTTCGCGCAGCAGGCGCGCCAGGTGGGGGGCGAGGTCGAAATCGGCCAGCGCGAGCACCGACGGCGAATCCGTCAGGCGCGCGGACACGCGCACGTCGCTCACGCGATCGCCGAGCAACGACTTCGCGCGTTCGATCAGCGGCGCGGCCTCGGCCGTGGCGGCTTCCTGCTTCGCCTTGTCGGCCTCGTCGAGCGGGAACTCGCCCTTGGACACGTTGCGCAGACGCTTCCCTTCGTACTCGGTGAGGTAACCGAGCATCCACTCGTCGACGCGGTCGGACATCAGCAGCACTTCGATGCCCTTCGCCTTCAGCGCTTCGAGCGCGGGGTTGCCCGCGGCGGCGGTGTAGCTATCGGCGGTGACGTACCAGATGGCGTCCTGTCCCACCGCCATGCGGCCGATGTAGTCGTCGAACGAAACCGTCTTCGCCGCGCCGTCGCCCTTCGTCGAGGCGAAGCGCAGCAGCTTCGCGATGCGCTCGCGGTTGGCGGTGTCCTCGACGATGCCTTCCTTCAGCGTGTTGCCGAAGCCGGCGAGGAACGTCGCGAACTTTTCCGGCTCGTCGCGGGCGATCTTCTCGAGCACATCGAGCACGCGCTTCACGCAGGCGCTCTTGATGCGCTCGAGCTGGCGATTCTGCTGGAGGATCTCGCGGCTGACATTCAGCGGCAGGTCGTCGGCGTCCACCACGCCGCGCACGAAGCGCAGGTAGTTCGGCAGCAGTTCCTCCGCGGCGTCCATGATGAAGACGCGCTTGATGTACAGCTTGAGGCCCTTGCGCTCCTCGCGGCCGCCCATCATCAGGTCGAACGGCGGCTGCTCCGGCACGTAGAGCAGCGTGGTATAGCTCTGCGAGCCTTCGACGCGGTTGTGGCTCCAGGCCAGCGGATCGTTGAAGTCGTGCCCCAGCGACTTGTAGAACTCCTTGTATTCCTCGTCGGTGATCTCGGTCTTCGGGCGCGACCACAGCGCGGACGCCGAGTTGACGGTCGACCAGTCGGTCGGGTCCGGCTTGCCGTCCTTCTCGGCGGGCATGCGGATCGGGAATGCCACGTGGTCCGAGTACTTGGTCACCAGCGAACGGAGCTTCCAGGCGTTGAGGAACTCGTCCTCGTCGGCCTTCAGATGCAGCACGACCGTGGTGCCGCGCTCGGTGACGTTCGTGTCCTCGAGCGAGTACTCGCCCTTGCCGTCGCTTTCCCAGCGCACGCCGGCCTCGGTCGGCTGACCCGCGCGGCGCGTGATGACGGTGACCTTGTCGGCCACGACGAACGCCGAATAGAAACCGACGCCGAACTGACCGATCAGGCGGGCGTCCGCCTTCTGCTCGCCCGAAAGCGCTTCGAGGTAGCGGCGGGTGCCGGAGCTGGCGATCGTGCCGATGTTGGTGACGACGTCGTCACGGCTCATGCCGATGCCGTTGTCGCGGATGCTGATCGTGCGGGCGTCCGGGTCCCAGGTCACCTGGATGCGCAGTTCGGCATCGCCGTCGGTCAGGGAGGGGTCCGCGATCGCCTCGAAGCGAAGCTTGTCGCACGCGTCGGAGGCGTTGGAGATGAGCTCGCGCAGGAAGATTTCCTTGTGCGAGTAGAGGGAGTGGGTCACCAGGTGCAGGACCTGCGCGACCTCGGCTTCGAACTTACGGGTTTCCTGGCTCACGATGCCGTTCCTTCAGGGTGGGACAGGCAGGGGAGTATGGGGATGGGACGGGAGCGGGAAAAGGGGGTGGTGGGTGGTGCCGCGACCTGAGACCGTGAGGGGATCGTTGGGGATGGGAGATGGGAAATGGGGGCGCGACATCGTGCGTCCGAGGGCACCGGTCGCCCACCGGGTGCGTCGAGGCGCTCGAGGCGCTGCTGCCCCCTCGACCGCGCGCCGGGACCGCGCCCCCACTTCCCATTTCCCACCTCCACGTAGCCCCTCTCCGTCCCCGGAAAAAAAGAGGCCGCCTTCCGGCGGCCTCCTGTCCGGATCACCTCGCGGCCTGCAGCGCCGCGATGCGTTCCTCGATGGGCGGGTGGCTCATGAACAGCCGCTTGAAGCCCGAGGCCAGGTGGCCGGAAATGCCGAAGGCCTGGATCGTCTGCGGCAGCGACGTGTCGCCGTGGTTGCCGGAGAGGCGCTGCAGCGCGGAGATCATCGAGGCGCGGCCGGCGAGGCTGGCGCCCGCGGCGTCCGCCCGGAACTCGCGCCAGCGCGAGAACCACATGACGATCATCGAGGCGAACAGGCCGAACACGATCTGCAGCACCATCACGACCACGAAGTAGCCGATGCCGCCCTCGCCGTCGCGCTCGCGGCCGCCGCTGAGCCAGCTGTCGACCACGCGGCCCACGACGCGGGCGAGCACGATCACCAGCGTGTTGAGCACGCCCTGGATCAGGGTCAGGGTGACCATGTCGCCGTTGGCGACGTGACCGATCTCGTGGCCGAGCACGGCCGAGACCTGCTCGCGGTCCATCTGCTGCAGGAGACCCGTGCTCACGGCCACGAGCGCGTTGTTGCGCGACATGCCGGTGGCGAAGGCGTTCATTTCCGGCGCGTCGTAGACGGCCACCTCGGGCATGCCGATGCCGGCCTTCTCGGCGTGGCGGCGGACGGTCTCGAGCAGCCAGCGCTCCGTTTCGTTGCGCGGCTCCTTGATGACCTGGGCCCCGGTGGACATCTTCGCGGTCCACTTCGAGATGGCCAGCGAAATGAATGCGCCGCCCATGCCGAAGACGGAGGCGAAGACGATCAGGCCACCGATACCCATGCCGCGCTGGGCGGCCCACTGATCGATGCCGAGGACCCGGCAGACGATCGTCAGCAGCAGGATGACCGCGAGGTTGGTGGCGACGAACAAGGCGATGCGTTTGAACATGGTTTGTCTCTCTCATGGCGGCAGGCTAAGTGGCGCCGCACAAGGCAATTTTTCGGGGCGGACACTGAATGATTCAATGGCCGCACCGGCATCCACCGCCGCGAAGGCGTCACGTGGCCGCTGGCAGCGGAACGCGCATCGCCTACACTGACACGTCTGCCCGTCGCGACCATGAGAAACCTCTCAATTCCCGATCCATGACAGTGCCGGCCTATCGCGGACGCTTCGCTCCCTCGCCCACGGGCGCCCTGCACTTCGGCTCGCTGGTCGCGGCCGTCGGCAGCTGGCTGGTGGCCCGCCACGCCGGTGGGCAGTGGCTGGTACGCATCGAAGACATCGATCCTCCGCGCGAGGTTCCCGGATCGGCCGCGGCCATCCTCTCGACGCTCGACGCCTTCGGCATGACGCCCGACGCGCCGCCCGTCTTCCAGTCGCGGCGCGATGCGCTCTACGAGGCCGCCTTCGCACGCCTGCGCGACGAGGGCCATCTGTTTCCCTGCTGGTGCAGCCGCGCAGAGCTCGCCGCGCACGGCGGCCTGCATCGCGACGGCCGGTGCATCGCGCCTCCCGATCCGTCGCGCGCACCGGCGTGGCGCTTGCGCTCGCCCGACCGGGTGATCGCGTGGACGGACGACCTCCAGGGTCCGCAGGCGGAAAACCTCCGGGAGGTCGCCGGCGACTTCGTCATCCGCCGGGTCGAGGGGTTGTGGTCGTACCAGCTCGCCTGCGTGGTCGACGACGGCGAACAGGGCATCACGCACGTCGTCCGCGGCGCCGACCTGCTCGACTCCACCGCCCGGCAGATCTACCTGCAGGGCCTGCTGGGTCTTCCCAGCCCGGGTTACCTCCATTTGCCGCTGGTCGTGGACGCGGAAGGCCGGAAACTGTCGAAGTCGTCGGCGGCCGTGCCGGTGGATCCGACCGATCCCCTGCCCGCCCTGCGTCTGGCGCTGGACCGGCTCGGCGTGCCCACGACGAGCGCCGCCACGAGCCCGGCCGACCTGCTGCGCGACGCCCTGCGCGAATTCGCGCCTGCGACGCTCCGCCGCAGTAGTCTTACCCGGGGCGCGACGTTATAACGAAGGTTTGCCCGCACGCGGGCCACGACGGGACGATCGGGACGATGAAGCAGGGTATGACGCAGCGCACGGCACTGGTGACCGGCGGCACGGGCGGCATCGGTACGGCGATCGTGCGCTACCTTGCCCGGCAGGGCCACCGGGTCGCCACCAACTACCGCGACGACGCCCGCGCGGCCGCCTGGCGCGAGGACATGATCCGCGACGGCATCGACGTCGTGATGGTGCCGGGCGACGTGTCGGACCCCGCCTCGGCCGAGGCGATGATCCGCGGCGTGGAGGACCTGGCCGGCCCGGTCGAGATCCTGATCAACAACGCCGGCATCACCCGCGACACGACGTTCCACAAGATGGACTACCAGCAGTGGACCGAGGTGGTGAACACCAACCTCAACGCCTGTTTCAACGTGACGCGCCCCGTGATCGAGGGCATGCGCTCGCGTCAGTGGGGCCGCATCGTCCAGATCAGCTCGATCAACGGTCAGAAGGGCCAGTACGGCCAGGCCAACTACGCTGCCGCGAAGGCCGGCGTGCACGGCTTCACCATCTCGCTGGCGCAGGAGAACGCGAAGTTCGGCATCACCGTGAACACGGTCTCGCCCGGCTACGTCGGCACCGACCTCGTCATGGCCGTGCCCGAGGACATCCGCGCCAAGATCGTCGCGCAGATCCCCGTCGGTCGCCTCGGCCGGCCCGAGGAAATCGCCCACGCCGTCGCGTTCCTCACCTCCGAGGATTCCAGCTGGATCACCGGATCGAACCTCGCCATCAATGGCGGCCATTACATGGGCTGGTAGGAGCACCGAAGAGGCCGTGTGGGAGCGGACCCGGCCGCGACAGCTTCTCGCCCCACCCTGCGCGCTGGCGCGCAAACCTGGAGACCGCGGCGAAGAGCTGTCGCGGCCAGGGCCGCTCCCACGATTTCCGGCGACGATCTGTGGGAGCGGACCCGGCCGCGACAGCTTCTCGCCCCGCCCTGCGCGCTGGCGCGCGAACCCTGAAATCGCGCCCGGGCCTTTCCTACAGGCCGAGTTCTTCGATCGAACGGGGCTCGACGACGCTCACGTTGTTATGGTGCGCGCGGAACTTCGCCATGACCTTGTACGCCAGCCTCCGGGCGCGCATGACCGATCCGAGCGGCCGGTGCGCGGCGATGCCATGCCACGGGCTGAAGGCCAGGCCGTCGTCGATCGCGGCGCGACGCGCGGCGTTCCACGCGGCCTGCGGCGGCACGACGATGCGCGCGACGTCGATGTAAGGGCTTTTCTCCTCCGGCCAGACCACGGAAGCGTCCTCGACCGGCATGGTCTCCGGGTCCGTGCAGAACTGCACCCGCAGGTCCCATTCCCCGCCTTCTTCCGCGAAGTGGTTGACCATCGCCTCGCGCAAGCCGTTGGACTTGCCGTTGACGTTGAGCGTGGCATCGGTGAGCGCCGTCAGGTTCGGCGAGTGCGGCGCGATCGACACCTTCACCACGTAATCGCCGAAGCGCAGAGGCGCTTGCGAATAATAGGTATCGCCGAGCGGATTCGTCTCCGGCTGGCCGCCCAGCGCGAGCAGCGTCGGGCTCCGGCCGCCGAAGGCCTCGATCACGCGCTCGGTGCCGCGGAGCACCGCGGAAAGCGCCTTCTTCGCACCTTCCGCGCGATCCGTCGTCGCGGCGATCAGCTTCAGCGTGCCCGCGAAACGCTTCGCGTTGGGCGCCGAAAAGGCCGGGCCGTTGACCAGCACGAAGTCCTGAGTGACGTCCCCGTCGCTGCCGGGGAGACGCTCACCCTCCACGCCGACGATCTTCACCGCCATGCCACGCGGCGTCGAAACGCTGTCGTCGAGGATGTCGCCCGGCACCGTCGAGAGGCGCATCACCAGGGGATAGCGCCCCGGCTTCGCGAAGATGCCCTGCGCGAGCTCGCGCGGCAGGTCGTCCGGGACGATCAGTTCGCCCGTCAGCAGCGCATGGCTCTTCGCATGCACGGAACGATGCGCGTGCTTCTCGTGTTCCAGCGTCGTCTGGTTGATCTTCGTCAGCGTCTCGATCAGCTGCTCGGTAGTCTCCGCCTCGTCGGGTTCGACATGCTCCAGCGATTCGTCGAAGAGGATCGGCGGTGGGCTGAGGTTGAGGGGCATGGCATGGCTCGGCGCTGGCGTGTCGCAGGATCTTGGCGCCGGTGCCGTGAAGGACCGGTCGGCGCCGGACGCCCCTGCCCTGTCACATGAGCTTGTAGCTGAACGTCAGGTTCCAGCGCATGTCGCGGTCACGGGTTTCGGGCGGCTTGTCACCCGTGGGCCAGGCGAGCGCGAAATCGACCGAGTAATGCTTGTTGTCGGAGGCCCGCACGCCCACCGCCGCGGAATCGAGCCGGTCGATCAAGGGACGGCCGCCGTTGAGGTAGACGCGGGCGGTCTGATAGGCCACGTACGGCACGATCGACTTGATCCACCGGGCACCGGAGACGAAGCTGCGATTCACCTCACCGGACGCCGCCCAGCCACTGTCGCCCGCGGCGTCGCCGGGATCGTACGCGTAGGCGAAGCTCGGCCCGCCGAAGTTGATCTGCTCCGTCGAGGGCAACGCGGAGTCGCTGTACTGTCCGGTCGCGCGGAACACCGTGCCGAGATGGTGCGCCCACTGGTTCGACCAGACGAGGTTGCCCGTGTAACGGGTGAACGAGACGTCGGGCGTCGCCAGGCCCAGCTCACCCACGTTGCTGACCGCGCGCGAATACGCGCCCAGCCCCGCGAATCCGTGCGCGACGGCGAACGAGAACTGCCGCGTCTGCGTCGTGCTCACTTTCAGCCACGAGAGTTCCGCGTTGAGCACGCGCACGCTCGACTGCAGCGCGACCATCGCGCCGGTGTCGACGTTGCGGTAGCGATCGTCCTGGCGCGATGCGTAGATGCCCGTCGTCACCCCGAGGCGTTCCGAGTTGTTCAGCACGATCGGATAGATGGCCGAGAGGGCGAGACGCTCCTGCGTGAGGCGGTGATCGAGGTACGACGGAAGCTGCTCGTCGGTGTCCGGCTGGCCCCAGTAACGACTCGCATCCACCTTGCCCTGCCACCCGCGCGAACCGATGGGCTGAAGGTAGCCGGCCGAATAGAAGCGCTGGCCGCCTCCGTTCGGAAACAGCGTCGAAAGGCTGAGCTGCTCGCCCAGCGGCGTCGCGCCATTTTCCAGCAGCGTGAACACGCCCTGCGCCCCGGGATGGTTGAGGTCGAGGCCGTAGCTCACGTCATAGCGCTGTCGCGTCACTGCCAGATCGAGTTTCGTCGCGCCGTCAGTGGTCGTCGGCGGCGGGACGTTCGCGGCGATCTTCACACCGGGAAGCTGGCCGAGGAGTTGCGTGTAACGCTCGAACGTCTCCTGGCGCAGCGGGCGCTCGCCGACGACATGCGCGGCCATCGCGCGGATGCGCGGTTCGAGATTACCGGGATCGCCCGTCACGTCGACCGAGGCCACATAACCCTCGACCACCTGGATGCGAACGACGCCACCGGCGAGGTTTTGTGCCGGAACGAACGCGAACGAAAGCGCATAGCCCCGCGCCTTGTACATCGCGGTGACCTTGTCGGCGGCCGCGACGAGGTCGCGCACGGTCACGTCCTTGCCCTTGAGCGGCGTGAACACGGCGGCCACCTCGGCGAAAGGCACCGAGTGCACGCCCGTGACGTCGAAGCGCGTCGGCGTGAGATGGGTCGACAACAGGGCTTCGAGCGCCGGGTTCGGCGCCTGCACGTTCACCTGCACCGATGGCGCCTGTTTCGGCGCTTCCGCTCGGGGAAGGGTCTGTAACGGATTGGCGGGGGCGCGGACCTGCGCGTGGGCGGAGCAGACGACGGTCATGCCAAGGAGGCAACCGAACCATCGGGACATGGACGTTCCTTCTTCATTTCAAAAAAAACGCGCGGGTGCCTCCGCGCGCGAAGGGCCCGAAGGCCGGGGTGGACGGCGCGGGGGGCGCCGTCCACCCGGGGAGCATCGGGATCAGCGGCCGCGCTTGCCGAGGATGCCCTTCAGCGGTGCGTCGCCCGCACCGCCGCCGTCCTCGGCGCTCGTCAGACCACCGACCAGCCCACCGACCACCCCGCCGACCGTATTGGTGACGCCGGAGACCGTGCTGGCGAGACCCGCCGTCGCTCCGGTGCCGCCGGAGGTCGTCCCACCATTGATCGTCGTGACGCCGGCGACGCCGTTGACCACGCCACTCACCGCGCCCGTCACACCCGAGAGCGCACCGCCCGAACTCACGGCCGCCGTCGCACCGTCGGCAATGCTGCCCAGGGCCGAGCCGGCGGTCGTCGTCAGCGGAGCCAGGGGCGAGAGGGCACCCGTGCCGGCACCGCTCACCGTGCCGCCAAGACCCGAGACGGTGCCGGTGAGGCCGCCGAGCGTCGTGCCCACGACATCGCCGGCGCCCGGCGCCGCCGTGCCAAGGCCACCCTGCAAACCACTGCTCAGCGAAGCGAGCGCCGTGCCGGCGCCTTCGATCGTATTGCCCAAGGGCGACGTCAGGCCGTTCGCCGCTCCGGGCACCTGCGCACTGGCGATGTTCGCGCCGAGTCCAGCCACGGCGCCGCTGAGGCCACCGACGAGACCGCCGCTCGCATTCCCGGTGGCGGCGATGAGGTTCGTCGACTGAATCGGCGAACTGCTGTCGCCCAGCGCGCTGGCGAGCGGCGTCACCGTGTCGCTCAGCGTCTGCGTCAGCGCGTTCGTGCCGTTGGACTGCAGGACGCCGTCGAGCCCCTGCCCGACCTGCGACACCACATTGCCGGTGCCGTCGACGACGTTGCCGACGAGCGAGGTGATCGGCGCGATCGGCGTGCCTTGGCCCACCGTCGGCAGAGCGCCGCCGAGGTCCTGCACGCCGTCGCCGATCTGGACGACCGCGTTGCCGAGGGAATCCGTCGTCGTGCCGACCGGATTGGTCGTGTTGCCGGTCTGGCCGAGGCCGTCGCCGACGCCGTTCCCGATCGTCGTGATGGCGCCGCCGATGCCGTCGACGGCATTGCCGAGACCCGTGCCGAGGCCCGACGTGCCGCCGAGAATCGTCGTTGCCGGAATCTGGGCCCCGACGCCCGAGACGGTGTTGCCCAGTGCCGTGATGATGTTTCCGGTGCCGGTCGCGACCGCCCCGACCGCGTTGCTCGGTGCGGGCGTGCCGCCCGTGCCACCACCACCGCCGCCGTCGCCGCCACCGGTTCCACCGCCGTCGCCACCGCCCGTTCCGCCACCGCCGGTACCACCGCCTCCCGTGCCACCTCCGGTGCCGCCTGTACCACCACCCGCGCCACCTGTCCCGCCGGTGCCGCCCGTACCACCGGATCCGCCACCGTCCGAGCCGCCGCCCGCACCGCCACCGCCGGTATCACCGGCGCCGCCGGGCTGAACGGTCCCGCCTGAGCCGCCGCCGGAGCGGGTAGACCCGTGCCCGCTGCATGCCGTAATGGACACCGACGCGGCGAGGATGCAACTCGCCAGGAGGGTACGCGTCAAAACCTTACCGATCGTCTGCTCGCTCATGATCACTCCTCAGGCGTCGCACGCCTTGGGTAGTGCCCCCTGCCATTCGGGAGCCAGAAATGTCGAGTGTGACCCCCGTCACACCGCCGTTTTCATGAGACGCTGAGCTCCAGTGGGCAACTGCGCAAAAGCGGCATGACAGCCGGCTTCCGACATGCAATTTCGGCCGGTTCTTTACATTTCTTCGATAGTGATTGCGAGGGGCTCGACGGCGCGTCGAGATTGCATCACGGCGGTATCGCCGTCAGTGTTCTGACAGGCAAAAAAAAACCCGCTGGCCGGGCCAGCGGGTCGTCGTGCGCAGTGTGGACCTCAGTGCACGGTGAACAGCTTGTCGAAGCCGGCAATGCGCAGCGTGTTACGCAGTTCCGCGCCAGCGTTGACGATGCGGATTTCAGCGCGATCGCCGCCCGCATGTTCGCGCAGGAGCATCAGCATGCCCAGCGCCGAGCTGTCCATGCCGGTGACCTGCTCCAGGTCGAGCACGTAGCTGCGCGCGGGCGCGACGTCGCCCAGGCAGGCGTCGTGGAAGGCGCGGTGGATCGAGAAGTCGAAGCGCTCGCCCAGGTGAAGGGTGAGGCAGCCCTGCTCGGTGTCGTGGTGGACGTTGATGGACATGCGTGGGCTTCCTCAGAACAGGTCGATGTCGCCGGCAGCCATGGACTGCTGGAGGGCCGGGCCACGCGAGCGCAGACGGGCGCGCTCGCGCTGCTCGGCGAGACGGGAGCGGACGCGCTGGGCGCGGGCACCGAGCTCGGCCGCGTCGGACGGCGCGCAGGCCAGTTCCTCGATGTCGCGCGTGCAGTCCGCGGTGATCTCCTGCAGCTCGACCAGGCGCGACCGCGTCTGGTGCAACAGCTGGCTGAGGATGTCCTCGAACTGCAGCGAGCGGATCGTCGTGGAAACGTCGTTGCCCAGGCCGCGGTTGATCGTGGCGGCTTCGTCGGCGGCGGCGCTGGTGCGCGCGTTCGATTCGGTGATCGTCGACATCATCGCGTCGATGCCGCCCTTGGCGGAGAGCGCCACGTTCATGTCCTGCGAGGCCATGTGGCCGACCAGCTCGCGCAGCTGCTCCATCGCGGTGCGCGAGCGCTCCACGTGCGTGCCGATCTTCTCGTTGAACTGGTTGCTGTGCTGCGCCAGGTTGCGGATCTCGCCGGCGACGACCGCGAAACCGCGACCGGACTCGCCGGCACGCGCCGCTTCGATCGCCGCGTTCAGCGCCAGCAGGTTGGTTTCCTCGGCGATGGTGTTCACGTTCTTCAGCAGGGCGAACACGGCGTCCATTTCCTTCGCCATGCCGTCGATGCGATAGACGATGCGCAGGCTCTCGCGCGAGAGCTGCACGATCAGGCCGACGAAGTGCTCGAGCAGGCCGGCGGTGCGGTCGGCGAAGTCCTGCACCGAGATGCCCTTGCCACCGCCTTCGATGATCTCGCTGAGCAGCTTCTGCTGCTTGCCGGTCTTCTGCGACAGGCCATTGAAGCCGCCGCCCAGTTCGGCGACCGCGTCGCGCAGCAGGTCGAGCGCCTGGTTAAGTTCACGGCTGGCATGACCGAGTTCGTCGACGATCGCGCTGCGCACGTCTTCCATGGCTTCGCGCACCGAGGCCTCGTCGCTGGTGGCGCTGCTGAGCACCACTTCGACGTCGGGCAGGCGTGCCGGGCGCAGCCCGATCGCGATCCACGTCGCCGTCAGCAGGGCCACGACCACGGGGGCGACCCAGGCGGCGTGGAACACGAGGACAACGACGAGGGCGACCGCGCTGGCGGCGAATCCCACGATGCGTTCGTTTTTCGGAATCGACATGATGACGTCTCGAGAGTTCAGGTACCGACGCGCGCGGCGACGGACACGGGAGTGTGGGCAAGCGCGAGCAGGCGCGCGGCGATGGCGTCGAGCGGCAACATCTCGCCGGCGGCGCCGGCCTTCCAGGCGGCACCCGGCATGCCCCAGACGACGGAGCTGGCTTCGTCCTGCACGAGCGTGGGCGCGCCGACTTCCTTCAGTTCGCCGAGGCCGCGCGCACCGTCGTCGCCCATGCCGGTGAGCAGGCATCCGATGGTCGCCGCGCCGACACTGGCGGCCATCGAGCGGAAGAGGACGTCGACCGCGGGCTTGTGCCGGTTGACCGGCGGGCCGTCGTGCAGGCGGCAGACATGACGTGCGCCGTCCCACATCACCAGCAGATGCTGGCTGCCGGGGGCGATATAGGCGTGACCCGCCTGGATCGGCTGGCCGTCGCGCGCTTCGCAGACGCGCATCGCGGAGCAGGCGTCCATGCGCGCCGCGAACGGACCGCTGAAGGCGGCGGGGATGTGCTGGGTGATGACGATCGGCGGCGCGGTGGGCGGCATGGCCTCGAGGACGACGCGGATGGCCTCCGTGCCGCCCGTGGAGGCGCCGATGGCGATGATGCGCGTGCCGCCGCGGGTGCCCGCGCTCTGGGCGCGCGGAAGCACGGCATCGGCGGAAAGGCGTGGCGCGACATCCAGTTTTGTCACCGCGCTGCGCTCGCGCGGCTTCGCGCCGGCGGCGAGGCGCACCTTGGCGCAGATCTCCGGCGCGTGCTCCATGAACGTGTTGGCCAGATCGGCCGCCGGCTTCGTGAAGAAATCGACCGCGCCCAGTTCGAGGGCGCGGAGCGTGACGTCGGCGCCGCGCTCGGTCAGCGTGGACACCATCACCACGGGCATCGGGCGCAGCCGCATGAGGTTCTCGAGGAACGTCAGGCCGTCCATGCGCGGCATTTCGACGTCCAGCGTGAGGACGTCCGGGTTGAGCTGCTTGATCTTGTCGCGCGCGATCAGCGGATCGGCCGCGGTGCCCACGACCTCGATGCCCGGATCGGACCCGAGCATGGTCGACAGCACCTTTCGCACCAGCGCGGAGTCGTCGACGATGAGAACGCGTACTTTCTGCATGGGCTCTTGCAACTCGGGTGGCGGGACGTCCCTGTCGGCGAACCGACCGGATGGTTTCACTGGGCGGACTTCCGACGGGACGCGTCAGAAAAGTTCCACCTCTCCCTTTATCGGATCGTCGGCCAATCGCTTGAGGTATCGTTTCTCGCGATCGGCCAGGCTGTGGTCGTGCATGGCCCGCAGCTGGCGCACCCGTACCTTGCCGCTGACCGGGAAGAACTGGACCTGGCGCGGGTAGATGTCGCCGACGTCCGCCGCGCAGAGCTTCAGCTTCTCCGTGGCGATGTACCGCTGCACGAAGGCGATGTTGCGCTGGCCGATGTCGGTCATGGTGGCGAGGACGCGCCCTCCCCCGAAGATCTTCACTTCCAGGTCGTCGCGACGACCGCCCGCCTTGAGGATCGCGTTGATCAGCTGCTCCATGGCGTCGTTGCCATAGCGCGCCGCGCGACCGATCGTGGAGCTCCAGCTGTCGCGCTCGCCGGCGGGTTCCGGCAGCATGAAATGGTTCATGCCGCCGATGCGCCGGCGCGCGTCGCGGACGCAGGCCGACACGCACGAGCCGAGCACCGTGGAGATCATCTCCTCCTGCGTGCTGACGTAGTACTCGCCCGGCAGGATCTTGACCGTGACCACTTCCTGGGCGGGATCCCAGAAACGGCGGACGTGCTCGAAGCCGGGCAGCACGCTCTTGGGATCGAAGCCCGCGAAAGTGCGCGGCTGTGCCGCGAACGCGTCGCTCATGGCCGCTTCCGGTAGACGGTGCGGCCGATCAGGTCGAAATCGTCGGACAGGCCGTACATCGATTCGGAGTGGCCGAGGAACAGGTAGCCGCGATCTTCCAGCTTGCCCGCGTAACGGGCGAACAGGCGCTGCTTGGTCGGTTTGTCGAAGTAGATGACCACGTTACGGCAGAAGATGGCGTCGAACCGGCCCTGCATGGGCCAGTCGTGGAGAAGGTTGAGCGGCTGGATCGTCACCAGCTCGCGCAGGCGCGGGTGCACCTGCACGAAGCCGTCGAACGAGCCTTCGCCGCGCAGGAACCAGCGCTTGCGCCGCGCGTCGCTCACGCCGCCGAGCCGATCGATCGGATAGACGCCCTTGCGCGCCGCCGCCAGCGCCTGCGGCGAGAGGTCGGTCGCGAGGATCTTCGCGTCGATGCCCGCGCCGCTGCGTTCCAGCGCCTCGGCGAGCACCATCGCGATGGCGTAGGGTTCCTCGCCCGTGGAGCAGCCCGCCGACCAGATGCGCAGACGACCGCCGCGTTTTTCTTCGAGCCAGCGCGGCAGGAGTTCGTCGACCAGCAGGTCGTAATGGTGCATCTCGCGGAAGAACGACGTCACGTTCGTGCTGATGCAGCTGGCCAGCTCGCCCAGTTCCGCGTCCGGATCGCGGCGCAACAGGTCGCAGTAGTCGGCGAACCCGGCCAGCCCCAGCGCGCGCAGCCGACGGAGCAGGCGACCCTGGACCAGCTGCCGTTTGTGGTCGCCCAGCGAGATGCCGCAGTGCTGGAGCACGAATTCGCGCAGGAACGCGAACTCGGCTTCACCCAGGCTCGGTCCCGCGCCCGCCAGACCGGCGGCATCGCCGTTGTCGACGAGCGCGTTCATCGATCAGAACTCCTTCCACACCCCGGCGTCGGCCGACTCGGCGACCGGACGCGGAGCGCGCGGCGCCGGTGCGCTGCGGACGGCGGCGAACACGGTTTCCATTTCTTCCTGCGCGGCGTCCTTGCGCGGCGCGCGCGCCGTCGTCGCACCCGCCGCCTGGCCGGTGATCTGGAAGAACGCGACCTGGCGGCTGAGTTCGGTCGCCTGCTCGTGCATGGCACGGGCGGCGGCCGCCGATTCTTCCACCAGCGCGGCGTTCTGCTGGGTCATCTCGTCCATCTGCAGCACGGCGTGGTTGACCTGGTCGATGCCGGCCGACTGCTCGGAGCTGGCGGCGGCGATCTCGGCGACGATGTCGGTCACCTTCTTGACGCTGTCCACGATCTCGGCGAGCGCCTTGCCCGACTGGTCGACCAGCTCGGAACCGGCGGCGACCTTGCTGGCGCTGTCGTTGATGAGGCCCTTGATCTCCTTCGCGGCACCCGCCGAACGCTGCGCGAGATTGCGCACCTCGGTGGCGACGACCGCGAAGCCGCGGCCCTGCTCGCCGGCGCGGGCGGCTTCGACGGCCGCGTTGAGCGCCAGCAGGTTCGTCTGGAAGGCGATCTCGTCGATGAGGCTGACGATGTCGGAAATCTTCTTGCTGGAGGTGTTGATCTCGCGCATGGCGACGACCGTCTGCGCGACGACTTCGCCGCCGCGCTCGGCCTGTTCACGCGCACCGCGGGCGAGCTGGTTGGCGTGGCTGGCGTTCTCGGCGTTCTGCTTCACGGTGGAGGTCATTTCCTCCATCGACGACGCGGTTTCCTCGAGACTGGAGGCCTGCTCCTGCGTGCGCTGCGAGAGGTCGTCGTTGCCACGCGAGATCTGCTGCGCTGCGGTGCTGACGGAGCCGGCGCCATGGCGCACTTCCGAGACGATGGCGCTGAGACGCTCGTCCATCGCGCGGAACGCGCCCTGCAGCTGGCCGAGCTCGTCGCTGCGCGTGACCTGCACGTCGTGGCCCAGCTTGCCCTCGGCGATGAGGTGCGCGACGGAGACGGCGTGCGAAAGCGTGCGGATGATCGAGCGGACCACGAGCGCGGCGATCAGCAGGCAGACCACGAGGCCCACACCGAGCGAGACGATGCTGATGGCGCGGATCGTCTTGTACTGCGCGGTCTCCTTCGCGAAGATCGCGGCCGCTTCGTCGCGCTTGGCCTCGACGAGCTTGCTCAGCTGCGACTGACGATCCATGAGCAGCGGGCGCACCTGCAGCTCGAGCACGTCGGTCGCGCCCTGGTCACCCTGGTTCAGGGCGTCCACCATGTCGGCCTTGGCCTGGGCGTAGTCGTCGTTGGTCGCCTGCCATTTCTCGTAGAGCTTCTTGATGTCGGCCGACATCGGCACCTTGAGGAACTCGGCCTTCGTGGCGTCGAGCTCGGCCTGAAACTTCTGGAATTCGGCGACCTTCTGCTTCACCTGATCGGCATTGCCGACCTTGGCCGCGCCCTCGCCCAGCACCACGAACGACATCAGCGAGCTGGTGTTGATGCGGGCGAGCATTTCCGACGGGACGAGTTCTTCTTCGTAGACCTGACGCATGCCTTCGTTCTGGTAATGCATGGCGCCGAGACCGACGGCCGCGCCGCCCAGGAGCATGAGCGTGAGCAGGCCGAGCACGCCATACAGGCGGCCACGTACGGTCATCGCGGGGAGCTTGAACTTGAACTTCTTCATCACGATTCCAATCGACAGGCGTCAGGCGACGGCTTTGACTTCGGGAGAGGCGAGGGCCGCCTCGAGCATCTGCGCATCCTGCGGCTGGAGAAGGCGATCGACGTCGAGCAGGAGCACCATGCGCTCGCCCACGGACGTCAGGCCCTTGAGGTATTCGGTATCGACGGTGGTGCCCATGTCCGGCACCGGACGGACGGCGCCGGGCAGGACCTCGACCACGTCGGAAACGGCGTCCACCACCACGCCGAACTGGCGGCCGGCGACCATCACGATCACGCAGACGGTGGTCGCGGTGTACTCCTCGCGCGCCAGGCCGAAGCGCAGGCGGAGGTCGAGCACGGGGACGATGGCGCCACGCAGGTTGAGGACGCCCAGCACGTAGGACGGCGCCTGGGGAATGCGGGTGACCGGGGTCCAGCCACGGATCTCGCGGACCGCGAGGATGTCGACCCCGTATTCCTCGTTTCCGAGGTTCACGGTCAGGTACTGCGCGGCCTCGGCGGTCGCGTCGATGGCGCTGTTGACTGGCTGGTTCATGTCTTTCCCACGGCGGATCAGAGCGGCGGTGTAACCCCTTACCTGTGGGGTATCGGCCGCGGCAGGCCGGACTTGAGGAGTAATCTCAATGGCAGGGCGCCAGCGACTCGCTGTGGGAGCGGACCTGGCCGGGGCCGTGCCTAGGACAACCGTGAAGCCGCTGACTCCTGTGGGAGCGGACCTGGCCGCGACTGCTCTTGGCGAAGCGCCGCAGGACCTGTTGCTTTCGGCGAGAAGCTGTCGCGGCCAGGTCCGCTCCTACGACAGCCGCGGGGCCTGTTGCTTCCGGCGATGAGCTGGTCGGGACTTTGCCTCGGACAACCGCGGAGCCGTTGATTTCTGTGGGAGCGGACCTGGCCGCGACTGCTTTTGGCGAAGAGCCGCAGGGCCTGTTGCTTCCGGCGAGAAGCTGTCGCGGCCAGGGCCGCTCCCACAACAGCCGCGGCGGCTGACACTTCCGGCGAAAAGCGGTGGTGGCCGGGGCCGCCTTGCGCGATCAGGCGGCTTTGCGGCGGGACTGCATGCGGACGAGGCCGGTGACGTCGGCGATGAGGGCGACGGAACCGTCGGCCAGGATCGTGGCGCCGGAAATGCCCGCGACGCGGCGGTAGTTCGCCTCGAGCGATTTCACGACCGCCTGCTGCTGGCCGATCAGTTCGTCGACGAAGAGGCCGATCCGGGTGCCCTCGCCTTCCACCACGATGACGATGCCCTCGTCGACCGCGCGGCGCTGGCCGTCGCAGCCGAATACGTCGTAGAGGCGGACGATCGGCAGCCAGTGGTCGCGGAAGCGGAAGAGCTCGCCGCCGCCGGCGACGCTACGCACGGCGTCCGGCTTCACCTGCACCGATTCCACGATGGAGACCAGCGGAACGATGTAGGTTTCGGCGCCCACGGCGGCGGTGAGGCCGTCGATGATCGCCAGCGTGAGGGGCAGCGTGATCGTGAACGTGGTGCCGCTGCCGTGCACGCTGCGGATGGCGACCGTGCCGCCGAGGTCCATGACGTTGCGGCGGACGACGTCCATGCCCACGCCACGGCCCGAGAGATCCGTGGTCGCGGCGGCGGTGGAGAAACCCGCTTCGAAGATGAGTTCGGCAACGGCGTCGTCGGACATGCCGTCGCCCGACGCGATGATGCCGCGCTGCACGGCCTTGGCGACGATGGCGTCGCGGTTCAGGCCCGCGCCATCGTCGGCCACTTCGACCACGATGGAGCCGCCACGATGGAAGGCCTCCATGCGCAGCGTGCCCGTGTCGCCCTTCCCTGCCGCGAGCCGCTTCGCGGGCACTTCGAGGCCGTGATCGATCGCGTTGCGGACGAGGTGGACGAGCGGATCGCCGATCTTCTCCAGCACGGTCTTGTCGAGCTCGGTGGTCTCGCCGCGCAGGTCGAGGACGACCTTCTTGTCGAGCTTCTGCGCCAGGTCGCGGACCAGGCGCGGGAAGCGGTTGAAGACGGTGCTGATGGGCAGCATGCGAATGCTCATCACGCTTTCCTGCAGCTCGCGCGTGTGCCGCGACAGCTGGGCGAGGCCCTGGCGCAGCATCTCCAGCTGCGAGGCGTCCACGCCGTCGTGGAACTGGCTGAGCATCGACTGCGTGATGACCAGTTCGCCGACGAGGTTGATGAGGGTGTCGATCTTCTCGATACCCACGCGGACCGAACTGGCCTCGCTGCTCGCCGCGACCTCGCGGACGGCGCGCGGCGAGGCGGCCGGGGCAGCCGCCGGAGCGGCGACGACGGCCGGCGCGGCGATGCGCGGCACGATGGACAGGTCGCAGTCGCCGTCGACCCAGTCGAACACGCCTTCCACCGCCACGCGCTTCGCGCCGGCGTCGAGGCCGAGCGTCCACCCGAGGTACGACGACGACGCGTCCATGTCGGCCAGCGAAGGCAGCTTGCTGGCGTCGCACGTCACCCGCAGCGGCCCGAGCGTCGCCAGCTCGCGGAACATGCGCGCGGGATCGTTGCCCGTCTTGAGCAGGTAGTCGAACGGACGGAACGCGATGTCCCAGCCTTCGATCTCCTCGGCCGCGACGGGCGCCTTCGCGACGACCGGCGCGGCCGTGCCGCCCGAGACCATCGCGGACAGCTCGGCGAGCAGCGCCTGGCTCTCCGGCGTGGCGGCCGGCTGGCCGGCCATCGACAGCGCGAGCATGTCGCGCACGGTGTCGCCCGAGCGGAGCAGCAGCTCCACGACGGCCTTTTCCATCGGACGGCGGCCGCTGCGGACCTCGTCCATCAGGTTCTCGGCCACATGGGTGAAGGCCGCCACGTCGGTGAAACCGAACGTGGCCGCGCCGCCCTTGATCGAATGGGCGGCGCGGAACACGACGTTGATCAGTTCCGGATCCGTCGCGCCCTCGTCCAGCGCGAGGAGCGCCTGCTCCATGGCGTCGAGGCCATCGAGGCTTTCCTCGTGGAACGCCTTGTGGAATTGCGCCAGATCGACTTTGGACATGAGGGTGGAGCCTTCGGTTGCCGGAACGTGGACGGGTGGATCAGCCGAGCACGCGGGCGACGGTGGCCAGCAGCTGGTCGGGGTCGAACGGCTTGACCAGCCAGCCGGTCGCGCCGGCGGCCTTGCCTTCCATCTTCTTTTCCGGGTTCGACTCGGTGGTGAGCATCAGGATGGGCACGCCGCTGTAGCCGGCCATCGTGCGCATTTCGCGCACCATCGAGATGCCGTCCATCACCGGCATGTTCACGTCGGCCAGCACGAGGTCGAATTTGGCGCCGCGCGCCGTGTCGAGCGCGGCCTGGCCGTTGTCGGCCTCGTCGACGTCGTGGCCGGCGCCGCGCAGGGTGAAGGCCACCATGCTGCGCATGGAGGCCGAGTCGTCTACCGCAAGAATCTTTGCCATGAGTGCACCTTCAGTTCACGCCGGCGTCGGCCGGCAGTTCGATCAAAGCGGTGAGGTCGAGCGCGGCGACGCCGCGGCGCAGCGTGTCGCTGACGCCGTCCCATGCGACGGGAACGCCCGCGGCGCGCGCGTCGCGCGAAAAGGCGGCAAGCACCTGGAGGCCGGCCGTGTCGATCTGGGCGACAGCGCCGGCATCGATGCGGACCGGCTCGCCGGCCGCGAGGGCGGCGAGCAGCGTCTCGCGCAGCGCCGGGGCGGCCGCGATGCGCAGGTCGGCATCGAGCGCGACCGGCTCGCGGGGAGCGTCTTTGGGAGATTTCTTCGCCATCGTCCGTACCGTGGAGCCCCGTGGCGCACATCGCCATGGGGTCGTTCGGTGGGCTTATCGGCGGCGGGAAGGAAAGCTTTAGGCGACGGGCGTCGCGGGCTTCGGCAGGATCAGCATCGCGTCGCCGTAGGAGAAGAAGCGGTAGCGCTGCAGGACCGCGTAGCGATACGCGTCGAAGATCGCTTCCTTGCCCGCCAGGGCCGAGACGAGCATCAGCAGGGTCGACTGCGGCAGGTGGAAGTTGGTGATCAGGGCGTCGACGCTGGTGATCCTGTAGCCCGGGAAGATGAAGATCTGCGTCTCGCCCGCGAACGGCCGGAGCACGCCCTCGACCGTGGCGCTCTCCAGCGCGCGCACGACGGTGGTCCCGACCGCCACGACCCGGCCGCCAGCCGCGCGCGTGGCGCGGATCTTCTCGACCAGGGCGGCGCCCACGTTGAGCCATTCGCGATGCATCACGTGGTCGCGGATGTCGTCGGCGCGCATCGGCTGGAACGTGCCGGCGCCCACGTGGAGCGTGACGTAGCCCGTCTCGACGCCGCGCGCCCGGAGGCGCTCGAGCAGCTCCTCGTCGAAGTGCAGGCCGGCGGTGGGCGCGGCGACGGCGCCCGGCTCGCGCGCGAACACGGTCTGGTAGCGCTCCTTGTCCGCCTCCTCCGCGCCGCGCTCGATGTACGGCGGCAGCGGCATCTCGCCCAGCCGCGAAAGCAGGCGCTCCAGGGGCTCGTCGCCCTCGAAGCGGAGCAGGAAGAATTCGCCCTCGCGGCCCAGCACGGTGACCATGCTGCCGTCGGCGAGCTCGATCCGTCCGCCCTCCTTGGGCTTCTTGCTGACGCCGAGCTGCGCGCGGGCCTCGTGGGCGCCCGTCACCCGCTCGATCAGGATCTCGACGGCGCCGCCGGACTCCTTGCGGCCGTAGAGGCGCGCCGGCAGCACGCGGGTGTCGTTGAACACCAGCAGGTCGCCGGGGCGGAGCATCTCGGGCAGGTCGGTGAAGCGGCGGTCCTTCTTCGTGTGCGCCTCGACATCCACCACCAGGAGGCGGCTCCCCGACCGGCGGGCGAGCGGCGCCTGCGCGATGAGTTCGGGCGGGAGGTCGAAATCGAAGTCGGATCTTTTCACGGGACGGCCGGGCGGCGGAACGGTGACCGCATTATCGCCTATCGGGCGGACTTCGGTTTCGCTCCGGCCGTTCGCGCGCTAGCGCGCTTCCCAGGCCCGTTCAGAGCCAGCCCTTCTGGCGGGCCAGCCGGTATGCCTCGATGCGATTGGCGGCGCCCAGCTTGCCGATGGCCTCGGACAGGTAGTTCCGCACGGTGCCGTGCGACAGGTTGAGCTGGCTGCCGATGTCGCTCGCCGAGTGCCCTTCCCCCGCCAGGCGGAGGACCTGGCGCTCGCGGTCGTTCAGCGGATCGGCGTCCGACCAGGCTTCCAGCGCCAGCTGCGGATCGATGGCGCGGCCACCCCGGTGCACGGTGCGCAGCGCGTCGGCGAGTCCTTCGGCCGGGGCGTCCTTCAGGAGGTATCCGCCCACGCCGGCGTCGAGCGCGCGGCGAAGAAAACCCGGTCGCGCGAACGTCGTCACGATGATCACCTTCACCGGCAGTTCGTGCCGGCGGATGCGCTGGGCGAGTTCGAGGCCGGTGAGTCCGGGCATCTCGATGTCGGTGACGAGGACGTCCGGCTTCAGGCGCTGGACCTCGCGCCATGCCGCCTCGCCGTCGGCCGCGGACGCGAGCACCTCGATGTCGGACTCCAGGTTTAGCAGCGCGGATAGGGCGCCGCGCACCATCGCCTGGTCTTCGGCGAGCAGCACGCGGATCATGCGATGCGCTCCATGCGATCGGCATGGCAGGGAACATCGATGGACAGCACCGTGCCCTGTTTCGGGGGCGAATCGATCGCGAGCCGTCCCCCGATCTGACGCATGCGCTCGCGCATGCCCGAGACCCCGTTGCCGTGCGCGGCGAGTCCGCCGCAGCCGTTGTCCGTGATGCGCATCGCGAAGTCCTGCCCCTTGCGTGAAATGACGACGTGCGCCTCGGTGGCGCGCGAGTGACGATGGATGTTGGTGACCGCCTCGCGCAGGACGAGCGACAGCGTCGCCTCGGTGGCCTGCGGCAGGTCGAACCCGTCCGGCAGCTCGGTATGCAACGCGATGCCCGACGCTTCCAGCATCAGCCGGGCCGAGACGAGCTCGCTGGCGAGGTCGCCGGCGCGCAACCCGGTCACGGCGCTGCGCACTTCGGCGAGCGTGTGGCGGGCGACGCGCTCCACCTCCTCCATCTCCTGTTGCGCACGCGCGGGATCGGCGAGCGCGAGGCGCCTGGCCAGTTCCGATTTCAGCGTGATCAGCGACAGCGTATGGCCCAGCAGATCGTGCAGGTCGCGCCCGATGCGCTCGCGCTCCGCGAGCGTCGCGAGCCGGCGCACTTCCGCCTGGGACAGACGCAGCTCCGCGTCGCGCCGCGCGCCACGCACGTAGAGGAAATTGCTGAAGCCCGCGGCGAGCGACACACCGAAAACGACGAACACGTGCACCTGGGGCACATGGAACAGCATCACCCACACCTGGGTGACGACGGTGGCGACCAGCGTACCGAGCAACCAGACGCGCGCGCGGCGGGCGTAGGCGAGCAGCGTCACGCCGATCACCACGTAGCCCACCGACACCGGATTGACGGGCCACAGGGTGAAGCCGAGCAGCGTGATCATCGCCGCGTTGAACGGCAGCCTCGACAATGGCGCCACATAAACGCTGACGTAGCACACGAGGTAGACGGGAATGGAGATCAGCGTCGGCGCCATCCAGTCCCAGTCGAATCCCTTCACCGCCAGCGGCGCCTGGATGAGGGCGACCAGCCAGAACACCTGCAGTCCGCCCTGCCAGCGCAGGTAGACCGGCGAGCGCAATCCGCCCAGCAGGGAGTCGCGGTGAGGTGGCGGCACGCGGATCACGACGCGAGCCTGTCGTGGGTGCCCGGCAGCACCGCGGGCTGCGGCGGCAGCGCGCGATCCTCGGGTCGCAGGGGCACCTCGATCCGCAGCGACGTCCCCTTCCCCTGGCCCGATTCGAACGCCAGCGTTCCGCCGAGCGAACGCACGCGTTCGCGCATGCCGCAGATGCCGTTGCCTTCGTCGCCGCTGACGCCGCGGCCGTCGTCCCGCACGGTGAGGATGCAGGTGCGCGCATCCACCACGAGGCTTACCTCGGCATACGTGGCACGCGCGTGGCGATGGATGTTGGTGACGGCTTCGCGCAGGACGAGCGCCAGCTGATTGTCGATCCGCGCGGGCACCTCGGGCAGGTCGTTCGCATAGACGAACTCGATCTGCGAGCTGATCAGGAGCAGCCGCGCCGCGGCCAGTTCCGCGACGAGGCCCGAGGCGCGGATGCCCGTCACGGCGGAACGCACCTCGGCCAGCGCGTGCCGCGCCACCTGCTCCGCCTCTTCGACCTCGCGCTTCGCGGCGACCGGATCGCGATCGGCGAGACGCCGGGAAAGCTCGAGCTTCAGCGTGATCAGCGAAAGCGTATGCCCGAGCAGATCGTGCAGGTCGCGGCCGATGCGCTCGCGCTCGGCGGTCGCGGCGAGCCGACGGATCTCGTCGTGCGACAGCTTCAGTTCGACGTCGCGCTCGGCGTTGTAGCGGTAGACGACGTTGATGGTGCCGACGCCGAAGGCGATGAACGACACCGTCGCGATCGCCGCGTACGGCCAGTGCACGACGAACCAGGCGATGGCGACGAAGCCCGCGAGCACCGCCGCCATGCTGGCCAGGCAGCGACGCGGCGCGCCGTCGAAGCCCAGCATCGCGCAGGCGTAGATGACGTAACAGCCGCCGCCACTGGCGTTGAAGCCCATCGTCGCGTAACCGAGCAACGCCACGAGGAGCGCGAGCCACGGGGCCATGGCGACGGGGCGCAGGTACGCCTGCGCGTACAGGAAGAGGAACATGGGGAACGACAACGCCGTGGCCAGGATCCAGTACGGCCCGATGTCGTTGCGGAAGACGAGGTCACCGAAGACGTACACCGTCCACACGAGGTGGAACATGCTCGCGATGCGCAGCCTCGGCTGCCCGCGAAAGCGGCTCCACAACGAACCCGGCGCCGGCCGGAACCACGAGCGCATCGTCGACGTCCCCCCAGTGAGCCGAGCCGTCATGCTACTTCAACCGTGCCGACGCAGGCGACGCATCGCCAGCGTGACGAAGACGACCGTGTAGCCGGCCAGGACCGCGACATGCGGCCAGGGCGCATCCGTGCCCAGGCCGACGGCACCGAGCGCGAGCCGGTCGAGGTGATACGCCGGCCACAGCGGCGCGATCGCCTGGATCGCGGAAGGCATGATCGACAGCGGGAACCACAGCCCGGACAGGAACGCCATCGGCAGGTACACGAGGTTGACCACGCCTGGCGCACCCTGCCCCTTGATCAGCGTGGCGATCAGCAACCCGAGCGCCGCGAACGGCAGCACGCCCAGGACCTCCAGCAGGAAGAACGCGGCGATGCGCGGCGCGGCGAGGTGCACGCCGGCGACGAAGATCGCGAGACACAGCATGATCGCCGATACGATGGCCGCGACCAGCACCGCCATGGCCATCTTGCCGATCAGGTAGGCGCCCGGCGGCATCGGCAGCGCGCGTTTCAGCGTGAGCAGGCCGGTGTCCCGTTCGAGCGCGAGCGAGACGCCGAAACCGAACAACCCGGGCGCCATGACGCCGAACGTGCCGTACGACGCGAGCAGATAACGCGGCGCGTCCGGCCCGTTCGCGTGGCCGAGGAGGACCCCGAACATGAGGTAGAACACCGACGGGAACAGCAGCGTCGGCAGGAGGAATCCGGGATTACGCAGGTAGCGCAGGCATTCGGCCCGCGCTTCCTCGACGTACGCGGCGACGTTGCGGCCCGCGCTCATGACAGGCGTGGCGACGCTCTCGATGGTGGTCATGCGGCCTCCTGCACGGCGGCGGATTCGCGGGTGATTTCCTGGAACGCTTCGGCAAGGCCGGCGCGTCTCACTTCGAGTTCGGCGAGCGACGGATCGGCGTCCAGCAGACGGCGCACGACCCCTTCGGCATCCGCGGTCGCGACGGTCAGGCGGCCCTGCTGGACGTCGACGGAGACCACTCGCGGCCAGCGCGCGACGTCGGCCGCATCCAGCGCGGTGACGCAGCGGATGCGACGCAGCGCGACGTGGGCACGCAACGCGTCGACGCTGCCTTGCGACACCACGCGCCCCTTCGCGATCACGCAGACGCGGTCGGCGAGCGCCTCGGCCTCTTCAAGGTAATGCGTCGTCAGCACCACCGCGCAACGTTCCTTCAGCATTTGCCGGATCGCCGCCCACAGGGACTGCCGCGCGTCGATGTCCATGCCGACGGTCGGTTCGTCCAGGAAAAGGATCTCCGGCCGGCCGACGATCGCCATGGCGAACTGCACGCGCCGCTGCTGTCCCCCGGACAGGGCACCGTAGCGCCGGGTCATCAGGTCGTCGACGCCGGTGATGGCGGCGCATTCCGCGATCGCGCGCGGTTCGGGGTAATAGCTCGCGGTCAGCCTGAGCAGTTCGGCCACGCGGAGCGTGTCCGGCAGGACGGCGGACTGGAGCATGACGCCGATCCGCCGCCGTGCCGCGATATCCTGCGGATCGCGACCGAAGAGCGTCACGGCCCCCGCGTCGGCGCGATGCAGACCGAGCAGCAACGCGATACTGGTGCTCTTGCCCGCGCCGTTCGGACCGAGCAGCGCCACCAGCTCGCCGCGGTGGATATCGAGGTCGATGCCGTCGAGCGCGACGATGTTCCCGTAGCGCTTGCGGACGCCGGCCAGCCTTGCGATGCACGTGTCTTGGTTCATGGGCCCCTCCTTGCGTTGCAACATATTCCCGCGCAAGCCATTGGCGGCAGTCGCTTGCGTCATTGTGCGGATGTGACAACCGTCACCCGGGGGTTACGCGGCCAAAAACCGCATGCTATGCTGGGCCAATAATCCCTTTACATATAGATACTTAGCGGCCTCTTAAGGGATCGATCCAAGCCAGTGCCGCGTCATCCGGAAGAGGAGTGGGTCCATGGGCGTTATCGGTCATCTGCGCGAAATGCGCGAGTTCGGCGGCGCGCCGCGTACGACGGGTCTTTCCGATGACGTCGTCGAGCGCTTCGCCGCCCAGGATCCCTCGCTCGGTCGCGCCATCGACGAAGCGGTCGCGCGCCATCGCGAGCTGCGCGCCGACATGGCGGATTTCCTGCGCAAGGACGAAGCCCAACAGATCCTCGATCTGCAGTGCGGCGTCGTGAACTTCTATCCCGACGACGGCGTGAATCCGTACGTACCCGCCGCCGCGCGCGGCCCGTGGATCGTCACGCTGAAGGGCGCCGTGATCCACGACGATGGCGGTTACGGCATGCTGGGCTTCGGCCACAACCCGGACGCCATCCTCGAGGCCATGTCGCGTCCGCAGGTGATGGCGAACGTGATGACCGCCAACGTGTCGCAGCTGCGCCTGTGCGAAGCGCTTCGTCGCGAACTCGGGCGCTCGCGTGGCGGCAGCCCGTATTCGCATTTCCTGTTCCTCAATTCGGGTTCGGAATCCGTGACGCTCGCCGGTCGCATCGCCGACGTCAACGCGCGCCTGATGACCGACGCCGGCGGCCGCCATGCGGGCCGTACCATCAAGCGCCTCGCGGTGAAGGGCGCGTTCCACGGCCGCACCGAGCGGCCCGCGCTCTATTCCGATTCGTCGCGCCGCAATTACCAGCAGCACCTGGCGAGCTTTCGCAACGAAGACAGCCTGATCACGGTCGAGCCGTACAACGTGGCGCAGCTCAAGGCCGCGTTCGCCGAAGCGGATCGCCAGGGCTGGTTCATCGAGGCGATGTTCCTGGAGCCCGTGATGGGCGAAGGCGACCCGGGCCGCGCCGTCACGCCGGAGTTCTACGCCGCCGCGCGCGAACTGACGCGCGAGCACGGCACCGTGCTGCTGGTCGACTCGATCCAGGCGGGCCTGCGTGCGCATGGCGTCCTGTCGATCGTCGATTACCCGGGCTTCGAATCGCTCGACCCGCCGGACATGGAAACCTTCTCGAAGGCGCTGAACGCGGGCCAGTACCCGCTCTCGGTGCTCGCGGTCACCGATCGCGTCGCGGGGCTCTACCGCAAGGGCATCTACGGCAACACCATGACGGCGAATCCGCGCGCGCTCGACGTCGCGCTCGCCACGCTGGGCGAGCTCACCGACGAGGTCCGCGCCAACATCCGCGATCGCGGCCAGGAATTCGTGAAGAAGATCGAGCAGCTCAAGGGCGAACTCGGTGGCCTGATCACCAAGGTGCAGGGCACCGGCCTGCTCTTCTCCTGCGAGCTGTCGTCGGAGTTCAAGTGCTTCGGCGAAGGTTCGACCGAGGAATACATGCGCGAACGCGGCATCGGTGTCATCCACGGCGGCGCGAATTCGCTCCGCTTCACGCCACACTTCCGTGTCACCAGCGCGGAGGTCGACCTGATCGTGGAAGAGATCCGCCACGCCCTGACCGAAGGCCCGCGCCGCAGCGCCTCGGCGGACAAGGCGGCCTAGCCAGCCACCGTGCGTGGTAGGAGCGCGCCCTGCGCGCGACATGTGTTGGGGCCATGAGCCACAGGGCCTGTAGCGCTCCGCGAAAACATGTCGCGCGCAGGGCGCGCTCCTACCACGCGGGATCGCGCTAAGCTCTGGCGGCCGGACTGCCCGGCGTCACGTAGGGGTTCGCCATGCGTACGCAGCTTCGTGTCCTCGCCGTTTCTTCCCTCCTCTGCTTCGCCGCCGGTGCGCTCGCCGCGCCCCAGCAGGCGGCCGGAAAGAAAGACCTCACGCCACAACAGCAGCGCATGAGCACCTGCAATGCGCAGGCCGCCGGCAAGTCGGGCGACGCGCGCAAGTCGTTCATGAGCAGCTGCCTGAAGGGCGAGCAGCCCGCGAAGGCCTCCCAGCAGGAAAAGATGAAGACCTGCAACGCCGACGCTTCGGCCAAGAGCCTCAAGGGCGACGAGCGGAAGACCTTCATGAGCAGCTGCCTGAAGGGCTGAGTCACGCGTTCGGGGGTGGGGGTCGGGAAGTGGGGGCGGCACGGCCGTTCGCGGGACCACACCCCACTCCCCGTCCCTCTTGTCTCGCCTATGGGACAATCGACCACCCGTCCGCCACACGACCCGCGCGCATGAAGATCGTCGAAGTCCGTCACCCCCTCATCCAGCACAAGCTCGGCCTGATGCGTCGGGCCGGCATCAGCACGAAGGAGTTCCGCGAGCTGGCTTCCGAGGTCGCCGCGCTGCTCACGTACGAGGCGACGGCCGACATGGAGACCGAGTGCAAGACCATCGACGGCTGGGCCGGCCCGGTCGAGGTGACGCACATCAAGGGCAAGAAGGTGACGATCGTGCCGATCCTGCGTGCCGGCCTCGGCATGCTCACGGGCGTGCTGGAGATGATCCCGGCGGCGAAGGTGAGCGTGGTCGGCCTGCAACGCGACGAAGACACGCTGGAACCGGTGGCGTACTACGAGAAGCTCAGCGGCGGCATGGACGAGCGCACGGCGATCATCGTCGACCCGATGCTCGCCACGGCGGGCACACTGGTGGCCACCGTCGACATGCTCAAGGCCGCGGGCGCGAAGAAGATCAAGGGCCTGTTCCTCGTGGCCGCGCCGGAGGGCCTGAAGCGCATCGAGGCGGCGCACCCGGACATCGAGATCTACGTCGCCTCGATCGACGACCACCTGAACGAGCTGGGCTACATCCTCCCCGGTCTCGGTGACGCCGGAGACAAGATCTTCGGTACCAAGCAGAAGGCGACCTGATCCTCGAAAGCCGCCGTTTCTGTCACATCCCGCTGTCACATCCGTGGTGGACAATCCCCGGGTGGGCTCGCAGGGGGAACGCCGCGCAAGGGGATCGCGCGTCGCTTCGGGTCGCACACATACCAACGACTCGAGGGGACATTCGAATGCGTTCGACCACGACACGGCGCGCCATCTGGGCCGCGCTGGCGGGACTCACCGCCGTTCTTCCACTGCAGGCGGCCGACCTGGCCATCACCCAGTTCCGCGTCCGCGGCCCCGCCGGCGGCAACGACGAATTCGTCGAGCTGCAGAACACCGGCACCGCGGCTCTGGACGTGTCCGGCTACAAGCTCAACGGATCCAACGCCAGCGGCACCGCCAGCACCCGCTCAACGCTGCCGGCCGGCACCACGATCGCGCCGGGCTGCTTCCTGCTGCTCGCCAACGGCGCCAGCGGCGGGTATTCCGGCGGCGTGGCGCCGGACGTGAAATACAGCACGGGCGTCACGGACGATGGCGGCCTGGCCCTGCTCGACGCCACCGGCACGATCGTGGACCAGGTGGGCCTGAGCGCCGGCTCGGCCTATAAGCTCGGCACGCCGTTGACGAGCCTTGGCAGCACGAACGCCGACCAGGGGTATGGCCGCCGCACCAACGGCTCGGGCCTGCCGCAGGCCACCGGCGACAACGCGGCCGACTGGGTGAAGGTCGCCCCGACCGCGCCGCGCGCCAGCACGTCGCCCTGCGCGTCGTTCGGGCTGAGCCTCTCCATCGCCGACGCCACGGTCACCGTCCGTAACGGCGACGACCAGACCGTGCCGTTCGCCGTCACGCTGAGCGAGCCGTCCTCCGCCGATGTCACCGTGCACGCCGCCACGGCCGACGACACGGCCACCGTCGCGGCGGGCGATTACGACGCCGTCGATACCGACGTCACGATCCCGGCAGGCAGCACGTCCGCGACGGTGAACGTCACGGTGCACGGCGCGACCGCCGCCGGTCCGGACAAGGCCTTCCGCGTGAACCTGACCAACGCCTCCGGTGGCGGCGTCACGATCGCGAAGGCATCGGCCATCGGCGCGATCCTCAACCAGATTCCCGTCGCCGCGGAGATCTGGCAGGTCACCGGCCGTGGCCAGGTGTCGCCGCTACTCGGCAAGCGTGTCGCCACGCGCGGCAACGTCGTCACGGCCGTCGGCCCCGCGGGCTTCACGATCCAGACGCCCGACGATCGCGCCGATGCCGACCGCCTCACCTCGAACGGCATCTACGTGTTCACCGGCGGCGCGCCGACCGTGAAGGCCGGCGACAAGGTCGACGTCGAAGCCACGGTCGACAACTACTTCAGCCTGCCGGAGCTCAAGGACGCCACGATCACCACGACGATGCGCGGCGCGAAGCTGCCGAAGGCGGTCGTGTTCGGTAACGACGTGCCGTCGTCCGACCCCAGCGCGCTTTCCTGCGGCGAGACGAACTTCCAGTGCTACGTCGGCATGCGCGTGCAGATCGACAACGGCATGATCACCACCGGCAACCTGCGCTTCAGCAACGAGCCGTTCGCGGAGGTCTACGTCACCGCCAACGGCAAGCGCTCGCTGCGCGAGCCGGGCGTGCGCTACACCGTGCCGGTGCCCGAGGGCGTGAACCTGCCGAACTGGTCGGGCAACCCGCAGGTGTTCAAGATGAATACCGCCGACTTCGGCGCGGTCGCGCCGAACACCCCGTTCAACGCCGGGACGACGTTCCGTGCCGAAGGCGTCATGTCGTACGCGTTCGGTGCGTACACGTTCATTCCGACGAAGGTGACGGTGAAGAAGGCCGCGGAGCTGCCGCGCGCCGTGGATGCGCGTCCGTTCTACGCCACCCGCGTCGGCGCGCTCAACACCGAGCGTTTCTGCGATACGGAGTTCAACACCACGTTCACCTGCAGCGGCGGCGACAAGGAACCGACCGCCGACGAGGTGAAGCTGAAGACGCAACGCCTGTCCGCGTACATCGGCAGCGTGCTGAAGCTGCCGGACATCCTCTCGGTGGAAGAGGTGAAGAGCCTGCAGGTGCTTCAGGGACTCGCGAAGCAGCTGGGCGACGACTATCCGGCCCAGTACGAAGCGATCCTGCAGCCGGGCCACGATCCTAGCGGCATCAACGTCGGCTTCCTCGTGCGCACTGACCGCGTGCGCGTGCTCGACGTGCGTCAGCTCGGCGCCGACGAAACCTGGCAGGACCAGGGTGCCACGGCGTTCGTGCACGATCATCCGCCGCTGTTGCTCACGGCCGAAGTGCCGTCGCTGGTCGGACGCGTGCGGGTCAATGTGATCGCGGTGCATCCGAAGGCGCGCCAGAACGTCGACAAGACCGGCACGACGGCGGAGCGCGATCGCCAGAAACGCTTCCTGCAGGCGAAGTCGCTCGCCACGCAGGTGCAGGCGTTGCAGACGGACCGGAAGAACCTGCTGGCACCGCTGCTGGTCGTCGGCGATTTCAACGCGTATCAGTTCAGCGATGGCTTCACCGACGTGGTCGGCCTGATCTCGGGCCGTTACGACGACAGCCAGAACCTGCTGAAGCTCGGCGGCAACGTGGTGAAGCCGGCGCTGTGGAACGCCGTGGAATCGGTGCCCGCGCAGGATCGTTACTCGTTCCTGTTCACCGAGAACTTCGGCAACATCCAGGGCCAGAGCCCGCGCCAGGTGCCGACCCACCAGGTGCTGGACCATGCGCTGCTCAACACGGTCGCGCGCGGCCTGTTCCTGCAGATGCAGTACGGTCGCGGCAACCTCGACGCGCCCGTGCAGACGCTGGACGACGCGGCGACCGCCACGGACAAGCGCAAGGCGATCGGCTCATCGGACCACGACGGCTTCGTGGTGGACATGCTGACGCTGCCGCTTGGGGTGTTCTGACGAACGACACCTGATGGTCCGTAGGAGCGCGCCCTGCGCGCGACAGCATTTCGCCGGGAGCAACAAGTCCTGTTGCTCCCGGCCCCAAAAGATGTCGCGCGCAGGGCGCGCTCCTACTTCGCGAAGCGGTCCGTCGCGCGGACCAGCTCGCGCGTGATGCCGGGCTCGAACGCCGAATGGCCGGCGTCCTGCACGATGCGCAGGTCGGCTTCCGGGAACGCGCGATGCAGGTCCCACGCGCTGCGGACCGGGCAGACGACATCGTAGCGACCCTGCACGATCACGGTGGGGATGTGGCGGATGCGGCCGACGTCGCGCAGCAGCTGGCCGTCGACCTCGAAGAATCCCGCGTTGACGAAGTAGTGGCACTCGATGCGCGCGAACGCGAGCGCGAACTCGTCCTCGCCGCTGGAGGCCATGTGGCCTTCGTCCTGATAAAGGTAACTCGTGGCGGCTTCCCACACCGACCACGCGCGCGCCGCGGCGACGCGCACCGCCGGATCGTCGCTCGTCAACCGGCGATGGTAGGCGCTGATGAGATCGCCGTGCTCGGCCTGCGGAATCGCGGACAGGTACGTTTCCCACGCGTCCGGGTAGAGCTGATCGCAGCCGGACTGGTAGAACCATTCGAGTTCGGAACGGCGCAGCATGAAGATGCCGCGCAGGACGAGTTCGGTGACGCGCTCCGGATGCGTTTCGGCATAGGCGAGCGCCAGCGTCGATCCCCACGAGCCGCCGAAGACCTGCCAGCGGTCGATGCCCAGGTGCTCGCGGATCCGCTCGATGTCCGCGACGAGATCCCAGGTGGTGTTGTCGATCAGCTCCGCGTGCGGCGTGGACCTGCCGCATCCGCGCTGGTCGAACAGGACGATGCGGTACGTCGCCGGATCGAAGAAACGGCGGCAGCGCGGATTCGTCCCGCCGCCCGGCCCGCCGTGCAGGAAGACGACCGGCTTGCCCTGCGGATTGCCGCTCTCCTCGAAGTAGAGCGTATGCAACGGCGACACCTGGAGCATGCCGCTGTTGAACGGCTCGATCGGCGGATAGAGGTCGGGTGAATCCTGGGCCATGGAAAGTCCTGCGGGGCGTGGAAAGTGCCTAGGTTACAGCAGCTTGCCCGGGTTCATGATGCCCTTGGGATCCCACGCCGCCTTGATGGCGCGCATCAGCGCGATCTCGGCGTCGCTGCGCACGCTGCCGAGCCAGGGCTTCTTCACGAGGCCGATGCCGTGCTCGGCCGAGATGCTGCCGCCGTGCCGGGCGAGCGTGTCGACCAGGAGCGTCGTGACGTGCTCGCACTGCTCGACGAACCGCGCGTTGTCGAGGTCCGCCGGCTTGAGGACGTTGATGTGCAGGTTGCCGTCCCCGATGTGGCCGAACCAGACCACCTCGAAGTGCGGGTATCCCTCGGACAGAAGCGCCTCCATCTCCGCCATGAACGCGGGCACGGCGGAAATGCGCACCGACACGTCGTTCTTGTATGGCTTATGTGGCGCGAGGCTCTCCGTGATGCCTTCGCGCAACCGCCACAGCGAGGCCGCCTGCGCGTCGCTGGAGCTGATCACGCCGTCGACGACCCAGCCCTCCTCCATGCACAACTCGAAGAAACCGAGCGCGGCGGCTTCGGCCTGGTCGTCGGCGGCGTCGAATTCCGTGACGACGTAGAACGTGTGCGTCTCTTCGAACGGCTGCTGCGCCCCGTGCGCCAGCACGTGACGCAGGGCCCGATCGGTGAAGAACTCGAAGGCTTCCAGACGGAGGCTGTGCCGCGCTTCGGCGAACACCTTCATGAGCGCGTCCATCGCGGGCACCGCGAGCAACATCACCTGCGAGGGCGGCGGTGGCGAGGTCAGCGTCAGCGTCGCTTCCACGACGATGCCCAGCGTACCCTCCGAACCGATCACGAGATGGCGCAGGTCGTAGCCCGAGGCGTTCTTGATCAGGCCACGATTGAGGTCCAGCAGTTCGCCGGTGCCGGTGACGACCTTCAGGCCGGCGACCCATTGCCGCGTGTTGCCGTAACGGATGACGCGGATGCCGCCGGCGTTGGTCGCGATGTTCCCGCCGATCTGGCAGGAACCGCGCGCGGCGAAATCCACCGGATAGAGCAGGCCGTGCTCGCGCGCGGCGTTCTGCACGGCCTCCAGCGGAATGCCGGGCTGCACGGTGAGCGTGCGGTCGATCGGGTCGAAGCCGAGCACGCGGTTCATGCGATCGAGGCTGACGACGAGCTCACCGTGCGCCGCCACGGCGCCACCGGAAAGACCGGTACGCCCGCCGGACGGGACGATAGCGACGCCGGCGCCATGCGCCCAGCGCACCACCGCCTGTACCTCGTCCACCGACGCCGGCCAGACGATGGCCAGCGGCGCCGGCGTCCAGCGACGCGTCCAGTCGCGGCCGTGGTGCTCGAGGTCGCCGGGATCGGTCGACACCTTGAGGCCGGGAATCTGGTGGAGAAGGTCGGACAGGCGCGGATCGGTCATGGGACGGCTC
Source organism: Luteibacter sp. UNC138MFCol5.1 (assembly GCF_900110505.1). Taxonomy (GTDB): domain Bacteria; phylum Pseudomonadota; class Gammaproteobacteria; order Xanthomonadales; family Rhodanobacteraceae; genus Luteibacter. The sequence continues at coordinate 603,623 of NZ_FODZ01000003.1, forward strand.
GCTGGCGAAGGCGTCCAGCGTGCCGCAAGGCGGCCCGAGCGTCTACCGCGCCGCAGCATATCTGGCATAGTGGGAACTCCCTCCCAGGACCGTCCGGACCATGAAGCGCACGTCGTACCCGAAGGAAGACATCAAGGTGCTCCTGCTGGAAGGCGTCAGCCGCAGCGCGCTGGATACCTTCCGTCAGGCGGGTTACACGCAGATCGAGTTCCACGAGAAATCGCTGTCCGGCGACGACCTGATCGAGCGCATCGCCGACGCGCACATCGTCGGCATCCGCTCGCGCACGCAACTGACGGCGGAGGTGCTCGCCGAAGCGCGCCGGCTGATCGCCGTGGGCTGCTTCTGCATCGGCACGAACCAGGTGGATTCGGCGGAAGCCGAACGCCTCGGCGTGCCCGTCTTCAACGCCCCCTACTCCAACACGCGCAGCGTCGCCGAACTGGTCATCGCCGAGACGATCATGCTCGTGCGCCGCATTCCCGAGAAGAACGCGGAATGCCATCGCGGGGGCTGGTCGAAATCGGCCGCGGGCAGCTTCGAGGTGCGCGACAAGGTGCTGGGCATCGTCGGTTACGGGCATATCGGCACGCAGGTCGGCGTGCTCGCCGAATCGCTGGGCATGCGCGTGATCTTCCACGACATCGAACCGAAGCTCTCGCTAGGCAACGCCCGTCCCGCGGCAAGCCTGGACGACCTGCTCGAACGCGCGGACGTGGTCACGCTGCACGTGCCGGAAACGGCGTCCACGAAGAACATGATCGGTGCGGACGAAATCCGCCGCATGCGTCCGGGCAGCGTGCTGGTGAACGCCTCGCGCGGCACCGTCGTCGACATCGACGCCCTCGCCGACGCGCTGCGCTCGAAGCATCTCGCGGGCGCGGCCATCGACGTCTTCCCGGTCGAGCCCAAGGGCAACGACGATCCGTTCGTCTCGCCGCTGGTCGGCATGGACAACGTGATCCTCACGCCCCACGTCGGCGGCAGCACGGCCGAGGCGCAGGAGAACATCGGCATCGAGGTCGCCTCGAAGCTGGTCCGTTACAGCGACAACGGCAGCACCCTCTCGGCGATCAACTTCCCGGAGGTCTCCCTGCCCGGCCACCCTACCAGCCGTCGCCTGCTGCACATCCACCGCAACATCCCGGGCGTGCTATCGCGCGTCAACGAGGTCTTCTCGCGCGCGGCCGTCAACATCGACGGCCAGTACCTGCAGACCTCCGCGCAGGTGGGCTACGTGGTGATCGACGTCACCACCAGCGAAGAACACGCGGCCGCCCTGCGCAACGAGCTGGCGGCGATCGACGGCACGCTCAAGGCCCGCGCGCTGTACTGACGCGCCTGCCCCCGGTAGGAGCGGTCGTCAGGCGGGGACGCCGCCCTCGGCCGCCACGCGTGCCCTGCCCCGCTCCTTCGCCATGTAGAGGCGTCGGTCGGCCAGCGCGATGAACGGAAGGATGTCGTCGCCCTCCGCGGGAACGAGCGTGTTGACGCCCGCGCTGAGCGTGAGGCGCTTGCCTTCACCCGCACCGGCGTGGGGAATGAGTGCCTTGTCGACGAGGTCGAGGCAGCGCCAGCCCAGCGCCATGGCGGTGGCCGCGTCGGCGTCGGGCAGGAGCAACACGAACTCCTCGCCGCCGAAACGGCAGAGAAGGTCGCGCGGGCCTCGCACGATGCCCGACAGCGCGGCGGCGACGCGCTTCAGGCACTCGTCGCCTTCGAGATGACCGTAGTGGTCGTTGTACTGCTTGAAGTAGTCGATATCGAGCACGACCACGGACAGTGGCTGGCGATCGGCCTGCGCCTGCCGCCACTCCCTTTCCATCACGAGGTCGAAACGGCGGCGATTCGCCACACCAGTCAGGCCGTCCTTGAACGAGAGCTCCTCGAGCTCGCGCTGCATGTCGAGCAGACGCTCCTCGGTGCGCTTGCGCTCGCTGATGTCGAACATGAAGCCGATCAGGGCATTCGGCGTGCCGTCGGGATTGCGCACCACATGGACCACGTCGCGGATCCACACGAATTCGCCGTCCTTGCGCAGCGCGCGGTAATCGGCCTCGTGGTCGATGCCCGCCTGCGACTGCGACACGCAGAAGTTGAAGACCCACTCGCGATCCTCGGGATGCATGCGGTCGGCCCAGTCCTGCACCGTCTGCCACGACTGCGGCGCCCAGCCCAGGAGCTCCTCGATCTGCGGACCGATGTAAGCGAAGCGCAGCGTCGCCCAGTCGATCTTCCACGGAATCGCGCGGGTGGATTCCAGCAGCGTCTTGTAAACGCCGGCGTCCTCCTCGCGGAGGATGTCTTCGATGCTCATGTGGCGCCTGCGGTTCCCCTGGTGCTCTGCAAGGGTATCGGCCGATTCGGCGTGAACTGTAGGAGCGCGCGTGCGCGCGACAGCTCCTCGCGAGAAGCCCAGGACCTGCGGCTCACGGCCTCAAAACATGTCGCGCGCAAGGCGCGCTCCTACCGGGTCGAAAAAAAAAGCGTCCCGGAGGACGCTTTTCAGAATAATGGTCGGGGTGGCGAGATTCGAACTCGCGACCACTACACCCCCAGCGTAGTGCGCTACCAGGCTGCGCTACACCCCGACGAGCTGACGATTGTAACAGCATCGCCGCGATCTGCGGAAGGCGGATCAGCGACGAAGCAGGGTCAACACTTCTTCCAGTTCGAGCCGCACCTGGCGCACGATCTGGTGGGACATGCTCGCTTCCATCCGGGCCTGCGGGCCTTCGAGGCGGGCGCGGGCGCCCGTGATGGTGAAGCCCTCGTCGTACAGCAGCGAACGGATCTGGCGGATCATCAGCACGTCGTGGCGCTGGTAATAGCGGCGATTGCCGCGGCGCTTGACGGGCTTGAGGGCCGGAAACTCCTGCTCCCAGTAGCGGAGCACGTGGGGTTTGACACCGCACAACTCGCTGACCTCACCGATGGTGAAGTAGCGCTTCGCCGGAATGGCCGGAAGTTCGGTGTTATTCCCTGGATCCAGCATAGCCCTCGACTCTTACCTTGAGTTTCTGGCCGGGACGGAAGGTGACCACCCGCCGGGCAGAGATGGGAATTTCTTCGCCGGTCTTGGGATTGCGACCGGGCCGCTGATTCTTCTGCCTCAGGTCGAAGTTGCCGAAACCCGACAGCTTCACCTGCTCGCCCCGCTCCAGAGCCTCGCGCACGACCTCGAAGTACGCGTCCACGAATTCCTTGGCCTCGCGCTTGTTGAGGCCCACGTCGAGGAAAAGCCGCTCGGCCATTTCCGCCTTGGTCAGCGCCATCTTATCCTCGCAATCTTGCCTTGCATGTCTTCTCCAATGCCCCCACCGCGTCGGCGACGCGAGCGTCGGCATCGTCGTCGGTAAGGGTGCGTGAAGCGTCCTGTAAAATCAAGCCCATAGCGAGACTCTTTCGACCTTCATCGATTCCCTTTCCGGCGTAGCGGTCGAAGAGGCGGATCCCTACGAGGATGTCGCCGAGCGCCTCGCGAACGGTCGCTTCGACCGACGCCCAGGTGACCTCTTCCGGCAGCTCGACGGCGATGTCGCGGCGAACGGCCGGGAAGCGCGGGACCTTGCCGGCGCTGGGCAGGCGACGCGCCAGGATCGGCTCGAGCGCCAGCTCCATCACATAGACGTCGGGGCCGAGGTCGAGCGACTTCGCCAGCGCCGGGTGCAGCGCGCCGAGGAAGCCCGATGGCACGCCGTCGCGAAGAACGCGGGCACCGCGGCCCGGGTGCAGCCACGACGGGAGGTCCTGCGTGTCGATCGTCCAGCGCGCCGGCTCGCCGGTGTGGGCGATCAGCGCGTCGAGGTCGCCCTTGAGGTCGAAGAAGTCGACCGGACGCGAGACCTCGCCCCACTGCTCGGCGCGCGCCGTTCCCGACGCGACGACCGCGACGCGGCCGATCTCGTCCGGCGCGCCACCGGTGGCGTGGAAGCTGCGGGCGATTTCGAACAGGCGCACACGCTCCTGCTGGCGTGCGCGGTTGTGGCGCAGGGCCTCGATCAGACCGGGCAGCAGCGACGTGCGCATGACGGCCAGATCGGCGGACAGCGGGTTCGCCAGCGGCACCCAGGCGTGGTCGAGATGCCAGGTGCGCAGCAGGTCGGCGCTGACGAAAGACAACGTCACGGCCTCGAAGTAGCCGCGGGCGGCCAGCTGGTCGCGCAGGGCCATCTCGTCGAGGCGGGCTTCCGGCTCGGCGCGGAGGGCGATCTCGCCGGCCGGCACGTGCGTGGGGATGCGCTCGTAACCGTGGATGCGGGCGACCTCTTCGATGAGGTCTTCCTCGCGCTCGATGTCGAAGCGGCTGCTCGGCGGCGTGATGCGCCAGCCGTCGGGAATCTCCTCCACGTCCATGCCGAGCGCGGTGAAGATGCGCGTGACTTCGCCGGCGGCGACGTCGATGCCGAGCACGCGACGCAGGCGCGCATGGCGCAGGAGCACCGGCTCGTGCGCACGAAGGTATTCCGGCAGTTCGGCGACCGTGACGGGGCCGGCCTTGCCGCCGGCGATCCCCAGCAGGAGTTCGGTCGCGCGCTCGATCGCGCGCTTCGGCAGGGCCGGATCGACGCCGCGTTCGAAGCGGTGCGAGGCGTCCGTGTGCAGGCCGAGCTTGCGCGCGCGGCCCATGATCGCGGCCGGCGTGAAGTGCGCGGCTTCGAGGAAGATGTCACGGGTGTCGTCCGTGACGCGGGAATCCATGCCACCCATGACGCCGGCCACGGCGAGCGCGTTCGCCTCGTCGGCGATCACGACGAACGAGGGGTCGAGCTTCGCCTCGCTGCCGTCGAGCAGCTTGAGCGTCTCGCCGTCGCGTGCGTGGCGGGCGACAACGGCGCCGGACAGCTTGCCGTTGTCGAACGCATGCAGCGGATGGCCGAGTTCGAGCATCACGTACTGCGTGACGTCGACGATGGCGCTGATGGGACGGATGCCCGCGCGGCGCAGTTTCTCGGCGAGCCACAGCGGCGAACGGGCGCTGGCGTCGACGCCCTCGATCACACGGCCGAGGTAACGCGGCGCGTCGGCACCGGCTTCCAGCTTCACCGCGCGGGTGGCCGTGGACGTGACCGGGGCGTCGCCGCCACCGATCGCCTTCACCTGGCTGCCGAACAGCGCGGCGACGTCGTGCGCCAGGCCGTAGAGGCCGAGCACGTCCGGCCGGTTCGGGGTGATCTTGAGTTCGATGCTGGCGTCGGGCAGCCCGAGGTACGCGGCCAGCGGCGTGCCGAGGGGCGCATCCGCGGGCAGTTCGAGCAGGCCGGAAGCGTCGGCGTCGACGCCGAGCTCCTTCGCCGAGCAGAGCATGCCGAACGATTCCACGCCGCGCAGCTTCGCCGCCTTGATGGCGACGCCACCCGGCAGCGTGGCGCCGACCATGGCGAGCGGCACGCGGATGCCGACGCGGGCGTTGGGCGCGCCGCAGACGATCTGCAGGAGTTCGCCCTGCCCCGCGTCCACCTTGCACACCTGCAGGCGATCGGCCTCGGGATGCTTCGCGGCTTCGACGATCTGCGCGACGACCACGCCGTCGAGGCCGTCACCAAGCGGCGTGACCTCTTCGACTTCGAGGCCGGACATCGTCAGCGCGTGGACCAGCGCCGGACGGTCGGCATCGATGGTGACCAGTTCGCGTAGCCAGTTTTCGGAGAATTTCATGGGAGCGACTCGTTAACGTGGGATCCGTGGCCGGCCGCCGGCCGGCCACGCGTCGATGCGGGTCAGGCGAACTGACGCAGGAAGCGCAGGTCGTTCTCGAAGAACGCGCGCAGGTCGCCCACGCCATAACGCAGCATGGCGAAGCGTTCGACGCCGAGGCCGAAGGCGAAGCCCGTGTAGCGTTCCGGGTCGATGCCGCAGTTCGCCAGCACGGTCGGATGAACCATGCCGCAGCCGAGCACCTCGAGCCAGCGCGTGCTGCCGTCTTCGGCATCCCAGCGGATGTCGACTTCCGCGGACGGCTCGGTGAACGGGAAATAGCTCGGGCGGAAGCGCATCTCGAAGTCGCGCTCGAAGAACGCGCGCACGAACTCGGCCAGCGTGCCCTTGAGGTCGGCGAAGCTGGAGGTCTCGTCGACCAGCAGGCCTTCGATCTGGTGGAACATTGGCGAGTGCGTCTGATCCGAATCGCTGCGGTAGACCTTGCCCGGCGCGATGATGCGGATCGGCGGCTGGCGGCCCTGCATGGAGCGGATCTGCACCGGCGAGGTGTGCGTGCGCAGCAGGCGGCCGTCACCGAAATAGAAGGTGTCGTGCATCGCGCGCGCGGGATGATGCGGTGGAAAGTTCAGCGCCTCGAAGTTGTGCCAGTCGTCCTCGATTTCCGGGCCGTCGGCACGCTGGTAGCCGAGACGACCGAAGATGTCGGCGATGCGCTCGAGCGCGCGCGTGATCGGGTGGATGCCACCGTATTCGCCATCGCGGCCCGGCAGGGTCACGTCGATGCGTTCGGAGGCGAGGCGGCGATCCAGTTCGGCCTGTTCGAGCGACTGCCTGCGTGCGGCGATGGCATCGGTCAGGCGTTCCTTGACGCGATTGACCTCGGCGCCGCGCGCCTTCCGCTCGTCGCCCGTCAGCTGGCCCAGTGCCTTGAGCGCCGCCGTGACCGCGCCGTTCTTGCCCAGCAGCGCGACGCGGACGGCGTCCAGCGCATCGAGGGTGGCGGCGGCTTCGATGTCCTTGAGGGACGCGTCGATGTTCTCGATCGATTCCATCGGTTTTCCTGACGTGGAAAAAGAAATGGGGAGAAGGCAAGGCCTTCTCCCCACGTCATCCATCTTCGCGCGATAAGACTACCGCGCGTGGTAAAGCGGATTACGCAGCCAGACTGGCCTTGGCCTTCTCTGCGATCGCGCCAAACGCCTTGATGTCGTGCACGGCCAGATCGGCGAGGACCTTGCGGTCGACCGAGATGTTGGCCTTGGCCAGACCGTTGATCAGGCGGCTGTACGACAGACCGAACTGACGGGCGGCGGCATTGATACGGACGATCCACAGCGCCCGGAACTGACGCTTGCGCTGCTTGCGGCCGATGTAGGCGTACTGACCGGCCTTGATGACGGCCTGGTTAGCTACGCGGAAAACCTTGCGACGGGCGTTGTAGTAGCCCTTGGCACGGCCGATGATCTTCTTGTGACGACGACGGGCGGTAACACCACGCTTAACACGAGCCATTTTTCAGCCCTCCCTCAGAGATACGGCAACATGCGAGCCACACCCTTGGTGTCGCACGCCTTGACGTGGTTGGGAGCGCGCAGGCCGCGCTTACGCTTGGTCGACTTCTTCGTCAGGATATGCGACTTGAAGGCGTGACCGGCCTTGAACTTGCCGGACGCGGTCTTGCGAAAACGCTTCGCGGCCGCCCGGTTGGTCTTGATCTTGGGCATCGGAATGCTCCGTATTCGGTTGCTGACTGATCCGGCGGCAAGACCCTGAAGGGCCTGCACTTTCCTTCCTGCCGGGTACGGTGGATCGGCCCATCCATACGGACCGAGCCGGCGATGATACACGAATCTTAAAGGTATGTGTAGGAGCGGACCTGGTCGCGAGCGCCGTTCACACCGGCCTGCGGAGTGGCGCGCCGGCACGCGGACCGGGGCGAAGAGCGTTCGCGCCCAGGTGCGCTCCCACGGGAGGCAGGAGGATCAGGCCTTTTTCTTCGGGCCGATCATCATGACCATCTGACGGCCTTCGAGGCGCGGGAACGACTCGACGACGCCGTCCTCGCCGATGTCCGTCTGGACGCGGCGGGCCAGGTTCTGGCCGAGGTCCTGGTGGGACATTTCACGGCCGCGGAAGCGGATCGTGACCTTGACCTTGTCGCCCTCTTCGAGGAACTCGCGCATCTTGCGCAGCTTGATCTGGTAGTCGCCCTCGTCGGTGACCGGGCGGAACTTCACTTCCTTGATCTCGACCTGCTTCTGCTTCTTCTTGGCAGCGGAGGCCTTCTTCTGGGCTTCGAACTTGAACTTGCCGTAATCCATGATCTTGCAGACCGGCGGATCGCCGTTCGGCTGGATCTCGACGAGGTCCATGCCGAGGTCCTCGGCGGCACGGATGGCGTCACGGGTGTCCATGATGCCCATCTGCTCGCCTTCGGCGCCCAGCACGCGAACCCGCGGAACGCGGATCTCGTTGTTCTTGCGATTGCCCTTGTTATCGGTCGTAGCGATACCGCTATCCTCCAGAAGAATGATCCCAATACCGGACCCGCGGCCTAGCGGCGGGTCTCGGCTTCCAAACGTTCGACGAACTGAGCCACCGGCATGCTGCCGAGGTCTTCGCCGCCGCGGGTACGTACGGATATGGTACCCGTTTCCTTTTCGCGGTCGCCGACCACGATCAGATAGGGAGCCTTCTGCAACGTATGCTCGCGGATTTTATATCCGACTTTTTCGTTGCGCAAATCAGCCTGCACCCTGAAGCCTTTTCCTACAAGGGCTTGCGTGACGTCTTGCACGTAATCGGCCTGTGCGTCCGTGATGCTGAACGCCACCGCCTGAATGGGGGCGAGCCAGGTCGGAAGCAACCCGGCGTGGTGCTCGATCAGGATGCCGATGAAGCGCTCCATCGAGCCCACGATGGCCCGGTGCAGCATCACGGGATGCTGGCGCTGGCTGTTTTCGTCCACATACTCCGCGCCGAGGCGCTCGGGCATCATGAAGTCGACCTGCATCGTGCCCACCTGCCAGGCGCGGCCGATGGAGTCCTTCATGTGGTACTCGATCTTCGGGCCGTAGAAGGCGCCCTCGCCCGGCAGCTCCTCCCATGCCACGCCGGCCGCCGACAGGGCCGCGCGCAGGGCGTGCTCAGCCTTGTCCCAGACTTCGTCCGAGCCGATGCGCTTGTCCGGGCGCAGCGCGATCTTCATCGCGATGTCGTTGAAGCCGAAGTCCTCGTACACCTTCATGGCCTGCGCGTGGAACGCGGCCACCTCGCCCTCGATCTGGGCCGGGGTGCAGAAGATGTGGCCGTCGTCCTGCGTGAAGGCGCGCACGCGCATGATGCCGTGCAGCGCCCCGGACGGCTCGTTGCGGTGGCAGCCGCCGAACTCGCCGTAACGGATCGGCAGGTCGCGGTAGCTGTGCAGGTTCGTGTTGAAGATCTGCACGTGACCCGGGCAGTTCATCGGCTTCAGGGCGTACGTGCGCTTCTCCGACTCGGTGAAGAACATGTTTTCCTGGTAGTTGTCCCAGTGGCCCGACTTCTTCCACAGACTGACGTCCATGATCTGCGGACCGCGGACCTCCTGGTAGCCGCTCTTGCGGTACACGCCGCGGACGTACTGCTCCACCGCCTGCCAGATCGCCCAGCCCTTGGGATGCCAGAACACCATGCCCGGGGCTTCTTCCTGCATGTGGAAGAGGTCCAGCTGCTTGCCGATGCGGCGGTGGTCGCGCTTTTCGGCCTCTTCGAGCTGGTGCAGGTAGGCCTTCAGATCCTTGTCGTTGAGCCAGGCCGTGCCGTAGATGCGCGTCAGCATCTCGTTGTTGGAATCGCCGCGCCAGTAGGCGCCCGCGACCTTCATCAACTTGAACGCGCGCAGCTTGCCCGTGTTCGCCACATGCGGGCCACGGCAGAGGTCGGTGAACTCGCCCTGCGTGTAGAGCGAGAGCTCTTCGTTGGCCGGGATGCTCTCGATGATCTGGGCCTTGTACTCCTCGCCCATGCCGCGGAAGAAGCGGATCGCCTCGTCGCGGGTCTTCACCGAGCGCGTGACCGGGATCTCCTCCTTCACGATCTTTTCCATCTCGGCCTGGATCGCGCCCAGGTCGTCCGGGGTGAACGGGCGCTCGTACGCGAAGTCGTAATAGAAGCCGTTCTCGACCACGGGGCCGATCGTGACCTGCGCGCCGGGGAACAGGCGCTGCACGGCCTGGCCCAGCAGGTGGGCCGTGGAGTGGCGCAGGATGTCCAGCGCCTCGGGGCTCTTGTCGGTGACGATCTCGAGCGCGGCGTCGCGATCGATGGTGTAGCTGGCGTCGACCAGCTTGCCGTCCACCTTGCCGGCGAGGGTGGCCTTGGCGAGGCCGGCGCCGATGGAGGCGGCGACGTCCTGCACGGAAACGGGATGCTCGAACGGGCGCTGGCTGCCGTCGGGAAGCGTGATCTGGATCATGGGAGGCGTGTTTCCGGAAAACAAAAAGGGCGCCAGGCGCCCTTCGATGGTGACGAAGACGTGGCGGGGGCTCAGGTTGGGAAGCGCGTAGTCCGCATGTCGCACACTCGGCCGGCGTTGCCGCGGGCCACCTTCGTTCGTGGTTATCTGCCGAAAACTAGATCAGGGCTGCTCCCGTGTCAATAAAGGGGTCCGTTACACTGTGCGGCCGCCCTACCCCGCAGGCCCTACCCCATGCGCATCCTGGTCACCGGCAGTGCCGGCTTCGTCGGCTCGGCCCTCACCGAACGCCTGCTCGCCCGCGGCGACACGGTGCTGGGTTTCGACAACCACAACGATTACTACGACCCGGCCCTGAAGGAAGCGCGCCTGGCGCGCTTCATCGACCATCCGGGGTACACGCACGTGCGGGCCGATCTTTCGGAGCAGGCCGCGGTCGACCGCGCGTTCGCCGATTTCCAGCCCGAACGCGTGGCGCACCTCGCGGCGCAGGCGGGCGTGCGGTACTCGCTGACGCATCCGCACGCCTACGTGCAGAGCAACCTCGTGGGCTTCGTCAACATCCTCGAGGCCTGCCGCCGGCACACGGTCGGGCACCTGGTCTACGCGTCGTCGAGCTCGGTGTATGGCGCGAACCGGAAGATGCCGTTCGCGGTCGAGGACGCCGTCGACCATCCGGTCAGCCTCTACGCCGCCACCAAGAAATCGAATGAGCTGATGGCGCATACCTATAGCCATCTCTTCGGCCTCCCGACCACGGGCCTGCGCTTCTTCACCGTCTACGGCCCGTGGGGACGCCCGGACATGTCGCCGATCCTGTTCGCCAGCCGCATCGTGCGCGGCGAGCCGATCGACGTGTACAACCACGGCCAGCACAGCCGCGATTTCACGTACATCGACGACATCGTCGAGGGCGTGATCCGCACGCTCGACCATCCGGCCGAAGCCGATCCCGCCTACGACCCGGTATCGCCGAATCCCGGCACGTCCGCCGCGCCGTACCGCGTCTACAACATCGGCAACGACGAACCGGTGCAGTTGCTCGACTTCATCGCCACGCTGGAAAAACACCTGGGCCGCAGCGTGGAGAAGAACCTGCTGCCGATGCAGCCGGGCGACGTGCCGGACACGTGGGCCGACGTATCGGCGCTACGGCGCGACGTGGGTTATGCGCCGTCGACGCCGATCGACGAGGGTCTGCGGAAGTTCGCGGAGTGGTACAAGGGGTTTTACGGCGTGGAATGAGTCGGCACGATCGCAGTAGCGCGCCCTGCGCGCGACAGCTTCTCGCGAAGCGTGACAGGACCTGTGGCGCACGGCCCCAAAAGATGTCGCGCGCAGGGCGCGCTCCTACAACTCATCGACTCAGGCGGCGGAGCAGGCCTGACGCGCGCTGGGTTTTCTGCCGGACGGCGTGGTCGAAGATGTCGGGCGACGCGAGCAACGTGAAGTGGCTGCGCGCGCGGGTCACGCCGGTGTAGACCAGTTCGCGGGTCAGCACAGGCGACGGCTCGGCCGGAAGCGCGAGCGCCGTGTGCTCGAACTCGGAACCCTGCGATTTGTGCACCGTCATCGCGTACACGGTCTCCACCGCCGCGAGCCGGCTCGGCACGACGAAGCGGATGCGTTCGCCGCCGCCCTCGTCCATCACCGAGAACGCCACGCGCAGCGCCATGCCGCCCTGCGCGTCGCGGATCCACAGCGTGATGCCGACGTCGCCGTTCATCAGACCCAGCGCGTAATCGTTGCGCGTGACCATGACGGGACGGCCTTCGTACCAGCCATCCACGGCGTCGATAAGCCCCCGCTCCAGCAGCCCCTGCGCGATGCGCGCATTCTGCTTTTCCACGCCGGCCTCGCCGTGGCGCACCGCGCAGAGCAACTGGAACCGCGCGTATGCGCGCAGCGTGGCGGCGCCCCACGCCGTGAACGCGACGTCCGCCGCGTCGGCGGCGGGACGTGTGGCCTCCAGCGCGCGTAGGTAGTGCGCGTAGCCGGGCGCGTCACCGCGACCGTCGATCGCCAGCGTGGCGATCGCGGCGGGCGTGCCGGGGTGCATCGCGATGTCCGCCGGCGCGGCGGCGAACACCGCGCGCACCGCGGCCGCGTCGCCCGCGTTGATCGCCGCGGCGAGCGCGCCGATGCCGCTCTGGCTGCCGAAACGCCGGCTCCGTCGCAGCATCGCGACATGCTGGTCGAGCGGGCGCGCATCGGCGGCGTCGGTCCACGCGGCGACATCCACGCCGCAGGTGCGCGCGAGCCAGTCGCGCGTTTCCGCGTCGTAATGACCGCGGTCCGCGCGAGCGCAGAGGTCGCCCAGGACGGCGCCCGCCTCCACCGACGACAGCTGGTCCTTGTCGCCCAGGAGGACGAGCCGCGCACCGGCCGGCAACGCGTCGAGCGTGGCGGACATCATCTCGAGGTCGATCATCGACGCCTCGTCGATCACGAGCACGTCGAGATGCAACGGATTGTCGCGATCGTGGCGGAACGCCCGACTGTCCGGCCGGCTACCGAGCAGACGATGCAAGGTGGTCACTTCGGCCGGGATCGCCTGCTTGATCGCATCGTCGACGTCGAGGCGCTCGATCTGCCCCGCGATCGACGCGTTGAGGCGCGCCGCGGCCTTGCCCGTCGGCGCCGCGAGCCGCACGCGCAGGCGTGGCATGCCGTTGCGGAACGCGAGCGTCTGCAGCAGGCCAAGCAGCCGCACGACGGTCGTGGTCTTGCCCGTTCCCGGCCCACCAGTGATGACCGCGAAGGATCCGCGCACCGCGATCGCGCACGCGATCTTCTGCCAGTCGGGCCCGTCGCCATCGGCGGCGAAGAGGCGGTCCAGTTCGTCGCCGAGGTCATCGGGCACGGGCAAGGCGTCGAGACGCGCGAGTATCCCCGCGGCCACGCTGGCCTCGTCGCGCCAGAACCGCCGCAGGTACAACCAGCCGGCGTCGAGGACGAGCGGCGTCGCCGGATCGCCGTCGGGGCCACCGACGAGGGGCGACACGGCCAGCCAGTCGTCCGCCCCAGCCAGCGACGCGTCCATGAGCGGCAGCGCGCGCACGTCGACGCAGATGTGGCCCTCGCCCAGCTCGCGACTCGCCAGCGCCGCGGCGGCGAGGACGCGGGGGTCGCCCTGCGGATCGAGCGTCGCGAGGAAGCGTGCGAAGGCGCGGTCGACGCGGCGGAGGCGCCCGTCGTCCACCGCGCGGTCGAGCCACGTACCGATGTCGGCCGTCATGCGGGCACCCCGTCGAACAGCGCGTCGAGCGCGTCGATCATGGCCTTCGGCGGGCGCTCGACGTGCACGCCATGGCCGCGCCCGTCGACGCCGCGAAGGTAGAGGTACACGGCGCCGCCGACGTGCGTGTCGTAGTCGTAGGCGCTGCCGAGGCGTGCGCGCAGTTGCCGGTGCAGCGCGAGCAGGTACAGCGCGTACTGCAGTTCGTAGCGGGCGTCGAGGATCGAGCGCCGCATGGCATCGGCGGTGTAGACTCGCTCGTCGGTACCCAGCCAGTTCGATTTGTAATCGGCCACGTACCAGCGGCCCTCGTGCTCGACGATGAGATCGATGAAGCCCTTGAGCATGCCGTTGACGGTGTCGGAGGCCAGCGCCGGCCGCGGCGCCGCGTCGAGCGTGTGCTCACGCACGATGCGATCCAGGGCGAGCGTGTCGACACCGCGCGCTTCGAAGAGGAACTCGAGCTCCGCCCGGTACCGGCGTGCGTCGTCCAGCGCCGCGAGCGCGAACGTCCGTCCGTCGGGTAGCGCCAGGGGCGTACGCAGCAGCACGAGCAGCCAGTCCGTCAGCACGTCGATGTGCCGCTCCCAGCCACGGCGCTCGCAGCGTCGCGCGACGGTGTCGCGCAGGCGCGCGGGATCCGTTGCGATGGCGGCGAAGCCCTCCTCGGCGATCCATTCGAGGAGATCGTGGAGGAAGGTGCCGGCTTCCGCGCCGCGCTCGAATCCGTGGATCGACGTGGCGTCGGGCGCCGCCGCGACCGGCTCGGCCGCGTACTCGACGATGATGTCGTCCGTCGCGGTCTCGGGAGCGGGCACCGCATCGTCGGCATGCCGAAGCGCGCTATAGCTCGCGATCCACCAGGGCTTCGCGCGCGCGATTCGCGGTTCGCGCGCGGGACGCGGGGCGTCGTCGCGCGACAGCGGCACGTACGGCGTGTCGTGCGGTGCCGGCATGTAGTCCAGCGCGATCGACGGGTGCTCGCGCGCGAGATCGCGCAGAAGCCCCTCGATGGCGCCGTTGTCGATCTCCGCGCCGCCCGTCAGCAGGTGCCCGAAGGCGCCGCGGTGCAGCTGCGGCTTCTTCGACGGGTTGTGGCAGACAGGCGCGACGCCGATCCAGCAGGCATGCCGCGCGCGCGTGAGCGCGACATAGAGCAGGCGAAGGTCTTCCTGCAGGGCCGCGCGCTCCGCGGCCTCCTTCGCCTCGCGCACGGCGTCGCCCGCGTCGTCGTGGCTGGCGGACAACAATTCCAGTTGCGCGCCTTCGCCGTCGTGGTACCGATATCCCTGCCCTCCACGCGCCGCGCCTGAGGCGCAGGCGAACGGGAGGAACACCAGCGGGTATTCGAGACCTTTGGACTTGTGGATGGTGACGACCTTGACCAGGTCGTCGTCGCTTTCGAGGCGCACGATCTGGTCGTCGCCGTGATGGCTCGCGACATCCGCGATCCGCTCGGCAAGGTGGCGGATCAGCGCCTGCTCGCCCTCGATCTTCGCGGCCGCCTGCTGCAGCAGTTCCGCGAGGTGAAGCAGGTTGGTCAGCGCGCGTTCGCCCCCCGCCGCGGCGAGCAGGCGCGCGGGCAGGTCGAACACATGGAGGAACCGGTGCAGCATCGCCAGCACGCCGCCGCGCCGCCAGACCTCGCGCAGCTCGAACAGCTGCTGGCCACGCCGCTCCCAGTGGCGCTCGTCGACGTTCAGTCGTTCGAGCTCGCCGTAACCCAGACCGAGGCTGCGGGTGGCGAGCGCCGCGCGCATGGCGACGTCGGACGACGGCTCCGCCACGGCGCGCAGCCAGAGCAGCACGTCGTGCGCTTCCACGCTCTCCAGCACGGAGTCGCGATCCGACAGGAACACGCTGCGCACGCGCCGCTGCGTCAGGGCCGCGCGCATCTCGGCGGCTTCGTTGTGGCTGCGCACGAGGATCGCGATGTCGGCCGGCTTCAGCGGCACGAACGTGCCGTCGGCGCCCGTGAAGCCACACGCGCCGCGATCCGCCGCCTGCAGCAGATCGACGATGCGCGCGGCGCACGCCCCCGCCATCTGGTCGCGGTACATCCGCACGCCGACCGGCGCCTCGTCGTCGAGCAGCCACAGCTGCATGGCCGGCTGCGGTTCGCCGTCGACGGTGAAGGCCTCCTTGCGTCCGCGCGCCTGCACGGGAACGAAGGGCAGTCCGCGGTCGTCGAAATGGAACGCGCCCGTGGCGTGCGCCTCGGCACGGCCGAACACGGCGTTCACCGCGGCGACCATCCCTTCGCTGGAGCGGTGGTTGGTATCGAGGCTGTAATGCGGCGGGCGCGCCTCGCGGCGTGCCGCGAGGTAGGTATGGATGTCGGCGCCGCGGAACGCGTAGATCGCCTGTTTCGGATCGCCGATCAGCAGCAGGCCCTGCTCGGGCGCCTCGCCGTAGATCGCGCGGAAGATCCGGTACTGCAGCGGATCGGTGTCCTGGAATTCGTCGATGAGCGCGAGCGGATACTGCCCGCGGATCGTCGCCGCGAGATCGGCGCCGGACGGCGCCGCCAGCGCGCGGTCGAGGCGCAGCAGCAGGTCGTCGAAACCGATCTGCGCGCGGCGGCGCTTCTGCGCGGCGAAGCGCTCGCGCACCCAACGCAACGCATCGGCCAGCACCACGTGACGCACGCCCACCTTGCCCGCCTGCCAAGCCTGCCAGTGATCGAGGGCGCCGAACGCGGGATGGGACGGCGGCGTCTTTCCCTTGCCGGTGGCCTTCGCCAGCCGCGCCGTCGCATAGCGCGCGATGTCGAAGCCCGCGGCGTCGCCGCTGATGGCGAAGCGACGCATGGCCGCGAGGTCGAGCGGCATGCGGTCGGGCTTGTACCAGCCGTTGTGCA
Source organism: Luteibacter sp. UNC138MFCol5.1 (assembly GCF_900110505.1). Classification (GTDB taxonomy): domain Bacteria; phylum Pseudomonadota; class Gammaproteobacteria; order Xanthomonadales; family Rhodanobacteraceae; genus Luteibacter. The sequence goes on from NZ_FODZ01000003.1 coordinate 619,838, forward strand.
ACACCTTGCCGCGCACGGCCTCCGTCAGCAGCGCCTCGAGCGCGTCGGCGTCGGCCAGCCACGAACGGGCGGCGTCGGCGAGGCGCCGCGCCGCTTCCTCGTCCCACGCCGCCCGACCGGCGAGCGTCGCCGCCATGTCGACCTCGTGCGGCAGCACGTCGCCGTTGACGCGCAACGTCGTTTCGCCGCCACCAAGCAGCGGGCGCAGCGCGCGGAGCAGCGCCTCGGGCGTGCGCCACTCGTCGAGGATCGGTGCGAGCCGGGCCTCGTCGAGCGGATAGAAGGCCTGTCGCCAGTAGTCGCGCACGCATTCGGCGAGCAGTTCGCTCTCGTCGGGCTCCAGCGTCTGCGCGAAGGCGTGCCCGCTGCCGAACGCGTGCTGGGTCAGCATGCGCTGGCTCCAGCCGTGGATGGTGAAGACCGCGGCCTCGTCCATCCATTGCGCGGCGAGTTCGAGCCGTCGCGCGCAGGCGGCGTGGTCGTCCGGCGCGTATTCGGCCATCAGTTCGTCGAGGAACGGTTCGTCCGCCCTGCCCGCCCGGAACGCGCGCGCCGCGTCGACCAGACGTGCGCGGATGCGTTCGCGCAGCTCCTGCGTCGCCGCCTCGGTGAAGGTGACGACGAGCACCTGCGGCGGCAGCAGCGGACGGTCGATGCCGTGGCCCAGCATCGCGCGCACGTAGAGCGCCGCGATCGTCCAGGTCTTGCCGGTGCCCGCGCTGGCCTCGATAAGGCGCACGCCATCGAGCGGCATCGCCAGCGGGCGCAGGGGCTGCGTGTCGACACTCATGCGGCCTCCACGCGCAGCGCGGCGAGCAGGTCGCGGTACGGCTGCAGCCAGCGATCGAAGCCGGCGCGCTCCAGCGCGGCGAAATCGGGCCACGCCCGCGACAGATACGGATCGCCGTCGACTTCGCCACGCGTGCGTTCGTGCACGCCTTCGTAGGCGTGGCGGGCCGCCGTGCGCGCCTCGTCGGCCGGGGCGCCTAGCGCGGCCAGCGCCGTCCTCACGGCGACCGGCAGTGGCATGCGCATGCCTTCCCGCCACGCGCGCACGAGCGTGTCGAGCATCCGCCGCGCGTGATCGGCATCCATGGCATCGAGGACGATCGTCGCGTCGGGACCGATGTAACGGGTTTCCAGTGCGACACCGGCCGCCTGCGCCACGAGGTGATCGACCCACGGCGCGACGAGCCGATGCGCCTTCGGCGTGCCGTCGTCGCCCAGCACCGCGGACGGGGACAGCAGCAACGACGCGAGACGGCCGGACGCATCGGCATGCAGGTCGGCCAGCCAGTCCTCCAGCACGACGCCGGCGACCTCGAGGCGGATCTCGCGCTTGCCCGCGTCGTGCGGCCAGGCGCGCCGCTCGGCGGCATGACGGCCGACGACGATGCCTGCGGTCGTCTCGATGTCGCGCCGCACCGGTGCGGCGAACGCGCCCATCGGCAGCAAACCGCTGCGCTGCAGCCGAGCGGCCGCACCCGCGATCGAGACGCTCGCCGGACCCTCGCCGCGGATCGCCGCGCGCAGCACCATGTCGGTCATGGCGAAACGGCCGAGACCGTCGATCGCGAACGGCTCGAGGTCGTCGGCGGCCACGTCGGCGATGTCGAAGCGCACGCCGAGGCGCGACTGGAAGAATTCGCGCACCGGGTGGCGCAGGAAGCGCCGCAGCACGGCGAGGCCGATCGGGCGTTCGACCACGAAGGGCGGCAGCGCCGCATCCGGCAGCGACACGGCGCCGTCGTGCGCCTGGCGCCACTCGCTCGCATAGGTGAACAGGCGCTCGTCGCCCTCGCGGAAATAGCCGCGGCTGAAGGGCTGCAACGGATGCTCGACCGTGAGGCGCGACAGCGGCGACGCGCCGTCCGCGCCTCGCCAGCCGGCGGCGAGGTAGTCGCGAAGCTGGCCGACCAGGACCGAAGGCATGCGCTCCGCGTTGTCGCGGGCGCTGCGGCCGACCCAGCCGATGTGCAGCGCGTCGCGTGCGGAAAGCAACGCTTCGAGGAACAGGTAGCGGTCGTCCTCGCGGCGCGAACGGTCGCCCGGACGCCAGGCGCCGGCGCGCGACATCAGGTCGAAATCCATCGGCGGGCGCGCGCGCGGATAATCGCCGTCGTTCATGCCGAGCAGGCAGACGAGGCGGAACGGGATCGCGCGCATCGGCATCAGCGTGCCGAAGCTCACGGCGCCTGCGAGGAACCGCTTGGACAAGCCGCCGTCGTCGAGCTGGCCGAGCCACGCTTCGCGCACGACGTCGATCGGCAGGGCTTCGTCGAACGCCGCTTCGGCGCAGGCGCGCTCCCACGCGTCGAGCGCCTCGTGCAGGCGTTCGATGCGGATGCTGTCTTCGGGCTCGGCGGGGGTGAAGAAGTCGCGCAGCAACGCGCGCAGACGCAGCGCCCACGCGGCGGGCGTCGCGGGCTCGGCCAGCGCGCGCCAGTGGTCGCCCAGGCGTTGCAGGAGATCGGCGAGCGGCCCGACGAGCCCCGCGTCCAGGCCGCCGACCTCGTCGTACGGTTCGATGTCGTGCCAGGCGGCGCCACGTCCCACGGCGTAGCCGAGCAGCATGCGGCGCAGACCGAAGAGCCACGTGTTCTGCTCCAGCGCCGGCAGGCCGAGCGACGCGCGCTGGGCGGCGTCGAGGCCCCAGCGGACGCCCGCGCCTTCGATCCAGCGGTGCAGCAGCGGCAGGTCGTCGACCGCCACGTCGAAGCGCGCGCGGATGGCCGGCACGTCGAGGAGGTCGGCGAGATCGCCGGCGGTGAAGCGCGATTCCGTCATGCCGAGGAGCATGTCGAGCGCCATCACCACGGGAACGGTGCCGCGCGAGGCGCGGTCGGCGACGCTGTAGGGAATGTAGCGCGCGTCGTCGCGCGACACGCGACCGAAGACGGCGTCGATGTGCGGACCGTAGGTCTCGATGTCCGGCACCATCACGATCACGTCGCGCGGCAGGATCGGATCGCCCGCGCGCGCGGATGCCTCGAAGCGGGCCAGGAGCTGGTCGTGCAGGATTTCGACCTCGCGCTGGGGCCCGTGCGCGACATGGAAAACGATGCTGGTGTCGTCGGGCGCGATGGCGCGCGGTGTGGAAGGCAGCGGTTCGAGATCGAGGATCGCGCCCTGCACCTGCGCCAGCAGCGTGTGGGCGGCGGGCTCCTCGAACAGGTCGATGCGCTGGTCCCACGCGGTGAACCGCTCGCGGTACGTCTCGGGGTGGTCGAATTCGTCGAGCATGCGGATGTAATCGCGCCCCTGCTTGCCCCACGCGGCCAGCAGCGGATTCGCATACAGGTGCATGTCGGCGTCCGACGGCAGCGCGGGCATGCCGGCTTTCTGCGCCTGGCGGCGACGCTCGGCGCGAAGCAGTTCGCGGTCGTCGACGACGTCGGCCCAATAATGACGGCAGGGGTTGAGCACCACGAGCAGCACCTGCGACCAGCGCGCGAGCGCCGACAGGGCCTCGAGCGTCTGCCGGGGCAGCGACGACATGCCGAACACGACGATGCGCCGGGGAAGGCGTGCCGGCCGCGCGCCTTCCGCCGCCGTCGCGCGGAGGAAACGCGCATGCACCGCGGCACGGTGCCCCTCGGCCTCGCCGGGCCCCACGTCGTCGAGCAGCCGGCGCCAGAGCGCGGCCTGCCAGCGATCGCCCGGACCCATGGCCGGCGCCCCGCCACGCGCGTCGCGCAGCACGTCGCGTCCGGCGGCCCAGTCGTCCAGCCAGTCGGCTCGGTACACCTGGTACTGGTCGTATAGATCGGCGAGGCGCTCGGCGAGCTGGTGGCACTTCCGCGCGTCGCCCTCGTTACCGAGGAACCCGGCGAGCGGTTCGAAACCTTCGTCGCGCGCGAGCGTCGGCAGCAGCCGCATCAGGCGCCAGACCAGCCGCGACTTGTCGAACGGCGATTCGGGCGGCACGGCATCGTCGCCCAGTACCGCGCGATACGCCTTCCAGAGGAACCGGCCCGGCAACTGCACGTTCACCGCCGCCGCGATCCCGAGCCCCCCGGCATCCACGCCGCGCGCCAGCGCCTGCTGGAACCACTGCGCGATGCCGTTGGACTGCACCAGCACCCATTCGTCTTCGAGCGGCGCGAGCGGCGCACGGCGGAGCCACGCGACGAGCACGTCGCGCAGTTCCTCGAGTCGATTGCCGTGCAGGACCATCAGGCCCGGCGCGATGTCGTCCATGTCGCTCAACGGGCGGCTCCGGATCGGTTCGGACAGGAGCGGATCATCGCCCATCCGCGTCTCGCGGCGCGAGACGTCAGAAGGGCTTCGCCACGACGAGGTAGACGATCGCCAGCAGCACCAGCACGGGCAGTTCGTTGAACAGGCGCAGCGTCTTCGCCGGCGGCAAGGCGCCGCCCGCGATGCTCCGCTTGAGCAGGCGCCCCGACCAGACGTAGTAGCCGAGCATCACCACGACCAGCGCGATCTTCGCGTGCAGCCAGCCGCCGGAGATGTGGAAGTACAGCCAGAGCACGAGGCCGAACAGGAACGCCAAGCCGAACATGCTGTGCCCGAATTTGTAGAGCCGGCGCCCCATCAGTTCGAGGCGCGCCTTCACCGCCTGCTCCGCACCCGCCTCGGCGATGTTGACGAGGATCCGCGGCAGGTAGAACACCGTCGCCATCCAGGCGATGACGAAGACGATGTGCAGGGACTTGGTGAGCAGATAGGCCACTGGCGTCGATCCGTCGATGAAAAGCGGAGTCTAGCGTACGCGTCATCGCCTGCCACGGACCGGGGACGTGGGCACCGGCCCCTCACGCCCCGTCATACCGGCGCACGCCGGTATCCACGGCGACCACGTTCGATGGAGCGACCACCCGAAACGCGGGCACAAAAAAAGGAGCCCGCGGCTCCTTTCTCGTTTCTTCGTGCCACTCCCATGAGAGGAAGTGGTGGGCGGTACAAGGATCGAACTTGTGACCCCTACCATGTCAAGGTAGTGCTCTACCGCTGAGCTAACCGCCCGAAGAGCTGCGCAGTTTACCGACCGTCGACGGGGTGTGCAAGGGGGTGGCCGCTTTTCCGCGAAAACCGCCCTCACGGCCGTGGACGGTGTCAGCGCAGGGCCCGCTCGCGCAGCTTGTGGATCTCGTCGCGCAGCTTGCCCGCCTCCTCGAATTCCAGGTTCTGCGCGTGCTTGTACATGCGGGCCTCCAGCTTCTTGATCGTCGAGCCGACCTGCTCGGGCGTCAGCGAGCCGTAGTCCGGCGCGCTCTCGGCGACCTTCTTCGCCTCCTTGCCCTTCTTGCCCTTGCCGCGCGACCCGACGTCGGCCCGCGCCCCTTCCATGATGTCCGCGATACGGCGCACGACGGTCTTCGGCGTGATGCCGTTGGCCTCGTTGTACTGCATCTGCTTCTCGCGACGCCGCGCCGTCTCGTCCATCGCCTCCTGCATCGACTTCGTGATCTCGTCCGCGTAGAGGATCGCCTTGCCGCGCACGTTGCGCGCCGCGCGGCCGATCGTCTGGATCAGCGAGCGGTTGGACCGCAGGAAGCCTTCCTTGTCCGCGTCGAGCACCGCGACCAGCGACACCTCGGGCATGTCGAGGCCCTCGCGAAGCAGGTTGATGCCGACCAGCACGTCGAACTCGCCGAGGCGCAGGTCGCGGATGATTTCCGTGCGTTCCACCGTGTCGATGTCCGCGTGCAGGTACCGCACCCGCACGTCGTGCTCGGAGAGGTAATCGGTCAGGTTCTCGGCCATGCGCTTGGTCAGCGTGGTGACCAGCACGCGGTCGCCCATCGCGACGCGCTTGTGGATCTCGCCGAGCAGGTCGTCGACCTGCGTGCGCACCGGACGCACCTCCACTTCCGGATCGATGAGGCCCGTCGGACGGACGACCAGTTCGACCACGTTGTCGTCGGAACGGTCCAGCTCGTATTTCGCCGGCGTCGCGGAGACGTAGATCGCGCGCGGCGCGCGACGCTCCCACTCCTCGAAGCGCAGCGGACGGTTGTCCATCGCCGACGGCAGGCGGAAGCCGAACTCCACGAGCGTTTCCTTGCGCGAGCGGTCGCCCTTGTACATCGCGCCGAGCTGCGGAACGGTCACGTGCGATTCGTCGACGACCATGAGGGCGTCGGGCGGCAGGTAATCGAACAGGGTCGGCGGCGGCTCGCCCGGGCCACGGCGCGTCATGTGCCGCGAGTAGTTCTCGATGCCCTGGCAGAAACCCACCTCGGCCATCATCTCCAGATCGAAACGCGTGCGCTGCTCGAGGCGCTGCGCCTCCACCAGCTTGTTGTCGCGATAGAGCTGCTCGAGGCGCTCGGAGAGCTCGACCTTGATCGTCTCCATCGCGTTGAGCACGCTCTGCCGCGTGCTCGCGTAATGCGTCTTCGGGTAGACGGTGTACCGCGGCACCTTGCGCAGCACTTCGCCCGTGAGCGGATCGAAGAGCGACAGGTTCTCCACGTCGCCATCGAACAGTTCGATGCGCAGGGCCTCGGACTCCGACTCCGCCGGGAACACGTCGACCACTTCCCCGCGCACCCGATACGTACCGCGGCGCAGTTCCATCTCGTTGCGCACGTACTGCAATTCGGTGAGCTGGCGGATCAGCGCGCGCTGTTCGATGTGCTCGCCGCGCGACAGGATCAGGCGCAGACTCATGTAGTCCTCGGGGTCGCCGAGGCCGTAGATCGCCGAGACCGTCGCCACGATCAGCGAATCGCGCCGCGACAGCAGCGCCTTCGTCGCCGCGAGACGCATCTGCTCGATGTGGTCGTTGATGCTCGAATCCTTCTCGATGAAGGTATCCGAGGCGACCACGTAGGCCTCCGGCTGGTAATAGTCGTAGTAGCTCACGAAGTACTCCACCGCGTTGTGCGGGAAGAACTCCTTGAACTCGCCATAGAGCTGCGCCGCCAGCGTCTTGTTCGGCGCCAGCACGATCGTCGGCTTCTGCACCTGCTCGACGACATTGGCGATCGTGAAGGTCTTGCCGGACCCGGTGACGCCGAGCAGCGTCTGGGCGGCGAGGCCCGATTCGAAGCCTTCGACGAGGCGGCGGATGGCCTCGGGCTGGTCGCCGGAGGGCTTGAACGGGGATACGAGCTGGAAGCGATCGGTCATGACTGACGATATGCTGGCTCGGACCACGAGTTTAAAGCGCCGGCGCCTACGTGCCGTGACGCGGCGCACCCGCACCGGGGTGGCCCTCCGGTCGCGACGATGGCCGCCCGTCACCCCAGGACGCGACCATGCGCCGGTATCGCGCCTCCCATGCGTTCACATTCGTCGAGATCCTCGCGGTCCTCGCCATCGCGGGCGTGTTGCTGGCCTGCGCCCTGCCCGCCTTCGGCGACGCGATCGCGCGCCATCGCTTCCGCGTGGCCACCGAAGCGCTCCTCGACGCCCTCGGCCGCGCCCGGGCCGCCGCCGTATGGCGAAACCAGCCCACCACCCTCTGCGCGAGCGCGGACGGCCGCACGTGCCTCGCCTCCTCCGACTGGACCCGGGGCTGGATCGCCCGCCCCTCGCTTTCCGGCGATACGCGGCAGCCGGCGCTGGACGACCGGATCGTCCTCGTCCATCGGGACGGTCGCTCCTCGGTCGAGTTCAAACCGAACGGCACGTCGCCGGCAAGCAACCAGACGCTCGTCCTCTGCCTGCGAGGACGACCCTCCAGCGCCGTCGCGATCGTGATCGGGAATGCGGGCCTCGCACGGCGCAGAACGGCGAGAGCCGACGAGGCGTGGACCTGCGCCGCCGCACCTTCACGAAAGCGTAAAGATGCTTGACAGCCCCTCCGCTCTTCCACAAAATACGTGGCTCCCCGCCCGAATAGCTCAGCCGGTTAGAGCACTTGACTGTTAATCAGGGGGTCGTTGGTTCGAGTCCAACTTCGGGCGCCAGGTTTTGAAAGGCCGTGCAGCGATGCACGGCCTTTTTCTTTGGTGCTCGCGGAACACGGAGCCGCGGGTCGAGTCGCCGGCGGGCCCACGTTGCCAATGTCTTACTGCACCGTGAGCTGAACCCGACAAACAGCGTGGATTGACGGCTGCGAGCGCCCGGGGCACCATAACTGAACATCCCCGCTGGCTTCTGCCGCCGGGTCGCACGCCACCCCTTCGAGGGTGGCGTTGCCTTTTCTAAGGAATGGAAAAATTGCGCACTGCCGTTTATGTCGACGGTTTCAATCTCTTTCACTCGCTGCTCGATGGCAGGCGCGGAGCCAAGTGGCTCGACCTCCATGCAATTGCTTCGGCCGCTCTTCGGCCGCACAACACGATACGGCTCGTCCGCTATTTCACGGCGCGAGTGAAAGCCACCGACGACGACCCGGGCAAGCCCACGCGCCAGGATTTCTACATTCGTGCGCTACGAGCGCGCGATGTGGTCGTCCACTGGGGAACATTCAAGGAACGGCCGAAGCGTCGGCGTTTGGTTGATCCTCCACCTCCCCCGGCTTGCAGGTATGCCGAAGTGTGGCATCGGGAGGAGAAAGGGTCGGACGTGAACCTTGCGGTCCACATGGTCAACGACGCATGGAGCAACGCTTACGACTGCGCCGTCGTCATCTCCAACGACTCGGATCTGGCGGAGGCTTGCCACCTGGTGAGATCGCTCGGCAAGGTCGTCGGGATCATCGGTTCGCCACAGCGGCCAGCCACCGAGCTGGCGCACTGCAGCGATTTCTATCGCAGAATCGACCTTGCCGTAGTGCGCCGATGCCAGCTGCCCCACGTCCTTGTGGACGCGCAGGGCCGCCAGCTCGCCTGCCCGGACAGTTGGCGGCTCGAAGAAGGCCGCGAGGAGTGACCTGTCAGAGCATCATGCCCCCGGACACCTCGATGCGCTGACCGGTGATCCAGCGGTTCGCATCGTCGAGTAGCGAGGCGACCATCGGGCCGATGTCGTCGGGCAGGCCCACGCGGCCGAGCGCCGTGTTCGCGACCACCATCTTCTGGACCTCCGGATTGTCCCTGACCACTCCGCCGCTGAAATCCGTGGCGATGGCGCCGGGGGCGACGGCGTTCACCGTGATGCCGCGCGGACCGAGTTCCTTCGCGAGGTAACGCGTGAGCACTTCCACTGCGGCCTTCATCGCGCCGTACACGGGCGTCGGCGCGCCGGCGAAGCGTGCGAGGCCGCTGGAGATGTTCACGATGCCGCCGCCGTCGGCGATGCGCGCGAGCAGGGCCTGCGTCAGCAGGAACGGGCCCTTGAAGTGCACGTCGTAGATGCCGTCCAGCTCGGCCTCGGTCGTCTCGGCGAAAGGCTTGTGCAGCGAGGTGCCGGCGTTGTTGACCAGATAGTGGAGTTTCGCCGCGCCGAGTTCGGCCAGCGCACCGTCAACGGCATCGACGAATCCGGCGAACGAGGCGGCGTTGCCGACGTCGAGCGGTAGCGCCACCGCGCGCGCTCCCGCCTCGCGGACGGCGGCGACGACGGCGTCGGCATCGTCGCGGCGCGACTGATAGGTCAGGATGCTGTCGACGCCGCGAGCGGCGAGCGCGAGAACCATGCTGCGACCCAGGCCGCGGCTGCCGCCGGTGACGAGGGCGACCCGGCGGGAAGAAAGCGTGCTGTTCATGGCGAGGTTCCTTGGTTGGTGGGATGCTCGCCACCATAGAAGCCGGGCGACGATCCCTGAATGCCGGAAGGCGCCCCCTTCTTGCCCGATCCTGCTCCCGACCTCCGGAGACCCCGATGCCGAACGCGCTCATCGATGCCCTCACGCTCTTCACGAGCCGGCGGCCCGGCGAGAGTCCGTATGCGACCGGCGTCCCGGGCCTGACCATCCTGCGCTCGGAGACCGCGCGCATGCCGAACCTGCTGGTCTACCGGCCCGTCCTGTGCGCCGTCGCGCAGGGCTCGAAGACGGCGACGTTCGGCGAGCGGCGTGTCGATTACGGGGCCGGCCAGGCCCTGGTGGTGGGCGTCGACACGCCCGCCCTCGGCGAGGTGACCCAGGCCAGCCCGTCCGAGCCGTTTCTCGGTGCGATCGTGGAGCTGGATGTCGCCCTGCTCCACGACGTCATGTCGTCCATGGAGCCACGCCCCCGGCCTGCCCCGGACGACGAGCCCGCGGCGGCGATGATCCGGATCGACGGCCCGGTCGCGGACGCCGTGACCCGGCTGGTCCAGCTGGCCGATACCCCGGCCGCGATCCCGATCCTGCAGCCCGCGATCATGCGCGAACTCGCGGCGTGGATGCTGATGGGTCCGCAAGGCGGCGTGCTCGCGCGACTCGCGGCCAGTCACGCCACGCCGGGTCGGGTGATCGGGGCCATTCGCGTGCTGCGCGACCGCTTCGCCGAGCCCGTGCGGATCGAAGAACTCGCGTCGCTGGCGCAGCTGAGCACCTCGGCGTTCCACCGCCAGTTCAAGCAGGTGACGTCGATGACGCCATTGCAGTACCAGAAGCAGTTGCGCCTGCACGAAGCGCGCCGGCTCATGCTCGCCGACGCCTCCAGCGCGGAAGCCGCCGCCTACGCGGTCGGCTACGAGAGCCCCTCGCAGTTCAGCCGCGAGTACGCCCGGATGTTCGGCAGCCCGCCACGTCGCGACGTCACGAATCTGCGGTCGTCCGCGTCCGTCTAGGCCACGCCCGTTTCAGAGCGACGCAGCGACGCGATGAGTTCGGTGCGGCCGTAAGGCTTCTGCAGACGGGCGTGGATGCCCGGCGCGTCGCCCGGTAGCTCCGCGTAGCCGCTGGCGAGCACGACGTGCAGATCGGGGTAACGCTCGGTCACCTGCGCGGCCAGTTCGACGCCCGTCATGCCGGGCATCGCCTGGTCGGTGACCATCATCGAGATGCCCTTCGCCTCCGCGAGCAACCTGAGCGCCTGCTGCCCGGACGACACCCCCACGGCGTCGTAACCGGCATAGCAGAGCATCTCCACCGTCGTCGCGAGAACGAGCGGATCGTCGTCGACCACGAGCACCGAGGGCGCCATGGCATCCTCCGACACAGCCGGGCCAGCATGCTCGACCTGCGCCTGCGAGCCCTGCGACATCGCGGCGGCGGTGGCGCCGGCGATGGGCAGCCAGATGTCGATGGTGGTGCCGCCGGGCTGCGAACTCTTCAGACGCATGGCCCCGCCGCACTGCTGCACGATGCCATGGACCATCGACAGGCCGAGACCCGTCCCCTTTCCCGCGCCCTTCGTCGTGAAGAACGGCTCCGTCGCGCGCGCGAGCGTCGCTTCGTCCATGCCGGTGCCATCGTCCGCCACGGAGAGACGCACGTAGCCGCCCGCGGGCAACCCGAGCACGGTGTCCTCGCTCAGTGTTTCGGGCCGCGCGGAAATCACCAGCTTGCCACCGTCCGGCATGGCGTCGCGGGCGTTGACACCCAGGTTGAGCAGGCACAGTTCCAGCTGATTGCTGTCGGCCAGCACCGGCGGAAGCGACAACGGAAAGCTCGCCTCCACGACGATGGCCGGCCCGAGCGACGTGCGCATCAGGTCGGACATCCCGTAGACGAGGTCGGGGATGCTGACCGGCGCGAGGTGCAATTGCTGCCGGCGTGCGAACGCGAGCATGCGCTGCACGAGAGCGACCCCTCGACGCACCCCGTTCAGCGCGTTGCCCACCAGCGTCTGGGCGCGGGCGGGAAGGTCGTCGCGATGCGTGAGGAGCTCCAGGTTGCCGTGGATCGCCATGAGCAGATTGTTGAAGTCGTGCGCCACGCCGCCCGTGAGCTGCCCCACCGCCTCGAGCTTCTGCGACTGGAACAGCGCTTCGCGGGCCTGCTCCAGGGCGATCGCCGCGTTGCGCTTCTCGGTGACGTCGCGCGTCACCTTGGCGAAGCCGACGAACCTGCCGGACTCGTCCTCGATGCGGTCGAGGATCACGTGCGCCCAGAAACGCGTGCCGTCCTTGCGGACGCGCCAGCCTTCGGTTTCGAGCCGCCCGACCTCGCGCGCGGCGACGAGGTTGTCCCACGGCTCGCGCCGGGCGACGTCTTCCGGCGTAAAGAACGCCGAGTAATGCGAGCCGATGATCTCGTCCGGGAGATAACCCTTGATCCGTTCCGCACCCGAATTCCAGCTGGAGACATTGCCCTCGGGATCGAGCATGTAGATGGCGTAGTCGGCCACGCCCTGCACGAGCAATCGGAACTGCTCGTGGCTTCGACGCAGTTCGTCGAGATTGTCCTGGGTCATTTCCACACCTGTATTCCCGGACCGCCGACCGTACGCACGCGCTACTCACGGATTCGTGAAGAAACCTTCACGCTTGGGCGCATCTTTCAGCTTTCGATCTGCGTGATCGACCGCACGCGGCCGTCGACGACCTCGAACTGTACCGACTTGCCGCGCTGGTAATACTCGAGGCGGTACCCTTCCAGACCGCCGTGGCGGGATTCGATGGGCGTCTCCCGGTCGGGCTTGCCGGCCACCTGGCGCAGGCGGCCTTCGCTGTCGCCCGTGGAGATGACCTGCGAGCCGAACCGGTACGTGTCGGCCGCGGCGGCGTCGACCGCGAGCAGGGCGAAGATGAGGATGGCGATGGCGCGCTTCATGCGGGCTCCTGGTCCGGACTTCGGGCAGAGCGTATATCGCGGCCCCACGCAGGCCAAGTCGAGGCCTCAGGCCCTCGACACGTTGGGATTGCCCGCCACGTACCAGCGCCATAGCAGGTCCGTGCCTTCGCGGATGCCGATGCGCGCGGAGCCCGGGACGTTCTCCGGAGCGGGCATGCCGTCGTCGAGCACCGTGTAGCCCTCCTTCGCCCGCACGAGGTCGATCCCGTTCTGCTCGCCGGTGATGCCCATCGCCTGGGTCAGGCGGGCCGGACCGCTGCAAAGTTCGCGATCGCGCCGCACTTTCGGCCGGGCCTCGCGCATGCGTTCCAGCCCCGCGATCGGTTCGAGCGCGCGGATGAGGACGCCGACGCCCTCGCCGTCGTCGCCGCACACCGTGTTGCAGCACCAGTGCATGCCATAGGTGAAGTACACATACATATGACCCGGCGGGCCGAACATCACGGCGTTGCGTTTCGTCTTGCCGCGGAAGGTGTGTGCCGCCGGATCGAACGCGCCGCAGTACGCTTCGACTTCGACGATGCGCCCTACCCGGCCGTCGGCGCAGGCGAGCACCTTGTTGAGGAGTTCAGGGCCCACGACACGCGGGTCGCGATGGAAGAAGGCTCGGGGAAGGATGTCGCCGGGCCAGCGAGGTCGTCGTGCCGCCATCACGTCTCCGGCGGCTCGCCGTCGGTATCCGGGTCGGGGCCCGGGCGCTCGACGGGTTCGTGATCGTAGGGCGGCGGCGATGTGCCCGGCGCCTGGCGTTCGGTATCGGGTACGGGGCGATGGGGACGTGGCATGGCGAACTCCGGCGGCGCGTCCGCTGCGCCAGCTGAAAAGCGGACCGTCGGATCGACGGTCCGCCGATTCGGATTCGTCAGAATACGCCAAGCAGCCAGCAGACGAGGATGATCGCGAGGATCACGCCGATACCGCCACTGGGACCATAGCCCCAACCGCTGGAATAACCCCAGGTGGGAAGGCCGCCGATGAGGGCGAGAATCAGCACGACGATGAGAATGGTGATGAGCATGTGGCGTCTCCGGCAGTGGTCCCAGTTACGCGCATCGTCCGGTCGGCGCCGTGGAGACGTCGTGATGCGAAGCCACATGGCGCGCACCACATTCAGCCACCGGAAGGCCGGCGCGACAGGACGCCGCGCCGGCCGTGGATCACGTCCGGACGACGTAGCACGGCTCGTACGCCGTGCCACCCGGAAGCTTCATGCGGTGCTGTTCGACGAACGCCTTCAGCAGGTCGTCGAGCGCGCGCATGATCTCGGTTTCGCCGTCGATCACGAACGGACCGTGCGCCTCGATCGCGCGCACGCCCTCTTCCTTGACGTTGCCCGCGACGATGCCCGAGAACGCGCGGCGCAGATCGGCCGCGAGTTCGTGACGCGGGCGGCCGCGATGCAACGCGAGCGACGCCATGGCCTCGTGCGTCGGACGGAACGGCCGCTGGAACGGCAGCGGAATCTCGAGCGCCCAGTTGAAGAAGAAGGCGTCCTTGTTGTCGAGGCGATGGTTGCGCACCTTGTCGACGCCGGACACCATCGCATGCGCGACGGCCGCGGGATCGTCGATGATGATGCGGTAGTGCTCCGCCACCTCGTCGCCCAGCGCGAGCCGCAGGAAGCGGTCGATCTGCTCGAAGTACGCCGCCGAGTTCTGCGGACCGGTGAAGATCAGCGGGAACGGAATGCCCTTGTTCTGCGGCAGCAGGAGGATGCCGAGCATGTACAGGATTTCTTCCGCCGTGCCCACGCCGCCCGGGAACACGATGATGCCGTGTCCGAGGCGCACGAACGCTTCGAGACGCTTCTCGATGTCCGGCATGATCACGAGGTTGTTGACGATCGGGTTCGGCGATTCGGCGGCGATGATGCCCGGCTCCGTGATGCCGATGTAGCGATTGCCCTTGCGACGCTGCTTGGCGTGCGCGATGGTCGCACCCTTCATCGGGCCCTTCATCGCGCCCGGGCCGCAGCCCGTGCAGATGTCCATGCCGCGCAGGCCGAGCTGGTAACCCACCCGCTTGGTGTACTCGTACTCATCGCGCGAGATGGAATGACCACCCCAGCAGACGACGAGGTTGGGATCGACCTGCGGACGCAGGATGCGCGAATTGCGCAGGATCTCGAACACGGCGTGCGTGATGCCGACGGTGTCGTCGAGGTCGAACGCGCCGGCTTCCAGCTGCGTGGAGATGTAGACGATGTCGCGCACGACGGCGACGAGCAGTTCGTTGATGCCGCGGATGATGCGGCCGTCGACGAACGCCTGCTCGGGCGCGTTCTTCAGTTCGATCTTGATGCCGCGGTCTTCCTGCAGCACCTGGATGTCGAAGTCCGGGTACTGCTCGAAGATCGAGCCCGGATCGTCGGAGAGGTTGCCGGAGGTGAGCACGGCGAGCGCGCAGCGGCGCAGCAGCTGGTGCAACCCGGACCCGCTGGCGTCGCGCAGGCGCGCGACCTCGTTGCGGGAAAGGATGTCGAGACCGCCGGCCGGGGAGACGCGGGCGCTGACGGTCCTGCCGCTGACCGGATCCCCGAACTGGATGGCATTCATGGTGTTACGTTCCTTCTGACCGCGAATTAGCGGCGAACCCCGCCCCGGGTCGGGAGCGGACCGCCTAGGATCACGCGAGTCGTCGGCGGGGGTCAAGTCTGGGGCCGCGTCCAGGGCAGCGACCGGACGGCCAAGAAAAAAGCCGGCACCCTTGCAGGTGCCGGCTTCTCGTCTTTCAGGCGAATCCTTCGCTTAGAACGTGTAGCGAACCGTCAGCATCGCCGACCAGCGGGAGACCGGGTTGACCTTGGTCGCGCTGTTGTCGGTCGGGGCGTCGTAGATCGCCTTCTGGCCCGGCTGGTAGTTGCCGTTGGCGTCGGTCGGCAGGTTGTAGATGTACTTGCCCGTCGCCGGATCCACGCCACCGAAGTTGGCGAGGGTGCGGGTGTACGGGAAGCCGATGTACGACTGCTGGCCCCAGTCCTTGTTCACCAGGTTCAGGAAGTTGTAGACGTCGAGACGGATCTCTCCCTTGTTGCCCTTGAAGATGCCCGGGATTTCCTGGCTCAGGCTGAGGTCGATCTGGTTGACCCAGGCCGAGGTGGCGCCGTTGCGACGAGCGACTTCGCCCTGCTTCTTGCGCAGGTAGTCGTCACCCTGGATGTAGCTGTAGAACTGGTCGACGAGCGCCTGCGAAGCGGCGGCCGAGCCGGTCGCGTTGCGGAAGATCGTGCCATCGCCACGGGTCGGGATGTACGCCAGGTCCTTCGAGTAGCTGTCGCCGTTCGAGTCGTTGCCGAAGATCCAGCTGTACGGCACGCCGCTGTGGCCGTCGTAGAACGCGCTGATCGTCGTGGCGTAGTCGCCGAAGAAGTTGTGCTGCCACGTCAGCGAGGCGTTGAGGCGCTTCGCGATGTTGGTGTTCGACGTGGAGGCGACGTCTTCGTTCGGGTTATACCAGGCGCTGTTCGAGTAGTTCGACGTGGCCTGGCTCGAGGTGCCCGGGTTCACTTCGGTCGCGTGACCGCCGGTCGCCGCGATGCTCCATGCCCAGCCGTCGGCCATCGGCTTCGAGAACGACAGCGTGACCGTGTCCGAACCGCCCTTCTTGGTGTTCGTCAGGTAGGTGACACCCTGGGCGAAGCGACCGTTCTGGCGGAAGCGGGCGTTGGCGCCGCCGGTGTTCGCACCATTGAGGTTGTTCACACCGTTGACGACGGTCGCGCAGTTCGTGGCGGCCGGACCGTTGAGCGGCGTCGAACCGCCGATGCAGCCGGCGTACGTGTAGCGACCATCCGGCATGATGCCGGTCGGCGCGCCGAGGTTGAGGTTCTGGTACAGGATGCCATCCTGCACTTCGATGTGCTGCCACTCGATCGTGCCGATGATGCCCTGCCACGGCAGTTCACGATCGAACGCCAGCGACGACTTCCAGACGCTCGGCAACTTGAAGTTCTTGTCGACGGTATCGACGGCCTGCTGCGGGGTCACGCCCGGACCGCTGGTCGGCTGATTGAACGGATCGGCGCTGAAGAGCGGGCAGGCGATGTTCTTCTGCGTGCCGAGGTTACAGGTGCCGTTGGCGTTGCGATCGTACGAATACGTGACGATGTTGATACCGTTGTTCTGGTACGGGTTCGTCATCCACACGGTCGGCGGATCGGACTGGAACAGGCCGACGCCACCGCGCAGCTGCGTCTTGTATTCACTGTCGAAGGTGTAGTTGAACGAGAAGCGCGGCTCGACCAGCTTGCTGCCGTTGATCGTGTTCGCGTTGCTGAAGCCGTAGGTACGTGCGAAGTCGGCGTTGTAGAGCGGCTTGTCGTTCGTCAGGTACTTGTTGACGCGGAAGCCGAACTGCACCGAGAGAGCCTCGGTCGGCTGCCACGTGTCCTGCAGGAAGAACGTGTTGCGACGCAGCTCCCACTGGGCGGCGATGTCGTTGAGCGAGTAGCCCGGCGCCGGACGGTACAGCGAGTAGTTGCTGTACAGCCCGTTGGCGATGTTGTTCTGGCCATTGTTGCCGAACGTGTACGCACCGAACTGCGTGCGACCGAACAGGTTGTAGATGCGGTTGCGCTCCCATTCGACGCCACCCTTGATGGTGTGGTCGTCGAGGTACAGCGTGCCCGCCCACATCGCGTTGAGGCTCTTCACCGACGCGCTGTTGTAATGGCTGAACTGGTCTTCACCGAGGTTCACGGTCGGACCGGTGGCGGCCGTGCCGAAGTTCGTGTTGTTCACGCGCACGGTGATCTGCGGCTGCTGCGTGTCGACCGAGCGGTTGAGCTGGTAGTCGCTGTAACCGACCTTGGTTTCCGTCGAGAAATTGTCGGCCCAGTCGTCGAACGACTGCAGCGTGTAGTTCTTGATGTCCGAGTTGACCGTGTACCAGTAGCTGGACAGGCCGATCGAGTTGACGCCGTTACCCTGCGGGTTGGGCTTCACTTCCTTGGTACGCGAGTACGCAAGGTTCATGCGGTGACCGTCGGTGATGTTCCAGTCGATCTTGGCGATGTAGCGCTTGTCGGTCAGCGTGCCGGCGTTGGCGGCGGTCGTGCCGGGCGAAAGACCCAGGGCATTCGCGCCGTTGATGATCTTCTGCAAGTCGTCCGGCGACACCTTGTTGAGCGTCGAATTGGCGAGCGTCGGATCGAGGCCGTTGACGGCGCCCGAACTCAGGCCCGTGACTTCTTCCTTCTCGTAACCGGCGAAGAAGAACAGCTTGTCCTTGATGATCGGACCGCCGACGGTCGCACCGGCCTTCCAGTTACGGTCGAACTCGGTGTAGTCGCGGTTGTTGTCGAGCCAGCCGGCCTTGCCGACCATGCTGCTGGCGTTCTTGAAGCCGTAGTAGGCCGAACCGTGGAATTCGTTCGTGCCCGACTTGGTGACGGCGTTGATCTCGGCACCGACGGTGTCCGACGAGACGTCGTAGTTGGCGGTCGAGATGTTGAACGAGTCGATCGTGTCGAGCGACACCGGCGAGCCGACGGTCGGCATGCCGGTCGAGTTCAGACCGAACGGGTCGCCGACGCCCAGGCCGTCGACCTTGATGTTGTTGAGGCGCGTGTTCTGGCCGTTGGCCGAGATGGCGCCCGTGCCGTGGTCGACGTTGACGCGCGGATCGCGGCGCGCGATGTCGGCGATGTTGCCGCTCGGCGACGGCGCGGCCTTCAGTTCGGCCTGCGAGATGTTCGTGCCGAGACCCTTGTTCTCGGAGGTGAACTGACCCGACACCGCGGACACGGTGACCGCGCCCAGCGCGGTGGCATCGGCGGCGCTGGCGGCACCACCGGCGGTGAGGTTCACGGCCGTGTCGGCGCCGAGCTGGAGATAGACGTTGTCCTGGCGGACCGACGGCGTGCCTTCCTTCGACGCGGTGACGTCGAACGGACCGCCGACGCGCAGACCCTGAGCCGAATAGCGACCGGCGGCATCCGTGACGGTCGTCTTCGTCGTGCCCGAGGGCTCGTGCACGATGGTGACGGTGGCGTTGCTCACCGGCTGGCCGCTGGCGTCCAGGACGCGACCGCTGATGGTGGAGGACGTCTCCTGCGCGAACGCAGCAGGTGCCGCGAGCAGCGATGCGATCGCGAGCGGCAGAAGTTTGGCGCGGATTCGGCTATTCATCTAATGGTCGACCCTGTGGCTTGCAACGAAAAAATCTTCGGCCGCACGAAGGGGCACTCGGCAAGGGGCCGGGTGGCGCGCTTCGCTTGGACTTCCCCAACTGGTGGCTGTGTCGTCTCTATGTGAACCCGGTCACGAGTCGTAACGCGGTGGCGACAGTTGTTAAGCCAACTTTAACGGCATTGTATGACACTTTTGTAACGTTTTCACGCCGGTTTGATAAATACCAATTTTTCCTAGCCACCCGGCGGATGACCGCAAGCCATTGAATTTAATCACCAAGATGCCGACGGCACCGCCGTCGCGGTAACAGCCGCCTTCACGAACACCGCCGTAGGAGCGCGCCCTGCGCGCGACGTCTTTTCGCCTCGGTCAGCAAGTCCCCGCACACGCCGGCCGCGAGCCCCAGCCCCCGACCGACGCCACATCCCGGTCGGTCTGGAATATCAGACCTTGCCGAGGTACCGCGACCGCTTGGCCGGCTTGAGCGAAGCGAGATCGAGCATCACCAGGCCGTCGACGCAGCCCGAGAAGTCCGGATCTTCACCGAAGGCGAGGAACTGCACGCCCTCCGGCTCGACGAGGTCGACGTACTGGCGGTACAGCACCGGCAGCGTGACGCCCAGCGCATCGAGGCGATGCTTGAGCCGGCCGAGGCCCGCCGCGGGATCGAGGCCCGCGAGCTCGTTGCGCACGGATTCGATGGTGGCTTCCGGAATGACGAACGGTTGCCGCGCGGCGGCCAGACCCTGCACGCCGAAGAAATGCTGGTGCGCCGCCGCGATCCACTCGCGCGCTTCGCGGGGCATGCTCACCGACATGCTCACCGGCCCGAACAGGTAGCGCAGTTCGCGGTGACGCTGCAGGTAGAGGCCGATGCCCTGCCAGAGCTGGTCCAGCGCGCGGGAACGCCAGTACGCCGGCGCGATGAAGCTGCGCCCGAGCTCGAGGCCCTGCGCAAGACGCGATTCCAGCGCCGGCGAATAATCGAAGAGGCTCGACGTGTAGAGCGAGCTCATGCCGTGTTCGGCGATCAGCCTGCCACCGTGGCCGAAGCGGTACGCGCCGACGATGCGCAGCGCCTTCGCGTCCCAGAGCACCAGGTGCTCGTAGTGCGGATCGTAGGCGTCGAGGTCGCGCCGCTTGCCGGTGCCCTCGCCGACGCGGCGGAACGTGAGCTCGCGCAGGCGGCCGATCTCGCGCAGCGCGTAGCTGTCGCTGGAGCCCTGCATCAGCAGGATCTTCTTGCCATCCGGCAGCTCGGCCAGCAGCTCGGCCTTGTCGAGTTCCGCGACGACGCGCTCGACCGGCTCGGGATGCGCCAGCGGCGTCTGCCCGCCGAAGACGAGCCCGCGCTGACGCGCCACGCGGTAGACGTGGCGACGCATCAGCTTCGCGGCCTGCTGCGCGTTATCGCCACTGGCCTGCTTGAGTTCGTCGGCATCGACCAGCTTGCCGATGCGGAAGCCCACGCGCTGCTTGCCCGACGTCGCTTCGCGCGGAAGCATCGCGGTGCTCAGCGGCTTGGCGAGCATGGAGAGGCCGTAGAACGCGACCGAATTGCGCGCGGCGATGTGCACCGGCAACACCGGCACGCCCGCCCGCATGGCGAGGCGGGCGAAACCGTCGGACCACTTGCCGTCGCGCACGCCACCGGCGCGCATGCGGGACACTTCGCCAGCGGGGAACATGATGATGACTTCGCCGGCTTCGAGCGCGCGGAACACGCCGCGCATCTTCGACGAGGCGCCCTTGCCGAACACGTCGACGGGCAGCAGCAGCGGGCCGAGTTGCGGCACCGCGGAGAGCACCTCGTTGCCGAGGATGCGCACGTCGCGGCGAACGGAACCGATGAGCTGGATCAGCGCGATGGCGTCCACCATGCCCAGCGGATGGTTGGCCACCACGATGAGCGGGCCTTCGACGGGAATGTTCTCGCGCTCGCGTTCGGTGACGCGGCAGCTGACGCCGAGGTAATCGAGGGTCTTCTCGCAGAAGTCGAAACCGACCGCGTTGCCCGCGTAGGCCAGCGTGCGATTGAAGCGGTCTTCGTGCGCCAGGGTTTCCAGCATCCCGACGAGCGGCTTGCGCAGGAGCGGATGCTGCGCCAGCCAGGGCACGCGTTCCAGCAGTGTCCGATCGATGCTCAGCATGTCTTAGGCTCCCTGTGACGTCGAACGGTGGCTGCCGTGCCGGGCCGGTGCAGAGACGTGATTACGCATAGTGCCTTCGAACATCCTCAATGCCCCATATCAGGCCTTTCGGCCCATGCCCGGGGATAGGAGCTTCCTACCCTTCCGCGCATGCTCGCGGGCAATTATGACAGTAACCCTACCGCCACGTATGTTCCTGCGGCAATGGCCGCGGCTGAGGAAGCTCTGATCAGACCGCGATGTGCAGATAAGCGGACAGACCGCCCAGGAACATCTGCACCGAGAGGGCGATGAGCAGCATGCCCATCAGGCGTTCCAGCGCGGTGAGCACGCTTTCGCCCAGCCAGCGGAACAGGAAGGTGGAGCTGAGCAGGATCACCGAGGTGGTCAGCCAGGCGAGGAACAGCGCGATGCCCCACTCCGCCGTGCGGCCCGGCTGCGAATTGGTCAGCAGCAGGAGCGCCGCCATGGCCGACGGGCCAGCCACGCCGGGGATCGCCATCGGCACGATGAACGGCTCGCCCTCGCCCGGCTTGCCGAACACGCCGCCTTCGACCGGCGGAAAGACCATGCGGATGCCGATCAGGAACAGCACGATGCCGCCGGCGATGCTCACCGACTCCTGCCGCAGCTGCAGCACCTTGAGGATGTACTGGCCGCCCAGCAGGAAGGCCACGAGCACGCCGAGCGCGATCAGCAGCTCGCGGATCATCACCTTGCGCCGGCGCTGGGGCGGCACGTCCTTCAGCAGGGCGAGGAACAGCGGGATGTTGCCCAGCGGATCCATGATCAGGAACAGCAGGATGCCCGCGGACAACGTCGTCATCTGCGTTTCCATGGGTAGAACTCCTTCGTGCGCCCGCCCGGGAGCGGGCGGCGCGTGGTCAATGGGTGTGGCGGATGTCGAGGACGGTGCCGCGCGCCGGCGCGCCGGCGCCCGAGAGCAGATAGACGACGGCGTCGGCCGACGCGGTCGGCAGCGGCCGGTCGAGCGTGTTCTCACCGTAGTAGGCGGCCCGCCGCAGCGCCGTGCGCATCGGCGGCGGCAGCAAGGCGTGCACGCGCATCGCGCCACGGCCGTTCTCCGCGTGCAACACCGCGGCCATGCGCTCCACGGCGGCCTTGGACACGCCGTAGCCGCCCCAGTGCGCGCGGGAGAGCAGCTCGGGATCGTCCAGCACGAACACCACGGCGCTGTCGTCGGCCTTCGCCAGCAGCGGCATGCAGGCCTGGGTCAGCGCGAAGGGCGCGGACACGTTGACCTGCATCGCGCGCAGCCAGTCGTCGGGCTTGTGCATCGCGATGGGCGTCAGCTCGTTGAAGTGCGCCGCCGCGTGCACGATACCGTCCAGGCGACCGAACTCGTTCTCGACGCCCTCGGCGAGCGCCGCGTAGTCGGCCGGCGTGGCGCTTTCGAGATCGAGCGGATGGATCACCGGCTCGCTGCCGCCGATGGCGACCAGTTCGTCGTAGAACTTTTCCAGGGCGCGCACCTTGCGACCCGTGATGATGACGGTGCCGCCGGCGCGCTGGATCGCCCGGGCCGATTCGCCGCCGAGACCGCCGGTGGCGCCGGTCACGATCACGACACGACCGGCCAGCAGGCCCGGGGCCGGAGCCCAGTCGCCGGGAAGCCGAGCGGAGGGCAACGCGCTCACGATTCGGCTCCGGCCACGTCGGCCGCCATGCGCTTCAGCTCGCCGGCGGCGTGGAGATCCTCGACGATGTCACAGCCACCGATGAATTCCCCGAGCAGGAACAGCTGCGGGAACGTGGGCCAGTTCGAATAATGGGGCAGGCCCGCACGGATGCGCGGATCGGCCAGCACGTTGACCGGATGGAACGTCGCGCCCGCCGCCTGCAGGGCTTTCACCGCGCGGTCGGAAAAGCCACAGGTCGGGTATTCCGGCGTGCCTTTCATGAAAAGCACGATCGGATGGGCCGCCACGATGGCCTTGATCTCGTCTACGACGTCCATAGGTCGGATTTCATCATTAGAATGCGATTAGTTACATAGTGTAGCAGCGACGGCCTGCCCCTCCCTGCCTGCGCCCATCCCCCCAGCCACCGCTAAGGAGCCCCTCATGGCGTTCGAACTTCCTCCGCTTCCCTACGAGAAGAATGCCCTCGAGCCGCACATCTCGGCCGAAACGCTCGAATTCCACTACGGCAAGCACCACCAGACCTACGTCACGAACCTCAACAACCTGATCAAGGGAACGGAGTTCGAGAACAAGACGCTCGAGGAGATCGTCAAGACCTCGTCCGGCGGCATCTTCAACAACGCCGCCCAGGTGTGGAACCACACCTTCTACTGGAACTCGATGCGTCCCGCCTCGCAGGCCGCCGAGCCGCCGGCGAAGCTCAAGGAAGCCCTCGACAAGGCCTTCGGCTCGGTCGACAAGTTCAAGGAAGAGTTCACGAAGCAGGCCACCGGCAACTTCGGCTCGGGCTGGACCTGGCTCGTGCAGCGTCAGGATGGCTCGCTGGCCATCGTGAACACCTCGAACGCCGCCACGCCGCTCACCGGCAGCGACACGGCGCTGTTCACCGCCGACGTGTGGGAGCACGCGTACTACATCGACTACCGCAACGCGCGCCCGAAGTACCTCGAGAACTTCTGGCACCTGGTGAACTGGGAGTTCGCGGAAAAGAACCTCGCCTGATCCCGTGGGAGCGGATCGTATCCGCTCCCACCTCCGGTCAGCCGAGCGCGTCGAGCGCCGGCGCCACCTGCGCTTCGCGTCCCAGACCGACCGCCACTTCCGCCAGCCTCGTCCGCAGCGTGCCCGCGTCCGGGGCGCAGACCGTCGCGTGGCCGACCTTGCGGCCCTCGCGCGCTTCCTTGCCGTAGTCGTGCCAGTGGCCATCGGCCACCGACAGCACCGGTGCCGGGTCGGGCATCTGCCCGATCCAGTTGAGCATGGCGCTGCAACCACGCACGCCGGTATCGCCGAGCGGCAGGCCGAGCACGGCGCGGATATGGTTCTCGAACTGGCTGGTATGGGCGCCTTCGATCGTCCAGTGTCCCGAGTTGTGCACCCGAGGGGCCATCTCGTTGCCGAGCAGCTCGCCGCCACGCACGAAGAGCTCCAGCGCGAACACGCCGACGTAATCGAGCCGCTCGGCGATGGCCTTCGCGTGCGCGACCGCCGCCGCTTCCAGCTCGTCCGACGTCCCCGGTGCGGGCGCCAGGCTCACCGACAGCACGCCATCGACATGCCAGTTGCGCGTCAAAGGCCACGTGCGGAAGGCGCCGTCGCGTCCGCGCACGGCCACCACGGAAAGCTCGCGGTCGAACGGCACGAAGGCTTCGAGGATCAGGCCATGCTTGCCGGCCGCCTCGCCGAGCGCGGACCAGGCGGCGTCGACATCGGCGTCCGTCTTCAGGCGGAACTGCCCCTTGCCGTCGTAACCGAGACGACGGGTCTTGAGGATGGCCGGGAGGCCGATGCGGGCGACCGCGGCAACGAGGTCCTCGCGGGTGTCGACGGGCGCGAACTCCGGCGTAGCCAGGCCGGACTCCCGGAACAGGGTCTTCTCGGCCAGCCGGTCCTGGGCGACGGCGAGCGCGCCGGCATTCGGGTGTACCGGGACCTGCCCCGCCAGCCGCTCCGCCGTGGCGGCCGGCACGTTCTCGAAATCGAAGGTCACGGCGTCGACGCGGCCGGCGAGCGCGCCGAGCGCCACCTCGTCGTCCCAACCGGCGACCGTCAGCTCGGTGACCTGCCCCGCGCAGGCGTCGGCGACGGGGTCGAAGGCGACCGTGCGGATGCCCAGCGGCGCGGCGGCGAGGGCGAGCATGCGCGCGAGCTGTCCGCCCCCGAGAATGCCGACGGTGGGGAGACGGCGCGTCACGAACGCGGATCCGGGTTGTCGAGCACGGTCTGCGTCTGCTCGGCGCGGAACGCGTCCAGCGCCGCGGCGACGGCCGGATCGTGCAGGGCGAGCACGGCGGCGGCGAGCAGCGCGGCGTTGGTCGCCCCGGCCCGGCCGATCGCGAGGGTGCCCACGGGGATGCCCGCCGGCATCTGGGCGATCGAAAGCAACGAATCCATGCCGTTCAGCGCCTTGGACTGCACGGGCACGCCGAACACGGGCAGCGGGGTCTTGGCGGCGAGCATGCCGGGCAGGTGTGCGGCGCCGCCGGCGCCCGCCACGATCACCTGGATGCCTCGCCCGCGAGCCGTGTTCGCGTAGTCGAAGAGGAGGTCGGGGGTGCGGTGGGCCGAGACGACCCGGACCTCGTGCAGGATGCCCATGCGGGTCAGCATGCTGGAGGCGTGCTCCATCGTTTCCCAGTCCGAACGGGAGCCCATCACCACGCCCACGCGCGGCGCGCCCGCTTCGTTACCCTCGTTGGAAATCATGGCCCGAGCACCCAAAAGTCGCTATTGTAAAGGCATTCCTAATTATCGGGTTGGCCGGCATCGGCCGCTTCCTCATGGACAAGCGTCTCCTCGACATCCTCTGCTGCCCGGTCAGCAAGCGACCGCTGCGCCCGCTCACCGCCACCGAGCGTGAGCAGCTCAACGCCGCCATCCGCGGCGGCACCCTCGACACCGTGGCCGGCGAGAAGGTCGCCGAGCCCATCGCCGAGGGACTGATCACCACCGACGGCCAGCTCGTGTACCGGGTGGAAGACGGCATCCCCGTCATGCTCCCCGAAGCGGGCATCGGCACGGTGCAGCTGGGCGGCTTCACGCCGGAAACGGATCGCGCATAAAATCCGTGACGCGAGTCACGCTATAAAACATTGGTTCCCGCACAATGGCGCCTCAGGCGGGGGCCAGCTACAGATCCAGGATGTGCGATGAACAATGCGAGTGAGCCGTCGAACGTCGTCGACCTCAGTCAGCGCCTCGACCCGCGCAGCGAACGCGTGGGCGCGCTGCTGGTCACCGTTCGCGGGCTGGCCACCAAGCGGCTCCACGCACTCGCCTCGAACATGTTCGAGAACATCGACGACGCCCTCTTCGACCTCGCGGAAAAAGCCGAGAACAACGCGGCGCAGACCCAGTTCTTCGACGGCATGCGCGAGGTTCGCAAGAAGCGCGCGATCGTCGAGCGCACGTTCCTCGGCCAGGTGGCCCGCGACCTCGCCGACTTTTCGGCCGGCCGCACGCGCGCGCCGGATGCCGACGCCTCCGCCCGGCCGCTCGCCAACATCGAGCTGAGCCTCGTCGGCGAGAACGAGCTGGAAGAATCGCTCGCCATCACCAGCATGATCGGCAAGAACGAGCAGCGCCTCGCACGCGCCCTGTTCGCGGTGACCCAGCGCCTGTCGGTCATCTGTGGCGGTGCGCGCATGGACGACGCCAGCAATCCTGTCGGTCCCGCGTCGCTCGCCGGCGCGTTCCGCCAGGCGATGCGCGAGCTGCTCGTGGAAGTGCGCGTCAAGCTGATCATCTACAAGCTCTTCGACCGCTACGTGCTCGCCGGCATCGACGAGCTGTACGACGACATCAACAACGAGCTCGCGGCAGCCGGCGTGCTGCCGCAGCTGCGGCACGAAATCTCGACGCGTCGCAGCGACGCGCCCGCCCCGATCGGTCCCGCGTCGCCCGCCGCGGCGCAGGCGGCGTATGCCACCGCGCCCGTCACCGATGCCGCGGCCGCCGAATTCATGCAGTCGCTGCATGCCCTGTTCTCCGCGCGCCGCGGCGATGTCGCCACCGGCGGCGCGAGTGGCGCGCCGATCCCGACCGGGCCGCTCCCGAGCCCCACCGAACTCCTCGGCGCGCTGACGCTGCTGCAGAGCCAGATCGCGGTGCTGCCGAGCAACGCTGCGCCGCTCGCCACGCAGGCGGACGTCACGCGCGACGTCGCCCAGCTGAAGGAACAGCTGCTCGCGCAGATCGGCCAGTTGCGCGGCCAGCAGACGGCGCACGTGTCGGGCGTCGACGAAGACACCATCGACCTGGTGGGCATGCTCTTCGAGTTCATCCTCGAA
Source organism: Luteibacter sp. UNC138MFCol5.1 (assembly GCF_900110505.1). Classification (GTDB taxonomy): domain Bacteria; phylum Pseudomonadota; class Gammaproteobacteria; order Xanthomonadales; family Rhodanobacteraceae; genus Luteibacter. Next base: position 646,595 of record NZ_FODZ01000003.1, read on the forward strand.
GACCACAACCTGCCGGCCGAAATGCAGGTGATGCTCGCGCGCCTGCAGATTCCCTATCTCAAGGTCGCGCTGCTCGATCGCCGGATGTTCGCGCACAAGACGCATCCGGCGCGCCAGCTGCTCGACGCCCTCGCCGACGCCGCCAAGGGCTGGTCGGCCGAGGCCGATCGCGACGGCCGCCTGTACGAGAAGGTCAAGACGATCGTCGAGCGCCTGCTGCACGATTTCGACGACGACCTCGGCATCTTCAATCGTCTCGCGACCGAACTGCAGGATTTCCTCGACATCAGCCGCAAGCGCGCGGAGCTCGCCGAGCAGCGCGTGGCCGAATCCACCCGCGGCCGCGAGAAGCTCGAGCAGGCCCGCCGCCGCGCCGCCCAGGAAATCGTCGGCCGCATCGGCGAGGCCTCGCTGCCGCCGCTGATCTACGGCGTGCTGACGCGCGCCTGGGCCAACTACATCGTGCTGACGCTGCTTCGCCAGGGCGAGGAGTCGCACGAATTCCGCGACTCGCTGCGCTTCATCGACGACTTCGTCGCCAGCGCGCGGCCCGTGCACGACACCAACGCCCGCCGCGACCTTCGCGCGATGCTGCCGGGCGTCGAGCGCGCGCTGCGCCGGGGCCTGGCGGCCGTGGCGTTCCAGGAAGCCGACACCGAACAACTCCTGGCCCAGCTGCACGCGTTCTACCGCCAGCAGCTCGGCGAGGCCGCGCCGGAGACCGCCTCGGGCACGATCGTCGCCAGCGTGATGCCGCTGCCCGAAGCGATCCAGGCGATCGAGGAGCCCGTCCTCGCGCCCGATCCGGACGACGAGGAGGCGGCGCTGCGCGACGAGGCGTTCGACGAGACCTACCTCGCGCAGGCGCGCGAACTGAAGGTGGGTCAGTGGCTCGAGTTCGTGGCCGGCGACGGCACGACCGACCGCGCGAAGCTGTCTTGGGTATCCCCCATCAGCGGGCGCTACCTCTTCGTGAACCGCCGCGGCCTGAAGGTCGCCGACCACAGCCTCGCCGGCCTCGCGCAGGCGTTCGCCGAGGGCACCGCGCGCGTGCTCGACTCCACGCTGCTGTTCGACCGCGCTATGGACGCGATCGTCGAGAAACTGCGCCAGCCCGATAACGCGTAGGAGCGCGCCCTGCGCGCGACAGCTCCTCGCGCAGCCTGCGAGCTGGCGCGCGGCCTGCGGACCGGGGCGAAAAGCTGTCGCGCGCAGGGCGCGCTCCTACGGTAAGGTAGCGGCCTTTCCCTTGCCGCCCCGCCGATGAGCCCTTCCGACCCGCGACACCTTGCCGACGCGCTGCCGTCGCAGACTGAGATCCTTGCCGATGTCGAGCGCGCGTTCGCCGAGGACATCGGACCCGGCGACGCCACGGCCGACCTGCTCGACCCGAAGGCCACCGCCACGGCCGTGCTGACCTGTCGGGAAGACGCGGTGCTCTGCGGCTCGCCCTGGTTCGACGCGTGCTTTCGCAAACTCGATCCCGACGTACGCATCGAATGGCTGGCGAACGACGGCGACCGGGTCGCCGCCGGTTCGCCGATCTGCCGGCTGGCGGGCAATGCCCGGGCACTCGTGACCGCCGAGCGTTCCGCGCTCAACTTCCTGCAGTTGCTGTCGTCGACCGCGACCGTGACGGCGCAGTACGTCGACGCGATCGCCGGCACGCGGACACGGGTGCTCGACACCCGCAAGACCATCCCGGGCCTGCGCCGCGCGCAGAAGTACGCCGTGCGCTGCGGCGGCGGTACCAACCACCGCATCGGCCTGTTCGACGCGATGATGCTAAAGGAAAACCACATCATCGCGGCGGGCGGCATTCCCGCGGCGGTACGCGCCGCGCGGAACACGCACCCTACCCTTCCGCTCATCGTCGAAGTGGAAAACCTCGATGAGCTCGCGCAGGCCGTGCAGGCCGGTGCCGACCGCGCGCTGCTGGACAACTTCACGCCGGCGATGCTCGCGGAGGCCGTCGCGTACACCGCGGGACGCATCCCCCTCGAGGTGTCCGGCAACGTCGAGATCGACACCATCCGCGCGATCGCCGAGACGGGCGTCGATTTCATTTCCAGTGGCGCGCTGACCAAGCACATCCGCGCCATCGACCTGTCGCTGCGCCTGGACGTGAAGCACCCGTAGAAGCGCAACTGTAGGAGCGCCCTGTGGGAGCGCACCTGGGCGCGACAGCTTTTAGCCGCACCCCTGTAGCTCGCGCGCCAGCTGCATGACTGTCGCGAAAGGCTGTCGCGGCCAGGTCCGCTCCCACAAAACCCCGGATGTTGGAGCGCACCTGGGCGCGATGGCTCTTAGCCGCGAGCTCCATGACTGTGGCGAAGGGCTGTCGCGGCCAGGTCCGCTCCCACAACACCCCGACGTTGGAGCGCACCTGGGCGCGATGGCTCTTACGTCGCGGCGGGACTTGTGGTCGCGCCCGCGCGGCCACACACTGCTCCCATGACCTCGTTCACCGACCTCTTCTGGTTGTTCGTGCTCGCTGCCGGCGTGGCCGCGTGGTATCGGCTGACGCGCGCCCGCGAGGTGGCGGTGCGAGCGGCGATGGCGTTGTGCAAGCGCTACGGACTGCAGCTGCTCGACCAGAGCGTCGGCCTGCGGGCGATCCGCTGGCAGGGCGTCGACGGCGCACGCCGCCTCGAGCGCTGCTACGCGTTCGAGGTTAGCGAAGATGGCCAATCGCGCCAGCCTGCCCGCCTCTGGATGACCGGAAACGAGGTCGCGAGTTTCTCGCTGCCCCATTCGGGCGCACCGGAACTCGAGACCGTCGTGGCTACCGACAGCGTGCTGGCCACGAGCAATATCATCTCGCTCGCCGACCGGCGCAGGCTGCACTGACGAACGACATCCTCGTCGACATGAAAAACCCGCCTTCCGGCGGGTTTTTCGTTACTTGACGACGCGCAGATGCGGCGTGCCGCGCTTCGGACGGTCGTCGTCGCCACCCGAGGCGGGTGGCGTGTCGCCGGCCTCGCCTTCGGACTCGTCGGCGGCACCGGCGTTCAGGGCCTCGTTCTCGTCGGCCGGGAACATCATGCCCTGGCCGTTCTCCTGCGCGTACAGCGCGAGCACGGCGTGGACGGGAATGACGATCGACTGACTCACGCCCGAGAAGCGGGCCTGGAAGGCGATCCGGTCGTTGCCGAGGTCGAGGTTGGCCACGGCGCGCATGGCGAGATTGAGCACCACCTGGCCATTCTTCACCACGTGCGACGGCACCCGCACGCCCGGGAAGCCCGCATCCACGAGGACGTACGGCGTGAGGCCGTTGTCGCTGATCCAGTCGTAGATGGCGCGCAGGAGATAGGGCCGATTGGAGGTCATGCCCGCGTTTTCGTTCGTATCCATGGAATCCGTCCTCGTCGTACCCGCCGGTCGGTCGGGAAGCACCCAAAGCCCGGCAGGGCAAGGTCTGGCGAAGAGTTTAAGGGATACGGCGTCCCGAAGGACCAAAAACGAGCTAAACCGGACTGAAATTGAAGTCCGGACGCATATCACGCTCTTCCGGCGTGAGGCTGCGGGCGAAGCCCTGGCTGTGGAACAGGCGCTCGCCATAGTCGACGATCGGCTTGCCGTCCTTGCCCAGATCGACGCCCAGATGCGGCAGGCGCCACACCACGGGGGCCACGAGGCAGTCGATCAGGCTCATCTCGGGATTCAGGAAGAACCGCGAGGCCTTGAACAGGGGCACCGACATCAGCAGGTGCTCGCGCAGGCGCTTGCGGGCGCCCTCGGCGACCTTCCCGCCCTCGCCGATGGTCTCGATTTCCGGGAGCCAGTCGTTCTCGATCCGCCAGGTGCCCAGGCGCAGGCGCGCACGGGAGAGCGGGTCGATGGGCATCAGGGGCGGGTGCGGGTAGCGCTCGTCGAGGTACTCGACGACGACCGCGGGGTCGTACAACGTGAGATCGCGATCGACCAGCGTCGGCAGCGTGCCGTACGGGTTGAGGTCCAGCAGGTCGGCCGTGGGTTGATCGGACTTGAGGATGATCCGGTCGTAGGCGACGCCCTTGGCAGCCAGCACGAGGCGCGTGCGGTGACAGTGGATGTCGTCGGCGCTGGTGTAGAGCGTGAGTGCCGAGCGCGAACGTGCATTCTGGACCATGCTTTCGATCTCCCTCCCTGCTGCCTGAACGATGACGGGGCGACCCGTGGCCGCCCCGCCAGGACGTCAATCAGTGACTATCGTGAACGTCCTTCCAGTACTCGTGCTTCAGAAGGTACAGGAGGAAGGTCAGGCCAGCCAAGAACAGGATGACCCAGACGCCGATCGACTGGCGCTCGAGGGCGGCCGGCTCGGCCGTGTACTCGAGGAAGGTGGCCAGGTCGCGGGTGGCGCCGCGGAACTGTTCCGGGGTCATGCGGCCGGGGGTGGTGATCTCCAGCTTCTCGACCGCGGCTTCCTGGCCCGGAGCGGCCTCGCCGTGAACGGCGGTCTGCAGGCCCTGCAGTTCCCACAGCACGTTGGGCATCGAGGCGTTCGGGAAGACCGTGTTATTCCAGCCCACCGGGCGGCTCGGGTCCAGGTAGAACGAGTTCAGGTAGTTGTAGATGAAGTCCACGCCCTTGGCGCGGGCTTCGAGCGAGAGATCCGGCGGATCCTTGCCGAACCAGGCCTTGGCGTCGTCGGCCGGCATGTGCGAGATGACCGGCTCGCCGAACTTGGCGCCCGTGAAGTTGAAGTTCGTCATCACCTCTTCCTCGGACAGGCCGAGGTCGGAGGCGAGGCGCGAATACCGCACGTATTTCAGCGAGTGGCAGCCGACGCAGTAGTTGAAGAAGAGCTTCGCGCCACGCTGCAGCGATGCGCGGTCGGCGACGTTGGTACCGGCGGGCGCCAGTCCCTCGCCACCTTCGTTGGCGAGGGCGGGAATCGTGGCGACCGCAAGGCCCAGCGCCAGGGCGATGGAGGAGATAGCGCGCTTAATCATGCATCGTCACCCGTTCCGGAACCGGCTTGGTCTTCTCGAAGCCAAAGCGCGTGTAGACCCAAAGGAATACGAAGAACCCGAAGTAGCCCAGCACCATCAGGCGGCCGAAGGCGTTCTCCCACGTGGTGACGTCCGCATGCGGGAACCACGCCGGGATGAGCTCCGCGGTGACGCCCGCGCCGACGAGGCCGAGGGCGAGGAAGCTGACGACGAGGACGGCCAGCGCGATGCGGAAGCCCAGGCCGCGGTAGCGCACGGAGCGGACCTCGCCCTTGTCGATCCACGGCAGCAGCGCCAGCAGCAGGATCGCGCCGAACATGCCGATCACGCCCCAGATCGCCGTGCCGAAGAACGACGGGATCATGCGCAGGATCGCGTAGAACGGCGTGAAGTACCACGACGGCTTGATGTGGCTCGGCGTGACGAGGTTGTTCGCCGGCGTGAAGTTGTCGTGCTCCAGGAACCAGCCACCGAACGTCGGCGCGAAGAAGATGATGAACGCCGCGATCGTGAGGAAGAAACCGGTGCCGAAGAGATCCTTCACCGTGTAGTACGGGTGGAAGGGGATGGCATCGGCCGGCTTCTCGGCATCCCAGCGATTGCCCTTCGGGCCGTGCTTCACGTCGACGCCGTCGGGGTTGTTCGAACCCACCTCGTGCAGCGCCGCGAGATGCAGCACCACCAGGAGCAGCAGCACCAGAGGCAGCGCGATGACGTGCAGCGCGAAGAAGCGGTTGAGGGTGGCATCGGCAGGCAGGAAGTCGCCCATGATCCACTGCACCAGCGCGTCGCCGATGAAGGGAATGGTGCCGAACAGCGAGATGATGACCTTCGCGCCCCAGAACGACATGTTGCCCCAGGGCAGCACGTAACCCATGAACGCCTCGGCCATCAGCACGAGGAAGATCAGCATGCCGAGGATCCAGACCAGCTCGCGCGGACGCTTGAACGAGCCGTACATGATTCCGCGGAACATGTGCAGGAACACGACCACGAAGAACAGCGATGCGCCCGTGGAGTGCATGTAGCGGATGAGCCAGCCCCACTCGACGTCACGCATGATGTACTCGACCGAGTTGAACGCTTCCAGCGCACTCGTCTTGTAGTTCATGGTGAGGAAGATGCCGGTCACGATCTGGTTGACCAGGACCAGCAGCGCCAGCGAACCGAAGTAGTACCAGATGTTGAAGTTCTTCGGCGCGTAGTACTCGGTCATGTGCTTCCGGTACATGGGCGCGAGGCCCGGGGCGCGCTCGTTGACCCAACCGGCGATGTTCGAGAATACGTTGGCCATCAGCCTGCCTCCTGCGGATCGACGCCGATCTGGATGTGCGTGTCGTCCACGAAGTGGTACGGCGGCACGGGGAGGTTCTTAGGCGCCGGAACGCCGCTGAAGACGCGGCCCGACAGGTCGTACCGTGACTTATGGCAGGGGCAGTAAAACCCGCCCTTCCAGTTCGCGTCGAACGGCTCCGGCTTGATGTCGGGAACGAAGTCAGGCACGCAGCCCAGGTGGGTGCACAGGCCGATGACGACGAGCCACTCGGGCTTGATGGAACGCGTTTCGTTGGTCGCGTACTTGGGCTGCTGCGCCGCGTCCTTCGACTCGGGGTCGAGCAGGCGCGAATCCAGGCCCTTCAGCTGGGCCAGCTGATCCTTGGTGCGATTGACGACGAAGACCGGAAGGCTGCGCCAGGCGTAGGTGACTTTCTGACCGGCCTCGATGGCACTGATATCGACCGTGACAGGCGCCCCCGCTGCCTTTGCCCTTGCGCTCGGTTCCCACGACTTGATGAAGGGCACAACCGCAGCGACCACTCCCGCACCGCCGACAACTGCTGTCGTCACGGTAAGAAAGCGACGGCGGCCATGATCGACGACTTCGTTCGCCATCAGGCTCTCCGGAACTTATGCCATTGAGGATGCGGACCCCTATCGCCGGTTCTTCGGAAATCGGCTTCCGCAAATCGCGTCAGTGTAACGTCAGCACCAGCCACGTACAATAAAATGAACTTAGCCCTGTCCGGCGTCCCGGCGGAGGGCTGCCAAGGAACCGCCCGGAAGCGGAAAAACAGGTTCGCGCTTCGTTGGCAAGGCGACGCGACGACGACAGGACCCCGCGCTCTTACATGAAACACGCCGCCCGCACGCTCGCCTTCATCGCTCGTTTCGTCGTGCTCGGCCTTGCGGTCGCCTTCGTCGTGGGACTCTTCTGGCCGGGTAGCGGCGCCTTCCTCCGGCACCGGCTCGCCGGCACGCAGGAGGCGGCCGAGACGCCTGCCGCCCCCCTGCCCGCGCCGGGCGCGGCACCCGCCTCGTACGCGGACGCGGTGGCGAAGGCCGCGCCGTCGGTCGTCAACATCTACGCCAACAAGCTGGTCACCGAGCAGCCGCGCGAGCTCTACTCCGATCCGGTGCTGCAGCGCATCTTCAGCGTGCCGAGCGGGCCCGTGCGCACGCGGCGCCAGCAGAACCTCGGCTCGGGCGTCATCGTCAGCGACGATGGCTACGTGTTGACCAACAACCACGTCATCGCCAACGCCGACGACATCCAGCTGCTGCTCTACGACGGTCGCGTGGCGAAGGCCCGCGTGGTCGGTTCGGACGACGAAACGGACCTGGCGGTGCTGAAGGTCGACGCGGGCAACCTGCCCGCCATCCGCATGACCGACGCCGAGACGCGGCCACGCGTCGGCGACGTCGTCCTCGCGATCGGCAACCCGTTCGGCATCGGACAGACGGTCACCATGGGCATCGTCAGCGCCATCGGCCGGCAGCTCAACCTGTCGAGCCTGGAGAACTTCATCCAGACGGATGCCGCGATCAACTTCGGCAACTCCGGCGGCGCGCTGGTCAACGCGCACGGCGAACTCGTGGGCATCAACACCTCGCTGATCGGACAGGCCGTCGGTGCCGAGGGCATCGGCTTCGCGATTCCGGCGCAGAGCGCGCGCGACGTGCTCGACCAGATCGTGAAGACGGGCCATGTCGTCCGCGGCTGGATCGGTGCCGACTACGGCGCGGTGCCGGTGTCGGCCGATAGCGGCCTGCCCTCCGCGGCGCGCGGCGTCGTGGTCAACGAGCTTTCGCCGGGCGGTCCGGCGGCGCTCGCCGGCATCCAGCAACGCGACGTGCTGCTGAAGCTCGGCGACGAGGACATCCTGGATACCTCGGACCTGCGCCGCCACGAGGCGTCGCTGAAGCCTGGCGTACCCGTGACGATATCGGGCCTTCGCTACGGCGCCCCGTTCACCGCGACCATCACCCCGACGCAGCGCCCGCCGAGCGCGCCGATGCAGCCGTTGCGCCCCTAGCCGCTCCGGCGCTCCGTAGGAGCGCGCCCTGCGCGCGACATGTGTTGGAGCCGTGCAGCGGGCCCTGATGCGCCCCGCGAAAAGATGTCGCGCACAGGGTGCGCTCCTACGGGGCGCCGCGGATGGCCAGGGGCGTGCCGGGCGCCGGGCGCTGCCGCAGCGTTTCCGCGTAGCGCTTGCGCAGCACTCCCACGCGCTCGACGTAGACCTGCGTCTCGTCGTAAGGCGGCACGCCGTTGTATTTCTGCACCGCGCCGGGCCCGGCGTTGTACGCCGCGGCCGCCAGGCGCTCGTTGCCGTTGAAGTTGCGCAGCAGCAGGGCCAGATACCGCGCACCGCCGCGAATGTTCTGGTCGACGTTGAAGGCATCCAGCACGCCCATGTCCCGCGCCGTGCCCGGAATCAGCTGCATGAGCCCCTGCGCGCCGGCGACGGACAACGCGCGCGGATTGAACGCGCTCTCTGCATGGATCACGGCCCGCAGCAACGCCTCGTCGACGCCGAACTCGCTGCTCGCCGAACGGATGGTGTCGCCGAACGAGGTGATGTTGAGCGCCACGCTGCTCCAGTCGATCTTCGAATGGACGTCGCAGGCGGCGCATGTCGCGATATAGGTAAAGAGCATCTTGATGCTCTGGCCCCTGGCCCCGCCGCCGGGCGGAATGTTCGTGTACTCCACCCCGCCGTCAGCCCGGGTGATCCGGTAGACGGCCCCGCGCAGCACCCGAGAGCCTTTCGGCGCCGCCGGCGCTTCGGCGGTGGCGAGGTCCGCGCTGGCCGATTCCCGGTAATCCCAGCTGCCCTTCGGCGCGGTGACGGGTGGCAGCACCGGCGGTTCCGGCGTGTTCCCCTCGGCTCCGCCCACCACGCCGCCGGTCACACCCGCGAACGAGGCGGCGGTCGACGGAGCCAGCGCCACCGACCCGATCACACCCTCCAGCGAGGCCTTGCCCGGCACGTCCTCGAACACGGCCGTGGGAACGGCGGGTGCCGCGGGCCGGGCGGCGCGGGCCGGCCCGGTGCTGCCGATGCGCTTGCAGTCCTTGTAACCGGCCGCGCTGCTGGAAAAGACGGTCTCGCCCGTGCTGCCGGTGCAGCGGTAGAGCGCCCCGGCCACGGCCGGACCGGCGCAAACGCCAGCCAGCAGGACGCACGCCGCCGCGGCCCTTCGCAGGACCGTGCGGACACGCGGGAAACGGCGGGCGGCATGGCCGGCGCTTTCCCCTGGCGACGCGTCGTTGACCATGGGCGCGAGTGTGCCCGAAGCCCCCTCCGGAGCCAAGCAGGGATAGCGTGACCATCTTCACGCAAGTCATTGATCCACGGCGCCCATCTGGCAACGGAGGGACCGGCGGCGTAAACTGCGCGGTTCGGTGATCCACCACGAAACCACGGTACCCCGGCCCATGAGCGGCAAGCTTTTCATCAAGACCCACGGCTGCCAGATGAACGAGTACGACTCGGCCAAGATGGCCGACGTGCTGCTGGCGTCGCACGGGCTGGAACTGACGCAGGACGAGGCCGAGGCCGACGTCATCCTGGTCAACACCTGCTCGATCCGCGAGAAGGCCCAGGAAAAAGTCTTCAGCCAGCTCGGCCGGTGGAAGGCGCACAAGCAGGGCGGCAAGCCCGTGCTCATCGGCGTCGGCGGCTGCGTGGCCTCGCAGGAAGGCGACGCGATCATCAAGCGCGCGCCGTTCGTCGACCTCGTCTTCGGCCCGCAGACGCTGCATCGCCTCCCGGAAATGATCGAAGCCCAGCGTGCCAGCGGCAAGGCGCAGGTGGACATCAGCTTCCCGGAGATCGAGAAGTTCGACAGCCTGCCCGAGCCCCGCGCGGAAGGCCCCACCGCCTTCGTGTCGATCATGGAAGGCTGCTCGAAGTACTGCTCGTACTGCGTCGTGCCGTACACGCGTGGCGAGGAGATCAGCCGCCCGTTCGACGACGTCGTCGTCGAAGTGGCGCAGCTCGCCGCGCAGGGCGTCCGCGAGGTCAACCTGCTCGGCCAGAACGTCAACGCGTATCGCGGCCCCATGCACGACGGCGGCACCGCCGACCTCGCGGTGCTGATCCACGCCATCGCGCAGATCGACGGCATCGGCCGCATCCGCTTCACCACGTCGCATCCGCTGGAGTTCTCGGACTCGCTGATCGAGGCCTATGCGAACGTGCCGCAGCTGGCGAACTACCTGCACCTTCCCGTGCAGGCCGGTTCGGATCGCATCCTCGCGGCGATGAAGCGCGGCTACACGGCGCTGGAATTCAAGCAGAAGATCCGCAAGCTGCGCGCCGTGCGTCCGGACATCTGCATCTCGTCGGACTTCATCGTGGGCTTCCCCGGCGAAACCGACGACGACTTCGAAAAGACGATGAAGCTGATCGACGACGTCGGCTTCGACCAGAGCTTCTCCTTCATCTTTTCCTCGCGCCCCGGCACGCCGGCCGCCAACCTGCCGGACGACACGTCCGACGAGGTCAAGCACGCGCGCCTGTCGCGCCTGCAGGCCGCGATCAACGAGAACGCCCGCCGGATCAACGAGGCCATGGTCGGCACCGTCCAGCGCGTGCTCGTCGAGAAGCCCAGCCGCAAGAACCCGAACGAAATGACCGGACGCACCGAAAACATGCGCTACGTGAATTTCCCCGGTCATGCCCGCATGATCGGCCAGTTCATCGACGTGACGATCACCGAGGCCATGAGCAATTCGCTCCGCGGCCGCGTGGTCCTCGGCGACGAGGTCGCCCTCGCCTCGTGAATGCCATGAGCCAGCTTTCCCAACGCGATTTCGCCCTCGATCCCGAGGACAACGCCCGCCTCGCCAACCTGTGCGGTCCGCTCGACGAGCACATCCGCCAGATCGAGCTGCGGCTCGGCATCGAGGTCGACCACCGTGGCAGCCTCTTCCGCGTGATCGGCGACGAAGCCGCCGCGAAAGCCGGCGAGCACGTGCTGCGCGCGCTCTACGACGCGACCGAGCACGAGACGCTCAACGGCCAGGTGATCAACCTCCGCCTGGCCGAATCCGGCATCGACGCCCTGAACGAGCAGGCGGCGGAGTCGGCGCAGGAGGTCGTGATCAAGGTCAAGCGTGGCGTGATCAAGGGCCGCGGCCCCAACCAGGCCCGCTACCTCCACGCCATCACCACGCACGACATCAACTTCGGCGTCGGCCCGGCCGGTACCGGCAAGACCTACCTCGCCGTCGCCAGCGCCGTCGAGGCGCTCGAGGCCAACCGCGTCCAGCGCGTCCTGCTGGTGCGCCCCGCGGTCGAGGCCGGCGAGAAGCTCGGCTTCCTGCCCGGCGACCTCAGCCAGAAGATCGATCCGTACCTGCGTCCGCTGTACGACGCCCTGTACGAGATGGTGGGCTTCGAGAAGGTGTCCAAGCTGATCGAGCGCAACGTGATCGAGATCGCGCCGCTCGCGTACATGCGCGGCCGCACGCTCAACGATGCCTACGTGATCCTCGACGAGGCGCAGAACACCACCGTCGAGCAGATGAAGATGTTCCTGACCCGCATCGGCTTCGGCTCCGTGGCGGTGATCACGGGCGACGTCTCGCAGGTCGACCTGCCCCGTCACATCCGCTCCGGACTGCGTCACGCCATCGAGGTGCTGCGCGGCGTGGACGGCATCAGCTTCACGTTCTTCACCTCGCGCGACGTGGTGCGCCATCCGCTGGTGGCCAAGATCGTGCGCGCCTACGAGGCCTTCGAGCAGAAGCAGGACGAGGCGCAATGAGCCGTGTCGAGGTCGCGGTCGGCTACGCCGCGCCGCGCAAGGGCGTGCCAGCCCCGGCGAGCTTCCGTCGCTGGGTCGAGGCCGCGCTGAAGGGCGCGCGTCGCCGCAAGGCGTCGGAAGTGGCGATCCGCATCGTCGACGCCGACGAGGGCCAGGCCCTGAACCTGCAGTACCGGGGCCGCGATTACGCGACCAACGTCCTGTCGTTTCCCGCCGATCTGCCGCCCGGCGTCGATCTTCCGCTGATCGGCGATCTGGTGATCTGCGCCCCCGTGGTGGCCCGCGAGGCCGCCGAACAGGGTAAGAAACCCGCCGACCACTGGGCCCACCTCACCGTCCACGGCACCCTGCACCTGCTGGGCTACGACCACATCGACGAGGCCGAGGCCGAGGCGATGGAAGCCCTGGAGACGAAGGTGCTGGCCGGACTCGGCATCGCCGACCCGTACCTGGCCTGATCGCGAACCCGGATCGCCGATGCGATCGGCTCCCACCCCTTCCGCCGTCACCTTGCCACCGAAGGGTGGGAGCCGATCGTATCGGCGATTCGCGGCGGAGCCGCGACCCGGCGCCCTGAACCGTCACGTAAATTCCGCTAGACTGACCCTTCCGCCCCCTGCTGGGCTGAACCACAAAGAGTAATGAACGAGGACCCTGGTAGTACCAACGGCCCGGCTCACCGATCCTGGTGGGACCGACTGGGCCACATGTTTTCCGGCGAGCCCCGCAACCGCGACGAACTGATCGAGGAACTGCGGACCGCCCAGGCCAACGGCCTGCTTTCGAACGACACCCTGACCATGGTCGAGGGTGCGATCAAGGTCACCGAGCTCAGCGTCGACGATGTCATGGTGCCGCGCGCCCAGATCGTCAGCCTCCCCGCCGACGCCCCCCTCCCCGACATCCTCGCGACCGTGGTCGAATCCGGCCATTCGCGCTTCCCCGTGCATGGCGAAGACAAGGACGAGGTGCTGGGCATCCTGCTCGCGAAAGACCTCCTGAAGTACTTCGGCCAGAGCGAAGGCTGCGACGTGCGCGCCCTGCTCCGTCCCGCCGTCCTGATCCCGGAATCGATGCGCCTGAACGTGCTGCTGGCGGAATTCCGCCTGACGCGCAATCACATGGCGCTCGTGGTCGACGAGTACGGCGGTGTCGCCGGGCTCATCACCATCGAGGACGTCCTCGAGCAGATCGTCGGTGAGATCGACGACGAGCACGACGACGAGGAAGACCCGGTGCTGGTGCAGGCCCTCGACGGGGGCGGCTTCGCGGTCAGCGCGCTCACGCCGATCGCCGATTTCAACGAGATCGCCGGCGCCCATTTCTCGGACGAGGAATTCGACACCGTCGGCGGCATGATCACCTCGGAGTTCGGCCATCTGCCGGCCGTGGGCGAGGAGATCGGCGTGGGCAACTTCCTCTTCCGTGTCACGGAGGCCGACGACCGCCGCGTCCAGGCGTTCCACGTCACCCGCGCGAACGGCGGCTGATGCGGTTCGTCCTGTTCCTCCTGATCACCCTGTGCTTCACCCCGCTCGCGAGGGCGGGGATCGTCGACGCGCCCGCGGCGAGCCTCGAAGTCTCGCTGATGACCTACGGCCCGGGCGACATCTACTGGGAGCGTTTCGGTCACGACGCGCTGGAGATCCGCGACACGGTCAGCGGCGAGTCGATCGCGTTCAACTGGGGCGTGTTCGACTTCGACCAGAAGGGTTTCCTGCTCAATTTCGCGCGCGGCATCATGGCTTACCGCATGGACGCGGAGACGACGCAGTCGGACGTCGATTTCTACGCCAGCGAAGGCCGCTACGTCCGCCGGCAGCGCCTGGCCCTCGACGACGCGCAGAAGCAGATCCTGCGGCGCGCGGTCCTGTGGAACATCCGGCCCGAGAACGCCGGCTACCACTACGATTACTACGTGGACAACTGCACCACGCGCGTGCGCGACATGCTGGACAACGCGCTCGGCGGCGCGCTGAGCGAGCAGTGGACCGGCACGCCTGGCGGCATGACCTACCGCGAGCAGACCGCGCGCCTGATGAGCAACCAGGCGTGGCTCATGCTCGGCATGGACCTCGGCCTCGGCCCGTTCGCCGACCAGCCGATGACGGCCTGGACCGAAGCCTTCCTGCCGATGACGCTCGAAGAACAGATCCGCCACGTCCGCATCGGCGAAGGCGCTGCCTCCCGCGCGCTGGTGATCGACGAGGCCACGCTGTCGCCGAACCGCCTCGTGCCGCCGCCCGACACGGCGCCCGACCTGCGCTGGCCGCTGCTGGGCGCGGGCGTGGCGCTCGCCGTCCTCCTCGCGCTGCCGGTGTTCACCCGCCAGCGCGCCGCACGCACCGTGTTCGCCGTCGCGGCGACCGCCTTCGTCGTCTTCGCCGGTCTCGCGGGCCTGTTCATGCTCGGCCTGTGGACGTTGACGCTGCATCGCTCGGCGTGGGGCAATTTCAACCTCCTCGCCTATCAGCCGCTCGCGCTGCTGCTGATCCCGGGCATCTGGCGCCTGCGTCGTGCCGGCCGCCCCATGGGCCGTTTCACGCCGCGCATCGCGGCGATCTCGTTCGCGGCCGCCGTGATCGGCCTGCTGCTGCATCTGTGGCCGGAGTTCCCGCAACGGAACATGCCCTGGCTGCTTTTCGCGGTGCCGTGCTGGGCGGCGCTGTTCGCGAGCTTCTGCCGGCGGCACGACTGACGCTCGCTCGCCAGCACATTCGCGCACGCTCCGCCTCGCTCGATTGGGGGATTCCCCGAAGGCGCATCCATGGCACTAATGGACGTCCATTCCGCATGGAAGGCGACAGCGAGACGCATCCCCGACGTCGCTGACGCCTGTCCGTAAAAACTGCGGACCACGTCACGAAACACCACGTTGCCAGCGCGTCGTTCGGGACGCACATGGATAGTGCGCCCTCGCCGAACGTCCTGCATTCGTCCCCACGGGTGCCTGGCACACCGCCAATCGATGAATCTGAAACCGAGCGACCTTCCCCTGCTGGTCTCCCTCGACATGCTGCTCGAAGAGCGGAACGTCACGCGTGCCGCCTCGAAACTGCATGTCAGCCAGCCCGCGCTGTCCGCCCAGCTCGCGCGGCTGCGGCGTCTGTTCAAGGATCCCCTGCTCGTCCCGTCCGAAACGGGCCGCGGCATGGTGCCCACGCCCAAGGCCGAGGAAATGGCCACGGCCCTGCGCGACGCGTTGTCCCAGCTTGGCGCGCTGGGCGATCCCAGCGATACGTTCGATCCCTCCACCGACGGAGCCACGTTCCGCATCGGTGGCTCGTTCAGCGCGATCGGCACGTTCGCGAAACCCCTGATCGCGGCGTTGCACGCGTGGCGGAACAGCGACCTCCGCATCACGTTCCGCACCGGTTGCGAGATCGCGGACGTGCTCGCGCGCTTCGAGAACGGCGAGGTCGACATCCTCCTCGCGCCCAACGAGCAGATCCCGTCGTCGCTGAAGATGCGCCCGTTGATGGCCGACGAGTTCGTCATGCTCCAGCGCAAGGGCCATCCGCGCGGTACGGCACCCGTCACCCTCGACGAATACTGCTCCCTCGGGCATCTCGTCATCTCGGACTCCGGACGGACGACCGGACTCATGGACGACCGCCTGAAAGAGATCGGCCGTTCGCGCGACGTGCTCGTCTCCGCGCCGGTGGGCGATTCGATCGGCCCCATCCTCAATGCGACCGACCTCGTCTGCACGCTGCCGCAAAGCATGGTGGAAGCGGTGGGCCCGGGCGTCGAGGCCTATGCCATTCCCTTCGACATGCCCGACATGTCCCTGGCGATGGCCTGGCACAGCCGCCTGGACAAACAGCCCGCCCACCGCTGGCTGCGCGACGAGTTGATCCGCGTCAGCCGCACGCTGCATCCCACGCGCCACGTGGAGCCGCAGAAGAGCCTCCTTCCGATGATCATCGACCGAGTACGCGATGGATACCATTGACACCCCGCTCATGCCCATCGAGGCCGACGCCCCGTGCGGACCGAACCTCGAATACGACGCGGCCTTTCTCGCGCTCGAGACGCTGGCCGCGCCACGGGGCGAACGCGCCATCGGCGACACGGTGAAGCAGGCCGAGGAACCCGAGTGGCGCGATGTCGCCCGGCAGGCGGAGCAGCTCGCGACACGCACGCACGATCTGCGCGTCGCGATCCATCTCGCCACGGCACGCCTGCGTACCGAGGGATGGGAGGCGTGGGCCGCGACCATCGCGCACGTGCGAGGTTTGCTCGAACGTTATTGGGACGACGTGCATCCCGCGCTCGACGACGGCGACGCCATGGAGCGCGTCAGCGCCCTCGCCGCGCTCTCCGCGCCGGAGGCCATGCTCGGGCAACTGCGTCAGGCGCCCCTGCTCGCCGCCGAGCGGGTCGGCGCCTTTTCGCTTCGCGACCTTCGCGTGTTGAGCGGCGCGCTCAAGCCGGGTGACGGGATCTCGGTCGTCACGCAGGAGCATGTCGACGCCGTGATGCAGCAGGTCGACACCGATGCGTTGGTCCGCCTCCACGCGGCCGTCGTCGGTGCGCTCGACGACGCGCGAGCCGTCGCCGCGACGTTCGACGAACGCACGCCCGGCACGGGCCCGGAGCTCGATCCCCTGCTGCGCGACCTGCGCGAGGTGCAGACGTTCCTTCAGCCGTATCTCGCCGTGCGCGCACCGGCATCCATCGAAGGCATCGCTCCGGTTTCCGACGAGCCGGGTGCGGTGGCTGCCACGACGGCCGACGCGCGCGGACCGATCCGCGGCACCGCGGACGTGGTCCGCCTGCTCGACGAGATCTGCGCGTGGTACGCGACGCACGAACCGTCCAGTCCGATTCCCGCGCTGTTGCAACGCGCGAAAGGTCTGGTCGGACTCGGCTTCACCGACCTGCTCAAGGCACTCGCACCGGGTGGGTTGTCGGAGTTCCAGGTGCTGGCGGGTGACGGCGACTGATCGCCGATACGATCGGCTCCCACTCCTCCGGTAGTAAGGTTCGGGCATTTCTACCGAAGGGTGGGAGCCGATCGTATCGGCGATAGACGCCGCAGGAGCCCTCAGAGATAGACGCGCAGCGACGCCGCCGCGGCCAGCAGGATCGCGCCGGCCCACCACGCCCACGAGGTCCATCGACGCTCGCGCGGGGGTACGACAGACCGCACCGGCAACACCGTCACCACCGCGCCGGCGGGGCGCCGCAACGTATGCGTCGCACCGCCCCGGCGCCGTGCGAGCGAGCGCAGCAGCATCCGTCGACGCAGCCGGTACTCCGGCGTGTCGATACGGCGACCGCTGTGCGCCGCGTTGAGCGCGGCGAGTTCCCCGTCGACGCTGGCTTCCCAGTCCATCAGCGAATCTCCCGGACGAGACGGAAACCGACATCGCGCTGCGCCGTGCCGTCGCTGTCGCGCACGGTGTCGACGGAACACGCGTCGCCCCCGCTGCGATAGCTGCCGCCGCGCATGACGACGCCACGGCCCTTCGTGGTCCACTCCCACACGCTGCCGGTGAGATCCACGAGCCCCCACGGGTTGGCGCTACCGTGGGCGCTGAAATCGGGCGCCTTCACCAGGCGGCCGAGGCCGGACGAATCGGCGCCGCAGTTGCCGTCCTTGCTGTCCCAGTTGCCCTTCGCGTGGGCGGCGAGCAGCCATTCCTCGTCGGTCGGCAAGCGATACACGTGCCCGCTGACCTGCGTCAGCCAGGCGGCGTAGCGCTGCGCGAAGGCGACCGGAATCGACCGCGCCGGCTCCGTCGCCGCGACGCCGCGCGAGACCGCGCAGGTGCGCGTGGCGCGACAGAACTGGTCGAGGTTGGCGATCGTGATCTCCGTGCGCGTCATCGCAAAGGGCTTCGGCGAGCGCGGTATCACGACCATCGCCGGCCCGTACGCGCCGACCGCGAACGTGTCGAAGCATTCGCGCGCCGAACCCGCCAGGCCGCGGCGGCCACAGGGATCCGGAGGCGTCGTCGCGACCGGATGCATCTTGCCGATCACGGCGGACAGCGATCCCTCGGGCAGCAGCTTCGACGTGACCATCGCGGCTTCGAGGTCCTTGAGGCCCTGCGGGTCCGTGGTCTGCACGGCCGCCAAGCGCTTGCGCAGATCGTCCTGCGCGGCGGGAGCGACACCGGGCGCTTTCGCCGCGGTCATCACGGCGACCGCGAGGTCGTAGCGCGTCTGCGCGCGACGCAGGTCGTCCCGTTCGCCGATCACCGACAGCGCGTTGTCGATGCGCTCCGCGGCGTCTTTCCAGTGACCCGCTCGGCATGCCTCGCGAGCCGCGTCGAGATACGCGCCCGTGAGCAGGTTGGCGGCCTCGTCGTCGGTCTCGACGGCACCCCCGTCGATACGGCGAAGGTCCTGGAAGCTTTCTACGGCCTTGGGCAGGTCGCCCGCCGCCGCCGCGTGGCGCAGCGATTCGAGGCGTGCCTCGTGCTCGGCATGCTGCAGGTCCGGTGCCGCGGCCGTCGACGCCGCGGCGGGCGCGGCAGCCAGAGGGCCAGCCACCGACGCGGCTTTCGCGGGTGCCGTCGCATCGGCGAGCGCGATGGCTCGCGCCGCGAGCCGCGTGGATGACGGATACACCCGGCGCGCGATCGCCAGGCGTTGTCCGGCGGTCTGCATGTCTCCGGCCGCCATGCTCTCGCCCACGGCCATGTCGAGCTTGAGCTCGAGTTCGGGGTTCGTCAGCAGGCGGCTCGCCGGGTCGATCCGGCGGATGCGCGCCAGGATCGCGGGCACGTCGTCGCTGGCATCGCCGAACAGGCGGCCGCCGAGGATCGCCTGGCTCAACGCCGTGTCGAGCCGGTTCAGCGCGTCGTCGCGTTCGTGCGTCACCTCCTCGCGCCGTCGATCCAGTTTCGGCGCGAAGCTCTTCAGGTCCGCGCGTAGCGCGAAGGTGCGCGTCGCGCCCGGGTAATCGAACTGGCCTTTCGCCGGATCCCAGTGCGTCGCCACGAGACGGACGAGGAAGCCGTCGATCGCGTCGGCGCCATCGACCACGACGCGCCGGCGCTCGTCGCCGTCGAGCGCCGCGAGCGCCGTGCGCAGGTCGTCCTCGTTGCGATAGCCATCGGGCTGGCCCGGCGCGAGGCGACGCAGCGTGTCGGCCACATGATGTCGCTCGGCCTGCGCGGACGCGAACCACGCGCCACCACCGGCGAGCGCGACGGCGACCGCGGCGGCGACGAGCCACGGCGTCGCGCGTTCGCGCCAGCGGCGCGGACGCAGCGCGGCGAGCAGCACGCCGATGTCGCTGCCCCGCCGGGCTCCGTCGAAGGCGACGGCATCGCACAGCGCCTTGTACTGACGCTTGTCGAGTCCGGGCACGGCCGGTGGCCGGCGGCCGTGCGCGAGCGCTTCCTCCGCGCTCTCCTTGTCGAACGGGTGGCGGCCCGTGAGCAGTTCGAACACGACGCAGCCGAACGCGTAGATGTCGTCGGCGGGCGACGGTGGCTTGCCCTGCAGCATCTCCAGGCTCGCATAGGCCGGCGTCATCGCACCGAGCGTGCCGGCGTCGAACACGGTGCGGTCGTCGCCGCCTTCCGCGCCGATCTTGCCGGCGCGCGCGATCCCGAAATCGAAGACCTTGGCGACGCCCGCCGACGTCACCATGACGTTGCCCGGCTTGAAGTCCGAGTGCACGATGCCGGCGCCGTGCGCGCGACCCAGCGCTTCACCCATGCCCGCGATGAGCGGCCACGCCTCGGCGAACGGCATGCCGTCGCGCGCCTTGCCACGGATCAGCGCGCGAAGGTCGCTGCCTTCGACGTACTCCATCGTCATGAAGACGTTGGTGCCGTCCTTGTCGAAATCGTAGACGCGCACGATGTGGTCGTTGGCGACCTGCTGCGCGCGCCGTGCTTCGCGCTGCAACGCGACCAGCGCGTCCGGGTGCTTGCGGAAGTCGTCGTTGAGCACCTTGACCGCCACGTACGGGTCGCGGTCGCGCGCCTCCACCTTGCGCTCGTCGCGCGCCAGGTACACCACGCCCATGCCGCCACGCCCGAGCTCGCGCTCCATGAAGAAGCGCCCCTTGAGCAGGCTGCCCACGCCGATGCGTTCGCCCTGCGCCATGTCGGCGATGCGCCGCCATCCGCTTTCGCCCGTGCCTCGCGAGGCCGTGCCGGTCGCCGTGCCTTCCGCCGTCGCGCCGTGCAGCGGCTTGACGACCGTGGCATCGTCCTGGGCGCCCGCGGCGGAGCCGCGCAGCGGATCGACGCGGGTCGCGTCGTCGTCGTGTTCGTTCATCGTGTTTCCTCGAAATCGTCGAGCCGTACCACCACGGCGGACACGTTGTCGCGGCCCGCGCGTGCCAGCGCGCCGTCCATCAGTTCGCCCACCACCGCGTCCGGCCTCGCATGGCGCCGGCAACAGGCTTCGATGTCCGCGTCGCCGAGTTCCTTGTTGATCCCGTCCGAGCACAGCACGAAGGACATCCCGCGACGCCTCGGCACGATCTTCCAGTCCACGTAGAGGCGGTCTTCCGCGCCGACCGCGCGGGTGAGCACGCCCGCCGCCGCGTGCGCCGGGTACGCGCCGAAGCGCGTCTCGTCGCCGCGATCGCCATGCACGTGATCGCGCGTGAGCAGGCGCAGGCGGTCGTTCTCGAAGCAGTACGCGCGGCTGTCGCCGACCCACCCGCAGAGCATCGCGTCGCGCGTGTGCACGAGGATCACCACAGTCGACGCGATCGCATCGACGTGCCGCTCGGCGGCCATCCTTCGTAGCGCGTGATTGACGCGAAGCAGCTCGTCCTCGATCGCGTCGATGCGGTCCGCGACGTCGTCCACCATCGGCAGCGCGCGCAGCCGATCGACGACGAGACGGCTGGCCACGTCGCCGGCCGCGTGGCCGCCCAGGCCGTCGGCCACCGCCCAGAGCCCCAGTTCGGGGGCATCGAGGATGGCGTCTTCGTTATGCCGGCGAACGTGACCGGTTTCGGTCCGGCCCGCCGATCGGAACAGGGTCATGCGATGCTTTCCTCGTTGAAATCGGGCATCCCGCGCGTGAACACGCCGGCTTCCGGATCGTCGCCCCGCCACCCGAGAGCCCGCGCGGCATCGGGTGGTGGCGTGTTCCACGCTCGCGACGTCGCGGAAGGCTCGGGCAGCGACGACACCGCGATATCGAACGCCTCGGGCCCGACATCGCCGACGGCGTCGCGCAGCGCGTCCTCGGCCATGCGGAACCACATGCCACCGGGCAGCGGTGGCCAACCATCGGCGGCGGACGGCTGGGACGCGGCGATCACCAGCGGATAGACGCGACCGGCGCGATCGCGCGACGGTGCGACGACGCCGACCCACGCGCGCGGACCACAGACATGGGATGCGAGCGCGAAACGCGTGGCGGGTATCGCGAGAAAGCGCTCGCGCCAATCGTCGCCATCGCGATCCGCCATCGCCGCGAGGCGCATCTGCCAATACCGGTCCCATGGCTCGACGAAGTCGCCCGGCACGCGGCGCTGGACGAAGTCGCCGACGCCAGGCAACTTGCCATGGAAGCCCGCCATCGGCCGCGTCATGCCGGGCACCGGAAACGGTGCACGCTGCCATCGCCGAAGGGATTGCGCAGGCTCGCCGCTTCGATGTCGACATTGGCACGCGCCGAGCCGAAACCGAACGTCGCACCGAAGCGTGTCTCCGTGCGCCGTTGCAGCGACGCCGCGTCGAGCGCATGGAACAGGCCCCACTCGCCCGGATAGCTCAGCGTCGGAAGCGGCTCGCCAGACGTATCCCATGCGCTGACGCGCGTCGCGCCCGGCTTCGGTCCCGGCCACTGCATCGCCAAGGGCTGCGCAGGCTCGCCGGCCTTGTATTCGAACGTCTGGCCGTCGATGTCGACGGTCAGGCGCCCGATGCCTTCGGGCGGCGTGGTGATCGACACGGTGAAGCCGACCTGCGGCTGCGGGCCGTCGCGGAAATACGTCTGGCGGATCGCGTCGGCGACCTGCGCCTGCGCCAGCACGCCCGCCGCGCCGTTGGCGGACGTCGCGTCCCGGAAGCGCCAGGCCGTTCCGCTCGTATTGACGACGCGTGACAACGACTGGCGGAAGAACGCGTCGAAGCGTCCACCGTTGCCGAACAGTGCCGCGAAATCCTGCACCGGAATATCGTCGCGGCTGCCCGCGACGAAGGGATAGCGGCCCTTTACGAATCGGTCGCAGTCGGCGCCCGCCGCCTGGCGGAAGCCGTCGGCGAGCGCACCGCTCGCGCCCTTCCCCACCAGCGCCTCGCTGTTGCCGGCGAGTCCGCCCAGCCACGACGACAGGGGTGGCGGCAGTTGCGCGGCCTCCTGGCGAGCGGTCGCCAGAGCGGGGTCCGTCTGGCCGATGCTGTCCGCACCGGGGCGCACCGTGAGCAGCGTCTTGCTGAGCTGCTCGAGCGTCGCCATCGTCCGGTCCAGCGGCGTCGCTCCCGCGCCGCCGTCCGTGAGGCGGTTGATCGCCGCGAAATGCTCGACGATGGGCGCATCCGCCGGCGCCGCCGACCGAATGTTCGCGGGGCGCGCGCCTTCGGCGATCACGCGCGCGATCTCGTTCCGGCTGCCGACGCGCTGCGTCGCGCGCGCCTTCGCCGCATCGGCGATCCGGTCCGCGGGATCGGTCGAAGGTGCTGGCGCGCGCAACAGATCGGTCGTGTTGTCGCGCACCAGAAGGAGCAGCGCCTTGAGTGGCGAGCCTGGGCCGGCGAGGCGCGAGGCGACTCCGCTGGCTTCCTGCACGGTCGCCACCGGCTGAATCTCGAGACCGCCGATCAGACCATCCCACGCCCGGATGTAATCGTCGACATAGAGGCCGCGCACCTGCATCGCGAGCGACGCACGGCGCAACGGATCGGCCGCGGTGGCGCCGAAGACCCAGTCGTCCTTCACGAAGCGGTCGACGGCTTGCGCGATGCGTCCGGGCGGCGTCTCGCTGACCATGCTGGCGAACACCGGGCGCGTGTAGAGCGCGGGCAACGGTTTCGCCAGGGAGGTACCGTCGCGACGGCGGAACACCTCGCCCAGCAATCCGAGCGTGCGGTCGAGACGCACGGGTGCGTCGCCGCTGGCCGCCTCGTCGATCTTCAGTCCTCCATAGATCAGCGTCGCCAGGTCGGCCGCCCGCAGGGTCGCGCGCGCCGACTCCACGAGCCCGCCGTCGACCGGCAGCGCGCGCAGCGTATCCTGCCCCTCGAAGAGGACGCGGAAGTGGTCTTCAAGCGCCTGCACCAGGGTGTCTTCGTCCGGGAACACCTCGCGCCAGCGTTCGCCGGCGAACAGCACCAGTTGCGCATCGTCCCGGTGCGCGGGCTCGCCGAGCATGAGGTATCCCTTGAGGATGGTGTACAGGCGCTGCGGATCGTCCGCCGCGTCCCTCAGCCCGTCGCGGAACTGCAGCGCCAGACCGGGCAGCACGCTCGCCTGGAATTCGCGCGCGCGTGCCGCACGCGTTTCGGCGAACACCGCGTCGCCCTGGTACAGGCCGAAGCGCATCGACCACGGGGTATCGCCGCGCACCTCGTTCGCCACCTGTTCCGCGCGTGCGAGCACGTCGAGACGTTGCAGCGCCTGCGCGTAGTACGGTCGCAACGAAGCCGTCGCCGCGGGTGCCGCGTCGGGGTAATCGCGCAACGCCTCCGCGACGCGTGCGACGTAGTCGGCGTTGCGACCGTAGCTGACCGCCATGCCGACCAGCAGCGCGGCCGTCGCCGTGCCGATGCCCGCGATCGCGGCCGCCTCGGCGATGCGGCGACGACGCAGCGCCTGCGGATCCGATCCCACGAAGCCCGCTTCCGGCAGGATCGTCTCCTTCATCAGCCGGGAAACGAAGTACGCGCGTCGCTGCGCCCGCGTGGACGGGGTCGCGGCGGCATGCATGCCGAACGAGCGCCCGACCACCGAGAGCACGCGGTCGATCGGCGTGCCCTCCTGCGTGCCCGAGGTCATGTAGA
This sequence comes from Luteibacter sp. UNC138MFCol5.1, assembly GCF_900110505.1. GTDB lineage: Bacteria > Pseudomonadota > Gammaproteobacteria > Xanthomonadales > Rhodanobacteraceae > Luteibacter. The sequence continues at coordinate 670,527 of NZ_FODZ01000003.1, forward strand.
CGCCCCGCAGCAGCGGCGAGCGACCGTAGGCGTGGCGGCCGAACACGGTCGCTACCAGCGGCAGCGCGAGCTCGCGGAGTCCACGCACCTGCTGCGGAAAGGCGAGCACCTGCGCGCGGCGGCGCACGTCGCGTTCGGCATGCATGCGTCCGAGCACGCGCTCGTCGAGACGCGCCAGCAACGCGTCGAACTCGTCGCCGAGGCGTGCGGGCGCGCTGCCGTCGAGGCTCTGCTCCGCCGTGAACGTCGCACCCCAGACCTGCTCCCGTGCGGCGGCGTCGAGCCCGTCGAAGAACGCGAGGAACCCATCGACGAGGTCGCACTTGGTGAACACGAGGTACACCGGCACCGCGATGCCCAGGCGGGTGCCGATGTCGTCGAGGCGCTCGCGCAGCACCGTCGCATGCCGCTGCCGCCCGGCCTCGTCCATCGTCAGCAGTTCCGACGCGCTCACGGTGAGCACGATGCCGTTGACGGGCCGACGACGGCGGTGGCGACGCAGCAGCTGCAGGAATCCATCCCATGCCGAGGCGTCCGCCCGCGGGTCGGAATCCTGCGTCGTGTAGCGGCCCGCGGTGTCGAGGAATACGGCGGTATCCGTGAACCACCAGTCGCAGTGACGTGTGCCACCGATGCCGGCTACCGAGCGCTTACCGGTGCCGCCCTGGATCGGAAACTCGAGACCCGAATGCTCGAGCAGGGTGCTCTTGCCCGAGCCGGGAGCGCCGATGAGCAGGTACCACGGCAGGTCTTCGAGATGGCCGCCGCCAGTGCGACGCTTGCGCAGGAGGGCCAGCGCTTCCGCGAAACGCGCTCGGAGCACCTCGTGCTCGGCGCGCGCGCGAAGGTCCGAGTCGGCGCGCGCGGCGTCGGACCCGGCGAGTTCGGCACCCATCCGTTCGTCGCGGCGGGCGGCGAGGCGTCGACGGAACAGCAGCGCGCCGATCCAGACGACAGCGACGACGACGATCGCCACGACGCGCGCGGCGACGCTCGCCAGCGGCTGCGTGTCGCCGATGCCCAGGTACGGGCCACCGAAACCGATCAGCAGTGCGCAACACAGGATGCCGATCGCGGCATGGAACCACGGATGGCGAAGCAGCTCGGTCGCGGACTTCATCCGGCCTCCGGAACGAAAAGAATGTCGACGCGGCGGTTACGCGCGCGATTGGCGGGCACGTCGGCCGGCGTGGCCACCGGCTGGGACGCGCCGGCGCCGCTGGTTTCGATGCGCCGCGGGTCGGTGAGGTCGCGGGCGAGCACCGCGCCGACGTTGCGGGCACGCGCGGCCGAAAGTTCCATGTTGTCCTTGAAGCGCAGCGATCGGATTGGCTGGTCGTCGGTGTGGCCGACGACCACGACGCGCCCGCGCACCTGGTTCAGCGCCCGCGCGATGCGCGAGAGCAACGCGGCACGGTCGGCGGCGACATCGGCGCCGCCCGACGGGAACATCTCCGTGCCGGCCAGGCGCAGGACGGCCTGGCCATCGGGTTTCTCGTCGATGCCGAGCGCCCCGCTCCGCTCGTCCTCGGCGAGCAGCGCGCGCAGGCTCGCCGGTTGCCTCTTCGCCGGTGCCGCGTTCGCGGGAAGCGGCACGCCCTGCAGGCCGATCGCCGCGAGACGCGCGCCCACCGGTTCGGCCACACCGTTGAGGCGGCCGTGCAGGACGATCCATACGACGACGAGCAGGCACGCGGCCCCGAGTGCCGCCATCCACACCGGCAGGCCGCGACGGACGCGCAGCGGGCGGTCCAGACCGCGCCACCGCGGCGACAGCTCGGTCGCCACGCCGGAACGGTACGCCGTGATGCGCCGATAGACGTCCTCGCGGCGGTCGGCCAGCCGTGCCACACCGCCGGGCTCGACGAGGTAGCGCCCGCCGAAGCCGAGCGCGAGGCAGAGGTACATCAGTTCCACGAGGTCGGCGTGGCGCACCATGTCCTGCGTCAGGCGGTCCAGCAGGACGAAGAACTTCTCGCCGCCGTAGGCCTCGCCATGGAACGTGACCAGGAGCGTCTGCCGCTGCCAGCCGGTGCGCTCGCCCCAGGGCGACTCGAGCACCGCCTCGTCGAGCATCGTGCACAGCACATAGCGCGCGGTCACGCTCGTCTGCCCGTCCACGCCCGCGCGCGCCAGCGTATCGTCGAACCGACGGATGCCGGCGATCGCGCGCTCGCGCAGCACCGTCGGATCGGGCGCGTCGCCGCTGTGGCGAAGCTGCGCGGCGAGCAGCAGGAGCGGATTCGCGGCGCGCAGGATCGGACTCCCCGCCGCCGACGGAAGCATCTGCGTCACGGCGTCGATCGACGCTGGCGCGGGACGCGCGGCCACGGGTTCCGGCGCCGACGCGCTCGGCCGCACGATCGTGGCGTCGTCGTTCACGCCCGGACGGTCGTCGCGCCTCATGACGACGCCCTCACCGCCCACAGTTCGAGATCAAGCCCGTCGAACCCGTTACCGAAATGCAGCGCGACGCCACCCGACGTGCGCAACGTCTTCCACATGGGCGAGGCCTTATCCAGTTCGAAGTACTGGTAGCCGCTCCGGTAAGGAATCTGGCGCGGGGCGCTGGGCAACGACGCCACCGCGATACCCGGCAGCTGAAGGTTGACCAGGTCGCGGATCTTCTCCACCGGCCCGATCTTCGATTGCGTGGGCAGGCGGCGGCGCATCTCGGCGGCCGCGATGTCCGCCTTGGCCGCGAGCACGAAACTGGCGCCGTCGAGCAGGCTCGCATCCGCCAGCGTTCCCACCCATACGCCGAACTTGCGCTGTTGCAGCGGCACGGGAATGGCCGTCTGCTCCAGCACCGCGCTCAGGCTCGTGCGCAGGGCGGCGATCACGGGCTCGAACGATTCGCGCAGGCGGTCGTGACGGTACGGCGGAAACGCCTCGCTCCGCTTGCCGGGCGCGGTGAACGTCGCCAGTTCACCCGCCATGCCAAGCAGGAGGCGATAGAGGTCCTCCGGATGCAGCAGCGGCGCCTCGGCGAGATGCGCCAGCTGCGGCTGGCTGCGATTGACGATCTGCAGCATAAGGAAGTCGGCGAGCTCGGCCGTGCTCGTGCGATCCGTGCCGGCCACGCGCGCGGCGAGCGCCTCGCCGCGCTGGTGCAGGAGTCCCAGCAATTCCGTGATGAAGAGGGACAGCGGGTTCGCCGCGCGGCACGACAACGCCGTCGGGATGAACCCATCGTCGAGCACGACGCGACGATCCGCGCGGCACTCCACGAGGTGCGCCATGGGCAGCTCGACCAGACCCTCCCGCGCCTGCGAACCGACCAGCAGGCGTGCGTCCAGCCCGCCGACCTCGAGTACGACGGTACCCGTGGTGCTCCCGGACGCGTCGCCGACCTCCGCCTCGCGCACGCGGAAGCGCGACAGCTGACCGGACGGCGACGCGTCGGGCCAGCGGCTCTCGGGCTGCGTCGCTTCTCGCAACGGCAGCGTCAGGTACACCGGCTGGTCGCGCCAGTTCGCGTCGATATCGAGCGGTGGCGGCAGCGGGTCGCGATCCGGCATGGAGAACGGCGTGCCGTCGGGAAACACGCCGCGCGCGCGGCGGATGCCCAGCTTGCCGATCGCGAGGAGGTCGCGCTCGATCTCCAGCTCGTCGAACCCCCAGGGATGCGGGCGCAGCGTCGCGGCGCGAAGCTCGATGTAGCGCTCCGTGTAGCGGTCCTGCTGCTGCATGTGCTGCGGGCGAAGGAACAGGCCCTCGCTCCACACCACCTTGTTGAATGCGGTCATCGCGTGGCTCCGTCGCGCTTGAAGCGCGCCAGCTGGTCTTCGTAGGCACGGGCGAACTCGTCGCCGAAGAGGCGACGGAACCGCTCCTCGGGGTCGGCGGCGAGTCCCTCGTGGAATGCCCGGTATCGCTCCCAGGGGCCTTTCGCCGCGCCGAACGCGAAGCGGGAGCGACGCGCGCCACCCTCTTCGAAGCGGGCCGGGTCGATCTGGGCGATCAGGTCGTCGAACGCCGCGCGCACTCCCGCGAGCAGCGCGACCTGGTGCAACCGGATATCGTCCATCGCGTCGGCGACGGCGGCGTCGCCGGAAAGAAACGCGTCGTTCGGTGCCGCCAGCAGTCGATCCAGCGCTTCCGTCGCGGTAGGCGCGAACTTCAGTGGGTTGTTCTCCGAACGGCGGATCAGCGTCGCCGGCATGCGGAAACCGTTCTTCAGTTCGGCACGCGCGCGCAGGACGTCCATCACACCGTCGAGCATGCGCAGGAAAAGCGGTTCGAGCCCGGCACGTGCCGGCGCCGGAGCCTCGCGTTCCAGCGAGGGCGCCGGTGCGGCTGGCGGCACCGATGCGACGGAAGCCGGCTCGCTCGCCGCCGGCGCGGGCACGGCGGACGTGTCCGGCATCACGAACACGCTGCGCGTGCTGTCCCAGTGCTCGGGCAATACCGCCCCTGCCGAGGGCGTTGCGGCGGTGTCGACGCGCGGCGGTGCGAGGTGATCTTCCATCGGCGACGCGTGGGCCCACGACGGTGCGTCGCCGGACGTCGCGCGTGGCTCGCCGGTCACGGGCAGCATCGTCTGGAACCACGCGAGCGGATCGACCGATCCGCCTGGCCCGGCCTCCCCGATCAGCGCGTCGACCGGCGAGCGCAGGGGCGACGCGACCGGCGGCGCCGGTCGCACCGTCCGCGCGGTGTCGGCCGATGCCCGGCGTGCCGTCGTGTGCGCGATGTCGACGGGGGATTCGACCGTGGCCAGCACTTCGAACGTATCGATCTGGATCACGTCGCCGTCGCGCAACACCGCGGGTTCGCCGCGCAGCGCCTCGCCGTTGAGGAGCATGCCGTTGGTGCTGCGGTCCTCGAGGAAATACATGCCGTTGAGGAAGCGCACGATCGCGTGCTGACGCGACACGCCCTGGGCGTGCAGCACCCAGTCGCACTGGTCGGCGCGGCCGATGGTCAGCGCCTCGCCTTCCACGCGGACCGACGTGCGCTCCGCGATGTCGTCGACATGCGTGCCGAGCACGGAAAGGACCAGGCTCGGTCCGTTGAAACGATTCATGGTGAGTCCTCCGGGGCGAGCAGGGGCATGCCGGCGGCGACGAGGGCACGACAGCGCCCGGCGAAGTCGTCGTCCGCCATGGCCAGGGTCAGGAGCGCGCCGGCGGCGACGACGGCCATGAGGTGCGCGGCGACGGGCGCCACTTCGTTGCCGTCGGCGTCGAGCAGGAATCCCTCGGACCAACCCGCGCTCGCGGCGATCAGGGCACCCGCGCCCACGTAGTGGCGTTCGGCCGCGTGCGCCAGCGCGGCGCGGCGGTTCGCTTCGGCGCGATCGCGCATCCACGCCTCGGCCAGGCGCAGCCCGTCGCGCTCGGTCTCGTCGAGCTCGCTCCCGGCGGCGCACTGGCACAGCCATGGCACGACATAGCCGCGCGGAAGGAGACGTACGAGCAGTCGAAGCGCCTGGGCGGGAAGATCGGCGTCGGTGAGCGCGCGCACCGCCGCGCGCGCGGTCAGGCCGTCGCGCAGGAGTCGTAACGCGTCCGCCTCGAGCGCCATCTCGCGCGCCGCGATAAGGATGTTCATCGTCGCTCCGTCACAGGATCAGGGGTGGCATGCCCTTGAGCACGGCCGGACCCAGCGTGGAAGAAAGCATCAGCGCCGCACCGCTGGTCACCGTGATCGCGGCGGTCGCGTTGACGGCGACCGTCGCACCGGCGGTGATCGATACCGCGGCGCCGGACGTGATCGAGGTGGCCCCGCCCGACGACAGGTTGATCGCCCCCGCGCCGGTCACGCGCAACGTCGTACCGAAGATCTGCACCTCGCCCGTACGCTTCATGACGATGCGGGCGAGACCCGTGACGAGCTCGATCTCCTCCCCCGCCTCGATGCGCAGCCGACGGCCGACGTGCAAGGTGTCGTCGCGCGCCACGTCGTGGCTGCGGTCGCGGCCGATCGACGCCGTCTCGTCGCGGTCGATGGTGCTGAAGTGGTCGTTCTCCGCCTCGTGGCGAAGATCGCGCTGCGCATGCAGCAGCAGCTCCTCGGCACCCTTGCGGTCCTCGAAGCGCACTTCGTTCGCCTCGCCTTGCGCACCGCGCAGGCTGCGGCTGACGAAGCCGCTGCGCGTCTTCTCGCCGGGCAGCGCGTACGGCGGCAGGTGGTCCTGGTTGTAGACGGAGCCGATGACGAGCGGCCGGTCGGGGTCGCCTTCGAGGAAGCCGACGATCACTTCCTGACCGACGCGCGGAATGAACTGAGCGCCCCAGCGCTTGCCCGCCCATGACGTACCGACACGCACGGGGCACGACTGGTCGGCCTTCGGTTTGCCCGGCGGATTCCAGAAGAACGTCACCTGCACGCGCCCGAGGCTGTCGACCTCGATGTCCTCGTCGACTTCGCCGTGGACGACGGCCGTCTGCACACCGGCGATGCGCGGCCACGGCGTGGTCTGCGCGGCGCGGAACGGCTGGCGCGCGCGGATGGCACGGAAGCGGCAGGCGAATGGCGCTTCGTCGGCGTCCGGCTCGATGCCACCGGCCTGGTAGTCCACTTCGACGAGCCGCGTCGTCGCCCCGATCACCAGGTATTCGCGGTTCGCCTCCCGCAGCGGGAAGTCGCGCAGGGTGAACAGCGCGCCCGTCGCGAGGCCCACGGCGTCCGTGACGGCCTCGCTCGTGGCGGCCGGCACGTTCAGCGCGTCGACGCGCACCTGCGCGAATCGCTGGCCGGTCGATACCTGCTGCGCATGACCGACCGATCCATACGGGTAATCGTAGATCTCCAGACCGGACACCGGATGCACGTCGGCGGCGTCGGTCACCTGCTCGTTCGCGAGCAGGCTCGCCTTGGGTCGCTGGTAGTCGTAGTCGTCGAGTCGCACGCGTGTCGGGTTGACGGACAGCGCGCTCGTCCATTCGGTGATCGACGCCTTGACCCGATGGCCGCGCTCGGTCGGCGGCGCATAGGGAATGGATTCGAAACCGGGAACGGGCGCGTGAGCACCCAGCGCGTCGGCGAGCACCATCGTGTGGCTCCCCTGCGCGTGGGTGAAGTAGTAATAGATGCCCTCCTGCTCCATCAGCCGACTGATGAAGTCGAAGTAGCTTTCGCGGTACTGCACGCAGTACTCGCGGGCCGTGTAGTTGCCGGTCAGGCTGAGCCGCACGTCGCTGTACCCGAACTCGGCCAGGACCTCCCGAACGATCTGCGGCACGGACTTGCCCTTGTAGATCCGGCAGTCCGAGGTCTGCCGGAGCAGCCACGGCTTCGGTCGCACGGTGAACGCGTATACGGCGTACCTGACGTTATCGATGGCGACGAAACCACCCTGCTCCGCCTCCACCGCGATGCCGTGGAAGTGCCGCGTGTATCCCTGCGGAGTCTTCAGGGTCACCGTCATGGACGTGCCGAGCAGCGCGCGCAGGTCGACCTGCGCGTTCTTGCTGATCGCCTCGATGCGGAAGGCGAACAGCCGACCGAGCTCCTCCGTCGCCGTCATGCTGGCGAAGCGCAGGGTGTCGCCCAGCGACGATGCGAGGGTGATGGCGTGTGCCATGGATCATCCCGCTCCGCTCGCCGGCGCGAACCAGCCCGGGCCCAGGCCCTTGCCCAACGTCGCCTTCCAGCCGGACTCGCTCTTGGCGTAATCGTAGTTCTGCAGCTGCAGGTCCAGGCGCAGCTCAATCAGCCATTTCGCGGTGTCCTTCGTCAGGGCTCCGCGAATGAACTTCTCGATCTCGAGGCAAAGCGTCCGCCGCCCTTCCGCCGACCGCGGCGCCAGCGACTGCGAGCTTCCCGCGACGAACCGCTCCATCGCCGCATGATCCACCCCGGCGTTCACCAGCTGGCGCCAGGCCGCCATGGGATTGTCGCGGTCCCCGCCCATCGCCCAGTCCACCACCGCGCTCCGGAATGCGGCCGCGGCTTCGCCGAAGGCGCCCGAGTTCTCGTCGTTCGCCGCGACGACCGCATCGTCCTGCACCCAATGGATCTCCGCGATACGCGGATGCGATCGGATCACCAACAGCGACGGATACGACCGCGTGAACTTCGAATCCATGAACGTCCTGGCGGGAGCGACCGGCCCGCCGCTGCCGTTGAGCGCGCGCAGGTGCGCACCGCCCTCGCCGCCCATCTTGGCGAGGACATCGGCGAACGCCGATGCGATGCAGCCGTCGAAATCGTTGAATACGTGGTTGCCCTTGGCCATCTCGGTTCCTGGTAAGTCGCTGGGACGCTACGGTTGCTTACGGCCAGCCCTGGCCCGCCTGCCACTGGTCGAAGCCGGGGTCGGACGCGGTGTCGAGACCTTCGATGAAAATCCAGCGGCGATCGATGGAGCCCTTGTATGCCCACGCGCCGTTCGTCGACGGACCCTGCGGCGGGCCGTACTGCGCGGAGTCGCCCTTCAGCGTGCCGGCGATGAACCGGCCGGATTCGGTCAGCTCCGGCCAGTTGATCAGAACGGTGACGGTGTCGGCCGTACCGTTCTCGATGCCGCGACGACCGCGCACACCGGCCGTGGTGCCGTCCCACAGGAAGACATGCTGGTGGTGCTGCATCGCGATCATCGGCAGCGGATAGCCCGGCGGCATGCCGCGCTGCTCCTGCGTCTGCAGACCGTGCAGGGCCAGCTGGTTGCGCAGGTGCGCGACCCCGACGTTGTTCTTGTCGATGACGACGTGATAGTAGATGGCCACTTGGGTTCCTTCGTACCGGGAAGAGTCAGGCAAGCTGCGGCGCAGCGGCGTGGAAGTCGTAGGCGAACGAGCCGTCGACGACATCGATGCGAACGGCTTCGACGGGCACGCCCTCGATCGTGCGCATGAGCAGTTCGCGACTGATGTCCGGCAGCATCGTTTGAGTCAGGATCGCGTCGATCATGCGTCCGCCGGATTCGCTCTCCGTGCAGCGCGACACCACGAGGTCCACGACGGCGTCGCTCACCTCGAACGGCACGCGGTAACGCGATTCCACGCGACGCTTGATGCGATCCAATTGCAGCCTGACGATGCGGCCGAGCATGGCCTCGCTGAGCGGGTAGTACGGGATGGCGACGAGGCGGCCGAGCAGCGCGGGCGGAAATACATCCAGGAGCGGCGCGCGCAGGGCCTTGCCGATCGTGTCCGGATCGGGTGTCGGTGAGCCACTGGCACACATCCGCGCGATCACGTCGGTGCCGGCGTTGCTGGTCAGGATGATCAGCGTATTGCGGAAGTCGATGCGGCGACCCTCGCCGTCCTCCATCACGCCCTTGTCGAATACCTGGAAGAAGATCTCATGGACGTCCGGGTGGGCCTTCTCCACCTCGTCGAGCAGCACGACGGAGTACGGTCTGCGACGCACCGCCTCGGTCAGCACGCCGCCCTCGCCGTAGCCGACATACCCCGGCGGCGCGCCCTTGAGCGTGGAGACCGTGTGCGCCTCCTGGAACTCGCTCATGTTGATCGTGATGAGGTTCTGCTCGCCACCGTAGAGCGCCTCGGCGAGCGCGAGCGCCGTCTCGGTCTTGCCCACCCCCGAGGTGCCCGCGAGGAGGAAGACGCCGATGGGTTTGTCGGGGTTGTCGAGACCGGCGCGCGAGGTCTGGATGCGCCGGGCGATGGCGTCCATCGCATGGTCCTGCCCGATGACCCGCTGTCCCATCAGCGACGCCAGGTTCATCACGGTGTCGAGTTCGCTGCGCAGCATCCGGCCGACGGGAATACCGGTCCAGTCGGCGAGCACAGCGGCGACCGCCTGGTGGTCGACCGTCGGCAGGATGAGCGGCGTTTCGCCCTGGCGCTCCGCGAGACGCGCCTGCAATGCGCGCAGCTCGACGAGGACGCCGTCGCGCTCCTCGCCCGACGGTGCCTCGTCGCGGAGCCGCGCCCGCAAGGCGAGCACGCCGTCGACCAGGGTCTTTTCCTCCGCCCAGCCGGCTTCGAGATCGGCGAGCCGGGCGCGCTCGGCGACGAGACGCGTGTCGGCATCGGTTTCGCGCTCCACCACATCGATGCCCACGGCCTTCTCGCGCGCCACGATCGCCTGCTCGGTCTCCAGCGCCTGGATCCGCTTGCGTGAATCGTCGACGGCGGCGGGCACGGCATGCTGGCTCACCGCCACGCGCGCGCACGCCGTGTCGAGCAGGCTCACCGCCTTGTCGGGCAGTTGCCGTGCCGGGATGTAGCGATGCGACAGCTTCACGGCGGCCTCGATCGCTTCGTCGAGTACCTGCACCCCGTGGTGCGACTCCATGACGCCGGCGACCGTCCGCAACATGAGCACGCCGCGCGCCTCGTCGGGCTCGCCGACCTGCACCGTCTGGAACCGGCGCGTGAGTGCAGGATCCTTCTCGATGTGCTTCTTGTATTCGGCCCACGTCGTCGCGCCGATGGTGCGAAGCGTGCCGCGCGCCAGCGCGGGCTTCAGCAGGTTGGCGGCGTCGCCCGTCCCTGCCGCGCCACCCGCGCCGACCAGCGTATGCGCTTCGTCGATGAAGAGGATGACCGGCTTTTCCGAGGCCTGCACCTCGTCGATCACCTGGCGGAGGCGGCTCTCGAATTCGCCCTTCATGCTCGCACCGGCCTGAAGCAGGCCGACATCCAGCGCGCGCAGCTCGACGTCGCGAAGGGCCGGCGGCACATCGCCCGCCACGATCCGCTGCGCGAAACCCTCGACCACGGCGGTCTTGCCGACGCCCGCCTCGCCGACCAGCATCGGGTTGTTCTGGCGGCGTCGCATGAGGATGTCGACGACCTGGCGGATCTCGTCGTCGCGTCCCACCACCGGGTCGATCGATCCGTCGCGCGCCTGCGCGGTGAGGTCGACCGTGTAGCGCCGCAAGCCGTCGCGACCACCGAGGGCGGCGGGAGCGTCATCGGTGGACGTCGAACGGGCATCCATCCGGAAGCCGTCGCTCGCGGCGAGCCGGTCTTCGGGCGATCCGGCGACGATGCCGGGAAGCGTGTCGACGAAGCCTTCGGCACGCAGCTTGTCGAATTCCGGCGAGATGGCGGTCAGCACGTGGCGCAGGCGTCGTGTGCGCACGATGCCCGCGAGCAGGTAACCGGTGCGCACCTGCGCTTCGCCGAACGTCAGCGTCGCGTACACCCATGCACGTTCCACCGCTTCCTCGATGTCGGCCGACAGGTCGCTCACCGACGTCGCGCCGCCCGGGAGACGCTCCAGCGCGTCGTCGATGTCCCGCGCGAGCCGCGAGGCGTCGATGCCGGCGTGACGCACGACGCGATGCGCGTCGGAGTCGGCCAGCTGCAGGATCTGCTGCAGCCAGTGGACGAGCTCCACCTCGCGATGCCCACGCAGGCGGCAGGCCACGGTCGCGCTCTCGATCGCCTTGTAGGCGATGGCGTTGAGCTTTCCGAAGAGCGCGGTACGGCTGATATCGGTCACGATGGAGTCCTCGAGCGAAGCGGGTTGGCCGTGGCCCGCGGGGCCACGGCTGGATGGGAGTCGGGCTGGAGCACGAGATCGTCCGCGTCGTCCGGGCCGGCGAAGCGGCCCATCCAGGTCGACAGGCCCATGCGGGCGCCGCGGCCGAGGTGCGCCTGTGGCACCTCGTCGCGACGCAGGATGAGCTGGACATCCCACGCCATCGGATCGCCGACGTAGAAGCGGACGGCGGCGACCAGCACCGGAAGCGCCTCGCCACCCGGTAGGAAGCGTCTGTAGTCGGCCATCGCCATCGGTCCGAGGCGAACGCGGAAGCGGTTCTGGGCGTCGCGTACCGCGGCGCCCAGAACCGCCGTCGTGCCCAGCGCGGCCATCGCCTGCCCCATGCGTAGCCGCCCTTCGTCGGGCAGCGGCATCCAGCCCACGACGAATTCGTCCACGTGCACCGCGACGTCGAAGAACGCCGCGAGCATCGCGACCAGCCCTTCGGCATTGCGTGCCTGCGCGACGAGGCGCCCGGTCATGTAACGGCGGAAGCGGTCGGGCAGCGCGTCGCGGTCGGCGAGCGACGGCGCGTCGATGCCCGCCAGCGCTCCGGCGTAGCGCGCGAACGCGTCGTCATCCGGTCGGTCCAGCTGCGCGGTCGGCTGGGACTCGGCCCACGCCCTGTAGAACAGGCTGAGCATGCGGTGGTGGAACACGTCGGCGAACGCGGTGAACGTCGCGTCGCGCGCCGTGCGCTCTCGCTCGAGCGTGTATTCAGTGAGGTGCAGCGGCAGCGCGCCGTTCGGACCCCAGAGCCCGAGCATCAGGCTGTGGATGCGTGGCGGACGGCCGGGCTCCGTGTCGACGCGGTCGATGGCACGAGGGGCGAACGTGAGCGACGGCGCATGCGCAAGGCGCACGGGATCGTCCGCAAGGCGCGCGGAACGGCCGAGCCGCGGGCGGTCGACGTGAACGCACTCCACCCGCCGCAGCGCACCGAACCAGTCGAACGAACCCGGGTCGGCACGCAGCGCTTCGAAGAGCTCTACAGGATCGGGCGCGTGCCGGAGCGAGCCGTCCACCGTGCCACCTCGTTGCGTTCCAGGGTATGCAGCACCGTCTCGGTGAACGAATTCAGCGAGACGTAGCGCGAGAAGAAGTGTCGCATCACCGACCCGAAGAGGTACGCGCCCGAGCCCTCGAACGCGCGGTCCTCGCAGGTGATGCGTATCTCGAGGCCACGGCCGTACGTCGCCGGGCCCGGGATCGGAAGGCGCCGCACGATCGGCGCGGAGCGCACGTCGCGTACGCCGTCGACCAGCCGCCGCGTGGCCGCGTCGTGCTCGTCGGCGTAGAGCAGCAGCATCTCGCGCAGCGCCACGGCACCGTCGTCGTGATCGAGCAGCGAGAGGTAGTTCAGTTGCAGGTGGCTGATCAGCTTCCACGCCGCCTGCCCTTCCGCCATCGCGCCGCGGGGCCGCGTGGGTCCGGCGAGGCAGCGGATGCTGCGCACAGGCGCCTCGGTGTCGAGCTCGAAGTCGGTGCGTCCCTTCCCGACCGGCATGTGCAGCGGCAGGTCGCGATTGCTGCAGAGCAGCTGCATGCCGACCTGGCGAAGGCTGCTCGCGTAAGGGGCCTCGCGCGCGTCGACCAGCGAGACGAACACCTCGCTTCCGCCATAGCTCGACCGCGGCCCGTCCCGGCGCTGCCGCGAGGAAAGGAGACGCGGCTCGCGGCGAAGCGTGTAGAACGCGCCGGCCGGGTCGTGCCACGTGCGGGCATCCCCGCCGTAGAACGACCGGAACGCCTGTTCGGGCTCCTGGCTGTCGCCATAGCCCTGGACGTCGGCGATATCGACGACCTCGAAGTCGAGCGGACGCGAGCGGTCCGCCAGCACGTGATACTCCGCGGCGCCGTCACGCAGGTAGATGCGGTCGGCCCGGCGCGGGAACAGGTTGATGGCCGGCGTGCAGAACAGACGGAGGAACGACGCGTCCACGGCCCCGTCGAGGCGAGCGACGCCGCGGTCGAACCAGACGACGATGTCGAACCCGCTGGCGGACGATTGCGCGAGCACGCGGCGCAGACCGGTGAACGCGGCGAACTGGAAGCGCTGCGGGCACGCGAAGTATTCCTGAAGAAGCCGATAGCCGCTGAAGGACCGGTCCACCGGCGGCAGCAGCGCTTCGTCGTCGCCGAAGCCGCGCGCCTCGATGCGTGCCTGCTCGATGAAACGCGACTCCCCGTCGACGACGACGGAAAAGCCGAGCCCGTTACCGAGCACCTGCTCGTGGAGAAGCCCCGGAAGATCGCCCGTGCCCGCGAAGAACAGCGGCAACTCGTCGAAGGCCAGCGCGTCGAGTCGCGCGCCGGCGTTCAGGCCGAAGCGCAGGCGCAAGGCCGCGCGCGGCGCGGTCCCGGGTGGCACGGCGAGCCCGGCCGCCGCGATCGCCGCGGGAGTGGCGAGGTAGCGCGCCTCGCGCAGGCCCAGCGGAAGCAACGTCACGGTGTGCGCGGTGCGGTACTCGCAGGCCGTCCGCTCGCCGAAGCCGATCTGACTGCGCAGCGCGGTGCCGCGCGGCACGACGTGACCTTCGACCGGCAAGGTGCCGGCGTCGTCCGGCGTGAGCTCGACGACGGCCATCGACGGCACCGGCGCGAGGTAATGGGGATAGACCATGCGCAGCAGGTGCTGCGTGAACACCGGATGCTGCGCATCCAGCTTCATCTGCACGCGCGCGGCCATGAAGGCGAACCCTTCGAGGAGCCGCTCGACGTACGGATCGGCGCACTCGATGCCCTCCATGCCCAGGCGGCCCGCGATCTTCGGATACGCGCGCGCGAACTCGGCGCCCGACTCGCGGACGTGCTGGAGTTCCTGGTTGTAGTAGCGAAGCAGTCGGGGATCCATGGCGCTCTAACCGACGCCGTCGAACACGCTGAAGCGCGCGGTTTCGAGGTCGACTTCGGTTCTCAGGTACAGGTTCAGTGGCATGGGCTGCGCCCACATCGTCGAGACGATGCGGAACGACAGCGTGAGGCGGTCCATGCGCGACACATCCGTCTGCACGTCGACCTGCAGGCTCGCCGGGTCGAGCCGCGGTTCGAACGCGACGATCGACGCGCGAATGCGCTGCGCGAGCTCCTCGACGTCCATGCCGGCGATCGCGGCACCCGTGAGGTCGGGAATGCCGTAGCCGATGACCGAGCTCCCGACATGCGGAAGCCCGGCCTCGTCATCGCCCGCGCCGCGGCGCGTGCAGTTGAACAGCCAGCCCAGGTCGCGCACGACGTGCTCGCGCAAACGCGCCGCCGTCATCACGCGCTTCTCGCGGCTTTCCTCGGTGACGTGAGGCTCGTCGTCGCGAAGCCGGTCCAGCAGCGAGGGCTGGAGCCGTTCCTGGGTGGTCAGTTCCGCCATGCGTTACTCAGGCCTGGCCCTTGACCTGCTGCATGTCGTACGTGAACTCCTTCTTGCCGCCGTCCGGCTTGCCCTTGTCGTCCTGCGGCTGGAAGGCGTACTTGAACTTGCCGAAGTGCAGCGTGATGTTCTCGGTCAGGCGCTCGTCGCCACCGCTGCCGCCGGTGGACATCGACGTGACCATGACGCCCTCGCTCAGCTCGATCGTGACGAAATCGGTCTGCTCGCCCGTGGCGTTGGTGACGTAGAGCGTGGCGTTCTCCACGCGCGCGCCGGTGCAGCAGGCGTTGAGCAGGGCGTTGGAGCAGGAATCGACGAACTTGGTGATCGTGATGTCCTGCACGTTGGCCTTGCCGCCCGACGCGTAACCGGCACCGGTATGCAGGTTGCCCGAGTTGCTGGCACCCCAGGCCCACGCGATGATCGGTACCTCGCCCTTGTGCTTGGCGTGGTTGGATGCGCCCTCGATCTTGACCTGACCGGGGCCGAACTTGATGTGCATGTCGAATGCCATGGACGATTTCCTCGTTGACGCGTGAACGGGTGGCAAAAGGTTCCCGTCGCGCCCGTCGATTCAGGGCGCGAGGGTGTTTCAAGGTGACCGGATCAGGCGGCCTTGCCGGAGGGCAGGCGCGCGACCAGACGCAGCGACACCGTGAGGCCTTCCAGCTGGTAATGCGGCTTCAGGTAGAACTTGGAGGTGTAGTAGCCGGGGTTGCCCTCGACTTCCTCCACCACGACCTGCGCGGCGGCGAGCGGTTTGCGGGCCTTGGTTTCCTCGCTGGAGTTCACGGGATCGCCGTCGACGTAGTTGAGCACCCAGCTGCTGAGCCAGTTCTCCATCTGCTCGCGCGTGCTGAACGAGCCGATCTTGTCGCGGACGATGCACTTCAGGTAGTGCGCGAAGCGCGAGCAGGCGAACATGTACGGCAGGCGCGCGCTGAGCGCCGCGTTGGCGGTCGCATCCGGATCGTCGTACTCCTCCGGCCGGGCCAGCGACTGCGCGCCGATGAACGCAGCCATGTCGGAGTTCTTGCGATGCACGACCGGCATCAGGCCCATCTTGTCCAGTTCGGCCGAGCGGCGATCGGTGATCGCGATCTCGGTCGGGCACTTCATGTCCACGCCGCCGTCGTCGGTCGGGAAGACGTGCGCCGGGAGGTTGTCGACGATGCCGCCCGATTCCACGCCGCGGATGCGCGTGCACCAGCCGTACTGCTTGAACGAGCGGTTGATGTTCACGCCCATCGCGTAGGCGGCGTTCTGCCAGGTGTACTTCGACGAATCGGCGCCGGCGGTGTCTTCCTCGAAATCGAAGTCCTCGACCGGATCGGTCTTCGCGCCATACGGAAGGCGGGCCAGCGTGCGCGGCATCGTCAGCGCGACGTACTTGGCGTCCTCGCTGTCGCGCAGCGAGCGCCATGCCGCGTAGTCCGGCGTGGTGTAGATCTTCGCCAGGTCGCGTGGATTGGCCAGCTCGTTCCAGCCGTCCATGCCCAGGAGGCCCGGCGCGGCCGCGGCGATGAACGGCGCGTGCGAAGCGGCGGCGATCTGCGACATGCCGCGCAGCAGCTCGACGTCCTGCGGGCTGTGGTCGAAGTAGTAATCGCCGATGAGGCAGCCATACGGCTCGCCACCGAGCTGGCCGTATTCTTCCTCGTAGATCTTCTTGAAGATCGGGCTCTGGTCCCAGGCGGTGCCCTTGTAGCGCTTGAGCGTGCGGCCCAGTTCGCTCTTGGATACGTTCATCACGCGGATCTTCAGCTGCGTATCCGACTCGGTGCTGGTCACCAGGTGGTGCAGGCCGCGCCAGGCGCCTTCCAGCTGCTGGAATTCCGGGTGGTGCAGGATCAGGTTGATCTGCTCGGTGAGCTTGCGGTCGATCTCGGCGATGTACGCGTTGATCGTCTGGGCGACGTCGTCCGATACCACGTCGGCACGATCGAGCACCTGCTCGGCCAGCGTGCGGACGGCCGACTCGACCTCTTCGCGCGCCCGCTCGCTCTTGGGACGGAATTCCTTCGTCAGGAGGGCCGCGAAATCGTTGCCCTCGACGGTGTCGACCGACGGCTCGACGGCCTGGGTCTGTTGCGTGGCCATGGGATCAGCCCTCCTGCGGGTCGTTGGTCTTGCGCGTGGCGGCGAGCGCGGCCAGCAGCGCGGGATCCTGCAATGCCTGGGCGATCAGCTTTTCCGCGCCGGCCTTGCCGTCGAGGTAGGTGCCCAGGTTGGCCAGCTGCGTGCGCGCCTCGAGCAGCTTCGCCAGCGGCTCGACGCTGCGGGCGATCGCGGCGGGCGTGAAGTCGTCCATGTGCGAGAAGCTCATGGCCACATTGAGGCTGCCCTCGCCCGTCAAGGTATTCGGCACGCTGATGGCGACCGATGGGCGGGTGGACTCCAGCCGCTCGTTGAAGTTGTCCGCGTCGATCTCCAGCGCCTTGCGCTCCTCGATCGCCGGCAGGTCCGCCGCGCTGGCGCCCGAGAGCTCGGCCATCACGCCCATGACGAAGGGGATGCTGACCTTCTTCTGGGCGCCGTAGAGCTCGACGTCGTATTCGATCTGGACCCGCGGGGCGCGGTTGCGGGCGATGAACTTCTGGCTGCTCGGCTTGGCCATGGAGGCGTCCTCTGGCATTTCAATAGACAACATGAATCAACTTGATAGATTTGTTTCACCCTATCAATCGAGGCGCCATTGTCGGCCACGCTACCCATCACCTGAAATCGTTCGTCGATATAGGAGGCATAAAGAGATGTGATAGCTCCTGACGTCATGAACGCCGCCTTCGTCCGGTACGCGCGCGCGTCGCTTTGCGATTGCCGCGTCACATGGGCGACGGCATCATGCCCGCCATGGAATCCGTCTCGATCGTCCCCGAAGCCCCCGCCCCGGTCCTGCCGTCGGGCGGCATGGTCGTCAACTGCGTGGCCTACCGCACCGACGGGTGTCGCATCGGCGACATCAGCATCGATGCGATCAGCGACGTGCTGAAGGAGCCGGATACGTTCGTCTGGGTGGGCCTGCACGAGCCCGATGAAGCCCTGCTGCTGAAGCTGCAGGAGGAATTCGACCTGCACGATCTGGCGATCGAGGACGCGCAGCACGCGCACCAGCGCACCAAGATCGAGGCCTACGGCGACTCGCTGTTCATCGTGGCGCAGACGGCGCAGCTCGTCGGCGGCAACATCGCCTTCGGCGAAACGCAGATCTTCCTCGGCCGCCGCTACTTCGTGACGGTCCGCCACGGCGCGTCGCTCTCGTACGCGCCGGCGCGCCGCAGCTGCGAGCAGACGCCGGAGCTACTGGCGATGGGTCCGAGCTACGCGCTCTACGCGGTGCTCGACTTCATCGTGGACAACTTCCTGCCGATCGTCCGCGACTTCCGGCAGGAGCTGCACGAGCTCGAGAACGACATCTTCGCGGAGACGTACAACCGCCAGACCATCAAGCGCCTGTACGACATGCAACGGGAACTGATGACGCTACGTCTCGCCGTCGCGCCGCTGCAGGACATCGTGGCCCAGCTGACCCGCCTGCACCCGCACCTGATCCACGACGAACTGCGCGCGTACTTCCGCGACATCTACGATCATGTGTTCCGCGTCAACGAATCCATTTCGGCCATGCGCGAAATGCTCGGCGCCGCCATCAGCGTGAACCTCGCCCTCGTCACCTTCGGCCAGAACGAGGTGATGAAGAAACTCGCCGGCTGGGCGGCCATGCTCGCCGCCCCGACGCTGATCACCAGCTGGTACGGCATGAACTTCGTGCACATGCCCGAGCTCGACAAACCCTGGGCCTACCCCGCCATCACCTGCCTGGTGGCCTGCATCGTCGGCGGCATCTTCATCGCGCTGAAGCGCAACCGGTGGTTCTGAGGTTCTTGATCGCAGCGACAAGACCTCCCGCTGTGCCTGGAAAACGAAATGGCCGCATCGCGCGGCCATTTCGTCTTGCGGCTTACTTGGCGCCAGGCGCCGTCCACTCCTTCAGCCACGCGTTCACCGTTTCATGCCACTGCACGCTGTTCTGCGGCTTCAGCACCCAGTGGTTTTCGTCGGGGAAGTGCAGGAGCTTGCTGGGGATGCCGCGACGCTGCAGGGCGGTGAAGGCGCCCAGGCCCTGCGTGTCCGGGATGCGGAAGTCCTTGCCGCCGTGGATGACGAGCATCGGCACGCGCCAGTCCTTGACGTGGTTGACCGGATTGAAGCGCTCGTAGTTTTCCGGATGGTCGTACTGCGTGCCGCCGTTTTCCTTTTCCTCGAACCAGAGTTCGTCGGTATCGTAGTACATGGCGCGCGCGTCGAAGACGCCGTCGTGGTCGACGAAGCACTTCCACGGCTGGTTCCAGTTGCCGGCCATCCAGTAGACCATGTAGCCGCCGTAGCTCGCGCCGAGCGCGCACGCCCGGTTGCCATCGAGGAACTTGTACTTCGACAGCGCGTCGCTCCAGCCCGCCTTGAGGTCTTCCAGCGGCTTGCCGCCCCAGTCGCCCGAGATGGATTCGGTGAACGCCTGGCCGTAGCCGGTGGAACCGTGGAAGTTGACGGTGACCACCGCGAAGCCCTGCCCCGCGTACGTCTGCGCGTTCCAGCGATAGCTCCAGCTGTTCGTCATCGCGCCCTGCGGGCCACCATGGATGATGAACGCCACCGGATAGGTCTTGCCACGCTTGAAGCCGACCGGCTTCACGACGTAACCCTGCACCGTCTCGTTGTTCCAGCCCTTGAAGGTGAAGAACTCGAAGTCGCCGACCTGCGCGCCCTTGAGGCGCTTCGCATTGAAGTGCGTGACCTGCTTCAGGCCCTTGCCCTTCAGGTCGGCGGTGTAGAGATCGGCCGGTCGCTTCAGATCGTCACGCGAAAGCAGGAACGTCTTGCTACCGGCGGAGAAAGCACCCACCGAACCGTCGGTCACCAGCATCGTGGCCTTGCCGGTCGCTACGTCGATGGCGAACAGCGGATGCTGGCCATTGTCGTCGGTGGTCGTGTAGAGCGTCTTGCCATCGGCCGACACCTGCAGCGCGCCCGCGGAACGGTCCCACGACGGGTCGACTTCGCGCTTCGCACCCGTGGCGATATCCATGGCCATGATGGCGAAGCGGTCGGCTTCCGAGCCGGGCTCCTTCATCGCCGTATAGAAGAGCGTTTTGCCGTCCGGCGACACGAGCGGGTTCGCGTCCCACGCCAGATTGTCGGCGGTGAGGTTCTTCGGCTCGGCCGATCCGTCGGCCGGCACGCTGAAGATGTCGAAATTGGTCGACCACGGTTCGGTCTTACCGGCGATGCGCGCGTCGAAGTACACCGTCCGGCCGTCCGGCGAGAACGAGAACTCGTCGTCGCCACCGAACGGCTTGCTCGGGACGTCGCCGTCGATGCCGCGGCTCAGCAGCAGCGGCTGCGAGGCGGCCGTGGCGTCGGCGATGTAGAGCTGCGCGCGGCGGCCGTCGCTCCACGTATCCCAATGGCGGACGAAGAGCTTGTCGTACACCGTGCCGGAGGCCTTGTCCTTCTCGCGGCCATCCAGCCGCTCCTTCGTGCAGGCCAGGTCGGCGCAGTCGGTGAAGACGTCGTACGTGAGCAGCAGTTTCGAGCCGTCGGGCGAGAGCTTGAACGCGTTGACGTCGAGCGGGCCGTCGGTCACCGCCTCTCCGGTACGGACGGTCAGCGACAGGCCCTTGCCCGATGCATCGGCGTCGAACGCGCGATGCCAGACCTGCGCGGTGCCGTCCTTCGCCGCGACGTAATAGATCGACTTGCCATCTGGCGCCCAACGCGCCGACGAACCCTTCTCGACGATCTTGACGGGCTGCGGCGGCTTATTGAGGTCAAGAACATAGAGCGACGTGACACCCTTGTTCGCCGCGTAATCCGTGGCGCGCACCGAGAACAGCGCGTAACGCCCGTCCGGCGAGAGCTGTGGATCGCTCACGCGATCCATCATGACCAGGTCGCGGATGGAGAACGGATGCGAAGCGGCGCTGTCGGCGTCGGCGGCCATAACGGGACCGGCCGCCAGCGCGAGGGCCAGCGCGGCGAAGAGGGGTTTCATGGTGTTGGAGCTCCCTGGGAATGCAGGGAGGGACGGTAAGGGGTGGCGGGTGGGAGCGCAAGCGGCTCCAATGCGATGTCTCGCGGCGCGACCTGGTCCGAAAGAGTGACTGCAATCACGTTTGGACGGCCATATCGCAGAACCTTGTGGCGGCTGGTACGGAACGTGCTCACACTCGGACACATCCCGTTACGAACCCACCACCATGCGAACGATACAACGAGCCAGGGGCTTTACTCTCATCGAACTGATGATTGTCGTGGCAATCATCGCCATCCTGGCGGCGATCGCGATTCCCGCTTACCAGGATTATACGATCCGGTCGCAGGTCTCCGAGGGCCTCAGCCTCAGCACCGGGGCGAAGACGGCGATATGGGATTTCGTCGCCGACAAAGGACGATTGCCTCCCACGAATCTGTCGGCGGGCCTGGCCAGCGCCGCTAGCATCAATGGCTCGTATGTCTCGTCGGTTACTGTTACCGACGGGCTCGTAACCATCGCGTTCAACAAGCCGAAGGCAAATTCAAACGTTCGCAACGCCAGCCTGCTCCTGTCTCCGGTTACCAGCGGCGGCTCCATCATGTGGCGGTGCAAGGGCGGGACGACGATGAGCCAAAAGTATCTGCCATCGAACTGTCGCACGGCCTGAGCGACCGCAAATAGACAGGCGTACTGACAAATTTCGTCACATCATGACCCGCAACGTCACTTCACTAGTTCGCGTAACCCGCTGAAAAACGTGAATTCTTCCTGTTGATCGTCAATCGTGATCCGATGCACAATCCCGGCACCGGCGAATATGCGGCAATACACCGGTCGCGAGGGGAATGGCACGTAAGGTGCAGGTCTCGTGGCGAGCTTCCTGGTCGTTCCTGACCAAAAGTAAGTGAGGGAGTGCCGAAACCCGCTTCGCGGGGGAAGGGGCTAGGGCTCAGGGGGCATCACTTTTTCGGTTGGTCTCAACACAAGCAGAACTGAGGAATTTCCATGAAGAATATCCAGAAGGGCTTCACGCTCATCGAACTGATGATCGTGGTCGCGATCATCGCGATCCTCGCCGCCATCGCCATCCCGGCTTACCAGGACTACACCATTCGCTCGCAGGTCACCGAAGGTCTGAGCCTGGCCGACGGCGCGAAGACGGCTGTCGCTGAGTACTACACCAACCGCGGTACGATGCCGCAAGCCGCCGACAGCAACGCGTCCGTCGGCCTCGCGGCCGCAGCCAGCATCGGTGGCAGCTACGCTCAGAAGGTGCAGGTCGGCCAGAACGGCGTCATCACGGTGACGTACGGCGGTACCGGTACGTTTGGTAAGAAGGCGAATAAGAACCTTAGCGGCGCGACTCTCGAGCTCTCTCCGATCACGGGCGCGGGCAGCATCGCATGGAGCTGCCGTAAGGGCGCAACCACTCCGGTCGCTCCGAAGTATTTGCCGTCCAGCTGCCGCTAATATGCCGTTCACGCGATGGCTTTATGCCGTCACGTACTTGAAGAAGGGTCGCTCCGGCGACCTTTCTTTTTATGCGCGATCGGAGTCGTTCTGGTTCGTCACGATCATTTCGATCGTCGCAGCCACGCTTGTGTACCTGCCAGGCCTGCATGGGCCATTTCTCTTTGACGATTACGCAAACCTTCCCTCCCTTGGCGATACCGGCCCAATCGACAACGCAGCGGCATTTGCCCGGTACATCACTTCAGGTACCGCAGATCCGACAGGGCGCCCGGTTTCCCTGCTTACGTTTCTTGTCGACGCACACGACTGGCCGGCTGATCCATACCCATTCAAACGCACCAATCTGATCCTGCACCTCCTCAACGGTGCACTGCTCGCCCTGCTACTGCGCCGTCTTGGCCGCATCCTGTTCGAGGGCCGTTACCGGCCGTTTCATATCGAGTCGGCCGCTGCGCTCGGCGCCACGCTGTGGCTGATCCACCCGCTCTTCGTTTCCACGACCCTTTACATCGTGCAGCGCGAAGCCATGCTGTCTGCGACGACCACGCTGCTGGGCCTGCACCTCTGGTTGCGAACAAGGCACTTGCTGGACGTCGGTCGGGTCGCGGCCGCCTGGTGGACGGCAACGGCGATCGCAGCGGTTACGCTTATCGGAACGCTCGCGAAAGCCAACGGGCTTCTCCTACCGCTACTCATCCTGACCGTGGAATGCTGCCTGCCGAATCGCGGCACCGGGCACGTTCATGGTCGCCGGCTGCTCCTCACGTGCGTAGCGGTCGTCCCCAGCGCGCTGACCGGTCTGTATCTCGTTTCGCAGGGCATTTCGAACGCCATGCACGGTATCCCGTATCGTGATTGGACCCTCGCGCAGCGGCTGCTGACGGAACCCCGGGTTGTCTGGGAATACCTGCGCCTGCTGTGGATGCCGACACCGTTCACCTCGGGCGTATTCAACGACGCATGGCCGATTTCGACTTCACCATGGGCACCGTGGACAACGCTGCCCGCGATCGCCGGCCTTGCGGCTCTCGGCACGACCGCCTGGTGGCTTCGCCGTTCGCGTCCCGCGCTCGCCATGGGGATTCTCTTCTTTTTCGCCGGGCACGCACTCGAATCCACGACCGTTCCCCTGGAACTCTACTTCGAGCATCGCAACTATCTTCCGGCGATGCTCCTGTTCTGGCCGATCGCGCTCTGGCTGACGCGTCCGGCTCCTGCGCCCGGCGTGCCGGCCCGATGGCGCTTCGCGCTCGCCGCGGTCATCGTCGTGGCACTGGGTGCCATGACATTCGCCAACGCCAGCCTCTGGGGTAACGGCTCCAGTCAGGCCCTCGTCTGGGCCCGGCTGAATCCGGAATCGCCTAGGGCCCAGGTCCTCGCCGCGCAGACTGAGGTCGAACGACACCGGCCGGATCTCGCCATCGCCCGGCTCACTCCGCTTCTGACGCGCTACCCCCATCAGGCACAGATTTCGCTGAACCTCCTCTCCGCGCAGTGTGCGACCGGCGCCGTACCCGCAACGACCCTCGATGCGGCCAACATCTCGCTCAGGGAATCGGTGGATACGGGAAGCCTCCTTTCATCATGGTTCTTCCGCGCAATCGACGCGGCGAAAGCGGGCGCTTGCACGGGTCTGACGCTCGAGGCACTGGACAATCTCGCGCGCGCCGGAGCGGAAAATCCGAGGCTGGCCGTGGGGCGCGTACAGGATCTTCTGCACGTACGTGGACAGATCGCCCTGGCGGGAGGGAACGTCGAGCGTGCGTCAGGGTACTTCATACAGGCGACTCTGAAAGAGCCGAATCCTGCGCTGGCGCTGACCCAGGCCGCGGCACTAGGGTCGGCTGGATTCCCGAAAGAGGGCCGAGCCCAACTCGCATACTACGCCTCGCACAAGAGCAACCAGGGGTATGCAGGATTCCGCATGCCCACGCTTCATGCCTGGGTACTGCGCCGGCAGGGTTACTGGGAACGAGAGATCGCCCGTCTCGATGCGACCCTGCGGTCGGATATCATGGCGGGCAGCCCCCGGACCGCCCAATGATGCCGATCAGCCGATACCGTCCCTACCTCGCTCTCGCCATCGCTCTTCTGATCGCGGCCGCGATCTACTCGCCCGGGCTGTCCGGATCGTTTTTCTTCGATGATCACCCGAACATCGTGGACAACAAGGCCGTACAGCCTGGCGCCGTCAGCCTCGCGGAATTGACGGCAGCCGCCCTGTCGTCCCCGTCGAGCGACTTCAAACGTCCACTTTCGTCACTGACGTTCGCGGCCAACTTCCTCGCTTCGGGGTTGTCGCCGTTCTGGTTCAAGCTGACGAACCTGCTCCTCCATCTGGCCAACGGCGTCCTTCTCTACTTCGTGGTGGAGCGGCTCTGGCAATTCGCCTGGCCGGCAGGTCGACGGGACGGCTCACATCTCGCGGCACTCCTCGTAACGGCCGCGTGGCTTGTCCTACCGATCAATCTCACGGCCGTGCTCTACATCGTGCAACGCATGGAGAGCCTTGCGAACCTGTTCGTGCTGTCCGGGCTGCTCGGCTACCTGGTGGCGCGCCGGCGGATGATGGAAGGCCGAGGTGGCCTGGTAGCCGCCTGGCTGAGCCTGCTGTCGGGGGTTGCCATTGGCTCTCTCGCCAAAGAGACCGCCGTGATGCTTCCGCTCTACGCGGCCACGATCGAGTACCTGGTCATCCGCCCGCGGGCAGGGGTCAAAGACCGCCGCATCGATGCGCTGTTCCTGGTCGTACTCGTGCTCCCACTGGTCGCGGGCGCGTGCTGGCTGTCGCCCAAGATCTTCGCAACGGAAAGCTGGGCGCACCGCGACTTCACGCTGGGCACGCGCTTGCTGACGGAAGCGCGCGTAGTGGTCGATTACCTGGTCTGGTCGCTGATACCCACGCCTCGGGCACTGTCCTTCTACCACGACGACTTTTCGGTCTCCACGGGCCTGCTCAGCCCCTGGACGACGCTGGCGAGCCTGGCCTTTCTGCTGGCCGTCGCCGTCAGCGCTTTCCTGATGCGACGGCGGAACCCGACCTATGCGGCCGGCATCGCTCTCTTCCTGGGCGCACAGTTGCTGACGGCGACAGTCCTCCCGCTCGAACTGGTGTACGAGCACCGGAATTACTTCGCCAGCGGGGGCCTTCTGATCGCGCTGGTCTCCCTATTCCGCGTCGGGACCGAATCATCGACCGATGGTGTCGTGCCATACCGGCTCGGAATTCTCGTCATCGGCCTGCTGGCCGTGTTCTACGCGGGACAGACGCTGCTGACGTCGATCAGCTGGGGAGACCCATTGAAGATGGCGGCCGAACTCGCCTGGCGCGCTCCGGATTCTCCGCGCGCACAGTACGAGCTTGGCCGCACATACATCATTTACTCGCGTTACAAGGCCGACTCGCCCTTCACGCCTCTGGCCTACGCACCGCTCGAGCGTGCCGCGGCACTTCCCGACGCCTCCATCCTTCCTCTGCAGGCACTGGTCTTCTTCAATGCCCGGCTCGGTCGGCCGATCGACGATAGGTGGTGGCTCGGGATGACCGACGTGCTGCGCAAGCGTCGTGCAAGGGTCGAGGACGAGAGCTCGCTCATTTCACTCACGCAATGCCTGCAGAACGGACAATGCGACTTTCCCGCCGAGCGTCTCATGGACGCTTATCAGGCCGCGCTGTCTCACCCGGAACCGTCGGGCCGGCTGCTGGGCGCCTATGGGGACTTCGCCTGGAACATGCTGCAGGACCGCGAACTCGCCGAGCGCGTGACGCGCGAAGCCATCGCAGCCGCACCAGCCGAGCCAGCGTACCGCATCACACTGGCTAGAATGCTCATCGATGATGGCGATCCTGTGGCGGCACGACGAGCCATCGCGGATGTCGCGGCTCTCAATTTCGGCGGACGCCTGCAGAGCACGATCGACGAACTCGACCGCCAGCTCGATGCGAAGCAGACGAAATTGACCGAATGACGGCACTAGCAGAATCGGGCCGAGGGTCGCAGATGGGTGCGCGAGGCAGGACAAGGTAACGACATGCGTTTCGAGTTCGGCAACAACTGGCGATCCTTCCTCGCGCTGCTCGACGAGCGGCGAATCGAGGAGTCGGAGCGCGCCATCAAGATATCACTGGGTCGCGACAATCTCGCAGGCCTGAGAGTGCTGGACATTGGCTCGGGCAGCGGCTTATCGAGCCTCGCCATGCATCGACTCGGAGCCTCGGTTACGTCGTTCGACTACGATGCGATGTCCGTCGAATGCACGCGCGAGCTTCGGGACCGGTTCGCAGCAGGCTCCGAGCGCTGGGAGGTCATGCGAGGGTCGGTGCTCGATGCACCCTTCATGGCTACCCTTGGGTCGTACGACATCGTTTACGCGTGGGGCGTGTTGCATCATACGGGCGACATGTGGCGTGCGATCGACCTTGCTGCTAGCCGAGTCGCGGATGGCGGCCAATTCCTCGTCGCGCTTTACAACGATCAGGGATGGCGCTCACGGTTGTGGTGGCACATAAAGCGAGCTTACTGCAGCGGCTCGATCGGTCGCGCGCTGGTCAAGACAGCCTTCTATCCCCTCTTCGCGCTTTATGCCTTGGCGCTAGACCTGCGCCAGGGCAACATGCCGGGTACCCACGCACGGAACTACGCGAGACGACGCGGCATGTCGCTCATCCACGACTGGCGCGACTGGCTGGGTGGATATCCCTTCGAAGTGGCGAGCCCGGCGGCCGTGCATTCGGCGCTGACACCGCGCGGTTTCTCGCTGGAGAACGAGACGCTGACGAGGGGATGGGGCTGCAGCGAATTCGTGCTCCGTCAGCAGGGCGCGAAGCGTGGCTAGTGAGTTCACCCATCGAATGCGCGAGGTCGAACTGGCGCCGGCCATACGGCTCCTTTCCTCGGCGACCGACGTGCTGGAGCTAGGCGCCGGCGACGGCTGGCAGTCCCGCGCGCTCGCCGACCTGGGATTCCGGATGACCGCCGTCGACGTCGATGCGTCGCGCATCGGTCCCAACCCGGCGTACCCCGTCACCCTGTATGACGGGCTATCCTTGCCCTTTCCCGACCAGTCGTTCGACGCGATCTACTCTTCGAACGTCCTGGAGCACGTCGAGGCGTTCGATCGCGTCCAGCAGGAGCTCGCGCGCGTGCTTCGGCCTGGTGGCTTCGCGGTTCATTGCGTGCCAAGCGGCGTCTGGCGGACCTGGACGACCCTGGGCCATCCGATCTATGCGCTAAAAGCTCTGCTCTCGCTGCGGCACGTGGGAACCCCTGGTCGCGCGGCGCTGCGCGAGAACCTGGGAAAATCGCGAAGTCGGGCGCGAAAGGCGGCTTCGTTGGTGCGGCTAGCGTTTCTCTCGCCGCGACATGGCGAACACGGCACGCTCTTGAGCGAGCACGGCCTTTTCAGGCGCGCAGGATGGCATCGTCGATTTGTTGATTCCGGATGGAGTGTTCGCAGCGTCGTATCGACGGGCGTTTTCTATTCGGGCAACGAAGTCTTCGGGCTGCGCCTTGGGGAATCCAGACGCCGCGTCCTTGCGCGAATCGTCGGCAGCAGCTCCCTCATCTTCACGCTCGTTCCGCGAACAAGGTAACCACATGCTAGGCAAATTCACGCGTTTTGGCCGCGGCATCCGTTGGCTTGTGACCGGCAAGCCTGCGCAGCGCCGTCGTGCGCGCCAGGAACTTGCGCGTATCGCCGCAGGCCTTTTCGGCGACTTCCCCCTGAGCGACGATTACAAGTACTGGCGCCAGGATCGCGAGTTCCTCGCCGACTACCAGCGACTTTCGCCAGGCAACGCGTTCTCGCAGGACAGAAAGTGGACATTGCGCGAATACGTACGACTGAGCAACAGGCTAACCGGCGACCTCGCCGAATGCGGCTGCTACCAGGGTGCCACCGCGTATTTCATGGCCCAGGCGTCGACCTCCGGAACGTTGTGCCTGTTCGACTCGTTCGAGGGCATCTCCCGCCCCGGGGCTGGTGATAATGCGGACGACGACCAGATCATGCCGTGGGCAGAGGGCGACCTCAGTGCCAGCGAGTCCGTGGTGCGGCATACGCTCGAGTCCTTCACGAATGTCGAGTACTTCAAGGGTTGGATCCCGACGCGGTTTGCCGAGGTAAGCCATCGTCGCTTCCGCGTCGTGCATATCGACGTGGACCTCTATCAGCCGACGCGCGACAGCATCGAGTTCTTCTATCCGCGCCTCGTGACTGGCGGCACGATCGTCATGGACGACTACGGCCTCATGACCTGCCCGGGCGCTCGCCGCGCCGCCGACGAGTTCGCAAGGGCGCATGGCATCGACATTCTCGAACTTCCCACCGGGCAGGGAATCATCACTCGCCAGGCGGATTAGACGCGGCGCGGACTGGCGGTGGCCCCGCAAGTGCAAGGCCCGCCGCGGCGATGACCTGCGCGCAACGAAGCATGAGTGCCATCGCGGCCGACTCCGGCAACGAAAGCCCGACGCCTTGCCCCCCGAATACATAAATGGCATCGAGGACGCCCAGGTTCCCAGGCAGCAAAGCCACGAGCGAGGAGACATAAACCATGCACGCCAGAAGCAGTGCGTGCCCTGGGTGAATCGGCGCACCGTAGGCGCGATACACGAACCACAGCAGCGCTGTGCCAACGAGATACTGCATGACGACGCCAACGATGCCGGCCAGGCCGATACCGCTGATCGCATCGATGAGCAGATCGCGTTTCCCCACGAGCCAGCGCGGCCTCGCCGCGGAGCCGATGCTTCGGCGCAGCATGCTGCGCAACATAGGAACTAAGACGAATACGACGATGCATGTCCCCCCAGCGAGCCGCGCGTATGGAGCCGTCAGCGTCAATAAGCCCACCCCACACCCTGCCAGCGATATCCATCCACTGGTGCAGAGTTGTCGCCACGTCGCAAGCAAGCTTTCGCGCCAGCCAACGCCATGACGCGAAAGATAGGCTATGCGCAGAGCAACGCCCGGCTGAAACGGGCCCAGATAATTTGCGAGCGATGTCAACGCCCAAACCCGTGAGAGCGGCCACACGGATACGTCGTCAGAGGAATCGAGAAAAGCGATGAAATTCCTGGCCTGAATCACGATCGCCGTCACCATGAACCCAGTCGCCATCACCATGGTCCATGCCTGCTCGCGCCAGACCCGCATAAGCGGCTCGCGCCAGTAGTACGCCGCGGCGACGACAGCGACAAGAAACGCTGCGTAGGCAGCACGCCGCACTCCCACGCTGAAATGCAGACGCAGCCGCTTCATGCCTTCCCTTCCAGCGCCGTGATGTACCGGGCGGCGATCGCATCGGGAGCGTGCCGACGGACCAGTTCTTCGCCGCATTCAGAGGGAGTCGCCAACTCGTCGTCTATCGCCTGAGCCAGCGCCTCGCTGTCGCCGGCTGCGGCGAGACGCCCAAAACGCCCCCCTGCAAGAAGTTCGGACGGTCCCGAGCGGCAATCGGTGGACACCACGGGAAGCCCGAGGGTAACGGCCTCAAGCAGGACGTTGGGATAGCCTTCCCATCTTGATGAGAGTACGAAAAGAGCAGCCCGCCGCATCAACGGATACGGATTCTCGAGGGGACCTGTGAGATGGACTGCCCGCTGCAGCCCCATTGCCAGAACCTGCGCACGCAGTCGCTCTGATTCCGGACCACCGCCAACGATCACCAGATCGTGACTCTTCCGCGCGCCCGCCTTCGCGTACGCATCCAGCAAAGTCGAATGATCTTTCTGCACAGTAAGACGGCCGACGCTGATGATGTAAGGGCGCGTCTCAGGCACCGGTTCACTACCCGCGAGGCCAAGGATGCGGTTCGCGTCGATCGGGTTCGGGATCGCCAACAAGCGATCCGGTGGGAGTCCGAGCAAAGCGAGATCCGCGGCAACGCCTTCGGACACCGTGACGATCCGATCGGCACGCCCGTACGAAACCCGCATGAGCCAGTTCATCATCTTGCTCGCGTTGAGCGTGCTCGCCGCCTCGCGAACGACGACGGTCCCTGCATACCTCGCAAGCCGGGCGGCGGCCAGGGTCACGATGTTCGTGCCCGTCATCGTGCTGAGGACCGCATCCGGCCGTTCGCGACGGAGCATCCGCCACAGGCGGAAGGCGCTTGTCACCGCGAGCCACGCCTTGGCATCGACGGTGGTCCGCTTCGGCGCCCAATACCGCGCGGCTTCCGGCACTTCCGCGATAAGTTCGCCGGAGCCCGACAGATTGACGATGTGGACGCTCAGTCCGAGCGCGAGGAACCGGCGCGCGAGTTCGAGCATCACGCGTTGCGCGCCACCGAAGCGAAGATCCGGTAGCACCAGCATGATCCGTTTAAGCGACGGCTTGCTCAAAGCGACTCGCGCCACAACAGATAGCTGTAAACCAGCCAAAGAGGCTGCGAGTGATCCACGGCGCCGCCACGGTGTTCGACGAGCAACCGGTGAATCTCGCTGCGGTCGACCATGCTGCCTTCCAGGAGCGGCAGCATCTGCGCGATCTCATCGCCCAGTCCGCCGCGAAGCCAGTGCGCCACGGGAGACGCAAAGCCCTGCTTGCGGCGACTCCATATGAAATCGGGTGCGTGACCTCGCATGGCCCGTTTCAGCAGGCGCTTACCTTTCAGTCCATCGAAATGCCAGTGCCAGGGCAAACGCAACACGAACTCGACGAGACGCCTGTCGAGGAAAGGGCTACGCGCCTCGACGGAATGCGCCATCGTCGCTCGATCGACCTTGGCAAGAATGTCCTGAGGCATCCATGTAAGCCAGTCGCGAAGCATCATATGCCTGACGTCGTCGCCCTGCTCAGGCCACGGGGCCGCTGGGGCCGAGCGACCTGCCGGAAGATGCGGTGACAACCGTTGAAGGATGGCCGCCCTGATGGCGGGCGGCGCGGAATACGCGCCCGCCGGCTCGCGAGCAAGCGCGACGAAGAGGTGCGCCCGCTTGAGGAAACTGCCACTGTGGTGGGCGAACGGCTCGGGGAAAGCAAGCACCGCCTCTTCAATGCCGCGACGGAGGAACGCCGGAACTTTCCGATAGCGATCGCGCAGCAGACGCCCAGCGTACCGCGCATAGCCGCCAAACACCTCGTCGCCACCATCGCCTGTCAGCACGACCTTGACATGCGCCCCAGCGACTCGCGCTACCAACGAGGATGGCACAAGCGATGCGTCGCCAAAAGGCTGGCCCATGCGAAGCGAGAGCGTGCGAGCCAATGGCATGGCGTCGGCGGATTGCAGTTCCTCAGCAATATGGCGCGTGCCGAGTTCGGCGGCCGCGCGTGCGGCGAACGGGCGCTCGTCGTAGGTCGATTCGCCAAAACCCGCGGTGAACGTCCGAAGGTTCCCCGCGCCTAGCCGCTTCGCAAGCGCGCAGACGACCGTGGAATCCACTCCTCCGGACAGGAATGCACCAACTTCGACATCCGCGGCGAGCTGACGCGATTCGACGGCGGTGGCGAGCAACGCCCGGACCTCCTCCGCCGCCTCCTCGAAGCCAATGGCCAGCGGCTCGCCAGTCGGATTCCAGTAACGGATTTCGTCACGCCGCCCGTCAGACGTGATCTTCATCCAGTGGCCCGGAAGCACCTCGTGCGTATCGACGAAGCAAGTCCGGCCCGGCATGGTATAGCCGAAGCGGAAATAATCGGCGACATCCGGGTCGCTCTCGCGCCACGGCATGTCGGGGAGCAGGAGCCGTAGCGACGGCAACTCGGAGGCGAACGCTGTCTTGCCACCCTCCGCGCGATAGTAGAGCGGTTTTTTCCCGAAACGGTCTCTCGACGCGAGCATGGAGCCATCGCCAGCGTCATGCAGGACGAACGCCCACATGCCATCCAGCCGTTCGATGAAACGCTCTCCCTCCAGAACCAGTCCGGCCAACAGGACCTCGGTATCGCTTGCATCGCGGAATGTCCATCGCGAGGCGAGGGATTCCCGCAGTGCGCGAAAATTGTAGATCTCGCCGTTGAACACCAGGGTCCACCGGCCGGAGGGGTCGCGCATGGGTTGCGCACCGCCGACGAGGTCGACGATGGCAAGGCGAAGATGTCCGGCCGTGAAGGTCTCGCCGGCGATCGCAGCTCGCGCGTCGGGACCGCGGTGGGACATGTCGTCCAGCGCGCCACCTATGCGGAGCATCCGCTCCGCTTCGCCGAGCGCCGGCGCGTGGAGAAACGCAAGGCCGCACATCAGCCAGCTCCTCGGTGAGCGTCGACGACGCGATGGAAGATTTCGGCGTACTCTCCGGCCGCACGCGCCCATCCGCCATCGCGCTCCATGCGCTGCCTGGCGGTACCACCCATGCGCTCCAGACGTGTTGGGTCCAGGCAGGCATCGTCGAGCGCCGCAGCAAGCGCGGGAGGATCGTCGACCGGCACGATCCAGCCCGTTGCGCCGGGGATCACGAGGTCGACCACGCCGGGCAGGTCCGTACTTATCACGGGCAATGCCGCGGCGGCCGCTTCGATCACGACGTTAGGTCGCCCTTCGGAGCGACTCGACGATACGAACAGATCGAGGCTCGCGAAGAATGAAGGCATGCGCGATGGCGCAAGCTCGCCCGCGAACGTGATGTTCGACGCGATACCAAGCGCTTCAGCGAGGCCGGCCAGCTTTTCGCGTTCAGGCCCGTGGCCGACGAGTGTGAGATGCACATTCGCTCGCTCTTTCATCTGGGCAATGGCGGTAATCAGCACGTCGAAGGCTTTGCGGTGAATCAGACTGCCGACAGCGCCGACTCGCACCAACCCGTGCGGCGTTGGAACCTTTACGACGGAGAGAAAAGCCTCGTCTACGCCATTTCGCACGACCCCGATCTTGCTGGCATGCATCGGCGAGTAAGCACGCAAGTCGGCCGCCATCGCGTCGGACACGCAGATCACCGCGTCGCTGCCTGCCAGGGCGACGTCGAGCAGCCGCCTGTCGAGCGACGACCGCATGGCCCGTTTGACATCGTCACCACGAAACGTCGTGACCACCGGGCGACGGGCAATGCGCCCGGCGAGGACGGCCATAGCGCCGCAGATCGCCCAATTGGCATGGATCAGATCGGCCATGCGTGCCTGGCGAACGGCTCGCCAGCACAGGCTCGCAAGCATCGGCGGAATCCAGGCGGCGCGCCAGGGATGCCGACGCAGCCCCGGGGCAACGCCACCCGACTGTTGCGCGAGTCTCTGTGCACTAGCCGGTGCATAGCGGACCGGGATGACGGACACGACGCCGGACTGCCGCGGATCCGTCGGCCGGTCATCCGCGGGGCAGACCACCACGACGCGCGATGCGGGAAGTCGCGCGTACAGCCGTTCGATGAATATCCCCGCCCAGCTCGACGCTCGAAGCGGATAAGACGTCGTGAGTGCGAGGATCGTCAGACTCACCGGCTCAGCCGTCCTTCTTATAAGTCAGCGCCGTGATCTGCTCGGACACCAGGCCGATAAGAAAGACGATGACCCCGGCGCTCCAGAGAAGAGTGCTCATGTTGGTCAGCCGCCCGTCATGAGCGAATGTCCACGCGTAATTGAGGCATCCCAGAAGGAAGAAGACCACGCTCACCGGGAAGAACAACTTCAACGGCGAATACAACGTCGCGATCTTGAAAATGATCAACAAGAACCGAACGCCATCCTTCAGCGGCTTGATGTGACTCTTCCCCACCCGCTCCGCGGCCTTGATCGGCTCATACGCGACGCCATAGGCACTGCGGAAGAACGCCATCGTGCTCGTCGTCGGGTAGGAGAAGCCGTTGGGCAGGAGATGGATGAACTCGCGGAATCGATCGGCCCTCGCGACCCGGAACCCGGAGGTGAGGTCCGCCACGGCCTGCCCTGTCATTCGGCTCGCCAGCCAGTTGTAGAGCGTGTTCGCCAGACCGCGCCCGACGCCCGCCTGGCTCTCCCAGTCCCGCGCACCCACGACCATGTCGTAGCCCTGTTCCAGCCGGGCCATGAGGCGCGCGATGTCGGCGGGATCATGCTGGCCATCGCCGTCCATGAAGACGAGGATCTCGCCCTTCGCCGCCCGGGCACCGCGCTTGATCGCGGCGCCGTTACCCATCGAGTAGGGAGACGACAGGCAGACCACCCCCGAGGCCGCGCATACGGCCTTCGTATCGTCGGTGGACCCATCGTCCACGACGATGATCTCCGCGCCGGGCTGGGCGGCGGTCAGCCGGGGCAACAGGTCTTTCAGGGCGGCCGCCTCGTTCTTGGCGGGAAGGATGATGCTTATACGACTCAAGAGATGTCCCCCGTGGTCGTTGAATCATAAGGGATATCGCCTAGGGGAAACGAGTACGGGCAAGCGGATTCCAGGGCTCCCGCAGCCCCGGCACGTTCACATGCGTCACGCGTGACCAATTGCATAATCTGGAGTAGATTCAGCCGCGTATCTCGGGGAAACGGGTCCTTCATGGCTTCTCAAATGCATACGCCGATGCTGGCAGGCCTCACGGGTATGGCGCGGCGCCTGGTGACCGAAAACGTCCTGGCGGAAGCCGACGTCCGCAAGGCCGTGCAGGACGCCGCGGAAAAGCGCGTCTCGCTCTCGTCCTGGCTGGTCGACCACAACCTCGTCGACAGCGCGAAGCTGTCGCAGGTGGCGTCCGCCGAATTCGGCATGCCGTTGATGGATATCGCGGGCATGGCCGCCGCCAACATGCCGCTTGACCTCGTCACCGAGGCCCTGATCACCAAGCACCAGGCGCTGCCCCTGTTCAAGCGCGGCAAGCGGCTGTTCGTCGGCATCGCCGATCCGATGCAGTCGCACGCCCTGGACGAGATCAAGTTCCACTCGAACCACATGGTGGAGCCGGTGCTGGTGGAGCGCGGCCAGCTGAGGCGGATCATCGATACCGCCCTGTCCGCCATGACCGCGAATGTCCCGGGGTTCGAGGACGGCGGACTGGAAGAACTCGCGCTCGAAGGCGGCGACGACGACGGCGAGACCACCGGCATCGACGCCAACGCCAACGACGACGCCCCGGTCGTCAAGTTCGTCAACAAGATTCTGGTCGACGCGATCAAGCGTGGCGCCTCGGATATCCATTTCGAGCCGTTCGAAACGGTGTACCGCGTCCGCCTGCGCATGGACGGCATCCTGCGCATCGTCGCCACGGCGCCGATCAAGCTCGGCACGCGCATCGCGTCGCGCCTGAAGGTGATGAGCGGCCTGGACATCGCCGAGCGCCGCGTGCCGCAGGACGGCCGCATCAAGCTCAACCTCACGAAGACCCGCGCGATCGACTTTCGCGTGAGCACGCTGCCGACGCTGTTCGGCGAGAAGATCGTGCTGCGTATCCTCGACGGCTCGTCGGCCAAGCTGGGCATCGACAAGCTGGGCTACGAGGAAGTGCAGAAGAAGCTGTACCTCGATGCGATCGAAAAACCTTACGGCATGGTCCTGGTCACCGGCCCGACGGGCTCGGGCAAGACCGTCTCGCTGTATACCGCGCTCAACATCCTGAACATCGAGGGGCGCAACATCTCCACCGTGGAGGATCCCGTCGAAATCCGCGTGGAGGGCATCAACCAGGTCCAGCAGAACGTGAAACGCGGCATGACCTTCGCGGCCGCCCTGCGTTCGTTCCTGCGCCAGGATCCCGACGTGATCATGGTCGGCGAGATCCGCGACCTCGAGACGGCGGAAATCGCCGTGAAGGCGGCCCAGACCGGCCACATGGTCCTGTCCACGCTGCACACCAACGACGCGCCCCAGACCATCTCGCGCCTGATGAACATGGGCATCGCGCCCTACAACATCACTTCGTCAGTCACCCTGATCATCGCCCAGCGCCTGGCCCGCCGCCTCCACGACTGCAAGAGGGAGATCACGCTCCCGCCGGCGGCGCTGCTCGCCGAGGGCTTCACCCAGGAAGAGGTCGACGCGGGCATCACCCTCTACGAGGCGGTCGGTTGCGACAGCTGCAACGAGGGTTACAAGGGTCGCGTGGGCATCTATCAGGTCATGCCGATGGTCGAGGAGATCCAGAGGATCGTCCTGGAAGGCGGCAACGCGCTGCAGATCGCCGAAGTGGCGAAGGCGGCGGGCATCAACGACCTGCGGGCCTCGGCCCTGCTGAAGGTCCGCAACGGCGTCACCAGCCTGGCTGAGATCAACCGGGTGACCAAGGACTGACCGCCCGGGCGTCGGCCGTGTGAAGATGTGCGCCAGACGGCAGAAAGGCACGGGCCCCAGCCGTCACACTAGAATAAGAGCAAGGGGCCGCCCGGGAGGGCCGGCCCACTGAAGCATCCACCGGGGGGAACACCGCGCCATGGCTACTGCCACCGCCACGAAGAACGCGCGCGCCATCGGCGCGGCGCGTGCCGAAGTCAACAAGCTCACCATGTACGACTGGACCGCCCTCGACAAGCGCGGCAAGCGCATGAAGGGCGAGATGCCGGCGAAGAATGCCTCCCTCGTGAAGGCCGAACTGCGTCGCCAGGGGATGAATCCGCAGACGGTCCGTGAGCGGGCGAAGCCGCTGTTCGGTGCTGCGGGATCCAAGGTCAAGCCGAAGGACGTCGCTATTTTCAGCCGCCAGATCGCGACCATGATGGCCTCCGGCGTGCCGATGGTACAGGCGTTCGACATCATCGCGAACGGCCAGAAGAACGTCCGCTTCAAGAACATGCTGACCGACGTCAAAGGCTCGATCGAAGGCGGCTCCGCGCTGCACGAAGCGCTTGCGCTTTATCCTGTCGAGTTCGACGAGCTTTATCGCAACCTCGTGCATGCTGGCGAATCGGCCGGCGTGCTGGACACGGTGCTGGACACCGTGGCCACGTACAAGGAGCGGATGGAGAGCATCAAGTCCAAAATCAAGAAGGCTCTCTTCTATCCCATCATGGTGCTGGTCGTCGCGCTGCTCGTCAGCATGATCCTGCTGCTCTTCGTAGTCCCCGTCTTTCAGCAGACTTTTACCGATGCGGGCGCCGAACTGCCGCTTCCCACCCAGATCGTGGTGTCGGCATCCAAGTTCATGCAGTCGTACTGGTGGCTCGTGATAGGCGGCATCGTGGGCGGCATCTCGGCCATCGTGATGGCGAAAAAGCGCTCGCTGAAGTTCGCGCATTTCCTCGAGAGGGTCTCGCTGCGGCTGCCGGTCATGGGCAACATCCTGCGGCTCTCGGCCATCGCCCGCTTCGCCCGCACGCTTGGCGTGACCTTCCATGCGGGCGTCCCGCTGGTCGAAGCCCTCGAGGCGGTTTCAGGTGCGACCGGAAGCATCATCTATGGCGACGCCGTCATGCAGATGCGCGACGACATCGCCGTGGGCCACCAGCTGCAGCTCTCGATGCGCCAGACGGGCCTGTTCCCCAACATGGTGGTGCAGATGACCGCGATCGGCGAGGAATCCGGCTCGCTCGACCACATGCTGTTCAAGGTCGCCGAATTCTACGAGGAAGAGGTCAGCAACGCCGTGGACAACCTCGCCACGCTGCTGGAGCCCCTGATCATGGTCATCCTCGGCGTGCTCGTCGGCGGCATGGTCATCTCTCTCTACCTGCCCATCTTCAAGCTCGCCGGCACGGTCTGATTTTCGTCGCGCGCGAGGCACAATAAGGACCCTTCGCCCTCGCGGGCGAAGGGTCTTTTCTTTGGATACGGATCGCTCATGCCGGAACTGCCGCTCTCTCTCTGGATCGCCTTCGCCGCGGTGTTCGGCCTGCTGGTCGGCAGCTTCCTCAACGTCGTGATCCTGCGCACGCCGCCGCGCATGGAATGGGAGTGGCGTCGCCAGGCGCGCGAAGTGCTGGGGCTCGACCCCGTCGACGAGCCGAAGCCACCGGGCGTGGCGCTCGAGGCGTCGCATTGCCCGCGGTGCAAGCACCGCCTCGCCGCCCACGACAACATCCCGGTGTTCGGCTGGCTCTTTCTTCGTGGCCGCTGCCGCTACTGCAAGGCCGCGATTTCCGCGCAGTATCCGGCGGTCGAACTGCTCACGGGCATCGCCAGCGGGCTCGTCGTGTGGCACTTCGGGCCGACGGCCGCCGCGCTGGCCGCCCTGCTCTTCACCTTCTTCCTGATCGCGCTGTCCGGCATCGACGTGCGCACGCAGCTGCTGCCCGACGAGCTCACCTATCCCCTCCTCTGGATCGGGCTGGCCCTCTCGCTGATTCCCGCGTGGCAGCCGTCGCCCATGTCGCCGTCGAGCGCGATCGTCGGCGCCCTGATCGGGTACCTCAGTCTGTGGAGCGTCTACTGGCTGTTCAAGCTGCTCACCGGTAAGGAAGGCATGGGCCACGGCGACTTCAAGCTACTGGCCGCCCTGGGCGCATGGATGGGCCCGGTGTCGATCCTGCCCGTGGTGATGCTGTCGTCGCTGATCGGCGCCCTCGTGGGCGGCAGCCTGATGCTGTTGCGCAAGCACCAGCGCGACGTACCCATCCCGTTCGGTCCATACATCGCCGCCGCCGGCTGGGTCTGGCTGCTCGCCGGCGACCGCTTGCTCGCCGCCTACCTGCACGTGTCGGGCCTGCGATGAGCCGCTTCGTCGTCGCGCTGACCGGCGGCATCGCCTCGGGCAAGAGCGCGGTCGAGCGGCGCTTCGAGGCGCTGGGCATCCGCGCCTACGACGCCGACGTGGCCGCGCGCGCCGTGGTCGAACCCGGATCGGAGGCGCTGGCCGAGGTGGCACGCGTGTTCGGGCCGGAAGCGCTCGATGCCGGCGGCGCGCTCGATCGCGCGGGCATGCGCCAGCGGGTGTTCGCCGATCCCGCGGCCCGGGCGACGCTCGAAGGCATCCTGCATCCGCGCATCCGCACCTGGCTGCGTGAGGCCGTGGCGGCGGACAGCGGGCCGTACTGCATCCTCTCGATCCCGCTGCTGGTCGAGAACCTCGCGCATTACGACTGGGTGGATCGCGTGCTGGTGGTCGATGCGCCCGAATCCGTGCGCGTCGAGCGGCTGGTCCGGCGCGACGGCGTCGATGCGAGCCTCGCGACGACGATGATCGCGGCTCAGGCATCGCGCGAGGCCCGCCTGGCGATCGCCGACGACGTGATCGTCAACGACGGGAACGAAGCGGCGCTGGACGCCGCGGTGGCGGCGCTGGACCAGCGCTACCGGGATCTCGCGACCCGATCCACCCGACCATCGTAGGAGCGCGCCCTGCGCGCGACATGTTTTGTAGCCGGGCCTGCAAGCTGGCGCGCAACGCTGAGGACAGGGGCGAAAAGATGTCGCGCGCAGGGCGCGCTCCTACGACAGCGACGTGTCAGACCAGCGACGCCGCCGCCAGGCGTTCGGCCACGAAATCGTCCGCCGGCATCGGCTGGCCGATGTGATAGCCCTGCACCAGGTCGCAGTCCATCTCGACGAGACGCAGCAGCGTGGCTTCGTTCTCCACACCTTCGGCCACGGCCTCCATGCCCATCCGATGGGCGACATCCACCATGGCCTGCACCAGCAACTCCGTGCGGCTGTCGGTGATCATGGCGTCGACGAAGGTGCGGTCGATCTTCAGCTCGGTGGCCGGGAAGTGACGCAGATACGCGAACGACGCGTAGCCGGTGCCGAAGTCGTCGATCGCGACGCGCACGCCACGGTCGCGCAGGCTGCGCAGCACGCGCACGCTCATGTCGAGATCGGTAAGCAGCGCCGTCTCGGTGATCTCCACGATCACGGCCGTGGGCGGCACGCCCCAGATCTCCATGGCGCCGATCATCTGCTCGGCGAAGCCCTGCTCCGCGAAGACACGCGGCGAAAGATTGATCGCCACATCGAGCGGGCAGCCGCCGCGGTGCAGCGCCGCCGCATGGCGTAGCGACGCGTTGAGGCTCCAGCGGGTCAGCGGCACGATCAGGTCGCTCCGCTCGGCGAACTGGATGAAATCGGCCGGCGCGACGTGCACCTGCGCGGTCGTGGTCCAGCGGGACAGCGACTCCACGCGCACCACCTCGCCCGAGCGCAGGTCGCGCAGCGGCTGAAAGGCGACGTGGAGGCGATTGGCCTCGATGTCCTCGCGAAGCTCGCCGTAGAGGATCTCCACCGGCGTGGCGTCCGGCTGGTAGAGGGCGAACGGCTCCCCGATGCGCAGAGCTTCGTCGTGCGCCAGCTCGGCACGCCGGTAGAGCAGCTCGGCGGAGGTGCCGTGCTCCGGATGGACTGCGACACCGACGACCGGTCGTCCGTGCCAGGGACGCTCGCCACGAAGCAGCGGACTGTCGAAGGCACCGACGATGCGCGTGGCGGCGAGCAGCGCGTGCGTGCGGTTGCGCACCGACGGCAGCACGACCACGAAGGAATCGTCGCCCGCGACGAACACGGTATCGACATGCCGCAGGGCCTCGACGAGCCGGCCCCGGGCGGCGAGCATGATCTCGCTGCCGAAGTCGTAGCCGAAACGCAGCTGCGCCTCGCGGATGCCTTGCAGGCGGACCACGAGCACGGCACGCCAGCTCGTATCGGGGACGACCCGGTCGAGGATGACCTGCACGGCAGGCAGGATGTCGGCGCGTTCAC
Source organism: Luteibacter sp. UNC138MFCol5.1 (assembly GCF_900110505.1). Lineage (GTDB taxonomy): Bacteria > Pseudomonadota > Gammaproteobacteria > Xanthomonadales > Rhodanobacteraceae > Luteibacter. Next base: position 711,270 of record NZ_FODZ01000003.1, read on the forward strand.
TCATGGAAGGAAATACTCGCTGGGATCGATGCCGTAGCTACCGGGCGGCAGTGTACGCAGGATTTCCCTGCGAACCACGTCCGCCTGGTACATGAGGTCGACGATCAGGAATTCGTCGCGCGGCCCCTTGTCCGTACGCGTCAGGACGGCCACACGCGGCTGCAGGCGGCGGACCTGATTCTGCACCATCACGATCGCGACTTCACCCGTGTTGAGTTCCACGAGCGTTCCGGTGGGATAGACGCCGAGGCACGCCTGGAACTGTTCGACGAGCTCCGCCTGGAACAGACGATCGCGCCCGGCGTAGAGCTCGCGCAGGGCGAGGTGTTGCGACACGGCGGGCCGGTACGGCCGTCGCGACGACATCGCGTGGTACGTGTCGATGATCGCCGCCATGCGCCCCGCGAGCGGGATCGCCGCGCCGGCGAGGCCTTCGGGGTATCCGCTGCCGTCGTAACGCTCGTGGTGCGTCAGCAGCATGTCGCGCACGTCCGGATCGTCGACGCCGGAATGGTCGAGGATCGCCACGCCTTCGGTGACGTGCTGCCTTGCGAGTTCCCATTCGTCGTCGTTGAGCGGCCCGGCCCGGTTGAGCATCTCCTCCGGCAGCTGCGCCTTGCCGACATCCATCAGCAACCCGCCGGCGGCGAGGCTGACGATGGCCTCGGGCGCGAAGCCCATGTGCCGGCCGAAAGCCGCGGCGAGCGTGCTGCAGCCCACGGCGTGCTGGTAGGTATAGGTGTCGCGGCGACGCAGGCTCTCCACCCACGAGAAGGCATCGCCGCTGCGCAGGACGCTCGCCACGAGCGGCCGCACGGCCTGCTCGACGGCGCCGGGGTCGATGGGCCTTCCCTCCTGGATGTCGTCGACCAGGCGCTCGGCGAAGCGCGTGACGCCTTCGAAAGCCTCCTGCGCGCGAGGCACCTCGTCGTCGAACGAAGCGGTGTCGGTATAGGTGTGGCTGGGCACCAGCCGCGGATTCACCGGGGCGGGCCCCGGGGCGCCACCCATGCGGGCACCCGCGACGCGCGGCGGCGCGCCGACGACGGTCGATACGGCCGCCGGCGCCACGCGACGATGCAGGTCGACGAAGACGTACTTGCAGAATTTCGCGAGGCGCTCGATGTCGTCGCGGGACGTGATGGGCACGCCCTGCAGCGGGAACGGGGTGTCCGACCATTCGCAATCGAGACGACTGACGTACATGCCGACCTCGAGGTCGGTCACGAATACGCGTCTCTCCACCAGGTCGTACGCCACGCTTCCGCTCCCTCCAGACGAAGACATCTGCCCTTTATCGGCACCCTTTCGCGATCCTGAAGGGACGGACGTGAGGAATACGCGGTGGCCCCGGTCTAGTGAGGAGTAACCCTCCAGGAGCTTCCCATGCGCCGCCTCCTTTCCACCCTGTTCGTCGCCCTCGCCGCCTGCTCGTCCGCCGCCGCGCGGGACGAGGGACTCAAGCTGCCCGCCCCCACCGTGGACGCCGCCCCGGCCACCGGGGAAGCCACCGCCGTCTTCGCCGGCGGGTGTTTCTGGGGCGTGGAGGGCGTCTTCCAGCACGTTCGCGGCGTGAAGAGCGTCCGCGCGGGCTACTCGGGTGGCGATGCCGCCCACGCGAACTACGACGACGTCAGCGAGGGTGACACCGGGCACGCCGAATCGGTGCGCGTCGTCTACGACCCGGCGCAGGTGACCTACGGCCAGCTGCTCCAGGTCTTCTTCTCCGTGGTGCAGGACCCGACCCAGCTGAACCGCCAGGGACCCGACACCGGCACCCAGTACCGTTCCGCGATCTTCTACGCCACGCCGGAGCAGAAGAAGGTGGCCGATGCCTACGTCGCGCAGCTCACCGCGGCGAAGAGCTTCCCGGCCCCGATCGTCACCCAGGTCGCCCCGCTGAAGGCGTTCTATCCGGCCGAGGACTATCACCAGGACTACATGCGCCAGAACCCGGACGACCGCTACATCGTGATCAACGACCTCCCCAAGGTGCTGGCGCTGCAACGGATCTACCCGGAGCGCTACGTCCCGGGCTGGGCGAACGGCCGCTGATCGCCGGCCTTCGTAGGAGCGCGCCCTGCGCGCGACATGTTCTGAGGCCACGCCGCGGAGCTGGCGCGCAGACCTTGGGAACCGAGGCGAAAGATGTCGCGCGCAGGGCGCGCTCCTACGACATGAGCGTCAGCATCGGCAGGTCGAGGCCCTGCTCGCGGGCGCAGGCGATCGCTTCGGGGTAGCCGGCGTCGGCGTGCCGCATGACGCCCGTGCCCGGATCGTTCCACAGCACGCGGGCGATCCGGCGGTCGGCCGCTTCGGTGCCGTCGCAGACGATCACTACGCCGCTGTGCTGGCTGTATCCCATGCCGACGCCGCCGCCGTGGTGCAGGCTGACCCAGGTCGCGCCACCGGCCACGTTGAGCATCGCGTTGAGCAGCGGCCAGTCGCTGACGGCGTCGCTGCCGTCGCGCATCGCCTCGGTCTCGCGGTTCGGGCTGGCGACGGAACCGGAATCCAGGTGGTCGCGGCCGATCACCACCGGGGCCTTGAGTTCGCCGTTGCGGACCATTTCATTGAACGCCAGGCCCAGGCGGTGGCGCTCGCCGAGGCCGACCCAGCAGATACGCGCGGGCAGGCCCTGGAAGCTGATGCGCTCGCGCGCCATGTCGAGCCAGCGGTGCAGGTGCGGATCGTCGGGAATCAGCTCCTTCACCTTCGCGTCGGTCTTGTAGATGTCTTCGGGATCGCCCGATAGCGCCACCCAGCGGAACGGGCCGACGCCGCGGCAGAACAACGGCCGCACGAACGCCGGCACGAAGCCCGGGAACGCGAAGGCCTCCGTGAGGCCCTCGTCCTTCGCCATCTGGCGGATGTTGTTGCCGTAGTCGAAGGTCGGCACGCCCATCGCGTGGAACGCCAGCATCGCTTCGACGTGGCGCCGCATCGACGCCTTCGCGGCGCGCGAGGTGCCCGCCGGATCGCTCTTGCGCCGCTCGAACCATTCCTCGACCGTCCACCCCGACGGCAGGTACCCGTTGACCGGGTCGTGCGCGCTGGTCTGGTCGGTGACGGCGTCGGGCCGCACCCCGCGCTTCACGAGTTCCGGCAGGACATCGGCGGCGTTGCCCAGCAGCGCCACCGAGACGGCGCGTCCCTCCTTCGCGTAGCGGTCCAGGCGGGCCAGCGCATCGTCGAGGTCCGTCGCCTGTTCGTCGACGTAACGCGTCTTCAGGCGAAAATCGATGCGGCTCTGCTGGCATTCGATCGTCAGCGACGATGCGCCCGCCAGGCTGGCGGCGAGCGGCTGCGCGCCGCCCATCCCGCCGAGGCCCGCCGTGAGAATCCAGCGACCGGCGAGGCTGCCGCCGTAATGCTGGCGACCCATCTCGACGAAGGTCTCGTACGTGCCCTGCACGATGCCCTGCGAACCGATGTAGATCCACGAGCCGGCCGTCATCTGGCCGTACATCATGAGGCCCTTGCGATCGAGTTCGTTGAAGTGTTCCCAGTTCGCCCAGGCGGGCACGAGATTGGAATTGGCGATCAGCACGCGCGGGGCGTCCGGATGCGACGGGAACACGCCGACCGGCTTGCCGGACTGGACGAGCAGGGTCTGGTCGTCGCGCAACTCGCGCAGGCTGCGCAGGATGGCGTCGAAGCACTCCCAGTTGCGCGCGGCGCGGCCGATGCCGCCGTAGACCACCAGCTCGGCCGGATTCTCGGCCACCTCGGGATCGAGGTTGTTCTGCAGCATGCGGAACGGCGCCTCGGTCAGCCAGCTGCGGCAGGTCAGCTCGCTGCCGCGCGGAGCGCGCACGATGCGGGTGGTGTCGATGCGCGTGACTGCGGCCATCGGTGGAACTCCGTCGATGCAGGAATCCCCGATTATGGTCCCGCGCCGCGACGCGTCGCCAGACGCGTCGCAGCAACGGCGGTCAGCGTCCCGCCGACGATCCCCGAGCCGGCACGGGCTCGACCCGGCGCGTCTGGGTAGCGGGCTCGCTGGCCGGCAGCGACTGGTAGCGTTTCACCGCGTCCTCCTGGCGCGCCCGATAGAGCTGCTGCTGGCTGCGGTCGGCGGCGTCCAGCTGGTTCTGCAGCGCCGGGTTGGTCGTGTTCGCCCGCTGGCGATCGAGGTTGCCCTGGCGCAGCTGCTCTCGGACGGCGTTCTGGTTCTGCTGGTTCTGCAACTGCTGCCGGTCGACCTGGCGCTGCCACTGCTGGGAAGGGCTCGGCGTGGTGACGATCACGGGGCGCGGCGGGGGCGGCGCGGCCGGTTTCGGCGGCGGGGTCTGCGCAAGCGCCAGCAGGGGAGACAGGGCCGTCAGGGTCATCAGCAGGAAGTTGCGTGATGAATTGGTCATGGGACTCGTCCATCATGGGCGGGATTGCCTTTGGACCAGAGCCTACGTTCGCCCTCATGAATGCCATGTTGTTCCGCCGTGTCGCGGCCCTCGCGCTGCTCGCGGCCCTTGCCGGATGCGCCACCCGTCCCGCCGCCCGGCCCGCCACGCCCCACCACGCCGTCCTGCTCGTTTCCATCGACGCCTTCCGCGCCAACTACATCGAGCGGGGCCTCACGCCGAACCTCGTGGCGCTGGCGCACGATGGCGCGACCGCCCCGTACATGCTGCCGTCGTTTCCCTCGCTGACGTTTCCCAACCACTACACGCTGGTGACGGGCCGCGTGCCCGACCGCAACGGCATCGTCAACAACACGATGCGCGATCCCGCCCTGGGCAGGTTCAGCCTGTCGAACCACGCGGCGACGCGCGACGGGCGCTGGTGGGCGCAGGCGGAGCCCATCTGGGTGACCGCCCAGAAGCAGGGCCTGCGGACGGCGACGATGTTCTGGCCCGGCACCGAGGCCGAGATCCACGGCATGCGGCCGGACCACTGGATCCCGTTCGACGATTCGCTCTCGTCGCGCCAGCGCGTCGACAGGCTCATGGCGTGGATCGACGAACCCGGGGCGAAGCCGTCGTTCGACACGCTGTACTTCGATGCCGTGGACCACGCGGGCCACGAGTTCGGCCCCGACTCCCCGCAGGTGGACGCCGCGCTCAGGGAGGTCGACGACGCCATCGGCTATCTCGTCGAGGCCCTGCGTCGGCGCGGCCTGTACGACAGCACCGACCTGGTGATCGTCTCCGACCACGGCATGGCCGACGTGCCGCGCGGCAACATCGTGTTCGCGGACGACGAGACCGAGCTCGCATCGCTCACGGCGGTGTCGTGGGGCGTCATGGCCACGTTCAATCCGAAGCCGGGCTTGGACGCCACGCGCGCGATCGCGCGCCTGCTCGGGCCGCATGCCCACATGCGCTGCTACCGCAAGGAAGACCTGCCGCCGCGCCTCGATTACGGCCACAACCCCCGCGTCCCCGCCTACCTCTGCCTCGCCGACACGGGCTGGGCGATCACCAGCCGGCAGACGCTTGCGGAACGCACCTCGCCGATGTCCCGCGGCGAACACGGCTACGACAACCTCGATCCGTCCATGCGCGCGCTTTTCATCGGCCATGGTCCCGGCTTCGCGCGCGGCGTGACGATCGCGCCGTTCCCCAACGTCGACATCTACCCGATGCTGGCGCACCTGCTGCGCATCGCCCCTCTGCCGAACGACGGGCACCTCGATGCCGTGAAGGGCGCCCTGGCACCGGAGCGGCCCGGCGCGTCGCCGGCCGGCCAATTCCCGTAGAATCGGGGCCATGCGCCAGATCTATACATCGCCACGCCAGGACAACATCGACCGTATCGTCGCTCTGCTCACCGAGCACGAGATCGAGACGTCGGTGACCAACCGATCGAGCTGGAATCGCCCTACCTACCAGCGCTTCAGCTATTCGCAGCGTAGCGACGATCGCAGCAGCTGGCCGCAGGTCTGGGTCAAGAGCGCCGACGATTTCCCGAAGGCGCGTTCGCTGCTCAAGGACATCGGCATCGAACCGGTGGTGCGCTACCAGGAAGAACTGCAGATGCACCGCCAGCCGGATCGCCGGCCGCCGGCGCAGCGCACGGCCTCGCGTATCCGCCTGATGGTGCTGGCGATCGTCGCCGGCGTCATGCTCGTGGTCGTCCTGAAGGCCACCCAGGTCCTCTGAGTGGACGGCGCGGGGGAAGGCACGCCTGCCCACGTCATGTTGCGCGAGGCGACGCGCGATGCGCACGAGGCCGCCGAGGCCTCGGCCGGCATGCGCCGGCTGCTCGCGGGAGATCTCGACGAAGCCGGCTACCGGGAGCTGCTGGCGGCGCAGCTGACGCTGTTCGGCGAGTGGGAGGCCGAACGGAGGGAGTGGCTTCGCCACGTCGCTTCCCGCTGGGACTACGCATCCCGCGCCAACGCGCTCGAAGGGGACCTTGCCGCCGAACCCGTCGCCGATACGATCGGCTCCCACCCCTCCGGTAGCGATGCGCCCGGCCGTGCGGGCGGCACGCTGGACAGCGCCGAGGCCTGGGGCGAGCTGTATGTGATCGAGGGGTCCGCGCTGGGGGGCCGGCTGATCGTGAAGATGCTCCGCGAGCGCTTCCCTCACCTGCGCCATCGCTTCTACGCCATCGGCGAGCGGACCGCCCCCTGGCGCCGGTTCCAGGCCGTCCTGGATGGTGAACTGATAAGCGAAGAAGCCCACCGGGCCGCCCTGAACGGCGCGCTGGCCATGTTCGCGCGCTTTCAACGAACGTTACAGGACCATGCCGCGCATGTCTGAACTCCCCGACCTCACCCTCTGCGACCGCGAGCCGATCCACATCCCCGGTTCGATCCAGCCCCATGGCGTGCTGCTGGTGGTCGATGCGTCGACGGGGACGATCCTCCAGGCCAGCGAGAACATCGCCGACATCCTGGGCGTCGACGTGGAAGCGGCCCTGGATGCGCCGCTGCACGAGGTGCTGACGCTGCCGCCCGACCTCTTCGAGGACGACGAGCGCCCCGCGCACAGCGCCTGGGTGCCCGCGGGCTTCCCGCAGACGAAGAAGACAGGCACCTGGCATGCGGCGGTGCATGCGTACGCGGACCGCTGGATGATCGAGATCGAGCCGCGCGAGGGTTACTTCGAGGACGACCCGATCCGCGTGGCCTACGACCTCGCGCACAAGCTGGAGAACGACGCGTCCGTCGAACGCGCCGCGGCGCGGGTCGCGCGGACGGTCCGCACCTTGCTCGGATACGACCGCGTCATGGTCTACCGCTTCGACCACGACTGGCACGGCGAAGTCGTCGCCGAGGCGCGCCGCGACGATCTCGAGGCGTACCTCGGCCTGCACTACCCCTCCACCGACATCCCGGCGCAGGCGCGCGCGCTCTACCTGCGCAACCGCGTCCGCCAGATCAGCGATTGCGGCTACGTGCCCGCGTACATCCTGCCCGCGTACGATCCGCAGACGGCGCAGCCCACCGACCTCAGCGACGTGTCGCTGCGCAGCGTCTCGCCCGTGCACCTTGAGTATCTCGGGAACATGGGCGTCACCGGCACGCTGGTGGCATCCATCGTCACGAACGGCCGGCTGTGGGGCCTGATCTCCTGCCACCACTATTCGCCGTTCTTCGCCGACCACCAGATGCGCGAGGTGGCCGACGCGATCGCGCGCTCGTTCGCGGCGCGTGTCTCGGCGATCGAGGAACTGGCGAAGATCGAAGTCGAGAGCACGCTGCTCACCGTGCGCGAAAAGCTCATCACGGCGTTCAACGAGAGCGAGCGGATCGATCCCGACCTGCTCGCGTCGCTCGCCCCGGAACTCCTCGAGGTCGTCGACGCCGACGGCGTGGCGATCTACGCGGGCGATCGCGTGATGCGCCACGGACAACTGCCCGACGAGGCGACCCTGCTCGAGATTCGCGACATCGTCGCCGCCCATGGCGCGGCCGGCTCCCCGGACGGCATCGCCGGCGTGCTGCATACGGACGCGATCGGCGCATGGCACCCGGCGCTGGCGGCGCACGGGGTCACCGAGCTCGCGGCGGGCGTCATCTTCATGCCCCTGCAGGCCGACTCGCACAACGCGGTGATGTGGACGCGCAGCGAGCAGGTGCGTCAGGTGCGCTGGGGCGGCAACCCGTCGCTGGCGAAGCTCGAAACGATCCCCGGCGCGCGCCTGTCGCCGCGGCAGAGCTTCGAGGCCTGGCAGGAAACCGTCCGCGGACGCTCGCGACCCTGGTCGCGGTTGCACCTGGAATCGGCGCGCAGCCTTCGCGTGCTCATCGAGATGATGGAGCGCAAGCATTACCAGCAGAACTTCGCGCTGATGCGCGCGTCGCTGGCCCGCCTGCCGGAGCCCATCGCCATCGCGGAAGCGACCGAGGCGCGATGGCAGGATTGCCCCATCGTCTTCGTCAACGACGCGTTCGTCCGCGCGACCGGCCGTGACGCGCGGTCCGTCGCGGGGCTGCCGATCTCGGCGTTGCTGCCGGCGGCGGCTTCGCTGCCCGCCACGCCGGGCGTCTCCCACCGGGTTCGCCTGCAGACGAACGATGGCAAGGGCGTGGACGGCAGACTCGAATTGGAGGCCGTGACCGACGCCGGCGGCGCGACGACGCACTGGATGGTCGTGCACCACGCGGGCGGCTGAGCGCGACGAAAACTCGCGGTGACGCGGCGCGCGCCATCGGGCTATAACATCGGACCATGACCGACCGCGTCCGCCTGTTCCAGACCCTGCCGCACACCTGCGGCTATTTCGCCGAGCGGACGGCGCAGAACCTCGTGGTGGATCCAGGCGCGCCGCATCTCGACCGCCTCTACGCGCCGGCGCTCGCCAAGGGCTTCCGACGCGCCGGCGGCCACCTGTACCTGCCCCAGTGCGCCGCCTGCCAGGCGTGCGTGCCCTGCCGCATCGACGCCGCGGCGTTCGCGCCGGACCGCTCCCAACGGCGCTGCCTCACGCGCAACGCGGATGTGACGGTCAGCGAAGAGTTGCCGGGATTCACCCACGAACGGCACGCGCTGTATCGCCGCTACCTGCAGGCGCGGCACAGCGGGGGCGGCATGGACGCCGCGGACGCGGACGACTTCCAGCGCTTCCTCGCCGCGCCATGGAGCCCGACGCTGTTCCTCGAATTCCGCAAGGCGGACCGACTGCTCGGCGTGGCGGTCACCGACGTCACGCTCGCCGGCCTGTCGGCGGTCTATACGTTCTTCGATCCGGACGAGGAGGCCCGCAGTCTCGGCACGTTCGGCATCCTCCAGCAGGTGGATCTCGCCCGACGCCGTGGCATTCCGTACGTGTACCTCGGCTTCTGGATCGCGGGGCACCCGAAGATGGACTACAAGCGGCGCTTCCGGCCGCTCGAAATTCGCAAGCACGACCGCTGGATCGCGATGCCCTGAGCATCGACGAACCTCGGCGGTGGGAGCGGACCTGGCCGCGACCCCGAGCTGTAGGAGCGGACCTGGCCGCGACGGCTTTTCGCGAAGAGCAACAGGCCCTGCTCCTCCTGGCGAAGAGCGGTCGCGGCCAGGTCCGCTCCTACAGCCCAAAGCCGCGGCCAGGTCCGCTCCAACAGCTATCTGCGCGCCCACGCCGCGATATGCGCGTGCAACGCCTCGACACCGTCGAACAGCGCCGCCGGACCGGGCTGGAGAATGATGGGCGACTTGATCTCGTGCAGCTCGCCGTCGCGCACGGCGGGCACGTCCGCCCAACCCTGGCGCGACGCCACCCGGTCGGGCCGGAAGCGCTTGCCGCACCACGAACCGAACACGATGTCCGGTGCGCGCCGCACCACCTCGAGCGGATCGGCGAGGATCCGCTGCTTCGCCAGTGGTTCTTCGAGGAGTTCGGGAAACACGTCGTCGCCGCCGGCGATGCGGACGAGCTCGCCGACCCAGCGGATGCCGGTGATCAACGGATCGTCCCATTCCTCGAAGTAGACGCGCGGGCGCTTCGGCAGCAAGGCGGCCTGCGCCGCGATGCGGTCGAGGTTGGCCCGTGCGCGATCGGCGAGCGCGGCGGCTTTCTCGCCCGCTCCCACCATCGCGCCGAGGCGCCGGATGTACGCGAGGATGCCGTCGACGCTGCGATGATTGCTGATCCAGACCTCGACGCCCGCGCGGATCAGTTCGCGCGCGATGTCCGCCTGGATGTCCGAAAAGCCGATCGCCAGATCGGGCTTCAGGTCGAGGATCTGGTCGATCTTCGCGCTCGTGAACGCGGAGACTTTCGGCTTCTCCTTGCGCGCCCGCGGTGGCCGCACGGTGAACCCGGAAATGCCGACGATGCGGTGTTCCTCGCCGATGGCGTACAGGACTTCGGTCGGTTCCTCGGTGAGGCAGACGATCCGCCGCGGATACGCGTCGCCCATCAGTGGCCCGACACGGTGACGGTGATCCTGCGCTGGTGCGCTTCATGGCGGTGTTCGTAGAGGAACACGCCCTGCCAGGTGCCGAGCAGCGGCTTGCCGCCATGCACGGGAATCGACAGCGACACGCCCGTGAGCACGGAGCGCACATGGGCCGGCATGTCGTCGGGGCCTTCGTCGCGATGCCGGAACAGCGGATCGCCGTCGGGCACCAGTCGCGCGAAGAAGCGTTCGAGGTCGGCCACGACGGTGGGATCGGCGTTCTCGCCGATCAGCAGCGACGCGCTCGTATGCTGCACGAAGACATGCACGATGCCGGTGCCGACGCCGCTCGCCGCGACCGCGTCCGCGATGCGGTCGCTGATCTCGCTGAGCGAGCGTCCGCGCGTGTGCACGGTGAACGTCGACTGCGCGATGTGCTGGACGGGTTGAGCGCGGCTCATCGGGGGCTCCGGTCAGGGGTACAGGAGGTGGCTCGTCCAGTGTGTACCCGCCTGGGCGTGCACGACGCGTTCGTGGAGGCGGAACGTCGCGCCGTACCAGAACTCCACGCGATCCGGTTCCACCAGAAAACCGCCCCAGTGCGGCGGGCGTGGCACGTCGCGACCGGCGAACTCGGCCTCGTACCGGGCGACGCGGTCGTCGAACGTCTGCCGGTCGGGCAGCTCCTGGCTCTGCAGCGAGGCCCAGGCACCGATCTGGCTGCCACGCGGACGGCTCGCGAAATAGGCGTCGGACTCCGCCTCGCTCGTCTTCGTGGCGCGGCCTTCGAAGCGCACCTGGATGCCTTCGCGGATCTGTTTCCAGTGGAAGCACAGCGCGACCTGCGCGTGCTCGGCGATCTCGCCCGCCTTGGCGCTTCCGTAATTGGTGAAGAAGCGCAGCCCGCGCTCGTCGATGGCCTTGAGCAGCACGATGCGCGAATGCACGCGACCGTCGTTGCTCGCGGTGGCGAGGTTCATCGCGGTGGGCTCGCGGTCGCCGCTGGCCTTCGCCTCGTCGAGCAGGCCGCGGAAGGTATCGAGGATCTCAGGGGTGAGCATGACGATGGACTATGCTGTCGGCCATGGAATCGTCCGATGCTAGCACGCTGGCCGCCACGGTCCTCGGGCGTTTCGCCGCGGACGTCGCGCAGGCGACGGCGCCCTTCGTGCTCGGGATTTCCGGGCTGCAGGGCAGCGGCAAGAGCCACCTCGGCGCCGGTCTCGTGGCGGCCGCGCGCGAGCGCGGCTGGGGCGCCGTCACGCTGTCCCTCGACGATGTCTACCTGACCCGCGCGGAGCGTGAATCGCTCGCGGCGACGGTGCACCCCCTCCTCCGCACACGCGGCGTGCCAGGCACGCACGACCTGGCGCTGCTGGCCTCCACGCTCGACGCGCTGGCGCAGGCATCCGCGGAAAATCCCGTGGCCATACCGCGTTTCGACAAGGGCCGCGACGACCGCCATGAAGCGGCCGTGTGGCCGGCGGTCGGCGAGGTGCCGAAGCTGGTCGTCCTCGAAGGTTGGTACCTGGGGGTGGAACCGGCGGGCGAGCAGGCGCTGGTCGAGCCGGTGAACGCGCTCGAACGCGAGGAGGATCCCGACGGAACGTGGCGGCGCTGGGTCGACGCGCGCCTCGCCGGGTACGCGCCGCTGTGGGAACGGATCGACGCGCTCGTCGTGCTGCAGGCGCCATCGTGGGACGTGGTCGCGTCGTGGCGGGACGAGGCCGAGCGGCCGCTGCGCGAGCGCGGCGATCCGCATGCGATGGATGCGGCCGCGCTGGCGAGGTTCCTGCAGCATTACGAGCGGATCAGCCGGCGGGCGCTGGCGACGCTGGCGTCGAAGGCCGATCTGGTCGTCCGGCTCGATGAGCGGCGGCGCGTCCTGTCGATCTGATCGGCGATCCCGCCGGCCGAAACACGGCTACCGAAGGGTGGGAGCCGATCGTATCGGCGATCGGAGCAACGCGGCGTAGCCGTCCCGCGCATCGGGCCACGCGCAGCGGAAGCCCGCGGCGCGCAGGCGCGCGTTCGACAGCCGCTTGTTGCCGATCCCCGCCGGGCCGGGCCCTTCGGGCGGGATCGGCGCGCCCAGCAGGCCGGCGATGTGGTCGTACAACACGTCGATCGGCAGCGGCGTGTCGTCGACGCCGAGATATATCGGCGCGGGTTGCGACACATCGAGCAGGAAGGCCAGGGCCGCCGCGGCATCGTCCACGTGGATGCGGTTGGCGTAGACGCCCTGCCCGCGCGGCACGGCGGCCTTGCCTTCGCGCAGCCGATCGAACAACTGTGTGCGGCCCGGGCCATAGAGCCCGGCCAGGCGCACCGCGATGCCGCCGACGGCCTGCGCGGCAAGCCACCGCTCGGCCTCGAGCAGCGCGCGTCCGTTGAAGCCCGGCGGGGCCGGTGCCGTGTCCTCGTCGACCCAGCCGCCCGCGTGCTCGCCGTACACGGCCGACGACGAGACGAAGAGCGTCCGCTTCGGAGGTTCGGGCAGCGCTTCGACCAGATGGCGCAGGCCGTCGACGTAGATCCCGCGGTACGCCGCCTCGTCGCGGGCGTCCGGCGCGGCGGCGAAGACCAGCGCGTCGACCCGCGGCAGATCCGTCAACGTCGCCGGCCGCGTGAGGTCGCCACGCAGCCAGTGGATGCCGCCGCCCGACGCGTCGCCGCGGCGCAGCGCGAACACGCGCCGACCCTGTGCGGCGAGACGCGCGGCCAGCCGGCCGCCGACATCGCCGGCCCCGGCCACGAGCACCGTTTCGTATCCCTGCTGATGGCTTGTTGCTAGCATCGGAGCGATGAATCCTTCGCCCAACCTGTTCCTGGTCGGCCCCACGGGCGCCGGCAAGACCACGATCGGACAGCGCCTCGCGGCGCATTACGGCCTGCCTTTCATCGACCTCGACGTCGAGATCGAGGCACGCTGTGGCATGACGATCGCCGACATCTTCGAACGCGAAGGCGAGGCGGGCTTCCGCGCGCGCGAATGCGCGCACCTGAGCGAGTTTAGTCTCCGCGACGGCATCGTGCTCGCCACGGGCGCTGGCGCCGTCCTCGATCCGTCGAACCGCGAGACACTCATGGCGCGCGGCACGGTGCTGATGCTCGGCGTCGACGTGGACGAGCAGCTCGACCGCCTGCGGCACGACACCGCCCGGCCGATGATCGCCGGCGACGATCGTCGCGGCCGGCTGGAAAGCCTCGCCGGGCATCGCAACCATCTGTACGAAGAGATCGCGGACCTGATCTTCCGCGGCCGCCACGAATCGGTGGACGAGGCCGCGCCGCGCGCCATCGCCCTGCTGGAACGCCACTGGAAACGCCATTGATGGAAACGCACCTGACGGAGACGGTCGAGGTCGACCTCGCCGGCCGCAGCTACCACGTCTGGATCGGCCCGGGCCTCATCGAGGACAGCGCGCGCTGGCGCGCGGCGATCCGCGGCAGGCATGTGCTGGTCGTGAGCAACACCACGGTCGCCCCGCTCTACCTCGACGCGCTCGCGAAGGGTCTCGACGGCCTGCGCTGGTCGTCGCTCCTCATCGAGGACGGCGAAACGCACAAGACGTTCGCCAACGTCGGGCGCGTGCTCGAAGCGCTCGGCGCCCTGGGCGCCACGCGCGACGCGTGCGTGATCGCGCTCGGCGGCGGCGTGGTCGGCGACCTCGCGGGCTTCGCGGCGGCGTGCTGGATGCGCGGCATCGACTTCATCCAGATGCCGACCACGCTGCTGTCGATGGTCGATTCCTCGGTCGGCGGCAAGACGGGCGTCAACCTTCCCGCCGGCAAGAACCTCGCCGGCGCTTTCCATCAGCCGCGTGCCGTCGTCGCCGACATCGACACGTTGCGAACGCTGCCGAAGCGCGAATACCGCGCGGGCATGGCGGAAATCGTCAAGGGCGCCGCGATCGGCGATCCGGCGTTCTTCGCCTGGCTCGAAGCGCACGCGGACGCGCTCGCGGCGCGCGAGCAGACGGTGCTGATCGAAGCGATCGCGCGCAAGTGCCGCTACAAGGCCGGCGTGGTGGCGCGCGACGAGACGGAGCAAGGCGAGCGCGCGCTACTGAACCTCGGTCACACCTTCGGGCATGCGCTGGAAACCGCCGGCAACTACAGCGAGATCCTGCACGGCGAAGGCGTCGCGATCGGCATGGTGCTGGCGGCGCGTCTGTCCGAGCGCCTGGGCATGTCGGATGCCACCGACACCGCGCGTCTGGTCGCATTGCTGACACGCCTCGGCCTGCCCACGGAACCGTCGCGCGTCCACGCGGCCAGCCGCATCGTCGAGCTGATGCGCCTGGACAAGAAGAACACCGCGGGCACGCTGCGGCTCATTCTCTGGCGCGGCATCGGGCGCGCCGAGATCGTCTCCGGCGTGGCCGAGGACGACGTGCTGGGCGTCCTTCCCTGAGCGGTGCGCCGGCCAGCGCCGTCGCTCGCTGACAAAACCCCCTACAATGGCCGGCCCTGCGTCTGCCCCGGATCGCTCGATGCGGATCTACCTGCAAACCATGCCCGAAGCGGGCGCCGAAGCGCCTCGCTACGTCCAGATCACGCTCGAACAGGATCTCCTGGGCGGCTGGACCCTGTACCGCGAGAGCGGCGTGCAAGGCGGCAAGGCGATGCTCAAGCGCGAGGTCTATGTCGACCGCGACGCCGCGATGGCCGCGTTCACCAAGGCGCGCGACGCGCAGATCAAGAAAGGTTTCAAAGTGATGTTCAGCCAGGGACAGGAGTCGGCGCATGGCCGCTGAGCTCCGCAACGACCGCTTCCTCCGTGCCCTGCGCCGCGAACCCACCGACACCACGCCCATCTGGGTGATGCGCCAGGCCGGCCGTTACCTGCCGGAATACCGCGCCACGCGCGCGAAGGCCGGCAGTTTCATGGGCCTGGCCACGAATCCGGAGTTCGCCTGCGAGGTCACGCTGCAGCCGCTCGACCGGTTCGAGCTCGATGCCGCGATCCTGTTCTCGGACATCCTCACCATTCCCGACGCGATGGGGCTTGGCCTGTCGTTCGAAGCCGGCGAAGGCCCGAAGTTCGCGCGCCCGCTACGCGACGCCGCCGCGATCCACGCGCTCGCCGTGCCCGACATGGACGGCGAGCTGCGTTACGTGATGGACGCCGTCCGCCTCATCCGCAAGGAACTGGATGGCCGCGTGCCGCTGATCGGATTTTCCGGCAGTCCGTGGACGCTCGCCTGTTACATGGTGGAAGGCGAAGGCTCGCGCGATTTCGCGCGGGTGAAGGCGCTGGCATGGAACGAGCCCGCGCTCGCGCATCGCCTGCTCGACACCGTCGCCCGCTCGGTCGCGGCCTATCTCGTCGCGCAGGCGCGTGCGGGCGCGCAGGCGCTGATGGTGTTCGACACGTGGGGCGGGCTGCTCGGCCCGGGCCCGTTCCGTGAGTTTTCGCTGCGCTACATGGCGCAGGTGGTCGACGCGTTGAAGGCCGACCCGGCCAGCCGCGATCTTCCGGTCATCCTGTTTTCGAAGGGTGCGGGTGGCCAGCTGGAAGCCATGGCCGACACCGGCTGCACCGCGTTGGGCGTCGACTGGACGCTGGACATCGGCGAAGCGCGCAGCCGCGTCGGCGAGCGCGTGGCGCTGCAGGGCAACCTCGATCCAAGCGTGCTGCGCGCGTCGGCGTCGGTGGTGGAGCGCGAGGCGCGCGCCGTCCTGGACGCGTTCGGCAACCACCCGGGGCATGTGTTCAACCTCGGGCATGGCATCACGCCGGAAGTCGACCCGGAGAACGTGAGGGTACTGGTCGATACCGTGCATGCGCACGGGCGGGCGATTCGGGCCGGGTAACGCGACGGCGTCATCTGCCCTGTGCCCGCTGGCGCGGGATCGCCGATGCGATCGGCTCCCACCCCTTCGGTAGCGCCGCCGCGATCGGCCCCGTTCCCTACCGAAGGGTGGGAGCCGATCGCATCGGCGATTCACGCGATCAGAAGCGGTTGGGACCTGCGATGTGGCACTTCGCCAGTTCACCGCGCGCGGCGGTCGCGCCCGCGTTGTCGTCGGCCTGCAGGCGCATCTCGACGATGGTCTGCCAGTTGCGCGCGCACAGGCTGCCCGACTTCGGGCCCATCTCGAACGACTGCTTCGCGAGCTTCTCGGCCGCCGGATAATCCTGGCGGCGGATCGCGTTTTCCGCGCGGTCCTGGATGAGTTCCGGCGCCTCGGGCGCCAGCTTCAGCGCCTGCTGCAGCTTCGCATCCGCCTCGTCGTACTTGCCGGCGCGGTCGTCGGCCTGCGCCGCCTGGGCCAGGCCCTGGACGCCCGGATCGCGCAGCGGCGCGACCTCGATGGCCGACTTTTCGCGCTCACCCGCCGCGCGTACCTGCGCGACGATGTCGTAGGTGGGCTTGGTGGGGCGCGTCGCCTGCGGCGGGGCGGGCTGGCTGCAGGCGGCGACGAGCGTGACGGTGGCGATGGCGCAGAAACGAAGGCGATGCATGGGTCAATCCACAGGATTACTGGGTGCGGCCGGCGCGGAGGGCTCGGCTTCGCCGCCGAACATACCCTTGAATCGCTGCCAGAAACAGCCCTCCTCCGCTTCGGGCACGTAACCCGCCACGAACGGGAACGGACGGGCGCCCTCGCACGAGGGATCCGTGCGCTTGCCGCTCTGCGGGTTCACATAAGCCATTTCGAGGCCCTCGCCCGGCGTCGCCGCCAGCGGGCGTGTCGGCAGCTTGCGGAAGAGCTCCTGCCATACGCGCATGCTGCCCGTGGCGCCGTAAAGGCCGGTCGGCTTGTTGTCGTCGCGGCCCATCCAGACGATCGCCAGGCGATCGGAGGTGAAACCGGCGAACCAGCTGTCGCGCTGGCTGTCGCTGGTGCCGGTCTTGCCCGCCGCGTGCAGCCACGAGAGCCCCGAGTTGCCGATGGCGGCGGCGGTGCCGCTGTTGACGACCTGCTGCATCGCCCACGTCGTGAGGCGCGCGGCGGTCTGGTATTCGCCCTCGCCGCCCTTCACCTCGTAGCGCTTGATCGCCTGGCCCTTGTTGTCCATGACGCCGCGCACGGCGACCAGCGGCAACGCGTGGCCGTCGGCGGCGATGTACTCGTAGAGCTGGGCGACCTGCAGCGGCGAGAGGTCGACGGCGCCCAGCAGCAGCGACGGGCTGGGATTCACACCCTCGAGACCGAACGATTCGAGGAAGCCCTTGATGCGCGGGACGCCGACCTGCAGGCCGAGGTTCACCGTGGCGAGGTTCCACGAATGGACCAGTGCGTCGAGCATCGGCACCTGCCCATGGATCTCGCGGTCGTCGTTCTGCGGCGTCCACGGCTTGCCGTCGGGCTGGCGCATGTTGATCGGCGAATCGTCGACGATGGAGGCGAGCGACCACTTCGCCGGCTGCGCGAGCGCGACGAGGTACACCAGCGGCTTGACCAGCGAACCGATCGGGCGGCGCGCGTCGAGCGCGCGGTTGAAGCCCTGATCGCCCGGGTCGCGCGATCCGACGACCGCAAGCACGCTGCCGTTGGTCGTGTCGGTGACCACCGCGGCGGCCTGCGCGGCGGCACCGCGCTTGCCCAGGCCCTTCATCGTCGTGACGATCGCCTGCTCGGTGTAGAGCTGCGCCGCGGGGTCCAGCGTGGTGAAGATCGACAGGCTGCCGTCGCGCAGCGCGGCCTCGTCGAAGTCGGCCGTGATCTGCGAGCGGACCAGCTGCATGAACGCCGGGAAACGGTTGTGCGGCAGCTGCGCGTTCGCGGCGATGCCGAGCGGCGAGGCCTGCGCCGCCTTCGTCTGCGCGTCGTCCAGCAGGCCCGTGTCGTGGAACTGCTGGAGCACGAGGTTGCGGCGGGCCAGCGCGCGATCGGGGTAACGGCGCGGATCGTAGTAGCTCGGCCCCTTCACCAGCCCGACCAGCAGGGCGATCTCCTGCGGACGGAGGTCTTCGAGGCGACGACCGAAGAAGAACTCGCCGCCGGCGGCGAAGCCGTGCACCGCCTGGTTGCCCTGCTGTCCGAGGAAGACCTCGTTGACGTACGCCTCGAGGATGCGACCCTTGGAGTAATGCACCTCCATGAGGATCGACAGGATCGCCTCGTTCACCTTGCGCAGCATGTTCTGGCTGCGGTCGAGGAAGAGGTTGCGTACCAGCTGCTGCGTGAGCGTGGAACCACCCTGCACCGTGTGTCCGGCGCGGATGTTGGCGAACGACGCGCGCAGGATCGCCGAGAAATCGAGGCCGATGTGGCTCTTGAAGTCTCGATCCTCCACCGCCTGCAGGCCCTGCACGAGGAGCGGCGGAACGTTCTCGAGGCGAACGATGCGGCGTTCTTCCTGCTGCGCGCCGTACAGCGTGGCGATGCGTGCCGGATCGAGGTGGATCGACTTGATCGGCTTGTTGTTGGTGTCGTCGACGACGGAGGCCACCTGACCATCCGACAGCGCGACGCGGATGCGGTGCGGCAGTTCGCCGCCGTCGGGGCCGGCGTAGCCGTGCGACGCGATCACGAAGCGCGAGCCGTTCTTCGAATAGCTGCCCTGCACCTTGCCGCCGCCTTCGGTGGTGTAGCCGGCGAAGGTCAGTTCCAGTTCGAGCGCCGCGGGCGTCATGGGCAGCCCCTGGGCCAGCGGCAGCGGCCGGGCGTAGACGCGTGTCGGCACCGCGAACACGAGATCGTTGAAGCGGTCCTGCAGGCGGGCGTTGAGGATCAGCGTGTACGGCAGCAGGAAGCCGAACACCAGACCCATGACTAGCCAGAAGGGAATGCGCAGCCAGGGCCAGCTGGTGCGCAGGAGGGAGCCGAGACGGTTGAAGAAAGCCAACGCGGAGGAGTCCTGGGGAAGGAGGTGTGTCCGGATGATAGGGGCACACGACCGGCGCCCATCTGAACGGATGCTGGCGACGGTGTGGCGGGCGCGGTCAGCGTCGCGGCCGCCACATGTCCGGCGAGGGCCGGAATGCCCGGGGATGGATGCCGAGCACCCGCTCCAGCTCGCGATTGTCGGCGATCAGGTCGCTATCGAGCCGGTTCACCGGGCCACGGATGGCGGGGGACATCAGGGCGGCCAGATCGAGCACCAGCCGCGGGATCGGGGCGGGAAAGGTCGCACCGCCCGCGCTGCGACGGGCCCGGCGGAACATCTCGGCCGCGAGGAGGCGCTCGCCACCCCCGATGGGAAAGGTCTGCCCGCGGGCGAACGGCGAGGCGATGGCGGCCACCACGGCGGCGGCGATGTCGTCGGCGTGCACCGGCTGGCGCTGCCCCCTTCCGGCCGGCAGCGGGAAGATCCGCCGGCGGAGCGAGGCCTGGACGATCGGCGTGAGGCTCTTGTCCACGCCCGCGCCGTAGATCAGCGTGGGACGGAACAGCGTCCAGGGCATGCCGCGGGACGCGCAGGTGGCGGTGATGGTGGTCTCGGCGTCGCGAAGGCGGCGCGACACCTCGCGTTCCTCCGGCACGAGGGACTCGCGCTTAGTCTCGGCGCTCATCGACGAGGTCGCCAGGATGTGCGGCGTGCCCGGCAACCGGTTCGCCACCAGCCATGCGGCGAACTCATGGATCGGTCCGAGGCTGACGATGGCACGCAGCGGCGGCAGCTCGGGCATCGCGTCGGGAAGGCTGCCCACGCGCCAACGCGCGTCGGGCCCCTCGCGACGGCTGACCGCGATCCAGTCGAAGCCGGCGGCGTCGAGCCGGGGAAGGAGGAAGTGGCCGATCTGACCCGACGCGCCAAGCACCAGTACCGTCATGCCACCCCTCACCGGCCCGTCGCGATGCGCTCGTACGCGCTCTGCAGGCGGGGATCGTCCGGCGCGTAGCGGCGGGCGCGGTCGAGCGCCTGGAACGCACCCTGGCGGTCGCCCTGCCCGGCGCGCTGCAGCGCGTTGTCGATCCACGCGCTACCGAGCCGGTGACGCAGTTCGCCCTGCGACGTGTCGCCCGGCGCGAGATCGGCGAGCGTCGCGTAGAGATTCTCCGCGCGCTGAACGTTGCCGTTGGCCACCGCCTGCTGCATCTGCTTCTCGACCTGCGTGGGCAGGCCCTGCAGGCCCGCGCGCGCCGCGGGGTCGTTACCGTCGATGGCAAGCGCGTTGCGGTAGAGGTCGTACGCGCTGTCGCCCGGCGGATCCATGATGTCGCCGCGCGAGGCGGCGGACTGCGCCCGACGAACGAGCTCGGCCACCTTGGCCTTCTGTTCGGGACTGACCGCGAGCGAAGCCTGCGCGAGGTCGCCGCCGTCGTCCGCCGCGCGAACGGCGCCGCTCGACTGCCGGGTCTTCACGTCGCCGCCAGCGATGCGCGCGCGAGCGGCGGCGAGTTCGGCCGATTTCGGCGCGAGCTTTTCGGCCTGGTCGAGCAGCCGCGTGGCCTGGTCGTCGTCCTCGCTGTCGAGCGCGGCGTTGGCCTGCACGATCAGGGCCTGCGCGACCTGGCCCAGACCCGCCTTCGCCTCGGCGTTGTCGGGATCGGCCGCGAGCGCGGCGCGGAACCGTGCGAGCGCGTTGTCGTCGCCGTTGCCCGTGAAGCGGCCGGCGCGCATCGCGTCGTTGCCCTGCTGCACGAGCGCCTTGACCGCCTGGTCGTCCTGCTTCTTCGTTTCGGCGAGCGCGGCCCGCAGCGACGGCAGGTCGCCGTAACCCGGCACGAGGATGGCGATGCGATCGACGAGGGCATTCGCCTTCGTCCTGTCGTTGTCGGCGATCGCCTGTCGCGCCTGCGCCGCGAGACCGTCGCCGACCTTGTCGAGGCCCCGCGCGGCCACCGCGTTCGATTTGTCGGCGTCGAGCACGCGGCGGTAGAGCGCGCCCGCCCCGTCGTCGCCATCGAGCCGGCCCGCGGCGAACGCCTTCTGCGCCTGGTCGATCAGCGACTCCGTGCGATCCTGCGGATTGCGCGCCTGCGAGAGCCGCTGTGCCAGCTGTTCGACATCGCTGCCGCCGCCGAGCAGTTCGCGCGCCACGTTCAGTGCCGCCTCGGCTTCGTCGAGGCGCCCCGCCTGGAGCGCCGCATCCGCCCGCGCGATCTCGGCCTGGCCGACGCGACGCAGTCCATCCCGCGCCTGGTCGCTATCGGGCTGCTGATCGCGCGCTTTCTCGAAGAGCTCGCGCGCGCTGTCGCCGTTCGTGCCGTCGAGGTGCCCCGTCTCCAGCGCGTGGTTCGCCTGCGCCAGCGTGTCGTTGAGCTCGGTGGCCGGCACCATGCCGCGGAGGCGATCCTGCTGCAGCCACAACGCCGTGACCGCGCCGATCAGCACGAGCACGAGAACGGGAATGAGCCAGCCACGCCGGCGCGGGCCGCGGGTGCCACGCGACGACGGAGGCGTGCCGCCACCACTGCGCGGGCGAGGCGAGTCGACGACGATGCTCGGCAGCCCGTCGTCGGGCGGCGACGCGGGCCGGTCGAGGTCGTCGAGCCGGCCGAGGGTCGGTTCGGTGCGCGCGCGCGCGTCGCGATCGTGGTGGTCTCTGCGTCCGCTCATGGCCATCGGTCGTCCATAGGAGCATGGCAGCTTAACATCCGGCCGTGAACGGCCGTTGAGGACTCAGGGCGGCGGTAGACGCGTCAGAGCTCCACCCGGATGCGACTGGCGGCACGTTTCGCCTTCTCGAGGGCTTCCTCGACGGTGCCGGCCCGGGCGAGCGTCACGGCCATGCGGCGACGGCCGCGGA
Source organism: Luteibacter sp. UNC138MFCol5.1 (assembly GCF_900110505.1). GTDB lineage: Bacteria > Pseudomonadota > Gammaproteobacteria > Xanthomonadales > Rhodanobacteraceae > Luteibacter. The sequence goes on from NZ_FODZ01000003.1 coordinate 733,200, forward strand.
CCTCGGGCTTGCCGAAGATCCGCAACATCGTGCCCGTCTCCGCCAGCGCGTCGGCGATGCCGTGATAGGTGGGCGCGAGGCCTTCGCCCTCCACCAGGACGGCACACGACGCGGCGGGCGAGAACGCATGGATTTCCGGCACGGGCAGGCCGAGGATGGCACGCGCATGGAGCGCGAACTCGGAAAGATCCTGCGAAATGAGCGTCACCAGGCCGGTGTCGTGAGGACGGGGACTGACCTCCGAGAAGATCACCTCGTCGCCGCGCACGAAGAACTCGACGCCGAACACGCCCCAGCCGCCGAGCGCCGCGGTGATCGCATCGGCCTGGCGCTCCGCGTCGGCGCGCGCCGCGTCGCTCATCGGCTGTGGCTGCCACGATTCGCGATAGTCGCCGTCCTCCTGGCGATGTCCGATCGGCGCGCAGAACGATACGCCGTCACGGTGGCGCACGGTCAGCAGCGTGATCTCGTAGTCGAAGTCGATGAACCCCTCGACGATCACCCTGCCCTTCCCCGCGCGGCCGCCGGATTGCGCGTAGTCCCACGCGGCAGCGGCATCGCCCGGCGTGCGCACGACGCTCTGGCCCTTGCCGGACGAACTCATCACCGGCTTCACGACGCACGGCGTGCCGAGCTCCGCGACCGCGGCGAGGAAGGCTTCGCGCGTATCGCAGAAGCGGAACGGCGAGGTGGGCAGGTGCAGTTCGTCGGCGGCGAGGCGGCGGATGCCCTCGCGATCCATCGTGAGCCACGCGGCGCGCGCGGTGGGGATCACCTTGAGGCCTTCCTTCTCCATCTCGATCAGGGTCGGCGTGTGGATCGCTTCGATCTCCGGCACGACGAGGTGGGGCTTCTCCTCCTCGATCAGCGCGCGCAGCGCGGCGCCGTCCAGCATGTCGATCACGTGACTGCGATGAGCCACCTGCATCGCGGGTGCGTTCGCGTAGCGATCGACGGCGACGACCTCGACCGCGAACCGCTGCAGTTCGATGGCGACCTCCTTGCCGAGCTCGCCCGATCCAAGGAGGAGCACCCTGATCGCGGTGTGGGAGTGCGGCGTGCCGAAGGTCTTCATGGAGCGGTCCTCGATATGGATGGCGGCATTGTACCGGCCCGACCGAGTGCAATGCGGGTTGACGCCCGCGACCGCATGCGCTGTGATGCGTGGATGCCCGGTCATCAAGGACGAGTGCGCGCGCGACCCCGTTTCGCCGTCATCGCGGCGTTTCTCGCGGTGTCGACGGCGCATGCCGCCGACATCGGGACATGGATGGCCGTGACGATCGACGGCCGCAAGGTGGGGCATGCCGAGATCCACCGCATCGTCGACGGCGATCGCGTCGTCACCACCCAGGTTCTCGACTACCGCCTCATGCGCTGGAAGACGGGACTGCCACTCCGCACGGAAGGACGGTTCGAAGAATCCCGCACCGGCGCACCGCTGGCGTTCACCGCGAGTGCGACGTCCGCGGGACAGACGACGACGGTCGAGGGCTTCGCGCGGACGGACGGCACGTTCCAGGTGTCGCGCGACGTCGACGGGCAGGCCTCGGTGGGCCTGCTCACGTGGCCGACCGCCGCGCTGCTGAGCGAAGGCCAGCGTCTCGATATCGTGCGCCATGGCTTCGCCGGCGGCACGACGTACACGATGCGAACCTTCGATGCGCTGAAGCAGGAGGTGGCCGACATCGCGCTCACCGTGGTCGGCGACGAGGTCGTCGAGCTGCCATCGGGCAACGAAACCCTCCACCACCTGCGCCAGACGTTCGCGGCGCGGCCACAGGGCGCCGCGATCGACATCTGGGTCGACGACCGGGGAGACACGCGTCGCAGCGTGCGCCCGGTGCTCGGCAAGCGCATGGAACTCCTGGCCTGCGACGAGGCCTGCGCCCATGCGCCGGACCAGGATGTCGACATCCTGCGCGCCGCGATGGTCGGATCGCCGCGGACGATCCCGCGGGACATGTCGGACGCCGCCCTGCGTTACACGATCGAAGTACCGCGCGATCGACGCAATCCGTTCGTGGAGACGGGCGAACAGGAGGTCGTGGCGCACGACTACGGTTACCAGCTGACGATCGGACCGCCGCAGGTACGGAAGGACGGCGACGGTCCCACGCCCGGCGATGCCGCGCCGAACCCGTGGGTGCAGTCGACCGCGCCCGAGATCGTCGAGGCGGCGCGCGAAGTGGTGGGACGTTCCAGCAACGACCGCGACCGCATGGCGCGACTGCGCCGCTTCGTCTCGGGCTACATCGCCATCAACGACCTCGGCGTAGGCTATGCGTCGGCCCTCGAGACGTTCCAGACGCGCCGTGGCGACTGCACCGAGCACGCGGTGCTGCTCGCCGCGATGGGTCGGGCGATCGGTATTTCCACGCGCATCGTGTCGGGCCTCGTGTACATGCCGCGCTACGCCGGCGCGTCGCGCGTGTTCGTTCCGCATACGTGGGTGCAGGCGTGGATCAAGGATCGCTGGGTGAGCTTCGATTCCGCGATCGGCCGTTTCGACGCCACGCACATCGCGCTCGCCGTCGGCGACGGCGATCCGTGGCGATTCTTCTCGTCGCTCGGCGCGCTCGGCTCCATCACGATCCGCAGGGTGGACCTGCCCTTCCGCCAGATGCCAACGCGTCCCGACCCCTTCCAGGGCATGAACCGGCCCGAACCCTACCATCCGCCGACCAACGTGCCCGCCAGCGGCGGAAAACCCTGATCGCACGGCACCCGAACCGATGAACCACCCGACAGAAAGAACACGCGCCATGAGACGACGGATCGCCACCCTGCTTTGCCTGCTGTCGATCGGCGCGACGCACGCGACCGCGACGACGACCTGGATGGCCGTCACGCTCGACGGCCGCAAGGTCGGCAACATGCAGCTCGAACGCGACGCCGGCGACGGCGACGTGCGTACCTCGCAGACGATCGAACTTCGTGTCGCCCGAGGCTCCGCACCCCTGACGATCCGCAGTGCGACGACCACCACGGAGTCGTCCGACGGGGAACCGCTCGCGTTCGTTTCGCGCAATGGCTCGTCGAGCCAGGAAACGCATATCGAGGGGCACCGTCGCGACGACGGCCGATTCCAGGTCACGACCCGCGTGGGCGGACAGACATCGGTCGGCCTGCTGAGCTGGCCGGAGGGTGCGCGACTGGGCGAAGGCCAGCGCCTCGCGATCGTGCGGGAAGGCTTCGCGGCGGGACATCGTTACACGATGCGTAACTTCGATCCGACCAAGCAGCAGGTCGCGACGCTCGACGTCGAGGTCGTCGGCGACGAGATCGTCGAGCTGCCGGGCGGCGACGAGCGCCTGCACCACCTGCGCCAGAGCCTCGCCGGATCGGGCGAAGCCCAGCGCCTCGACCTGTGGGTGGACGACGGCGGCAACATGCGCAAGGGGCTCTCGCCATCGATCGGCCATCGCATGGAGTTGATGGCGTGCGACGAAGCCTGCGCCAACGCGCCCGACCAGGACGTCGACGTGCTTCGCTCGGCGATGGTGATGGCGCCGCGCTTCATCACGCCCGCGCTGCGCGAGCAGGCGGCGCGCTACACGATGATCGTGTCGGGCGACCTTGCCAGCCCGTTCGCGGTCACCGACGAGCAGCAGGTCGTGTCGCGCGGCGACGGCGTGTACGAGGTGACGATCGGCGCGCCGCGCGCGCACGAGAAGGAGAGCGGCCCGACGAAGGAAGACCTCGCCGCGAATCCATGGGTGCAGTCGAACCATCCCGACGTCGTCGCGCTGGCCGGCGAAGCGGCCGGCGGCGCGGATACGGACATGCGACGCATGCTCCGCCTGCGCAGCTTCGTGTCCGGCTATATCCAGCCTACCGCGCTCGACGTGGGCTACGCGTCCGCGCTCGAAACGCTGCGCACCCGACAGGGCGACTGCACGGAGCACGCGGTGCTGCTCGCTGCGCTTGGCCGCTCGCTCGGCATCCCCACGCGCATCGTCACCGGGCTGGTCTATACCGACCGTTTCGCGAAGGCCTCGCATGTCTACGTGCCGCACACCTGGGTGCAGTCGTGGATCGACGGGCGCTGGGTGAGCTTCGATTCCGCGAACGTGCGTTTCGACACGACGCACATCGCCCTCGGCGTCGGCAATGGCGACCCCTGGCGGTTCTTTTCGGCCATGGCGTCGCTGGGCCGGATCAGGATCGATCGCGTGTCGCCCGTCGAAGGCGTGATCTACAAGGCGCCTGCGCCCGTGCAGCGGGTCCTGCCCCGGGAGCCGAACACCAGGGAGCCACCTCCGTCGAACGGGAAGCACTGAGCCGCACCACGCCGAATGGGGCACTTGACTCGCGCCGCCAACGTGCTGTGATGAGGGCGTCCCCAACAATCCGGACGTACGCTCATGAGACGCTGCCTGGCCGTCCTCGCCGTACTGTGCGCGCTTCCCACGGCCGTTCCGGCCGAGGAACGCTGGATGACCGTCCTGCTCGACGGTCGCAAGGTGGGCAGCCTGCGTATCGACCGCGAGGTCGAGGCCGACCGGGTGGTCACCCGTCAGGTCCTCGATTTCCGGATGACCCGGGCGAAGACGCCGATGGCGCTTCGCACGGAGCTGCGTTCGACGGAATCGGCGTCGGGCGCCCCTCTCGCCTTCTATGCCAGCACCCGGATGTCTAGCCAGGAGAACCTCGCGACCGGCCAGGTGCGCGACGACGGGCTGTTCCAGATCTCCAATACCGTCGGCGGCCAGTCGAAGATCGACCTCCTCATCTGGCCTGCGGGCGCCACGCTCGCGGAAGGCCAGCGCCTGACCGTCGTCCGCGAGGGATTCCGACCGGGCACCACCTACCGCGTGCGGAACTTCGACTCCACGAAGCAACAGGTCGCGAACGTCGACGTGACGGTCATCGGCCGGGAAGTGGTGACGATGCCCGACGAGACCCGGGAAACGCTGCACCATCTGCGCCAGTCCATCGCCGGATCGGCCACCGACCACAGCGTGGACATCTGGGTCGACGACAACGGATACATCCGCCGCAGCGTCGCGCCGCTGCTCGGGTTCCGGCTGGAAATGGCCGCCTGCGACGCCGCGTGCGCGCAGGCACCCGACCAGGACATCGACCTGCTCCGCGCCGCGATGATCGTCTCGCCGCGACCCATGGTCGCCGCGCTGCGTGTCGCGCCGGTGCGTTACACGATCAGCGTGCGCGGCAAGCACGCCAATCCCTTCATCCAGACCGACGAGCAGAAGGTGTACTCGCTGGGCGACGGGGTCTACCTCGTCGACGTGGGCTTCGGCTCGCGGCACAGCGACGAGCCCGGCCCCCTGCCCGAGGACACCGCGCCGAATCCCTGGGTGCAGTCCGATGCGGAACCGGTGATCGCGCTGGCGAAACGGGCCGCGGGCGACGCGAGGAGCGACCTGCAACGCATGCGTCGCATGCGCACCTTCCTCTCCGAATACATCACCGCGAAGGGGCTGGACGTCGGATACGCATCGGCGCTCGAAACCGCGACGACGCGGCGCGGCGACTGCACCGAACACGCGGTGCTCCTGACGGCCATGGCACGCGCGCTCGGCATCCCGGCACGCGTCGTCACCGGCATCGTCTACGCGGAACGCATGGGCGGCGCGAACCGCGTCTTCATTCCGCACGCGTGGGCGCAGGCGTGGATCGACAACCGCTGGATCAGCTTCGACTCCGCGCAGCGCCGCTTCGATTCCACCCATATCGCCATGGGCACCGGAAGCGGCGAGCCCTGGCGATTCTTCGCCGCGATGAGCACCCTCGGCAGCATCCGCATCGAACGCGCGTTGCCGGGTTCGAACCTCATGGACATCCCGGTGCCGGCCAGCGGGACGCAGGGCGGGGGCGGCCAGGCGCCGTGACGGCACTTGAACCTGATATCAAGTTGATATCAACTAGTCCCACATCTTCCAGGGGGAACCGCCGTCATGAATGAACGCTCCGCCGCATCCCTTCCGGGGATTCCGACGATCCTCGTCTTCCTCGTCGCGATCGTGCTCGTCGCCGGCTGGGTCTTCGGACAGGTCGCGCATGCCGGCAATCCGGCGGCGACCGGCGCCTTCGTGCTCATTCCGCTGTTCGCGTTCCTGGCCAAGGGTTTCTTCCAGGTGCAGCCGAACCAGGGCCAGGTGATGCAGCTGTTCGGCAAGTACGCCGGCACGGAGCGTCGCGAGGGCCTGCGCTGGACCAACCCGTTCTACTCGCGCCGCCCGGTGAGCCTGCGCGTGCGCAACTTCGAGAGCGGTCGCCTGAAGGTGAACGACAACGACGGCAATCCGATCGAGATAGCGGCGATCGTGGTCTGGCAGGTCGTCGACACGGCCGAGGCCGTGTTCTGCGTCGATGACTACGAGAACTTCGTGCAGATCCAGAGCGAGTCGGCGCTGCGCCAGATGGCGCAGAGCTACGCGTACGACGCGCACGACGACGCCAAGGCGTCGCTGCGTAGCCACGGCGAGGAAGTGAACAACCACCTGCGCCAGGAAATCGAGGCGCGCCTCAACAAGGCGGGCGTGCAGGTCATCGAATCGCGCATCAGCCACCTCGCCTACGCGCAGGAGATCGCCCAGGCGATGCTGCAGCGCCAGCAGGCCGGCGCGATCGTGGCGGCGCGCGAGCGCATCGTGGAAGGCGCCGTCGGCATGGTCGCCCTCGCGCTCGACCAGCTGCGCGCGCAGGGCGTGGTCGAACTCGACGAGGAACGCAAGGCGGCGATGGTCTCGAACCTGCTCGTCGTCCTGTGTGGCGACCGGGCCACGCAACCGGTCGTCAACGCCGGTTCGCTCTATAACTGATCCGATCGTGGCGGCCGAGAAGAAAGCCTATCCGCTACGCGTGAGCGCGACCGTCCTCGAGGCCATGCAGGCGTGGTCCGAGGACGAGTTGCGCTCGCTCAACGCGCAGATCGAATACGTGCTGCGCGACGCGCTGCGCCGCGCGGGACGCCTGAAGCCGCGGGCCATCGAACCGATCGACGATCCGGAAGGCTGATAGCGACCGATCCGCAGGGGCGCGCGCCGTGGCGACATCGTTTCGTCGTAGGAGCGCGCCCTGCGCGCGACATCGTTTCGCGAAGCGCTCAGGTCCGGAACGCACGGCCCCAAAACATGTCGCGCGCAAGGCGCTCCTACGTGGCTCGCGCGCGCAGGGCGATGGCCAACCCGATCCACCCCACGATGAACGCCACGCCGCCGAACGGCGTGATCGCGCCCACGATCCGCGGTGCCCCGAGGGCGAGCGCATAAAGGCTGCCCGAGAAGAGGACGATACCCGCGACGAACGCCCATACCGCCACGCGACGCGCCCGACCGGCGGCCGGCACCGCGACCGCCACGGCCAGCGCCAGCGCGTGCCAGAAGTGGTACTCGACGCCCGTGTGCCACGTGCCGAGCGCGGCATCGCCGAGCACGCCGCGCAGCGCGTGGGCACCGAAGGCACCGACCGCCACGGCGGACGCGCCAGCCGCGCCGACGAGCACGGCCTCTGTCAGGGGGACATGTTGTCGCATCGAAGGCATTCCTCATCCGGGGGCGCCTGCCCGCGCGGGCGGGTGGCGTATCCTGCGCAGGATATCTCGCGGAGCATCGCATGACGCCGTCCACCCGCCGGGTCTTCCTGGCACTGATCGCCCTGCTCGCCCTCGTGTCCCTCAGCGCCTGCCAGCGCGAGCCACAGCCGGAGTGGCGCCTCAACGATGTGTCCGGCCACCTGCCCGACCTCGACTTCCGGCTCACGGACGACAACGGCAAGCCCGTGACCGGCGCCGACTTCAAGGGCAAGGTGACGGTGATGTACTTCGGCTACACGCACTGCCCCGATGTCTGCCCGTTGACGCTGACCCAGCTGCATGTCGTGCTCGATCGCCTCGGCGCGCCCGCGGAGAAGGTGCGCATCCTGTTCGTCAGCGTCGATCCCGCGCGCGACACGCCGGCCGTCATGCATGCCTACGTGAACGCCTTCGACAAGCGCGCCGTCGGCCTCGTCGGCTCCGACCGCGACGTCGAGGCACTGGCCAAGCGCTATCGCTCCGCGTTCACGCGCGAGCCCGACCGGGGCGACGGCAATTACGAGGTCAGCCACAGCTCGGCGATCTACATCTTCGACGGCGACGGCAAGGCGCGCCTGCTGGCCACGCCCTCCGCCTCGCAGGACGATATCGTCCACGACCTGCACCTGCTCACTTCGATGGAGTCCACGCCATGATGGTTCGCACGATCGCCGCCGCCCTGCTCCTCGCCGCCGGCGCCGCCCACGCGACGGATACGGTGAGAGCTTCCGGCGCGTGGATCCGCGTGCTTCCCGGCAACCTGCCGGCAGGCGGTTACGCCACGTTCGAGAATCCCGGCGACGGCAAGGTCTCGATCACCGACGCGACCAGCGCGGATTATGGCGAGGCGATGATCCACCGGAGCAGCACGGAAACCGGCATGGGCCGCATGGAAATGGTGGACGAGGTGCCCGTGCCCGCCAGGGGCGAGGTCGCCTTCTCGCCGGGCGGCTACCACGTGATGCTGATGAATCCCAAGCACCCGGTGAAGCCGGGCGACACGGTCGTCGTGACCTTCACCCTTTCCGACGGATCGACACTGGCCGTGCCCTTCCTGGCGCGACCGGCGAACGCGAAGGGGCTGGCGGACTGACCACGCCGCGGCGCAGCGGCGCGGACGAACACCTTCAGCGGATGTCGAATGCCTCCGGCAACTCATGCACCGAGAGTTCCTCTCGGTAGAGTTCGTCCACCCTCGCGTGCTCCGGGCCGTCGCGCAGCCACTCCTCCATGGACTCGATCGCGCCGCGCTCGCCGTAGACGACCACCTCGACGCTCCCGTCGGACAGGTTCTTCGCGAACCCCGTGAGGCCGAGCCCCAGCGCGCGCTCGCGGGCCGAAGCCCTGAAGAACACGCCCTGTACCTTGCCCCTGACGACGAAACGCGTGGCTTGCATGATCGTTACCCCTTCGGGTTCGGATGCTTCGACATCTCGTCCCTGAGCTTTTCGGCGGTCACGGGACCGACGAACCGTTTGGCCAGGCGACCGTCCGGTGCGATCAGCCAGCTGGTGGGCAGCCCCTTGGCTTCGCCGAAATCCGTCGGCGGCGCGGTGACGTCGACCTGCGCGATGGGGTACGACACCGGGTGCTTTCCGAGGAAGGCTTCGATCTCCTTCGGGTCCGTGTCCTCGTACGCCAGACCGATGGCCGTGACGTCCTTGCGGCCTTTCACGAACGCCGAGATGTCCGGCATCTCCTTGATGCACGGTACGCACCACGTCGCCCAGTAATTGACGAGCACCCACTTGCCGCGCTGCGCGGCGAGGTCGAACGGCTTGCCGTCGAGGGTTTTCACGGAAAGCTGGTAGACCCTGGCGTCGTCCGCGGCGAACGCGGGAAGAGCGGTCGCGAGGGCGGCGGCGGCGAGCAGGCGGCGGATCATGCGGGGGAATCCTCGGTGGGGACCGGAACCGGCGGGGGCGGAAAAAGGGCGTCGAGTCTCGCGCCGAGCGTGGCGTCGAGCGCTTCGGCCAGATTATCCAGCAACCCGAGAAGCTCGGGTGGAAGAACGATTCCCAGACGCTGGACCTGTTCCCGGGGATGCAGCGGCAGACGGTACTGGGTACAGCGATAGACGCGCAGCAGTTCGGTGGCGTCGAGGCTGCGGGTGAGAAGCCAGCCGCCGGCTTCGCCGCGCTGGATCATGTCCGCGCGCTGCAGGTCGTCGAAATAGCAGGCGATCGCGCTCGACGGCAGATAGGGCTCGCGCACGCGCACGATGGCGGGGTCGACGCTCTCCCCCGTCCGCTGCGCATGGACGAAATGCTGGAGCACCACCAGCAGGCCGATGAATTCCGCCCCTTCGGGCAGCGCCTCGTGAGGCACGACGTATTCGAACGCGGAGATCGACGCCGCGATGGACGCGCCGAGGATCACGATGATCCACGAGAGGTAGATCCACAGGAGGAAGATCGGGATCGCGGCGAGCGCGCCGTAGATCTCTTCGTAGTTCGGCGAATTGCGGATGAACTGCGCGAAGCCCCAGCGCGCGCCCTCGAACAGGATGGCACCCAGCAGCGCGCCGATGGCCGCGTGCCGCCACGAGACACGGCGGTTGGGGATCATCGTGTACATCAGCACGAGGGTGACGAAGGTGATCGTGAAGGGCAGCAGGTTGAGCAGGCTGCTCTGCGTCGCCAGCGTGTCCGCCGCCTCGTGCAGCAGCGGGAACGCCGCGATGTACGAGGAGAGCGCCAGGCCGCCGACGACGAGGATCGGCCCCAGCGTGAGCGCGGCCCAGTACAGGAGCAGGCGCGAGGTCCAGCCGCGCGGCTTGCGGACGCGCCAGATCCGGTTGAGGCGATCCTCAATGCTGACCATCATCGATACGGCGCTGAACAGCATCACCAGGATCGAGATGCCCGTCAGCTGGCTCGCCTTGTCGGCGAAGGCGAGCATGTATTCCTGGATCTTCATGCCGGTCGCCGGCACGAAATTCTGGAAAGCGTAGTTGGCGAGCGCGCCCCGCCACTCTGCGAACACCGGGAACGCCGAAAGGATCGCGAAGACGGCCACCGTGAGCGGCACCAGCGACACCAGTGTCGTGTACGACAGGGCGCCCGCCGTTTCGAAGCACTTGTCGTCGACGAAGCGCAGCCAGGTGAAGCGCGAAAAACTCAGCGCGCGGTCGCGGTCGATGCGCAGCGGCATGTCCATCCTCATCCCGAACGATTGGGAACACGTGTCAGTTCTGCGAGACTAACCGCCTTCGTAAAGGTGGCCATCCATGTCCCACGACGTCCTCGTACTCTACTACAGCCGCAGCGGCCACACGGCCCAGCTCGCCCGGTTCATCGCGCGTGGCGTCGAGGAAGTGCCCGGCATGCGCGCGCGCCTGCGCCAGGTGCCGCCGGTGGCGCCCGTGACCGAGACGGCCATGCCGCCCGAGCCCGAGGAAGGCGCGCCGTACGTGTCGCGTGCCGACCTGGTCGAGTGCGTGGCGCTGGCCATGGGCAGCCCGACGCGGTTCGGCAACATGGCCGCGCCGCTGAAACACTTCCTCGATACCACGGGCGCCGAATGGGCCTCCGGCGCGCTCGCGGGCAAACCCGCCGCGGTGTTCACGTCCACCAGCACGATGCATGGAGGACAGGAGGCCACGCTGCTGTCGATGGCGCTGCCCTTGCTCCACCACGGCATGCTCCTGGTCGGCATTCCCTATACCGAGCCCGCCCTGAACGCCACGCTCACGGGCGGCACGCCATACGGCGCCAGCCATGTCGCCGGCACGCGCGGCGACAACGCGATCAGCGAGCACGAACGCGAACTGGCACGGGCGCTGGGCAAACGCCTCGCCGATGTCGCGCGACGCCTGGGAACCCCGGCATGACCGTGGCGCTGAGCACGGCGCAGAAGATGGGCCTGGCCGCATGGGCGGGCCTCCTTCTCGTGCAGGTGCTCTGGTATTCGCTCTACCCGCCCGTCGCCATCCCCACGTGGGTGGCCTTCGCCCTGACCGTGCCGGCGCTGCTGCTTCCGCTTTTTTCGCTGCCCAACGTGACGCGTGCCCTGCTCTGGGTCGGCATCCTCGCGCTGTTCTATTTCTGCCATGGCGTGGCGGAAGCCTGGAGCTCGACCGGCGACCGCTGGCTCGCGTTCATCGAGGTGGCGCTCACCCTGCTGCTGATCGGTACGCTCGGCGCTGGCGTACGACGCCGCAGCGGTGCACGCTAGGCGCATCGACGCCGGCTCGAGGACACGACGATGGGTTTTGTGCAGGAGGCGCCGCGACTGGCGCATCCCTTCCGCCACGATCGCGTGCTCAACGCGTGGCTCGACAATCGTTTGCCCGCCGACCGGCTGGACCACGCGCGGCCGGACCTCGAAGCGCTGGGCGATTACGCCGTCATGGCCTGGGATCGCCGTACGCGCACGCCGCGTGTCGAGCCCGTGCTCACGCAATGGGACGCCTGGGGCAACCGCGTCGACCGGATCGCCCTCACGCCCGCCTGGGAGGAAGGCCCGGCACTGACGACCCGCCACGCGGTGCTCGCGGCCGGCCATGCGGGGACGCCCTGGGCGCGCGTCGAGGAGTTCGCCCGCGTCTACCTCTACCACGTCGCCAGCGAATTCTGGTGCTGCCCGCTCGCGATGACCGACGGCGCCGCCACGGCGCTGCACGCGTCGGGCAACACCGCGCTGATGAAACGCGCGCTGCCCCGGTTCCTCAGCCGCGACCCCGCGACCTTCTGGCTCTCGGGACAGTGGATGACCGAAACGCCGGGCGGCTCGGACGTGGGCCGCACCGAGACCGTGGCGCGCCAGGACGCGGAGGGGCAATGGCGCCTGTACGGGCGCAAGTGGTTCAGTTCGGCGGTCGTCGGCGAGGCCGCGCTCGCTCTCGCGCGTCCCGAGGGTGCCGGCGGTGGCACCTCGGCGCTCGCGCTGTTCTATGTCGAGACGAAAGACGAGCACGGCGCCTGGCAGGGCATCACGATCGACCGGCTGAAGAAGAAGCTCGGCACGCACGAACTGCCCACGGCGGAGATCCGTCTCGACGGACTGGCGGCGACGCCCGTCGGACCGCTCGATCACGGTGTGCGGCAGATCGCGCCGATGCTCAACGTCACGCGCACGTGGAACGCCGTGTGCGCGGTGGCGAGCATGGCCCGCGCGATTTCGCTCGCCCGCGATTACGCGCGGCGGCGCGACGCGTTCGGCGCGCGGCTCGTCGAGCACCCGCTGCACGCGCGCACGCTGGCCGACATGCAGGCGGAATTCGAGGGCGCGTTCGCGCTCGCCTTCCACGTCGCCGAACTGCTGGGCCGGACCGAACATGGCGAGTGCGAGCCGCACGAGCCCGCGCTGCTCCGCCTGCTGACGCCGCTGGCGAAACTGTGGACCGCGAAGGTTTCCATCCGCGTCGTGTCCGAAGCGATCGAATGCTTCGGCGGCGCCGGCTACATCGAGGATACCGGCCTGCCGCAATTGCTACGCGACGCGCAGGTGTACGCGATCTGGGAGGGCACGACCAACGTGCTCTCACTGGACATGCTGCGGACCCTGTCCAGCGGGATCGTGCCGCTGAGGCACGCGATCGGCGGATTGCTTCCTGCGGGCGACCCGCACGAACGGAACGCGATCGTGGCGGCTCTCGACGCGACCGAGGCGCTGCTCGGCGAGATCGTGGCCGACCGCGCCTCGCTGGAGGCCTCGGCGCGGGGCATCGCCTACACCCTGGCTCGGACGATGGCCGCGGCCCTGCTCGTCCGCGCCGCGGACTGGGGCGACGCCGCGGGCGATCCCCGTCCCCGCGCCGCCTGCCGGCGCTTCATCGAGCGGGGCCTCGACCGGCTCGCCCTTCCGGCCAACGAGGACGACGCCCTGCTCGCGGGGGACAACCCTGTAGAATGAGGGCCCCGTTTCACCCCCTTCCCAGGTCACTCCATGCAGCAGCTCACCATCGTCACCACCGGCGGCACCATCGACAAGGTCTATTTCGACGACAAGTCGGATTACCAGATCGGCTCGCCGCAGATCGGTGACATCCTCCAGCAGCTGGGCGTTGCTTTCCGCTTCGACGTGATCCCCATCCTGCGCAAGGACAGCCTGCACGTCACCGACGAGGATCGCGCGCTGATCCGCAGCACCATCGAAGCCCAGCCGCACCGCCATGTCCTCGTGACGCACGGCACCGACACCATGGTCGACACGGCGCGCGTGCTCGCGGGTATCGAAGGCAAGGTGATCGTGCTCACGGGTGCGCTCAATCCGGCGCGGTTCCAGGGTTCCGACGCCGTGTTCAACATCGGCTGCGCGGTCGGCGCGGTGCAGACGCTGGCCGACGGCGTCTACATCGCGATGAACGGGCGCGTGTGGGATCCGGCCGCGGTTCGCAAGAACCGCGACGCGAATCGCTTCGAGGCGATCTGATTCAGCGCGGGGCGCGGTCTTCGAAGACCGCGTCCACCGTCGCCCCCGCATCCATGAGGCCTGCGCCGCAGCCCTTGGGGCACGGGCCAGGCAACGGGCGCGCGTTGTCCACCAGCTGACGCGTGACAGCGTCCACGTCGATGGCCGGATCCACCGACCGCATGAGCGCCACAAGCGCCGACACGTGCGGCGCCGCCATCGAGGTGCCGGCCTTCCAGGCGAACGCCGGCCGTTCCCGACCGCGCTGTCCGCCGTCCACGGAAGACACGATGTCGTCCGCACCCACCTCGGTGAGGCTTCCCCCGGGTGCGGCGAGGGTCACGCGATCGCCGAAATTCGAGTACCAGGCCATCGCTCCGTCACGGGCCAGCGCGCCGACCGTGACGACGCCGGGGCAGTTCGCCGGCATCGCGGCGGACGCGGGCATCTCCTCGTTGCCCGCGGCGGCGACCACCACCGAGCCACGGGAGCGCGCGCCATCGATCGCGCGGGAGAACGTGCCGCTGCACGCGCCCGGCACGCCGAGGCTGAGATTGATCACGTCGGCGCGTCGCTCCACCTGCGGCACGCCCGGCACCTCGCCACCGCTCGCCCAGACGATGGCATCGGCGACGTCGGACATCCGTCCGCCGCAGCGTCCCAGGACGCGAACGGGCAGGAGCTTCGCCTCGGGCGCCAGCCCGATCATGCCCGGCAGGTTGCCGGCACGGGCCGCGACGATGCCGGCGACGTGGGTGCCGTGCCACGACGAGCGGCGGGCGGATGTCGCGCCGCACTCGCCGGGATCGTTCCAGTCGCCCTCGTCGGTCGGGTCGGCGTCGCGACCGTCGCCATCTCGTGCCTGCTGCGCATCGCCCACGAAGTCGTAACCGCGCAGCAGCTGCCCATCGAACTCGGGGTGGGGCGTGATGCCGGTATCGAGCACGGCGACGACGGCGCCGGCGCCGCGCGTGCGCCGCCACGCGACTTCGGCATCGACGCCGACTCGAGGGTCGTGCAGGTTCCATTGGCGCCGCCACAACGGATCGGTGACCGCCGTGGGCTGCAGCCAGACGTCTTCCTCCACCGACACGACGCCGGGCAGCGCCACGAGGTGTGCCACGTTGCCGTCCGACACCTCGAACACCTCGCCGCCCGTCGCGACGCTGCGCACGTGGCGTGGCACGACGTCGCGCGCGCTCGTCGCGCGTAACGGGCGACGGGCCACGGCCGCCGCGGCGGGATCGGTGAAGTGCACGATGTAGCGGACGGGCTCGGCCATGGCCGAAGCGGATGCGAGCGAGAACAGCAGCGCGACGGGGAGGATGCGCATGAGGAATTCCTTTGGGGTGGGGTCCGTTCACCGTAGGAAATGCGTGTCCTGGCGGGAATCCGATGTCGCCCGTGCCGGTGTGTCAGTGTTTCCGCGTCACGCGGCTACGCGCGGACGGTGCGGGCGGCGCACAAGAAAAAGGCCCGGGCGTCGCCGCCCGGGCCTTCATGCTGCCTATGCCTGCGCGTTACGGCGTCCAGGTCGCCTTCACCGAGACGCCCGAGAAGGTGCTGTAACCACGCACCTTGACGTAGTACGTGCCGGCCTGCGGCGCGGCGAACGTGCACGACTCGTTGTTGCCGTTGAGGTAAGGACGGCAGTTGTAGCTCGACGTCGTCGGCGCGGAACCGAACTTCACGTAGAGGTCCGCGTCGCCCGTGCCGCCGCTGGTGGCGATGGTCAGGTTGGACGCACCGGCGCTGACCACGACGGTGTAGCTCAGTTCCGTGCCCGAGCTTCCCGCCAGGCCCGTCTTGGCGACGCCGTTCTGCAGCTGCGTGCTACCACCGCCGCCGCCCGTCGAGCAGCTGACGCCGACAGCCGTGAAGGCCGCGGCGACGTCCGTGGCGGAGTAGCCGAGATCGGTCGCGGCGCTCGCCACGCCGCACGCGCCGGTGTTGAACGTCGAATTGGCCGTCCAGTACAGCGCGTTCGCGCGGGCGAAGACCTTGAACGCCTTGACGGTGTCCCAGTTCGTCTTCTTCGCCAGCGTGCAGAACGCCTTGTTGTAGACACCCGACGAGTAGTGCACGTCGAGCCCGTTGTAGTACTGCGATGCGTTGTCGATCGACGCGCCGTCCTGCGAGGGCGTGCACATGTAGCGAAGGGCGTCGCCGATACCCGCGCTGGTCTTGACGATGTCCGAGCCCACGAGGAAGTCGTTGCTGCCACGGTCGTAGTACTCGGCCGCTTCGCCGGCGATGTCCGAATAGGCTTCGTTCATGCCGCCCGACTGACCGGAATAGGCCAGGTTCGAGTGTTGCTCCGTGTAACCGTGGCTGATCTCGTGCGACGTCACGTCGAGCGCCACCAGCGGATAGAACGTGCTGGCGCCATCGCCGAAGGTCATGGAGCTGCCGTCCCAGAAGGCGTTCTCGTAGGCGTTGCCGTAGTGCACCTTCATGATCAGCACCTGGTTCAGGGGTGCCGCGCCGGTGTACGCGGTGTACATGTCATGGACGACGCCACCGAAATGGTGCGCGTCGTTGATAGGGCCGTAGGCGCCGTTGACGGCGTCGCCGCTGGAATTGAAGCAGGTGAAGCTCCACAGCGTGCCGCTGCCGGAGGTGGCCTTCTTCATGTTGTACGACTTCACGTATGCGTTCTGCGCCGTACAGGTGCTGCCGGACTGCGTGACGCGAAGTGCCGGCTTGCCGCCCGCGCCCCACGTGTACTGCCCTGTTTTCTGATTGCCGCCGGGACCGGTCGCGTCGACTTCCGCGTTGGTCAGGCCTTCCCACTGTTCGATGATCTGTCCGGTGTTCGCGTCGACGATCGCCGTCGGTCGCGACGGCGTGTCGCCGCCGACGAAGTACGAGGTCAGGTAGACCAGACGCGCCGGCGCGCCTTCGACGGGATAGACGTAGAGGTCGGCCTTGACGTTCTCCGGCTTCGACGTGGCGCCGACCGTGCGCGCCTGCTTCGTGAGCGCCGCGACGGCGGCCGCCTGGTCGAGCCGCGGGGTCACGGAGGCGATGTCCACCTGGAGGTCGGAACTGACGATGCCGTTGGCGACGAGCGAATTTCCCTGGGCGTCCTGCTCCACGGCGATGCTGCGGCCATACACCGGCACGCCCTTGAACGTCTGCTGCATGCGTACCGTCTGCGTGCCGCGCACCGTCGGCAACGCGGTCTTCGCGACGAACGCGTTGTCGGACGTGAGGCCGAGCTTCACCGCGAGCTGGCTGGCCGGGACGGCACCGAGGCTCTGCGCGTGAAGCGCCTGCTCGGTGCCGGCCGTGGCCACCGAGGTGGCGGCGATGGCCAGGGATGCGGCCAGGAGCTTCCTACGAACATGACTTGCCATTACGTTCCTCCTCCGGAAATGGGCCACACCCAGCCATTGCGGCCGTGGGGGACCACATTTCGAACGAATCAAAGTTCGCGCCGAAGCGCGATGCCCGTGTAACCCGCGGTCCCCTTACCGAAGGTCGCCGTCAACCTAGCGCAAGAAACCACGGTCGACTACCTAGGGATTTCCCTAGGCGGCGCAAAAACGCGATGCTACGCACACGACGACCGCGAAGGACCTCCGATGAGCGCCACCGACGACATCGATCTCGAACTGCGGCAGCTCACGCCGTCCGTGCGGGCGGCGTTCCGCCTGACGTCGGAGCGCCATACGCTGGACCATCTGCTGGGGGAGATCGGACTCGAAGGAGCCACCACGTGGCAAAAGGGAGAGAGCATCGCCGCGTCGGACCTGCAGCGCAGGACGAACGGCTGGTGCTTCGAGCTACCGTGGCAGCGCACGTACATGCTGGACGACGCGCTGAGCGAACTGCTGCGCTCGCTGACGCCTCATCGCGACGAGATCGTCGCCGCGGCGCGTGCCCTCGACCTGGATGCGCACTTCGCGCTGGAGACGCGCATGTACGCCGAACGCGCGCCCGCCGCCTACCTGTCGCCCGCGAACGTCAAGGCGATCGCCACCTACGGAGCATCGCTCGACACGGCGGTGACGCCATCCGTGCCGGAGCGATCCTGAGCGACGAGCGCTCAGAGCATGCCTGTCTCGAGCTTGGCGGCGTCGGACATCATCGAGTGATTCCAGGGCGGATCGAACACGAGGTCGACGTCGGCCTCGGCCACGGTCGGGATCAGCTCGAGCTTGGTGCGGACATCGTCGACGAGGATGTCGCCCATGCCGCAACCCGGGGCCGTCAGCGTCATCTTGACGTACACCTTGCGGGAGCCCTCGTCGCTGGATTCCAGCGCGACGTCGTAGACCAGGCCCAGCTCGACCACGTTGATCGGGATCTCGGGATCGAAGCAGGTGCGCAGCTGCTGCCAGACGAGCTTCTCGACGTCGTCGTCCGACGCGCCGTCCGCCAGCTCGATCGCCTTCGGCGGCTCCTTGCCCAGCGCATCGGCATCGTTGCCGGCGATGCGGAAGAGATTGCCTTCCACGTAGACCGTGAAACTGCCACCCAGCGCCTGGGTGATGTAGCCGATCTGCCCGGCCGGGAGCGTCACCGTCTCGCCCTGCGGCACCATGACCGCCTGGCAGTCGCGCTCGAGGGTGAAAGGTTCGCTGCTGAGGCTGAAACCGCTCATTGCTGTCCTGTGAAGGCCGCACCGCGGCCGCAAAGTCGTCGATTATGCGCCCGGGCGGGGCACCCGGGTAAGCATCCACCGGCTCAAGGTCGGGGCGACCGCGCTCCGCCTCAAGAGCGCGACGCGGGCGCGCCCGCTATCATGGCCGCTTTGCCCGAGCCGTCGATCCCATGCGCGACCTGACCGTTCCCCATGCCCTCTGAGCGTTCCGGCCCCGCCACGCTGCTCTTCGGGGTGCTCTGCGCCGCGACCTTCGGCTTCGCGGTCGGCGCCGTGTGGATGGTGCCGCAGATGATGTTCGGACGCGCGCTTCCCGCGCTGGTCCTGCCGGCCGGCTGGGTGCTGGGCGTCGTCGTCCGGCGCTGGCTGCGCTTCCAGGGCCTCACCGGCGCCCTGCTCGCCGCGGGCGCGACGCTCCTGGCGGCCGCCTACACCGCCTGCCTCGTGGCGGCGGCCACCATCGCGGGCATGATGGGCATGGGGCTGGGCGACACCATTTCCGACGCCGGCCCGGGCATGCTGCTCGCACTGGCCCGTCTGGCGCAGGGCCCAGGTGACTATGTGCTCGCGGGCGCCGGTGCGCTGCTGGCGGCGCTCGTCGCCTTCCCCCTTCGCTCGCGCCGTGGGGGCGCACTTCAGAAGCCGTAAATCCCCCGTCGCGGAAGATATTTCGCCCAGCGGACAGTCAACCGGCGGTCGGCGACCGCGTTTACCGGAGTGGAAACGAGCCGATGGAGCACGAGGATGCGGATACCGACGAAGCGGAGAAAGGCGTGAACGCCTCGCTCGCGCTCGACAGCGCGTCGCTCGACGACATCCGGGACGTGCCCGCGACCATGGATGCCTTCCTGGCGTCCATCGAGCGGCGCGCCTGGCGCATGGCGGAGATCCACCTCGGCAACCGCGAGGACGCGCTGGACGCCGTGCAGGACGCCATGATGCGGCTGGTGCACCACTACGGCGCCAAGCCAGCGGGTGAGTGGACGCCGCTGTTCTGGGGCATCCTGCGCCGCCGCATCGTCGACCTGCAGCGGCGCCGCAAGGTCCGCTCCATCGTGGTCGGCTGGCTCGGTGGCGGCAAGGACGACGACGGCGACGAGCTGCCCACCTGGGAGCCCGCCGACGACAGTCCCGACCCGTCCGGGCGACTGCAGGATTCGCAGGCCTACGGCGACATCGTGGCGGCGCTGCGCAATCTGCCGCGGCGCCAGCGCGAAGCGTTCACGCTGCGGATCATGGAAGGCCTGGACGTGGCCGAAACCGCGGCGGCCATGGGCTGCTCCGACGGTAGTGTGAAGACCCATCTTTCGCGCGCGATGCATGCGCTGCGCGAGCAACTGGAGGCATGGCGATGAGCCAGCACGATCGGGAACTCGAACGTCGCGCCAGGGAGCTTTTCCTGCGCGCCAGCCATGACGTGGATCCGGCCATGTCGGGACGCCTGCGCGCGGCCCGGCGGACCGCCCTGTCCCGGCCCCACGCCTCGGCGGCGCGGCGTCTGCTGCTTCCCGCGGGCGCCTTCGCGGTGCTGGCGCTGGCCAGTCTCATCGTCTGGCAGCCGGGCGGCTCGCCGCCTTCGCCGGCGTCGATCGGCGCAGCCGTCGAGAGCGACCCCAACGACCTGCCGCCCGATGCCGACAGCGCCGATCCGGCGCTCTACAAGGACCTCCAGTTCTACAGCTGGCTGGCCTACAACGACACCAAATCCCCGTCCCGCAAGTGACCGCCATGCGCCGCGTCCCGTTCGTCCTCACCCTCCTGCTCGCCCTGGCCGCGCCGTTCGCCACGCCGGCGCAGGATCGACCGCCGCCGCCCGGCGCCGACGCGCCCCTGCCGGCGCCGCGGCCGTGGAGCGCCCTGTCGGCGGATGAAAAGGACATCCTCGCGCCACTGGCGAAGGAATGGGACACGTTTCCGCCGCAACGCCAGTCGAGGATGCTCGACAAGGCGCAGCGCTGGCGTGGGCTGCCGCCGGAGCGTCGCGCGCAGATCCGCGAACGCATCGAGCGCTGGCAGCAGATGACCCCGCAGGAGCGCGACGAGGCGCGGCGCAACCGGCAGAAGTTCCAGGACCTCAGCCCGGAACAGCGCGACCGCCTGCACGATGCCTTCGAACGCTTCCGCAGCCTCACGCCGCAGCAGCGCGACGCCCTGGTGGACAAGTGGCGCGGCCTGACGCCGGATCAGCGCCGGGACGCCATCGACCACCTCGGTCCCAACGACGCCCTGCCTCCGCCACCGCCGCCGCGCAACTGACGGCGGGCACGGTGACCGGCGCGTGTAAAATGCCCGGATGACCCTCAACGACCTGGCTTTCCTCGATTCGCGCCGATCCGTGCCCGCGCGACAGCTCGGTGAACCGGCCCCCGACGACGCGACGCTGCGCCGGCTGCTCGAATCCGCCCTGCGCGTTCCCGATCACGGCAAGCTCGCGCCATTCCGCATCCGCATCCTGCGCGGCGAGGCGAAACTCGCCTTCGGTCGCAAGCTGGCGAAGCTCGCCGCCGATGCCAATCCCGACATGTCCGACGCCAAGCGGGACAAGGAGCAGCGCCGCTACGAACACGCGCCGCTGGTGCTCGTCGTCACGACGAAGATCGACGGCGACAGCAAGGTGCCCGCGCTGGAGCAGGATCTCGCCGCGGGCTGCGTGGCCTACAACATCCTGCTCGGCGCGCAGGCCCTCGGCTTCGGCGCGCAGTGGCTCACCGGCTGGGCCGCGTACGACCGCGACGTGGCGAAGCTGCTCGGGATGAAGAAGAGCGAGCACGTCATCGGCTTCATCCACGTGGGCACGCCCACGATGGACGCGCCCGAGCGCGAGCGTCCGTCGTACGACGACATCGTGAGCGTGTGGTCGCCGTGAGCGGCGATTCCCTTGTCCACCTGGTGGACGGCAGCCTCTACGTGTTCCGCGCCTGGCATTCCATGCCGGACGAATTCCACGATCACGAGGGCGAGCCGGTCAACGCGGTGCACGGCTTCACCCGTTTCCTCTGCGAACTGCTCGAACGCAGCCGTGCCGAGCACATCGCCGTGGCGTTCGACGCCTCGCTGACGACGTCGTTCCGCAATGCGATCTACCCGGCGTACAAGGCCAACCGGGAGCTGCCGCCGCCGCAACTCGTACGGCAGTTCGCGCTGTGCCGCGAGATCGCGGCCGCGCTGGGCCTCACGGTCCTGAACGACCATCAGTACGAAGCCGACGACCTCATCGGCAGCGCGCTGTGGGGCATGCGTTCGCACGGGTTCCGGGGCGTGATCGTCTCGGCCGACAAGGATTTCGGGCAGCTGCTCGGCGAGTTCGACGAGCAATGGGATTTCGCGAAGAACGTGCGCTGGGGCGCCGCGGGCGTCTTCGAGCGCCTGGGCGTGCATCCGCACCAGGTCGCCGACTACCTCGCCTTGTGCGGGGACGCCGTGGACAACATCCCCGGCGTGCCCGGCATCGGGGCGAAGACCGCGGCCGCGCTGCTCGCGCACTTCGGCAGTCTCGACGCGATCCTCGACCGCATCGACGAGGTTGCCTTCCTGCGCATCCGTGGCGCGGCGTCGTGCGCCGCGCGCCTTCGCGAGCATGCGGAACAGGCGTTGCTCTGCCGGCGGCTGACGCGCATCGCGCTGGACATCGCGGTCGCGGAGACGGCCGATGCGCTGAGCCGGCGGGCCGGCGACGCGTCGGCCGTCGACGACCTCTGCGAGCGCATCCGCTTCGGGCCGCTGACGCGCACGCGACTCCGCGCGCTGCTGTAACGCCCCAACGTCACACACCCGAGATACCCTTGGGTGGATACTTCGTCGCCTCGCCTGGAGCCCACCCATGCTGAAAAGCCCGCTGCCGCACGCCTCGCCCATCCCCGACGACGCCCACGCGCCCGAGGAAACCCTGTTCCGGGGCGACTGGCTGACGCTCAAGCGGCGCGGTCGCTGGGAATACGTCTCCCGCAACAACCCACGCGGCGCCGTGATCATCCTGGCCGTCACGCCCGACGACAAGGTGATCTTCGTCGAGCAGTACCGCGTCTCGCTGCTGCAGAACACGATCGAGATGCCGGCCGGCCTGGTGGGGGACATCGCCGGTTCGGAAGAAGAGGACGTGCTCCTGGCCGCGCGCCGCGAACTCGAGGAAGAGACCGGCTACGCCTGCGGCCGCATCGAATTCGTGCACGAGGGCCCCTCGTCGTCGGGCATGAGCACCGAGATGATCGCGTTCGCCCGCGCGTGGGATCTGGAAAAGGTCGGACCGGGCGGCGGCGACGAGACCGAGAACATCACCGTGCACGAAGTGCCCCGCGCCGAGGCCGGCCGCTGGCTCTTCGAGCGCGCCAAGGAGGGTTTCTCGATCGACGCCAAGCTCTTCGCCGGCCTCTGGTTCATCGAACACCCCGACGCGCACATGCGCTGAGGCCCGTGTCAATTCTTGCCGAGACACCCCCTGCCGGTTAGCCTTCCCGGTGGCCTACCAGGCACCGCCCATGTCCGTCCGCTTCGCCCATCTCCACCTGCACAGCGAGTATTCGCTGGTCGATTCGACCATCCGCATCAAGCAGCTGGTCGCGGCATGCGTGCGTGCGGGGATGCCGGCGGTCGCACTGACGGACGAGAACAACCTCTTCGGCCTGGTGAAGTTCTACAAGCAGTGCACCGCGGCGGGCATCAAGCCGATCGCGGGCTGCGACATCTGGGTCTCGAGCCCGGACGATCCGCGCCCCTCCCGCCTCACGCTGCTCTGCCAGGACCGCGACGGTTATCTCAACCTCTCCCGCCTGGTCTCGCGCGCATGGCGCGAAGGCCAGGGCACGGGCCGCGCGCTCGTCGACGCCGCCTGGATGACGCCCGACACCGTCTCGGGCCTCATCGCCATCGCCGGCCGGGAAAGCGAGGTCGCGCGCGTGGCGCTCGGCACGGGGCTGCCGGCGGCGGGCCTCCGGCTCGGCATGCTCACGCGCCTGTTCCCCGATCGCCTCTACCTCGAACTGACCCGCACGGGCCGCGAGAACGAGGAACACTGGGTGCGCGCCGCCATGGCGCTGGCGGGCGAGCACGAACTGCCGGTCATCGCGAGCAACGACGTGCGCTTCCTGGAGCGCGAAGGTTTCGAATCGCACGAGGCGCGCACCTGCATCAACCAGGGCCGCGTGCTGGCGGATCCGAAGCGTCCGCGCGAGTACAGCGAAGAGCAGTACTTCAAGACGCCCGAGGAGATGGAGGCGCTGTTCGCCGACATTCCCGAGGCGCTCGAGAACACCGTCGAACTGGTCAAGCGCTGCAACCTCGAACTGTCGTTCGGCACCTATTACCTGCCGAACTTCCCGGTGCCCGAGGGCCACACGCTCGACACGTTCATCCGCGAACAGGCGCAGCAGGGCCTCGAGGAGCGCCTCGCGGCGAATCCCCTCGCGCCCGGGAAGACGCGCGAGGACTACCAGGCCCGACTCGATCGCGAGGTCGACGTCATCATCCGGATGGGCTTCCCCGGCTACTTCCTGATCGTGGCGGACTTCATCAACTGGGGTAAGCAGAACGGCATCCCCGTCGGCCCCGGTCGCGGTTCGGGCGCGGGTTCGCTCGTGGCCTGGGTGCTGAAGATCACCGACCTGGATCCGCTCCAGTTCGAGCTCCTGTTCGAGCGCTTCCTCAATCCCGAACGCGTGTCGATGCCCGACTTCGACATCGACTTCTGCATGGACCGCCGCGACGAAGTCATCGACTACGTCGCGCGCAAGTACGGCCGCGACCACGTCAGCCAGATCATCACCTACGGTTCGATGGCGGCGAAGGCCGTGCTGCGCGACTCCGGGCGCGTGCTCGGCATGGGTTACGGCCAGGTCGACCGCCTCGCCAAGCTCATTCCCAACCGTCCGCTCGACCTCACGCTCGGCGACGCGCTCGGCCGCACGGAGAAGGCGAAGAAGGAGCCGGACCGCATCGTCCGGGAGTTCTGCGAGGTCTACGACACCGAGGAAGAATCGCGCGCGCTGATCGATCTCGCGCTCAGCCTCGAAGGCCTCACACGCAACGCCGGCAAACACGCCGGCGGCGTCGTCATCGCGCCCACGCCGCTCACCGACTTCGCGCCGCTGTACTGCGAACCGAGCGGCGAAGGCGTCGTCACGCAGTACGACAAGGACGACGTCGAAGCCGTCGGCCTCGTGAAGTTCGACTTCCTCGGCCTGCGCACGCTCACGATCATCGACTGGGCCGTGAAGGCGATCAACAAGCGCCGCGCGAAGGAAGGCGTCGAGCCGCTGGTGATCGAGTCGCTGCCGCTCGACGATCCCAAGGTCTACGACCTGCTGAAGAAGGCGCAGACCGTCGCGGTGTTCCAGCTCGAATCCCGCGGCATGCAGGGCATGCTCAAGGACGCGCAGGCCGACCGCTTCGAGGACATCGTGGCGCTGGTGGCGCTGTACCGCCCCGGCCCGATGGACCTCATCCCCAGCTTCTGCGCGCGCAAGCACGGCAAGGAAGCGGTGGAATATCCCGATCCCCGCGTCGAACCGATCCTGAAAGAGACCTACGGCATCATGGTCTACCAGGAGCAGGTGATGCAGATGGCGCAGATCGTCGGCGGTTACACGCTCGGCGGCGCCGACCTGCTGCGTCGCGCGATGGGCAAGAAGAAAGCCGAGGAGATGGTGAAGCACCGCGCGACGTTCCGCGAAGGTGCCGCCAAGGACGGGATCGACGGCGACAAGGCCGACGCGATCTTCGACCTCATGGAGAAGTTCGCCGGCTACGGTTTCAACAAGTCGCACGCCGCCGCGTACGCCCTCGTGTCGTACCAGACCGCCTGGCTGAAGGCGCACTACCCCGCCGAGTTCATGGCCGCGACGATCTCGTCGGACATGGACAACACCGAGAAGGCGGTCACCTTCCTCGACGAGACGCGCGCGATCGGCATCAAGGTGCTGCCGCCCGACGTCAACGCGTCCGACTACATGTTCGAGGCCGTCGAACCGCGCGTGGTGCGCTACGGCCTCGGCGCCATCAAGGGCGTCGGCCAGGGCATCTGCGAGGAGATCGTCGCCGAACGCAAGGCGCGTGGCCCGTATCGCGGGCTGGTCGATTTCTGCCAGCGCGTCGGCTCGAACAAGCTCAACAAGCGCGTGATGGAAGCGCTGGTGCAGGCCGGCGCGCTCGACGCGCTCGGCGAGAACCGCGCCACGCTCGTCATGCACATCCCGGAGGCGATGCGGGCCGCCGACCAGGAGGCGAAGAATCGCGCCTCGGGGCAGGTCGACATCTTCGGCAACGCGTTCGGCGCGGCCGAGGCGCCGAGCATCATCGAGCTGACCGGTTCCGTGCCGGAGTGGCCGCTCGAGCAACTGTTGCAGGGCGAGCTCGATACGCTCGGCCATTACCTGTCGGGGCATCCGACCGATCCGTGGAAGGCGGAGCTCGGCCAGTTGTCGAGTTGCCCCATCGGCGAGATTCCGCAGCGTTACCAGCCGCCGAAACCGCGTCGCAACGACGACGACGAGAACGCCAGCCGTTTCCGTCGCGGACCGGAAACGCCGTGGACGGTCGCGGGCATGGTCGTCGGGGTGCGCAAGCGCGGCGAAAGCGACGCGTTCGTGCAGGTCGAGGACGCCACCGGCATGCTCGAAACCAGTTTCTTCCGTGAAGTCTTCGCGGAATCCCAGCACCTGCTGACGCGCGGCACGATGATCGTGGTCGAAGGCGGGCTGCGCATCGACGACTTCGCGGGCGGCTATCAGTTGCGCGCGCGCAAGGCCTACGCGCTCGCCGACGCGATGGAGCATTTCGGCCGGTTGCTGACGCTCAAGCTCAACGGCGTCGGCCCCGATTTCCCGCGTCATCTGCGCCAGGCGCTGATGGGCTACCGCGGCGGCCGCACGCCCCTCCTGCTCAGCGGCTATCGCAACGCGGTGGGACAGGCCAGCCTCGAACTCGGCGACGAATGGCGCGTGCGCGCCGTGCCCGATCTCGTCCGCACGTTGCGCACCCTGCCGGGCGTCCTGGGCACCGAACTGCGCATGGTGCGCCCGGCGGATTGATCCGGCCGTCGCCGTGGTGCGAAATGCGAAGGCTGTGGGAGCGGACCGGCTGTGGGAGCGGACCTGGCCGCGACAGCGTTTCGCGTTGCCCTTCGAGCTGGCGCGCGAGCCTGTGGACCGAGGCGAACAGCTGTCGCGGCCAGGTCCGCTCCCACAGCCTTCTTCGAGCTGGCGCGCAAGCTTGTTGGACCGGGGCGAACGGCTGTCGCGGCCAGGTCCGCTCCAACAGTCCCAGCGGTGGGGCGACAGAATGCGTAGGACTATCGCTGGCGGCGTGTAGGCGGCGCCCAACGAGGATGACGGCTGAGCTGTAATCGGGGTGCGGAATCGGATTCCGCGCACGCACATGCGTTTTCCTCCCCCGTATGGATCCCCACGATGACCCTCAACGTTTCTCCCCGCCACCTCGTTCTGGCCGCGTTCTGCGCCACCAGCCTCGCCGGCACCGCGGTCGCCGGCACCCAGACCAGCAGCGGTTTCTCGCACATCGGTCCGTCGCCAGCTGGCCTGCCCTCGTGCAATTCCACCGAGATCTTCGACGCGTGCCGCCTGCCCGTGAAGCAGGGCATGTTCGATTCGCTCCAGGGCTGGACGGCCAACGGCATGGTGTCTCAGGGCAGCGACGCCTCCGGCAACGGCTACGCGGCGATCCGCCCCGGCTCCAGCGTTCGGCAGGCGGTCTATGCCAGCTTCGGCACGCCGAACGAAGACGCCAGCTACGTCCTGCGCTTCCGCCTCCTGTCGGAGAGCCACGACGCCCCCGTGCGCGCGACGCTTTCCATGAGCAACGCGGCCGGCACCGATGTCGCCAAGCTTGGCGCCACCACGACCATGGCCCGCCACCACGAATGGACGGAAGTCGAACTCGTCGTGGACGGCAAGGCGTTCCGCCAGCCCGCCCACGTCATGATCGAGATCGGCAACGAAGACTCCGCCGCGACCGTCCAGGTGGACGACGTCTTCCTCGTGCAGTCCGCCGACGCCGAAGTCGGCCCGTAATGAACGACCGGGCCGGCGAACCGAGGCCAATCAACCACTTAGTTCGCCGGCCCGCGTACCGTACCCTCGCGCACATGGCGCCGTTTCGCAGTTGGGTATAATCAGCGGTCTTGTCCGAAGCGCCGACTCCATGAATCCCAATTTCCTCGATTTCGAACAACCCATCGCAGAACTGGAGGCGAAGATCGAAGAGCTTCGCCATGCCAGCAGCGGCCAGGCGTTCAACATCGACGAGGAAGTGGGCCGGCTTCGCGAAAAGCTCAAGCTGAAGACCGCCGAGATCTTCCGCAACCTCACGCCGTGGCAGGTCAGCCAGGTGTCGCGCCATCCCGCGCGCCCGTACACGCTCGATTACATCCAGGGCATGTGCGAGGAGTTCCACGAGCTCAAGGGCGACCGCATGTTCGCCGACGACCAGGCGATCGTCGGTGGTCTCGCGCGCATCAACGGCCGCTCGATCATGATCGTCGGCCACCAGAAGGGCCGCGACACGAAGACCAAGGTCAAGCGCAACTTCGGCATGCCGCGTCCGGAGGGCTATCGCAAGGCGCTGCGCCTGTTCAAGCTGGCCGAGCGTTTCGAGATTCCCGTCTTCACCTTCATCGACACCGCGGGCGCCTGGCCCGGCATCAACGCCGAGGAGCGCGGCCAGTCGGAAGCCATCGCGCGCAACCTGCTGGAGATGGCCGAGCTGCGCGTGCCCGTGATCTGCACGGTCACCGGCGAAGGCGGTTCCGGCGGCGCGCTGGCGATCGGCGTCGGCGATCGCACGCTGATGCTCCAGTACTCCACCTATTCGGTCATTACGCCGGAAGGCTGCGCGTCGATCCTCTGGAAGAGCGCCGACAAGGCGAAGGATGCCGCGGAAGTCATGGGCCTCACCGCGCCGCGTCTCCTCGAGAACGGCCTGATCGACAAGATCGTCCGCGAGCCGCTGGGCGGCGCCCATCGCAATCCGCAGTCGATGGCCACGCGCCTGAAGGCCGTGCTCCTGAACGAGCTCGACGCCCTCGAAGCGCTGCCCATCGACACCTTGCTGGAGAAGCGCTACCAGCGTCTCCGCGGCTACGGCGCCTTCACCGAAGGCTGAGGCACCGGCCCCCGGTGCTCCGGCACCTGTACCATCGGCGGCATCACCGTTCACGGGATGCCGCCATGGCCAACGACGTCACCGACAAGCTCGCCGTCCTGATCGACGCGGACAACGCGCGCCCCGCCATCGTGGATGGCCTGCTCGCCGAGGTCGCGAAGTTCGGCACCGCGCACGTGAAGCGCATCTACGGCGACTGGACCGGCCCCAACCTGGGCGGGTGGAAGGCCGTCCTGCTCGACCACTCCATCCAGCCCATCCAGCAGTTCGCGTACACCTCGGGCAAGAACGCGACCGACTCCGCGATGATCATCGACGCGATGGACCTGCTCTACTCCGCGCGTTTCGACGGCTTCTGCATCGTATCCAGCGACAGCGACTTCACGCGACTGGCCTCGCGCATCCGCGAGGCCGGGCTCACCGTCTACGGCTTCGGCGAACGCAAGACGCCACAACCCTTCGTCTCCGCCTGCGACAAGTTCATCTACACCGACCGCCTCGTCGGCACGGTGGAGAGCGAGCCCGAAGAGCCGAAAGCGAAGAAGACCGCGAACGAATTGCGCGGCGACACGAAGCTGATGAACCTGCTGCGCAACGCCATCGACGCCGCGTCCGACGAGAACGGCTGGGCGGCGCTCAGCACCGTCGGCGGCATCGTCAACAAGCGCTCGCCCGACTTCGACTCGCGTGACTACGGGTACTCCCGCTTCAGCGGCCTGATCAACGCGATCGGCCTGTTCGACATGGAAGACCGCCAGATCGGCAACGGCAAGCATCCCTTCGTGCGCGTGAAACCGAAGGCCCGATGACCACGCTCGTCGACCACCTCGACGCCGCGCTGGCCGAGCTCGGCGACGTACCGCTCGTCGTCGCGTACAGCGGCGGTCCGGATTCCACCGCCCTGCTCCACGCCCTCGCGGGACGCTCGCCTCGGCCACGCCTGCGCGCGCTCCACGTCGACCATGGCCTGCATGCGGAAAGCGGGGTGTGGTCGCTGCACTGCCGGCGTTTCTGCGAGTCGCTCGACGTGCCCTTCGAAGCCATCCGCGTCACGGTGGACTTCAGTCGTGGCGAGGGCGTCGAAGGCGCCGCGCGCCGCGCGCGGCGCGCGGCCTTCGCCGGTGCCTTGCACGAAGGCGAGCGCCTCGTGCTCGCCCACCATCGCGACGACCAGGTCGAAACGGTGCTGCTGAAACTTCTGCGTGGCGCGGGACCGGAGGGGCTCGCCGGCATGCGCGAGCTGCGCCCGCTGGGTGCGGGCATGCTCTGGCGTCCGCTGCTGTCGCTGCCACGAGGGGCCCTGCTCGACCACATCGCCGGCGCCGCGCTGGATACGGTGCACGATCCGTCGAACGAGGATCCGCGGATCGCTCGCGCCTACCTGCGCGGAACGATCGTGCCGGCCCTTCTCGCCCATTGGCCGCACGCGGCCAGCAGCATCGTGCATAGCGCGCGGCTGTGCCGGGATGCCGCCGACCACCTGCGCGACGGCTGGATGGACGCGCTGGACGGGCTTCGCGACGCCAACGGCACCCTGGACGCCGCGGGGTGGCTCGCCCTGCCGCTGGCGCAGCGCGCTCCGCTGCTCGATCACTGGCTGCACGAGACCGGGCTCGCCGCACCCACGACGGCGCAGCGCGAGACGCTCGAAGCGCAGGTCCGCGATGCCGCGGCGGAACGCCTGCCGCTCGTCGGCTGGCAGGACACGGAGATCCGCGTCTGGCGCGGCCGGCTCTGGCCGATGCGTCGCCGCTCTGGCTTCGACGAGGGCTGGAGCGGCGCCTGGCACGGCGAACCGCTCGCCCTTCCGGGTGGGGGCACGCTATCCCTCGGCGGCGCTCGCCTCGGCGAGGCGGTGACGGTCCGCTACCGGCGCGGCGGGGAGCACCTCCGCCCGGCCGGCGATCGCCACACCCGTGAATTGCGCGACCTCTTCCAGCAAGCGGGCATCCCTCCCTGGGAGCGTCCGCGCATGCCGCTGGTCGAACGGAATGGGCGCCTCGTCGCCGTGGCGGACAGGTGGCTGAGCGACGAAGGAAAAGCGCTGTTCGGCGAGGCCGGCGGCGCACCGGTGTGGCATCGCGACGATTGATCGAAAGGCCCATGTGAGCTACGTTTGCGGCCATGCCGAAGTCCCCCGCCACCCCCGCGCCCGCCTCGTCGATCGCCGAATTCGAGCACTCGCTGGACGAACTCGAACAACTGGTCACGCGCATGGAAGGCGGGGAGCTCAGCCTCGACGAATCCCTGAAGTCGTTCGAACGCGGCATCGGCCTCTACCGGCACTGCCAGACGGCGCTGGAGCAGGCGGAACTGCGCGTGCGCCTGCTTCTCGACCCCGAAGCCCCCGACACCGCCGAACCCTTTGACTCCCGCATCGACTGACCTGCCGGCGCCGCTGAAGGCGCTGGTCGGCCGGGCCGACGACGCGCTCGCGCGCGCGCTGCCCGCCGAAGACCTCCCGCCCACCGACCTCCACCGCGCCATGCGCTACGCGGTGCTGGGCGGCGGCAAGCGGTTGCGCCCCCTGTTCGTCTACGCGGCCGGCCATGCGCTCGGCAATGACGGACCGCTCCTCGACGCGCCCGCGTGCGCCGTCGAGATCATCCACGCCTACTCGCTCGTCCACGACGACCTGCCCGCCATGGACGACGACGCGCTGCGCCGCGGCCGGCCGACCTGCCACATCGTGTTCGGCGAGGCGATGGCGATCCTCGCGGGCGACGCGCTGCAGGCGCTCGCGTTCGAGCTGCTGGCCATCGCACCCGAGGGCGACGACGCGCGTCAGCGCATCGCCATGCTGCGCACGCTGGGTGCCGCGTGCGGCGCGGAGGGCATGGCCGGCGGCCAGGCCTTCGACCTCGCGGGCGTCGGCCACAAGCTGTCGCTCGACGAACTGGAGCGCATGCACGCATACAAGACCGGCGCGCTCATCCGCGCGTCGATCCGCCTCGGCGCGCTGGCGGCGGGATGCGTCGACGAATCGATGTTCGCGCGCCTCGACCGCTACGGACACGCCGTCGGCCTGGCTTTCCAGGTGCGCGACGACATCCTCGACGTCGAGGGCGAATCCGCCGTGATCGGCAAGACCGCCGGCAAGGATGCCGCCGCCGACAAACCCACTTTCCCGTCGATCATCGGGCTCGACGCGTCGCGTGCGCGTCTGGCGTCACTGGTCGACGAGGCGCTGGAGGCGATTTCGCCGCTGGGCCAGCGCGGTGAATGGCTCGCGGACCTCGCCCGCTATTCGGCCACCCGCGGACACTGATCCTTTCGCGCGCCATACGGTAGGAGCGGACCTGGCCGCGACAGCTGCTCGCGGCAAGCCATCGAGCTGGCGCGCAAGACCCGGAACAGAGGCGAAAAGCTGTCGCGGCCAGGTCCGCTCCTACAGGTTGACGGTCAGGAAATGAGCCGCAGCACCCAGGGGTAACGGTAGCTGCCGTTCTGGCTCACGCGGATCGCCGCGACGATGCAGAAGACCAGGTTGAACAGCCACACCAGCGGGGTCAGGAAGGCACCGATGATGACGAACGCGAGCACCCAGCAGATCACGTAGCCGATGAGCACCGTGATCTGGAAGTTCAGGGCTTCCTTCGCCTCGGTCACCAGGTAGGCCTTGTCGGCCCGGTCCTTGTGCATCAGCCAGACGATGAGCGGGACGATGATGCTGAAGATGATCCCCGAAAGATGGGTCAGCATCGCGATGTTCTTGTCGTCGGTACTGGAAACGGCGGCTCCCGTCGGCTCGTAGGGCGGCGGGGCCGGCGGCGGCGACGGCGGGATCTGATCGGACGGCGTACTCATGGCGGAACTCCGTGGGCGATGTCGCGCCCACTGTCGGTGCCGCCCCGTCGCCTGTCAAGACGACGGAAGACACATGCCCGTCACTCGCCGGCGATCGTCATCTTCTCGATGAGCCAGGAGCCGGTGAGGATGTGCGAACGGCGGTCGACGTCCGCACCCACGGCCACCAGGTTCGCGTACATGTCGCGAAGGTTGGCCGCGATCGTGATCTCTTCCACCGGGTAGGCGATCTGGCCGTTTTCGACCCAGAAGCCCGACGCGCCGCGCGAGTAGTCGCCGGTGACGATGGACACACCCTGCCCCATGACCTCGGTCACCAGCAGGCCCGTGCCGAGTCGGCGCAGCATCCCGGCGAAATCGTCGTCGCCGGTCTTCACGTAGAGATTGTGGACGCCGCCGGCGTTGCCGGTGCTCGACAGACCCAGCTTGCGTGCCGAGTAGCTCCCGAGGATGTAGCGCTGGAGCACGCCGTCGACCACCAGCGGTGCGTCCACCGTCGCGACGCCTTCGGCATCGAACACCGACGAGCCCAGGCCGCGCGGCACGAGCGGCTTCTCGTCGATGCGGAACCAGGAGGGCAGGATCTGCTTGCCCGCGTGATCGAGCAGGAAGCTCGATCGCCGGTACAGCGAACCGCCGCTGACGGCGCCGAGAAGATGCCCGATCAGCGAACGCGCCACCTCCGGCGCGAACAGGACCGGCGCCTGCCGCGTGCCGAGGCGGCGCGCGTCGAGGCGCGAAAGCGTGCGCTCGGCGGCCTTGCGACCGATCTCGGCGGCCGGCGTGAAATCCTCGGCGCGGCGCTGGCTGTCGTACCAGTAATCGCGCTGCATGCCCTCGTCGTCGCCCGCGATCAGGGCCACCGACAGCGAATGGCGGGTGCCCCGCTCGCGACCGAGGAAGCCGTGCGAATTGGCGTACACCGAGAGGCTCTGCCCCGCGCTGACGCTGGAGCCGTCCGAATTCGTGATGCCCGCGACGGCCCGGCCCGCGTCCTCGATGTCCCGGCCGAGCGCGATCGCGCTGTCCACGTCGAGGTCCCACGGGTGCCAGAGGTCGAGGTCCGGGAACGCCGTGGCCATGCGGTCGGCGTCCGCGAGGCCGGCGGCCGGGTCTTCCTCGGTGAAGCGGGCGATCGCGCAGGCCTGTTCGATGGTGGCCTGGATCGAATCCGGGTTCAGATCGGCCGTGCTGGCGGAGCCCTTGCGCTGGCCGAAGTACACGGTGAGGGCGAAACCGCGGTCGCGGGTGTGCTCCACCGTCTCCACCTCGCCCAGCCGCACGTTCACGTTCAGCCCGACGTCGACGCTCGCGGACACCTCGGCCTGGGTCGCGCCCGCGGCGCGCGCCCGGCGGATGGTGTCCTCCGCCAGGCTGGCGAGGCGGTCGAGGTCCTGGTGGCTGGTGTCGAGGGCGGCAACTTGGCTCACGTGGGCTTCCCGGGGGCAGAGGGTTAGAATAGTCGGCCGTACGCGGCCATCCCCGGAAACATGGGGTCGCGTCGTCCGATCAAAAGCAATGCACCGCCCATGGTGCCATGGAATCCACGAATGAGCGTCCGTGTCGGCTACTACCGCCACTTCAAGGGCATGCCCTACCGCGTGCTGGGAACGTCCCTGCATAGCGAAACGATGGAGGAAATGGTGATCTACCAGGACCTCTACGACCAGCGCCGCCTCTGGGTGCGCCCCGCCGCCATGTTCGCCGAAACCGTCGAGCGCGACGGCAAGACGTTCCCCCGCTTCGCGTTCGAGCGCGAGGCGGACTTCCAGTCCATCACGGATCTTCTCCCATGAAGCCTTTCGACGACCGTCCGCGCGACGAGGACGACGAGGACCTCGGCCCCAGCCGCAGCGAAAAGCGCCGCAACGCGCTCGACATCCTCAAGCTGGCGGGCCAGCTGGTGGAGCTCCCGCCCAGCCGCATCCCGAAGCTCAACCTGCCCGAGGACATCGTCGACGAGATCGGCCGCACGCGTAAGGTGACCTCGCACATCGCGCGCAAGCGCCAGCTCGCGTTCCTCGCCAAGCAGATGCGCCGGCACGGCGACGAAGCGTTCGTCGACGCGCGCGCCGCGCTCGGCGAAGACCGCGATCGCCAGCGCCAGGAAGCCGCGCACATGCATCGCCTCGAAGCGCGTCGCGAACGCCTGCTGGAAGGCGGCGACGTGGCCCTCGGCGAACTGTTCGACGAACACCCGGACCTCGACCGCCAGCACCTGCGCTCGCTCGTCCGCCAGGCGAAGGCGGAGTGCGAGGCGAACAAGCCGCTGCACGCCTTCCGCGAGATCTACCGGATCCTGAAGGAACTCGAGGCGTCGGCAGGCGAATAACCGCGCAACGGCAACGCCGTAGGAGCGCGCCTTGCGCGCGACGCCGTTGGAGCCGTGAGCGACAGGGCTGAGCGCCCCGCGAGAAGATGTCGCGCGCAGGGCGCGCTCCTACGATCCGCGCTTTGACCGCCACCTGCGCCCGCTCGTCCGCCACGCGAAGAACCGCGCGGCGGCGACGCCGTTGGAGCCGTGAGCGACAGGGCCTGAGCGCCTCGCGAGAAGATGTCGCGCGCAAGGCGCGCTCCTACGATCCGGGCAAAGAAAAAGGGCGGTGGATTTCTCCACCGCCCTTTCTTCTTCACCGTGTTACCGGCTTACCAACCGATCCCGAGTTCGAGGTGCTCCGGCTGGGTCTCGATCAGCGTCGAGCTCTGGTCCGAAACATCGTCGTACGCGAAGCCGTATGCCTTGCCGTTCACACCGTGCAGGTGCCAGAAGCGCGAATAGTAGTTCGCCGGCGACTGCTGGTAGAACGCGCCCGGATCCTTCCAGCTGCTGGTGTCTTCCATGACGTGACGGTTGAA
The DNA here is from genome assembly GCF_900110505.1 of Luteibacter sp. UNC138MFCol5.1. Taxonomy (GTDB): domain Bacteria; phylum Pseudomonadota; class Gammaproteobacteria; order Xanthomonadales; family Rhodanobacteraceae; genus Luteibacter. The sequence goes on from NZ_FODZ01000003.1 coordinate 768,476, forward strand.
CGCGGCGCAGATCTGCGCTTCGAGCTGGCCTTCCACGCCCCACGGATCGTGCGAGCGGGCGAGCTGGTCCTTGCCTTCGAGCACGGCCTGCGTGGTCGGCTTCTCCACCTTGAAGAGCATGCCTTCCGCTTCGTCCGGCTCCTTCGTCTGCGCCCAGTTGGTGTGGACGAAGGTCAGCACGCCGTCCACGACGGTGCCTTCGAACTGCTTGGCGCCGATCGTCATCTGCAGCACGTGGTTCTCGTAATACGCCCACGACTGGTCGATGTACGCGTCGAAGTAGTGCTCCTGCGGCTTGCCCGCGTCGAACGCGGCCTTGCCCGGTGCCAGGATCCGGATCGGATCGGCTTCGGCCAGCTGGAACTCGGCCGGAACCTCCTGGTTGTACTGGGCGAAGATCTGCGCACGCGTCTGCGTGATGCCCGACGACTCGTGCCTGGACTTGTTGCCGCCGAACACATCGAGCGACAGCGGGATCGAGAACTGATCGACCTGCGTCGTGTTGATGAAGATGGCGTTGTCGTTCCAGGTGAACTCGTACCAGTCGTAGTACACACCGATGTTCGGGTCGGTGGCGTTGAGCGGGTTGGGGCCCGCGAAGCCGATCGAACCGTCGGCGGCCTTCAGGATCTTGATGTACATCGGTTCACCCACCGAGACGAAGATCCGGCCCGAATCCATCTTCGGCAGCTTGAGCAGCTTGGCCTGCGCGAGCGTGAAGAAGTAGTTCGAGTAGTTCTGGCCGTTCTTGGTGAGATGACCGGTGGCATCGTTGTCGGTCTCCGAAGCGGCGATCAACGTGCCGTCCGGCTTGACCCACGAGAACACCTTCGACGCCGGGTCGCGGCCGATGACGGCCACGAAGATCTGGTCGTCGCGCCACTTGCCGTTCGTCGTGTTGCGCAGCTGCGTGCCGATGTAGCCCGGATACGTCACATAGTCGAAGCCCTGTGCCGGATCGTTGGCGCCCGGGTTGCCCGGCTGCGTGCCGGTGTCGCCGTCGCCGCTGGCGGCATACACGCCCATCTCCCACAGCGAATAGCCGTAGGCGCTGGAGCGCTTAAGGCCCTGCATGCGCACGTACCGCGCCGAGACCGCCGGGAAGGTGACGGTTTCGATACCGCCCTGGCTGTTCTCCTCGTCGTACGCGACGTTCCAGGTCTTGCCGTCGATCGACACGTCGATGCGGTAGGCGAGCGCATGCGCGTTCTCCCACGAGAGCACCACCTTGCCGATCGTCTTCACCGAACCCAGGTCGACCTGGATCCACTGGTCGTCGCTGAAAGCGGACGACCAGCGCGAGCCGCCGTCGCCGTCGTTGGCGTTGTCCGCCTTGAACGCCACGGCGTTCTCGGTATCGGACGCGACCACCGCACGCTTCAGCGCGAGGTTGCCGGTGGACGGCACGGCGTGGTCCGGCTGCTGCGGTTCGCCCGCATCCTGATCGCCCTTCTCGGGCTGCTGCGGCGCGGCCGCCTGGTACACCTCGAACTCCCACAACGAATTGCCGTAGTCCGTGGTGCGGGCCGTGCTGTTCATGCGGACGAAACGGGCCGTCTGCACGGCGAACGTCTGCGTATCGACGCCGCCCTTGCCCGTGATCGGGCCGGCCACGGTCTGCCACGATTCGCCGTCGTTGGACACATCGATCGTGTACTTCGCCGACGCGGCGTTCTCCCAGCGCATGATCACGTGGTCGAACGTCTTCGCCGTGCCGAAGTCGACGACGAGGTCGGTCGGATCGACCTTGCCCTTCGAGCTCCAGCGCGTGTCGAACTTGCCGTCGGTGGCCATGGACGCGTCCAGGTCGCCACGTTCCGGATCGACATGCGACGTCGTCTTCGCGCCGAGGGCGATGTTCACGCCACCCTTGCCGTCGCCGGGCGTGCCCGGGCTGGGCGGGTTACCACCACCGTTGTCGCCGCCGTTGTCGCCGTCGCCGGGCTGGCCCGGCTGCTGCGCGACGGGCGCACCGAACACCGGGTCGAAACCGGCGTCGCTGTTGTCGACCGTGAGGAACGTGTCGTCGCTGGTGGTCGACAGGCCCTGGGCGCTGACGACCTTCACGCGCAGACGCGCGCCGTTGTTGGCCGCGACGAGCGCCGGCGTCGCATAGGTGCCGTCGGCGGTGCTCGAGAGCAGCGTTTCGACGTCGAGGCCGTCGGCGTCCTTACTCACGTTGTACCAGTCGTACGAGAGCGGACCCACGCCCGACGCCGTCACGGCGAAGTGCGCCGAACGACCCACGCCCGCCTTCTGGTTCGCGGGCTGCGCGGTGATCGCCGGAGCGACGACCTTCGTGCCCTTCACGCAGAGGACGTGGCCCGGGTTGTTCTCCGCGACGGCACGGCTCTTCACGCCGAGCGAGCTGACCACGAACGCGTACGTCGCATCCGTCGGGTCCTTGCCTTCGGTCCAGGTCGTCCAGGCGCCCGGGAACGCGGCGGTGGAGTAGTTCTGGCCGCTGATGGCCAGCGCTTCCGCCACGGTCGGAAGGCGCATGCTGTCCTTCGCGCACTCGGTGATGGCGACCGACTGCGTGAACTGCGCGCCCTGGTCCTGGTAGCCACGCTGCACGCGGTCCCAGACCAGCCCACTGAGCGTATCGGTCACGAACTTCGAACCGGACGTGGTGGTGTAGCGTTCGCTCGCGCCGCAGCAACCGGCCGAGTTGTACACCTCGAACTCGTACAGCGAATAGCCGTAGTCGGTCGAGCGCTTGACGCCCTGCATGCGGACATAGCGACCGGTGACCGGCGCCTCGAACGTGACGTCCTCGGTGCCGCCGACGCTCGCCGTGTTGTGGTACGCGTCCTTGAAACCCGAGTCCGGGTTGTCCGAATACTGGATCTTGTACTCGGTCGCGTGCGCGTTCTCCCACTTCAGCACCACGCGGTTGAACGTGCGCGAACTGCCCAGGTCGACGGTGATGTACGCGTCGTCGACCTTCTGCTTCGAGGCCCAGCGCGTCGTGGCGTCGCCGTCGACGGCCGCCCATGCCGGCGTGCCCTGCACGTTCTCCACTTCCGTGGACAGCGTCTGCTTCTGGCGGGCGAGGTTCGCGCCCGGCGGAGCCAGGGTGAGCTTCGCCGTCGCCGTCACGGTAGCGCCGTCGACGATATTGGAGACCGTCACGCTGTACGAACCGACGTCGGACAGCTGCACCGCGCCGATGGTCAGCGTGGGCAGGTCGTCGCCGACCGGCTGGCCGTCGTGCGACCACTTGTAGTGGTACGGCGTGGTACCCGCCACGATGTTCGACGCGTCGAACGTCGCCGGCTGGCCCGGGTTGGCGCGAACGTCGGCCAGGTTACCGGTGAGGACCGGGGGACGGGCGGCATTGACGGTCAGCGTCGCCACGTTCGACTTCTGCTGGCTGTTCGAGTTGCTCACGAGCACTTCGAACTTCTTCGCATTGTCGGCCGTGGAGAGCGTACCCGTCTCGTAGCTCGTCGAGGTGGCGTTGGGAATCGCGACGCCGTCGACGTACCACTGGTACTTCACCTTCGGCGAACCGGAGGCCGTCACGGCGAAGCGTGCCGACTGGCCGGCGTCGACGTTCTGCGACGCGGGCTGCGCCGAGATGACCACCGGCGAGAACGCGAACACTCCGAGGCGGGCCGGCGTCGATTCCTGGTCCGGACCCTGGCCGTGCACGACCACGGTATAGACCGCGCCATTGTCCGCGAGCGTGGTCGCCGGCGTCGTGTAGCTCGCCGTCGTCGCGCCGGGGATCTCGACGCCGTTCTTCTTCCAGGTGAACGTCAGCGGCGGAGCGCCGGACGCCGTCACGGAGAAGTGACCGGTGTCGCCGACGGTGACGTTGTCGTCGACCGGATTGGCGATGACCGACGGCGGACCGGAGGTCGTCGGCGCCTTCGGCACGGACTGGATGGTGAACGACGTATGGCCCGCGACGAGGCCCGGCGCCGAAGCGCTGACCGTCACGGTACCCGTCGTGAACTTCGTGCGCAGCGCGATCTTCTGCAGGCCGCCTTCGAACTGCAGCTCATGCGAGCCCGGCGAGTGGTACGAATGGATCGGCTCGGCGATACCGCCGCCCTGGTCCGGTACCTCGCCGGCGCTGTAGTCCACGTACTGCTGCGTGCCGCCGTTGAAGGTCACCAGCGACGCGCCGCTGTCGACGTCGAACGTCACCTTCTGCGAGGCCGTCGGCACCCAGTTGCCGTTCTTGTCCACCACGCGCGCGACGATGAAGGCCGCGTCGGAACCGTTCGCGGTGATCTGGAAGGCCGAGCCGTCCGGACGGACGATCGGATCCTTCGTGTTCACCACTTCGAGCTCGATGTGGTCGGCGGTGCCCGCCGTGGTCAGCGTATCGGCGACGTCGAGGCCATTGGCGTCCTTGCGGACGTTGCCCACGGTGTCGATGCACTGCGCGACCGCGGTGCCGGCCTGCCACGTCACGTCCCAATGGACCTGGCCCGGCAGCTTCGTCGTCTTCTGCGCGACGTCCGCACCGACGATGCGACCCGTGCGCGTATCGCGGGGGCCGTTCTCCGCATCCTGCGACACCTTGTCGATGGTGTCCCACGGATTGGGCGTCTGATCGTTGCCCTGCGGCACGCCGTTGATCAGCAGACGCACCTTCGGGCAGTTGCTGAACGCGCTGACGGTGATGTTGCCCGTGAGGTTCCAGTGGTTGGCGAGCTTCACCACGGGACGCAGGTCGTACGGCACCCACACGGACTGGTAGATGTAATACAGCATGCGCGGGAAACGGTTCGCGTCGGTCATCGACGCGTTGTTTCCACGGGCGTTGTGCCGGAACTGCTTGACCGGCGTGCCGTCCGCGTTGTGGTCGATGGCGCCGTTCTTGTACCCGTACACCCAATGGGTATCGTCTTCCAGGCCATCGGCCAGCTCGACGGTCTCACCCGGGGTATCGGCGAAATACCACTGCGCCATGCCGAACGTACCGGCCTTTCGGGCCTCCGAATACGGCACGAGATAGTTCAGCGCGAACGCCAGTTCGAGGTCGTACGAGTGACGCAGCACGCCGTCGCCCCAGTACTCCGCGCCCCAGGCGGGCTTGTTCGGCGTGGTCTGGTGCAGGTTGGTCTCGCAACCGGCCTTCGAACAGCTGAGGATGTCGCCGTTCGCCGCGTTCGGCGTGCGGTCGGCCGCGGCGCGCGGCGCGATCGAATCCCAGTTGCGCGCGAGCGTGCGCAGTTCCTGCGCGAACGGCGTATACATCACGCCGTTGTTGTGCTCCCACGCCAGGATCGATGGATGGCTGCGATCGCGGATCACGATGTCGCGATGGACCTCGCGCTTGATCGTCCACATGTTCGCGCACTGCGTGTCGCCGGCCTTGCAGGGATCGGCGAAGCCGTTCTCGCCGTCACCGCTGGGCTGGACGATGAACACGCCGAGCGCGTCGGCCGCTTCCACGAACTCCGGGCTCGAAGGCGAGTGGCCGGGGCGCCAGAGGTTACCGCCCGCCGCCGCCAGGTCGCGCAGATCGCGCCACTGCTGCTCTTCCGGCACGGACGAGCCGAGGCCGGGATAGTCGTAACGGCCGGAGCCGCCCCAGGTGTACTGCTTCTTGCCGTTGACGTACGGGAAATCCTTGTCCCAGGTGATCGTCCGGATGCCGAGCGTGCTCTGCTTCGCATCCACCACCGTGCCGTCGATGCTCACCGTGTGGAGCACCTTGTACATGTACGGCTTGCCGTCGAGGCTGTTGTTCGGATACCAGAGCGTCGGGTTGTTGACCGTCAGCGTCTCGTCGAACACGGGCTTCTCGTCGCCGGGAATCACGTGCGGGGCGAGCGTCGCCTGCTTCTGGTCCGTCGCCACCACGTTGCCGTTGGCGTCGACGATCTGGGTGGTCAGCGTCACTTCCTGCGCCGCCGCCGTCTCGTTGACGACGTTGGTCTGCACGCGGATCGTGGCCTGCTTGTGGTCGGCGCTGATCGCCTGCGTGCCGACGTACGTGCCCCAGGTGTTCTGACCCGCGTACACGTTTTCCGGGATGTGCACGAAATTCGTCACGTGCAGCTTCACCGGGCGGAAGATGCCCGACTCGGCCTGGCCGAAGCGGAAGGAGCCCGAGAAGCCCGGATCCTCGAAGAAGCCGCCACCGCGGGCGACCTTGACCGCCAGCACGTCGGTGCCGTCGAACTTCAGGAACGGTGTCAGGTCGACGATGTGCGGCACGAAGCCGATCACGTGCGTCGCCTGCGCGTCGACCTGACCCGCCTGGTTCAGCACGCCGGTACCGGGGATGAAGCGTCCGTTGATGTACACGCGGTCGCCCGTGTGCGCACCCTCGAACTCCACCATCACCTTCTTGCCGCGGTAGGACGCGGAGTCGGCGAGCGTGGTGCGATACCAGCTGGTCTCGCCGTCCAGGCTGCCCTGGCCACCGCCGGACTCCTGGTTGATGAAGGTGGTGAAATCGTTCGCCGCGTGCGGCAGGCCGACCGTGAGCCACTTGCTGTCGTCGAAATTGACCGCGGCGCCGTCGTCGCCGTTCGGCAACGGAGCGTAGACCACCGGGTCGTTCGGATTCTTGATCGCCTGTTTGGTGTACTTCCACGGCTGCGCGCCGAGGTTGATGTCCTGGCGGTCCGAAGGTGCGAGCGTGACGGCCTGGGCCGTCGCGGTCACGCCCAGGAACGCCACGGAGAACAGGGCGGACAGCCTCGTTCGCCGCGGACGCGGGGGTGATGCGGGATGTCGCTTCATTGGGTTTAGGTCCCCTGTTTGAGCCACGTTGGTAAGCAGCGACTTTTCGCAGCGCGCACGACGCCGCAAGCCGGCGAACGGGTCGCCGGCGACTTCACGGGTCGTTTCACGATGAGTGGACCGTTCGAACCCGCTACCCCGGGTTTAGCCGTCCATACGCTGTCGGGGCGGATGATCCGCCCAGGCCATGACACCCACAATACTAAAAAGAGGTATTGCTAAGAAATTTCTTGCCGCGCGTTCGCGTTCCGTGACGTGGGTCCGCTTTGTCACCACGCAGCAGGAATGGACAAGACGCCATTCCGTGCGCTGCGCGGTGGGAAGTCGTTACGCGGCGCGCATTTAGCGTCACGCGTCAATTTCGCGACGGCTCCGTACACCCCGGCCCGGATTGCCCTCAGGCGGCCGTGCCGCCGACCGTCATGCCATCCACGCGCAGGGTCGGCTGACCGACGCCGACCGGCACGCTCTGGCCGTCCTTGCCGCAGACACCCACGCCTTCGTCGAGGGCGAGGTCGTTGCCGATCATCGAGACGCGCGTCAGCACGTCCGGGCCCGAGCCGACGAGCGTCGCGCCCTTCACCGGGCGCGTCACCTTGCCGTCCTCGATCAGGTAGGCCTCGCTCGCGGAGAACACGAACTTGCCGTTCGTGATGTCCACCTGGCCGCCACCGAAGTTCACGGCGTAGAGGCCACGCTTCACCGACCGGATGATTTCCTCGGGCTCGCGATTGCCGGCGAGCATGTAGGTGTTCGTCATGCGCGGCATCGGCAGCTGCGCGAACGATTCGCGCCGGCCGTTGCCGGTCGACTTCACGCCCATCAGGCGGGCGTTGAGCTTGTCCTGCATGTAGCCCTTGAGGATGCCGTTCTCGATGAGCGTGGTGCACTCCGTCGGCGTGCCCTCGTCGTCGATGCTGAGCGAACCGCGCCGACCCGGCAGCGTGCCGTCGTCGACGACCGTGACACCCTCGGCCGCCACGCGCTGGCCGATCCGGCCGGCGAACGCCGAGCTGCCCTTGCGGTTGAAGTCGCCTTCCAGGCCGTGCCCGATGGCCTCGTGCAGGAGCACGCCAGGCCAACCCGGCCCGAGGACCACGGTCATGCTGCCCGCGGGCGCGTCCACGGCGTCGAGGTTGACCAGCGCCTGGCGCACGGCCTCTTCGGCGAACGCGTGCGCGCGGCCGTTCTCGATCAGCTCGCGATAGCCGTAGCGGCCGCCGCCGCCCGAATGGCCCTGCTCGCGACGGCCGTTCTGCTCGGCGATCACCTGGACGTTCAGCCGCACGAGCGGACGCACGTCGGCCGCGAGCGTGCCGTCGGAGCCCGCGACGAGGATGGTATCCATCGTGGCGGCGAGGCTGACGACCACCTGCTTCACCCGCGGATCGCGCGAGCGGGCGTAGGCATCCACCTCGCGCAGCAGCGCGATCTTCTCTTCGTTCGGCAGGCTCTCCACCGGATCGATGGCGGGATAAAGGCCACGACCGGTGGCGAGGGAGAGCGACTTGCCCGCACCCGCCCCGCCCTGCGCGATGGCGCGCGCCGCGCGCGACGCCTCGAGCAGCTGCGGAAGCACGATTTCGTCGGAGTACGAGAAGCCGGTCTTCTCGCCCGAGATCGCCCGGACCCCGACGCCCTGCTCGATCGAGTGGCTACCGTCCTTCACGATGCCCTCTTCGAGCACCCACGATTCGCTGCGCGAATGCTGGAAATACAGGTCGGCCGCATCGATCGACGGCCCCATGAGCTGGGAGAACACGCGATCCAGGTCGGTGGAGGCCAGTCCGCCCGGGGTGAGCAGGCGGCGTTCGGCGAGCGAAATCAGGGAATCCATCGGGTCTGCCGGCAACAATTCATGGGAACCCCGGATCTGGGGTCGAAGGCGCCCAGCTTAAACCCTGGGCGGCCGTTTGGCAGGTGCATGACGCCGCCGCCGAGGCTCGTCGTTCCCGCGAAAGCGGGAACCCACGGCGAGGTAATCGGCTCTCGCGAGCACCCTTCGCCCGCGAGCGGGCTCCCACATGCTCAGGGTCATCAGCGCAAGGGCGGCGCCGAGGAGGGCGGTCCCTTGTCGATCGGGGTGAATACCGGCTTGTCCCAGGAACCCGTCACCGAGTAGCGCTTGCGCGCCGCCTGGTTGAGGCCGCGGCCGAGGATGCCCTGGACCGCGAGGCCCGCGGCGGCGCCGACCGGGCCACCCGCGAGCGCGCCGACCACGGGCAGGCTGCTGCCCACGTGCGGCACGACGAGCACCTGCTGGTCGTAGTCGCGCGCCTTGAGGCCGGCGCGGCCGGTGATCGTGATCTCGGCCGCCGGGGCGCGGATCTTGAGGTTCTGCGTCGTGGCGTTGCCGTTGGCGAAACGGAAATCGCCGGTGATGGCATCGAACGCGAATCCCTTGCCGAGCACGTCGCCGAAGTCGAGCGACAGGCGCCGTGGCAGTTCGGTCACCGATACCAGTCCGAACAGGCGCCCCACGCCGGGCTGCACTTCGAGGATGCGTCCGTTGGCCACGTCGACCTTCAGCGTACCGTCCATGTTGGCCAGAGCGAGGGCGGACGGGCCACCGGGCCACGTGGCGTCGAGGTGCGCCTCGGTGCGGCCGCCCTGCAGGATGCCCGCGAAACCGAGGGCGTCCATCATGCGGGCGACGTCCTCGGACACGAAGCCCATGACGAGGTGGGTGCGACTGCGCTTCGCGTCGCCGTTCCAGTCGCCCGTGGCCGTGATCTGCACGTTCTTCGATTGCGCGCGGAGCTGGTCGATGTGCATGCCTTCGTCGGTGGGCCACGTCTCGAGGCGCGCCTCGCCAAGCTTCGCCTTGCCCAGCCGCATGTCCGTCACCTGCAGGTGCAGCGGTGGCAGGCTGGCCGGCGCGACGCCGGCTTCGTTCGCATCGACGGGCTTCTTCGTGGCGTCGGGCGTCGCATCCTCGGCCTTCGCGACCGTGGCGGCGGTCGTCGCCGCGGCGCCCGCGGCGGCCTTGCCCTTCTTCGCGGCATCCGCCGCGTCGTCGGCGGCGGGCCACCAGAGGCGATCCATCCGTGCCGTGATGCCACGGCGGCGGAGGTCGTCGTTGGGTACCGTGAGCTGCCCGGCCATGCCGTCGCTGTCGACGCGCAACGCGAGCTCCTGCGGCCCGGGTTTCGCGACGATGTGCATGTTGGCGAAATGCTGGCCGAAGACTTCGCCGTCGTCGGCGGCGACGTCGAGCGACGACAGACCCGGGCCCGTGCCGCCCGTCGAAAGACCGACGACGTACTGCACCCACCCCGACACGTCGAGCTTCACCGCATGACCGCCGATCAGGTAACCCTGCGCGGGCATCGTGGCGGGTGCCGCGCTGCCGAGATTGAACGCGGCGGCGATCGGTTCCTTGTCGGTCGGAAGACGCAGACGGCCACGGACCACGTCGCCCAGCGCGAGATCGAGCCGCGCGCCGTCGACCGGAATGCCGACGGTCACCGACAGCGGCGTGGCCACGTTGGCGGCCTTCTTCACCGGCGTGGGCATGGTCAACTCGACGCCGCGGAGGTCGGAATCGACGCGCAGGGTCTGCGCGGTCTCGTCGCCCTTCCCCGTCTTGCGCAGATCGAACCCGACGCGGAAATTCCCGCGCCCCTTCGCGATGTCGCCGAGCCATTTCAGGCTCTCGTACTCGCCGGTCATCTCGCCGACCGTGAACGCGCCCGACACGGATGCGTCGACGATCGTGGACGGGTCGCCGGTGGCCCCGGCGATCGCGAGGTCGAGCTGCGCCGGCTGTCCGCGGAAAGCCGTCGTGAGACCCTTCGCGCTGAAGCCCGCGCCGTCGAACGTCATCGGCCCGGTGATCCGGTCGAGGCGCAGTTTCCATGCGTCGGCGACGAGGTCGGCGTCCTTGATCGACGCCCTGCCCTGCAGGGTGAACGCCTTCGCGTCCTTCAGGGGCAGCAGGAGATTGAACCCGAACTCGCCGGTGCCGCCGAGCTTCATCTTGTCGATGGCCTCGCGGCTACGGCTCGCCACGGGGCTGTTCTTGATGAAGTCGAGGAAGCTGTTGCCCGTGCCCGCGCCGCTGACCTTCAGGTCGAGCACGCCGTCGGCGAAATCGGGAATCGCGGCGGTCGCCGCGCTCACGGCGTTGCCGAGCGAGTGACCCTCGCTGGCTTCGACGTACATCCCGTTGCCGATGAAGTTCGCGGTGACGGACACGCCTTCGGCGCGTGGCCAGCCGGCGCCGTAGTCGAGCACGAGATCGTCGATCTCGGCGCGCGCCTCGAACCGTCCTTCCTGGTTGCGGAACGGGAAATCGCGCAGGTTGCCGTGGATGAGCGCCGAGCCGCCTTCGATGTGGCCGGACACGAGGCCCCGGTTGAGCCAGTTCTGCGCGCCTTCCGACATCGAATGGATCGGCCAGAACAGCTTGGCGGCCGGGACGTCGCCCTCCCCGAGGGCCACGTAGAGGTCCATGAAAGGACCGGTATCGGCGGCGGGGAGCACGATCTCGCCGCGCGCCTGCCCGCCGTAACCCTCGCCGCGGAAATCGAGCGGATCGACGCCGACGTGCCAGTCGCCGTCTTCCTTGTGCACGGCGATGCTGCCGCCGAGCGAGGACATCACGAACGGCTTGCGGAAGACGCCCGTGGCGTCGATGGTCGTCGCCTGGGTCGGCAGGCTGAGCGCCAGCGCGCCCTGGTCGCCGAAGATCTCGCCCTTCAGCGACGAGATGCCGGGCAGCGTGCCGCTGGCGTCGATGCCGAGGCCGGAGAACGACGCGTGCGCGAACGTCACGCCCTCGTCGGAATTCCAGTCGGCGCGCGCCTGGTCGAATCGCCCGCGCGGCCGCCCTTCGCCGAGCCAGCGCGCCAGCGATGGCGACACGGCCGGCGCCACGCCGCCCCACGGCAGCAGCGGCGCGAGATCGAGGTTGCGCGCGACCAGCGTGCCGCTGCTCTTGTCGCCCGCATGGCGCAGCACGAGCGCGAGATCGCTGCCGTCGGCGCCCGCCCAGTCGATGCGCTCGCCTTCCGGCGTGCGATGCAGATCGACGATGCCGTGCAGTCCGGCGGTCTTCACCGTGCGCGACGGACCGCGCACGGCGAGGTTGTCGAGATCGATCTTCCACGTCGCGCGCACGACCTGGGCATCGCGCCAGTCGAGCCACGATTCGAAGCGCCCCTTGCCGCCGGCGAGCGCGTAGCCGCCGACATCGAAGTCGCCGGTCAGCGCCTTGAAGTCGACGTCGCTGCCGTCGACGTAGATACGCCCGCTCGATCCGTCTTCTGCGAAGCGGCCCGCCGCCGTGAGCATGCCGCCGACGTTCTCGCGACGGAGCATCGCGCCGAAGCGGATGGCATGGCCCTGCAGGCTGAGGCGCAGCTGATCCGCGATGAGACCGTAGTGACGCCCGGTCGTGTCGTCGGCGATGTCGAGGTGCAGGTTGCCGAGCCACAGATCGGCGGACAGGTTGCCGAACGACACCTTCTGGGTACCACCGCCCGCGCCGAAGCCGTCGATGCTCCAGCGGCCATCCGCCGCGCGCCGGAGGCCCAGCCGCAGGTCGCGCAATTGCAGGTTGATGAGGTGGCGGGACGGCAGGACGAACGCGCCGAAATCGAGTTTCACCGCGGCTTGCGGCAGGTGCAGCGCGTCGCCGCCCTCGGTCGCGCCGATCGTCACGTCGCGCATCACGAACAACGGGCCCGAGGGCCGCCAGAAGCCTTCCATCGATGCGAAGTGCACGGGGCGCCGGAGCCGCTCGCTGAGCATCGCCGCGACGCGCTCGGGATAGTGCGCGGCGAGGGGCAGCAACAGCTGCCCGAGCGCCATCACCAGCGCGAGCGCGACGAGGACGCTCGCGACGAGTCCAAGACCGAGGAATCGCAGGCGGCGTGCGCGATGGCGCCAGTCCGGACTCACCGGCCCGGCGTCCCGCGACGCGCGCCGGGTTCAGAGCAGAACGACATCGAACTGTTCCTGCGAATAATGCTCCTCCGCCTGGAAGCGGATGCTCTTGGCGATGAATTCCTCGAGCTCGGCGACCGCCGCCGATTCTTCCTCGAGAATCCGGCCGACGACCTTCGGGCTCGCCATCACGAGGAGTTTCTGCGCGTTGAACTGACGCACGGCGCGCGTGATCTCGCGGAAGATCTCGTAGATGACGGTTTCCGCGGTCTTCAGCGTGCCGCGGCCGCTGCACGCGGGGCAGGGCTCGCACAGCTGGCGTTCCAGGCTTTCCGTCGTGCGCTTGCGCGTCATTTCGACCAGGCCCAGCGCGGACATCGGGTACACCGTGGTCTTCGCGTGGTCCTTCGTCAGGCCTTTCTCGAGCATGCGCAGCACCTGCCGCTTGTGCTCGTCGTCGGTCATGTCGATGAAGTCGATGATGATGATGCCGCCGAGGTTGCGCAGCCGCAGCTGACGCGCCGCCGCCTGCGCGGCCTCGAGGTTCGTGCGGTACACGGTTTCCTCGAGGTTGCGGCTGCCGAGGTAGCCGCCCGTGTTGACGTCGATGGTGGTCATCGCTTCGGTCTGGTCCACGATCAGGTAACCGCCGGACTTCAGCGGCACCTCCTTGCGCAGGGCGCGCTGGATCTCGTCCTCCACGCCGTACAGATCGAAGATGGGCCGTTCGCCGGCGTAGTGCTCGATGCGGTCGGACAGCACCGGCATGAACTTCGCCACGAACTTGACGGTTTTCTCGTAGGTCTCGCGTGAATCCACGCGCACCTTCTCGATGCCGTCGTTCAGCGAATCGCGCAGCGAGCGCAACGGGAGCGACAGCTCCTCGTACACGCGCTCGCCCACCTTCGCCTTCTGGATGTTCTCCTGCACGACGCGCCACACCTTGCCCAGGTAGGTCACGTCGAAGGCGAGCGACTCCTCGGACTGGCCTTCCGCGTTCGTGCGCACGATGTAGCCGAGGTGGTTCTCGCCGATGAGCGGATTGATGATGTCCTTCAGCCGCTGGCGCTCGGCCTCCTCCTCGATGCGCACCGAGACGCCGAGCGTGCGCGAATGCGGCAGCAGGACGAGGTAGCGCGAAGGAATCGACAGGTGCGTCGACAGGCGGGCGCCCTTGCTCCCGATGGGATCCTTCACCACCTGCACGACGATTTCCTGGCCTTCGTGGACAAGCTCCGAAATCGGCGGCACCGGACCGTGCCCGTTCGACTTGCCTTCGCCCGGCGCGTCGGTGGGAGGCAACGAGGGCCGCACGATGTCCGAGGCGTGCAGGAACGCGGCGCGCTCCAGTCCGATCTCGACGAAGACGGCCTGCATGCCGGGCATCACCCGCTGCACGCGGCCCTTGTAGACGTTGCCCACGTAGCCGCGCTTCTGCGCGCGCTCGACGTGGACTTCCTGGAGCATGCCGTTCTCGACGATCGCGACGCGGGTCTCACGCGGCGTGACATTGATCAGGATTTCCTCGCTCACCGCCGTCCCTTTTCCTTCAGTCATCATGCTTTATAGCCGTGCGCAGACGACCTGTCACTGACCGCGAAGGAGTTCGGACGTTTCGAACAGCGGAAGGCCCATGACACCGGAGTAGCTGCCGGCCAGGTGCGCGACGAAGGCGCCCGCGCGGCCCTGTATGGCGTATGCGCCGGCCTTGCCGGACCATTCGCCGCTCGCGACGTAGTCGGCGACGCGCGATGCGTCGAGCGGCGCGAAGCGCACGCTGGACACCGAAATGGCATGACGCTCGCCCTCCGAATCGACCAGCCAGACGGCGGACACGACACGGTGCTCGCGGCCCGAGAGCCGCGCCAGCATCGCCGCGGCGTCGTCCGCGTCGCGCGGCTTCCCGAACACCTCGTCGCCCAGGATCACCTCGGTGTCGGCCGCCAGCACGCGCGCACCCGACTCCCCCGCGACGCGCGCGAATCCGGCACGCGCCTTGTCCAGCGCGACGCGAACCACGTAGTGGTCCGGCGCTTCGCCCGGCGCGCGAACCTCGGCGACGTCGACATCCAGCGTGCGGTGCGGCTGCCCGAGCTGGTCGAGGAGCTCGCGGCGGCGAGGCGATTGCGAGGCCAGGTACAGCACGGCGATTCCTTCAGGCGCGGTGATAGGGATGGCCCGCGACGAGCGTCGTGGCGCGGTAGAGCTGCTCGGCGAGGACGAGCCGCACCAGCATGTGCGGCAGCGTCAGCGGACCGAGCGACCAGCGCTGGTCGGCACGCGCGAGGACATCGGGCGCGTGGCCGTCCGGCCCGCCGATGAGGAACGCGAGGTCGCGCCCGTTCATCCGCCACTGCTCCAGCTGCTGCCCCAGATCCTCGCTCGACCACGAGCGGCCGCGGCCGTCGAGGGCGATGACATGGATATCCCGCGGCAGCGCCGCCAGGATGGCCGCGCCCTCGTCCAGGATCGCCCGTGCGTCGTCGCGGCCCTTGCCGCGAACGCCGGGCTTGATCTCGATCAGGTCGAGGGGCAGCTCGTGCGAGAGGCGTTTGCGATATTCCGCAAATCCTTCGGCCACCCAGGCCGGCATGCGCTCGCCGACGGCAATGAGGCGAGCCCGCATGGCGGGCTCAGTCGTTGGCGGCTTCGGCGCCGTCGTCGCCCACGGTCCACAGGCGCTCGAGGCCGTAGAACTCGCGGATGCGCGGCATCATGACGTGCACGATGATGTCGCCGAGGTCGACCAGCACCCATTCGGCTTCGGTCTGGCCTTCGACGCCGAGCGGCATCACGCCCGCTTCCTTCGCGAACTTGATGACTTCGTCGGCGATGGACTTCACGTGGCGGGCCGAGGTGCCCGACGCGATGAACAGGATGTCGGCGATGGAGGTCTTGCCGCGGACGTCGATTTCCCGGACGTCCTTGGCCTTGAGGTCTTCAAGGGCTGCCACCACGCGCTTGCGCAGGTGCTCGTTGCCGGCGGCGGATTTGGCCTTGCGGGATGCGGTCGAACTCAAGATGGGGAAACCTCGTGCGGCGGAATGCCGGCGTCGCGGCCAGTATAACGCCCGCCCGGGGCGGCGGCGTCAAATGCCGCGGCAGCTACCGAGGATCCGTCAGCGGCCGAGGGCGCGGTACGGCGCCAGCAGCGCCTCGTCGTCGAAGCAGGCCGTGGGGAGGAGGAACCGGGGCTCGCCGCCTGCCGCGAACGCCTCACGAATGGCCGTGGCGGCGATGTCCAGGGGCGTGATCGCGATGTCGACCACGGAGCCCGCGGGCCCGTGGACGCGGTCGGCGCGGCGGCCCTCCACGAATCCGGCAAGTTCGCCGGCTGGCTCGTGCGCGGCGCCGGGCCGCGTCAGCACGCCGACGTGCGCGAAGGTGAAGAGGTCCCGCCACAGGTGCCAGGACGCCAGGCCCGCGAACGCGTCGGCGCCCACCAGCAGCACCAGCGGACGATCGGGGCCGACGTCGGCACGCAGGGAGGCCAGCGTGTCCACCGTGTAGGAAGGGCCGTCACGGTCGAGTTCGCGGGTGTCGAGGGTCAGGCGATCCTGTCCCGCGAGCGCCGCGCGCAGCAGCGCCACGCGACCGGCCGCGTCGGCGACCGGCGGCGGCCGGTGCGGTGGCGTCCGGGCCGGGACGAGGCGCACCTCGGCGTGGAGCGCCTCGGCGGCTTCCCACGCGGCGCGCAGGTGGCCGTGATGGATCGGATCGAAGGTGCCACCCAGGATCGCCAGCGGACGCGGTTCGCTCATGCGAAGGCGGCCGCGGCACGGGGTTCGGCGATGGCCGCGACGAGGCGCTCGGCTTCGAGCCAGGCGTCCCCCTGCTCGCGGCCCTTGGCCATGCGGTCGATGCGCGCGGCACGGGCGAGGCAGGCCATCCAGTGCTCGCGCGGAGCGCGGCGCAGCGCCTTGCGGAACAGTTGCTCGCGCGCGGGCCAGAGTCGCTCGGCCTTGGCCTGCGCGCCGAAATCGCGCGCGTTGGCGAGGCGCATGGCCAGCTGCAGCTGGTTGACCAGCCAGCCCATCAACGCGATGAGTTCGTCGCCCTCGGCCCGCAGTCCGGCCAGGATCCGCAGCGCGCGGCCGCCCTCGCCCGCGAACGCGGCGTCGGTGAGCTTGAACGCGTCGAACCGGGCGCTGTCGGCCACGAGACCTTCGAGCGTCGCGGCATCGAGCCGCTGGTCGCCGGCCAGGACCACGAGCTTGTCGATCTCCTGCGCGGCGGCGAGGAGGTTGCCCTCGACCCGCTCGGCGAGCATCGCGACCGCATCCGGCGTCGCCTTCAGGCCGCGCGACGCGAGGCGGGCGCCGATCCACTGGCCCCACTCGTGCGGCCGCGGGGCGTTGAAGACGACCTGTACGCCGCCCTGGTCCACGGTCTTCGTCCAGGCGGCCTCGTGCTTGCTGCTCCATTCGGTGGCCGTGATCAGCAGCGACGTGTCGGGCGGCGGATCGGCGACGAACGCGGCGATCGCCGCCCCGCCCTCCTTACCCGCACGGCCGCCCGCGAGGCGCAGGTCGAGCAGGCGCCGGGTCGCGAACAGCGACAATCCCGCCGAGGCGCGGGCGAGGTCGTCCCAGTCGAAGCGGCTGTCGGCTTCGAGCACGTCGCGCTCGGTGTAATCGAGCCGCCGGGCCATCGTACGAACGGCGTCGGCGGCTTCCAGGACCAGGAGTTCCTCCCCGGCCAGCAGGTACACCGGCGCCAGACGGTCGCCGGCGAGGTGCTTCTGCCACTGGACGGGATTGAACGGCACGGGTGCTTAAGGGTCAGTTCGACGCGGCGGGCGCCTGCGCGGGCGCGGCCACCGCGGGGTGCGTGCGGGCGGCCTGCAGACGGAACAGGATCGCCTGGACCATGTCGCCGATGAGGCTGCGCTGCAGCTCTTCGGTCTGGCTGGCGGTGCCGATCGTGTTCTGCGCGTCATAGCTGAACTCGCGCGACATGTCGACCGACTGCGAGGGAACGATCACGGTGCCGTCGGCCGCCTTGACGTTGAAGTCGACGTGGTAGCGCACGGCGTATTCGGTCACGCGGGCGGTACCGCTCACGGTCAGCGAATCGGTACGGAAGGTGTTGGACGTGATGGCCAGCTCGGACGCGTCGGCGGCCGGCTTGTCGACGACCGTGGCGTCGGAGTTCTCCAACGCGCGGGTGAGCTCGCGTTCCAGCTTTCCGCCCCCGGACACCGTGAGGTGGATCTTCTTCATGCCTGGCGGCAGGGCCGCGCTCTGCCGCAGATGGAAGCCGCAGGCACTGACCAGCCCCACGACGGAAACGACCGCGGCGATGCGAAGCGAACGAAGGAGGTTCGGGCTCATGGTTATCCTGCGACGATGTTGACGATCTTGCCGGGCACGACGATCACCTTGCGCACGGTCTGGCCTTCCAGCAGGCGGGCCACGTTCGGCTCGGCCCGCGCCATCGCTTCCGCCTCGTCCTTCGAGGCCGTCGCCGGCACCTCGATGGTAGCGCGAAGTTTGCCGTTCACCTGCACCGCGTAGGTCAGCGAGTCGCGGACCAGCGCGGACGGGTCGACCTGCGGCCAGCCGGCGTCCTCCACCAGCGTTTCGCCGTGACCCAGCACCTGCCACAGCGCGTGGGCCATGTGCGGGGTGAACGGGTTGATCAGCTGGACCATGGCCGTGAAGGCCTCCTGCTTCAGGGCGACGCCCTGCGCGCTGGCGTCGTCGAACTTGCCCAGCGCGTTCAGCAGTTCCATCAGCGAGGCGATCGCGGTGTTGAACGACTGCCGGCGGCCGATGTCGTCGCCCACCTTCTGGATGGTCTCGTGCAGCTGGCGACGGATCGCCTTGCGCGCCGCGTCGCCGGACGCGTCGTCGGGACCGGGCGTGGCCTCGGCATGGGCGGAGACGTCGCGCCACAGGCGGCGCAGGAAGCGCGCCATGCCCTCGACGCCGGCCTCGTTCCATTCCAGCGACTGGTCGGGCGGCGCGGCGAACATCGAGAACAGGCGGACGGTGTCGGCACCGTACTTGGACACCATCGACTGCGGGTCCACGCCGTTGTTCTTCGACTTGGACATCTTCTCGACGCCGCCGATCTCGACCGGCTGGCCATCGGCGCGCAGGACCGCGCCGACGATGCGCGCGCGCTCGTCGCGCTGCACGTCGACATCGGCCGGGTTGAACCACGTGGACGAGCCGTCGGCCTCCTTACGGAAGTACGTCTCGGCGATCACCATGCCCTGGCACAGGAGATTGGTGGCCGGCTCGTCGCTGTCCACGAGCCCCTCGTCGCGCATCAGCTTGTGATAGAAGCGGAAATACAGCAGGTGCAGGATCGCGTGCTCGATGCCGCCGATGTACTGGTCGACGGGCGTCCAGTACTTCGCGCGCTCGTCCACCTGGCCGTTGGCGCCGGGGCTCGTGTAGCGCGCGTAGTACCAGCTCGACTCCATGAAGGTGTCGAACGTGTCCGTCTCCCGCTCGGCCGGGCCGCCGCAGTTCGGGCAGGTGGTCTTGCGCCACTCCGGATCGGCCTTGATCGGCGATTGCACGCCGGAGAACTCGACGTCTTCGGGCAGCACCACCGGCAGCTGGTCTTCCGGCACCGGCACGGCGTCGCACTGCGGGCAGTAGATCACCGGGATCGGACAGCCCCAGTAACGCTGACGGCTGACGCCCCAGTCGCGGATGCGCCAGTTCACGCGACGCTCGCCGCGGCCCATGGCCTCCAGTTTCGCCGCGATCGCGTCGAACGCGCCGCGGAAATCGAGGCCGTCGAACTCGCCCGAGTTGGTCAGCGTGCCGTACTCGGTGTACGCGCCGACCGTCTGGATGTTGGTTTCGAACGTCTTCACCGTCTCGACCGCGGCCGACGACTGGTAGGCGTCCGACGAACCGCCGTCGAGCGCGTTCTGCACGGTGTCCGTGCCTTCCGCGGCGAGGTCGCGAGCGAGCTCGGCCACGGCGTCGACGACGCCCTGGTCGACCACCACCATGCGGATGGGCAGCGAGTACTTCTGCGCGAATTCCCAGTCGCGCTGGTCGTGGCCCGGCACGGCCATGACGGCACCGGTGCCGTAGCCCATCAGCACGAAGTTGGCGACCCACACGGGCACCTTCTCGCCGGTGAGCGGATGCGTGGCGTCCACGCCCGTGTAGTAGCCGCGCTTGTCCTGCGTTTCGAGCTCGGCTTCGGACACGCCGCCCGCCTTGCACGATTCGATGAACGCGGCGAGGCCCGGGTTGTCCAGTGCCGCGCGCGTCGCGATCGGATGCTCGGCCGCCACCGCCACGTACGACACGCCCATCAGCGTGTCGGGGCGCGTGGTGAACACGGTCACGGGATCGTTACCGCCGTCGACGTCGAAGGTGATCTCCAGGCCTTCCGAGCGGCCCAGCCAGTTGCGCTGCATCGTCTTGACCGCATCCGGCCAGCCCGGCAGCGTGTCGAGGCCGTCGAGGAGCTCCTGCGCGTAGGCCGTGATCTTGAGGAACCACTGCGGGATCTCGCGCTTCTCGACCACCGCGCCCGAACGCCAGCCCCGGCCGTCGATCACCTGTTCGTTGGCGAGCACGGTCTGGTCGACCGGATCCCAGTTCACGACGCTGTTCTTGCGGTACACCAGGCCCTTCTTCATCAGCCGGGTGAACATCTGCTGTTCCCAGCGGTAGTACTCGGGCTTGCAGGTGGTGACCTCGCGGGTCCAGTCGTAGGCGAAGCCCATGCGCTTGAGCTGATCGCGCATGTGCTCGATGTTCTTGTACGTCCACTTCGCCGGCGCCGTGCGGTTCTTGATGGCGGCGTTCTCGGCGGGCAGGCCGAAGGCGTCCCAGCCCATCGGCTGCAGGACGTTCCGGCCCTGCTGGCGCTGGAAGCGGCTGATGACGTCGCCGATCGTGTAATTGCGCACGTGGCCCATGTGCAGGGCGCCCGACGGGTAGGGCAGCATCGACAGGCAGTAGTACTTCGGCTTGCCGGCGTCCTCGGTCACCTCGAAGGCGCGGGTGTCGTTCCAGAAGCGCTGGGCGGCCGTCTCGACGACGTCCGGCGCGTAACCGCCCTGCTCGCGCGTGCCCTGATCGTGGGTGTCCTGCATGTTCTCGGTACCAGTCGAATGCTCGGGTGGCCGCGCGAAAAACGCGGCGCTCAATCGCGGGAGACTATCCCACGAAGGGCATACGGGCCAAGCCTTGGGCGCGTTACCGCGGCGCGCCGCAGGTGGCCGGCTGGCCGGCGGCGACCGCCTGCGCGGCGGCCGCCACCTGGTCGGCCACCTTCCCCAGCGCACGCTGGTGGGCGTCGACGAGGCTCTGGTAGCTGCCGCCTGCCGGCTCCGCCACGCGGGAGGCGCACGTCGCCGCCTGGTCGGCGCCACGGACGGCCCACGACGCTTCCAGCGTCGCCTCGCCACCCACTTCGGAATCGAAGCGGCGGACGTCGAGCTGCACGCGAACGACCCTGGCGTCCTTCGCCCGAGGCAGGCCATGGACGTCGTGGGTGCCGAGCCGGGCCGAGAGATCGGCGGACAACGCGCCGCGAATCTCGTCGCCGAGCGGCGACGCCCAGCGCTCGCCATCGAGCACCGCGATGCCGCTGGCGCCCTGGCGCAGCACCAGCGAGGGCTGGTCGACCTGCGGCGGGACGTTCACCGGCAGCACGTCGATCACGAACGGCGCGGTCGCGCCCGCCAGCGGCGCCGACGGCGGGATCAGCGTGTGGAAGTGCGTCGGCGCCGAGGCGCACGCCGCGAGACCGGCGAGCAGGAGGGAAACGCCGGCGAGGCGAAGGGTCTGGATCATGGCTGTTCTTCCTTGCCCTGCTTCGGGGACGGGGTGCTGATCTTCGGCGGCGCGTCGCTGCCGCGGCCGCGCAGCAGCGCTTCCGGATGCCGGCCGAGGTAATCGGTGAACGCACGGACCGAGCGCACGGTGCGCTGCAGTTCTTCCAGCGTGTTGGCGATGTTCTGCTGCAACGGCGAGTTCTCGGACAGCGCGTCGTTGGCCGTGCCAACGGTCTGGTTCACGCCCTGGAGCGTCTTCTTCGCCTCGGGCAGGATCTCGGTGTTCACGTTCTTCAGCGTGCCCTGCAGTTCCTTCAGGCTGCCGTCGAGGTTGCGCCCGATCGAATCGAACGGAATCTTCTCGACCTTGTCGACGATGCTGGAGATCTGTTCCTGCAGATGGTCGAAGTCGCCCGCCGTCGTCGGGATCTCGACCGGCTTCGCACTGGCGTCGAACGCCACCTTCGGCGCCTTCGGATCGAAGTCGAGCGCGATGTAGAGCTGTCCCGTGAGCAGGTTGCCGCTGCGGGCCTGCGCACGCAGGCCATGGGCGACGAGCCCGCTCATGATGCGCGGGAACATGCTGTCGTCGTCCGGCCCGCCGACGGCCTTGGCCAGCTTCTCGTGGGCCTGGCCGAGACGCTGCGGATAGACGAGCGCGCCGACGATCACGGGGAATTTCTTCGTGACCGGGTCGTAGTCGAGGTTGACCGACACGACGCGACCCACCTTCATGCCCAGCAGCTCCACCGGCGCGTCGACGGCGAGGCCACGCAACGAATGCTCGAAGCGCATGCGGATGTAGCGCGGCTTGCCGTCGGGCGGCGCGAGCGCCGTCGTCTGGTCGCCGAACAGGGTGTATTCGGCCATCTCGGCCGCGGGGGCCTCCTCGTGCGGGCCCGGGGGATCCTGGAAGGCGACGCCGCCGGCGATCACGGTTGCGATCGACTGGGTGTTGAGCTTCAGGCCGTCGGCACCCAGCGAGACGTCGACACCGCTGGCATTCCAGAACCGTGTGTCCTTGGTGACGAAGCGGTCGTTCGGGCCGTCGACGAACAGCTGAAGGGACACGCCCTTGCCGTCCTTGTCGAGCTGATACGAGACGATGCGTCCCACCTGGATGCGGCGGTAATAAACGGGCGAGCCGATATCCAGCGAGCCGAGGTCGCCGGCGTGCAGCACGAAGCGGCGCCCCGGCGCGCCGTGCGTCACCGCCGGCGGCGCCTCGAGCCCCGTGAAGTCGGACTGGTCCTCGTCGGAATCGCCGGCGTCCGCGCCGATGAAGGCGCCGGAAAGGAGGGTGTCGATGCCCGACACGCCGCTAGCGCCGATGCGCGGACGAACCACCCAGTAGCGCGTGCCCTTGGTGGCGAACGCGCGGGCGTCCTTGTCGAGTTCGATCGCCACGCTGATGTGGCTGCGGTCCTTCGACAGGCGCATGGTGGTGACCTTGCCGATCACCACGTTCTTGTACTTGACCTGGGTCTTGTTCGCCTCGATGCCTTCGGCGGTCTGGAACGTGACCGTGATCTTCGGACCGGCCGACATCACGTGGTTGACCAGCAGCGAGATGCCCACCAGCGCGGCGACGATCGGGACCAGCCAGATCAGCGAGAAGCCGAGCTTGGATTTCCGCACCACCGGCTGGGGCAGGTCGTCGTCCTGCGGCGGCGTGTTTCCTGCGTTGGCGTCGCTCATTGCGATTTCTTCCTGTTGT
This sequence comes from Luteibacter sp. UNC138MFCol5.1, assembly GCF_900110505.1. Taxonomy (GTDB): domain Bacteria; phylum Pseudomonadota; class Gammaproteobacteria; order Xanthomonadales; family Rhodanobacteraceae; genus Luteibacter. Next base: position 791,557 of record NZ_FODZ01000003.1, read on the forward strand.
CCCAGATCAGCCGGGGATCGAAGCTCATGGCCGAAAGCATCGTCAGCACGACGACGATGCCGAAATACACCACGCCGGGCAGCGGCTCGACGCGACTCAGAATCTTGAAATGCACCAGGGCGGAAAGGATCGCTACGACGAAGACGTCGAGCATCGACCAGTAACCGACCAGTTCGACGAAGCGGTAGAGCTTCGTCCGCTGACGGGCCACGTAGCCGCTCGACCGCTGCACCGACACCAGCAGGTAGCCCAGGATGATGAACTTGAGCATGGGCACGATGATGCTCGCCGTGAAGACGATCGCCGCCAGTCCTGGCGAGCCGGCCCGCCAGAGCTCGACGATGCCGCTCAGGATGGTGTTGTCGTCCTTGGACGACAGGCTCTGCGTGCGCATGATCGGGAACACGTTGGCCGGGATGTAGAACATCGCCGCGGCGAGCAGGAGCGCCCAGGCGCGGGCGATGCTGCCGGTCTTGCGCGCGTGCAGCGCAGCGCCGCATCGAGGGCAGCGGGCACGGTGGTCGTCCGTGTACGCGGTGACCAGGCGGCAGACGTGGCAGGCCATGATGCCCAGGTCGACGGCTCTCGGCGGGGCCTTCATGCCTTGTCCTCGCGGGTCAGCGTCCAGAGTTCGCGCGGATCGAGGCTGGAGAACACCGTGATCAGCAGCGTGAGCACCCCGAACGCCCAGATGCCGGCGCCCGGCACGACGTCGAAATAGGTGTGGGCCTTCACGACGGCCACGAGGGTGCCGAGCATGAAGACCTCGATCATGCTCCACGGCTTCACGCTGACCAGCGCCGTCATGGCCTGCGCGAACCACGGCGCGCGGCGGCCGGACCGGGCGAACCAGAGCACCCAGCCGAAGATGAGGATCTGGCTGAGCGGGAAGAAGAACAACGTCATGGCGCTGAGGAACGCGACGATCTGGGCGCCGTCGTTCCACATGGCGATCACGGCGCCCCAGAGGGTGGTGGCGGCGCTCATGCCCGACAGCCCCAGCGTGACGATCGGCGAGACGTTGGCGATCACGAACACGATGAAGGCCGTGACGATCAGCGCGAACTGCCCGTCGACGCTCACCCACTGGTGTCGGTCGAGGACCGCGCCGCAGACGACGCAGTCGGCCACTTCGCCACGCGCGAGCGTGCGCCTCCGGTAGACGGAGTCGCAGTGTTCGCAGACGATGAGATCCTGGGCTGTGTGCATGCCTTCCAAGCGGTACGCGGCCGCAACGGCCCGCGCCCTATGATCGCAAATCCCCGTAAACGGCGCATGACGAGCGGGGTAGGACTGTTCCTAAAATGGCGTCGTCCCTTGATAAGCTCGCCGTCTTCCCCGACTTACGGGGCATTCCCATTCGCCAGGAGCACCCCGTGAGCAGCGCCCAGACCCGCAGTGAACATGTCTTCGACGCGACCACGGCCGGGTTCGAGAGCGACGTCATCCAGGCGTCCCTGCAGACCCCGATCCTGGTGGACCTGTGGGCCGAATGGTGCGGCCCCTGCAAGACCCTGGGCCCGATCCTCGAAAAGCTCGCCGGGGAGTTCAACGGCGCGTTCCGCCTGGCCAAGATCGACGTCGAGGCCGAGCAGCAGCTCGCGGCGATGTTCGGCGTGCGCAGCATCCCGACGGTGATCCTGATCAAGGACGGGCAGATGGCGGACGGGTTCGCCGGCGCGTTGCCGGAAGGTCAGATCCGCGAGTTCCTCGCCCGCAACGGTATCGAAGCGGCCGAAGGTGGCGAGGTCGCCGACGACGTCGACGCGCCCGCCGAGACGCCCGAGGACGCCATCAACCGTATCCAGCAGGCGATCGCCGCGGAGCCGGAGCGACCGGAGCTGAAGCTCGACCTCGCCCTGGCGCTGATGCGCGCCGGCCACGTCGGTCCGGCCCAGGCCGAACTGGATGCCCTGCCCGCCAACCTCGCGACCGACGCCCGGGCGGTCCGGCTGCGCAGCCAGCTCGAACTCGCCCGCGCGCTCGCCGGCGCACCCTCGCTGGCCGAACTGCGCCAGCGCGTGCAGTCCGACGACAACGACTGGGAGGCGCGCGACCTGCTCGGTGTCCGCCTCTTGATCGAAGGCGACGCCGCGGCCGGCCTCGACCAGTTCCTGGACATCCTGAAGCGCCAGCGCGACTGGCAGGACGGCCAGGCGAAGAAGCGGCTGCTCGCCGCGTTCGCCACCATCGACGACGCCGCGCTCGTCGGCGCCTACCGCCGCAAGATGGCGTCGCTGCTCTTCTGAGCGGCGCCCTCAGGCCTTTGGCCGCTTGCGCCTGACGTAGAGCTGCTTGCGTACCGTCGCCACCAGTTCGCCGGACGCCGTGCGGATGTCGGTATCGAACCAGCGCAGGCATTTCTCGCCGTTCGCGGTGGCGGCGCGCAGCTCGTCCAGCACGGCGTCCTCGACGCGGAACTCCGCGTAGACGGCCTCGCGCCCCGGCGCGACGAAACGGATCTCGCCCGCCTGGTCCCACACGATGTAGTCGTTGCCGAGGCTCTTCAGCACCATGATCATCCAGAACGGGTCGGTCATGGAGAAGAGGTTGCCGCCGAACTGCGTGCGCACGTAGTTGCGGTTGTACCAGGCGAGTTTCAGGCGCACCTTCGCGTAGCGGTAGGTGTCGAAGTCGACGACCCGGATACCGGCGAAGAGGAAGGGCGGCCATGCGTTGAGGACGCGCCGTAGCGTGCTTGCTTTCATGGGCGCCATGCTAGCGGCGGCCATGGTGTGCGCGAAGTCCCCCGTTTCAAACGCGGGCGGACCGGCCATGACCTCTGGCACACGCCCACCCGCGGACCCGCGCCGAGTATCGAAGGCTACCCACGCCGCCAGGATACGAGCCATGCGCCATCCGTTCCGCCGCGCCACCCTTGCCGCCGCCGTCGCGGCCGCGATGGCCCTTTCCGTGCCCCAGGCACGCGCCGCCGACCTCCCGGTGGCCGCGGACCAGCCCTACCCCGGCAACCTCACGCTGCACGTCGATCTTTCCGACGCGTCGCGACATCTCTATCACGTGCGCGAGAGCATTCCGGTCAAGCCCGGCCACGCGATCCTTTACTACCCGAAGTGGATCCCGGGCGTGCACGCCCCCTCGGGCCCACTCTCCAACGTGGCGGGTTTCATCGTCACCGGCAACGGCAAGCGCATTCCCTGGCGCCGCGACCTGAAGGAGATGTACGCGTTCCACGTCGACGTGCCCGAAGGCGTGGACAAGCTCGACCTCACGTTCGACTACCTGGCGCCGGCGACGCCTAACTACATCCCTCTGTCGTTCAACGAAGTGGCCTTCTATCCGGCCGGGTACTACACCAGCCAGATCACGGTCCAGCCGACGCTCAAGCTGCCGGCGGGCTGGAAATTCGCCTCCGCGCTCGAGACGGCGTCGCAGTCGGGCGACGAGGTCAGCTTCCGGCCGGTGAGCTTCGAGAACCTGGTCGACTCGCCGGTGATGACCGGCAAGTACTTCACCCGCATCGACCTCGCGCCGGGCCAGCCGACGCAGGTGCACCTCAACATCACCGGCGACACCGCGGCCGGCGTCAAGGCGACGGAAGATCAGATCGCGAAGCAGCGCGCGCTCATCGTGCAGGCGAACAAGCTGTTCGGTGCGCACCACTACGATCACTACGACTTCCTGCTGGTCACGTCCGACCACACCGGACACTTCGGACTGGAGCACCATCAGTCCAGCGACGATCGTCTCTTCGCCAACTTCCTGACCGATCCCGACGCCAACGCCGCGGCCGGAACGCTGCTGCCGCACGAGTACATCCATTCGTGGAACGGCAAGTTCCGTCGCCCCGCCGACCTGTGGACGCCGACGTTCACCGAGCCGATGCAGGACGACCTCCTGTGGGTGTACGAGGGCATGACGGATTACTGGGCCGGCGTGCTGACGGCGCGTTCGGGCATCTGGACCACCGAACAATGGCGCGACTCGCTGGCCGGGATCGCCGCGGACATGTCCGCGCGCACGGGTCGCGAATGGCGCTCGCTGCAGGACACGGCGGATGGCATTCCGCTGTCGTCGCGCGGCACGACGGGCTGGACCAACCTGCGCCGGAGCTCCGATTACTACCCGGAAGGCCAGCTGCTCTGGCTCGACGTCGACACGAAGATCCGCGACCTCTCCGGCGGCAAGCACACGCTGGATGAATTCGCCCGCGCGTTCTTCGGGATGGACAACGGAAGCTACAAGCCGAAGACCTATACGTTCGACGACGTCATCTCGACGCTCAACGGCGTGCAGCCGTACGACTGGGCCACGTTCCTGCGCCAGCGCCTCGACTACACCGGCGACACGCTACCCGAGCACGGCATCGAAGGCGGCGGCTGGAAGCTCGTCTACGACGACAAGCCGACCGCGTTCGCGAAGACGGCCGAGAAGATCCGCAAGACGGTCAACTTCGCCTATTCGCTGGGCATCCAGGTGTCCGACAAGGGCGTGGTGACCGACGCGCAATGGGAGGGCATCTCGGCGAAGGCGGGACTCGTGCCCGGCGTGACGATCGTCGCCGTCGATGGCAAGGACTACTCCGGCCAGGTGCTGAAGGACGCCGTCACCGCCGCGAAATCCACGACGGCGCCGATCGAGTTCCTGATCAAGGACATCGAGGAATACCGCACGGTCAAGGTCGACTACCACGGCGGCCTGAAGTATCCCCACCTCGTGCGCGGCGAAGGCAAGGATTTGATCGGCGCGATCGCCACGCCGAAGAAGTAAAGCTGGCGACCGCTCGAACTGTAGGAGCGGACCTGGCCGCGACGGCTCTTCGCGAAAAGCAACAGGCCCTGTTGCTCCCGGCGAAAAACTGTCGCGGCCAGGTCCGCTCCCACAATTGGTTCGCGGGCTTAGTGCTCCCGCGCGATCTCGAACAGGAACCACACGCGGCGTTCGCCCTCGTCGATCCAGTTCTCGAGGAAGCTGGCCGTCGCGACGTCGCCGTACTCGTCGCACACGCCGTGCAGTTCGCGCATGAAGCCGACGAAGCGCTCGTTGTCGTCGCGCAGCTCGGCGATCATGTCCTGCGGCGTCACGAAGTCCGCGTCGTTGTCGGACAGCCGCTGCAGCCGCGACACGTTGCCGATCGAGCGGATCGTGGTGCCGCCGATCTTGCGGGCGCGCTCGGCGATGTCGTCGGTGATCTTGAAGATCTGGTCCGACTGGTCGTCCAGCAGCAGGTGCAGGTCGCGGAAGCGCGGGCCCGACATGTGCCAGTGGAAGTTCTTCGTCTTCAGGTACAGCGCGAAGGTATCGGCGAGCAGCGTGTTCAGGCCCGCGGCGATGTCACGGGTCGCGTCGGCGCTGAGACCCGACGGGGTCCGCAGATCGGCCTTGCGCAGTTTCTTGGTCGCTTCGGGATTCTTCATCGTGACGGCTCCGTGGGGAATGGCTCCGGAGGATGCGCCGAAGGACGTGACGATGCTTGGACGAATTGGTTACGCACCCGGAAGCAAAGGGATGTCGACCACGACCACGAGGCCAGTACCCGTCTCCGGATCCCCGAGCCGGATGGACGCCCCGTGCAGCTCCACCGCCCGCTGCACGATCGACAGGCCCAGCCCGTAGCCCCCGGCCTGGGTATCGGCGCCACGCTGGAAGCGGGTGAACATCGCCGCCCGCCGCTCGGGCGCAATGCCGGGGCCATCGTCGGCCACCTCGATGCGCGCCCGGTCGCCCTCCTGCCGGATCGACAGCTGCACGTGACCGCCCGCCGGGGCATGCCGGAAGGCGTTCTCCACGAGATTGCGCAGCAGCGCCCGCAGGGCCGTGCCGTACCCCTCGATCACCAGCGTGTCGGGAAGCTCGACGCCCAGCTCGACGTGGCCGGCGCCGATGACCGTGGCCATTTCGTCGACGACGTCCAGAGCCAGCTGGGTCAGGTCGACCGGGCTTCGCGGCCCGGCCGCCGCACCTGCCTCCAGGCGGGCGAGCGCCAGCAGCTGCTCGGTGCGCCGGGCCAGCGACACGAGACACGCGCGCGCGGCCTCGAGGGCCGTGTGCGCCTCGTCCGGCCGCGCGGAGGCCATCGCGTCCTCCAGATTGATCATGGTCGATGCCAGCGGCGTCCTCAGTTCATGTGCCACGTCGGCGCTGAAATGACGCTCCCGCTCCAGCGCGCCTTCCAGGCGCTCGATCTGCTGGTTCAGCGCGGCGACCACGGGACGCAGCTCCTCCGGCGCGTCCGGCAGATCGACCGGTTCCCGGCTACCGGGTTCGCGCCGGCTCAGGGCAGCGGCGAGCGTGTCCAACGGGGCCAGGCCGCGCCGGATGGCCAGGCCGACGAGGAAGGCCATCAGGGGCAAGCCCAGCAAGGCCGGCAGGCCATGCTCCAGCCAGAGCGCGCGCGTGATCTCGTTGCGACTGTCGTAGCGCTCGCCGGCGCGGATCACCACGCCCTCGCGCTCCATCACGAGCGTGAAGACCCGCCACTGGTACTTGCCCTTCTGGATGTCTTCGAACGCGCCGTCCGCCACCTGCGTCGGCGGCACCTCCGCGAGGTTCTCGGTCGCCAGGAGTAGCGTGCCGTCGCGATCGAACACCTGGAAACCGACCTCCGACTCGAAGGTCCTGCCCTGCACGGTCAGCTCCTGAGGGTGGTTCGACACGCTCGGCACGAGCAGCCGCTCGAGATGGTGCTCGCGCAGATGTTCCACACCGACGCGCCCCACGAGCACCTCGAGCGTTCGTGCCGCCTGCGCCAGTCGTCCGTCCGACAGCTCGTCGACTTCCTCGAGTGTGTGCTTCGCGCTGAGGAAACCGAGCGGCAGTAGCAGCGCCACCAGCACGAGCACGATCAGCACGAGCAGGCGGACACGCAGGCTCGAAAGCTTCATCGCGGTTCCCGCGGCACCATGTAGCCGAAGCCGCGGACGGTCTGGATCGCGTCGTGGCTGAGCTTCCGACGCAGCGAATGCACCAGCACCTCCAGCGCGCTCGTGCTCATCGCGCTATCGGGGCCGTAAAGGGAATTTTCGAGCGACTCGCGGCGGACGATGCGTCCCGAGCGCTCCATCAGCGCCTGCAGGAGCGCGAACTCGCGGCGCGTCAGGTCGACACGCTGGCCGTGCCAATAGCACTCGAAGGCGCCCAGATCCAGGCTCAGCGCGCCGGCCTCCAGCTTGTTCACCGCGGCCCCGCGCACGCGCCGGGTCAGCGAACGGATGCGCGCCGCCAGCTCGTCGAGGTGGAACGGCTTGACGAGGTAATCGTCCGCGCCCGCGTCGAGTACCCGGATGCGCGAGTCCACGGCCTCGCGCGCCGACATTACGATCACCGGCGTCGCGACGCTCATCCGCCGCGCCTCGGTCAGCACGTCGAGCCCGTCCTTGCCGGGAAGGCCCAGATCGAGCAACACGAGGTCGGCCTCGTGGTCGCGCAGGGCGAGCAGCGCCTCGCGACCGTCGCGGAACCAGCTGATCGTGTAGGCCAGCCGCTCCAGCGCCCGCCGGATGGCCTCGCCGAGCTGCGCGTCGTCTTCCACGAGAATGATGTGCAAGTGGGGAACCCCAGGCTGCGTCGGCGGCGATTATCCTGCCCCCGAGCTTAGCGCTTCCTTAGACGCATTCGCGGCAACGGGCAAAAAATCACACAATGGGCGGATTCTTCCGACGGATGGTTCCATGCCTGCGACGTTCCCCGCACGCCTCCTACTTGGCCTGATCGCGGCCGCACCGTTCACGCTTCATGCGAAGGACAGCTGGATCACGCCGGCCGAGGCGTCCGGGTTCCGCACGACGCCGTCGTACGCCGACACCGAGGCGTACCTGCGCCGCCTGGCCGATGCGTCGCAGGACACGTTGCGTGTGGAGACCTTCGGCACCTCGCCCGAGGGCCGGCCGATGACGGTGGTGGTCGCCGCGAAGGACGGCGACCTGACCCCCGAGCGGGCGCGCGCGGCCGGCAAGCCGATCGTGCTGTTGCAGGCGGGCATCCACCCGGGAGAGATCGAAGGCAAGGACGCGGGCCTGATGCTGCTGCGCGACTTCGCCGCCACCGGCCGCCTGCCCCACCTGCTCGACCATGCGGTGCTCGTGTTCATTCCGGTGTACAGCGTCGACGGGCACGAGAACTCGGGGCCGTACTTCCGCATCAACCAGAACGGGCCGGAAGAGATGGGATTCCGCGGCCAGTCGCAGTACCTCAACCTCAACCGCGACTACGTCAAGGCCGATGCGCCCGAAACGCGCGCGTGGCTGAAGCTCTGGAATGCGTGGCGGCCCGACCTGCTCATCGACATCCACACCACCGACGGCGCCGATTACCAGTACGACCTCACCTGGTACGCCGAGGACGCGCACAAGCTGCCGCCTTCGGTGGCCGCATGGCAACAGGCGACCTACGCCGGCAAGGTGATGCCGCGCTACGAGAAGCTCGGCCACCTCGCCTCCCCGTACCTCGAATTCCGGGACGGCCGCGACATCACCAAGGGCATCCAGAACTTCGGCTCGGGACCGCGCTTTTCCACGGGCTACGCGGCGATCCGCAATCGCGCCGGCCTGCTGATCGAAACGCACATGCTGAAGTCGTACGAGGTTCGCGTCCGCGCCACCTACGACGTCGTGCGCAGCGTGCTCGACACGGTCGACGCCTCGCCCGCCGCGCTGCTCGACGCGTCGAAGCAGGCCGACGCGTGGGCCGCGTCGCTCGCCGCCCGGCCCGGCGCCACGCTGCCCGTCACCTTCAGGGAAGATCCCACGCCGACACCCTTCACGCTCAAGGGTTACGCGTTCACGCAGACGCCGAGCGACATCTCCGGCGACACCTGGGTGCGCTACGACCCCACGAGGAAGAAGACGTACGCGATCCAGAGCTGGAACGGCCTGCTTCCCGACGTCGCCGCGCCAGTGCCGGCGGCCTGGGCCATTCCGGCGCAATGGACGCAGATCATCGAGCGGCTCGACGCGCACGGCATTCCCTACACGCGCACGACCAGGAGCCTCCGCGTGCCGGTGTCGCGCGATCGCCTGACGCAGCCCCGATGGGCCGAGAAACCGTTCGAGGGCCATCACCTGCTGCGCGACGTGACGATCACGCCGACACCGGAGACCGTCGAGCTACCGGCGGGCACGGTGATCGTGCGCGCGGACAACACCGACGCGGTGCTCGCGCTGAACCTGCTCGATCCCCGCGCGCCCGATTCCATGCTGCGCTGGGGCTATCTCGACGCGATCTTCGAACCGAAGGAATACGGCGAGCCGCGCGTGCAGGAAGCACTCGCCCGCGACATGATCGCGAAGGACCCCGCGCTCAAGGCCACCTTCGACGAGAAGCTGCGCAGCGATCCCGCGTTCGCGGCGAACCCGCGCGCGCGCCTTTCGTTCTTCTTCGAACGCAGCCCGTGGTACGCGGCCCAGGAGGTCGGGGCCTACCCGGTCGTCCGACTCGATGCGGCGGCGTTGCAGCAGGCCCGCTAGCGGCTCGTAGGAGCGCGCCTCGCGCGCGACAGCTTTTGAAGCCAGGGACAGCAGGTCCCGTGCTCTTTCGCGAAAACCTGTCGCGCGCGAGGCTGTAGTGGCTGGACTTTCCTGGACCACGAGCTAGGAGCATTGAGCCGCCAGTGCTTCGAATTCTGCTGGCGGAAGGTAGTTGAGGGTCGAGTGTAGACGCTCGTGGTTGTAGTAGCCGGCCAGATAGTCGATGACCGCCACGCGAGTCATTTCCCGCGGCAGGCGTTCCTCACCGAGGCATTCGTGTTTCAGGGTCCGGAAGACCCGCTCGACCACGGCGTTGTCCCAGCAATTGCCTTTGCGGCTCATGCTTTGGATGGCGCCGTGTTCGGCCAGATGAGCAACAAACAGATCGGCGGTGTATTGGCA
>NZ_FODZ01000006.1 GCF_900110505.1 Luteibacter sp. UNC138MFCol5.1
GGGCAACTGTTTTTTTAGAACGTCGCGCTCCTCAGCCAATGCCGCGCGCGCCTTCTCCGATGCCTCCAGCTGGCCTCGCAACTGCTCGATAAGGAGCTGCTGCTCTGCCGTCGTGGACGGCATGGCGGCCTGTCGTTCCCGATATTGCTCGACCCAACGACGCAGCGCCGTCGGGCCAATACCCATCATCCGGGCCGCTTCAGGCGGGGAATGCCCCGCCTCGACCACCAGTCGGACCGCTTCGGCCTTCAGAGCCGACGAAATCTTCTTGTATCCCATGGATCACCTCGCAGGAGATTTTGCTCCTACTCGGTGGTCCAGAAATACCCGGACACTACAGGCGCGCTCCTACCTGGGCGTGCTGACCGCCATCGGTCTCTCGGCATCGCCTCCACCGGACCGCGACGATCCTGCTCGGCCTCGACGTGTGGGTGACACGCCTGCCGTTCGGGCTCATCCACCGTAGAAGCGCGCCCTGCGCGCGACATGTTTTCGCGAGCCGCCGCAGGACCTGAGGCTCACGGCCTCAAAAGATGTCGCGCGCACCGCGCGCTCCTACTTGAGCAGGGATAGCAGCCGCAGGTTGAACGAATGCTGCTGCGCCTGCCACTCGCGCAGCATGGCCGCGTCCGGTTCCGACTGGCCGTCCATCGCGCTGAGGCGGCGCTTCCACCAGGTGCGGTACCGGTAGAGGGATATCTCACCGGTGACGTCGCTGGCGACGATGCGATCCCGCAGCGCCCCGATGATCGCCGCGCCATCCGCTTCGGTCATCACGCCCTGGTCCCAGTTCGTCATCGCGACTTCCGGCGCGAACGCGTCCTTGTCGATCGACAGGTAGACCGGTTCCTTCTGCCCGCGCTGGCTGCCCACGAACGCGTCTACGAGCGACCGTGCGTCGGCGAAGGCACGGAAACGCGCGGCCAGGCCGAGCCGGGAAGCCCAGCTCACGTCGACGCCGGTCGACCAGTAGGTGAGTTTTCCTGACCGCAGCGGGCCGAGGTAGTTCTCCCACGCGTGCGCGCGCCCGATGTCCTGCGACGTGATGCCGACGACGTGCACCTGCGACACGCGGCGAAGCATCGCGACGCGCCGGACCCACGAGCCGCAGTGCACGCCGAAAGGAAAGCGCATATTGTCCGGATGGTTGTCGAGCACCACGACCTGAAGGGGCCCGTCACCGGGCACGCGCTCGACCAGCGGCCAGGTCAGGTGATGGAAGTCGCCGCTGCCCAGGAACACGGTGCCGTGCTCGCGTGGAAGGACCGGACCGATCGCGGTGACGAGATGACGCAGCGAACGCAGCGAACAACCGAAACGGATCGCCTCTTCCCACGCGCGCAGGGACACGATCGATCCGCCGGGCAACGGTCCGACGGAGTCGTCCAGATCAAGAACGATCGGCGATCGCATCGGATGCTCCCCAGGCGCTGTCCGCTTCGAACCGGTGCGCGAAGCGGCGAAGTACGGCCCTGAGCAACGGGTTGCGCACGTAGACCGCATGACGGGTGAGGTGGAAGCGGGCGCCGAGCGACGCCTTCACGGCCGGGTCGGTCCAGCCGGCGACGTAATGCGACAGGCCGCGGCGCAGCGCGTACTCGAGGTTCACGAACCAGCTGACGAAGTAGAGGTCGGCGTCCCGGGCGGCGGGATAGGCGAAGCCCACGTACTTGTCGAGCAGCTTGCCGGCATGTTCATAGCAGAGGTTCCAGCCGATCAGCTCGCCGTTCACGCGGTACGTGAAGACGAGCCCTCCGGCGTCGCGCAGCACGGCCGCGAAGAATTCGCGGGTCGGCTTGTCGAAATGGATGTCGCTCTGCGCGTGCACGTTCTCGAAGAGCGCGTAGAAGGCATCCACGATGCCGTCATCCGCGAACGCCGGCCCCGTGGCCATCTCGTCCACCTGCAGGCCATCGCGCGAACGCAGCTTGCGGCGCAGGTTCTTCCGGCGGGACGACGAGAGCCGCGCCAGATACTCGTCGATCGAGGCGAAATCGATGGGCACGTAGGCCAGCGCCTGGCCTTCGACCATGACGTAACCGGCGTCGCGCGCGGCGTCCACGAAACGCGCCGTCCAGGCGCGCTCGGCCGGCGACGTCAACGGCGAGTCCAGCGCGATGTCCTTGACGATGAACAACGGCTGCCGCCTTCCTTGCTCGCGCGCCCAGGCACGCGGAACCGCGGCGGGATCGTGCCGGACGTCGAACAACGCGTACTCGGAAACGGTGGTACCCGCGAAGCACGTGCGCAGGGTCAGCAACCGGCGGAGCCAACCGCGGAAGGGCGACGCATCCACGCGCCGGCGCAGGTCGTCGTCGGCGGTGGTCAGAAGATCGAAGGGCGCCACGAAAAGTGGCGCGCCATCCGCCGCGCGAACGGGCGTGAAGCCCTGCGGCGGATGGCGCTCGAAGTGCCCGAGCAAACCATCCGGCTCGAGCTGGTTCACGAATGCCATCGGCTGGCTGCCGGGTATCAGCCGCGCTTGGCCAGCGTCAGGAGCTGGTCGAGCAGCGCGATGGCGAGGTCGATTTCCTCGTGGCTGATGTCGAGCGACGGGGCGAACGTGATCACGTTCTTGTACCAGCCGCCGACATCGAGCACGAGACCGATCTTCTTGCCTTCGTGAGTGAGACCGCCGGCCAGGCCGATGTCGACCATGCGATCGAGCAGGGCCTTGTTCGGCGTGAAACCGTCGTCCGTGCAGATCTCGGCGCGCAGGGCCAGGCCGAGGCCATCGACGTCGCCGATCTCCTTGTGACGCTTCTGCAGATCGCGCAGACCGTCGAGGAAGTGCCTGCCCTTCTCCGCCACCTTCGTCTCGTAGTCGAGCTCGTCACCCATGCGGATCACTTCCAGGCCGAGGGCCGTGCCGAGCGGGTTGGAGTTGAACGTCGAATGCGTCGAACCCGGCGGGAAGATCGTCGGATTGATCAGTTCCTCGCGTGCCCAGATGCCCGAGAGCGGGTTGAGGCCGTTGGTCAGGGCCTTGCCGAACACGATCACGTCGGGCGTCACGCCGAAATGCTCGATCGACCACAGCTTGCCGGTGCGCCAGAAGCCCATCTGGATCTCGTCGACCACCATCAGGATGCCGTACTTGTCGAGCACCTTCTTGAGGTCGATGAAGAAGTTCTTCGGAGGGATCACGTATCCGCCGGTGCCCTGGATCGGCTCGACGTAGAAGGCGGCGTACTCGGCCTCGTTGACCTTCGGATCCCACACGCCGTTGTATTCGGTCTCGAACAGGCGCTCGAACTGGCGCACGCACGCGTCGGAATACTCTTCCGGCGTCATGCCCTTCGGGCGGCGGAACGGATACGGGAACGGAATGAACTGGGCGCGCTCACCGAAGTGGCCGAAGCGGCGGCGGTAGCGATAGCTCGACGTAATCGAGGACGCGCCGAGCGTGCGCCCGTGGTAACCGCCTTCGAATGCGAACATCAGGCTCTTGCCGCCGCGCGCGTTGCGGACCAGCTTCAGCGAATCCTCCACCGCCTGCGCGCCACCGACGTTGAAGTGGCAGCGGCCGTCGAGGCCGAACTTACGCTTCGCGTCCACGGCGATCGTCTTCGCGAGCTCGATCTTGCCCTGGTGCAGGTACTGGCTGGCCACCTGCGGCAACAGGTCGATCTGGGCCTTCAGCGTATCGTTCAGACGCTTGTTGCCGTAACCGAAGTTCACGGCCGAGTACCACATCTGCAGGTCGAGGAACGGGATGTTCTCGCTGTCGTAGATGTAGCTGCCTTCCGCGTGGCGGAAGATCTTCGGCGGGTCGACGTAGTGGACCGTGTCGCCGAACGAGCAGTACTTCGCCTCGTCCGCGAGCAGCGTCGCGTCGTCGATGACCAGTTCGGGTTGCTTGGTGAGGATGTTCATGCGGGAATTTCCTGAATGCTCGCCGCGTGGAGGGGCATGACGGTTCGCGGCGGCAGGCGCCCGTCGAGAAGGTCGGGAAGCAACGACAGCGCTTCGTCGAAGCTGGCGATAGGGGCGTATGGGATGCCGGCGGCGCGGCAATGTTCGATCAGGCGGTTCTTGGCGAAGACGAAGTCGACGCGATCGGCGGCGCAGAAGTCGGACGCGCCATCGCCGATGAGGAGCGTCTTCCCGCCGCGACGGCGCGCGGCGTCGACGCGCGCGCATTTGCACGTACCGCTGCGGCAGCCGTCCGCGGCGAAGGGAGAGGTCAGCGTCCATGCGCGCGTGTCCGACTGCGCGAGGCGGTTGGCGACGGTCGGCAGGCCGTCGATGCCGTGTCGCGCGAGGATGGCGTGGATCGCGTGATCGAGGCCGTCGCTGACGATTTCCATCGGGATACCGTGCTCGATCGTCGCCGCGACGAAGGCGGCGAAACCCTGGTCGATGTGGAGGCCATCGAGGTGACCGGCCAGTTCCTCGCGACTCATGTCGAGGAGCGCCACCTGTCCGGCCATGCAGGCGGCCGAGCCGATGAGCCCGGCGCGCCAGTCGCGCTCGAGCACTTCCCAGCCGGGGCGGCCGTAGCGGTCGAGCAGCGAGTCGATCACGTCCTCGACGGCGATCGTGCCGTCGAAATCGCACAGGATGTTCCAGGAAGGAGTGGTGAGCACGTCGTCTGCGCCATCGGCCAACATGGAGACGGAGCCTAGGCGTACATCCTTTCGAACCCCTTTCCCGTTTTCGAAAGCCTTTCGTAAGGCTTTGCGTGCCACGCTCGCGCTCGTCCCCCGCGCTGAACACCCCCATGCGTCGTTCCTGCCCCGCCATCGCCGCCCTGCTCCTGGCCCCGTTCGCCGCGCACGCGGCCGACGATGACGCCCCGACCTACGCGTTCGGCGCCGGCGCGCAGCGCATGCCGTCGTGGCAAGGCGCGAAGGACCAGCGCACCCAGGCGATCCCGTACGTGGACATCGACCTCCCCGGCGTCGGCGAGCTATCCACGGCGGACGGGCTCACGCTCGACGCGATCGGTGGCGAGCACTGGCACGGCGGGGCCTACGGCAACTGGCTCTGGGGCCGCACGCGCGGCGACCTCGGTCCGCTGGGTGGCAAGGTCGCCTCGCTCTCGCCCCGCTTCCAGGCCGGCGGGTATCTCGAATACGCGTTCGACAAGCGCTTCAGCGTCGGGACCCACGTCGCGCACGACACGGACGGCGCGGGCGGGTACGCCGCGGTTTATGCCGACTATCAGCTACCGGACGTGTGGTACATCCAGCACTCGCTCGAGGTGCAGGTGGAAGGCATGAACGGGCCCGCGATGCGGCGTTTCTTCGGCGTCAGGCCCGGCGAGGCCGCGGCGCTGGGCACCTCCACCTGGCGACCGGGTGCGGGCTGGCAATCCGCCAACGTGGAGTACGACGCCTTCGTTCCGACGTCGCAGCACACCGGATTCGCGCTGGCGGTGTCGTATGGACGTCTATTCGGCGATGCGGGAGACAGCCCGCTCGTCCGCCGCTTCGGGTCGACGCGACAGGTGACCGAGACGCTGGCGTTCGTTTATCACTTCTGACGACGGCTCAGCGGTCGTCACGGGTCCAGATGGCGCCGTCGGATTCGCGGACCGGGAACACGGTCACCGGTTCATAGGCCGGCGGGCAGGTCACGGCGCCCGTGCGCAGGTCGAAACGCGCGCCGTGGCGCACGCACTCCACCTCGTGACCGACGACCGGCCCACCGGCGAGCTCGCCACCGTCATGCGTGCAGACGTCCTCGATGGCGTAGAGATCGCCGTCGACGTTGTACACGGCGATGGCCGTGTCGCCGTCCCACACCACCCGGAATTCGCCCGGCAGCAGTTCGCTGCGCGTGCCGACCCTCACCCAGCCGTTCATGCGAGGTCCTTCACGAGGTATTCGAAGCGCAGGTCGTCGCGCTGGGGAATGCCGAAGCGTTCGTCGCCGTACGGAAACGCGCCGTGGCGTCCGGTGCGGCGATAGCCGCGCCGTTCGTACCACGCGATGAGTTCGGCGCGGATGTCGATCACCGTCATTTCCACCTGGCCGCAAGTCCATTCCTCGCGGGCGATGCGCTCCACCTCCTCGATCACGAGGCGGCCGATGCCCGTGCCCTGGGCGGGCGGATGCACGGAGAACATGCCGAAGTAGCAGGTGCGCTCGCGTCGTTCGATGTAGCAGGAGGCGAGGACCGCGCCGTTCCGTTCGAAAAGCACGAAGCGGCCGGTTTCGCCGGCCAGCAGGGTTTCGATCTCGTCGACGTCGGTGCGACGGCCGTGGAGGAAGTCGGCTTCGGTGGTCCAGCCGACGCGGCTGGCGTCGCCGCGGTAGGCCGATTCGACCAGCGCCGCGATGAGCGGGGCGTCGGCGGCGGTGGCCTGGCGGAAAGTGTGCTTGGGGTCCATCGCCGGATTGTAGGTCATTCGCCGATACGATCGGCGAATCGACCGAAGCGACGACGCTCAGAGCAACAGCTTGCGCACCCGCGCGATCGCCTCGACGAACGCGTCGACCTCGGCCTTGGTGTTGTAGAACGCCAGCGACGCGCGCAGCGTGGCGGGCACGCCGAAGAACTGCATCAGGGGATGCGCGCAATGGTGCCCCGAACGAACGGCGACGCCCTGCAGATCGAGCAGCGTGGCCATGTCGTTCGCGTGCGCTCCCTCGATCAGGAACGAGATCACCGGTTCCTTTTCCTTCGCGCGCCCGAAGATGCGCAGGCCGGGAATGGCGTCCATCGCGTCGGTCGCGTACGCGAGCAGCTCCTGCTCGTACGCCTTGATGCGCTCGAAGCCAATGCCTTCCAGGTAGCCGATGGCCGCGGAGACGCCGGCGAAACCCGCGATGTTCGGCGTGCCGGCTTCGAAACGGTGCGGCGGATCCGCGAACACCGTGCCCTCGAAGCGCACCTCGCGGATCATCTCGCCACCACCGAAGAACGGCGGCATCGCCATCAGGTGCTCGCGCTTCGCCCACAGCGCGCCGGTGCCGGTCGGGGCGAGCATCTTGTGCCCGGTGATCGCGTAGAAGTCGCAGCCCAGCGCCTGCACGTCGATCGCGCGATGCGGCGCCGCCTGCGAGCCGTCGACCAGCAGCGGAATGCCGCGCTTGCGGCACTCGCGGGCGATCTCGCGGATGGGATTGACCGTGCCCAGGGCGTTCGATACATGCGTCACGCAGGCGAGCTTCACGTCCGGCGTCAGCATCTCGACGAAGGCCTCGACGATCAGCTCGCCGTTCTCGTCGATGGGTGCCGCCTTGACCGTGGCGCCGGTGCGCTCGGCTACGAGCTGCCACGGCACGATGTTGGCGTGGTGTTCCATCACCGTGGTCAGGATCGTGTCGCCGGCCTTCAGCCGGGGCATGAGGTAGCTGTACGCCACGAGGTTGATCGACTGCGTCGTGCCCGAGGTCATGATCACCTCGTCGCGCGACGGCGCGTTGATGAACCGCGCGATGGCGTCACGGGCGCCCTCGTAGGCCGCCGTCGCCTCCTCGCCCAGCAGGTGCACGGCGCGCGACACGTTCGCGTTGTGCTCGCGGTAATGCCGATCGACGGCTTCGATCACCGCCAGCGGCTTCTGCCCCGTGTTGGCGTTGTCGAAATAGATGAGCGGCTTGCCGTGCACGGTGCGCGACAGCAGCGGGAAGTCGGCGCGGATGCGCTCGACGTCCAGCGGCGCGGCGAGGGTCTCGGGCTTGGCGTTCATGGCGGGCTCCGTGGGGCTCATTCGGCGGCGGGGCCGGTCGGCAGGTGCGCCACCAGCAATTCGCCCAGATGGTCGCGCAGCGCCTCGTTCGGCAGCGACTCCAGCGCCGCGCGGCAGAAGGCCAGCGTCAGCAGGCTGCGCGCCTGGACCAGGGGGATACCGCGCGAACGCAGGTAGAACAGCGATCGCTCGTCCAGCTGGCCGATGGTCGCGCCATGCGCGGCCTTGACCTCGTCGGCGTAGATCTCGAGTTCGGGCTTCGTGTCGATCTCGGCCTGGCCGGAAAGGAGGAGGTTCTTGTTGCTCAACGAGGCATCGGTGCCGTCGGCGCCTTCGGCGACCACGATCGCGCCGCGGAACACGCCGCGCGAACGGCCGTCGGCGATGCCGCGCCACAACGCGTCGGAGGACGTATCGCGCGCCTGATGACGCACTTCGAGCTGCGTATCGACGTGCTGGCGCCCCGCGAGGGCGAACACACCGCGCGAATCGAAGCGCGCGCCGTCGCCGTTGAGTTCGGCCTGAAGCTCGTGGCGGACCAGCGCACCGCCCAGTTCCAGCGCGTGCACGGTCGCCGCGGCACCCGCGTCGAGACGCGCATGGTTGCGCCGGACGAGCGTCGTCGCCGACGAGGCGTCCTGCAACAGCACGAAACCAAGCCGGCCGTTCTCCCGGACGACGATGTCCGATACGACCGTGCCCAGCTGCTTGGCATCGCCCAGTGTCACGTAGTGCTCGATCACGTCCACGCTGGCGTCCTTGCCGACCTCGATCAGCAGGCGCACGTGCCAGGACGTGTCGGGCTGGGTACCGCTCGACGCGTGCACGACGTGCACGGGCTTCGTGGCGGCGACGCCGTCCGCGACGCGGAGCACGAGGCCGTCGACGGCGAGACCGGCGTTCAGGTGCGCGAACGCGTCCGCGGCGCCATGCCGGTAACGGTTGGCGAGCGCGAAGCGCAACGGCTCCGGATTCCGCGCCAGCGCGGCGGCGAGCGGCTCCAGCGAGACGCCGGTCGCGCCCGTCAGCGACGAAAGATCGGCGCGGAAGGTGCCGTCGACGAAGACGACGCGGTCGCCGTCGACACCCGGCAGGGCGAGGCGCGCCGCGTCGACGGCGAGCGCGGCCGCGGCTTCGCGGTCGGCAAGCGCGAGCCCGCGCTGCGCGAGCGCGCGCAGCGGCGTGTATTTCCAGGCCTCTTCACGGCTTTCGGGAAGTCCACCCGCGGCGAATGCATCGAGATTCTCGCGACGCGCGGCATCCAGCCATGCGATGCCGGTACCGGGAAGCGCGGCGGCGGCATCGAGCGCCGCCCGCACGAACGGGGACGGCGCGCTCGTCATGCCGGCTCTCCCGCGAGATCGGCCTTGCGCAGTTCCGGGTGCTTCTCGGCGAGCCAGGCGTAGCCCTGCTCCTCGAGCTTCAGCGCGAGATCCTTGTCGCCGCTTTCGACGATGCGCCCACCCGCCAGCACATGGACGAAGTCCGGCTGGATGTAGTCGAGCAGGCGCTGGTAATGGGTGACGATGACGAACGAGCGATCCGGCGAGCGCAGGGCGTTCACGCCCTCCGCGACCTGCTTGAGCGCGTCGATGTCGAGGCCGGAGTCGGTCTCGTCGAGGATCGCCAGCTTCGGCTCGAGCACCGCCATCTGGAAGATCTCGTTGCGCTTCTTCTCGCCACCCGAGAAGCCTTCGTTCACCGCGCGGTGCAGGAGCTCGTCGGAGATCTGCATCACCTTGAGCTTCTCGCGCACGAGCTTGAGGAAGCGCATGGAGTCGAGTTCGTCCTCGCCACGGAACTTCCGCTGCGCGTTGAGCGCGGCACGCAGGAAGTACGTGTTGTTCACGCCGGGGATTTCGACGGGGTACTGGAAGGCCAGGAAGACGCCGACCGCCGCGCGTTCCTCGGGCTCCAGCGCCAGCAGGTCGCGACCGGCGAATTCGACCGAGCCCTGCGTGACCTCGTAGCCATCGCGTCCCGCCAGCACGTTGCCGAGGGTGGACTTGCCGGCGCCGTTCGGGCCCATGATGGCGTGCACTTCGCCCGGACGGACGTCGAGGGAGAGGCCTTTGAGGATCTCCTTGCCTTCGACGCGGGCGTGGAGGTTGTCGATCTTGAGCATGTGCATGACGTGGCGGTCCAGGAAATCGGGGCGTGGTTTACGAACGCGCTGCGAGCGCGGTGACGGGGCGAGGGATGGGCTGGCTCAGCCCACCGCGCCTTCGAGCGATACTTCGAGAAGCTTCTTCGCCTCGACGGCGAATTCCATCGGCAATTCGCGGAAGACCTGCTTGCAGAAGCCATCGACGATCATCGACACGGCGTCTTCCTCGCCGATGCCGCGCGAGAGGCAGTAGAACAGCTGGTCGTCCGAGATCTTCGAGGTGGTGGCCTCATGCTCCACGATGGCGCCCGGGTTCTTCACTTCCATGTACGGGAACGTGTGCGCACCGCACTTCTTGCCGATGAGCAGCGAATCGCACTGCGTGTAGTTGCGTGCGCCGTCCGCGCCCTTCTCGATCTTCACGAGGCCGCGGTAGCTGTTCGAACTGCGGCCGGCGCTGATTCCCTTGGCGACGATCTTCGACTTCGTGCCCTTGCCGATGTGGATCATCTTGGTGCCGGTATCGGCCTGCTGGCGGTGATGCGTCAGCGCCACCGAATAGAACTCGCCGACCGAGCGGTCGCCGCGCAGCACGCAGCTGGGATACTTCCACGTGATGGCCGAGCCGGTCTCCACCTGCGTCCAGCTGATCTTGGAATCCGCGCCGCGGCAGTCGCCGCGCTTGGTCACGAAGTTGTAGATGCCGCCGACGCCGTTCTCGTCGCCGGGGTACCAGTTCTGCACGGTGGAGTACTTGATCTGCGCGCGCTCGAGCGCGACCAGTTCGACGACGGCCGCGTGGAGCTGGTTTTCGTCGCGCATCGGCGCGGTGCAGCCTTCGAGGTAGGACACGTAGGAGTCGTCCTCCGCCACGATCAGCGTGCGCTCGAACTGCCCCGTGTTCATCGCGTTGATGCGGAAATACGTCGACAGCTCCATCGGGCAGCGCACGCCCTTGGGGATGAACACGAAGCTGCCGTCGGAGAACACGGCCGAGTTCAGCGCGGCGAAGTAGTTGTCTCCGACGGGCACCACGCTGCCGAGGTACTCGCGCACCAGGTCGCCATGCTCGCGGATGGCCTCGGACATCGAGCAGAAGATCACGCCCGCTTCGGCCAGCTCCTTGCGGAAGGTGGTGCCGACCGAGACGGAATCGAACACCGCGTCGACGGCCACGCCCGCGAGCTTCGCGCGCTCGTGCAGCGGCACGCCGAGCTTCTCGTAGGTTTCCAGGAGTTTCGGATCGACCTCGTCGAGCGACTTCGGACCCGCCTTGGGCGCCGAGTAGTAGCTGACGCCCTGGTAATCGATGGGCGCGATGTCGAGCTTGGCCCAGTCGGGCTCCGGCATGGTCAGCCAGTGGCGGTAGGCGGCGAGGCGCCACTCGGTCATCCACTCCGGCTCGCCCTTGATCGCGGAGAGCTGGCGGACGATGTCCTCGCTCAGGCCCGGCGGGAGGCTGGTGGACTCGATGTCCGTGACGAAGCCGGCCTCGTAACGGCGGTTGAGTGCCGCTTCGACCTCGGCGTTGTCGCGCACCGGCGCTGCCACTTCGCGTGTCATGTTCTCGCTCTCGTTCATACGTTCGCCTGCGCGGTGGGGACCGCGTCCATGGCCGGCGCCTTGGGGCGCGCGGCCAGCATCTGTGCCAGCGTCATGCCGCGCAGCACGTTGTCGATCGCGCCGGAGACGGACCGCCAGCTGCCGCTGACGCCGCACTGCGACTGGCGATCGCACTGGCCATGGGCCGTGCTGCATTCGGTCATGCCGATCGGGCCTTCCATCGCCACCACGATGTCGGCGAGGCTGATCGCCTCCGCCGGCCGCGCGAGGCGGTACCCACCGTTGACGCCGCGGAACGACTCCACCAGCCCGGCATGGCCGAGCAGCTTCAGGAGCTTTGAGACGGTGGGCAGTTCGAGGCGCGCCTCTTCGGCGATCTGGGCGGTGCTCAGAACGTCGTCGGGGTGCGCGGCGATGCAGGTCATCACCACCGTCGCGTAGTCGGTCAGTCGGCTGACACGGAGCATCGGGGAAGGGGTCTTGGAAACCAGACCAAAATGGTACTGTTTTCGCTCCCGCGTTGCAACGCGGCGCTCGCGCTCGTAGGAGCGGACCTGGCCGCGACGGCTTTTCGCGGAGGCCCTGGAGCTAGCGCGCGAGATTGTAAACCGAGGCTAACGGCGTCGCGGCCAGGTCCGCTCCTACAGCGCGACATTGCACCAGTCTTGGGTAATCGAGGTATCGATGCGGTGCAAGTCGGCGGCTGCGGGCGCCGGATGCCGCACCGCACAAGGCCTCCGCCGGCTGGCACGCATCCTGCTCTCACCTTCCCAGGCCAGCCAACGGGGAAACGCAGCCATGAAATGGATCAACGCGATCATCAAGCCCTTCACGCTGGACGACGTGCGCGAGGCGCTCGCCGAGGTGGGGGTCCAGGGGATGACGGTGACGGAGGTGAAGGGGTTCGGGCGCCAGCATGGGCATACCGAGCTCTATCGGGGCGCCGAGTACGTCGTGGACTTCCTGCCCAAGCTGAAGATCGAGATCGCCGTCACCGACGATCAGGTGGAACGCGCGGTCGAGGCGATCGGCACTGCGGCGCGCACGGGCAAGATCGGCGACGGCAAGATCTTCGTGATCGACCTCGAGCAGGCGATCCGCATCCGCACGCAGGAGGTCGACGCCGATGCGCTCTAAATCGCTGCTCGCCCTGCCCGCCCTCCTCCCGTCGCTCGCGTTCGCGCAGGCCGCGACGCCGAAGCTCGATTCGGGCGACACCGCCTGGATGCTCACGGCGACCATGCTCGTGCTGCTGATGACGATTCCGGGCCTCGCCCTCTTCTACGGCGGCATGGTGCGGGCGAAGAACCTGCTCTCCGTGCTGATGCAGTGCTTCGCGATCACCGCGCTCGTCACCGTGTTGTGGGTGGTCTACGGCTACTCCGTCGCGTTCGACGCCAGCGGCATGAGCGCCGGAACGACCAACCTGCATTCGTTCGTCGGCGGTTTCGGCCACGCCATGCTCGCGGGTCTCGCGCCCGGCTCCCTCTACAACACGATCCCCGAAGCGGTGTTCGTGATGTTCCAGATGACGTTCGCGATCATCACGCCGGCGCTCATCGTCGGCGCGATCGCCGAGCGCATGAAATTCTCCGCGCTGCTCGTGTTCACCGCGCTGTGGTTCACGCTCGTCTATCTGCCCGTGGCGCACATGGTCTGGGGCGGCCCCGGTTCGTTCCTCGGCGACCTGGGCGTGCTCGACTTCGCCGGCGGCACCGTCGTGCACATCAACGCGGGCATCGCGGGCCTGGTCGGCTGCCTCGTGATCGGCAAGCGCCGCGGCTATCCGACCACGCCCATGCCGCCGCACAACCTCGGCTACACGCTGGTTGGCGCGAGCATGCTCTGGCTCGGCTGGTTCGGCTTCAACGCCGGCTCCGCCGTCGCGGCCAACGGCAGCGCCGGCATGGCTATGCTCGTGACGCAGATCGCCACCGCCGCCGCGGCGATCGGCTGGACCGTCGTGGAATGGCTCACGCATCGCCGCCCCAGCGTGCTCGGCATCGCTTCTGGCGCGGTCGCGGGCCTCGTCGCCATCACGCCCGCGGCGGGCACCTGCGGACCGGGCGGCGCGCTCGTGCTCGGCCTCGTCGCCGGCGTGGTCTGCTTCTTCTGCGCCACGCGCATGAAGCGCTACTTCGGCTACGACGACTCGCTCGACGTCTTCGGCGTGCACGCGGTCGCCGGCATCCTCGGCGCCCTGCTCACCGGCCCGCTCGCCGCGCCCGCGCTCGGCGGCTTCGGCACCGTGACCGAACTCGGCCTGCAGCTGTGGATCCAGTTCAAGGGCGTCGCGTTCACCGTCGTCTACAGCGCCGTGCTCAGCTACGCGATCTTCAAGGGCATCGCCGTGACGATGGGCCTGCGCGTCGACGAGGAACAGGAACAGATCGGCCTCGACATCGCGCTGCACGAGGAACGTGGTTACAACCTGTCCTGAGCGATGCGTCTCGCGAAACGCCCGGCGGCGACCGGGCGTTTCGCCCAGAAGCTCACGGCCGCACGGCCGTGACCTCGATCTCCACCAGGAACGCCGGGCTGACGAGGGCGGCGACCTGCATGGTGGAGCGTGCGGGCAGGTTCGGCTGCGCGGCGGTGCCGAAGTACTGGCTGTACGCGGCGGTGAAGCCGGCCATGTCGAGCTTGCCGCCCTTCGCCGGATCGCCGACGAGGAAGACCTGC
The DNA here is from genome assembly GCF_900110505.1 of Luteibacter sp. UNC138MFCol5.1. GTDB lineage: Bacteria > Pseudomonadota > Gammaproteobacteria > Xanthomonadales > Rhodanobacteraceae > Luteibacter. Next base: position 13,995 of record NZ_FODZ01000006.1, read on the forward strand.
ATCTTCACCACGTCGCCCATGGTCAGGCCGATGGCCTTGAGCTGCTTTTCGATATTGCCGAGCGCGCCGAGCGCCTGCGTCTTCGTGTCGCCGTAGGCCTGGATGCTGTCCTTGGGCGCGTTCGCATCGGCGATCGGAGGAACGGCGCCGCTGACGAACACCAGCGTCTTGCCCGCGGGCACTTCGACGGCGCCGGCGATGGGGAAGTTGCTGTTGGGCAGCTTGTGCCGCACCACATCGGATGCGGCGACGGGCGCGGCCATGGCGATGAGCGTGGCGGCGACGAGAATCGATCGGGTCATGGTCAGTGGCCTCGGGAAGGGGTCGGGGTCGGTGGACGGAACGGCTTGACGTCGTCGGCCGTGAGGGCGTCGCTGTAGTGGTTGCCGAAATGCGTGCGCACGTAGTTCACGACGTCGGCCACCTGTGCGTCGGTCAGCAGCATGCCGAACGGCGGCATGCCGCCGCGGCCGCCCATGACCATCGCGACAGGATAGGCCCGCGCGGCCAGCTTTGGATTGTTCGCAAGTGCTGGATAGTGCCCGGCGCCGACCGCACCCTTCGCGTCGGGCATGTGGCAGCCCTGGCAGATGTGCTGGAAGATCTGCTCGCCGGTGACCTGCGCCGCGTGCTTCTGGTCGATGAAGGTCGGATCCATGGACTGCGCCGACGCACCCGAGGCGACCGCGAGTAGGACGAATGCCAGCGGCTTCATGCGCCTGCTCCGTTGACGGCGCGACGATGCAGCATGTCGATGGCCGCGAGGGATGAAAGGATGGCTCCTTCCTGCCACGCGGGCAGGTAGGAAGCGTGCTCGCCGGCGAGCACGATGCGGCCGTCCATCGAGCAGATGTCCGCGTAATGTTTCTCGCGTGCGTCGTCCGTCCACCAGCCGAAGCAGCCGAGCGTCGACGGAACGCGATGCCACGCCACCGCCATCCCGTTCTCGAACGCCTCGGGGAACTGCGGATGCACCTTCGCGCCGTACTCGATGGTCTTGCGGATGCGCGTCTCCGGATCGAGCGACGTGAATTCGTAGGCCTCGAGAAAGAACGCGTACGAGGCCAGCATCACGCCTTTCTTCGTGCCGATGCCGTGGCTCGGGTAGGCCATCATGCCGATCGGCAGGTCGGTCATGGTCACGCCGCCATAGATCGCGTCGTCCTCCTCCCAGAAGCGCCGCTTGAACTGGAGGCCTACCTTGGACGACGACATGTACGGCACGGCCGCGATCGCCGCCTGCTTCGCGGCGGAGACCTGGATCGGAATCTGGCTGAGGATCGACAGCGGGATCGTGCAGACGCACCAGTCCGCCTTCTCCTGACGCGTGGCGCCCGGTGTCCTGGTGTCCTCGTAGCTGACCGTGACGCCGCGATCGTCCTGGGCTATCGCCGTGACCTTCGCGTCGTACTGGATCACACCATCGCCGATCTCGCGCACGAACGCCTTCGCGATCGCATCCATGCCGCCGCGCGGCTGGAGCATCGTCGGCTGGTAATCGTAGATCTCGGCCATCCCCAGTCCCGTCCACAAGCGGGCGTTGAGCACGTCGGACAAGCCCACCGGCTTCGAGAACTTCGGCGCGCCGTCGGGGCCGCCACCGGCGTCTTTCGCGTACCCGCGATGCGCGCTGCTGTCCGGTCCCTGCACGTAGCGATACTGCGCGTCGAGGCCGCCGAACTGGCGGAGCGATTCGAGGAGGATTTCCCGATCTTCCTTGCTCACGAGGTCGTCGAGGCCGCCCTTCCCCGCGACCTTGGCGAGCAGGTCGGCGATACCGCCATGGAAGTCCGCCTGCACTTCGCGCATGCGCTGGGGTTTGCCGCCGAACGCGTCCTTGCCGTAGATGTACGCGTTCTGGTTCACCTGCAGGAACGGTTCGAGCGTCACGCCGAAGCGTCGACAGTAATCGAGGATGCCGTGATGGTGATACGGGAGCCGCCAGGGTCCCGGGTTGAAGTACAGGCCGTCGTCGAAACGGCAAACCTGGCGATGCCCACCGAGCTCCGTGAAGGTGTCGCCGCCTCGCAGCGTCCACGTACGGCCCCCGGCGCGCGCGTTGTATTCGAGCACCTTGACCTTGTAGCCCGCTTTCCCGAGCTCGTAAGCGGCGACGAGACCCGCGAGGCCCGCACCCAGAACCAGCACGGTGCCCTTCCCCGTGCCCTGCAGCGGTGGGGGCCGCTGGTAGGTCGATTCGGCGGCGATACCGAGGCTGCTCATCGCCTGGTACATCACCGCGCCCCCGCCGGCGAGTCCGATCATGCGCAACAGATCGCGGCGCGTGAGGGAAGCCGTGCTCGTCTCGTTCGCCATCGCATCACCCCGAAGGAACCCCTGTCGGCAGCATCCCAGATGTTGCGCTGCGGAACAACTGGGGTTCGAGCAGATGTGGCGGTCGAAGCGTTGTGGGAGCGGACCTGGCCGCGACAGCTTTTCGCGAAGAACAACAGGCCCTGTGGCTCACGGCCTCAAAGGCGTCGCGGCCAGGTCCGCTCCCACGACCGTCGCTGACACCTGCGGGCAAAGGCTCTAAGCTCGTGCGCAGCACCGCATACGCGAAGACCGCATGACCGCCACCGACCGTTCCGCCGCACGTCTCGCCTGGGCTCGCGAAGCCACCGGCGACGCCACCCTCGTCCTCGAACCGGCCTCCTCCGACGCCAGCTTCCGCAGCTACTGGCGCGGTCACGTCGACGGCCAGCCGGTCATCGTCATGGATTCGCCGCCCGAGAAGGAAGATCCCGCGCCGTGGATCGCCATCGGCAAGCGGCTCGCCGACGCGGGCCTCCACGTCCCCACGGTGATGGTGGCGGACGCGGCGCGCGGCTTCCTGCTGATCGAAGACCTGGGCACGCGCACCTACCTGCCCGAACTGAACGACGGCACCGTCGACGCACTCTACGGCGACGCGCTCGACGCGCTCCTGCGCATGCAGCTGCACATGGACACCGAAGGCCTGCCCGCCTTCAACCGTGAATGGCAGACCATGGAGATGGAGATCATGCCGCGCTGGCTGCTGCAGGAGCACCTCGGGGTCGACGTCGCCTGCGAGGAGTGGGACGTCGTCGAGCAGGCCTTCACCGCGATCATGCATGTCATCGCCGAACAGCCGCGTGCCTTCATGCACCGCGATTATCACAGCCGCAACCTGCTCGTGACGGACGAGCGCTCGCCGGGCATCATCGATTTCCAGGGGGCGATGTCCGGGCCGATCACCTACGATCTCGCCTCGCTGCTGCGCGACGCGTACATCGTGTGGGACAACGAACGCGTGGAAGGCTGGGTGGAAGCCTACCGCCTGCGCCTGCTCGATGCGCGACTGATCGACGAGACGGTCGACACCGATCGTTTCCGTCGCTGGTTCGACCTCACGGGCCTGCAGCGGCATATCAAGATCCTCGGACTGTTCTGTCGCCTGCATTACCGCGACGGCAAGCCCGGCTACCTCGCCGATCTGCCGCGCGTGCTGCGCTACGTGCTCGACACCGCGCGCCGCCACGCCGACGTCGCGCCGCTGGCCGACTACATCGAGGCGAAGATCGGCGGTCGCGACATCACCGTGGCGCGCGACGCATGAGGCACGCGCTGATCCTTGCCGCCGGGCTCGGCGAGCGCATGCGTCCGCTGACGGAACGGACACCCAAACCGCTGCTCAAGGTGGCCGGCAAGCCGCTCATCGTGCATCACATCGAGAAGCTCGTCGCCGCCGACGTGCGCTACATCGTGATCAACACGTCGCATCTCGCCAATCAGTTTCCCGACGCGCTGGGCGACGGTTCGCGCTGGGGCGTCCGCATCCGTTATTCGTACGAAGGTCCGACGCCGCTGGAAACCGGAGGCGGCATGCTGGCCGCCCTGCCCCTGCTGGGACCGGAACCGTTCATCGTCGTGAGCGCGGACATCTGGAGCGACATCGACTATGCCGCGCTTCCCCGCGAGCCAACGGGCGTCGCGCACCTCGTCATGGTTCCCAACCCGGATTTCCATCCGGCCGGCGACTTCGCGCTGGCAGCGGGACGGTTGTTCGAGGGCGAGGGTCCGGACGGCGCGGAGCGCCTGACGTTCGGCAACGTCGGCGTGTATCGCCGTGAGATCGTGGAAAACGAAGCGCCCGGGCGCTTCAAGCTGCTGCCCATGTATCGCAAGGCGATGGCGGAAGGCCGCCTCGCCGGCGAACGCTTCGACGGCTTCTGGCGAAATGTCGGGACACCCGCGCAGCTCGACGAGCTGCGCGGCGCCGTCGGTCGATAGACGATCGCTTACTGCACCGTCTCGACGCCGAGTTCGCGCAAGCGCTCGTGTCCGAGAGTGAAAGCTTCGTTGAAGGCGCTGGTGATGTCGGCGAAGTCGTGGGACCCGGTCCCCGCTTCGATTTCTTCGCCGATGTGATCGAGGATGCGGTAGCTGCTGCGGTAGAGCTGCTCGCCCGCGTCGCCATGGTGCTTCACCGCCTTGGCGACTACCCGGTACTTACTGTGATTTTCCACTGCGTCTCCCTCCCCTGTGCCTCGATACTGCCGGGGGAAGATGACGGTTGCAAGTGACCGGACGATGGCTGTCCGGCCTAACCGCCGTCGCCGACGTGGGCGACCGTGTTGGCCGGGGCGGCATTCGTCGCCGGCCCGGGCGTGCCGGGCATGCCCGCGCCGACATGCTCGGCCTCCGCCGGATGCGCCGGCGCCTCGGGTGACACCGGCTCCGCCACGACGTCGGACGACAACGCGGCTTTCCGCGCTTCGTTCGTCATGACGACGATGCTGATGCGGCGATTGATCGCCGATGCCGGATCGGCCTTGTCGAAGGGCACCGATGCGGCCAACCCGACGACGCGCGCGACCTTGTCCGGTTGCATGCCGCCTTCGACGAGCGTGCGACGCGCGGCGTTCGCGCGATCGGCGGAGAGTTCCCAGTTGCCGTACGCGCTGTCCGCGCTCACGTAGCGCGCGCTGTCCGTGTGGCCCGAGATGCTGATCGCATTCGGTACCTGGTTCACGAAGCCTGCCAGCTCGTGCAGGATCTGCACGGTGTAGTTCTTCATCACGCCGCTGCCGGTATCGAACATCGGGCGGTTCTGCTTGTCCACGATCTGGATGCGCAGGCCTTCCGACGTGATGTCGAGCAGCAACTGATCCTTGTACGGGGCCATGGCCTGGCTCTTCGCGATGGCCTCCTGAAGGTCCCGCATCAGCTGTTCGAGGCGGCGCTTCTCCTGCGCCTTCGCCTGCTTGTCGATCTCGGCGGCGCTCGGCTTCGCGAACGCCTGCTGGTCGCCCGGGCCTTTGGGGAGGTCGAGCGCGCCGCCGAGCTTGATCATGCTCGTGCTCGCACCGCCCGGCCCCATCTTGCCCGAAGGCGCCATGGTCGACTGACCTGGCGTCATGCTGGGGTTCTTGAAGTATTCCGAGATGGCGGCGCGCTGCTGCTTCGTGCCCGCGCCGACGAGCCACATCACGAGGAAGAACGCCATCATGGCGGTGACGAAGTCCGCGTAGGCGACCTTCCATGCCCCGCCATGGTGACCGTGGCCCCCGCCCCGCTTCTTGCGGACGACGATGATCTGCTTCAGGTCGCTCATGACCGTTTACCGGGCCGCCTTGAGATGGGCTTCGAGGTCCTGGAAGGACGGGCGGCTGCTCGACTTCAGCGACTTGCGCGCGAACTCCACCGACACCATCGGGTTGTAGCCGCGCAGGTTCGCCATGAGCGCGACCTTGACGCACTCGAAGGCCTTGCCGTCGGTGTTCACGCGGGCTTCCATCGCCGCCGAGAGCGGGCCGATGAAGCCGTAGGACAGCAGGATGCCGAGGAACGTGCCGACCAGCGCACCCGCGATATGCTCGCCGATGACGGCCGCGTCGCCATCGATCGACTTCATCGTGATGACGATGCCCAGCACCGCGGCCACGATGCCGAAGCCCGGCAGCGCGTCGGCCATCTTCTGCACCGCGAGCGCGGGCACCATGGCCTCGTGGTGGTGCGTTTCGAGCTCGACCTCGAGCAGCTGCTCGAGCTCGTGCGGGTCCATGCTGCCGCCGACGATGAGGCGCAGACAATCGGTGATGAAGTCGATCAGGTGGTGTTCGGCGACCAGGCGCGGGTACGCCGAGAACAGCGAGCTGTTCGCCGGATCCTCGATGTGCGCCTCCATGCCCAGCTGACCTTCCTTGCGCATCTTCGTGAAGATGTCATAGAGCAGGGACAGGAGGTCGATGTAATCCTGCTTGCGGTACTTCGGGCCCTTGAACAGGGCCAGCGCGTCGCGTGCCGAACCCTTCACCACGTCCATGGAGTTCGCACTCACGAACGCGCCCAGGGCGGCACCGAAGATGATGAGCAGCTCGTAAGGCTGCCAGAGCGCGGCGATTTCGCCGTGCGAAAGCACATAACCGCCCAGTACGGAGACCAGGACGACGATGGAACCGATGATGACCAACATGACTACTTCCTCCCAGTCCTTTCACATATCGGCAGGGCCGGGACGAAATTGAGGCGGTGCACCATGTCTTTTTGGCAGCTTTCACTCCTCGCCATCGAGGGGCCCGGGGTAGCGCGGGAAGACCAGCCGGATGCGCGTCCCGACGCCGGTTTCGCTCTCGATCTCCACACCGCCGCCGGCCTGCGCCACCGTGCCGTAGACCTGGGCGAGGCCCAGCCCGGAGCCGCCTTCCTTCGTCGTGAAGTAGGGCTCGAAGAGGCGCTGCCGGACCTCCTCCGGCATGCCCCCGCCGGTGTCCGCGATGCTGACGAAAACCTGGCGGTACGTCGCGGCGTCCCGGGCGAACTCGGATAGCACGGGGCCTCCCTCGCGCTCGCCGACCTCGACCACCACCTGGCCGAACCCGTCCATCGCGTCGCGCGCGTTGAGGCACACGTTCATCAGGGCCTGCTCCAGGCCGTGACGGTCGACCCACACGGGTAGCGCCCCCGGCTGGCGGAACACCTCGACCCCCACGCGCCCTCCGAGCGCATGGCGGGCGAAGTCGGCGAAGGCCATCACCAGATCGCCGAGGTCCACCGCCTCGGGTTGCGAGTGCTGGTTGCGGGCGAAGGCGAGCAGCCGGCGGGTGAGCGCGGTGGCGTGCCGCGCGCCTTCCACCGCGTAGGTGACCATCCGGCGGTGGCGCGGCGCGAGCTCCTCGCAGTCGTCCTGCAGGCCGGAGAGGCTCACGATCACCGTCTGCAGCATGTTGTTGAAGTCATGGGCGATGCCGCTGACGAGCTGGCCGATGGCCTGCTGTTTCTGGGCCTGCCGGGCGCCCGCCTCCGCCAGCTGCCGCGCCCGGTTGGCCATGTCGAGCTGCTCGCGAACACCCGCCAGCCGGCTTTCCGCATCCCGCCTCGCGCCGTGCTCGGACTCGAGCCGTTCCATCAGCGTGCCGTAACGGGTGGAAGCGGTGGCGGTGCTCGCGACCGTCTGGTTGAGGCGGTCCTGCATGATCTCGATGATCGATTCGAGGGACGCCTGCAGCTCGACGCGCTCCGTGACGTCCCGGCTGATGACGATGAAGTGATCGAGCTCGTCGTCGGCCACGACCGGCGCGACCATCACCTCCCACCAGCGCGCGGATCCGGCGCCGGGGTTGCGCGATCCGACGAAGTCGACACGCTCGCCGGCAGCCGCGCGATCGAGGACGCGCGCGACCATGTCCTGCGCTTCGGGCGGCCAGAGCTCCAGCCAGTGCCGTCCGATGAGCCGATCGGCTCCCTCGGGCGCGAGGGCCGCGCAACCGAGGCCCGCCACGAAGCGAATCACGCCGTCACGGTCCAGTTCCTTCATGCAGTCGGAGGAAGCCTCCACGAACTGCCGGTACCGCCCGTCCCAATCACTCATGGCGTATAGCCGCTCGTCACCCTGAATGAGGGATATGACGCGCCGCGCCACGGGTCGCTGTCAAGACGGAATTTTCACGACGGTCGCCGGATCAGCGTTCCGCCTGGGCGTCGACATCGTCATCGAAGCCGGTTTCGCCCTCGGCGAACACGGGCGCCCCGTCGTCCTCGACGCCGAGAACCAGTCCCAGGGCTTTCTCGGCCGCCTGCGCCGCGCTCGCCTCGTCGCGGAAACTGCGGTTCTCGTAGACGGCGAAATAGCTTGGGTAGCCACCGTCCGCGGGCTGCGAGATCAGCAGGGCGGTATAGCGGGAACCCTCTCGGGTCGCGCCACTGGTGAGGGTGAAACGGGGAAAGTCGCGTGCTGCCATGGGGCCGATGCCTCGTAAGGAACGGAAAGTCTAGCTCAGCCAGAGGCTTGGCCCATTTCCCGCACAAAAAGCCTTATCAATCAATACAATGTTGAACAACCTCGCACTTGCCTCATGCGTCGTTCTACGGTATTCCGTACGTCAAGCGACGTCACGCCGTCTTCACGGCGTCGCGAAACAGGGGAAACAAAGGGGCACCGCAGCATGAACCTCATCACCACCGCGTCGCCGTCCCGGCGTCTTGCGTGGGCCGTCGCATCCGTACTCGCCCTGGCCGGCATCGTCGGCCTGGCACTCGCGCCGCAGGTGGCGGCCGCGATCCCGAGGACGGGCATCCAGATGGTCTACGCCTGGCTCTGCGCATCACTGGTCGGCTCCGCGTACGTCGTGGTCACTCTGGCCAACGACGCCGAAGGCGCCACCGAGGACGGTGACGATTTCTGATCCCAGGGATGAGGGATGGCTCAAGAAAAAGGCCCGTCTCGCGACGGGCCTTTTTTTTCTGGCGCGGGAGCCTCGCCGGATCAGGGGCGACGCTCGAGCTCCGGGTCTTCCTTGCTGCGCGGCATCAGGTCCTGCTTCGACACGCCCAGCCAGAGGAGGATCGGGCTGGCGACGAAGATCGACGAGAGCGTACCGACCAGGATGCCGATCAGCATCGTGATCGCGAAGCCATGGACCACCGGACCGCCGATGAAGAACAGCGCGGCCATCGTGATGCCGGTGAACAGCGACGTGATGATCGTACGCGACAGCGTGCTGTTGATCGAACGGTTGAGCACTTCTTCCGGCGTGGCGTTGCGGCTGGAACGGAAGAGTTCGCGCACGCGGTCGAACACGACGACCTTGTCGTTGATCGAGTAGCCCACCACCGCGAGCACCGAGGCGAGCACCGTGAGGTCGAACTCGCGCTGCGTCAGCGCGAAGATGCCGAGCGTGACGAGGACGTCGTGCACTTCCGTCGCCAGCGCCGCGATCGCGAAGCGCTTCTCGAAGCGGATCCACAGGTAACCCATGATGCCGACGATGACGAAGATCACCGCGACGATACCGTCGCTGCGTAGCTCCTCGCCGACCTGCGGGCCGACGAACGAGCGGCTCTTCATCGTGACGTCGGGACGGGTGGCCTTGAGCGCCGCGACCACGTCCCCGGCCACGCGCGACGCGGCCTCGTCGTTGCTGAGGTTCGCCGCGCCCTTGTCGTCCTTCGGCTGCAGGCGCACGGAGAATTCGCGCGCGCCGCCGACGGCCTGCACGAGCGGATTCTCCAGGCCGGCGTGTTCGAGCGCCGCGCGGACGTCGTTCACTTCGGCCGGCGAGGCGTACTGCACGTCGACGGCCACGCCGCCGAGGAAGTCCTGGCCGTAGTTGAAGCCCTTCGTGAGGATCAGCGCGACCGAGCCGATCATGAGCAGGATCGCCAGACCGATGCTGTACTTGCGCAGGCCGAGGAAGTTGAAGTTCGAATTGTGGTTGAAGATTTCCATGGCGTCCCTCCCGTCAGACCGACAGGGTCTTGAGCTTGCGGCCGCCGTGAATCAGCGCGGTGATGGCGTGGGTCACCGTCACCGACGTGAACATCGACGTGAGGATACCGATGAACAGCGTGACGCCGAAGCCCTTGATCGGACCCGAGCCCATGGTCATGAGACCCAGCGCCGCGAGCAGATGCGTCACGTTGGCATCGAGAATCGTCGCCCACGCCTTGTCGTAACCCGTGCGGATCGACGCCAGCGGCGACGAGCCGTTGCGCAGTTCCTCGCGGATGCGTTCGCAGATCAGCACGTTGGCGTCGATCGCCATGCCGAGGGTGAGCACGATACCCGCGATGCCCGGCATGGTCAGGGTGACCCCGACCAGCGACATCACGGCGACGAGCAGCACGAGGTTGAAGAACAGCGCGATGTCCGCGACGAGGCCGAAGAGCTTGTAGTAGATCGCCGCGGCCACCAGCACGAGGCCGAGGCCGAGCATCACCGCCTTGAAGCCCTTGTCGATGTTGTCGGCGCCCAGGCTGGGACCGATCACGCTCTCGCTGACGATGTCGACGGGCGCCGCGAGCGAACCGCCACGCAGGAGCAGCGCGAGCTCGGAGGCTTCCTGGTCGTTCGGCAGGCCGTTGGTCGAGAACTGCTTGCCGAACGGCGAGCTGATGTTCGCGTAGTTGATCACCTCCTCGGTGATCTTCGGCGTCTTGATCTCCTTGCCGTCGACCGTCTTGGTCTCGACCGTGCGCGTGATGTAGAGCACCGCCATCGGCTTGCCGACGTTGTCGTTGGTGAACTCCTGCATCTTGCGCGCGCCGGCGCTGTTGAGCGAGACGCTCACGTTCGGCGTGCCGTTCTGCTGATCGCGACCGGAAACCGCGCTGGTGAGCTCGTCGCCCTTCGCGATCACCTTCTTGCTCAGCAGGTACGGACGGCCGTCCCGGCCGTAGTACAGCTTGGCGTCCGGCGGCACGCTGCCCGACCGGGCGGCGTCCACGGCCTGCTGCGGCGTGTACAGGCCGGCACGGTATTCGAGCGTGGCGGTGGCACCGATGATCTTCTTGGCCTCGGCGGTGTCCTGGACGCCGGCGAGGTCGACGATGATCTGGTTCGGGCCCTGCTGCTGGATCAGCGGCTCGGACACGCCCAGGGCGTTCACGCGCTGGCGCAGCGTGGTCACGTTCTGCGTGATGGTGCTCTGGGCCAGTTCGCGCAGCTTCGCCGGCTTGACCGTGGCGTTGAGGATGAAGCGGTTACCGGTGGTCGGACCGTCGTTGACGGCGAGGTCCGGGTAATCGGTGCCGATCAGCGTCGCCGCCTGCTGGCGGTCGGCGTCCGAGCGCAGCACGACGCTGACGCCCTGGCCGCGCGCATTGCGGTTCACCGCGTCGTACGAGACGTTCTTGTCGCGCAGCAGCGAGCGGATGTCGTCGGCGTAGCGCGTTTCCTGCGCGTCGATCACGGCGTTCTGGTCGACCTCCATCAGGAAGTGCACGCCACCCTGAAGGTCGAGGCCGAGCGGCATCGAGTTCGCGTTGATCGATCGCAGCCAGCCCGGCACCGTGGACGCGAGGTTCAGCGCCACGGTGTAGTTCTCGCCGAGGCCCGTGCGCAGGGCGTCGGACGCCTTGGCCTGCGCGTCCACGCTCGGGAAGCGCGCCAGCAGGCGCGTGCCCTTTTCGTCGAGCTCCAGGGATGTCGCCGGCACCTTCGCGGTGGCCAGCATGCCCTCGACCTTGGTCTTCAGCGCGGCGTCGACGGCGGCCCCGCGGTTGCCCGAGATCTGCACGGCGGGCTGCGGCGGGAAGACGTTCGGCAACGCATACACGATGCCGAACAGCAACACGATCACGACCAGCGCGTACTTCCAGCGTGGAAAATCACTCATGCCTTACATTCCGTGAAAGCGGCCGTGCACCGGCCGCGGCTGACGCTATGGAAGAGGAAAGTCTTACGACTTCTTCAGGCTGCCCTTCGGCAGGACCTGGGTGATCGAGCCCTTCTGCACCTGGACGACGGTGCCCGGGGCGATCTCGACACGGACGAACGACTCGCCCACGTCCTCGATGCGGCCGGCCATGCCGCCGCTCATGACCACCTCGTCGCCCTTGGCCAGGGCGGCCAGCAGCGCGCGGTGCTCCTTCTGCCGCTTCATCTGCGGCCGGATCATCATGAAATAGAAGATGCCGAACAGCACCGCCATCATGATCAGCGGCGAGAAGCCAAAGGCCCCCTGCGGAGCGGCGCCCGCGGCGGGAGCGGTGGCCTGGGCAATGGCAGCGAACGTCGGAAGGCTCATCGGATTTCTCGCAAGTCATGGAACGGCCAAGGAAAAGCTGCCGTTCACGTAAAAAGATCGTGGATTATGCCACGCACCCCGGCGGTTATGTACCGCACCCCGTCAAGGGGTTGGGGGCGCCAGGGCACCCCTGCAAGGCCGGATCAGCCGTCGGTGGCGCCCTTGCGACGCGCCTCATAGAACGCCGCCACGAAGTCCTCCAGACCGCCGGCCTCGATGGCGCCACGCAGTCCGGCCATGAGCCTCTGGTAATGACGAAGGTTGTGCATCGTCGCCAGCTGGCTGCCGAGGATCTCGTTGCAACGGTCGAGGTGGCGCAGGTAGGCGCGGGAAAAACCGTTGGCGCAGGCGTAGCAGTCGCAGCCCTCCTCGATCACGCGGGTATCCGTCGCGAACTTCGCGTTACGGATGCGCAGGGTGCCGGCGGCCGTGAAGAGGAAGCCGTTGCGGGCGTTCCGGGTCGGCATGACGCAGTCGAACATGTCGATGCCGCGGCGCACGGCCTCCACGATGTCTTCCGGCCGGCCCACACCCATGAGGTAACGGGGGCGGTCCTTCGGCAACATCGGCAGGGTGAAATCGAGCGTGTGGTTGCGCTCGGCTTCCGGCTCGCCCACGGCCAGGCCACCCACCGCGTAGCCGTCGAAGCCGATCTCGATCAGGCGCTCGGCCGAGCGGCGGCGGAGGTTCTCGAATGTGCTGCCCTGGACGATGCCGAACAGCGCGTTGGGGTTCTTCAGGTCGTCGAAGGCCTGCCGCGAACGCTCGGCCCAGCGCAGGCTCAGCTCCATGGAGTCCGACGCGACGCGCTCCGTCGCGGGATACGGGGTGCACTCGTCGAAGATCATGGCGACGTCGGAGTCCAGCACCTTCTGGATCCGCATCGATTCCTCGGGCGAGAGGAACACCTTCGAGCCGTCGACCGGCGAGGCGAACGTGACGCCTTCTTCGGTGATCTTGCGCTTGTGCGCCAGCGAGAAGACCTGGAAGCCACCGGAATCGGTAAGGATCGGCTTGTCCCAGCCGATGAACTTATGCAGGCCACCGAACTCGCCGACGATCTCCAGGCCCGGGCGCAGGAACAGGTGGAAGGTATTGCCGAGGATGATCTCCGCGCCGGTGTCGAGGACATCGCGCGGGGTCATGGCTTTCACGGAGCCGTAGGTGCCCACGGGCATGAAGGCCGGCGTTTCCACGGTGCCGCGGCCGAAACGGAGACGGCCGCGCCGGGCCGCGCCATCGGTGGCGAGGAGGTCGAAAGGAAGCTGGGTCATCCGCCCATTCTAACCTGCCCGCGTGGAGCGCAGGTTTGCCGATAAGGCATGGCCCAAGGGCGCGCCCGACCTAAAGTTTCGTAAAAACCCGCCGATTCCTTGGGACACAGGAGCGTGCCCACCGAGGGTGCGCCTGGCGCCGGGAGGGCATCCCCCTTGATCATCCAGCCGACCAGTCTCGCTGCCCAGCTCTGGGCCGGCGCGGCCGCGGGCACCACGGCCGCAGCGGACAGCTGGCGGGTCGGGACCCTGCTGTCGGCGCGCATCATGGGGCAGACCGACATCGGCAAGCTGTTGCTCGACATCGGCGGGATGACCGTCGAGGCCGATGCGCCCGGCGGCCAGTTGCCACAGCAGTTCCAGGTGCGCGTGCTGACCCAGGGCGCGCAGCCGCAGCTCGAGATCGTCCCGGGCAACACCGACGAACGCGTTGCCATGCAGGGCCTGCGTGAGCGCCTGCCGCTGCAGAACGGCTACGCGCCTCTGCTCGGCGTCCTCGCGGCGCTCGGTCGCCGCCCCGTCGCGCGGATGCTTCCGGCACCGCTGCGCGCCGCGCTGGCCACCCTCGAAGCCGCCATCAGCAAACCGTCCGACGTCAGTTCGCCGCTTGGCATGAAGGAGGCGATCGCGAAAAGCGGCGCGTTCCTCGAAGCCCATCTCGCGGAGCCGAAGCACGAGACGCCCGCCGCCGACGACTTCAAGGCGGCGCTGCTCGCCCTGCGCCGCGCGCTCGCCGATATTCCCACCGGCCGGCCGGGCACCCAGCTCGCCCGGCCAGCCAGCGACACGCCACCGCCGCTCGTGCAGCGGGCGCTCGTCGCCCAGCCGCGAGCCCCCGAACTCAGCCTCGGCGACGACGACATCGAGGCCGTCGTCGGCCAGCTGCGCACGGACACGCGCGCGGCCCTGTCGCGCGTCGAGATCGCGCAGCTCGAATCGCACCCGCAGGCGGGCGTGTGGATGATCGAAGTGCCGCTCGCCGCCGGGCGCGGCTACGACGTGCTGCAGATTCGTATCGAGGAAGGCCAGCCGCTGCCGGGCGACACCGACGGCCCATGGACGGTGGGTTTCGCCATCGACCCGCCGTCGCTCGGCGCCGTGCAGGGCGAGATCCAGCTCCGCGTGCCGCGCGTTTCCGTGCGCCTGTGGGCACAACGTCCCGAAACGGTCGCGCATCTCGAGAACGCGTTCGTCGTGCTGCGCCGCCTGCTCGAAAAGAGCGGCCTCATCCTCGACCACTTCAGCTGCATGCACGGCCTGCCGACGCCGAGCAGCGCCTACAGCGCCGTCCTGCTGGAAGCTCGCGCATGACAACGGCCCTCCCCTCGCCCCGGCGCAGCGTCACGTTGCGCCTCGCGTCCCCCACGAGCAACGGCAACAGCCAGCGCATCGACGCCCACGGCGTGAAGACGATGCTCGAACGCGCGCAGGCACTAGGCCTCGCACCGCAGCTCGATCCGCAGATCGCGACGCTGCTCGCCGCGGTACGCCTGCGTGACGACGTGCCGCCGGAACTCTACGCGGCACTGTCGGCCGTGGTCGGGACGTTGCTCGCCGCCACGGACGGATAGGCGCGACCGGCGACTTCTTGATCCGGTGGGAAGCGCGCTCGCGCGCGAACGGGTGCTCGCCGCGAGCGCACATCCCAATGACGCATTACGCCATCGTCGAGAGGATCGGACCGGCGACCGCCTTCGAGACGGCGAGACCGCCACCCGGCACAGGCCGATAGGTGTCGGCGGGAATCACGAAGTCGCGGACCTTGATCGCCGCGAGGGCATACGGGTTCGCCTTGTAGTGGTCGCGCAGCAGGTACACGTTTTCGTTATCGACATCCGCATCGCGGACGCTGCGCAACAAGGACATGAACCGCACGTCGCGATCGACCGTTGCGTCGAGGTTCGCGACGGGTGGATGGTCGATGTATCCGGTTACCGTCTCCGTCAGGTAATAGTCGCGACTTCCGTCCCCGTAAGCGTATGCGACCGAGCGATTGAACTCCGTTGCCAGGCAGAGGAGATCAGGTAACTCGTTGAGGCGCGCCTCGAGCCAAGCCGCTTGGTCCGGATCCAGATCTGCATCGACGACCTTGAGCGACTGGCCGTCCTTTCGAAGATCGAACGTCCTCGACACCACATCCGGGCGCTCGACAGCCAGTCGGGCCAGCATAGGAACGAGGGCCTCCGCGAATCGCGTGAAGGCACTCCCCATCCGCAGCTGATCGTTAGCCATGATCGCAGAATCATGTCCCTGCGCTTCATAGCGCTCGTCAAGCGCCTCCGCGTACGCTTTCGAGTCCACGGTCATCAGCGTGTCGCCTGGTCGCCGCCCTTCCCGCATCGCGAGTGCAGCGAAGACCGTACCTTTGGTCGGGACAAGTGACGTATCAGGACCTTTGCATTGGCCTGAACAGGTGACATTCATGACTGGCTCCTTTCGCGGGTTACCAAGGCCGCGTTCGCGTCGATCGACACGTCGTAGACCGGACCGATGGCCATGGTTTCGCAGCCGGGAACCGGTGGGGACGTTGCGCCGGCAGTCGCGGACTGTGCATGGGCGCCGCAGGTGCAGGTCAGCATGAGCAGCGCGACGCCGCTCCAAAGGATATTTCGCTGCATCGAAGGCTCCTCGTGGGACAGGAACCAGCAACGTACGAGGCGGAGGTGTTCGCGTATGTCGGGCGACGGCGCGCGTGTGGGCTGCGGGTCGCCCGCGCTGCGCTGTCGCCAGATTGCCCGCTGCCGCGGGATCGCCGATACGATCGGCTCCCACCAGACTGGGGCCAGGCCTCTTCGGACGAGAAGGTCGCACCGCAGCTAGACCCGCCGATCGCGACGTAGTCGCCTCCAGCGACGGATTGGCACCCAAGGGATTTCTTGATCCTGTGGGAAGCGCGCTCGCGCGCGAACGGGTGCTCGCCGCGAGCGCACATCCCAATGACGCTTTACGCCATCGTCGAGAGCATCGGACCGGCGACCGCCTTCGAGACGGCGAGACCGCCACCCGGCACAGGCCGATAGGTGTCGGCGGGAATCACGAAATCGCGAACCTTGATCGCCGCGAGGGCATACGGGTTCGTCTTGTAGTGGTCGCGCAGCAGGTACACGTTTTCGTTATCGACATCCGCATCGCGGACACTGCGCAACAAGGACATGAACCGCACGTCGCGATCGACCGTCGCGTCGAGGTTCGCCACCGGCGGATGGCCGATGTGTCCGGTTACCGTCTCGGTCAGGTAATAGTCGCGACTCCCGTCACCGTATGCGTATGCGACCGAGCGATTGAATTCCGACACGAGGCTGATCAGCTCTGGCTTATCGTTGAGACGCGCCTCGAGCCACGCTGCTTCTTCGCCGTCCATGTCGGCATCGATCACCTTGAGCGACTGCCCTTCCTTTCGCAGATCGAACGACTTCGCCATCACATCGGGCCGTTCGACAGCGAGCCGAGCCAGCATCGGGACCAAAGTTTCCGCGAAGCGCGTGAACGCGTCGCCCATTCGCACCTGGTCATTAACCATGATGTCCGGATCATGCCCTTGCGCCTCATACCGCTCGTCCAGAGCATCTTCGTACGTCTTCCCATCAATCGCGACCAGTTGGCCTGGCGCGGCGCCAGCGCGGGCAGCGAGTGTGTCGAAGACCGTTCCCTTCGTGGGCACAAGCGAAGTCTCCGCACCTTTGCAGTGTCCTGAAAAGTTCACGTTCATCAGTGGTTCCTCTCGAGAGTCACAGTCTCCTTGCAGACGTGTTGAAACGTCTGATTTCGCTCGATTGCCTTTATCTGGGCGTCCGGGTCGGCGCCGAGCACCACTGCGTGGACCAACGATATCGGGTTGTAAGTGATGTACCAGACGTCGGGATGCTCGAGGCGTGGTTGAACGCGTATCGGTCCGACGACCCCACCACGACACTCCGATATGGACATCGTCGCGCGAGCGACGCCGTGCTCGTCCGTCACAGCATCGATGACACCAACCTCCCAGCTGGTTCCAGTGTTGCCTGCGAATGCCCTGTCGTGAGCGTAGATCCTCACTCGATGACCCGCCCCAAGCCGCGTTTCATGATCACCCTCGAAGGCCGTGACTTCGACCTGCATCTCGCGCGCTACGTTCGCCGCGCCTCGCACCCCCGGTATCAGACCGGGTGCGAGGTGGCTGATGTTTTCATTGCTGTAGTACGACGACACGACCGCATTCGCCTTCGGATCACTGACACGCAACGTGTACGCCGAGTTGGCTTCCGCTTGTTCACCACGGACGCTGACGAACACGGGCCGCGAGGTGTCTACCCGCAACTGTCGGCCCGCACCGAGGGTGCCTGTGCGGTTCGCACCGTCGACTATGTCCGCCGAGATCGAACCGGGCCCCTCCAGCGAAAGAATGGCCTCTCGCTGGTCACTGCGGAACGAAACCAGGTAGTTATCGACATCGCCCGGGTTGTCGAGGTTGGCCGCGATCACCTGACTCCCCTGGAGGGTCGTCGCCTTTGCGAACGCGTCGTTCGGCTCGAAGCGGTCGCTTCCTTCCGATAGCGCGGCCTGAAGCTGGAACGGCACCGTCGCACCACCGGCAGGCCGGCCCACGAGGAGTAGCCAGCGCGTCGACGGAGCGCTCATGGCCTGCACGATGCGATACGAGTCGGTCGAGGCATCCGATGCCACGGCATGTGTCGTGCCGTCGGCATCCACGCGTACGAGGCTGATGTCGTGAAGCGCGCCCTGGGGGAAACCGGCCATGTTGACGTCGAGCTTGATCGACGCGAGGGCCTCGGGCGTGACCATCTGGAAGCAGGCAGTGGTCGCGTTCGCGTCGATCGACGCGTCGTACACCGGGCCGATGGCCATGGTTTCGCAGCCGGGAACCGGTGGGGACGTTGCGCCGGTAATCGCGGACTGTGCGTGGGCGCCGCAGGTGCAGGTAAGCATGAGCAGCGCGACGCCGCTCCAAAGAATATTTCGTTGCATTGAAGGCTCCTCGTGGGACAGGAACCAGCAACGTAGGAGGCGGAGGTGTTCAGGTATGTCGGGCGACGGCGCGTGAGCGGGCTGCGGGTCGCCCGCGCTGCGCTGTCGCCAGATTGCCCGCTGCCGCGGGATCGCCGATGCGATCGGCTCCCACCAGACTGAGGCGAGATTGCCCGCTGTCGCGGGATCGCCGATACGATCGGCTCCCGCCAGACTGAGGCGAGGTTGCCCGCTGCCGCGGGATCGCCGATGCGATCGGCTCCCACCAGATTGGGGTCGCGCCGATTCCTACTCGACGCCCAGTCCGCGGATGCCTGCTGCATGGGCTTCGAAGCCCGCGAGCTCCGCGAAGCGCTTGCCGCGCTCGGCGTAGTCGCGGAACTGGTCGAAGCTCGGGGCGCCCGGCGAAAGCACGACGCAGCCGTCGTCGGCCAGCGCCCGGCGTGCCGTATTCACGGCTTCCGCGAGATCGTTCACGCGGTGGACTCCGCCGATGCCCGCGGCATCGAGCGCGTCGGCGATGCGGCCGCCGTTCGCGCCCTGGCACACGATCGCCGCTGGCGCGTGCGCGCGCATCGCCTCGACGAAGGGTGTCCAGTCGAGGCCGCGGTCGTGACCGCCGACGATCAGGGCCACGCGTTTCGCGCCGACGCTTTCCAGCGCGGCGAGGCTGGCCAGCGGCGTGGTGCTGATCGAGTCGTTGATCCATGCCACGCCATCGCGTGTGCCGAGCGGCTGCAGGCGATGCGGCAGGGGCACGAAGGTGGACAGCGCGGGAGCCGCCGCGCGTGCGTCGAATCCCATGATCTCGAGCGCGGCGAGCGCCGCGCACGCGTTGGTCGCGTTGTGCAGACCGGGAGCCGACACGCGACGCGCTTCGATGATCCGCTCGTCGCCCCGCTGGATCCAGCCGTCGTGCACGTGCCAGCCGGCGGCATCGCCGAAGGTATGCAGGCCCGGGTGCCGCTCGGCCCGCGCCAGCAGATGCGGCTGCCCGGCGTTGACCAGCACGCGCGCGCTCGCCGCCAGGAGCTTGAGCTTGTCGTCGACGTAGCGCTCGCGTGAGCCGTGCCAGTCGAGGTGTTCTTCGTACAGGCTCGTCACCACGCCGAGATCGACGCCGAAGGCCTCGCCGGTCTGGAAGCTCGACAGTTCGATGACCCACAGATCGGCGTGCGACTCGTCGAGTTCGAGGAGCGGCATGCCGATGTTGCCGGCGAGCGCCGTGCGGACGCCGAGCGACCGCGCGAGATGCGCGATCAGCGCCGAGGTCGTGCTCTTGCCCTTGGTGCCCGTCACCGCGATGGTGCGCGCGTCCACGTGACCCGAGAACCAGAGCGCGCTGCCCGAGGTGAAGCGCGTGCCGCGCTCCTTCGC
The DNA here is from genome assembly GCF_900110505.1 of Luteibacter sp. UNC138MFCol5.1. GTDB lineage: Bacteria > Pseudomonadota > Gammaproteobacteria > Xanthomonadales > Rhodanobacteraceae > Luteibacter. The sequence continues at coordinate 33,601 of NZ_FODZ01000006.1, forward strand.
CGCGAGCAGTTCGGGCTTGTACGCCGAGATGCCCGGCGACTTCACGACGATGTCGTAGCTCGCCAGCGCGTCGGCGTCTGGCGCGACCTCGTGCACCAGGACATCGGGAAACGCCGTGCGCGCCGCACCGGCCTCGTCGGCGGCGCAATACAGGTCGACGCGCTGCCCCGGCAGCCGGCGAGCCAGCGCGTGCAACGCGGCGCGACCTTCGCGGCCGAAGCCCCAGACGGCGATGCGCCGTCCTTCCAGATCAGCCCAGCGCATCCAGCGCTCCGCGCAACCGCTCCGGCACGAGGTGCGATGCGCCTGGGGTCAGCCACGGCTCGAGGGCCAGCTCGGCCTTGTCGAGTTGCGGCAGGATCTCGCGGCGGAAGCGCGCGACGAGCGCGTCCTCGCGCCACTCCGGGCGTTCGGCGAGCGCGGCGAGCGCGGCACGCGCTTCCGCGCCCTCGCCCACGCACTCGAACGGCTTGTGGTCCTTGTACTCCAGCAGCGCGTCGAAAGCGCCGGCCAGCGCCTCGTCGTCGAGCAGGTTGCGCCCGAAGATCGACACGAGCCGCGGCTTGGCCATGAACGGCGCGAGCGCGAGGAAAACGAAGTGGCATTTCGGACACTGCCCGCACCAGCGATCCGCGGGCTTGGGCCCAAGGATGCGGAAGTTGCGGTTGCAGCTGGAGAACACGTTGAAATAATCGCCGCCCAGGCGCGCGAACGCGCTGGTCACCGCCAGTTCGGACCACGGCCGCAGCAGCGAGCAGTAATCGAGATCGGCGGCCACGTGCGAATGCAGGTAGTCGTGCAGGGTCTTCTCGAAACCGAAGCCCTTGCTCCACTGGTGGTTCACCTGCTGGCCTTCGTATTCCAGCGTGGCGACCGACGCCGAGCGCTCGTTCGCGAACACGATCGAATCGTAGCCGTAGAGGATGGCCGCCAGCGCGAGGATCGCCGAGTTGATCGCCGTGACCGGAATGTGGCCGTTCCACGCGCCGAGCCGGTTCAGTTCGAACAGGCCCGGTGCGAGTTCGCGCGAGATGTTGAGCGTCGACAGCCCGGTGCGCGCCGCGCACTCCGCGATCAGGGGCGAATTGCCGACCCAGACGGCGGTCGCGTCGGCGCCGATCGACTTCACCGCCTCGACCGCGACCACGGAATCCTTGCCGCCACCGATGGGCAGCAGCGAACGCTTCGGCAGGCCGATGGACGCCGGCGGCGCCGGGCGCGGCGCGGAGAACGGGAAGCGGATGCGGCCGCGCAGGTCAAGGCCGTTGCGATAGGCGAACTCGGCGAGGCCGTGGAGGTAGAGCGCGTCGGCCAGCGTCGCGCTCTCCTCGTCGAGCGGCTCGCCTTCGACGACGATCGTCTCCGGGATGCCCGCCTTGTAGTAGCTGACGCCGGCGACGAGGTGCAGCAGGCGCAGCGCCGCCGCGAAGGCGGCCTCGCGACCGGCGGGCACCGCGGGCGCGCCGGGGAACGTGATGCGCTCGACCAGTTCGGCACCGTCGTCGAACGCGTAAGCGAGTTCGGCGACGCCATCGGCGTACGCATGGCGAACGAACCGGAACGTGCGGCTCTGGCGCGGATCGGAAAGCGGTGACGTCACGGCAGCAGCACCTCGTCGGCCTCGTCGCGCAGGTTGTAGCGCGACGACATCACGGCGCCGTACGCACCACCCTGGGCGATCAGGACCACATCATCCTCCTTCGACTCGGGCAGCCGTCTGTCCGAACCGAGGATATCCCCTGACTCACAGATCGGGCCGACCACCTGGTACATGGTGGTCGCCGGCTCGTCGAGGCGGGAGAGGTTCGCGATCTCGTGCCACGCGTCGTAGAGCGCCGGACGGATCAGGCTGTTCATGCCCGTGTCGAGGCCCAGGTAGCGCACGTTGACGCCCTTCTCCTTCTCCTGCGTGACCTTCGCCAGCAGCACGCCGGCATCGGCCACGAGGTAACGGCCCGGCTCCATCCACAGCTGAAACTGCGGATAGGCCTGGCGCACCGCGGTGAGCACGCGGTCGAGCGCCGCCATGTCGAGGGCGGACTCGCCGGGATGCGAGGGCACGCCGAGGCCGCCGCCGATGTTCAGCACCGTGATCGTGCCGATGCGCTCGGCCAGCGCCGCCAGCTGCGAGTACACCTCGCCCCAGTGCGCATGGTCGAGGATGCCGGACCCCAGATGGGCATGCAGGCCGATGACCTTCGCGCCCGCCGCGTCGGCGAGGCGAAGGAAACGGTCCACGTGTTCGATGGGCACGCCGAACTTGCTGCCCGTGCCGCCCGTCTTGACCTTGTCGTGATGGCCGAGGCCGCGACCGAGGTCGACGCGCAGGACGATCTCGCGGCCCGCGAACAGGTCGCCCCAGTGCTCGATGGGATGCATGGCGTCGATGGTGATCGTCGCGCGCGTCCGCAGCGCCGCCTCGAAATCGCGGCGCGCCGCGAAGTTCGGGGTGAACAGCAGCGGCACGTCGTCCGGCACGGCGGCGGAGACGGCCGCGAGTTCACCCGGCGACACGCATTCGAAGGCGAAGCCTTCCTCCGCCAGCACCTTGAGGATGCCCGGATGGGTGTTGGCCTTGACCGCGTAATGCGCGCGATCGACGGCCTTGAGCGACTTCACGCGGCGCGCCTGCGCGCGCACGGTCGGCAGGTGATAGACGTAACGCGGCGTGCGCTCGTCGGCCAGCGTCAGCAGCGTCGCCCGCGCGCCCTGCCACCAGGCCGCGCCCGGCGCGGCCGTCTCGCCGCTGCCGTACAGCGACTGCCACGACGGGCCGAAGACCATGCTGTCGTCGGTGCGCAACGCTCCCGCGCCGATGAGCAGTTCGTGCAAGCGCGGGAGCATGTCGTCGACCACGTCCTCGTCGACCACGAAGGTGAGGTTGAGGTTGTTCGACGACTGCGAGATCAGGTGCACGCGTAGCTGGCCGAACTCGGCGAGCACGCCCGAGAGCTTGTGCAGCATCGAGCGCATGCCGCGGCCGACCAGCGTGATGGCGGCGCAGGGCGCGATCACCTTCACGCGGCACACGCGCGCCAGGTCGGCGGCGAGCGCCGCGATGGCGTCGGAATCGAGCAGGTTCTCCGTCGGATCGAGCGACACCGTGACGTTCGTCTCGGCGGAACCGATGAGGTCGACGGAAAGGCCGTGGCGCTTGAACGCGTCGAACACGTCGGCGAGGAAGCCGACCTGCTGCCACATGCCCACCGACTCCATCGAGATCAGCGTGATGCCCTTGCGCGCGCTGATCGCCTTGATGCTCGGCGCGTGCTCGCGGACCTCCGGACCGATCGCGGTGCCTTCCAGCTCGGGCCGGTTGGTGTCCTTGATCAGCAGAGGCACGCGGGGTTCGCGCAGCGGCGAAAGGCAGCGCGGATGCAGCACCTTCGCGCCCGTGGAGGCGATTTCCTGGGCTTCCTCGTAGTCGAGGCGTTGCAGGAGGCGCGCACCGGCCACCTGGCGGGGATTCGCGCTGAACATGCCCGCGACGTCCGTCCAGATCTCCACGCGCGCGGCGGCGAGCAGCGCGCCGAAGTACGCGGCGGACGTGTCGGACCCGCCGCGGCCCAGCAACACGGTGCGGCCGGCCTCGTCCTGCGCGATGAAGCCCTGGGTGATGAACACCTCGCCGCGCGACGCCAGCGCCGCGGACAGCGCGGCGTCGTGGTGCGGCTCGACCATCGCCGAGAGCAGTCGGGTACGTTCGTTCTGGTTGGGCAGCGCCACCGAGTGCAGGCACTCGCGCGCGTCCACCCACGTGGTGGGCAGCCCGTGGGCGGAAAGGAACGCGGCACCCAGCGCGCTGGACATCAGCTCGCCGTGCGCCTGCACGCGAGCCTGCCAGGCCAGCTCGCCCAGTTCGGCGGCGCCGGACGCGGCCAGTTCCGCGAGGTCGGCCAGCCGCGCGCCCAGCGTCTCCGGCATCGCCAGGGACATCTCGGCGAGCAGGGCGTGATGGCGATCGGCCAGTGCGGAGGCCGCGTCCGAGCGGCGTTTCGAATCCGTGTGCGTGCAAAGCTGTTTCAGGCCGTCGGTGATGCCGGACAGGGCCGAGACCACGATCAGCACGCGTGCGCCTTCGGCGCGGCGGCTGGCGGCCAGCTCGAGGATATTTCGCCAGCGTGCGGCGGTGGCCACGGAGGTGCCGCCGAACTTCATGACGATCCAGGGCGCGTTGACGGGCAACGGCGCGTTTGCGATTTCGCTCACGGGACTCTTTGTGTCGTGGGAGGGAAGGAATCGATGGGACGTATCCGCCGAAGTGTTGCGCCGCAACGGGAAAAAGGCAAACGAGCGGGGGTGGGAGATGGGAATTGGGCGCGCGATTCCGGCGTTCGCCCGAGGGGGCTGGAAACACAGCGCCTGCCTTGCGCAGTTCGACACGTCTCCGGCCCCCTCGGGCGCGCGCCGGAAATACGCCCCCAATTCCCAACCCCCATCTCCCAGCTCGTCGCGCCCCCAATTCCCACCTCCCAACTCCCATCCCCCACCTCCCAACTCCCATCCCCACCTCCCGCTCATCGCCCCCTTCCCATCCCTCGCGCCGCACGCCATCCTCCACGCCTGCCCCAAACGAACGCCCGCATGGAAACCACCACTTACGCCCGACGCCTCACGCTCATGGACGCGGCCCTCATCGTCGTCGGCGGCATCATCGGCGGCGGCATCTTCCTCAATCCCGGCATCGCCGCGCAGCGCACCGACTCCGGCCTGGTCCTGCTCGCCCTGTGGGTGGGCGGCGGCCTCCTGACGCTGATCGGCTGTCTTTGCTACGCCGAGCTCGGCGCGCGGCGGCCGGAAGCGGGCGGCAGCTACGTGTACCTGCGCGAGGCGTTCGGCAAGCTCGCCGGCTTCCTTTTCGGCTGGACGATGCTGCTGGTGATCTACAGCGGCAGCGCGGCCGCGGTGGCGACGATCTTCGGCAGCTACGCGACCAACGTCTTCGGCCTGTCGCCCACGCTGGTCAAGCCGCTCGCGGTCGGCGCGCTTGTGTTCGTCACCGGCCTGAACCTGTTCGGCATCCGCTTCGGCGCCCAGGTGCAGAACGTCTTCGCGATCCTGAAACTGACGGCGATCGCGGTGCTCGTGGTCACCGGCCTCGCCTTCGCCGGGGCCGGCACCACCCAGGCGATGACGCCGTCGCCGGAGCACCTGGCGGGAAGCCTCGCCGGGGCGCTCCTTCCGGTGCTCTTCGCCTTCTCGGGCTTCAGCTACCTCAACAACCTCGCCGGCGAGGTGCGCGACCCGCAGCGCACGCTGCCGCGCGCGCTGATCCTCGGCATGCTGGTGGTGATCGCCGCGTACGTCCTGACCAATTACGCGTACCTCGCCGTGCTCGGTCACGACGGCCTCGCCACGAGCCAGGCGCCGGCCGCCGACGTGATGAGCCGCGTGTTCGGCGGGGCGGGCGCGAAGCTCATCGCCATCGGCATCGCGATCTCGACGCTCGGCTTCTGCAACATCACGCTCGTCGCCGGTGCGCGCGTGCTCCAGGTGATGGGCGACGACGGCCTGTTCTTCGCCAGCGTCGCGAAGCTGCATCCGCGCTACCGCACCCCGAATATCGCGCTGATGGCGCTCTCCGTCTGGGCCATCGTCCTCGTGCTGGTCGCCAACTACGGCCAGCTCCTCGATTTCGCGACCTTCGGCGACTGGGCCGCCTACGCGGTCACCATCGCCACGCTTTTCTGGTATCGCCGCCACTCGGCCGGGCGCCCCGCGTTCGTCACTCCCGCCTACCCGCTGCTGCCGCTGACCTTCCTCGCCGTGGTGATCGCGGTGGTGGTCGCCTATGCCTGGGACAAGCCCGCGAGCGCGGCCGTCGTGTGCGCCGTGGTGCTCGCAGGACTCCCCGTCTACGCGGTGTGGCGACGCCTGTTCAGTAAAGTCGCTCGCTGATCCCGGGCACGGATGCCACAATGGCCCGGTTCAGCTGAGGAAAGCAGATGGCACAGCAAGGCCCGACGTCGCCCGTACCCGCCCCGACCCGCCAGGACGCCAGTCAGCCGGCGCCCAACGCGGTACGTGAAGGTATCGACCTGATCGTCAACGGCAAGCGCTACCGGCACACCGGCGCGAAGGACATGCCGCTGCTGTGGTACCTGCGCGACGTCCTGCGCCTCACTGGCGCGAAGTACGGTTGCGACCAGGGCGATTGCGGCTTCTGCACCGTCATCATCGACGGCAAGGCGGTCGCCGCCTGCCAGACGAAGATGGAAAAACTGCCCGGCAAGCGCGTCACTACCGTCGAGGGCCTCGCCGCCGACGACGGCACGCTGCACCCGGTGCAGCAGGCGTGGATCGACGAGGACGCCATCCTGTGCGGCTTCTGCCAGCCCGGCCAGATCATGGCCGCCGTCGACCTGCTCTCGCGCCAGAAGAATCCCTCGGACGCCGACATCGACCGGATCGGAAACCTGTGCCGCTGCGGCAGCTATGGCCGCATCCGCAAGGCGATAAAGCGCGCCGCCTCCGCCATGAAGGAACCGAAGGCATGAGCGGCGAGGTCCGTCTCTCGCGTCGCCGTTTCCTCAAGTACGCCGCCGGCACCGCTGGCGCGCTCGTCATCGGCGTCGGCACGGTCGGCGCCGTGGATCGGCCGCCGCCGCTCGGACTGCTCGGCGACGCGTGGTCCCAGGTGGGCCCCTACCTGCGCATCGCCGCGGACGGGCGCATCTACATCGGCGTGCGCGATCCCGACAACGGCGAGGGCACCGCCACCTCCCTGGCCCGCATCATCGCCGAGGAACTCGACGCCGACTGGTCGCAAGTGATCGTCGAACCGCTCGGCCTGGGCATCACGCCGGGCAATGGCCAGCCGAATTTCACCTACGGCCGCCAGCGCAGCGGCGACGCCACCAGCATCCCGGCCGCCTGGGCCGACCTGCGCCAGGCCGGCGCCCTCGGCCGCTGGCTGCTCCTGCAGGCCGCCGCGCGCCGGCTCGGCCTTCCCGCCGACCAGCTGCGCGGCGAAAACGGCTTCGCCATCACCGCCGACGGCCGCCGCCTCTCCTACTCCGACCTCGCGTCGACGGCCGCCACCATCGACGCGCCGTCCACGCCACCGCCGCTGAAGTCGTCCGATCGCTACCGCCTCGTCGGCCAGCCGGCCGGCGACGTCGACGCGCGTGCCGCCGTCACGGGCACGCTGCGCTACGCGTTCGACGAGACGATCGGCGACCCGGTGATCGCCGTGCTCGCGCGCTGCCCGTATCCCGGCGGCACGCTCGACAGCGCCGATCGCGAGGCCGCGAAGAAGATCCCGGGCGTCTACGACGTCATCGACATCACGCCGGAAGCGGGGCAAGCCGCCGGACTCGCGGCGCAGGCCCCCGCCCTCGCGGTGCTGGCCCGCGACACCTGGTCCGCGCTGTCCGGACGCGCCGCGCTGAAGGCGACCTGGAAAGCCGGCGACGAGCCGGAACCCGCGACGTCCGCGCTCGAACAGAAGGCACTCGAAGCGTTCGCGGACGAAGCGGTCGTGCCGAGTACGGTGCGCAACGACGGCGATGTGCTCGCCGCGCGCAAGAAAGCGGCCCGCGCGCTGGAAGCCACGTACTTCCAGCCGTGGATCGCCCACGCGACGGCGGAAACGCCCAACTGCGTGGTGCGTCTCGACCCCGACACCAGCGTGACCGTGATCGCCGCGACGCAGTCGCCGCGCCAGGTCTACGCGGTGGTGCAGCGCATGACTGGGTTCCGCCCGGAACAGATCGACATCCAGGTGCCGCGCGGCGGCGGCGGTTTCGGGCGCAGGCTCGAAGCCGACTACGTCGCGGAGGCCATGGCGATCGCGCTGGCGAAGAAGCCCGACGAGATCCGCAACCGCCCGGTGAAAGTGCTCTGGACGCGCGACGACGACCTGGCACGCGACTACTACCGACCCATGGCCGTGCACCGCCTCAACGCGTCGCTCGACCGCAAGAAGGCCATCGTCGGCTGGCACCAGCGCATGGCGAGCCCCTCGGCGCTCGCGGGGCGCGGCACGCCGGAGAACCGCCTGTGGCAGTCGGAGCTCGTCGCCGACGCCCTGCCCGCCGGCCTCGTGCCGAACTTCCGCAGCGACTGGTATCCGTTGCCGTCGAAGCTCCAGCGCGGCGAGTGGCGCGGTTCACCGCACGTCACGCCGACGTTCGCCAGCGAGAGCTTCATCGACGAACTCGCGCACGCGGTGAAGGCCAACCCGCTCGACTTCCGCCTCGCGCTGCTCGGCGATCCACGCCAGCTGCCCTACGGCGGCCGCGGCGGCCCGATCGATACCGCACGCATGGCCAACGTGCTGCGCCTCGCGGCAGACAAACTCGACTGGAGCCGCTGGCTGCGCAGCGAGAACGGCCTGGGCATCGCCTGCGCGTACGTATTCGGCGCCTACGTGGCGCATGCCGTCGAGGTCGCGCCGACCAACGACGGCATCGACATCCGCCGGGTCGTGTGCGTGGCCGACGTGGGCCGCGCGATCAATCCGCTGGGCCTCGAAGCCCAGCTGCAGGGCGCCACCATGGATGCGCTGTCCACCGCCCTCAACCTCGCCATCACGGTGAAGGACGGTAAGGTGCAGCAGACCGGATTCCGCGACTATCCCATCGCCCCGACGGCGCCCCTGCCGTACGAGGTCGAGACGGTGATCGTGTCGTCCGCCGCGGATCCGTCCGGTGCGAGCGTCGTCGGTGTACCCTCGGCGGCTCCCGCGCTCGCCAACGCCGTGTTCCGCGCCACCGCGGTCCGCGTCCGCCGGCTTCCCCTGCTGCGCGAGCTGGCGCGACTGCGCTAGTTCGTCCCATCCATCCGAGGTATCGCATGACCATCGCATCGTTCACCTCGGAGAAGCCCGCGCCGCGGACCGACGCCGACCTCATCGGCAGCAACAAGCGCTTCTACGACGCGCTGTGGTCGGACGCGAAGCTGTTCTCGCCGGAGCGCTTCAACACCTGGCCGCTGGTGGCGGAGATCGCCGCGCAAACGTCGCGCCGGCTGGAGGTCGCGCCCGGCCTGCGTCCCCGCCTGCCCCTCCCCGGCACGCAGTTCGTCGATCTGAGCCTGCCCGCGCTCGCCGAACTCGGCCGGCACGGCGCGCGCGTCGCCAACGCGATGATCGGCGCCCTGCCGTTTCGCGACGCGTCGTTCGACTTCGTGTGCGCGTTCGACATCCTCGAGCACGTCGTGGACGACGAAGGCGCGCTGGGCGAACTTTCCCGCGTCGCGGAACCGGATGCGCGCCTGCTTCTCTCCGTGCCGCTGGACCCGAACGCCTGGACCGCCTTCGACGAATTCGTCGGGCACTACCGCCGGTACGAGCCGGAGGCGATCCGCGACCTGCTGGCCCGCCACGGGTTCGTCATCGAGCGCAGCGCCGTGTACGGCATGCAGCCGAAATCCTCCCGGCTGCTCGACCTCGGCCAGTATTTCCTCACGCACCAGCGCGCGCGCGCGATGTGGTGGTACAACCGGGTGTTCATGCCGCTCGGGGTCCGTTTCCAGAAGCCGCTGACCTTAACACCCGGCTTCGCGCCGGGCCCCGGGGTCGACGAGGTACTGCTGGTCTGCCGCAAGACCGGAACCTAAATCGAGCAAAAACAGGGGCTTTACACATGGCGCGGCGCAACTGGTTATGATGCGCCACCTTTCCCGTCCCCGGAAGCACGCGGCATGCTCTATCTGATGCACGAATGGCAACGCTCCATGCTCAGCCCGCTGTCGTACTGGGCCGAGGCCGGGGCGAAGATGTTCGGCGATATCGCCAGCCCTTTCGCCCGCGTCCCGGGTGCCGACCGAGCCGCCGCCGGCTACGAACTCATGTACCGGCTCGGCAAGGCGTACGAGAAGCCCGCCTTCGACATCCACAGCGTCCATGCGCACGGGCATGACGTCGCGATCGTCGAGCAGGTCTCCATGGCCAAGCCGTTCTGCACGCTGAAGCGCTTCAAGCGCTTCTCCGACGACCAGGCCACCGTCGACCGGATGAAGAACGACCCGGCCGTGCTGGTGGTGGCGCCGCTTTCCGGGCACCACTCCACCCTGCTGCGCGACACCGTCCGCACGCTGCTGCGCGACCACAAGGTGTACATCACCGACTGGGTCGACGCGCGCATGATTCCGCTCGACGAAGGCTCGTTCTCGCTCGCCGACTACGTGTCGTACATCGAGGAATTCATCCGCCACGTGGGCGCGCATCGCGCGCACGTGGTGTCGGTCTGCCAGCCGACCGTGCCGGTGCTCGCCGCCGTGTCGCTGATGGCGGCGCGCGGCGAGACCACGCCCGCCACGCTCACGCTGATGGGCGGCCCGATCGACACGCGCAAGAGCCCGACCAGCGTCGACAACCTCGCGACCACGCGCCCGCTGTCGTGGTTCCGCAACCAGCTGATCCACAAGGTCCCGTACCAGTACCCCGGTGCCGGCCGCGACGTGTATCCGGGCTTCCTGCAACACGCGGGCTTCCTGGCGATGAATCCCAGCCGCCACGTGATGTCGCATTGGGATTTCTACGAGAACCTGCGCAAGGGCGACCTCGACGACGCCGAGGCGCATCGCAAGTTCTACGACGAGTACAACGCGGTGCTCGACATGCCCGCCGAGTACTACCTCGACACGATCGAAACCGTGTTCCAGGAACACCGCCTGCCCAAGGGCACGTGGGAAGTCCACGGCGAGCTGGTGCAGCCGGCGAAGATCAAGGACACCGCGCTCCTCACCATCGAAGGCGAGCTCGACGACATCTCGGGTCCGGGCCAGACCGAAGCGGCGCACGGGCTGTGCAAGGGCATCGCGAAGAAGCGTCGCAAGCACATCACGGTCGAAGGCGCCGGGCATTACGGCATCTTCAGCGGCCGCCGCTGGCGCGACATCGTCTACCCGGACGTGCGCGACTTCATCAAGGCGTACGACCGCGGCAACAGCAACACCGGCGCGCAGGGCACGCGCAAGGCCTGAGGGCTCCTAGAGCAGGAGCCAGCCGACGAGCCCCATCACCGCGAAGAACGGCAGCGACCACAGGTGGAAGCTGCCATACGCCTTGCGCTCGCCGAGCAACCGCAGGGCGATGAGGTTCGCGAGCGATCCCAGCAGAAGGCCGAAGCCACCCACGTTCACGCCGAACGCGATCACGCGCCAGTCGTGCGAATACTCCGCGAGCAGGATCGCCGCGGGCACGTTGCTCACGGCCTGCGACGCCAGCGCACCGGTGGCGTAGAGGTGCGTCGCCTGGTCCAGCCCCAGGCCGGCCACGAACGAGCGCACGGCGTCGAGGCCCGCGAGCAGGCGCAGGTCGATGAACATGAGGACGAAGGTCAGCAGCAGACCCCAGTCGATGCTGGCGACGACGCGCCGACGCAGCACGAGGAAGACGGCCAGCACGCCGGCCAGTCCCCAGCCCACGTGGCGCAGGTCCGCGAGCAGGATGAAGGGTATGTAGAGCACGGCGGCCGCGAGAAGCATGGTGCGATCCACGCCGTCGTCGGCGCGTTCGTGCACTTCGAGCGGCGACGACGGAAACGCCGCCGCGGTCAGCGCCAGCAGCAACGCCAGCGCGATCCCGGACAGCGGGAGCATCGTCCAGACGAACGCGCCGAACCCGTTGTTCCACTGCTGCCAGAGGAACAGGTTCTGCGGATTGCCGATCGGCGTGAGCATCGAGCCGGAGTTCACCGCGAGCGCCTCGAAGACGACGAGCCGCGTCGCGGGCATGCGCGCGATGCGGCACATGCTCAAGGTCAGCGGCACCATCACGAACAGCGCGACATCGTTCGTGAGCAGCATCGACAGCAGCGCCGTCGCGGCGACGAGCCCGAGCGCCGCGACGCGTCGCGTCGACGTGCGATCGATCAGCCAGCGGCCCGCGATGTCCAGCGCGCCGCTGCTTTCCACGCCCTTGGTCAGCACGAGCAGGCCGGTCAGGGCGCCGATGGTCGGCCAGTCCACGAGGCCGGGCCACTCGCGCAGCCGGCCCGGCAACGCGATCGCGAAGACGATCGCGAGGCCGAGCAGCACGAGGAACAGAAGGTCGCGGCGCAGGTGACGCAGCGAATCGGGCAACCACGTCATCGAACGGATCCTGCCGGGGGATGGCGGATCATAGCGTCACGAGGATGCAGATTTCGTCGAACGGCGCGGTTCCTTACCGCTCCTTCGGAATGTCGACGCGGCCCGTCACGCCCTTCTGGTCGATGTCGCCGCTGCCCAGGCTGCGCACCGTGAAGTTGCCGCGCACGCCGTCGACGTCCACGTCGCCGGAGCCGACCGTGCCGACCTCGACGTTGCCCGTGACGTCGGCGAGCTTCGCCTCGCCCGACCCGACCGAACCGATGCGTACGTCGCCGTTGACGCGACGGGCGGCGAAATCGCCCGAGCCGATGGTATCGATCTGGACCGGGCCGGAACCCTCCAGCGTCATGTCGCCCGACCCGACCTTGCCGCGGAAGGAACCGGTGGTATCGCGCGCCTCGAAGTCGCCCGATCCGACGCTGGCTTCCGCCAGCTGCACACCGCGGGCTTTCGCGTCGCCCGATCCCACGCGCACGTAGACGGGCATGTTCGCCGGCACGCTCGCCTCCACGCGGAGATTCGCATAGTGGTCGCCGAAGCCGGACCAGCCGTTGTGCTTGTTCGTCAGTTCGACGATCAGCGCATCGCCCTCCTTGCTCTGCGTCACGACCAGATCGCCGAGCGCCTCCTGGTCGGACGCGCAGGCTTTGCCACGTACAGTCCCCTTGCCGGACGCCGCGCCACCGGTCACGTGCAGGTCGTTGCTGTTGACGGCGAAGCGGACCGAGCGGACGTCGCGCAGGTCCAGGTCGAGGTTGCGGTCGGCGGAAAACTTGCACGGCGGCTCGTCGGCCATGGCGACGGCGGGCAGCAGCAGGAGCGAAGCGAGGAGCAGAGAACGCATTAGGTGATCCCCTATCGTGGAAGGCGGTGTGCCGGTGATGGATGCCGCTACGCAGGAAAAGGTTGCAACCGCACGTCCTCACGAACCTGAGCGGATGGCAACGGCGTCGTCAACCGCGTCCGGGCCGGCACGTTTTTCCCCGTGCAAGTCCAACCGGGAGACACCCTATGCAACGCAAGACCCTTCTCGCCAGTGCCGCTTCCCTCCTCCTCGCCGGCTCGGCCGCCTTCGCGTATGCGCAGGATGCCGCCCCGCAGGCCCCCGCCGCACCGACCGCCCGTAGCAGCCAGCCGGCACCGCCGCAGCAGGGCCCGAAGTGGGGCCACGGCGACCGCGACCACGGCGGCTGGGCCCGTCACGGCCGCGACGGCGAGCGCGGTGGCGTGATCGGCGACCTTCGCGCCCTGGAGCGCCTGTACGTGACGAGCGGCCGCAGCAAGGAACTGCCGGCGCTCTACAACGAGGTGCTGGCCAAGTCGCAGAACCCGAAGGTCCGCGACTACGCCTATCGCCACCTGGCACGCGCGCAGATGCAGCCGCAGAACGTCGACGCGGCGATCGCGACGATGCGCAAGAGCCTGGACGAGAGCCTCGCCCAGGACCAGAAGCGTCACCAGGCGATGGAAGCCTTCAGGCAGCGGATGCAGCAGCGCGCTTCGGCGGGCGGCACGTCCAGCAAGTAAGACGTGACAGGAACGGGGCCTTCGGGCCCCGTTCTTTCATCCAGCCGACCGAACGGCGAGAGCCGGTCGCATCGGCGAGGTCACGCACCCTCGCGCTTCACCCGCACCCACAGCGCTTCCTGCGCTTCAAGCGAATACGACGACAGCTCACGCCCTTCCGATGCCGCGATCGCCTCCATCGCGCGGAAGCGACGCTCGAACTTCGCATTGGCGCCGCGCAGCGCGCGCGATACGTCCACCTTCGCATGCCGCGCGAGATTCGCCGCGACGAACAGTACGTCGCCGATCTCGTCCGCGAGGCGCTCCTCGTCGGCACCATGATCGAACTCGTGGCGCACTTCCTCGATTTCTTCGGCGATCTTGTCGAGCACCGGCCGGTGGTCCGGCCAGTCGAAGCCGACGTTGGCCGCGCGCTTCTGCAGCTTCACCGCGCGCTGCCATTCCGGCAGGCCGCGCGAGATACCGGCCAGGGCGCTGGTATCTTCGCCGCCCTTCGCGGCGCGCTCCTCGGCTTTCAGGCGATCCCAGTCGCGTGAACGCGCCGCGTCGCTCTCGTGCGTGACGTCGCCGAACACGTGCGGATGGCGCCGCTCCATCTTGTCGCAGATCGCGGCCACGACGTCGCCGAACGCGAAATCGCCGGCCTCTTCCGCCATGCGCGCGTGGAACACCACCTGCAGCAGCAGGTCGCCGAGCTCGTCGCGCAGGTCGTGCATGTCGCCGCGATCGATGGCGTCGGCGACTTCATACGCTTCCTCGATCGTGTAGGGCGCGATGGTGGCGAAGGACTGGCGAACGTCCCACGGGCATCCGTTCACCGGATCGCGCAGACGGGCCATGATGGCGATCAGTTCCTCGACGTGTCGCGTCACGCGTCGTCCTCGGGATCGATGAGTCGCGCGGCCCAGTCCACGGTCGTATCGCCGCAGGCGATGAATTCCGGATTGATGAGCGAATCGCGCGTGTTGTAACGGAACGGACGCCCCGCGAGATCCAGCACCGCGCCGCCGGCTTCTTCCAGCACGCACTGCGCCGCCGCGGTGTCCCATTCGGACGTCGCGCCGAGGCGCAGGTAGATGTCGGCGTCGCCGCGGGCGATCACGCAGAATTTCAGCGACGAGCCCAGCGCGAAGGTTTCATGCTCGCCGAGACGGTCGAGCAGCGCCATCGTGCGACCCGTACCGTAGGAACGGCTTCCGGTCACCATCAGCAGGCCGTCGGCACGTCGCGTGGCGAGGCGCTCGCGCCGCCCTTCCGGCATGCGCTGGCGCCAGGCGCCCGCGCCACGCGTGGCGGCGTACAGATCACCGGTGACGGGCGCGAGCACCACGCCGAGCACGCTGCGGTGATCCTCGACGAGCGAGATGTTCACGGTGAACTCCCCGTTGCGCTTGACGAACTCGCGCGTGCCGTCGAGGGGATCCACCAGCCAGTGCCGTCGCCACGTGCGGCGCTCGGACCACGGCGCCGCGAGGGCTTCCTCGGAAATCACGGGAATGCCCGGCGCCAGGGCGTGCAGGCCTTCCTCGATGACCCGCTGGGCGGCGAGATCGGCGGCGGTGACCGGCGAATCGTCCTCCTTGCAGATCACCTCGAACTCCTGCGCGTAGACGGCGAGGATCGCGTCGGCCGCGCGGCGCGCGATCGCGCAGACGGGATCGAGCCACTGGTCGAGCGGCACGCTCACGCGGGGCGGTAGCGGCCGGCGAGATACTCGCGAGCCATGAACAGCGCCGCGATGGAGCGGCCTTCCGTGACGTCGTCGCGGGCGATCAGTTCATGCAGGTTGTCGATGCGCCAGGGCACCACTTCGAGCTCTTCCGGCTCGTCGCCCTGTAGCCGCTCCGGATAGAGATCCTCGGCCAGCACGACGTGTGCGAGATGGGTCATGTACGAGGGCGACATCGACAGCGTGCCGAGGATCTTCAGCTTGCGCGCGCCGTAGCCGACTTCTTCCTTCAGTTCGCGATCCGCGCCCTGCTCGGCCGTCTCGTCGCGGTCGAGGCGGCCTTTCGGCACGCCCAGCTCGTAGCGATCGACACCCACGCCGTATTCGCGCACCAGCAACACCGTTTCCGGGTCGCGCATCGCGACGATCAGCACCGCGCCGAACCCGCTGCCCTTCAGCCGCTGGTACGTGCGGCGCTCGCCGTTCGAGAACTCCAGGTCCACCTCTTCGGCCTTGCGGAGGGCACTGTCGGGCGCGTCGCGCGTCGCGAGGATCGTCGGTCGTTTGTTCATCGGTCGATTGTAGCGCCGGTCAGCCTCGCGAGCGCTTCCGCGTGGATGGCCGGGGTTCCGGCGAGCACGCTGCGCGATTCGAGGGTCAGTGCCCCGCCGTGGATATCGGTGAAGACGCCGCCCGCCTCGCGCACGATGACCGCGAGCGCCGCCACGTCGAGGATGCTCACGTCGGATTCCACCACGAGGTCGAGGCCGCCGCGCGCCAGCAGGTGGTAGTGGCAGAAATCGCCGTAACCGCGAATGCGGTTGCTGTCGCGGATCATGGCGCCGAGCGCGTTCCAGCGCGCGTCGCCGGTCAGCGTTTTCACATTGCCGGTGGAGATGGACGCGTCGCGCATCGCCGCCGTGGAGGCCACCTGGACGCGTTCGCCGTCGAAGTAGGCGCCGCGCCCCCGCACGGCCCACATGCGTTCACCGTAGACCGGCGCCGACGACACGCCGAGCACGAGCTCGCCGCGATGCATCAGCGCGATCTGCGTGGAGAAGAACGGCGTCCTGCGCACGAAGCTCTTGGTGCCGTCGAGCGGATCGACCAGCCACAGGTACTCGCGCGAGGTATCGTCCGCGCCGTACTCCTCGCCGTAGATGCCCGCCTCGGGCAGAGCGGCGGAGAGGATGCCGCGGATCGCGAGCTCGGCTTCGCGGTCCGCGACGGTCACGGGCGTGTCGTCGCCCTTGACGATCACGTCCACGCCGGCGCGCCAGTAATGCAGGATGATCTCCGCGGCCGCACCGGCCGCGTCGCGCGCGGCGCCCAGCGCCTTGTCGAGAATGTCGGTCATGGCTCGATCCGGGGCGCGAGGCCCGCCTTGCGTTGCAGGTTGACGGAACCGTCCCGGGCCACGGGGCCGAAACGGGCGATCAGGCGCGTCAGCGCGCTGTCGGACACGCGGGGGACGAGCTTTCCTTCCATCCGCCAGCCGAGGGGCGACGCGGCGAGCACCGCGTCCACGGCCAGCGAGCCGGAGCCATCGTCGCCCACGGTGGCGCGCATGACGCCCGAGGCGACGTTCGCCTTCAGGGCGATGCCGCCGAGCGTCACGTCCCCTTCGGGCGTGCGCACGGAGGCCTTGCGCCACGCGACGTCCGCGTCCAGCGCGACGGGCCAGTTGCCCTGCAGCTCGGCGCGGGGAACGCGCCCCTCGACGACACCCGCGGGCACCGTGCCGGCCGGCAACATGGCGCCGGCCACCGCCGCCGCGTCGAGGCGGAAATCGACGGCGGACCATGTCACGACGTCCGGTCCGGTGCGGTCGAGGTGGCCGTCGAACCGGCCGGCGCGGCCGTCCAGGTGAAGATCGAGGTGGATGCGGCCCAGGATCGCGTCACGCCCGAGACGCCAGGTCGCGGCACCGAGTTCCCGCCCGTCGGCCGTGGCCACGCGACCCGCGCGGCCGTCCCACAGCGTGCCGGAGAGGTCGCCCAGCACCAGGCCCGGCGCCTTGCGCGCCAGCAGCGGCACCGCGATCCCGGCCGGCAGGAACCAGTAGAAGACACCCGCGGCGGCCACGAGGAGCACGACGATCGCGGCGAACCAACGAAACCCTCTCAAACCATCACCTCACCTCTCGACTTGAGCACGGAAGAACGCGGGGCGATCATGGGCGGATGACCGATGCCCTTTTCACGTCCCCGGCGAGCGACGCCTTCGTCGCCCGCGACCTCTCCGTCCTCTGGCACCCGTGCACCCAGATGCACGACCACGAAACCCTGCCCATGGTACCCGTCGTGCGCGGCGAAGGGGCGTGGCTGGTGGGCGCCGACGGCAAGCGCTACCTCGACGCCGTGAGCTCGTGGTGGACGAACCTCTTCGGCCACGCCGAACCCCGGATCGGCGCGGCGCTCAAGGACCAGCTCGACCGCCTGGAGCACGTGATCTTCGCGGGGTTCACCCACGAGCCCGCCGTCGAACTCGCCGAGGAACTCGTGCGCATCACGCCTCCCGGCCTCGAGCGCGTGTTCCTCGCCGACAACGGCTCCGCGGCCATCGAGGTCGCGCTGAAGATGAGCTTCCATTACTGGCTCAATCGCGGCCATGGCGAGAAGACACGCTTCATCGCGCTCACGGGCAGCTACCACGGCGAGACGCTGGGCGCGCTCTCCGTCAGCGACGTGGCGCTCTACCGCAAGACCTACGCTCCGCTGCTCCTCACGCCGGAACTCGCGCCCTCGCCGGACACGTACGAAGGCGAACCCGGCGAATCGCCGAGCGAGATCGCCGCGCGGCGCCTCGGCGAGATGCGCGCGATCCTGGAAAAGCACGCACACGAGACCTGCGCCGTCATCGTCGAGCCGCTGGTGCAGTGCGCGGGCGGGATGCGCATGTACGACGCGTCGTATCTCACCGGCCTGCGCGCGCTCTGCGACGAGTTCGGCGTGCACTTCATCGCCGACGAGATCGCCGTGGGCTTCGGCCGCACGGGCACCCTGTTCGCGTGCGAGCAGGCCGGCGTCTCGCCCGACTTCATGTGCCTGTCGAAGGGGCTCACGGGCGGATTCCTCCCGCTCTCGGCGGTCCTGACGACGCAGGATGTCTACCAGGCCTTCTACGCCGAATACGCGGCCGGCAAGGCATTCCTGCACTCGCACAGCTACACCGGCAACCCGCTCGCGTGCCGCGCGGCGACGGCGACGCTGAAGATCTTTCGCGACGACCCCGTGCTGGAGCGCAACCGCGCGCTCGCCGCGCACATGGCCGCGCGCATCGCGCCGCTGGCGGATCATCCGCACGTCGGCGACGTGCGCCAGACGGGCATGATCGCCGCCATCGAGCTCGTCGCCGACAAGGCCGCGCGCACGCCGTTCCCCGCCGCCGACCGGCGCGGTCTTCGCGTCTACCGCCACGGTCTCGAGCACGGCGCGCTGCTACGTCCGCTCGGCAACATCGTCTATTTCATGCCGCCTTACGTCGTCACGGAGGACGAGATCGACTTCATGGTCGATACGGCGATCGCGGGCATCGCGAAAGCGGTGGCCTAGAGTCGGGAGAGACCGACGGGTAGCGTGCCGAGGCGCGCCATCTCGCCCTCGTCGAACTGGCCGGGGTCGGCGAGGTAATCCAGCGCGAAGGCGTGCGCGTCGGCGCCCCAGAACAGCTCCTCGCCGATCGCGAGCGTCGGCACGCCGAACACCTGCTGGCGCGTCGCGTGTTCGAAATTGACCTGGAGCGCCGCCTTCACCTCGGGTGTCGAAAGCGCCCCGCGCACATCGTCGATGCCGAGCGACGCCGCGAGGGGTGCGATCGCCTCCGGCGTGTCGGCGGCGCGGCCATGCGCCCAGATCCAGTCGAAGATCGCGCCGACGGCCCCGATGGTGGTACCCGCCGCGATCGCGAGGCGCAGGGCCGGCAGCGGGTTGAAGGGATGGGTCGGCGGAAACGTCAGCGGCATGCCCGCCTGCCGGGCACGCCAGTGCGCGTAGCGGTACGTGAACTCGCGCTTGCGCGGGATTTCGGCGGGGCCCCGGTGGTCCATCTGCTTCAGCAGCGCGCCGAAGAGGATCGGACGCAGCGATACCTCGCGCGTCGCGGCCAGCTCGCGGACCGACGGCCATTGCAGCCACGCGAACGGCGATACGAAATCGAAGTACCAGACGATCGGCATGGGGGACTCCATCAGGCGTACCGCCCGACGATAACGGCCGCGGTCGCTGGCTACAATGCACGTTCCGTGACAGAAGGTTCCGCCATGCGCACCATCCGCATCCACGTCGACGCACCGCTCGCGAGCGGCGCGGACATCACCCTGCCCGCCCAGGCCGGCGAGCACGTCGCACGCGTGCTGCGGCTGGAAGCGGGCGCGCCGGTGGTGCTTTTCTCCGGACACGACGGCATGGAATACGACGCCACGCTCGCCAGCGTCGGCAAGCGCGAGGTCGTGGCTTCGGTCGGCGTGGGTCGTGAAGTGACGAACGAGTCGCCCCTTCGCCTCACGCTCGCACAGGGCGTGGCGCGCGGCGAGAAGATGGATCTCATCGTGCAGAAGGCGACGGAGCTGGGCATCGCCCGGATCGTGCCTATCGTCACCGAGCGCTCGGAAGTGAAGCTCGACGCGGCGCGCGCGGAGAAACGCCTGATCCACTGGCGCGCCGTGGCCGCCAGCGCGTGCGAGCAGTCGGGACGCGCGACGGTACCGGTGGTGGAGCCCGCGATCCCGCTGGCGACGTGGCTCAAATCACTCGACGAGGGCGGCCCGATGCGCCTCGCCCTCCTGCCGGAAGGCACGACGCGACCGTCGAAACTCGGAACCGTGGACGCCGCCATCCTCGCCATCGGCCCGGAAGGCGGTTTCGGCGAGCGCGACCGCTCGGCACTCGACGCGTCCGGGTTCACTGGTTTGCGACTCGGACCACGCATCCTGCGCACCGAAACGGCCGGACTCGCGGCGATCGCGGCGCTACAGGCGATCTACGGCGATATCTGACTCGCTACCGAAGGGTGGGAGCCGATCGTATCGGCGACGGGGTGCTCGCGCGGGGATCGCCGATGCGATCGGCTCCCACCCTTCGGTAGGCAGGGCAGCTCAGAGCGCCGCGGCGATACGCGCCATCACCGCGTCGTCCAGCAGCGGCACGGCATCCAGCGCCTTGAGGTTTTCCTCGAGCTGGGCGGTGCGGCTCGCGCCGAGGATCACCGTGGAGACGTGCGGATTCTTCAGGCACCACGCGAGTGCGAGGCGGGCAAGGGGGATGCCGAGGTCGGCGGCGATAGGCGCCAGCACCCGCACGGCCTTCAGGCGCGCGCCATCGTTTTCGAGCAACGCGTCGCGCAGCCACGCGTAATCCGGATGACCCAGCCGCGAATCGTCTGGCACGCCATCGTTGTACTTGCCGGTGAGCAGGCCCGAGGCCAGCGGCGACCAGATCGTGGTGCCCATGCCATAGGTTTCGTACAGGGACGCGTATTCGCGCTCGACGCGTTCGCGGTGCAGCAGGTTGTACTGCGGCTGCTCCATCGACGGCGCGATCAGGTTGCGCTGGCGCGCGACGCGGTGGGCTTCCTCGATCTGCTCGGCCGACCACTCGCTCGTGCCCCAGTACATCACCTTGCCCTGGCGCACGAGCGCGTCCATCGCCAGCACGGTCTCTTCGACCGGCGTCTCCGGATCCGCGCGATGACAGAAATACATGTCGAGGTAATCGACACGCAGTCGCTGCAACGCCTGATGGCAGGCGTCGAACACATGCTTGCGCGACAGCCCCCGCTGCGTGGGCTTCGGGTCGGTCGTCGCGCCGAAGTACACCTTGCTGGAAACGCTGTAAGCGTCGCGCGGCAGTCGCAGGTCGGCGATCACGTCGCCCATCAGCCGCTCGGCGTCGCCGGCGTTGTACGTCTCGGCGTTGTCGAAGAAGTTCACGCCATGGTCGTACGCCAGCGCGATCAGCTCGCGCGCCTCCGAGCGGCCCACCTGCCGACCGAACGTCACCCAGGCACCGTAGGACAGCGCGGAGACCTTGAGGCCGGTCGAACCGAGACGGCGGTATTCCATGGCGGAAACTCCTAGGCGATGAAGTGGAGGATCAGGAACAGGACGACGGCGGCGAAGACGCCCGCGATGAGATCGTCGAGCATCACGCCGAAGCCGCCCTTCACGCGACGGTCGAACCAGCCGATCGGCCACGGCTTCCAGACGTCGAACAGGCGGAACAGCGCGAACCCGAGAACGATCGACCACCAGGGACCGTGCAACGCCGGCATCAGGGCGATCCACTGGCCGACGAATTCGTCCCAGACGAGGCTGCGGTGATCCGCGACGCCGAGGATCCGGCCCGCCGCGTCGCACGCCGCGACGCCGATGACGAAGGCGACGACGATCACGCCCAGCCAGGCGATGACGGTGAGATCGCGCAGGAAGAGCCACGGCAGGATCGCGGCGAGGGAACCGAACGTGCCCTGCGCCTTCGGCGTCAGACCCGATCCGAATCCCGTGGCGAGCCAGCCCGCGGGCGTCGCGAGCAGGCGGCGCCGATCCGCCGGATCGAGGACGTATTTCGTGCTCATGCGACGAAATGGTTCCAGCCGGCACGCGTGGGTTCGAACGCCGCGCCGTCGCCGTCCAGCACGCGCACGCCCGCTCCCTCGACGATGCGGCCGATGCGCGTCGCTCCGCAGCCGAGGCGGGCGAGCGTGGCCCCGACCTCGCCCGCGCGATCCGCTGGGACGGTGAAGCACAACTCGTAGTCGTCGCCACCGCCGAGCGCGAAATCGAGCGCGTCGACGTCGGCGAAATGGGTAAGCAGGCCGGACGACCGCGGCAGCATCGGCGCGTCGATATCCGCGCCCACGCCGCTCGCGGCGCAGATGTGGCCGAGGTCGGCGACGAGGCCGTCCGAGATGTCGATGCAGGCGGTGGCGATGCCACGCAACGCCTGGCCGGCCGAGACGCGCGGCGTCGGCCGGTTGAGGCGTTCGATCAGCGACGCATAGGGTGCCGTGTCGGCCTCGGCGAGGCAGCGCAGCCCCGCGGCGGCATCGCCGAGCGTGCCGGTGACCATGACGACGTCGCCCACGCGGGCACCCGAGCGCAGCAGCGCCTCGCCCGGTGCGCTGAAGCCGTGGACGGCCACCGTGACCGTCAGCGGGCCACGCGTGGTGTCGCCGCCGATGAGCGCGAGCCGATAGGGTGTCGCCAGTTCCGCGAAGCCACGCGCGAGGCCGTCGAAGAACGCCTCGTCGCCATCGGGCGTCGACAGGGCGAGCAGCGCCCACGCGGGCGTGGCGCCCATCGCGGCGAGGTCGGACAGATTGACGGCGAGCGCCTTCCAGCCGATATCGGCCGCGTCGGTGCCGTGCGGGAAGTGCACGCCGGCGACGAGGGTGTCGACGGCGATCGCCAGCTCGCGGCCGGCCGGTACCGCGACCACCGCGGCGTCGTCACCGATGCCGGTGACGACGTCGTCGCGATGGACTTCGGTATGCCGGCGGATCCGGTCGATCAGGTCGAATTCCATGCGGTTTCCTTGGAGGAGAAAGCGCGCGGGAATCGCGACGCCGGGGTCAGGATCGCTTCTCGGCCGTACGCCAGTGCGTCGCGAGTTTGTCGAGCACGCCGTTCACATAGCTGTGGCCATGGTCCGCGCCGAAGCGCTTCGTGGCTTCGACCGCTTCGTTGATCACGACGCGGTACGGCACGTCCGGCCGGTATTTCAGCTCGTACGCGCCCATCCGCAGGGCCGAGAGCTCGATCGGATCGATCTGCGCGACTTCGCGGTCGACGAACGGCTTGATGCCGTCGTCGAGTTCCTTCACGTGCTTCTCGACGCCGCGCAGGATGTCCTCGAAGTACTCGAGATCGGCCACGACCATGTCCTGCTCGTGGCGGAACTGCTCGATCACGCTGCCCATCTTCGCGCCGCCGATCTGCCAGGCGTAGAGGGCCTGCAGGGCGCGGCGGCGGGCGCGCGAGCGCGCGGCGAGATCGATGCCGTGCGGAGGCGTGCTGGTCATTGGCCGAGCTTCGTGTAGAGGTTGGTCATCTCGATGGCGACCATCGCGGCGTCGGCACCCTTGTTGCCTGCCTTCGTGCCGGCACGCTCGATCGCCTGCTCGATGCTGTCGGTCGTCAGGACGCCGAAGCAGACCGGGACGCCGGAGGCGTAGGCGGCCTGGCCGAGGCCCTTGGCGGCTTCGCCGGCCACGTAGTCGAAATGCGGCGTCGAGCCACGAATGACGGCACCGAGGCCGATCACCGCGGCGTACTGGCCCGTGTTGGCGACCTTATAAGCGGCCTGCGCGATCTCCCACGCGCCCGGCACGCGGATCAGGTCGATCGCGTCGTCCTTCACGCCGTGGCGGACGAGCGCGTCGCGCGCGCCTTCGACCAGCGGTTCGACGACGAACGCGTTGAAACGGCCGGCCACGATGGCGAAACGGCCCTTGGGGGTGGCGAAATCGCCTTCGATGATCTTCATGTTCGGGGAATCCTGGGCGGAATGGTCGCCGCGCGACCGGGTATTTTACGAGGTTTTCGGCCGGGGGTGGCCGCTGAATCGGAGGGTCGCGCGATCGTCGGCGACCTGCAGGCGCCCGGCGACCCCGAACGGCAGCGTGAGCTTGGCCGGCCCGTGCCCGAACGGCAGACCGCGGATGACCGGGATGCCGGCCGCCGCGGCGATGCGCTCGAACACCGTGTCGAGGTCGTAGCCGTTGTCGTATTCGGCCACCCGGTAGCTGGTGAAGTCGCCCACCAGGAGGGCCTTCTGCGCGCCCAGCACGCCGGCGTGCAGCAGGTGGTAGAGCATGCGCTCCACCCGGTACGGCGGTTCCGCGATGTCCTCGACGAACAGCAGGCCGCCGTCGATGGCCGGGAAATACGGCGAGCCGACGAGGCCCGCGAGCATCGCGAGGTTGCCGCCCCATAGCGTCCCTTCGGCCGCGAGGGTGCCCACGCCCGGCGCTTCCCACTCGCCGACGGCCTCGTCGTCACGCAGCGTGCGCCACAGGTGTTCCCAGGTGAACGCGTCCAGTTCCGGGGCGCCGAAGTCGGGGCCGAGCATGGGGCCACCGTAGGTGACGATCCCCGCGCGCGCGAAGAGCGCGCACTGCAGCGCCGTGAAGTCGCTATGGCCGATCAGCGCGACGGGCGCCCCGCGCAGGCGCTGGCCCAGCGCGTCGTAATCCAGCAAGGGCAGCAGCGGATGGGCGCCGTACCCGCCACGGATGGCCAGCACCACATCCGGGAGCGGACGCCGCGGGTCGCCGAGGCCGTTGATATCCGCCGCCCGCTCGGCATCGGTGCCCGCGAAGCGGAGGTCGCGCCGTTCGAGAACCTCGACGCCGTCGACGCGGTGGCCCGCGCCCTCGAGTCGTTCGATGCCGCGCTGCATGGCTTCGGGGATGTGCGGATAGCCGGAGGGTGCGATGAGGCGAATGTCGTAGCGAAAGGCCATTGCGTGCTGAGCCGTGTTTCGATGGTCAAGGAATAAAGGCTGGGGACCAGGATGGCAACCCGAAGGTGCGCTGGCTCACCCCGCCTGCTCGACCACCTCGAGCCCGAAGCCCGCGATGCCGACGAACTTGCGCGGCGTACCCATCACGCGCAGGCGCCTGACGCCCAGCTCCGCGAGAATCTGCGCGCCCAGACCGAGCTGACGCCATTCCTGGTCGTCCTTCGGCGCAGGCATCGGCGCCGCGTCGCCCTTCAGGCGCGCCAGCAGCGCTTCCGGCGTATCGGCGCCGGAAAGCACCAGCAGCACGCCGCGATCCTCCGCGTCGATACGGCGCAACGCGTCGGTCACCGTCTGGCCGAGGTCTTCCCGTTTCAGGTGCAGCACGTCGGAGAGCGTGTTGCGCACGTGCACGCGTGTCAGCACGGGTTCGCCGTCGGCGATGTCGCCGCGCGTGAGCGCGAAATGCAGGCCGTTGCGGATCGCGTCGCGGAAGGCCACGAGGCGGAAACGGCCGAACTCGGTGTCGACGTCGTCGGCGAACACACGCTCGACGGTCTTCTCGGTTTCGAGCCGGTAGCGGATCAGGTCCGCGATCGTGCCGATCTTCAGCCCGTGCTTCGCGGCGAAGATTTCGAGCTCCGGACGCCGCGCCATCGAGCCGTCGTCGTGGAGGATCTCGATCAGCACCGACGCGGGCTCCAGACCCGCCAGCGCCGCGAGGTCGCAGCCCGCTTCCGTGTGGCCGGCACGCGTCAGCACGCCGCCCGCCTGCGCGGTCAGCGGGAACACATGCCCGGGCATGGTGATGTCCGCCGGCTTTGCGTCCTTCGCCACGGCCACCTGCACGGTGCGCGCGCGATCGTGCGCTGAGATGCCCGTGGTGACGCCTTCGGCGGCCTCGATCGAGACGGTGAAATTGGTGTGGTACGGCGAATTGTTGTCGCTGACCATGGGCTTGAGCCCGAGCTGGCGCGTGCGCTGCTCGGTCAGCGTGAGGCACATCAGGCCGCGTGCCTCGCGGACCATGAAGTTGACGTCTTCCGGACGCACCTTCTCGGCGGCCATGACGATGTCGCCTTCGTTCTCGCGGTCTTCGTCGTCGAGGATCACGACCATGCGCCCCTGGCGCAGGTCTTCGAGGATCTCGGGGATGGTGTTGAAGGGCATGGGTCGTATCCGCTCAGGCGAAGCCGTGCTGTTTGAGGAAGGCCTCGTCGAGGCGCGGACTGCCGCCGCTGCTGAGCAGGCGCTCGATGTAGCGCGCCACGACATCGACCTCGATGTTCACGGCATCGCCGGCGCGGCGCGCCGAGAACGCGGTGTGCTCCACCGTGTGCGGAATCAGGTTGACGCCGAAGCGGTTGCCCTCGACCTCGTTGACCGTAAGGCTGGTGCCGTCGATGCACACGGAGCCCTTGTGCGCGATGTAGCGCGCCAGGTCCGAAGGCACTTCGAAGGTCCAGCGCAACGAGCGGCCATCGGGCACCACCGAGACGACCTTGCCGGTGCCGTCCACATGGCCGGACACGAGGTGCCCGCCGAGGCGATCGGCGAGGCGCAGGGCCTTCTCGAGGTTCACGGGATCGCCGGCCTTGTGCCTGCCGAGCGTGGTATGAGCGAGGGTTTCGTTCGAGACGTCGGCCGCGAAGCTGGCGGCGTCGAAGTCGATCACGGTCAGGCAGACGCCGGAGACGGCGATGCTGTCGCCGAGGGCGACGTCGGCCATGTCGAGGCCCGACGTATCGACGGTGAGGCGGACGTCGCCGCCACGCGGCTCGAGACGCGCGATGCGGCCGACGGCCTGGATGATGCCGGTGAACATGTCAGCGACCTCCCCGGAAGGAGGCGACGCGCATTTCGGTTTTCATGAAACGTTTCCCGCGGTGGTGAGCGAAAAACGCCCCAAGGCATGGCCTGCACACGCCCCTGCCGGAGCGTGCGGAGACCGTCTTCTTTCATCCGGACTATGACCGTCGGCTCCGGCATCGGACCGGATCTGCTGACCTTCCGGCGGAACCGGAAGCGCTCGCGGGCTCGTTCCTCGCGGAACCTACCGCCGGTGGGGAGTCGCACCCCGCCCTGAAGACGCTGTGGAGGCCGGATCCCGGAGGAGCCAGCCGGCGAAGGATAGCATGGGGTCTTTTCCGCGACTTGCAACGGCACGCCGCGTGCCGGTGGCGAGGCCTGTCGCTCCTCGCGAAAAGATGTCGCGCGCAGGGCGCGCTCCTACCGGGGAGGGATCGGGCCAGGTTGTTTCGCCAGAACCTGGTCCATGACCCAGCTGGTGCGCGCACCGGTGCGCGCGGTCGAGGGGCAGGTGCCCTGCCCCGTGAGTTCCGCGACGATCGATGCGATGAGCGGCTGCTGGATGTGTTCGGGATTGACGACGACGATGTCGTCCACGCGACCGTCCGTCTCGACGCGGATCGGCCCGTCGCCGAACGTGGCGAAGACGAGGCGGCCGCGGTCGCCGACGATCTCGACGCGATCCTCGCGACGGTCGGCCGCGAAGTTCCACAGCCCGGTTCCGAGCACGCCGCTGTCGAAGCGAAAGGCCATCGCCACCGTGTCTTCCGCGGGATAGGCGCCGAGCTGGTTCGAGACCATGCCGCGCGCGTCGACGATCGGCCCCAGCAGGAAGTCGAGGATGTCGAGGGTGTGGCAGCCGATGTCGACGAAGATGCCGCCGCCGGAGATCTCCGGGCGCACCGTCCAGGGCAGGTTCGCCGGATCGCGGTAACGCGCTTCGAAGGGATGGTGCAGCAGGACGTTGACGAGGCGCGGCGTGCCGATCGCATGCTCCGCGAGCAACGCCGCGATGCGCTGGAAACGCGGCAGCATGCGCCGGTAATAGGCGACGAAGACGGGCACGCCGGCCGCTTGGCCGGCGTCGATGATGGCCTGGCATTCGGCGTGGTCGATCGCCATCGGCTTCTCGACGTAGACCGGCTTGCCCGCGGCGATCGCCATCAGCGCGTACTCGCGATGGCTCGAGGGTGGCGTCGCGACGTAGATCGCGTCGACCTCCGGATCGGCGATCAAGGCGGCGGCATCGTCGTACCAGCGCGGCACGCCATGGCGCATCGCGTAGTCACGCGCCTTGTCGCTATCGCGTCGCATGACCGCCACGAGCGAAGAGCCGGGAATCTTCTGGAACGCCGGACCGCTCTTCACTTCGGTGACCGCCCCGCATCCGACGATGCCCCAGCGGACCTGCGCGAGCGGACGCGCCGGAATCACCGGGCCAGCGGCCGCAGCTGCAGTCGCGTGTCGTCGCCGACCTGACGACGGTCGACGGTATCGAGCTTCCAGCGCGCCGCCATGTCGTCCAGCGGCGGCAGCGTCAGCATCGGCCGGGCGCTGCTGCCGAGGAGGATCGGCGCGACGTACACGAGCAACTCGTCGGCCAGGCCGGCGGCCAGCAACGCACCGCACAGGACGGGACCGGCCTCGACGTGCACTTCGTTGACGTCGCGCAGGGCGAGCGTGTGAAGCGCGGCGCGCAGGTCGAGGCCGCCGTGATCGTAGCGACGGACCGTGCTGCGCTCGACGGTTTCCAGATGCGCCGGCACGACGGCGTCGGGCGCGTGCAGCAGCAGGGTCGGCGCCGCGCCGTCGAGCACGTTCGCACCGGCGGGCGTGCGCAGACGGCTGTCGAGGATCGCGCGCAGCGGCGGCACGAACGGCTCGTCGCCGGGCAGGCGCACGGTGAGTCGCGGATCGTCGGCGAGGACGGTACCGCTGGCCGAGAGGATGGCGGACGCGCGAGCGCGCCAGCGCTGCACATCCGCACGGGCGGGCTCACCGGTGATCCACTTCGACGAGCCATCGGCCAGCGCCGTGCGCCCGTCGAGGCTCATCGCGAGCTTCACGCGCACCCAGGGACGTCCGCGCTCGATGCGGCTGAAGAATCCGATGTTCAGTTCACGCGCCTGATCGCGCATCAGGCCGACCTGCACCCCGATACCGGCCTCGCGCAGTTTCGCGATGCCCGCGCCGTCGACCTTGTCGAACGGATCCTCGTGCGCGATCACGACGCGACCGACGCCCGCGGCGATCAACGCATCCGCGCAGGGCGGCGTGCGGCCGAAGTGGGCGCAGGGCTCGAGCGTGACGTAGGCGGTGGCGCCGCGCGCCGAATCGCCGGCCTCGCGCAACGCGAAGATTTCCGCATGCGGCTGACCCGCGCGCGGATGCCAGCCGGTACCCAGTACCGTCTCACCGCGGGCGATGACGCAGCCGACGCGCGGATTGGGCTGGGTGGTGTGCATGCCCCGCGCGGCGAGACGCAGCGCATGCGCCATGTGGACATGGTCCATGGCGGGGAAGAACGGGCGCGACATCAGGACTTGCGTCCTCGCCTGGCCGCCTCGAGCAGCGGCAGTTGCAGCCCTTCCATCGACGGCAGGTCGCGCTCCAGCTTCTCGATCTCCTCGCGGAACGCATGGACGTCCTCGAAGCGACGGTAGACGGAAGCGAAGCGCACGTAGGCGACCTGATCGAGTTTCTTCAGTTCGCGCATGACGAGCTCGCCCACCTGGCGCGACGGCACTTCGCGCTCGCCGCTGCGACGGAGGTCGTCGACCACCGCGCGAACGGCGGTGTCCACGGCGTCGCTCGCGACCGGGCGCTTCTGCAGGGCGCGCTCGAAACTCACGCGCAGCTTGTGTTCGTCGAACGGCTCGCGGCGATCGCCGGATTTGACGATCGCCGGGAGCTTCAGTTCGGCGGTTTCGAACGTATTGAAGCGTTCGCCGCACTGCGGGCACTCACGGCGGCGACGCACCGTGCTCCCGTCCTCCGTGAGGCGGGAGTCGATGACGCGCGTGTCTTCATGCTGGCAGAACGGACAGTGCATCGATCAGCCGTAGACCGGGAACTTCGCGCACTGCTCGGTGACCTTCTTGCGAACGGCCGCGATCACGGCCTCGTCGCCCGGCGCGTCGAGCACATCGCAGATCCACGTCGCCAGTTCGATGGTCTCCGCTTCCTTGTAGCCGCGGGTGGTGATCGCCGGCGTGCCGACGCGGAGGCCGGACGTGACGAACGGCGAACGCGGATCGTTCGGCACGGCGTTCTTGTTCACCGTGATGTGCGCCTTGCCCAGCGCGGCTTCGGCGTCCTTGCCCGTGACGTCGCGACCGATCAGGTCGATCAGCATGAGGTGGTTCTCGGTGCCGCCGGACACGACCTTGTAGCCGCGTTCGATCAGCGTCTTCGCCATGGCCTTCGCGTTGGCGACCACCTGCTTCTGGTAATCGGTGAAGGCCGGCTCGAGGGCCTCCTTGAACGCGACGGCCTTGGCGGCGATCACGTGCATCAGCGGGCCGCCCTGGATGCCCGGGAAGACGATCGACTGCAGCTTCTTCTCGAGCTCCTCGCCGAGGCCCTTCGCCACGATGATGCCGCCGCGCGGACCGCGCAGCGTCTTGTGCGTGGTGGAGGTGACCACGTGCGCGTGCGGCACCGGGTTCGGATAGACGCCCGCGGCGACGAGGCCGGCGATGTGCGCCATGTCGACGAAGAGGTACGCGCCGACCTTGTCGGCGATCTCGCGGAACTTCGCCCAGTCGAGAATCTGCGAGTAGGCGGAGAAACCGGCGACGATCATCTTCGGCTTGTGCTCGACCGCGAGCTTCTCGATCTCGGCGTAATCGACGAGGCCGGTGTCCGGGTCGATGCCGTACTGCACGGCGTTGAACAGCTTGCCGGACATGTTCACCTTCGCGCCGTGCGTGAGGTGACCGCCGTGGGCGAGGCTCATCCCGAGGATCGTGTCGCCCGGATTGAGCAGGGCGAAATAGACGGCCTGGTTGGCCTGCGAGCCCGAATGCGGCTGCACGTTGGCGTAATCGGCGCCGAAGAGCTTCTTCAGGCGCTCGATCGCCAGCTTCTCGGCGACGTCGACGTATTCGCAGCCACCGTAGTAGCGCTTGCCGGGATAACCCTCGGCGTACTTGTTCGTCAGCACCGAGCCCTGGGCTTCCATCACGCGCGGGCTGGCGTAGTTCTCGGAGGCGATCAGTTCGACGTGGTCTTCCTGGCGGCGGGCCTCGCCCGCGATGGCCTGGGCGAGCTCGTCGTCGTAACCGGCGATCGTTGCATCCTTCGGGAACATCTGAACCTCGTGCGGGGAGCCATGGGAAAGGGGAAAAGTGTAGCCGACGTGGGGGTTTGCAGCCAGCCGGACAAGGGCCGGGACGCCGGTTTGAGCGATCTCCTACGTCCCGACAAGCAGTGGGCCGACTCCGCCCCACGGGCGCGGCACCTAGGCTGACCACGGGCGCCCTAACGCCCACCCCTCCCCCTCCCCAGGAATGGACACCATGCGACTGCGACACCTCCCCCTAGCACTGGCACTCGCCGCGGGCTGCCTGGCGATCGGCCCGGCGGCGAACGCCAGCTCATCCGCGGCGGCGTTCGACGCCGCCCTGGCCGCCGGCCACGCCCCGGCGTTCGCGCTGGAATACGACGGCGTCATGCATCGGATCGCGGGCCTGGACCAGCTCGAGGTCGAGCTCGAAGGTCCCGACGGCCAGCCCGGAGCCATCTACGCGGCGCAGGTCGACGGTCGGCCGGCCACGATCGTACGGCTCGGCGATCGGCTGGACATCGCCTACGACGACGAGAAGCCGTCCGCGGCCGGCAGGGCGAAGCGCTCCGGCGAATGGATCCCCGACTACGCCGGCCTCGACGACGTCGCGGGCATGGACGACGAAAACCCACCCGATCCGGAAGCCGACCAGCCCGGTGGCGACGGCCTGAACGTCTGGATCTTCCTCCACGACAACGCGAACGAGCCGGACAACGAGCGCTTTGTCAACTGGTACACGGCCTGGTGGCTCAAGGAGATGAAGAACGACGTGATTCCCGGGAAGCCCGTCCGGGTGTTCCTGAAGACACGCGTTCCCGGCCTCACCGACCTCGACTACCACGCCGGCACCCAGGTCGATCGACTGCACGACGTCCACCTCAGGGGCTTCGAATACGTGGACGGCGTCGGCGGACACCCCGGCCCGCTGACCCGCTACATGCTTTTCGTCGACAAGCCGGCGGGCAACTGGGGCTCGAACGCGGTCGGGGTCGCCCTCGACCGGGGCAAGTCGGCCATGGCGAGCAGGACCGGCCCCCGGCACATCGTCGCGCATGAACTGGGCCACACGATCGGGGGTGTCCACGAGCACGCGCAGACCTTCCCCTGCGCCAGCAGCATGGCGGGCTACGTGCTGGCCACCATCAGCTGCCGCTGGTACACCTCGGCCAACCAGCGAAACATCCGCGAGTTCCTGACGCCGCTGCTCTGAGGCACGTCCCCGGGGCCCTCGAGAGGGGGTCCCGGCACCGCGCATGGCCACCGCCCCGTCACCCCGACCGGTTATAATCGGGGTTTGCCTGCCGGGAGCACGCTCGTGCTCCCCCGGCCCGCTTTGCCTGACGGAGCACCCATGCAATACATCTACACCATGAACGGGGTGAGCAAGATCGTCCCCCCGAAGCGCCAGATCATCAAGGACATCTCGCTCTCGTTCTTCCCGGGCGCCAAGATCGGCCTGCTGGGCCTGAACGGCGCGGGCAAGTCGACGGTGCTCAAGATCATGGCCGGCGTCGACACCGACTTCCAGGGCGAGGCACGCGCCAACCCGGGCACCAAGATCGGTTACCTCGCGCAGGAGCCCGATCTCGACCCGAACAAGACGGTGCGTGAAGCGGTCGAGGAAGGCGTCTCGGAAGTGCTCGACGCGCAGAAGCGCCTGGAAGAGGTGTACGCGGCGTATGCCGAGGAAGGCGCGGACTTCGACAAGCTCGCCAAGGAGCAGGAGGCCCTCGAAGGCATCCTCGCGGCGAACGACGCCCATGCCCTCGAGCGCCAGCTGGAAGTCGCCGCCGACGCGCTGCGCCTGCCGCCGTGGGACGCGAAGATCGGCCCGCTGTCGGGCGGCGAGAAGCGTCGCGTGGCCCTGTGCCGCCTGCTCCTCTCCAAGCCGGACATGCTCCTGCTCGACGAGCCGACCAACCATCTCGACGCCGAATCCGTCGACTGGCTGGAAACGTTCCTGCACGACTACCCCGGCACCGTCGTGGCCGTCACGCATGACCGCTACTTCCTCGACAACGCCGCCGAGTGGATCCTCGAGCTCGACCGCGGCCGCGGCATTCCCTGGAAGGGCAACTACACCGAGTGGCTGGAACAGAAGGACCAGCGTCTCGCGCAGGAAGCCAATCAGGAAAAGTCGCGCCAGAAGGCGATCAAGAAGGAACTCGAATGGGTTCGCTCGGCGGCCAAGGGTCGCCAGTCGAAGGGCAAGGCGCGCCTGAACCGCTTCGAGGAGCTGAACTCGGTCGAGTACCAGCGCCGCAACGAAACCAACGAGATCTTCATTCCGCCGGGCGAGCGCCTGGGCCAGGAAGTGATCGAGTTCCGGAACGTCACCAAGTCGTTCGGCGACCGCGTGCTGATCGAAGACCTCTCGTTCAAGATCCCGGCCGGCGCCATCGTCGGCGTGATCGGTCCGAACGGCGCCGGTAAGTCGACGCTGATGAAGATGATCATGGGCAAGGAATCGCCGGACTCCGGCGAAGTGAAGCTCGGCCACACGGTCAAGCTCGCCTACGTCGACCAGTCGCGCGACGCCCTCGATCCGAAGAACAACGTCTGGCAGGAAGTCTCCGGCGGTTCGGACATCCTCACGATCGGCAACTTCGAAATCCAGTCGCGCGCCTACATCGGCCGCTTCAACTTCAAGGGCACCGACCAGCAGAAGATCGTCGGCCAGCTGTCCGGCGGTGAGCGTGGCCGCCTGCACATGGCCAAGACGCTGCTCCAGGGCGGCAACGTGCTGCTGCTCGACGAACCGTCGAACGACCTGGACGTCGAAACGCTGCGCGCGCTCGAAGACGCCCTGCTCGAATTCCCGGGCTGCGCGGTGGTCATCTCGCATGACCGCTGGTTCCTCGACCGCATCGCCACGCACATCATCGCGTTCGAAGGCGATTCGCACGTCGAGTTCTTCCCGGGCAACTACAACGAGTACGAGGCCGACAAGAAGCGCCGTCTCGGCGACGACGCCGGCCCGAAGCGCGTGAAGTACAAGAAGCTGGTCTGACGCAGACCTGCCTTCGGTGCAGGAGCGGACCCGGCCGCGACAGCTTTTCGCGATACGCGGCAGGACCTGTCGCGGTGAGTCGAAAGGCTGTCGCGGCCGGGTCCGCTCCCACCGCCTCCACCCGACGCCGCGAGTAAATCCATGAACTTCATGACCGCCCTGAAGGACGCCTGGCGTCGCAACGAATCCCTGGTGTGCGTGGGACTCGACCCGGAGCCGGGCCGTCTGCCGGCGGGTCTTTCGGGCACCGAAGGCATCTTCGAATTCTGCCGGGACATCGTCGATGCGACGGCCGGTTCGGTCTGCGCCTTCAAGCCGCAGATCGCCCACTTCGCCGCGCAGCGCGCGGAAGACGTGCTCGAGCGCCTGATCCGGCACATCCACGACCGCCATCCCGGCATCCCGGTCATCCTCGACGCGAAGCGCGGCGACATCGGGTCCACGGCGAAGCATTACGCCATGGAAGCGTTCGAACGCTACGACGCCGACGCGGTCACCCTGAATCCGTACCTCGGGCACGACTCCGTCGCGCCTTTCCTGGAGCGCGCGGACAAGGGCGTCATCCTGCTCTGCCGTACGTCCAATCCGGGCGGCAAGGATTTCCAGGCGCTCGACTGCGGCGGCGAACCGCTGTACATCCGCGTGGCGCAGACCATCGCGCGCGAATGGAACGGAAACGGCAACTGCGCGCTGGTCACGGGCGCCACCTGGCCGGAAGAACTCGGCCGCGTTCGCAGGGAAGTCGGCGACATGCCGTTGCTCGTTCCCGGCATCGGCGCCCAGGGCGGCGATGTGGAAGCGGTGGTTCGCGAGGGCAGGACCGCCGACGGCACAGGCCTGATGATTTCCTCGTCTCGCGCCATCCTCTACGCCGGCAGCGGCTCGGACTTCGCCGACGTAGCACATCGGGCGGCGGAAGAAATGAGAAAATCGGTCAACTCTTTCTTATCGTAAGCTTACAAGCGAATAGCAGTCGCAAATTGTACGATTTAGCAACTGCAAAAGGCTTACGCTGCTACTCCGCGCTATCGAACAATATCGGGCTAGAAGCGCCATAGCGTTCCACCGGAGTTGTCAATGCCACTTACCAACCGAGGTTTTTCCCAACGCCTGCATGTCGCGCTGGACATGGCTGGCGTGAAGAAAGGCCGCGGCCGAATCACGCAGCTGGCCGATCTGTTCGACGTCAGCCGCGAAACCGCCCGGAAATGGCTCAGCGATCTCGGCCTGCCCGAACTCGAGCGCCAGATCGACATGGCGACTCGTTTCGGCGTTAACTTCGAATGGCTCGCGACCGGCCGTGGCTCGCCCAACGGCGCCACGGGCGTCCGCGAAAGCCCCGCCCTCTATCGCGCCGATTCCCGCGAGCAACTGCGTCTCGTGGGCCTGGTCAGCCGCATGCCCAAGGAGCGCCGCAAGGCACTGCTGGTCATCATCGAGGCGCTGGCCGACGCCGAATAAGAACGCGGGGTGTCGCGCGCGCTCAGTCGTCCGCGACATCCATCCCCGGAAAGAGCACCTCGGTGAATCCGAAGCGCGAGAAGTCCGTGATCCGCGACGGATACAAGCGCCCGATCAGGTGATCGCATTCGTGCTGGACTACGCGCGCATGGAATCCTTCGGCGACACGATCGATGGGCGCGCCGTGCGGATCAACGCCGGTGTAGCGGATCCTCGTGTAGCGCGCGACCACGCCGCGCAGGCCGGGCACCGACAGACAGCCTTCCCAGCCCTCCTCCATCTCGTCCGAGAGCGGCACGATCGTCGGATTCAGGAGAATGGTTTCCGGCACCGGCGGCGCGTCGGGATACCGTTCGCTGCTGTCGAAGCCGAAGATCACCAGCTGCAGGTCGACGCCGATCTGCGGCGCGGCCAGACCCACGCCACCGACGTGGTGCATCGTCTCGAACATGTCCCCGATCAGCGCATCGAGTTCGGGTGAACCGATCATCTCGGGCGGCACGGGCGGCGCGATGCGCAGGAGGCGCTCGTCGCCCATCTTCAGGATCTCGCGAATCATGGGGGTCCCGGGGAATGGGGGAGCCTCCAGCATGGCGCCGAAACGCCCACCGCTCAAGCGCGGAGGCACGCCGCCGGTCCCGCGGCCATTCGACCAATGGCTAATACGTGAAACCCCGCGCGGCGATTGACCCCCGCGCCGACGGGGACGACCCTTGGTCCATCCGCACGGGGAGCTCCAAACACCATGAACAGCGCCATTCCCAAACCCAGTCCCGCGGGCAAGCTCCTGTGGGCTGCCATCGCCATCGTCGGCGCCTGGTGTCTCGGCGTCGTCGCCTTGCGCCGCGGCGAACCGATCAACGCGATCTGGCTGGTGACGGCGTCCATCGCCGTCTTCCTGATCGGTTACCGCTTCTACAGCCGGCTGATCGCCAACCGGGTGCTGCAGCTCGACCCCACCCGGGCCACGCCCTCGGTGCTGCGCAACGACGGCCTCGATTACGTGCCCACCGACCGGTGGGTCGTCTTCGGCCACCACTTCGCCGCGATCGCGGGCGCGGGCCCCCTGGTGGGTCCGGTCCTGGCCGCGCAGATGGGTTACCTGCCCGGCACGTTGTGGATCCTCGTCGGCGTGGTTTTCGCCGGCGCGGTGCAGGATTTCATGATCCTCGGACTCTCCCTGCGTCGTGACGGCCGATCCCTCGGCCACATGCTGCGGGCGGAGCTCGGCGAGGTACCCGGCGTGATCGCGATGGTCGGCGTGCTCGTCCTCATGATGATCGTGCTGGCCGTGCTGGCACTGGTCGTCGTCAAGGCGCTGACCCACAGCCCCTGGGGCACATTCACCGTCGCGGCGACGATTCCCATCGCGCTGCTGATGGGCGTCTACCTGCGCTACATCCGTCCGGGACGGATCCTCGAAGTGTCGATCATCGGCCTGATCCTGCTGCTCGCATCCATCTGGTACGGCAAGGTCGTCAACGACACGCCGGCCGTCGCGGCGCTGTTCGATTTCGACGCCAAGGCCCTCGCCTGGCTGCTGATCGGTTACGGCTTCTTCGCCTCGGTACTGCCGGTGTGGCTGCTGCTCGCGCCGCGCGACTACCTCTCCACGTTCCTGAAGATCGGCACGATCCTGCTGCTCGCGCTGGCCATCTTCCTCGCCGCGCCGACGCTGCAGATGCCGGCCATCACGAAGTTCGTCGACGGCACCGGCCCGGTCTTCGCGGGCAACCTGTTCCCGTTCCTGTTCATCACGATCGCCTGCGGCGCCGTGTCGGGCTGGCACTCGATCATCGCCTCGGGCACCACGCCGAAGCTGCTGGCGAACGAAGGGGAAGCCCGCCTCGTCGGCTACGGCGGCATGCTCATGGAAGCCTTCGTCGCGATCATGGCGCTCATCGCCGCGGCGTCGCTCCACCCCGGCGTGTACTTCGCGATGAATTCGCCCGGCGCCCTCGTCGGCACCACGGCCGAGCAGGCCGCGCAGACGATCAGCAGCTGGGGCTTCCTCGTCACGCCGGCCGAACTGACCGACACGGCGCGCAACATCGGCGAAGGGACGATCCTCGGCCGCGCCGGCGGCGCACCCACGCTCGCCGTCGGCATGGCGCAGCTGCTGCACAACGTCATGCCGGGCAAGGACATGATGGCGCTGTGGTACCACTACGCCATCCTGTTCGAAGCGTTGTTCATCCTCACTACCGTCGATGCCGGCACGCGCGTCGGCCGCTTCATGATCCAGGAGCTGGCCGGCATGGCCTGGGCGCCGCTGAAGCAGACGGAATCGTGGCTCGGCAACGTCGTCGCCACGGTCATCTGCGTCGGACTGTGGGGTTACTTCCTGTACCAGGGTGCGGTCGATCCGCTGGGCGGCATCAACACGCTGTGGCCGCTGTTCGGCATCGCCAACCAGATGCTGGCTGCGATCGCGCTGATGCTGGCCACGGTGGTCACCGTCAAACTCAAGCGCGAACGGTACGTGCTCGTTCCGGCGGTGCCCGCCGCGTGGCTGGTGATCTGCACGCTCACCGCCGGCTGGCAGAAGCTCTTCGACGAGAAGATCAGCTTCACCGCCGCCGCGAACAAGTACGCCGCCGCGGCCGCCGAGGGCAAGCTCCTCGCGCCGGCGAAGACCGCCGAGGAAATGCAGCGGATCATCACGAACAACCGCGTCGACATGGTCCTCACCGGCCTGTTCATGCTGCTGGTGCTGACGATGCTGTTCTTCTCCCTGCGTTCGATCGTCCGCGCATGGAAGGCCAACCGGCCGACCGCGCAGGAAGAGCCGTACGTGGCCCTTTCCAGCGTGACGGGCTGAGGAGCGGATCATGGCGACCATGCATCCGGGATCGCTATGGCGCTGGGCGGTGCAGACCGCCCGGCTCTGCTGCGGCGTGCCCGACTACGACGTGTACGTGAAACATCTGCGCGAGCATCACCCGGACCGGGCGGTGCCGTCCTACGGCGAGTTCTTCCGCGAGCGACAGGAGGCGCGCTATCGAGGGACCGGCGGGCGCTGCTGCTGAGTTTCTCGGGCAGGAGGCCGATGCGGGCCCAGGGCGGGGCGATCGGTCTTCGCGACGCGCCATACGAAAAAGCCCGGCGAGAGCCGGGCTTTTCTTCGTTCCGACGCGCGAGAAGCGCCTCAGAGATCCTGGTGATACTGCACGTAAGGCGTACGCGACTGATCGGGCTCCGGGCCTACCGGGCCGCTCGGCGCGTTGCCCGACGACCAGACGTTCTGAGCGCCGACCGACAGCTCGCCGCGCCACGGCAGGCGCCACGTAACGCCGAGATCGATGGCGCTCCAGCGACGATCCGGATTCAGGCCGTTCACCGCGTTGGCTTCCGGCTGCATGGTGCGGCCGGTGATGAGGCCCGAGAGCGGACCGCGGTCCACGCCGAAGCTCAAGGCCTTCTGGTCGACGGAACCGATGCCGAGCAGGTTGCCCGGCAGGAGCCGGATGCGGCCGATGCTCGCGCCGAGATCGATGCCGCTGCGCGCGCCGAGATCGACCCGCCCGTGCGCGTTGAATTCCGTGCTGGACGAGAGCGCGCCGATCGGAAGGCCCGAAGCGGTAGCCAGGCCAGGCAGCACGCGCGGCAATGCCGCACCCGTGCCGGTCGGGCGGCTGGAACCCACGCCTAGGCCGACGCTGTAGCCCGAGCCGCGATACGTGGCCCCGACTTCGCTGCCGACGATGCGCGGAGGAGCCCCCGGTGTGCTGCAACGATCGCCGCGGCTACCCGCGCCGCAGGATTCGGCCGAATTGATCCAGCCCTGTCCGCTCACGCTGGCATGCGCCTGGACGCGCGGGCCGATGTCGTACTGGAGGCCGCTGGTCAACGCCGGACCGGATTCCACCGGCCGCAGGGCCAAGGGCTGGGTCGAATCGGCGCGATCGTCGGACCGCAGGGAGAGAGCGCGACCGTCGGGAGCGCGCCAGAGCGGCACGCTGGACGGATCGGTCGGGCCGCCGGCGCCGAGCAGACGGTTGGCCGTGGCGTCCTGCCCGACCGGCGCCACCTGTCCTGCCGCGGCGAGCGGCATCAACAGAAGCATGGTCAGAAAGGAACGGCGCATGGAGTTCGTGCTCTGCAACGGCTGAGTTTCCCCGCGTCCCGCCTCAGCCTGACGGGAACGACCCGAGTATACCCCGTTTTACTTTTTACTAACACCCCGGCGAGTCCCCCTTAAGGAACGCTGTCCGTTGCCGTTTATGTCCATGAGGGGGCGCCCGCCGGGGGGCGGCGGCTCCCGGAAGCGCGCCACGGCGCCCCATCGCGCCGCCGCCGCAACGCATATAGACTGCAATCGACCACGACCGGAACCCCGTCAGGCGATGACCTTCGCTCCATCCCAAAGCCCGACCCTGCAGGCACCCGGTCACACGGAGGCCGCGCCGTTGCAGGAAGCCGTCGAGCGCCTGCTCCGCGCCGCGGACGCCGAGTCGGTCCGTACGGAGTGCGAGGCTTTCGTCCGTTTCCTCCTGCCCGGCGCCGTCGTCTCCTGGCGCCCCGCCGCCAACCCTATCGCCGCCGGCGCGCGGGAACTGGCGATCGATCCACAGAACGAGCGTTACGTCGACGTTTCCGCCGATGGGGTCGAGCTGGCGGCCGCCGCCGACATGCTCGCCTGGCTGAGCCGCCTCGCCGCAGCCCGCCTCCGGCAATTGGCGGAGACGGCGAACCTCTACGAGGCCATCTCGCGGCTCGCCCTGGCCGAGCGCCTGCAGCGCGCGCTCTACGCGATCGCGGAGCAGGCGGGTGCCGAGCACAACATGAAGGACATGATGAGCGCGCTCCACGGCATCGTGGGCAGCCTCATGTACGCCGAGAATTTCTTCATCGTGCTCTACGACGCGCAGAACCGCACCGTGCGGTTCCCGTATTTCGTGGACACCGAAGACAAGGACATCCCCGATCCGGAAGGCATCCGCGCGATCGAGGCCATCGAGAACACGCTCACCTGGCACGTGCTGCAGAGCGGCCGCGCCATGATGGGCGCGAGCAGCGAGCTCGAGAAGAATCTCCCGGGCCCCCGCGTGCCGATCGGTCCGCCGAGCGACGACTGGCTGGGCGTGCCCATGAAGCGTGGCGACGACGTGGTCGGTGCGCTGGTGGTGCAGAGCTACCGCGACGACACGCGCTACACCGAGAACGATCGCGACCTGCTCACCTACGTCGCCCAGCACGTGCAGACGGCGCTGGAACGGCGCCAGGCGCACGAGGAACTGGAGCGGCGCGTCACCACGCGCACCGCGGCGTTGCGCGAAGCGAACCGGGTGCTGCGCCAGCAGGTGCTGCAGCGCCAGCGCGGCGAGCGGCTCCAGGCGGCGCTGTTCCGCATCGCGGAGCTGGCGAACACCTCGGACAGCATCGAGAACTTCTACGCCGCCGTGCATCGCGTCATCGGTGGCCTGCTCTACGCGCGCAACTTCTACATCGCGCTGCTCTCCGAAGACCAGAACAAGCTCACGTTCCCCTACTCCGTCGACGAGCTCGACGGCGTGCGCGAGCCGCGCGAGCTCGGCCGCGGGCTGACCGAATACGTGCTGCGCAACGGCAAGGCGCTGCTCGCCGATCGCGACGAGATCGACCGCCTCAACCGCGACCAGGTGCTCTCCACCTCGGGCGCGCGCTCGCTGCACTGGCTCGGCGTGCCGCTGATCTGGAACGAGAAATCGATGGGCGTGCTCGCGGTGCAGAGCTACACGCCCGAGCACACGTACAGCGCGCGCGATCAGGAACTGCTCACATTCGTCAGCTACCACATCGCCAACGCGTTGCAGCGCAAGTACACGACCGAGTCGCTGAAGCAGGCTTATGCGAGCCTGGAGCGTCGCGTCACCGAGCGCACCCGCGCGCTGGCACTGGCCAACCGCGACCTGCGCGAGCAGATCGCCGAGCGCGAGCGCGTCGAGCGCCGCCTGAAGTACGAAACCCTGCACGACTCGCTGACGGGCCTGCCCAACCGGACGCTGCTGTTGCAGCGCCTCGAGCAGGCGCTGAACCACTACCGCGAGAATCCGGGCGACCTGTTCGCGGTGCTGTTCATCGACCTCGACCGCTTCAAGGTCATCAACGATTCGGTCGGCCACCTCGTCGGCGACGACCTCCTGTTCCAGGTCGGCGGACGCATCCGTGCCTGCCTGAAGACGCGCGACGTCGTCGCGCGTCTGGGCGGCGACGAATTCGCCGTGCTGGTCGAGGGCATCGTCGATCCACAGGCCGCGACGCACATCGCCGAGCGCATCATCGCGCAGCTGCAGACGCCGTTCCGACTGGGCGCGAAGGAGATCTTCACCTCCGCCTCGATCGGCATCGCCCTGCCGACGCCCGAGTACACCCGTCCGGAAGAGCTCCTGCGCGACGCCGATTCGGCCATGTACCGCGCGAAGGACGAGGGGCGCCACCGCGCGGCCGTGTTCGACGACCGCCTGCGCCGCGAGGCCCTTTCGCTGCTGGAACTGGAGGGCGATCTGCGCCGCGCCCTCACTCGCAACG
Organism: Luteibacter sp. UNC138MFCol5.1; assembly: GCF_900110505.1. Taxonomy (GTDB): domain Bacteria; phylum Pseudomonadota; class Gammaproteobacteria; order Xanthomonadales; family Rhodanobacteraceae; genus Luteibacter. The sequence continues at coordinate 75,372 of NZ_FODZ01000006.1, forward strand.
AATTCGTCCCGTTCTTCCAGCCCATCGTCGACCTCGAGGACACCCGCGTGGTCGGCTACGAGGCGCTGCTGCGCTGGCGCCATCCCGAGCGCGGCCTGCTGCCGCCCGGCGAGTTCCTCGCCGTGGCGGAGGACACCGGCTGCTCGGAGGCGATCGACTGGCAGATCTTCGAGCAGGTGGCGCGACAGGCGCGCGCCCTCGTCGGCGACGAAGGCTTCATCAGCATCAACGTATCGGGCAGCCACTTCAGGTCGCCCGACCTCGACCAGCGGCTGCTCGACCTGCTCGCGGAACATCGCGTCCCGGCGCGATCCATCCGCGTGGAAGTGACGGAACGGGCGCTGCTGGAGAACCCGGCGCAGGTGAAGCGGATCCTCGAGAACCTGCGCGACCACGGCGTCGGCATCGCGCTCGACGATTTCGGCACGGGCTATTCGTCGCTCAGCTACCTGCACCAGTACCCGATCGAGACCCTGAAGATCGACCGCTCGTTCGTCACCGAGCTACCGGCGGAGGACAGCACGGCGCACAGCACCGCCGTGGTGCGTGCGATCCAGGCGCTGGCGGACTCACTGCGCATGCAGGTGATCGCCGAGGGCATCGAAACCGAATCGCAGATGCGCGCGCTGCGCCGCATCGGCTGCCGCTTCGGCCAGGGCTTCCTGTTCGCGCAACCCCAGCCGGCGAGCAAATGGCTGGGCGCGCCGCTGTCGCTCGACGCCTGACCCGGCACGGCAGGAGCGGACCTGGCCGCGACGGCTTTTCGCCGAAACCAGCGAGCTGGCGCGGGCCTCCCGGACCGAGGCGAAAAGCTGTCGCGGCCGGGGCCGCTCCTACCGTTGTCCTTACTGGAGTGTCGAGGGTGACGGGGGCGTTTCGGCCTGGGTGAGCAGGCGTTCGGCGTCCACGCGATCGAACGTGTAGCGCGTGGCGCAGAACTCGCAGACCACTTCGATCTCGCCGGCGCGATCCTCCAGCGCCGCCTCGACCTCGGTGCGGCCCAGCGCGCGGAGCATGCCCTCGACGCGCTCCTGCGAGCACGTGCAGCCGAACTCGAGCGCGCGCGGCTCGTACATCCGCACGGTTTCCTCGTGGTACAGGCGGTAGAGCAGTTCCTCGGGACGCGTGGCCAGCATTTCCGCGGCGCTCAGCGTCGCCGTCAGGTGGCCCACGCGATCCCATGCGTCGTCGTCCTGCTCGGCCGCGCCGTGGCCACCCTCGCCCGGCACCGGCTGCAACATGAGTCCCACCGCGTGATCGCCGTTGGCGGCCAGCAGGATACGCGCGGGCAACTGCTCGGATTTCTCGAAGTAACCTTCCAGCGCGGCGGCGAGCTGCGACGACGGGCCCTCGTGGGTCGACGCGTCGGCCCCGTCACCCGCGAGGTCGACGATGCCCTGATAGCGGCCGCGATCGGCCTGGCCGATCGTGATGACGAGGAGCGCCTCCGGCGCGCGCGCCAGGTTCACGGCATCGGCCAGCGCGCCCGGCTCGTTCTCGTCGACGCGCGCGAGTCCGCGAAGGCGGCCCTTGTCCGTGCACTCGGCGAACAGCAGGCGCAACGACCCCTGGCTCTTGAACTCGATCGAGAGCGAGCCTTCGAACTTGATGTTGCCCGTGAGCAGCGCGCTCGCGGCGACGGCCTGACCCAACGTCGCACGCAGCGGCGTGGAGTACTCCGCGCGGGAGGCGATTTCCTTCCAGCTGGCGCCGAGCCGCACCAGCACGCCCCGCACGCCCGCTTTCTCGAGCATGAAGCGGTGCAGCACGTCCTCGGACACGAGGGTATCGACGATCTGATCGGTCACGGTGAGGGTCTCCTGGTGATCCGACGAAAGGTGGGGCCTCGCCCGGGCAGCGACAAGCCCATGCCGGCCGACGGCCCTTATACTGCGCCATCCTCCGTCATCGCGCCGACATGAGCCAGACGCCTCGTTCTCCCCTTCGCCGCCTCGCCCAGATCGTCGGCCTGCTCGTTCTCGCGTGGCTCGCGCTGTCGTGCGTCGTCGTGATCGCGTTCCGCTTCGTGCCGCCGTGGACCAGCGCGATGATGATGGAGCGCCGTGTCGAGGCGCTGGTGGCGCACGAGGACGGTTTCACGTTCCGGCACACCTGGGTGCCGTCAGAGCGCATCTCGCCGCAGGTGGGCATCGCGATGGTCGCGGCCGAGGACCAGAAATTTCCGTACCACCATGGCTTCGACGTCGACGCCATCCAGGACGCGATCGATGCCGCCGACGAGGGCAGGCGGCTGCGTGGCGCGAGCACGATCAGCCAACAGGTCGCGAAGAACCTGTTCCTGTGGAACGGGCGCAGTTTCGTCCGCAAGGGCCTCGAGGCCTGGTTCACCGTGCTGATCGAGACCTTCTGGCCGAAGCAGCGCATCCTCGAGGTCTACATGAACACCGTGGAGCTCGGCAACGGAATCTACGGCGTCGGCGCCGCCGCCGAAACCTTCTACCGCACCTCCGCCGACCGGCTGAACGCGACGCAGGCCGCGCGCCTCGCCGCGGTCCTGCCGAATCCGCGCCGCTTCCGCGTCGACGCCCCCAGCGCCTACGTCGAGCGGCGCACCGCGTGGATCGTCCGCCAGGCGGGTCAGCTGGGCGGCCCTGCCTATCTCTCCCGTCCCGCGCCCGTGTCCGGCCGCGTCCGCTGAGGCCCGCATGACCTTCTCGCTCGCCATCGTGGTCCCCGCATACAACGAGTCCGCCGTGGTCGACATCTTCCACGCGAGGCTGTCCGCGGTGCTCGACGGCATCGACGCGACGTCGCGGGTGATCTACGTTGACGATGGCAGCCAGGACGGCACCTGGCAGGTGCTCTGCGCCGTGGCCGGGCGGGATGCGCGCGTCGAGACGATCCGCCTGTCGCGCAACTTCGGCAAGGAGGCCGCGATGACGGCCGGCTTCGACGCCGCCGACGCGGACGCCGTGGTCGTCATCGACATCGATCTGCAGGATCCGCCCGAACTGATCCCCGCGCTCGTCGCTCGCTGGCAGGAAGGCTTCGACGTGGTCTACGCCACGCGCGGCGAACGCGACGGCGAGACACGCACGAAGAAGTTCACCTCCGCGGCGTTCTATCGCGTCATGGAGCGTCTCTCGGACACGCCGCTGCCCCGCGACACCGGCGACTTCCGCCTGCTGTCGCGGCGCGCCGTGGACGCACTGCGCCAGCTCCGCGAGCGCCAGCGCTTCATGAAAGGCCTGTTCACCTGGATCGGCTACCGGCAGACGTCGGTCACCTACCACCGCGAAGCGCGTCGCGCGGGCGCGACGAAGTGGAACTACTGGCGCCTGACGAACCTCGCGATCGAGGGCATCACCTCGTTCTCGACCGCACCGCTCCGCCTCGCGACCTGGGTCGGCGTCTCGGCGGCGACGCTGGCGTTCCTCTACGGCCTGTGGATCGTGCTGAAGGTGCTGCTCTGGGGCGATCCCGTGCGCGGCTATCCCACGCTGATGGTCGTGATCCTCTTCCTGGGCGGCGCGCAGCTGCTCGCGCTCGGCGTCATCGGGGAATACGTCGGGCGCACGTATTCCGAGTCCAAGCGTCGTCCGCTCTACTACGTGGACGAGCACCGCGGTGGCCGTCCTTCACCCAGCGATTACTCCACGCTTCCCGACCGGCGCTAGACTGACGCCATCGCGGCGGGGGCCGCATCCAACCGGGGAGTGGCAGCATGCGCCAGGTGAAGCATCTCCTTGAAATCAAGGGCCGTGCCGTGTTTTCGGTGGCCGAGGACGCCACCGTCTTCGAGGCGATCCAGCTGATGGCCGAGAAGAACGTCGGTGCGCTCGCGGTGAAGAAGGGCGACCAGCTCGTCGGCATCGTTTCCGAGCGCGACTACGCGCGCAAGGTGATCCTGAAGGACCGTTCGTCGCGCGAGACCCGCGTGGCGGAGATCATGACCGCCAGCGTCGTGTCCGTCGCGCTCGACGCCACCGTCGACGAATGCATGCGGCTGTGCACGGACGGACGCCTGCGCCACCTGCCCGTGCTCGACGACGGCACGCTGGTCGGCATGGTATCGATCGGCGATCTGGTCAAGGCCACGATCTCCGAGCAGCAGGAAACGATCAACCAGCTCGAGAGCTATATCGCCGGCTAGCCTCGCCGGCGTTCGTCCGACTCCGGCTCCAGGTCCGGCGACGTCGCGGCGCGCCGGGCTACCTCGACGGCCAGCGCGGCGAGCGTCGCGCAGAGGATGCCGATGCCGGCGATGCCCACGCCGAGCGCGCGCAGCCCTTGCAGCCCGCTGGTGACCAGCAGGTCGCCGAAGCGCCACACGGTCGTCTCGATGAAGTTCTTGCCCTTGTAGCGGGCCTCGCGCGGGATGCGCGTATAAAGCGCGTCCACCGCGGGCTTCGACATGCCGAAGGTGAGCCCCCGCGTGGCGATCTGGACGATCGCGATCAGCGGCACCGCGAAGCCGAACAGTACGGTGTCGCCGGGGCCATGGAACGCCAGCCACGCAAGCAGGACGCAATTGACCACCGACGGCAGCACCAGCGCCCATGCCGTGCCGACGCGGCGCATCAGCAGCGGCGTCAGCGTCAGCTGAAGCACCGCCCCGAGCCCGTTGATCCAGAGGTCGAGGTCGGCATAGAAGGCGGTGCGCGCGGCGTTGTCGGTGAAATGGGCCTTGGTGTAATCCGCCATCAGCGCGTACGCCATCGTGGCGATGCCGTCGCTGAAGAGCATCAGAAGGGTCATGTAGCGGAGAAACGGCTGCGAGATCGCCGCCTTCGCGCCCTCGATGATCGACCCGCCCAGTGGCGCGTTCTCGCCGCGATCGTTCGCGTCCGCGCGCTGCAGCACCACCAGCAGGGCGCCCAGCGCGAGCAGCAGCGTCACCGCCGAGACGACCAACATCGACGGCACGCCCACCCGGACCACGAGCAGGCGCGTCAGAAGCGGTCCGAGCAGCGCGCCGGCCATGCCGCCGAAGGCGATGATCGGAAAGACCAGCCGCGCCTCCGCGCTGCGGTACACGTCGGCCATCAGGCTCCAGAACAGCGAGACGACGAACAGGTTGAACACGCTGACCCAGACGAAGAAGACCTGGCCCAGGGCGACCGCGCCGATACGATCCTGCGCGACGAACGCCGGCACGAAAGCGAACAGGCACAGCACGAACGACAGGTAGCTCCCCAGGAGCACGCGACGGCGCGGGAAACGGGCGACCAGCCAGCCGAACACCGGGGTCAGGGCCAGCATGACGACGAAGACGACCGCGTAGAACATCGGCAGGGACGACGACCCGGCGGCACCCACGAGCTGGTCCCGCACGGGGCGCAGGACGTAATAGGAGGTCAGGACGAGGAAGAAGCCGATGACCGAGAGAGCGAGGGTCAGGCCCCCGGTCCGGGCTGCGCCTGCAGGTGGATTCACGATGGCCGGGGTGTCCGGTGGGGTTGAACGAAGACTAGCACGCCCATGTTGCGCCGCCGCGAGCCCGGACGTGTTCAGGGACGTCAAGGCTCGATCCGTTGTCGCGGAACGGGAACTGCATGACAATGCCAGACGAAACGCCGGAGCAGCCGGCCTTCCCATCCGTCGCGGCGTGTCCCCACGCCTCGTAGCCGCGAGAAAAGCATGTCGTTCCGTTTCACTTCACTGCTCGCCTGTGCCTTCGCCTGCACCGTCGCCGCACCGTTCGCTCTCGCCGCCCAGCCGCAGAAGCCACCCGTCGTCCACGTGGACCCGGAAGCCGCGAAGCTGCCGCCCGAGCGCGTCAAGGAAACCGTCGAGAACTACAAGCGCTGGCTCGACGCCGCGGAAGCCCGCGACGCCGCGCCGGCGATCGTCACCGCGGTCATCGTCGACGACAAGGTCGTCTACGAGCGTGCCATCGGCTACGCGAACGCGAAGACGAAGGAACCGGCGACGCCCGAGACCGTCTTCCGTCTCGCGTCGCTGTCGAAGGCCTTCGCCACCGGCGTCACCGCCGTCCTCGTCCGTGCCGGGTTCCTGAGCTGGGACACGAAGCTCGTCGACACCCTGCCCTACTTCAAGCTCAAGGACATGCAGTCCGCGCAGCAGGCCACGGTGCGCGACATCCTCGGTCAGCGCCTCGGCCTGCCGCGCAATACCTACGACGCGATGCTCGAGGCCGACGCGCCGTACGAGGAACTCGTGCGCAAGCTCGACGAGGTCGACCTCTCCTGCAAGGTGGGCGCCTGCTACGGCTACCAGAACGTCGCCTTCAGCATGATCGGCGACGTCATCTATGCGCAGACCGGCGACTACTTCTTCCGCCAGGTGGAGCGCCGCATCTTCGCGCCGCTCGGCATGACAACCGCGAGCTACGGCCGCGACGCGCTGGAGGCGAGCAAGAGCTGGGCGCGCCCCCATCGCGGCGGTCCGCACAACTGGATTCCGTACGAGCCGAACGACAGCTACTACCGCGTGGCCCCCGCCGCCGGTGTCAACGCGAGCCTCCGCGACATGGAGCAGTGGCTGATGGCGCAGATGGGCGGTCGCCCCGACGTGCTGCCGACCCCGCTGCTCGACGTGCTGCACGCGCCCGAAGTGTCCACGCCGTCCGAAGAGCGCTCCCAGCCCTGGCGCCGCGCGCGCGTGACCGACGCGCACTACGCGCTCGGCTGGCGCGTCTTCAAGTACGCCAACGAAGACCTCGTCTACCACGCGGGTGCCGTGTCGGGTTACCGCACGATGATCGGCTTCTTCCCGAAGTACCACGCGGGCGTCGTCACGATGTGGAACGGCGCGGGCCCGGTCCCCGCCGGACTCATGCCGATGGTCTTCGACAGCCTGCTCGGCCTCCCGCACATGGACTGGGCTGGCGTCGACGGCCCCATCCGCGCGGCCGCGCCCGTCGCGAAGGCCGCGCCGGCGAAGACCGCGCCGAAGGCGAAGGCCACGGCGAAGTCGAAGACGAAAGCCACGCCGAAGAAAACGGCATCCAAGACGGCAACCAAGAAGAAGAAGCCGGAGTAGCTCGTTCGCCCGGACGCGTCCAAAGAAAAACGGCCCCTTTCGGGGCCGTTGTCTTATCTGCCGAGGTTGAACTGCAACCGTCGCCGCAGGGTCACCGTCATCGGTTCGCCGTTGCGCGTGGCGGGCTTGTACTCCCAGCGGCTGACGGCGTCGACCGCGGAGCGATCGAACACGTGCTTCGGCTGCGAGTCGACCACGGTCACGTTGGCGACCGCGCCGTCCGTGCCGACGGCGAACTCGACGTCGACCCAGCCTTCCTGGTTCGCGCGCATGGCCGCGGTCGGATAGCGCGGGCTGACCTGACGGATGAGGACCGCGTCGCTGATGGCGTCCGAGGTGGCCGGTCGCGCGGCCGGTGCCGCGGGGCGCGACGCGACGGGAGCGGCCGCGGCCGGCGCCTGCTGTTGCGCGACACGTGCCGCCTGCTCGCGCGCCGCCTGCTGACGCTGCGCTTCCGCGGCGGCGGCCTGCTCAGCCTGCTGCCGCGCCGCGGCCGCCGCGTTCTGCTGTGCGAGCTGCTGCGCCTTCTGCGCGTCCAGCGCCTGCTGCTGTTCGCGGTCGAGCGTCTTGCGCTGGGCGTCCAGCTTCGAGCGCAGGATCGTCAGGGTGTAATTCTCGGGATCGGCTTTCGCCAGTAGGTCGATCTCGCGCTGGGCCTCGGCGAACTCGCGCTGGTTGATCGTCTGCTCGGTCGCGGCCGCGCCGTAGGAGAAGGTTTCGCGCAAGGCGTCCGCGGCGACCTGATTGCCGGGCTGCTTCTGCAGCGCCTTCATGTAGAACTCGAAGGCGTTGTTGCCGGCGGGCGCCACCAGGCGCTGCTCGTTCATCGCGGTGCGCGCCTCGGACAACAGCTGATCGACGCTCAAGGCGTCCACATTGGCGGGCGGTGTCTCGCGAGCGGCCGCCGCCTTCTGCGCGCCGGTGGGCACGGGCGTCACGCCGGCCGATGCGTCGCGATACGGTTTGATGATGAGGAACCAGGCCGCGATCGCGAGCGCCACGACGATGGCGACGACGGCGAGGGTCACGGGATTGACGGCGCCGCGCGCACGAGGGCGGGCACTAAGACGATGACGATTGTCCATGGCGGTTCGTAACGGACTCCGCGAAGGCGCGCGCCGATGATGGCTTGACGCGGAAGACCCCCCCGGTCCCCGCAGCGCGATGTGGCGACAAGGTAACCGTAATGGACGCGTGAATCCAGTTGGACGGCCTAGGACGTTTTCCGGTCCGGTGGGCGAACCCCGGAAACGAACGACCCCGGCCAGGCCGGGGTCAAGTCTTCGAAGTGACTCCCCGCGCTGGGCACCGCGGGGAGCTAATTCGCAACAACGAGTTTCTTATTGGAAGGTGACGCTTACTTCGCCTTGGCGGCCTTCGGGGCCTTCGGTGCCTTGGCGGCCTTGGTCGCGCGAACGACCTTGGCGGCGGCGACCTTCTTCGAAGCGGCCTTGCGCGGCGAAGCCTTGCGCGCGGTCTTCTTCGCGGTTGCCTTCTTGACGGCCTTCTTCACCGCCTTCTTGGCGGCGACCTTGCGGGCCGGTGCCTTGCGGACGGACTTCTTCGCAGCAGCCTTCTTGGCCGGCGACTTGCGGGTTGCAGCCTTCTTGGTCGCGACCTTGCGGGTCGAGGCCTTCTTCGCCGGCGACTTGCGGGCGGCGGTCTTCTTCACGGTCGACTTCTTCGTCGCCTTCTTGGCGGCGGACTTCTTGGCAGTGGCTTTCTTGGCAGTGGCCATAGTTCTTCTCAGCTCCTCATCAGTTGGCAGTGGTTGCCCAGTAAAAGCGTGGAGGAACGCTTCAACCAGCAGATCGCTGTTCGTCGCGTGCCTCAAATTGTTCACCTGGCGGCGTGTGCGTTCATCGGAAAGCAGGCGGAGAACATGCAGCGGAATCGATACCGTGATCTTGCGAACCGAACCAGCTTTCGAACCATGCTCCACATACGGCCTGATGAATTGATCTCTTTCCATTTCCGGTTCCCCGTCAATTGACGCAAAAGCTATTCCTGAACATTTCCGCTGTCAATAAATTTTGGCTCTAAATTGAAGACGTTGCGGCCGGCAATCATGGCGTGTGCGCGCCGCTCGACAGTCGATCCGGCGGGTTTCCGAATAATCGCTGCGCACGATCGAGCGCAGGAGTAATCGCACCGCTTCAGAAAAAGCGTTCAGCAAATGCCTAAAATAAAGGTGTTTAGTGCGCAGCGCCGAATCATCGCGCGGCGCGGGCGATGCCTTCGCGCGTCGCCGTCGCGACCCTCGAAGGCAGGTCGGCGGCGGTCGTTCCGGGGATGAACGGAGTTCAACTGGGGGCAAAAAAAATTTTGCCGGGAACCCCTCCCGCGGACAAAAAAATGCCGGTCGCGAGGGACCGGCATCGGTTCCGGACTTGCCGGAAGGAATCAGTTGTCTTCCTTCTCGACCTGGTCGGCGTACTCGTCGGCCGTCAAAAGATTGTCGAGTTCGGACTTGTCTTTGATCTTCAGCTTGAAGATCCAGCCGGCATCCCACGCGTCCTCGTTGATCGTCTCCGGCTTGTCGGAGAGATCGGAGTTGACCGCGATCACTTCACCCGACACCGGCGCGTAGATATCGGACGCCGCCTTGACGGACTCGACCACGGCAGCACCCGCGCCGGCTTCAACCTCGGCGCCGACTTCCGGCAGTTCGACATAAACCAGATCGCCCAGCGCGCCCTGCGCGTGGTCGGAAATGCCAACGGTGACCGTGCCGTCCTGCTCGACGCGCACCCACTCGTGGGACTTCGCGAACTTCAGGTCGCCGGGAATTTCGTTGTTGCTCATAGGTAGGCCTCGCTGTCTTCGGACGGATGCGGGTGGTGGGTCGGGCAATTGTACTGATCCGCAGACGTTCGGGGGCGACGTCGCCGTGAACCGAGGCACGAATCGGCAAACGCCGACAAGCCGGAGAAACCGGAACCGACATCGGCGACGCCGTAGCCACGGCTACCTTGGCACCACGGCGAGCGATTCCTACGCCGTAGAAGCGTCCGCCCATCCCCATCCGGGGCGGCCGCCGACTGCCCTTCGCGGGCGCCTATGAGTCCCCCATCAGGAGCAACACGTCATGAAGAGAATTCTGAAAGCCACCGCCCTCGCCGCGTCCCTCGCCATGTCCCTGTCCGCCACGGCGGGTGACCGCCAGGCGATCGGTGAAGTGCGAGAGCACGCAGCGAAGCAACTCGCCGAATTGCTCGACGATCAGACCTTCGCTGCCGCACTGAAGGAAAACCTGGGCAAGCAACGCACCCCGCTCGTCGACGTGATCCGCAGCTACAGGAACCACGACGGGACGGCGGCCCGCGGCGACAGCACCGCCGCGCTCCGCGACCTCGAGCGACAGGCCACGCGTCTGCGCGGACTCGACGGGCGCATCGACGGACTTCTCAACCTCCGTGTGCTCGGCGCACACGGCGCGGCCCGGACGATCGACCCCTCCGACTTTTGGACCGCGGCGAAGACGGTGGACGCCACCACGGGCCAGGAGCAACTGGTGGCCTTCGACCCCGACGGCAAGCCGCACCGCTATGCGATGGACGCGATTCCCGACGTGCCCATGCTCGTGGTGGACACCAACAGTCCGGAGGCCACGCGCGCCGGCATCGCGATGGTCAATGAGACCCTGCGCGACCTGGGTCTGCAGGGACCCGAGCCCGACGAGGTGACCACGGGCGACGAGGACCTCACCGTGCTCAAGGAGATCCACCTCGCCTACGACGGGGAACATGACAGTGTGACTGAAGGGCTCACCCGCTCGGAGGTCTATGCGATCGTCAACGGCGTCGGCCACGACGGAAAGGCGCACGTCGTCTTCAAGGACATGCCGTGGCTGGCATACGACAAGATCTGGTACACGCCCGGGCAGGACCTGATCAACTGGCGCGAGTTCAGCAGCAACTACGTGGGATTCACGCTTTACGAAAAGGACGACACCGATTTCAAGGAAGTCGCTTCCGCGGTGGCCGGCGCGGTGAGCCAGCTTTCGGCCTTCGGCGGTCCGTACGCGCTCCCGATCACCGTCGTCTCCGGGATGACGAAGGCCATCATCGACGCGATGCCGAATCGCTGGCTCAGGAACGACGACGATTATCTGGATTCGTTCTACGTCATCGAGAAAGGCAAGGACTATGGCACCCGCGCGAAGCCCCGCAAGGGTGCCGCCAACAACGCCAGCATCGTTCTGGAACCCTATACGGTGAAAGGTCGCTGACGAAGAAAAGCAGGAGGGCGGCCATGGGCCGCCCTCCTGTGTCACGCATATATATAGTGTGTCGAGATCAGCCCGCGATACCCGCCATCAGCTGACCATCGCGCACGAACGGGAACTTGACCACGCGCACCGGCACTTCCTTGCCACGGATGTCCACACGGACGTCGCCGAGGTCGCCGACCGGGACGCGCGCGAACGCGACGGACTTGCCGAGGGTCGGCGCGAATCCGCCGGAGAGGATCTCACCCTCGCCCGCCGACGTCAGCACCTTCTGGCCGTGGCGCAGCACGCCCTTTTCGTCCATCACCAGCCCGATCATGGTGCGCGGTACGCCATCGGCCTTCTGCTTCTCCAGCGCGGCGCGGCCGATGAAGTCGCGCCCCTCGTCGAGGGAGATCGTCCATGCGAGCGCGGCTTCCCACGGCGTGACCGATTCGTCCATGTCCTGGCCGTAGAGATTCATGCCCGCTTCCAGGCGCAACGTGTCGCGGGCACCAAGACCCGCCGGGGTGACGCCGGCGTCGTGCAGCAGCTTCCACAGTTCCACGACGCGCGTGTTGGGCACGACGACCTCGAAGCCGTCTTCGCCGGTGTAGCCGGTGCGGGCGAGGAACAGCGGCATGCCGTTCGGTCCTTCCACCTCGATCGCGGCGAACTTGCCGAGCCTGGTCGCCTTCTCGCGGACGTCCTCCGGGAGCAGGTCGATCAGCTTCTGGCGCGCGTTCGGGCCCTGCACGGCGATCATGCCGAACTCCGGACGCTCGCGGACCGTGACGCCGAACTCGCCCGCATGCTTTTCGATCCAGGCCAGATCGTTCACGCGGGTCGCGGCATTCACCACGAGGCGGAAGAAGTCCTCGCGCAGGAAGTAGACGATGAGATCGTCGACCACGCCGCCCGTCTCGTTGAGCATGCAGGTGTAGAGGGCCTTGCCCGGCTTCGCCAGCTTGTCGATGTTGTTGGCGACGAGCTTGCGGAGGAAGTCACGCGTGCGCTCGCCGGTGAGGTCGACGACGGTCATGTGCGAGACGTCGAACATGCCGGCGTCCTTGCGGACGGCGTGGTGCTCCTCGATCTGCGAACCGTAGGCGATGGGCATGTCCCAGCCGCCGAAGTCGACCATGCGGGCGCCCAGTTCGCGGTGGGTGGCGTTGAGTTCGGTCTTGTCGGTCATCGTCTTACCTTGAGGGGGATGGCGGTGGGATCAGCCCGGCATTATCGACCCCGCGCGGCCCGGCGTCCAAGCGCAGGCGCAGCAACGGCCGCGGAAGGAAACGCCACGGGGCCGCCGCGGCGCCAATCCGGACCACGATTTCGCCCATGACTCCTGCTAGCCTTCCGGCATGACGACCCCATCCGCGCCCGGTACCGCCACGCTCACCCGCGACCCGGGCGGAGCGCGCCTCGTGCTAGCCGGCGACTGGACGCTGCCCCACTACGAGCGCCTCCAGCAGCGCGCCACCGAGCTGGCGGGTTCGATCGACGCGACGACGGCCGTCGATACGGCTGGACTCGGCGCCATGGATACCTCTGGGGCGTTCGTGGTGGCCGAGCTGCTTGGCAGCGCCCGGACGCAGGCCCTCGCGCAGGACGAGACGCTGCCGCCGGCACGCCGCGCCCTGCTCAAGACGGTCGGCGACGCCATCGACACCTACTGCAAGGGGATCAAGCGGCCGCGCGACGCCGGCTTCGTGGTGATGCTGGAACGCATCGGCAAGGCGATGTCGGGCTTCTGGAAGCAGACCCTCAAGCTGCTCGGCTTCATCGGCATCACCCTGCAGGGATTCGGCGCCACCGTATGGCGGCCCGCCCGCTGGCGCGTCACCTCGCTCGTGTCGCACATCGAGCAGACCAGCCTCGACGCCGTGCCGATCCTCGCGCTGCTTTCCTTCATGGTCGGCTGCGTGGTGGCCTTCCTGGGCTCGACCGCGCTGGCGAGCTACGGCGCGAGCCTGTTCACCGTCGATCTCGTCGGCATCGCCTTCCTCCGCGAATTCGGCGTGCTGCTCACGGCGATCCTGCTCGCGGGACGCACCGCCAGCGCCTTCACCGCCCAGATCGGATCGATGAAGGCCCGCGAGGAGATCGATGCGATCCGCACCCTCGGCCTCGATCCCATCGAACTGCTGGTGCTGCCGCGCGTGCTGGCCCTTCTGATCGGCCTGCCGCTGCTGACCTTCATCGCGATGGTCGCAGGCATCGTGGGCGGTGGCGTCGTCTGCTTCGTGGTGCTGAAGATCTCCCCGGCGATGTTCCTCAACATGTTCCAGGCGGACATCGGGATCACGCACTTCCTCGTCGGCATCGCCAAGGCGCCCGTCTTCGCCTTCATGATCGCGGTGATCGGCTGCATGGAGGGCTTCAAGGTGTCGGGAAGCGCGCAGTCGGTCGGCGAGCACACCACCTCCGCCGTGGTGCAGTCGATCTTCGTCGTGATCCTGCTCGACGCCCTCGCCGCACTCTTCTATATGGAGATGGACTGGTGAACGCACAGGTCGCCCCCACGCCCTCTCGCGAAACGGTCATCGAGGTGCGCGGCCTCACCAATCGCTTCGGCACGCAGACCGTGCACGAGAACCTCGACCTCGACGTCTACCGAGGCGAGATCATCGGCATCGTGGGCGGTTCGGGCACCGGCAAGTCGGTACTGCTGCGCACGATCATCGGGCTCGTGCGCCCGGTGGCCGGCGAGGTCCGCGTGTTCGGCGAGGACCTGCTCGCCCTGCCCGCCGAACGCCGCTCGCAGGTGGAGCGCCGCTTCGGCGTCCTGTTCCAGAGTGGCGCGTTGTTTTCCTCGCTCACCGTGGCCGAGAACATCGCCCTGCCCCTCGTGGAACATGCGCACCTACCGCGCGTGGACGCCACCCGCCTGGCGGGCGTCAAGCTCGCGCTGGCCGGGTTGCCCGTCGACGCGGGGCGCAAGTATCCGTCGCAGTTGTCGGGCGGCATGATCAAGCGCGCGGCACTCGCGCGCGCGCTGGCGCTCGATCCTGAAATCCTCTTCCTCGACGAGCCCACCGCGGGCCTCGACCCGATCAGCGCGGCCGCGTTCGACAGCCTGCTGGTGACGCTGCGCAACGCGCTTGGCCTCACCGTGTTCCTGGTGACCCACGACCTCGACACGCTCTACTCCACCTGTGACCGGGTCGCCGTGCTGTCGCAGCGCCGCGTGCTCGCCGCCGCGCCGATCGACGAGGTCGCGCAGACGGACGACGCCTGGGTACAGGCCTATTTCAACGGACCGCGCGGCCGCGCGGCCACTCGCGCCGCCCATCCGGGCAGGGAGTAGACCCATGGAAACCCGTGCCCACCATATCCTCATCGGTCTGTTCACCGTCCTGGTCGTGCTGTTCGGCCTGGGCTTCGGCGTCTGGCTCGCCAAGGCGCATTCGGATCAGGAATGGAACTACTACGACGTCGTGTTCAACGAGGCCGTGACAGGCCTGTCCCGTGGCGGCGCCGTGCAGTACAACGGCATCCGCCTCGGCGACGTCATGCAGCTGAAGCTCGATCCGGAAGACCCGCGCCGCGTGCTCGCGCGCATCCGCGTCGAAGGCGATACGCCGCTGCGCAAGGACACGCATGCCAAGCTGGCACTCACCGGCGTGACGGGTGTCGCGATCATCCAGCTGTCGGGTGGCTCCCCCGGCAGCCCGATACTCGTCGGGCATGACGGCGAGGTGCCGACGATCGTCGCGGATCCGTCGCCGTTCGCCCGCATCCTCGCCAACGGCGAGGACCTGATCACCAACATCAACCAGGCCGCCGCGCGAGCGAGCGAACTGCTCTCGAAGGAGAACGTGCAGCGTATCGGACGCACGCTGGACCACCTGGAGAAGACCACCAGCGTCATCGCCGACGAGCGCGAGGACATCCGTTCGCTGATCAAGGAGCTGTCGACGGCCACCCGGCAGGCGAACGAGACACTGGCCGAAAGCCGCGCTCTCGTGCACAACGCCAATGGACTGGTCGAGGGTCAGGGCAAGGCGACGCTCGAGAGCGCGCAGCGTGCGATGGCCTCGCTGGAACATTCGATGGCGTCGATCGACCGCCTGCTCAACGACAACAGCGATGCGATCAACGGCGGTGCCGCGAGCCTGGGCGACCTCGGCCCCGCGCTGCGCGAACTGCGCGACACCCTGGGATCGTTGCGATCCATCACGCGCCGCCTGGACGAGAACCCCAGCGGCTACCTGTTCGGCCGAGAGAAGACCAAGGAGTTCACCCCATGATGCGCGCCCGCCACGTCGCCCCGCTCGTCATCGCGCTGCTGTCGGCGTGCTCGATCCTGCCCAAGGCCGAAAGCCCGCACATCTATACGTTGCCCGCCCCACCCGGTGGTCGCCCCATGGCGCCCGCGCAGGTGGACTGGGCCCTGCGCATCGTGGCCCCCGGCGTGCCGCGCGTGCTCGACAATTCGCGCATCGCCGTGATGCCTGACGCCAACACGATCACCGTGTACGCCGGCGCGCGCTGGGCCGACGGCGTGCCGAGCCTGTTCCGCGACCGCCTCGCCGACGCGTTCCGCGACAGCGGTCGCGTCGCCGCCATCAGCACCGACGATGCGAATCTCGCCGCCGATTACGAACTGGGCGGCAGCCTTGCCGCGTTCCAGACGGAATACGCCGGCGGCAAGCCGGAAGTGGTCGTGCGTTACGACGCCACGCTCGCCGGCACGCGCAGGCACCAGATCGTCGCGAGCCGCCGCTTCGAGGTGCGTGAACCCGTCGACGGGAAGGAAGTGCCGCAGGTCGTCGAGGCCTTCGGCCGCGCGATGAACAAGCTATCGGGCGACGTGGTCGGCTGGGCGCTGCAGTCGGCACCGGCGCAGCGGCAACCCTGAAATCGCCGATACGATCGGCTCCCACCCCTTCGGTAGGTGGCCTGCTAGCAGCGGGTGGGAACCGATCGTATCGGCGATCGGATGTCGCGGGGCGGCTCGATGTTCCGGAAGGTAAGGTTGATTCGCGGACCGGTCACCCGCTTCCTCGCCGGCAGTTCGTGCTTGTACAGACGCTGCGTGTCGCCGGCCATCTTCAGCAGGCTGCCGTGCGGCAGCTCGATCGCGACGGATTCGCCGCCGGCCTTCGCGCGGAAACGGAAGGTGCGCTCCGCGCCGAGGCTCAGCGATGCGATCACCGGCCGTGCACCGAGTTCGGGTTCGTCGTCGCTATGCCATCCCATGCGGTCCGCGCCGTCCCGGTAGAGGTTCGCCAGCACGCTGTTGAACGGCGCGTCGCAAGCGTCCGCCACGCGATCACGCAACGCCCGCAGTTCCGCCGTCC
Organism: Luteibacter sp. UNC138MFCol5.1; assembly: GCF_900110505.1. GTDB lineage: Bacteria > Pseudomonadota > Gammaproteobacteria > Xanthomonadales > Rhodanobacteraceae > Luteibacter. Next base: position 91,854 of record NZ_FODZ01000006.1, read on the forward strand.
AGGGATGCGGCACGAAACGCGTGCCGGAATAGCGGTATGCCGCGTCGTCGTCACCGATCCAGGCGCTGAGGCGCGGCGAGTCCACGATGCGCCCGAACATGCGGATGCGGTGCACCTCCCATGGCAACGCCTGCCGGAGGTGTTCGAGCAACCGGTCCGCTTCGTCGGCATCCAGCCAGGCGGGCGCGAACGTGACGTCCGCGCCGGGGAGGTCGATCCGGGGCCACTCCGCGGTCAGGCGGGCTCGACCGGATAGGCCGGCTCCGCGTCGAGCGACGACGCGCAGACGGCCGCGAGCTCGAGCAGGCGCAGGTCGGAACCCCGCGCGCCGACGAGCTGCATGCCGATGGGCATGCCGTTGGGCAGCGTGCCCATCGGGATGCTGACGGCGGGACAGCCGGCCAGGCTGGCGAAGCTGCACAGGTCGGCCTGCGAGGACGGCACCGGTCCATCGAGCGGGAACGCACCCTGCGGCGTCGTCGGCATGACCAGCACGTCGACCTGCGCGAAGAGGCGGCGCATCTTGAGCGTGGCCGCGTCGATGACGAGGTCCGCCGCGACGTAATCCGCCGCGGATTTGCGCGCCGCGAAATCCACCATCTCGCGGAAACCGGGCGAGACGGGGTACGCCTCGTCCGCGAGCTCCGTCGCGAAGGTGTTGAGCATCTCGGCTTCCATGATCAGAAGGCCCGCGCGACGCGTGCGCGCAAAATCCCAGTCGGAGAAGTCGACGGTGCGCCGCTCGCCCAGCTCGCCACGGAGCTTCGAGAGCGCCTGGTTGAATACGTCGATGACGTCCTGCTGCACGCCGACCGCCGCGAGATCGGGCAGGAAGCCCGCCCGCAGGTTGCCCGGCTCCCAGTCCGGCGGCGAGAACGCCACGCGGCGACGGCGCGAGCGCGCGTCGTCGGCGTCATAGCCCGCCAGCGTCTGCAGCAGCACGGTGAGGTCGTCCACGCCGCGCGCCAGCAGGCCCACGGCATCGAGGCGACGCGCCGCCGGCACGAGCCCGCGCGCGGAAATCTCCCCGTGCGTCGGCTTCAGGGCGTAGACGCCGCAGTAGCTCGCCGGCACGCGGATCGATCCGAGGGTATCGGAGCCGATGGCGGCGACGGCCAGCCCAGCCGCCACGGCAGCGGCCGCGCCGCCCGACGATCCGCCGGCGGTGTAACCCAGCCGATGCGGATTGTGCGTCGCGCCATGGAACGGGTTGTTGGTCGTGAGCCCCAACGCGCCCTCGTCCATGTTCGTCTTGCCCAGCAGCACCGCACCCGACGCACGAAGGCGCGCGATGGCGTGCGCGTCTTCCTCGGGCACCACGCTGCGCCGCCGCATGCCCGCGCGCGTCGGCACGCCGGCGACGTCGAAGTTGTCCTTGATCGCGATTGGCAAGCCGTCCAGCCGCCCGATGACGCCATCGCGGCGCCGGCGATCGGCGGCCAGCGACTGCTCCTGAATCAGCGACACGCTGTAATCCACGAAAGCGTTGAGTTTCGGATTCAGGCGCTCGATGGCGTCCTGGTAGACGTCGGACAGGGCCTGGGGTTGGGTCCGTCCAATGGCCAGCCAATGCAGTATCTGCAGAAGCGTGGCCCGTCGCATGTCGACATCGGCGACCGGCGGCATCGTATTCATGAAGTCTCCTTGCGCTTGGGACGATTATGAACGCGCTTTGTGAAGATCGTGCAAGCCCTTCCGCTCCCGATGTGATTTGCCGCCGCCGCGGCGAAACCGGACAATGCCAGGCCGATCCCCGCAGCCAGCCGTTGAGTGAGCCAGCCATGAGCGAACGCGAAACCATGGAATACGACCTCGTCGTCGTCGGGGCAGGCCCCGCGGGACTGGCGTTCGCGATCCGTACGAAACAGCTCAATCCCGAGATCACGGTCTGCGTGATAGAGAAGGCATCGACCATCGGCGCGCAGATCCTTTCCGGCGCGGTGATCGAGACCGCGCCGCTGGACCGCCTGCTGCCCGACTGGCGCAAGGCCCCGCCGCCGGTCTGCGTGCCGGTGACGAAGGACGAATTCTGGTTCTTCCGCGACCATGCGTCCGCCACCAGGAGCCCGGTGACGCCGCCGCAGATGCACAACCACGGCAACGTGATCGTCAGCCTCGGTGCGCTGTGCGCCTGGCTGGCGCCGCAGGCCGAAGCGCTGGGCGTCGACGTGTTCCCCGGCTACGCCGCGGCCGAAGCGCTGTTCGACGACAGCGGCGCCGTGAACGGCGTGCGCATCGGCGACATGGGCATCGCCCGCGACGGCACGCACAAGCCGGGTTACACGGAAGGCATCGACATCCGCGCGAAGGTGACCGTGCTCGCCGAAGGCTGCCGCGGTCACATCAGCAAGACGCTCATCAAGAAATACGACCTCGACGCGAACAGCGATCCGCAGACCTACGGCATCGGCATCAAGGAGCTCTGGCAGCTCGCGCCGGGTAAGGGCGAAGCGGGCAAGGTGGTGCACACGCTCGGCTGGCCGCTGGCGAACGACACGTATGGCGGCAGCTTCCTGTATCACCTCGACAACGACCGCGTCGCCGTCGGCTTCGTCGTCGGCCTCGACTACCCGGACCCGAACTTCTCGCCGTTCGAAGCCTTCCAGCAGTTCAAGCACCACCCGAACGTGAAGGGCCTGCTCGAAGGCGGCAGCATCGTGTCCGCGGGCGCCCGCGCCATCGTCGAGGGCGGCGCGCAGTCGTTGCCTAAGGTGGAGATGCCCGGCGCGATCCTCATCGGCGATTCCGCCGGCCTCGTCAACGTGCCGAAGATCAAGGGCACGCACCAGGCGATCGCCTCGGGCATGCTCGCCGCCGAACACCTCGTGGCCACGCAGCTCTCTCCCGCGGGCTGGGATGCGAAGCTGCGTGGGTCGGCCGTCATGGCGGAACTGCACAAGGTGCGCAACATCCGTCCCGGCTTCAACAAGGGCCTCTGGCGCGGCCTGATCAACGCCGCGTGGGAAACCGTCACGGGCGGCCGATCGCCGTGGACGCTGAAGAACCACGCCGACTGGTCGGCGCTCGGCAAGCTCGGGCAGTACGAAGCGCCGAAGAAAGATTATGTCGAGCGCACCCTCGCCCCGCGCGACCGCCTCGCCAGCGTCTATTTCGCGGCGACGGAGCACGACGAAGACCAGCCGGTGCACCTGAAGGTCGCGGACACCAGCATCTGCGTCGAACGCTGCACCACCGAATACGGCAATCCGTGCGAGCGCTTCTGTCCGGCCGGCGTCTACGAGATGGTGCAGGACGAGTCCGGCCGTCGCCTGCAGATCAACGCCGCCAACTGCGTGCACTGCAAGACCTGCGACATCAAGGACCCGTACCAGATCATCACCTGGGTGACGCCCGAGGGTGGCTCGGGGCCGAATTACCAGGGTCTGTGATGGATATCGGCTGGAAACTCCGTCGCCTGCTTCGGCTCGCGCAACGGGCGAGGGGCAGCATCGCCATCCGAGGGTGGCGCGGAACGCTGCGACGGGCGCTACGCCCCCGCCCCGCCCAGCAGGGCGTGGCGGAGGAAATCACCATTCGCTTGCCAGCCGCGGGGCACCGCGCGCGGCGCATTCTGGTCATCGAGACGATGACCCCCGATCCGTCGCGCGATTCGGGATCCGTGCGCCTTTCTCAGATCTTCGCCCTGCTGAATGCGGACGGATGGCAGGTGGACTTCATCGCCGACGATGGCGACGCCTCGGTGGCCGACGCCGTCCGACTCGGCGCGCTCGGCGTACGCGTCGTCCGCGAGCCGGTGTTGCAATGGCTGTCCCGCGAAGGCGGTTCGCTGGACGCCGTCATGCTTTGTCGGCTGCCCGTGGCAGACCAGTACGTGAGCGTCGTGCGTCGTTTCGCGCCCCAGGCCCGCGTGCTCTTCGATACGGTCGATCTGCATTTCATCCGCGAAGGGCGCGCAGCCGACCTCACGGGCAATGCGTCGCTCGTGCGCCAGGCGCGCCGCTCACGCGACCGCGAGTTGGCCATGGTCTCGCGTTGTGACGTGACCCTTGTGGTGAGCGAAGACGAACGGAGCGTCCTCGAGCGCGAAGCGCCTGGCGCGAGCGTCGAACTGCTCAGCAACATCCATGACGTGCAAGGACGGGTGCGTGGATTCGACGGCCGCAGTGGCATGCTGTTCGTCGGTGGCTTCGGTCACCCTCCTAACGAAGATGCGGTGCGCTGGTTCATCGCCGAGATATTGCCTCGGGTACGCGCTGAGCGCGACGAGATGGTGCTCCACGTCGCTGGCGACATCGACGCGGTATCCAGGCGCGCCATCGAACGCGATGGCGTCGTCGTCCACGGGCGCGTTCCCGATCTCGGGCCGCTACACGAGCAGACGCTGGTCTCCGTCGCACCTTTACGGTTCGGCGCGGGCGTGAAGGGAAAGGTGAACCAGGCGATGAGCCATGGTCTTCCCGTCGTCCTGACGACGATCGCCGCCGAGGGAATGCACCTCTCCGATGGCGTGGATGCGCTGGTCGCCGATGACCCCACCGCGTTCGCGACCGCCATCGTGAGACTGGCAAGCGACGAGTCGCTGTGGCTCGCGGTGTCGGACGCGGGCGTCGATAACGTGCGGCGACACTTCTCGGTCGAAAACGCCCGCGACGCCCTGCGCCGCGCGCTGGATGGCGGACCATGACGCTGTTCAGGGCCACGCTTCGACGTCTTTTCGGAGTCCTCGCGAAGCACCCGCGTTTGAAGCGCGCGATCGTCGACGCGGCCTATCGCGTCCCATGGCTGGACACGCGACTGCGCCATCTCATGCACCGGACGGAACATCCGGAAGCGGTGCTCGATGTCGACCCGGACCGATTGCCCGAGGGGAGCCGCCACGCGCTGGCCCGGATGCGGTCACGGATGCCGCGATGAAGATCCAGATCGATTTGCAGGGCGTCCAGACGGCCAGCCGCCAACGCGGCATCGGCCGGTATACCCGTGAAGCCACGATCGCCTTCCTCAAGCTGGCCGAGGGACGCCACGATGTCGAGCTGCTGTTCAATGCGGCGCTCGACGGCGTGGACGAGATGCTCGACAGGATGGTCGCCGAATCCCTGCGTCCGCGCCGCAGAGCCTACGGTCCATTGCGCGACACGTCGTCGGATACCCCAGCGAACGATGCCCGGCGCGAGGCCGGCGAGCGCTTGCTCACGCATGCGCTGGACATCGGGGGCGCCGATGTCGTCTGGCTAAGCAGCCTCATCGAAGGATACGCGAGCGATGCGCTCATGCCGCACCGGTCGCCACGCCAGCTCACCGCCGCGACACTCTACGACCTGCTTCCGCTGCAGGATCCCAAAGGGCTTGGGCAGTCCCGGGCGCGCGACTGGTACTCACGCCGCCTGGAGGCGTTGCGCTCTTGCGACCTCCTGCTCGCCATATCGGAATGGGTCAGGGTCGACGCGATCGCGCGCCTGGGTCTGGATCCAGACCGCGTCGTCGCGATCGGAGCGGGAGTCGACGAGAGGTTCCGCCCGGCAGCCGCCGGATCGGACAACCGCGCCTATCTGGCCCGGCACCTGCTCATCGAGCGTCCCTTCATCCTCTACAACGGCGGGACCGACACACGCAAGAACGTCGAGCGCCTCTTTCCGGCGTATGCCGCGTTGCCCGACCATCTGCGTGATCGTGTCGACCTCGTCGTGGTGGGCGCCCTGGACAATGCGACCCGCGAGCGCTTCGACAAAGCGATACGCGCCGCGAGTATCGCGCCGCATCGCATCCATCTCACCGGTTACGTCACCGATGAGGATCTCGTCCGCCTCTACCAGGCCTGCGAACTGTTCGTTTTTCCGTCCGCGGGAGAAGGCTTCGGCCTGCCACCGCTGGAAGCGATGGCATGTGGCGCGCCCGTGATCGTGAACGACGCGACGAGCTTGCCCGAGGTCGTCGGGAGCCCGGCCGCGCTGTTCGACGCGAACGATGTCGATGCGATGGCAGGCGCCATGTCTCGCGTGCTGGACGATCCGTCGTTCGCCACCGCGCTCCGCGATGCCGGGCTGCTCCGCGCCGCTCGATTCACCTGGCCGAAGGTCGCGGAGCGTGCTCTGACCGCCATCGAACGGGCGTTGACCACGCGCCCTGAATCGCGCTCGCCGGTCGCTACCGCGTGGGTCGCGACGTCTGCCAGCATCCAGGCGCCGCCGGACGACGCGCAGATTCCGGTGTACCTGGCGGACGCGGCGCACGCGAGCGACGTGCTCCACCGCTTGCGCGAATGGCCGGGCCTCGTCGAGTGGCAGGGTCCGTTCCCGGACGGCGATCACCTGACGGCGTTCGATCGGTACCGTGCCGGTGGCTGGAAAGCGGTTGCGACGCCCGGCGGCATCGACTGGCCAGAGGCCCTGCGCGCGGAGGCGATCGCCATGCGCACCGTCGAGTCGCATGCGGACGGCGAAGCATCGCGCGCCGCATGGGTCGAAGCCTTCAACGGCGATTCGATGGTTCGCCAGCGCGGCATCGAAGACGAGATCGCCGCGCACGTGGCGCCGAGGCTGAGCGACACCGATCTGGCTCGCGTCGCCGATGCGATCGACCGGTCGCGGCCCCAGCGTGCAACGCGCTGGCTCGTCGACGTCACGCACATCTCGCGCCACGACCTCCGGACCGGCATTCAGCGTGTCGTGCGCAACATCCTCGGAGCATGGCTGCGCACACCTCCCGTCGGCGTGCGCATCGAGCCGATCGCCTTCCGCGACGGCCGCTACGAGCACGCGCATGCCTATGCGGCCGAGCTGCTGGGCGTCGAGGTGCCGGAGGGTCTCGTGGAGGACCCCGTGTCGATCAGCGGCGACGAAGTCTTCGTCGGGCTCGACTGGGCGATGGAAAGCCTGCCATCGAGCGCCACGCTGTTGCGCACATGGCATCGCGCAGGAGTCGGCATGCATTTCGTCGCAAACGACATCCTGCCGATCACCCTCCCCGATGCGTTTCATCCACAGGCCCGCGAGGCGTTCGTCCGCTGGCTGGAACGGATGACCGACCTCGCCGATGCCGTCCACTGCATTTCCCAGTCCACCGCCGACGACATCGCCCAGTGGCTTCGCGCCGAAAGGCGTGCGCGCCCCCCGGCTCTCACCGTTTTCCCCCTCGGTGTGGAACCGTTGCGTGAATCGCGCCCCGGCCTCCTCGAGAAGGATGTCGCTGGCGCTTTCGCTGCCAGGCCGACTCTGCTGATGGTGGGAACCATCGAACCCCGGAAAGGACACGCCCAGGCGCTCGACGCGCTCGACCTGCTCTGGGCATCGGGCGCCGATCTCAATCTCGCGATCGTGGGAAAGCGCGGATGGCTGGTTACCGACCTGATCCGCCGGATCGAACGCCACCCCGAGCTTGGGAAACGCCTGTTCTGGTTCGAGGGGTGCAGCGACGAGACCCTGGACGCCGTATACGAAGCCAGCACGGCGCTGCTGGCGCCATCGCTCGGCGAAGGGTATGGCCTGCCGCTCATCGAGGCCGCGCAACGGGGCAAGCCGGTCATCGCCCGCTCGCTGAAGGTGTTCCGGGAAGTCGCTGGTGACTATCCGGCCTATTTCGAGGGCACGACGGGAACCGCACTGGCGACGTTCCTCGCCCGTTGGATCGTCGACCGTCCGGCCCCAGGCAATCGCCTGACCTGGCCGGCTTGGCAGGCGGCCGCTGAAGCGCTCGCTGATCGCATTTGCGACAGCGAGCATCCGGGGCGAACCGAAAAGCACGCTGCGTGGTATGGCGCGCCGCACGATTCAGCTTAGATCGCTCCACGCTATACTACTGGACTAACCACCCGACTCCGTGCGGGCTACGGTCTCGATCGTCTGTCTATAGGTCATCAAATGAAGATTCTGGTCGGCTACAAGCGCGTCGTGGACTACAACGTCCGCATCCAGGTCAAGCCTGACGGCACGGGCGTCGTTACCGACGGCGTCAAGCTCTCCGCCAACCCCTTCGACGACATCGCCCTCGAGGAGGCCCTGCGCCTGCGCGAGAAGGGCATGGCCGAGGAAGTCGTGGTGGTGGGCATCGGCCCGGCCGACCTGACCGCCCACCTGCGCAACGGCCTGGCCATGGGCGCCAACCGGGCGATCCACGTGCAGACCGGCGATGCCGTGTCGCCGCTGACCGCCGCGCGCACGTTCCTCAAGCTGGTCGAGAAGGAACAGCCGGGTCTCGTGATCCTGGGCAAGCAGGCCATCGACGACGATGCCAACCAGACCGGCCAGATGCTGGCCGCCCTGTGGGACCGCCCGCAGGCGACCTTCGCCAGCAAGGTCGAGGTCGCCGATGGCAAGGCCACGGTGACCCGCGAGGTGGACGCGGGCCTGGAAACCATCGAGGCCGATCTGCCGGCCGTGATCACGACCGACCTGCGCCTCAACGAGCCGCGCTTCATCAAGCTGCCGGACATCATGAAGGCCAAATCCAAGCCGATCGACGTGATCGAGCTGGGCTCGCTGGGCGTCGACGCCGCCGACCACATCAAGACCACCCACTACGCCGCCCCGCCGAAGCGCAGCAAGGGCGTGATGGTGAAGGACGCCGCCGAACTCGTCGCGGCCCTCAAGCAGAAGGGCCTGCTGTAAGGCAGCCGACCGGAGACCCGACATGTCCAAGATCCTCGTTATCGCCGAACACCTCGACGGCAAGCTCAACGGCTCGACGGCTCGCGCCGTGAGCGCGGCAGCCGCCGTGAAACCCGAAGCCATCGACGTCATCGTCCTGTCCGACGCGCCGGACGCCGTCGCCGCCGAAGCCGCGAAGATCGACGGCGTCAGCAAGGTGCTGACCGTCGCCCGCGCCGAGAACGCCCATGCGCTGGCCGCCGTGCTAGCCCCGCAGATCGCGAAGGCCGCATCCGGCTACACCCACGTTTTCGCTCCGTCGACCACCTTCGGCAAGGACCTCGCGCCTCGCGTGGCCGCCCTGCTGGGCGTGTCGCAGGTCAGCGACGTCATGACCGTGGAAGGCCCGCACAGCTTCAAGCGTCCGATCTACGCGGGCAACGCGATCATCACGGTGGAGGTCGATTCGGCATCCATTGTCGTCGCTACCATCCGTACCGCCTCCTGGGCCGCCGCCGCCTCGAACGGTTCGGCGCCGGTGGAAGCTCTCTCCGTCGATGCCACCCTGCCCTCGCACACCCGCTTCGTCGGCCTGCAGCAGGGCAAGAGCGACCGTCCGGACCTCCAGGGTGCCCCCAAGGTCGTCTCCGGCGGCCGCGGCGTCGGCTCGAAGGAGAACTTCGACGTCATCTACAAGTTCGCGGACAAGATCGGCGCGGCCGTGGGCGCCTCGCGCGCCGCCGTGGACGCCGGCTACGTTCCTAACGAGATGCAGGTGGGACAGACCGGCAAGATCATCGCGCCGGAGCTCTACATCGCCATCGGCATCTCGGGCGCTATCCAGCACCTGACGGGCATCAAGGACGCCGGCACGATCGTCGCGATCAACAAGGACGGCGAAGCGCCGATCTTCGAGATCGCGGACATCGGCCTGGTGGGGGATCTGTTCAAGATCCTGCCGGAGCTGGAAGCCGCGCTCTGACCTGACATGCGAGACCAAGCGCAGACCGGCGCCCGATTCCCGCAGTGCGCCGGCCTCCCTCCCCGGCCGGTACTTACGCCCTGACGTCCGTGACGCGCTCCATGCAGCTGTCCTTTCCAACCAAGCGGGTCAGTGCGGGCGCGCTCGTACGCAATGAGCGCGGCGAACTTCTCATCGTGAAGCCGTCGTACCGGGACGGCTGGCTGCTGCCCGGAGGAATCAGTGAGCGGAACGAGCCGCCCGCGGCGACACTTGTCCGCGAGATCCGGGAGGAACTCGCGATCAACGTACGAATCGCGAGACTTGCGTGCATCGACTACCTCTCCGCGCACGACGGCTACGACGAGAGCGTGCACTTCCTGTTTCAGTGCAATGCGTTGACGGATGCGGAAATCGCGCGCATCCGCCTGCCGGAAGATGAATTGACCGCGTTTCGATTTTGCGCCGACGAAACCGCACGCAGCCTCGTCGTTCCCTCTATCGCCAGACGACTGCTGCAGCTCGGCAATAAGAATAGTCGTGGCGGCGCCATGTATCTGGAAAATGGCATCGAGCCTGCCGGCACCTGATCATGTGTCCCGGCGACGCGCCACGATGAACATGATGTCGAACAGGTTCATGGACAGCGACATATTGAAGATTCGCCAGCCTGCAATCCGGCGGTAGAGACCGCCCCAGCCGAGACGCAGATCCAAAACGAAATGGAGGATCGATCGGAGGTCGCGTGCATTCCCCGGATGGCTGACATGAACGACGTCGAAACCATGCCGGTCGAGCAACTTGCTCAACGTATCGACCGAAAAATAGTGGAGATGCGTCGGAGGATGGATCATTCGCCAGTGCTTGCCACGCATTCGCGCGTTCAGACTCGCGATGTCGCCAGTTGTCACAGCAATATAACCACCCTTGTCGATATCCTGCGCGGCTTTCTCGATAAACAGATCCGGTCGGGGAAGGTGCTCGATGGTGTCCCACATAGCCACGAAGCCAATGCCAGGCGGCGTCACGTAATCTGAGTAATTTCCCGTAATCGCGTCGACATGCTTTACGTCCCTCGCGTAACGGGTCGCGTCCGCCGAAATGTCGATACCGCTCGCTGCCGCAACGTCTCCCTTCACCTCATCCAGAAAGAAACCGTAGGCGCAGCCAATCTCAAAAACGCGCCGCTCGCGCAAATCGGGAATCAGCTCGTGCAGCGTCCGCAGCCGTCGCCGAAAATTGTCCTTGAGGCTTACCTCTTCAGATACGTAGTTCCGATACTCATTGCCATGGAAATAATCCTCGCCGTACAAGGCGCTGAGCTCGTCGTCTGAGAGCGCCATGTCCGCCGTAATAAATCCACACTCCGTGCAGCACTTCAGTCCGGGAAGCTTGCTCGGGCCGTAGGCCGACGAGCAGACCAAACAACCGTCCGATCCCGCGTCGAGCGCCGCCTCGCGAATTGTCGTCTCAACGCCAGGCCTGTCCAAGGTGATCATCGAGAGTCTCTCCTGTCTCACGGTGGGCTGTGCCACTGAGTAAATTGTTGTCGTGGTGCATTTTATGGCGACGCTCCCCCGCGTCACCCCATCGACTCATCTATCTTACACACAATCCCGCGAACACCCGAGCCCGAAGCACGCGCCGGCCATCAAGTGCCTGTCGCGGACCTGGCCAGCACCAATACCCCCGCGAAGATAAGGAGAACCCCAGCGACACTCGCGACGGTCAGGGTCTCACCGAGAAAGACGATCGCGCACAGCGTGGAAAACGCCATGGTCAGGCCCACTGCGGCGGGATAGGCGGTCATGAGGGGCGAGCGGGAAAGGATCACCATCCAGGTCAGGAAGCTGCATACGTACATGGCCCCGCCAAGCGCGACCAGTACGGCAGGATGAAACCAGTCGTGACCCTGTGCGAAGGCGACCTTGAGAGCCGGAAGCGCGCGCTTGGCCACAACCATACCGCCGACACTCAGCAAGGTGTACGCGGCGAACAGGAGCCAGGTTGCAATGTATGGCATCAGTTTTCGCTCCCGGAATCCGCCGGACGCTCAGACGCGATCATCGAGCGTCTTACCAGTTTCGCGATGTGCGAAATTCGGAATGACCGACTGAATCGCTTCCACGATTCTCGCCTTCGCGACGGGTCCGTCCGTTCGGCCGACGGCGTCTTCGAGCATATCCAGCAAGCCAGCCGACAAGAGCGCACTCGGAACATGGCGGACCGCGCCGAGCGTCTGCAAACCCGATTCCAGCGCCGATTCGCCATGGCCTACGAACTCTTCGTAGGGCTTTTCACCGCTGGTATCGAGAGGCGTCAGCAGTAGCGGCCAACGCTTTTCTGCAGCAAGCGCCTCGACCGCGCCCCTCGCCTCGTCCTCATCGACGAAAAGCTCGGCCGTGTAACCCATGCTTTGAAGGACGCGTTCCGCCACTCCCTGGAGCGGCTGCAATTGACTGACCGGATCCAGCTTCGGGAAAAGCACGTTCTGATCGTTCCCAAGCAACGCCGAAAGCAGGCAGATCTGCCCGGATTCCGCCTGCGACACGAAATAGCGGCGTGTATCGCGCGGCGCGGCGAACGGTTGCCGTTTCGCCATTCGGGTCAGAAAAGACTGCAGTAGGCTACCATTGGAAAACGCGACGTTGGCGAATCGAGCTGACGTCGCAACGGCTCCCTGACAAAGCGCGGGGTCGAACACGACGTCTTCCATGAGACGCTTGCTGGCGCCCATCAAGCTCGTGGGATTCGCCGCCTTATCCGTCGAGACAGAGAAATAGCGCTTTCCATGACCGTGGGCAAGCAGCCAGCGACGGAAGCGAACGTGGCGAACCACGTTCGTGTCGAGCATCTGAAGGAGGGAGTAGACGTCCTTTTCCGAGCGGACGTGCTTCAGCGCGGCGAAGTTGAGGACAAAATCGTACGGGGCGCTCTCGGCCAGGAAACGACCCATGACGGGGGATCCGTAATCGAGCGGAAGCGCACGAAAGTCGTCGACGTGAAGGCCGTCAGGCTGGCTACGGAGATCGCGCACAAGCTCCGCCAGGTAGTTCTCGCTCTGGTCGACAACGTGAAGGGCTGCTGGACGCAGCGCAGCGAGCAACATCGTGGTGGCAGATCCGATAGTTCCGCCACCGCCGACGACCAAAACGCGCGCACCCCGAGTCATCTGCCGGAGCTCGGTCTCGCGCGCGACGATGTCGTCGGCGAACTGCGAGCGGTCACGCTGAAGGACCACTGCATCGAGTGATTCCGGACGCAGGGATATGAGGTCAGACATGCTCTTTGCTTCCATTGATAAGGCCACCGCCCGGGGAGCCCCGCCGCGCAACGAGGTAACGGGGACGTTGCTTCACTTCGTCGAAGATCTGGCCAAGGTATTCACCAAAGATACCCATGAAGAAGAGCTGCACGCCGCCAAGAAACGTTATGAACGTGACGAGCGAAGCCCAGCCGGGTACGCGGGATGGACCGGCAATGTAGCCGGCGACGAACACCAGACCGAGTAGAACACTCAGCGATGCAATCGCGAGACCGGTGATCGTGCATATGCGCAGCGGAGTTTTTGAGAACGAACTGATGCCCTGAAGCGCAAAATTGAACAGGATCGACGTCCGGTAGTTCGATGCGCCAAACTGCCGTCTCTCCGGCTGGAACTCGACATAGGCGATGTTGTAACCAATCCACGTCACAAGGCCACGGAGAAAGACATTTCGCTCGGTCAGCTGATCGCGAAGCACCTCAACGACGCGGCGCGACAGCAACCGATAATCGGCTGCACCTGACTTGAGATCGATGGAACCTATTCCGGAAATCAACTTATAGAAAAGCGCCGATGTCGTACGCTTGAGAAAGGGTGTCTCCTTGCCGTCCTGTCGAAGCGTCTGGACTATCTCGGCACCGGACTCCCAACGCTCCACAAGCGTGGGGATGAGTTCGGGCGGATGCTGACCATCACTGTCGAGCATGATCAGGGCATCGGCAACGCTCGCGTCGATGCCAGCGATCAAGGCGGCCTGATGGCCAAAGCGGCGCGACATGACAAGGACCTCGACATCGTCGCTCCGGCCGGCAAGGTCGAGCAGGATGTCTTCCGTGCGATCCCCTGCAGGATCGACCGCATAGATGAAACCGAAGCTATAGCGGTCACGTAGCGGATCGAGCGCCTTTTTTAGGCGGTCATGGAAGATGAGGATACCGTCCTCTTCGCGAAAGACCGGGCAGAGGATCTGAATGGTCTTCATCCGACGGACTCCTTAAGCCAGGTGGCGATACCCGTCTGGAGATCACGACGCGGCATCCATCCGCAATAGTCGCGCATGGCCGAGCAGTCGGCTACCACATCGGGAATTTCATTAGGGCGCGCATTGCCTTTGTCGACGACGGGCTTCTGAACACCAAGCACGTCCATGGCGATCCGGACCACCTCGCTCACGGACCACGACTGACCCTGCCCCACGTTCAGGACCCGGAATCCACGCTCCGGCATGGCGGCGACGAAGGCATCGATGGCATCGTCCACGAAGAGGTAATCCCTCCTTGGCGCAAGGTCCATCAACTCGATGCTTTCGACAGCCGGGTCCATCAACTGGTCGACAATGCGCGTAATGAGAAAGCGATTCGACTGACCGGGGCCGTAGACATTGAAGAGGCGAATCGCGGTAATGCTCATGTCGTATGTCGACGCGTACCAACGGCATGCTTCCTCTCCCATCCACTTCGAAAAAGCGTATGGGTTGTTGGGTCGCACGGGATGGGACTCGTCGATGGGCAACCGCTCCGGAATGCCGTAGATATAAGCGCCGACATACGTCAGCGACACGTCGGCCTCGCGACATTGCTCAAGGACGCGCACCGTTCCGTGCGCATTTACAAGGTGAAAGCGCGACGGGTCGCTCCAGGCATCGAGGACGCCGGTCTCACCGGCGAGGTGAAACACATGTCGAACGCCGTCCAGTGCTAGGCGATCGGTGAGGAGGTCGAAGCCTTGGGCACGCCCTATCGGCACGACGTCGCAACCGAGTTGGCGCAGGCGATCGACGAGATTGCGGCCGAGGAACCCGGAGGCACCGGTGACGAGCACGCGATCTCCCGCTATCAACGGAGCCCTCATGTAAGGTCCATGTCCTTGCTGAGCTCCGGCCAGTCGTCGATCGCCTTCTGATAATCGTCAGGGCGACCGATATCCAGCCAGTAACCGGTATGTTCGACGACGTCGACCGGTCGATTCTGTTCGAGGTATCCCAGGACAAGGTGATCGAAGCCAAAGGGGACGTTGCGCGGAATAACATCGAGCACCTCGCGCGAGACGGCATAGACACCCATGCTGACGAGATAGTCGATCCTCGGCTTCTCTTCAAACCCGTTTAGGCGCGACTCGCCGTCGACGCGAAGGACGCCGTAGTCGATGTGCTGCGTGCGTCGCGCTGCGGAAATCGTGAATAGACTTTGCTTCCGTGCGTGCGAAGCGAGGAACTCGCCATAGTTCACGTCACTGAGAATGTCACCGTTCATGACGAGGAACTCGGACGGCAGGTCTTCGATCAGCTTCAGCGGCCCCATTGTGCTGAGCGGCATGTTCTCGAGCGAGTAGTCGATCTTCATCCCCCACTTCGCCCCATCACCAAAGAACGCCTTGAAGAGCTCAGACTGATGATTCACGGCAAGCGTGATGTGCTCGAAGCCGTGAGATTTCAGCTGGCGAATGATGACCTCGAGGATCGGAAATTCACCGATTGGCATGAGGGGCTTGGGGAGGACCACGGTGTAGGGGCGAAGCCGCGTACCCTTGCCACCTGCGAGAATTACTGCTCTCTTCATCACCTATCTCCACTGAATTTTTTCTTTAGCCTTAGCCGCTCCCGGACGAACGGCGTCAGGAGCAAGACGATAGCCAGCAGGCTTAGGACACAGCCAACGATAAAGCTTACCGGCAGGAATGCTAGCTCAACCTCGTGTTTGCCCGACGGAACGAAGACGCCCTGGATCAGCCCGTCGACGGGCAGAACCCTCGTCTTCCTGCCATCCACCCTCGCCGTCCAGCCCGGATACCAAGCCTGGCTTACGACGAGGAGGCTGCTTCCCGCTCCATCAACCGACGCCCGGAACCAACCGGGCCGCCGCTCGATGTTACTAAGCCGCGGCGCCACGCTACAGTCAGGAGCGGGAGGTGCATGCCTTGGCTCGAGAAGTGCGACGGCATGAGGATCAAACGTCGATCCGTCGGGCAGCGCCTTTCCAGAGAGGACTGCATCGATCTCACCCTTGCCCATCGTGCTGGTGCGGCAAACGCTCCACTGCAGGGGCGGCTGCGCGTTGCGCCTCGCAAGAGACACGGCAGGATTGGAAACGTCAACCGTGAGACCCGGCTTTGACGGCGACAGCTTCAACGCATGCCTCTGCGTGTCCACGAGCTCCACACTCCGTGCCCGCATGGCCAGATCACCCTGCCCCGCGAGGTCGAGCCTGAGCGACGACACTCCCGCTTCGGCTCCGCCCTGGAGTACGAGGTTGGTCACGTAGTCGTGACCCGGGGCGCCTGGGGCATCGAAGGTCATCGCCACCGGAGCACGTTGATGATTCACCTTCAACCCGGGGCGATCGATAGCCCATTCCGATGTATCGATGCCGGCTCGCAGGGCAAGATCGGACGCAGCGCCATCAGGGCCGGACCATTGTACGGTCGCGACCTGCTCACCCTGCTCGACACCCGTCGAACATGCCAAGTGCGAGACGATCCGTATCTGAGCCGCACGCGTCCCCGGCGGGACCGCGTACTCCACCGATTTGGGGGTGGCTGGGGCACCGCATCCGCGCGAGAGCACGACGTCGTCGAACATAAGCCCGCCGCCCGAACGTGCGAACCAGCCGACCCCCATGATGTCAGGCAGCGGAGAGGTTGCGATGTCGAAGTGGGGATGCCCGGTCGGATCGAGTCGAGCGAAGCGCTGAGCGCGCGCAGGCAACATCGGGCCATAGTTGACGGCCAGGGGCACTCCGAATGCCACATTGACCTGGGGACTGAATGGCCCGTAGACCAGCCGACTTTCTTCCACAGGAAGGACCCGCGTACCAGAGGCACGCACGGCGTTCACCTGCGCCAGCGTAGCGGCCGATGGCGTGCGCATCGTGGGCGTGAGCCCCTCGTAACGCCATTCGAAAAACATCCCGAATGACGCGAGATCGACAGCCACCAGCAAGCCCGTGATCACGCTCAACGCGCCCTTCCCCGACGAGACCCAGAGCAGCGTCAAGACACAGGCGCTCACCATGAGGGCGATGGGGATGAAGATCGCGGGGTTTCGGACCATCGACGAGAAAGTGTCGCCCATGATATCCCACGGATGCGCGCCAAGCACCGGATAGATATGCGAAATCAGCCTCAGCGAGAGGACTGCGACGCAGACAAGGACCAGAATCGGGATTACTACGTGCCAGTGACGTACCGATCTGTTACGAAAGGCACCGACCGAGAACGCGAGCATAGTGGCGATGGCAAGAATGAAGACGAAGCCATACCGCCCCTGAGCCCTGAAGGTACCCACCACGGGCATGTGATAGACCAGCTTTCCGAGGGGCGTGGATGCCCCCATGCTGAGAAGGATGGCCACGACCGCAATCGCCGCCCAGAACCACACATGGGGATTCCTCCTGCATGCGAGGAGACCGACACCTGCGAGCACCATCGGAACGACGCCGGCATAGAACGCGAGCTCCGTCAGGTTGTAAGGGCCGACATACGGCCCATAGAACGCCGCGGGAACCGTGCCGAAAAGCCCTGGGAAAAACCCAATCAGAAGCGTTCGTACCGAATTCGAGTAACTGTCATAATCGGCGATCGACCATCCTGCCCGGACACCTTGCGCCGCGAGTTCGGCAAACGGCACCGTACTGATCGAGGAAAGCATGAGTCCAAGGATGAACACGCACGCCCCATGGATGAGAACGCCCTTGATCGGTCGCCCCTGAGCTCGGGCGAGACCACAGAGAAAAATCCAGAACACGCCACCGACCCCGAAGCCGATGATCGATATCTGGGGATGGCCGCCCAGCAGGCTCATGCATACTGCAACCGCACCGACGCAGACCGCCGGCCAGTTCAGCCGCTCGCTGCCGCAATAGAATGCCCAGAAGATCCAGGGTATCCAGCAAGCGGCATGGATGATCGTCGCATGGCCCAGATGGGCGATCATGAAGCCGCCACTGGACGAGACGATGGCTGCGATCAGCGCACCGACCCGCGATTCCGTATAAGCCGAGAGGAAGGCGTATGTGCCGACCGCCATGAGGACGTAAGCGGAAATGACGAAACTGTTATAGCTCGGCAGCAGGAGCTTAAGCGGGTAGTTCGCCTGAACCTGCAGGTCCGCCTCCACGGGAAAGCCGAGCAGCAGCCGGTCCGATATCAGCGTCCAGGGCTCATGGAAAAACGGGAAATACGAAATCGCGGCATCGCCCGGCGCCAGAAGCGAATCCGTCGACCACACTGGTGAAAAGTACAGGGCGAAGAACGCGGCGAAGAAAAGGGTGACGAGAAGCAGCTCGCCACCGACGCCATTTGCGAGCACAGAGAATCGTCGATCCGTCAATGTAACCCGCATTGGAAGCAGCCGTCGTCCGTAAATGGCCAAAAATGATACTACATGGGCCGCTCTGCGAGCCCCTCGCCCATGGGCCGGACGGCCGATCTGGCCCATTTCAAAGGCTTGTGCGCGGCGCGCCACGTCCCTCGCCGCCGAGCCGCTGGGTTGACGGGCTGAACGGTGCTTCAGCGCCGCCGGCAGCGAGCGTGGGGGTCCCGCTATAATAGTACGGTTAATGCACCCTTGGAGCGGAATCATGATCGTCCCAGTCATCCTCAGCGGCGGCAGCGGCACCCGCCTTTGGCCCCTCTCACGGAAGAACCGCCCCAAGCAGTTCCTCGCCCTCGTCGGGGACACGACGCTCTTCCAGCAAACGGTCGAGCGCACCCGGAAGCTTCCCGATACCTTGCCGCCCATCGTAGTGTGCAGTGAGGACCACCGGTTCACGGTGGCCGAGCAGCTCCAGGAGCTCGGTGTAGACGGTGCATCCATCCTGCTCGAGCCCGCAGCGCGAAATACCGCTCCAGCCATCGCACTTGCTGCGATGCAGGCCTTGCAGCGAAACGACGAGGCGGTTCTCCTCGTCCTGCCGGCCGATCACCTGATTGGCGACGAGACCAGCTTCGTGGAAGCGGTGAAGCGCGCGACGCCGCTCGCCGGCGAGAACTGGCTCGTGACCTTCGGCATCCGGCCCGAAGCGCCCGAGACGGGCTTCGGTTACATTAGGCGGTCGGAGTCGATCTCCGAGAGCGGCTTCAGAGTGGCGCAATTCGTCGAGAAGCCGAATGTGGAAACCGCGACCCGATACGTAGAGAGCGGCGATTTCGACTGGAACTCGGGCATGTTCCTGTTCAAGGCTGCCCGCTTTCTGGAAGAGCTTGAGAAACACTCGCCGGAGATTCATGCCGCGGCGGCGAAGGTCTTCGCGACAGCACAGCCAGATCTCGACTTCGTTCGCTTCGATAAGTCTGCCATGACCAAAGTCCCCGATGACTCGATCGACTATGCGGTCATGGAGAAAACCGACCGCGCCGCTGTGGTTCCGGTCAGCTGTCGCTGGAGCGACATCGGATCGTGGTCTGCATTGTGGGAGGCGGCTGACAAGGATGCCGATGGCAACGCAGCGGACGGCGACGTTATCACGCTGGATACCCGCAATACCCTCGTCCGCACCCATGACCGGCACATGGTGGCAACGATCGGCCTCGACGACGTGATCGTCGTCACGACACCCGACGCGACACTCGTGGCATCGCGCGACGAGGTGCAGCACGTCAAAAAAATCGTGGATTCGCTGAGCACTGCCGGGCGCGGCGAGCACCTCGCGCATCGTCAGGTCTATCGGCCATGGGGTAGCTACGATTCGATCGACATGGGAGAGCGATTCCAGGTCAAGCGCATCGTCGTCAAACCGGGCTCCGTGCTGAGTCTGCAGATGCACCATCACCGCGCAGAACACTGGATCGTGGTTTCGGGTACCGCCGAAGTCACCTGCGGCGAGAAGGTTTTCTTGCTCACCGAGAATCAGAGCACGTACATCCCACTCGGCGTGACGCATCGCCTCCGCAACGTCGGCAAGGTGCCTCTCGAGCTGATCGAGGTTCAGTCGGGGAGCTATCTCGGCGAGGACGACATCGTGCGCTTCGAAGATGTCTACGGACGCGCTTGAAGCAGCTTGTGCATAAAAAAGGCGGGCCGATGGCCCGCCTTTTTTTAGGCCGGTGTGCCGCCTATCAAATGTCGCAGCTCGTCTGTCTTCGCCAGCATGAGCGCCGAGTTGCCGCGGGCCTCCACGTTCAGACGAAGAAGAGGCTCCGTATTCGACGAGCGGAGGTTGAAGCGCCACGACCCGAACGACATGCTGACACCATCGATATTATCTGTCGATTCGACGACGCCACTGTAATGATCGATGATTCTGGCCACGGTGGCGGACGCATCGCTGACGCGGAAGTTGATTTCGCCGCTACACGGGTAGGCAGCCATCCGCTCCTCCAGCATCTCCGCGAGAGAAATCCCGGTCTTGCAGATGCGCTCGGCGATGAGCAGCCACGGAATCATGCCGGAGTCGCAGTACGAAAAATCCCGAAAATAATGATGCGCGCTCATTTCGCCGCCATAGATGGCATCTTCCGCGCGCATGCGCTCCTTGATGAAGGCGTGACCGGTCTTACTCTCCACCGCGATTCCGCCCGCGGAAGACACCATATCAACTGTGTTCCACGTGAGTCGCGGGTCGTGGATGATCCGGGCACCAGGATTTTTCTCCAGAAGCTGCGCCGCCAAGAGACCGACGATGTAATAGCCCTCGATGAACGCGCCATTGGCGTCGAACAGGAAACACCGATCGAAGTCGCCATCCCACGCAATACCGAAGTCGGCGCCCGAAGCTTTCACGGCCTGAGATGTAGCGTCCCGGTTCTCGGGAAGCAACGGGTTGGGAATGCCGTTTGGGAAGGTTCCGTCCGGCTCGTGGTTGACCCGGATGAACGTGAACGGCAAGTGCGACTCGAGCAGATCGACAATGCCCCCCGCTCCGCCATTGCCCGCATTGACGACAATCTTGAGCGGACGAAGCGCACCCGGGTCGATATAACCAAGAAGGTGACGAATGTAGGCCGACTTGTCGTGATCGACGCGCACCACTCCACGTTCACTCACGACATCGCCGAAGGCATCTTCTTCGACCATCCGTTCGATGTCGCGCAGCCCCGTGTCCCCGCTGATGGGCCGCGCATCTTCGCGCACGAGCTTCATGCCATTGTAGTCGATCGGATTGTGGCTGGCGGTAACCATGATGCCGCCTGCGACAGCGCGATGGGCCGTCTGGAAGTAAACCTCCTCCGTCCCGCAAAGACCAATGTCGATGACATTCCGTCCCTCTTCCGCCAAGCCGCGCGCAAGTTCCGTGGCAAGCGAAGGGCTGTCCAGCCGGATATCGAATCCGACGACTACGTCGCCCTCACCCACCGTCCGCGCGAACGCGCGGCCGATGCGGTAGGCGACAGCGTCATTCAACTCATCCGGCACCCTGCCGCGGATGTCGTATGCTTTAAAGCACTTCATAGGTTTCGTCCTGGCCGCATCAAATGATCGAGGTAGGATTTGCGTACATCCATTCGAGGGTAGTGCGCAGAGGAATGATATCGAGCTCGCCGATGAGATCACGGAGGCGCGAATTGTCACCAGTCAGCCGCGCGACTTCGTGTCCCCTGACAAATGCAGGATTAACGCGAACCTCGATATCGTAACCCGCAATCTCCTGCATCATGGCGATCACTTGAGTCAAAGACACGGACACGCCGGAGCAGACATTCACGATTTGCCCGATTGAGCGTTCTCTCGCCGCCAAGAGCCGCGTGTAGGCGTCGCCAACGAAGCGGACGTCCTGAAAGTCGCGTGCGACATCAATGTTACCCAGTTCGATGATCTTCTCGCCGCGCTGGAAATGGGACACGATCTTCGGCAAAAGGAAGTTCAGCGTCTGCCCGACGCCCGTGTAGTTGAACGGACGCGTGACGACAAGCGGCAGCCGGTCGGACCAGAGCCTTGCCATGTATTCCATGGCAAGCTTACTGACCGCGTAGTCGTTGGCAGGGGATGGCTCGACGCTTTCGTCGATCACTTCCCGCGCACTGTTTCCGTAGATGTTCGCACTACTGGCGAGAAGCACGGCTTGCGGCGCGACGTCGAGCTCCGCAAGCGCCTCGAGCAGGTTGCGAGTACCCACCACGTTCGTCCGGTACATGGCCTCGGCATCGCCGTGAGCCACGAAGGCGATGGCCGCGAGATGGACCACCGCCTGAGGACGCGCCGCATCGATCGCCCTGCGCACAGCTGGGCGATCCAGCAGATCGATCCCCGGCGAATCGCGATCATCGGGTCGTTCACAAAGGCCCTGGACGATATATCCCGCCGCCTCGAGTTTGTCGACGAGAAATCGGCCAGTAAAGCCCCTGTGCCCCGTTACGAGGACCCGGCCTTGAACTGTCTCAGAAGGACGCGTCACGTTCATTCCGGCGCAGATCGGCTTCGACCATCATCTTGCAGAGCTGCTCGAGCGTGGTCGAGGGCTTCCACTCGAGCTTTTCGAATGCCTTCGCCGGATCGCCGATCAGCAGCTCGACTTCTGCCGGACGATAGAACCTTGGATTGATCTTCACGAGCAGTTTGCCCGTCTTCCGGCATGTGCCGGTTTCGTTTTCCTCGCTACCCTTCCACTCGATATCCATATCGACAGCAGCGAAAGCGAGCGTGACGAAATCGCGGACAGTCTCGGTCCGGTTCGTGGCGAGCACGAAAGTGTCGGGCTCGTCGGCCTGCAGCATGCGCCACATACCCTCGACGTACTCCTTCGCGAAGCCCCAATCGCGCTTCGCGTCAAGGTTGCCAAGTTCGAGCACGTCGAGTTTGCCGAGCTTGATCTTCGCGACGGCGTCGGTGATCTTGCGCGTAACGAACTCTCTGCCACGCAGCGGCGACTCGTGATTGAACAGGATGCCGCTCGAGCCGAAGATGCCGTAAGACTCGCGGTAGTTCACCGTGATCCAGTGGGCGTAGAGCTTCGCGACACCATACGGGCTACGTGGATAAAAGGGGGTATCTTCCTTCTGCGGAACGGCCTGCACCTTACCGAACATCTCCGACGTCGACGCCTGGTAGAAGCGGATCTTCGGATTGACGATACGAATCGCCTCCAGAAGATGCAGGGCGCCTACGCCGGTGATCTGCGCGGTGGTGGCAGGCTGATCGAACGAGACACCGACGAAGCTCTGCGCGGCAAGGTTGTAGACCTCCGTGGCGCCCGTCTGCTGCAGAAGACGGATGGCCGAGCCACCGTCGGTCAGGTCGAACTCGACCAGTTCGAGGTTTGGATGGTTCTGGATGCCCAGCTCCTCGATACGCCAGAAATTGACCGAGCTCGTGCGCCGATATGTACCGTAGACGCGGTACCCCTTTTCGAGGAGTAGCTCGGCCAGGTAGGCGCCGTCCTGGCCCGAGATTCCGGTGATCAGTGCTGTTTTCATCGTATCCGTCACTTCAAATGGTCAGCTATAGTATCGAAATCTGAATCGGCGGGCCCTAGGCCCCACCGACACCTCAATCAGCGCGCGGAACCACGTCGACGCGATCAAACGCGATGGCGACCTGCCCGTCGACCATGACTCTCACCTCCACGTCCGATGCGTCCTCCCGGAGTTCCACGCGGAGTTCGGCAAGTTTAGCGTTGCCTCGCCCAAGATCCGCCCGCGCCACCCGCCATGTTCCGCGGGTCGTGACGACATCCACCCACGCCTTACCGTCGCCCCCGAGGTACTGGCCGTGGACCGAGACGACGTACGATCCGGCCGTCGCGCTGAATGGGGTCGTTCCATAAAGCAGGCCCGCCGATGTGGTGGAGAGACGTCGCTGCCTGTCCAGAACCCCGGTGGTTGCATCGGCCCGGTAGTCCGATGCGAGGAAACAGCGCCGCCCGTCGGAACGCCATGCGTCAGACCACCCGCCGCCAACGACGACGTCGACGAGCTGCGCCGTCGCCTGTCGCCACGTGATCCACGGCATCTCGGTCGACGATACGACACGGCCGCTGGCAGCATCCTGCAGCCACAGCGTAACGGCATCGGCGATCGCCTCGGGGGCCAGGCCATCGAAATAAACCGCGTGGGCGCCGGCGACCTCCCGGAAAACCGGCAGGTCACGCGCGATGATCGGGAGGCCGTATTGCGCCGCCTCGATGAGTGGCAGGCCAAAACCTTCGCCTTCGGACGCGGCCAGCAGCGCGGCCGATCCGTGGTACATCGCCACCAGCTCATCGTCGTCGGCGCGCTCCAGCCAGACCAACCGCTTGCCGGCCTCCGGATGCTGGCGCAAGCGCCTTATCAGCGGATCCATCCGCCATCCGGGCTTGCCGATGATGACCAGACGCGCGTCCATGCCCCGGTCCCAAAGCAGCTCGAACGCCGCAACCGCCTGCGCGTGCCCCTTCCGGGGTTCGATCGTGCCGACCATCAGGAAGCTCGCGCTCGAAGGATCACCGCCTGCGGCGCTCGTCTGACCTGAAGATGCACCCGGAGCCAAGTCTGCCCCCAGATGGAACCACCCCAGCTTCAACGCGGTTCCCCGAGCTGGCAACGCCTGATCGAGCCATTGCTTGAACTCGTCGGCGACCGTGCGGGAGATGGTCACGATACCGTCGGCAAGATCCGCGATCGCTTCGTACCACGCGCGGAATGTGGGAAGACCCGCCTCGTCAAAGCAGTCGGGGCGCAAGAGAGGCAGGATATCGTAGACGACGAAATATACCGGAACGCCTGCAGCGCGCATGTTCACGAATACGTCGCGGTGGTGCGGAACGAGATGCGCCGCAAGGTCCAGCCCCAGGAACACATCGCCGGGTGCGAATGCGACGGGCGCATCGTCACCCGGACTCGCTGCCGGATTGACGAGGCCGACGGTGAATGCCCGGGCATAGCGAAATCCTTCGCCCCTCGCAAGGTAGACCGGCTCGACACGAAAACCTTCGGGGGGGCGGGTCAGCAACTCCATCAGAACGTGGCGGACGACGCGCTGAATCCCGGTCTTCGCATCGGTGACGACGAGGTTCGAGATGTCGACGAACAGCGAGCGCAACCTGCCGGGTGTCCGCTCATTGATCTCAAGTGCCGCCGCGAGCTGACCGAAATGCTGCGAGTCGAGCGTACGTACCTGAGGCATGTCCGCGTAGGACGCCAACATCTCGCCGACCGGCCTACCGACAGATGTGTCCCCCTTGCGACGGATCCGCCAGCAGGGATCGAGGAACTCCAGCACGTCCGCGGGCAACGTTTTCGACGCCGCGGCTTCGTTTGCACCAACGAGAGCG
The DNA here is from genome assembly GCF_900110505.1 of Luteibacter sp. UNC138MFCol5.1. Lineage (GTDB taxonomy): Bacteria > Pseudomonadota > Gammaproteobacteria > Xanthomonadales > Rhodanobacteraceae > Luteibacter. Next base: position 116,805 of record NZ_FODZ01000006.1, read on the forward strand.
GAGTAGCCCCCCCAGCCATAGAGCGCTCGCCGCAGAAGAGCGGGGTCGAGCGCCTCGAGCGCATCTGTCAGGACGGTGACTTCCTCCGTCTCGAGCCACAGCGTGGCCGGGTGACCACGTACGGCGAGAAGGCTGCGGGCAGTCTCGACATCATCTTTCACTTGCACGATGACATGGTCGAACTCATCCGGGACGAACGACGCCATGGACGGGCCTCCGCTCGCACCGTTCTGCGCGAAGAGCTCGACCGAAGTTCCGCCCATCCCGACCTCGACCGTCATCGCCTTCGCGTCCACAGGTCCCGAAGCGATGACTGCCACCCGCAGCGCATGCGCCACGTCCTGCGGCTGACGACGATCGCCCAACGCTCGCGGCGGCGAGTCGTGCGCGGCTTCCAGTGCGGACCAGGCGAGCTGCGCACTTCGTTCCCATGAGAAACGCTTCGCCTGCTTCAACCCGTGCGTCCGCATCTCGGCCCGGAACTGCTCGTCGGTCAAACCCTTCACCATCGCTGACGCGATGGCTTCCACCGAATACGGATCGAACAACGCAGGTTCGAAGTCGATCACCTCAGGCAGGCTCGTCGTGTTCGATCCCACCACGATCGCTCCGCACGACATCGCCTCCAGAGCTGGAAGGCCAAATCCTTCGTGGGTCGATGGAAACACATACAGCGACGTCGCGTTGTACAAGCCGATCAAGTCTCGATCGCTGACGAATCCGGTGAACACGACAGCGTCATTGGGCAGGCCCAGCGAGATGGACACTTTCTGCAGAGTCTGCTTCTCCGCCGCGCCAATGCTGCCGACGAGCACCAGCTGATGCGTCGATCGAAGGCTGGGCGGAAGCGAGGCGTAAGCCTCGATCAGCCGGACGAGGTTCTTGCGCTCATCGAAACCGCCGGCATACATGACGAATGGCCTGGCAATGCCCAATTTCGCACAGCCTGCCGCGCGAGCACCTGCGGCGGGTTTGAATTCGCCGCCCACCGCCGCCGAAATCGTCGACACACGCGACGGCGCCACCCCCAGCGATGCCACGGCGTCAGTGGTCGCGTAGTTCGAAATTCCAAGCAGGACATCGCACGCGGCGAGATGCTTCAGCTTCTCACCGTACCAGGCGCGCGCACCCGGCCGCGACAGATAAACGTCCGGCAGGTGGAGCGGAATCAGGTCGAAGACGATCGCCGCCTGCAGAGCCGATGAGCCCTTCCGGACGGATGTGACAACGTCGTCGCCATATCCGTCCACCATGCTCATGGTGAGTACGACATCGACCCCAAGCTTTTCGAAAAAATCTTCGCGCAAGCGTTGCGATATGGCGGCACGTGCATGGTTCGCCGGATCGATCGCTTGCGTGGGGCGGAGCCCGGACCAACTGACAACACGATCCTCGGGAAGCAAATCGGCGAGCGCATCCCTGATTCCAGCCGCCGATGCCGGCATCGCCGCATTGACAGCGACCCACACCTCATGGCCACGACGATCGTTCAACAAGGCGCGACACAGCGCCATGCTGTAGCGACCGACGCCACGCACGCTTCCCCCTGGAGATTGACAGGCCTGCAGATCAATCAAAACGCGCATCAAGTACCCTCACCCTCTATAGCGAGACCGTCGTGCGATCGCGGCCCGCAGCGAAGACTCCACTGCGCGCGCACGCTCGTTCAGAACAACGTCCCCATGACTGGCATGCTCGTAGCCTCCGCTACCGGGAAAAACGAATCGGCGCAGACGTTGACCGATCCGTGTCTGGGGACCGATCACCTTGCGAATCACCGGACGCACCCCGGGCACGCCGAGCGCAACGCGCATGGCGGGACGCGCCGCACGAGCGCCTCGCGCCACCATGGGCCGGAACACGCGCCAGCCCAGGCGGAGGAACCGCGAGAAGAATAGCTTCGTGGCACGTAACGGGGCCGTGATGCGCCAGGAGAAGCTCGCTACGAGGGCGCCGATGATCTCGTCCCGTCGCGCGACCTCGTGTTCGAGGCGCGCGCGAACGCCGTAAGATTCCGTTTCGAGCTCGTGCCGAAGGCTCATGGCCTCGCGTTCGAGACGACCGTACCTTACCTCGGCCTCCCTTGCCTCTTCGCGCGCGAGCGACAATCGGTCGGCGTGTTCGCGATGCGCCGCATCCAGGCTATTACTCAGATGCGTTACGACCGCGCGCGTCTGAACCAGATCGCTGCGCAGCGCGGCAGTTTCGTGCCTCAACTCGTGGCGCTCGTCGTGGGCAAGCTTGTGGCGCGCCCGGATGAAGTCGTCGAAGACATTCGGCGGCGCACGAAACGCATCGAGCAGTTCCCGATGCTCGTCCGCGACGTAGTAGCGATTAAGTCCGTCGAAATAGGCGAAGAGGTAGCCACGATCGAGCAACAAGGGCTCCCACGCTCCATGGCTTGGGATCTGGCTGTTGGGCTCCGTCGCTTCGACCAGGACGACCCAGGGCCGGACACGGTCGAACGAACACGATGCCAACGCCACTTGCTCGGCACCTTCGCAGTCGACCTTCAGAAAGTGCACGACATCGACGCGCTGTTCTTCGAAGATCCTGTCGAGGCTCCGGGCGGACACATGATGCTCGCGCACCACCTTGCCCTCCTCCCTGTACCTCTCGGCCAGCAAGCGGTCACCCGTCGACCAACCCGTCTCCTCGACCTCGAAGATCGTGAAGCCGTCCCCGTCACCGACCGCGATGTTCAGATTGACATCGTAAGGGCGATCTTCCACCAGTAGCTGATACCAGTGAGGGACAGGCTCGATGTTGATACCCCGCCAGCCCCGGAGGGAGAAGGCCTTGGTCACCGAGTCATCGCTCGGGTGCTGTGCTCCCACATCGACGAAGTAGCCCTGTCGAATATGGCCGAGTGCGCGATGCAGCATCACGTCCTCGAAGTTCTGGGCGTAGCTAACGAAAGTCATGGCAGGCGGTCGAAATCGAAGGTGGGCGGAATCCATGCGCTGCCGACGAAGTGCGGATGCGACTGATTCGCCACTGTGAAGATCAATGCCAGATCGCGCCACTCGTAGTTGTCGACGAGGTGGGTATCCGTGCTGACGAGCGCCGTGGATATCGAATATGAGCCGGGGCCGATATTCATAGGGAATCGCGCGACGTAGGACAGGACGGAGCCAGCCGGCACATCGGTGGCGACCTGGCGGGTGTGGAACGTGTTCGTGCCGAAGACGGGCTGCCCGAGGCGATCCTTGATCATGTAGCCAAGGACGAGCTTTGGGATATCCGACCGCGCTTCGACATCGATCCGCAATTCAACGTCCTGCCCGACGTCGACGAACTCGATGGGTTCTCCGGATGTGGCATGTAGCCGGATGCTCTTGACGACCGCCTCGAACGTGCCCGAGATCGTCTGCATCTGTCCCGACTCAAGCCGCTCCACCTTCATCGTGGTGTTCTCACGCTCGGCGATGAGCGCGTTATACGCATCCATGACTTCGGTGGGTTCGCCATCCTTGAGCACTCGACCGCCCTGCAGGAGGATGGCGCGATCGCACATGTTCTGGATGGCGCCACTGTCATGCGAGACGATCAGCAGGCTGGTACCGAGCTCGCGAAACTCCTTGATGCGCTTGAAACACTTGTGTTGGAAGTACGCGTCGCCGACCGATAGCGCCTCGTCCACGATGAGGATGTCGGGGCGGAATGCCGTAGCGACACTGAACGCTACACGCATCTGCATGCCACTGGAGTAGGTGCGTACGTACTCGTCGAAATAGTCGCCGATCTCAGCGAATGCCTCTATGTCCGGCATGGCCGCCTCGATCTGCTCACGTGAGAAGCCCATGAGTCCGGCAGCATGATAGACATTCTGGCGGCCGGTGAGGTCGGGACTGAAACCCATGCCGAGTTCCAGAATGGCGGCGATACGGCCATGCACGGAAACAGACCCTTCCGTGGGAACGAGGGTCCTCGTTATCAGCTTCAGCAGCGTGCTCTTGCCCGCTCCGTTCTGGCCCACGATACCGATGGCCTCGCCGCGACCGACGGAGAAGGAGATACCTCGCAATACCCAGTGCTCTTCCCGCGGTTTCACAGGCACGCCGAACCACGTCGCGATTCGCTTCAGTTCACTTCCGTAATCGCGGAACGCCTTGCCCACGTCCCTGACATCCAGCATGAGCGTCATCAGAGGACATCCACCATCTCGGGTGCGGCACGCCGGAACATCAGGAAAGCGACGACGAGCAGCACGATGGACCCCGCAGCCATGGCGGCGAGCGGAAGCAGCGGAGGCGCAGCCCCGTACAGCAGCACGGACTGGTAACCCGAAACGAGGTAATACATGGGGTTCAAATGAATGATTTCGCCGAACCCTGACGGCAGGATGCTCGGCATGTAGACGATCGGCGTCACCCAGAACCAGAGCTGCAGAACGACCGTCATCACCTGCCCAACGTCCCTCAGGAACACGTTGACGACGCCAAGAATCAGCCCCAGCCCCAGCGAGAAGACGACCGTGATGCCCATCAAGAGGGGTATCCAGAGCACGGCAGGAGTAGGCATGTGTCCGATAAGGGCGAAGATGATGAGCGTCGCCACCAGAAGCAACGCATTGCTGACAAGTGACGAACCCACCGCGATGAACGGCAACGTCGCCCTCGGGAAGAAGATCTTCTTCATGAGGTTTCCGTTGTCGACAAAGAGCGTCAGCGACCTCGTGATGATCTCGAGAAACAGCGACCAGGCCAGCATGCCGGACATGAGGTAAATCGAATAGGCGTATTGGTTGGTGGTGCCCGGGAGCCTGGCCCCCATCACGCGGGAGAGCACCAGCGAATAGATGGCCACCTGCGCGAGCGGCTGCAGGACCATCCACGCCGCGCCCAGCCGGCTACGCGCGACGCGGGCCTTCAGGTCGTTCTTCACCGAGGAGGCAATGAAGTGACGGTAGCTCCAGACCGCACGAATGAGTTCGCTCATCGAAAGCTCCGGTCAGCGAGCAAGTGCCGCACCAAGCTCAGCGCGCAGATCTTCCACGTCCTCCACGCCGACCGAAAGGCGAATCAGGGAGTCGCTGATCCCCAGGCGCTTTCGGCTCGCCGGCGGGATGGACGCATGCGTCATGATCGCCGGGTGCTCGATCAGGCTCTCGACGCCACCGAGGGACTCGGCAAGCGCGAAGAGTTCGCAGCGCTCGAGCATCCTGCGCGCGGCGCGCAGGCCACCCTTCACCTCCGCCGAGATGATGCCGCCGAAGCCGTCCATCTGACGACGTGCCAGCGCGTGCTGGGGGTGCGATTTGAGGCCGGGGTAGATCACGCGGTCGATGCCTGGGTGCTTCTCCAGCCAGCGGGCGATGTCGAGCGCCGATTCGCAATGCGCCTTCATGCGCAGGTGCAGGGTCTTCAGGCCCCGCATGGCGAGGAACGCGTCGAACGGCCCCGACACCGCGCCGACCGAGTTCTGCAGGAACGCCATCTGTTCGGCCATGTCCTTGTTCGCGGCCACGACCACGCCGCCGACCATGTCCGAGTGGCCGTTGAGGTACTTGGTGGCCGAGTGCAGGACGAGATCGGCGCCATACTCGATCGGGCGCTGAAGGATGGGCGAGCAGAAGGTGTTGTCGACGACGAGGATGAGCCCGTGCTTCTTCGCAAACGCCGAGAGCCTGGCGAGATCGACGAGCTTGAGCATCGGATTCGTCGGCGTCTCGGCCCAGATCATCCGGGTGGTCGGCTTCAAAGCCGCTTTGAGCGCGGCCGTGTCGTTCAGGTCGACGAAGGTGAAGTCGAGTCCGGCCGAACGGCGACGCACGCGCTCGAAAAGACGGTAGGTGCCGCCGTACAGGTCGTCCATCGCGATGACGTGACTGCCCGTGTCCAGCATGTCGAGGACGGTGGCGGCGCCCGCCAGGCCCGAACCGAAGGCGAAGCCGGCCACGCCGCCTTCGAGCGCGGCGACACAGGCTTCGTACGCCATCCGCGTCGGATTCTGGGTACGAGAGTACTCGTACCCCTTATGCACACCTGGACTCGACTGGACGTACGTGGACGTCGCATAGATGGGGGTCATGATCGCCCCGGTGGCGGGGTCCGGGTGCTGGCCGGCGTGGATGGCGCGAGTGCCCAAGCCATAAGAGCGAGGGATCTTTTTGGAAGCCATTGATTTTTCCCGAAATTCCAGTCCAGAACCCCATCCGGGGGCGGAGCAAAGCGAGCTATATTACCGTTTCGGGCGGTACGAGTTCCGCAAATGGCTGAAGCACCGTTCATTTAGGAACGGCGGCGCAGCATCCCGAAGGCATGATCCGCCATAATCGTCCCGTTCACGATGCCGTTCATCTCCCAGGGCCCTATGGAAACTCTGCTAGTTACAGGAGGCGCGGGCTTCATTGGCGCCAATTTCGTTCATGCCGCCGTCGCCCGGGGCTTTCGCGTCGTCAACCTGGACAAGCTGACGTACGCCGGCAACCTCGCCACCCTGGCCGGTCTGAAGGACGATGCCAAGCACGTCTTTTTCCACGGCGATATCGGGGACGATAAGCTCGTGGCCAGCCTCCTCCGCGACTTCCGGCCGGCGGCCGTCGTCAATTTCGCGGCAGAATCCCATGTCGACCGTTCGATCGACGGTCCGTCCGCGTTCGTGCAAACCAATGTCAACGGCACGCTGGCACTGCTCGAGGCGGCCAGGGACTACGTGCGGGAAGGACAGGCTCCCGCATCGTTCCGCTTTCTGCACGTCTCGACGGACGAGGTCTACGGTTCGCTGGGCGACGAGGGGCGTTTCACCGAGAGCACACCGTACGCGCCGAACTCCCCCTATTCCGCGAGCAAGGCGGCGTCCGACCATCTGGTCCGCGCGTTTCACCACACCTACGGGCTACCCACGCTCACCACGAACTGCTCGAACAATTACGGTCCGTGGCAGTTCCCCGAAAAACTGATTCCGCTGATAGTGCAGAAGGCGATGGCGGGCGAGGATCTGCCGGTTTACGGTGACGGCCATAATGTGCGGGACTGGCTTTTCGTGGAGGATCATTGCGAAGCCATCTTCGCGGTTCTCACCGGCGGTCGCCCGGGCGATACATACAACGTGGGCGGGGACAGCGAGCGCGCGAACATCGATGTCGTCCACGCCGTATGCGACCTGCTCGATGCGCGTATGCCAGGACCGCGGCCCCGCCGGGAACTCGTACGCTTCGTCCGCGACCGACCGGGGCACGATCGCCGCTATGCGATCGACGCCGGGAAAATCCGCCGGGAACTTGGTTGGCGACCACGCCACGACTTCGCAAGCGGCCTCGAGCGGACCATCGACTGGTATCTCGCGAATCAGGCATGGGTGGCGGGCATTCTCGACGGCAGTTACCGCATGGAGCGTCTAGGCGCATGAAGGCACGCAAGGGAATCATCCTCGCCGGCGGCGCGGGCACGCGCCTGCACCCGATCACGCAGGCGGTCAGCAAGCAGCTGCTGCCGGTGTACGACAAGCCGATGATCTACTACCCGCTGGCCACTCTGATGCTCGCGGGCCTGAGAGACATCCTCGTCATCAATACCCCCCACGAACAGCACATGTTTCAGCGTCTGCTGGGCGACGGCTCGCAATGGGGCATCTCGATACGGTACGAAGCGCAGCCTTCGCCGGACGGCCTGGCTCAGGCGTTCCATATCGGCCGCGCATTCCTGGACGGGGCACCCAGCGCCCTGGTCCTCGGTGACAACATTTTTTACGGTGACGGCTTCGTGGAGCGCATGCACCTGGCCTCGGCTCGCGACGACGGGGCGACGGTATTCGGGTACTGGGTCAAGGATCCCGAGCGCTACGGCGTCGCGTCGTTCGACGAGCAAGGCCGGGTCATCGATATCGAAGAAAAGCCTGCCGTCCCGCGCTCGAACTACGCCATCACCGGCCTGTACTTCTACGATGAGCATGCGTGTGAGTACGCGGCCGAACTGGTTCCTTCGGCGCGTGGCGAACTGGAAATCACGGATCTCAATCGTCGCTACCTTCGCGAAGGTCGACTGCACATGGAGCAGCTGGGTCGCGGAAACGCCTGGCTCGACACGGGCACACACGAATCGCTGATGGAAGCCGGCAACTACATACAGACGATCGAGCACCGCCAGGGACTGAAGATCTGCTGTCCCGAGGAGATCGCCTTCCAGAATGGCTGGATCGACGCGTCGCAGCTCCGGGCACTTGCCGCACCCCTGGCGAAGGTCGGATACGGGCAATACCTTCTCCGACTGGCGGATCAGGGGCCGGGGCGATGAAGTGTCATGAGACGGCACTGGCCGGCGTCATACTGATCGAACCGACGGTGCACGGCGACGAGCGCGGATTCTTCTACGAAGGATTCAACCAGGCTCGCTTTGCCGCTGCAGGCATCGATGCGACCTTCGTTCAGTCGAATGTATCCCGCTCCCGCCGCGGGGTTCTTCGCGGCCTGCATTACCAGTGGCCCAACCCGCAGGGAAAGCTGGTAAGCGTCCTCGAAGGCGAGGTCTACGACGTGGCCGTCGACATCCGGCCGACATCGCCGACGCTCGGGCAATACGTGGGCGTGATGCTTTCCGCAGCCAACAAGCGACACCTATGGATTCCGCCGGGCTATGCACATGGCTTCTGCGTCGTATCGGAGCATGCGACCTTCACGTATCAGTGCACGACCCTTTACGACCGCGCGGCGGATGCCGCGCTGCGCTGGAACGACGAGCTTTTCGCGATCGACTGGCCGGTGAGCGATCCTGAGCTTTCCGAAAAAGATCGTACGGCTCCCCTCTTCAGCGAGGTGCCCGCGCACCGGCTTCCGGACGACAGGGCGTGACGGTCCTGCTGATCGGGGGGGATGGCCAGGTGGGATGGTTCCTGCGCCACTCGCTCGCGCGACTGGGGCCGATGGTCGTCGCCACACGGGCCGGGAACGGGGAGGATCTGTCCTGCGACCTGACCGACGTCGAAAGCGTGCGCCGACTCGTGCGATCCACGCGTCCGTCGCTGATCGTGAATGCCGCGGCGTACACCGCCGTTGACGCCGCCGAGACCGACCTTGCCGCCGCGGAAGCGCTCAACGGTCGGCTTCCCGCGCTACTGGGCGAGGAGGCGCGGCGAAGGGATGCCGCGGTCATTCACTACTCGACCGATTACGTCTTCCCTGGCGGCGATTCAGCGCCCCGCAAGGAAACGGATCCCACGGGGCCTGCCAACGTTTACGGCCGGACGAAACTCGCCGGCGAGCAGGGCCTCGCAGCCAGCGGCGCAGCCCACCTCACGCTGCGTACGGCCTGGGTATATAGCCGGCGCGGACGCAATTTCCTCACGACCATGCTGAGACTGGCGCGCGAGCGACACGAACTGCGCGTCGTTGCCGACCAGCATGGATCGCCGACCAGCGCGCCGCTGGTCGCCGAAGCAACGGCGGCGATTGCTTCGGCGTGGAAAGGCAGCGACGACCCGCGTCAGGGAATCTTTCACCTGACGGCGAGCGGTGGAACTACCTGGCACGGCTTCGCGTCGCGCATTGTCGAGCGCGGCGTTGCATGCGGCCTCCTCGCGAATTCCGTGCCGGTGGTGCCTGTCGCGTCCGCAGCGTTTCCGACGCCAGCGCGCCGCCCCACGTGGTCACTATTGGACAATGCGCGAATCCAGTCGACGTTCGCTGTCACGCTTCCCGATTGGCGCGACGACCTCGAACGGGTGATGTCGGCGCTGGGTCGGTAGGATAGTTCACGCAAACAACCGGATAGGAACGCGCTAAGGCGTCACACTAGTCGCCAGACCACGCTAGCGTCGACAACCCTTGGACGTGCCGGAAGCGAAGCTCGCTAGTTTCGGCCAGGAAGAAACCATGTGGACGAGACTCCGACTCACTCCACCGTCACCGACTTGGCCAGATTCCGCGGCTGATCCACATCCGTCCCGCGCAACACCGCCACGTGGTACGCAAGGAGCTGCATCGGCACGGTGAACACGGCCGGCGCGATCAGGTCGCCGCCGCCGTCCACCAGCACCGTGGCCAGGGCGCCGGTATCCGCGTCCATGTCCACGCGCTCGTCCGCGAACACGATCAGTTCGCCGCCGCGTGCGCGCACTTCCTGCAGGTTCGATTTCAGCTTGTCGAGCAGCGGGCCGTTCGGGGCCACCGCGACGATGGGCATGTTCTCGTCCACCAGCGCCAGCGGGCCGTGCTTGAGCTCACCCGCCGGATAGGCCTCGGCGTGGATGTACGAGATCTCCTTGAGCTTCAGCGACCCTTCCAGCGCCACGGGGAACTGGGCGCCGCGGCCTAGGAACAGCGCGTGCTGCTTGGTGATGAAGTGATCGGCGATCTTGAGGATTTCCGGCTCGCTCTTCAGCGCGTTCTCGATGTAGCGCGGCAGCGACTGGAGCTCCTTGCAGTGTTCGAGGTAACGCGCCTCGTCGAGGCCGCGGCGACGGCCGAGGTCGAGGGCCAGCAGGGCGAACGCGGCCAGCTGGGTCGTGAACGCCTTCGTCGACGCCACGCCGATTTCCGGGCCGGCGCGCGTCATCATGCGCAGGTCGGATTCGCGCACCACCGAGGATTCGGGCACGTTGCAGATGGCGAACGTCGCGAGGTAGCCGCGCCGACGCGATTCGCGCATGGCGGCGAGCGTGTCGGCCGTTTCGCCCGACTGCGACACGGCGACGAACAGCGTGTCGTCCGGCACCACGACGTCGCGGTAGCGGTACTCGCTGGCGACTTCCACCACCACCGGAATGCGCGCGAGCTGCTCGATCCAGTACTTGGCGACCATGCCCGCGTGGTAGCTGGTGCCGCACGCGACGATGTGGATGCCGCGGGTCTTGTCGAGGATCGGGTCGGCGTCGATGCCGAAGATGTTCGGCAGCACGCCGTGCGGACCGATGCGGCCCTCGAGCGTATCGGCCACGGCGCGCGGCTGCTCGAAGATTTCCTTCTGCATGTAGTGGCGGTATTCGCCACGCTCGACCGAGTCCGCGCTGATCTCGCTCTCGTGCGCGGTGCGGTCCACGGGCTGGCCATCGAGGCCGTACACGGAGACGCTGTCGCGGGTGATCTCGACGACGTCGTCTTCCTCCAGGTACATCATCCGGTTCGTCACCTTGATGAGCGCCTGCGCGTCGGAGCCGAGGAAATGCTCGCCGATGCCGATACCCACCAGCAGCGGACAGCCGCGGCGCGCACCGACGATCCGCTCGGGCTCGTCGAGGCTCATCACGGCGATGGCGTAGGCGCCCTCCAGCTCGCGCACCGCGGCGGTCACCGCTTCGCGCAGGCCCTTGCCGGACTGCACATGCTCGTCGATGACGGCGCCCATCACCTCGGTGTCCGTCTCGGAATGGAACTCGCGTCCCTTGGCCCGGAGCGATTCGCGAAGCGAGGCGTAGTTCTCGATGATGCCGTTGTGCACGATGGCGATGCGACCCTGCACGTGCGGGTGCGCGTTCTTCTCGCTGGGCACGCCGTGCGTGGCCCAGCGCGTGTGCGCGATGCCGGTGCCGCCCGGCACCGGGTCGGCATCGTAGAGCGCTTCCATCTCGCGGACCTTGCCCTTCGCCCGGACGCGGCGGATTTCTCCGGCGTCGGCGATGGCCATGCCCGCGGAGTCGTAGCCGCGGTATTCGAGGGCTTTCAGGCCCGCGATGAGGATGGGAGCGATGTCACGCTGCGCGACGGCGGCCACGATTCCACACATGGTGCTTCCCCTGTTCCTTAGTTGACTTTGCGACGAAGATAATTGAGCAGGTCGATGCGCGTGATGAGGCCGAGGAACTGCTCGCCGTCGACCACGATGGCGACGTGGCCCTTCTCGAACACGGACATCAGCGACTCGATCGAGGACGTCACCTGGATCATTTCCGGCGAGGCGATCATCGCCGTCGACACCGGGTCGCGGAATTTGGTTTCGTCGGCGTGCACGTGCAGCAGCACGTCGGATTCGTCGAGGATGCCGACGATGCGGTCGCCTTCCATCACCGGCAGCTGCGAGACGTCGTACAGCTTCATGCGGTTGTACGCGGTGACGAGGAGATCGTCCGGCTTGACCACGACCGTGTCGCGCTTCGCGTATGGGCGCAGGATGAGGTCGCGCAGATCGCCGTACTGCTCGCGCTCGATGAAGCCGTTGTCGAGCATCCAGTAGTCGTTGTACATCTTCGACAGGTACTTGTTGCCGGTGTCGCACACCAGCGTGACGACGCGCTTGGGCGTCGTCTGCTCGCGGCAGTACTTCAGTGCCGCGGCCAGCAGCGTGCCCGTCGACGAGCCACCCAGCACGCCCTCCTTCGCCAGCAGCTCGCGCGCGGCCAGGAAGCTTTCCTTGTCGCTGATGGCGAAGGCCTTCTTCACCATCGAGAAATCGCTGATCGACGGGAGGAAGTCCTCGCCGATGCCTTCCACCATCCAGCTGCCCGACTTCTCCGAGAGCGTGCCCTCGTTGATGTACTGCGCGAGGATCGAACCGACCGGATCGGCCAGCACGATCTCCGTGTTGGGCGAATGCTCGCGCAGATAGGCCGTGAGGCCGCTCATCGTGCCCGACGAGCCGCAACCGACGACGATGGCGTCGACCTTGCCGTCCAGCTGCTCGAGGATCTCCGGGCCCGTGGTCTGCACGTGCGCGGCGGGATTGTCCGGGTTGCCGAACTGGTTGATGAAATACGCCCCGGGCGTTTCGCGCGCGATGCGCTCGGCCATGTCCTGATAGTACTCGGGATGGCCCTTGGCGACGTCCGAACGCGTGAGCACCACCTCGGCGCCCATCGCCTTGAGGTTGAAGATCTTCTCGCGGCTCATCTTGTCGGGCACGACGAGCACGAGGCGATAGCCCTTCTGCTGGGCGACCAGCGCCAGGCCGAGGCCCGTGTTGCCGGCGGTACCCTCGACGAGGGTGTCGCCCGGCTTGATCTTCCCGGCCCGCTCGGCGCCTTCGATCATCGACATGCCGATGCGGTCCTTCACGGAACCGCCCGGGTTGGCGCTCTCGAGCTTGAGGAACAGTTCGCAACGACCCGTATCCAGGTGCTGGGCACGCACCATCGGGGTGCGACCGATCAGGTCGAGGACGCTGTCATGAACACTCATTGGAACTCCGTGATTGATCCGGCGCGGCCCCTTCGACCGCCGCCTGTTGGGCCGACATGATAATGGCTGCGGCGCTGAACCGATGCCCGGCTGATCGGCCGAGCCGAAAGGGCGTATGGTCGACCACAAAAAAACGGGCACGTTCCCGTGCCCGTTTTCCTTGCCGCCAAACCCTTAGGCGAGTTCAGTGCGGGGATTTCTGCCAGGTGTCCCACATTCGTTGGAGCCTCTCCTTCGCCTGCAGCTTTTCTCTCTTGAGGCCGGCCAGACTCGCATCGTCGATGGGCAGACAGCCGATGTTGGCGTCGTGCAGCTTGGTATCGAGTTCCTGGTGGCGGTAGAAGAGGCGACGCGTTTCCGCGTTGGCGTGGATGAACTTCTCGACGTCGTCGCGCTGCTGGTTTTCGAACATAGCAAAACTCCTCGCGGTGGGGCCGCCCCGGATGCGGACGGTCGTGAGGGGAGCCATGCGGGCACTTCCTTCGCATCGGAAGAAGCGGGTCTGGCGATGCGATGTGCCTGGGTGAACGTACGCATGCTCCGGCAGGGCCGCCACGTGGTTTTTTCCGTGACGGGCTACCGAAGCTACTCCGGCTGCCGGAGGCGTGCAAGGGCGATTTTTCTGAAACGCCGCACGAAAAAATGGTTGCTGACGCAACGACTTGCGTGGCAGGTTCCGGGCCGGCCTCGTTGGAGCGCACGTGGGCGCGATGGGCATACCTCAAGCCCCAATCGCGCCCAGGTGCGCTCCTACGGCGGTTCCTTGGCTCAGTTGCCGCCGGACTTCTTCGACTTCTTCGGGGTGGTCGTGGCGGGCGCGCCGCCGTCGGAGGAGTTCAGGTCGCGCATGGCGCGCGCGGCGGCTTCGGCCAGGGCGGCCTGCTTCTTGGCCGCGTTGGCGACCTTGGCCTGAGCCGCGGCGACCTGGCGAGCCTTGTCACCCTCTGCCTTGGCCTGCTCCAGCGCCTGGGAATACTCCACGCCCTGCTGCTGCAGGCGAGCGGCCTCTTCCTGGATCATCTGGTTCTGCATGCGCTGCTGTTCCAGCTGGCGGCGGGCCATCTCGGCGTCGAGGCGGCTGGATTCCAGCAGGATGGCGTCGTGCTCACGGTCGAGCTGGGCGCTCTTGGCCTGGGCGTCCTGGAACTGCGCGACCGCCTTGGCGGTGTCCACGCGGCGCTCGGCGATGTACAGGTAATGGCCGTGCAGCTTGTCCTTGGGCTTGAACTGGCCCAGCTGATTGATGGCTTCGCGGGCCCGGGCCTGCTCGCCCTGGGCGTAACCGCCCAGCGTCGGATCGGACGAGAGCTGGTCGAGGCTGGAATTCAGCCGGCGGACGTCGAGGTCGTCGGTGGCCGCTAGGGCGCCGCCCGCGGAAACGGCAAGAATGAGCGCGGAGAAGAGGATGGTGTGGCGCTTCATCACTGGCCTCCGTCCTTAAGGGGTTCGGTCTGGCCGCCGACCGGCGGCGGGGTGGTGTCCGTGGCTTCCGGCAGGACCGTCTCGGTCTCCTGCACGTTGTTCGGGATGGGCACCGTGTCGTTCGCGTGGTTGTCGATCATCTCGACGCGCATCCGCGAGTTTTCCTGGCTCTTGGCCGTGTTCTGGGCGCGGGCGGCGCCCAGACGGGCCTTGGCGCGCGCCAGTTCGCTGTCGGCACGCGATTCGTCGGCGAGCAGGGCCGCGTCGTCGTACTTGCGGCTGGCCATGGCCGCCTGGGCCTGGCGGAACTTGGACTGCGCGTAGTCGAGGTCGACCGGCGCATAATCGGCGGCACCGGCATCGCGCGCCGCCTGCAACTGGGCGAGCGCCTGGTTCATGGCGCCGTCGGGCGGGGGGGCGCTGGCACAGCCAGCGAGGGTGGCGATAGCCATGGCCAGGGCGGCCAGGCCAATGAGCCGGCGGCCCCGGTACAGGGCTTTCGACGGCAAGATGTGCACCATCACTCGTTCCTCTTACAGATTTGCGAGATATTGTCGATATACAGGTCAGTGAGACCGTCTACTCGATTGTAATGCGAACGCCCGGGGGTTTAGGTGGATATCGGTTATTTCCTGAAGCTGATGGTGGACAAGGGCGCGTCGGACATGTTCCTGACGACCGGCGCCCCCGTGAACATCAAGGTGGAGGGCAAGCTCTACCCGCTTGGTAACACCGGCCTGCCGAGCGGCATGGTCAAGAAGATCGCCTATTCGCTGATGGACGAGGGCCAGGTGCCCCAGTTCGAGCGCGACCTCGAGCTCAACATGGCCCTAGCCGTGAAGGAAGCCGGCCGGTTCCGCATCAACGTCTTCAAGCAGCGCGGCGAGATCGGCATGGTGATCCGCGCCATCAAGAGCGAGATCCCCTCCCTGGAGGAACTCCGCCTGCCGACGATCTTCCGCGAGCTGGTCATGGAACCGCGCGGCCTCATCCTCGTCGTGGGCGCGACGGGCTCGGGCAAGTCCACCACCCTCGCGGCGATGCTCGATCATCGCAACACGAACAGCTCGGGCCACATCCTCACCATCGAGGATCCGATCGAGTACCTGCACCGGCACAAGCGGTCCATCGTGAACCAGCGCGAGGTCGGCCTCGACACGCACAGCTACCACGAGGCCCTGAAGAACGCGATGCGCGAGGCGCCGGACGTCATCATGATCGGCGAGATCCGCGACACCGACACGATGGAGGCGGCCATTTCCTTCTCGGAAACGGGTCACCTGTGCCTGGCGACGCTGCACTCGAACAACGCGGACCAGACGCTCGAACGCATCCTCAACTTCTTCCCGGAGTCGGCGCACAAGAACGTGCTGATGAACCTCGCGCTGAACCTGCGCGCGGTGATCAGCCAGCGCCTCGTCATCGGCAAGGACGGCCGCCGCATGCCGGCCACCGAGGTCCTGCTGAACACCCCGCTGATCCGCGACATGATCCGCCGCGGGCAGATCCACGAGGTCAAGGAAGCCATGGACCGCAGCCTGCAGGAAGGCATGCAGACCTTCGACCAGTCGCTCTACCGCCTGTACAAGGATGGCCTGATCTCGCTCGACGAGTGCCTGAACAAGGCGGATTCGCGCGATGGCCTGGCGCTGAAGATCCGCCTGTCGGAAGGCGCGACGGGCAACGAGTTCGCTTCGAGCGATCCATACGGTATCGGGGTCTGAGCATACGGAATCCGGCCGCGCTCGGTAGGAGCGCGCCCTGCGCGCGACAGCTCTTCGCCTCAGCCATGGGGCTAGCGCGCCAGCTCCGTGGGTCGGCCCTAAAACATGTCGCGCGCAGGGCGCGCTCCTACACAGGTGCGTCGGGCTGCGCTTCGGGCGCGGCCTTCTGGAACGCCTCCATCGCCTGGCACGCCTCGGCCACCCGCCGGATCGTCGGATACGGGCCCAGGTCCAGCCCCCAGCGCACCGCGTTGTAGAACTGGGGCACGAGGCACGCGTCGGCCAGCGTCGGGGTGTCGCCGTAGCAGAAGCGCCCCGCGACGCCCTCCTCGGACAACAGCTTCTCGATGCCGTCGAAGCCGTGGCCGATCCAGCGCCTCGACCAATCTTCCTTGCCGGCCTGGTCGACACCGAAACCGGCCTCGATGGCCTTGAGCACCCGCAGGTTTCCCAGCGGATGGATGTCGGTGGCCACGGCCAGCATCAGCTCGCGCACCTTCGCCCTTCCCCGCGCATCCGTGGGCAGCAGGGCCGGTGCCGGCCGGGTCTCCTCCAGGTATTCCAGGATGGCCACGGACTGCCTCACCACGTGGCCATCGTCCACGAGCGTGGGCAGCTGGGCCTGCGGGGAAACGTCGCGATACGCCGGCTTCAGGTGCTCCCCGCCGTCGGCGATCAACGAGACCGGGCGCGCCTCATAGGCCAGGCCCTTGAGGTTCAGGGCGATGCGGATGCGATAGGCGGCGCTGGAGCGCCAGTAGGTGTACAGGATCAGCGACATGGGGCTTCCTTCGGCCGAGCCGGGATTCTAGCGGGGCGCCTTCCGGAAGCCTTGCCGCGCTGCCGCGCGGATCGCCGATGCGATTGGCTCCCACCGGTCCGATGCCGGATTTGCGCCGACGCGGTCCACCCAAGGACAATCGGCGCTTCTCCTACACAGAAGCCGGAGTCCAACGTGTCCGTCATCCGCATGCAAGACCTCGACCTGCGCGGCAAGCGCGTGCTGATCCGCGAGGACCTCAACGTCCCCGTGGAGAACGGGAAGATCACCTCCACGCAGCGCCTCGACGCCTCGCTGCCCACGATCGTCGCCGCGCGCGACGCCGGCGCGAAGGTCATGGTCATCTCGCATCTGGGTCGGCCGAAGGAAGGCGAGTTCGACGAGGCCTCGTCGCTGAAGCCCGTGGCGGAATGGCTGGGCGACAAGCTCGGCAAGGACGTCCGCCTGGTGCGCGACTACCTCGACGGCGTCGACGTCGCCGACGGCGAAGTGGTCGTGCTCGAGAACTGCCGCATGAACGTCGGCGAAGGCAAGGACGACGAAGCCCTGTCGAAGAAGTACGCCGCGCTCTGCGACGTGTTCGTCATGGACGCCTTCGGCACCGCCCACCGCGCCCAGGCCTCCACGCACGGCGTGATCCGCTTCGCGCCCGTGGCGGCGGCCGGTCCCCTCCTGGCGAAGGAGCTCGACGCGCTCGGCAAGGCGCTCGAGAACCCGGAGAAGCCACTGCTCGCCATCGTCGCGGGTTCGAAGGTCTCCACCAAGCTCGAGCTGCTGCAGAACCTCGTCGGCCGCGTCGACCAGCTGATCGTCGGCGGCGGCATCGCCAACACGTTCATCCTCGCGGCGGGTCACAAGGTGGGCAAGTCGCTCGTCGAGGCCGATCTGCTCGACACCGCGAAGAAGATCATGGCCGACGCGAAGGCGCGTGGCGCCGACGTGCCGGTGCCGACCGACGTCGTCGTCGCCACCGAGTTCGCGGCCACCGCGAAGGCGACGGTCAAGGCCGTCGATCAGGTGGGCGACGACGAGATGATCCTCGACATCGGCCCGGACACGGCGAAGCGCTACGCCGAACTCATCGCCAAGGCCGGCACGGTCGTGTGGAACGGCCCCGTCGGCGTCTTCGAATTCGACGCCTTCGGCAAGGGCACCGAAACGCTCGCGCGCGCCATCGCGGCGTCGAAGGCCTTCTCCATCGCCGGCGGCGGCGACACGCTCGCGGCCGTCGACAAGTACGGCATCGAGGACGGCGTCTCCTACATCTCCACGGGCGGCGGCGCGTTCCTGGAGTTTCTGGAAGGCAAGGAGCTGCCCGCGGTCGCCGCGCTGAAGGCGCGGGCGGAAAAGCGCTGATGCTCGTCCTCTTCGACCTCGACGGCACGCTGATCGATTCCGCGCTCGGCATCTTCGCCGGCGTCCGCCATTCCCTGGCGGCCGTCGGCGCCGAAGCGCCGGACGACGCGGCGCTGCGCTCGTGGATCGGACCGCCGCTGCGGGTGAGCTACCGCGACATCCTCGGCGACGACAGCGAGCGCATCGAAGCCGCCGTCGCCGCGTATTCCGAGCGCTTCCGCGACGTGGGCTGGTCCGAGCACACGGTGTACGACGGCATCGCCGACATGATCGCCAGCCTCGTCGACGGCGGACACCGCCTCGCCGTCGTGACCAGCAAGACCCGCTCGCACGCGGAGCCGATCATCGCCCACCTGCCCTTCGGCAAGGCGTTCGAACGCGTCTACGCGCCCGGGCCGGAGACCGCGCACAGCGAGAAGGCCACGATGATCGCCACCGCGCTCGCCGACTTCGGCGCCTCGCCCGAGGACACCCTGATGATCGGCGACCGCCTTTACGACATCGAAGGCGCGGTCGCCAATGGCGTGCGCGGCGTCGGCGTCCTCTGGGGCTTCGGCGACCGCGAGGAACTGGAAACCGCGGGCGCATGGAAGGTGGTGGAAGCCCCGGCGGAAGTCGCGCTGCTCGCGGATTCTTTCGTTTCGGGCTGAGGGCAAAGAGCCGATGTGGCGGTTCGCGAGAACCGTCTGCATCGCGGTGGATCCCGGTTTTCACCGGGATGACGGTGAGGGGACACCAACGTCACCCCGGCGTACGCCGGGGTCTACGACCCCGGTCCCCACGCATGCGACAGCCAGCCACGGCTACGCGAGTCCTACACATCGCGACGCGAATGCCTGATGCGAAACGCACGAGCCGCTTCGTAGTCTCGTCGGATGATCGCAGTCCTCCCCCACGTCGTCATCCTCGCAGCCTTCGTGCCGCTCACCGCACCTGACGACGATCGCCACCCCACAACGCCACGCCTGCCCGGCGAGATGCACACGCCAGCGCGCGGACCACGTGTTCGCCTTCCCTTCGCGCCTGTGTCGGATCGGACGAAGGTCGATCACATAGTGGGAACGGTCACCGATGCGGTGTTGCAGGTTCTTGGGCCATCTGGCTATCACGGGCGGGCGAGGATCGAAAACGTCGACCCCGTTCCTCCGACACGCTCTCCGTGAACAAGAACACCTGTGGGAGCGGCCTCGGCCGCGATGGGTGCTTGCCTCAAGCACCCATCGCGGCCGAGGCCGCTCCCACAGTCGGTGATCTCGCATCGCCTGCCTTTGCCGCAAAAAAAGCCCCGGGCGCGAACCCGGGGCCTTTTTAGTCACACCTGACGACGTCTTACTTGATGACGCTCTTCACCGCGTCGATCACCGCCGTGGTGGTGATGTTGAAGTGGGCGTAGAGCTTGTCGATCGGGGCCGAGGCGCCGAACGTCGTCATGCCGATGGCCTTGCCGTCGAGGCCGATGTACTTGGCCCAGAAATCGACGCTGGCGGCTTCCACCGCCACGCGGGCGCGGCACCACGACGGCAGGACGCCTTCGCGGTATTCGACCGGCTGCGCGTCGAACTCTTCCGTGCAGGGCATGGACACGACGCGGACGGGGACGCCCTGGTCGCCGAGCGCCTGCGCGGCCTCGACGGCGAGGCCGACTTCGGAGCCCGTGGCGATGATGATCGCCTTGAACTTCTCCGACGGCTCCCACAGCACGTAGCCACCCTTCTCGATGTTCGCCACCTGCTCTTCCGTGCGCGGATTGTGCTTGAGGTTCTGGCGCGAGAAGATCAGGCACGACGGGTTGCCCGCGCGCTGGATCGCCTTCTTCCAGGACACCGCCGACTCCACGGCATCGGCCGGGCGCCACACGCGGTTGTTCGGGATGAGGCGCAGCGAACCCAGGTGCTCCACCGGCTGATGCGTCGGACCGTCTTCGCCGAGACCGATCGAATCGTGCGTGTACACGTGGATGGTGTGCGCGGGAATCAGCGCGGACATGCGCACGCCATTACGGGCGTAATCCGAGAACACCAGGAACGTCGCGTCGTACGGGATGAAGCCGCCGTGCAGCGCGATGCCGTTGGAGATCGCGGTCATGCCGAACTCGCGCACGCCGTAGTGGATGTAGTTGCCTTCGGCGCCGCCGGTGGCGACGTTCTTCGAACCCTTCCAGATGGTGAGGTTCGACGGAGCGAGGTCGGCCGAGCCGCCGATCAGTTCCGGCAGGAGCGGACCGAACGCGTCGAGCGACATCTGCGACGCCTTGCGCGAGGCCACGACCGGACCTTCGGCCTGCAGCTTGGCGATATACGCGTTCGCCTTCTCGGCGAAGTCGGCGGGCAGGTCGCCGGCGAGGCGGCGCTTCAGTTCGGCCGCGAGTTCCGGGAACGCCTTCGCGTAGGCGTCGAACTTCGCGTTCCATTCCTGCTCGGCCTTGCCGCCGGCGTCCTTCGCGTTCCACGACGAGTAGAGCTCTTCGGGGATCACGAACGGCGGGTAGTTCCAGCCGAGGCGCTCACGCGCGGCCTGCACTTCGGCCGGGCCGAGCGCCGCACCGTGGGACTCTTCCTTGCCTTCCTTGTTCGGCGCGCCGAAACCGATGATGGTCTTGCAGATCACCAGCGAGGGCTTCTCGCTCTGCGACGTGGCGCGACCGATGGCTTCCTTGATGGCATCGGCGTCGTGGCCGTCGACGGGCTTGCCGTCCTTGCCCACCACGACGTTCCAGCCGTAGGCCTCGAAACGCTCCGCGGTGTTGTCGGTGAACCAGTCGTGGACTTCGCCGTCGATCGAGATGCCGTTGTCGTCGTAGATGGCGACGAGCTTGCCGAGCTTGAGCGTGCCGGCGAGCGAGGAGACCTCGTGCGAGATGCCTTCCATGAGGCAACCGTCGCCGACGAACACGTAGGTGTGGTGATCGACGATCTCATGGCCCGGGCGGTTGAAGCGCGCGGCCAGCACCTTCTCGGCCAGCGCGAAGCCGACGGCGTTGGCGAGACCCTGGCCCAGCGGGCCCGTGGTCGTCTCGACGCCCGGCGTGTGGTGGTATTCCGGATGACCCGCGGTGCGGAAACCGAGCTGGCGAAAGTGCTTCAGATCCTCGATGCCGAGGTCGTAGCCGGTGAGGTGCAGCAGCGCGTACTGCAGCATCGAGCCGTGACCGTTGGAAAGGATGAAGCGGTCGCGGTTCGCCCAATGCGGATTCGTGGGGTTGTGGCGAAGGAAATCGCCCCACACCACCTCGGCGATATCGGCCATGCCCATCGGCATGCCCGGGTGGCCGGACTTGGCAGCTTCGACACCATCCATGGCCAGGGCGCGGATCGCATTGGCGCGTTCGCGGCGTGTCGTCATCGGCGTTCTCCAGATAGCAGGCGGGGGAAAACGACGATTGTCGCGCATCGGCGAAAAGATGTCGTGGACGTTCATGTCGCGGCGCGGAAGTTAACCCGGCCTTAATCTTTTGACCTCGTTTTTTGAATTTCTTCAGGTTCGAAGGTCTTTAATCGACCACGGCCACCACCGATCCCCCACCCCCAACGTGTGGCGGCCGCCCCGAAAAAAAGAGGAACATTCCCATGAAAAAGGCAGCTCTTGCCCTTGCGGTCTCTTGCGCTTCGTTTGCGGCCATTCCGGCCTTCGCACAGGACAACACGGCCGTGTCCGGCAATTACCAGCCGACCCAGTCGGTCGGTAGCGGCAACTGGTTCATCGGCGCCAACGTCGGTCGCACCAACGGCAGCGACAATGGCGGTTTCGGCAGCAACACCGGCGGTTTCAACTTCCTGAAGGGCGAAAAGGGCCGTCGCACCGGCTACGGCGTCCTCGGCGGCTACCGCTGGAAGGTGGGCCCGGACCTCGGCCTCGGCGTCGAAGCCGGCTATGCCGACCTCGGCAACTACCGCGTCAAGAACGTCTTCGAATCGGATCAGGACGTCAACCAGAGGTCCACGCGCAACGCCCTGCGCGGCTGGATGGTCGGCGTGAACGGCAAGCTCAACCTCGTGCCGGGCTGGTACATCAGCGCGCACGGCGGCTACTTCCGCGCCAACGACAACAACCAGAACTACAACAACAGCGTGGGCCAGGATCTCGGCTTCTCGAGCGGCGGTCGCGCCGACCGCGGCAGCTGGTACGGCGGCATCGGCACCGGCTGGGACGCCACCGAGCACTTCAGCGTGGGTGTCGCGTACGACTACTTCCACGCCGACGCCGGCAAGGTCCGCAACAACGAGACCGGCGAGGTCACGCGTGGCCTGAAGCGCTCCACCGGCATCGTTTCGCTGGCCGGCGAATACCGCTTCTAAGTTAAGAAAAACCCTTCAGCGATCGATTGAGCCACGGTGCCCCCTCACCGTGGCTTAATCGTTTCTTAATACTGAACTGGTCGGTGTTGAATTTATCCCGACCCGCCCAATCTAAGTGTCCACGCAAGGGCAGACCGGCCCTGCGGCAGCGACGACGGCCTCCCCCACACCCCAGGGCCGCGGCGCCGAAAAAGAAAAAAAGCATTCCGGAGATCCACCATGAAGAAGACCCTTATCGCCCTCGCCCTGGTTGCCGCTGGCGCCGTTGCCGCCCCGGCCTTCGCCCAGGAAGCCAACGGTGCCGGCTGGTTCGTCAACGGCAGCGTCGGTCGCACCTCCGTCGACAAGGACCGCTACGACGGCCACGACACCGGTTACGCCCTCAACGGCGGCTACCGCTGGACCGTGAGCCCGTGGGCCGCCCTCGGTGTCGAGGCCGGTTACAACGACCTCGGCAACATCAACGCCAAGAGCTTCTTCAACGGCAACCGCGTGGTCGATCGCCGCAAGTCGGAACTGCATGGCTGGACCGCCGGCGTGAACGGCCACTTCAACATCGATCCGAAGTGGTACATCAGCGGCCGTGCCGGTATCTACGGATGGAAGGGCCACGGCACCGAGAGCGACGACTTCGATCGCCGCAACCTCGACAAGACCAGCTGGTACGCCGGCGCGGGCGTGGGCTACGACTTCTCGAAGAACTGGAGCCTCGGCATCAACTTCGATCACTACGATGCCCGCAAGGACGGTCTGGACCTTTCGACCAACATGACCTCGGTCACGGCGGAATACCGCTTCTGATCGAACGCGCCGGCTTCACCGGCGGCATAAAAAACCCGGCGCCTCGCGGCGCCGGGTTTTTTCGTGAAGGGAATCAGCCCTTCTTCCAGATGCCCTTGGCGGCCTGGCTGTTTTCCTTGGCACGCTCGACGACGATCTTCTGCGCCGAGGCGAGGTTGCCCTTCTGGTCCTTCGCCCAGTTTTCCAGCGCCGCCGACACGAGCGCGCGGCCGTACGAGAAGCTGATCGGCCACGGGTGCGGGCCGAGCTTGTTGATCTCGTTGAGGTTCTCGGTGGCCTGCTGGTCTTCCTGGCCGCCCGAGAGGAACACGATGCCGGCCACGGCGGCGGGCACGGCGTACTGGAACACGTTGACGGTGGCCTCGGCGATGTCCTCGGCGTCCACCTGGTCTTCCTTCGGCGCGTACTTGCCCGGGATGACCATGCTGACCTTCAGGATCAGGGCCTTGAGTTCGACGTTGTTGAGCTCGAGCTGGGCGAACAGGCTCTGCAGGACTTCCTTGTGCACGGCGAAGCTCGTGTCGAGGTCCTGCGTGTTCTCCTTGTCGTCCATCAGGATTTCCGGCTCGACCATCGGGACGAGGCCGGCTTCCTGGCAGAGCGCGGCGTAGCGGGCCAGCGCGTGGGTGTTCGCTTCGACGGCGGCCGAGGTGGGCGTGTCGTCGGTGATCTTGATCACGGCGCGCCACTTGGCGAACTTCGCGCCCAGCTTCGCGTACTCCTGCAGGCGCTCGCGCAGGCCGTCGAGGCCTTCGGTCACCACTTCGCCCGGGAAGCCGGCCAGCGGGTGCGTGCCCTTGTCGACCTTGATGCCCGGGATGATGCCGGCCTGCTCCATCGCCTGGACCATGGTGCGGCCGTCGGCGGTCTTCTGGCGGATCGTTTCGTCGAACAGGATGGCGCCCGAGATGTATTCGCCGAGGCCCGGTGCGGTCAGCAGCATTTCGCGGTACGCGCGGCGGTTCTCTTCATTGTTCTCGAGACCGACAGCCTCGATGCGCTTCTTGATGGTCGAGGCCGATTCGTCGACGGCGATGATGCCCTTGCCGGGTGCCACCATCGCCTGCGCGATCTGTTCGAGGTTTTCGATGCTCATGAGGACTCCATGGAAGTAAGTGGTATGCCCCGCTCTTGCGGCGGGGCCGAAGCAAAAACCGGCGGAGTATAGGGGACGACTCCGCGAAAGCCGTTGTGCGGCGCGATCAAGTGGTCTGGTAGCCCGGCAGCTCGCACTGCTTGAGGATCTTCGCCTTCTGCGCGGGATCGTCCGGCAGGTTGTAACCGGCGACGTAGTACGTCAGCACGGGATCGCCATTGCGGTTCACACCCGACGGGCCGTAGCGGAAGTTCTTCACGATGCTGACGCCGACCTGGGCGAGATCGCCCTCGGGCACGGTCTTCGCCGCGACCACGTTCTGCGGCAGGCCGTTGGAGCCGATCATGAACGTCGTCGCGGTGCAGCCCGGCTGGTTGAGGTTCTTGCCGGTGTTCGGCACGTCGGCGTCGACGCTGGTGTTGGTCAGCGTCCAGTAATAAGGCAGCCGGTCGGGCGCGACCTTGCGGATGTTCTGGGCGTCGGCGGCGCCGGCGGTCAGGAGAAGCGCGGCGGCGATCGCACCGCTGCGGAGGCTGATTCGGATCATGGCGCCCTCGTAGGTAGGTCAGCGCGCCGAGTTTACTCCCGCCGGGGGATGGGGTGCGTGTGAAATCGTGCGGTCGTTCGCCCCCGCCCGGCGTCTGGTACCGACGATCGTGTAGGAGCGCGCCCTGCGCGCGACAGCCTTTCGCGAAGAGCCGCAGGGCCTGTCGCCCCTCGCGAAGAGCTGTCGCGCGCAGGGCGCGCTCCTACGAGCGATCACCGATCGCGTGACGATCAGAGGTCGCGCAGGCTATCCGCGATGCCGTCGTCGCCGATCACCAGCAGCTTCAGCGTGTTGGTGCCGCCGCCGCGACCGATGTGGTCGCCGTGGGTCAGGATCACGCGGTCGCCCTTGGTCAGCTTGCCCAGTGCGAACAGGTGCTGGAGCGCGGCGCGCGCGGTGTGCGCAGGGTCGAGGTTGCTCTGCTCGAAGTCCACCGGCTGCACGTCGCGCAGCATCAGCATGCGGCGGCGGGCCACCGCGGACGGCGACATCGCGTAGATGGGCACGGCGAAGCGGTAGCGCGACAGCCACTGCGCCGTCGCGCCGGACTCGGTCAGCGCGACGATCGCGCGGACGCCGACCTGGGCCGCCAGCAGCATCGCGGCGAGCGCGATGGCCTGGTCGGAGCGGTCGAGCGAGTGCGTGCCCGGACGCAGGTCGTCGCGCGGCTCGAACTGGCGCTCGGCACCCAGGCAGATGCGGCGCATGGCGGCCACGGCCTTGTCCGGGTGGGCACCGGCGGCGCTTTCTTCCGAGAGCATCACGGCATCGGTGCCGTCGATCACGGCGTTGGCGACGTCGAGCACTTCCGCGCGCGTCGGGATCGGCGCGCGCACCATCGACTGCAGCATCTGCGTGGCGGTGATCACCGAGCGGTTGCGCATGACCGACTCGCGGATGATCTTCTTCTGCAGGCCCGGCAGCTCGGCATCGCCGATTTCCACGCCGAGGTCGCCGCGGGCGACCATGACCACGTCGGAGGCGTCGATGATTTCGCCCAGGACGGGGATGGCGTCCGCACGCTCGATCTTCGACACGATGGCGGCGTCGCCACCGGCCTCGCGCAGCAGGCGGCGGGCTTCGTGCAGGTCTTCCGCCGAACGCACGAACGAGACGGCGAGGAAGTCGGCGCCCATTTCGGCGGCGAGCTTGATGTCGTTGCGATCCTTGTCGGACAGCGCGGAGACGCTGAGGCCGCCGCCCTGGCGGTTCAGGCCCTTGCGGTTGGACAGGCGGCCGCCGATCGCGACGCGCGTGTGGATCTCGCTACCGACGACGTCGATGACGGCGAGCGCCACGAGACCGTCGTCGAGCAGCAGGATGTCGCCGGCGACCACGTCGCGCGGCAGGTCGTAATAGCTGACGCCGACGCGGGTCTGGTCGCCCGGAGGAGCGTCCGGACGGCAGTCGAGCACGAAGCTGTCGCCCGGCAGCAGGTCGATCGGGCCGTCGACGAACTTCTCGATGCGGATCTTCGGACCCTGCAGGTCGGCCAGGATGCCGACCTCGCGACCCACCGCGTCGGCCGCGGCGCGTACCGCGTTCGCGCGGGCGCGATGGTCGTCCGGCGTGCCGTGCGAGAGGTTCAGGCGGACGATATCCACGCCCTCCTCGAGGATCTTCTCGAGCATGCCCGGAACGTCGGTGGCGGGTCCGAGGGTGGCTACGATCTTGGTGCGGCGTACCTGGATATCGGTCATCGGTGCTTTCTCTTGGTCTTGAATGCGTGGGGCGCCGGTCAGTCCAGCGTGGTGTTCAGCAGGTCGGCCAGGCGCTTGCCCGCCTCGCGCAGGCGCGTCTCGGCGATCGGGAGGTTGTGCGCCACGTAGGCGTCGTCGATGCGGTGGCTGTCGGGGTAGAAGCCCGGTGCGAGCGTGGCCATGCACGACTCCTCCGCCCACTGGGCGTACGGGTTGTCGAACGGCGCGATGGGCTTCGGCAGTTTCACCGGACCTTCGGCCGCGAGCCGGTCGGCGTACGCGTTCCATTTGAGGTCGCGCGTGTAGAGCATCTGCGAGTCCCACACACGGTGCAGGTTGGTGCCCTTGCCGCCGAACTGGACCTGGTAGTCGTTGCCACCCTTGTCGTCACGGCTGCCGCCATGCAGCGGCTGGTGCACATCGCCGACGAAGTGGACGACGAACTTCAGCGCTTCGGCGCGCTCCGCGTTGGACCTGTGCCGGTCGCCGAGGATGGCGACGTATTTTTCGAGCCCGCCGACGACGCAGCGGCCGTCCGGGCAATCGCGCGGCGGCACGTAGTGGCACTTGCCGTCGCGGAAGCCGATGTAGTGCAGCGGGCCGGTCGCCTTGCCCAGCGCCTCCTTGCCCGACTCGTCGCGCAGATGGTCGGGCCAGCTGGCGACATCGGCCAGCGAATCCGCGCCATCGGCCTTGAGCAGTCGCTCGACCTCCTTGCGGGCCGACGGGTCGAGCTGGCGCCAGGCCAGTTCCGCGACGATGCGGTGCCCGATGTCGCCCCAGGCCTGCACGGTGCTGGCGAGCGCGGGAATGGCCAGGGCCAGCAGGGCGGCGGCGACGCGGCGCTTGGAGGCGATCTTCATGGGGCGGTAAACGTTTCCGGACGGTCGAGCGCCCAAGTGTGCCACAGCCTGCCTCGCCTCCGGACCAGAAATTTAGATCGATCTACCCGCGGCGCGCGTCCACCTTTCCGGGCAGGGCCGGGTCGCGGGAGCAGCCTGCCGCGACGACGATCCGTTATCATCGAGTTTTGTGCCACCCGCCCCTACTTCGTTAGCAATTCCCAACCCGGAGGCTGCACATGACCATCAAGGTCGCCATCAACGGTTACGGCCGCATCGGTCGCAACATCCTGCGCTCGCTCTACGAAGCCAAGAAGAACGGCCAGGACATCCAGATCGTCGCCGTCAACGATCTCGGCAACGCCGAAACCAATGCCCACCTGACCCAGTACGACACGGCCCATGGCCGCTTCCCGGGTGAGGTGTCGGTGGACGGTGGCGACCTGATCGTCAACGGCGACCGCATCAAGGTGTTCGCCGAGCGCGATCCGTCGAAGCTGCCCTGGGGCGAGCACGGTGTCGACGTCGTCATGGAGTCGACCGGCTTCTTCACCTCCAAGGCCAAGGCGAGCGCGCACATCGCCGGCGGCGCGAAGAAGGTCATCATCTCCGCTCCGGGCGACAAGGACGTGGACGGCACCTTCGTCATGGGCGTCAACGACGACAAGCTGCACTCGGGCCTGGAAGTCATCTCCAACGCCTCGTGCACCACGAACTGCCTGGCCCCGCTGGCCAAGGTCCTGCACGCGAAGATCGGCATCAAGCACGGCCTGATGACCACGATCCACGCGTACACGAACGACCAGGTGCTGACGGATGTCTACCACTCCGACCTGCGCCGCGCCCGTAGCGCCACGCACAGCCAGATCCCGACCAAGACCGGCGCCGCCGCCGCGGTGGGGCTGGTGCTGCCGGAACTCAACGGCAAGCTCGACGGCTTCGCCATGCGCGTGCCAACGATCAACGTGTCGGTGGTCGACCTGACCTTCACCGCCGAACGCGCGACCACGAAGGAAGAGATCGACGCCGCCATCAACGAAGCCGCCAACGGCTCGCTGAAGGGCATCCTCGCGGTGAACACGCAGCCGCTGGTCTCGATCGACTTCAACCACAACCCGCACTCGTCGATCTACGATTCGACGCAGACGCGCGTCATGGAAGGCACGCTGGTCAAGGTGCTGTCGTGGTACGACAACGAGTGGGGCTTCTCGAACCGCATGCTCGACATGGCCAAGGCGCTCATGTCGGCGAAGTAAGCCGCGCCACAACGCAATAAGTACGGCCACGGGGGGCCCGCAGCGATGCGGGCCCCTCTTTTTTTGCCCGGAGATCACCACCCATGGACCACCGCGCCCTGATGGCCGCATGCCTCGCCATGATGCCGCCCATGACGGCGCTCGCGATGCATTGCACGGCATCGCACCCGACCACCGCCGAGATCGTCGACCGCGGCCTGCTTTCGCCGTCGGCGTCGCCCGGGCAGCGCAAGCGCCTCGCCGACCGCCTGCTCTGCTCCGCTCTCGCCGGCAATCCGTCGAGTCAGGAGCTCGCCGGCGAGCTGTATTTCCAGGGCTCCGCCAGGAAGGGCAACGTGTTACCGCGCGACCTGGACCGCGCCCGCCGCCTGCTGACGGCGGCCGCGAACCGCGGGCGCCGTCACGCGATGCACGATCTCGCGCGCCTCGAACTGGCCGATGGGCACCTCTACGAAGCGGCGATGTGGTCGCGCGTGGAGGTGCAGATACATGGCGCACCGCCCGCGCGCGTCGCGCCGTTGCATGCGCGGATCGCGAGACGCGTCGCGCCCGATGGCCGGCTCGACGCGGACGTCGCGGCGAAGGTGCGCTCGGTGCGCGAGGCCATGGAGGCCGATGCCGCTTTGTAGGAGCGCACCTGGGCGCGATAGCTTTTCGCGAGGAGCAGCAGGTCCTGATGCTCCCGGCGAGAAGCTATCGCGCCCAGGTGCGCTCCCACGACTAGCGAAGGATCAGCCTTGCGCGATGCGCTGCTCGATCGCGCCGAAGATCGAGGCGCCGTTCTGGTCCGTCACCTCGATGCGGACCGTGTCGCCGAAGGCGAGGAACGGCGTCGAGGCCTTGCCGTCGCGCAGCGTTTCCACGGTGCGCTGTTCAGCGAGGCAGGACGCGCCCTTCGCGGTGTCCTGGTTGGCGATCGTGCCCGAACCGACCAGCGTGCCCGCGGTGAGCGGGCGCGTCTTCGCGGCGTGGGCGATCAGCTGCGCGAAGTCGAACTGCATGTCGACGCCGCATTCGGCTTCGCCGAACCACTGGCCGTTGATCCACGTGCGCATCGGCAGGTGCAACTTCTCGCCCTGCCACGCGTCGCCGAGCTCGTCGGGCGTGACGAATACCGGCGACAGCGCGGAACGCGGCTTGGACTGCAGGAAGCCGAAGCCCTTGGCGAGCTCGCCGGGGATCAGCCCGCGCAGCGAGACGTCGTTGACGATACCGACGAGCTGGATGTGCCCCGCCGCCTCGGCGGGCGTGACGCCCATCGGGACATCGTCGGTGACCACGAGCACCTCGGCCTCGAGATCGATGCCGTATTCCTCGCTGCGGACGACGACCGGGTCGCGCGGGCCGAGGAAGCCGGCGCTGGTCGCCTGGTACATCAGCGGGTCGGTGTAGAACGACTCGGGCACTTCGGCGCCCCGCGCCTTGCGCACACGCTCGACGTGCGGCAGGTACGCGCTGCCATCGACAAACTCGTACGCACGCGGCAGCGGTGCCGCCATCGCCGCGACGTCGAGGTCGAAGATGCCCTGCGCGGTGCCCTCGTGGAGCGCTTCCGACAGCGCGTTCAGGCGCGGCGCGAGCGCGTGCCAGTCGTCCAGCGCCGCCTGCAGCGTCGCGGCGATGCCGGTCGCCTTCACGGCGCGGGTGAGGTCGCGGCTGACGACGACGAGCGTGCCGTCGCGGCCGCCTTCCTTGAGCGAAGCGAGTTTCATGCGTTTCCTTTTCCGATCAGACGGCGGACGGGTCGAAGTGCTTCTTCAGACCGCGCCAGCATTCGTAGTAGTCGCCCTGCAGCGCCTTCGACTCGAGGGCCTGCCGGCTCGGGCGGATGACCTTGCGCGTTTCGAACATGAAGGCCATGGTGCCCACGATGTGGTCCGGACGCGAGACGTCCGCGTGCGAGGCCTTCTCGAAACTCGCCGCGTCGGGGCCGTGTCCGCTCATGCAGTTGTGCAGGCTCGAACCGCCGGGAACGAAGCCGCCGGCCTTCGCGTCGTACGCGCCGTCGATCAGCCCCATGAACTCGCTGGCCACGTTGCGATGGAAGTACGGCGGCCGGAACGTGTGCTCGGCCACGAGCCAGCGCGGCGGGAAGATCACGAAATCCATGTTCGCGACGCCGGGCGTATCGCTCGCCGACGTGAGGACGGTGAAGATCGACGGGTCCGGGTGGTCCACCGCGATCGAGCCGATCGTGTTGAAGCGACGCAGGTCGTATTTGTACGGCGTGTAGTTGCCGTGCCACGCGACCACGTCGAGCGGCGAGTGATCGATCGACGCCTGCCAGAGGTGACCCTGGAACTTGGCGATCAGCGCGAAGTCGCCTTCGAGGTCTTCGTAGGCGGCGACCGGCGCGAGGAAATCGCGCGGGTGCGCGAGTCCGTTGGCGCCGATGGGGCCGAGGTCCGGCAGGTGCAGCGGCGCGCCGAAGTTCTCGGCGACGTAGCCGCGCGCCTCGCCGTCCGGCAGTTCGACCAGGAACCGGATGCCGCGCGGCACGACGGCGATCTCGTACGGCTCGACGTCGAGCACGCCGAGTTCGGTACGGATGCGCAGCCGCCCCTGCTGCGGCACGAGCAGCAGTTCGCCGTCCGCGTCGTAGAAGTAGCGGCCTTCCATCGAACGGTTGGCGACGTACTGGTGGATGCCGATGCCCGCCTGATCGGCGGCGCCGCCGTTACCGCCCATGGTGAACAGGCCATCGAGGAAATCGGTGCCGGCGGGTACCGCGGGCAGCGGGTCCCAGCGCAGCTGGTTCGGGGTGGGCGGTGCTTCGTCGAAGCGGTTGTGGAAGCTCGCATGCGCCAGTTCCGTGAACGGCGAATGCTGCGCGGCAGGCCGGATGCGGTAGAGCCAGCTGCGCAGGTTGCGGTGGCGCGGCGCGGTGAACGCGCTGCCCGAGAGCTGTTCGGCGTAGAGACCCTTCGCCACGCGTTGCGGCGAGTTCTGGCCGGTGGGCAGCACGCCCTCCACCGCTTCGGTGGCGAACTCGTTGGCGAAACCGGTCTGGTAACCGCGGGTATCGTCGGTGTGGGTCATCGGTGGTGTCCTGGTGCGATGGCGACCGGGGTTGTCAGCATGGTGGGGTGGGAGCGCGCTTGCGCGCGAAGGGAGCTTGCCTCGAGCACCCATTCGCGCGCGAGCGCGCTCCCACCTCGTTATCCGGTCAAAGCACGCCGCGGCGCATCTGGTCGCGTTCGATCGACTCGAACAGCGCCTTGAAGTTGCCGTTGCCGAAGCCCTCGTTGCCCTTGCGCTGGATGATCTCGAAGAAGATCGGGCCGATGTTGTTCTGCGTGAAGATCTGCAGCAGCAGCTTCTTCTTGGTTTCGTCGTCGGCGTCGATCAGCAGCTTGTTCTTCTGCAGGCGCGGGATGTCCTCGCCGTGATCCGGCACGCGGATGTCGATCACCTCGTAGTAGGTGTCCGGCGTATCGAGGAACGCCACGTCGAGCGCGCGCATGGCTTCCACCGACGCGTAGATGTCGTCCGTGAACAGCGCGATGTGCTGGATGCCTTCGCCGTTGTACTCGCGCAGGTATTCGTTGATCTGCGACTTCTCGTCGGACGATTCGTTGAGCGGGATGCGGACCATGCCGTCCGGCGCCGTCATCGCCTTCGAGACGAGGCCGGTCTTCGCGCCCTTGATGTCGAAGTAGCGGATCTCGCGGAAGTTGAACAGGCGCTCGTAGTACTCCGACCACTTCTCCATGTTGCCGAAGTGCAGGTTGTGGGTCAGGTGGTCGATGAAGGTAAGGCCGAAACCCTTCGGATGGCGATCGACGCCCGGGATCCACTCGAACTCGCTCTCGTACACCTCGCCCTTGTCGCCGTAGGTATCCACGAGGTACAGCGCGCAGCCGCCGATGCCCTGGATCGTCGGGACGTCGAGCGCCAACGTTTCCGGCTTGTTCGTGATCTTCTCGGCGCCGTTGGACAGCGCGGTCGCCTGCACGTCCGCCGCCGGGCGGTTGAAGCGGATGGCGAAGCCGCACGCGCTCGGGCCGTGCTGCGCGACGAAATCGGCG
Source organism: Luteibacter sp. UNC138MFCol5.1 (assembly GCF_900110505.1). Classification (GTDB taxonomy): domain Bacteria; phylum Pseudomonadota; class Gammaproteobacteria; order Xanthomonadales; family Rhodanobacteraceae; genus Luteibacter. The sequence continues at coordinate 149,701 of NZ_FODZ01000006.1, forward strand.
GCGAACGAATCGGGTTCTTCGTTGACGAGGAAGTTGCAGTCGCCCTGGCGGTACAGGGTGACCTTCTTCGTCTTGTGCTTCGCCACCGCGGTGAAGCCCAGCTTCGGGAACAAGGTATGCAGCAGCGCCGGGTCCGGCGCGGCGAACTCGACGAACTCGAAGCCATCGACACCCTGCGGGTTTTCGAAGGTGGTGACTTCCATACCGATATTGGGCTGGGCGCTCATGGGCGATACTCCTGGCTGGGGGACGGCTTGCGCCGTCATGATGCCCGTTATAGTTTCACCTGTAACCATTTGCAAGGACCTGTGCAGCATGATTCCCGAAGCCGTACCCGCGCACGCGCCGCTCGAACTGGAGCACTTCCTGCCCTACCGGCTTTCGATCCTGTCGAACACGGTGAGCCAGGGCATCGCGGCGGAGTACGTGGAGCGCTTCCAGCTGAGCATGACCGAGTGGCGCGTCATGACGATCCTGGCGCGCTTTCCGGAGGTCTCGGCCCGTGAAGTGGTGGAGCGGACGGCGATGGACAAGGTCGCGGTGAGCCGTGCCGTGGCCCGGCTGGTCGAGGCGGGTCGGGTCGACCGCGGCACGCACGACGGCGACAAGCGCCGCTCGGTGCTGAAGCTGTCGGACGCCGGCTGGGCGATTCACGACGAGGTGGCGCCGCTGGCCCGCGCCCACGAGCGGGAGCTGCTGGCGAAGCTGGACGAGGCCGAACGGGTGCAGCTGGACCGGATCCTGGACAAGCTGCTGGCCTGAGGCGAGCCGGATCGCCGATACGATCGGCTCCCACCCCTCCGGTAGCCCGGTCGTCGCGACCGGGCTACCGAGGAGCGAATACGGGGCCTTATTTCACCCCGTGCATCAGGCGGTTGATCAGCGGGGCGATCAGGAAGAGCACGATGCCCGCGCCGACGAGCAGCTCGAAGCTGAAGGTGAAGCCCGAGAGCGCCGAGTCCACGGTCATGCCGGTCTCGCCGCTGATGTGGCCCGCGAGCAGGCCCGAGAGGTTGTTGCCGATGGCGGTGGAGAGGAACCAGCCGCCCATGGCGAGGCCGACGACGCGCATGGGCGCCAGCTTGGTCACCATCGACAGGCCGATCGGCGACAGGCACAGCTCGCCGATCGTCTGCAGCACGTAGCACGCCGCCAGCGGCCAGAACGGGATCAGCCCGCGGCCGTCCACCAGGCCCTTCAGCGCGTACATCAGCACCAGGAAGCCCAGCGCGTTGAAGATCAGGCCGAGGCCGAACTTGCGCGGGATCGACGGCTCCTTGCGGAAGCGCGACGACCACGCCCACGCCAGCGCCACGACCGGCGCGAAGACGAGGATCGCGGCGGAGTTCACCGACTGGAACCAGCCGGTGGGGAATTCCCAGCCGAACATCTGGCGGTCCACGATGTTCTGCGCGAGGAAGTTGAACGAGCTGCCGGCCTGCTCGAAGAACATCCAGAACAGCACGTTGAACGTGAAGAGCAGCAGCATCGCCACGACGCGGTGGATCTGGATGCGGTCGTGGCGCACGGCCTCGATCACGAGCATCGCGGCCACGCCGATGAAGAGGATGCCGAGCAGCCACGCGATGAAGATCGCGCCCGCCTTCGCCATCAGCAGGTACACGAGCGGAATGGCGACGAGGATGCCGACGATCACGCCGACGAAGCTCTTGCCTTCGTGGCGTTCCGGCGGCGGCACGCCCACGCCCTTCAGCTGCGAACGGCCGAGCAGGAACCAGATGAAGCAGATCACCATGCCGATGCCGGTCGCGGCGAACACGGCCTTGTAGTTCTGCTGCAGCGGCGTATCGGTGATGACGGAAGCGAGCCAACCCGTGACCAGCGGCGCGAGGAAACCGCCGAGGTTGATGCCCATGTAGAAGATGGTGAAACCGCGATCGCGCCGGTCGTCGCCGACGGGGTAGATCTGGCCCACGAGCGACGAAATGTTCGGCTTGAACAGGCCGTTGCCGACGATCACGGTGGCCAGGCCGGCGAGGAACACCTGTTCGTTCGGCACCATCACCATGAACAGGCCGGCGCCCATCACCGCGGCCCCGAGCAGGATGGAACGCTGGTAGCCGAGGATCCGGTCGGCGACGTAGCCGCCGAAGATCGCCGAGGCGTAGACGAGCGCGAGATAGGCGCCGTAGGTGCGGCTGGCGTAGCCCTGGCCCGAGGCGTCGCCGTTGAAGAATTCGGCGACGATGTACAGCGTCAGCGCCCAGCGCATGCCGTAGAACGCGAACCGCTCCCAGAACTCGGTCATGAACAGCATCCACAGGGGACGCGGATGACCGAGGGTCTGCGGATACTCGGGTACGGGCCGCGCGGCGGCGTGGGCGGTGGCTGTCATGGCTTCCCTTGAAGACGAATGCGTGCAGGGTGTTTAGCCGGAGCGGCCCCGTGCGTCAAATCGAAAGGTGACGACCGCCTGTTGGAGCGGACCTGGCCGCGACCGCTTTTCGCGAGGCGTCGCAGGCCCTGTCGCTTCCGGCGAAGAGCGGTCGCGGCCAGATCCGCTCCCACTGAACGCGCTCACGTGCCCAGGATGGTGCGGACCTCGATGAGTTCCGGGAAGAAGCTCTGCTCCAGCGCCTTGCGCAGGAAGGCCACGCCGGACGAGCCGCCGGTGCCGGGGCGGAAGCCGATGATGCGCTCCACCGTCTTCATGTGGCGGAAGCGCCAGAGCTGGAACGCTTCCTCGATGTCCACGAGCTCCTCGCTGAGATGGTACTCAGGCCAGAAGTTCGCGGTGTCCTCGTAGATGCGCTTGAAGACGGGCAGGAGCGACGGCTGGCTGCGCCACGGCTGGGTCAGGTCGCGAGCCAGCAGTTCGGCGGGCACGGGATGGCCGCGGCGGGCGAGGTAGCGCAAGTATTCGTCGTACAGGCCCGGGGCCTCGAACACGGCCCGGAGCCGCTCGTGCGCCACCGGATCGTGCTCGAACACGCGCAGCATGTCGGCGTGCTTGTTGCCGAGCAGGAACTCGACCATGCGGTACTGCAGCGACTGGAATCCGGACGAAGGCCCCAGGACGTCGCGGAACTGCAGGTATTCGGCAGGGGTGAGGGTCTCCAGCACGCCCCACTGCTCGTAGAGCTGCCGCTGGATCTGCTTCACCCTCGCAAGAACTTTCAGCGTGCCGTCGACATCGTCGCGGCGCAGGCGCGCCAGCGCGGCGTCCAGCTCGTGGATCATCAGCTTCAGCCACAGCTCGGAGGTCTGGTGCTGGACGATGAAGAGCATCTCGTCGTGGTGCGCCGGCTCGCTGCGCGGGTGCTGCGCGGTGAGTACCTGGTCGAGCTTCAGGTACTCGCCATAGGTGAGGCGCCCGTCGAGATCGGTGCGGATACCGGGTTCGAGGTCGCGCTGCGGGTTGGCCATGGGCATCTTCACATCGGGGGTTGACGGGGTCGCAGGGCGCGCCACGCCGCCATTTCGGCCGCCTGCGCCGGGTCGATCGTGCTGCGCCGTACCTTGCCGGGCCATAATACCCCTGATATCTAGTCCGGCTCGCAAGAACCCAAAAGCTAGTCGCGCCCCGCTGGATGGGCCCGGCCGCTTCCCCACTCGTGCGTGTCGTTTCTAACCTTCCCCTGGGAGCGAGTCGTGTCCATCGCCGCCAAGTTCGAAATCGAATACCTGCAATACCTTGACCAGGACGGCAAGGAAACCGGTAAGGAACTCCCCGAATTCGCCAAGGACCTCGACCACATGGTCGAGCTCTACAAGCTCATGGTGTCCACCCGCGTGTTCGACGCCAAGTCCATCGCGCTGCAGCGCACCGGCAAGCTGGGCACCTACGCCTCCTGCCTCGGCCACGAAGCCGCGCACGTGGGCATCGGCAGCGCCATGCGCCGCGAGGATTCCCTCGCCGTGTCGTATCGCGAGTACGGCGCGCAGCTGTATCGCGGCGTGAAGCCGCGCGAGGTCTACACCTACTGGGGCGGCGACGAGCGCGGCAACGATTTCGCCGACGCGCCCGCCCACGACTTCGCCTGGTGCGTGCCCATCGGCACGCAGTGCCTGCACGCCGCCGGCTCGGCGCTGGCGTTCAAGATCCGCAACGAACCGCGCGTCGCGGTCTGCACGATCGGTGACGGCGGCTCGTCGAAGGGCGACTTCTACGGCGCCATCAACGTCGCCGGCGCGCAGCAACTGCCGCTGGTGGCGGTGATCGTGAACAACCAGTGGGCGATCTCCGTGCCCCGCCGCATCCAGAGCGGTTCCGGCACGCTGGCCCAGAAGGGCATCGCGGCCGGCCTGTACTGCATCCAGGTGGACGGCAACGACATCATCGCCGTGCGCAAGGCGATGGAAGACGCGCTCGAGCGAGCGCGCTCGGGTCAGGGCGGCAGCGTGATCGAAGCGGTGACCTACCGCCTCGGCGACCACACCACCGCCGACGACGCGCGCCGTTATCGCGGCGAGCAGGAAGTGAAGGACGCGTGGGAACGCGATCCGGTGCCGCGCCTGCGCAAGTGGCTCGAAGCCAAGGGCAAGTGGGACGACGCGAAGGAAGAGGCCTGGAAGGCCGAGTGCGACGACTGGATGGACAACGAGGTCAACGCGTACCTGGAGACGAAGAACCAGCCGGCGACGGCGATGTTCGACTACCTGTACGCCGAACTCCCGGCCGACCTCGAAAAGCAGCGCGAGCTCGTTGCTTCCCTCGATCGCAAGTAAGGATCCCTTCCCATGGCACAAATCACTCTCATCGAAGCGGTGACCCAGGCGCTCGCCTACGAGATGCGCAACGACGACAGCGTCGTGGTGCTCGGCGAGGACGTCGGCGTCAACGGCGGCGTGTTCCGCGCCACGCAGGGCCTGCAGGAGCAGTTCGGCGACATGCGCGTCATCGACACGCCGCTGGACGAAGGCACCATCGCCGGCCTCACGGTCGGTCTCGCCGCGCAGGGCATGAAGCCCGTCGCGGAAGCGCAGTTCGAAGGCTTCATCTACCCGATGATGGAGCATATCGCCTGCCACGCCGCCCGCATGCGCAACCGCACGCGCGGCCGCATCACCGTGCCCGCCGTGTGGCGCGCGCCCTGGGGCGGCGGCATCCGCGCGCCGGAGCACCACTCCGAGGCGAACGAGCACCTGTTCACCAACATCCCGGGCCTGCGCGTCGTGATGCCCTCGTCGCCGGCCCGCGCGTACGGCCTGCTGCTCGCCGCGATCCGCGACCCGGATCCGGTGATCTTCTTCGAGCCGAAGCGCATCTATCGCCAGTACAAGGAAGAAGTGCCGGACGACGGCGAGGCGCTGCCGCTCGACGTCTGCTTCGTGCTGCGCGACGGCACCGACGTGACGCTCGTGACCTGGGGCGCGCAGGTGAAGGAATGCCTCGAGGCCGCCGACGAGCTCGCGCAGAAGGGCATCAGCGCCGAAGTCATCGACGTCGCGACGCTGACCCCGCTCGACTTCGACACGATCGCGGAATCGGTCACGAAGACCGGCCGCTGCGTCATCGTGCACGAAGCCCCGAAGACCGCCGGCTTCGGCGCCGAGATCGCCGCGCGCCTGTCGGAGGAATGCCTCTACAGCCTGCTCGCTCCGGTCGAGCGCGTCACCGGCTTCGATACCCACATCCCGCTGTTCCGCCTGGAGATGAAGTACCTCCCCAGCGTCGAACGCATCGTCGAAGCCGCCGAGCGCACGCTCGCCGCCTCCTGAGGAACCGATACCCATGGCCGACATCAAGACCTTTTTCCTGCCCGACCTCGGCGAAGGCCTGCCCGACGCGACCGTCGTCGAGTGGCACGTCAAGGAAGGCGACACCATCAAGCTCGACGCCCCGCTGGTGTCGATGGAAACCGCGAAGGCCGTCGTCGACGTGCCGTCGCCCTACTCCGGCACCGTGAAGAAGCTGCACGGCGCCGCCGGCGACATCATCGAGACCGGCGCGCCGCTGGCCGAGTTCGAGATCGACCCGAACGCCCGCCAGCGCGCCGAGGCCGAATCCACCGGCCACCACCATGGCCCGAAGAAGGGCGTCGGCAGCCCGGCGGCCGACGATAGCCACAAGGTCGTCGCGTCCGACGACGGTGGCGAGATCGAGTCCGGCGGCGAGCGCGAAGACGAAGGCACCGTCGTCGGCGCCATGGTGAGCGGCAACGCCGTGCACACCGAGCAGGTGTCCAGTGCCGGCGGCGTCAAGGCCGTGCCGGCCGTGCGCGCCGCCGCGAAGAAGCTCAAGGTCGACCTGACCCGCGTGCAGCCCACGGGCGCCGGCGGCGTCATCACCATGGCCGACGTCAAGGCCGCCGCGGCCAACGGCAGCGCCGCCCTGGGCGCCGCGCCGGTCCGTTCGGCCGCCGCGCAGCACCTCGCGCCGACGCTGCCCGAGCCGGGTCCGGCACCGACGCGCACGCCCGTGTCGCTCGCCGGCAAGGCCGTCCGCACCGCGCCCCCGGGCAAGGACGCGATGGGCCAGCCGGAACAGCTCAAGGGCGTGCGCCGCAACATGGCGCGCGTCATGGCCGAAGCGCACGCGCAGGTCGTCCCGACCACGCTCGTCGACGACGCCGACCTGCACGCCTGGATCGGCAAGCAGGACATCACCGCCCGACTGATCCGCGCGATCGTGGTCGCCTGCAAGACGGTGCCGGCGCTCAACGCGTGGTTCGACGGCAAGACGCTGACCCGCACCCTGCACCCGCACGTGGACGTCGGCATCGCCGTGGATACCGAGGACGGCCTGTTCGTGCCGGCCCTGCGCAACGCCGACGTGCTCGACGGCGCGGGCGTCCGCGCCGCGATCAAACGCCTGCGCACCTCCGTCGAGGATCGCAGCATCCCGGCGTCGGAGCTCTCCGGCTACACGATCAGCCTGTCCAACTTCGGCATGTTCGCCGGCCGCTACGCCACGCCGGTCGTCGTGCCGCCGACGGTGGCCATCGTCGGTGCCGGCAAGCTCAGCCACGACGTGGTCGCCGTGATGGGCGGCATCGAAGTGCACCGCCGCATGCCGCTGTCGCTCACCTTCGACCACCGCGCCGCCACGGGCGGGGAAGCCGCGCGCTTCCTGAAGGCGATGCTCGACGATCTGGGCCTGCCGCAGTAAGACGCGGCGACGCCGCCCTGCCCTCATTCGCGCGCAGGGCGCGCTCCTACAACGCCGCACGGTAGGAGCGCGCCCTGCGCGCGACATGTTTTGAGGCCGCGAGTCACAAGTCCCGATGGAGGTTACGCAAGGGCCGGCGACGCTGCCACCGCTCGCGCGGTATCCTTCCCGCCATGCTCAACAACGACACCCTCCGTAGCGTCCGCTACATGCTCGACCTCGGCGACATCCATGTCGTCGAGATCATGAAGCTCTCCGGCTTTCCCGCCACGCGCGAACAGGTCGAACCCTGGTTGCGCAAGGAAGACGAGCCGGGCTTCGCCGAGATGCCCGACGCCGCCATGGCGCATTTCCTCGATGGCCTCATCGTCCATCGCCGCGGCCGCGACGAAAGCCAGCCGCCGCGCCCTGTCGAAACCCGCGTCAACAACAACGTGGTGCTGAAGAAGCTGCGCGTGGCGTTCGAGCTGAAGGAAGACGACATCCTCGCGATCATGGGAGAGGCCGGCTTCCGCGTATCGAAGGGGGAGATCAACGCCCTCTTCCGGCAGCCGAAGCACAGCAATTTCCGCCTCTGCGGCGACCAGTTCCTGCGCAATTTCCTCAAGGGCCTGACGCTGCGCCTGCGCGGCGCCTAAGCGTCACGTCGTTTCCGCGCGGCCGCTGCTAGCGTCGGTGTTCCGTGTCACGGAGGCATCGACCATGCACCGCAGCAGGCTCTGCAACCTCGTCATCGACTGCCAGGGCACCGACCTGGCCGCGGCCACGACTTTCTGGAGTCGCGCGCTCGGGAAGCCGGTGGAAAATCCCGACGAAGACGGCGATGGAAGGTACGCATCGCTGAAGACGGAATCCGATGAGCTGAAAGTCCTCATCCAGTGCGTGGATCATCCCAGTCGCGTGCATCTGGACATCGAAACGGACGACCTCGACGCCGAAGCCGCGCGACTGGAGGCGCTGGGGGCGAAGCGGATCGGCTTCGTGAAGCGCTGGTGGGTGATGGAAGCGCCAACGGGCCATCGCTTCTGCATCGTGCAAAGGCAGGCCGAGGACTTCGGGCCGCATGTGAATCGGTGGGGCCCGTAGCCGCCGGCGATGTCGTGATCCGTAGGAGCGCGCCCAGCGCGCGACAGCCTCCGTGCCGTGAGCTGCGGGACCTGTGCGCCTCGCGAAGAGCTGTCGCGCGCAGGGCGCGCTCCTACATGGAAGGTCTAGGTTGCGCGCTTTTTCCACACCATCCGCCGGACGATCAGCGCGACGAGCAGCACGGCGAGGAAGGCGCCGTAGCCGTACAGGGCGGGTACGACCTGCTGCCAGATCGCTCCGCTCTTCGGCCCGAATTCGTCGGCGGCCGGCAGCTCGACGGCGTCGTACGCGACCACGGCCGACTGGATCGCCGCGACCGTCGCCGCGAGCAGCGCGAGCACATCGAACGAGCGACGCGTGATGTTCCGCGGCAGCGACTTCGGGTAGGCCCAGTAGGCCCAGCCCAGCACGATCAACCACGGCGCCAGCAGCATGATCGCGAGGTAGCGCATCTCAGGCTTTCCGCTTCGCCGCCGCTTCTTCCGCCGTCGCGGCGGCGAGTGCGTCGAGGGCGGCACGCACGCGCTGCACGTGCGCCGCACGGGCGGCCTCGTCGGCAGGCAACGCACCCGAAGCGACCGCATGGCCGTCCATCGACAGGACGATGGCATCACCCTGCGCCTCGAGAACGGCGTTCGCACCGCCCAGCGTGCCGAGCGTCTGGCGCACCGCGCCGGCCGCCTTCGGGTCGGCGAACGCGCTGGACAGCAGCAGCTCCTCGCCATCGCCGCCGAACAGGCGGAAACGGAAGCTGCCGTCGGTATCGCGGAAGCTGGCGATGCGCGGCGGCTTCGCCTTCGCTATCGACGGAGCCGCCGCGGGAGCCGCGGCCGCCTTCGATGCGGAACTCGATCGGCGCAGACCGACGGCCTCCCGCAGCGTTTCGACCAGGGGGCCGGCGATCGCGCGCGCTTTCGCGGCACCGGCAAGGAGGATGTCCTCCATGTCGTCCGGCTTCGCCATCAGAGCTTCATAGCGCTCGCGCATCGGGCCGATGTCGGCCTCCACGCGCTCGAACAGGGCCTGCTTCGCGTCGCCCCAGCCGAGGCCACCACGCAACGCCTCCGCGAACGCGGCCGTTTCGGCCGGCGACGCGAACGCCTTGAAGATGGTGAACAGCGAGGAGTCGTCCGTCTCTTTCGGCTCGCCCGGGAGGCGCGAATCGGTGACGATCTTCATGATCGCCTCGCGCATGCCCTTCGCGCCGCCCTCGAAGAGCGGAATGGTGTTGTCGTAGCTCTTCGACATCTTGCGGCCGTCGAGGCCCGGCAGCGTCGCCACCTGCTCCTCGATGTGCGCTTCGGGCATGACGAAGAAGTCGCGGCCGTAGGTGTGGTTGAAGCGCTGCGCGATGTCGCGCGCCATTTCAATGTGCTGGATCTGGTCGCGTCCGACGGGCACCTTGTTCGCGTTGAACGCGAGGATGTCGGCCGCCATCAGCACGGGGTACATGTACAGGCCCGCGGTGACGCCCGCATCGGCGTCTTCCTGGTTCTCGATGTTGCGGTCCACCGCCGCCTTGTACGCGTGCGCGCGGTTGAGCAGGCCCTTGGCCGTGACGCAGGTCAGCAGCCACATGAGCTCGGTCACCTCGGGGATGTCCGACTGGCGGTAGAAGGTGGCCGTGTTCGGGTCGAGGCCCGCGGCCAGCCAGGTGGCGGCGATCTTGAGGCGGGAGGCCTCCACGCGATCGGCGTCGTCGCTCTTGATCAGGGCGTGGTAGTCGGCCATGAAGTAGAACGCGTCGACGTTCGGATCCTTGCTGGCAAGGACCGCCGGCCGGACGGCACCGACGTAGTTGCCGAGATGCGGCGTGCCGGTCGTGGTGATGCCGGTGAGAACGCGGGTGTGCATGGGAAGCCTTCGAACCTGACGACGGAAACCGTCCAAGTCTAGCCCGCGGGGAGCGGCCTGTGGGAGCGGCCGCGGCCGCGACATCCCGTCGCTGTGGGAGGAGCCTAGGCCACGACATCCCGTCGCTGTGGGAGCGGACCTGGCCGCGACGGCGTGTCGCTGTGGGAGCGGACCTGGCCGCGACGGCCTTTCGCGAGGAGCGACTGGGCCTGTGACGCCCCGCGAAAAGCCGTCGCGGCCAGGTCCGCTCCCACACGCTCAGCGCATCAGGGTCGACTTGCCGAACAGCGACTCGACGAGGTCGACCGCCAGCTTGGCCGTCTGGTTGCGCTTGTCGAAGGCCGGATTCAGCTCGACGATGTCGAGCGAGCCGACGCGGCCCGTATCCGCGATCATCTCCATGACGAGCTGCGCCTCGCGGTAGTTCGGCCCGCCGCGCACCGTGGTGCCGACACCGGGGGCGATCGACGGATCGAGGAAGTCGACGTCGAAGCTCACGTGCAGGTGGGTGTCCTCGTCGACCCCGGCCAGCGCCTCTTCCATCGCCGCCTTGATGCCGATCTCGTCGATGTAGCGCATGTCGTAGATGTCGAGCCCGACCTCGTGCACGAAGCGCTTCTCGCCCTCGTCCACCGAGCGGATGCCGATCTGCCGGAACACGTCGGGCGACGTGGCGGGCACCGTGCCACCGATGCGCGTGAGCACATCCGGGCCATGGCCGCAAAGGCACGCCACCGGCATGCCGTGGATGTTGCCGGACGGGGTAATCGCGCTGGTGTTGAAGTCGGCGTGCGCGTCGAGCCAGAGCACGCGCAGCTTCTTCCCTGTCTCGCGACAGTGGCGCGCGACCGCCGAAATCGAACCGATCGCCAGGCAGTGGTCACCGCCCAGGAGGATCGGCAGCCTGCCCTCGCGGAGTTCGCCGTAGATCGCGTCGTGCAGCGCCGTGTTCCACGCCACGACGGCGTCGAGGTGGCGATAGCCGTCGACCGGGGGCTGCCATGGATTCAGCGGCCCCGCCAGGTTGCCGCGGTCGACGACGTGCATGCCGCGCTTCGCGAGCCGCTCGGCGAGCCGGGCGACGCGAAGCGCCTCCGGCCCCATCGAGCTGCCGCGATGGCCGGCGCCGATATCGGTGGGGGCGCCCACGAGGGCGACGGAACGGGTGAGAGGACTCATGGAGGGGACGGCTCGGTGATAACTCCCGAAGTCTACACCCGCCCATGAAACAGCCACGTTGCAGCGCGGCAGTCCATCCGTCGCCTAGCGCGCCACATCCAGCCGATCACGCGCAGCGCGTCGCCCTGCCATCGTCGTCTTCCGTGAGGACGCGAAAAACGGGCACCATGGGCAAACACTTTCCGCAAAGCGCCGAAAATGATCCGACTCGACGACGTGCAGCTCTTCGTCCAGACCGCCGACGCGGGCAGCTTCTCGGCGGCCGCCCGGCTCGCCGACAGCACCCCGGCGATGGTCAGCAACGCCGTGCAACGGCTCGAGCGCGAACTCGGCACGCGGCTCTTCGTGCGCTCGACCCGCAGCATGCGACTGTCCGACGACGGCGAGCGCTATCTGCCGCATGCGCGGGCGATGCTCGACGCGCTGGCGGGTGGCTCGCGCACGCTGGCCGAGAGTCGCGGCGAGATCGCCGGCCCGTTGCGGCTGTCCGTGCCGTCCGATCTCGGACGCAACGTGCTGCTGCCGTGGTTCGACGCGTTCCAGGCCGAGCACCCGGCCATCTGCCTGCAATTGCGCATCAGCGATCGCTCGGCGGACCTGCACCGCCATCCCATCGACGCGGCGATCCGCTACGGCACGCTCGACGATTCGGGCCTCGTCGCGCAGCCGCTCGTCCCGGACAATCGACGCGTGCTCTGCGCGTCGCCCGATTACCTCGCGAAGCACGGCACGCCGACCCACCCCGACGATCTCGGCGAACACAATTGCCTGTGCTTCGTCTGGGGCGACATCGTCTACGACCGCTGGACGTTCGACCTGCGAGGCGGCCCTCGTACGGTGAAGGTGTCGGGAGACCGCATCAGCGACGACGCTGAAGTCACGCGCCGCTGGGGCGTCGCGGGGAAAGGGATCGTCTACAAGTCGAGGATCGACGTCGCCGACGATCTCGCCGCCGGCCGGCTCGTCGACCTGCTCCCCGACCAGGGCGAACGCTCGCCTCTGAATCTCGTCAGCGCGCACCGCTCGCAACTGACGCCGGCGGTGCAGCGGCTGCGGGACTTTCTGCGGCAAAGGTTGAGCGCCGTCGCAGCAAGTTGATCGTGCGCGTCCGTCCGGTCTGGCGTTACCCGATCGAAAACTTCGATGCGGATTCGGTCCGAACGGCGTACCCCACTGGGGTACATGGAATCGTATGCAAACCGACGCTTTGCGCGAGGCCGCGGTCGAGGTCGACAATCGATCGCGCGCGGCGAACCGACCGCGAGGCACACATCTCATGGAGGAGACCAGACATGTCCAGGATCAGCACCGCAGCAACTAAGTCCTTCGTCGGCGAGTACCTGACGATTCCGCTCGACATCGTGCCCTGGTTCGAAAGCAGCAACGGCGAGATGAATTACGCACTCGACATCCGCACGATTCCCAAGCCGTGGGAGCCGATCGTCTGCACTGTCCGGGGCATCGTGACCGACCCATCCACCTTCGATATCGAGGTGGATCTCTTCGGTTTCGGGGTCGATTTCCAGTACGACCCGGATGTTTCGTCGATCGACGTGGAACTGCCCTGGGGCTACCTGGGTCTGGTACCCGAAGGACCATCGCAACTCACCTTCTTCTCGGTGCGACTGCGAAACCGCTATACCGGGATCGCCGTCCAATACGATCACCACAGATGCTATCTCATCAACGGAGACATTCCGCTTGTGGATCGCTCATCAGCTGCCGGCCGGCTGCTCGAGGGCCTTCGGACCGATCGCGAACGGGTGAGGCATCCCCGCCGCGAAGGGCGACACGCGGGGGCGGGGCGCCGGCCGACCCCGCAGCGACGGACACGCCCCGTGCGTGGTGCCCCCCGCATCGGCGAGCCCGGTGGCGGAGGCTTCTTTTTCGGCATCACGTCGGAAAATGGCGTGCTCTACAAGAATTACGTGGCACCACGCCAGTACGAGATGGCCGGCGCGATCTGCGACGACATCGACGAGATGGATCCCAATCATCCACTTCGGAAAATCTTGCATCGCACGGATAGCCGGGCGAACACCGAAGCCCTCCAACCTTACAGCACGATCGCGAAGGCCATCTGTGGCCTCACGATCGACGGCTTCAGCGACTGGGGCATCCCGGCGCTGGACGTCGGTGAACTTCTCTATCGAAATCTGAACTCGGGCGAGCGCTGGATCGAACACGCCTACGACAAGGCGGACGGCGACAACGCGTCGAGTGTTCCGCAGGGCTTCCCGTACGCGCCGCACCAGCCGCCGATAACCGAGGCCGACGCATTCAGGCATTTCGGGCCGCAGGCCTTTCACTGGGCCATGTACTGCTGGCTGAGCAATCCCGCAGTGCCCGACGCGGAGCAACTTATGGGAGTCACGACCGCGTTCGGCGGATCGCCACGCTACTTGCTCAATACGTGGATGAGACTGAGCGTAAGGCCGGTCCGGCGCGAGCCGCTCGTCGTGCCGCCATGGGCTACATGGTGAATAGCGACGGGCCAGCGGTCGATGGAGAGAAAGGGCTCGCCAAGGCGGGGAGCCCTTACTTCGTGCGATCGACGTCGCACGATGGCTGGTGCCGACACCCGGATTCGAACTGGGGACCTACCGCTTACAAGGCGGTTGCTCTACCAACTGAGCTATGCCGGCGAAGGCGGGGATTCTATCAGAAGCAACCGGTCGTTCGCGCCGCGACGCCGGGGGTGCGGATGCCCCGGCGGATGTCGCCGCCGGCTTCCTCGGGGACGACGACGTCGAGCCACCAGACGGGCGTCGTTTCCGTGCGCTCGCTCATGCGGGCCGGGAAACCCGCGGCGACCACCTCGTCTCGGCGTTTCCGCGCGTTGGCCGGGTCGTGGAAGAGGCCGAGGGCGACGGAGTTCTGCAGCTCGCCCTGCGCGGTGACGACGAAGTAATCCTTGATGCCCTTCGCCTCCAGGCGACGCGCCTGCGCCAGCGCCTGCTCGCGCGTGGCCTGCGCGGGAAGGAAGACGCGCCAGCCGCGCGATTCGCTGGTCTGCTCCTGGCGCTGCCGGCTGCGCACGGTGCGAGAGGCGATGGCGCCGCGCGTGGCGCGGAGGTCCACCTGGTTGGCGAACGGACCGATGGCGAGGCAGCGGTAGCTGCGACGCGGACTCGTCGGCGCGTTCGGCGCGGCGGCCATCGCGGGAGGCTTCGGGGCGATCGCTGGTGGGACGACCGGCGGTGCGGACGCCGCCTTCGCCGGCATCGCGGGAAGCGCGACGCTCGTGGATTTCTCCGGCGCGGCGGGTACGCCGGTGCGGGCGGACGTCGCCGGAGCCGGCGTCGTCGCCGCGGATTCCGGCAGCTCGGCGAGCAGCTTCAGCTTCGGCACGCCACCGTCGTTCGGATCGATCGCCGGCGTACCGGAATCGCCCAGCAGCAGCCACGCGGCCACCGCGATATTGAGGGCGATCAACAGTACGAACAGCAAACGCAGCAGCATGGTGGCCTCGGGTGCGGAGGGGCCTGCGCGCGTTCCCCTGTCAGAACCGGCGGCGTCGGGATTCTAGGCGATATTGCCGGAAACGACATACGACTTCGCCCACACCGCGAGTCCGCGCAGCACGGCATCGGGCACCACCGCGACGTCGCGCTGGAGCAGCGGCGCGAGCAGGTCGGCGTCGCCGCCGCCGAGCGTCACGACCGGATGGCCGCCGAGCATCGGTGCCGTGCGATCGACGAAGCGATCCACCAGCGCGGCGCAAGCCTGCCAGCAACCGGAGGCGAGGCCGTCCGCCGTGTTGTCGGCGAGGTCGAGGACGCTGCCGCCGCGGTCGGGGCGGACCTGCACCGTCGCGCCAAGCACCGACTGCTGCATGAGCAGCGGCCCGGGCGCGATCCAGCCACCCAGATGACGACCGGTCGCGTCGAGCGCGTCGAGCGTGAGTGCCGTGCCGACGCTGGCGAGGACGCACGGCGCGCGTCCCGCCGCGAACGCGTCCACCATGGCGAGGAAGCGATCCACGCCAAGCCGCGCATGTTCCGGATAGACGTTGGTGACGCCGCAGGCGTGCGCGGGTGTGCGCACCCACACGGGATCGCGGTCGAAGGCCTTGCCCGCCGCGACGGCGACGGCGGTCTCCCGCGCGGTGTCGACGACCGACGCGCCCACGACGTGCTCCGGTGCCGGCCACGTCGCCCACAGCGTGGCGAGTTCGTGCGCGATGTCGGCGTCCCAGCCGAACGCGCCACGATGCACGAAGTCGTCGCCGTCGAGCAGCGCGAACTTCAGGCGCGTGTTGCCGAGGTCGAGCAACAGGATCATGGCGCGCTCCGGCGGACGGACACTTCCGCGCTGTCGACGGTGACGAGGGAACCGTCGGCGACGCGCACGCGCAGGGCGCCGCGCTCGTCGACGCCTTCGCCCACCGCCTCGAAGTCCCCGCGGGGATCCAGGATGCGCAGCGGCACGTCGCGCAGCAGGTCGTTCGCCGCGTATTCGTCGGCGAACGCGGCGAAGCCATGGCGCTCGAAGGTACGCAGCCCCTCGGCCAGCTCGGTGACCACGACCGTCGCGATGTGGTTGCGGCCCGGCGGATCGCCGCCGACGATCGAGGCGAGGTCGGTGATCGGCTGGCCGGCCCGTTCGTGCACGCTGTCCGGAAGGCGGATGTTGAGGCCGACGCCGATCACGGCGGCGCACGGACCGGAATACTCGCCGGACAGCTCCACGAGGATGCCAGCGAGCTTCGCGTTGCCGGCGAGCACGTCGTTCGGCCACTTCAGCCCCGCCGTGCGGATCCCGAGTTCGCCGAGGGCACGCACGAGCATCACCCCGACGGCGAGCGACAGGCCGGACAGCGACGCGAAGCCGCCGTCGAAGCGCTTGAGCACGGAGAGGTAGAGATTCATGCCGGGAGGCGACAGCCAGGGGCGGCCGCGGCGGCCCCGCCCGGCGGATTGCGTTTCGGCCATGACGAACGCGAGGTCGTCCAGCACCGGGATGCGGCGCGCGATCTCGCTCGACGTGGAGTCGATCTCCCAGTGCACCTCGAGCATGCCGACCTGCGCCGAGGTCCCCGGCGCGAGCCCGGCACGGATGCGCTGGCCGTCCAGCAGTTCGGTCGGCCATGGCAGGCGGTAGCCGCCCCCGACCTTCGCCTCCACGGGCACGCCCTTCAGTCGCAGGGCTTCGATCTGTTTCCAGACCGCGGCGCGCGTGACGCCGGCCTTGCGGGCCAGGGCCGCACCGGACACGGCGTCGCCACCGGCGAGGGCATCGAGGAGGTCGCGTGCGAGCATGGGGTGCCGTGGGCCGTCAGGCGGCCGCTGTCGGGGGTGGGGAAATCCGGGACATCCGCCGATTCTAGGGCAGCGGCGCGGATTTCGCCCGCATCGGGGCGGCGGACGACCGCCAGCGACGTCCTGCACTGGCAGCCAGGTGAAATTTCTGCGAGGATCGGCCGTCCCCCTCTTCGTCCCTCGAGGGGCTGCAGGGTTTACCGATGAACGCCAGACCGTACATCTTCGGATGTCTGTGCCTCGTCGGTGCCGCCGGCACCGCCGCCGCTTCCGACATCGACCCCAGTGGTCTGCTCTCCGCGAGCGGCAGCGGTGCGTCGTCGTCGTTCGAAGGCAGCTCGCGCTCGGCGCAGTCCGGCAGGGACAACGGCGGTGGTGGCGACATCGTGCCCGCCCGCCCATCCAGCTCCCGTCGCGACACCTCGGCCGGCACGGTCGCACCGCCCGTGGATGCCGACATGTCGCGCGACGACGTGTCGCCGCTGCGCTCGTCGGTACCGAGCTGGCAGTCGCTGCTTCCGGGATCCATGCTCTGATTCGTTCCGGTCGATCGTCGTGGGCTTTCTTCAGTCGTTGATCGGGCGCTTCCGCGCGCCCGTGCCGCCCATCGACGATGCGCTGTGGAAGCAGGCCATCGCGCGCGTCCCGCTCGCGCGCGCCCTCGATGCGCCGCGCGCGCATTACCTGCGCCAGCTCGCCGCGACGTTCCTGCACACCAAGCGTTTCCACGCCATGGGCGACGCCGCCCTGGACGACTTCTGGCGGCTGGCGATCGCGATGCAGGCCAGCCTTCCCGCCCTGCCCCGTGGCCCGCGAGCCTTCAAGGGCTGGACGAACGTGCTCGTCTATCCCGGCGAGTTCAACGTGCGGCGCAGCCATCGCGACGCGCGCACCGGCGTCGTCACCGACAGCGACGACACCCTCATCGGCGAGGCGTGGGATCGCGGACCGATGATCCTCTCGCTGGCCGATGTCGCGCTGGACCTCGAAGCGCCGTGGGACGGGTTCAACGTCGTCATCCACGAGATGGCCCACAAGCTCGACATGCTCGCGGGACCGGCGAACGGCGTGCCGCCGTTGCCGCCGACGATGAACCGACGCGAATGGATCGCGACGATGCAGCGCGGTTTCGACACCCTGTCCAAGGCGCTGGACCGTGGCCGGCATACGACGATCGACCCGTATGCGGCCGAGGCGCCGGAGGAGTATTTCGCGGTGACGAGCGAACTGCATTTCTCGCAGCCGCAGGCGTTGCGGGAGGCTGAGCCCGCGGTGGCGGCGCTGCTGGAGGCGTTCTACGGGCCTTCGCCCGGGTTGCGCGGCCGCTAAGGCGGTGGCAGCTTCACGCAGAAGCGCGCACCGCCCAGTTCCTCCGAGCGATCGACGTTGAGCTCGCCCTGATACGCCTTGACGATGTCCTGCACGATCGACAGACCGATGCCGTGGCCCTGCACCCGTTCGTCGCCGCGCACGCCGCGCTGCAGGATGCTTTCGATCTTGTCGTCGGGAATGCCCGGTCCGTCGTCCTCGACGATGAGTTCGAGGCCGCTGCGGCCGCGCATCTTGCCCACCGAGCGCGCGGTGAGCAGCACGCGGTGCGACGCCCACTTGAACGCGTTCTCGACGAGGTTGCCCATCAGTTCGAGCAGGTCGCCCTGCTCGCCCGGGAACGTCACGCCGTCCTCGATCTCGAACTCGCACAGCACGTTCTTCGCCGCGTACACCTTCTCGAGGCTCTGCACGAGATCCTCGGCGTGCGGCGCGATGGGCTCGACGGACGCGATCGTGCGTCGGCCCGACGTCGCGGCGCGCGAGAGCTGGTAGGCGACGATCTCGTCCATGCGGCGGACCTGGTCGAGCAACTCGCCGCGAAGATTGCCCGCGTCGCCACCGGTTTCCAGCTGCGAGCGGATCACCGCCAGCGGTGTCTTCAGGCTGTGCGCGAGGTCCGCGAGCGTGTCGCGGTAGCGCGTGCGCTGCTCGCGCTCGCTGTCGATGAACGCGTTGAGGCGACGGGTCAGCACGGTGAGTTCGACGGGATACGGGCCGTCGAGGTGATCGCGCGAGCCGCGCTCGATGTGCGCGAGATCGCTCGACACGCGGCGCAACGGCAGCAGGCTCCAGCGCAGCAGGAACAGCTGCAGCAGCATGAGCATCATGCCGAGCATCGCCAGCCACAGGAACTGCGTGCGACGGTACGTGGCGACCTGCCGCTCGAACTGGTCTTCGGTCTGCGCCACGGCGAAGGTCAGCGGGACGCTGCGCTTCTCCGTGCTGTCGAGCGACACGCCGTAACTGAAGACGTAGAGCTTGCCGCTGCGGGTCTCCACGGGCTCGAAGGCGGTTTCGCCGGGCGAGAGCATCCGCACGAAGTCGAAGTCGCGTCCGAGCGCGGACGACGACTCCCAACGGAATCCGTCGTTGCCGACGATGATCGCGTAGAGGCCCGAACCCGGACGCGAGAAGTCGGGGTTCGGCTGGCTGTCCGGTGTCGTGACCTTGCCGGCGCGCGTGATGTCGGTGCCGGTGATGTACGCGATGGCGTAGTTGTGCAGGCGATCGTGCATCGCCGACAGCTCGGACGCGTAGTTCGCCTTGTTCTGGGCGAGACCGGTCAGGCCGAGGAAGGCGGCGAGCGCGAAGCCGGTCGCGAGGGCCGCTCGCGCGGCCAGCGAGAGGGGCCGGCGTCGGGTCGGTGAAGCGTTGTCCATGCTCCGAGATTACCGTGGGGCGACGCGCCGTCTTGGCCGCGCCGCCCGCGAGTCCATCAGTCTTCGTCCGCTTCGTTGCGCGGGATCGCGAAACGATAGCCGCGACCGCGCACGGTTTCGATGGGCTTCAGCGCGCTTTCCGGATCGAGCTTGCGGCGCAGGCGGCCGATGAAGACCTCGAGCACGTTCGAATCGCGGTCGAAGTCCTGCTGGTAGATGTGCTCGGTGAGGTCCGCCTTCGAGACGAGCTCGCCCGCATGCAGCATCAGGTATTCGAGCACCTTGTATTCGTAGCTGGTGAGGTCGACCTGGCGGCCCTCGACGGTGACCGTCTGCGCCGTGGTGTCGAGCTTGATCGGCCCGCAGGCCAGCACCGGCTTGGACCAGCCGCTCGCCCGGCGGACCAGCGCGTTGATGCGCGCGAGCAGTTCCTCGACGTGGAACGGCTTCACCAGGTAGTCGTCGGCGCCGTGCTTCAGGCCCTCGACCTTGTCCTGCCAGCTGCCGCGCGCGGTGAGGATGAGGATCGGGTAGCGCTGTCCGTGCTCGCGCAGGGCCTTGACCAGGTCCATGCCCGAGAGCTTGGGCAGGCCCAGGTCGATGATGGCTAGGTCGAACGGCACTTCGCGGCCGAGGTACAGGCCTTCTTCGCCATCCTGGGCGGCATCGACGGCGAAGCCGTCGCGCTTCAGGCGCGCGGCGAGGGTCTCGCGCAGCGGGGCCTCGTCCTCTACGAGCAGGATTCGCATCAATGTTTCTCCTTGTTAT
This sequence comes from Luteibacter sp. UNC138MFCol5.1, assembly GCF_900110505.1. Classification (GTDB taxonomy): domain Bacteria; phylum Pseudomonadota; class Gammaproteobacteria; order Xanthomonadales; family Rhodanobacteraceae; genus Luteibacter. Next base: position 169,632 of record NZ_FODZ01000006.1, read on the forward strand.
CCCCGGCGCTGGCGTCCAGGGGCTTGGCGGTTTCGGTTCGGATCGGCACGACCTTCACGTGTCCGTCGAGGGTGAGCACCTTGACCCGGTATTCGGTGATCCGGCCGCGCTCGACGAGCCGCGTATCCGCCGACAGCACTTTCCCCCCGGTATCTTTCTGCACCTTGCTCACGGCCTGCTCCAGCGTCAGCGACTGGTCGGCGAGGGCGGCGGCGGGCAAGGCGAGGCAGAACGCGGCGAAAAATAGCGGGCGAAACGTGATTTTCATGTCTGGCGCGGGGCGGCCGGTCGATTCGATCGGCCGATGATGCCGACGCCCTACCCGCCCCAAGCTGAACGAAACCCGATACAGCCCGGCTGTTGAAGCGGACCTGGCCGCGACGGCTTTTCGCGAGGCGCCCGGGTCCTGCGGCTACCGGGCCACGCCGTATCGCGGCCAGGTCCGCTCCAACGCGTGCCGTCAGGCCAGCCGTTCGAGCATCGTCACCGGCTTGCCGCGGTACTCGGCCTGGCCGAACGGGCGGTAGCCCAGGCGCTCGCCGAGGCGCAGCGAAGGCGTATTGGCCGGATCGATGATGCAGACGGTGCGGCCCTTGTCGCGCCGCTCGAAGAACCAGTCATGGACCGCCTCGAGGGCCTCGGTGCCGTAACCCTTTCCTTGCGCGGCGCTCGCCAGCGCCCAGGCGCCTTCCGGGAAAGGATCGAAGCTATCCCCGAGACCGCGATGGAAGTGCGCCAGCCCCATCTCGCCGACGTACCGTCCGCCCTGCTTCTCCCTGAGGGTGAAGAGGCCATACCCGAAGGACGTCCAGTGCCCCACGTTGCGCAGCAGCTTGATCCAGGTGTCTTCCGGCAGCGCGTTGCCACCGATGAACGCCATCACCTTCGGATCGCTGCGCATGACGTTGCAATCCTCGAAGTCGGAGAGCGCGCAGGGCGTGAGGATCAGGCGTTCGGTGACGATCATGCGGTCCTGGCCTCGGTGGACGTCGACGGGTGACTAAGCGGCCTGCCGGAAGGCCGAGAGCGCGGATTCGATCAGCCCCCAGTCGGCACCCGGAAGGTGCGCGCCTTCGGAGAGCTGACGACGGAAACCGCGTGCGCCCGGCTCGCCCTGGAACAGACCTAGGATGTGCCGCGTGATGTGCTTGAGCTGCGTGCCACGCGCCAGCTCGGCATCGATATAGATGCGCATGCGCTCCAGCACGTCGACGCGATCGGGCAAGGGCGTGCCGTACAGCGCGGCCTCGAGCTGCGCCAGCACGAACGGGTCGTGGTAGGCGGCCCGGCCGAGCATCACGCCGTCCACGTGTCGCAGGTGTTCGCGCACGGCGTCCACGGTCGTGATGCCGCCGTTGATGACGACGGTCAGCTCGGGGAATTCACGCTTCAGCCGGTAGACGCGCTGGTAGTCCAGCGGTGGGATCTCCCGGTTCTCCTTCGGGCTGAGGCCCTCGAGCCACGCCTTGCGCGCATGCACGACGAGGATCCGCACGCCCGCTTCGACCAGCGTGGTGGTGAAGCGCTGCAGATCGGCGTATTCGTCCTGGTCGTCGACTCCGATGCGGCACTTCACCGTCACCGGCACGTCGACGACGTCGGCCATCGCGCGCACGCAGTCGCCGACCAGCTCCGGCTCGCGCATGAGGCAGGCGCCGAATTTTCCCGACTGCACGCGATCGGACGGGCAACCCACGTTGAGGTTGATCTCGTCGTACCCGGCGTTGGCTCCCATGACGGCCGCCTTCGCGAGCTCGACGGGATCGCTCCCGCCCAGCTGCAGGGCCACCGGGTGCTCCTCGTGGCTGTGCTCCAGCAGACGCATCTGGTGGCCGCGCACGAGCGCGGGGCTCGTCACCATCTCGGTATACAGACGCGCATGGGGCGACAACAGCCGGTGGAAGTACCGGCAATGCCGGTCCGTCCAGTCGAGCATGGGGGCGACCGTGAGGCGGTGGGAGGCGGGGTCGATCGGTTGCATGCCGGGCATTTTAGCCGGTTCGGCGCTCGTCCGATCCGGGACGGTCGAACGGCGCCCGGTCCAGCAGGCAGTCGATGAAGGCCGCGAGGGGGGCGGGCCGGTGCTCGCGGTTCGGGTAGTAGAGGAACAGGCCGGGGCGCGAGATCGACCAGTCCGAGAGCACCTGCACGAGGCGTCCCTGGGCGAGCAGCTCGCCGACACCGTCGCGCTCGAAGTGATAGGCGATGCCGAGACCCTCGACCGCGGCGGCGATGCCGATGTCGGCATGGTTCGTGACCACGGGGCCGTCCACCTCGACCTCGAATCGCTTGCCCCGCTTCATGAACTCCCAGCGGTAGCGCCTGCCGTCCATCTGCAGACGCCAATTGATGCAGGCGTGCCGGTGCAGGTCCGAAGGTGACCGCGGCGTGCCGTGACGGGCGAGGTAATCCGGCGACGCGACGGCCACCATGTCCAGATCCGGTGTCAGGCGGATGGCCACCATGTCCTTCTCCAGTTGCCCGCCCACGCGGATGCCCGCGTCGAAGCGGCCGCTGACGATGTCGGCCAGCGCGTCGTCGACCACGACGTCGATCACGATATCGGGGTGCACCCGGTGGAAGCGTGACAGCCGTGGCGCGATGATCGTGCGCGCGGCGATGCCCAGGGTGTTGATGCGAAGCGTGCCGCTCATCCGCCCGGTCGACTCGCCGGCTTCCGCGACAGCGACGTCCATCTCCCGGAACAAAGGCGCGATCCGCGCGTAGAGCCGCTCACCGCTGGCGGACGGCGCGACGCTGCGCGTCGTGCGATTGAGGAGACGCGCGCCGATACGGCCTTCGAGCTGACGGATCGTCTGACTGAGCGCGGACGGCGAGATGCCGAGGTGTTCCGCCGCGCGCGCGAAGCTCTGCCGCTCCACGACGGCGACGAAGGCTTTCAGTTCGGCGAAATCGGATCCGCGCATTATGCATCGTTCGCTACATAGCCAATTCGGATACTAGGTGATTCTCTGAACAGACGCGAGCGCGCATCCTCGGACCGTCCTCACCACGGAGTCCACCATGTCGACCCTCACCCTCCCCCGAATCGATCGCCGCGTACTTCGTCCTCGAACGTGCCCTGATGGCGAGCCTGGAGATCACCGCATGAGCTTCGACCTTCAGCTCGACGGCCTGCGTGCCGTGGTCACCGGCGGCACGATGGGCCTTGGCGCGGCCGTCGTGCAGGGGCTCGTCGATGCCGGCGCCCGCGTGGTCGCCTCGGCGCGTGGCGAGCCGGCCGCGCCCATCGACGGCGTCACGTACATCGCCGCGGACCTGACGACGGCGGAAGGCGTGACGCATCTCGCGCAGAGCGTTCTGCGGGAATGGGGCGCCGTCGATATCGTGATCGACACGGTCGGCGGCTCCGCCACGCCCACTGGCGGCTACGCGGCCATCACCGACGAGCACTGGATGGCGGAGCTCAACCTGAACCTGCTGTCCGCGGTACGCCTCGATCGCGCGCTGTTGCCCGCGATGCTCGCGCGAGGTTCGGGCGTGATTGTCCATGTGAGTTCGATCCAGCGCGTGATGCCCCTGCCCGAGTCCACCACGGCGTATGCCGCCGCGAAGGCGGCGCTCACCACGTACAGCAAATCGCTGGCGAAGGAAGTGACGCCCAGGGGCGTGCGCGTGCTGTCGGTCGCACCGGGATGGATCGAAACGGAAGCGTCCGTCACGTTCGCGGAACGTCTGGGATCGAGCGCCGGAACCGACTACGAGGGTGGCAAGCGGATGATCATCGATGCACTGGGCGGCATTCCGCTGGGCCGGCCCGCGACGCCTCGGGAAGTAGCCGACCTCATCGTCTTCCTGGCATCGCCGCGCGCCGCGTCGATCTCGGGTTCCGAACACCGGATCGACGGCGGCACCGTCAGAACACTCTAGGTTCGCCCACGGTCGTCCCGTTTAAACCCTTTCCCTGTTCCACGCATCTTCGAACGGCTCGCGGGAGCCGGACGTGCGTCGTCCGGCCGGATACCAGTCGATGGAACAGGGGGATACCGATGGGATTGTCGAAAGGACGAAACGTGTGGTCGTTGCTCGGCTGGATCGGCGGGGTGGCGTTCATCTCCGCCCCGCTATCCAGCCTCGCGCGGGAAGCGCCGGATCCGGTACGCGTGATGATCGTGGGCGTGTCCCACATGGCGAATCCCGGCCACGATCTGCACAACATGACGCACGACGACGTGCTCGCTCCCAGGCGGCAGGCCGAGATCGAAGCGGTGACCGAACAGATCGCCCGCTTCGGCCCCACGAAGGTGGCGATCGAGATGGCGAAGGACGCGGCCGACGCCCAATACGCCAGCTACCTCGACGGAAGTCTGGCGCCTTCGCGCAGCGAGCGCGTCCAGCTCGGTTTCCGGCTCGCGAAACGGGTGCGATCGAGGTCGATCTTCGGCATCGATGCCGATGGCGACTTTCCTTTTGAGCCGGTCAAGGCATACGCGGAAGCCCACGGCATGAAGGCGATGCTCGACGAGCAGGATGCCGCGATCGAGCGCGACCTCGCCGAGGAAAGCCGCATCCTCGCGACCGGCAGCATCGGCGCGGAGCTCCGCTATCTCAACAACGCCGCGCGACTGTCGAAGGACAACGCGTGGTACCGGACCGCGTTGTTGGTCGGATCGGGCGACCTCCAGCCCGGCGCCGATCTGCTGAGCGCGTGGTATCGCCGGAACCTCCTGATCTGCGCGAAACTGCTACAGATCAGCCGGCCCGGCGACCGCATCGTCGTGTTCTTCGGCGCCGGCCACGCGTTCCTGCTTCGCCAGTGCGTCAGCGAAACGCCGGGCTTCGTGCTCGTCGAGCCGAACGATTACCTTCGTTGAGCATGCGTCAGGCCGACAAGGCGCCCGCCTTGTCCGCGATGAATGCCTGTAGCGAGGCGGGCGCGCGACCGAGGATCGCCGCGAGGTCGTCGGTGACGATGCCCAGGCTGCCCGCGCGCGTCGCGACTTCCATCGAAACGAGGATGGGGATGATGCCTTCGGGCACGCCGGCGGCGGCAAGGCCCCCGGCGAGCTGCTCGTCCGTGACGTGCACGACGTCGAGCGGTTTGCCGGTGGACGTGCGCACGAGCGCGGCGATCTCCTCGACGGTGAAGGCTTCGCTGCCGGTGAGGGTATAGGTGCGGCTCCCGGACGGCGCCTCGGCGAGCACCGCCGCGATGGCCTCCGCGATCTCGTCGCGCGCCGCGTACGACGTCCTGCCCTGCTCGCTGGCCGTATACCAGTGACCGGACCGGAGCGCGGCCGGCACCGACATGAAGAGGTTCTCGTGGTACCAGCCGTTGCGGAACACGGTGACCGGCAGACCCGTGGCGTGCAGCGCTTCTTCCGTCAGCGCGTGATCCGGCGCGAACGAGATCGGCGACGTCTCCGGCGCCGGCAGCGACGTATAGGCGAGGTGGCGGACACCGGCCGCGACGGCCGCCTGCACGGCGTTGCGATGCTGGCGCAGGCGATGCCCATCCTGCGTCAGCACGTCGGTGGAGATGATCAGCACGGTCCCGGCTCCCGCGAACGCGCTCGTCAGGCCCGGCACGTCGTCGAAATCGGCCTTGCGAACGGTGACGCCGCGCGCCGCGAGGTCGGCGACCTTCTCCGGGTGACGCGTGCCGGCCATGATGCGCTCCGGTGCCACCCCGCAGGCGAGGAGGTGGCGCACGACCGCGCCGCCCAGATGACCGGCGGCGCCGGTGATGAAGATCGTGTCGCTCATGCCTGTGCATCCTGTCGAGTGATACTCTCTTTTTGAGAGCACCTGAAAGATCGGGCATGTGACGGCTTCCGTAAAGGAGGCACTTTGACTGGCGATAGGCACAAAATGGGAACTACCCCGCCGGAAACCCGGGTGTCGCGGATGCTGGCGCGCCAGCGCGCGATCACCGGCAACATCAACGACTGCCCCGTGCGCGACGTCCTCGATGTCATCGGAGGCCGGTGGAGCACGCTCCTGCTCATGGCGCTGGCGGAACGCCCCTACCGCTTCGGCGAGCTGCGCCGCCTCGTGCCCGATATCTCACAGCGCATGCTCACGCAGACGCTGCACGATCTGCAGCGCGAGGGATACGTCCATCGCGAAGTGTTCCCGACGCGACCACCCAGCGTCGAATACAGCATGACGGACCTCGGGCGGTCGATCTTCGAACCGATCCGCGGACTGCTGCAGTGGGCGACTAGCAACGTCGAAGCGGTGCACGCCGCCCGGAAAGCGTTCGACGAGCAGCACCCGGGTTGATCCGTTGTCCCGACGCGACCGTGCCAAGTACCATGACGCCCCAAACGACGTATCCACATCTCCAAGGAAGCGCGGACCATGGAAACCCCTGAGCTGGATATCGCCGTAGTCATTCCCTGCTACAACGAAGCGGTCGCGATTGGCGCGGTCGTCGACGCGTTTCGCGCGAGCCTGCCCCGCGCACGGATCGTGGTGTTCGACAACAACTCGACGGACGGCACGGCCGACGTGGCGCGCCGGCGTGGCGCCGAGGTGCGCATCGAGCGCATGCAGGGCAAGGGCAACGTCGTCCGCAGCATGTTCGCGAAGATCGACGCCGACATTTATCTCATGGCGGACGGCGACGCGACCTACGACGCCAGCGCCGCGCCCGGGCTCGTCCAACGCCTCGTCGATGAAGACCTCGACCTTGTGGTCGGCACGCGCGTGACATCGGAACAGAAGGCCTATCGATCCGGTCATCAGTTCGGTAACCGGGCGCTCACGAGCCTAACCGGCTGGATCTTCGGCCGATCGTTCACGGATATGCTCTCGGGGTACCGGGTCATGTCGCGCCGCTTCGCCAAATCGTTCCCCGCACACGCGCAAGGGTTCGATACCGAGGTAGAGCTCGCCGTGCATGCGCTGGAACTGCGGCTGGGCACTGCCGAGGTCCCCACGCGCTACTTCTCGCGCCCGGAGGGCTCGCACAGCAAGCTCAACACCTATCGAGACGGCTGGCGGATTCTGAAGACGATCGTCCGGATGACCAAGAACGGCAAGCCGCTCGCCTTCTTTTCCACAGCGGGCTTCATCTGCGCCCTCGTCGCAGTGGGTCTCGCGTTGCCGCTGATCGCCACCTATATGCAGACGGGCCTCGTGCCCCGCTTTCCCACGGCCATCCTTAGTGCGTCGCTCGTCCTGCTCGGAAGCATTTTCCTAGTCTGCGGCCTCGTGCTGGATACGGTAACGCTCGGACGCCGCGAGCAGAAGTACGCAAACTATCTCCTCCATGCCAAGCGAGCGACTCGCAGCGAAGCGCCAGCGAGGCACAGCGATGCCATTCATTGACCGTCTGATGCGCTCACGGGCGCTGTTGCCCGCACTTCTGGCCCTCGGGGCTGGCATTTCAATCTCCCGCGGCCAGGACGCCGCGTGGGACTTGAAGAACTATCACCTCTACAACGCGTGGGCGTTTCTCCATGCGCGCCTCGGCACCGATCTGGCGCCGGCGAGCATGCAGTCCTTTTTCAACCCGCTGCTCGATCTCCCGTATTTCTGGCTGGGCACTGGCCCGCTCGCCTCAGCTCCGCGCATCCTCGCCGGATTCCAGGGCCTCTGGTACGGCGCGCTCGTATATGCGCTCTGCAGGATAACCCTGCGCTTCGCCACGCAGTCGGGACGCATGGCGCACTGGACCGACGTGGTTGCCATCGTCATCGGCGCTACCGGCACCATGACGCTGTCCCAGGCGGGCATGTCGACGAACGAGGTGCCTCTCTCGCTGCTCGTGCTTGCCGGTTATTTCATCGCGATGCCACTCGTGGCGATGCCCGAGGGCGCGAAGCTGGCCGCTCGCGCCATGACCGCCGGTCTCGTTTGCGGCCTGGCCGCTGGTCTCAAGCCCACAGCCGTGGTCTACGCGCCGGCCCTCGGTGGCGCCGTCTGGATCGCCACGGGATTTAGCCGGACCGGAACGCGTGCCGCCGCTCTTATCGGCCTCGGCAGTGTGGCGGGCTTTCTTGCTTCGTACGCCGCCTGGGGATATGCCCTCTGGACGCTCACCGGCAATCCGATCTTCCCAATGTTCAACCAGGTGTTCCACTCGCCCTGGATGCCGGTGACCAGTGGCACTGACCGGCAATTCATGCCGCGCTCGCTCACGCAGGCGGTGTTATACCCGTTCTGGTGGCTCGAGAAGAACACCACACAGGGCGGTAACGCGTTCGCCGATGCGCGCTACGCCCTCGCCATGATCGCGCTGGTCGCCGCGGGGCTCGCGGCAGCGATCGCGCGCGGACGCTTGGCGCCGAGCCCCGCGCGTCGCATGCTTTTCGCGTTCCTCGCCATCGGCTACGGCCTGTGGCTCGCGCTGTATTCGATCCTTCGGTATGCGGTACCGATCGAGATCCTGACGGGGCTCGCTTTTCTCGCCTCGGCGGAGCTCGTGGGGGCCGCGTTCTCCGCCGAACGTCGCCGCATCGTCTCCCTCGCCATGGCATCGATGCTCGTCGTGGTGCTCGCCACCACCCGATATACCGATTGGGGCCACGCACCGTTCGGCCGCACGGCCTTCCCGGTACAGGCACCGGTCGTCGTGCCTGGAAGCCTCGTCGTCATTCTTTCGGCACCGAATGGCTATGTCGTGCCTTTTGTCAGGAATGCCGAGGCGGCGCGTTTCGTCAGTCTCACGTGGTTCAACGCGAATGGCGCGGGCTACGGATTCTCCGACCGCGTTAACGATGCCATCGTCAAGCACGCCGGCCCGATGTACGCCGTGCTTCGCGACACATCGGAGCCGGAGCAAGCCATGCTGCGCGCGCTGTTACCCCGATACCGGTTCACCTCGTGCGCTCGCATCGCTAGCGGCATCGAGCAGACGAGGCGCCGCCGGGACCTGTCGGACAATCTGCGGCTCTGCGAAATCCAACGCGAACGCGGCGCCTGAGCGGGAGGCGGGCCTATTGCCCTGCCGGCGGCTCCCAGAGCTCGACCTTGTTCCCCTCCGGATCGATGACCCAGCCGAACTTGCCGAACTCGCCGTCGTCGGTGCGATCGAGCACGTTGCAGCCGCCGTCGCGGAGCGCCTGCATCAGCGTCGCCAGGTCGTCGACCCGGTAGTTGATCACGAAGGCCGGCTGGCCTGGTGGGAAGTTCTCCTCTCCTTGGGCGCCGATCGACCAGATCGTCGTGCCGCCCTTCGGCTCTCCGTTCTCATCGGTCCAGCGGAACGCCGCGCCACCCCATGGGAGGACGTCGACACCCAGATGCTTCACGTACCAGCCGCGCAGGGTGACCGGGTCCTTCGCGCTGAAGAAGATGCCGCCGATACCTGTGACACGTGCCATGGCTGCCTCCGTTTCGATAGGTCCGAAGGCCGCACTATGCACCGTCCCCGCGCGGGGCGCTTCACCGATGTGAACACCTGGGTCCTTCGTCATGTAGCGCGAGCGTTCCGACATGGTAATAATCGGTAAGTGCTTACGCACAACGACGATCCCGCTACCCACCATTACCGTTCAATGTCCAGGCAACTCGTTCGTCGCGCCAGGCTCCAGCGCGTCCTGCACTACCTCACCGCATCCGGCATCGACACCTACGATGCCCAGGCACGCCACCTCGGGAACGCCATTGGTGGCCATCGCCTCGAGGCGATGGCCACGGGGAGTTACATCAACACGTGGTTCGCGCGCTGTGTCGAGCACGCCATGGGACTGACGCGCGGCTGGATGGATTCGGCCGACGACGACGCGGCATGCAATGCCGACGACGTGGAGGAAACACGTGCGTGAGACGCACGGCCGGCGCGAGCCGTACACGAGCGCGCGCCACCCGGATCGTCATCTCCCGAACGCCTGCCTGTCAGGCGCCTGAAGCGAACCGAACGCCCTCGGCCGCCACGAATTCGGTGAGTCGCTTCACGCGCACCGGCGTGAGGCGCCCGAACGCATGCAGCGCATGCAAGGGAAGCGTCGGCAGGGCATGCGCGGGAAGGAGACGGACGAGTCGGCCGGCATCGATGTCCGCCCGCACGGTGCAGGCCATCAGGTAGCCCACGCCGATGCCCTGGACGGCCGCCTCGCGCAGCGCGACACCCGTGTCCACGCCCACCGGCCCGCGCGGCACGAAGGTCGACCCGTCGTCGAACGTCAGCGGATACGATCGGCCCCTCATGAGGTAACGCACGAAAGGAAGCTCCCTGAGCTCATCGACCGTCGATGGCGTGCCATGCGTCGCAAGCAGGGTCGGGGACGCGACGAGCGCCATGTCGAGCTGCGCGAGCAGGCGGGAGCGCAGGTCGCTCTCGGCGGGATGCCCGACACGGAACACCACGTCGAAGCCTTCGCCGACCACGTCGACGGGGCGGTCGACGAGCACCATGTCGAGTTCGAGCCCAGGATGCGCGGCGACGAAGCGTGTCGCCAACGGCTGCATGAGCAATCGCCCGAGATCGCTCGGCATGCTTACGCGAAGCCGCCCGCGCGCCTCGCCCTCCGGACGGATGGCGTCGGCGGAGTCGTCGAGGTCGCGCAACAGAGGCGCGACACGGTTGAAGAACACGAGGCCGTCGGGCGTGAGGTCCAGCTGCCGTGTCGAACGACGGAACAGCCGGACGCCGAGTTCGGCTTCCAGGCGCGCGATGCCTTTCGAAACTGCGGACGGCGTCGTCCCGGTGATACGCGAGGCCGCGCTGAACGATCCGGCTTCGACGGAGCGCACGAACGCGACGAGATTGGCGGCCTGATGAAGTAGGTGGGACATCTGGGAGTTCCTGGCACAAATGAAGTGCCCGCGAGCTGGCTACCGGCCCCGCGGATGCGCCGCATATCGTGGCGATCATCATCGTAACGAGGCATTCCCATGAAACGCTTGGACGGTAAGATCGCCCTGATCACCGGCGGAAACAGCGGCATCGGCCTGGCAGCGGCGCGCCTCTTCGCGCGCGAAGGCGCGCAGGTGATCGTGACCGCACGCCGAAAGGACGCGCTGGACGAGGCGGTCGCCGTGATCGGCCACGGCGCCCTCGGCATCGTCGGCGACGTCGCGGACCTCGCGCATCACGCGCAGGTCGCGAGCACCGTTCGCGAGCGCTTCGGTACGCTCGACGTGTACATGGCCAACGCTGGAATCATCACCGTCCAGCCGTCCGCGGACGTCACGCCCGAGGGATACGACGCCCAGTTCGGCGTGAACACGCGTGGCGTCTTCTTCGGTGTCCAGGCGATCGCATCCGTGATGCGCGACGGCGGCAGCATCATCCTCACCAGCTCGCTCGCCGCGACGCGCACGCTCGACGGCCATGCCGTCTATGCGGGCAGCAAGGCGGCGATCGCGGCGTTCGCCCGTCACTGGACGATGGAGTTCCGCGCGCGGCGGCTCCGTGTGAACGTACTCAGCCCTGGCCCGGTGGATACCGCCATCCTCGACAAGCTCGGCGTGGCGGAAGCCGATCGTCCGGCGTTCCTCGAGGCGGTGACAGCGCAGATTCCCGCGGGCCGCATGGGTACGCCGGACGAACTGGCGGAGGCGGCGTTGTTCCTTGCCTCGGACGCCAGCGCGTTCGTCAACGGCACCGAGTTGCATGCGGACGGAGGCATGACAGCGGCCTGACACGGAATCGCGACGACGTGTGGGAAGCACGTCGGCGGGTCAGAACGCAGCCGCGATCGACGCCACGGGCTTGCGCAGGATCGTCTCGTTGAAGACCAGCTGGAGCCGGCCGTCACGCACCTTGCGGATCGCGATGTCGTGCTCGGTCAGGCGCTCGCGCAGACCCGTGGCGACCTTGTCGTCCAACCGGAGGAACACGATGTTGCTGCCGTCGACGACCCGTTCGACGGTCACGCCGGGCTTCTTCGCGAGTCGTGCGAGCAGGTCCTCGGCCGCGGCGTGGACTCGCGTGAAGCGTTCTTCGAACCCGTCGAGCGTCTTCGCGGCGAGGATCGCCGCGGTCCAGCCGTGATAGAGCGCGCCACCGAACACGTGGCGCGCCTGCCGCGCCTTCTCGACGAAGGCCTTGTCGCCCGCGAGGATCGCCCCGAACGGCGCGCCGAGATATTTGTAGAGCGACACGTACACCGAGTCGAACGGACCGCAATAGCTGCGCAGATCGAATCCTGGCAGGCCGCACATGAGCAAGAGCCGCGCTCCGTCCAGATGCATGCGCGCGCCTTTTCCGTGCGCCAGTGCCGCGATCCTGGCGATGGTCTCCTGCTTCACGGTGGCGCCATCGAGGCGCCGCACCGGGCTCTCGATGGACACCGCGCCCACGTCCACCGGAAAGGGATCCTCGCCGCTGCGTGCGAAGGCCGCCAGCATCCCGCCGTACAAACCTTCCGAGGCGCCGCCGGCGACGGGCACGGGATTGATCGAGCTCATGACGGCGACGGCATCGGATTCGTCACGGTAGACGTGGCTCTCTTCCTGCAGCAACACGCGCGAGCGCCCGGCGCAATGCAGCCGGATCGCGATCTGGTTCGCCATCGTGCCGCTCGGCATGAACGCGGCGTCCTCCTTGCCGAGCATCCGCGCGAACTGCTGCTCCAGCGCGCCGGTGGCGCCTTCGGCGAGGTAGACGTCGCCGACGTCCTCCCTGCCCTTCATCGCGGCCAGAAGCCGGGCGGGAAGCTGCGCCGGCCGGGAGGGCACGTTGTCGCCGAGGAAGGAGACGATACGGTCGGGCGGTATGTCCTCGATGGTGCGCGCCGCGGCGAGCGCCGCCATCGGCAACCCGAGGCCGGCAAGGGAAAGGGCGCCCAGCGGCGCGGCCTGCATGAACTGTCGACGACTGACCATCCGTTTCTCCCCGTTCGCGGCATGAAGGCCTGCTGCCCCAAGGGTCGCACGCCCCGGCGCGACCGCGCCAACGGGCCGTCCCTGCACGCCCGCCCCGCAGGCACTAGAATGCCGCCCCCGCCCCCGCCGCCGTCCGACTCCCGCCGCTCATGCACATCGTCGTCAACGAAGATCTCAAGGCCTACATCGACCCGCTCACGCCGGACGAGTACGAGTCGCTGGAGCGCAGCCTGCTCACCGAAGGCTGCCGCGACGCGCTCGTGCTCTGGGGCGACACGCTCGTCGACGGCCACAACCGTTACGGCATCTGCCGCAAGCACGACATCCCCTTCCGCACGGTGCAGAACGAGCGGTTCCAGTCGATCGAAGACGTGCATCTGTGGATGATCGAGCAGCACCTGGGCCGACGCAGCGTCTCGGACTTCCAGCGCGGCGTGCTCGCCCTGCGCAAGCGCGAGATCCTCGCGGAACGCCGTGCGAAGCTCGCCGAAGCGGAGGCCGAGGGACGCGAGATCGCTGCGGACGTGCCGTTCGACACCACGGGTGCCCAGCCCGCCTCAGGCAAGGCCCGCCCGAACCCGGCCGAGAGCCGCAAGGACATCGCGCGCGAGGCCCGGATCAGCAGCAACCAGGTCGGCATGATCGAGAAGATTCGCAAGGAAGCCGCTCCCGAGGTGGTCGCCGCCGTGAAGTCCGGCACCCTCTCGATCAGCGCGGCAGCCGCCGTCGCCAGCCTGCCCGAGGAGGAGCAACGCGCCGCCGCCACCGCCGGAGACGCCGAGCTGAAGGAGGCGGCCAAGCGGGTCCGGGAATCGAAGCGCAAGCCGCGCGAGAAGCCGACCGACGAGGTGAAGGCGTTGCGCGAGCAGATCGCCGACCTGGAGGCGGAGAACCGCAACCTGCGCCGCGAGATCGACGCCCTGCGTGCGCGCCTGGGCGAACCGGTGCCCGAGGACGCGGACGAGGCGCTGGCGGAGTAAGGTGTCGGTGGGGCGGGAACTCCGGCGGCCTGCCAGCGTTCCAAGCCCCGGTACACCGGACGCGGCCTCGAGCGTTCGTAGGCCTGAACCGGAGCGTTTCCCCATGAAAGCCATCCTCGCCCTCGCTGCCACGTCCCTGCTCGCCACGGCCGCGGTGGCCCAACAGCAGAAGCCGCTCAACCTCAACCTGCCGCCGGATTTCACGCCGACGCCGGTCGCCGCCAGCAGCGCGCCCGCACCGGCGTCGACCAGCGCGGCCCCCGGCGCATCCGGTAAGGAGAGCGTGGCGGTCACCCGGTCGCGGCCTCTCGACCCGCCGGGCACGTACTACGGCGACACCAGCGGCCGGATGGCGGGCGCCGATGTCGCGGACGACACCCCGGACTGCGACGACGCCACGTACAACAAGCCGCAGGTGCATGGCAGCGTGAGCACCGGCGTGGTCAGTGCCAGCCACGGTTACGGCGGCAGCTACCAGGCCGGTACCGTGAACCTGAGCCAGGCGTTCGGCAGCTGCGATCATCCGAAGGGCGGCGTGAGCATCTCGATCGGTGGCGGGCAGGACAACTTCGGGCACGGGCGCGGCCGCTGGTAACGCACCGGGTGTAGGATCGGCGGGTCGCCCGGACGAGCACCCGCCATGCCCCAATCCAGCGCACTTTCCCAGCGCGGCCAGTTCCGCGCGATGTACAAGGGACTGAAGGACGAACGACGCCTCGATCGCACGCCGGTCATCTTCTGCGAAGGCGATTCCTGGTTTTCCACGCCGCTGGCGATGAACCTGCTCGACTGGATCGTGTCCCCGGCACCGGAGGACGAAGAACGCGGCGTGCCGCAGTTCGGACAGGGCGGACTGTTCTTTCGCGTCGAGCGCAGCGGCGACCAGGCCGCACCTCAGCGCGAGCACCCGGATCGCTCGATGTTCACGCAGGAGAACCTCGACGACCTGCTCGGCTGGTTCACAAAGTTCGACTTCGACGCGGTGCTGCTCAGCGCCGGTGGCAACGACTTCGTCGACACATGGCTGGGGAACGCGCTCAAGGGCCGCAGCGGCCTCACGCCGCAGGAAGCCTTCGAGGCGATCGAGGCCACCGGCCGCTTCGACCAGGTACGCGACGCCTACGCGTTCTTCGTCGGCGCGTTCCATCGCGCGCGTCCCGACGTGCCCTTCCTCGCCCACACGTACGACTATCCCCGCCTCATCGGCAGCCGGGCGGAGTTCGGATTGCGCAACCTCGGCGTCGCCGCGCTGCTGAAGAAATCGATCGGTCCGTGGATCGGGCCGAACATCCGCCAGGCGCTCGGCGACGACATCGTCAAGGGACGCGCGTTCGCGCGGCTGCTGATCGACGGCTTCGTCGACCAGGTGCTGGAGCCGCTGAAGAACGATCCGCGCCTGCACGGTCGGTTCGACTACGTCGACCTGCGCGGGCTGTTGCCCGACGATGCCGACTGGAACGACGAGATGCATCCGACCGAGGCGGGCTTCCACCGGCTGGCCGGCGTGTTCCGCGGCCGCCTGATCCAGAAGCTACCCGCCGCGAAATCAGGCGTGGAACACGACGATCCGGTCGTCGGCTGACGGATCGGCATCGTCGCTGCGCAGCCATGGCATGCGTGCGAACGTGCGCGTGCAGGGCCCCAGCGTGACGACGCGCACGGGACGCTCGCGCGCCTGCCGTTCGATGCCGGCGATTACGTCCCGCAACACGGTGCCGATGAAGGGCGTGAACAGATAGAACACGGTCGCCCCCGAGAGGTCGGCATCGCGCGCGTCGCCCGTGACGAGATGCACATCGGCCAGGCCCAGCGACCGCGCGGCGTCCATCGCGCGCCCGACGTACGCCGGCTCGCGTTCGACGCCCAGCGTGCGCGCGCCGGTGAGCACATTGACGAGGATTGGCACGTGGCCGAGCCCGGCGCCGAGGTCCATGACGACGTCGTCGCTCGCGATGCGCCCACGCGCGATGCCGTCGACGATGTGGCGCGCCGGACTCGGCTGGTAGAAGACCATCTCGCGCGGCGGCGACGGCTGGGCCACCTCCGGCTCCTCGAGCGCGAGGACGCCGGCGAGCACATGGTCGAGCACGTCGTAGTGCTGTCCCGTCGGCACCCCCACGTCGAGCCACGGCGCGAAGGCCGCGCGGCCTTCGCCGCGGCGGATGGCCTCGCGCATGATGTCGAAGCCGGTCGCGTCGACGGACGCCATCGCGTCGATCAGTGCCACGGCGCGCGACACGAGCGCCGGATCGTGCGCGCCGATCAGGAGCAGCTCCAGACGATCCGCCGCCTCCGCGCGGAAACGAAACGACGAGGGATCGCGCCACGCGGGCTCGTGTTCGAGGAGTGCGATGGCCGAGGCGAGGGAATCCATGCGGACATTATCGCCGACAGGCGTCGTCGTTCGTCGGGACGGCGGCGGGAGGAAACGTGCCCTGCGTCCTTGAGTACGCAAGGACCGTGTGGAATGCTCGGGCATCGCCGTCGACAGGAACCACCGGATGAAGCACGCCCCCCGCCGTCTCGCCGCCGCCATCGCGACCCTCGTCAGCCTCCCCGCCCTCGCCGCGCCGCCGCTGGCCACGCTCGTGTTCCGCGACGGCGGTCGTCCGGTGCTCAGCATCACCGATCCACACGGCGCGGCGCTGGTGGATGAGACCCTCGGCCTGCGCACCACCGACGCCGACCTGACGCACGACCTTCGCCTCATCGGCACGACGCAGCGCCAGCTCACCGAGCGTTACCGGATGACGGTCGGCAAGAAGCTCGATCGCACCGCCAACCTCTCCGAGACGCGCTATGCCCTGCAGAACGCGAAGGGCCAGAAGCTCGACGTCGTCGTGCGAATCGGCAACGACGGCGTCGCGTTCCGTTACGAACTGCCGGGCGCGACACGCGCGACGGTGACGGGCGAGGCGACGTCGTTCGCCGTGCCCGCGAGCGCGCCGGCCTGGCTGCTGCCCTACAGCCCCGAGTACGAGAAGGAACGCTTCCAGACGACGGCCGGTGGCGCAGCGCCCGGGCAGTACGGCTATCCGTCGCTGTTCCGCATCGGCGACAACTACGTGTTGCTCACCGAAGCGAACGCGGACGGCCGCTACGACGGCAGCCGCCTCACGCATGCCGCGAACACCGGCGACTACGCGCTGACACTCGCCGACACGCGCGTGGAAAGCACCGGCGTCACGCCATGGCGCACGGCGATCATCGGCGACCTCGCGACCGTGACGGAGTCGACCCTCGTCGACGACCTGGCCGATCCCGCGAAGTTTTCGGACACGTCGTGGATCCGGCCCGGCAAGGTGGTCTGGTCGTGGCTGAGCGAACACGCGAGCCCGTCGGATGCGACGCGCCAGCGAGCGTATGTCGACTTCGCGGCGAAGAACCGCATTCCCTACGTGCTGGTGGACGAAGGCTGGAAGGATGCATGGGTACCGGACCTCGTGCGCTACGCGAACGCGAAGCACGTCGACATCCTCCTCTGGTACCACTGGTCGAAGCTCGACACGCCCGCCAAGCGCATGGCCGAACTGACGAAGGTGAAGGGCTGGGGCGTGAAGGGCGTGAAGGTCGACTTCATGGAGTCGGATTCGCAGGCGCGTTACCGCTGGTACGACGAAACGCTCGCCGACACCGCGAAACTTCAGCTGATGCTGAACTTCCACGGCGCCACCATCCCGCACGGTCTTCAGCGCACCTGGCCGCACCTGATGACGATGGAGGGCGTGCGCGGCGCGGAGAACGATCCGCCGGTCGTGGGTAACACCATTCAGCCCTTCACGCGCAATGTCGTGGGTTCGATGGACTACACGCCGGTCGCGTTCGACGCGGGACGCAAGGAAGCCTCGATCGCCCACGAAGTGGCGCTGCCCATCGTGTTCGAGTCCGGGTGGACGCACTTCGCGGACCGTCCGGAAGCCTACGAGGCCCGGCCACAGGCGCTCGCTTTCCTCGACCAGATTCCCACCGTCTGGGACGAGACGAAGCTGCTCGGCGGCACGCCGGGGCAGGATGCGATCTTCGCCCGCCGCAGCGGCGACCGCTGGTACATCGGCGCGATCGCGGCAGGCGCGCCCCGCCGGCTCACCGCGCCGCTCGCGTCGCTGGGCGTCGGTCCCTGGCACGCCGACATCGTGCGTGACGGCGCCGGTCGCGGCGATGTCGTGCACACGCGGCAGAACGTCACGGCCGACGGTTCGCTGTCGTTCGACGTGCCGGTCAACGGAGGCTTCGCCGCGATCCTCTGCCCCATGGCGAAGGGACAGTTCGAGAACGGGTGCTATCGCTGACGCACGCTTCGCCACCACCGCCGGAGCGGCGTGTGGTGGCCCGGGAACGCGCGGGCGAGAGGAATGCGGACCGCGATCTCCGTGCCGCCGTCGATCCGCGAAGCGATCGACGGCACGCCGCCCGCCGCGAGGGCGCGCTCGCGAATGCCGCGTAGTCCCCAGTGCCCCGAGCGTCCGTCACGCAGCACGATCTCGTCGATACCGCGACCGTCGTCGCGGACGCTGAGCAGCAGGTCGTTGCCCTCGACGCGCAGCGCGACCTCGATGCGGGAGGCGTTCGCGTGGGTGATCGCGTTGTGCACGGCTTCCCTCGCGATGCCGTAAAGCTCGTCGCGCACCAACCCGTCGAGGTGACGCAGGTCGGCGGTCACGTCGACCACGACGGGCACGGTGTGCTCGGTCGCGAAAGCGGCCGCCATGTCGCGTAACGCCACATCGAGACGGCCCGAATAGCTCCCGTGGGCGCGCAGGTCGCGCACGCGGTCGCGCGCCTCGACCATCGCCTCGTCCGCACGGTCCAGCGCCCGCTCCATCGCCACGCGCAGCGGATCGCCCGGCGGGACGCGGTTGGCGATCGCCTGGAAGCGCATGGCGAGCCCCTGGACGCTTTGCAGCAGGGTGTCGTGCAGGTCGCGCGCGATGCGCTCGCGCTCCGCGTGCCGTTCGTGCAGGCGTTCGCGCAGCTGCGCGGAGATCCGCCGGAGACGGACGAAGAACGCGGCCCAGATCAGCAGCGCCGTCACCGCCGCGCAGAAAAGATAGAACCAGGGCATCTGGTAGAACGCGCGCGCCACGGTGATGCCGACGGACGCCCCCGCCTCGTTCGTCACGCCATCCTCGTTCGACGCGATCACACGGAACACGTAACGACCCGGCGGCGGGTCGGTATAGACCGCCTCGCGTTCGTCTCCCGCGTCGCGCCAGCGCGTGTCGAGCCCTTCCATGCGATAGCGGAAGCGCACCCGCTCCGGCATCGTCAGGCTGGTCGCCGTGAACGCGATCCGCAGCCGCTCCGTGCGCGCAGGTAGACGCGTCTCCGCGTCCGCAGGCCAGGTGCCCATGTCCGTGCCGACGGTGCGCACGAAGACCGAAGGCGCGAGCGCGTTGCGCGGCACGTCCGCCGGATCGATCGACACGATCCCGCTGGTGGTCGCGAACCACAGGCGGCCGTCGTCGGCGACGACCGCCGTGGGCAGCGGGCGGAACTGAGCGGGCGTGCCGGGAAGGCCGTCGAGGGAATCGAACACCCGCACCGGCGGCCGGTACTCGGCATCCGCGAGGGCGCGTGCCATGTCCGCCCCGGCGATGCGGACGACGCCCTGCGCGGCGCTCGCCCAGAAATCGCCCCGACGGTCGCGCACCAGGCCGGAGACCCCGCGCAACGGTTCGCCGCGCGTCACGATCATATGGGCGCGGTCGCCGATGATCGCGCCGACGCCCAGTTCGCCGCCCACCCACATGGCTTCGCCATCCTCCAGGAGGGCGGTGACGTTGCCGACGGACAGGCCCTCGCGAAGTCCGACGACCGTGTCCCTCGCGCCGTCGCGGATCAGCACCGTGTTCCGGGCGAACCCCATCCACAATCGCTCGCGACGGTCGCGGGCGAGGACGAGCGGCGCCGGATCGTTGGCGAACGTCGCGAGGGGATCGTGAGTCCAGCGGCCGTCACGGAAGTGATAGATGCCCGGCCGGTTCAGCGAGACGAACGCGCCGCCGTGACCATCGCCGACCAGCGCCTGCACACCCGAATAATCGGGGTACGGGAGCGCGGCGATCATCTCGGGCACGCCGTCGCGAAGCTTCCATAGCCCGTTCGGCCCGCCGAGCCATGTGCCGTCGACATCGCGGCTCGCCGCGGTGATCGCCTGGGTCAGCCTCGACGGGGTGATGCCCTCGAGCCCGAGATAGCTCAAGGGTTGGTTCTTCGTGCCGACCCACACGCCCTTCGACGCTGCCGCCACCATGGCGAAGTCGGTCGCACCGGGCAGTTGCGCGGCGGGCAGCAAGCGGCTGACCCGGAAGCGGTCGAGGCCGCGGCTACCGCCGAACCAGAGGTTGCCCTCGCGATCCTGCAGCACCGCGCTGGTGTAGTCGGAGCTCATGCCGTCGCGCTCAACGAAACGCTGGGCATCGGTGTCGTCGGGCCCGAGGATCTTCGCGGCCAGTTCGTGCACCCGTGGAACGCGACGGATCCCGTTGCCGAGCGTCGGCATCCACAGGGCCCCGTCGCGATCGAAGAGCAGGCCGGCCGACGCGATCCGCAACACGGGCCCCGCCGTGGCGGGATCGCCCGTCGCTGTCCAGACGGGGCGCACGCCGCCGTCCGCCTCGGCGACCCAGATGGCCCCGTCGGGCGCCTCGGCGATCCGGTTGATGCGTCCGACGTCGCGTGACGCGATCTGGAAACGCGTCCCGCCGCGGGGCAGCCACGCGAGGACGTCCTCCGTGGCGACCCACAGCCGGCCCTGACGGTCGACGGCGAGGTTGCGCGCCCGCGTACCGGGAAGGCCGAGCTCCGTCCCGACGGCCGTCCATCGCCCGTGATCGAAACGCGCCAGACCGTTGAACGTCGCCGCCCAGATCGTGCCGTCGGGTGTCCCGGCTATCGCATACACCGTGCCCGATGGAAGGCCGGACCCCGCCGTGAAGTGCGTCGCCCGGTCGCCTTCCACGAAGCTCGCCACGCCATAACGGAAACCGATCCACAGCCCGCCCGAGGGCGGCGCGTAGAGCGCGGCGACGCTCGACGCGAGGAAATCGCCGCCTTCGCGCGGCCGATAACGCTCGAAGTGGACGCCGTCGAAGCGGTAAAGGCCCGTCTGCGTGCCCAGCCAGAGATAGCCGTCCGCCGTCTGCGCGAGCGCGGTCACCTGACCGGGCGCGCCTTCGCGCACCGTCCATGCGGTGTGGTAGTACTGGCCGATGTCGCGGTCGCGGTTGTCCATCGCCGACGCGCCGGCGGCGAACACGAACCAGGCGCACAGCGTCCAGAGCCATCTCCACGGCGATGTCGCGACTGCCCGCCGCATGGCCCCTACCCCGTCGATCGTTGCGAAGCGCAAAGATAGCGCGCGCAAGGGTCGTCCGTCGCCGTCTCAGGGCGCCCCGCGCGCGGCGATGCCCATGTCGCGGAGGAACGCCAGCGAATCGGCGAGCACACGACCGGCGGCCGGAGAACGTTCGGGCGAGGCGAGTACGTGGGCGGCGTGGTCGTAGGCCACCAGCCGACGGCGATCCGCCGCCGTGCCGAGCCAGCCGAAGGCGTCGCGCATGGCGGCCACGGAAGTGAGCGTGTCGCGGTCGCCTTCCCCGCCGTCCCAGACGCCGAAGAACACGGGACACGTCACGGCCGCGAGGTGTCCGGGCCGCATCCATTCGAGGAACAGCCGTGCGATTGCCCGATAGGCGTCGGAGTGGACGATGCTTGACCAGTAGCGGCGCTGGAACGGCGAGCGTTCCCCCGGCGGTTCGACGGGGCCCTCGAGGAGCACGGCGGCGCGCAACTGCGCCGCGTCGTGCACCCGGATGCCGGGCGACCACGCCACGACGGCGGCGACCGCCTCCGGCCGCCGCGCGGCGACGTCGAGCGCCAGCGACGCGCCCATGGACGTCGCGACCAGCACGACGCGCTCGCCCAGTGCGAGTCCGATGTCGAACGCCTCGTCGACATCGGCACGCCAGCGCTCGGGCGTGATGCCCGCCATCGCGTCGGGAAGGGCGCTGCCATGTCCCGTCAGCCGGTTGAGGAAGAGATGCGCGTCGCAGGCGTCGGCGATGGCGCGATGCGCCGGCGCGCCTTCCGCCTGGCTCGCCGTGAACCCATGCAGGTACACCACCGATAACGGGCGGCGTTCGTGCGGCGCCGCGCCCCGGAAAACGATCCTCGCCTCGTTGTCAGGTTTCAGTCCTGCGACCCCGAGCTCGCCGGTGGCGATGCGTGTGGCGAGTCCGTCCAGTTCCGTGGGCCCCCTCATGCGTCCACGGCGGCTTGGGCAGCTTCGCGCTGGCTTTCGACGAACCGGCGCACGGAACGGCTGAGCGCATCCACCTCGGGGACCGCGGCGCGCATGTCGACGCCGGCCTCGATGAGCACGCCGATGTCGTCGCATACGTGCGCCGCGCCGGGGACGCCGAGGTTGCCGAGCACGTTGCGCAGCGAATGCAGCGATTCGGAGGCGACCGCGACGTCGTGTGCCAGGGCGGAGGCGCGCAGGCTGGCGAGGTAGTCGTCGGCCGTCCGCGCGCACAACTCGACGAAGCCGACGAATTCGGCGGGGCTCGTCAGGGCGCGCATGTCGTCCAGCGGCGTCTTCGCTTGCCGCTCGTCGCCCGCCTCGGCATCCCCTTGCCAGCGCCGCGCGGCATGGTCGAGGCGGCGCTCGTCGGCGACCGACTCGATGACGTCGAGCAGCCGCTGCGCGGCGATGGGCTTGGTCAGGTAGGCACGCGCACCGGCGCGGAAGGCGATGCGCACCGCGTCGTGGCTCGAATCCGCGCTCAGCATCACGATCGGCGGCACGGTCCCGATGCGCCGCGCGCCCTCGATGCGGCCCAGCACGTCCCAGCCCGAGCTGCCGGGCATGTGCAGGTCCATGAAGATGATGTCGAAACGTTCGTCGGCCAGACGGGCGAGCGCTTCGTCGCCGCTCGCGCTGAACACCGCGACGTGGCCGGCGCGTTCGAGGATGCGTCCGACGATCTCGCGATTGGCCGCGTTGTCGTCGACGACGAGGCAACGCTGCGACGCGACGCGTCCGCGATGATCGTCCAGCAGTTCCACGAGCGGCGTGTCCGCGACGCTGCGCGCACCGGGCGCGGCGTGCGGAAGCGAGAAGCGCCAGGTGAACACGGAACCGCCCATCGGGTTGTCGGTGACCTCCAGCGTGCCGCCCATCTGTTCGGACACGTTGCGCACGATGTAGAGGCCCAGGCCCACGCCTTCCTGGCGCCGACCCTCGCCAGCGCTGAGCTGGTGGAACGGGTCGAAGATGCGCTGCTTGTCCTCGTCGGGAATGCCGATGCCGGTATCCGTCACCGTGCAGACGATCGTCGGATCGCGGCCGCCGACGCCCGCGAGCAGTTCGATGCGCACGTCGACCACGCCGCCGGGCGGCGTGAACTTCACCGCGTTCGAGGCGAGATTCGACAGCACCTGCTCGATGCGTCCAGGATCGCCCGCGAAAATACCGTCGACCGTCGCGTCGCGCGCAAGGCTGAAGGAGACGCGCTTCTCCGCCGCGAACGAGCGGCACACGGCGCCGACGGTGGCGAGGACTTCGTCGAACGCGAAAGGCTGGTGTCGCAGCGTGAAGCTTCCGCCCGCGAACGATGCCACGTCGAGGACGGCGTTCACCCGATGGAGCAGCGCGTTCGCATTCGTCGAGAGCAACGCGACCAGGCGCCGCTGGTCGTCGGCCATCGCCAAGGTATCGATCAGCGACGCCGAGTGGATCACCGTGCTGAGCGGCGTACGCATCTCGTGGCTCATCATCGAGATGAAGCGGTGCTGCGCTTCGCGCGAGGCGATCGCTTCCGCCGACACTTCGCGCAGCGCGTCCATCACGCGGTAGAGCGTCATCGGCAGCACGATCACGAGCGCCAGCGCATACAGCGCATACGCCGGGCGCGCGATCCAGTAACCATCGGGCGCGACGACGAGCAGAACCGCCACGGACGCGACCACCCCCGCGATGAACACGCGGCGGCTGTAACGCACGCCGAGTGCGACCGAGAGGAAAGGCAGCACGGCGGTCAGCGTGATGACCAGCATGAAGCCGACCTTGAGCAGCATCGCGACCATCGCGAAGTTCGCGACGCTGCCCACGGCGTCGACCGCGCTGCTCCGCCTCAGCGAGCCCGCACGGACGCCGAGCATCCAGAACGTGCTGAGGACGAAGAGGGACACGGCGACGGGAACGACGCGGTTCGCTTCGACGGCCATCTTCACGGGACCATGCAGCCACGCGGCGCTCCACACGACGATGAAGCCGAGGATGACGGTGCGCATCAGCGAGACGTGGTATTCGCGGAAGCTCGCCACGATGCGGTCGATGCGTGGGTTGCGCAGACGCTCGGCGACGTCGCTGAGCATCACTGGCCCGGCGCGCTTGCCGCTACCGCCATCGATCTTCATGCGTGCCTGGTCCGACTCCCCCGATACCCGCCTAGTCTATGAACTCTGCCCGTGCTGGCAAGTGCGGTCGTAGTAAGAATTCGTGCCGAAAACGTTTACTCGGTTGGCACACCTGCCCTGCGGATCAACCGGACGCCTTCCTGACACGGGCGGATTTCTTCGTCGCGGTCGCCGATTTCGCCACCGCCGCTTTCTTCGTGGCCTTCCGGCGACCCGCCGGCTTGCCAAGGCGCACCCAGGTCGGGGCGTGGTCGCTGGCCTTGGGCCGGTCGCGGACCCAGCGATCGACATCGGCGTCCTCGATGCGCGCGGCGAGGTCGGGGGAGAGTAGCAGGTGATCGATCCGCAGCCCGCGGTTGCGCGGCCAGTGCTGGCGGAAGTAATCCCAGAATGTGTAGATGCGCTCGTCCGGATGCCTCGCGCGCAGGGCGTCGGTCCAGCCTTGCGCCAGCAGGCGCGCGTACGCGTCGCGGCTTTCGGGTTGCAGGAGCGCGTCACGGCGCCAGTGCTTCGGATCGTAGATGTCCTCGTCCGTGGGCACGACGTTGTAGTCACCCGCGAGGACCACGGGGTGGCCGGACGCGATGAGACCCTTCGCGTGTTTGATCAGCCGCTCGAACCAGGCGAGCTTGTAGTCGAACTTCGGGCCCGGCCAGGGATTGCCGTTGGGCAGGTAGAGGCACCCTACCAGCACGCCATGGGCCGCGGCTTCGAGGTAACGGCTCTGCGTGTCTTTCGGATCGCCCGGCAGCCCGCGCCGGCTCTCCACCGGATCCGCGCCCTTCGCCAGGATCGCCACGCCGTTCCACGACGACTGCCCGGCCCATAGGGCGCCATAGCCCGCGTCGCGGATGGCGTCGACCGGGAAGCCGGCGTCGGTGGCCTTCAGTTCCTGCAGGCAGGCGATGTCCGGCGCATCGCGTTCCAGCCATTCGAGCAGGTGGGGCAGGCGCGAGCGGATGCCATTGACGTTATACGTCGCGATCTTCATGCCGCGACTTTCCCGGAGCGGGAGTCGACGCCCGGTGACGGACCTGAAGCAGGCTCCGCCCGTTGGCATGACACTTGCCTCGATCTAAATCGGCCTGAGATCGGGTCGCCGCGGACCCATCGGGGCATAAATTTTTACGACCCGGTCGGCCGACGATATGCACGTTTTCGGCAACCGAGATCCTGTGCACGAAAGTCCACAAAAACCCATAGTTACATCGTTTTCTGCTGCGACGCGTCATGCCGTTTGGACGGCTGGACGGCCGTTCGCGGCACGCAATGTCCTGCTGGACATCCACGATCCCGTGCTGTAAACCGTTCGTCTTATCCATTTGGATCGTGATAAATGGATGGTGTGGCGATGGAGCGCGGGCGGGGGCATCGAGGCTCCATCGTGTGCTACCGGACGGGGGTCCGGCGCCACGGCCCCGTGCCTTCGTCGTTATTTCGGGGCATTACATTTCGGGGAAGGCATGAACAAGTATTTTCTTCGCAGGAGCGCGCTCGCACTGGCGGTCTGTACCTGCCTGGGCGGCGTTTCGGGCGTGTATGCACAGTCCACCACCGGTGGCCTCAACGGTTCCGTGCCGGCAGGTGGCAACCAGACGATCGTCCTCGAAAGCGGTACGGGTTTCCGTCGTGAGGTCGGTGTCGACGCGAACGGGCGTTACAGCGCGACGCAGCTGCCGCTGGGCACGTACAGCGTCACCCTGATGCGCGACGGCGCACCCGTCGATTCGCGCAAGAACGTCACCCTGCGCGTCGGCGCGAGCACCGACGTCTCGTTCGCCGCACCGGCGGCCGCCGGCAACGCGGAAAGCCTCGAAGGCGTGACGGTCACCGGCACCGCGCTTCCCAGCATCGACGTCACCGCGGTCGACTCCCGCACGGTCATCACTTCCGAGCAGCTCGCACGCATGCCGCTGGGCCGTTCCGCCGAAGCCATCGCGCGCCTCGCACCGGGCGTGGTCAACAACGGCGGCGGCTTCGCCAGCGACACCGGCAAGTCGGTCGTCAGCTTCGGCGGCGCCGCGGCCAACGAAAACGCGTATTACATCAACGGCTTCAACACTACCGATCCGCTCAACGCGCTCGGCGGCCTGCAGCTGCCGTATGGCGCGATCGACCAGCAGGAAGTCTATACGGGCGGTTACAGCGCCCAGTACGGCCGTTCCGACGGCGGTGTGATCAGCCAGGTCGGCAAGCGCGGCACGAACCAGTGGCATTACGGCGCCCAGATCATCTGGGAGCCGAACTGGGCCCGTGCCTCCGGTCCGAACCTGCACTACGCGAACACCCCTACCTCCGCGCCGGCCGGCGACCTGTACCAGCCGAAGAGCCAGAACGACAAGTGGACCACCACGGTCAGCGCCTATGCGGGCGGCCCGCTGATCAAGGACAAGCTGTTCTTCTTCCTGGCGGGCGAATTCGAAAAATCGGGCGCGCGTAACGTCAACTCGGTCGGCAGCAGCACGCCCGCCTCGACGAACACGTACGAAAACCCGCGTTGGTACGCCAAGCTCGACTGGAACATCAACGACAGCAACATCCTCGAGGTGACCAGCGTTGGCGACAAGCGCGAAGGTTCGGGGACGCGCTATGGCTACAACTACCGCGACCTATCCCGCACGGTCCGCCTCGGTGACGTGAACGACACCAAGACCGGCGGCGATCTGTGGATCGGCAAGTACACCAGCTACATCACCGACGACCTGACCGTGAGCGCCACCTACGGCAAGATGTCGAGCAAGAACTACGAGCAGCCGACCAACTACGATCCGAACCTCGTCCGCGTCGACAACCCGGTTCGCCAGAACCCGGCGCTCAACGGCGGCACCCCGATCCAGAACAGCCAGGTCGGCAACATCAGCTCGCCAGGCCGTGGCAACAAGTCGACCAACCTGCGCTTCGACGTGCAGTACGTCGCCGGAGACCACACGCTGTCCGCCGGTATCGACAACGTGCGCTCGCGCGTCCTCGACTTCGGCGACGCCAGCCCGGGTCCGGGCTATACCTGGAGCTACGGTCTGTCGGCGGATCCGAACGAGCCGATTGACGATACCCCGGGACGCAACTTCGTCCCGGCGCCGGGCGCCTTCCCCAACGGCCAGCAGGGCTACTGGGTACAGCGCAGCGTCGTGAGCAACCTCGTCAACGTGCGCGCCGACCAGAAGGCGCAGTACATCGAGGACAAGTGGCAGATCAACGATCGCGTGCTGCTCTCCGTGGGTCTGCGTAACGACCAGTTCACCGACTACAACCAGTTCAGCCAGGCGTTCATCAAGCAGACGCGTCCGCAGTGGGCACCGCGCCTCGGCGCGTCGTGGGACGTGAATGGCGACGGCAGCTTCAAGGTCTACGCCAACGCGGGCCGTTACTACCTCGGCCTGCCGCTGAACCCGGCCACGGGCGCCGCCGCGGGTTACACCGCGACGCAGCAGTACTTCACGTACTCCGGCATCAACCCGGTCGACGGCACGCCGACGGGCCTCACGCAGTTCAGCAATGTCGTGTCGGGCAACAACTCCTACGGCATCCCGCCCGACCCGCGCACGGTCGCCGCGAAGGACCTGAAGTCGGAGAACCAGGACGAGTACATCGTCGGCTTCGACAAGTCGTGGAACGAGAACTGGACCTACGGCGTCAAGCTGACCCAGCGCAAGCTCAACGCGGTCATCGACGACTTCTGCGACCTCGACGTCGTGACGAACAAGGCGACGGCCCTGGGTTACACGGTCGGTTCCACGAACAGCTGCTACCTCGTCAACGGCGGCCATTCGAACAAGTTCACGCTGATCGACCAGGCGGGCAACCCGTTCGTCGTGCCGCTGAGCCGCGAAGAAATGGGCATGCCCCGGACGAAGCGTAAGTACTACAGCGCCGAGTTCTACGCCGAGCACCAGTTCGACGGCACCTGGTACGGCAAGTTCGACTACGTGTTCTCGCGTTCGTACGGCAACACCGAAGGCCAGGCGCGTACCGATACCCGCCAGGCCGGCGCCGCCGGCAGCGTGGACTGGGACAACCACTGGGTGATGGACAACGCCAACGGTCCGCTGGGCAACGACCATACCCATGTGTTCAAGGCGTACGGCTACTGGCAGTTCGCGCCCGAGTGGCAGGCATCCGGCAATCTCCAGGCCATCTCCGGTGCGCCGGAAGTGTGCCTCGGCTTCTACGGCCCGGACCAGCAGGACCCGGCGCACTACGGCAGCTCGTACCACTGGTGCGACGGCCAGCGCTCCCCGCCGGGCGACAAGGGTCGCCTGCCGTGGACGTTCCAGCTGGATCTCGGCGTGACGTACCGTCCGGAATGGGCGGGCTCGAAGCTCGCGTTCTCCGCGAACGTGTTCAACGTGCTCAACCAGCAGCGCGCGACGTTCCGCTACCCGACCCAGTACGAGTCGCGCGGCACGCCGCATCCGATCTATCGCGTACCGCTCATCACCCAGGACCCGCGTTACGCGCGCCTGGCCGTCAGCTACGACTTCTGAGAACCGACGCTGATCTGAAGATCCCTGTGTGACACTTGCGCCCCTCTCCGTAAGCCGGCTCCTCCCCAGCCGGTTTACGGGGACCGGGCGCTCTTTTTTTGCCCGGTGTCCTAGCGAACCTCGCCCGAGGCGGCGACGACCATCTCGATGTAGCCGAGGATCTCCTGGATCGGGATCTCGAAGATGCCGGCATCGCCGTTGTCGTACGCCTGGCGCCAGACCGCGTAGCCGTCCTTCCAGCTTTCGTCGCCGTCGGCATCGCCGTCGTGGGCCAGAACGCTCGCGTCCAGGGTGCCGCGCGAGACGGCGGCATGATTCATCGCCGGCTGCAGACCGCCCGGCACGCGGTGGTTGCGCAGCTTCACGCCGAGGATCGAGACATGGAAGACCTCCCCGTCCTCGGGTTCGCGCTCGATCCGGCGGATGGCGACGCGGGACGCCTCCTCACCCGGGCGGGTTCGATAGGTCCAGGACTGTCCCACGGCATAATCGGGTTTCACCGGTGCTTCCTCCCGCTTCACAAGGCCCCGCATCTTAGTGCAGCCGGGGCCGGCGGGCGCCTGCCGGACGTCCCGGGACGATATGGCTTAAACTTGCGCCCATGAGCGCGCCCTCCGGGGTCCGGCGCTTGCGCGAGGCAGCGCGGCCGGCGGCCGCTTCCCCAGCCATGGCATCCGCCCGCGCACGGCGCTCGCGGCACGTCCCTTATTGTTTCGAGGTTAGATAAGACCATGGTGGCATTGGCGACCGAGCACGTCATCGACGTGCACCACTGGAACGACAGCCTTTTCAGCTTCCGCACCACGCGCGACCCGGGTTTCCGCTTCGAGAGCGGGCATTTCGTGATGATCGGCCTCGAAGTCGACGGACGCCCGCTGATGCGCGCGTACTCGATCGCGAGCGCCCACTACGAAGAGCACCTGGAATTCTTCAGCATCAAGGTGCAGGACGGCCCGCTCACCTCGCGCCTGCAGCACCTGAAGCCGGGCGATCCCGTCATCGTCAGCCGCAAGCCGACCGGCACGCTGGTGCTCAACGACCTGAAGCCGGGCAAGCGCCTGTACCTGTTCGGTACCGGCACGGGCCTCGCGCCCTTCCTGTCGATCATCCGCGACCCGGACACCTACGAGCGCTTCGACCGGATCGTCCTCGCGCACGGCGTCCGCCACGTGAACGACCTCGCCTATTCCGACTACATCGAGAACGAGCTGCCGAAGCACGAATACCTGGGCGAGCTGGTGCGCGAGAAGCTCATCTACTACCCCACGGTGACGCGCGAGCCGTTCCGCAACCGCGGCCGAATCACCGACGCCATCGCCGACGGCGAACTGGCCCGGGCGACCGGCCTGCCGCAGCTGAATCCGGCCGAGGACCGCGTGATGCTCTGCGGCAGCCCGTCGATGCTGGAAGACATCTGCGTCCTGCTGGACGGCGAGGGCTTCGAAGCGTCGCCGCGCACGCGCGAGCCGGGCGATTACGTGATCGAGCGGGCGTTCGTCGAGAAGTAACCGGCTCACTCCTTGCGCACGCGGCCCTGCCCTTCGTTGTCCCAGTAGCCGAAGATCCGTCGCGCGATCAGCTTGTACAGGCGCTTTCCCGTCGCCCGCCACAGCCGCGAATGCGGCGCCGGACGGGCGAGGATCGCGCGCTGCCGCGACGACAGGGCCCCCGGCGCGTACGTCCGCTTGTGCTTGAGCAGATGGCGGAGGTCCTCACGCGCCAGCAGGCGGAACAGCGTGCCGCGCCGTCCGCGCGTCCAGGCGATCTGGAAATCGACGAGGCCCGGCGAGCCATCCTCGCGCACCAGCCAGTTGGGTTCCTTGGCGAGATCGTTGTGCACGATGCCGCGCCGATGGAGCCGTGCGAGCAGCCGCAGGGCATCCCTGTAGTAGGCCTCGTCGAGCGGCTTGCCGACCTGCATCGGCTGACCGGCCATGTAGCTGCGCTCGAGCACGCGCCCGTCCCAGGCGATCAGGCGAGGCACACCGTCGAGACCGTCGAGCCGGGACAGCGCCCGCGCCTCGCGCGCGGCGGCACGGCGCGCGAACCAGCGCGCCCACCAGCGGGCGGCGGCGATGTCGCGGCGGATCAGCAGCACGCCGTCGCGCTCGACGCGTTCGATGCGCCCGAGTTCGTCGGCCTTGAGCAGGGTGACGGATTCCGTCATCGCGTTATGCACGCCTTTCCTTCGGTTCGTTGACGCGCCCTCCGCGACGGGAAAGGCTAAGATGCCCGTTCTCGCAGGGAGATAACGCAAGATGCTGGTGCGACACATCCTGTCGCTGGTCTTCGCCACGGCCGGGCTCGTCGCCTGCCGCGATGGCGCCGACCGCGCGAGCGACGGGGACAAGCCGCCGCCGGCACGGGCGAGCGCCGCCAAGGATACCGAATCCGGCGACGATGGCCTCTACACGATGGAACTGTCGCTGCCCGACCTCCCGCCGCGCGCGGCGCCGTTGCGCGACCTGATCGACCGCTACGTGGAACGGCAGAAGCGAGACTTCCTGGCCAGTCTCGGCACGCCCGCCGCCCGCGCGAGGGCGCGCGAACTGCCCTGGGACCTCAACCTGGACATCGCGGTGGCCTCGCGCACGGACCGCTTCATCAACGTGCAGGTCGACGGGTCGGCCTTCACGGGCGGTGCCCATCCCGCGCCCATCGTCGACAGCTTCACCTACGACATGGAGCAAGGGCGCGTGGTCGGCATCGGCGAACTGTTCGCCGATCCGCACGCGGCCGAGAGCGCCTTCGCGGCCGAGGCGCGGCGTCAGCTCTTCACCGCGCTCGACGACCAGGACACGCCGCTGGCGTCCGACAGCGAGCAGATCGCCCTGGGTACCGAACCCGGCAAGGGCCACTACCGGGTGTTCAGCCTGCTCACGGGCCCGGACAACAAGGTGCACGGCCTCACCTTCATCTTTCCGCCGTACCAGGTGGCGTCGTATGCCGCGGGTCCCCAGGCGATCGACGTACCGAGCGAAGCCTTCGCGTCCTTCCTGAAGCCGGAATACCGCGAGGCGTTCCACTGATGGAGTTCTTCCTCTACCTGCTCTCGGCCGCGCTGATCGTCGGCGGCGTGGCGGGCGCGATCCTGCCTGTGCTGCCGGGCATCCCCATGATCTTCGGCGGCATCTGGCTCGCGGCCGCCGTCGACGAATACCGGCACCTCGGCTGGGCCTGGCTCGTCGCGATCGGCATCGTCGCCGCGGCCGGCATCGCGCTCGATTTCGTTTCGGCCTCCATCGGCGCGAAGAAGATCGGCGCGAGTCCGCGCGCGCTCTGGGGCGCGGGCGTCGGCACCGTGATCGGCATGTTCTTCGGCATCCCGGGCCTCATCATCGGGCCGTTCGCCGGCGCCGTGGCGGGTGAGTTGTGGTCGGGCGAGAGCGTGC
The DNA here is from genome assembly GCF_900110505.1 of Luteibacter sp. UNC138MFCol5.1. Taxonomy (GTDB): domain Bacteria; phylum Pseudomonadota; class Gammaproteobacteria; order Xanthomonadales; family Rhodanobacteraceae; genus Luteibacter. The sequence goes on from NZ_FODZ01000006.1 coordinate 201,651, forward strand.
TGCGATCGGCGCACGTCGGCGTCAGCACGTGGATCGGCATGCTCGTGGGCATCCTCGCCAAGGTCGTGATCTCGTTCCTGATGATCGGCATGGCGGGGCTCGCGCTGCTGTTCGCCTGACCCGACCATTGGTCACATTGGCGGGAGCGCCCTCACCCGCTAGTCTCGCCTGACCATATGGGGAGACACGCATGTTCCGACGAATCGCCCTCGCCGCCGCCGTGACGCTCGCGGTGGGCAGCCTCCACGCGCAGAGCGCCGCGCAGCCCGCCTGGATCGCACGCAGCAACGCCGACGCGCAGCCGCTGCTCGACATGACCGCGAAGTTCAGCCCGGAATCCGCCACCGAGATCGGCGTGAAGGGGTACGACGAGAAGACGGCCGACCTCGGTCCCGACACGGACAAGCGCCAGCGCGCCGCACTCGTGCAGGTGCGCGAGACGGTGAACAAGCGTCTCGCCGAAGAAAAGGATCCGAACGTGAAGCAGGATCTTCAGATCCTGCTCAAGCAGATCGACGGCAGCATCAAGGGCATCGATCTCAACGCGAAGTACCTGCTGCCCTGGTACGACGCCGGCGAGATCGTCTTCGGCGGCGAGTTCTCGCTGCTCAACGCCGAAAGCACGCCCGAGCAGAACAAGGCGGCCCTCGGGCGCCTCAAGTGCTACGTGGGCATGACCGCGGGCTGCACGCCGCTGGTCGATCAGGCGCGTGCGCGCACGACGGAAAAGCTCGGCGACAAGAGCCTCCTCGGCCCGGTCAAGGCGGATGTCGAGCAGAAGCTCGGCAACACGCAGCGCTACGTCGACGGCATCCGCAAGCTGTTCGCCGAGCACAAGATCGCCGGCGCCGACGAGGCGATGGCGAAGCTCGACCAGCAACTGAAGGATTACAACGCCTGGGTGAAGAAGACCGTGCTGCCGCGCGCGCGCACCGACTTCCGCCTCCCGGAACCGCTGTACGCGTACAACCTCGAACAGGTCGGCCTCGACATCGCGCCGCGCGACCTGATCGACCGCGCCGAACTCGAGTTCATGGAGACGACCTACGCGCTGCAGATGCTCGCCCCGGTGGTCGCGAAGGCCGAAGGCCTCCCGGACGGCGACTACCGCGACGTCCTGAAGGCGCTTAAGAAGAAGCAGCTGGCGAAGGACAAGGTCGAGCCGACGTACCACGAGGTGATCGTCAGGATCGAGGACATCATCCGCAAGCAGCGTGTCGTGGAACTGCCGAAGCGCAAGATGGCGATGCGCCTCGCGTCCGAAGCGGAGAACGCGCGCACGCCGGCCCCGCACATGGACCCGCCGCCGTTCATCGGCAACACGGGCCAGCGCGGCACCTTCGTGCTGACCACGGGCAATCCGCCCGCGGATGGCGACAAGACGCAGACGTACGACGACTTCACCTTCGAGGCCGCCGCATGGACGCTCACGGCGCACGAAGGCCGACCCGGCCACGAGCTCCAGTTCGCCGCGATGGTCGAGCAAGGCGTCTCGCTCACGCGTAGCCTGTTCGCCTTCAACAGCGTGAACGTCGAAGGGTGGGCACTCTACGCGGAGGCCGAGATGGTTCCGTACGAGCCGCCCGCGGGCCAGTTCATCGCGCTGCAGTTCCGCCTGCTGCGCGCGGCCCGCGCGTTCCTCGATCCCATGCTCAATCTCGGCATGATCACCCGCGATCGCGCGCACGACATCCTCGTGCACGACGTCGGCCTGTCCGAGCCCATGGCGCGCCAGGAACTCGACCGTTACACCCTGAACTCGCCGGGCCAGGCCACCGCGTATTTCTACGGCTACCTGCGCATCCTGCAGCTGCGCGCCGAGACGCAGACGAAGCTCGGGTCGAAGTTCGACCGCAAGGCGTTCAACGATTTCCTGATCAGCCAGGGCCTGCTGCCGCCCGACCTGCTGGCGGAAGCGGTGCGCACGCGGTTCGTGCCGGAGCAGGAGAAGAAGATCTCGGCGCGCTGATCAGGCGCGGGTCACGGATGCGGCCGGCTCCCACCCTGGCGAAGGTGGGAGCCGATCGTATCGGCGATGTCAGGCGCCCTGCGCGCCGGGAATCACGTAGAGCAACACCGCGAGGTAATGCAGCACGCTGCCCGCGAGCACGAAGAAGTGCCAGATCGCGTGGTGGTACGGCAGGCGTCGCGCCATGTAGAACGGCACGCCCGCGGTGTACGCCACGCCGCCGCCGAACAGCAGGAGCAGGCCGCCCGTGGGCACGTTGTCGCGCAACGGTTCGATCGCCACCACGGCCACCCAGCCCATCGCCACGTACATCGCCACGGCCGCCTTGCGATAGCGCTTGAGCAGGCCGAGCTCGGCCGCGCTGCCGACGATCGCGAGCGTCCAGATCGTCGCGAACAGGCCCCAGCCCCACGCACCCGGCAACGCGAGCAACGTGAACGGCGTATACGTGCCGGCGATGAGCAGGAAGATGGCGATGTGATCGAGCGTTCGCAGGACGCGCTTCGCCATGGCGCCGGGAATCGAGTGGTACAGCGTCGACGCCGTGTACAGCAGGATGAGCGTGGTCCCGAAGACGGAGCTCGCCACCACCGCGCGCGCACCGCCATACATCGCCGAAAACGCGACGAGCACCGCCAGGCCCGCGATGCTGAGCACGAGGCCGATCCCGTGGATGACGCTGCTGGCGACTTCTTCGCCCAGGGGATAACGCGGCTGCGTGCTGTCGATGACCATGACTGCTCCGGAATTCGGGTACGGGGACCGGTCGAGGGTAACCGAACCGGTGCGGCGACACATTGACCGCGGCACGCCGACGTTGTTCCATGGACCCATGACACTCGAACTGCTCGTGCACATCGGCCGTCTGCCGCCCCAGGGCGCGGGCCTTCGCGCCGCGCTAGCCATGGCGTCGCGCCTCGGCGCACGCCTCGACGCGATGCATGTCGTCGACCTGCCGGCCGCGGCCTTTACCGTTCCCGAGGCGGTGCCGATGCAGCTCGATGCGGTGCGCCAGCGATCGACGGATGCCAGAGCCGTCGCCGGCGACTGGGCGGAACTGCTCGCCTCGCGCGGCCTTCGCGGCAACTGGCGCGTCGGCAACGGCGACACCGTGACGCTGCTCGCGCACGCGTCGGCGGGCTACGATCTCGTGGTGATGGAGCGCTCGTCGACCATGCGTGGCGACGCGCCTGTGGGTTTCGGCGTGGTCTCCCGCACGGTCTTCGCGTCGAGCCGCGGCGTGCTGGTAGTGCCGGAAGCCGCGACGGTCGACACGCTGGGCGAGCACGTCCTCGTGGCCTGGAGCGGAAGCCGCGAGTCGGCGCTCGCCGTTCGCTCGTCGCTGCCGATGCTGCGCAAGGCCTCGCGGGTCACCGTGATCGACGGCAGCGTCGACGAGGACATCGGTACCTGCGCGCTGCCCGATACCAACATCTGCGGCTGGCTCGATACCCACGGCGTGAAGGCCGAGGTACGTCGCCTCGACGAGGCGTCGCGCGCCTCCCCGGGGCCGGCGCTGCTCGACATCGCGCATGCCGAAAACGCGGACCTCATCGTCATGGGCGCCTGGGGCCGGTCGCGGCTCTCCGAAATGGTGCTGGGCGGGACCACGCGATTCCTCTTCATGCAGTCCGACGTGCCGATGCTCGTCGCGCACTGATCGTCTGGCCGTCCATACGGCCCTATTGCAAGTTCCCGCGACCGCCGCCTAATCTGCAACCGGACCCGAACACGATCCCCGCCGGCCCCCACCGGCCGTGTTCCCGACCGCGCATCACCTTCCCCCACGTTGCAGGAGGTGGCCCATGTCGTTCGCTCGTCCGCAGTCCCCCGCCGGAGTCCATCCGGATACCGTCCGCATCGTCGCGATGAGCGCGGCGATCGCCCTCAACGCCGCCGCCCTCATCGCCGTCATGCGGCCGATGGTGGCCACGCTGTCGCTGGATCCGCCCGCGCCACCGGCTATCCGCCTGATCGATCATCCGGTCGAGCCCGTCGTCGTGCCGCCGCCTCCCATCGACCTCAAGCCGCTACCGGTGAAACGGGCGCCCGCCCGGGCACAGCCCAGGGCCGTCGACGCACCGCCGCCGGTATCGCCGGCGGTGACGACCGATGAAGGCACGGCGCCCGCGCCGCCGGTCGCGCCCGTGACGATCGCCCCGGCCGCCCAGCCCACCGCGCCGGTCGAGGCGACGCTGGCTTACGTCGCCGCGCCCGCACCCGCGTATCCGCGCATCGCGAAGGCCTCGCGCATGCAGGGCACGGTCACGCTACGGGTGCTGGTGGACGAGACGGGCAAGCCCCTCGACGTGCTTATCGAAACGAGCAGCGGACACGCGGTGCTGGACAAGGCGGCGCGCGACCAGGTGCTCGCGGCATGGCGATTCCGGCCGGCGACCGCGAACGGTCAGGCGGTCAAGGCGTGGGCCCGCATCCCGGTGAGTTTCGACTTGCGGGATATCTGAACGCGGGTCGCCGGAACGGTCGTGCCGCGGCTCAGCGCGGCACGACCACCACGTCGGGCTTGCGCGTGGCCCGGGCGATGGCCCAGACGACGATCGCGAGCAGGGCGACGGGCAGCAACACGGGAAGGAGCGCCAGCACCACCACGGGTGCGATGGCGAGCATGGCCACGCCGCCGATGACGGCACCGAGGACGGCGCCGACGATGCTGAAGACGCCACCGATGATGCCGAAGGCCAGCTTCAGGACCGCGCCGAGCAGCGCGAACGCAACCCAGAAGCCGATGGCGAGGACGACGAGCGAGGTGAGGACGATCATGGTCAGGTACTCCGGTCCGGTGTGACCGTCTCCGGGACGGTCGCCAGCTTGGATGCGGCTCCGCGCGAAACGGTTTAAGAGGCCAGGGTTACGGCGCCTTAACGGTCCGCATGGTCCACTCGCGGCCAGTAGAGTCATTAGCAGGGCCGCCCTTCCATGGGTAAGCGTACTTCCATCATCAGGACCTTGCGGGACATCGCGTTCGATCTGTCGGACGCCCCGCACCCGGACCTCGCCTCCATGGGGCGCGAGGTCGGTCGCGTGCTGCACGGGCGAACGGCCGAGCTGGCCGACATGCTCGGTCCGCTGCGCGAACGCCGCCGCGGTTTCGAGCGCTGGATGCTCGCGGAACGGTCGCGGCCGCCCGTGAGCGTGCTGGTCATGGCGTGGCCGCCCGGCTACTCGACGCCGGTGCACGATCACGGCGGACTCTGGGGCCTCGAGGCCACCATCGCGGGCGCGCTGGAAGTCGAGTCGTTCGAAAAGGACGATATCGACCACAGCCTGCGCAGCACCGGTCGCACGTGGCTGGGTCCGGGCGATGCCACGTGGTTCGACGCATCGGAATCGCATACCCATCGCTGCCGCAATTTGTCGCGGCACGAGACCGCGCTCACGCTTCACGTGTACGGTGGCGATCTGGCACAGTACCTCGCGTATGAGCAGCCCGGTCCGTCGGAACACTGGATCGCACGACCGCGGCAATCGATCATCGCGGGACGCCTGACGGCCTGACGGTCTCACGGCCCTCCACCCCACGCCCAGGGCGAAGGACCAACGCATGTTTCATAAGGTCGCCATCATCGGCGGTGGCGCGGCAGCGGCGACGCTGGTGAGCGAACTCCTCGAGCGAGGCACGAAGCCCCCGCTCCATCTCGACTGGTATGCGGGCGCCCCGGAGCCGGGGCGCGGCATCGCCTACGGCACGCCCTCGGGCGAACACCTGCTCAACGTCCGCGCGGCGTCGATGGGCATGTTCGTGAGCAAGCCCGGCGGATTCCTCGAATACGCGCAGGAGCGCGATCCGTCGGTCAAAGGGTCCGACTTCCTGCCGCGCCGCCTGTACGGCGATTTCCTGCAGTCCCGCGTGGCGCAGGCGATCCGCAACGCGCCCGCGCTCGGCCACGACATCAACATCCTCCCGTTGACCGCGGAGTCGCTCGTGCCCTCTTCCGACGGCGTGACGATCGGCTACGGCGACAACGAAGCGCGCGCCGACGCGGCCGTGCTCGCGATCGGCTCGCTGCCGCCGCGCCCGCTGCCGGGCGTGGAGGACGCCGCGATCGCGAGCGGCCGCTACGTGGTGGATCCGTGGCCGTTCCTCGCCAGCGCCGTCGACGACGACCGTCCGTTGCGCGTGTTGGTGATCGGCCTCGGCCTCACCGCCGTCGACGTGCTGCTCGAACTCTCCAGGCGCTGGCCGAACGCTCGTTTCGACGCGCTGTCGCGCCACGGCAAACTTCCCGAGCCGCATCTCGCCGCCGCCTCCGCGCCGGCCGACGACGGCGGCGAACTCGTCGATGCGATGCGCGACGATCCGAACGTGCGCGCCTGGTTGCGGCGCCTGCGTGACGCCGCGGCACACGCCGAGGACTGGCGCACCGTGATCGACGGTCTGCGACCGCACACGCAGGCCCTGTGGCGCGAACTCCCGCGTGGCGAGCGCGCCCGTTTCCTGCGCCATGCGCGCTGGGCGTGGGAGCGCGCGCGCCACCGGATGCCGCCGCAGGTCGCGGCGAAAATCGCGTCGCTGGAAAAGGCAGGCCGCCTCACGCGCGACCGTGGTCGCATGCGCTCGGTGCATCTCACGCCGGACGGCGTCCTCGACGTCACGCGCGGCGTGCCCGGCGGTGGCGACGTCGTGCAGTCCTACGACGTGGTCATCCAGACCGTGGGACTGAACACGGATACGCAGCGCACGGAACATCCGTTGATCCGGCAGCTCGTTCTCGGCGGGCACGTGGCGCCGGAGGCCGAAGGCCTGGGCCTCACGGCCGAGACGGACGGGCGGCTGCACGACGCGTCCGGCAAGCCGCGCGCCAACGTGTTCGCGATCGGCAGCCTGCTTCGCGGCACGTTGTGGGAATCCACCGCGATTCCGGAAATCCGCAAGCAGGCGCAGGCGCTCGCCAACCTGCTGCTCTCACCCGACAAGCGGCGCTGATTCCAGCGCCGCTTCCCGTCGTCAGGCGAAGCCTTCCAGCACCACCTTGCCGATCGTCCGGCCGCTTTCGAGCAGCTGGTGCGCGCGACGCAGGTTGGCGGCGTCGACGATTCCGAGGTTCTCGCGCATCGTCGTGCGGATGGCGCCGGCGTCGACCAGGTTCGCCACCTCGTCGAGGATGCGGCCCTGCTCGCCCATGTCGTCGGTGTGGAAGAGCGACCGCGTGTACATCAGCTCCCAGTGCAGCGAGAGACTCTTGCGCTTGAGCAGGCGGATGTCCGGCGCCTCGGCCGGATCGTCGATCAGGCCGATCTTCCCGAAGGGCTTGAGCAGCTCGACGAGCGCGGCGAAGTGCTCGGTCGTGTGCGTGAGCGAAAGCACATAGTCGACGCCGGCCGGCGCGACCGCCTTAACCTGTTCCACCAGCGGCTTCGCGTGGTCCACGACGTGGTGCGCCCCCATCGCTTCCACCCATGCGCGGGTCTCCGGGCGCGACGCGGTGCCGATGACGGTGAGGCCCGTGAGCCGCCGCGCGAGCTGGACGGCGATGGAGCCGACGCCACCGGCCGCCCCGACGACCAGCAGCGTCGCCGGCCTGCCCTGCGTACCGTGCGGGATGCCCATGCGCTCGAACATCAGTTCCCAGGCCGTGATCGCGGTGAGCGGAAGCGCCGCCGCCTCCGCCATCGTCAACGTCGAGGGCTTGCGGCCGACGAGGCGTTCGTCGACGGCATGCCGCTCACTGTTGCCCCCCGGCCGCTCGAGTTCCCCGGCATACCAGACCGCGTCGCCGGCCTTGAACCGCGTCACCTCCGCGCCGACGGCCACCACGGTACCGGCCACGTCCCAGCCCAATACGGTGTCGACGCCTTTCGGGTCCGCGTTGCGACGCCGCTTCGTGTCGATCGGATTCACGGACACCGCGTCGACCTTGACGAGCAGGTCGCGCGGGCCCGGCAGCGGCTCGGGCAGTTCGGCGTCGACGAGGCTGCGCGGATCGTCCGCGGGCAGCGGCTGGCGATAGATGACGGCTTTCATGTTCGATCGGTCTCCGAGGGGATCCAGGCGCAACCGGCGACGGCGGGCGTGGCCCGACGCTCGAGCGCGACGCTTGCCATCGTAGCAAGCAGCCCGGCGACCGTGACCGCCGCGCCGGCCAGGCTCACGACGGGCATCGCGTAGCCGGCGGCCAACACCGCGCCGCCCAGCCATGCGCCGCCGGCGTTACCGAGGTTGAACGCGGCGATGTTGAGCGTGGAGGCGAGGTTCGGCGCGTCCCCGGCGACGTGGACCACGCGCGACTGCAACGGCGCCACCGTGGCGAAGGCGGCGATGCCCCAGACGAAGACCGTCACGATCGACGCCACCGTCGAGTGCATCGTCCAGGCGAACAGCACCAGCAGCAACGTCAGCGCGACGAGGATGCCGGCCAGCGACGGCATCAGCTTCCAGTCGGCCAGGCGGCCGCCGAGGATGTTGCCGATCGTCGTGCCGAGGCCGAACAGCACGAGCACGGCGCCCGTCCAGTGCGGGCTGATGTGCGACTGTTCCTGCAGGATCGGCGCGATGTAGGTGAACACGGTGAAGACGCCGCCGAAGCCGAGCACCGTCATGCCCAGCGCGATCAGCACCTGCGGCTCGCGCAGCACGCGCAGTTCGCGCCCCATGTGCGGCGCCTTGAGATTCGGCAGCGCCGGCACGAAGCGGGCGACCGCGAACGCGGCGACGATGCCCAGCACCGTCACGGCCCAGAAGGTCGCGCGCCAGCCGGCGTACTGGCCGAGGAACGTGCCGAAGGGGACGCCGAGCACGTTGGCCAGCGTCAGCCCGGCGAACATGAGGGCGATCGCACGCGCGCGCTGGTTCACGGGAACGAGGTGGGCGGCCACGACCGCACCGATGCCGAAGAACGAGCCATGGCAGAACGCCGCGACCACGCGGGCGACCATCAGGACGTCGTAGCCCGGCGCGATGGCGCAGAGCAGGTTGCCCACGATGAACAGGCCCATGAGCAACAACAGGGCGCGCTTGCGCTCGAGCTTCGCGGTGAGGGCGGCGAGCAGCGGCGCGCCCACCGCGACGCCGAGCGCGTAGCCGGAGACGAGCATGCCGGCGGCCGGGATGGTCACCCGAAGGTCGGCGGCCACTTCGGGCAGGAGGCCCATGATCACGAATTCGGTGGTGCCGATCGCGAAGGCCGCCACCGCCAGGGCAAGCAGGGGCAGACGGGACGAGGGAACGTTCATAGGTTAGGCTCGATGTAAAGCGATAACGTGCATTCTCCTGCCCGGGCCCCCATGCAGAAACACCTGCCAGCGCCAAAGACTGTTGCCGTGGATTCGAAAGTGGAGGCCGCGCCCGCATGTTCGCGAGCCTGATCGCCGTCGCCGCCCTTTCGCTTCATGTCGCGGGCGTGTTCGCCGCCATGCACGCCGTGATGCACACGAGGACCGCGCAGGGCGCGTTCGCCTGGGTGCTGGGCCTCGTACTGCTCCCGTACGTGACGCTCGTCCCCTACCTCTTCCTCGGATCCAGCCACTTCAGCGGTTACGTCGACCTGCACCGGCAACGGCAGGCCCGGTTCTTCCTGCTGCACGAGGAGGCCGGGCATCCGGGGCGGCCCGGCATGCTCGCCGCGCCCACGCAGGCCGGCGACATCCGTTACGACGCGATCGGGCGCATGCTCAAGACGGCGATGCACGGAGGCAACGCGCTCGCGCTGCACATCGACGGCGAGGCCGCCTTCGGCGCGATGTTCGCCGCGATCGCGCGCGCCGATCGGTACGTGCTGGTGCAGTTCTTCATCATCCACGACGACGTGCTCGGCCGCCGCTTGCGCGACGCGCTGCTGGAGCGCGCCGCGGCCGGTGTCGACGTCTGCCTCCTCTACGACAGCATCGGCAGCCACGCGTTGCCCGACAGCTACGTCGAGAGCCTGCGGACGGGCGGCGTGCACGTCCATCGCTTCGCCACGCGGCGCTGGCGCAATCGCTTCCAGCTCAACTTCCGCAACCATCGCAAGGTGCTCGTCGTCGACGGCGAGCGGGGCTTCGTCGGCGGACTCAACGCAGGCGACGAATACCTCGGCGCGAAGCCGCCCCTGTCGCCCTGGCGCGACACTCACATGGAGATCGAAGGGCCCGCCGTCGCCGACCTGCAGCGCGTGTTCGCCGAGGACTGGTACTGGGTGACCGGGGAACGACCGCCGTCGTCGCCGCCACCCGAGCGCTGCGGCCGCGCGGAGACGATGATCGTCGCGACCGGACCCGCCGACCGCCAGGAAAGCTGCTCGCTGTTCTTCACCCAGGCCATCGGATCGGCCACGCGCCGCGTGTGGATCACGACGCCCTACTTCGTTCCCGACCAGGCGGTGTTCAGCGCGTTGCGCCTGGCCGTCCACCGTGGCGTCGACGTGCGCATCCTCATTCCCTGCCGCCCGGATCACCGGACGGTGTTCATGGCCTCGTCGCTCTACGCGCACGAAGCCACGCTGGCGGGCATCCGCATGTTCCGCTACCAGCCCGGCTTCGTGCATCAGAAAGTGATGCTGATCGACGACGACACCGCGGTCGTCGGCAGCATGAACCTCGACAACCGCAGTTTCCGCCTCAACTTCGAGATCGCCGCGCTGAACGTCGACGTGCCGTTCGCGACCCAGGTCGAAGCCATGCTCGAACGCGACTTCGCGAACGCGGACGAGGTGAATCCCAACGACTACCGCCGCCTGTCGTATTTCCACCGCGTGGCGCTGCACGTGGCGCGGCTGTTCGACCCGATCCTCTGACGACCGGCTTGCGATACGGCCGTTACTCGGCTTGACTGGGCCTTCCGCCTCCTGGATATCCCGCCATGCTCCGTATCCTTGCCGCCCTCACCGCCATGGTCGCCACGGCCGCCGCGGCCGACCCCGCCCGATTCGTCGAGCGCAGCGTGGACGTCCATGGCAAGACCTACCGCTACCAGGTCTTCGTGCCCCCCGACGCCAAAAGGCCACCGGCGGTCGTGCTGTTCCTGCATGGAAGCGGCGAGCGCGGCGGCGACAACCGCAAGCAGCTCTCGCAAGGCCTTCCGCCGTGGCTGGAAAAGCACATGGATTTCCCCGCCGTGGTCGTGATCCCGCAGGCACCCGACGACACGGAGTGGACGGACAAGGCCGATGCCGACATGGCGATGGCCGCCCTGCGGAAGAGCGTCGCGGAATTCCATGGCGATCCGAAGCGCCTCTACCTCACCGGCCTTTCGATGGGTGGCTACGGCTCGTGGCAGCTCGCCGTCGACCACCCCGGCACCTTCGCCGCCGCGGCGATCATCTGCGGCGGCGTGCAACCGCTGCGCGACGGGCGCGACCTGTTCGTCCACGGGGTACCGAAAGGCCAGGATCCGTTCGCATGGGTGGCGAAGAAGGTCGGCGACCTGCCGGTCTGGATCTTCCACGGCGGCGACGACGACGTCGTGCCGACCGAGCAGTCGCGCCGGATGAACGCGGCGCTGGTGAAGCGCGGTGCACAGGTGAAGTACACGGAATTCCCGGGCGTCAATCACGGATCGTGGGACAAGGCGTATGCGACGCCGGACCTCTGGGAGTGGATGTTCGCGCACACGCGGTGACGTGGCGGCAAGGCGACGCCCGTCCCGATCAGGAGTGCCGGATACCCGCGATCAGTTTCTTGAGGTCACCCGAGAACATCACCCAGCCGAGGCCGACGCCGACGAGCGCCCCGAGCCACTCGAAGAACACGCGGAGGCCGATGGCGTCGGGGTCGTGCACGGCGGCGAGCTTCAGCTTCAGCAGCGTGAGCGACTGCAGCGGCGCCATGTTGAAGTAAAAGAGGTTCCACATGTCCTGCCCGGCCGCGAGGACGACCGACAGGGCGAACGCCACCGCCAGTTCCTTGCCGTGGCTCCAGCCGTTGCCGCGATTGAGCCGGTGCAGCAGGCCGTAGACGACGATGCCGACCGCGAGCGCGATCGCGCCCGCCTGCAGGGCACCGACGATGCCGTAGCCCATCCAGCTGCGATCGTATGGCATGAGAAGACTCGTCCGGGATCAGGCTGCATTATGCCCGTGCGCGGGCCGGCGTAGCGTTGCCGTCGCGGCCGTAGCGCAGATAGAGCGAGACGGAGAGCAGCACCGCCGCCAGGGCCGCGAACCCGGCAAGCAGGAAGATCGCCGGGTAGTCCCACGCGCCGGCGACCCAGCCGCCGATCGGACCGGTGAGGCCGAGCGCGACATCGAGGAACACGGAGTACGCACCCAGCGCGGCGCCGCGGTTGTGGGTGCTGACGCGGCCGACGGCCTCGACGCCCAGCGCGGGGAACACCAACGCGAAGCCGGCGCCGGTGAGCGCCGCGCCGGCGAGGGCCAGGGACGGCGTGTGACCCAGCCAGAGCAACAGCAGCCCGAGGCATTCGACGAAGAGCGAGACGATCGCCACGCGGTAGCCGCCGAAGCGGTCGATGGCGTTGCCGAAGACCAGGCGGATGCCGATGAAGCATGCGCCGAAGACCGAGAGCGACAGCGCCGCGTCCGACCAGCCGCGACTCGCGTAGTACAGCGCGACGAACGTGGACAGGGTACCGAAGCCGATGGAACCAAGCGCGAGGCCTGCGCCATAGGGCATGACGCGCACGAACACGCTGCGGAACGGCAGGCGCTCACCGTGCGACGGTGCGACGCGCGTCTTCCACAGGGCGAACGGAAGCGCGACGAGCCCCAGCAGGAACGTGAGGACGCCCAACGCGATGAAACCGTGGTCGTGCGCGAGCGTGACGCCGAGCGGCGCGCCCACGGCGATGCCACCGTACGTCGCGATGCCGTTCCAGGAAATGACGCGAGCCGTGTGTTCGCCGCCGATGCCACCGATGCCCCACGTGATCGACCCGGTGCTGACCCAGCTCTCCGCGAAGCCAAGCCCGAGGCGGCTGATCAGGATGAGCGCCAGCGAGAGCGCGGGCGTGCCGGGCACGAGCGCGGCGAGCGCGAGGAACAGGCCGGAGAGCGCCAGCACGACGAGTCCGGCGACGACGGTGCGCTTCGGCCCCATCGCGTCCGCCATGCGTCCCGCGTGCGGCCGGCTGAGCAGCGTCGCAAGATACTGCGCGCTGACCGCGAGGCCCGCCACGATCGTCGAGTAACCGAGGTCGTGGTGCGCGAAGCCCGGGAGCACCGCGAGCGGAACGCCGATGCAGAGGTAACAGACGAACGAGAAGACGACCGCGGAGAGGATCCGCGCGGTGACGGCGAAACGCCGGCCACGCTGGGGGACGAGGGGTGGGAGCGACATGGGTGCCATTATACCGCCCGATGTTGCGGTGCGTCATTGAAGGAAATCGCCGATACGATCGGCTCCCACCGCTTCGGTATCACCTTTCGCAAGTACCGGAGGGTGGGAGCCGATCGCATCGGCGATCCGCGCCATGGCGCGTCACAGCGTCACGGGTTGCCCCCGGTGGAGCGACTCGCGCAACGCCACGGCGATGCGCGTCGCCTCGACCGCGTCGTCCATCGTCAGGTCGAACGGCGTGCCGTCGAGGATCGCATCGACGAAATGCCTCGCCTGCGTCACGAACGCCGGCGCGAAACGTTCGTAGAACGATGGCAGTACCGTATTGCGGATGCCGCTCGCATCGGCAATCTCGACGCGGTCCGCCCGGGGGTTGCGCCCCACGCTCAACCGGCCCGCGGTGCCCGTGATGTCGGTATGCGTGTCGTGCCCGTGCGCCTGCGTGCGCGAGGCGTAGAACATCGCCATGCGGCCGCCTTCGAACTCGACGGTCGCGATGCCGTTGTCGACGTCGCCCATCGCCTCCAGCGGCGGATACATCGCGACCGTCCCCGTCGCGTACACCTTCACCGCCTTCGGCCGCCCAAGGAGCCAGCGCGCGAGGTCGATGTCGTGCACGCTGCAATCGAGGAAGATGCCGCCGCTGGTCGGCGCGAACTTCAGGAACGCGCCGCTCGGATCGGCCAGATCGGTCGTCTGCGAGTAGACCAGGAACGGTCGCCCGATGCCGCCCGCCTCGATGTGCTGGAAGGCATGGCGATAGCTTTCGTCGAAGCGGCGCACGAATCCGACCATCGCCCGCTTGTCCGACGCGGCGGCGTGCGCCGCGGCGCGCCGGCAGTCCTCCGTGTCCAGCGACAACGGCTTTTCGCAGAAGACGTGCTTGCCCGCGTCGAGCGCCTGCTCGATCTGGCTCGCGTGCAACGACGTCGGCGTCACCAGGAACACGGCGTCCACCGACGGATCGGCGAGCAGTTGCTCGTAGGTTTCGTGGACCGCCGGCACCGCGAGCGCCTCGCGCGCCCAGGCGCGCTCGGCGTCCACGGGGCTGCACACCGCGACGAGTTCGGCGCGCGGCACCGCCCGCGCGAGGTTCTCGGCGTAACGCTGGCCCAGCCGGCCGAGGCCGGCCAGGCCGATACGAAGGGATGTCATCATGCCGCCCCTCAGATGCCGACGGCCACGGCCTGGCCTTCGCGCCACGACCGCGCCGCGGCCTCGGCGAGTTCCAGCGCCTTGATGCCGTCGGCGATCGTCGTACGCACCGGCGTTCCCGCCGCCAGCGCATCGAAGAAGTGCGCGATCTCGGCGGCATAGGCCTCGCGATAGCGCTCGAGGAAGAAGTGCTCGGGCAGGTCGTGAACGATGCCCGCCGCGCCGTGCGAGACGACCTGCGTCGGCGCGACGTTGCCCGCCTGCAGCATGCCCTTGCTGCCCAGCACCTCGAACCGCTGATCGTATCCATAAGCCGCGCGGCGGGAGGTGTTGATCTGGCAGAGCTTCCCGCTCTTCGTGCGGATCGTGACCGCCGTCGTATCGATGTCGCCGGCCGCCTCGATCGCGGGATCGGTCAGGCAGCTCCCCGTCGCATGCACGCTGACCGCCTCGTCGTCGAGGATCCAGCGGAAGATGTCGAAGTCGTGGATGAGCATGTCCTTGAAGATGCCGCCCGAGCTCTTGATGTAGCTCACCGGCGGCGCGCCGGGATCGCGGCTCGTGACGATCAGCAGCTCGGGCGTGCCGACCTCGCCCTCGTCGAGCCGTTCCTTGAGCGAGGAGAACGTGGGATCGAAACGTCGCTGGAAGGCGATCATGCAGACCACGCCGGCTTTCTCGACCGCCGCCTGGCAGGAGCGCGCGCGTTCCACGTCTAGGTCGACGGGCTTCTCGCAGAAGATGGCCTTGCCCGCGGCGGCGGCGCGATGGATGAGGTCGGCATGCGTATCCGTGCTCGAACCGATCACGACGGCGCCCACCGCCGGATCGTTCAGCGCCTCGTCGACCGACGCGACCTTCGCGCCATGCTTCCCGGCCAGTTCCCGCGCCGAGGGCTCGTGCACGTCGACCACGTAGCGCAGGCGCGCCTCCGGATGCCGGGCGACGTTGCCCGCATGGATCTTGCCGATGCGACCGGCACCGAAAACGGCTACTTCAATCATCGTATTCTCCTCGGGGAATCGTTTCTTCAACGGTCAGTTCAAGCTTGTAGGCCAGCGCGACGAACAGCGCCTGGCATAGACACATCGTGCTGGTGAGACCACGGAAGGCGAACGCGCTGCCCTCCTTCACCTTGAGCAGGACATCGGAATGCCGCGCCAGCGGGCCGAGATCGCTCTCGGTGATGGCGAGCACGCCCGCCTTGTGCTGCTGCGCGACGCGCATGGCGTAAAGGGTTTCCTTGCCGAACGGCGGGAAGCTGATCGCGATCAGCGCATCGCCCTTGCCGATGCTGCGCAGCTGCTCGCGGAACATGCCGCCCAGGCCGTTCACCAGGTGGACCCGCTTCTGCGTGTGCTGCAACGCGTAGGCGATGTACGTCGCGATCGCGAACGAGCGGCGCACGCCCATCACGTAGATGTTCTCGGCGCCGGCCAGCATGTCGACCGCCTTCTGGAAGCGCGCCTCGTCGATCTCCGCCGCGAGCTCGTCGAGGCCGGCGCGGCTGGCATCGATGAAGCGAGAGGCGATCTCCACCGCGGACACGCCGTCGGTACGCCCCTTGATGACGCTGCGGATGCGCTGCTGGTAGCTGCGCGATGGCGACGCCTGCGCGGCCCACGCGTCGCGGAACACGGCCTGCATCTCGGAGAAGCCGGAGTAACCGAAGCGCTGGGCGAAGCGGACCACCGCCGACGCATGCACGCCGCAGCCCTCGGCGATCTCGCCGACGCGCTGGACCATGATCGAACTGCGATGTTCCTCAAGGTAACGGGCGACGCACTGCAACTGGCGCGGCAGGGCCTCGTACTCCTCCGCGATGCGCTGCATGAGGGCATCGGCTTCGCTGCGTTTGGCCATCGGCGTCTCCTGCGGTGACCGGCGCATTCAAGCACGGGATGGAACGTTTTTTCCATTTATTTTTTTGCTGCAATGCAAATTGCAACGCTGGAACAGGCGGTCCATGCTCGGTCCGCTTTCGGCACAAACAGCGGCCGCCAGGCCGCATCGCAGTCACGTCAATCCATCCATCCGACCGCGACGCGGTCACTCGGGGAGGAAATATGCGATCCAAACTGTTCCACGCCACGCTGGCAGCCGCTCTCGCCCTCGGTCTGGGCGCCGCCGCCCCCGCCTCCCGCGCCGCGCCGGGCGACCGTTACGTTCTCGTTACCCACGCCGCGGATTCCGATTCGTGGTGGAACACCATCAAGAACGCGATCAAGCAGGCCGGCGAAGACTTCGGCGTTTCCGTGGACTACCGCGGCTCGGGCAACGGCGACCTGAGCGAGATGGCCCGCCAGCTCGAGTCCGCCGCCGCGCGCAACTACAAGGGCGTCGCGTTCGACATCGCGAACTACTCCGTGCTCGAAGGGCCGGCGAAGAAGGTCTCGGCCAAGGGCATTCCCATCGTCACGATCAACTCCGGCACGCCGGCGGAGAGCAAGAAGATCGGCGCGATCATGCACATCGGCCAGGGCGAATACGAAGCCGGCAAGGCCGCGGGCGAACGCGCCAAGGCCAAGGGCATCACGAGCTTCGTCTGCGTGAACCACTACGCGACCAACAACGCCTCGTTCGAGCGCTGCCAGGGCTTCGCCGAAGCCATCGGCGTGAAGGACTGGCGCAAGACCTCGATGATCGACACGGGCATGGACCCGACCGTGGTCGCCAGCAAGGTCAGCGCCTACCTGCGCAGCAATCCCAAGACCCAGGCGATCCTCGCGCTCGGCCCCAACGCCGCCGAGCCGACGATCAAGGTGGTCCAGGACATGCGCCTGACCGGCAAGATCGACTTCGGCACCTTCGATCTCTCCCCCGCCATCATCGGCGGCATCAAGTCCGGCGTGATCCAGTACGCGATCGATCAGCAGCCGTACCTGCAGGGTTACATGGGCATCGCGGCGCTGATCATCGCCAACGACCAGAAGACGAAGGATCCGGCGGCGATCATCGCGGCGCTGAAGGCCAACCCGAAGTTCCAGGCGCGCCTGAAACAGTACGACCTCAAGCCGATCTACACCGCCACCGGCGTCAGCTCCGGCCCCGCGTTCGTCACGAAGGACAACGTCGCCACCGTCGAGAAGTACGCCGGCCAGTACCGCTGACCGGCAGGAGTACCGTCCATGAGCGCCATCAACGAGAGCGTCACCCACATGATCCAGAACACCCGCGCCACGACGCCGGAAGCGACGAAACCCACGGACGAGCGCGTACGGAAGATATCCCCGTGGCGCGTCCTGCTCGACAGGCCCGAACTGGGCTCCATCGCGGGCACCGTGCTCGTCTTCGTCTTCTTCGGCATCACCGCCGGCGGATCGGGCATGTTCGCCCTCGATGGCGTCATCAACTGGGCGCAGGTCGCGGCGTACCTCGGCATCATCGCCGTGGGCGCCTGCCTGCTCATGATCGCCGGCGAATTCGATCTGTCGATGGGTTCGATGATCGGCTTCGCCGGCGTCATGGTGGCCATTCCCCCGATGTACCTCGGCTGGCCGCTGTGGGCGTCGGTGATCTTCGCCTTCGCCGGCTCGATGGCGCTGGGCGCGCTCAACGGCTACCTCGTGGTCCGCACGAAGCTGCCGTCGTTCATCGTCACGCTCGCCTTCATGTTCATCCTCCGCGGCCTGACGCTGGTGCTCTCCACCAGCTTCGCCAACAGCACGATCGTCAGCGGTGTCGGCGACAAGTTCACGAACGACCCGGTCGTCTCCGCGCTTTTCCAGGGCACGACGCTCCACTGGCTCTTCAGCGGACTGGCCTCGATGAACCTCATCGAGAAGCTGCCCAGCGGCGAGCCGGTCGTTGGCGGCCTGCCCAAGGTGCTGGTGTGGTGGATCGTGATGGCGCTCGCCGCGGGCTTCGTCCTGGCGCGCACCCGTTTCGGCAACTGGATCTACACGGTCGGTGGCGATGCCAACGCGGCGAAGAACGTCGGCGTTCCCGTGCGCCGCGTGAAGATCTCGCTGTTCGTGCTGACCGCCTTCTGCGCCTGCCTGTTCGGCGTACTGCAGGTGGCCGACGTCGGCTCGGCGGCCGCGGACCGCGGCCTGCAGAAGGAGTTCGAGGCGATCATCGCCGTGGTCATCGGCGGCACGCTGCTGACCGGCGGCTTCGGCTCCGTCATCGGCGCCTGCTTCGGCGCGCTGATCTTCGGCGTCGTGCAGATCGGCATCTCCTACACCAACATCGATTCCGACTGGTACCGCGTCTTCCTCGGCGGCATGTTGCTGCTGGCGGTGCTGTTCAACCACTACATCCGCAGCCGCGCCGCGGCCACGAAATGAGGAGCGCCACCATGGCCGACGATTACATCCTCGAACTCGACAACGTCAGCAAGTACTTCGGCACCGTGATCGCGCTCCAGGGCGTGACGCTGCGACTGAAGCGCGGCGAGGTGCACTGCCTGCTCGGCGACAACGGCGCCGGCAAGTCCACGCTCATCAAGACGCTCGCGGGCGTGCACCAGCCGAGCACCGGCACCTACCGCGTCGAGGGCGAGGACGTCCGCTTCAACTCGCCGCGCGAGGCGCTGGACCGCGGCATCGCCACGGTCTACCAGGATCTCGCGCTGGTGCCGCTGATGAGTGTGGCCCGCAACTTCTTCGCCGGCCGGGAGCCGCGCAAGAAGCTGTTCGGCTGCATCCCCGTCATCGACATGAACTACGCGAACGAGACCGCCCGCGACAAGCTGGCCGAGATGGGCATCCGCGTGCGCGACGCGAGCCAGCCGGTCGGCACGATGTCGGGCGGCGAACGGCAATGCCTCGCGATCGCGCGCGCGATCCACTTCGGCGCGAAGGTGCTGATCCTCGACGAGCCGACCGCCGCGCTGGGCGTGAAGCAGTCGTGCAACGTGCTCAAGCTCATCCACAGCGCGCGCGAGCGCGGCATCTCGGTGATCTTCATCACCCATAACGTGCACCACGCCTACCCGATCGCGGACAGCTTCACGCTGCTCAATCGCGGCCAGTCGATGGGCACGTTCGCCAAGAGCGACATCACGAAGGAAGCGGTGCTGGACATGATGGCCGGCGGCACCGAGATCCAGAGCCTCGTCGACGAACTGGAAGGCCGCGCGGCCTGAACACGGAACCCCTATGCGTAGTCCCCTGCCCCGCTCCGCCTCCCGCCCCATCGACGTCGCCTGCCTCGGCCGGCTCGCGGTGGATCTCTACGGCCAGCAGATCGGCGCCCGCCTCGAGGACGTCACCAGCTTCGCGAAGTACCTCGGCGGCTCGTCGGCGAACGTCGCCTTCGGCACCGCGCGGCTCGGCCTGCGCTCGGCGATGCTCTCTCGCGTCGGCGACGATCACATGGGCCGTTTCCTGACCGAAACCCTCGACGCCGAAGGCTGCGACACCAGTCAGGTGAAGGTCGACGCCGAGCGGCTCACGGCGCTGGCCATCCTCGGCATCAAGGATCGCGACACCTTCCCGCTGCTGTTCTATCGCGAGAACTGCGCGGACATGGCGATCGACGCCGGCGACATCGACGAGTCGTTCATCGCCTCCTGCCGCGCGCTCGCGATCACCGGCACGCACCTGTCCACGCCCGGGGTGCTCGCCGCCAGCACTCGCGCGCTCGAACTCGCCCGCAAGCACGACGTGCGCACGGTGCTCGACATCGACTATCGCCCCGTGCTCTGGGGCCTGACGGGCCGGGGCGAGGGCGAGCGACGGTTCGTCGCCGCCGATCACGTCACCGCGCACCTGCAGGGCATCCTCGGCGGGTTCGACGTCATCGTCGGCACCGAGGAGGAATTCCACATCGCGGGCGGCAGCGAGGATCTTCTCGCCGCGTTGCGCGCGGTGCGCGGGATCAGCAACGCCACGCTCGTCGTCAAGCGCGGGCCCCTCGGTTGCAGCATCGTCGACGGCGCCGTGCCGGCCGACATCGACGAAGCACCCACCTTCCGCGGCAGCCGCGTGGACGTGCTCAACGTCCTCGGCGCCGGCGACGCGTTCCTGTCGGGCTTCCTCGCCGGCTGGCTGCGTGGCGAGACGGTGGAACGCGCGTGCGCCTTCGCGAACGCGTGCGGCGCCATCGTCGTGTCGCGCCACGGCTGCGCGCCGGCGATGCCGGGCCGCGCGGAGCTCGACGCGTTCCTCGCAAGGGAAGGCACGATCCGCCGCCCCGATCTGGACGCCGACCTGTCGCACCTGCACCGCACCGCCGTGCCGCGCAAGGCGTGGGACGAGCTCTACGTGTTCGCTTTCGACCACCGCGTGCCGTTCTTCGAGATCGCGCGTCAGGCCGGCGCGGACGAGGCGAGGATTCCCCGCCTGAAGGAACTCCTGGTCGAGGCGGTGGCCGCCACCGAGCGCGCCGGCAGGCTGCAGGGCCACGTCGGTCTCCTGGCCGACGACCGATACGGCCAGGACGCCCTGAACGCCGCCACCGGCCGCGGCTGGTGGATCGGCCGTCCCGTCGAGGTCTCCGGATCGAATCCGCTGGAACTGGAACGCGGACGGTCCATCGGCAGCCAGCTCGTCGCCTGGCCGCGCGAGCACGTCATCAAGTGCCTCGTGGCCTTCGATCCCGACGCCGATCCCCTGCTGCGCGTGGAGCAGGAAACGCAGCTCCGCAGCCTGTACGACGCGGCGACGCTCAGCGGTCACGAGCTGCTGCTCGAAGTCATTCCCCCCGGCTGCCCGGACCCCGTCGTGCGCGACGAGAAGGTGCTTCGTTCCTTGAAGCGTATCTACAACCTCGGCATCCGTCCTGACTGGTGGAAACTGTGCCCGCCCCGCCGCGACGCCTGGGCGGCGATCGACGCCCTGATCCACGAGCGCGACCCGCACTGCCGTGGCGTGCTCCTGCTCGGCCTGAACGCGCCGGCCGAGACGCTGGCCGCCGGCTTCGCCGACGCGTCGGCGAGCGAGACATGCCGCGGCTTCGCGGTCGGCCGCACGATCTTCGCCGACTGCGCCCGCGCGTGGCTCGCCGGAGACATCGACGACGACGCGCTGGTGGCGCAGGCGCAGGCATCCTTCGAGCGGATGATCGCGCTTTGGCGCGACGGCCGGAGCACCGGCCGCCGGATCGAAGAAGGTGCCGCCGCATGAGCGAGACGATCCGACTGACCTGCGCGCAGGCGCTGGTCCGCTACCTCGCCGCGTTGCGCGGCCGCGACGCCGACCAGGAAGAAGCGACGCCGTTGTTCGGTGGCGTGTTCGCCATCTTCGGGCACGGCAACGTCGCGGGGCTGGGCGAGGCGCTGCACGGCATCCGCGACGAACTGCCGACCTACCGCGCGCACAACGAGCAGGCGATGGCCCATGCGGCGATCGCCTACGCGAAGACGAACATGCGCCGCCGCATGATGGCGGTCACGACGTCCATCGGCCCGGGCGCCACGAATCTCGTGACCGCCGCGGCGCTCGCGCACGTGAACCGCCTTCCCGTGCTGCTGCTTCCCGGCGACATCTTCGTCTCGCGCGCGCCCGACCCCGTCCTCCAGCAGCTGGAGGATTTCAGCGACGGCACCGTCTCGGTCAACGATTGCTTCCGGCCGGTGTCGCGCTACTTCGATCGCATCGTGCGGCCGGAACAACTGCTGACCGCCCTGCCCCGGGCGATCCGCACGCTGACCGATCCGGCCCTTTGCGGCCCGGTGACGCTCGCGCTTCCGCAGGACGTGCAGGCCGAGGCCTATGATTTCCCCGTCTCGTTCTTCGAGCCACGCGAGATCGTGTTCCGTGCGCCGCAGCCCACCGACGACGAACTGATGGCGGCCCTCGACGCCATCGAGGCGTCGGAACGGCCGGTGATCGTGGCGGGCGGCGGCGCGTTGTACGCGAAGGCCACGCCCGAGCTGATGGCGTTCGCCGAGAAGCACGGCGTGCCGGTATGCGAGACGCAGGCCGGCAAGGGCGCGCTGCCGTGGAACCATCCCCTGCACCTCGGCCCCGCGGGCGTCAGCGGCTCCACAGCCGCCAACGCGTTGCTGCCGGAGGCCGACCTCGTCATCGCGGTCGGCACGCGTCTGCAGGACTTCACGACCGGCTCGAACGCCCTGTTCCGGCACGTGCCGATCCTGTCGATCAACGTGAACGCGTTCGACACGCTGAAGGGCGAGGGCATCGAATGCGTCGGCGACGCGGCACAGGTGCTCGACGACCTGAGCTTCAGTCTCGAGGACTGGGCCGCGCCCGAGGCATGGACGACACGCGCACGGCAGGCGGCGAGCGAATGGGTGGACATCGTGTCGCGCATCACCGGCCAGCGGGACGCGCCGCCCGGGCGCCTGCCGTATGACGGCGAGGTGATCGGCGCGGTGCAGCGCTCGTCGCCGCGGTCGGCCATGAGCGACATCGTCGTCTGCGCCGCGGGCACGCTGCCCGCCGAGCTGGAAAAGCTCTGGCGCACCGAAACGCCCGGCGGCTATCACATGGAGTACGGCTACTCCTGCATGGGCTACGAGATCGCGGGCGGGCTCGGCGTGAAGATGGCCGCGCCCGACCGCGAGGTGATCGTCATGGTCGGCGACGGCAGCTACCTGATGATGAACTCGGAGATCGCCACGTCGGTGATGCTCGACGCGAAGCTGATCATCGTGCTCCTCGACAATCGCGGCTATGGCTGCATCAACCGCCTGCAGCAGGCGACCGGCGGCGCGCCGTTCAACAACATGTTCGACGACTGCGTGCAGGGCCGGCACGGCGCCCCCATGATCGACTTCGCGGCGCACGCGCGCAGCCTCGGCGCCATCGCCGAACACGTCGCCGACATCGCCGGGCTCGAACATGCCCTCGAACGGGCACGCGCGGCCGACCGCACCTATCTCATCAGCATCGATACCGACCACACGCGCACCACCGCCGAAGGCGGCGTATGGTGGGACGTGGCGGTGCCGGAAGTCTCCACGCGGCAGGGCGTGCGCGACGCGCGCACGGACTACGAGACCGCCCTCGCCGGCCGCAAGGCCAGGATTACGCCAGCATGAAGAACGATTCGATCCGCATCGGCATCAACCCGATCTCCTGGAGCAACGACGACCTGCCGTCGCTCGGCGGCGAGATTCCGCTCTCGACCGCGCTCGAAGAGGGCAAGGCCATCGGCTACGAGGGCTTCGAACTCGGCAACAAGTTTCCGAAGGAACCCGCGGCCCTGCGCGACCTGATGGCGGGGTACGACCTCGCCGTCGTTTCCGGCTGGTACTCGGGCCGCCTCGGGGAGCGCGACGCGAAGGAAGAGACGGAGGCCGTCGCGAAGCATCTGCGCCTGCTCGCGGAGAACGGTTGCGAGGTGATGGTCTACGGCGAGGTCGCCCACGCCATCCAGGGCGAGCCGGTGCCGCTGTACAAGCGCCCGCGCTTTCGCGGCCCGGACGACTGGAAACGCTACGGCGAGCGGGTCACCGAGTTCGCGCGCTTCACGCTCTCCCACGGCGTGCGCCTCGCGTATCACCATCACATGGGCGCCTATGTCGAGTCGCCCGAGGACATCGACCAGCTGATGGCGAACACCGGCGACGAGGTCGGCCTGCTTTTCGACAGCGGCCACACCTATTTCGGTGGCGGCGATCCGCTGGCCGTGCTCGACCGCCACATCGCCCGCATCTGTCACGTGCATTGCAAGGACGTGCGCCCCGGCATCGTGCGCCTCGCCCGCAACCGCCAATGGACGTTCCTGCAATCCGTGCTCAATGGCGCGTTCACCGTGCCAGGCGACGGCGTCATCGATTTCGCGTCGATCGTCGCGCGCCTGCAGTCGCACGGCTATCGCGGATGGCTCGTCGTCGAAGCCGAGCAGGATCCGGCCGTGGCGCCGAGCTACGCGTACGCGAAGAAGGGCTACGACACGCTGCGTACCCTGCTCGACCGCGAGACGGTCAGGGAGGTCGCATGACGCTGCTCGTCAAGGCCATGCCCACCGGCGAAGCCATCGTCAAGGTGACGCCGCAGACGGCGCACTGGAAGCACGTCGGTTTCGAAGCGCGCCGGCTCACCGCCGGCGCGACGACGCGCATCGAGCTTCCCGCCGATCGCGAAGGTTGCCTTGTGATCCTCACCGGCACGGTCGACGTCCGCGTCGGCGAGGCATCGTGGCAAGGACTCGGCGGTCGCGCCAGCGTCTTCGAAGACACCTCGCCGCACGCGATCTACGCGCCACCGTCGTCCGTGTACGAGATCGTCGCGTCCACGGACGCCGAGATCGCCGTCGCCTCGGCCCCTGCCAGCGGCAAGCACGGCGTGCGCCACATCGAACCGTCGACGATGAAGCGTTCGGTGCGCGGCACCGGCGCGAACACGCGTTACGTCTGCGACATCCTGCCGGAGACCGAGCCGGCTGAATCGCTGCTCGTCGTCGAGGTGCTCACGCCCGCCGGCCATTCCTCCAGCTATCCGCCGCACAAGCACGATACGGACGCGCTGCCCGAGGAGAGCGTGCTGGAGGAGACCTACTACCACCGTGTCGACCCGCCGCAGGGATTCGCCTTCCAGCGCGTCTATACCGACACGCGCGACATCGACGAGTCGATGGCCGTGGGCGATCACGACGTCGTGATGGTCCCGCGTGGCTATCACCCCGTGGTGATGCCGCACGGTTATCGCGGCTACTACCTCAACGTCATGGCCGGCCCGCGCCGCGAATGGCACTTCCGCAACGACCCCGCCCACGAATGGATGATCGCGCGCTGACGCGCGCGGTCGGAGTACACACGATCATGTCAGCCCAGCCGTCGAGCCAGACCCTTCCCCGCATCGGCCACTTCGTCGCCGGCAAGCCTTACGCCGGCTCGCCCTCCGGTAGCGCGCCTGTCTACGATCCCGCGCGCGGCGTGCCCGCCGCCGAGGTGGATCTCGCCTCGGTCGCCGATGTCGATGCCGCCGTGCGCGCGGCTCACGCGGCGTTTCCCGCGTGGTCGCAGACACCGCCGCTGAAGCGCGCGCGCGTGATGTTCCGCCTGAAGGAACTCATCGAACGCGACATGGACCGCCTCGCGCGCATCATCGTCTCCGAACACGGCAAGGTGCTTTCGGACGCGAAGGGCGAACTCGTGCGCGGCCTCGAAGTGGTCGAGTACGCGTGCGGCATTCCCGAGCTTCTCAAGGGTGAATACACCGAGCAGATCGCCAACGGCATCGACGCGTGGACGATGCGCCAGGCGCTCGGCGTGTGCGTGGGCATCACGCCGTTCAATTTCCCCGCCATGGTGCCGATGTGGATGTTCCCGATGGCCGTGGCCTGCGGAAACACGTTCGTGCTGAAACCCTCCGAGCGCGATCCGACGCTGGCCGTCGAGCTGGCGAAGCTGCTCAAGGAAGCCGGTCTTCCCGATGGCGTGTTCAACGTCGTCCATGGTGACAAGACCGCGGTGGATGCGCTCCTCGATCACGATCTGGTCCGTGCCGTCAGTTTCGTCGGTTCGACGCCGATCGCCGAGTACATCTACGCGCGCGGATGCGCGCAGGGCAAGCGCGTCCAAGCCTTGGGTGGGGCCAAGAATCATATGATCGTCATGCCCGACGCGGATCTGGACAAGACCGCGGATGCCCTTTTGGGCGCCGGGTACGGTGCGGCGGGAGAACGTTGCATGGCCATCTCCGTCGCCGTCGCCGTCGGCGAAGCCACGGCGGACGACCTCGTCGCGAAACTCGCACCTCGCGTGGAAGCGCTGCGCATCGGGCACGGCCTGGACGAGTCGGTCGACATGGGACCGGTGGTGACGGGTGTCCATCGCGATCGCATCACGGGCTACATCGACGACGGCGTCGCGGCCGGCGCGGAGCTCGTGGTCGACGGTCGCGGGCATCGCGTCGCCGGTTGCGAGCAGGGCTTTTTCCTCGGCGGCACGCTGTTCGACCGCGTGACGCCATCGATGCGGATTTATAAGGAAGAGATATTCGGCCCGGTACTGTGCGTCGTCCGCGTCCCCGATTTCGCGAGCGCCCTCAAACTGGTCGACGACCACGAGTTCGGCAACGGCACGGCGATCTTCACGCGTGACGGACAGGTGGCGCGGGAATTCGCGCATCGCGTTCAGGTGGGCATGATCGGCATCAACGTGCCGATCCCCGTGCCGATGGCGTTCCACAGTTTCGGCGGCTGGAAGAAGAGCCTGATGGGCGATCACCATGCCCACGGACCGGAATCCGTAAGGTTTTACACAAGGCAGAAGGCCATTACACAGCGTTGGCTGAACCACAGTGAAAGCACTGGCGCCGAGTTCGCGATGCCTACGCTTTGATATGACAAAAGCTCTATGATTGCTCGGTTGTGCGTAGTGAAAAGATGCTGCGTCGCAACTGATATAAACAAAATCGACGTACGAAAAAGCATAATTTTTCTTTCAGGGAGAAGGGTACATGCGCCATTCATTCATCAGGCATCCCCTTGCGAAGACGGTCCTGGCCTGCCTTGCGCTCGGCGCCACCGCCGCCCACGCGCAGGACGACTCCATGAAGTCGGACACCAGCGAGATGGCGAGCAGCAAGTATCTGTTCGGCGACTGGGGCGGTGAGCGTACGCGCCTCGCGGACAAGGGCATCACGTTCGACTTCGGCTACGGCTTCGAAGCCGCGCACAACTATTCCGGCGGCGACCGCCGCATCACCCGCTACACCGACCAGTGGAAGTTCGGCAGCGCGTTCGATCTCGAGAAGCTCTGGGGATGGAGCGGCGCCACCTTCAAGATCGTCGTCACCGATCGTAATGGCCGGAACATCGGCGAGGACGCCAACATCGGCACGAACCAGCTGATCCAGGAAGTCTACGGTCGCGGCCAGACCTGGCACCTGACGATCTTCTCGCTGGAACAGAAGTTCTTCGACGACCGCCTCACCTGGAAGGTCGGCCGCCTGCCGGTCGGCGAGGACATCAACCAGTTCTCGTGCGACTTCCAGAACCTCAACTTCTGCGGCGCCCAGCCCGGCAACATCGTGGGCGACTACTGGGTGAACTGGCCGACCAGCCAGTGGGCCACGGTGCTCAAGCTCGACACCACGAAGGACACCTTCGTGCAGATCGCCGCTTACCAGATGAACCCGAAGTACGTCGACGACCGTTACGCGCGCCGTAACGGCTGGAAGCCGAACTTCCCGAGCGGCACCACCGGCGCGCTGATTCCGCTGGAATTCGGCTGGAAGCCGTCGGTCAACGGCCTGCCCGGCTCCTATCGCGCAGGCGTCTGGTACAACACGTCGGACGGCGACGACCTCTACCTCAACGAGGATCACCTGCCGCTCGCCTCCAACGGCGGCACGCCGCTGCAGCACGATTCGCGTCGCGGCGCCTGGATCACGTTCCAGCAGCAGATCACGGGTGTGGCCGGTGGCAAGGGTGCGAGCGTGTTCCTCAACTACACGGCCGCCGACCACGCGACGTCCGCCACGAACAACCAGTTCGCCGTCGGCATGGAGTACAAGGGCATCTTCGATCGCCCGAACGACTTCATCGGCGCCGCGTTCGGCGGTTCGCACGCGAACGGCTACGCCGCGAAGAACCAGCGCCTGTTCAACGCGCTGAATCCGGGCAACGAAGGCGTGATCAAGGACGGCTACGAGCGCGTGGCGGAAGTGTTCTACAGCTGGTCGCCGATCCCCTCGATCGCGATCCGCCCGAACCTTCAGTACATCAAGGATCCGGGCGGCAGCAAGCAGAACGATGACGCGTTCGTGCTTGGCCTGAAGACCAGCGTGGCGTTCTGATCGAACGCCCCGTCGATGCACCGAGAAAGGCCCGGGCTTCCCGGGCCTTTCGTTTTCTAGCCCTCGTTCTCCGCCGACGCGGAGAGGTCGAACGATTCGTCGGACGCATCGACCACGAGGCGCATGACGATGGGGCGGCAGCACACCTGGCAGTCTTCGATATACGTCTGGCTGCCCGCCGAGGTGTCGACCGCGACCTCGATGGTCTCGCCGCAGTAGGGGCAGTCGATATCGGTGAATTCGTACATGGGAAGCTCCCGATCCAGGTCGCGAGAGGATATGGCGGCGGGTGACGCGTTATCCTAGCCCGCTTCGCATGACCGGGAAGCGCATCCCATGATCGACCTTGTCGGCTTCGACGGCGACGACACCCTCTGGCGAAGCCAGGAGTTCTACGACCGGGCGCAGGAGGCGTTCGAGGCCATCCTGGGTCGTTACGTCGACCTCGCCAGTCGCGGCCTTCGCGACGCCCTCCTCGCCACCGAGCGCGGCAACATCGCCCTCTTTGGCTACGGGGCCAAGGGCATGACGCTGTCGATGATCGAGTCGGCCATCGAGCTCACCGACGGCCGGATCGAGGCCCGGGACATCCACCGCATCGTGCGGCTGGGCAAGGAAGTGCTCGCCCATCCCGTCGAGCTGCTGCCGGGGATCCGCGAGGCGGTGTCCGCCGTGGCGGCCAACCACCGGGTGGTGCTCATCACGAAAGGCGACCTGTTCCACCAGGAGTACAAGGTGGCGCGCAGCGGCCTGGCCGACATCTTCCATCGCATCGAGATCGTCTCCGAGAAGGACCCGGCGGCCTATACGCGGCTCTTCGCCGAGTTCGGCGTGGCGCCCGAGCGGTTCGCGATGGTCGGCAACTCGCTGAAATCGGACATCGCGCCCGTCGTCGAGCTGGGCGGCTTCGGCGTCTACATGCCGTACCACAGCACGTGGGCGCACGAGCTGATCGCGGATTTCACCCTCGGGGAGCGAGTCATCGAGGTGGCCGGCGCCGAGGGCATTCCCGAAGCCATCGCGCGCATGCATTCCGCCGGGGAATAGCGGCGCTCCACGCCGCCTTCGCGCGCCAACCCCGAAGCTGGGCGGCAAAAAAACGGAGGTTCCCGCCGTGGACTCGAGGCTGAAACTCACCTGGCGCGTCATCCGGACCACCGCGAAGGGGTTCAGCGACGACGAACTGATGACACGGGCGGCCGCGCTCGCCTTCTATTCCGCGCTGTCGTTCGCGCCGCTCCTCGTGCTGCTGCTCTGGATCGTGGCGTCGCTGCGGCCCGAATGGCAGGCCCAGCTCATCGACAGCCTGAACGGGCTGGTCGGCCCACGGGCGTCGGACGCGGTGCGGCTGGTCATCGAGAACGCCAAGCAGCGGCCGAGCGTGGGCAGCATGGCCGGTGTCATCGGTCTCGGCGTGACGCTCGTCGGCGCCTCGGCGGTGTTCGCCCAGCTCCAGGGCGCGCTGAACCGGGTCTGGAGCCTGCAGCCGCGTCCCGGCTCGACGAAGGGGGCCATCCTCGGCTGGCTGAGGGCGCGCATGCACGCGCTCGGACTGCTCCTCTCCCTGGCGTTCCTGCTCGTCATCTCCTTCTCGGCCAGCGCGCTCATCGCCGTCTTCGTCCGGGGAGGCACCACGGGATGGCAGGTCCTCGAGATCCTGATCTCCCTCGCCGTCTTCGTCCTGATCTTCGGCGCGATCTACAAGGTGCTGCCCGACGCGATCATCGAATGGCGCGACGCCATGATCGGCGCGACGCTGACCGCCCTCCTGTTCGCGGTCGGCAAGTTCGCCATCGCCGTCTACCTCGACCGGAGCAACGTGGGCGGTCCGTACGGACCGGCCGGCGGCGTCGTGGTGCTCCTCGTATGGGTCTACTACTCCGCGTTGATCCTGTTGCTGGGCGCCGAGTTGACCGAGGCCGTCGCGGAGGCCCGTGGCACGCCGATTAAACCGCGGCCATACGCGATGTCGACGCGGCCCGTTCCGGAGGCCGGGATTGACCCCTCCATCACGAGCCCGAAGGTATCCCTGAAGGCCACCGAGAAGGAGGATCCGACATGAAGACCACGCTTATCGCCGCCGCCGCGATCGCCCTCGCGGGCACCGCCGCCATCGCCACCTCGCCCGTCGAGGCCCAGGCCCGCCGTAGCCAGCACCAGGTGTGCCGCGACGTGCAGACCAAGGAAATCCAGTCGAAAGACAACAACCGCCTGATCGGTACCGGCGTGGGCGCTGTCGCCGGCGGCCTGCTGGGCAACCAGGTGGGTGGCGGCAAGGGCAAGACGCTGGCCACCGTGGCCGGTGCCGTCGGTGGTGGCTACGCCGGCAACCAGATCCAGAAGAACCACCAGGACAAGAACGCGCGGTACGAGACCCACCGCGAGTGCCACTGGGTAAACGACTGAGTTTGTAATTTCCGCGGGCCCCCGCCGGTCTGGTTGGGGACGGAGCCCTCGCGGCTCCCTCCCTGTCCGGAGGCACCATGCGCAACGATCCTGATCGCCGTCGTTTTCTGGGCGTCCTGGCCGTGACGGCCGCGGCGTCCGTTTCGTTACCCTTCTTCCTGCGTGCCGGCCGCCCGGCCATCGCCGCCGACGCCCCGGCTCCCCGCGGAGGCAATGTGACCCTCGATTGCTTCGCCCGGGACAAGAAGCCGCTGGGGACGTGCGTCGAAGCGCGCGTCGTCATGACCGACGAGCAGTGGAAGGAGAAACTTTCCACCCGCTCGTATTACGTCACACGCCACGAAGGCACGGAGCCACCCTACTCCGGGGAAGGCTGGGACCGCCACGATAACGGCATCTACCGCTGCATCGGTTGCGACACGGCGCTGTTCGATTCCGCGACCAAGTTCGACTCCGGCACCGGCTGGCCGAGTTTCTGGCAGCCGATCTCGAAGAAGAACATCGTGCAGACGACCGACCGCAGCCTCAGCGAGGAACGCATCGCGGTCAGCTGCGCGCGCTGCGACGCGCATCTGGGACACGTCTTCGACGACGGCCCTGATCCGACGGGCCTGCGCTATTGCATGAACGCGGTGGCGATGCACTTCGTGGCTGTCGCCTGACCATACCCACGTAGGAGCGCGCTTGTAGTGGCTGGACTTTCCTGGACCACGAGCTAGGAGCATTGAGCCGCCAGTGCTTCGAATTCTGCTGGCGGAAGGTAGTTGAGGGTCGAGTGTAGACGCTCGTGGTTGTAGTAGCCGGCCAGATAGTCGATGACCGCCACGCGAGTCATTTCCCGCGGCAGGCGTTCCTCACCGAGGCATTCGTGTTTCAGGGTCCGGAAGACCCGCTCGACCACGGCGTTGTCCCAGCAATTGCCTTTGCGGCTCATGCTTTGGATGGCGCCGTGTTCGGCCAGATGAGCAACAAACAGATCGGCGGTGTATTGGCACCCCTGATCGGTGTGCACGATCAGACCCGGCTTAG
>NZ_FODZ01000007.1:0-2308 GCF_900110505.1 Luteibacter sp. UNC138MFCol5.1
ACTCGACCCTCAACTACCTTCCGCCAGCAGAATTCGAAGCACTGGCGGCTCAATGCTCCTAGCTCGTGGTCCAGGAAAGTCCAGCCACTACAGCCCTGCGCGCGACATCTTTTGGAGCCAGACGCAACAGGCCCCTGCTCCTGCGATTCCGCGTTCCGTCCGGGCATCAGATCCAGACGGTATTCCAATACGGATAATCGCCGACCCGCGCCACCAGACCGGCCCGTACGGGGTTCGCGATG
Source organism: Luteibacter sp. UNC138MFCol5.1 (assembly GCF_900110505.1). Taxonomy (GTDB): domain Bacteria; phylum Pseudomonadota; class Gammaproteobacteria; order Xanthomonadales; family Rhodanobacteraceae; genus Luteibacter. Next base: position 243 of record NZ_FODZ01000007.1, read on the forward strand.
ACATATCTGGCCGCGGCCTTCACGTCGTCGTCCTCGCGAATCGCCCTGTCATGGAAGGCGCGTTGCCACACCGGCGAGACACGGCCTTCCGCCCGAAGCGCCTTGGTAACGCGCGATTTCATCGCTTCCACCACCTTGGAAAGTTCGCTCTCGCGAAGGTGGATGAGCCCATGCCAATGGTCGGGCATCAGTACCCAGGCGATGCAGCTGGCATCTCTCCAGGACCGTTCCGAATGAATCGTCCGGCACGCGGCCCGCGCGGCCCGGTGATTCCGAAACAGCGGTGCCCGATTCCACGTGCACGTGGTAACGAGATAGATCCGTCCGGGCTCCGATGTCCGGCCGATACGCAGCGCTGCTTGCCCGGGCTGGATGATCATCCCGGCGATCATGTCTCCCGGTCCCATCCGTGAGAAGCGGTCACGGCCGCATCGGCGCGTCGGCCCCCAACGCCGATGTAGGAGCGCGCCCTGCGCGCGACATCTTTTGAGGCTGTGAGCCACAGGTCCTGCGACTCCTCGCGAAAACATGTCGCGCGCAGGGCGCGCTCCTACGACGAGGCGCCGGCATCTCGCACCAAGCCCTCGCTTATGGCATCGTCGGCGGATGCCAGCACCCCAGCCAGCCCACTACTTCCGTCGTCTCGGCATCTGGGATGCCGCGATGATCGTCATCGGCGGTGTCATCGGCGGGGGCATCTTCCGCACGCCGGCCACCGTCGCGCAGCTCACCAGCTCCGGCACCGAAGTCATCGTGCTGTGGACGCTCGGCGGCCTGCTCACCCTCGCGGGTGTCCTCTGCTACGCGGAACTCGGCGCCAGGCGGCCCCAGGCCGGCGGCACCTACGTCTATCTGCGCGAGGCGTTCGGCCAGCTTCCGGCCTTCCTCTTCGGCTGGACGATGGCGCTCATCAACTATCCCGGCAGCGTCGCCGCCGTCGCGACCACGTTCGCCGACTACGCGTGCCGCGCCATAGGCCTCCCGCACGAATGGGTGAAGCCGTTCGCCGTGGGCGCGATCACGTTCATCGTCACGGTGAATCTCTTCGGCATTCGCGCCGGTGCCCTGGTGCAGAACATCTTCACCGTGCTGAAGCTTGGCGCGGTCGCATTGCTCATCGTCGTCGGCCTGTACCTCGCGCGCGGTCATCTCGGCGCGGCGTTCGTCGCCGATCCCACGAACGACGTGCCCGCCAGCACCATCATCGGTGCGCTGCTCCCGGCGCTCTTCGCTTACGGCGGCTTCCACTACCTCAACGACCTGGCCGGCGAAGTCCGCGATCCGCAGCGAACGCTGCCGCGCGCGCTCGGCCTCGGCATGGCGAGCGTCGTGGTCTGCTACGTGCTGGTCAACATCGCGTACATGGCCGGCCTCGGTCACGCCGGACTCGCCGCGAGCACGGCGCCCGCCGCCGACCTCATGCGCCGCGTCTTCGGCGAATCGGGCGCCACGGTCATCGCCGTCGGCATCGCGTGCTCCACCTTCGGTTATTGCAGCATCGCGATCGCGGGCGGCGCGCGCGTGCTGCAGGTGATGAGCGCGGACGGGATGTTCTTCCGACCGATCGCGAAGATCGAGCCGCGGACGGGCGCACCGCAGTTCGCGCTGGTGGCGCTCGGCGGCTGGGCGATCGTGCTGATCCTCTCCGGCAGCTTCAACGCGCTGCTCAATTACACGACCGTCGGCGAGTGGCTGTCGCACGCCTTCGGCATCGCGACCATCTTCTGGTATCGCAAGAAGCTGCGTTCGGAGCCGTCGCCGTACCTGGTGCCCGGGTACCCGTGGCTGCCGATGGTGTTCTCCACCACGGTGCTCTGCGTGATCGCGGCCACGGCGATCGCGGCGCCGGGAGATGCCGGCATGAGTCTGGTGATCATCGCCCTTGGCGTGCCGGTGTACTACCTGTGGCGCCGGAAGTCGGTCGCTCGCTGATCGAGATCGCCGATACGATCGGCTCCCACCCTCCGGTAGCCGTCTCGCCGCAAGCCACCTACCGAAGGGTGGGAGCCGATCGCATCGGCGATCCCGCGCAGCGGCACGCTCGCGATATCTCACCTACCGAAGGG
>NZ_FODZ01000007.1:2498-63354 GCF_900110505.1 Luteibacter sp. UNC138MFCol5.1
CCTACCGAAGGGTGGGAGCCGATCGCATCGGCGATCCCGCGGCAGCGGGCACCCTCGCGAACACCACCAACCGAAGCGGGCAGCCGCCACTCGCATCGAGTGACGGTTCACCCGCGCCATGCGACAGTCCGCACATGCGCACCTTCATCTTGCTCGTCATCGGCAGCTTCGTAGGCACCGCCCAGGCGAACGCGATCGACCTCGCGCGTCCCGACGCCACGCTGCGCGTCGCGACGACCAACGCGACGCTCGACCCCACGATCCGCAAGACCGCCACCGGCGAGCCTCTCGTCGCCGCCACCTTCAACCCGTCACCCAGCCCCGCGCTGACGCTCACGCCGGCGCAGGGCGCCTGGCACTGGCCCGCGAACGGCACGATGCGTCTGCGCGTGCAGAACGGCATGCCGTGGCCCGTGACGCTGACGATCGACGTCGCATCCGACGACAAACACCTCACGGCGACCGTCGGCCTGCCACCGGGCCCGCCGCAGACGCTGTCGCTTCCGCTGCACGCCACCTCGCCGCGCGCCTTCGGCATGCACGCCGGTCCGCCGATGCCATTCGACGACGGCACCACCCGGCGCCTCGTCGCCACCAACGTCGACGGCGCCATCGACGCGAACGCGATCACGCGCGTGACGTTCTCCATGCCGCAGCCCGGCGCGCCGCAGACGCTGCTCTTCGGCACGCTCGACGACATCGCGGGCGACGACGATCTGCGCCGCGCATATACCGGCATCGTCGACCGCTACGGTCAGTTCACCCGCGCGACCTGGCCGGAGAAGATCGCCGACGACGCCGCATTGAAACAGCGTGCGAACGCGGCGTCCGCCGCGACACCCGCGGCGAATCTCGATCGCTATGGCGGCCGCACCGACCTTCCCGCCATGCAGGCGACCGGCTGGTTCCGCACCCAGAAGCAGGGCGATCGCTGGTGGCTCGTGACCCCCGAAGGCCATGCCTTCTTCTCACTCGGCGTCAACGCCGTGAACCTCACCGACGGACGCACGTACGTGCAGGGCCGCGAGTTCATGTTCACCGCGCCGCCGAAAGCGGGCGCCCCGCATACCGGTAGTGCAGACAGCCGCAGCGACCAGGGCTCGCAACGCGACATCGGCATGAACCACGGCCTGTGGTGGGACATCTATGCCGCCAACGTCGCCCGTTCCCTCGGCGACGATGCGAACGCCGCGTGGCGTCGGCGCACGGTCGACCGCCTGAAGCGCTGGCGCTTCAACACGCTCGGCAACTGGAGCGATCCCGCGTTCGCCGGCGACCACCGCATCGCGTACACCGTGCCCATCCTGATCGTCGGCAGCTACAACACCGTCGCCACCGGCTTCGATTACTGGGGCCGCATGCCCGATCCCTTCGATCCGAAGTTCGCCGCGGCGACCGACGCCGCCGTGGCGAAGGCGACGAAGGGCGTGCGCGACGATCCCTGGCTGCTCGGCTACTTCGCCGACAACGAACTCGCGTGGGCGGGGCAGGGGCCGCAAGGCCGCTGGGCGCTGGCGGCCGGAAGCCTCGCGCAGGGTCCGGAAAGCCCCGCGAAACAGGCCTTCCTCGCTTACCTGAAGAAAACCCATGGCGACGCGGCCGCCTTCGCGAAGGCGTGGGGCGTCGCGGTCACGTCGTGGGATCAGGTCGCGGCGAGCGGGTTCAAGGCGCCGGATCCGAACGAAGCACACCCGGCGATCGCGGCCGACGACATCGCCTTCCTGAAGCTCTACGCAGGGAAGTACTTCGAGACGGTCGCGACGTCACTGAAGAAGGCCGATCCGCATCACCTCTTTCTCGGCGGACGCCTCGCCGTGCGCACGCCCGAAGTGGAGGAAGCGAGCGCTCGGTATGCCGACGTCACCAGCATCAACACGTACACCGACGTGCCCGAACATGGCTTCGACATCGCCGCGTTCCGCCGCTACGACAAGCCCGCGATGATCACCGAGTTCCACTTCGGCTCGTCGGATCGCGGCCCGTTCGGCAACGGCGTCGCCGCGGTGGCCAGTGAAGAGGAGCGCGGCAAGGCCTATGCGCGCTTCGTCGATGCCGCCATGGCGTCGGGCATCCTCGTCGGCACGCACTGGTTCCAGTACGTCGATCAGCCGGTGACGGGGCGTGTGCTGGACGGCGAGAACGCGCACATCGGGCTGGTCGGCATCACCGACATTCCGTTCGAGGGTTTCACGCGCTCCGTGACCGACACCAACGCCCGCGCGGGCGGTGGGTCAGGCGGCGGCCGATAGGCGAAGGCCGCCTTTGTCGCCGCGGGACATGTCCCGACCCAACGCGAACGCGATGGGCTCGGCGATGCCGACGATCGTGCTGATCGCGACGTTCTGGTTCACGGCGTAACTCATGGAAAACGCGATGCTGAAGTGCGTCGCGGCGAACTTGATCTTGCGGGCCATGGCGAGTCACCTCAATACGAATGACTCTCATTATGGGGTCGGCGTCCCCCGAGTCCAATGGTTCTTCCGAATGGTGCCGATAGTCCGGCGCTATCGGTGCAGCGCGGTGCCGCCGATCATGGCCACCACCATCACCAGGGCCACCACCATGCAGGCGCTGGTCGGCTTCACGCGGCGGGCGTCGACGCGCGGCACGAGCCGCCAGATCAGCCAGACGCCGGCGAGCATGTCCAGCACCAGCGCGGCGCGCATCCAGGGCAGGGCGAAGACGGACTGGCCCACGGCCTGCCCATGCTGCGCGGCGATCACCAGACCGCCCGTGAGCACCGCCAGCAGCATCCACAGCAGGCTGGCCAGGTAGACACGGTTAAACACCACGGGCACCCGTTCGAGCCAGCGCAGGGCGAACCAGCCGATGACGGCGGGGACGACGGCGGCGGCGCTCGAATAGATCACCCACCAGATCGCGGCGGAAAGCAGGGTCAGGAGGGTCTGGGTCACGTCGGGTCGTTCAGTAGGACGGGCCGAACCGGCCGAGGGCCTTGCTCATCAGCCACGCGGGGCCGATCAGCAGGTACTGGAGGTCGGTGAGGAAGGAGGGCCGGCGGCCTTCGATCCGGTGCCCGATGAATTGCCCGATCCACGCCACCACGAACACCACGATGGCCAGCCAGAGCAGGCCGCCGCTGCCGATGGAGCGATAGAGCATGTCGGTGAACAGCGCCAGCACGATGAACGCCCCGGCCATGGCCAGGCCGATGCGCCGCGACAGGCGGAAATAGTAGAAGCAGAAGGCCAGGAACATGGCGAGCACGGCCCAGAACCCGGGCCGGCCGAGCCAGCCGGGCACGGGGATCAGCCAGACGAAGGCGACCACCGTCCAGGTGATCGCCGGCACGCAGATCCAGTGGATCAGGCGATTGGTGGCGTTCTGGTGGTCGCGGCTGTAGTTGCCGAACCAGGTGGCTGCGTCGCGCATGGCTTCCCCTCCGTGCTGCCTTCGTTCCGCCAAGCTTAGTCCAGTCGGATGCCGGCCAGCTTGTCGAGCGCCTCGGCGTACTTCTCGGCGGTGCCGCCGATGACGTCGGCGGGCACCTTCGGCGCGGGCGGCGTCTTGTTCCAGCCGATCTGCTCCAGGTAATCGCGGACGAACTGCTTGTCGTAGCTGGGCGGGCTGATGCCCACCTGGTAGTCGTCGGCGGGCCAGAACCGTGAGGAATCCGGGGTGAGCATCTCGTCCATGATGTGCAGCACGCCGTTCTCGTCCGTGCCGAATTCGAACTTGGTGTCCGCAACGATGATGCCGCGCTTCGCCGCGTATTCCGCCGCGAAGCGGTAGATCTCGAGCGTGGCGTCGCGCACGGCGTTCGCCAGATCGGCGCCCACGGCCGCCACCACGCTGTCGAAGCTCACGTTCTCGTCGTGGTCGCCCACGGCCGCCTTCGTCGACGGCGTGAAGATCGGCTCCGGCAGCTTTTCCGCCTGCTGCAGACCGGGCGGCAGCGTGATGCCGCAGAGCGCGCCGGTGGCCTGGTAGTCCTTCCAGCCCGAACCGATGAGGTAGCCGCGCGCGATGGCTTCCACCGGCACCGGCTTGAGACGTTTCGTGATCACGGCGCGCTTCGCGTACAGCGCCGGGTCGACGCCCGCGGGAAGCACCAAGGCCACGTCCTCGCCCGTCAGATGGTTCGGGATGATGTGCTTCGTCTTGTCGAACCAGAAGTTGGAGATCTGCGTCAGCATCTCGCCCTTGCCCGGAATCGGATCGGGCAGCACCACGTCGAACGCCGACAGCCGGTCCGTCGCCACCATCAGCAGGCGGTTGCCGGGCAGGGCGTAGACGTCGCGCACCTTGCCGCGGTGGATGAGCTCCAGGCCCGGCAGGTCGGATTGCGAAAGGGTGGTGGGCACGGCAAAGCTCCGGTGAGGCGGGGAATCCGCCCATTGTAGCGGTGTCGCCGCGAACGGTCGGCGTCCCGCCTACCGAAGGGTGGGAGCCGATCGTATCGGCGATCCCGCGCCAGCGGGCCCAGGCTCACCACCCTGCTAGAATTCCCGATCAACGCCCCCATAGCTCGCCCATGCGCATCCTCACGACCGCGGCAATCGCCCTGGCCCTTTCCGTCCCTGTCCTCGCCGCACCGCCTGCGAAGCCGGCGCGCCTCGGACTGTGCGCGGCCTGCCACGGCGAGGACGGCGTGGCGAAGATCCCCGGCGCGCCCAACCTCGCCGGGCAGAAACTCGACTACCTGCGCGAAGCGCTGCGCCAGTATCGCGACGGCCGCCGCGACATCCCCGTGATGCGCGCGGCGACCGGACCCCTCACCGACGCGGAGCTCGACCAGCTCGCCCAGTGGTACTCCGCCCTGACCCCGCCCCGGGCCGCCCCATGAATTTCACCGCCACACTCATCGGCGCCGTCATCGGCATGTCGGTGACGCACAACCTGCTCGGCGCGCTCGTCGGCGGCATCCTCGGCTTCATGTTCGACGCCAGCCGTCAGCAGCGCCAGCGCACCCCGACCCAGGGCGGCTACGTCGCGCCGCTGTTCGCGTTGATCGGCGCGGTCGCCAAGGCCGACGGCCGCGTGTCCGAAGCCGAGATCGCCATCGCCGAACGGCTCATGGCGCGCATGGGCCTCGACCAGGATGCCCGCCGCGTCGCTATCGAAGCGTTCAACGAAGGCAAGCAGCCCGAATTCGACGCCGCGGCCGTGATCGACGAACTGCGCCAGTGGGTCGGCCACCGTCGCGATCACGCGTTCCCCGTGATCGACGTGGTGATCGAGACGGTGCTCGCCGAAGGCCAGCCGTCCCCGGAGAAGATGGCCATCCTGCGCCAGCTCGCCTTCGCGCTGCGCGTCAGCGACATGGAGCTGATGGCGCTCATGGCGATGAAGGGCTACGCCTGGAACGCCAGCGCCGGTGGCCGCTCCTACGGTGGCGGCCGCGCGAATGGCGGCGGCTACGTGCCCCCGCAGCGCAACCCGCAGGGCCCCGATCCCTACGCCGTGCTCGGCATCCAGCGCGATGCCGACGACCGCGCCATCAAGCGCGCGTACCGCAAGCTCATCTCCGAACACCACCCCGACCGCCTCGGCGATCTGCCCGAAGACATGCGCCGCCGCGCCGAAGCCCGCGCCAGCGAAATCAACGCGGCCTACGAGCGCGTCAAGGCGGAGAGAGGCTTCAAGTAGGAGCGCGCCCTGCGCGCGACAGCTTTTGAGGCCGAGTGCAACAGGGCCCAGGCTCGCGCGCGCGGACGCGCTAATACGAAAGAGGCCGCGGCGACCGATTCGTCCGCGTCGACAGCCGCCCGACGCGTTACCCTTAATGTTCCGCCGCCCGAACCCGGTACCCACCATGGCCAAGCAGTCCCCCGTCATCGCCCCGTCCATCCTCTCCGCCGATTTCGCCCGCCTCGGCGAATCCACGCGCAAGGTGCTCGACGCCGGCGCGCAGTGGGTGCACTTCGACGTGATGGACAACCACTACGTGCCCAACCTCACCATCGGTCCGATGGTGCTCAAGGCATTGCGCGACTTCGGCATCACCGAGCACATCGACGTGCACCTGATGGTCAAGCCGGTGGACCGCATCGTTCCGGACTTCGCGAAGGCGGGCGCCCGCAGCATCAGCTTCCACCCGGAAGCCACCGAACACGTCGACCGCACCATCCAGCTGATCAAGGACGAAGGCTGCGAGGCCGGCCTCGTGTTCAACCCGGCCACGCCGCTCTCGTGGCTCGACTACGTGATGGACAAGATCGACATGGTGCTCATCATGTCGGTGAATCCGGGCTTCGGCGGGCAGAAGTTCATCCCGACCGCGATCGACAAGATCCGCCACGTCCGCGAGCGCATCGACGCCAGCGGCCGCGACATCCGCCTCGAAGTGGATGGCGGCGTGAACGCCGACAACATCGGCCAGATCGCCGCCGCGGGCGCCGACACCTTCGTCGCCGGCTCCGCCATCTTCGGCGCCCCCGACTACGCGGACGTCATCCGCCGCATGCACGCCGCGATCGAAAAGAACTCCTGACGCAGTCTCAAGGCCGCGCGCGGCAGGCCCCGATGCTCTGCCGCCGCCACCCGCCAGCTAAACAAGATTTCACGAGCAAAAAGCAAACTCTGTAGTACTGTAAACTCTGCTCTCGGGTGAGCCCATGGAGGATACGCTGATGAAGTCGTCGTCCGTTCTTGCCTTGCTCCTCGTTCTGGCCACGCCGATGGCGGCCCTCGCCGGACAGCGTCCGCAGCCCTTGCCCGATCAGAAAGACGTCGTCGCGAAATCGCTGATGCCGTGCCCCGGCGGACTCGAGCGCTTCCTCCCGGGCGATTACTACTTCTGCTCCGCGGCTCGCAGCTACTGGAGCGGGCACGAAGGCCTCGCCCGCGAAAGCCTCAAGGATGCCGCGCGCTGGGCCAGCAAGCCCGCGCAGTACGCGCTCGGCGTCATGTACTTCAACGGCGACCACGCGCAGCGCAACCGTCCGCTCGGACTCGCCTGGCTGGCGCTCGCGGCGGAGCGTCACGATCCGTCCTACGAGCCCGCGTTCATCTCCGCCTTCCAGCAGGTCACGCCCGAAGAGCGTGCGCAGGCCAATGCGTACTGGCAGGAGCTGAAGGAAACCTACGCGGACGCCGTCGCCGCTCCCCGCGCGGAGCGCCGCTTCGATCGCGAGTACCAGCAGATCGCCTGGGCCACCAACTTCGGCGGCAGCGTCTTCATCGACGGCGTGACGATCCCCTACGGTTACGGCTTCGCCGAGGACGCACCGTTGCAGAGCGGCTTCTCGCTCGGCCGCCTGCTGCAGAGTCAGAAGGCCATCTACTTCTACGGCTACAACAGCCACGTCTTCGTGGGCGACGCCGAACTCGTACCCATCGGCACCATCGCGGCCCGCACGCCGAAACCCTCCAGCGACTGACCCGGTAGGAGCGCGCCCTGCGCGGGACATCTTCTCGCGAGGAGCCGCCTCCTACCCACCCACGGAAACACGACCACGGGAGAAGGACATCATGTCGGTAAGGCGTATCGCGTTATCCCTGCTCTGCACCGTCTTCGCCGCTGGCGCGATCGCCGGCGAGGCATCTCCCTCGAATCCCAAGGACGTGATCCGCCAGACCGTGCGTTACTGCGCCACCGGCCTCGAGCGGCTCCTCCCGGGTGAATACTATTTCTGCGCCGCGGTCCGCGATTTCGGCAAAGGCCACAACAACCTCGCCGCCGAGCGCCTGCGCGACGCTGCCTACTGGGCCAGCAAACCGGCGCAGTACATCCTGGGCCTCATGTACTACAACGGCGACGAGGGCAGGGTGAACCGTCCGCTCGGCATCGCCTGGCTCGCCATCGCGGCCGAGCGCCACGATCCGACGTACGAAGCAGCCTTCGCCCGCGCGTATCTCGAAAGCACGGCCGAGGAACGCGCCCAGGCGAACGTGTACTGGAAGGATCTGCGCGAAAACTACGCCGACACCAGCGCGGGCGTCCGCGCCCACCGTCGTTACCAGTCGGAGATGCGCATGATCGAGGCCGCCTCGTTCTTCGGCGGCTCCGTCTTCATCGCGGGCCTCACCCCGCCAGGCGACCCGACCGGCCAGTTCGGGGACGGCACCGACACCTCGCGCATCGGCGGTGTCTCGGGCTACTCCGTCGGGAAGATGATCAAGAACGACGCCGACGAGTACTTCCGCGGCATGGTCGGCACGGTGACGGTCGGCGAGGTGCAGCCGGGCTACGTGGCGATCGGCCAGGTGGCAGGTGCGGTCAGGGCGCCGCGGTGACGCGCGACAAAAAGCTCCCCCGGCCAGGCGGCTGGGGGAGTGAAGGGAGGCTCCGTCAGGAGCGTCTCAGGGGGAAAGGGTGACCGGTCAGACCGGCTGCCAGTTCGGGTCGGGTTCCGCCGCCCCGGCGACTGGCGCGCTTCCGTGCGCGCCAGCCGCGCCATGACCTTCCATGGCCGGTTCCACGAAGTCGTCGAAGAGATCCATGAGCTTCCTCCGTCAATGCATGCCGAAGAGCAGGCCAAGAGCCAGGGCGCCAAGGGCGAGGGCCACGCGCAGGGGCTCGAAGTCGCGATCGAGTTCGGTGTTGTCGGCGTCGGGTTTGGTCTTCATGGGTTCTCCTCCGGCGCCGGTCGGTGCGCCGTCATGGACAGTTGAACGCCGATGACGGCGGCAGGAACGTCCCCTGTAGGGCATTCCGCAGACGGTTTATGGCAAATGGATGGCAAAGTTTTCGTGACGTGGCGGACGCGGCCCGGACCCGGCGCGCCACGGGGCGAAACGCGGGCAAATCGGGCACGGGCCTTGCAGATGGGGCGGCCGCATAGCACCCTGCGCGCAGTCCGATCCACTCACCGGAAGCGCCCCATGGCCCGCAGTATCGCCATCGTCGAAGACGAACCCCTGATCCGCGCGAATTACGTCGAGGCGCTGAACCGTTTCGGTTACGAGGCGCGCGGCTATGGATCGCGCGGCGAGGCGTCCAACGCGTTCGCCATGCGCCTGCCCGAGCTGGTGATCATCGACATCGGCCTCGGCGACGAGCCGGAAGGCGGTTTCGACCTGTGCCGCGAGCTGCGCGCGAAGTCGGCCACCTTGCCGATCATCTTCCTCACGGCGCGCGATTCCGATTTCGACGTGATCTCGGGCCTGCGCCTCGGCGCCGACGACTACCTCTCGAAGGACACCAGCCTCCATCAGCTCGCCGCGCGCATCGCGGCGCTGTTCCGTCGCATCGAGTCGCTGAAGACGCCGACGGCGTCGGAGACCGTGATCGAGCACGGGCCGCTGAAGCTGGAATCCGAACGCATGCGCGTGCTGTGGAACGGCATCGAGATCCCGCTCACCGTCACCGAGTTCTGGATGGTGCACACCCTCGTGCGTTTCCCCGGCCACGTGAAGAATCGCGACCAGCTCATGCGCGAAGCGGAGCTCGTGGTCGACGACGCCACGATCACCTCGCACATCAAGCGCATCCGCAAGAAGTTCGTCGCGCTGGCGCCCGATTTCGACGCGATCGAAACCGTGCACGGCGTCGGCTACCGCTGGACCCCGTGACACCCCCGACCATCCTCGGTAGGAGCGCGCCCTGCGCGCGACATCTTCTGGAGCCGTGCGCGACAGGTCCTGCGGCTCTTCGCGAGAAGCTGTCGCGCGCAGGGCGCGCTCCTACGGGTTCCCCATGACCCTCCGCCAGAAACTCCTCCTCGTCGCCCTCTGCACGCTGGCCCTCCCGGTCGCCGGCTGGCTCTACGTGCGCCAGATGGAAACGCTCCTGCGCGAAGGCCAGGCGCAGGCGCTCGTCGCCTCCGCGCGCGCGATGGCCCGCAGCCTCGTCGTGGTCGACGCGCCGCTGCCGCCCGCGGGCCCCGCGTGGTACGTGCAGCGCACCGCCGTCCCCATCGCCGTCGACGGCTACGGCGACGACCTGGCCGCGCTCAGCCCCTGGGCGCAGACCTTCGGTCGCAACGCGCGGGTGATCCTCGCGGAGGACGACCACTGGCTCTATTTCTTCATCGACGTCCGGGCGCCGCAGCGGCACCGCGCCGACGCGACCGACCGCCTCGCGCTCAACGCCGACCACCTGATCGTGGCCATCGGCAGCGGCGACGACGCGCAACGCTATCTGCTCGCCAGCGCGGCGCCCGGCGCCACCACGGCGATCGCACTCGACGCCGAGGCCGGCGTGCTGCCCGACCGCATCAACGCGCAATGGCAGGAAGACGGCAGCGGCTTCCGCGCGGAGTTCCGCCTGCCGCGCGGACTGCGGCTCGACCGCTTCGGCCTCGGCGTCCATGTCATCGCCGATGGCGACCACGAGCCGCTCACCGCGGAAAGTCGCCCGTTGCTCGACTTCTCGCCCGCGCTGTCCCAGGAAATCGCACGCCTCGCGCCCGACGGCGTCCGCGTGCGCGTGCTCTCGGACGGCGCATGGCTGATGGCGCAGAGCGGCAAGCTGCAGCTGCCGGATCTTCCGTACAGCGAACGCCCCGGATGGTTCGCGTCGCTCGTCTACCGCTCGCTGCTCGCCACGCGGCTCGATGCCGACAGCGCCTGGGCCGAAGACGCGCCGCGCATCGATCTGCCCGAGGTGCGCGAGGCCCTGCAAGGCAAACCCGCCACCGCGTGGCGCGCGGGCGAAGCGCGCGGCAGCGTCGTGCTCGCCGCCGCGATGCCGATTCAGATGCGCGGCAAGCTGCACGGCGTGGTGCTGCTCGAACAACCGAGCCGCGCCGTGCCGCTGCTCGCGAACCGCGCGCTGTTCGGCCTGCTGCTGACGAGCTTCGCCGTGCTGCTCGTCGCGGGTGGCGTGCTGCTCCTTTTCGCCACGCGCCTCACCATCCGCCTGCGCCGCCTGCGCAATGCCGCCGAGCGCGCGCAGGACAACGACGGCCGTCTCGACGGCCCGTTCCCGCTCACCGACGCCACCGACGAACTCGGCGACCTGGCGCGCAGCTTCGAGCGATTGTTCGAGGTGGTGGGCGGCTATACGGATTACCTGCGCACGCTCGCGTCGAAGCTCTCGCACGAGCTCAACACGCCGCTCGCGATCGTCAAATCCTCGCTCGACAACCTCGACCACGCCGGCCTGCCCGCCGAAGCCGAGCCCTACCTCGCCCGCGCACGCGACGGCGTGGCGCGCCTCGGAGCGCTGGTTCGCGCCATGAGCGAAGCCAGCCGCATGGAACGCGCGATCGCCGCGGCCGAGGCCGAGGACGTCGACCTCGCGGACATCGTCCGCGGCTGCGCCGAGGGCTACCGCAACCTCACGGGCAACCGGAAGCTCACGGCCGAGATGCCCGCAACACCCGTCTTCATGCATGTCGCGCCCGAGCTCATCGCGCAGGCGCTGGACAAGCTGTTCGACAACGCGCTGTCGTTCACGCCACCCGGCGGCTGGATGCGCATCGCGCTCCGCCCCACGCCCGAAGGCGCCGACATCGAGCTGGCCAACCAGGGTCCGCCGCTGCCCGCCGCCATGCAGGGCCGCCTGTTCGATTCGCTGGTGAGCCTGCGCGACAAGGCCACCCCCGGCGACGCCCCGCACCTGGGCCTGGGCTTGTACGTGGTGCGCCTCGTGGCCGAGCGCCACCAGGGTGTCGCCAGCGCAAGAAATATCGACGACGGCGTGGCTTTCACCCTCCACCTCAAGGGCATGCCCCGCCAGCGGCTGGCGTGAACGCCGCGCTGCGCAGGAGATCGCCGATACGATCGGCTCCCACCCTCCGGTAGCCAGTCCCACCCACCGAAGGGGTAGGAGCCGATCGCATCGGCGATCCCGCGCAGCGGGCACCCTCGCGAAGGACTCACCGACCGAAGGGGTAGGAGCCGATCGCATCGGCGATCCCGCGGCAGCGGGCCAGATCGCCGTTACAATCCCTGATTCACCCCAACACGTCGCCCCCACGACCCCATGATCTCCCGCGAACAGTTCGACGCCTACGCCGCGCAGGGCCACACCCGCATTCCGCTGGTGCGCGAGGTCTTCTCCGACCTCGACACGCCGCTGTCGGTGTACCTCAAGCTCGCCGATGGCCCGTACACATTCCTCTTCGAATCCGTGGAAGGCGGCGCGACCTGGGGACGTCACTCCATCATCGGCCTGCCGGCCCGGCGCGTGTATCGCCTCCGTGGGCACGAGCTCGAAGTGGAGGAGAGCGGCGAAGTGGTCGAACGCCGCCACCTCGACGATCCCCTCGCGGAGATCGAAGCGCTGCGCAAGCAGTACGACGTGCCGAAGCTCCCGGGCCTGCCCGACTTCACCGGCGGACTCGTCGGTTACTTCGGCTTCGAGACCATCGGCTACATCGAAAAGCGCCTCGCCCAGTGGGACAAGCGCGACGAACTCGGCACGCCCGACGTGCTGCTGATGCTCGCCGACGAAGTCGCGGTGTTCGACAACCTCAAGGGCCGCCTGTACCTCATCGTCCACGCCGACCCGTCACGCCCGCAGGCGTACGCCGAAGCCTCGCGCCGCCTCGACGCGCTCGCCTTCCGCCTGCGCCAGGCCGGCGTCTCGTACCCGCAGATGCTCCAGCCAGCCGCGCTCGACGAATCGGATTTCAAATCGTCGTTCACGCGCGAGGAGTACGAGGACGTGGTGCGCAAGGCGCAGGAATACATCCGCGCCGGCGACATCTTCCAGGTGGTGCCGTCGCAGCGCCTGAGCATCGGTTTCAACGCACGCCCCGTCGATGTCTACCGCGCGCTGCGCGCCACGAATCCGTCGCCGTACATGTATTTCATCGACATCGGCGCGACGCAGATCGTCGGTTCGTCGCCGGAGATCCTCGTGCGCCTGAAGAACGGCCGCGTGGTGCTGCGCCCGATCGCCGGCACGCGTCGTCGCGGCAAGGACGACGCCGAGGACATCGCGCTGGAAACCGAGCTGCTCGCCGATCCGAAGGAACGCGCCGAGCACCTCATGCTGATCGACCTCGGGCGCAACGATGTGGGCCGCGTGAGCCAGACGGGCAGCGTGGAGCTCTCGGAATCGTTCGTCGTCGAGCGCTATTCGCACGTGATGCACATCGTGTCGCAGGTGGAAGGCGACATCAAGGACGACCTCAGCTACATGGACGTCATCAAGGCCACGTTCCCCGCCGGCACGGTCAGCGGCGCGCCGAAGATCCGCGCGCTGGAGATCATCCAGGAGCTCGAGCCCTTCAAGCGCAACATCTACGCCGGCGCGATCGGCTGGCTCGGCTGGTGGGGCGACGCGGATACCGCGATCGCCATCCGCACCGCCGTCATCCAGGACGGCCGCCTCCACGTGCAGGCCGGCGGCGGCGTGGTCTACGACTCCGACCCCGGCGCCGAGTGGGAAGAAACCATGAACAAGGGCCGCGCGCTGTTCCGCGCGGTGGCCCAGGCCGCCAAGGGCCTCTGATCATTCGACCGACCCCGTAGGAGCGCGCCCTGCGCGCGACATCTTTTGGGGCCGTGCGCGACAGGTCCTGCGGCGCTTCGCGAGAAGCTGTCGCGCGCAGGGCGCGCTCCTACGAGACCATCGTCCAGACAATCCGGTACAGGCATCGCCAACCATGACCACCCGAACCCTGATCGCCGCCACCTCCCTCGCCGTCCTCGCCGCCACCGCGCAAGCGCGCGAACCGTGGAAGGACGACGTCGCCTCCCGCACGCAGGTGCTGGCGCTGCTGCAGTCGTTCAACGCGGATCTGCTCAGCCATCCCAGCGCGACCCTCACGCTCGAACGCTGGTGCGGTGCCCATGGACTGGCGCCGGAAGCGAAGATCGTCGCGCATCGCATCAAGGGCCAGGACAAGCCGTTGCCGGACGACGCGCGCGAAACGCTCGGGATCGGCAAGGACGAACCGGTGCGTTACCGCCGCGTGCAGCTCGCCTGCGGCGAGCGCGTCCTCTCGGAAGCCGACAACTGGTACGTGCCCGCGCGCCTCACGCCGGAAATGAACCAGATCCTCGACACCACCGACCAGCCGTTCGGCAAGGTCGTCCAGGCGCTGCATTTCCGTCGCCAGACGATCAGCGCGGAGCTGCTGTGGTCCCCGCTGCCTACCGGCTGGGAGATGGACGCGCCGCTGCCGCCCGCACGCGACGCCCGCCTCGCGATCCCGCACGACGTGCTCCGCCATCGCGCGGTGCTCTACACCGAGACCAACCAGCCCTTCAGCCTGGTGGTCGAAACCTACACCGACGAGGTGCTGGCCTTCGGCCGTCGTTGATACCTGCGGGCCGCGCTTCGCAGGAATCGCCGATACGATCGGCTCCCACCCTCCGGTAGCCAGTCCCACCTACCGAAGGGGGTGGGAGCCGATCGCATCGGCGATTTCCCGCGGCAGCGGGCACCCTGGCCGCACCCCACCAACCCGCGTATCCCATCCGGCCGACTTGGCACCCGCGCCGGACCGCCGGAAGCTGTCCCCGACCCCTCCCGGAGCGCGACCCGTGTCCTCGGTGCCGATGCCAAAGCGCAAGCCCCCTGCGCCCGCCTTCCGCGGCGCGAGTGGCTATGCCTCGCTGCTGAGCATCAGCAACGCGCCGAAGCTCGGGCCGCAGCCCAATTCCCTCGACCTTGCGGTCAGCTGCGCCACGCATTGGGTGCGCATGTCCGACGGGCGCCGGCCCGACGCGATGTGGCTCGAAGCCGGCGCGATGATGCAGAAGCTCGTCCCCCGCGCGGAGTGGGTGCGCTACCTGCGCAAGATCCGCCTCGATCGCGGGGCGCTCGTCGGGCGCGAATGGTTCGAAGTCACCCGCGTGCGCGATCCCGCCGGCCTGCCCGCGGGCGATTACCTCAACGTGATCTTCGTCGCGCACTATGCCCGCGCGGTCATCTTCGAAACCGTCTCGCTCGCGCCCGGCAGCGGCGGCTGGCTCCCGGTGGGCTACGTCATTCGCCCGGTGCAACGCGAGATCAGCCTCTCGCAGTAATCGCCCACCGACCTTCGGGGGGGAGCGCGTTCACGCGCGACGGGTGCTCGCGATCCCGTCACAACACGCCATCCAGCGCCCGATAGAACCGCTCCGGCGCCTCGATCATCGGCGAATGCCCCAGCCCGTCCAGCGGCACCAGCGTCGCGCCGGGAATGCGCGACGCGGCCTCCTTGCCGAGCGTCGGATAATCCCCGAGCTTCGCCGCGACATCGGCGGGCGTGCCGTCCTTGCCGATCGCCGTGCGATCCCGCTGCCCGATGATCAACGCCGTCGGCACGCGGATATCGGGAAACTCGTACACGACCGGCTGGGTAAAGATCATGTCGTACGTCAGCGCTCCGGCCCATGCGGACGCCTCACGCCCGTCGCCTTCGTACATCCCCGCCTGCATGAGCGCCCAGCGGTCGTACTCCGGCTTCCACTTGCCGTCGTAGTAGCTCTTCAGCTGATACGCCTTGATGCTCGCGTACGACGTCTTCAGCTCGCTGGCGTACCACGCGTCGACGCTGCGCCAGGGCACGCCCTTAGCCTTCCAGTCCTCAAGCCCGATCGGATCGACGAGCACGAGTTTCTCCACGCCCTGCGGATACATCAGCGCATACCGCGCGCCAAGCATCCCGCCCATCGAATGCGCGACCACCGTCGCCTTGCCGACGCCGAGGCTCGCCAGCAGGTCGTGCGTGTTCGCCGCGAGCTGGTGAAAGCTGTACTGATACCCGCGCGGCTTCGACGATTTGCAGAAGCCCACCTGATCGGGGATCACCACGCGGAAGCCCTTCGCACGCAGGTGTTCGGCCGTCGCCGCCCAATACGGCCCGCAGAAATTCTTTCCATGCAGAAGCACCGCCGTCCGGCCGTTCGGGTGTTCCGGCTTCAGGTCCATGTACGCCATCTCCAGCGCCTGCCCCTGACTCTTCACCGGGAACATCGACACAGGATAGGGATATTCGGCACGTTCGAGCCGCGCGCCGAGGGCTTCGGCCTTCGGAGCGTCGTCGGCGAGGGCGGGCAGGGTGGCGGCGAGGAGCAGGGCGGTGACGAGTGGGCGAAGCATCGGAAGTCTCCGGTGAGGCATCGGTGCAGGCTACCGCAAGGCCTGCAACGTTCCGTCACGTAGGAATCGCCGATACGATCGGCTCCCACCCTCCGGTAGCCAATCCGACCTACCGAAGGGTGGGAGCCGATCGCATCGGCGATCCCGCGCAGCGGGCAAGCTCGCCCCACCGACGCGGGCACCGCCGGGCATGGAAAGCCGATACCGCCCCGTGATCCCGCCATATTCCGATAGCCATCCCCGAGGCCGATGGCATACTCCTCGAAACGCGCCACGCAGGAAGCTCGAGATGCCCGACTTCGACTCAACGAACCACGTCTATACCCGCCCTCCGATGACGCGCGGCGTCGATCCGCAGCGCATGAACTGGCTCTGGCAGCTGATCCTGCAGGCGACGGATCTCGATCCGTCCGACGTGCGCGCGGCGCTCGTCGCCGCCGGCGTGGGTGGCGCGGAAAAGCGCATCGCCAGCTGGCAGGCGCGCGAGGGCGACGACAACTACTTCCCGCTGACGATCGCGGAACTGGAGCGCAATCTGCGCTCGGTCGTGGCGTGGAAGGAAAAGCGCGCGCAGCAGAGCGAAGCGGTTGGCGCGGGGGATGGCGATACCGAAGGTTGACCTCGCCTTTGGATGCCGCGCTCCGCAGGAATCGCCGATACGATCGGCTCCCACCCTCCGGTAGCTAACGACGGGTGGGAGCCGATCGCATCGGCGATCCCGCGGCAGCGGGCACGCTCGTGAAGAACTCACCTACCAAAGGGGTGGGAGCCGATCGCATCGGCGATCCCGCGGCAGCGGGCACGCTCGTGAAGAACTCACCTACCAAAGGGGTGGGAGCCGATCGCATCGGCGATCCCGCGGCAGCGGGCACGCTCGCGAAGAACTCACCTACCAAAGGGGTGGGAGCCGATCGCATCGGCGATCCCGCGGCAGCGGGCACGCTCGTGAAGAACTCACCTACCAAAGGGGTGGGAGCCGATCGCATCGGCGATCCTGCGGCAGCGGGCCTATCGCCGATGACGCCGCTCCGCGAGATCAGGAATACCGCTCCGACAGGAACCGGAAAAACGCCCGCAATCCCTGCGCCTCGCCTCCGCGCGGATGCGCCGGCCGATCGCCGTCGTTCCACGAGTACGTGTCCAGATGCATCCAGTTCTGGCTGTCCGGCACGAAACGCTCCAGATACAGCGCCGCGGTGATCGCACCGGCGTGCCTCGACGGCCCCGCGTTCGCGAAGTCCGCGATGCCCGACTCCAGCATGCGCCGGTACGGGCGCCACAACGGCAGACGCCACAACGGATCGTGCACGGACTCGGCCGCGTCGATCACGCTGTCGGCCAGCGAATCGCGATTGGTGAACAGCGCCGGCAGCTCGGGACCGAGCGCCACGCGCGCGGCGCCCGTCAGCGTGGCGAAATCCACGATCAGGTCGGGCACCTGCTCCACGGCGTAGGCCAGCGCGTCGCACAGCACCAGACGGCCCTCGGCGTCGGTGTTGTCCACCTCCACCGTATGGCCCGCGCGCGTGCGGATCACTTCGCCCGGACGCATCGCGTTGCCCGCGATCGCGTTCTCCACCGCGGGCACGAGCAGCGTCAGGCGCACCGGCAGCTTCGCCTGCATCACCAGGCCGGCGAGCGCGATCGCGTGCGCGGCGCCGCCCATGTCCTTCTTCATCCAGCGCATGCCATCGGCCGGCTTGATGTCGAGGCCGCCGGTATCGAAGCACACGCCCTTGCCGACGATGACGAGCTTCGGGTTCGAGTTCTTGCCCCAGGTGAGCTCGATCAATCGCGGCGCACGATGGCTCGCGCGACCCACGGCATGGATCGTGGGGAAGTTCGCCTCGAGCAGTTCGTCGCCCACCCACTCCTGCACCTTCGCGCCGTGCGTGTCGGCGTGCACGCGGATGGCCTTGGAAAGATCTTCCGGCCCCATGTCCTCGGTGGGCGTGTTGACCAGGTCGCGCACCTGCGCCGTCGCGGCGATGAGTGGAGCGACCGCCCGCAGCGTCGCGGGCGTGACGGCCAGCTGCGCCGGCTTGCGATCGTACGTGCGGTAACGATCGAAGCGATAGGCGCCCAACGCCCAGCCCAGCGCGGCGAGCTCGACGTCGTCGATCACGCTCTCGGCGTCGAGATCGTACACACCCTCGGGCAAGCGATACGGCAGGGCGCCCAGCGCCATCAGCGGATGACGACGATCGACGCCGACGAGCACGCGGGCGATCTCGCCCTTCGGGCCCGGCACCACGACCAGCGAACCGGGTGTCGGACGGAATCCGGTGGAGGTCAGCCAACGACGCTGTGTCGCGTCCAGTCGGCCCTCGGCGGCTGCCATGCTCGAAGCGTCGACGGCCTCGATGGCGATGCGTTTTCCGGATTTGCGTTCGATGAGCGGTGACATCAGGCCTCCCGTGCCTCGCGGTTGCCAACCGCGTCAAATGTTTCGTCGGTGAAACGCTATTCTAGCGGCCGTCCGCCGCCGCTGCGTCAATCCAGTCGGCGAGCGATGCCATGTCGGCGAATTCGAGATCCGGTGCCGGCCCATGCGACCAGCGCTCGCCCGTGCGGTTGAGCCACACCGTGCGCATGCCTGCTTCCCGCGCACCGACGACGTCGAGCAGCGGATCGTCGCCAACGTGCAGGATGTCTTCGGGCGCCATGCCGAGGGCCTCGGCGGCTGCCAGGAAGATCTGCGGATGCGGCTTGGCCACGCCCACGCCGCTGGCGTTGAGGCGCGTATGGAAGAGGTGGTGTAGCCCGATTATTTCAAGATCCGCATTGCCGTTGGAAATGCTGACCAGCGGCATGCGCGACGCGATGCGCTCGAGGGCGGGCAGGGTGTCGGGATACAGCTCGACATTGTTACGAGCCGCGAAATAAATGCGCCACAGCTCGTCGACGGGCGCGTCGTCGATGCCGCAGGCCGCGAACGCCTCGCGAATGGTGATCCGCCGCTGTTCGCTGAAATCGTGCGAGAGGTGCGTGTGTTCCCGCGCCACTTTCTCCCGGAGCTCGCGCATGGCCTCGATGGGCCATGCGGTCGCGACATCCGGGTGGTGTTCCTTGAGCCAGCGGTCGACGCAGTGCTCGGCCTCGATCAGGGCCGGAAGCACCGGCCACAAGGTGTCGTCGAGGTCGAGCGAGACGGCGCGGACGGGCACGGCTTAGCGCGCGCCGACCTTCAGCACCTGGCCGAGACGGACGTTGTTGTCCTTCAGGCCGTTCATGGCGCGCAGCTGGTTCACGTCCACCGCGTTCTTCTTCGCGATGGAGTAGAGCGTGTCGCCCTGGGCCACCTTGTAGGTGCGCGAGGCGGCGGCCGGCTTCTTCTCCGCTGCCTTGGCGACGGCGGCCTTGGCCGGCTTCGCGGCCGGCCTGGCTTCCGCCACCTTCGGCGTCGCGACGGCGTTCGACTTCTCCGAGGCGTCCGCCGGGGCGGTGACCACCGGCTTGGCGACCGGCTTGCCCTTCACGGTGACGGCATCGGCGAGCACCTTGGCGAACTTGCCGCCGGCCTTCGCGTTGTCCGAAGCGGTGAACGCTTCCGAGCGCACGCCGAAGAAGCCCATGTGCGCCGTGGTGGTGACGCTGGCGACGACGTGGGCGAACTGCGACGGCTCGGCCGTGGTGGCGACCGACGCCTTGGTGTCCTTCGCGGCCTTGGCGCCCTTGCCGGCGACCTGTGCCTTGGCGACCGCGGCTTCCTTCGCGACGGCCGAGGCGGCGAGCGCCGGTGCGGCGGCCGGAGCGGCGCTCGGGGTGGTCATCGCCTGGCCCACGTTGGCACGCGTGCCGACGGTGGATGCGATGGCGGCGCGGCGGGCGGCGTCCTTCGAAGCGAGCGCCGCGCCATCGGCGTACGGCACGAGGCTGTGCGCACGCAGCAGTGCGCTGCCGGCGCTGGAGGTGACGAACGACACGAAGTCCTTCGCTTCCGCGGCCTTCGGGCCGGTCTCGTTGGTGACCAGGTAGATCTCGGTGTACAGCGGGTAGGTGCCGCTGCCGACCGTCGACATCGAGGGCGCGACGCCGTCGATCGAGAGGATCTTCACCTTCTTGTTCGAGGCGACGCCCGCGAGGGTCGTGGCGCCGAGGCCCTGCTTGTCGAGGGTGACGCCCTCTTCGAGCTTCGCCACGTTCACGTAGAGGCGCGGCGCGGCCACCGGCTGGTTGCCGCGACCGAAGAGCAGCTTGCGCAGGCTGTATTCCACGCCGTCGGCCGGGCTGGCCACCGCGTAGAGGTTGATCGGGGCATCGTTGCCGCCGAGCTCCTTCCAGTTGGTGATGTGCCCCATGTAGATCTCATGGAGCTGCTTGAGCGTGATGTTGCTCACCGGGTTGGACGGGTAGGTGACCATGACCAGGGCGTCCCACGCCACCGGCGTGAAGGTCAGCGACTGCTCCGCGCCGCCGATGCCCGGGCGGGCCGAGCCGGCGAGGTCTGCCGTGCCCTTGGCGACGGCGTCGATGCCCGAGGCCGTGTTGAACGGCTGCAGTTCGAGCTTGCCCTTGCCGGCCTTCTCGTAGGCCTTGGCGACGTCGGTGACCACGCCGCGCGCGGTGGTGATGTCGCCGCGCCAGACCAGTTGCGGTCCCGCGGCAAGAACGGTGGCGGAGGCGCTAAGGCCGATCAGCGTGGCGGTGAACAGTCGCGCGAGACGAAGAGACATGGACGGCAAGAACCTCGGATGGGGCTGGGACAGGCAAGCAAGGCCGCAATTGTGGGCCATCGAGGCCCCGCGCGCCATTGACGTCATTCAACATCCTGCCGAGGCGAAACGGAACGTAGGCTGTCGGAACCCCACCGACCTGCCCTCCGGGTAGGAGCGCGCCCTGCGCGCGACATCTCTTGAGGCCGAGCCCAGGAGCTGGCGCGCGCGGTCGGCACACCAACGCCGCCCCCCGTGTAGGAGCGCGCCCTGCGCGCGACATCTCTTGAGGCCGAGCCCAGGAGCTGGCGCGCGCGGTCGGGGCACACCAACGCCGCTCCCCCGTGTAGGAGCGCGCCCTGCGCGCGACATCATCTTGAGGCCGAGCCCAGGAGCTGGCGCGCGCGGTCGGGGCCTGGCGCGAGAAGATGTCGCGCGCAGGGCGCGCTCCTACGGGGAAACGGCGCCCCCGAAGGGGTGCACTACAACACCGCGTAATACACCCCACCATCCCGCACCACGGTCAGCAGCAGCTGCCGCCCGCCCAGCTTGCCCGTGGTGGGGAAGCTCTTCACCCCCATCACCCGCTGCTGCGACACGGCCACCACGATGTCGCCATCCTCCAGCCCCGCGGCGTCGGCACGCGAACCCCGCTTGATGCCGCTCAGTGCCACGCCGTACAGCCCCTGCGCCTTCTGCTCCGCGGTGAGGTCGCTCAGCGTGACGCCCGCCAGCCGCGGATCCACCTTCGCGCCATCCAGCGTCGCGATCTTCGCCGCGGCGACCGTCGCTTCCACCTCCCGCGTGGCGCCATCGCGCTTCACCGACAGCCGCACCTTCGCCCCCAGCGGCAGCAAGCCTTCCGCGTTGCGCACGTCCTGCGCCCCGCGCACCGGCTTCCCATCGACAGCCGTCAGCACGTCGCCCGTCTGCAAGCCCGCGCCATCGGCGGGCGAGCCATCGTTCACGCGCGTCACCACCGCACCCGCCGCATCCTTCAGCCCCAGCGCGGCCGCGATGCGCGGCGTGATGTCCTGCACCTCCACGCCCAAGTTCCCGCGCCGCACCTTCCCGTACGCCAGCAGCTGCTTCATCACGCCGGTGGCCAGATCGGTGGGAATGGCGAAGCCGATGCCGACATTCCCGCCCGAGGGCGTGAAGATCATCGAGTTGATGCCCACCAGCTCGCCCCGCAGGTTCACCAGCGCGCCGCCGGAATTACCTGGATTGATCGACGCATCCGTCTGGATGAAGTTCTGGAAGCCCTTGCCCAGGCCCGAGCGCCCCAGCGCCGAGACCATGCCCGAGGTGGCCGTCTGCCCGAGGCCGAACGGATCGCCCACCGCCACCACGAAATCGCCCACGCGCAGCTGCGACGAATCCGCGATGGGCAGCGCCTGCAGGCGCTCCGCCGGCACCTGCAGCAGGGCGACGTCCGTATCCGGATCGCTGCCGATCAGCTTCGCCTTCAGATCGCGCCCATCCTGCAGCGTGACCGTGATATCGTCCGCGCCCCCCACGACATGGTGGTTGGTCAGCACGTAGCCCTTGGCCGCGTCCACGACCACGCCCGAACCCAGGCTCTGCTGCACGCGCTCGCGCGGCACGCCCTGGTTTCCGAACAACTGGCCGAACAACGGATCGTCGAAATAGGGATCGCGTGCCCGCACGCGCGTCTTCGTCGAGATGTTCACCACGGCCGGGGTCACCTTCGCCAGCATCGGTGCCAGCGAGGGCACGGGCTGGCCGTCGACGGCCGCCGGCAGCGACGCGAACGCGGGCGTGGCGGCGGCGAGCGCGAGGGCGAAAGACAGGGCAAGGCCAGTGGTTCGCCGGTAAGTGCTGGCGGGCATGGGAAAGCTCCTTGAGTGGTGTGTCCGGGACGCATTCGACCACGACACCGCCCACCAGTTTCAACCCCTGAGACGCACGTCCCGGACACTTTACATCGACCCCCTCCGGGCTTAAGGTACACACCGGCCGCAACCACAACATCTTGTGTTCCTTCGTTCGCCACTTACCAAGTGCTGGTGCTGCGGATACTCAGGTACAAGCTTCAAACCATCGCCGGTGAAGGCTTTTCCGGACGCCGCGATGGATGATCAGGGATGGTCGACGGGATCCGTGGGGGAGGCCGTCGACGGGTTGCGCCGACGCAAACCAATAAAAGGCCTGTCAAAGGTCGAGACCGAGGACGACACACACATGAGCACTGCACGTGCGCAAGCCATTGGGCTTGAGACTGCCGCCATTCCGCTTCAGCCCGCCTCGTACGACATCTGGGACAAGAAGTACCGCCTGAAGGCGAAGTCCGGCGACCCCGTCGACGCTTCCGTGGACGGCACCTACCAGCGCGTCGCCCGCGCCCTTTCCGATGTCGAAGCCACCGCCGAGCTGCGCGACCACTGGAACGAACGCTTCCTCTGGGCGCTGCGCCGCGGTGCGATCCCCGCCGGCCGCATCACCTCCAACGCCGGCGCGCTGGAGCACAAGCCCGCCACCTCCACGATCAACTGCACCGTGTCGGGCACCATCCACGACTCGATGGACGACATCCTCGAGAAGGTGCACGAGGCGGGCCTCACGCTGAAGGCCGGCTGCGGCATCGGCTACGAATTCTCGACCCTGCGCCCGCGCGGCGCCTACGTGTCCGGCGCCGGCGCCCACACCTCGGGCCCGCTGTCGTTCATGGATATCTACGACAAGATGTGCTTCACCGTCTCGTCCGCCGGTGGCCGCCGCGGCGCGCAGATGGGCACGTTCGACGTGAGCCACCCGGATGCCAAGGAATTCATCCGCGCCAAGCGCGAGGATGGCCGCCTGCGCCAGTTCAACCTCTCGCTGCTCATCACCGACGGCTTCATGGACGCCGTGGAGAACGACCAGGACTGGCCGACCGTCTTCCCGGTGCACGTGAAGGAGCAGGGCGAGATCGACCTGAACGACGCGTCCAAGGTCGTCTGGCGCGAGTGGCCCACCAAGGAAAACTACGTCACCCGTGAAGACGGCTTGGTGGCCTGCAAGATCTACGGCCACATCCGCGCCCGCCATCTGTGGGACATGATCATGGTCTCGACGTACGACTACGCCGAGCCGGGCTTCATCCTCATCGATCGCGTCAACGAGATGAACAACAACTGGTGGTGCGAGCACATCCGCGCCACCAACCCCTGCGGCGAGCAGCCGCTGCCGCCGTATGGCTCGTGCCTGCTGGGCTCGGTGAACCTCACCACGTTCGTGCGCGATCCGTTCGGCCCGAAGGCCCGTTTCGACTGGGACGAGTACCGCGAAGTGGTGCGCGTCTTCACCCGCATGCTCGACAACGTGGTGGAGATCAACGGCCTGCCGCTGCCGCAGCAGCGCGAGGAGATCATGTCCAAGCGCCGCCACGGCATGGGCTTCCTCGGCCTGGGTTCCACCCTCACCATGCTCAAGATGCGCTACGGCTCCGCCGACGCCGTGACTTTCACGGAAGACGTCTCCCGCGAGATGGCCGTGGCCGGTTGGGAAGTGGCTCTCGATCTCGCCAAGGAAAAGGGCCCGGCGCCCGTGCTCGCCCGCGAGTACGAAGTGACCGGCGACATGCTGCGCAAGCGCCCCGAGATGGTGAAGGACGGCTGGAAGGTCGGCCAGAGCATCAAGGGCAGCGTGCTGCACGCCAGGTACTCGCGCTACATGCAGCGCGTGGCCGAGGTCGCCCCGCACCTGGTCGACGCCCTCGCCGAGACCGGCGCGCGCTTCACGCACCACTCGTCGATCGCGCCCACCGGCACCATCAGCCTGAGCCTCGCCAACAACGCCTCCAACGGCATCGAGCCCAGCTTCGCGCACCACTACTCGCGCAACGTGATCCGCGAAGGCAAGAAGTCGAAGGAAAAGGTCGAGGTCTACAGCTACGAGCTGCTGGCCTACCGCGCCCTCATCAACGGCGACGCCATGCCGTTCTCCGACGACCCGAAGACCCGCCTGCCGGAGTACTTCGTGGCCGCCGACGACATCAGCCCCAAGGAGCACGTCGACATCCAGGCTGCCTCGCAGAAGTGGATCGACTCCTCCATCTCCAAGACCGCCAACGTACCCACCGACTACCCGTACGAAGACTTCAAGGACATCTACTTCTACGCGTACAAGCAGGGCCTGAAGGGTTGCACGACGTTCCGCTTCAACCCCGCCGCGTTCCAGGGCGTGCTGGTGAAGGAAACGGATCTCGAGAACACCCTCTATCGCTTCGAATTGGAAGACGGTAGCGTTGTCGAACTGAAGGGTAACGACGAGGTCGAGTACGACGGTGAAATGCACACCGCCGCGAACCTCTTCGATGCCTTGAAGGAAGGCTATTACGGCAAGTTCTGACCCCGCGGAGAGGGAATACGTATGTCGAGTGAAAACCAGGTCGTCGAGGGTGAGCTGCCCGACGTCGACACCAACGAGAGCGACACCACGCCGGTAGCGGAGACGGAAGTCGCCGCTGAAGAAACCCCGGCACCGGTCGTCGCCAAGAAGGTCGTCAAGCGCAAGCCGGTCGCCCGCAAGGTGATCGACGCCGCGTCGCCGGCGCCCGTCAGCGACACGTCGGGTGACGACACCCGCGCGGCCGAAGACATCTTCGAGCCCGTGGTGAAGACCCCGAAGGCTCGCAAGGCCCCGGTGAAGAAGGCCGCCGCCAAGAGCGCCGGCTCCGCCGAGTCCACCGAGACCACGGCCGTCGCCGAAGCCCCGGCAGCGAAGAAGGCCGCGAAGCGCGCACCGGCGAAGAAGGCCGCTGCGAAGAAGGCCCCGGCCAAGAAGGCCGCCGCGAAGAAGGCGACCAAGAAGGCCGCTGCCAAGAAGGCTGCGCCGAAGAAGGCCGCTGCCAAGAAGGCGGCACCGAAAAAGGCTGCCGCCAAGAAGGTCGCCGCCAAGAAGGTCGCCGCCAAGAAGGCGGTGAAGAAGGCCGCCGCGAAGAAGGCTCCGGCGAAGAAGACGGCAGCGAAGAAGGCCGTCAAGAAGTCGGCCGGCCGCAAGGTCGCCACGAAGAAGGTCGCCCGCAAGGGCGCGGCGAAGACGGCCGCTCGCAAGAGCCCGGCTCGCGCCGCCAAGAAGGCCACCGGCAAGGTCGCTCGCAAGAGCGCTGGCCGCGCCCCGGTAAAGAAGACGGTCCGCAAGGCCGCCGGCAAGACGACCGCCCGCAAGGCGGTTGGTAAGAAAGTCGCCAAGGCGACGAAGAGGTCCACTGCCAGCAAGACCGGTCGCACGTCGGCGCGCAAGAGCGCGGTCCGTGGCCGCCGTAAGTAAGTAGCACCCATCCGGCCCGGCGTACGCGCCGGGCCGGATACCCAAGAGAGAAGACCATGGCGATCAAGATCGAAAAGAAGATCAAGGGCTACAACGTCGTTAAGCCCGAGGACAAGGCCGCCCCGGCCCCCGCGCCCGTGCCGGTGAAGGAAGCCGCGCCCGTGGCCGAAGTGATCCAGATGCACGAGAGCCTCGAGCGTCCGGAAACCCTCGTCGGCAACACGTACAAGATCAAGTCGCCGCTCTTCGAGCACGCGCTGTACGTGACCATCAACGACATCGTCCTGAACGCCGGCACCCAGCACGAACAGCGCCGCCCCTTCGAGCTCTTCATCAACTCGAAGAACATGGACCACTTCCAGTGGATCGTGGCGCTCACCCGAATCCTGTCCGCCGTCTTCCGCAAGGGTGGCGACGTGACCTTCATCGTCGAAGAGCTCAAGGCGGTGTTCGACCCCCGCGGCGGCTACTTCAAGGCCGGCGGCATCTACATGCCCAGCATCGTCGCCGAGATCGGCGGCGTGATCGAACAGCACATGAAGTCGATCGGCCTCATCCACGACCCCGAAATGAGCGAGGCCACCCGCCAGCTCATCGCGGAAAAGCGCGCCGCCTACGAAAAAGCCACGGCCAAGCCCACCCCCACCCCCGCTGTAGGAGCGGACCTGGCCGCGATTGCCCCTAGCGACACGGCCCAAGCCGCCGCCTCCCCAGCACCCCACACCAACGCCTCAGGCTTCCCGCCCGGCGCCACTCTCTGCGCCAAGTGCAACACGCAGGCCCTGGTGCTGATGGATGGTTGCCAGACTTGTTTGAATTGTGGGTATTCGAAGTGCGGGTGAGGCAATCGCGGAACAAAGCAGGTTGACTTGCTTTGAGCATTGTGGGTTCGTATCAGGCAGGGCGCTTCCGTGCGGAGCGCCCTTCAGGAAAACATCGAACTGAAAAGTGATTGCGGTCATAGCCGCAAGCGAATATGGAGGTTCGTTCGATATGAGCAACTTTGACGATTACGTGGCTGAGCGCACCGCTGCGGCGCGCGCGTGCCTGACTGATCTAGGTTGTCAGCCAGTTCTTTTCCTTGGGAGTGGCTTAGCTCAGCGATACGCCAGCGGCCCTTCATGGGCTGGGCTATTGGAAAAGGCGGTCGCGCTCAATCCAAACCTTGATGATGAGTTCGCCTATCTGCTTCAGAAGCATGGCACATTGCCCGCGCTTGCTCAGGGGCTCGTCGAGCCGTACCACAGCTATGCTTGGTCGAAGGCGGGAAAGCCGAACTATCCCGCTGAGCTATTCACCACGGATGCGTTGAAGCATGACTATTTGAAGTACTCAATCGCAACGATTGTCACTCAGCACGTACCGCTCGATGCCCTTGCTAAGTGCAATCGCGCGCACCTCGCGGAAATCGAGAAACTTAAAAAAATTCGCCCTAACTCGGTCATTACGACCAACTACGACACCCTCGCCGAGCAAGTTTTTCCCGACTATAAGCCGGTGATTGGACAGACGATCATTCGAAGTTCGAGTGCAATGATCGGTGAAATATTCAAGATCCACGGGTGCATCTCGAATCCTTCATCGCTAATCTTGACGTCCGAAGACTACGATCGTTGGTCCGAGAAGAAAAAATATCTTTCTGCGAAGCTTCTTACCTTCTTCCTGGAGCATCCAATATTAATCGTTGGCTATGCTGCTCAGGACGAGAATGTCATTGCAATCCTTCGCGACATCGATGAAATTCTGTCGAGTAATGGCGGTCTTGTATCGAACATCTTCTATGTCGTACACGATCCCAAGATTGGGGTTGATTCGTCGCCTCCAAGAGAGGCTGTACTGGATTTGAGGGACGGCAAGTCGATGCGCGTCAACTCAATTCATGCTTCCGATCTCGGTTGGGTGTACGACGCGTTTGCAGCCGCTGAGGGACTTCAAAACGTCAATCCCAAGCTCTTGCGAGCGCTCGTCGCTCGGACGTACGACTTGGTCAGGCACGATATTCCTAAGATGACCATGGAGGTCGACTTTCAAACACTGGAACGTGCAGCAGAGGCCGAAGGAGAGCTCCCCAGACTACTGGGTATCACAGGTCTCTCGGATCCAGAGACATTTAATGCAACCTATCCCTTCTTGACGACCACCCTGGGCCGGCGTCTGGGATTCCCGGGATGGCACGGTGCTAGGCAGCTCTTGAACAAGGTTGCGTTAGAGAGCGGTGTCGACATCTGCGCTAGCGACAATCAATTTCACATATCTGTGAAATCAGGCACTAATTCTTTCATACATAAGTACAGCGATGCTGCAGTTGAACTGCTAAGTCGAGTGCGGGATGGACAGGCCTACGACCCAAGCATTCGCAAAAGGGTCGTAAAGAAGAATGCTAAGGGATAGGCTACGGCTGTAACTCCTCTGGCTGGACTGGCGGTAGAGCGCTCCTACGTAATGGTTAGTGCTACATGGTGATTAAATTTAATGACATGGATGCGCGGCTTGCCATTCGGTCGCAACTGTTGAGGAATCGTCGACCAGGTGCGTCGGCGCTTGTGGTTGAGGAGCTAGGAATCGAGCATGGAGCGGTTCGTGTGGACATTGCGGTAGTTACCGACATCCTTCACGGGTATGAAATTAAGAGTGCATCTGATCGACTATCTCGTCTTCCGGCGCAGGTCGCGGCTTATTCTCGATGCATGGATCGCGCGACTCTGCTCACGTCAGAACATCATCTAGCAGCTGCGACGGCCATGCTGCCAGAGTGGTGGGGCATTAAGGTGCTTACCGCCGGGAAGCGGGGAGGCATTGCTATTCGCACCCTAAAGCGTGCGAGCAAGAATCCCGCGGTTTCAGCGTTCCATCTTGCTCATCTTTTGTGGAGGCCTGAGTGCATTCTCGCTCTGACAGAGAAGAGTTGCACCGGTGGTGCCTCGCGGATGACTAGGCTGCAGATGTACGAGCGAATAGTCGCGCTTTACTCGCTCGATGACCTTCGCCGCTTTGTTAGACGGGCGCTGGTAGCCCGAAGTGGCTGGCGATCTCCCGAACCGAAACTGTAAGATGCCGGTTTGTCGTTACGGTGGGCCAAGTGGACGTGCCGCCGGTGGAACCCCCGCTAGCACATGCTGATATAAATGCATCGCCATAACAGTACGCAGGCCCTCCAAAGATTGGAGGTGTTTCGTTGATTATCTCTTGGCTCAGATTTCCGTATTGGCCTCTGCCGTTACGACGTACCTGGGTTCCAAGCGCAATGAACCAGCTCTTCTCGGTTGCGTACTTGATCTTCGCATTGGGATCAATAAATCGTGGATCCATCTCCACCATGCTTGGGTTGAGCACCCCATAGTCCCCAAACGTTGGTATGCGAGGCATCTTCAAGTTCGTCAATGCCTTATATGCGATCCACTCGTCTCGCGCTATGTATTTGTTCGTCTTCAGCGCGGCAGCACTGAATGTAGCCGGTATGGCAGAACTCGCGACCGTGAGTGTCGCGTAGCGTGATGCAAATGGGATACCTGTAATCATGGCTTGCCAGGCGGCTGCTTGCCCAGTCGCGTTCTTCAGAAGGTCAGTGCCGACATCCAAGACCAGGTGAACCTCCTCTGGCATCAGGCCCAGCAGTGCCAGGAGTCGCTGGATACTTGCGATCACGGTATCGTTTAAATCTTGCGGATTTAGTCGCAAACACACGCCCCTCCTGTCAACACCGATGATCGAAGCCACCGCCGCTTGATAACTAGCAGAGCGTCTTAGACCAGTTACAGGTATCGCCGCAGCTCCAGCTAGGCGCGCGAGTTCGAAAATGTGGCCCATGTGATGGGCGCCAGAGGCCATCATCGTGTCGGCTGCGATATAGCAAGAATCGACGAAACATGGGGCCTTTCCCCACTTTAGGCAAAGCCGTTTGCCGAAATGAAACAGGTGCTCATCAAGCGTCTTAGACGGTGCGCCTAGCTCAAAATCCCAAGTCTCCTTGGGAACTTCGATAAGCGGCGTTACCCATTCACGAACCGCAGGTGTCAGATGATGAAGAGCCTGATATTCGCCCATTCGCCACTTGAGGATGGGGACGTAGTGCTTATGATCAAACATAGAAAT
The DNA here is from genome assembly GCF_900110505.1 of Luteibacter sp. UNC138MFCol5.1. Lineage (GTDB taxonomy): Bacteria > Pseudomonadota > Gammaproteobacteria > Xanthomonadales > Rhodanobacteraceae > Luteibacter. The sequence goes on from NZ_FODZ01000007.1 coordinate 32,409, forward strand.
CCCTTCTTGTGCTCGCGCCTTGCACGGACTCAATACCTAATCGGCAAGCTATGAGCGGCCTTGAGGTGCGAAGTCACGGTGATCATGAGAATACATAAGCAAATTCGGCATATAGCCCACTTTGCACCTGCTCAGGAACTGATACGACCCGCGCTCACAGCGACGCGAACGAAAGCACTTCAGGGTCAATTTCTTGATCGCGGGGCGTTCCATCGAGGTCCATAACCTCACATACCTCTGGCATCGGAACGAGCATCTCGGATCAGAGCCCTCAATTCGCTAATGGTTAGCGCTGGATCGCGACGATGAATCATGGCATGGCAGTTCGCGCAGACCGGGACGAGGTCGCGAATGGGATCCACGACGTACGATTGCTTGATTGATGAGAGTGGGAGGTGATGGTGAACGTGTATGTAGCCAGCGCCGTGCGCACCGTAGAACACACCAAAGTCTATTCCGCATGCCTGGCACACAGTGCCGAAGTGAGCCAGGCATTGAGCGCGCGCGGCAGTGCTTCGTTCGTAGCGGTTCACTCGGACTGTCGTCATCGATCCTTCGCTTGAAGGTCGAAGTGACGTCGTTGACTCTACGTCTTGAGCCAATGTGTCCTCGTCGTCAGCAGGTGCGAATCGCCAGCGGATGCCAACAGGGCATTCATCATTGACGAACACAGCGCGAGCAAGTCCAACGTAGGCAAACTCTTCCCAGCCCGGAATTCGGAAGAAAATGTGCACTTCACTATCGGGAGCAATGAGCCTCTGTATCGACGGATGCGCGCGCCGAGACTTTGTCTTTCCGGTCCAAAAAAGATCGTCGCCTACAAACTCATTGGGATAGTTGTGGCCGGTGCGACCTGGGCCACCCACGTTACAGAAAATGAAGTGAGCTCCGCGGTATTGAAAGTAGCCATTAACCCACGGGCCCCACTTTGGCACCGGGTCCATACCGACGAGTCCGAGCACGGCAACTCGCGTATAACGGGCCCCGGTCTGAAAACTGAATGTGGCCATCGCTTCCCCCTGGAAGTGCGTGGCGACGATTGTACCAGGTACGTGAGAATGTTCTCATGCCATCGCTTGGCGGAAACATGCGAGCGATCATAGGCTTAGTGGTGCCTGCGGGCGGATCGGTAAGCCCGGATGAGAGTATGGTCGTTCGTGCCTCGGATTTGCGTCGCATAGACGCCTAGAGTTTTGAGATAATTCTCCACGAGACTGGTGCTCAGCTTCGTGAGAAGGAAAGCTGGCGCTGTTTGGGGAAGGTCAACGCAAGGGGCGGTCATGGACACCAAGTGTCTGCAGGCAATGCTGCAGGAATTCGCTGACGTACGCGATTGGGATAAATTCCATAATCCCAAAAATCTGGCTATCGCACTTGCTGTGGAGGTTGGTGAAGTTCTTGAGCTATTTCAGTGGCTCAGCGAAGCCGACGCCGCGGATGTAAGGATCAATGAACAGCTCAAGGCCAGAGTCTCAGAGGAGCTAGCAGATGTTGCGATTTACCTCCTCCGTCTAGCCGACAAATCCGGTGTCGATCTCGATGCCGCCATTGCTGAAAAAATATTGAGTAACGGCAAAAAGTACCCCGTCGATCGAGTGTTCGGTTCTGCAAAGAAATACACGGAGTACTGAAGGTTATGTCTGTCTTCATTATTCCCGCGGCGAATTCCGCCGCACAGAAGAACTACGGAAAGACGCTTCTCGCACCTATTAGCCGTGAGCGGCTTGAGCTGCTGTCCAGTGATCGCTTGGTATCAACCGATGAGCTATATGCATGGGGCTTTCCGCGCAATCACAAGAACCTAGTGCTCCGAGAGCGCATGAGTCCCGGTGATATTTGCTTCTTCTACATGAAGGTTAAGGGGGCCAGCGGATACCTGCTGGCTGCACGAGTGCTACAAGTTGTTCCCGAGTCTGAGGCAGTGGTGACCTCGCAAGCTCTCTGGGATAGCCCGAACTTTCTCCCGTACTACTTGGCGAGGCCGCTGCGCATCGCCGTGAGCACTAACGTTCTTGCGTCCAGCCTCTCGAAGGACGGCGACTACTTGGCGTCTCATCCACAGAGCTCTATGGTGCTCGGCGATGAAATGCGAGCGGCCGCGGCGCTCTCGCAATATGGAAGCTTCGATGAGTGGGCCGTCGACTTCCTGGAGAGGTATGCACTTGATGTCGCGCTGGGCGAGGTTGACGGGTATTTTTCTGCCCAGGTCCGAAGCAGCGACATCCCGATCCCATATGCGAATGATCTTTTCATGCCGCCAAAGAGCCGCCGGACGACATCAGTAAGAAGTAGCCTGCAGCCCGCGCCACGTTGGTCAAAGCGATCTAAGCTAATCGGAGACGCGGGCGAAGCTGCTGTATTTGCGCATCTCATCGCAACATTGGATCCTAAGCTAGCATCAACCGTACGGTGGGTGGCTTCTGAAGGCGAAACCCCTGGCTGGGACATTGAGTATCGGGATGCGCGCGGTGAATTGGTGCGCGTCGAGGTGAAATCCACTACCGGCGATAAATTCGTATCTTTCGAAATAACCGCAAACGAGCTTGCTGCGGCTAAGAGTTACGGTGCGCAATATCACCTTTACCTCGTTGCGAACTGCCTGTCCCTGAATCGCAGGAAGCTCCAGGTTTTTATGGATCCTTCAAAGATTTTCGATGGAATGTTTTTGCCTTCCGTCTACAGGGTCGGCTTCTAGGGTGGCTGCCCCAGGTTACGCGCGCGTCTGCACCCCTACAGACACAGCTGCTCGCTTTTGCTACGGTCGCGTAGTTGCCTGCACGGTTCTTCTTGAGATCGGATGCAGGCGACAGTCGCCAAATGCGATGAAAGCGCGAGCCAGAGGCGCTGCAACGCCCCCGGCCCGCTAACCACAACCAACTGTATTGGAGTCGATAGTGGCTACCCACGATCATACGGCACACGCTCGCCCGCCGAATCCCCTTGGCGACACCCCACCCGGTTACCGGGCTGTCTGCGTCCGTCGCAGACACGGTTGATCGACCGGGCGTCAGCGCTTTTCTGAGGTATTTCTCGGCCGTGTGACCCGGCGCGTCCTCTTGCGTGCCGCGTTCACGGGCTGACGCCTCTCCACGTCGTCAATCAAGCTGTCCGGCGCCCGGTCACGGGCAGCCGGTGAAACCGCGAGTCCTATGGTCCGCGGCACGTCGCTGTGTGGGCGTGCCGCGTCAGGAAGCGGGTGATTCTTTCCAGGGAGGTTGCTTATGTCTTTGCCGGGTCGTTCTTCGACGCTCCGTGCCGTCTACCCACTCGACCCCGAAGCCACCACGCACGACCTGTTGAACGGTGCAGTGGAGTGGCTGGGGTATGCACGCACCCTTACCGAATTCCTTGCCGATCTGATCCACGAGTCCGACACCGTGGAGTGCGGGCGTATGGCGTTGTCGCTCGAGGCGATCGCCTCGCTCGTGCAGATCGGGGCGCATTGCACGGCGCAGGCGCATGCGCGGATGACGTGGGGGAGGGTGCAGGGCGATTGAGACACTTTTCCGAAAACTTCCATATATCGCACCCGAAGGTTGGCGTACCGTGCCGAGGACTTACGGCCGGCGCTTGTTTCGGTCGCGGTCCCTCAAGGAAAGAGTTCTTGCCGTGCAACGAGTACTGACGACATCTGCGTCCTATCCGCGCGTTCTCGGCGTCCTAGCAGGGTTGATTGCCGTGTTCGGCAACGCATCGCAGGCCGCCGCCATTGCCCGCTCTAGCGACAGCCGTAAGGGCAGCGGGCAAGAGGAAGAGGCGAGGGCCTTGTCGGCAACGTCGATCACGGGTCTCTGGGAGAGCCTTACATGCTCGCCATCAGGATCCGACGATCTTGCGACATGCGATTTCTTTTATTTGACGCTTTTGCAGGAAGGCAACGACGTATGTGGCCAGCACGACGCCGGCCTGGCTGGCGCGTCTCGTCTCGACGAAGGATATGCGGGTTCAGTGATGGGCAGCGTGAGTACTACGGGCGCGGTGGTCGGTATCCGAAGCGGCCGGTCGGGTGCTCTGCTTCGGGCTCGAATCGTTGAGCGATCCGACACCCTGGTCTGGAGCGTCGTGGGCACGATCGAGCCCGCGAGGTACCCGGACATATCGAGCATTCCTAGTGAAACAGTGCTGAGAAAGCGATCCGCTCCGTTAGCTGATGCAGACGTCGATCGATTGGAGGGTGCCTGCACGGGTGTAGCCCAAACAGAGGGGTGAACGGTAAGGGTGTGACCCTCGGCTGGATCAACCCAGTCGAGTCTCTTTCAAGGGACGCCCGCAGCGATTCGAATGCTGCTACGGCATGAGAGTTGATCATGTCATGTCTGGCAGAAACGATTTGAGCCGACAGGAGTAAGAAATGAATCTGATAAGAGCTGCCGCCGCCGCGATGATTGCGTCATCCGTAGGTGTAACCGCGCGGCTGAGTGCAGCCCCTTCGGATACGTTCGTCGAGAATACCGTTGAAGCAAACGATGGGCATCAGCCGGACGTAGTTCGCCCTGCAATCGATCATTTCAGAAGATACGACTCAGCCGGGTTTGGAGATAGACGATGCACAGTTGGAGCGTCAACCGACGAAGATGGTCTCAATCAAAGGCCCTATGTTTTCGTATCCGACGTAGCCAGCAGGAAGATCGTCTGGGGGCGATATATCCCTTTCGCGCGCGAGTTCTATGAGGGTCGAGCAACTCATTGCCTCGCACATGACGGCCATCTGTATGTTCTTTTACAGGTTGACACGGATTCGCATCAAGCAACGAATCAGACCATTGTCTCCGTTGTAAAAATGCGTGAGAGCGACGGAGAGGTCATTCGGATTGTCGAGAATCGCTTGCATGGCGTGACCGGAGCCGTGACGGAGTGGGTCAGCCACAGGGAGGGGACATTTCGTGTGGAGAACGACCATATTTTGGTCGCTGGATCGTATCGAAAGCTTGACTCCGAAGACATCAAGACGTTTTCGACGGTTGTGGGTTTCTGACTATTCATATGGAGGTTTGATTCATGGATGCAAATGAGGAGTTCATCAAGCGGATTTATCCGGCCGCGATAAAAGTCGCTCAGGAAACCGGCATGTCATGGGAGCTTCTCTTGGCTCAAGCGGCACACGAAACCGGTTGGGGAAAAAAGGTGCTCGAAGGCACTAACAATGTCTACAACATCAAGGCGAGTTCGGAGTGGAGGGGAAAGACGAAGACTTTCCGCGTCTGGGAGCGGGATGCGGTTAGCAACGAGAAGTACTGGACCGAAAGCGCCTTTCGGGTATATGACTCGGTCGAGGAATCAATCCGCGATAGAGTGAAGTTCTTGCGTGACAATCCGCGCTACGCGAAGTCGGGATTGTTCGATGAAGGCACGCTAGGCGATCTTCGGAAGGAAGCGGAGGCCCTAGAGCGTGCACGCTTTGCGACCGATGAAAATTATGCAGACAAGATCGTCGAAGTCTTCCACGGAAGAACGATGCGCAGGAGTATTGCCGCAGCGCAAGCGGGCGAGGTGGAATCAGTCAATCCATCGAGGTCGTCTCCTACCGTTCTCAAAGAGGGCGCAAGGGGCCAGCAGGTCGCGCAGTTACAAATGCAGCTAGCACGCCTTGGCTACTTGTCGGCGGAAGGCGCACACGTGGATGGTCAGTTCGGGGAGCAAACTCGGCTAGCCTTACAGGCGTTTCAAAGGAATCATGATTTGAGGACGGATGGCATCGCCGGTCCGCTAACGTTCGCCAGTGTTGCCAACGCCATTCGAATCGAGACCCGCACCATTGGGAGACCTGATGCGTCGTACCTACTAGAGGCGGAACATCGTCGATTCGTCGAGCCCTATCAATCGGTACCTTCGCGACCAGTCCCATCACTCGGAACTGCGCTCGATCGGATGCCGCGCGAAGATCAAGCGCTTCAGGTAGATGCGCTTCATGCATCGCGGTTCGACGCGCCCGATTCGGCCGCTACGATCCGGCTTCAAGAGAGCCTTAACACGCTTGGCATGACGGACCATCGCGAAGAGCCTCTATCGGTCCATGGCGTCTACGATCTCTCGACCAAGGAGGCTGTTGCACGCTTCCAGCGGCAGGAAGGTCTCCCGATCACCGGGCTGGCGGATGAGGCGATGCGGCGAACAATTGACAGTCACGCTTTCATGGTGGAGCTACGGCGGGGACATCAGACAAGCCGCTACCAGGCGGACTGGATGCACGACGGCGCCGCGACAAGGGAGAGCCAAGCGCATTCGATGGCGCGCTCCGCTTCTGTTGATCCCATCCAGCCTGTCGATGCGGTCTCGATTGAAGTGCCGACCATCCAGTGGCGCGATAAAGAAGGTCCAACCATTCAGTGGAGGCAGCCTGCGGTCGATCCGTTGGAGTCAGACCGTATGCCTGGACCGGAACGCAGTGCCGGCGTCCCGCGTTCAGGGTATGACGCGCCGCCGACCGAATCGCGAACGCCGGAACCCAAGCCGAGCCTCTCGGACCCCCGCCACCCCGAGAACCCACAGCATGGCCTCTACACCGAACTGGGGCGCCGCATACCCGAGGCCTCAGAAGACCGCCTGCTCCAGTTCACCGCCGCCTGCCACACCAGTCGGATCACCGCCGACAACCTGAGCATCTGTCACCTGGACGAGCGGAACCTGACGATGGGCTTCCTCGGAAATGGCCCTCTCTCCTTGCCCGTTACCGTCGACCTGAAGAAGGCGCCGCCGGAGCCCGAGCAGGCTATCGAGCAGATCGCTCAGTACGACCAGCAGCAGGCGCAGGTGCGCTCCGAGTACCTGGCCCAGCAACAGCAGATGAGCAGGAGCGGGCCGTCCCTGTGACGGTTCCGCCTTTGGCCGATCAGCGCCTCATCCGCTGACGGTCGACCACGCTCAGGTGTCTCGGCCGGGCGGATTCCGGCCGGGACGAGACTTTTTGCGAAGGAAAGCAACGATGTTTGATAAGAAACGAATGGCCGCCATGCTTGTTCTATTGGCGGCTGCGCTTGTGGCCGGCGAGTACGCCTCCGGTTACCTGCTCTACTGGCTCACGAACTGGAATATCGATCCGGGCTTTCTGACCTACTGGACCTATATCCGCGCGGTAGACGTGCCCGAGTTCGCACCGTTCGTCCTGAAGATGAAGCTCAGCGGAGTGATCGGGTTCGCGTTGCCGATCGTTCTCTGGCTTGGCATCAGCTTCAAGCTGTTGCAGGCGCAGCCTGAACCGACGCACGGCAATGCGCGCTTCGCCGACCTGGCCGATCTCAAGAAGGCCGGGCTGCTCAAGCCGAGCCCGGACGCGGTTCTCATCGGCAAGTACAAGGGCTACTACCTCTGGCTCAGCGGCGCGCAGCACGTCATCACGATCAGCCCGACGCGCTCGGGCAAGACGACCTCGATCGCGATTCCTGTGCTTCTGTCCTACCTAATGTCGATGATCGTCCTCGACATCAAGGGCGAGCTCCACGCCTCGACCAGCGGGTGGCGTGCGGCGCAGGGTCAGAAGATCTGGGTCTGGGCGCCGTACGACGACGCCGGCAAGACGCATCGCTTCAATCCGATGACGACGTTCGTCGGCATGGACCCGGGCAAGCGCATCGGTGAGATTCAGACGATCGCCGCGATTCTCTACCCGGATCAGCCGGGCGGCGATCCGTTCTGGATCTCGCAGAGCCGGGCCGCCTTCACCGCGTTCACGTCGTTCATGTTCGAGCGCTGGGATGAAAGGATCCGATGGCTCACCAAGAGCAACGCCGCCGCCGAGCTCATGCCCGATCCCAACGTCTGCGATCAGTTCCCGAGCTTCGAGCGGGTGCTTCGCCTTTCGAGCGGCACCGACGAGATGGAGACGAAGGAGCTCCTGACCACGATCGTCAAGGATCGCTCTTACGCGTTCGTCAGCTCGCAGACGAAAACGGTCTTCCGCAACCTGATCGGTCTGCCCGATGAGACGTTCTCGTCGGTCATCGCGAGCATGCAGGCGCCGTTGCAGCAGTTCCTCAGCCCGATCCTCGCCGCGGCCACCAACGCCACCGACTTCAAGGTCGAGGACTTCCGCAAGATCCTCAGCACCCTCTACGTCATCATCCCGACCAACAAGCTCGACGAGAGCGCGAAGCTGCTGAACATCTTCTTCAGCACGGTGATCGGCAAGAACCTCGACAAGCAGCTGGGCGAGGAGCCCGACCTGAAGTACCAGCTGCTGATGCTGATGGACGAGTTCACCGCGATGGGGCGCGTGGACGTCTGGGCCAAGCGCATCTCGATCTCGGCAAGCTACGGCGTGCGCGACCTCTGCATCATCCAGAGCCGCGCTCAGCTGAAATCGGCCTACGGCGAGAACGACGCCCAGAACTTCATCACGAACCACGGCGCCCAGATCGCGTTCGCACCCCGCGAACAAGCCGATGCGAACGAGTACAGCGAGATGCTCGGCTACAAGACGGTGCGCAAGCGCCAGCAGAGCACCAGCCGGGGCGGTGGCGGGCAGCAGGTATCGACGAGCTACGTCGAAGAGCGCCGCGCGCTGATGCTGCCGCAGGAGGTCAAGGAGATGCCGTCCGACGACGAACTGGTGTTCTACGAAGGCTGCCGTCCCATCCGGGCGAAAAAGAACTGGTTCTTCAAGGACAAGATGTTCAAGGAGCGGGCGGCTGTGCCGCCTGTCGAGGTGAGTGCGGCTCAGCGGAGTGCGGCGATCATCGCGATGCCTGCGCCACTGGAGATGCCGACGGACGCTGCCAAGGCGGCCCTTTCTCGGGCGGCGAAGGCAGCCTGATACCGAGCCATCGAGTAGGAGTGGTGCATGAAGAGGCAGGTTGCGATGTTTGCTGTTGCTCTGGCGGTTACGTGTTCTTCGGTCGCTGGGAACGCTCGGGCCGATCCGAGAGAGAAGTCACCAAAGCTTGGGCCCCAGTATCGAAAAGCAGAAACCGTTATGGAGTTTCGACGAATGCTGCTCGCCGATGGATGGATACCGGAAGAAAATCCGGATTGCCTTGAAGCGGTCATCGGCGGTGACTACGAGGAGACGTGTCGTGACGATCCAGAGGGACGTCTATGCCGCGTCTGTACGCTGGTGCCGGAGATTGCCGTAAGTACCGGGAGCGGACATACGATTCTCGCGTACACCAAGGAAGGGACAAGACTCTACGTAGAGCTATATGGTGCGATCGGCGACATCGACAAGCCACCGCCCAACGATCTGGGGATCATGGATTGGAGGTTTCACTGATTCTTCAATGACAATAGGTTCCGTAAGAGGGGGGCCAACGCCATCTAAGGGCCTGGATCACCATGAGGATGAATCGATGAAATGGAGTCTCGTGTTCTGCCTGTGGGTGGTGTCCAGTGCGGCCGGCGCCGTCATCACCCGGGCCGATGTGGACGATGCGCGGTATCGGGTCGACCCGGGAGTGGTGCCTGCGCTGGCGGACTTGCCGAGTGAGGGGCACGGCGTGCTCATCGCCCCCCGGTGGGTGCTGACCGCCGCGCATGCCGCGCCCATGATGATGGAAGGCATGGAAACCGATGTGTCGATCGGCGGGGTCGCGCGTCGGGTGTCTCGGGTGGTCGTCCACCCGGGCTATCGAAAGGTGCCGGAAGCGCTCATCAAGGAGGTCCTGGCGTCGGGCGACTTCGCCAGGCTGTATGCCTCTCTTGGCTCGTCGGACGACATCGCGCTGATCGAGTTGGCGTCGCCCGTCAGCGGTGTCGCGCCCATGCCCCTCTATCGCGGGGATCAGGAAGCCGGGAAGACGGCGGAGCTCTTCGGGAAGGGCGCCACGGGCCATGGCGATCATGGCCAGGATCCCGCGAGTGCGCATCGCACCGTCCTTCGCCATGCTTTCAACGTGATCGAGGGTGCGGACGCGCGCTATGTCTGGTACCGCTTCGACGCACCGCCGGCCGGCCTGCCGCTCGAAGGCATCACGGGTGGTGGCGACAGTGGAGGCCCTTTGGTCATCGGCACGGCCGCATCGGCGCAGCTCGTCGGCCTTGGTTCGTGGAGTCGCTACCCGAAGGATCACCCGTTCTGGAAGGGCTGGACGCCGGATCGCCCGTTCGTCGGAGGCCTCTATGGTGTGGTGGTGTATGCCGTTCGCGTCTCGCGCTACGCCCCGTGGATCGATAGCGTGATGGCTGCGCCCGAGGAAGCACATGTGGAGACGCCAAAGTGATCACGCTTTCCGACCCGAACGATTCGTCGACCCAGCCAACCCCGGCACCCGGCTTCGCGGTGATCTACCGGTGGCGCATCCACGCCGACCGCGAAGTGGACTTCGTGGCCGCATGGTCGAGGATCACCGGCCTGTTGAAATCCGAGCGCGGATCGCTCGGTGCACGCCTCCACCGCGGGCAGGATGGCATCTGGTACAGCTACGCCCAGTGGTCGACGGAAGCGGCGCGGGCCGATGCGTTCTCGCTCGGCCCTGTGGACGAAGCGGCACAGGCGGTGATGAAGGCTGCCATCGCGGAGACGTTCCCCGAGATCCTGCTCGAACCTGTGGTCGATCTGTTCGCTGCGGGATAGCTGTGGTCTGCGACCGGGGTCGAATCGCCCGAATCACCGACAAGTGTCTTCAGTCACCGTCGGTAGCCGCGAAAGCCCGTGCTATATCGAACCTTCACTTCCGGAGGTCGCAATGAACAGACTCGCATCCGTTGCCATCCTCATCGCTTTGGCGTGCGGCGCATGGTCCGCACGCGCCCACGCCGACGAAACCCTCGACGGTCGATTCGACATCGGCGGTCGCTCCATCAAGCTGAAGTGCGAGGGCAGCGGCGCGCCGGTCGTGGTGGTGGATGCGGGGCTGGGTACCGCACCCGCGGAAGATCCGGGTTGGCTTGGCATCGCGGCCAAGGTGGCGCCGGTCACGCGCGTGTGCCTGTACGATCGTGCCGGCGTCGGCGGCAGCGATCCGGCGAAGACACGTCCGCGCACCAGCAAGGATGCCGCGGAGGATCTGCACGCCGCCCTGAAAGCGGCGCACGTGCCGGGCCCGTATCTTCTGGTCGGGCATTCCATCGGCGGGCTGCACGCGCAGGTATTCGCCAGCATGTATCCGAACGACACCGCTGGCCTCGTCCTTGTCTCGTCGACGCATCCGGATCAATCGAGCACGTGGCTGTCGGTCCTCGGGCCCGCGAAACCTGGCGAAGAAAAAGCGGTGACCGAGGCACGCACGTTCATCAGCACGGTGCAGACCGATCCGGCGAAGAACGAGGAAGGCCTCGACATCACGCCAAGCCTCGCGCAAGCGAAGCAGCTGCACTCGCTTGGCGCGAAGCCCGTCATCGTCGCGACGCACAGTCCGCGCTTCCGCATGGTGCCGGGCCTCTCGGAGCCGATGTCGATCAAACTCGAAGACGCCACGCAACGCCTGCAGAAGCAATTCCTCACGCTATCGAGCAACGCGCACCAGAACATCGCGGCGACAGCCGGCCATGGGCTGCCGCATGAGGATCCCGCGTTCGTGGTGGCGAACATCCTGCAGGGGGTGAAGGCGGTACGGGCTCAATCGCCCTGATAAACCGCCTCGACGTTCACGCCATCGGGGTCGAGCACGAACGCCGCGTAATAGCGCGAGTGGTAGTGATCCCGGATCCCGGGCGGGCCGTTGTCCCGGCCACCTGCGGCGAGCGCCGCTTCGTAGAACTGCCTGACCTCGGCGCGACTGGCCGCCTCGAAGGCCACGTGCATCACCTTGCCCGGCGCGGCGTGGTCGTGCAGCCACAGGCTCGGGTACTCGTTCGCGCCGAAGCCGAGCCGCGTGCCGCCGTTGCGCGTCTCATTCGGGCCGATGGTGACGAGGAGAGTCACGCCGAGCGGTGCGAGCGCGCGCTCGTAGAACGCCCGGGCCTTCTCTATGTTCTCGACGGCGAATTCGATGTGGTCGATAAGCGGCATGCGTGGCTCCGGCGCGTGGCTGATGGGGCAATGTCGGATAGTTTTGGCTGTAGATCAACGGGTGGAGGGTGATGAGCCCTTGTTGGCTGCGGCGGAGCGGATCGTGTCGCTTCGTCGTTCGCGCGCGAGCGCGCTCCCACCTGCGGGGTGGGGCGTGGTGTGATCGTGCGGCGCAGCAGGGGCGGGGTCGGAATCGCTGTAGTCTCGCCGGGTGGACCACTGCGCCGAGAGGATTGTCACCATGCTCACCGTCTATGGGTTCTCGAGGGTGAATGCGTTCGCACACGGTCTGACGCGCGACCTTCGGGTGCTGTGGGCGCTGGAGGAAATGGGGCTTCCGTTCGAGATCGCCGGGCTGGATCACACGGCGCATGAGCTCAACACCGAGGCCTATCGGCACTACAGCCCTTTCGAGCAGATTCCGTCGATCGACGACGATGGTCTCGCGGTGTCGGAGTCCGGCGCCATCCTGGTGTATCTCGCCCGCAAGTCGGGGCGGCTGATACCCGCGGACCGCGCGGCGGAAGCGCAGGTGCTCCGCTGGTGTTTCGCGGCGATCAATACCGTGGAGCCGCCGATACTCGCGCTGCTGGTGCACGACTGGACGGCCGAGGGCGGTTGCGAGAAACCGCGCGGTTTCCTGGTCGACTGGGTGAAGCGCGTGCTGTCGAACCTGGAGCGCTGGCTCGAGGGGCGCGAGTTCGTCGCCACGGATGCATTCACCATTGCCGACATTCTGGTGTCGCACGTGCTCGTGCAGGTGAAGGACGAGCAGTTGCTGGCCGCCTATCCGGGAGTGTGGGCGTATAGAGATCGCTCGTTCGCGCGGCCTGCGTGGAAACGGGCATACGAGGCCTATTGCTCGCGCGTCGAAGCCGCCTGATCGTAGACCTTGGGGAGAGACGATGACCATCACGATCACCGCGTTCGAACGCTCGCCCGACGGCGGCAAGGGCCTGGCGCGCGACACCCGCGTGCGCTGGGCGCTGGAAGAGGTGGGGCAGCCCTACGAAGTGCGCCTCGTGCCGCATCCGCAGATGAAGCAGCCGGACCACATGGGCCTGCATCCCTTCGGCCAGATTCCCACCTACGAGGAAGACGGTCTCGTGCTGTTCGAAACGGGATCGATCGTGTTCCACCTGGCGGAGCGATATGGCCACCTCTTGCCGACCGACGCCAACGCCCGGGCACGTGCGATCACGTGGATGTTCGCGGCGCTCAACTCCGTGGAACCGCCGATCCTCGACATCTTCATCGCGAAGATCCTCGAAGGCGACAAGCCATGGGCGACCGAGCGCGCGCCGATCGTGATGGAGCGCGTGCGTCAGCGACTGAAGCTGCTTTCGGATCGACTGGGCGATGCCGAGTGGCTGGACGGCGAGTTCAGCGCGGGCGACCTGCTGATGGTCTCGGTGCTGATGCGCGCGCGTCCGTCGGGAGCGCTCGCGGAGTTTCCGCGGTTGGTGGCGTACGTCGAACGCGGCGAGGCGCGGCCGGCATACCAGCGAGCATTCGCGGCACAGCTGGCGGTCAACACCGCCTGACCCTTCACCCATTGGCGCCGTATGGCGACGACGGCCAGATCGCCCGGCTATCGCCTACCGCTGTGGGAGCGGACCTGGCCGCGACAGCCTTTTGCCGCTGGGCAACAGGACCTGTCGCTCTTTCGCGAAAAGCTGTCGCGGCCAGGGCCGCTCCCACAGTGAGAGGTTGTCGCGAGTAGCCACGCCGCACGGACCTGTTAAAGGTTGGCGTGCCGCTGCCGATACGGGTGCCGCCAGCGGTCCGCCTGCTGGCGCTCACTCAATCAGGGGAATCTTGTTATGGAAAACATCGAGCGTATCGATGAGGCCGTGCCTGCTACCGCTTTCAGTCTGTCCTGGGTCGCGTACGTGCGACCGACGGTGTTCTTCCTGATCGCCCTTGGCTTCGCCGGGCTGTTCAAGGGTGCCATCCACCTACTCCTCTCGCTCCTGGCCGCGGCCTGGTTCGTGTACCTTATTCTCGACGCGCGCGCGGTTCGCTTGTTCGTGAACAATGATGGCATCTGGGTTCGTAGCGGCATTCTTCCCTGGAACAAGGGCGTGAGCGGCCTGCTCTGGCGCGATCTGGATTCGGCGTCGTACTACACAGGCTTCATCAGCTGGGCCGCGAAGTCGTACAAGGTGCGGATCGGCCACCGTTTCACGAAGAGCAGCGAGATATTCCTCCAGCACGTGCGGGACGGGAATCGCGCTGTGGAAGTGATCAACGGCATGCATCGCGAGATGGTTGCGGACGCTCGCGTATAAGCGGACGAGGCGGCGACGACGATGGATCGCACGGTGGTATGGGGGAGGGCGCTCCTTCTCCGGCTCCCTCACCTGACCGTGGCAACGGCGCTTGCCTATGGCATGGGTGTCGAATTTCGCATCCGTTACTGGCGTGCGATGGGCTTGCCGCTTATGGCATCGGATCGCCCATTTGCTGAAACGGTTCGCGAAGGCTTTCTGGGGTTCAGCGTCTGGTTCTCCCGCATGCTGACCGTGCGAAACGTGACCGTAGCGATTCTTGGGGCTGCCGCCGTCTATGCGCTGGCTCGTTTCGCATGGGGAGCCTTTGACCGGCGGCTCACCGAGCTGGTCGCCGAGCGGAGGAGGAATCGCCTGATTCTGGGCGAGGACGATCGGCCCATTCGGCCGATTCTTCGCCATCTGGATGCGTTAATTACCCATGCAGACGCCGTTGTCGTGCCTCTGTCATCCGCCGTGATCGTCGTCGGCCTGTTGTTCCTGTCGGTGTTGGTTCCCTGGACCGCGGTAGGCGATATTGGGGCCGAGCAGGGGGTGTCATCGCTGAGGGCGTACGAGAAACGCTCGCATGAGCTTCGGGATGGCCTGGTCGACATCGCTGCCGTGAGCGTTCGTACGCTTCCTGGTGATGTGACTGTGTCGGCTATTCCCATTGAGTGCCAAGGCGACCGATGCGCAGCGATGATCGAAGCTGGACCGATTTCACTGCCGAAGGATCGATTCCTCGAAGAGTCAGTCGTAAAAGCGGTCTGGGGTCCGGACTGCCTTTCCGAGGCCGGGCTTCGTCGGCGGGCGGCGCACGATGGGGTGTCGACGAGTCTTTAGCGTCGACGCTTCGTCATTTCGAAGAAACGGGGTTGTAGGAGCGGACCTGGCCGCGACCGCTCCTCGCGAGGAGCAACAGGCCCTGCTGCCCAGCGGCGAAAGGCTGTCGCGGCCAGGTCCGCTCCCACGACGGCTCGCTTTACGAGCGGGCCGCCTGCGACCACTCCACCGCGTCCGCGCCGGCGGGAATGCGCATCGGGGCCGATGCGTCGGTGGCGGCGCGCCAGACGGCTTCAGCGACGTCGCTCGAATGCGTGACCGGGCCGTCGGCTGTCATGCCGCTGAAGACCTGCTGCATGAAGTCGGCATAGGCGGGCGACGGGGGCTGCATGCGGGCGCGGGCGTTTTCGCCGAAGCGCGTGTCCGGGGCGCGGCCGGGGAGCACGAGATGCGCGCGCACGTTGAAGGGTGCGAGCTCGAGCGCAAGCGATTCGGTGAAGGCGTTCACGGCCGCCTTGCTCGCCGAGTAAACCGACAGCAGCGGCAGCGGACGGTACGTGACGCTCGACGTGACGTTGATGACGACGCCGTTCTTGCGCTCGCGCAGGTGCGGCAGCACGGCCTGCGTCATGGCGATCGTGCCGAGAGTGTTGGTTTCGAAGACGTCGCGGACGGTATCCATCGTCATGCCTTCCAGCGCGCTGAGTACGCCGATGCCCGCATTGTTGACGAGGACGTCGACCGGGCCCGCTTCGTCGATCGCGCGACGGATGCTCGCCGCGTCGGTCACGTCGAGCGCGAGGACGCGCATGCGGTCGGACGCCGGGAAGAGGTCGGCGCGCGGCGTGCGCATGGTGGCGACCACGTTCCAGCCCTTCTCGTGGAAATGGCGAGCGATATCGAGGCCGAAGCCGGACGAGCATCCGGTGATGAGGACGGTCTGCATGGTGACTCCTGGGGTGAGGGTGCCTGCCGGCCACGATAGGCGCCCGGCCCCGGACTCGCTACACTCTCAAGTCCGAATTTCGTTTGCGAGAGTCCGGCCATGATCGACCCCCTGGCGGAAGTGGTCACCCTGCTGCAGCCCAGCCTGCGGCGGTCGAAGCTCGTCTCGGCGGCCGGGTCGTGGGGCGTCCGCCAGGCGGAGCAGGGCAATCCGGTGTATTGCCTGATCCTCGAAGGATCTTGCCGCCTGACCCTTGGCGACGACGAGCCGATGGCGCTGCAGGCGGACGATTTCGTGTTGATCCCGGCATGGCGCGACATGCTGCTGTCCGGCAACGAGCCGCCAAGGCCGGAGGACATCGACAGGCATCCCGTGGAACTCCCCAATGGCGAGCACCGTCAGGGCACGCCGGAGGGCCCGCACGAGGTTCGCTTCCTCGCGGGCCTGTGCGAGTTCGGGTCGCCGGACGCGGCGCTGCTCGTGTCGCTGCTGCCGCGGGTCGTTCTGGTCCGCGACGAGCCGCGGCTCTCGACGCTGGTACAGCTGGCCAGCGACGAGGCGCGCGCGCAGCGTCCGGCGCGTGAGGTGGTGCTGGCGCGTCTGCTGGAAGTGCTATTCATCGAAGCGCTTCGTTCGACCGCGGGAACCGACGCATCGCCTGGTCTGCTGCGCGGTCTAGCAGATGCGCGTCTCGGCATCGCCATCCGCCATATGCACGAGAATCCCACGCGCGCGTGGACCGTCGTGCAGCTCGCGAAAGAAGCGGCCCTGTCGCGCTCGTCATTTTTCGAGCGCTTCAGTCGGGAGGTAGGTGTTGCGCCGATGGAGTACTTGCTGGCCTGGCGCATGGGGCTGGCGAAGCAACTTCTGCGGCGCGGGGGCGGAACGGTGGCGGAAGTGGCCGAGCGCGTGGGTTACAGCTCGGCCAGCACGTTCAGCGTGGCGTTCGCGCGGCATGTGGGAATGCCGCCGATGCGCTTCGCGCGAGTGTCGGGTGGGGTCTGATCGAACGGCGGTTACATGCCCGCGGCGTCAAGCATCGCATTGCCCGTCTTGCCGGGTACGCCGCCCGCCTTGTAGGCACTAACCATCTTCCCGGCCTTGTCGAATTCGATCACGGTCGATTCGTGCACGCTCGGTCCGCCGGGAAACACCGAAAGACGCGTGTAGTAGTAAGTCCACACCTCCTTGCCCTTGAACTCCTTCTTCTCGGGCGGATGTCCGATGGCTGCGATCACGTCATCGGTCGTGGTAACGCCTTTCTTGAAGTTCGCGAGTTTGTCCTGCGTTACCTCGATACCGGTCTTGTGGTCCAGAGGGGTCGCGCACCCCATGAGTGCAACAGCGACCATCGCGGCGGCGAACAGAACGGAACATTTATTCATCGTGGCTCCATAGTTGTTTAGGGATATCCATAAGGCTGCACAGCCGCTCGAGGTTCGTCGCGAATCCAGCGCGGCGACGAATGCTCGCACTCGTCGCCGCTCGACAACAATCGGATGACAAGCGAATCGCGCAAATATCCGGAATTTTCAGAAAAGTTCTATGTCGATGCGCATTTTGTTTGAGAAGTAAAGAGGCATGTCCCACGAAATGCGCGCATTTTCTGGCTTGCGTCGCTGCTGACATCCGCAGTGGCCGAGCTTGTCTCTTGCCGCCTCACAGCACGTCTCCGGCGATCAGGGATCAGCCATGTCGCGCGCGGGCCGTTCGGGCGGACTAGGGCTCGGCCACTACGTCCAGTGGGGCGTTCTCACGCATGTGGGGTGAGGAGCGCCCGCGGTGTACGGGAAGGGCGCCACGGCGTCGGTGGCCGCTTGATGTCTGCGAGAATCTATTCATCGAGTGATCCCGAGAAAGCGTAAGCCCTTGGCATTCAGGGAATTTCACGCGGGGAATCTATTCAAGAATCTATTCACTTCGCGACATCCCATGCTGTTGGAGCGCACCTGGGCGCGACGTCTTCTGAGGCCGTGAGCGGCAGGTCCTGTTGCTCTTCGCGAGGAGCTGTCGCGCCCAGGTGCGCTCCCACAAGCCAAGCTGCGGGCGACGGGTGCGACTTGGCGAAGCGCTGTTGGAGCGCACCTGGGCGCGACATCTTTTGAGGCCGTGAGTGGCAGGTCCTGTTGCTCTTCGCGAGGAGCTGTCGCGCCCGGGTGCGCTCCCACAAGCCAAGCTCCGAGTGGCGGTTGCGAGGGGGCGAGCCGCCGTTGGAGCGCACCTGGGCGCGACATCTTCTGAGGCCGTGAGCGGCAGGTCCTGTTGCTCTTCGCGAGGAGCTGTCGCGCCCAGGTGCGCTCCCACAAGCCAAGCTGCGGGCGATGGGTGCGATGTGGCGCTGTTGGAGCGCACCTGGGCGCGACATCTTTTGAGGCCGTGAGTGGCAGGTGCTGATGCTCTTCGCGAGGAGCCAAGCCGCGTTACGGAACCGATGGCGTCGTTTTTTCCAGGATGCGCATCGACTCGGCGTTGGCCGCTTCCCATGCGGCGATTTCCGCTTTCGTGGTCGGGAGGTGGGCTGGCATCGCCGCGTGACCGTTCATCGTGCTCGCGGGCGACGACTCCACCGGCGTGCTCGGCGCGGTGGCCACGTGGCGTGCCGTGAGGGCCTGTGCCGCCAGCACGCGCATGGCGCCCTGGGTCGCGCGTACGGCGTCGGTGCGCGCCTTGAGGACCGTCATCGCGTAGTACTGCCACAGCACGGCCAGGGAAACGGCCATGGTCAGGAAGGCGGCTGCGACGGCGACGATGGGGGCGCGGCTACGCCTGCCGCGCTTCGATGGTTGTCGCGAAGCGCTCCACGACGGCATGGCGTCGAACGAGGCGAACGGAACCGCGGGCTCCTCGATCGGCCCGAGCATCGCGCGCACGGCCTTGCCGTCGATCAGACGGATGTGCCGGAATTTCGCGGCGGCCTCGATCGCGGCATTGGTGAATTCGCCGGAGGTGATGACGATGGCACCAGTCGCGGCCGCCGTGTGCATCACGCCGATGAGCTGGTGCACGTCGTTGTGCGGCACCTTCCAGCAGTTCCAGTGCTTGCACTGCACGACGATCGTTTCGAGGCCCTGGCGCAGGATCAGGTCGATGCCGCCATCGGTGCGGCGCGGGCCGCCGCCGGTGCCGACGTGGTCCACCTCGAATCCCTGCGCGCGGTAGTAGTCTGCGATCAGGTGCTCGAACGCGTCCCACGAGACGCGGGTGAGCGCGTCGTCGTAACGGAAGCTCACGGGCTTGAAGCCCGTGCTCATCGGATGGTGCTCTGGTGCGGCATGCGATTCCCCTGTTCGCACGACGGCACCGCCCCCCGGCTGGCCGCGTGGAATCGGCCGACTATACCCAATTCTCGGGTGCGTTCCTGTAGGCGAAGGACTACAACATTTCCGGGTCGGGAGCGTTCGGCGCGTGTCTCCTAGAATGGTCGGAGTGCACCCGCTCACCGAGGAGACGTTTCGTGAGGATCACTGCCACCCTACTGTCGCTCGCCTTCGCGGCCGGCACCTGTCATGCCGCCGGATTCGATTGCGGCAAGGCGTCCACCGCCGTGGAGAAGGCCATCTGCGCGTCACCGGCGATCTCCGCGCTGGATGGCGATCTCGGCGAGGCCTTCCGGGCGGCGTTGAAGAACCACCCGGACAAGGCCGACGCGCTGAAGCTCGACCAGCGCCACTGGCTGGCTGAGCGTGACGCGTCGGTGGCCGCTTACCTAAGCGATCACCCGGGAAAAGCACTCGCGGCCGACGTGGCGCGGTACCCCGCGCGCATCGCCTTCCTGCGCGGCCTGGATGCGAAGGCGCCGAAGCCGCTCGATGTCGTGCAGGCGTCGCTGCCACGGTTGCCGAAGGGGTCGGACGATGTGCTGGCGGATCTCGCGAAGGCGGGGGCGTCCGTCGCCGTGGCCGCGGAGGTGTCGCTCGACGATGCGAAGGCGTTTCCGTTCGAGCCCGATGCGGCCGTGAAGAAGGCGCTCGCGGAACTCGACGCGTCGTCGGGCTACCGCAAGCTCGACGGCATGCCGGTCAGCTCGGTGTTTTCCGTCGGGGGCACGGCGTCATGCTGGACCGAAGTGCCGTTCCGGATCGACGGCCGCAAGGCGATCGCGGTCGACGCGCCGGGCGCATGGGCGTCGGACTGCATGTCCCGCCATGGCATGGCGCGCGTCGGCAGCGACGTCATCGCGACCGTGCTGTCGAATCCGTCGCCCGACGAGATGAACCTCGGCATCAGTCGCTGGGAAGGGACGCGCTTCGGGCCCGATGCGCAGCTGACGATGCGCTTCGATCACGCGTTGGTTTCCGGTGGCAGCGCGTGTGCGCCGAAACAGTCGCCCTGCGAGGATTTCGCCGCCGTCGCGATGGCGGCGGCTGCGCGCTACGAGCGCAGCCCGGTGCAGGGCACGCTGGATCGCCCGCTGAAGGGCGCCGCGAAGGCATCGTACGACGCGCTGCTCGCGGCGGCGCGGGCGCCGGGTGGTCTCGCGCCGAAGGGCGAGTCGGCCACGTTCCGGGACCTGCCGGATTTCGGCGGCGCGGTCGGCGAAGGGATGATGACCGGCTACGGCGATGAGGCCACGTTCTTTCCGATCGACTTCCGTGGAGAGACGTTGCTGGGGTACATCGGGCATGGCCACGTGGGCTGGCGCGTCAACGACGATTGGATGCTGTCCGCGTGGCGGCTGAAGGCGGGCACGCTGGAGCCCGTGGCGTCGATGTACGTGAAGGTGGAGCGCGGCGCGCTGTTGCTGTCGGCGGTGGTGCCGGCGCCGGAGGCTGAGTCGCGCTAGTACGTTTCGCTGTCGCTAGCCCCGATCGCGCCCAGGTGCGCTCCAACAGGCTTCTAGGTCCGGGTGGGAGCGGCCTTGGCCGCGAAGGGTGCTTGCCGCGAGCACCCCTTCGCGCCCAGGTGCGCTCCAACCGCGGTTTCAGGCCTTGCGGCGGCGTAGCGCGTAGCCGATGCCCAGGATCGCGAACCACACCGGGCTGGCGATCAGCGCCTGGCGCGTGTCGCTTTCCAGCGCGAGCAGCACGAGCACGAACGCGAAGAACACGAGGCAGGCCCAGCACATGAACACGCCACCGGGCATCTTGTACGCCGACACCGCGTGCAGTTCCGGACGCTTCTTCCGGTAGGCCATGTAGGCGATCAGGATCAGCGACCACACGAACATGAAGAGGATCGCGGCCAGCGTCGTGACCAGCGTGAACGCGGTGACGAGGTTCGGGATGACGTACACCAGCATCGCGCCGCCGAGCAGGCACAGGCACGAGAACAGCAGGCCACGCGAGGGAACGGCGGCCTTCGACAGGTACCGGAAGGTCGAAGGCGCGTGGTCTTCCTCGGCCAGGCCGTAGAGCATGCGGCTGGTGGAGAAGATGCCGCTGTTCGCCGACGACGTGGCCGACGTGAGCACGACGAAATTGATCAGGCTGGCCGCGGCCGGGATGCCGGCGAGCACGAACAGTTCGACGAACGGGCTCTTGCCGGGCAGCACCTGGCGCCACGGCGTCACGGACATGATCACGACCAGCGCGAGCACGTAGAACAGGATGATGCGGACGGGGATCGAGTTGATCGCCTTGGGCAGGTTGCGCTCCGGATCGGCCGTCTCGGCGGCGGTGGTGCCGACGAGTTCGATGCCGACGAACGCGAACACCGCGATCTGGAAACCGGCGAAGAAGCCGCCGATGCCGGTGGGGAAGAGGCCACCGTCGTTCCACAGGTTCGCCAGCGACGCCACGTGGCCGTCCGGCGAGCGGAACGCCCAGGCCACCATGCCGAAGCCGGTGACGATGAGCGCGCAGATGGCGATGATCTTGATCAGCGCGAACCAGAACTCCAGTTCGCCGAAGAGGCGCACGGTGGTCAGGTTCAGGCAAAGCAGGAGCGCGACGCACAGCAACGCCGGCACCCATGGCGCGAGCCCGGGGAACCAGAACTGGGCGTACGAGGCGATGGCGATCACGTCCGCGATCGCGGTGATGATCCAGCAGAACCAGTACGTCCATCCGCAGAAGAAACCGGCCCATGGACCGAGCAGGTCGGTGGAGAAGTCGATGAACGACTTGTACTGCAGGTTGGAGAGCAGCAGCTCGCCCATCGCGCGCATGACGAAGAAGAGCATCACGCCGATGATGAGGTAGACCAGCAGGATCGACGGGCCCGCGAGGCTGATGGTCTTGCCCGAGCCCATGAACAGGCCCGTCCCGATGGCACCGCCGATGGCGATCAGCTGCAGGTGGCGGTTCGACAGGCTGCGCCTGAGGTGCTCGGGGGACTGCTCCTGCGGATGCGACATCGGGCGGCTCGGGGTTGGGACGGAAGCGGGCACCATACGGGGGAGGGGGAGGGGTCGGCAAGGCACGGCATCACGCGCACCGGGGCCGCTGCCGCGGATCGCCGATACGATCGGCTCCCACCCTCCGCACGGTCGCCGGCTTCGTTACTATCCGAAACGCCCACCGTGCTGGATACCCTCATGACCGACCCGTTCCGCCAGGCCCTGATCGACGCCTACATCGACGCGTACAACCGCTTCGACATCGAGGGCATGCTCGCCGTGCTCTCCGACGACGTGCGCTTCGAGCACCACGCGGGCGGGGCGATGAGCGTCGCGACCGACGGCAAGGAGGAGTTCGGGAAGCTGGCGCGGGTGGGCGCGGCGCTGTTCGCGTCGCGGCGGCAGGAAGCGACGGCGGTCCGCGACGAGGGCGACACGGTCGTCGTGGACATCGCCTTTCACGGCGAGATCGCCGAAGACATCCCCGACGGCCCGGGCGCGGGCACCGTGATCGAGATGGTGGGGACGTCCGAATTCGCGTTCGACGGCGGGAAGATCAGCCGCGTGATCGACCGGGCCTGACTTCCGTCAGGCGGCCAGGTCGCGGATCGCGTTCAGCAGGGTCTTCCGGTCGTAGGGCTTGGCCAGATACCGCATGCCCGGCCGGAGCCAGTCGTGCTGTTCCGGGGCCTCGCCGGAGGTCACCAGCACGCGCATGTCGTGGTGGCGGATGGCCAGCTCCTGGCCACCGATCCGGCCGGGCATGTTGATGTCGGTGAACAGGACATCCGCCTTGCCGGTCGCCAGCCAGTGCTCGGCCTCGTCCCCGTTGCGCACGGAATGCACCTCGTAGCCTTCCATGTCGAGGATCATTTCGGAGAGGTCGCGGATGGCGTCGTCGTCTTCGACGAGCAGTACGACCGGGAGGGGTTGGGACGACATGGGACGGGCTCTGGTAAGGGACGCTGGACGAGGCGATTAGCCCGTCCGCCGTGAACACGATGTCAACGCGTTCGGCGACGAACTGCACTATTCCATTGTGCCGGGTGTGAACGCATCATAGCGTTTTCACAGGGGATGCCCATGGCCGCACTGTCTCAGCGCACGATCGACGCCGTTCGGAAGAACGAATCCAGCCTCCTCGCGGAGTGGACCGCGAATCTGGACGCCAGCGGCGCCTCGCGCGACGCGCGCATCGGCCACGCCGAGTTCGAATCGCAGACGAAGGAATTCCTCCGCCTGCTCGTCATCGGATCGGCCACCAGCGAGATCAACGGCGCCGGCGGCAACGAGTGGAGCGAGACCCGCGGCTTCCTCGAGCGCCTCTCGCGCAGCCGCGCCCTGCAGGGGTTCGACTCGCAGCAGACCGCCAGCTTCATCTTCTCGCTGAAGCGCCCGCTCTTCGACCTGCTCCAGGTGGAATACGCCAGCGAGCCGACGGAGCTCGCCGGTCAGCTCTGGGCCGTCTCGGAACTGCTCGACGGTCTCGGCCTGCACACCATCCGCACCTTCCAGAAGTCGCGCGAGGAAGTGATCGCGCGTCAGCAGGAAGAACTGCTCGAACTGTCCACGCCCGTGGTGAAGCTCTGGGACGGCGTGCTCGCCCTGCCGATGATCGGCACGCTGGATTCCCAGCGCACCCAGGTCGTCATGGAATCGCTGCTCCAGCGCATCGTCGAGACCGGCGCCGAAATCGCCATCATCGACATCACGGGCGTTCCCACGGTGGACACCCTGGTCGCGCAGCACCTGCTGAAGACCGTTACCGCCATCCGGCTGATGGGCGCCGACGCGATCATCAGCGGCGTGCGTCCGCAGATCGCGCAGACCATCGTGCACCTGGGTCTCGACTTGCAGGGCATCGTCACCAAGGCCAATCTCGCCGACGCGCTCGCGCTGGCACTGAAACGCTCGGGCTTCGTCGTCGGCAAGGCAGGCTGATCGCCATGGAGCGCATCCCCATCCTGCGCATGGGCGAGTTCCTGCTCGTCACCATCCAGGTCGACATGCACGATCAGCTGGCGCTGACCCTGCAGGACGACCTCTCCGAGCGCATCAGCGACACCGGCGCGCGTGGCGTCCTCATCGACATCTCCGCGCTCGACATCGTCGATTCCTTCATCGGTCGCATGATCGCCACGATCTCGGGCCTGTCGAGGATCATGGACGCGGAAACCGTCGTGGTCGGCATGCAGCCGGCCGTGGCGATCACGCTCGTGGAGCTCGGCCTGACGCTGCCCGGCGTGAGCACGGCGCTGGACGTGGAGCGCGGCATGAAGCTGCTGCGTGACCGCGTGTCCGCGCGATGAACACGATCAGGCAAGGCACCCAACCGATCCGGATCGAACAGGATGTCGTGCTCGCGCGACAGACCGCGCGCAAGCTCGCCGTCGAAGCCGGGCTGCGCCTGGTCGACCAGACCAAGCTGATCACGGCGGCCAGCGAACTGGGCCGCAACACCGTCATCTACGGCGGCGGCGGCGACATGGACTGGGAGCTACTGGAAGACGGCGGGCGCAAGGGCCTGCGCCTGATCTTCCGCGACGAAGGTCCCGGCATTCCCGACGTCAAACTCGCGATGACCGATGGCTGGACGTCGGGCAGCGGCCTCGGCCTCGGCCTCACGGGCGCCAGGCGTCTCGTCGACGAATTCTCGCTGGAGAGCGCGGCCGGCGCGGGCACGCGCGTGACGATCTGCAAATGGACGTGACCTTCAGCGGCGAACCGACCCGCATCGTCGCGATCGAGGACGCCACGCAGATCGGCCAGGCGCGGCGCGTCGCGCAACTGGCGGCCAGCGGCGCGGGGTTCGATGCCACCGACGCGGGCCGCGTGGCCCTGGTGACCACGGAGCTGGCCACCAACGTGCTCAAGCATGCGCGCAGCGGCGAGATCCACATTTCGGTCATGCAGGGCGACGGCGCCTATGGCGTCGAGGTGACGGCCGTCGATCGTGGCCCCGGCTTCAACCTGGCCGATTGCCTCCCCGACGGATTCTCGACCGGCGGCACGCGCGGCGAAGGCCTCGGCGCGGTGCGCCGCCAGTCCGACGTCATGGACATGTACGCCGACCATCGCGGCTCGGTGGTGATGGCGCGCCTGTACCCGAAGGGCTTCGCGAGGGCCGACATCCGCTTCGCCGCCACCCAGCAGATGATGCAGGACGAGACCGTCTGCGGCGACGGGTGGGGCGTGGCGCTGGACAAGGACAAGGTGTCGATCCTGCTCGTCGACGGGCTGGGGCACGGCATGTCGGCGCATGAGGCGGCGAATGCCGCGCTGGCGACGTTCCGCGAGGCGCCGCTCGAAGAGCCGGTCAACCTGATGGGTGCCCTCAACAACGGCATGGCCGGCACGCGCGGTGGCGCGGTCGCGGTGGCGCAGTACGTGCGCGAGAGCGGCGTGCTCCGCTACGCGGGCATCGGCAACATCGCGGGCGGCCTGCTCACCATCGAGGGCTCGCGCGGCCTGGCGTCGCATCCCGGCATCGTCGGTGTGCAGGCACGCCGCGCCCAGTCGTTCGACTTCCCGCAGTCGCAGGGCAAGTTGCTCCTGATGTACAGCGACGGCCTGCAATCGCGCTGGAACCACAAGGAATACCCCGGCCTGCCGAACCGGCACCCGGGCGTCGTCACGGCCCTGCTGTACCGCGATTTCAATCGCGGCCGCGACGACACGACCATCCTCGCCATGACCCTCGGAACCGGCCTGTGAGCGACAACGACGACATCGCGCGGCTGACCGCGGAAAACGATTCCCTCCGCGCGGAACTGGAAGAGACCAACCAGGGCGTGCTAGCGCTGTACGCCGAACTCGACAAGCAGGCCGAGCAGCTGCGCCAGGCGTCGGAGCTGAAGAGCCGGTTCCTCTCGTACATGAGCCACGAGTTCCGCACGCCGCTGGGCTCCATCCTCAGCATCGCGCGCCTGATGGCGGACGGCATGGACGGCCCGCTCAACGGCGAGCAGCAGAAGCAGGTGTCGTTCGTCGCCAACGCCGCGCGCGAGCTGAGCGACATGGTGGACGACCTGCTCGACCTGGCGAAGATCGAGGCGGGCCGCATCACCATCTCGCCGGCGTGGTTCGAGCTGATGGACCTGTTCTCGGCGTTGCGCGGCACGTTCCGCCCGATCGTGGACGCGACGGAGGCCGACCTGATCTTCGAGGATCCGGAGCACATGCCGAAGCTCTACACGGACGACAAGAAGCTCGCGCAGATCCTGCGCAACTTCATCTCCAACGCGCTGAAGTTCACGCCGCGCGGTGAGATCCGCGTCTCCGCGCAGCTGGAAGGCGACGATCGCGTGCGATTCGCCGTCAGCGACACCGGCATCGGCATCCCCGAGGAATTGCAGGGCGCGCTGTTCGAGGACTTCACGCAGGTGGACTCCCCGCTGCAGAAGCGCCTGCGCGGCACGGGCCTCGGCCTGTCGATCTGCCGTCAGTTCGCGCACCTGCTCGGCGGCGAGGTCGGTGTGGTGAGTCACCCCGGCAAGGGTTCCATCTTCCATGTGGTGCTCCCCCTGAAACTCTCCAGCGAGTCGAACGATGCCTCGTAACTCCCGGCTGCTGATCGTCGACGACAACGCGGCCACGCGCTACGCGATGCGGCGCACGGTGGAGCGCGCCGGCTACGAAGCCATGGAGGCCGGCACGGGCACGGAAGGCCTGGCGCTTCTTGCCAGCCACGAGTTCGCGGCGGTGATCCTCGACGTGAACCTGCCCGACATGAGCGGCTTCGACATCGTGCGCCGGTTGCGCGAGGCGCCGGAGACGATGCTGCTGCCCGTCGTGCACGTGTCGGCCGCGTCGATCGACACGGGCGACCTGATCACCGGTCTCGACAACGGCGCGGACGCCTATCTGATCCATCCGGTGGATCCGGACGTGATGCTCGCGACGCTGCGCACGCTGATGCGCGTGCGCGAGACCGAAGACGAACTGCGCGCCGCGGAAGCGCGGTTCCGCGAGATCTTCACCAACATCGCGGCGCCGATCGCCGTGGTCGACGGGGCGCTTCGCATCCTGGATTCGAACGAGGCGTTCGACAGGCTGATCGAGGATGCCGGCTGCACCGGCGAACTGGTGTCCTGCTTCGAACCGGGCCAGGATGAAACCCTGGCGCAGATGCGCGAACACCTCGCGTCGAACGAGCGCTGGCGCGGCGTGCTGTGCATGCACTCGCGCGCGGGCGTCCGCGAGACGGAATGGCGGGTCACGCCGTATCGCAAGGAAGGCGGCCTGGTCTTCGTCGAGGACGTCACCGAGCAGCGTCGCCGCGAGCGCGATCAGCTCGAACGCATCGACACGGCGCACAGCCAGCTGGCGATCGAGAAGGCCGAGCGCGAACGCACCGAGCTGCAGCTGCTGCAGGCGCAGAAGATGGACGCACTGGGCAAGCTCACCGGCGGCATCGCGCACGACTTCAACAACCTCCTGACCAGCATCATCACGGGCATCGACCTGATCAACCGTCAGGTGGAGGCCGGCAAGCCCGACAAGGTGCAACGCTTCGCCGATGCCGTGCTCGGTTCCGCACGTCGCGCCGCCGCGCTCACGCACCGCCTGCTCGCCTTCGCGCGCCAGCAGCCGCTCGACGCGAAGGCCTCCGACCTCAACGGCAACGTGCGCTCGCTGGAAGACATGCTGCGACGGACGCTTGGCGAGCGCGTCACGCTGGAACTGGATCTTTCCGGTGAGCCCGTGGTCGCCGAGGTTGACACGAACCAGCTCGAGAACGCGGTCATCAACCTCGTCATCAACGCGCGCGACGCGATGCCCGAGGGCGGACGCATCCGCATCGCCACGGGACGCCGGCGCCTCGTCGGCGACGGCTCGTTGCCCGATGGCGATTACGTGCACGTGACGGTATCGGACAACGGTTCGGGCATCGCGCCCGATGTGTTGCAGAAGGTGTTCGAGCCGTTCTTCACCACCAAGCCGCTGGGGCAGGGCACGGGTCTCGGCCTGTCGATGATCTACGGTTTCGCACGCCAGTCCGGCGGCGAGGCGCGGATCGAAAGCGTCGTGGGCCGCGGCACCGAGGTGACGCTGCTGTTGCCCGCCAGCGAAGGCGAGGTGGTGACCGTCACGGCCGGCCAGGGTGAGATCGCTGGCGGCCACGGCGAGCGCGTGCTGTTGGTGGAGGACACCGACTCGCTGCGCATGTTCACCGCCGAGGTCCTGACCCAGGCGGGCTACACGTGCGTGGCCACGGGCGACACCGATCGCGCGCTGTCGCTGCTGCGTGGCGACGAATCGTTCGACCTGCTGCTCACCGACATCGGCATGCCGGGCCTCGACGGACGCGAGCTCGCCGACGTGGCGCGCGCGTGGCGTCCGACGCTGCCGGTGCTGTTCATGACCGGCTACGCGGAAAACGCGACCGAGCGGTCGCGTTTCCTCAATCGCGGCATGGACCTCATCGCGAAGCCGTTCGAGATCGATGCCTTGCTGACGCGCGTCAGGCAGATGCTCGACTAGGCTTCAGAAGCCCTCGAGCACGATCTTGCCCTTCGCCTTGTGGCTCTCGATGCGCTGGTGGGCGCGGCGCAGGTTCTCGGCGGTGATCGGGCCGAAGTGCTCGCCGAGCGTCGTGCGCAGGGTGCCGTCGTCGATCAGCGCCGCGACGCGATCCAGCAGCTCGTGCTGCTTGATCATGTCGGGCGTTTCGTAGGTCGACCGCGTGAACATCGACTCCCAGTGCAGCGAGATCGCCTTGCGCTTCAGCCTGGTCGCATCGAGCGTATGCGGGTCGTCGATCAGGCCGAACTGGCCCTGCGGCTTCACGATCTCCACGATCTGCTCGTAGTACGCGTCGGTGTGCGTGAGGCTGACCAGGTGATCGACGTGCGCGATGCCCAGCGCTTCGAGCTGCGGGCCAAGGGGCTTCGAATGGTCGATCACGTGATGCGCGCCCAGCTCGCGGACCCACTGGGCCGTTTCCTCGCGCGAGGCGCTGCCGATGACCGTGAGCCTCGTCAGGCGGCGCGCGAGCTGCACCAGGATCGAGCCGACGCCACCACCGGCGCCGATGATGAGGATCGACTCGCCCTCGTGGCCGCCTTCGGCGATCTTCAGTCGGTCGAACAGCATTTCCCACGCGGTGAGTGCGGTCAGCGGGAGCGCGGCGGCGTGGGCG
This sequence comes from Luteibacter sp. UNC138MFCol5.1, assembly GCF_900110505.1. Lineage (GTDB taxonomy): Bacteria > Pseudomonadota > Gammaproteobacteria > Xanthomonadales > Rhodanobacteraceae > Luteibacter. Next base: position 61,710 of record NZ_FODZ01000007.1, read on the forward strand.
TCGTCCAGCGTGCGCGGCTTGTGCCCGACGATGCGCTCGTCGACGAGCTGGAACTCGGCGTTGCTGCCGGGGCGGTTCAACGCACCGGCGTAGTAGACCTCGTCGCCTTCCTTGAAGAGCGTGACACCTTCGCCGACCGCCGCCACCGTGCCGACGGCGTCGAAGCCGAGCACGCGGGGCGCCGTGGTCTTCACGCCGGCGCGCACCTTGGTGTCGACGGGATTCACCGAGACGGCGCTGACGGCGACCAGCAGGTCGCGCGGGCCGGGGCCCGGCTGGGGAATGTCCATCTCGACCAGCGCGTTGGCGTCGTCGATGGGCAGGCCGTGATGGGTGTAGACAATGGCTTTCATGCGGGTGGCTCCGTTGAGGATGGCGCCATGCTCCTCCCCGGCGCGTTGCCGAAAAACCATCGCCGCGCGGGATCACTTTCGTCGCCACGGTGAAAATCGGATGTCCTGGAGCGCGCCCCCTTCGCATCCGCATGACGGCCCGTCCACCCACCGATCCCGAGAGTGGGGCGGACCACCGACGGAAAGGCTGCCCCCATGACCGACGACTTCTCCCCGACCCGCCGCCGTATCTTCCAGAACGCCTCGCTCGGTGCCGCCGCGGCGGTACTCGCCGGCGCCCCGAGTTTCAGCGCCATGGCTGCCGAATCGACCGGACCGGGTGGCACGCGCCCCTTGGTCGACCCACGCCAGGGCTTTCCGCACCCGCCGTTCGCGAACCAGAGCCAGCCGTGGCCCGGACTCGCCGGAAAGATGACGCCGCGGCCCGACCACGGCGAAACCAGCTACAAGGGCAGCGGACGACTCGCGGGACGCAAGGCGTTGATCACCGGTGGCGACTCGGGCATCGGGCGCGCCGTCGCCATCGCGTACGCGCGTGAAGGCGCCGATGTCGCGATCAGTTACCTGCCGGCCGAGGAGGACGATGCGAAGGAAGTCGTCGACCTGATCCGTAAGGCGGGGCGCAAGGCGCTGGCGCTGCCAGGCGACATCCGTGACGAGGCCTGGTGCGGCCAGATGGTGCAGAAGACGGTGGAGGCGTTCGGCGGACTCGACATCCTCGTCAACAACGCGGGCCGCCAGCACAGCTTCGACTCGATCCTCGACATCAGCACCGAGTACTTCGACTGGACGGTGAAGACGAACCTCTACGCGATGTTCTGGATCACCAAGGCGGCCGTGCCGCACCTGCCGCCGGGTGCCGCGATCATCAACACGACATCCGTCAACGCGTACAACCCGTCCGAGAACCTGCTCGACTATGCGATGACCAAGGGCGGGATCATGATCTTCACCAAGGGTCTGGCGAAGCAGCTCGTCAAGAAGGGCATCCGCGTGAACGGCGTGGCCCCCGGCCCGTTCTGGACCCCGCTGCAGGTATCGGGCGGCCAGACGCCGGAGAAGCTGCAGAAGTTCGGTGGCGATACCCCGATGGGCCGCCCCGGTCAGCCGGCCGAGATCGCACCGATCTACGTGCAGCTGGCGTCCACCGAGGCGAGCTACGAAACCGGGCAGATCTTCGGCGCCTCGGGCGGGGCGGGTAATCCGTAGCCCGTAGGAGCGCGCCCTGCGCGCGACAGCTTCTCGCGGAGAGCATCAGGCCCTGCGGCTCACGGCCTCAAAACATGTCGCGC
>NZ_FODZ01000007.1:63949-112071 GCF_900110505.1 Luteibacter sp. UNC138MFCol5.1
AGGAGCGCGCCCTGCGCGCGACAGCTTCTCGCGGAGAGCACCAGGCCCTGCGGCTCACGGCCTCAAAACATGTCGCGCGCAGGGCGCGCTCCTACGGACCGGCCGGACGATATACCGCCCCCTCCCAAAAACCCGATATCTTTCAAACGGCTTCCCGATTACTATCCGCGCCGTGACGACAGGCGTTTTCAGGGGAACGGGATGTCGGAAGGGAAATCGGGGGCACTCGTCGATCGGCGTTTCGTGGCCGAGATGGACGCGTTGCAGCGTTTCGGGCGGGTGGAAAAAGAAGCCCAGCTCGGCGATGCGGACGCTCAGTACCGCCTCGCGCAGATGTACGCCGCGGGCGATCACGTCGAGCAGGACTACGCGCGCGCCACGCAATGGTTCCGCCGTGCGGCGGAGCAAGGACACGTCGAAAGCCAGTGCCGCCTCGCCGCGCACTTCGCGGAAGGGCTCGGCGTTCCGCGCGATCCCTTCGAAGCCGCGGGGTGGTATCGCCGCGCCGCCGACACGGGCTCCGCCGAAGCGCAGTGCGCGCTCGGCATGCTGCATGCGCGTGGCCACGGCGTCGTCGCGGATCGCCAGGAGGCCCTGCGCTGGTGGGGTCTGGCGGCCGACCAGGGGCACGTGCAGGCCTGCGTGAACCTTGGTGTATCGCATTACTTCGGACGTGGCGTTCCGCGCGACGCCGAACTCGCCTTCGCGTTCTACACGAAGGCGATCGAGCGCGGCGACCCCGGAGCACGTGGCTATGCCGACGCGCTGTGCAGCGTCGCGCACATGTATTGCGACGGCATCGGGGTGCCACGCGACACCACCATGGGGGCGCATCACTACCGGCGCGCGGCGGAGATGGGCAACGGCACGGCGCAGTTCGCGCTCGCCAAGCTCTATCTCGAAGCCAGCGCGCAGCCCGAGGATCGCGAGCAGGCCCGTCACTGGTTCGCGCGCGCGGCGGAGCAGGGCGACAGCGAAGCGCGTCGTATGCTCGCCGAGCTCGAAGCGCTCCCCGTCGAGACCGACGCGACGCCGGAACGCATCGCACAGATCGGCCCACAGGACGCTTCCGCGCAGTTCCTCCTCGGCCAGCGGCTCGCCTCCGGCGACGGCGTGGCACGGAACGATCGCGAAGCCGTGCGCTGGCTGGCGCTCGCCGCCGAGCGCCATCACGTCGCCGCCCAGTACGCGCTGGCCACGATGATCGACGCCGGCCGTGGCGTGCCCCGCCGGATCGACGAGGTGGTGCGGCTGCTGCGCAGCGCGGCGGGCGCCGGCCATGCCGACGCCCAGTTCGACCTCGGCCTCCTCCACGAGCGCGGGGACGGCGTGCCGCGCAATCCCTCGATCGCCCGGGCCTGGTACCGCAAGGCGGCGGCGCGCGGCCACCTGAAGGCGCTGCGCAAACTGGAGAAGCGGTCGTGGTGGCGGTTCTGGTGAAGCGGGGGTCGCAATAACCTGCGCCCGTGACTTCCGGCGCTTTCCCGCGCGCGGCACGAGGACGACCATCGGCGGATGACCGCCGGGCGGATGTCCGCCGGGGTCCGTACATAGGGCAACCCGCATGCGTAAATCCCTCGTCAGCGCGATCGCTTTCGCGCTCGCCGGCTTCTCCCTCGCCACCGTCGCCGCACCCGCGAACGACACGGCCGAGCTCGCCACTACCCAGCTTCCGCGTACCGTGCGGCCGACGCATTACGACGTGGCCGTGGTGCCGCATGCGGACAAGCTCGCGTTCGACGGCAAGGTGTCCATCGCGATCGACGTGCTGCAGCCGACGCCGTCGATCACGCTCAACGCGATGAACATGACGTTCGCCAACGTCTCGCTCGCCGCCGCGAAGGGCAAGGCGTCGTTCGCCGCGCCGAAGGTCGCCGTCGACGCCGACGCGCAGACCGCGACGTTCATCTTCGACCACGCGATCCCCGCCGGCAGCTACGTGCTGACGATGGATTACACGGGCAAGATCGGCACGCAGGCCAACGGCCTGTTCGCCATCGACTACGACACCAAGGCCGACGGCAAGAAGCGCGCCCTGTACACGCAGTTCGAGAACTCCGACGCGCGCCGCTTCATCCCTTCGTGGGACGAGCCGGCGTACAAGGCCACGTTCACGCTTTCCGCCACGGTGCCCGCCAGCCAGATGGCCGTGAGCAACATGCCGGTGGCGTCGAAGAAGGACATCGGCAACGGGCTGGCGAAGGTCACTTTCCAGCCGTCGCCGAAGATGTCGACGTACCTGCTGTTCTTCGGGCTCGGCGAGTTCGATCGCGCCACGACGAAGAGCGATGGCGTGGAGATCGGCGTCATCACGCAGAAGGGCCTGACGTCGCAGGCGCAGTTCACGCTCGACACCGGCAAGGCCGTGCTGCAGGAGTACAACGCGTACTTCGGCGTGCCGTACCCGCTGCCGAAGCTCGACAACATCGCCTCGCCGGGCCAGAGCCAGTTCTTCTCGGCGATGGAGAACTGGGGCGCGATCTACACCTTCGAGTACGCGCTGCTGCTGGATCCCACGATTTCCACGCAGTCCGACAAGCAGGAAGTGTTCAACACCGCGGCGCACGAAATGGCGCACCAGTGGTTCGGCGACCTCGTGACCATGCGCTGGTGGGACGACCTCTGGCTCAACGAAGGCTTCGCGTCGTGGCTCGCCTCGCGCACCACCGAGCGCCTGCATCCGGAATGGCACACCAACCTCGAAGCCGTGTTCACGCGCGAGGGCGCGATGTCGCGCGACGCCGTGGCGACCACGCATCCGGTCGTGCAGCACGTGGCGACGGTGGAGCAGGCCAGCCAGGCATTCGACTCCATCACCTACTCGAAGGGCGAGTCGGTGATCCGCATGCTCGAGGCCTATGTCGGAGCCGACAAGTGGCAGAAGGGCGTGCAGGCGTACATCAAGGCGCACGCGTATTCGAACACCGTCTCGGACGATCTGTGGAAGGCGATCGACGCCGCCGCCGGCATGCCGGTGAGCACCGTCGCCCACGACTTCACGCTGCAGCCGGGCATCCCGCTGGTGCGCGTCGAGTCCGTGTCGTGCGCGAACGGTTCCACGACGCTGAAGCTCTCGCAGGGTGAGTTCACCCGCGACCGCCCGGACAAGAAGCCGCTGTCGTGGCACGTGCCGGTGATCGCGAAGACGGTCGGTGGCGCCACGTCGTCGACCCTGCTGGAGAACGGCGCCGGTTCGCTCACGGTGGCCGGCTGCGCCCCCGTGCTCGTCAACGCGGGGCAGACGGGTTACTACCGCACGCTCTACGCACCGGCGCAGATCAAGGCGCTGCAGGGCGCATTCGCGAAGCTCGATCCCATCGACCAGCTCGGCGTCACGGCCGACGTCTGGGCGCTGGGCATGGGCGGCCTGCAGCCGGCGTCGGACGTGCTGGACCTGATCAAGGCCGCGCCGCTGGACGCCACACCGCTGCTGTGGGACGGCATCGCCAGCGACTTCTCCACGCTGGACGATTATTACGAGGGCGATGCGGCGCGTCAGGCCGCGCTGCGCAAGTACGCGATCTCGCGTCTCGCGCCGAAGTTCGCGCAGCTGGGCTGGGAAGCGAAGCCGGGTGAGGAAGCGCCGGTGGCGATCCTGCGTGCGCACCTGATCGGCACGCTGTCGCACCTGGGCGATGCGAACGTGATCGCCGAGGCACGTCGTCGCTATGCGAGCGACACGATGTCGCCGGAGCTGCGCAAGTCGATCCTCGCCGTCGTCGCCGCGCATGCGGATGGCGCGACGTGGGACAAGCTGCACGCGGCGGCGAAGGCCGAGAAGACGCCGCTGGTGAAGGATCGTCTGTACGCCTTGCTGGCCACGCCGTCGGACGAGGCACTGGCGAAGCGTGCGCTGGAACTGGCGCTGACCGACGAGCCGGGCGCGACGAACAGCGCGGCGATGATCTCCGCCGCGGCGCGTGCCCACCCCGAGCTCGCGTTCGACTTCGCCGTGGCGCACAAGGACAAGGTCGACCAGTTCGTGGATTCGACCTCGGCCGCGCGCTACTACCCGATGCTGGCCGGCGGTTCGCTGCAGCTGTCGACGATCGACAAGATCAAGGCGTTCGCCGACAAGTACATCGCACCGACCTCGCGTCGCGACGCGGAGACGAGCATCGCCAACATCCGCTACCGCGCGATGGTCCGCAAGGACCGCCTGCCGGCCGTGGATGCGTGGCTGAAGAAGAACGGTTGACGGGTGCCTGAAACGAAGCCGCCGGTCGCGAGGCCGGCGGCTTTCGTGTATCTGGCCGCGCTACGCGCGGATCGCCGATACGATCGGCTCCCACCCTCCGGTAGCCATCTTGCGGAGTGTGGGAGCCGATCGCATCGGCGATCCCGCGCAGCGGGCACCCTCGCGACAAGCTATCGACCGAAGGGGTGGGAGCCGATCGCATCGGCGATCCCGCGCAGCGGGCACCCTCGCGACAAGCTATCTACCGAAGGGTGGGAGCCGATCGTATCGGCGATCCCGCGCAGCGGGCACCCTCGCGACAAGCTATCTACCGAAGGGTGGGAGCCGATCGCATCGGCGATCCCGCGCGCAGCGCGGCCCGGTCGCGCTACGTCAGCCGGCCGCGGCGCACGCCGCGACGAGCGCTTCGCGGAAGCACGGCACATCGACCAGTCGCGCGGCCAGCGTGCCCTTGAACACGTCGCCCGATCCGCAGGTCGGCACACGGTAGAGCTCCGACTCGTCGCCGTGCCGGTCGGCACCGTGCGAGACCAGGCAGCTCTTGTCCAGCGACACCACGACCGTCCCCGCGCACAAGCGACGGGCGAGCGCGTTGATCGTCGTATCGTCCATGCTCGTCACCGCCTGCGCCGTGATGTCGATCGACAGGAAACGCCCGCACACGCGAGCGAACTCGTAGACGTCGAGCAACAGCACGTCGGTGCTGGCGAACTCGCGGACCGAAAGGCCAGGCGGCAGCGGGCCCGGATCCAGCACACGAAGGATGCGCTTCTCGCCGGCCATTTCGAGCGTGGCGGCGACGGCGTCGATGTTCGCCTCGGTCGAGACGAGCAGCACCTTCGCTCCCTCGAAGAGATCGGACTGCGCGGCGATGAAGCCGGCATCGAGCCGGTCGTTCGCGCCGGACGACAGCACGGACATGACCTGGCCCTTCGGATCGACGACCAGCGCGGTACGGCCGGTGCGCACGCCGGACACCACCTGCCAGCGGGCCACGACGTTGAGCGGCAGGCCGGAGGGATCGATGGTGTCGTCGCCGATGGCGGCGATGAGGCCGGTGGCCACGCCGGCGTGCGCCGCGGCGACCGCCTGATGAAAGGCCTTACCGCCAGGACGCCGTTCGAACGCGCTGGCGTACGCCGGCTCGCCCGCGCGGGGAAGGCGTGGCGTCTGCCAGCGCTCTTCCTCGCTGTAGCCACCGACGACCAGCAGGCGCGCCGCGGTCATCCGGTCAGAAGCGTTCGAGCACGCCGGCGATGGTCGCCGTCATGAACGTCGCGATCGAGCCGCCCAGCACGGCGCGCAGGCCGAGGCGGGCGAGGTCGCCACGACGGTTCGGGGCGAGGCCGCCGATGCCGCCGATCTGGATGGCGATGGAGGAGAAGTTGGCGAAACCGCAGAGCGCGTACGTGGCGATCAGGCGGCTTTCCGGCAGCAGGTCGGGCAGGTGGCGCGCGAGGTCGGCGTAGGCGACGAACTCGTTGATGACCACCTTCTGGCCGATGAAGCTGCCGACCAGCGTGGCGTCCTGCCACGGCACGCCGATGAGCCACGCGACGGGCGCGAGCACCCAGCCGAAGATCGTTTCGAGGCTGAGCGCGACCGGATGGCCGGCGCTGGCGGTGAGCCACGCGTTGATGCTGTGCTCGCCACCGATCGTGCCGGCCCACTGCACCGGGCCGTTGATCAGGGCGATCAGCGCGATGAAGGCCAGCAGCATGGCGCCGACGTTCATGGCGAGCTTGAGGCCGTCGCCCGCGCCGGTGGCCGCCGCGTCGATGACGTTGGCGGTGGTCTTCTCGACCTCGATCTTGACCGTGCCGCGCGTCAGCGGCTCCTGCGTCTCGGGGACGAGGATCTTGGCCAGCACCATCGTGGCCGGCGCGGCCATCACGCTCGCGGTGAGCAGGTGCTTCGCGTAGAACATGCGCTGCGCGGGATCGTCGCCGCCCAGCATCGCCACGTACGCCGCCATGACGGAACCGGCGATGTGCGCCATGCCGCCGATCATGACGGTCATGAGCTCGGCCTGCGTCATGCGCTCGATGTACGGCTTGATGGTCAGCGGCGCTTCGGTCTGGCCGATGAACACGCTCGCGCAGACGCTGGTGGTTTCCGCGCCGGAGACGCGCATCACCTTGGTGATGACCCAGGCCATGCCCTTGACGATCTGCTGCATCACGCCGAGGTGGTACAGCACGCCGGTGAGGGCGGCGAAGAAGACGATGGTCGGCAGCACCTTCACCGCGAAGATCACGCCGAACTTCTCGCTGTCGAGCAGGCTGCCGAAGATGAAGCGCGAACCGACGTCCACGTAATCGAGCAGGCGCACGAAGCCGGTGGCGATCGCGTCGAACACGTCGCGACCCAGCGGCACCTTCAGCACGATGGCGGCGAAGGCGATCTGCAACAGCACGCCGGTGGCGACGAGCTTCCAGTCGACCACGCGCTTGTTGTTGGAGAAGCAGAACGCGATGCCGACAAGCACCGCCAGACCGAACAGGCCAAACAGAACATGGCCCAGCAAACCCAGCATCGTGACGTACCCCTTGGGAGGCCGGGGGTAGCCCCGTGACCGCTTTAAAAAACGCGAGGTTACGGGAGGTGGCCTTATGGGGCAAGTTCGGATGTGTACGAGGCGGCACGGCCCCTCTCCGTCGCCCCGGCGGGACGGTAGGATAAGGACCGATGAACCTCTTCCTCACCATCGCCCTCGTGCAGATCGTGGCCCTGGTCACCCCGGGCCCCGATTTCTTCTTCGTATCCCAGCTGGCCGCCAGCCGGTCGCGGCGCGAGGCGCTCGCCGGCGTGATCGGGATCGCCCTCGGCGTCGCCGTGTGGGCGGCGCTGGCGCTCCTGGGTCTGCAGATCCTGCTGCACCGGCTGGCCTGGCTGGAGCGGGGCATCGCCATCGCCGGCGGCGCGTACCTGTGCTGGATGGGCTTCCAGATGCTCCGGGCGTCGTGGAAGGCGAAGGCCGACGCGGCCGCGCCCGTGGTCGACGTTCGCGGGTCCAGTCCGGGACGCGCGCTGATGCGCGGGCTGGCCACCAACCTCGCCAACCCCAAGGCCGCGATCTACTTCGCGTCCATCTTCTCGGCGTTCGTGGGCGACGGCATGGGCGCCGCGGCGCGCTGGGGCCTCTGGGCGATGGTCACCGTCGAGACCTTCCTCTGGTTCGCCATCGTGGCGGGGATCTTCGCGCTGCCCGCCATGCGCCGGGGCTACGTGCGGGCCAGCCGCTGGATCGACGGCGGTGCCGGCGCGATCTTCGTGCTGTTCGGGCTGCACCTCGTCTTCGGGCGCCGCGCCGCTTAACCCTTGTCGAGGTTCCGGGTGACCTGCGCGAGACTGGCCGCCAGCACGGCCGGCTGATCGACGCCCTCGAGCGCCGCGCGGGCGAGATCGGCGACGAGGGCGCGGACGCGTTCGGCCATGCGCTTGCCGGCCGGCGTCAGGGCGATGTCCACCAGGCGCCGGTCGGACTCGTTGCGCTCGCGGCGCATCAGGCCGCGCTCGATGCCGGCATCCACCGCGTGCGTTACCGTGCTGGCGTTGACGCCGCATGCGACCGCCAGCTCGGTGGAGATCATGCTGCCGCGGAGGGCGAGCAGCAGGAGCATGTCGCTCTGCAGGGCGGTGAGCCCGAACTCGCGCTGGGCGCGTTTGCCCACGGTGTCGCGCAGCCGGGAGCCGGCCAGCATCAGGTCCCGGCCCAGACCGAGGGCCGTCGTCGTGTCTTCCGATCCCATCTCAGTCGGCCGCCCTGCGCCAGGCACCGGGCGGCATGCCGACGGTGCGCGTGAAAACCCGGGTGAAGTGGCTCTGTTCCGCGAAACCGCAGGCCAGGGCGATGTCCGCCAGCGACAGCGTGGTGTCGCGCAGGAGCTGGCGGGCGCGTTCGATGCGGCGGTCGAGAAGCCAGCGGTGCGGCGGCTTGCCCAGGCTGCGGCGGAACGCGCGGGAAAAGTGATTGACGGACAGGCCGCACGCGTCCGCCACGTCCGACACCGGGAACGACTGGTCGAGCCGCTCGTCCATGTAGGCGACCGCGCGTCGCTCCTGCCAGGTCGCCAGGCCGCCGCGCGGGGCGCCGGTCTCCTCGGGCCCGGTCGGCAGGCTGAGGATCGCCCTCAGCGCGAGCGCCACGTGGGCGAGCAGCGGGGCGTTCGGGGCCTCGGCACGCAGGCTGTCGAACAGCACCTGGGCGAGCGTGCGCACGGCCGGGGGATGGTCGCTGTCCATCGAGCCTTCCGCCTGACCGTGGAAGAGGATCGCCCCGCCGCCGACGCCATCCGACGCGCAGGCGGTGCGATAGACCAGAAGCAGGTCGTCGGCCGCGTCGTCGAGCGCGATCTCGGTGAGCTGGGAGCGGCCGCGCAGGTCGTCGACCAGCCGCAGCCCGCCCTGGCGGTCGTCACGGTCGACGGCGGCGGAGCGCTGCGCGAGGTCGACGATCACCGTGGAAAGGGTGCGGCGGTATGTACTTGGGCAGGACGATTCGGCGCGGTACATGGGCCGATCCTTTTCGGGTATCGGAGGGCGGGACAAGGATTGCGCATGCAAGTATCGGCATCCACCCCCATAAGAGGTAGACCGTCCTCCGACAACACCGCGGTGCCTAAAACGCCCACCTCAGGATGGCCGCGATCACGGCGACGACCACCACGATCACGACGACGTGCCGCAGGTACGGGCCGCCTGAAACACCACCGTCATAACTGGCGTCGTCGTAATCGTGCGACGCGTCGCGGGGATGGCGGACGAACGGGAGGCGGAGGCGTTTGCGGGGTTTTCCGGGCATGGCAGTGTGGCTACGTCAGGGTGGGAGCGCGTTCACGCGCGAATGGTGCTCGCCGCGAGGACGTTCGCGCGTGAACGCGCTCCCACCCCAAGGCAGGCCGCCACCGTCGTCATGGGGACGCCACGCGCGAGGTATTCCTGAGTTCTTCGAGGATCTCGGGCCCGCGCACGTCGATGTGGTCGAGGTTGTTCACGTAGAAACGCACGAAGGGTTTTTCGGCATCCTTCGGCATCCAGGGCCTCGCCCAGACGAACACCACGCAATAGCCGTCCGACTCGGCGATCAGCTTGTCGAGACGCGCACGCAGGAGACGGCGCACCGGATACGCGTCGATCTCCTTCGCCGTGAGGGTGATGGTGGGACGCAGCTCCGCATCGTCGTGGCGGAAAGGACGCGAGAAACGCAGGTAATAGCCGCCTTCCTTCGTCGCCCGAAGCGAGGCGGTGCCCCACCACACGGCACGCGTGCCGAGCAGGTCGGCGACCTTCTGCCGGTAGACGTTTCGGAAGAGGGCTTCGTAGGTCTGCGTCTCGCCGCCGATCTCGACGGTGGCCTCGTCCAGGTCGTTGTCGCGGCGATGTTCGAGGAACTTCTGTACGAGCGAGGAGAGGCGGTAGTAGTGGCTCGCGCGCGGCCTCGATACCGTGCCGGCCGACGGAACCGCGCGCCGCGCCGGTGAGGCGACCGCGTCGGCCCGCGGCGTCGCTGCCGGCGCGCGGAAATGATCCGCGGGGCGTTCGGCTTCGAACACGTCGGGTCGCTTTTCCGCTTTCGATTCGCCGCGACCGTGCGCGACTTCGCAGGTGTCGGCGTGATCTTCGAGCCGGTACGAACGAAAGTAGGGACGGATGCGCAGGTTCTGCTCGGGCTTGTCCAGGCAGGCGCAGATCAGCGGCGCGGAACATCCGCTGCCGACGCACGTGAATCGCGCATCGCGGTCGAGCAGGTCGGCCCAGTGGAGCTCATAGGCGCGCTCGGCGGTGATGCGTTCGTCGTGCCCGGCGGTGAAAGCTTCTTCGATCGACACGTGGGCATCCGGCATCCCTGTTGGCGCCCACTGTAGCGCGATCAGAACGAGCCGAAACCCCGCGCCGGTTCCAGGCCCATGTCGAGCTTCACGCCGCGCAGGAACGCGAGCACTTCCTCGTAACGACCCAGCGCCACCAGCGCCTCGGCGGTGCGCATGCCGAGCGTCGCGATCGGATCGTCGCGGTACCAGGCGATGCGCGCGGCCTCGTCGGGCTCGACGCGCGCGGCTTCGCGCAACACGTGCCAGGCGTGCGACTTGCGCGGGGTCCTCTCGATCGGGGAACGAATATCGACAATCCGGGCGTATGACATGCAACTAACCTCGAGTGGCGGCGGTGGATCGCCCACACGTGCTCTAGACGACAAACGTGCCTAACTTTCCTGTCCCTACCCTTTCCGATACGGAGTGACCGTCCCATGGCCAAAGTCCTCGTTCTGTATTACTCGTCGTACGGCCACATCGAGACCATGGCCCATGCCGTCGCCGATGGTGCGCGCAATGCCGGTGCCACCGTCGATGTGAAGCGTGTCCCGGAGACCGCGCCCGACGAGGTCGTGCGCAATGCCCATTTCAAGACCGACCAGTCCGCGCCCGTCGCCCGCGTCGAGGAACTCGAAAACTACGACGCGATCATCGTCGGAACCGGTACCCGCTTCGGTCGCATGACGTCGCAGATGGCGGCGTTCTTCGACCAGGCGGGCCCGTTGTGGCAGCGTGGCGCGCTCAACGGAAAACTCGGTGGCGCTTTCAGTTCGACGGCGACCCAGCACGGCGGCCAGGAGACCACCCTGTTCTCGATCATCACGAACCTGTTGCATCTGGGCATGATCCCGGTCGGTCTGCCGTACAGCTTCACGGGCCTTACGAAGATGGATGAGATCACGGGCGGAACGCCTTACGGCGCGACCACCCTTGCCGGTACCGACGGGTCCAGGCAGCCCAGCGAGAACGAACTCGCCGGCGCCAGGTTCCAGGGCAAGCACATCGCCGAAGTGGCCGCGAAGCTCTTCGGCTGATCCGTCAGGCTTCCTGCCAGCGCGACCGCCGCCAGTGGCTGGGGCTCTGCCCCACCAGGCGGCGGAACAGGTTGCACAGGTGCGCCTGGTCGGAGAGGCCGCAGGCCAGGGCGATCTGGCTCAGCGGTTCGCGGGTCTGCAGCATCAGGGTCTGCGCGCGCTCCACGCGACGACGCATGATGTACGCATGCGGGGGATCGCCGAAGGAGTCCTTGAAGGCACGGCAGAAGTAACTGCTGGACAGGCCGGCGATGGACGCCAGCTGGTCGATCGTGATCGAGAAACCGAGGTTCTCGTCCACGTGGGCCGCGACGCGGCGCGCCTGCCAGGGCGCCAGGCCCGCGCCGACCCGGCGGCGGGGGGCGGCGGCGGGCGTGAGGGCGGGGGAGGCGGCCGGCTCACGTTCCAGCAGCGCGGCCGCACGGGCGACGCAGGCACGGGTCGTGGCGAGGTCGGATTCGGCCGCGGTCAGGGCCTGCTCGAGCAGGCGCGTGACGCTGGATTCATCGTCGACGGTGGGAAGGGGGAAGGAGGCCATGCCGTGCATGGCATCGGAGGCGCGGGCGCTCCCCGTTCCGGCATAAGCATTCGTTTCGTATCGCATCGCGTCTGCTCCACGGAGGGTGGCTCATGGGCGGGTTTGCCCATGTCGGCAGACTATTCGCGAAGAGGGGGTGGGCTGAATTCTACATAGGATGAGGGCAGGCCATACCAAAGGATTAATGGAGGGTTTGTATATTTCTTGTAGCGACCAGCCGTAACGGTCAAAAACCATCACCGGCGTGCAAGACTCTCGCTACGCGAAACCGGAACACTTCGTGCCGATTCCGTACAAGACACCCATCGACCGGACCCACATGACGATGTCGCGATTCCGGCACATGCAGAGCCAGGCGTACGTCCCCGCCACCCGCCCACGGCGGCTGGCGTCCGGCCTGCTGATGGGCGCCAGCGGCCTGCTCGCGCTGGCCGTCTTTCTCGTGGACACCTTCACGCCCCTGCAGAGCGCCGTGGCGGTCGTCTACGTGGTCGTCGTGCTGCTCGTCGCGGCCAGCGGCAGCCGCCGCGCCATTCTGGGCGCGACCATCGGTTGCCTCCTGCTCACCACGATCGCGTACGTGCGCGTCCACGGCATGCCGGCCCTCGACGCCCCGATGCTGCGCTGCGCCGTCAGCCTCGGGGCCATCGGCAGCACGGGCTGGCTCTCCCTGCGCAACCGCGAGCGCCTGATCACCATCGCCGGCCAGGCCCGCCTGATCGAGCTCACCCACGATTCGATCTTCGTCCGCGACATGGACGACGTGATCGTGCTCTGGAACGGCGGTGCGGAACAGCTCTATGGCTGGACCGCGCAGGAGGCCCTGGGTCGGCGCGCGAGCGACCTGCTCGGCACGGCGTTCCCCGGCGACCGGGTGGAGGCCGACGCCGCCCTGTTCGGGGCCGGACGCTGGGAAGGCGAGGTGTTCCAGCGCCATCGCGACGGCCGCATCGTGATCGTGGAAGCGCGCTGCGCCCTGTTGCGCGACGAACTCGGCAAGCCGCGCATGATCCTCGAAGCGGGTACCGACGTCACGGAACGGCGCGCGGCCGCGGCGGCCCTCGCCGAGAGCGAGCGCCGTTACCGCAGTATGTTCGAGACCGCCCGCTTCTCCTTCTGGGAAGAGGACTACTCGCGCGTGATGGATCGCGTGGACGAACTGCGTGCGCAGGGCGTCACCGACATGACCCAGTACATCGAGGCGCACCCCGAGTTCGTGGCGGAGGCCTGCGCCCTGACCTACGTGACCGACGTCAACGCGGCCACCGTGCGCATGCTCGGCGCCCGTCGACGCGAGGACCTGATCGGTCCGCTCGATCGCATCCTGCCGGCGTCCGAGCGCACGTTCGCGGGCGTGCTGCTGAAGATCCTCGAGGGCGGCGGCGTCGCCGAGGGCGAAACCCATCTGATCAACCTGCGCGGGGAGCGGCTCACGGTGCTCTTCGCGCTGAACATGCCGCTGGGGCCGACCCGCTACGACCGCGTGCTGGTCAGCGTCGTCGACATCACCGACCGCAAGCGCACCGAGCGCGCGCTGATCGCCATGCAGGCCGAGCTGGCGCAGGCGGCGCGCGTCACGGCGCTGGGTGAAATGAGCGCCTCCATCGCACACGAGGTGAACCAGCCGCTGGCGGCCATCGTCACGCATGGCGAGGCCAGCCTGCGCTGGCTGCGCCGCCCGCAACCGGACATCGGCGAGGCCTGCGAGGCCATCGATCGCGTGGTGCGCGATGCGCGGCGCGCAAGCGAGGTGGTGCACCGCGTGCGCAGTCTCGCGAGCAAGGAGCCGCGCCAGCACGTCCGCTTCGATCTCGCCGCGCTGGTGGAAGAATGCGCGCAGCTGCTCGATGGTGACATCGCGCTGCATCGCATCGCCCTGCGCGTCGACATCGCCCGCGACGCGCCGCTTCCCCACGGCGACCGCGTGCAGCTTCAACAGGTGGTGGTCAACCTGATGGCCAACGCCATCCGGGCGATGTCGGAGGTCGCCGGCAAGCGCCTCCTGACGGTGCGCGCCCGCGCCGACGCCGTCGACGGCCTGCTGGTGGAAGTGGAAGACAGCGGCACCGGCATCCCCGAGCACATCGCCCCGCACCTGTTCGATGCGTTCGTCACCACGCGCGGCGACGGCATGGGCATGGGGCTCGCGATCTGTCGTTCCACGGTAGAATCCCACGGCGGTCGCCTGTGGGCGACCAATCGTCCCGGTGGCGGGGCGACCTTTCATTTCACGTTACCGCTGACGGAGGCGGAGGAGGCCCGCGCATGACTGGCGTACCCGTCGCCAACGCCGCTCGCACACCCATCGTCTGCATCGTCGACGACGATGCCTCCGTGCGCGAAGCGCTCGCCTCCCTGTTCCGTTCCGTGGGTCTCACCGTCGCGGCGTTCGGAAGCACGGCCGATTTTCTCGCGCGCGAGAACGCCGACGCGCCCGGTTGCCTCGTGCTCGACGTGCGCCTGCCCGGCGTGAGTGGCCTCGATTTCCAGGCCCAGCTCGCCGCCATGGAAAACCGTCTGCCAGTGATCTTCATGACCGGCCATGGCGACATTCCGATGTCGGTGCGCGCGATGAAGGCCGGCGCGCTCGATTTCCTGGCAAAGCCGTTTCGCGACCAGGACATGCTCGACGCCGTCACCAGCGCGATCGAGCGCGATGCGGCGGATCGTCGCGGGGCCGATGCGCTCGCAACGCTGCGCAGCGCCTATGCCTCTCTCACGCCGCGCGAGCGGGAGGTCATGACCCACGTCACGGCCGGTCTCATGAACAAGCAAGTGGGCGGCCTGCTGGGGCTTTCCGAGATCACGGTGAAGATCCACCGTGGCAACGTCATGCGCAAAATGGGCGCGAAATCCCTCGCGGAACTGGTGAAACAGGCGGAAGCGCTCGCCGCGAACCCTTGATACCAGCGGCCCCGCGCGCAACGCAAACCTCCGTATGATTCCCATCCCCCATCCGGGGGCGCACTGTATCGACGGCAGGTCGGGCACATACCCGGCGAGGAATTCAGGTTGGCCGCTAACAGGATCGTGGCGATCGTGGACGACGACGAAGCCGTGCGGACGGCCACCGTCAGTCTGGTGCGCTCGCTGGGACACAAGGTACGGAGTTTTGCTTCGGCCGAGGAGTTCCTCAGCCATGGCGACGACGAAGGTGTCGATTGCCTGGTGACCGACGTCCACATGCCCGGCATGGACGGCTTCGTCCTGTACAACCGCCTGGTGGAGCGCGGTCGCACCTATCCGGTCGTGTTCGTCACGGGGTTCCTCGACGAAAGCACGCGCGCGAACATCCTCGCCGCGGGCGCCTTTTGCTACCTCGGCAAACCCTTCAGTGGCGACCAGCTGGTCGATTGCCTGCAAAGGGCGCTCGGGGAGTCGCCGCACTAGCGCGAGCGCCGGCCTTTTGTCACCGGGGTTTGCTACGCTCCGGCCCCATGACCCTGACCCTCTTCCTGATCCTCATCGTCATCGGCCTCGTCCTTGTCGCGCGGCGCCGCATCCGGGGAGGCATGGTCCTCTCGCTGCTCGCGCTGGCGTGGCTGCTGTTCGCCGGTTGCGGACCGCTCACGGGGATGCTCCTCGGTCATCTTCAATCCGGTTTCGCACCCGACGTCGCGCAGTGGGGTCGGAAGAACGCGATCATCCTGCTTGGCGCGGGCACGGTGCGCAGCGGGGCCGGCGCGGTGGAGCCCAGCCTCTACGCCAACGGGCGCATCCTGCGCGCGGCGGAACTCTACCGGGCCTGCAAGGCGACGGGCGCGGAGTGTAAGGTGGAGGTCAGCGGCGGCGATGCGATGAAGCTCAAGCAGGCGGAAGCCGACGTCTACGCCATCACGCTCGACCGCCTGGGGCTGCCGCGCGAGGATCTGATCCTCGAGGCCAACAGCATGAACACGTTCCAGAACGCGCAGAACAGCAAGCCGCTGTTGATGGCGTATGGCGCGGACAAGGTGGTGATCGTTTCGTCGGGCGTGCACCTGAAGCGCGCGCTGCTTTACTTCGCGCACTTCGGCATCCGTGGCGAGCCGGTGCGGGCCGATTATGTCAACGCGCGTTACGACTGGCTGCCGAGCTCGGAAAACCTCTCGTTCGCGGACTTCGCGATCCACGAATACGTCGGCGTGTGGCGCTACCACTTCTACAACGCCATGGGCTGGAACGCGCCGAAGATTCCTGAAGATAACGCAACCACGCAGACACCTCGCTAACAATTGGCGTTTTATGCTGTTCAACCGTCCAGCACGGACCTTTCAATCAAGGAGTCGCCCGTGAAGTCACGCACCATCCTCGCCGCCCTGCTGGCCGCCGCTTCCGTCATGCCGGTCGCCGCGTTCGCGCAGCAGGCCGCGCCCGCTCCGGCCGCGAATCCCGCCAGCCAGATCCCGGCGTCGGACAAGCAGGCGATCCAGAACTACAACCTGACCGAAGACGTGTTCAACCGCATCGTGAAGGTGTCGCAGGAAGCCAAGGCCCAGGGCATCCGCCCGAAGGATGCCAAGACCGACTTCTCGAAGATCCATTCGCTCGACGATCTCGCCAAGCAGGTGACCGATTCGGATCCGCGCATCGCGCCGCTGATCCAGAAGAACGGCTTCACGCCGCGTGAGTTCCTGCTCGCGAACCTCGCGGTCACCAATGCGGCTATCGCGTCTGAAGCGAAGAACAATCCGCAGATGGCCGCCTATGTCGACCAGTCGAAGGTCAACAAGCAGAACGTCGCGTTCTACGAAGCGCACAAGGCGCAGATCAACGCGCTGATGAACGAAGACGCCCAGGGCGGCGCGCAGTAAGCACCCCCACCGGTCCGCTCCTGAGTTGGAGCGGACCTGGCCGCGACAGCTTCTCGCGAAAGCGCAACAGGCCCCGACCGGCACCTTGGGCTGTTGGAGCGGACCTGGCCGCGACAGCTTGTCGCGAAAGCGCAACAGGCCCTACCCCGCGAAAGGTTGGTAGAGCGGACCCGGCCCGCTCCTGAATCGTGGGAGCGGACCTGGCCGCGACAACTTCTCGCGAAAGCGCAACAGGCCCTGTAGCTTCCGGCCCCAAACCATGTCGCGGCCAGGGCCGCTCCTACAGGGTCGGCGAGGTGTGTAAAGTCGCCTCCATGACCCCCTCCCGCGCCACCCCTTGGCTCCCCGCGCTCGCCGTCCTCGGTTCCGTCACATCGTTGTGTATCGGCACTTCGTTCGCGAAGAAGCTGTTCCCCCTGATTGGTGCGGAAGGCACGTCGGCCCTTCGCGTCGGGTTTTCCGCGCTCGTTCTTCTGGCTTTTTGGCGGCCATGGCGCTGGCCATTGACGCGCCGCGATGCCGCGTCCGTGATTCGCTACGGCCTCACGCTCGGCGCGATGAACCTGATGTTCTATCTCGCGTTGCGGACGATTCCGTTCGGCATCGCCGTGGCGATCGAATTCAGCGGCCCGCTCGCCGTGGCCATGTGGTCGTCACGCCGTCCCGTCGATTTCGTCTGGCTCGCGTCCGCCATCGTCGGCCTCGCGATGCTTCTCCCGCTGGGCCACGGCAGCACGCTGGATCCGACCGGTGTCGCGTTCGCCCTCGGCGCCGCGTTCTGCTGGGCGCTCTACATCATCTTCGGCAAGCAGGCCGGCCATCTCCACGCCGGCCACTCCGTATCGCTTGGCCTCGTCGCCGCGAGCCTGATCGTCGTGCCCTATGGGGTCGCGCACGCCGGGGCGAGCCTGCTCGATCCCGCCATCCTCGCCGTCGGCCTCGGCGTCGCCATCGTGTCCAGCGCGATCCCCATGTCGCTGGAAATGATGGCCCTGAAGCGGTTGCCGAGCGAAACCTTCGGGATCATGGTCAGCCTGGAACCGGCCGTGGCCTCGTTCCTCGCCATGCTGCTCCTGGGCGAGCGCCTTACCGCTTACCAGTGGCTGGCCATCGGTTTCATCGTGCTGGCATCGATCGGCAGCACGGTGACGGCGCGGAGGTCATCCGCGCCGTCGGTCGAACTTGCCGGTTGAAACGCGGCTCGCATGTAGAGAGCCGGTACGGCTACCAGGTGCGACGGATACCGAAGGTGCCAGCGACACGGCGATAGTTCCGCGCGCCGAAACGTGTTTCGACATCGCCCCAGAAGCGCCAGCCGCTGTGGCGGAGGAACGTGACGCCGAGCTTCAGCGCGTACGCGTTGCGCGGGACGCCGCCGGTGAACGTTTCGCCACCAAGCTGCGTCGCGTCGAGGCGGCCCAGTCGACGCAGCCAGTTCGCTGTGAGGTACGGCGAGGCCACATGTCCGCCGGGCGTTTGCCAGCGAGCGGCGCTGCGCAATCCGATGCGGCCGGTGACGCCGCTGGCGTGTCTCGGACTCACGCGCGCCCCATTGGCTTCGGTATGGACACCGCCGTTGAGGCGTGTCGCGACGATCTGCGCCTGTGGCTCGATGTACGCGTCGGTGTCCTTCGTCAGGGTCGCGCGCCACCGGTGACCGCCTTCGATGCTGCCACTTACGGTGTTGCTGTCGTAGTTCTCAACCGGAAGCCCGCTGCCTTCGACCCGTTCGTTGAAGCGCGCGAACCGTGTCCAGCCGCGAATGTAGCTGCCGGCCTCGGTGCGCAGTCCTCCGTAGATGCCGCCGGCGGCGCCGCGCACACGGCCCTTGGCGGTGTAGCCGGTCACGAGCGAGGTACCGCTGGTGTTCGCCTGACCGACAGCTCCCATGACGCCGACGTACGCCTGAGTGGACTCGCCGCCGCGCCATACGTCGGCGCCGAGCGTCAGTTCGTTCGACGCCGTGGTCGTGGTGATCTGATCGCGGAAATCGAAGGTGGTGTGGTTGCGCTCGAAGCGCGCCCATGCCGCGCCACGTGACACATCGGGCTCATCGTCTTCGCCCGCGCCGGGGCCTGCCTGGAACATCTCGAGCACCGCGGTCTGGTTCGCTCGATAGGTGCCCGTCTCGGGGCGGAGAAGGGGGACACTGGGCGGCACGACCGGCGGCGCGATCGGGTCGTCGTCATCGCCTTCTTCGGGGTCGACGACCTGCTCCGGGACGGCGGAACGCAGGTACCAGTTACCGTCATCCGGCTGGCTCACCGAGCCCTTGTGCAGGAAGTATTCGTTCGCGCCGCCAACGACGCGGCCGGCGAGGGTGAAGGTGCCATCGGATGCCCCATCGACGCGCACGACGGGGATCCCTTCGGCGTTGTAAGCGCCGTTACCGCCGAGGGGCGCGATCGCGAGGCGCGTCGTTCCCGATGCGTTGCCCTGGACGTGGACGAGATCCGATGCGGAAGTGTCGTCGCCGAGCCACGTGCGCAGATGGATCAGGCCGTTGCGTCCTTCGTAGTTGCCGGTGATGGTCAGCGTGGAAACGCTGCCCGCGCCGGGCGATGCGAACGCCACCACGCCGTTGTCGTTGCGGAGCGCGCCGATCACGCTGTCCCCGGTGACGCGCCAGGTGCCGCCGTTTTCGACATCGACGTTACGGACGATGGCGGTCGCGCCGGACCAGACCGCGCCGTGGCGGATGGCGACGGACGCCTTCGTCTCATCGGAGGGTGGCCGCGGGTCGTCGGAGAAGCGGATGTCCCCGAAGGCCTGTGCGGTATCGTCGAGCACGATGGTGAACGGCTTGGTCGACGTGGGATCGATGTCGACGAAGGCACCATTGCCGCCCTTCAATACGGCATCGCCGCCGATGCGGACGAGGCTCGGGTCGAGCAGGCCGAGCGCCGCGAACTGTCCGCTTGCGATGCTGCCGCCCTTGATAGTGAGCTTGCCGCCGGTGAGGACGAGCGCGCCGTAGGCGTCTTTGCCAGTCACATGCACGCGCGTGTCGGAGACGCTGACCTCGCCGGCCGCGCTGTACAGGCCATGCCCGTTGGCGCCCGTCGTCTCGATGGACGAGCCCGCGAGAACGATGCGGCCACCCGTTTCCGCCCGGGCACCGTGGGCAAACGAGCCAGCGGTGGTGATGTAGACGGCGGTCGCCTGGAACATCGGAGACATGCCGGGCGCTGCGGCGCCCTTGGCAAGCATGCCGTACGACGAGGTTCCGGTGGTCTTGATCGTGACCCGGTCGACTTCGGCGAAGGCGCCCCGGTTGTCGATACCGGGCGCCGACTTGCCGGAGGTCGCGATGGTCGTCTGGGCGAGCCGGACAGGCCCGGAGCCATCGTAGATGCCGACCGCGGAGGCCCGCTCGCCGAGGGTGGAGAGGTGGCTGCCCTCGACGGTGACGAGGCCCGCGCTGGAATTGACATTGATGGCGTGGGCGTCCGCTCCTTCGGTGCCGATGGTCGTATCGATGGCGACGGCCTGAGCGCCACTTTCGACGTAGATACCGTGGCTTTCGTCGCCCTTGGTCATGATGGTGGCGGCATTGGCGCGCAGACCCGTGCCGTCGCCGCTGCCGACCATGCCCGATGCGTTACCTCCGGACGTGGCGATCGCCGTGCCGTCGATCGTCGCGGTGGCTCCGTCCGTGGCGTCGATGCCGTGTGCGGCATAGCCGGCGGTGACGATGCTCCCTTTCGCGAATCCCGCGATGGCATCGGAGAGCCGCGCGCCCGTGGCGCCGCCTTCCCGGGTCACGATGTCGACATGATCGAAGAGCGAGGGCCGGTTGCTTCCGGTGTTGGCGAGCTTCACCGCGTAGGCGCCGACGCCGTCGGTGGTCAGCCTGGCGTTCGACAGCGAGAGGTAGCTATCGGCGCCGGTGACGTTGATGGCATAGGCGTCCTTGCCGGACGTGGTGAAGCGGACATCGTCCGCCGAGGCCGTGCCGCCGCCCCGGATGATGAGGACGGACTCGGAATCGCCGGACGTCGCGTAGTCGCCGGGATCGATGAGGAGATCGTCGCCTGCGTCGACGATGAAGGGCGGCAGGGCCGCGGTGTCGTCGCCGGCGACGCCGGCGGGTGCAAAAAAAGCCGCCATGCAGGCGGCGAGGAAACGGCGGGGAAGGGGGGTGGGGGTATTCAAAGACAGTCGCTCCATGGCTGGCGGCAGGGGGCGGGGTGCCCGACTGCAACTTCCGGCTGACAGGGTAGGGACTGGCTTCGGAGAGGGGAACGCGATTATTCTGAAAATGTCTGCGAACGCTGTCTGCGCTGCGCCGTCGGACACCGATGTTCCACCCTGCACGTCGCAGCCTTGGGGAATGGCCCGTCCACGGAGGGGTCTTTCAGAGGGGGTGCGTGTTCTTTCTGTCGGCAAGTGCGCCGATTGTCGTGGAAGCTGCGTCGTTTCGGCGCTATGCTCCGCTGCGCTTGCCCAATACATAACAATGAGGAGCCCTACCATGAAGATTGTTTCGATCACTGCCCTGGCTTTCGTCGCTGCCGCCCTGCTGTCGGGCTGCAACAAGTCGGAAGACGCCGCCCCGGCGCCGGCCGCCGCTTCGACCGCCGCCGCGACCGACACGGCTGCGCCGGCCGCCACCGCCGCCGCTCCGGCCGACGCGACCCCGGCTCCGGCCACGACCGCTCCGGCCGCTGCCGGCACGGCTGCTCCGGCTCCGGCTTCGACCGCCGCTTCGGGTCAGTAAGTCGTTCGACGGCCGCCTCCCGGCGGCCGCCGCATGCGAAGAACACCGCTGCCCCGGCAGCGGTGTTTTTTTTGGCCGTCCGAAAGCGCGTGCGCCGGATGGCAGGGGCCATGGCCCTTCCGGCGGGGATGCGGCACGCTAGGGTGGTTCCTTCGTCCCACTGCCACAGGAATCTCCATGCCGCACCGTCCGCTGTTGCCCCTGCTCGCGCTGTCCCTGGCCATCGGCTCCGCCGTCGCCGTTGCCCAGACGGCACCGATGACGCCCGACATCCCCGCGAAGTTCGACGCCCCGACCACCGCCAACGACTACGTCAAGCGCGTGGTCGAGATCCCCATGCGCGACGGGGTGAAACTGCATACGGTGATCGTCATTCCGAAGAACGCGAAGCACGCGCCGATCCTGCTGACGCGCACGCCGTACAACGCGGATGGCCGCGCGGCCCGCAGCGACTCCCCCACGATGCGCGACCTCCTGCCCCAGGGCGACGAGGTGTTCGTCGACGCCGGCTACATCCGCGTGTTCCAGGACGTGCGCGGCAAGTACGGTTCCGAGGGCGACTACGTCATGACCCGGCCGCTGCGCGGGCCGCTCAACGACACGGCAACGGATCACTCCACCGACGCGTGGGACACGATCGACTGGCTGACGAAGAACCTGCCCGAATCCAACGGCAAGGTCGGCATGATCGGCTCCTCGTACGAGGGTTTCACCGTCGTCATGGCGCTGATCGACCCGCATCCGGCCCTCAAGGTCGCCGCACCGGAGAGCCCGATGGTCGACGGCTGGATGGGCGACGACTGGTTCCATTACGGCGCCTTCCGCCAGACCAACTTCGATTACATCGCCGGCCAGAACGCCAAGCGAGGCAAGGGGGCGGCCATTCCGCGCGCAGGTTACGACGACTACGCGAACTTCCTGCAGGCCGGCTCCGCGGGCGACTATGCCCGGGCCGCGGGCCTCGACCAGCTGCCGTACTGGCGCAAGCTGAGCGAGCACCCGGCTTACGACGCGTACTGGGAGGAGCAGGCGCTCGACCGCGAGATGGCGAAGCATCCCCTGAAGGTGCCCACGATGTGGCTGCAGGGCCTGTGGGACCAGGAAGACATGTGGGGCGCCATCCACAGCTACGCGGCGGTGGAACCGAAGGACAAGGGTAACGACAAGAACTACCTGGTCATGGGCCCGTGGCGCCACAGCCAGGTGAATTATGGAGCGGCCTCGCTCGGTGCCCTGAACTTCGATGGCGACACCGCCCTGCAGTTCCGCCGCGACGTGCTTCTGCCGTTCTTCAATCAATACCTGGTGGACGGCGCGCCGAAGGCGAACACGCCGCCCGTGCTGATCTACGACACCGGCGGCAATCACTGGGACCGCTACAAGTCTTGGCCGCAGGCCAAGGGAAGCCGTCCGCTGTACCTCGGCGCCAACGGAAAGTTGTCGTTTGAGGCCCCCGTCGAGGGGGCCGCCCGATTCGACGAGTACGTCTCGGACCCGGCGAAGCCGGTGCCGTATGTGCCCCGCCCGGTGCACTTCGGCGACCGCCAGTCGTGGACGACCTGGCTGGTGCAGGACCAGCGCTTCGTCGACGGCCGTCCGGACGTCCTTACCTACGTCTCCGAGCCGCTCACGGCGCCGCTGAAGCTGGCGGGCGCGCCGCAGGTGAACCTGTACGCCTCGACGAGCGGCACGGACAGCGACTGGGTGGTGAAGCTGATCGACGTCTATCCGCCTTCGGATGCTTCGGAACCGACGATGGGTGGCTACGAACTCGCGATCTCGATGGACATCTTCCGCGGCCGCTATCGCGAGAGTTTCTCGGCGCCGAAGGCCCTGACGCCGAATACCCCGCTGCAGTACCGTTTCGGCCTGCCCACCGTGAACCATACCTTCGAGCCCGGCCATCGGGTGATGGTGCAGGTGCAGTCGTCGTGGTTCCCGCTGTACGACCGCAACCCGCAGACCTACGTGCCGAACATCTTCTTCGCGAAGCCCGAGGACTACCGGAAGGCGACGCAGCAGGTGTGGCACGCGCCGGGCACGGCCAGCAGCATCGAACTGCCGGTGGTGGAAGCGAAGTAGCGGGCACTGCGTTTGCTCCTGTGGGAGCGGCCTTGGCCGCGATGGGTGCTTGCCGCCAGCACCCATCGCGGCCAAGGCCGCTCCCACACAAGCTCTCCACGCCGCCGCCCCTATCCTCGCGACACACCCCGCGTCGAGGATCACCCCATGGCTCGCCCGATCTGGACCGGAACGCTGTCGTTCGGTCTGCTCAACGTCCCCATTCGCCTGATGTCCGGCGAGCGCCGCAACGACATCCATTTCCGCATGCTCGACCAGCGGAGCAACACGCCCGTGCGCTACGAGCGCGTCAACGCGGAGACGGGGGAAGAGGTGCCCTGGAAGGACATCGTCAAGGCGTTCGAGTACCAGAAGGGCAGCTACGTGGTGCTCGAGGAAGAGGACATCAAGAACGCCGCGAGCGACGCGCACGAGACCGTCGAGATCGACAGCTTCGTCGATGGGGCGGACATCTCGCCGCAGTACTTCGAGAAGCCGTATGTACTGCTTCCGTCGAAGAAGGCGGAGAAGGGCTACGTGCTGCTGCGCGAGACGCTGAAGAAGACCGGAAAGGTCGGCATCGCGCGCGTGGTGATCCGCACGAAGGAATACCTCGCGGCCGTGATGCCGCAGGGCAACGCGCTGCTGCTGAACATCCTGCGTTACCAGTCCGAGGTGGTCGACGCCTCCGATTACGAGTTGCCCGACAAGGCGGCGTCCGACTACCGCATCACGTCGCGCGAGATGGAGATGGCGACGGAACTGATCGAATCGATGTCGGGCAAGTGGAAGCCCGAGAGCTACCATGACGAATTCCGCGCGAAGCTTCGCGCCGCGATCGAGAAGCGGCTCAAGAGCAAAGGCGTCACCACCACGGTGGAGGAAGACGAGCGGACGCCGGAGAACGCGACGACCAACGTCGTCGACTTCATGGCGCTGCTGAAGAAGAGCCTCGGCGCGAAGACGCGCACACCGGCGGCGAAGTCCGCCCCCGCGAAGAAAACGGCGACGAAGAAGACCGCGACGAAAAAGACCGCCGCCAAGAAGGCGCCCGCGAAGAAGACCGCGTCACGCAAGGCGCCCGCGAAGCGCCGGGCGGGCTGAGTCGTGACGGGCCTCGTCGTCGGCGGCGTCACCATCACGCATCCCGAAAGGGAGGTGTTCGGCGACGGCGGCCCGACCAAGGGCGACGTCGCCGCCTATTACGAGGCGGTCGCCGCATGGATGCTTCCGGAGCTGCGCGACAGGCCACTCTCGGTGGTGCGCTGTCCGCAGGGTTCGACCGGGCAGTGCTTTTTCCAGAAGCACCATGCGGACTCGCTCGGGCCGGACGTCAAGGCCGTCACGCTCGACGAGAAGGATGGCGAATCGGCACAGTACATCTACGTCGACGACGTGCGGGGCGTACTCGAGCTGGTGCAGATGAACACGCTCGAGTTCCATCCCTGGGGCGCGCGCGTCGACGATCCCGATAAGCCGGATCGCCTGATCTTCGACCTCGATCCGGCGCAGGGCGTGGCCTGGAAGGCGGTGGTCGCCGGTGCGCGCGAGATTCGCGAGCGGCTGTCCGCCGCGGGGCTGGAGAGTTTCGTGCGCAGCTCGGGCGGCAAGGGGCTGCACGTCGTCGCGCCCTTCCGGCGCGGACCGTCGTGGGCGGCGGTGAAAGCGTTCTGCGAGACGCTGGCGGACGACCTCGTGGCGGAGTCGCCCACGCGCTACATCGCGGAGGCGAGCAAGGCGAAGCGCGAGGGCATGATCTTCATCGACTGGCTGCGCAACACGCGAGGTGCGACGAGCGTGACGGGGTGGTCGCTACGCGCGCGCCCCGGCGCGCCCGTGGCGATGCCGCTGCGCTGGGAGGAGATCGCGCGACTGAAGACGGGCGGCGCGTTCGACCTGAAGAAAGCGCTGAAGCGCGCGAAGACGCTGGAAGCGGATCCATGGGAGGGAATCGGCACGCTGAAGCAGGTGTTGCCGAAAGCGCGCTGAGCGCCCAGCATGAGCGAGCCGGGCTCTGTATTTCGCCGCGCGCTTCCGGCCAGGCACGACACGATGGCCTGTAACTGCTCGATTCGAACGGCACCCGCCCGCCTTGCGAACCAGCCGAACGACGGTACGCTGGGCACCACGCGCAAGCCGGTTCGCCGCCGGCACACCAGGGAGGATGCCATGCGCTATGGAAGCTGCGTCAGATCTTTGTTCGTCGTCGGAGCCGCATTCGGATTGTCCGCGCCTGCATCCCCAGCCGATCTGTTCTGCCCGGACGCCGGAGCGATCACAGAGAAAGAAGCTTCGGATCCAGATCTTCCTGGGATCACTGTCATCGCGTACGGCGCGGAAAACGCCGCCGGAAAATGGGAGGGATCGAACCCGACAGGCAAGCTCGGAGATCGCTATAAGTTGTCGTTCCTGGCGGCCACGATCGATAACGGTACGGTGTACTGCGACTACTACGACAGGTATCGGGTCGGGCAATCCGAAGTGCGCATTTCCCTCGTGTCGACGGAGAAATTTGCGCCGACGAACGCAACCTCATGGGCGATGGTCACAGCGGGTGCGAAGACGGTCGCGTACTGCCACGTGACGGCGCCGAACGAGCATCCGGAGACGCCGAAGGAAGCGGCCACACTCTGTCCGTTCAGGAAGTCCTGAGCAGAAAGCGGGTTTCCAGCCCCGCAAAGGACTCGCATCGAACTGAAGTAGGAGCGCACCTTGTGCGCGACAGCCTTTCGCAGGGCGTAACAGGACCTGTTGCGCCCGTCGATGAGGGCTGTCGCGCGCAGGGCGCGCTCCTACTTCTGCATGCGGCGCAGCGACGCCATCACTTCGTAGCACGCGCCCATGGTGTGGTAGTCCGTCTTGCCGGCGGGGCTC
Source organism: Luteibacter sp. UNC138MFCol5.1 (assembly GCF_900110505.1). Lineage (GTDB taxonomy): Bacteria > Pseudomonadota > Gammaproteobacteria > Xanthomonadales > Rhodanobacteraceae > Luteibacter. Next base: position 89,984 of record NZ_FODZ01000007.1, read on the forward strand.
TTCTCGTCGTCGTACTTCGTGTTGTCGCGGTGCAGGATGCGATACCACGCGCCGTACTTATGGTCGACGAAGTGTTCCCAGCTGTACGCCCAGATCTTCTCGTACCACTCGTCGTACTTGGCCTCGCCGGTAGATTCGAACAGCAGCTGCGCGGCGCCGAGCGATTCGGCCTGCACCCAGAAATACTTGTCGTCGTCGCACACGTCGCCCTCGGGCGAGAAGCCGTACGCGATGCCGCCGTATTCCTTGTCCCAGGCCTTGTCGAGGGCCTCGTCGAAGAGGTGCTTCGCCGTCGGCACGAGCCACGCCTTATGCTTCGGCGTGCCCTTGGTGTAGCGCTCGAGCATCATGAGCAGCTTCGCCCACTCGGTCTGGTGGCCGGGCTGGAAGCCCCACGGGCGGAACAGGTGCTTCGGGTTGTCGAGGTTGTATTCCCAGTCGATCGTCCAGTTCTCGTGGTAATGCTCCCACACGAGCTTCTGGGGCGTGAGGCCGGCCTGGCGCTGCGTCATGTTCTCGGCGAGCACGAGCGCGCGGTCGAGGAAGCGGTCGTCCTTCGTGGCTTCCCACGCGGCGATCATCGCCTCGGTCATGTGCATGTTCGCGTTCTGGCCGCGGTAACCGGTGAAGTTCCAGTCCTTGTCGGCCTCGTCGCGGTAGAGGCCGTACGACGGCTCCCAGTAGCGCTTCTCGAGCAGGTCCCAGATCTCGTTCTGCCAGCCCTTGGCTTCGTCGAAACCGACCTTCACGCCGCACGAGTAGGCGAGCAGCATGAACGCCAGGCCGTAGCAGTGGTTCATCTGGTCGTCGCGCTTGCCGTCGGCGATCGTCCACGCGTAGCCGCCCGTTTCGGGGTTCAGGTGAACCTCGCGCAGGTACTTGATGCCGTGCATGGTGAGTTCCTTGTCTTCGGGCTTGCCGAACTCGAGGAACGCCATGGCGTGGTTGAACACGAAGCGCGTGCTGGACACGAGGTGACGGTGGGTGCGGTCGTAGACCGAGCCATCGTCCTTGTAGTACTGGAAGAAGCCGCCGGCCGGATCGACCTCGTTGGGCTTGTAGAACGCCATGGTCTTCGCGACGTGGTCGCGCAGGACGTTCACGTCGTGGAAATCGGGGAGGGGAACGGTCGTCATGCGTGCGTCTCCATGAAGGCCTTGACTTCGGCCTGGTCGGGGATGGCGGTGAACGAGCCCTTGCGCGTGGCCGTGATGGCGCCACAGGCGGCGGCGAAACGGATCAGGTCGACGAGGCGACCTTCGTCCGCGATGAGCGTGTCGAAGCGCGCGGGCGTGACGCCTTCGGCGGAGAGACGCGCGAGCAGGCCGCCCACGAAGGCGTCGCCGGCGGCGGTCGTGTCGACGGCGTCGACGCGATAACCCGCGAGCGTGCCGCGCGCGCCGCGCGAGAACCAGCGCATCGGCTCGGCACCGTCGGTGACGAGCAGAAGGCGGGCGTTGCCCTTCCACAGGCGGTCGAGCACGGCGTCGTCGGAACCCGCGCCCGCGTGGATGAACGCGAATTCCTCGGCGCTCAGCTTGATGACGTCGGCCTCGTGCAGCGTTTCCCACAGACGCGGCAGCGGCGCCTCGTCCTTCGGCCACAGCGCGGGGCGCAGGTTCATGTCGAAGCTGACCAGCGCGCCGGCGGCGCGCGCGCGGCGCATGCCCTCGACCGTGGTTTGCGCGATGGCGGCTTCGGTCAGCGAGTTGGAGCAGACGTGGAAGATCGCCAGGTCGTCGAACGCGGACGCGCGGAAGTGTTCCGGACGGAACAGCAGGTCTGCCGCGGGCGGACGGTAGAAGCTGAAGCTGCGGTCGCCCTTCTCGTCGTGCGCGACGAACGCGAGCGCGGTGCGCGCCTCGTCCGTGCGGGCCACGTCGTCCGTGCCGACACCGAGGTCGGTCAGGCTCTTCAGCAGGAAGTCGCCGAACATGTCGCGTGCGAGCATGCCGGCGAAGCGGGCGTTACCACCCAGGCGGGCCGCGGCGACCGCGACGTTGGCCGGCGCGCCGCCGGCGAAAGGAACGAAGGCGGGAGGCTGACCGGCGCCGCCCTGGGGCTGTGCGTGGAAATCGATCAGCGCCTCGCCGAAGCAGAGGATGGAAGACATGCGTACGGCCTGTCCTTGGGGGCGAGGTGGATGGGGAAACGCGACGGCCGGCCTTGCCGGCCGGCCGTCGAGAGGACGAGGTCAGCGCGTGGCGACCGGGAGGTTGCGGATCTTCGAGCCGCTGATGCCGTAGAACACGATGTAGGCGTAGCAGATCAGCGGGATGAAGAACGCGTGCTGCAGGCCGATGCCGTCGGCGATGATGCCCTGGATCCAGGGGATCAGCGCGCCGCCGACGATGGCCATGATGAGCAGGGACGAGGCCTTGCCGGTCAGCGGACCCATGCGCTCGATGCCCAGCGAGAAGATCGTCGGGAACATGATCGAGTTGAACAGGCCGATGACGACGATGCTGTACACCGCGACGGTGCCGGTCGTGACCATCGTGGTGATGACCAGCAGCATGTTGATCAGCGCGAACACGGCCAGCAGCTTGCGCGGCGAGAACTTGGCGAGCAGGGCGGAGCCGATGAAGCGGCCCACCATCGCGCCGCCCCAGTAGAACGCCACGTGGCTGGCGGCGACTTCACCCGACATGTTGCCGATCTCGGGCAGCTGCAGGTAGTTGATCATGAAGCTGCCGATCGACACTTCGCCGCCGACGTAGAAGAAGATGCCGAGCACGCCGAAGAACACGTGCGGGGTCTTCAGGGCGTCCATCAGCGAGTGATGGCTGTCGTCGGCCTTCTCGGTAGTCTCTTCGAGCGCTGGCAGGTTGAACAGGTACACGCCGATGGCGAGCAGCACGAGCACGATGGCCAGGCCGATGTACGGACCCTGCACCGAAGCGGCTTCGTGCGCGCGGTAGGTGACCTGTTCGGCCGCCGAGAGCTTCTCGACGTCGGCGCTCGACTTCACGGCGTTGGACAGGATCAGGACGCCGCCGAAGAACGGGGCGAGGAACGTGCCGAACGAGTTCAGCGCCTGGGCGAGGGTGAGGCGGCTGGACGCCGTCTTCTCGGGACCCAGCAGGGCGACGTACGGGTTGGCGGCGACCTGCAGCACGGTGATGCCCGTGGCCAGGATGAACAGCGCGCCGAGGAAGAAGGCGTACACGCGCAGACCCGCCGCCGGCCAGAACAGGGCGGCGCCGATGCCCGTGACGATGAGGCCGAGGACGATGCCCTTCTTGTAGCCCACGGCGGCGACGATCTTGCCCGCCGGCAGCGACATGATGAAGTAGGCGCCGAAGAAGGTGAGCTGGATGAGCAGCGCCTGCGCGTAGTTGAGCTCGAAAACCGCCTTCAGGTGGGGAATCAGGATGTCATTGAGACACGTGATGAATCCCCACATGAAGAAGATCGTCGACATGACGCCGAGCGCGAGGGGAAAGTAGGTGTAGCGGTTGTCGCCCGCGTTCGTCGAGGACGAGCTGGGCGATGGCGTATATCCGGTGGCCATGGGTTGCTCCAAGTGTCGGTTCAGGGGGAGGACGGCGGGCAGCTGCTTTCGCGGACGACGAGCCGAACCGGCGCGATCGTATAGGCAGTGTCCGTGTCGGGATTGGAAAGTCTGTCGAGGATCAGTTCGGCGCTGCGCCGTCCGAGTCCACGCGGATCCACCGCGATGGTGGTCAGGGGCGGCACGCACACCGAGGCTTCGGCGACGTCGTCGAAGCCGGTCAGGGCGAAATCCTCACCCGGGCGGCGGCCCCGCTTGGTCAGGCCAAGCATAAGCCCGAGCGCCACCGCGTCGTTGTAACAAACCGCCGCCGTCGGGGCCGGGTCGCGGGCGAACAGCGCGCCCGTCTGGCGCGCGGCCTCCAGGCGCGTCGGCGCGCTCTCGACGAGCCAGGCGGGATCCACGGGCAGGCCGGCGTCGCGCATCGCGCCCGCGTAACCGCGGCGGCGCTGCTCCACCGAACTGGACTCCCGGTGGCCGCCGAAGAACGCGATGCGCTGGTGGCCGAGTGCGATGAGATGTTCCGTAGCCAGCCTGGCGCCGTGCTCGTTGTCCATCTCGAGAGTGTCCCAACGATGGGTGCCGTCGTCGTCGGGCAGTTCGCGGTTGAACACGAGCAGGGGCGTGTGCATGCCGACCGCGGTCAGCACCTGCTCGCCTTCGCTGCCTTCGGCGGGGGAGAGGATGATGCCGGCGGGGCCGTGCTCGATCAGGGAATTGAGCACGGCCTGCTGGCGGGCCGGGGACTCGCCGGTATTGCCCAGCAGGGTGACGTAGCCGGCCCGGGCCAGGGCCTCGTCGGCGCCGGCCGCGAATTCCGCGAAGAAAGGGTTGCCCAGGTCGTTGATGACCAGGCCGATGCTGGAGGACGTCCGCCGGCGCAGGTTCGCGGCCGCGCGGTTATAAACGTATCCCTGGCGCTTCAGTTCGGCCTCTACCCGGGCACGGGTGGCGGAGTTCACCAGCGGGCTGCCTCGCAGCACCAGCGAGACCGTCGCCCGCGATACGTCGCAACCCTGGGCGATATCGGCCAGGGTCACCTTGCGGCGCTGCGGGGTAGTCCTCGGCATCTGAACTCCTTCAAACGATCTAAACCGGGCGATCATCGCGCGGCGGGCTTTGGGATGCATCACGCACTGCAACATGCGCGATGGCGCTATCTTTGCTACGTTCGACCTGTTTGTCACGATCCAAATGCTCGTGACCGCCCGAAACGTGCTGACCTGAGGGGATCCACCGATGTCGAGAACCACCCGCCTCCGTCGCGGCCTGCTGGCCACCGCCCTGACCCTCGCCCTGCCGGCCCTGGCCCTGGCGGCCTCCAGCGACAAGGGCGGCGCCTACGCGGCGGTCGACCCGATGATCGGCACGGGCGGTGACGGGCATACGTTCCCCGGCGCCACGGTGCCCTTCGGCATGGTGCAACTGTCGCCGGACACGGCCATGCCGGACGTCAAGCACGGGTACAAGTGGGCCGCCGGCTACCAGTACGGCGACTCGAGCCTGCTCGGTTTCTCCCATACGCACTTCTCCGGCAGTGGCCATTCCGACCTGGGCGACGTGCTCGTCATGCCGATCGCCGGCGACGTGAAGCTGGACCCCGGTTCCCCCGACCAGCCCGGTAGCGGCTATCGCTCGCGGTTCGACCACAAGACCGAGAAGGCCGAGGCAGGTTACTACGCCGTCACGCTGGCCGACTACGACGTGCGGGCGGAGCTGACCGCGGGCACCCGCGTGGGCTGGCATCGTTACACCTTCCCGAAGGGCAAGCCGGCGCACCTCCTGCTCGACCTGCGTCCCAGCATCTACGACTACGACGGCAAGGTGCTGTGGTCCACGCTTCGCGTCCGCGAGGACGGCACCGTGACCGGCGGCCGCACCACGCGCGGCTGGGCGCCGGGCCGCCAGCTCTACTTCGCCATGCGCTTCAACCAGCCGCTGGCCTCGCGCAGCCTGAAGAACCGCGAGGAGAAGATCCCGTACCGCGGCTTCTCCGGCCCGGGCAACCGCGCCGAGGACACCGACGGCATCAGCGGGCGCGCGCTGGAAGGCGTGTTCGACTTCGGCGACCTCGCCAAGCCGCTCGTGGTCAAGGTCGCGATCTCGACCGTGAGCGAGGACAACGCGATCGCCAACCTCGACAAGGACGGCGCAGGCTTCGATTTCGATGCCCGCCGCGCCGAGGCCCGCCAGGCCTGGGAGAAGAACCTCTCGGTGGTCGACGTGCAGGCCCCCGCGCAGACGCGCAAGACCTTCTACACCGCGCTCTACCACGCGATGCTCTCGCCGACCCTGTCGATGGACGTCAACGGCCAGTACCGCGGCCCGGACAACCAGGTGCACACGGCCAAGGGCTTCGATTTCTATTCCACGTGGTCGCTGTGGGACGTCTACCGCGCCCAGCAGCCGCTCATGACCCTGCTCGAGCCGCAGAAGAGCAACGACTTCGTCAGCTCGCTGATCGCCGCCCAGCAGGCCAGCCCGTTCGGCATCCTGCCGATCTGGGCCTATGGCGGCATGGAAACCTGGTGCATGGTCGGCTACCACGCCGTGCCGGTGATCGCCGATGCCTATATGAAGGGCATTCGCGGCTACGACGCCGAGGCCGCGCTGAACGCGATGGTCAAGAGCGCCACCTATGGGCCGTACGGCGGCCTCGACGACTACATGAAGCTCGGCTACGTCGCGATCGACCGCACGCCGGAAGCGGCCTCCAAAACCGTCGAATACGCCTTCGACGACTGGTCGCTGGCGCAGATGGCCAAGGCCATGGGCAAGGACGATGTGGCCGCCACCTTCATGAAGCGCGCGGGCTACTGGAAGAACAGCTTCGACACGAAGACAGGCTTCCTCCGCGCCCGCAAGAGCGACGGCAGCTACCGCGAACCGTTCGATCCGTCGTCGGCGGCGTACGGCAGCGATTACACCGAAGGCAACGCGTGGCAGTACTCCTGGTACGTGCCGCAGGACGTCGCCGGCCTGATCGAGGCGCTGGGCGGTAAGGACGCCTTCGTGAAGAAGCTCGATTCCGTGTTCGACGCCAAGGTCGATCCGAAGTCGTTCGCGCACGTGGAGGACATCACCGGCCTGATCGGCTGGTACGCGCACGGCAACGAGCCGAGCCACCAGGTGGCCTACATGTACGACTATGCCGGCCAGCCCTGGAAGGCGCAGGAGCGCCTCAAGCACATCATGGAGACCCAGTACACGCCGACGCCGACGGGCCTGGTGGGCAACGACGATCTCGGCCAGATGTCGGCCTGGTACATCTTCACCTCCCTGGGCTTCTACCCGGTGGCGCCGGGCAGCAACCAGTACGTGATCGGCCGGCCGTTCGTGGAGAAGGCCACCCTGAACCTCGCCGGCGGCAAGCGTTTCACGGTCTCGGCCGACCACCTCGACGCGAAGCACCCGTACGTCGGCAAGGTCACCCTCAACGGCAAGCCGCTGGACCGCACCTTCATCCGTCACGAGGAAATCGTGGCCGGCGGCGAACTGCGTTTCTCCATGCAGGAGGCGCCGAACAAGGAGTGGGGCACCGGCAACAGCGCGGCGCCGTACTCGATGAGCGACAAGGCGAACTGAGGCGCTCCTTGCCGTCACGGGTCCTTCACGCCCGTTTCGGCATTAAGCACGCCTCCAATCGGACGGGTACGCCGCTCATCTACCTGGAAACAGGTGGAAAAGCGGCGTACCCGTCGTCGTGTCCGAGGTACGTGCCATGAAATTCCAGCGCTGTGCGGCGCTTCACGTTTACAATGAATGTCCTTACAGGGCAGGAATCGTCGCGGGGATGGCCAGGGCATGATCGAACGCATCGGATTGCGCTGGCGACTCGTCGGCCTGCTGGCCGCCGTGCTCGTGATCGTGGCCCTGCCGTACATCGTCACCCGTTCGGCGGCCGAGGATGCCCTCGACTCGCGCGACTGGGTGACCCACACCTCCGAGGTGAAGGCGAGCGTGTATCGCGTGGCGGCCTCCCTCCGCAGCAGCGAAGCGGCGGTCTACGCGCGCATCGCCGGCGCGCCCGACGACCCCGATCTCGACCAGCGTGCACACGCGCCGCGACAGGTCGTTCCCGGGCTGGTGGCGTCGCTCCGCGAGATGACGCGCGACAACCCCGAGCAGATCGCGCGTATCGGTGCGCTCGAATCCATCGCCAGCGGCCGCATGGCGCTGACCGACCAGGCGCTGCAGCGACTGAAGGCTGGTGACAAGAACGGCGCCTTCGCCTCCATGGAGGACGCGCGCCAGCTGTTCCCGGTGCGCGAGCAGATCAAGGAGATCGTGGACGAGGAGACCGGGCTGCTCGAGGCCCGCCGCGCCAGGGCGTCGAGCCTCGCCACCAACAACCGCCTGGTGCTGCTGGTGTCGGCGCTCGCGCAGATCGCGCTGCTCGGCATCGTGGTGGTGGTCTCCGAACGACAGATCGCGATCCGCCTGCGGGCCGAATCGCGCGTGGCCGAAGCCGTGCAGCGATCCCAGCTGATCGTGCAGGCGGTGCGCGAGCCGATCGCGATGCTGGACAAGAACCTGCGCACGCTGCTCGCCAATGCCGCGTTCGCGGAGCTCTACGGCTTCGACCAGGAGCGCGACCAGCGCGTGCCGCTCGACCAGATCGGCGACGGCGCGTGGAAGGATTCGGCGCTGCTCCAGCGACTGGTCGACGTGGTGGCGCGCGATCGCGAGCTATGGGACTACGAGCTCACGCAGCGCACCATGGACGGCGTGGACCGCTTCGTGGTCATCAACGCCCGGCGCATCGAGCAGCCGGACAGCGACGATCCGGCGTTGCTGCTCACGGTGAGCGACATCACCGCGCGCGCGCTCGTCGAGCAGAAGGTCAACGAGCTCAACCGCCAGCTCGAAGGCAAGGTCGAGCAGATTTCCGACGTGAACCGCGAGCTGGAGGCCTTCAGCTACTCCGTATCGCACGATCTTCGCGCCCCGCTGCGTCACATCTCCGGTTTCGCCGGCAAGCTGGAGTCGCAGCTCGGCGACAAGGCCGACGACCGCGTGCGCCACTACATCGACGTGATCAGCAGCTCGTCGCGCCGCATGGCGCAGCTGATCGACGACCTCCTCGTGTTCTCGCGCCTCGGCCGCGGCGCGCTGCGCCTGCAGCCGGTCGACATGCAGTCGCTGGTGGAGGAGGCCCGGGCCCTGGTTGAGTCCGACACCGGTGGCCGCCATATCGAGTGGAAGGTCTCGCCGCTGCCCATCGTGATCGGCGACGAGAACATGCTTCGCACCGTGTGGCAGAACCTGCTCGGCAACGCGGTGAAGTACACCTCCAGCCGCGATCGCGCGCTGATCGAGGTGGAGCTCGCGCGTACCCCGGCGGGCGACTACGAGTTCTCCGTCCGCGACAACGGCGCGGGCTTCGACATGCAGTACGCGGGCAAGCTGTTCGGTGTGTTCCAGCGGCTGCACCGTGCCTCCGAGTTCCCCGGCAACGGCATCGGCCTTGCCAACGTAAGACGTATCATCGCTCGCCATGGAGGGCGTACCTGGGCCGAAGGCGAAACCGGCGTCGGCGCCACCTTCCACTTTTCATTACCGGCCTCGGACGTTCCGGGCGCCAGATTGGGTGATTCATGAACCAGCGCGACCTGCGCACGATCCTCCTCGTCGAAGACTCGATGGCCGACGCCGAAATGGCCATCGACGCGCTGCGCGAGGCCAACCTGGCCAACCCGGTGGTACACGTCGAAGACGGTGTCGACTGCCTCGACTGGCTGCACCGCCGCGGTGCCTACGCGGACCGCACCGAGGGCGACCCGGCCGTGATCCTGCTCGACATCAAGATGCCGCGCATGGACGGCCTCGAGGTGCTCAAGCAACTGCGCTCCGAGGACAAGTGGAAGCGTCTTCCGGTGGTCATCCTGTCGTCCTCGCGCGAGGAGAGCGACCTGGCACGCAGCTGGGACCTCGGCGTCAACGCCTATGTGCTGAAGCCCGTCGACGTGCAGCAGTTCTTCACCGCGGTGCAGACCCTCGGTCATTTCTGGGCGGTGCTCAACCAGCGCCCGGACGGCGAATAACCCGGAGCGACGTCGGAACATGGCTGGGATGGGCGGGCAAGGCCAGAAAGTCAGGATCCTCCAGGTCGAGGACAATCCGCTCGACGCCGAGCTCGTGCTCGGCGAGCTGGAAGACGACGGCATCGACTTCGAAGTGAGGCTCGTGGAAGACGAGGCGGCCTACGCCGCCGCGCTCGACGAGTTCGAACCCGACATCGTGCTGTCCGACCTCAGCCTGCCGGCCTTCAGCGGCGAGCGTGCGCTGCAGGTACTGCGCGAGCGCCGGTCCGATATCCCGTTCATCTTCATCTCGGCCACGCTGGGCGAAGAGGCCGCGATCGAAGCGCTGCGCAACGGCGCCACCGATTACATCCTCAAGCAGAACACCGCCCGCCTCGCGAGCGCGGTGCGCCGCGCGCTCCGCGAAGCCGACGAGCAACGTGCCCGCCAGCGCGCCGAGCAGGAACTCATCCGTGCCCAGCGTTTCGAGAGCCTCGCGTTGCTTGCCGGTGGACTCAGCCACGACCTGCGCAACCTGCTGCAACCGCTGTTGCTCGCGGGCGACACGCTCGAAGACTACGCGGACGATCCGCGCCTCTCGCGCCTGGGCGCGCTCGTGCGCGACTGCGGCCGCCGCGGCCTGGAAATGGTCTCGTCGATGCTCTCGTTCGCGCGTGGCGCCCGCCGCGCGGAGCAGGTGAAGCTCGGCGCGCTGCTCGAGGCGCTCAACCTGCTCCTGCAAGGCAGCGTTCCGCGCACGGTGCGCATGGAAGTCGACGTCATCGATCCCGACGTGGCGTTCGAAGGCAACCACACCGAGCTGCAGCAGTGCCTGCTGAACCTCAGCCTCAATGCCATGCAGGCGATGCCGGACGGCGGCGTGCTGCGCATCGAGACGGATGTCGTCACGCTCGCCGACGATTTCTTCGCCGACGGCGAGGCCTCGGCGGCTGGCCGCTACATTCGCCTGTCGGTCATCGACACGGGGCAGGGCATGCCGCCGGACGTGCTGCAGCGCCTCTTCGAACCGTTCTTCACCACGAAGGAAGCCGGCACCGGCCTCGGCCTGCTCTCGTGCAAGCGCATCGTCGCCAGCCATGACGGACTCATGCGTGTGCGCAGCGCGGTGGGCGAGGGCACGGCATTCCACCTCTACCTGCCGTTGAAAGCGGAGGAGGGCGAGCACCTCGACCCGCAGGTGATGGATGCGAGCCTGCAGGGCGAAGCCGAGCGCGTGCTCGTCGTCGTCGAGGAGGCGGTGCAACTGTCGCTGCTGGTCGACACGCTCGATGCGTACGGCTATCAGGCCGGCGCGAGCCAGAGCGGCACGGCAGCGCTGCAATGGATCGAAGCGCACGGCGTACCCGACCTCGTCGTCATGGACGCCGACATGAATCTGTTCACCGGCGTGCGCACGCTGGCCGCGCTGCTCGAGCATGGTTACAGCCGCGCGGTGCTGCTGCTGGCGCGCCCCGACGCGCCGCCGAACTTCGACGAACTGCCGCAGCTGGATCACCTCTACGTGATCGACAAGCCGGTGCAGTCGCGCGTGCTGCTGCGCAAAGTGCGCGAGGCCCTGGAAGCGAGCGACGTTCCGAAAGCCTGAGGCGTCCCAGGGGCCGTGCCCTCGCACGGCCACAGAAAGTCGCGATTTTCCGATTTCTTCCATAGCCCGTTCGACGATGCCCATTTAGCGTTGCGTTTTCGCAACGGAGCATCGTCATGGATCTCGACATCACCGAGCGCTGGCATCGTCGCCTCGTCTTCGCCTGCCTGTTCGTGCTCGCCACGCTCATGCATCTCCTCGTCGCACTGCTCACGCTCGGCGCACGCACATCGTGCGCGTGGCCGCCGTGTCACGACTCATGGATGTTCCGCGCGTGGTCGTGGTTGTGGAGCGCGCCGATCTTCGTCACACCGTGGGCACGCCTGCCGATCGAGGAGATCGAGTTCGCATGGACGCCGGGGCTGGTGGCTCTGATGGTTCTCAATTCGGTAACGGCAGTCGCGCTGTTGCTCGCGAGTGCGTGCCTGGCCCGGCGTGCCGTTACGACCGTCAGGCGTCGACGCCTCGCAAAGCTCCATGCGGCGTAGCGTTGAATGTCAGATGCGAGGCGAATGGCCGAAATACATCCAGCCTTCGAACGTGAGGCTGGCGCACCAGGTGGCATGGGGGTAGGGAAATACGTAGCTGTGCTGCGGGAAGTCCACGATGTGCGGCATGTGAGGCATGACATCGCGAAGCGTTCCGGTGACGGCGAACGCGATCGGGCCATCGCCTACGACGGCCACAACTTCGTCCATGTCCGAAGCCGACACCGAGCTGCCGATGAACTTCGTGAACACGTTCGCCGCGTCTGGTAGGCCTAATTCGCCACCCTCGATCGCATCCCGGACCCGTCTCCAGTCGAGACGATTCGAAGCAAACGGGAATGCGGCCTCGAGGGCGAGAAGATAGGGGCTGGCATCGTCGACGATGCGAAGGGCCTCGGTGTTGATCGCCGCGTCGAGGCTAACGATGAGCTCTTTTTCAAGCGCGTTATACGACATCAGCGATTCAAACCATCGGTCAGCGATTCCACAGAGCCTGCGTTTCCTTCAAAGAGAAAGTGTTCCTTCTCCTTGCCAGCAAAGGTATTGATATGGGCGACGCTTCGACCATCGTACTCGATGTGGCCACTTAGTGCGCACTTCGGAGGGTAGAGTTATTGCAGTAGAGGCGAAGGCCGGAAATGCAACTCGGTCAGCTCTTCAGTGTTTGAAGGACTCGCGCCTGGCATCTGAAGGAGGGCGAATCGTTGGCGAAAATGCTCCTGTTGACCTGCGTGGCCAGCTCGTCAGAATTGAGGAAATTGAAAGGAAATACCCATTGTGATGACAAATCGCGCCGTACAACGCACCCTGTTGCAGCTGGTGGCTGAAGGTCTGCGGCCCTTCGGCTTCAAGCCGGTGCTCTCGCAGCAAGTCTTCCGGCGGAAAACAGCTCGCGGATGGATTGGCCTGCACTTGGCGTTTATCAATCACGACTCGGATTTCGATGTCACGCTCGATGCGGGCGTGAGATTCGACGCCGTGCAGGATGCCCTGCTCGGAATCGATCGCGAGAGCAAGCAGTCGGCGACGGTAGGTTGTGAGTATGGTCGGCTTACGGGGCAAGGGCAGTTTCGCTGGTCGGTAAGGCAGGTCGGTGATCTCGATGGCGTCGTCGAAGGCCTTCGCGTCGCCAGCGCAACGACGATGATCCCGTTTCTCGAGCGGTATTCCGACATGCCTCGCACGTTGGAAGCGCTGGCGCGGGATGACGAAACGAGTCATTTGCTCTCGCCGATCGATGAGCACCGAAAGCGCATCATTGAGTTCATGCGAACTTGTTGACGGAACTCTGAAGTGGCATGTCCGTGGTGGCTGTAGGGCTTCGCCGGGGGACTTTGGCACTCTCAAGGGTTGACGTAGTCAGCTGGGTTCGAGCGGCGGGTTACATGGATGAGCGAGTGCGTACGCCCTGGCGAACTATGAGCGTATTCAAGGATGCCTCGAAGAAGGATATTGAGAAGTGACATCGACGTACGTACCCCGGAGTGACCTCGAGGCTAGTTTGCTGCGTGGAGACGGCGAGCCCTTGGTCGAAAAGCTCGAACAACTTGTTTCTTGCGGAAAAGCCAGTCTGAACGAGCAACTCTTGCTCGGAATACTTTTGCTTTTCCCGCCGTACGTCGATCCCGAAGGGGCTGTGTCGGTTCTTCGCAATCTGCTTGACGGAGAGCGGGGCTTTGACGCGGCTATCTGGATCGCTTTGACCTGGAAGAGCCAGATGCCGGTGGGCGACAGAGCGTTCGTTGGAATACTGGAAGCCCATGAACGATCACCGGTTGCTCACCACCTGCTTAGTGCGGTCGCATGGTCCGACGGCAATACTGAGTTGGCGCTGCACCATAATCGTATCTCGCGAAAGATCGAACTCTTTCCTTTCAATATCATGCGAGCTCTCAAAATCGACTCCTCGATCAATGCCGAGGAGCAGGCGTATCTGCACAAGGTATTCAAGGATCTGGTGGTGACCCGACATGCGGAACTCGACGAGCCAGTCTGCACGGTCGAGGGTATGATCTCCCGGTACAAGGACAACCAGATCTTCGGATATCGCCTGACATCCATGTTCTGGGAATATGCATTTCCAGATTCCTGAAAGGTCGCGCTGGCCGTTGACGCTATATGGCAAGTTCCGGCCTGAAGCATGCGACTCACGAACGATGGATCCGCGGAAGGAAAACGGAGATGAGTAGCGACCTCGGGACCCTGGGCGAACTGCGCAAGGCGCTACAGGCGATTTGCGGTTCGGATATGCCGTCGCTGGCCGATGTTCGTCGAATCGTCAATCTTCGACATCGGTCTGCCCGCCCGGACGATCCGGCGTTCTTTGCGTTCCGGGCGGCCGCGTCGGAGCTGGATACCGTTCCGGAGAACGCAGTTCGGCACCGCTTCCATGAAGCGATGCTGGCGCGGGAAGATCGTAAGTGCGAGACGTATATGCGTGCTGCGTCCGACGAGTTGAGGCGCAGTGCAGCGACGTTGCTTTCGTGCGACTGGCTCGGTAGCTCACCGGGGCGTTGAGCCGCCAGGCTGCCGCCCGGTTCCATTGCGACGCTTCGCGAGTACCCTTCGCGCGCCAGTGCGCTTCCCACACCGCATTGCTCAGATGATTGCCGCGGAGACGTGGGCGCTTACGCGGATCGCCGATGCGATCGGCTCCCACCCTTCGGTGGGGAGTCGTCGACGGGCGAACCTCGCACCGGTCAGCAGCGATCGTTATGCGCTTCCATTCGCTTGTGGCGTATCCGGTTGAACGGTCGGCCGAATCGCTGCGGCGCACGCTCGACCATGGCGCCCGATCCGGCGCTACCATCGGTGCATCGTCGGTCGCAAGGAAGCGAACATGAAGAAGGGCAAGTCTTTCCGCTCCGGGGCGGCGTCGGAAGCTCGCGCCGCCGGCCATATCGAACAACAGTTCGTCATGCCGGTTCCCAACTCCAGGGCCATGAGGAACGCTCCGGTCGTGTGCTCGTCGGCCGACGGTCGGCTGTACGTGGCCGACGCCGAGGCGTCCGAGCGAACGGCGGTCTATGTCGCACGCATGAAGACCGATGGATCACTGGATCCGTCGTTTGGATCGTTCGACGGGCTGGCGATCGTGTCTCTCGACATCTCCGGGGGCGGAGTGACGGCGCTCTTGCCAACGAGCGATGGTGGGGTCATCGCCGTGGTGCGGGCAGGCACGAATATCGATCTGAGTATCGGGTTGGTCCGCTTCCGGTCGGACGGCGCGCTCGATCCGACCTTCGGCCAGGGCGGGAAGATCGTTCATCGTATCCCTCCGCCCGCCGCGCGGGATGGCGAGAAGGTGGCGGCTGGCCCGGTTTCTGCCAAAGTCGCGTCATACAACCAGGGGTTTTATTGTCTGATTGCTTCGGACGGGCCCTTCTACGCCGTGATCCGTTGCACGGCCGACGGCCAGCTGGATACGGCCTTCGCCGGAATGGGTTATCTGACGAACGGTGCATTCTTCAGTGACGAATGGGGTGCGTACGACATGGTGGTCGCTCCCGATGGAAGGGTAACGCTGGTCGGGCAGCACAACGATCACGCCGCACCGGTCCGCATCGTTTTCTGGCGCCTCCTGGCGGACGGCCAGCCAGACATCACTTTCGGAGAGGCCGGATACGCGTATTTCGGCGCCGCCGATATCGATATCGGTGGCGACGCGCTGGAGAGGGCGGTACTCGTGAGCCTCGAACGGCTTGGCGATGGCGGTCTTCTGGCTGGAGGGTATGTGCGACGGACGCGGGGCGGGAGCGCGTCCTACAGATCCGGGCTTCTGCTTCGTCTGGATTCGGCCGGTCGTCCTTCGCCCGACTTCAACAACGGGCGATGGAAGGTCGTGACGGACCGGAATGACGCCACCGCCGATCTCGCTTTCGGACGCGTGGCCGTCGATCTGGATGGGAGGTTGTATGCGGGTGGCGCCGTTGCCCGACCGGCTTCAGGCAGCGAGTTATGGTTGGGCCGTTTTCAGGAGGATGGGGCTCTGGATCCAGGGTTCGCCAACGACGGCATCGTGACGTTCAAGGGCGGCGAGTCACACCTGAACTACATGACGCATCTTTCCATCGATGTCGCAGGGAAGGTCCTTTGCGGATCGGCTGGCGGCCCGGACCATCACGTCAGCTCGATGAGGGCGTTCGTGTCCGTGATCGGTAGCTGAGGACGTCGCTCCTGATGCTCGTGGGCGCCGCCGGAGCACCCACGAGCCATCGAGCTCGTCGGGCAATCCGTCGCGAGCACCCTTCGCGCGCTAGCGCGCTTCCCACAGTGGCGTGGCTTCGATCACTGCACAGGCGTCGATCAATCGATGCCGAGCTTCTTCAGCTTGTAGCGCAGCGCGCGGAAGGTGATGCCGAGTTTCTTGGCGGTCGCGGTCTTGTTGTAGCGGGACTCTTCGAGGGCCTTGATGATCGTGTCGCGTTCGATGTTGGAGATGTAATCCTCCAGCGAGCCGTCGGTGGCGGCGACGCGCGCGGCTTGCGGCGCCTGCGCCGTGGCTTCGGCGAGAACCGGCTGTGCCGGTGCGCTCGTGGTGGCCGGTGCGCGCTGCGGCAGCATCAGGTCGTCGGCTTCGATGGTGTCGCCTTCGCACATCGCCATCGCGCGTTCGAGGATATTCTCCAGCTCGCGCACGTTGCCTGGGAAGTGGTAGGCCTCGAGCGCCGCGAGGGCTTCGGGCTTGAGCTTGCCGGGCGCGCCGCCGGATTCGGTCGCGAGCTGGCGCAGCACGAATTCCGCCAGGCGGGGCACGTCGCCGCGGCGTTCGCGCAGGGGCGGCACGCGCAGTTCG
Organism: Luteibacter sp. UNC138MFCol5.1; assembly: GCF_900110505.1. Classification (GTDB taxonomy): domain Bacteria; phylum Pseudomonadota; class Gammaproteobacteria; order Xanthomonadales; family Rhodanobacteraceae; genus Luteibacter. The sequence goes on from NZ_FODZ01000007.1 coordinate 106,410, forward strand.
ATGACGTTGATGCGGTAGAAGAGGTCCTGGCGGAAAAGACCCTGCTCGACGAGCGCGGCGAGGTTCTTGTGCGTGGCGGACAGGATGCGCACGTCGACCGGGATTTCGTCGCGGCCGCCGATGGGGCGCACGGCCTTTTCCTGGATGGCGCGCAGCAGCTTCACCTGCATGTGCAGGGGAAGCTCGGCGACTTCGTCGAGGAAGAGCGTGCCGCCCTGCGCCGCCTGAAAGAGGCCTTCCTTGTCGGCGTGGGCGCCGGTGAAGCTGCCCTTGCGGTGGCCGAAGAACTCGCTTTCCATCAACTCGGACGGGATGGCGCCGCAGTTGACCGGCACGAAGGCGCCGGCCGAACGGGGACCCAGTTCGTGGATCAGGCGCGCGACCAGCTCCTTGCCGACACCGGATTCGCCGGCGATGTAGACCGGCGCCTGGTTGCGGGCGAGCTTGGCGATCTTGCCGCGGACTTCGGTCATCGCCGGGGAGTCGCCGATGAGACGGTCGGCGCCGGGCGAAACCTTGGCTCCGGCATCGGCCTTGCGTTCCTCGGACAGGCGCAGCGCCGTGCGCACGAGGCGGCGCAGCAGGTGGATGTCCACCGGCTTGGAGACGAAGTCGAAGGCGCCGGCCTTCAGCGCGTTCACCGCCGCGTCGACGTTGCCGTACGCGGTGATCATCGCCACGGGCATGTCCGGGAAATTCGACGCGATGAGCTCGATGATCTCCTGGCCGCTGCCATCGGGCAGGCGCATGTCGGTGAAGCACAGGTCGTATCGCCGTGCCGCCAGTGCGCTCCGCGCTTCGTTGACGCTCCCCACGGCGTCGACGTCGAGTTCCATTCGACCGAGTGTGATGGTCAGCAACTCGCGGATGTCCCGCTCGTCGTCGATGACCAGAACGGTCTGCTTGCTCATTGGGTCCGAGAGGTTCGGTGAAGGGTCCAAATGTACCCGCCCGGGGGGCGGACGCATAGGGCGGCCGTCACGCGCTGGCCGCCACGGGTGCCGACGCGGCGGTGCGCGCGGGCGGCGTCAGGCTGATGCGGAAGCAGCTGCCGCCGCCCGCCACGCGCACGTATTCGAGCGCAGCCTGGTTCGCCTCGGCCATCTGGCGGGCGAGGTAGAGGCCCAGTCCCGTGCCGTATTCGTGCGTGGTGAAGAAGGGCTCGAAGATCTGCGCGGCCACCTTCGGCGGGATGCCGGGGCCGCGGTCGATCACTTCGAGGATGGGAATGCCGGCATCCGAATGCCGCGCCACCAGCATCACGCGGGCCGGCTCGCCGGGCAGGCGGCCGTAGCGCAGGGCGTTCTGCACGAGGTTCCAGATCACCTGCTGCAGGTGTTGCGGATCGGCGACGGCGGCGACCGGCTCGCTGCCGGACACGGCCCGGAGGATGTCCGCGCCGAGGTCGTTGCCCTGGCGGTATTCGGTGACGAAGTGATGCACCCAGCGGCCGAGGTCGAGGGTCTCCGGTCGCGAGCGTTCGCGGCGCGAGAGCTGCAGGATGTTCTCGATGATCTCGTTGAGGCGCGAGCAGTGGTTGTTGATGATCTCGACCATGCGCAGGTCGGCGTCGTTGAGGTCGGTCGACTCCGCCAGCAGCTGCGCCGAGTAATGGATCGCCGCCAGCGGATTGCGGATTTCGTGGGCGATCGAGGCGGAAAGCCGTCCCAGCGAACTCAGCGTGAGCTCCTCCGCGCGTCGCGAGACGAGCGACGTGTCGTCGAGGAAGATCAGTACGTGGGAATCGTCGTTCGGCGCGAGGCGCGAGAAGCGCGGCACCACTTCGGGCGTGCCGTCGGCCAGCATCGTGGCGCTCTCGTCGAGCTTGCCCGAGGTGCGCCAGTGGTACAGGCGCCGCGACAGCTCGGGCGCGAGCGTGCCGAGGTCGCGCTGGTCGGCGGACGGGTTGCCCATCAGCATCCACGCGGACTCGTTGAGCTGGTGGATGCGGTTGCCTTCGTCCACCAGCAGCACGCCCGTCTTCATGCGGCGGATGATCAGTTCGTTGACCTGCGACAGGTTGGCCAGGTCGATGCCGCGCTGCTCCGCCAGGGCCTCCGAGGCGCGGATGTTGCGGCCGAGGACATAGCAGAGCGAGGCGCAGGCGAAGTACGCCGCGCCGAAGAGGCCGTACTCGGCGTATTCGCGGTCGGAGGTGCCCGAGTCCACGAAGTCGAAGACGGAGTGGCCCAGCATGCCCAGCGTGGCGAGCGCGGCGAAGAACATCGACAGCCGGAACGGCAGCAGCAGGGCGCCCGTGGCGATGTTGACGGCGAGCATCATCGCCACGCCCATCCGCACGTCGTGCATGAGGACCAGCGCGCAAAGCGCGGCGAGGATGTCGAGGGTCAGTCCGACCGAGACCGTGAGCACCGGCCGGTGCAGCGTCTGCCGGGTGCGGGCCACCATCACCAGGGCCGCCAGCAGGTAGGCCATCGCGAAGAGGCGGGCGATCAGCGGCTCGGGGAGGGCGGGCCACTCCATGTGGCCGGGGCGGAAGGCCAGCGCGGTGTAGACGGCGGCCTGGCCCAGCCGGAAGTAATTGAAAAAGAAGAGTTCGTGGCGGGGCGCCCCCTGGCGCGCGCTGGCTCGTGCCGTCATCGTCGTCGCGGGCGTGGACACCTTGCTGCTTCTCCGCCGATGGCCCCCCGAGGGCCGTGGATGACCGCCAGTATAGGGGGCCTTGGCACCCCGGCAAGCCGTCCGGGCGACGCTCCCGGCCCGTCCCTCCGCGGCCCGATGCGGCACCGCCCCTTTCCATCCGGGGCGCCTTCCGGGAAAATACGCGGCCGTATTGCGTGAATCGCGCGCATTCGACCGTTTCCCCCTCCCCGTGCAGGCCTCACGGCCGGCACGCTTTCACACGCTTCTCCCGTTCGCTCGAGGTATCGAATGAATTTCCACGAGTACCAGGCTAAAGAACTGTTCGCGAAGTACGGCATCGCCGTGCCGCCGGGCAAGGTTGCCAACTCTCCCGACGCCGCCGTCGACGCCGCCAAGCACCTGGGCGGTACGCAGTGGATGGTCAAGGCCCAGATCCATGCCGGTGGCCGCGGCAAGGCCGGTGGCGTCAAGTTCTGCCGCAGCCTCGACGACGTCCGCGCCGCCGCCAAGGGCATGCTCGGCACGAACATGGAAACCTACCAGTCGGCCGGCCGCGCGCTGCCCGTGAACCTGGTCCTTGTCACCGACGCGACCGACATCGCGAAGGAACTGTATCTCTCGATCCTCACCGATCGCGACACCAAGTCGATCTCGTTCATCGCCTCGAAGCACGGCGGCGTCGACATCGAGCAGGTCGCGCACGACACGCCGGAAGACATCCACACGATCGTCGTGGATTACGTCGAAGGCCTGCAGCCGTACCAGTGCCGCGACCTCGGGTTCAAGATGGACCTGAATCCGAAGCAGGTCGGCCAGCTCGTCAAGATCATGCTGGGCCTGTACAAGCTCTTCAACGAGAAGGACCTCTCGCTGGTCGAGCTGAACCCGCTCGCGATCCTCGAAGACGGCAACCTCGCCGCCCTCGACGGCAAGGTGAACTCCGACGACAACGCCGAGTTCCGTCACGCCGACCTGGCCGCCATGCGCGACCTCACGCAGGAAGACGCCGCCGAAGCGGCCGCCGTCCAGCACAACCTCAACTACGTCACGATGGACGGCACGATCGGCTGCATGGTCAACGGTGCCGGTCTCGCGATGGCGACGATGGACGTGATCAAGCTGGCGGGCGGCGAGCCGGCCAACTTCCTCGACGTCGGCGGCGGCGCCACCAAGGAGCGCGTCACCGAGGCGTTCAAGCTCATCCTCTCGTCCGACAAGGTCAAGGCCATCCTGGTCAACATCTTCGGCGGCATCGTGCGTTGCGACCTGATCGCCGAAGGCATCATCGCGGCCGTGAAGGAAGTGGGCCTGAAGATTCCGGTGGTGGTGCGCCTGCAGGGCACCAATGTCGAGAAGGGCCGCGAACTGCTGGCCAACTCGGGCCTGGCGATCACGCCGGCCGACGATCTGAACGACGCGGCCCAGAAAGCCGTGGCTGCCGCGGGCTGAGGAGCGAAGCAACATGAGCGTCCTGATCAACAAGAACACCAAGGTCCTCGTCCAGGGCTTCACCGGACAGCAGGGTACCTTCCACGCCGAGCAGGCGATCGATTACGGCACCCAGATCGTCGGTGGCGTGACCCCGGGCAAGGGCGGCACCGAGCACATCGGCAAGCCGGTCTTCAACACGGTGCGTGACGCGGTCGACCAGACCGGCGCCGACGCCTCGGTCATCTTCGTGCCGCCGCCGTTCGCGGCCGACTCGATCCTCGAAGCCATCGACGGTGGCATCAAGGTCATCGTCGCGATCACGGAAGGCATCCCCGTGCTCGACATGATGCGCGTGAAGAACGTGCTGAAGTCGCACCCGGACGTCGTCCTGGTCGGTCCGAACTGCCCCGGCGTCATCACCCCGGGCGAGTGCAAGATCGGCATCATGCCGGGCCACATCCACAAGCCGGGCAAGGTCGGCATCGTTTCGCGCTCGGGCACGCTCACGTATGAAGCGGTGTTCCAGACCACGAACGAAGGCCTCGGCCAGTCCACCTGCATCGGCATCGGTGGCGACCCGATCAACGGCCTGAACTTCATCGACTGCCTGAAGCTCTTCCAGGACGATCCGCAGACCGAGGGCATCATCATGGTCGGCGAGATCGGCGGCAGCGCCGAGGAAGACGCGGCCGAGTTCATCTCGCAGTACGTCAAGAAGCCGGTGGTGTCGTTCATCGCCGGTGCGTCGGCCCCTCCGGGCAAGCGCATGGGCCACGCCGGCGCCATCATCTCGGGCGGCAAGGGCACGGCGGAAGCCAAGTTCGCCGCGCTGGAGAAGGCGGGCGTGACCACGGTCAAGTCCCCGGCCGACCTCGGCAAGACCCTCGCCGGCCTGATGAAGTAATCGCGCTTCCCGCTTCGGCGGGGCGTGTGCGACACGAAAAAGCCGCGGCCTCCGGGTCGCGGCTTTTTTCTTTTCCGCGCATGTCGATTCGGGGCGAGCTCGTTCGTCGTGGACAATGAGGGCTCCTCCTCGCTGAAGGAACATCCCATGTCCGGCACCGTCCGCCTGCTCCGCGTCTTCACCGCCCCCGCCGAGCGCGTCTACCGCGCCTTCCTCGATCCGGCCGCGAACGCCAAGTGGCTGCCGCCGGATGGCTTCACCTGCACCGTGCACGAACTGGACGCGAAGGTCGGCGGCAGGTACCGCATGACCTTCACCAACTTCTCGACGGGCGGCGGCCACAGCTTCGGCGGCACGTACCTCGAACTCGTGCCCAACGAGCGCATCGTGCACGACGACCGCTTCGACGATCCGAACCTGCCGGGCACGATGAAGACGACCATCACGTTGCGCGCGGTGTCGTGCGGCACGGAAATCGACATCGTGCAGGAGGGCATCCCCGACATGATCCCGCCCGAGCAGTGCTATCTCGGCTGGCAGGAATCGCTGACGCTGCTGGAGCGGTTGGTGGAGGTGACGATTCCGGAGTAGGGCACAGTCCGGCACGGTTCGGAGAGCGTCGCCAAGAACCGCGGCCCGGGCCGCCGTTCTTCCTACACACCGAAACCGTGCCTTTTCAGAATCGTCGTGTTCTCACGTGGCGATGCGCCACCCAGACTCCTT
>NZ_FODZ01000007.1:114653-154092 GCF_900110505.1 Luteibacter sp. UNC138MFCol5.1
GCCGGGTGGGGGCTGGACGATAATGCAAGGGTGTACGAAACCCTCGTCGCCTCGAGGAAACGCATTGCCGCCGACCTTGACATGCGCTGTGGTTGTCCAGGTAGTGGAGAGAATGCCTCGGCCTCTGCGTTGACCGAGACGCGATACACGATCCGATTCTGTCCAAAATTCTTCGCCTTGCCGGAGGCGGACGCGTATGCGTCGCGAGTCGGTACGCTCGTCCATGAATACACGCACTTCAATGCGCTGTACCCCGGTACCGGAGATTACGTCTACGGCTGGCAGAAAGCGGAAGAGCTCGCGAAGAAGGACCGATCGAACGCGGTGCGCAATGCCGATAATTTCGAGTACTTCGTCATGGATACGCGCCCATACGATCCGTGATATTCGCCATGCGTGGGACCGCCGCCGACCGTCGTGGCCGGCGGCGTATCGCGGAAGTGCGGCGAGTCGCAAGCACCCATTCGCCCGCGAGCGGGCTCCCACCGCAGCTTGCTAGGCCGACGCGAGCCCCCGTTCGCGCGCGAGCGCTCCCATCCGGAGGGCAGCGGTGTTGCAAGGATAAGACATCTAGACGTCCAAATGCTTGACATGGCTATATTGGGTCGTGTTACGGTGACGCATCGCAGCAAAACGAGGGGTCGTCCATGCGTCACCTTCAAGTAGCCGGTTCTCTTCACGCGCGCGCCACTGGCGCCGCGCCGCGATGTTGTTGTCGCCGCTGATCCGGCGGCCGACGCGTTCGGCCGGTCGCTTCCGGCCGTGAACGCCTCCTACTGAATTCCTTCGGTTTTTCGACGCCTCGCAGGCGTGACGGGCGGTTGCGTCCGTGTTCCGGCAAAGCCACTGCGGTCGATCCATCGCCCATCTGGGGAGGGCGGTGCGGTCGGGGCTTGCCTTCCTTTTCGATTTCAAGGGTTTCCATGCGCAAGACGTCGTTGCAGCGGTCGCTGTTGGCCACCGCTTTGTTTTCTGCCCTGTCCGGCGGCGCCATCGCGCAGTCCACCACGGGCTCCATTTATGGCCAGGTGCAGGCGGGGGAAGGGGATGTCGTCCGCGTCGTGAATGACACGGGTCTCACGCGCGAGGTGCCGGTCGATGCACGCGGCCGCTACTCGGCGTCGCAGCTGCCGCTCGGTACCTACACGGTCTCGGTGATCCGTGGCGGCGCGGCGGTGCGGAGCCGGGAGAACGTGGCGCTCAGGGTCGGCTCGGGCGTGGAGGTATCGTTCGCGCCGGAGGCGGCGCAGGATCTCGGCGCGGTGAGCGTCTCGGCCAACGCGTTGCCGACGATCGACGTCTCGACCGTGGACTCGCGCACGGTGGTGACGGCGCAGCAGCTCGCCAAGCTGCCCCTGGGCCGCAATTCGGAAGCCATCGCCTTGCTGGCGCCGGGCGCGGTGGACAACAGCGGTAGCTACAAGAGCGCGACGGGCAATTCGCTCGTCTCCTTCGGCGGATCCGCCGCCAGCGAGAACGCGTACTACGTCAACGGTTTCAACACGACCGATCCGTTGCGCGGGTTCGGTGGCGTTTCGCTGCCCTACGGTGCGATCGAGCAGCAGGAGGTCTACACCGGCGGCTACAGCGCGCAGTACGGTCGCTCGGACGGCGGCGTGATCAACGTCGTCGGCAAGCGCGGCACGAACGAGTGGCACGCGGGCGCGCAGATCATCTGGGAACCGAACGGGCTGCGCGCGCGGGAGAAGGACAGCCACTACACCAACGGACTGCCGCCGCAGCCGAAGGCCGGTGACCTCTACGCGGCGAACCGCGGCAACACGGTGACCTCGACGACGGCGAGCCTCTACGCGGGCGGCCCGCTGATCAAGGACAAGCTGTTCCTGTTCGCCGCCGCCGAAGTCGAGCGACAGACCGGCGACGTGATCAGCAACGTCACACTGCCGCAGTCGCCGGATCGCTCATATCGTTACCAGCTGCCGCGCTGGTACGGCAAGCTCGACTGGAACATCACCGACAGCAACATCATCGAAGTGACCGGGGCATCGGACAAGACCGAGCGATCGGGCACGATCTACGATTACGACTACGCCAATCACCGGCGTGGCGCGCGGATCGCCGGCGCCAACAACGAGAAGTTCGGTGGCGACGTCTACACCGCGAAGTACACCGGCTACATCACCGACAACCTGACGATCAGCGCGCAGTACGGCAAGATGAAGACGGTGAACTACGTGTCGCCGTCGGGCTACAACCCCGATGCCGTGTACATCGCCGGTCAGGATTTCCAGAATCCCGCCTACACCGGTGGCGTGGCGTTGCAGAACGGGCAGACGGTGTCCACGCTGGCGAATCCGAACCGCGGCAACGAGACGACGAACACGCGCTTCGACATCCATTACACGCTGGGCGATCACACGATCACGGCGGGTATCGACAACCAGCAGGCGCGCGCGCGGGATCAGGGTACATCGAGCTCCGGTCCGGGCTACATCTGGACGTACAACCAGTCGTCTCCCGATCTGCCCATCTCGACAGGCCTCGGTGTCGACGCGCCCGGCAACTACCCCGGCGGCGAAGAAGGGTACTACGTGGTGCGCGGCGTCTCGTCGAGCCTGGCGACGGTGCGCTCCAGCCAGCGCGCGCAGTACATCGAGGACGCCTGGCAGGTCACCGATCGCTGGCTCGTGACGCTCGGCCTTCGCAACGACCAGTTCACCAACTACAACGCGAACAGCCAGGCGTTCATCAAGCAGACGCGTCCGCAGTGGGCGCCGCGCATCGGCGCGGCGTGGGACGTGTTCGGCGATGCGACGTTCAAGGTCTACGGCAACGCGGGTCGCTATTACCTCGGCCTGCCGCTCAATCCCGCGCTCAATGCCGCCGGCGGCGCGCTGGGCACCTCGCAGTACTTCACCTATACGGGCATCGCGCCGGATGGCCAGCCCACCGGGCTGACCGCGATCGCGCCGGGCGTGCCGGTGTCCGCCAACAACAACTTCGGCCAGCTGCCCGATCCGAAGACGGTCGCGGCGCGTGGCATGAAGGCGGAGAACCAGGACGAGTACATCCTCGGCTTCACGAAGACGCTCGGCAGCGACTGGGTCTATGGCGCGAAGGTCACCGTGCGCAAGCTGCGCGACGCCATCGACGATTACTGCGACATCGACCGCATCGTGGAGAAGGGGCAGTCGCTGGGCCTGGATATCGATACGAACCAGGTGAACAGCTGCTATCTCTTCAATCCGGGTCGCGCGAACACGTTCACGCTGCTCGACACCGCGGGCAATCACGTCCAGGTGCCGATCACGAACAAGGAGCTCGGCTTCCAGGGACTGAAGCGCAAGTATTACGCCCTCGAGCTGCTCATGGAGCATCCGTTCGACGGCACATGGTATGCGCGCGCGACGTACGTTTTCTCGCGCAGCTACGGCAACACCGAAGGCCAGCTGCGCTCCGACCTGAACCAGACCGCGGCCTCGACCAGCGAGGACTGGGATAACGCGGCGATCATGGAACACACCAACGGTCCGCAGAGCAACGATCACAAGCACCAGTTCAAGGTCTTCGGTTACTGGCAGATCGCACCGGAGTGGCTGGCGTCCGCGAACGTCAGCCTCGTTTCCGGTACGCCGCGCCATTGCCTGGGCTACTACGGTCCGGATCGCGAGGATCCCGCCGGTTATCAGGGCGACTACCACTTCTGCGACGGTGAGCCGTCGCCGCCGGGTGCGCAGGGACGTCTGCCGTGGATCCGCCAGATCGACCTGGGCGTGACGTGGCGGCCGGCCTTCGGGGAAGGCAAGCTCGCGTTCAGCGCCAACGTGTTCAACGCGCTCAACGAGCGCCGCGCGCTGCAGAAGTATCCGTACTCGGAAGCGGGCCCGGGCCTTCCGGAACCGGCGTACGGCGTGATCACCGCGCGGCAGGAGCCGCGGTACGGGCGGCTGAGCGTGTCGTACGATCTTTGACGTCTACGCGTCACGCAGGAGCGCGACAGTTTTTCGCGAAGAGTGTCAGGGCCTGTGGCTCCTGGCCTCAGAACATGTCGCGCGCAGGGCGCGCTCCTACGCCACCGACACGGCCGGCCGTAGGAGCGCGCCCTGCGCGCGACAGCTTTTCGCGAAGAGCATCAGGGGCTGTTGCTCCCGGCCTCAGAACACGTCGCGCGCAGGGCGCGCTCCTACGGTTGCGTGTACGCCATGCTTTCAGGCGAGGCGCGCCGGGCTGAGCATCGCCGCCGTGATGCCTTCGTCCGCGAGGTGCGAGGGTATCGGCTTGCCGAGGATGAGCGCCGCGCAGGCTTCGGCCATCGCGGCGCTGGTCTGGATGCCGTAGCCGCCCTGCGCCGCGAGCCAGAAGAACCCGGGCGCGTCCGGGGCGAAGCCACCGACGAGATCGCCGTCCGCCACGAAGCTGCGCAGTCCCGCCCATGTGCGCGTCGGGCGGCGGATCGTCATCGTCGTCGCTTCTTCGATGCGATGGATGCCTAGCGCGATGTCGTATTCCTCGGGCTGCACGTCGTGCGGATGCGTGGGATCGGCGTTGGCGGCGGAGCCGAGCATGAGCCCGGCATCCGGCTTGAAGTAGAACGTTTCGTCGATGTCGACCACGAATGGGAACGCGCTAGCGTCGAGCCCCTGCGGCGCCTCGAACAGGAAGGCCGAGCGGCGGCGCGGTTCGAGGCCGATCGGCGCGACGCCGGCCATCGACGCGATCGTGTCGGCCCACGCGCCGGCGGCATTCACGACCACCGGCGCGCGCCATTGCCCGTTGACGAGCCAGTCGTCGCCGTCGCGGCGGATCGACTGCACCGGCGTGTCGACGTGGAGCGCGACGCCAGCGGCCTTGGCGCCGCGCAGGAAGCCCTGGTGCAGTTCGTTGACGTCGATGTCCGCCGAGTCGGGTTCGAGGAACGCGATGGCGGCGGCTTCGCGCCGGAGCACGGGCACGCGCGCCGCGATGGCCTCGGCGTTGAGCAGGGTGAGCGACGGCGTGAACGCGCGCACGGCTTCGTATTCGGCGAGCACACGCGCGGCCTGCGTAGCGCTGCCGATGATCATCGCGCCGCGCGGCTGCAGGATGGGGTGGCCGGCGAATCCCCGCGGCGGATGCTCGAGGAAGGGGCGCGTGGCGCGGCTGAGCGCGCGCACCTGGGGCGAACCGTAGCTTTCGCTGAAGTGCGCGGCGGAACGCCCGGTGGTGTGGAATCCGGCGAACGGCTCGCGCTCGAGCACGGCGACCCGCGCCTCCGGCGCGAGGAACCATGCCACCGAGGCGCCGGCGATACCCGCGCCGATGACGACCACGTCGAGCTGCTTCTGCTTCATGCCTCGTCCTTGGTCGATCGCGCCGCGTTCATGGGCTCGGCAGGTTCCAGGCGTCACGCAGGCGTGCGTATTCGGTCTTCGGCAGCAGCACGAAGACGGGCTTCTTCGACGGATCGAGCCAGGCGAGCAGCCGTTCCATCGTCGCGTCCGTCATCGCGGTGCAGCCCGCGGTGGGCGAGGTCGGCGACTTCCACAGGTGGGCGAAGATGCAGCTGCCGGCGCCCTTGCGTCCGTCGGGGTTGTGCTCGATCACGAAGCCGATGCGATAGGCGCGGTCGCCATCGAAATGCAGGTCGCGGCGCATCGCCTCGGTCGCACCGCCGACCGCCGCGGCGCCGACCTTCTTCTCGTCGACGAGCTGGTTGTAGTACGGCGAGCCGTCGACGTCGACGCAGTAATCGGACGCGGTCAGCCCGCGGTACGGGAGCGCCGTTGGATTCGTTTCGGCATAACCGAACGCTTCACCGATGCGGAACACGCCCGCCGGGCTGCGGCCGTCGCCTTCCTTCTTCACCGGACCGTCGTGCTGCGGGAGACTGAGGCCGACGCCCCAGGCGCTGCCGTGGCGACCGATCGTCACGTCCGACGCCTGTCCTTGCTCCTTCCACTGCGTGCCGTCGCGCACATAGGTGCGCAACGTGCCGTGGTCGACGTCCCAGCCGTCGGTCGTGACCACGATCATCTGCCGCGACACGGACCACGCGGCGGGGGCCTCGAACGCGCCGGGCGACGAGGCGAACAGGGTGGCGACGAGGCCGAGCAGGCGAAGGAGACGAAGCGGCGGCATGGGCGTTCCTAGGGCTCCAGCATCTGCTGGATGCGGTCGAGGTTCTGCACGAGCCGCGCGTGACGCGCCTCGTCGTGCTCGCACAGGTGCACGAACACGGTATCCAGAAGCTGCTGCACGGTGGACTGGTAGATCAGCGACTGCACGTACGAGGCGTCGTCGTAGGCGGCCACGGCGAGGCCCACGTCGGCCAGCGCGCGCACGGGATTGGAGGTATGCCGCGTCACGGTGATCACGCGGCCGCGCTGCTCACGGAAGTAGCGCGCGATCTTGACCAGCGCGGGATGCTTGCCATGTTCGGTGAACACGACCAGCGCATCGCCCGGCTGGCAGAGGGCGACCTGCGCCGCCATGCGGCCCACGTCGGCGTGCCGGATCGCCGTGATGCCGAGCAGCGACAGCCGCATCGCGAAGCCGCGCGCATGCAGGTCGTCCTCGCCGAGCCCGATGAGGTACACCTTGCCGGCCGCGGCGAGCGCGTTCGACAGCTCCTGCATCGTGTCGCGGCCATTGAGGAGCCGGGTGGCCTCCTCGGCCTGCGCCTTGCGTTCCCAGAGCATGGCGCCGAGCAGGTCGTCCTCGGGGCGCTCGCCCGACGGGGCGGCGGTCGCGGTGTCCTCGCTGCGGGCGATGGTCTCGCCGACGGAGTATTTGAGGTCGGGGTAACCCCGGAAGCCCAGCTTCTGCGTGAACTTGACCACGCTCGACTGGCTGATGCCCAGGGCGTTGGCGAGCTGCTGGGACGAGTAGTCGCGCAGGAGATGCGCGTTCTCGAGGATGAAATCGGCGATACGCCGCTCCACCGCGGACATGCGGTCGCGTTCGGAGCGGATCTTCACCAGGGGCGACATGGACGCTCCTCGTTACAGGGGTTCGAGGCCGCGGATCTCGCGGATGCCGAGGCCGGGTGCGTCGCTGACCGAGATCTCCGATTCGTTGAAGTGGACGCCTCCGTCGACCGGATCGTACGCGCACAGCGACGGACCATCGAGGTCGACCTTGGTGATGACGTCGGACTTGGCGACCGCCACGTGCACGGCGGCCGCCACGCTGATGCTGGATTCCAGCATGCAGCCGATCATGCAGTCGATGCCGTAGAGGCCGGCGATGTCCGCGATGCGGATGGCGTTCGAGATGCCGCCGGTCTTCATCAGCTTGATGTTGATGATGTCGGCGGCGCGCATGCGGATGAGGTCCATCACTTCCGCGGGACCGAACACGCTCTCGTCCGCCATGATCGGGGTATGCACGCGCTCGGTGACGTAGCGCATGCCTTCCAGGTCGCGCGCCTTGACGGGCTGCTCCACCAGCTCCAGGCGCACGCCGGCGTCTTCCAGCGTGTTCAGCGCGTACACGGCTTCCTTGGCCGTCCAGCCCTGGTTGGCGTCGAGCCGGAGCAGGGCGCGGTTCTCGACGGCGGCGTAGATGGCGCGCACGCGCTCGATGTCCACGCCGATGTCCTTGCCGACCTTGATCTTCAGCGATTCGAAGCCGCGTTCGACGGCGGCGATCGAGTCGGCCACCATCTTGTCGATGTAGTCGACGCTGATCGTGATGTCCGTGGTGATGACCGGGTCGCCGCCGCCGAGGAGCTTGTACAGCGGCGCGTCGTAGAGCTGGCCCCACAGGTCGTAGAGCGCGATTTCCACGGCGGCCTTCGCGCTCGTGTTCTTTTCGAGGGCGCCCTGGACGATCCGCGTGAGGCGGTTCAGGTCAGCCACGTCCTGTCCGATCAGGCGTGGAGCGATGTAGTGGCGGATGGCGTCGACGATCGAACCATGCGTGTCGCCGGTGATCACCGCCGTGGCGGGGGCCTCGCCGTAGCCGGTTCGGCCGTCGTCGGTATGCACCATGACGACGATGTCCTCGACGGTTTCGACGGTGCGCAGGGCGGTCTTGAACGGCGTCTTCAGCGGTACGCGCAACATGCCGAAGCGGATGTCGGTGATCTTCATGGAGTCTCGCCTGGCGGTTTAGCGGATGCGCACGATGCTGGTCATACGGTCGACGAAGGTGGCGTCGCCGCTGAACATCATGGGCAGGAGCGGCGTCACCGACACCTCGTTGAGCACGACGCGTCGCAGGCTGCCGTCCGGCTGCTTCCAGCTCATGCCGCCGACGTCGTGGATCACGTAGGGCTGACCGTCGACCTTGCCGATCACCATCATGACGTGCCCGGGAATGTAGACGAGGTCGCCGACCTCGAGCGCCATGGCGGCCTTCAGGCGCGCCTCGTGGCTGTCCTTGTCCGTATACAGCGTATGCGTGAGGCCGGGGCTGATGCTCTGGTCGCGCGTGTTGCGCGGCATCTGCACGCCCATGCTGCGGTAGACGTCGGAGACGAAGCCGCTGCAGTCGCGGCCGTTGTACGCATGGCCCCAGCCATAGCGTTCGCCGAGGAACCGGAACGCCTGGCGCACGACGTTCGCGCGGGTGAGCGGGAGGTAGTCGGGGGCCGAATCCTGGTTGCGTTGGAGGAGGGCCGGGTGGAACGACAGCGCACCCTGCGCGTCGCGCACCGGCAGGCTCAGCACCCACGAGGTGTACGGGCTCTGGCCGTTCACCGGCTGGTCCGGCGGCGCCGTCGTATCCAGCGGCACGCGCGTGCCCATGTCGAGCTGTAGCTCCGACACCGCGGGCGCTTCGGGCGTGTAGACGGTCTTCGGTTTGGCGCCGGTGATGACGCGATAGGGCGTGGCATCCGCATGGGCGAAGATCGCGGCGGCGTCGCCGTAGGCGATCTCGTCGCCACGGACCCACGCCGCATAGCGCGCGCTCACCACGAACGTCCATTGGCCGTCCTTGCTGGTGTGCACGGCGACGACCGGATCGCCCGGAAAAAGCGTGCTTTCCTGGAAACGGTCGATGTCGGTGTCGCCGGCGCGGCTGAAGACGCGAAGGTCGGTCGGATAGCCGCGCAGGGCCGCCCGACGGACCGCCATGCCGTAACGTGGCGTCACCTGCGCCGGCACGGCGTCGAGCGCGGCGTTGCCGAGAATCGCGTCGATGGTCGACGCATCCACCGGCTTGCCCTCGGCGTCGAACAGCGGCTTCGTCGGCCGCGTGGTGAGCTTGCCGATCCAGCCGGTGACCTGTGCGCGCGGCAGCGTCGCGGGAAGGTGGCGGATGTCGTGCATCGAGGGGTCGAGCCGTGCGACGCGTTCGTTGAGCGCGGCGATGGCGGCGCGATCGAGGACGGGCTTATCCGCATTGGCCAGCCGCGCCACCCAGTAGTCGGGCGAAAGCTGCGCGTCGCTGACGCCGGGGATGCCCGACGCGGGCGTCGGCACGTCGGCGGCCGTGGCGGGCGTGCCGACGGTCAGCGCGAGCAGCGCGGCGAGCAGGGTTTGGCGAAGCAGGGTCATGACTGTTCCTGATCAGGTGGCCAGCTGCGAAAGCACCGCGGCCACGACGAGACCGAATCCGGTTCCGAGGATATAACCGAGCAGCGCGAGCAGGATGCCCACCGGCACCAGCGAGCGCGAGTACGTGGCGGCCAGCACCGGTGTCGCGGCCACGCCGCCGATGTGCGCGAGCGACGAGATGCCGCACAGATACAGATCGAAGTGGAACACCCGCGCGGCGAGGCAGAGCAGCACCGCATGGATCGCGATCACCGTCACGCCCGCCAGCAGGTACAGCGGGGCGGCGGCGATTCCGGCGAAGCTGCTCTGCGAGGCGAGCACCGCCACCACCGAGATCAGCAACGCGCTGGAAACGGCCTGCGCGCCGGGCAGGCGGGCAAGCGGCGTGTGTGCGGCGACGAGGCCCGCGACGGTGGCGATCAGGATCGTCCAGGTGGTCGGCGAGATCATGCTGCCCACGGGCAGCCGGCTGCCAAGCGCGGCGGATAGCACGGACACCAGCACCGCGAGGCCGAGCCAGAGCAGGACGCTGTCGCCGGTGGCGGGTGCGCGTGGCGCCGTCTCGGCGACCGCCGTGTCCGCGCTCGACGTCGCGCGGGTCCAATGGTTGAAGGCCGGCGCGAGGCGCGCGACCGCGAAGAGCACCACCACCCACATCGAGTAACAGAGCGCGTCGGTGAGCAGGGTGGTCGCGAGCGACGTGTCGGACATGCCGATCGCCTGCTTCACCGCGATCATGTTCGCGGTGCCGCCCATCCAGCTTCCCGACAGCGAGGCCAGCGGCTTCCAGCCGTCGCCCGGCATCCAGTGCCGGTAGAGCAGGAAGGTGAGGACGAACGCGGCGAACAGACTGATGGACGTGCAGACGAAGACGCCAAGCACGCGCGGTCCCAGCGCGAGGATGGCGCGCAGGTCGCAGTTGATCATCAGCAGGAACAGCAGCGCGGGCACCATGCGCGACACCAGGGTGTCCTGCGCGAGATGGATGTCGGGGCTGGCCGTCCAGAGGCCAGCGACGGACAGCGCCGTGACGGTCAGGTACGTGAGGACGATGGGCGGCAGCACATCGAACACCTTCCAGCCGAAACGCCGTTCGATCGCTGGCCAGAAACCGGCGGCAAGCAGCATGACGGCCAGGTAAGGCCAAACCGACTGGATCACGCGTCCCTCCCCGGGGTTGTGTCGCGACGGCCGCCAGGAATAGCTATTCCTGAAGAGTTGGCCTGAAGCATAAATTATTGACCGTCGTTTGCAAGCATGTTACACAGCCCTGACGCACGTCCACCCACCACGGTCGCATCGGGGATACCGAACGGTGAAAGCGGCTCCTGCAACGATCGCAATCCGTGCCGCCGCGACGGCGGCCGCAGCGCTTTGGCTGTGCGCCGTAGGAGCGCGCCCTGCCCGCGACATGTTTGTGCCGGAAGGCTCGGGTCCTGTGGCGCCATCGCGAGAAGATGTCGCGCGCAGGGCGCGCTCCTACGTCGATGCGGGTGATTTCAGGGCCGCCGAAGCGAGCATCGCGGCCGCCCTCGCGGATCCCGCCTTCACCCCCACGCAGCGCACCGCCCTCGAGTTCCAGCGCGAGCGCATGCGCCGCATCCTGATCGACTTCACGCTGGATGCCGGGGCCGTGAAGGCGCGCCTCCGAAAACAGATTCCCGATCTGACCGACGCGGAATTCGCGACATGGGACGCCGCGGGCCTGCTCGAGAAGCAGGTGATCGACGGGCGCACGCTGTACTTCAAGCGCGCGCCGGCGAACCTGTTCCGGCTGAGCGCGGATGCCCGTGCGCGCCGCAAGGAGCAGACACCGTTCAACGACGGGCCGAACGAGGTCCTCAACGACCACCACCGCGCGGTGCGCGCGGCGGCGCTTGCGGAACAGACGACGAGCGTGCTCCCGCGTCGCGAGGAAGTGACCCAGATCCTCACCGTGAAAGCCGACGCGGTTCCCGCGGGCGAGACGATCCGCGCCTGGATTCCGTATCCCCGCGCGATTCCCAGCCAGCAGGAAGACATCCGGCTCGTCGGCAGCGAACCGGCGAAGGCGACCATCGCGCCCGAGTCGGCGTGGCAGCGCACGGCCTACCTCGAGAAGCAGGCGGTCGCCGGCAAGCCGACCACGTTCTCGATCACCTACGACGTGACGCTCTACGCGCGCTACGTGGACATCGACCCCGCGAAGGTGACGCGCACGGCGATCACGCCGGCGCTCGCGCCGTATGTGGCCGAGCGCGCACCGCACGTCGTGTTCACCGACGCGATGCGCGCGTACTCGAAGCGCGTGGTCGGCGACGAGACCGATCCGTACCGGATCGTGCAGAAGCTGTTCGCCGCCGTCGACACGATCCCGTGGGCCGGCGCGCGCGAATACTCGACGATCCCGAACATCGGCGACTACACGCTGCATGCCGGTCACGGCGACTGCGGTGAGCAGACGCTCCTGCTCATCACGCTGCTTCGCCTCAACGGCATCCCGGCCCGCTGGCAGTCGGGCTGGATTTTCTCCGACGGCACGTACAACAACATCCATGACTGGGGGCAGGTCTATCTCGCCCCGTACGGCTGGGTGCCGATGGACGTGACCTTCGGCCGTCTCACCGGCACCAAGCCGGGCGACGACAAGCTCGAGGGCTTCTATCTCGGTGGCCTCGACGCCTACCGCATCGCGTTCAACGACGACTGGTCGCAGCCGTTCACGCCGGCCAAGACGTCGTTCCGTTCCGACACCGTCGACTCGCAACGCGGCGAGGTCGAGTGGAAGGGCGGAAACCTCTACTTCGATCAGTGGGACTACGACTTCCGGTGGCACCGCGTCGACACACCGCGTGGGGGCGGTGACCCGACCCGCTAGCCGGTCAACGCACGACAACCCGAAACGTCATCTTATGGGAGTGGGGAGATGGGGGAGATCAAGACGAACCGGCGCGCATGGCGTCACGGCGCCCTGTGCATGGCCATCGGCATGGGCCTCGCGATGTCCGGCACGGCCGTCGCCGCCAATACCGACGGTTCGATCGTGGGCCGCACGAAGGCCGGGGCTACCGTCACCGTCCGCGACCCGTCGACGGGCCTGACGCGCACGGTCACCGCCGGCGACGACGGCACCTACCGCTTTCCTTTCCTGCCGGTCGGACACTATCGGCTGGAGAGCAGCAAGGACGGCCAGGCCGTGGCCGAACCCGCCGAGGTCAACGTGAGCCTAGGTACCGCCACCACGGTGTACCTCGTGGAGCGCGGCTCGGCGACGACCAACCTCGAAGGCGTGCAGGTCAGCGCGCCGGTGGTGATCTCCGCCGTCGACGTCAGCTCGACCGAAACCGCCACGAACATCAGCCGCGAGGAGATCCGCCGCCTGCCGGTGGATCAGAACGTGGCGTCCGTCGCGCTGCTCGCGCCGGGCGTCAACAAGGGCAACGCCAGCTTCGGCGGCATCTCGTTCGGCGGCTCGTCCGTGGCCGAGAACTCGTTCTACGTGAACGGACTGAACGTCACCGACTTCTACAACCGCAACGGGTTCTCGGAGGCGCCGTTCGCGTTTTATCAGGAGTTCCAGGTGAAGACCGGCGGTTACTCGGTCGAGTTCGGCCGCACGACCGGTGGCGTGGTCAACGCGGTCACGCGCTCGGGCACGAACGAATTCAAGACCGGCGCGGAGATGACCTTCGAGCCGAGCGCCTGGCAGGCGACCACGAAGAACCGCTACTGGAACGGCGAGCGTTACATCACCTCGTCGGAGGACAACTACTCGCGCACGAAGATGAACGTGTACGCGTCCGGTCCGATCGTGAAGGACAAGCTGTTCTTCTTCGCGATGTACGAGGCCCGTGGCTACACGCCGCAGAACACGGACAACCTGGGCACGGTGCTGACGCAGAACGACACGGACTCCGGGTTCTGGGGTGCGAAGGTCGACTGGCACATCGACGACAAGAACCTGCTCGAGTTCATGGCCTTCTCGGACAAGAACAAGAACCTCGGTTCCGTCTACAACTACGACTACGACACGCACACCAAGAGCGCCCGCAAGGACGTGATCACCAGCAACACGGGTGGGCGAAACTGGAACGGCACCTTCACCAGCTACCTCGTCGACGACCTGTCGATGAAGCTCATGTATGGGCGGAACGAGCGCGAGGATTTCACGCGCGCCCAGTCCGACATCGACTGCAACCCGGTGGCGAGGGCGTCGGCCGTGCCGGGTCCGGGCGTGCCGCTAGGATGCAGCACCAGCACCGCGGTGGAGAAACGTAACGACACCCGCAAGCAGGGTCGCGCCGATTTCGAGTGGACGCTCGGCGACCACGTCGTGCGCTTCGGCTACGACCATGAGGTGGACACGTCGATCTACTCGCGCCGGTATCCGGGTCCGGGTTCGTACTACTACAACATCTACGCCACCACGCCCGGCGCGACGATCGAGAACGGCGGCGTGGTGCCCGCCGGATACAACGCCTACGTCCGCGCGCGGCGCTACGAGATCGCCGGCACCTTCGAGACGACGAACAACGCGTACTACGTCGAGGACAACTGGAACATCACGCCGGACTTCCTGCTCAACGCGGGCCTGCGCCGGGACGCCTTCGACAACAAGACGGGCGAAGGCGCCTCGTACATCAAGATGGACGACATGATCGCGCCGCGCCTTGGCTTCTCGTGGGACCTCAAGGGCGACGGCACGATGAAGGTGTTCGGCAACCTGGGCCGCTATTACCTCCCCGTCGCCAACGTGATCAACATCAAGCAGGCCGGCGGCCTGCTCGACCAGCGCACCTATTACGCGTTCGACGGGTACCAGATGCTGGACCGCAACGGCTCGCCGTACGCGATGCCGATCCTCGGCCCACAGATCGGACCGGTCGACGACTCGCAGGGCGACGGCACCGTCGGCGACCTGCGCGCCGAGGTCGACCGGCACATGGATTCGGTCTACCAGGACGAGGCCATCCTCGGTTTCCAGCAGGCGATCACGGATACCTGGTCGTGGGGCGTCAGCGGCACGTATCGCAAGCTGCACAACGCCATCGACGACATGGAGATCAGTGCGACGCCGCAGTGTGGCGGCGACGGCTACATCGGCTACGTGATGGGCAACCCGGGACGCAAGCTCACCGTCTACGGCGACACGAACTGCGACGGCACGCCCGACGGCTACATCGACATCGATACGTCGAAGGCCGGCTGGGCCCTTTACGACGCCGACGGCAACTACCTCGGGCAGCGCGGCTGGAAGAAGCCGCGCCGCACGTTCGGGTCGCTGGAGTTCCAGGTCGACCGCGCGTGGGACGAGAAGTGGATGTTCAACGCGTCGTACGTGCTCTCGTGGAGCCGCGGCAACGCCGAAGGTCCCGTCAACTCCGACACCAACTTCGACGACACGGGCCGTACCGAGAACTTCGACGATCCGTGGGTGAACCTGTCGGGAGGCTACCTGCCGAACGATCATCGCCACCAGTTCAAGCTGCGCGGCACGTACGCGATCACGCCGCAGTGGCAGGTGGGCGCGGATCTCACGGCGCTTTCGGGCAGCCCGATCACCGGCTATGGCGTCGGCAACCCGTTCGATGCGACGGTGTACCACAGCTACTTCATCTGCGTGGACAACTGCGCCGACCCGGTCTCGGAGAATCGCGTGTACGAGCGCTCGCCGCGTGGCGACAAGCGCACGCCGTGGACGTTCAACCTCAACGCGAGCATCACGTACCTGTTGCCGATCGACGAGAAGAACAACCTGCGCGTGAAGTTCGCGGTGTATAACCTCCTCAACCAGCAGCGCACGCTGGGCGTCGACCAGGACCTGCAGACGTCGGTGGGCGGGCTCAATCCGACCTACCTGCAGCCGCAGCGCTTCCAGTCGCCGCGCTTCGGGCAGCTGACGGTGTCGATCGATTTCTGACGGTGGCCCCGGTCACCGTCCCGAAGGGAGGATCATGAAGACGCTTCTCGCCACGATGCTTCTCCTGGCACCGGTCGTCCATGCCCAGGACCATCCGCTCACGCTCGACACCCACGTCGACATCCCGCTGTCGTACATGGAGGATCCGAAGTTCGACGCGGGCAAGGACGGTCCGCTCAAGGTCGACCTGCCGAAGATGCGTCGCGGCGGCCTCGATGCGGCCTTCTTCGTGATCTACGTGGAGCAGGGGCCGCTCACGCCCGCCGGTTACGCGAAGGCTGTCGCCGAGGCGGCCCGCAAGTACGACGCGATCGACCGGATGCTCAAGGCCTATCCGGACCAGATCCGGCTGGCGCTGACGCCTGACGACGTGCGAGCCAACAAGGCGGCGGGTCGATTGTCGGCGATGATCGGCATCGAGAACGGGTATTCGCTGGGTCACGACATCCGGCGGCTGGATACCGCCTATGCGCGCGGCGTCCGCTACATCGGACTCGCGCATGTGGGCAACAACGATCTGTGCGGGAGCTCGCTGCCGAAGAAGGAACTCGGCGACCGGCCGGACAGCAATGTCGGTTTGACTGGATTCGGGCGCGAGGTCGTCCGCCGCGCGAACGCGCTGGGCATGATGGTCGACGTCTCGCACTCGTCGGACGCCTGCGTCCGCGACGTGCTCGCGCTGTCGACCGCGCCGGTGATCGCCTCGCACTCCTCGGCGCGCGCCGTGACGGATCATCCGCGCAATCTTCCGGACGACCTCCTGCGGGCCCTCGCGGCGAAGGGCGGCGTCGTCCAGGCGGTCGCGTACAAGGAGTTCCTGAAGAAGGACCCGTCGCGCGAGCAGGCCGAGAAAGTCCTCCAGGCGAGCGTCGCGAAGGCGGCGGGCGACACCGAATACGACAGCGAGAAGCACGATTACCTTCCCGCGTACGTCGAAGGCATGAAGGCGATCCAGCGCGAGCATCCGCTCGCGACGCTGGACGACTTCCTCGACCACGTGGAGCACATGGTGAAGGTCGCGGGTATCGACCATGTGGGCATCGCATCGGACTTCGACGGTGGGGGCGAGGTGACCGGGTGGATGGACGCCTCGCAGACCGCCAACGTCACGGCGGGGCTCAGACGCCGCGGCTTCTCCGACGCGGACATCGCGAAACTGTGGTCGGGAAACCTGCTTCGCGTCTGGGCGGCCGATGCCGCGGCGCCGCCCAAGCTGTCGCCTGCGCGGACCGCCGCGGAGGCGGGGCTGACGGACATCCGCAGTCTCGTCCCGGGCATCGACGAAGACATGCGCTATGCCGGGTCCGACAATTTCACGGGCGGCGTGGTCGACGGGTACCGCGCACCGAAGTGCCTCCTGCGCACCGGCGCGGCCGAAGCGCTCGCGCGCGTGGAACGCACGTTGCGCGAAGAGGGCTACGGTCTTCGCGTATGGGACTGCTACCGGCCGGCGCGCGCCGTCGCGGCGTTCGTCCGCTGGGCGGGGAACCTCGCCGATACGTCGACGAAAGCCGCGCATTATCCGAACCTCGGCAAGGAGGCCTTGCTGGGCGAGTACATCGCACCGGTCTCCGGTCACAGCCGCGGGGCGACCGTCGACCTCACGCTGATGCGCTGCCACGCCGATGCGTGCACGCCGCTCGACATGGGAACCCCGTTCGACTTCTTCGATCCGCGCGCCCACACCGACGCCCCGGACATCGACGCGGCGCAGCGCGCGAACCGTCGGCGACTGCTCCGCGCGATGGCCGCGCAGGGCTTCGTGAACTACCCGCAGGAATGGTGGCACTTCTCGTTGCCCTCGGCCGCCGGCGACGCGTTGTACGACGTGCCGGTGCAGTAGGGGAGGCCTGATCGCCGATACGATCGGCTCCCACCCCTTCGGTAGTAAGGCTGCTACCAGCCGATCGCATCGGCGATCGGGGAGCCGCCCCGATCCACCCAGGGCGTTATCATGGGCGATCCCCCGCGACCGCACGGCTTCCCATGTCCATCTTCCGCTTCGCCCTGGCCCAATTCGACTTTCCCGTAGGCGCCACCGCGGACAACGCGAAGCGCGTCAAGGCGCTGGCCGATGAAGCCCGCGATCGCCTTGGCGCCTCGCTGATCGCCTTCCCCGAGCTGACGATCTCCGGTTACCCACCGGAAGACCTGCTCCAGCGGCCGAGCTTCCTCGAGGCCTGCGGCAGGGAACTGACCGACCTGGCGCCGCAGGTGACGGGCATCGCCGCGGTGGTGGGGCATCCGGCGTCGAAGGGCGTGGTGTACAACGCCGCGTCGCTCCTTCGCGAGGGTCGCGTGGAGTGGACGTACCACAAGCAGGCACTGCCCAATTACACCGTCTTCGACGAGAAGCGTTATTTCGAGCACGGCGAGGCGACGCGCGTGTTCACGATCGAGGGCGTGCGCGTCGGCATGCTGATCTGCGAGGACATCTGGGAGGCCGAGCCGGCCGCCCACGCCGCCGACGCGGGCGCGGAGCTGATCCTCGTGATCAACGCGTCGCCATACGACCGCCGGCAGGCCGCGACGCGCGAGGAACTCCTGCGCCGGCGCGCCACCGAGAACGGCGTGCCGATCGCCTATGTGAACCTCGTCGGCGGGCAGGACGACCTGCTCTTCGACGGCCATTCGCTGCTGGTGCAGGCCGACGGCGAGATCGCCGCCCGCGCGCCGTCGTTCGAAGACATGCTGCTGGCCGTGGAATTCGATACGGTGTCGAAGCGCCTGAAGGCCGTCGACTGGCCGGCTGCCGATACGCGTTCGCCGGAAGCGATCATGTACGCGGGCATCGTGCGCGGCATCCGCGATTACATCGGCAAGAACCGATTCTCCGGCGTGCTGCTTGGCCTCTCGGGCGGCATCGATTCCGCGCTCACGCTGGCGCTGGCCGTCGACGCGCTGGGCAAGGACAAGGTCACCGCGGTGATGATGCCCACCGAGTACACGTCGGACCTGTCGCTGCGCGAAGCGAAGGCGCAGGCCGAGCACCTCGGCGTGGAGTACCACGTGCTGCCGATCGAGGGCATCTACGAGGCGTTTACCGGCGCGCTCGCGCCGGTGTTCCAGGGTCGCGAGCCGGACATCACCGAAGAGAACCTCCAGTCCCGCACGCGCGGCGTGCTGCTGATGGCGATGTCGAACAAGACAGGCAGGCTGCTGCTGTCGACGGGTAACAAGAGCGAGATGGCGGTGGGCTACGCCACGCTCTACGGCGACATGTGCGGTGCGTACGCGCCGCTGAAGGACGTCTACAAGACCACCGTCTACGCTCTTTCGCGCTGGCGCGCCGCGATCGACGGCGCGATTCCGGTCGCCGTGATCGACCGCCCGCCGTCCGCCGAGCTCCGCCACGAGCAGACCGACCAGGATTCCCTGCCGCCCTACGACGAGCTGGATGCGATCCTCGAGCACTTCATCGAGGGCGAGGCGTCCGCGGAAGACATCATCGTCGCGGGACACGACGACGCGACCGTGCGCCGCGTCATCCGGATGGTCTTCGTCAACGAGTTCAAGCGCCGCCAGTCCGCGCCGGGCCCGCGCGTGACCACGAAGGCCTTCGGCCGCGAACGCCGTTATCCGATCACGTCCGGGTGGCGGTGAGAGGCTAGCGACGCGGTCATTCCGGTGAAAGCCGGGATTCGTCGCGAAAACCGACTGCACCGCCGTGGGCCCCGGCGTGCGCCGGGGCGACGGTGAGGGGTGCTCGCGACGTCGTCATCCCGGCGAACGCCGGGATCCACGGCCTCGGTCCACGGGCGGACCTCTCCGCGAAAACCGACCGCATCGCCGTGGGCCCCGGCGTGCGCCGGGGCGACGGTGAGGGGTGCTTGCGACGGCGTCATCCCGGCGAACGCCGGGACCCACGGCCTCGGTCTACGGGCGGACCTCTCCGCGAAAACCGACCGCATCGCCGTGGGCCCCGGCGTGCGCCGGGGCGACGGTGAGTGGGTGCTCGCGACGTCGTCATCCCGGCGAACGCCGGGATCCACGTCCTCGGTCCACGGGCGGGCCTTTCCGCGAAAACCGATCGCCTCGCCGCGGGCCCCGGCGTGCGCCGGGGCGACGGTGAGGGGGTGCTCGCGACGTCGTCATCCCGGCGAACGCCGGGATCCACGGCCTCGGTCCACGGGCGGACCTCTCCGCGAAAACCGACCGCATCGCCGTGGGCCCCGGCGTGCGCCTGGGCGACGGTGAGTGGGTGCTCGCGACGTCGTCATTCCGGCGGACGCCGGGATCCACGGCCTCGGTCCACGGGCAGGGCGGTGCGCATGAAAAAGCCGGCTTTCGCCGGCTTTTTCGTCAAGCGTGTCGCGAGGGGCTCAATGGTGACCCGAGAACGGGATCGCCTTGCGCCAGACCGACGGGTGGTGCGGCCAGTTGGCGTCGGTCAGGTACGGGTGGTCCGGGTAGTTCAGGGCCAGCACCTGGCGGGTCTGGTCGGCGAGCGGCTGGCGGTCGAGGGCGATGTAGCTGCGCGTCAGGATCGCCAGGGCGTCGGCCGTGGCCGGCGACTGCTGGTAGTGCTCGATGACGTACTGGGCGCGGTTGGCCGAAGCGATGTACGCCTTGGTGCGCAGGTAGTACTCGGCGACGTTGATCTCGAAGCGGGCCAGCTGGTTGCGCAGGAAGATCATGCGCTGGCGGGCGTCCGTGGCGTAGGCGCTGTTCGGATAGCGGCGCGTCAGCTGGCTGAAATCGTCGAACGCGGTCAGGTTGAAGCCCTGGTCGCGGCGGGTCGAGGCGCCGTCGCCACGCTGCAGGTAGCGCTCGATGATGCCGCCCGTACGGTCGAAATTGATCAGACCGCGCAGGTAATAGGCATAATCTGCATGCTTGTGGGTCGGAAACGTCTTGATGAAGCGGTTGATCGTCGAGTAAGCGTCGTCCGGCTTGTTGTCTTTGTACTGCGCGTAAGCCAGTTCGATCTGGGCCTGCTCGTTGATGTCACCCGACGGGAAGCGCGCGATCAGTCGCTCGTAGGCCTTCTCGGCCGCGGCGTAGTCGGAATGCTCCAGCGATTCATGGGCGTTGGCATAGAGCCGTTCGACCGGCATCGTGTCGATCGTCTCCTTCTTGCTGCGGAACATCGAGCAGGCGCTCATCGACAGGGCGAGGACGAGCAGAATGGTGATCTTGGTTGCACGCATTGAGAGAGTTCGGATGCTTGAGCGAAACGGCATGATAGCCGAAACCGGCCGCGGGCCGGGCGAGGCGGTATGACGACGGTACGACATGAGGCCACCGTGCCGGTAGCGGCGGCGGGTCGGCGTTTCGACCAGTCGCTGGCCGAGATGTTCCCCGATTACTCCCGATCCCGCCTCACGGGCTGGATCAAGGAGGGCAAGGTGTTGCTGGACGGCGCTCCGGCGGCCCCCCGGCACCTGCTGCGCGGGGGCGAGCGCGTGGAGCTGGAGGCCGAACTGGCCACCGAGGTGGACGCGCAGCCCGAGGACATCGCCCTCGACATCCGTTACGAGGACGACGACCTGATGGTGATCGACAAGCCCGTGGGGCTGGTCGTGCACCCCGGGGCCGGCAATCCGGCGGGGACGATGCTGAACGCGCTGCTGCACCACAGCCCGGCGCTGGCGGAACTGCCCCGCGGTGGCATCGTCCACCGCCTGGACAAGGACACCGCGGGCCTGATGGTGGTGGCCAAGAGCATCGCGGCCCATACGGCCCTGGTGGCCATGCTGGCGCGCCACGACGTCCACCGGCAGTACGAGGCCGTGGTGCTGGGCACCATGGTGGCGGGCGGCACGGTGGACCAGCCCATCGGCCGGCACCAGCACGACCGCCTGAAACAGGGCGTCCGCGACGTGGAGGATGGCGGCAAGGAGGCGGTGACCCATTACCGCGTCCGCGAGCGCTTCCGCGCGCACAGCGTCATCCAGTGCAACCTGGAGACCGGCCGGACCCACCAGATTCGCGTGCACATGGCGCACCTGGGCCACCCGCTCGTGGGCGACCAGCTCTACGGCAACGGCCTGCGGCTGCCGCGCGGCGCGAGCCAGGAGCTGATCGACGCCCTGCGCGGCTTCCGTCGCCAGGCGCTGCATGCCGAGAACCTGGCCTTCGAGCACCCGATCACGGGCGAGTACCTCAGCTTCGACTCGCCGCGCCCGGCGGATCAGGAAGCGCTGATCGAGGCGCTCCGGGCCGATACGGCGCTCCATCCCATCGAGGACTGACGTGACCGAGCCCTGGATCGTTCCCGACTGGAGCGCGCCCGAGAACATCGGGTCGGCGGTGTCGACCCGGCTCGGGCCGGGAGTTTCCGTCGCGCCGTACGACCGGCTGAACCTCGGCCTGCGTTCCGGGGACGACCTCGCGGCGGTGATCGCCAACCGCGAAGCGCTGGCCCTGGCCCTGCACCTCCCGGAGCGGCCCCTCTGGCTGAGACAGGTCCACGGGACCGTCGTGGCGGATGCCATGACGCCGGGCGACGACGAGCCGGAGGCCGATGCGGCCGTGGCCCGCGGGCCCGGCAAGGCGCTGGCGATCCTCACGGCCGATTGCCTGCCGGTGCTTTTCGCCTCGGACGACGGCGGCACCATCGGCGCCGCTCATGCGGGCTGGCGCGGTCTCGCGGGCGGCGTGCTGGAGAACACGGTGGCGCGGATGGACCTGCCGCCGTCGACGATCCAGGCGTGGCTCGGCCCGGCCATCGGCGGGCCGTCGTACGAGGTGGGCGCCGAAGTGCGCGGCGCCTTCGTCGAGGCGGATCCCGGCGCGGAGGCCGCCTTCACCCCAACGCGGCCGGGCCACTGGCTGTGCGATCTGTACGTGCTGGCGCGCCGCAGGCTGGCCGCGGTCGGCGTCGGACGGGTGTCGGGCGGCGGATTCGACACGTTCCGCGATGCCCGGCTCTACTCGTACCGCCGGGACGGCGCGGCGAGCGGGCGGTTCGCGTCGGTGATCTGGACGAAGTAGCCGGACGCAACGGCATCCGTAGGAGCGGACCTGGCCGCGATGGGTGCTCGCGGCAAGCATCCATCGCGCCCAGGTGCGCTCCCACAGGGGGCATCAGGCATGCCAGGCGTCAGGGCACGGCGCGGCGAGCGGGCGGTTCGAAGTAGCCGGACGCAACCGCGTCCGTAGGAGCGGACCTGGCCGCGATGGGTGCTCGCGGCAAGCATTCATCGCGCCCAGGTGCGCTCCCACAGGGGGGGCATGAGGCATGCCAGGCGTCAGGGGGCCGTCATCGGCGTCGGCACGTAGATTTCCGGTTTGACTCGCGGTGGCTCGGTGAGCGCATGCAGGAACGCGTTGCGCCACGTGGTGATGTCGTTGCGTTCCAGCACGTCCATCATCGACTGCCAGCGCATGCGGCGCTCCTTCAGCGGCATCTCCAGCGCGCGCTTCAGCGCTTCGGAAACCTCGTCGAGGTCGGACGGGTTCACCAGCAGGGCGGCGTCCAGTTCCTGCGCCGCGCCGGCGAAGCGCGACAGGACGAGCACGCCCGGATCCTGGGGATCCTGGCAGGCGACGTATTCCTTCGCCACGAGGTTCATGCCGTCGCGTAGCGGCGTGACCAGGCCCACCTTCGCCACCCGGAAGTAACCCGCCAGCACCTTGTGCCCGAAGGACTTGTTGACGTACCGGATGGGCACCCAGTCCGGCTCGGCGTACTGGCCGTTGATGTGACCGGCACTGCGCTCGAGCTCGCGACGCAACGAGCGGTATTCCGGCACGTCGGAGCGCGAGGGCGGGGCGATCTGCAGCAGCGAGACGCGGCCGCGCATGTCCTTGTGGTCGCGCAGGAGGCGGGCGAAGCCCTCGAAGCGCTCCGGAAGGCCCTTGGAGTAGTCGAGGCGGTCCACGCCGATGATCAGCGAGCGGTCGTCGATCGAGGCCTTGAGCCGCGCCACGGCGCCACTGTCTTCCGCCCGGTGCGCCAGTTCGACCGCTTCCGCGGTGTCGATGCTGATCGGGAACACGCCGGCGCGGAAGATGCGTCCGTTGGCGGCGCGGATGCGGCCGCCGGTGCGCATCGCCGCGCCCAGCTCGTGCAGGAAATAGTCCTCGAGCGCGCGCAGGTCGCGCTGCGTGTGCAAGCCGACGAGATCGTACGAGGCCAGCGGCTCCAGCAGTTCGCGGTGCCGGGGCAGGGTGATCAGCAGGCCCGCGGCGGGCAGCGGCGTGTGCAGGAAGAAACCGATCCGGTTCTCGACGCCCAGTTCGCGCAGCATCGCGGCCAGCGGGATCAGGTGGTAATCGTGCACCCAGATGATGTCGTCCTTGCGGAGCAGCTTTGCCACCCGCTTGGCGAAGATCCGGTTGACCCGCAGGTACCCTTCGAGGTGGTCGCGGCGGTAATCGACCAGGTCGGCCCGATAATGGAACAGCGGCCAGAGGGCCCGGTTCGCGAAGCCGCTGTAATAGTCGTCATGGTCCGCCTTGGACATGTCGATCGTGGCGTAGCTGATGTGGCCGTCCTCGACCTCGTGCAACTCCTTGCCCGTTTCGGCGGCGATGTTCCCGCTCCAGCCGAACCACAGCCCACCCATTTCCTGCAGCGCCGCGTTCATCGCGGACGCCAGTCCACCGGTCTGCGTCTGCTTCGGCAGCGCGACACGGTTAGATATGACGACTAGTCGGCTCATTTTTCGCTCGCGGCTCCTTGCGTCAACAGGGCTTTCACGGAATCCAGCCAAGCATGGACATCGGCCGGGCTAGACAATGTGAACGCCGCTTGTGACGGCACCCTTTCACCGACGCGGATCGACACGCCGCCGCGCTCGTTGACGACCGCGAAGGCGTGCTCGTCGGTGAGGTCGTCGCCGAGGTAGATGGGCGTGCGGCCGCGGAACGGCGGGGCGTCGAGGAAGGCCGCGACCGCCGCGCCCTTGTCCATCCCGCGTGGCTTGAACTCGTAGACGAAGTTGCCCGGCTGGAGCTCGAACCCGGGGAAGCGCCGGACGATCGCAGGTGCGATCCGGCCGAGCTCGTCGGCACGCTCGGGGTGCTCGCGGCAATGCAGGGCGACCGACCAGCTCTTGTCCTCCACGCGTACTCCCGGCAGCAGGGCCGCGAGATCGTGGACGGCGGCGCGCAAGGCCTTCAGTTCAGCCTCGTCGATCCGGACGGCGGTACGGTGGCCGTCGCCGTCACGCCGTTCGAGCCCGTGCTGGCCGGCGGCCGCCCACTCGCAGCGGGCGAAGATGCGGTCGAGGCCCGAGATGGCGCGGCCGCTGACGAGGGCGATCGCCCCGCCGAGGGCGTCGTGCAGCGCATCGAGGGTGTCCATCAGGCCGTCGGCGACGAACACGGCGTCCGGATCGTCGGCGAACGCGAGCAGCGTGCCGTCCGCGTCGAGAAAAAGAGCACTATCGCGGGAGACGAGCTCCACGGGAGGCGAGGGCAGGGTGTCGCGGGCGGCGTTCACGGTGACTCCAGGGACATCGACCCTGTCAGGATGCCTCCGGAGCCGTGAAAAAAGCGCTGCGTCGACCGTCCCCAGCCGTTGAAGGCGCCGGGTGCGGGCCGCATCTGTTTCATCAGAGGCGGTCGCGGGGAGGGCCCGGGGCGCGCCAACATCTTCGGGAGACACCTACCATGCGAATGGACAAACTGACGTCGCGCTTCCAGCAGGCGCTGGCTGACGCGCAGTCGCTGGCCGTCGGCCGCGACAACAACATCCTCGAACCGGCGCACCTGCTCGCCGCGCTGCTCGACCAGCAGGGCGGCTCGACGGGTCCGTTGCTGACCCAGGCGCAGGTCAACGTGCCCGCGCTGCGCCAGCGCGTGAGCGAGATCCTCGACCGGCTGCCGAAGGTCAGCGGCCAGGAAGGCAACATCAGCCTGGGCAACGACCTCAACCGCCTGCTCAACCTCACCGACAAGCTGGCACAGCAGCGTGGCGACCAGTTCGTCGCCAGCGAGCTGTTCCTGCTGGCCGCCCTGGACGACCGTGGCGAGGTCGGCGGCGCGCTGAAAGCCGCCGGCGCGACGAAAGAGCGTATCGAGGCCGCGATCGAAAAACTCCGCGGCGGCGAGAAGGTGCAGTCCGAGAACGCCGAAGAGCAGCGCCAGGCGCTGGAGAAGTACACCATCGACCTCACCGAGCGCGCCGAGAGCGGCAAGCTCGATCCGGTGATCGGCCGCGACGAGGAGATCCGTCGCACGATCCAGGTGCTGCAGCGCCGGACGAAGAACAACCCGGTGCTGATCGGCGAGCCGGGCGTGGGCAAGACGGCGATCGTCGAGGGCCTCGCGCAGCGCATCGTCAACGGCGAGGTGCCCGAGGGCCTGCGCGACAAGCGCGTGCTTTCGCTCGACATGGGCGCGCTGATCGCGGGCGCGAAGTTCCGCGGCGAATTCGAGGAACGGCTGAAGGGCGTGCTCAACGATCTTTCGAAGCAGGAAGGTCGCGTGATCCTCTTCATCGACGAGCTGCACACGATGGTCGGCGCCGGCAAGGCCGATGGCGCGATGGACGCCGGCAACATGCTCAAGCCCGCGCTGGCGCGTGGCGAGCTGCATTGCATCGGCGCGACGACGCTCGACGAATACCGCAAGTACGTCGAGAAGGATGCCGCGCTCGAGCGCCGTTTCCAGAAGGTCTATGTGGGTGAGCCGAGCGTGGAGGACACGATCGCGATCCTGCGTGGCCTGAAGGAGCGCTACGCCGTGCACCACGGCGTGGAGATCACCGATCCCGCGATCGTCGCGGCGGCCACGCTGTCGGCGCGCTACATCCCCGATCGCCAGCTTCCCGACAAGGCCATCGACCTGATGGACGAGGCGGCGTCGCGCATCCGCATGGAGATCGACTCCAAGCCGGAAGAGCTCGATCGCCTCGAGCGCCGCCTGATCCAGCTGAAGATCCAGCGCGAGATGCTGAAGAAGGAGCAGGACGACGAGTCGAAGCAGCGCCTTGCCACCCTCGAGGCCGACATCGAAAAGCTCGACCGCGAATTCTCCGACCTCAACGAGGTGTGGAAGTCAGAGAAGGCCACGCTGCAGGGTGCGACGAAGATCAAGGAACAGATCGAGCAGGCGCGCCTCGAACTCGAAGCCGCGCAGCGTCGCCAGGACTACGGTGCGATGAGCGAGATCCAGTACGGCCGCCTGCCGGCGCTGGAAGCGCAGCTCGCCGCCGCGCAGCAGGCCGAGAAGCAGGACTTCACGCTGCTGCAGGACCGCGTCACGGCGGAGGAAATCGCGGAAGTGGTCGCGCGCTGGACCGGCATTCCCGTGTCGAAGATGCTCGAAGGCGAGCGCGAGAAGCTGTTGCACATGGAAGAGGCGTTGCATGCGCGCGTCGTCGGCCAGGACGAGGCGGTGCGCGCGGTGTCCGACGCGATCCGTCGCGCGCGTGCCGGCCTGTCGGATCCGAACCGCCCGTACGGCTCGTTCCTGTTCCTCGGCCCCACCGGCGTGGGCAAGACCGAACTGTGCAAGGCGCTGGCCGATTTCCTCTTCGACACGCAGGACGCGATGGTCCGCATCGACATGAGCGAGTTCATGGAGAAGCATTCCGTGAGCCGTCTGGTCGGCGCGCCTCCGGGTTATGTCGGCTATGAGGAAGGTGGCTACCTCACCGAAGCGGTGCGCCGTCGCCCGTACAGCGTGATCCTGCTCGACGAGGTCGAGAAGGCGCATCCGGACGTCTTCAACATCCTGCTCCAGGTGCTGGACGACGGCCGGCTCACGGACGGGCAGGGCCGCACCGTCGACTTCCGCAACACGGTCATCGTCATGACGTCGAACCTCGGATCGAACCTGATCCAGGAACAGGCCGGCGACAGCGAAGCCGACTACCTGCAGATGAAGGCCTCCGTGCTCGGCGTGGTGCAGGCGCACTTCCGCCCCGAGTTCATCAACCGCCTCGACGACCTCGTGGTGTTCCGTCCGCTCGACAAGAAGCAGATCCGTTCGATCGCGCGTATCCAGCTCGACTACCTGGCCAAGCGTCTGGCCGAACGCCAGCTCGGCCTGGAGATCACCGACGCGGCGCTCGACCTGCTCGGAAGCGCGGGCTTC
This sequence comes from Luteibacter sp. UNC138MFCol5.1, assembly GCF_900110505.1. Lineage (GTDB taxonomy): Bacteria > Pseudomonadota > Gammaproteobacteria > Xanthomonadales > Rhodanobacteraceae > Luteibacter. The sequence continues at coordinate 141,987 of NZ_FODZ01000007.1, forward strand.
GATCCGGTCTACGGCGCGCGCCCGCTCAAGCGCGCGATCCAGCAGCAGCTGGAGAACCCGCTGGCGCAGCGCATCCTGCAGGGCGCGTTCTCGCCGGGGCAGACGGTGAAGGTGGACTCCGATGGCAACCATCTGAGCTTCGTCGCGGTGTGACCGAAGGGCCATCGTGCATCCGTGCACGATGGCCCTCCCGCCGCCGTCGGCTCAGAAGCGGAAGCCGACCTTCGCGTAGTAGTACCGCCCGTTGAAGCCGAACGGCGAGAGCGACGAGTACTGCAGGCCGCTGAAATAATCCTCGCCGGTGTTCGTCGGGCTCACGCGCGTCGGGTACTGGTTGGTCGCGTTGTCGACGCCGAGCGTGAAGCTCCACGCGTCGAGCGTGTAACCCACGGAGGTGTTCAGCAGCCACCGCGCGGCGAACGTCTGGTCGGTTGACGCGTCCGTCGTCACGCGCGTGACGGTGCCGTACCGCGTGAGGTCCGCGTGGGCACGGAAGCCGGCGAGCGACCAGTCGCCACCGAGGACGAACTTGGTGCGCGGCGTGGCGCGGGTCAGCAGGCCCTGGCTCGCACGGCCGAACAGCTCGATGCCTTCCGACGCGTTCGCCTGCAGGATGGCCGGGGTGGCGGCCACGTCGAGCACCTTCACCTTGTTGTAGTTGCCGCTGGCCATCAGGTTGAACTCGCCGGCGTTCGTCGTCGGGATGCGGTAGTTGATCACGAGGTCCGCGCCGCGCGTGCGCGTGGTCGCCGCGTTGGCGAAGTACTGGACGGCGGTGACCTGCTGGCCGGGCACGACGCTGTTGAAGTACGCGGCGAGCACGGGGTCGGTCAGGCTGATCGTGTCGGAGTAGAGGATCTGGTTCCAGATGCGTATCTGGTACACGTCCAGCGTGGCGCTCAGGTTCGCGATCGGCTCCCACACCGCGCCGATGCCGTAGTTGGCGGATTTCTCGGGCTTCAGCGCCTTCGCGCCGAGGGCGATCGCCGCGGGGTCGGAGGTGCGGTAGGTGCCGGTCTGCGCGAGCTGTCCCGTGCTCGGGTCGATGATGGTCACCACCGACTGGTAGTTCTGCTGGGCGAGCGACGGTGCGCGGAAGCCGTTGGAGATCGTGCCGCGCAGTGCGAACGTGGGCGTGAACTGGTAGCGCATGGAGACCTTGCCCGAACGCGTCGACCCGGCGTCGCTGTAATGCTCGTAGCGCCCGGCGACGCCGGCGGAGAAGCGGTCGGTGACATCGGTTTCGAGATCGACGTAGGCGGCCTCGCTGTGGCGGGTGAAGCTGCCGGCGGCGGAGGGCGGTAGACCCGGGAAGACCTGCGCGCCGCCTGCGTACGGCGCGTCGGTGCCCGGGATCAGCGTCGCCGGGTTGAAGTAGTACGAATCCGGATCGCCCGCGTCGATCTGGTACTTCTCCCTGCGGTACTCGGCGCCGAACGCGAGGGTGAGCGGGTTGGGCAACCAGCCCACGCTGAAATCCTTGCCGATGTCGACGTTGGCGAGCGCCTGCGAGTTCTTGAAGGTGCCCGCGTTGAAATACGTCGGCGAATTGCCGGTGGAATAGAAGAGGTTGGTGTTGATGCTGTTGGCGACGTCGAAGACGAGCGAATTGATGCCGTAGTTGCCCGACGCGTCCCAGCGCCAGCCGCCGTCGGTCGTGCCTTTCACGCCGAGGATGGCCGTGCTGTCGTTCGTGTGGTTCACGATCTGCGGAAGGAAACCGTCCGGGTACACCTCGGGCACGTTGCGCGCGTTCGTGGCGCCGCGGTAGTAGCCGTTCGAGGTCACGTCGCGCCGGCTCAGGCTGAGCACGCCGTACACGTCGACGTTGTGCGCCACGGCGTACTGGAAATTGGTGAGCGCCTGGTACGTCTTGATCGCGGGGTCGCCATAACGCTGGTGCGCGATGTTTCCGTCGGCCGCTTCCTCCGGCGTGAACAGCCCGACGGACGCGGCGCGGTTGGTGTTCATCGAGTTCTGGTAGTTCCACGCGACGCGGAGCCAGCCCTTCGCATCGGCGCCCTTGCCGCCGAGGTCGATGCCCACGGAGCCGTCGATGCCGTTCGTGGCACCGTCGCCCTTGTCCATGATGCCGCCGTTGGCGGTGATCACGTTCGATCCCGCGGCGGCGCCGTGCTTGAGCACGATGTTGATCACGCCCGCGATGGCGTCGGAGCCGTACTGCGCCGCTGCGCCGTCGCGCAGGACCTCGATGTGGTCGATCGCCGAGATGGGAATGGAGTTCAGGTCGGCCGGCGCCGAACCGCGGCCGACGGAGGGGTTGTAATTGACCAGCGCCGAGGTGTGATAGCGCTTGCCGTCGACGAGGACGAGGGTCGCGTCGGGCGACAGGCCGCGCAGGCTCGCCGGGCGGATCGCGTCGTTGCCGTCGTTGATGGCGGGGCGCGGGAAGTCGAGCGACGGAAGCAGTCGGGCCAGCGCGGTGGCCAGTTCGGTGCTGCCGGTGGAGGTGAGGTCGCGTGGCGTGAGCACGTCGATCGGGGAGAGCGAACTGGCTTCGGTGCGCGTCGTCGATCGGGTACCGGTCACGACGACCTGGTCGAGCTGGCGTGCCTCGCTCGCCTGCGGCGGCGGGCTGGCGTCCTGCGCGTAACCCGGTGTCACGATCATGAGTCCCAGGGTCGGCAGCCAGCGGGTGGCGGGTTTGCGTCGGAGGATCTTGCCTTTCGTCATCGGTGGGTTCCCCAGGGCGAGCTCGTCGTCACGCGGGGCGCGGCACACCCCGCGACACGGCCGGCGGCCGTGCTGGAATCCAAGCTAGGCAGGGCTGCTGCGGCGCGTCAATAAGACGGTTTCACTTTGCGCCAACCGGGGGAAAAACAGCGAGCATGTGTCTTGAATTAAGGACTTGGTACGAAACTGGCTTGTTTCTCCATTTTGGTGCAAGGCAGAATCGTCACCGCGCCGGAACTCGTCGCGATGCCTCGCGCAGCGGTCTCCGCATTGAAAAGGGGCGATGCCACCCGATAATGGCCGGCTGGTACATCCGAGGACGTCTTCCCATGCCCATCTACGAATTCCAGTGCCAGGCCTGCGGCCACCGCTTCGAACGGTTGCAGAAGATCTCCGACGCCGACCCCGCCGTGTGCCCGAACTGCGGCGAGCCGCGCGTCGGCCGGATGCTGAGCGCGCCGCAATTCCGGCTCGCAGGCGGTGGCTGGTACGAAACCGATTTCAAGAAGGACGGCGATCGCAAGCGCAACCTCGTCGAAGGGTCGACCGGTGCGCCCGCGGCAAGCCCCGCGGCCGCGCCCGCTCCGGCGCCCTCGCCGGCACCCACGACCGGTAGCAAGCCTTCGTCCGACTGAGCGTCCAGGAAAACGCCGGATAACCGGAACGGCGGCCTACAGACGTGATCGGCAGATTCCTACGATCCGTTCAAACATCGTTTCGTATTCCTCCGATAGCTTGGCGCCACACACATCGGAGGTAGGGACATGAAACGCATTCTGGGACTGGCCGCCACCATCGCGCTCGGCGCCGCCGCGTTCACGGCCGCGCCCGCGGCGCACGCGCAGCGGGGTGGCGACACCGTCAACTGCTACAGCGACAACGGGCGTCGGTCCTACTGCCGGGTGCCGTGGCGCGACGCCCGGCTGGTCCGTCAGGATTCGAAGACGGCCTGCATCCGTGGCCGCACCTGGGACATCGACCGCGGCGGCCTCTGGGTCGACGACGGCTGCCGCGGCATCTTCCAGGAGGCCCGTGGCTGGGGCGGCGGACGTCCGGGCGGTGGCTGGGGCCACGATGACGACGATCGCCCGGGCTGGGGCGGCGGCCGCCCCGGTGGTGGCGGTGGACAGATCGTCAGCTGCGACAGCAACGACAACAAGCGGGTGTTCTGCCGCTGGCCCATCGGTCGAGGTGCACGCCTCGTCCAGCAGACCTCGAAGAACCAGTGTCGCGAGGGCTACAGCTACGGCTTCACCCGGGACGGCATCTGGGCGGATCACGGCTGCCGGGGCCAGTTCGACATCGGCCGCTGAGGCCGTTTCCGGCAGGTGGGTGACCCCGGCTCGTGATACGATCCGGGGTCTTTTCCCCCGCCTTTGATCGCCCACGCGGCAGCCGGAGCTCCAAGCGCATGCGCACCCATTTTTGCGGCCTCATCGACGAGTCGCTGATCGGCCAGGACGTCACCCTTTGCGGGTGGGTCAACACCCTCCGGCTGCAGAGCCACGTGGCCTTCGTCGACCTCCGCGACCATGAGGGCGTCGCCCAGGTCGTGATCGAACGCGAGAACGCCGACGCCTTCGCCGTCGCGGGCGAACTGGGTTACGAATACGTGGTCAGGGTCACCGGGCAGATCCGCAAGCGCCTGTCGGCGAACGACAAGCTGAAGACCGGCACCGTCGAGCTGATCGCCGACAAGGTCGAGATCCTCAACGCCGCGCGCGACCTGCCCTTCGCGCTGCACGAGAATCCGAACGAGGACATGCGGATGACCTACCGCTACCTCGACCTGCGCCGTCCGGAGATGCAGAAGATGATGCGCACGCGCACCGCGCTGGTGCGCGAGCTGCGTCGCTACCTCGACGCCGCGGGCTTCCAGGACATCGAGACGCCGATCCTCACGAAGGCCACGCCGGAAGGCGCCCGCGATTACCTGGTGCCGAGCCGCGTGCATCCGGGCCAGTTCTACGCGCTGCCGCAGTCGCCGCAGCTGTTCAAGCAGATCCTGATGATGGCGGGCTTCGATCGCTACTACCAGATCGCCCGCTGCTTCCGCGACGAAGACCTGCGCGCCGATCGCCAGCCGGAATTCACGCAGCTCGACCTCGAGTTCGCGTTCGTTCAAGAGCACGACGTGCAGGACTTCGTCGAAAACCTCATCCGCCACGTGTTCCGCGAGGTGCGCGGCGTCGAACTCGACGCCAGCTTCCCGCGCATGACGTACGAGGAAGCGATGCGCCGCTTCGGCTCCGACAAGCCCGACCTGCGCAACCCGCTCGAACTCGTCGACGTCGCCGACGCCGTGAAGCACATCGAGTTCAAGGTGTTCGCCGAGCCGGCGAACGATCCGGCCGGACGCGTGGCCGCGCTGCGCGTGCCCGGTGGCGCCGAGCTTTCGCGCAAGGACATCGACGGCCTCGCCGAGTACGCCGGAAAGTACGGTGCGAAGGGCCTCGCCTGGCTGAAGGTCGACGACCTGGCCAAGGGCCGCGAAGGCATCAACTCGCCGGTCGCGAAGTTCCTCGACGACGCCGCGCTCGCGCAGGTGCTCGCGCTCACGGGCGCCGCGAATGGCGACATCGTGTTCTTCGGCGCGGGTCGCTGGAAGACGGTCACCGACTTCATGGGCGCCGTGCGCCTGAAGGTGGGTCGCGATCGCGGCCTGGTGGAGAACGCCTGGAAGCCGCTGTGGGTCACCGACTTCCCGATGTTCGAATACGACGAGGAAGAGAAGCGCTTCGTCGCGCTCCACCATCCGTTCACCGCGCCGAAGGTCGACGACATCGCCGATCTGCGCGCGAACGCGGCCGTCGCGGTAAGCCGTGGTTACGACATGGTGCTCAACGGTAACGAGATCGGCGGCGGTTCGATCCGTATCCATCGCCCCGAGATGCAGAGCGCGGTGTTCGACCTGCTCGGCATCGGCGCGGAAGAGGCGCAGGGCAAGTTCGGCTTCCTGCTCGACGCCCTGCGCATGGGCGCGCCGCCCCATGGCGGCCTGGCCTTCGGCATCGACCGCATCGCCGCCCTGATGGCCGGCACGGAATCGATCCGCGACGTGATCGCCTTCCCGAAGACCACCAGCGCCCAGGACCTGATGACCGACGCGCCGTCGCCGGTCTCCGAGCCGCAGCTGAAGGAACTCCACGTCCGCGTCGCCGCGGAGCCGGCGAAGGCCTGATCCTCGTGGAAGACGTCAGCGCCCCGCAGCCCGATGTCCTGTTGTTGCACGGGTTGTGGATGCGCGGCTTCGCCATGGCGATGCTGCACCGTCGCCTGCGCGAGGAGGGTTTCCGGGTCCACCAGTTCGAATACATGAGCGTCGCCGCGCCGCCGGAACAGGCGATCGCGCGCCTGCGCAAGCGTATCCGCAGCCTGGAGCCCGGGCCGGTGCACGTGGTGGGGCACAGCCTCGGCGGCATCCTCGCGCTGCTGGCCTGCCGCGACGACGATCTGCCGGACGGTCGCATCGTCTGCCTCGGCTCGCCCCTCAATGGCAGCGGTGCCGCGCGGGGGCTCACGCACCGTTGGGGTGGCGACATGCTGCTCGGTCGTTCGAAGGAACTGCTCGAGCACGGCCTCGACCGCTGGGATGGTCATCGCGAGGTCGGCGTGATCGCCGGCCGCCAGCCGGTGGGCCTCGGCTCGCTCGTCGGCGACGTCGGTTCCGAGCACGACGGTTCGGTCGGCGTGGAAGAAACGCGCCTGCCCGGCCTGACCGCCCATTGCATCCTCGAGACCAGCCATACCGGCATGCTGGTTTCCGCGGACGTGGCACGCCAGGCGGCGGTGTTCCTCAGGGAAGGGCGGTTCGACACCGAGGCGTGACCGGCCGCGCGCAAGGCGCGCTCCTACGCTAGAATCCCGCCCCTGTCCTTCCGGTATCACCAGGAATCGAACATGGGTAGAGGCCCTTCCATCGAAGGTCGCAAGAACGCCGAAGACGCCAAGCGCGCCAAGGTGTTCACCAAGCTGATCCGCGAAATCACCATCGCTACCCGCGGCGGCGTGCCCGACCCGAACGGCAATCCGCGCCTGCGCGCGGCCGTCGACAAGGCGCTGGCCGCGAACATGACCAAGGACACCATCGAGCGCGCCATCAAGCGCGGCTCCGGTGCCGACGGCGGCGCGGACATGCACGAGATCCGCTACGAGGGCTACGGCCCGGCGGGTACCGCGCTGATCATCGACTGCGTCACCGACAACCAGACCCGCACCGTCGCCGACGTGCGCGCGGCGCTGAACAAGCTCGGCGGCAACATGGGCACCACCAATTCGGTGGCGTTCCAGTTCACCCGCGTGGGCCAGGTCGTGGTCCACACCGGCGGCGACGCCGATGTCGAGGCGAAGCTCGAAGAAGCCGCCATCGAGAACAACGCCGAGGACATCGTCATCGAGAACGGTGTCGGCACGGTGCTGCTCGCCGCCGATCCGATCGCGGTGGAAGCCATGCGCAAGGCGCTGTCGACCGCCGGTTTCGACATCGACGGCTCCGACGTCGTCATGCGCCCGAACGGCCCGCTGGTCACCCCGACCGGCGAGGCCCTGGAGCAGTTCCAGAAGCTGCTCGAGCGCCTCAACGGGCTCGACGACGTGGACGAGGTCTACCACAACGCCGTCCTGCCTCAGGAAGCGGACGACGAGTGAGGCCCTTGCGGTCTCCTTCGCCACGCGCGCAAGCTGCCTTCCGTCATGACCCGCATTCTCGGCATCGACCCGGGTAGCCAGCGCACGGGCGTCGGCGTCATCGACGTCGCGCCCGGTGGCGCCATCAGCCATGTCTGGCATGGCGCCCTCGTGGTGGTCGGGGAGGAAACCTTCCCGCTTCGCCTGAAACGCATCTTTGACGGGTTGTGCGGCATCATCGGCACGCACGGTCCGGCGGAAGCCGCGATCGAGCGTGTCTTCATGGCGCGCAACGCGGATTCGGCCCTCAAGCTGGGCCAGGCGCGCGGCGCGGCCGTCTGTGCCGTGGTCAGCCAGGGAATCGTCGTGCACGAATATGCAGCGACCGAGGTCAAGCAGGCGGTGGTCGGTACCGGCCGCGCCGACAAGACCCAGGTCCAGCACATGATCGGGATGATCCTCGGCATCAAGGGTCCGCTGCAGGCGGACGCCGCCGACGCGCTGGCGATCGCGATCGCCCACGCGCATACCCGGTCCAGTATCGAACGCGTGGGTATCCCGCGCACGGCATGGAGACGTCGCCGATGATCGGCCGCCTGCGTGGCACTCTCATCACCAAGCAGCCGCCGTCGCTCCTCATCGAGGTGGGCGGCGTCGGTTACGAAGTCGACGCCCCGATGTCGACGATCTACGACCTCCCGGCCACGGGCAAGGAAGTGACCCTCCTCACGCATTACGCGGTGAAGGAAGACGGCGTGGCGCTCTACGGCTTCCTGCGCGAAGCCGAGCGGGCCATGTTCCGCCACCTGCTCAAGGTCAGCGGCATCGGCGCGAAGATCGCGCTGGCCGTGCTTTCGGGCGTGGCGACGGACGAACTCTCGCGCCTGGTGCATGCCGGCGACGTCGTGGCGCTGACGAAGATCCCGGGTATCGGCAAGAAGACCGCCGAGCGCATGGTCGTCGAGCTGCGCGACCGCGTCGACGCCGTGGGCGTGCGGCTGCCGGTGAGCGCCGTGGGCGACGCGGCACCGGTCGATCCGGTGGGCGAGGCGACCGTGGCCCTGCAGCAACTCGGTTACAAGCCGGTGGAAGCCTCGCGACTGGTCCAGAAGGCCGCCGCCGACGGTGACACCGCCGAAGCCATCATCCGCAAGGCGCTGCGCGCCGCGTTGGGGACCTGATCCATGGGCCAGCACAACCACGCCGAAGAGCTGCAGAACGCGCACGGCAAAAAACTCGCCGCGCTCGCGCTCGGTGCCATCGGCATCGTGTTCGGTGACATCGGCACCAGCCCGCTGTACACCATGAAGGAAACGCTCGGCACGCACGGTATGACGCCCGAGCCGATGGCCGTGCTCGGCGTGCTCTCGCTGATCTTCTGGTCGCTGCTGATGGTGATCTCGCTGAAGTACGTCACGTTCGTGATGCGGGCGGACAACAAGGGCGAGGGCGGCATCATGGCCCTGATGGCCCTGGCCCAGCGAAGCATGAGCGGATCGCCGCGCGCGCGCTGGGTGCTGGCCGCCATCGGCATCTTCGGCGCGTCGCTGTTCTACGGCGATGGTGTCATCACGCCGGCGATGTCGGTGCTCTCCGCCGTGGAGGGCCTCGAGGTGGCGGCGCCGTCGCTCGACACGTACATCCTGCCGATCTGCCTCGTGATCCTGCTGGTGCTGTTCGCCATCCAGCGCCACGGCACGGAGATCGTCGGCAAGGCGTTCGCGCCGGTGATGACGACCTGGTTCCTCGTGCTCGCCTGGCTCGGCCTGCGCCAGCTGATCGCGCACCCCGAGGTGCTCTGGGCGCTGAATCCGAAGTACGCGGTGCACTTCTTCATGGAGCACGGGCGCCAGGCGTTCATCGCGCTGGGCGGCGTGGTGCTGGCGCTGACCGGTGGCGAGGCCCTCTACGCGGACATGGGCCACTTCGGCAAGAAGCCGATCCGGATGGCCTGGTTCTTCTTCGTGCTGCCTGCGCTGCTCATCAATTACTTCGGTCAGGGCGCGCTGCTGCTGCACAATCCGGACGCCATCGAGAACCCGTTCTACAAGATGGTTCCCGAAGACCTGCTCTACCCGATGATCGCCCTGGCGACGGCCTCGGCGGTGATCGCCTCCCAGGCGGTGATCTCCGGCGCGTTCTCGATGACCCGCGAAGCCATGTCGCTAGGCTACTCGCCGCGCATGGCCGTCGTGCATACGTCGCATGAGATGTCGGGCCAGATCTTCGTGCCCTGGGTGAACCGCCTCCTGCTCGTGCTGGTGTTCCTCGCCGTCATCGGCTTCCGCTCGTCGAACAACCTCGGCGCGGCGTACGGCATCGCGGTGACCGGCACGATGACGATGACCACGCTGCTGGCGCTGGTCGTCGCGCGCCGCCGCTGGCACTGGCACTGGTCCGCGGTCATCACCGTGGGCGTCATCTTCCTCATCGCGGACCTGGCCTTCTTCGGCGCCAACGCGCTGAAGATCGCGCACGGCGGCTGGTTCCCGCTGGTGCTTGGCGTGGTGATCTTCACGGTGATGACGACGTGGCGGCGGGGCAGGGACCTCGTCGTGCGCGAGATCAAGCAGTCGGGCCTCGCGCTGGAACCGTTCGTGGCGAACATCGCCGACCATCCGCCGGTGATCGTCCCCGGCACGGCCGTGTTCCTCACCGCGAACCAGAACGCCGTGCCCCACGCGATGCTGCACAACCTCAAGCACAACAAGGTGCTGCACGAACGCAACGTGCTGCTGACGGTGGAGATGCTGGAAACGCCCGTCGCCGATTACGACGAGCGCATGGAAGTCATCGAGTACGGCAGCGGTTTCTACGGCCTGCAGCTGCGCTACGGTTTCGCGGAAGACCCGAACATCCCGCTGTCGTTGTCGCGCGCCAGCGCGAAGGGCCTCGACTTCGACATGATGGACACCACGTTCTTCCTGTCGCGCGAAACCATCGTCGCGGACATCCGCCGCCCCGGCATGGCGATGTGGCGCGACAAGCTCTTCGCCTTCCTCGCCCGCAACGCGCTACCCGCGACCGCGTTCTTCCAGATCCCGGGTAACCGCCTGATCGAGCTGGGCGCGCAGGTGGAAATCTAGCGCTGGCGCGAGTGCTGCCGGCGGGCGAAGGGTACTCGCAAAGAGCACCCTTCGCGGCGAACCGCTTACGGGATCAGGAATCCACCAGCTTCCGGGCGATTTCCAGAAGGCGGGCCTGATTAGCCTCCCCTGCCTCAATGCGGAGAGGTTGCAGCTCGAGCGAATAGAGCTTGCGGTGATTTTCCCAGCTGACGGAGACAAGGGTGCGTCCCGACGTGCTGCGTGCGGTCCTCATGCTTGCCTGCTGCCCGTTCACGTCGGTGTTCACCCACTCCTGAACCACCGTGACGGAGTCCTTACTTGCGGCATGATCTCTCTCTTCGAGTATGACGAGGCCGAGGTCGGCGACTTCGAACGTCCTTGAGAGACCCGTCCACTTCCCCTCGAGGTAGTTTCCACCAAGACGCACTTCCAGCAGGCTGGCTGACGACAACGCAGAGGTTCCGAGATGGATTGGCTTGACCAGGATGTCGTTCTGAATTTCAGTCAAGGAGTGGAAGGTTCGGTCGTGGCGAGGAATGTATCCGCGCTGACTGGCAGCGGCTCTTACCGCGGCTCGTAGGTCCGGAACCGCGTGGTTTTCCGCCAAATAATAGCCACGACTCCGCTGTTCATCGATCTGCTTTTTTATCACCTTCGCCTGTTCAGGAGTGCTCCACGTGTCGCTTAGTGGGACCGTGTGGAGCCCCGGCGTCGGGTCGAACTTGCGCAGGTCGACTCCAGCGTCGAGCGCCGCATCGACCTCTACGCGCGAGAACGTCGGCGGCGCCACCGGCAGCAATCCGGGTCTGCTCTGGCTTGAAGCCGTGCAGCTGATAAGACAGGCGACGGGTAGAACTAAGCAAAGCGCTTTCTTATGGCTCATATCACCATTCTCCCAGGTTGCAATCCGTGGCGATGGTCTGCGTATAAAGGTTGCGACCCCATCTATCTGTAAAAAGATGCGTTCCAGTTACTGTGTTTCTGGAAGAATCGAAACGGTCTCCAGCATACGATCGCCATGTGAAGCTTTTTCTCGCGGAGACGGCGTGGCCACCTACAGAGCCAAAGCCGACGTGCTGACTGATTGTCGTCATCCAGTAGCTGTCGAGGCCGGGCCTGTCGTATGTGACGGACTCATTGATTGCCCCGGCGATGCAATTGGCTCGGCTTAGCGACTTGATTTCTGCGGTGGCGTCAGTCGCCATAATGGTGAGGATGGATGCGATGAGTATCTGAGCCTTCATTCGTGCTCCTTCATTCGATGCCCTGATGGGCTTCGACAAAATAGGAGCCGCGTTGCCGGAGTTGCAGTCGACCTCTACCTCGACGGTGTCCGATCTAACGCCACACGTTTGCGTAGGCCGGTAGGATTTAATGTGTGAGGCTGCGCCGTGATCCTCAAAGAGTCGGGCCAGGCTCTTCCGAAGCGGTATGAGAGCTCAAGGCAGTCATGGGCGGGCGCGGGGCAGGAGTAAAATATCTACACCTATTGCGGGTACGCCCTTAAGAATCATCTGGACAACTACGGTGCGGAATTGATGATCAGCGGCTTGCGTTGTGTTGACCAGTTCCTAAGCACCGTCGGTGTGCGGCGTAGGAGCGCGCCCTGCGCGCGACATGTTTTGGCCGTGAGCTTCAGGGCCTGAGCTCCTCGCGAAAGGAGGTCGCGCGCAGGGCGCGCTCCTACGGCCGCGTTATCCACATGTCGTGTGGATACG
>NZ_FODZ01000007.1:154547-226127 GCF_900110505.1 Luteibacter sp. UNC138MFCol5.1
CGCGTTATCCACATGTCGTGTGGATACGCCCTGCATAACCGTGTGGACAAGTCCGCTTCGCGCTTGGGCGTCAACGGCTTGCGTTGTGCTGGTCATTTCTTGAGCAACGTCGGTGCGCGGCGTAGGAGCGCGCCCTGCGCGCGACATGTTTTGAGGCCGTGCGCTTCAGGCCCTGTGGCGCCAGGCGGAAAGGACGTCGCGAGCGGTTATCCACACGCGGTGTGGATACGCCTTGCATAACCGTGTGGACAAGTCCGCTTCGCACTTGGGCGTCAACGACTTGCGTTGTGCTGGTCATTCGGTGACCACGGGGCGGGACGGCCGCGTCCCGGGCCGCAGACCTGCCATAATGCGCGCATGTCCGAGCACCGCATCATTTCTTCCGCCGCCGCCATGGACGACGAGGCGCTGGAAGCGAGCATCCGTCCGAAGAGGCTGGCCGAGTACCTCGGGCAGCGGACGGTGCGCGAGCAGATGGCCATCTATATCGAGGCCGCCCGCCGTCGCGGCGGGGCGCTGGACCATACGCTGATCTTCGGGCCGCCCGGCCTCGGCAAGACGACGCTTTCCCACGTGATCGCCAACGAGCTCGGGGTGAGCGTCCGCTCCACGTCGGGCCCGGTGCTCGAGCGCGCCGGCGATCTCGCCGCGCTGCTGACGAACCTCGAGGCCAACGACGTCCTCTTCGTCGACGAGATCCACCGCCTTTCGCCCGTGGTGGAGGAAGTGCTCTACCCGGCGATGGAAGACTTCCAGATCGACATCATGATCGGCGAGGGCCCCGCGGCCCGCTCGATCAAGCTGGACCTGCCGCCCTTCACGCTGATCGGCGCGACCACGCGAGCCGGGCTGCTCACGGGCCCGCTGCGCGACCGCTTCGGCATCATCCAGCGGCTGGAGTTCTACAGCGTGGACGAGCTGACGGCGATCGTCCGCCGCGCGGCGCGCATCTTCGGCATCGAATGCGAGCTCGAAGGGGCGGTGGAAATCGCCCGCCGCTCGCGCGGCACCCCGCGTATCGCCAACCGCCTGCTGCGCCGCGTGCGGGACTTCGCCGAGGTCCGGGGCGACGGCCGCATCACGCATGAACTGGCGCGCGCGGCAACCGACATGCTCAAGGTGGATGCCGAGGGTTTCGACGACCTGGACCGCCGCCTGCTCGGCACGATCATCCGCAATTTCGACGGTGGCCCGGTGGGCGTGGAATCGCTCGCCGCCGCGCTCAGCGAGGACCGCGGCACGCTCGAGGACGTCGTGGAGCCCTACCTGATCCAGCAGGGGTACCTGATCCGGACCGCTCGCGGCCGCATGGCGTCGGCCAAGGCCTGGCGCCACCTGGGGCTCAATCCGCCGCCGCGCCAGAACGCCACCCCGGACCTGTTTTCGGACGAGGCATGAGCGTCTTCCGCTGGCCCGTGCGCATCTACTGGGAAGACACCGACGCGGGTGGGGTGGTCTACCACGCCAACTACGTGCGCTTCATGGAGCGCGCCAGGACGGAGTGGCTGCGGGCGCAGGGCATCGACCAGCTGGCGCTGCGGCGGACGACCGGCCTGGGCTTCGTGGTGCGCGACATGCACCTCGATTTCCTGCGGCCGGCCCGTCTGGATGATGAACTTCAGGTCAGCGTGGTCGTCAAAGAACGCCGTTCAGCCAGTATGCTGTTCGATCAGGAGATCGTGCGAGGGGACGAATCGCTGGTGCGCGCCACGGTGCGCGCGGCCTGTGTGAACCTCGATACGATGCGCCCGGCCCAGATCCCCGCGGATCTGTTCCCAGAAGATTTTTCCTTTACCCGATAGCCAGATACCCGGCGGAGAGCCTGCAAGCGATGAACGGTGGACTGAACATTTTCAAGCTGGTCGCGGAAGCGAGCCTGCCGGTACAACTGGTGATGCTCCTCCTGCTGGTGTTCTCGTTCCTGTCGTGGGTGATCATCATCCGCAAGTACAGCCAGCTGAAGACGGCCCACGACAACGCCGAGACCTTCGAGGACCGCTTCTGGTCGGGCGCCGACCTGGCCGCCCTGTTCCGGGAAGTGGGCAACCGCGAGGGCCAGCACGGCATCGAGAACGTGTTCGAGGCCGGCTTCCGCGAGTTCGCGCGCCAGCGCCAGCGCCGCGTGACCGACGCCAACCGCGTCATCGAGGGCTCCGAGCGCGCCATGCGCGTGGCCGGCACCCGCGAGATCGGCAAGCTCGAGCAGAACCTCGAATTCCTCGCCAACGTTGGTTCGATCAGCCCGTACGTCGGTCTGTTCGGTACGGTCTGGGGCATCATGGGCGCTTTCCAGGGCCTGGGCGAGATGAAGGACGTGACGATCTCGGTCGTGGCCCCGCACATCTCCGAGGCGCTGATCGCCACGGCCATGGGTCTGTTCGCCGCCATTCCGGCCGTCTGGGCGTACAACCGCTACGCCAACAAGGTCGAGCGCATCGCGTCGCGCTACGAGGTGTTCCAGGAAGAGTTCTCCTCGGTCCTGCAGCGCCAGATCCACTCCGACGAAGTGGCCTGAGCCCCACATGGCCACGCGTAACGTCTACCGCCGGCACAAGCGGAAGCTGAAGTCCGAGATCAACGTCGTGCCGTACATCGACGTGATGCTCGTGCTGCTGATCATCTTCATGGTCACCACGCCCATGATGAACCTCGGCGTCGACATCCAGCTGCCGCAGACCAAGGCCAAGTCCCTCCAGGACAAGAAAGACCCCGTCGTCGTGTCCGTCGACGAGGCGGGCCAGATCTACCTCACCGCCAATGGCGCCAAGCGCGAGCCGGTGAGCGCGGACGAGTTCAGGACGAAGATCACGGCGTTCCACAACGCCAACCCGGAGCTCCAGGTGCTCGTGGCGGGCGACCAGCGCGTCGGCTACGGCAAGGTCTATTCGATCCTCCCGATCCTCCAGGAAGCGGGCGTCTCCAAGATCGGCCTGATGAGCCAGCCGGAGTCGGGCGCGCAGAATGGAAAACCGTAACGGCACGCCCCGCGCGGTCGTCCTCGCCGCGCTCCTGCACGTCGCGATCGTGGCCTTCCTGGGCCTCGCCGTCATCCCGTGCTCGGATTACGAGAAGTGGGCAGAAGCGCTCGGCCTGCCGGCGGAGTGGAATCCGCTGAAGTGTCCCGCGCCGCTCGAACTTCCCGGCCAGATCATCGAAGCCACGCTCGTGGGCCCGACCGGCAGCCCGCCGCCGAAGGCGACCAAGGTCAAGCCGACGCCGGACACCACGCCGCCGCCGCCCGTGGTGCCGACGCCGCCTCCGCCGCAGCCCGAGAAGCCGAAGGTCGAGACCCTGCCGCCGCCGCCGAAGCAGCCGGACCTCAAGGACCAGGAAGAAGTCGTCGACGACGCGGTCCAGAAGGCCGAGGACGCCAAGCGCCTGCAGGAAGAGAAGCAGCGCCAGCGCCAGGCCGAGCTCGACGCCCAGGCGGAGCAGAAGAAGAAAGAGAAGCAGAAGGAAATCGACGACATCTTCAAGCAGCTCGACGCGGCGAAGGCGCAGACCAAGAAGGCCGACACCACGAAGAAGCAGGCCGAGCAGCAATTGAAGGACCTGCAGAACGCGAAGGACGACGGCCTGCCGGACCTGCCGCCGGCCGACCAGAAGCAGTCGGGCACCAACGGTCGCGACACCGGCAAGCTGGGCCAGTACCTGGCCGCCATCCAGAACTCGGTGACGAGCAACTGGCTGCGTCCGGACAACATGCCCAACGCCTCCTGCCAGGTGCACATCGTCCAGGTGCCGGGCGGCCAGGTGCTGAGCGCCAAGGTCGACTCCAGCTGCCCGTACGATGCCGCCGGCCGGGCGTCGATCGAAAACGCCGTGCTGCGAGCCCAGCCGTTGCCCTACCAGGGCTTCGAGGACGTCTTCCAGCGCAACCTCACCTTCACGTTCAGGCCGCAATGATGGTGCGCGTCCCGCCCCGGGCTCATGCCGGGGCGGGGCGGTTCATAGACCGGTCACGCACGAAGCGACCGTCGCGCTAACATTTCGCCGCCGTCCCACATCTCCAGGTCGCAATGAACCAGCCCATGCGCAGAATGCTTTCCCGACTCGCCATCCTCGTCGTCGCGCTGACCGGCTTCGTGGCCGGCCCCGCCGCCGCCCAGTCGCTCAACGTGGACATCGTCGGCGGCCTGAAGACGGCGACCCCGATCGCGGTCGTTCCGTTCGCCCAGGCCGGCGGCGCGCCGCTGCCGACCGACGTCGCGGACGTCATCCGCAACGACTTCAACCGCTCGGGCAAGTTCCGCTCGCTCGACAAGGCCGACATCGTCGAGACCCCGTCGCAGGGCTCGGACATCAAGTTCGCCACCTGGCGTCTGCTCAAGCAGGATTTCCTCACCATCGGCCGCATCAGCGACGCCGGCGGCGGCATGCTCAAGGTCGACTACGAGCTGTGGGACGTGAACAAGCAGCAGAGCCTGCTGGCGCAGTCGTTCACAGCCCCGGCGGGCGACCTGCGTGGCGTCGCGCACCAGATCGCCGACCAGATCTACGAAAAGATCACCGGCGTCCGTGGCGCGTTCTGGACCCGCATCGCGTACATCACCGCGGTCGGCGTCGGCAACAACACCACCTATTCGCTCATCGTGGCCGACTCCGATGGCTTCAACCCGCAGGTCGTGGCCCGCTCGCGCGAGTCGCTGCTGGGTCCGGCCTGGTCGCCCGACGGCAGCAAGATCGCCTACGTCTCGTTCGAGAGCGGCAACTCGGCGGTCTACGTGCAGAACATCAACACCGGTTCGCGCAGCCTGATCGCCTCGCACCCGCGCGGCATCAACAGCGCCCCGGCCTGGTCGCCGGACGGCAGCAAGCTCGCCGTGAGCCTGTCGTACGTCGGCAACCCCGAGATCTTCGTGATCGACGTGGGCAGCCGCGCCGAAACCCGCCTGACCAACAACTTCGCGATCGACACCGAACCGACCTTCACCCCGGACGGCCAGAGCATCATCTTCACCTCCGATCGCTCGGGTAAGCCGCAGCTCTACCAGATGTCCGCATCGGGTGGCGCGGCCCAGCGCCTGACCTTCCAGGGCGGCTTCAACGCCAGCGCGTCGGTGAGCTACGACGGCAAGCAGATTGCGATGGTGCAGGGCAACGGGAACGTGTATCGTATCGCCATCATGGACCGTAGTCTGGGTGGGCAGGTGCGCTTCGTTTCCCCGGGTAACGTGGACGATTCGCCCAGCTTCGCGCCCAATGCCAGCATGCTGCTCTATGCGGCGTCGCAGGGTACGCGAGGCGTCCTGTATGCGGTTTCGGCAGACGGTCTGGTGCGCCAGCGTCTCGTCCTCTCGGACGGCGACGTGCGCGAACCGTCCTGGGGACCCTATCGACAGCGCTGATGGCGCGCCCTCGCGGGCGGCGACATAAGCAAAGTCCAGGGAGGGGCGCGGCGTGGCCGCGCCTTTTCTGCGGACGGAGTTCCATCGGCGGTCGCCCCATGGGCGGCCGTCGGTACGAAAGACGACGGGTGCGGGACAGCACCCGTCGGCGTAGATGTAAGTAGAAAAACAGCCGGACAACCGGCGGTGCCTGTCCCGAAACGAAAACCGACTGTCGGAACTCAACTGTTGAAGGAACGTCCCATGAATAAGACCGTTACCGTCACCCTGGCTGCCCTGCTCTGCGTTGGCGCGGCCGCGTGCTCCAAGAAGAACACCAAGCCGGCTCCGATGCCGGAGCAGCAGCCGGTCGCCCAGACCCAGGCCCCGACCAGCGATGGCAAGTACCAGCCGTCCGATCTCGACACCGACGCTTGCCTGCGTCAGCGCGTCGTCTACTTCGACTTCGACAAGAACGACGTCAAGCCGGAGTTCCAGCAGATCATCGCTTGCCACGCCAAGTACCTGCAGGACCGTCCGCAGTCGGCGATGACCCTCGAGGGCAACACCGACGAGCGCGGCACGCGCGAGTACAACCTGGGCCTCGGCGAGCGCCGTGGCAATGCCGTCTCCAGCGCCCTCCAGGCCGCTGGCGGTTCGGCTGCCCAGGTCAACGTGACCAGCTATGGCAAGGAAAAGCCGGTGTGCCGCGAGCACAACGAAGACTGCTGGGCCAAGAACCGTCGCGTTGAGATCGTCTACACCGCGAAGTAAGTAATGAAGAAGACACTGGCTACCAGTTACATGGCCAGGCTTGGCGTGGCGGGCGCATTCGCGTCCGCCACGCTTTTTGCCGTCGTGGCCCATGCGCAGGACTCCCGCCTCAGCCTCGCCGACCGCGTGTCGCGGCTCGAGCAGCAGTCGCAGGCGCAGGCCGGCACGACGTCGCTGGTCAACCAGGTCAACGATCTCCAGCAGCAGGTGTCGCAGCTGCAGGGGCAGATCGAAGAGCTCCAGCACCAGAACCAGCAACTCCAGGATTCCCAGAAGGCGCAGTACGCGGATCTCGATTCGCGCCTGGGTCGTCTCGAAAAGGGCGGTGCCGCCTCCGCGCAGCCCGCGCCTTCGGCCACGACGCCGTCGGCTCCGCCTCCGGCGGCCGTTGCCGCCACCCCGGCCGCGCAGGCCACGCAGGCTTCCGCCGCGGCGCCCCAGAGCGCGCCGTCGCAGCCCGCCAGCGCCGACCAGCAGGCCGCCTACGACGCGGCGTTCAAGTCGCTGCGCGCCGGCGATTACGTCACGGCCTCGCGCGGTTTCCGCGACTTCCTCGTGAAGTACCCGGACAGCCCGCTCGCGCCCAACGCCTATTACTGGCTGGGCGAGTCGTACTACGTGACCATGAACTACCCGGTCGCGATCGAAGCGTTTCAGCGCCTCGTCAAGCAGTACCCGCAGAGCGACAAGGTCTCCGACGGCCTGCTCAAGGTGGGCTACTGCCAGATCGAACTGAAGCAGCAGGACGCCGCCGTGGCGACCCTGAAGCAGGTCACCACCAAGTATCCGGGCACCAAGGCCGCGGGTCTCGCACAGGAACGCCTGCGCCGCCTGCAGCGCCAGACGGCCAACTGACGTCATGACGGGCAACACCGCAACTCCGGCGGACGTCTCGCCGGCATCGCCCGTCGCGGAACGCCTGCGCATCACCGAAATCTTCCACTCCGTGCAGGGCGAGGCCGACGCGATCGGCTGGCCCACGGTCTTCGTCCGCCTCACTGGCTGCCCGCTGCGCTGCGTGTGGTGCGATACCGAGTATTCGTTCCACGGTGGCCAGTGGCACGACATCGACGCGATCCTCGCCGAGGTCGCCAGCCACGGCGCGCGGCACGTCTGCGTGACCGGCGGCGAGCCGCTGTCACAGAAGCGCTGCCTGATCCTGCTGCGCAAGCTGTGCGATGCCGGGTACGAGGTATCGCTCGAAACCTCGGGCGCCCTCGACGTCTCCGCCGTCGACCCGCGCGTGCGCAAGGTGATGGACCTCAAGGCGCCGGATTCCGGCGAGAGCGCCCGCAATCGCTGGGCGAACCTCGACCACCTGCTGCCGCACGACCAGGTGAAGTTCGTGATCGCCAGCCGCGCCGACTTCGAATGGTCGCGCGACGTCGTGGCCGAGCACGCGCTCGACCGCAAGGTGATGGTGCTGTTTTCTCCCGTGTGGTCGAAGGTCCAACCGCGCGAACTCGCCGAATGGATCCTCGCCGAACGCCTGCCGGTACGTTTTCAGTTGCAGCTGCACAAGCTGCTGTGGAACGACGCCGCGGGCCACTGATTCGAATCAGGTAACGACGTCATGAATGCTCCGAACGCTCCCCGCAAGGCCGTGATCCTGGTGTCCGGCGGCATGGATTCCGCGGTCACGATCGCGATGGCCCGCGAGCAGGGCTTCGAGGTGTATGCGCTGAGCGTCGCCTACGGGCAGCGCCACAGTTCCGAGCTCGAAGCGTCGGAGCGCGTGTCGAACCTGCTTGGCGCGGTCGTGCACAAGACCGTGCACGTCGACCTGCGCAGTATCGGCGGCTCGGCGCTCACGGCGGACATCGATGTGCCGGAGGAAGGCGGCGACGGCATCCCCGTCACCTACGTACCCGCCCGCAACACGATCATGCTGTCGATCGCGCTGGGCTGGGCCGAAGTGCTCGGGTCGACGGACATCTTCTGCGGCGTCAACGCCGTCGACTACTCCGGTTATCCCGATTGCCGTCCCGCGTTCATCGAGGCCTTCGAGGCGCTGGCGAACGTCGCGACGAAGGCGGGCGTCGAAGGCGCCGGCATCCGCATCCACGCACCCCTGATGCAGATGGGCAAGGGCGACATCGTGCGCGAGGGCATGCGTCTCGGTGTGGATTTCGCGGAAACCGTGAGCTGCTACCAGGCCGATGCACAGGGCCGCGCCTGCGGACACTGCGACGCCTGTCGCCTGCGCGCCGAAGGCTTCGCCAAGGCCGGTGTGCCGGATCCGACGCGTTACGTGTGATTCGTCTCGCCGTGGATACCGGCGTGCGCCGGTATGACGTATCGGGAGCGCATGGCGCGCAAGAAGCGAATGGTGGGTCGTGCCGGATTCGAACCGGCGACCTACGGATTAAAAGTCCGCTGCTCTACCAACTGAGCTAACGACCCACACGCGGGAACCGGCAAGTTTACGAGGCGGCGGCCGACGGCACAACCCGAGCGGGTGCCGCGTTCAGGTGGCGACGACGATCGCCTCGACATCGCCGCCCGCTTCGCGCCACGCGCCTAGACCACCCGTGAGGGGGCGCACGTTGGCGAATCCAAGCTTGCTCAGTCGCTCGGCGACCTTGGCCGCCGAGACTTCGTTGGGGCACGAGCAGTAGATGACTACGGAGCTGTGACGGGGCAGGGTGGCCAGTTCGACGTCCGCGGTCGCGAGATCGAACAGCTTCGATCCGGGGATGACGAACGGGTCGTCGCGCCGGCTCATCGCCGAGCGCACGTCGACGATCAGCGCGCCGGGCTCGCTGGCGAGCAGCATCGACAGTTCGTCCACCGAGATCCGCGTCTTGCGCAGGCGCATGATCAGCACCGTGCGGCGCACGTAGCGGAACACGATCCACAGCGCCAGCGCGATCAGCCCCGCGGCCGCGAGGCCGATGCCGAACTGGCGCAGGATCGCGAGCACCGCGTCGATCTGCCGGTAGAACAGCATGCCGGCGGACAGGCCCACGGAAATCCACAACGCCGCGCCGAGCAGGTCGTAGACGGTGAAGCGCGAGAACCGCGTGTCGCTGGCGCCCGCGATCGGAATGGCGACCAGCGACAGGCCCGGGATGAAGCGCGACACCAGCAGGAGCTTGACGCCGCGCTTCTCGAAGAAGCCGCTCGCGCGGCGCACGCAGGTGTCCGGCGAGAGCGAGATGCGGCAGAGCCCGTCCAGCACGCGGTAACCGAAGCGACGGCCGGTCAGGAACCAGGCGGCGTCGCCGAGGAACGCGCCGGCGAGGGCGGCGACGAACGTGCCGATGATGAGCAGCGGGTCGCGCGCGGCGACCAGCGTGCTGCCGACGACGATGAGCGTCGGCATCGCGGGCACGGGCAGCCCGACGGCGCCCGCGAACACGCCGACGAACGCCACGATGGGCGCGGTGTCCGACCAGTTGATGCTCGCCACGCCCGCGTTCCTCGAAAAGGTTCTTCAGGTAGCAATCCGCGAACGATACGCCGGTCCGCGGTCGACGGACAGAGGCCGGTCAGATCGCCGGATGTCGGCTCAACGCGGCGGCCGTGCGGGCGGACGCGCCGATCGCCATGGCATCGAATTCCGCCCAGAACAGGCTGCCGCGCCCGGGGCTCGAGCGCACCCCGATGCGACCGCCGAGCGTGTCGGCGATGCGCCGCGCTACGGCCAGTCCCAGCCCGTATCCGGGATGGCCGGGGAGTCGGGTGAACTCTTCGAACACGCGCGTTTCCAGGCCGGGCTCGAGACCCATGCCGTTGTCGCGCACCTCGAGCCGGATCGCGTCGCCGCGCCGGCGGAGCGCCACCAGCACGCGGCCGTGCGGCGTGCTCAGCACCGCGTTGGCGACCAGTCGATGGAGCAGTTCGCCGAACAACGCGGGATCGGTCCGGATCGGCAGGCGGCCGCCGCGCCAGCGGACGTCCACGCCGAGGCGTGCCGCGTCGGCCTCGATGCCCGCGCGACCGCGCACGAAGAGATCGGATGCGATGAGGTCGACCGTGGCGGGTTCCACGGCCCCGGCGTCGAAGCGCGCCATCTCCAGCAGGCCGTCCAGCAGTTCGCCCAGCCGGGTGAGGCTGCTGCGCATCTGCCCGAGCACCGCGCGCTGGCGCAGGTCCTCGCCGGGCTGCATCCCGGCGACGAACAGGGAAAGCGCCTGAAGCGGCTGTCGGAAGTGGTCCCCGACCTGTTCCACGAAGCGCGTATGCCGCGCGATGTCCTGCAGGCGCTGGCGCAGCGCGTCGGCCAGGGCGGCGTCGTGCCGCGCGCGAAGCTCGACGAGCTCGTCGAGCAGCGCGTCGATCTGGTGCCACTCGTCGGCGTCCGGCGCGACGTGCGTGCCGCGCGGATGCAGGAAACGGTCGATGCGGCTGCGGACGCGCTCCACGGGCGCGACCACCTCCCGCTCGATCGCACGCCGCGCGAACGCGAAGACGATCATGACGCCGGCGCATAACAGCAACGTCATGAGCAACCCGGCGACGCGACGTTCGTGTGCCGCGCTGCCGTCGCTTACCGTTTCCAGGTTGCCCTTGCTGGTGTTCACGAGCAGACGCAGCGCGCGCGCCTCGTCGAAACGGCGGCCGCTGTCCACGACGAGACCCGGGGCGTCGTCGCGGTGCAGGATCGCAAGCCGCGTCGACGGGCTGCGCGAGAGCGCGCTGGCGAGCGCGTTGCGCAGCGCGTCGTCGCCGCTCCATCCCTCGAGGGACGAACCGATACGCATGGACTGGATGCGCGCCACGGCCTGCGATTCGGCATCGATCGCGCGCATGTGCTGCACACCGAGCATGATCGACAGCGCGAGCGCGACGACGACCATCGGCAGCAGTCCCTTGAGGACAAGCTGCCGTCGCAACGATGCTGGCCTTCCTGGCGTTGGCGGCGACGCGGTCATGAGGCGGCCTTCTGGCACGAAGCTTCATGACGAATCTATGAAACGCGCGTTCGTCGCGCGATAGACAAGGGGAGCTAACCTTGCCGGCCTATGCCTTTCGGTCTATCACTTGTCGCGGAGCCGCGCGATGAGCGCATCGTGGTCGATGCGGATCTTGCGGAATCGCGCGTCGCGCGCGCCGTCGCTGACCCACTGCGCCGACTCGGCACGGCGTTTTTCCAGGGCGTATTCGATATCGGCGAAAGGCACGAGCTCCGCGTTGCCGGCAGGCGCGAAGCCGCTGATGTCGTGGATGAGCTTCAGGTTCGCCTCTTCGCGCGCACCGTCCTTTCCCTTCCCGTAGCCCGTGATGAAGGCGGCCACCTGTTCGCGCAGCGCGGGAGGCAGGTCGTTGCGGATGACGATCACCGCGTGCGGAATCAAGGACGATTTCCACAGCACGTGCAGCCGCGCGTACTGGTCCGGGAAGTGCTGCCGGAAGCGCTCCAGGTCGGCCGAGTTGTTCGTCGCGACGTCCACCTCGCCGTTGGCGACGGCCAGCGCGTTGTTCTGGTGGTTGTCGATGTGCACGCTGGCGAAGAACGTGTCCGAATCCAGTCCGCGTGCCGCGAACAGCTGGGTTTCCGGCACAAGGTAGCCCGAAACGGAGAGTGCCTCGCCGCGCGCGAAGCGCCACTTGCCGGGCCGCGCCAGCAGCTGGTCGACGCTGCGGATGCGCGAATCGGTCGCCGTAAGCAGCACGGCGTAGTAACCGCGGGAGCCGTCGCCGCGGGTCAGCCGGCCGATCACCTGCATGTTCTGCCGGGTGACGGCGTCGAGCGCGAGGCGTCCCGAGAGGAACGCGATGTCGACGCGCTGCTCGCTGATCGCCTGCGCGATGCCTTCGTAGGTGGTCACGGAGATGGCTCGGATGGGGCGACCCAGTGCCTTGTGCAGGTCGTCCAGCATCGGCCGCCACGCGTCCAGCGATTCGGCGGGACCGCCGATGGGGAGGATGCCGAAGGTCAGCGGCGCATCGGGATCGACGCTGCCCGCCGAGCTGCCCATCGCGGGCATCTGGAACAGCACGCAGGCGAACCACGCGGCAAGCCAGCCGCGCAGCCACAACCTCGCCGCACCTTTCACGCCTGATCGCATCGCGCCTGCCCCGCGTCGTGTCCGCGTACTTCGCGATCCGTGCGTCCCCCGACCCGCATCCGGGCCGGCGGTATGGTTCCGGTGCCGGTCGTCAGTCGCCCAGGTGCTGGGCGGCGACCAGCGCCTCGAGGCGGTTGCGCACGTGGAGCGCGCGGAAGATCGCCGCGAGGTGAATCTTGACGGTGCCCTCGCTGATGCCGAGCTCGCGGGCGATCAGCTTGTTCGGGCGGCCCTTGGCCAGAAGCTTGAGCACGTCGATCTGGCGCTCGGTGAGCACGGTGGCCAGGCGCTCCTTCGTCGTGAGTCCGTCGCCGTTGGACGCGAACGCGGGCGCCATCGTCGGTACCGAGGCGGATTTCATCGCTTCGGGCGGCACGTAGATGCCGCCGCCGACGACGAGCCGCACGGCGTTGAGGATGACGTCGGGAGGCGACGACTTCGGTATGTAGCCCTGGACGCCGAGATCGAGCACATGGCGGATGGCCGAGGGGTCTTCGGTGCCCGAGAGCACGATGACCGGCCGCGCGCGCGACGAGCCGTCGTCGCCCGGATCCTTCAACGCCGCCACGGCATGCTCGATGTGTTTGACGCCATCGGCGCCGGGCATGGCCATGTCGATCAGCGCCACCTCGGGAAGTGGCTGGGTCGCGAGCACGCGTTCCAGCTGCGCCACGGTTTCGGCCTCGACGAAAACGACGTCGTCGCCCAGCTCGCGAAGCTTGAGCTTCACGCCTTCGATGATGAGCCGATGATCGTCCGCGATCAGGACACGCATGCCTTCCCTCCGCCCGCGTGGACCGCGAGCCACCCCGTTGACCGGGACCATAGCCCCACCGGGGCGCCACGGCAAGCAGGCCATCCGGTCTCAGACGGCCGCATGATGGACAGTCCACGCCGAAACCATTACCTGGTGCAGCCGCTCGGGTGAGACGGGCTTGAACAGCACCTGCGTCGTCGCCTGGTCGATGTTGCGCAGGAAGTCGCCGCGCGTCTCGCCGGTGATGAGTACGCGGGCGAACGGCGGCGGATCGCCGGGACGCCGCCGGTAGTAACGATCCAGCAGCGCGAGCACGTCGAGGCCGGTGCCCTCGCGCAGGCGCAGGTCCGAGATCACGATGTCCGGCGGCTGCATCCACTGATGCACGGCCTCCATGGCCTGCTGTGCGTCTTCGGCCGTCATCACCTCGCAGCCCCAGCTGCCCAGCAGATAGCTGATGCCCGCCAGGATGGTCGGCTCGTCGTCGATGACGAGCACGCGCATGCCGACGATGTCGCGCGGGATGCCGGGCGACGGTGCGGGCGCGGCCACCGGCTCGGCCGTGCCGACACCCGGCTGCGTTTCCGGCAACGTGACCGAGAACAGCGTGCCCTTGCCCGGTTTCGACCGCACGCTGGCCCGCGTGCCGAGCAGGCCGGCCAGCTTCTGCACTGTGGACAGCCCGAGTCCGAGACCCCGCCGCGTGCCCTCCGGTCGACCCGCTTCGGGTCCGCTCTCCACGCGGTAGAACTCGTCGAAGATGTGCTGCAGGTGTTCGCTCGCGATGCCGAGGCCGGTGTCCCAGACATCGACCCGGACGGAGCCGTCGAGCCGGCGCCGCGCGCCCACGAGCACGCCGCCGCAGCGCGTGTAGCGCAGCGCGTTGCTCACGAGGTTGTTCAGGATGCGCGCGAGCATCGTGCGGTCGGCGCGCACCCAGAGGCCCGTGGTGCGCACGACCAGGCGCAGATCGTGCTGCTCGGCCACCATGCGGAAGTTCACGCTCACCTCCTCGAACACCTCGTCGAGCGGCACGTCGCGCACCACCGCCGGCATCGCGCCGGTCTCGAGCCGGGAGAGGTCGAGCAGTTCGCCGAACAGGTGGTCGAGGGATTCCACGCACTCCTGGATGTGGGCGATGCGGTTGAGCCGGATCGGATCGTATTCGTCCACCGCGAGGCCGGACGAGAAGAGGGTCAGCGCATAGAGCGGCTGGCGCAGGTCGTGCGAGGCCGCGGCGAGGAACCGCGCCTTGGCGACGCTGGCCGCCTCCAGCGCGGCGTTCTTGCGGGCCAGTTCCTCGGTGGCCGCGACGATCTCGCGCTCCATGCCGATCTGCGCGTGCAGCAGCTTGGAGGCGGCGCCGTTGAAGCCGCGTTGCAGGTCGCCGATCTCCGTGTCGTCCGTGACCGGAACGACGACGGTGCGGTCGCCGAGGCCGAGCTGGCGCACCGCGATGGCCAGGCTCCGCAGCGGCGCGCTCAGCCAGCGCGCGGTCGACCAGCCGATCATCACCGCGATCAGCAGGCTGAGCGCGAGCCACACCAGCGCGTTGTGCACGCTCGCGCGTTGCGCCGCGATCGCGTCCTCGACGCTGACGTCCACGGTGACGGAGCCGACCGCGCGGTGCGTCGTCGGATCGAGGATCTCGCGTGCGACGGTCAGGCTGTCGTCGTCGCCACCGACCGAGCCGTTGACCCGGTCGGCCACGATCTCACCGTCGCGGTTCGCGATGCGGACACGCGATACCTGCGGCAACTGCACGATCGATTGCGCGATGCGCCCGAGCTCGCGGCGCTCGCCCGTCCGTAGCGCATCGCCCGACACCGAGGCCGCCTGTTGGGCGATGGCGTCCGCGGTGGAGCGGCCCATCTCGTGCAGGGTGTCCATCTGGTGGCGGGTGAGGAGCGTCACCAGCAGGACCGCGCTGATGGCGGTGGGGACGAGCGCGACGCACGTCAGGCGCTGCACGAGCGACGTGCGGCGCCAAACCTTTTCCAGCCATGGAGCGGTCATGTCACGCATTCGGTTCCCCCGGCACGGCGCCTTGGGGCGGCGAGCGAGGCTTTAGCCTAGCGCAGAAACACGGGTGGGTCAGTCGTCGCGGCGCAGGCGTGAACGGATAGTCCGGATGGCCAGGGGCAGGATCGTGAGCACCGCGAACGCGCCCAGCGGCAGCAGGATGCGGCCGTCCAGGAACCTGCCGGCCGTGACCGGGCCGTCGCTGGCGAGCGTGGCCGCGAGGCCCGCACCGACCGAACTCTCCACGAAGAGCGAGACGGTGCCGCCCAGCCACGTGGCGCCGAGGAAGAGCCAGAGGGGACAGCGCAGCCAGGCCAGCGCCACGGTCATGGCGCCCAGCGGCACGATGGGGACGAAGCGCAGCGCGAGGGTGTACGTGACGGGGTGCGCGGCATAGCCCTCGCGCAGCTTGCGCGCGAAGGCCGGGGGTTCGCGGCCGCCCGGGCCGAACGCATAGCGGCTGGCGAGATAGAGCAGCAGCGAGCCGAGGACGAGCGCCACCGACGACAGGGCCGTGCCTTCCAGGGCGCCGAAGAGCAGGCCACCCGCGAGCACGATCACGATCGTGCCGGGCACGCCCGTCGCGATGGCCAGGGTCAGCACACCCACGTACGCCAAGCGCGCGAGGACGGGATTCGCGGCGATGCCCGAGCGGAGCATGCCTTCGTCGGCCAGCAGGCGGTGCGGGTCGAAACGGTCGAGCACGCCGCCGGCGAGCAGCGCCGCGCCGGCGGCCAGCAGCAGGCACAGCGGCAGGATGGCGCGCCAGCGGGTCACCGGGCGCGCCGCGCGATCAATATGCGACGCCCGATTCGCCGTAACGGCGCAGCACCTCGCGCGCGCGGTCGCGCAGGATGTCGCGCCGAACCGCGATGCCGCGACGCTCGAGCTCGCCGATCCAGTCGGTGGGCAGGGGGCCTTCGTCGAACGGGGTGAGTTCCTCGACGTCTTCCGAGCGGGCGCCGATCAGGAGCTCGTCGATACCCGCCCAGACCGTTGCGCCATAGCACTGGCAGCAGGGCTGGGAACTCGTCGCCAGCACGAAACGGCTGCCGTCCTCGTTGAGGCGGAACCGTTGCAGGCGCTGCTGCGCCGTCATGTACGCCATCATCTCGGCGTGCGCCACCGAGCAGGTGTGCGGCACGACGCGGTTGGTGCCCACCGAGACGATGCGGTCGTCGCCGTCGAACACCACCGCGCCGAACGGGCCGCCGGTGGCGAGATCGATGTTGCGCGCCGAGAGTTCGATCGCGAGGCCGACCTTGGCCTCGTCGCCGGGGTACGTCGTGGTCGTGTCGACCGCGTCGTGCACCCAGGCGGGCAGCGTGAGATGGATCTGCGCGTAGAGCATCAGGCCTGCTTCGCCCACGAATCGCGCAGGGTCACCACGCGGTTGAACACCGGTGCGTCGTGCGTGTGGTCGTGCATGTCGGCGACGAAATAGCCCAGGCGCTCGAACTGCATGCGGTCCTCGCGCGCCGCGCTGGCGGCCGCGGGTTCGACGAAGCCGTGCACGACGCGGCGCGAATGCGGGTTGATGTGGTCCTTGTACGTCTTGCCGTCGCTGTCGTCGTCGGGATCGGTGACGTCGAACAGGCGATCGTAAAGGCGCACCACGGCCGGCACCGCGTCGCGCGCGCTGACCCAGTGGATCGTGCCTTTCACCTTGCGATCCGAGCCCGGCATGCCGGTCCGCGTTTCCGGATCGAGGGTGCAGCGCAGCTCGACCACGTTGCCCGCGTCGTCCTTGATCACCTCGTCGCAGCGCACGATGCCGACGCCGCGCAGTCGCACCTCGCCTTCCGGCTTCAGGCGATGGAAGCCCTTCGGCGGCACTTCCGCGAAGTCCTCGCGCTCGATCCACAGCTCGCGCGAGAACGGCACGCTGCGGCTGCCGAACGATTCGTCCTTGGGATGGTTGGCGAACGTGAGCGTCTCGGCGTGCGCGTCGTCGAGGTTGGTGATCGTGAGCTTCAGCGGGTCGATCACGGCCATGCGGCGCGGCGCGGTGCCATCGAGGTCTTCGCGCACGGCGCCTTCGAGGACGCTCATGTCGATCGTGCTGTTCTGCTTGCTGACGCCGATGCGCTCCCAGAACAGGCGAATGCCCGCCGGCGTGAAGCCGCGACGGCGCACGCCCGCGATCGTGGGCATGCGCGGATCGTCCCAGCCGTCGACCAGGTTCTCGGACACCAGCGTGATCAGCTTGCGCTTGCTCATCACCGTGTAGTTGAGGTTGCCGCGCGAGAACTCGATCTGTCGCGGCTTGCTCGGCGACGTGGGCAGGCCGGCCTTGAGCAGGGGCTCCCACAGCGCCGGATCGTTGGCGAGGTCGACCTTGTCGACGCACCAGTCGTACAGCGGGCGGTGATCTTCGAACTCGAGCGTGCACAGCGAGTGCGTGATGCCTTCCAGCGCGTCCGAGAGCGAATGCGCGAAGTCGTACATCGGGTAGATCGGCCACGCGTCGCCGGTGTTCTGGTGGTGCACCTTGCGCACGCGGTACAGCGCCGGATCGCGCAGGTTGATGTTGCCGGCCGTCATGTCGATCTTCGCGCGCAGCGTCTTGCTGCCGTCGGCGAACTCGCCCGCGCGCATGCGCCGGAAGAGGTCGAGGTTCTCCTCGATCGAACGGTCGCGGTACGGCGAGTTGCGGCCGGGCTCGGTCAGCGTGCCGCGGTACTCGCGCACTTCGTCGGCGCTGAGGTCGTCGACGTAGGCGACGCCGAGACGGATCAGCTTGAGCGCCGAGCGGTAGAACACCTCGAAGTAATCGGAGGCATGGCGCAGTTCGGCCCACTCGAAACCGAGCCACTTCACGTCGCGCTGGATCGCCTCGACGTACTCGACGTCTTCCTTCGACGGGTTGGTGTCGTCGAAGCGGAGGTTGCACGTGCCGTGGAATTCCGCGCCGAGGCCGAAGTTCAGGCAGATCGACTTGGCATGCCCGAGGTGCAGGTAGCCGTTCGGCTCCGGCGGGAAGCGCGTATGAATGACCTTGTGCTTGCCGGACGCCAGGTCGTCGCGGACGATCTGGCGGATGAAATGCTGCTGCAGGACGGGCGTTTCGGTCGACATCGAAAGGACTCGGAGAAGTGGGGCGCGCAAACGGGGGAGTTTACCTCCGTTGGGCCCCGGACGCTTGCCGGACGCGCCGCCGACGGGTAGCGTGGAACCATGCGCATCGCCTACCACGCCGAGTCCCTGATCGACGCCCACCTCGTCAAGGACGCCCTCGAGCGGGCGGAGATCCCGGCGTTCATCGCCGGCGAATTCCTCACCGGCGCGGTGGGTCAGTTGCCGGCGCGCGACTTCCTCGCGGTGATGGTGCCCGACGGCGCGGCGGAAGCCGCCGAGGGCATCGTGCGCGCGATCGACGCCCAGCTGGCCGAGGCGCGTGCCGCCGCCGCGTCCGACGACGACTTCGGCGCGGTCACGTTTCCGGCCTGAAACGCCCCGACATTCTTCCAGGATCACCCATGCAGGCCTTCCACGACCTCGTCCGCGACGTGCCGGACTTTCCGCGTCCCGGCATCATGTTCAAGGACATCACCCCCTTGCTGGCCGATGCCGCCGCGTTCGGCGCGTGCATCGACGCGCTGTGCGAACCGTGGCGCGGGCAGGGCATCGGCGCCGTCTGCGGCATCGAATCGCGCGGCTTCATCTTCGGCGCGGCCATGGCCCGGGCGCTCGATGCCGGCTTCGTGCCGTTGCGCAAGGCAGGCAAGCTGCCGCCGCCGGTGGTCGGCGTCGACTACGGCCTCGAATACGGGATGGATCGCCTGGAGATCGGTTCGTCCGCGCTGGCGCCCGGCGAGCGCGTCATCGTGGTCGACGACGTGCTGGCGACCGGCGGCACGCTGGAGGCCGCCCGCCGCCTCGTCGAGCGACTGGGCGCCGAGGTGCTCGGGGCGAGCGTCGTCATCGAACTGCCGGGCCTGAACGGCCGCGGCAAATGGCCCGCGGCCCTGCCGCTGCACACCCTGCTGGCTTACTGATCGAAGACCTGCGCGCCGCCGGCGCCGGCGGCGCCGATGGACTCCACGAGCACGATCTCGCAGCCGCCGGCGCCGGTGTCCTCGCGCGTCAGCGAGGTGTTCCAGTGCCAGCCGTCGTCGCGCTTGATGTCCACCAGAAAGCCCTGTAGACGCACCACCTCGCCGGGCCGCACCTCGCGCAGCTCGCGCGCCACGGTGTCGTTGGCGGGGATCATGTGCATGTTGGCGCTGGAATCCTCGATTTCGCGGCGCGGAATCGGGTAATGGTCGGTGTACCAGTAGTAGAACCGGTTCGATTGCGAGATGCGGATCCGGTCGAGCACCCCGCTGTCCGACATGCGGCCCCAGCCCATCGCCAGGTCCGTGGGCGCGATCGGCGCCAGGTCGTCGAACTGGTAGTCCTCGCGCGAGAGGACGCGGCCGGTCATGGCGAACGCGGCGCGCGTGGTCAGCGTGAAGCGGCCGCGGCTGAGCGTCGCGGCTTGCCCGACGTCTTCCTGGTCCGGTATGCCGCCGGCCAGCACGCCGGGGGCGTTGTGCACGGGGCGATGCTGCCACCAGGAGAAGGCGCCCCAGCCACAGACAAGGAGCACTACCGCGAGCCAGACGCGCATGTCACCGAACCGTCAGGAAGAGGGAAGGGCAACGCCCGGCGTCGATTCCCGTTGACCGGCGGTGCAGTCGCGGGTGTCGAAAAGGCCTGCAGGCACGTTGCGGATCACGGCCGCCAGCGCCTCGAAGAACGGCGTCATCGCGGAACTCTTCCGCCAGAGCATCGCGATGCGACGGCTGGGTGCCGGCGCGTCGAAGGCGACAAGGCTGACGTTCGGCGACTGGGCGACCGGCGGCTTCACGGCGAGCGACGGCAGCAACGTGATGCCGACGTTCGCCGAGACCATCTGCCGGAGCGTCTCGAGACTGGTGGCGCGGAAGCCGGTCTTCTCGCCGGCGCCGGCCAGCTGGCAGACCTCCAGCGCCTGGTCGCGCAGGCAGTGGCCGTCCTCCAGCAGCAGGAGGTTCTGCTCCGAGAGGTCGTCCATCCGCAGCGAGCGCCGCGAGGCGAGTTCGTGGCTGCTGGGCACCGCCAGCACGAACGGTTCCTCGAACAGGAATTCGGTATGCAGCGAATCGTCGTGGACGGGCAGGGCGAGGATGCCGGCGTCCAGCGTGCCCTCGCGCAGCATGTGCAGCACCTGCTCGGTCTTCTCCTCGCGCAGCAGCAGCTCCAGCCGCGGGAAGCGCTCGCGCAGACGCGGGATCACGTGCGGAAGCAGGTAGGGCCCCAGCGTGGGGAAGATGCCGAGCCGGATCGTGCCCGATTCCGGGTCGCGGGTGCGCTGGGCGATGGAGCGGATCTCGTCGACCTGCGAGAGCACTGAACGGGCGCGGCGGGCGATTTCACGGCCCGTTTCCGTCAGCAGGACTTTCCGCGGGGTACGTTCCACGAGCGCCACCCCGAGTTCGTCCTCCAGCTTCCGGATCTGGGTCGACAGGGTGGGCTGGCTGACGAAGCTGGCTTCGGCCGCCTTGCCGAAATGCCGGTGCTCGGCCAGGGCGACGAGATAGGAGAGGTCACGCAGGTTCATGGCGGCACGCTCGGGGACGACCAGGCAATAGCCGTAGCCTATCACATTCATGCCAACAATCGATTTGGAATATATCGGCAGGACCGGTAAGCTTGCCTTCTGGTCGCGCCACGCAGCGCGCAAACGCGTTCAACCCACCCTCAACGGAGAGTCGAAAAGATGCTGAGCATTGGCGATAAGTTCCCCCAGTTCAACCTCAAGGCAGTGGCCGGTGGCCCCCTCGCCAACAAGATCGAAGACGCGTTCGTCGACATCTCGGACAAGTCGTACGAGGGCAAGTGGAAGCTCGTCTTCTTCTACCCGAAGGACTTCACCTTCGTGTGCCCGACCGAGATCAAGGGCTTCAGCGACCTCAACGAGCAGTTCGCCGACCGTGACTGCCAGATCCTCGCCGCTTCGACCGATTCCGAGTTCGTCCACCGCGCCTGGCGCATGGACCACGCCGATCTGAAGGACCTCAAGTTCCCGATGCTCGCGGACATCAAGAAGGAGCTGACGACGGCTCTGGGCATCCTGACCGACGAAGGCGTCGCCCAGCGCGCCACCTTCCTGGTCGACCCGAACGGCGAGATCCAGTTCGCCTACGTGACCGCCGGTTCCGTCGGCCGCAACCCGGACGAAGTGCTGCGCGTCCTCGACGCCCTGCAGACCGACGAGCTGTGCGCCTGCAACTGGAAGGCCGGCGACGAGACCCTGAAGGTCGCCTAAGCCTCACCCGGTCGTAAGTCCCTCGCCGCGGACCCTCCCTCCCCCCGCGCGGCGCGGGCAGTCCAGGGGCGGTGAAGTCCTCTTCACCGCCCCGTTTTTTACCTCTTTCCCCCCGACACCCCACGTGTCCCGCGTGAACCGGCGCCCTCGCGTCGAGCCATTCCGCGCCCCATTCATTCGAAAAAGAAGGTGCATCCATGAGCGTCGCCGATCTTCGCAGCCAGCTTCCCGAATACGCCAAGGACCTGAAGCTCAACCTCGATTCCGTGCTGAGCGAGGCGGGTGCGCCCGGCCTCAACAAGGCGCAGATCGCCATGGTCGCGCTCGGCTCCGCCTACTCCGCCCGCTACAAGCCGCTGACCGAAGCCATCGCCGCGTTCGCCGCCGAGCACGCCACGGCCGAGCAGCTGACCGCCGCCAAGGGTTCGGCCGCGATCATGGGCATGAACAACATCTACTACCGCTTCCAGCACCTGGTCAGCCATCCGGAGTACGCCACCATCCCGGCGAAGCTGCGCATGAACGTGATCGGCGCCTACAAGGGCGACGCCAAGAACGACTTCGAGCTCGTCTCGCTGGCCGTCTCGGCCGTCAACGGCTGCGGCATGTGCATCGACTCGCACGACAAGGTCCTGCGCGATGGCGGCGTCAGCGTCCAGGCCATCCAGAGCGCGGTGCGCATCGCCTCGGTGATCCACGCGGTCGCGGTCGTGCTCGAGCAGGCCGACGCGGCCGGCTGATTCGTCGCCCCGTTTGAGAAAGTCCGCAAAGGCCGCGTTTAACGCGGCCTTTCTTCGTTCTGCGCCACCCTCGCCCCACCACACCGAGGGAGGGTCGCACCATGAGTTACGTCGATGGTTTCGTCGCGCCGGTTCCGCTCGACCGGATGGCGGACTACAAGAAGATGGCACGCAAGGCCGGGAAGATCTGGATGGAGTTCGGGGCGCTCGCGTACTCCGAATGTGTCGCCGACGACGTCAAGCCCGGCAAGGTCACTTCTTTTCCGCAGTCCGTGAAACTGAAGGAGGGCGAGGTCGTGGTGTTCTCCTGGATCGTCTACAAGAGCCGCCGCGACCGCGACCGGATCATGAAGAAAGTGATGGCGGATCCGAGGCTTGCGGAGTATTCGGACCCCAGGAACCTGCCCTTCGACGGCAAGCGCATGTTCTTCGGCGGGTTCAAGCCGATCGTCGAGATGTAAGCCGCCAGACGCGTTCTGACGCGCCGCAACGGGGACGGGGTGCCTTCTGGCACTGTGTCGAACGTCATGCTTGTTCGCAGGATGGGGGTTCAACCACAGGGAGTCCCACCTGCCATGCGTCGTTTCGTCCGTCCCCTCATCCTCACCGCGCTCGCCACCTGCTGTGGCGCCGCGCTCGCCGCCGGCACGGACGCCGCGCCACCGCTTGGCCATCTCCCGACGTGGGCCCAGCCCGAGTCCTACAAGCTCGCCTTCAAGGTCGATCCGAAGCAGGAGGACTACTCCGGCTCGTCGATAATCCGCATCAAGCTCACGCAGCCGTCGGACTTCGTCTGGCTGCACGGCAAGGAACTGAAGGTCTCGAAGGTCACCGTGACCGACGCCGCCGGCAAGAAGCACACCGGCAAGTACACCGTCGCCGCCGAGAAGGAAGGCGTCGCACGGGTGGATCTCGGCGCGAAGCTGGAAGGTGAGATCACGCTCGCGATCGAGTTCAGCGCGCCGCTCAACAAGCAGCTGCAGGGCCTGTACAAGGTCTCGCACGAAGGCATCCCGTACGCGATGACGCAGATGGAGCCGGTGTCGGCCCGCTATGCGTTCCCGGGCTTCGACGAGCCCTCGTTCAAGGTGCCGTTCGACATCCAGCTGACCATCCCGGCCGACGACCAGGGCGTCGCCAACACGGCCCAGATCAAGGAAGAGAAGGCTGGCGCGGGCTGGAAGACCCTCACGTTCTCGACCACCAAGCCGCTGCCGACCTATCTCGTCGCGTTCGCCGTGGGCCCGTGGGACATCGAGAAGGGTCCGGACATCACGCCGACGCAATACCGCACGACGGCCACCCCGTTGCGCGGCATCGCCGCCAAGGGCGAAGGCCACCGCATGAAGCACGTGCTGGGCGAAACGAACTCGATCATCCACACGCTCGAGGACTACTACGGCTTCGGCTATCCGTACGACAAGCTCGACCTGCTCGCCGCGCCGGACTTCAGCGCGGGCGCGATGGAGAACGCGGGCCTCGTCACGTTCCGCGACTGGCTGCTGCTGATCGATCCGGATTCGGCCGCGCAGTACGTGCGTGGCTCGTTCAACGTCAACGCGCACGAGCTGGCCCACCAGTGGACCGGCGACACCGTGACGATGGCCTGGTGGGACGACCTCTGGCTCAACGAGGCGTTCGCCACGTGGATGCAGCAGAAGGTCACCATCAAGGTGCACCCGGAATACCGCGCCGACCTCGACCGCGTTCGCGGCGCGCAGGGCGCGATGAACAACGACAGCCTCGTCAGCGCGCGCAAGATCCGCCAGCCGATCACCGGCAACGGCGACATCGAGACGGCGTTCGACGGCATCACGTACCAGAAGGGCGCCGCGGTCCTCGGCATGTTCGAGGGCTACGTCACCGATCCCGTGTTCCAGAAGGGCATGCGTGCGTACATCCAGAAGCACAAGTTCGCCAACGCCACGGCCGACGACCTGATCGATGCGATCGCCGAGGCCGCCGGCCAGGGCGACGCGTTCAAGAAGGCGTTCCGTACCTTCCTCGACCAGTCCGGCGTGCCGTACGTCAGCACGGAAGTGAAGACGGAAGGCGGCAAGACCGTGCTGCACCTGGCCCAGAGCCGCTACCTGCCGCTGGGCAGCACCGGCGACGCGAGCCGCGTGTGGGGCGTGCCGATGTGCGTGCGCTACGGCGTGGAAGGCGGCGGCAACAAGGTCAAGTGCGAACTGCTCGACAAGGCCACCGGCACGATGGTTCTCGACGGCGCGGCGAAGAACAGCTGGGTGCTGCCGAACGCCGACGGTCGCGGCTACTACCGCTTCTCGCAGAGCAAGGCCGACCTGGCCGCGCTGGCGAAGGTGGTCTCGACGCTGACCGACGCCGAGCAGCTGGCCTATGCCGACGCCGTGCGCGCCGGCTTCCAGCACGGCGACCTCGACGCGGGCGACTACCTCGCCGCGACGAAGCCGCTGACCGCCTCGAAGACGCGCGAAGTGTTCACCGCGCCGATCGGCACGTTCAACTGGATCCTCGACAACGAAGCCACCACCGACGCGCAGCGCGAGCGCCTGCGCAAGTGGGCCACCGACGCCTACCTGCCGAAGCTCAAGCAGCTGGGCTACCGCAAGAAGGCCGGCGAGCCGGACAACGACACGATCACGCGCACGACCCTCGCCGGCTTCCTGGCCGACAAGGACATCGGCGTGCCGGAAGTGCGCGCCGAACTGCTCAAGCAGGGCGACGCGGCGCTGAAGACCAAGGACGGCAGGCTCGATCTCGACGCGGCCGATTCCGACATGCTCGCTTCCGCGCTCGGCGTGGCGGTCGAGGAGCGTGGCGCCCCGGCGGTCGAGGCCCTGATGGCCGAAGTGCCGAAGACGTCCGATCCCGCCAAGCGCAACGCGATGCTCATCGCGCTGGGCGACGCGACCGACCCGGCCCTCGCCAACAAGGTGCGCGACTTCGCCCTCGGCAAGGACGTGAAGGTCGGCGAGATGGCGATGGTGCTGCGCGGCGGTCGCGAGTCGGAAGCGACGCGTGCCGATCTGTGGAAGTGGTTCACGACGAACTACGACAAGATCGTCGCCCGCACCGGCAGCTTCGCCGGCGGCAAGCTGCCCGAAATGGCGGCCGGCGGTAGCTGCTCGAAGGCCGAGGCCGATCGCATGAGCGCGTTCTTCAAGCCGCGTCTCGGCCAGGTCAGCGGCGCCGACCGTGGCCTCGCGCAGACCAGCGAGCAGACCCTGCTCTGCGCGGCGCTGAAGGACAAGCAGGACCCGAAGGCGATCCTGCGCTAAGCGACCGTCGGTGCCACACGAAAGCCGGGCGAGCGATCGCCCGGCTTTTTTTTGCGCCGAGCCGGTGGGAGCGGACCCGGCCGCGACAGCTTCTCGCGATGAGCCGCCGGCCCTCTTTGCACGGCGCAAGACTCCCACGCGGCCCGCTCCCACCGCGCGACTGCGCTAACCTAGTTCGCATGAGCTTCCGCCCACCCGTTTCGCAACGCCCCACCGCCCGCGACGTCGCCGAGGCCGCGGGCGTGTCGATCTCCGCCGTGTCGCGCACCTTCACCGAAGGCGCCAGCGTCTCGGCGAAGACGCGCGAGCGGGTGCTCGAGGCCGCGGCGGCGCTCGGTTACCGACCGAACCAGCTCGCGCGCAGCCTCATGACCGGCCGCACGGAACTCATCGGCCTGGTCTCCAACCATTTCGCGAATCCCACTTTCATGGAGGTC
This sequence comes from Luteibacter sp. UNC138MFCol5.1, assembly GCF_900110505.1. Classification (GTDB taxonomy): domain Bacteria; phylum Pseudomonadota; class Gammaproteobacteria; order Xanthomonadales; family Rhodanobacteraceae; genus Luteibacter. The sequence continues at coordinate 180,171 of NZ_FODZ01000007.1, forward strand.
TTCGACCTCTTCACCCGCGAACTCCAGGCACGGGGCCTTCGCCCGCTGCTGGCGAACCTCGGTGAAGGCGAGGACGGCAAGGCCGCGCTCGACATGCTGCGCCAGTACAGTGTCGATGCCGTGCTGATCGCCACCTCGGCGCCGCCGGCCGGTTTCGCCGCGTCGTGCCGGGCGGCGGGTCTGCCCGTGCTGCATGTGTTCGGGCGAGCGGGGCGTTCGTCCCCGGTGCCCGTGGCCACCGTCGATAACGTGGCCGGCGGTGGGCTCGTGGCGGACGCGATGCGTGAGCGAGGCCTTCGGCGGCTCGCGTTCCTCGGAGGGTCGGCGCACGACGCCTCGACGATCGACCGCGAGAAGGGCTTCGCGGAAGCTGCGCGCAAGCTCCTGCGCCAGACGATCCACGCCGGCAACTACACGCACGAGCACGGGCGCCTCGCGATGCACGCGCTGCTCGATCGCGACGACGACCTCGACGGTGTGTTCTGCGCCGACGACGTGCTGGCGATGGGCGCGATCGACGCGTGTCGCGAGCGCGGCGTGCGCGTGCCGGCAGACGTGAGCATCGTCGGCTTCGACGACATGCCACTCGCCGCGTGGGCCTCCTATTCGCTCACCACCGTGCGACAGCCCATCCACGACATGGTGCTCCATGCGATCGACCGCATCGTCGCTTGGATGGAACACCCCGATGCGGTGCCGCGCAGCAAGCTCTTTCCCTGCGAACTGGTGACCCGCACGAGCCTGCGTTGAACCCAACCCGGCGGTCGCTGCGTCAAAGCGATACCCAGCGCCGTTCGCGGTGCGAGACCAGCGCGGCCGCGATCACGCGGTCGACCTCGAAGCCGTCGCGGAAGGTCGGCCACAGGGCGTCGCCGGTCGCGATCGCCTGCAGGAAATCGCGCGCCTCGATCGTGATCTGCTCGTTGTAGCCGGTGCCGTGGCCGACGCCCTGGTTGAACGCGAGGTAGTCCGGGTGCGCCGGGCCCATCAACAGCTTCTGGAAACCGCGCCGCGCGGGCTCGCGTGACGCGTCGTACAGCCACAGCGCGTTCTGGTCTTCCTGGTCGAAATGGATCGCGCCGCGGGTTCCCGTGATGCGGTACGTGTAGCCCATCTTCCGGCCCGCGGCCATGCGGCTGAAGCTGAGGCTCCCACTCGCGCCGTTGGCGAAGCGCAGCAGCATCTGGCCCTGGTCGTCGTTCTCCACCGCCTCGGGTCCGTCCGGACCCTCCCGCATCGGTTGAACGATCGCCAGGTCGGCGACCAGGCTCTCGATGGGCCCGACCAGTCTCAGGCAGGCGTTGACGATGTGCGTCGCGACGTCGCCAAGCGCGCCCGCCTCGGTTCCCGTGGCGATCCGCGTGCGCCACGAGGCCGGCAGCGACGGATCGTGCAGGTAATCTTCGACGTGCTCGGCCGTCACCTGGATCACGTCGCCGATCTCCCCGGACGCGACGATCTGGCGGGCGAGCTGGCTCGCGGGCGTGCGGATGTAGTTGAAGCCCACCATGTTGGGCAATCGCGCGATCTCTACGGCCTTGGCCATCACCAGCGATTCCTCCGCCGTCGCGCCGAGCGGCTTCTCGCAGAACACCGGCTTCCCGGCCGCGATGCAGGCCAGCACCATCGGCAGGTGCGTGCGCGGCGGCGTGGCGATCACGACGGCGTCCACGCGCGGATCGTCGACCAGTTGCTTCCAGTCGCCGGTCGATCGTGCCCAGCCCCAGCGGGCGGCCACCTCGGCGGCACCCGCGGCGGTGGATGTCGCGATCATCTCGCACACCGGTCGCATCGGCGTGTCGAAGGCGGCCGCGACGCTCTGGAAGGCGAGCGTGTGCGCCTTGCCCATGTAACCGGCGCCGATCAGGCCGATGCGCAGCTCGTGCTTCAAGGCGAGTCTCCCATCCGTCGATGGCCCGACTCTACGTATGTTGCAGCGCAGTTTGCAAGCGCTTGCAAATCGGCCTAGCGTAAGTGCCGAACGTGCCAGCCATCGCCCTTCGACACGCCGCGGCCACGCGGCAGGAGCCCGCCATGAACGCCACCGCCCAGACCATGCGCTCGCCGTCGCATCCCATCCCCGTCTACACGGAGGACGACCTCGACACCGATGCGATCGTCCACGAGTTGCTCAGGGGCCTCGGCGCGGTCACGTTGCGCGGCCTGTTCACCCCGGCGGAAATCGCCGAGGCGCGCGACATCGTGATGCGAGAATCGAACCGGGACGAGAAAGGCGGCAAGGTCACGCATTTCCAGGGCGACGCGGAGCGCGCCGGACGCATCAACCTTCAGCGCCGCGTCTGGAACCTTCTGGCCAAGGGCGAGATCTTCTCGCGCATGGCAGCCCATCCCGCCATCATGAAAGTCATGCGCGCCTTCATCGGCAGCGAATTCATCATGGGATCGATCGCGGCGAACCGCATCCTTCCGGGCGGCCCGGGCCAGGAACCGCATATCGATTATCCGTACTGGGACTTCCATTCGCCGCAGACGCATCCGGCGCTGATCAACTCCAGTTTCGCCCTGAACGCGCAGGCGACCATCATGCTCGACCCCTTCACCGAGGAAACGGGCGCCACCGCGTTCGTCCCCGGTAGCCAGCGCGAGCTGCATTACCCCGACGAAAGCGATCGTTTCTTCGAGCGCTGCGAGCGCATGCTCGGCGAGCCGGGCGACACGGTCCTGTTCTTCGGTGCGGTGTGGCATTGCGCGATGCCGAACCGCAGCAGCATCGATCGCTCGGCGATCATCACGCAGTACCTACCGAAGTTCGTCAAACCGATGGAAGACCTGCCCGCCGCGCTGCCCGAGGCGTTCGTGAAGAACGCGAGTCCGGACATCCGTCAGCTGCTGGGACTGAACTATCCGTATCCCGAAGTCCTCGACGCGGCGCGTGGCGGCAACGCGGAGGGTCGCGACGTCATGAAGCAGCGCTGATCGAAACTACGGCCCCGGCGGGTTCGTCCTGCTTCGGATGAAGGCCACGACGTCGCGCATCACCGGCGCCTCCTCGTGCAATGGCCCCAGGGCGAAAAGCAGCCTCTCGTGGCCCAGCTTCGGGTAGAGCTTCAGCTCGACCGGCTCGCCCATCTGACGGTAGCGGCCCTCCATGGCGATGGCTTCGGAGGGAAACACGATGGTATCGGCTTCGCCCTGCAGGAGCAGGGCGGGCGGTTCGTCGCCATCCACGAAGTTGATCGGTTGCGATCGCGCCTGTTCCTGGGGCGTGGAGCCGAACATGTCGATGAAGTCGGGGTCGTCGAGCGGAAGGAAATCGTATGCGCCCGCGACGCCGATCCAGCCCGCCAGGTCACGGGGCTTCATGCCCACCCCGGCAAGCCACTGTTTGTCGGTCGCGAGCATCGCCGCGATGTGGCCGCCGGCCGAATGCCCCATCACGAACAGGTGTGCGGGATCGCCGCCGTAGTCCGCGGCGTGGTCGCGCGCCCAGCGCACGGCCTCGGCGCCGTCGTGCAGGAAGCCGTCCATGCGTGTCTTCGGCCAGAGACGATAATCGGCGACGACCGCGACGATGCCCTGCGTCGCCAGCGCCTGGCCGAGCCAGCGATACCATTCGCGCTTGCCGTGCATCCAGCTGCCGCCGAAGAAGTAGACCACCACCGGTGCGTGGTCGGCATGTTCAGGGGCGTATACGTCGAGTTTCAGGTCATGCGTGGCATCGTAGACGTTGTCGCGATGGGCCACGACGCCGGTCGACGGCTGTCGCGCGTTGACGGCCGCGAAGAACGTCGCCTGGCAGCCGCCGAGGGCGAGGAGGGTGGCGAGCAGGAGAGGAAGGCGCATCGGCGCATTGTAGGAGCGGCCAGCGGATAGAATCCGTGCATGACCGATATTCGTACGATCCTGCGCTGCGGTTCGAGGCACTGGTACGCTGGCGCGCGGCGGGTGAACCGATCGCGTACATCGCGGGCCGTTGGGCTTTCTGACCGATGAAAAAATCAACCGACATGCTGGCGCCAGAGCTGAAGATGATGCTTGCGGCTGACCTTCGATGGGGCAGGTCGTTCCTGGATGGCGACCTGTTCAGGCAGGCTCTGCCGTTTCACTACTTCGTAGAAACGCCCGTGTTGGGACGTCCTGACGCCGCTCGTGAGCTCGATCGCGTTCTGTCGATGTTTTCGCCGGACTCGGTGTTTTCCGTCGGTTACGAGCGTGACGGATCGTTCGATGTCGCTCGTGCCGATGACACGTCGTGGACGGTGAGTGACGGCCACCCATTTACCGGGAAGGGGGTCAGGGAGTACCGGGGCAAGACCGATGTGGGCCTGTGGGATGGACTGCTGATTGCACGGTCGCGCCAGGAGCAATGGATTTTCTTCGAGGATCCCGCGGAGCCCGTTGCCATATTGGCGACCAGCCTTGCGTTGGCGGAGGTGTCCCCAGACGACAACCTGATCTACGACGTCTCTCGTTTGTCCGCATTGATCGGCTCGGCCGCGCTGGGCTTCACCGAAGTGGCCAGGGAGCGTTTCAGGGCGACTTATGCCCACGAACTCCGGTGACGTCACGCGCCTGGGTTAGTCGCATCGGGCCCCTGTAGGGAGGCGAACGGATAGAATCCGTGCATGACCGATATTCGCACGATCCTGCGCGAGGCCGCCAAGGTGCTCGGCGACCGCCTCGAGGCCGAACTCCTGCTCGCGCACGCACTGGGCGTCGATCGTGCGTGGTTCTTCGCTCACGCGGACGATACGGCGGATGCGGAGGGCATGGCGCGGTTCGACGCGCTCGTGCGTCGACGCGCGGCAGGGGAGCCCATCGCCTATATCACCGGCCGTCGCGATTTCTGGTCGCTATCCCTCGAAGTCACGCCGGCAACGCTCATCCCGCGGCCGGAAACGGAGTTGCTGGTTGAGCTGGCGGTCGCGCGCCTGCCGCAGGGTGGCCGGGTCGTGGACCTGGGCACCGGTAGCGGCGCCATTGCGCTGGCCATCGCGAAGGAACGTCCCGACGCCGACGTCACGGCCGTGGACGCGAGCGAAGCGGCGCTCGCGATCGCGTCACGCAACGCCGTCGCCCTCGGGCTCCAGCGTGTGACCTTCGCTCACGGCGACTGGCTCGCGCCGCTCGAAGGGCAGCGCTTCGACCTGATCGTCAGCAACCCGCCGTACATCGAATCGGACGACCCGCACCTCGCGCAGGGCGACCTGCGTTTCGAGCCAGCCACGGCGCTCGCGTCGGGCGCCGATGGGCTCGACGACATCCGTCGCATCGCCGCCGCCGCGGGCGCGCATCTGGAGCCGGGCGGCTGGCTGCTCCTCGAGCACGGCTGGCAGCAGGGCGAGGCAGTGCGCGCTGTGCTCGTGGCGATGGGGTTCGCCGACGTGTTCACCGCCACCGACCTCGAAGACCGCGACCGGGTCAGTGGCGGTCGATTCGCGAACTAGTTTGCTCAGGCCGTCAGTCAGTACCCGCCGTCGCGATTACTGGCTGAAAATACAGCACTGACTTTACTGGCAGCGCTTCTGCCAACTCAGCGGCGGGTGGGATCGACGAACTCCTGGAGCTTCTGACCCCACGGACTCTCCGCAGGACAGATCATCGTCCCGCGCGAGGATTTGAGGCAGGCGCGAAGCCCAGCGACGATCTGAGCGACTTCCTTTCTCTGAGCATCGGAATAGGTCGCGAAGACATGCAGTCGCATCCGTTTGTCATCGCGCGGCACGATGACGATGTCCAGCCGGGTCTTGCCATCGCGTTTATCCAAAAACACCTGAGCGTCAGCCTCTTTCGATGTGAGCTCGAGTGCGGCTTTTGCCTCGGGTAGTCGAGGCGCATCTCCCAGATATGCCGACAGGATCAACTCGCCAGCACTTCTGAAGCTGTAAATTCCGTAGTCGGCAGGAACCTCGTAGGTCACGGACATGCTTTCTGGAAGTCGAACACATCCGAGGGTCATGTAGACATCACACGGGTAACGCCACCGAGTCATTTGTCCGAGTACAGGGTTAGCGATTCCGAGCGAGACTGCGCACGCAGCGATGGCGGATCGAAGAAGCGATCTTTTCATTTTTCCACACGCTGAGCATTGTCGTCGCTGTTGATGATTGCGCGATATCGACGCACTGTTGCCATCCGAGCGTCGCTGGTCTCCCGATCATTTCAGGTTGTTCGGTCGGGAGAATGGGGATGATAGTGGGCTTCCTCGAACGTCCATGCGTTGTCATTCTCTCCTTCTTCAAGCAACGCATACACGGCATGGACCGCGGTGTCCGATGGGACATCAACGGCATAGAGATGCCTGCCGTCGACGCCGCCTTCTTCGTAGGTGCATCCGAGCGCCTCGAGGCGGGGCCATCGCTTTGCAAAAGCTGATGCCTGGCCATCACCAGTCACGAGCAGACGATACGTGGAATGGCCTCCTCGTCTGACTACGCGGATAAATGTCAGGACACCGGTGTCGACTTCGGCTTCGACGACGTCCCGATAGCTGACCCCGTAGACATAGAAAGGGGAGTTCTCGAGCTCGAATCCCCCGTCGACAGCCTGGCAGTGCATGGTTTCGACCACTTCGTCGCGTGACATGCTTGCTGGGAAGAGAATTTTCATTGCAATCTGACATCCCTGAAGCTGTTGCGGACGTTTCCGCGATGGTCGTGCATGGATTCGTGTCACAACTTACTGTCCTTCCATCTGGGTTGGCGTTCGTAGCCGGGTCGTTGTTGGCATAAGCATATCCGCGTCGTAACTATCATGGGTTCGGAGAATCCCAGTTTGCCGGTTTGCGATTTTCGATGCCGCGAAGAATGACAACGTTCTTCTCCCAGAATCGCCACCATGAACCCTTGAAACGGTATTTCGCGAAAGCGCGCATGGCGGCGAGATTGAAGCCGAAGCTGCCTGACGATCCAGGCGTACTGATGTTCCATGGCGATCCTGACGGGGTGAGCCAGAACTCCACCCGGATACATTCGACGGTTCCTTCAACTGTCGGGAACTCCCCGACGATCTCTTCGATGGCTTCCTTATGAACGATTCTGGCCGCAGTCTCCGCGATCTGTTTCCGAAACTCCTTCTCGCCGCAATTCCCGCTGCTGGCCAGCACCGATTGGCTGGCAATGATCAGTGCGAGGCTAGCGAGGCAGCTTGTTGTATGCATATCTCACCTCACGGGATAGGAGTGCCCCCGTATGTTGTTCGTGCGGGTAGCCCGTAGAACTGCCCGTAAGGATTCTCGACCTTTTTGACGTCCTCGAACTCATCGTTCATCGTTGCGGGCGGTGCTTTGATGCGAATGCTCTGCGTCCGATCGGGGTATGGCTGATTTCAAGCATTATGGCAACGTCGAGCGTCTGATCCCGAGCCTCTGCGGCGAGCTCTGGTGAGTTCATGAATCTTGCTTTGAACTCTGCAAGCCGGAGTGTATACAGGATAAGTAGGCTTCCCCGAACTCCCACGCGACGCCAGTCTCTCCCTCTTCGAGCAATGCATACACGGCGCCCACCGCGGTGCCCGGCGGAACATCGATGGAATAGAGGCGCCTGCCGTAGCTGCCACCTTCTTCGTAGGTACATCCGAGGGCCTCGAGCCGGGGCCACCGCTTGGCAAAAGCCAACGCCTGCTTATCACTAGTCACAAGTAGTCGGTACGTCGAATGGCCCCCTCGTCTGACTACGCGGGTAAATGTCAGGATATCGGTGTCGACTCCGGCTTCGACGACGTCCCGATAGCTGACCCCGTAGACATAGAAAGGGGAGTTCTCGAGCTCGAATCCCCCGTCGACAGCCTGGCAATGCATGGTTTCGACCACTTCACCGCGTGACATGCTTGCCGGGAAGAGAACTTTCATTGCAACCTGACACCCCTGAAGCTGTTGCGGAGGTGTCCGCGATGGACGCACGGCGCAGCCAGGCGCTCGCGGTAACTTGAATATATGAAATCCGGCCCGGGGGCAATGAGATGAGCCAAGAAGCGGTTGATGCCTTCGCGGAAAGGAGCATCAGTCTTTGGTGCGCTACAGGAGGATCGTGCCCGTGACGCGGTGGATCGTTCTCGTCGCCGCTGGCGGTATTGCGGGGTGCTCGCAATACTCGCTCCGGATGGAAGATACTTCGTTCTGCCAAATCGCCGAGCACGCGGCATCATTTGAAGGCCGGAAGGTGAGGTTCCGATCCGAGATCGAGAGCGATGGCTTGCACGGTTCCTATCTCGCAGACAAGGGGTGCGGGAAATCCATCGCGATAGGCACCGCGGATGCGCAAGGCATGAATGCGGTCAATGAGGTCATATACACCGTGGGCGCACCCGGGACGATGAAGAAGTCTGTCAGTGCGATCTGGATAGGACGTATCCGTAACAATGGATCGGCGGTCTTTCTCGACGTAGAGCGCGTGGAAGATGTTTCGTATCGCCTGACGTCGGCATGGCGAAAGTCTGGAGATCCACCGTAGCTTAGAAGTCTCCTGATCATCGGATTCCTCCAGGCGGTGGATATCGATGCCACCGAGCGTAGTGGCTCATATGCGTGCGAGCTGTGCCATCTGGATCCGCGTGAACGGGGCGCCTTCTCCTGGATCCGTTTCGGCTTTCCGGTACTGCTCGTCGTCTCATCCTCCCCGCTCGTTGCTGTTTATCCTCGACGGTCCCGCGAGCGATTAAACGGTCGGCCGAACAGATGTCGATGCGTTGGGAGCGACCGATAATCTCGGGGAGCATCCCCAATTGTTAGTCGGCCTGATCGGCCCCCGCGGGGCGCTGTCTTCCCAGATTGAACGGCATGCACATTGTCTCCGCGAGGCCGAGTAATGAACCCTGATGTCGCGAGCTCTATGGGGCGAGGTCTGGCCTTCGTACCGCGCAGTCATGTGTCGCGTAGGCCCGGGTCTGTCCATACACATTGAATACATCGTCGACGGCGAAATACAAAGTGGCATGAGCGAGTCGCTAGCCCTCGTGGAAGCCAACGTTCTCGCGGATGTTCGCGCGAACGTCGCGGTCACGTCATCCCTCGTTCGCCTGGATGCGCCGGCATCGGTGCAGGTGGGGGAAGCGCTCCTCGTTTATCTGCGCAAAGAGTTCTGAGGCTGGCCTTTCTACTCGCGCTTGACGGGTCCGCGTTCGCTTACGCACCTTCCAGTGGAGCGTCGGCGGGGGCCGATGGTTCAGGGAGGAGGAATGCTCGAACGAACCGTGTCGCCGGACGCGTCGGTCCCGTGACGTTCGCGACGCTCTACTACGCTGGCCTGGCAACGAGCGTCGTGCTGTCCGCGGTGCTGACGGCGGTCTACGCTCGCGCGCCGGTGCCCTGCGGTATCGGCAGTCCTTACGCCGTGCTGCCACTGATGCCCTGGACGCCTCCCACTCGCGCGCTTCGACACCTGAAGGCGGCGATTCAACTTCTGACGCTGCTTTCCACGATCGTGGTGTGTGGGGCGATCTATGTGAGCATTGCCGACGGATCGCGACCCGGCGAATGCGACCTCTGCCTGTTCGATCCGCGAGAGCGTTCTGTGGGCTTCTGGATTCAATGCAGCTTCTTCGTCTTCATTTTTCTTTCGTGGACGTTGGGAGGCATCCTGCTGGAGCGTCTCGGCATTCCCAGGGCGCGTGAAGCGTTCGACACGCGACGCGTGCGAGTGCTCTTGTTCGCGATCGTCTACAGGTGATGCGAATGGTGCGATGGATGGCCATCGGTATGGTGCTGGCAAGCGTCGCAGGGTGCGCAACCTACGCACCGCGATCGGTCGTCGATGTCGGCGACAGGGTGCAGGTCGTCGATGACAAGGCGTCGAAACGATTCGATCTGGTGCTGCGAAACACGTCCGGTAAGGCGTGGTGCATCGAGGAGGATTCATGGCCGAGCAGTCTCGGATACCTCCATTTTCACGAGACGGACGTATGGGTCGACGTCGATGGGCGAAGGTACCCGATCGCATCGCGCAATCTCGGCTATTGTCCCGGCGACTGCGATCTTCGCTTGCCCGCCGGCGAGTCGCTGCGAGGATCCATTCCGTATTCCGAATTCGCATTTCCGGCATCGGTCGAGCAGTCGGAAAAGCATCTGCATCTGTCGATCGGAGCCTTCGTGTGTCGCTGAGCACCCTTGCCATGACGGACCTTCTGGCTAGCGAGCGCCTATACGATCTCCTGGACAGGTGTCGGTGGCGCTACCGCCTACAACCTCATCGAGTCCGCGAACGGCGGTGGCTGGCAACAGGTGGCCTATGGTTCCGGCGGTTCGTGGTCCACGGGAGGGCGGGGCAACGGCACGTATGTTTACCAGGTGCAGGCGTGCAACGCTGGCGGCTGCGGACCGTGGAGCGGACAGGTGGTCGTCGTGGTCGCGTTGCCGCCGACCACGCCGACCGGAGTGTCGGGAGGCCGCACGGGGCCGGGATCCAAGCGGCTGTATGAAATCCATTGGAACGCCGTTGCGACGACGAATTACCAGATCGAGCGAACGATTCCCAGCATCGGAACGGACTATCAGGATGCAGGAACAACACCTTCTTCGACATTCGTCGAGGATAGCGGTGAGGTTGTGGGTCAGATCAGCATGCGGGTGAGGGCGTGTAATCCGAGTGGTTGTTCCGGATGGAGTGGCAATGTTTATGCGAACTTCTGAGCCGTGGAATCTTCCGGTAGCAGACTACGAGGTGCTGGTATGCGATTGAGGAGACTTCGATGATCGAATGGTCCGGGGTTGGACGTCGCTTTTCATTGGCGTCGCGTCTCTATCAATGGTTCACAGCTGGACTCCTGTGCGCCATCTCTGCCAATTCCTTTGCGGGGAAGGGCGTCGACTATTTCTACACTGATCAACAGGGAACCGTTCTTGCTGTAGCCGACGTCGTTGGGGCCGTCACTGAGAGGGTCGACCGGATTCCATATGGCGCCGCAATCGGTGCCGACGCGGCTGGTAACAGCAGTGAGACTTCGAACGGTATCGTTCACTATGGCGCCAACGGTATGCACATTGTTCCTGCGAGGCCAAGCCATGAGCCCTGATGATCCGGCGTACATCATACTCAGCGTATCGCGAGCCCTGTGGGGAGAGATCTGGCCCTCCTATCGTGCCGTCATGTGCCGAGTTCGTAGTAACTCGGCGATAAACATCGAGTACGTCGTCGACGGCGAAATACAAAGCGGCATGCTCGAGTCGGTTTCGTTGGTGGAAACAAGCGTTCTTGCTGACTTCGATGAAAACGTCGAAGTTGCATCAACTCTGCTTCGCCTGGATGCGCCGACACCGGTGCAGGTGGAGAATGCCCTCATTGTCTATTTGCGCAAGGAGTTCTGAGCCTGGATCGCACGTGGAGTGGGGAATGATGTATCGGCGACATGCATGGGTGTTGCTCGTGGCCATGTCGGGGCTACTGAGCACGGCGGCACACGCAGGGGAATGGCATTGGATGAGTCTGTCGTCCGGGATCGACCGGTGGCATACCCGCGAGGGTGCCGCCGACGTGACGATGTCCCAAGGTCGTCTCGACGCAATGCTGCGCGACGGCCAAGAGAGGGCGCCGGCTTACCGCATCGAAGGCAAGATGGTGCATAACCGGATTTCGGCGACGGCGACGTTGGTCGATTCGGATGTCGGGCCCTTCACGCTGACCGGGGAGCACAAGACCGAGCGGGGGGCGAAAGGAGGGGGCCGCGAACCATCGTGCTGACCGATGGCTTCGAGATCGTCGCGCTGACGCGAGAGCTTCCCCCTTAAGCTGCTTCACCCTGGTCGCAACCCGCCGTCTTTCTGCCCGCGCTTGACGGCTCCGCGTGCGTTTACGTACCTTCCCGTGCAGCGTCGGCGGGGGCCGATGGTTCAGGGAAGAGGAATGCTCGAACGAACCGTGTCGCCGGACGCGTCGGTCCCGTGACGTTCGCGACGCTCTACTACGCTGGCCTGGCAACGAGCGTCGTGCTGTCCGCGGTGCTGACGGCGGTCTACGTTCGCGCGACGGCACGGTACAAACGGCCTTATCGCGCGCCGGTACCCTGGGGTATCTGCAGTCCTTACGGCGTGCTGCCACTGATGCCCTGGACGCCTCCCACTCGCGCGCTCCGACACCTGAAGGCGGCGATTCAACTTCTGACGCTGCTTTCCACGATCGTGGTGTGTGGAGCGATCTATGTGAGCATTGCCGACGGATCGCGACCCGGCGAATGCGACCTCTGCCAGTTCGATCCGCGAGAGCGTTCTGCGGGCTTCTGGATTCAGTGCTACCTCTGCGTCTCGGTTTTTATTTTGTCGACGCTGGGAGGCATCCTGCTGGAGCGTCTCGGCATTCCCAGGGCGCGTGAAGCGTTCGACACGCGACCCGTGCGAGTGCTCTTCGATGCCGTGTTTCGCGAGCGACTCGATGCATCGGATGCCGGGTCGCTGCGGCTGAGTGCGCTGCTGCGATGGACGGTATTGTTACTTGCGCTCACGGGCATCGTGGGGTTGTTCGCGATCGTCTACAGGTGATGCGAATGGTGCGATGGATGGCCATCGGTATGGTGCTGGCGAGCGTCGCAGGGTGCGCAACCTACGTGCCGCGATCGGTCGTCGATGTCGGCGACAGGGTGCAGGTCGTCGATGACAAGGCGTAGAGCAGTGCGTCCGGGTGACCAAGTGGAGGAAGGAGATGTGGGCGCGAGACCATCGTGCTGACCGATGGCTTCGAGATCGTTGCGTTGACGAGTGAGCTTTCACCAGTCGTTGCGACACCTTGAGATCCGCCCGCGTTGTCGTCGGCTCCGGTCATCGGGCTTGCTCCTGTGATTGACCGCCGCGGTCGACATGGCCAAAGTCTGGAGATTCACCGTAAGTCCCCTGGAACAGCATCGTCCAGGTGTCCAAGATCGCGCCTCTTCATCGTCCCGCCGCCATGACGCATCGATATATCGAGATACTGCATTCCCGGCTCTGTGACGCAGCCGCGGTTTACGTCCAGCCGGGCGCCGATCGTGAGGCCTATCTGGACGGTTTGGCTGCCACGATTCGAGAGCATTCGTGCGAGCCGTTTCAGGTCAGCGCGGAGGTCACCGCGCCGGGTTTCCCCGACGCGGATATCGGAACGATTCAGTCCGGTTGGTGTGTCGCTCACGACGCCGGTTACTGGCTCGTCTATCAGCCCGAAAGGGATCGCTACTGTTGTTTTTGGGGGACGGACGTAACGGCGCTGGGCGCACCGGGCATCTATGGCGAGCCGTTGTATTGCTGGTCGGCGTGATCCGTTGGGCCCCACCCGAAGGTAGGGTGGGAGCGGCGTGCTGAGGCTTAGCCGGCGCTGGCGACCGGCGAGGCGACGAACTGCGGGAAGCGGGCGCGGATGGCGCTGCGGATCTGGGGCAGGTCGAGGCCGGCCATCGTGAGCACTTCCTCGCGGCTGCCGTGCTCCAGGTACGCGTCGGGCAGGCCGAGGTGCTGGACGGGCAGCGTGATGCCGTGGGCGGCGAGGAGTTCGGCGACCGCCGCGCCGGCACCGCCGGCGACGGCGTTGTCTTCGATCGTGACGAAGGCCTCGTGCGTGCGTGCGAGCTCGAGGATCAACTCCTCGTCGAGCGGCTTCACGAAACGCATGTTGATCAGCGTGGCGTCGACCTCCGCCGCGATGACGGCCGCCGGGGCGAGCATGGTGCCGAACGAGAGGATCGCCAGGCCGTGGTGGCCGCGGCGCCGCACTTCCGCCTTGCCGATGGGATACGTGTCGAGCGTGGTGGACAGCTTCGCGCCCGGGCCGGTACCGCGCGGGTAGCGCACGACGGCCGGGCCGTCGTAGTGGAAGCCCGTGCTGAGCATGGTGCGGCATTCGTTCTCGTCGGCCGGCGCCATGATCACCATGTTGGGCAGGCAACGCATGAACGAGAGATCGAAGCTACCGGCATGCGTGGCACCGTCCGGGCCGACGACGCCGGCGCGATCGACCGCGAAGACGACGTCGAGATTCTGCAGGGCGACGTCGTGAATGGCCTGGTCGTACGCGCGTTGCAGGAACGACGAGTAGATCGCCACCACGGGCTTCGCGCCCTCGACCGCCATGCCCGCGGCGAGCGTCACGGCGTGCTGTTCCGCGATGGCGACGTCGAAATACCGCTGCGGGTATTCCTTCGAGAAGCGGACGAGGCCGGAGCCTTCGCGCATCGCCGGCGTGATGCCGAGCAGGCGCTCGTCGGCGGCCGCCATGTCGCAGAGCCAGTCGCTGAAGATGTCGGTGTACGTCGGCTTGGCCGGCGCGGTCTTCTTCACCAGACCGGCCACGGGGTCGAACGGACCGACGGCGTGGTACTCGATCTGCGCCTTTTCGGCAGGTTCGTAGCCCTTGCCCTTCGTGGTCATCACGTGGAGCAGCTGCGGGCCGGGAAGCGCCTTCACCGTCTCCAGCGCGTTCACCAGCTGGGCCATGTTGTGGCCGTCGATCGGGCCGGTGTAGTGGAAGCCCAGTTCCTCGAACAGCGTGGACGGCACGAACATGCCCTTGGCATGTTCTTCCCAGCGCTTGAAGAAGCGGCCGAAGAAGGACTCGCGTGGCATCGCCTTCTTGGCGCGTTCGCGCCAGGCGTTGAGCGTGCGGCTGGACATCGCGCGCGCCATCATCTTGGTCATCGCGCCGACGTTTTCGCTGATCGACATCCCGTTGTCATTGAGGATCACGAGCATGTTCGGCTCGACGTCGCCGCCGTGGTTCAGCGCCTCGAACGCCATGCCCGCGGTCATCGCGCCGTCGCCGATCACGGCCACGACCTTGCGCGGGTCGCCGCGACGCTGCAGCGCGATGGCCATGCCGAGCGCGGCGGAAATCGAGGTCGACGAGTGACCGACGCCGAAGGTGTCGTACTCGCTTTCCTCGCGACGCGGGAACGGCGCGAGGCCGTCCTTCTTCTTGATCGTGGTGATGCGGTCGCGGCGGCCCGTCAGGATCTTGTGCGGGTAGCACTGGTGACCGACGTCCCAGACCAGGCGATCGCGCGGCGTCTCGAAGACGTGGTGCAGGGCGACGGTCAGCTCGACGACGCCCAGGCCCGCGCCGAAATGCCCGCCCGACGACGCCACCGCCTCGATCAGGTACCGGCGCAGTTCATCGGCGATGGCCGGCAATTCGTCCGTCGGGAAACGGCGGAGATCCTCCGGCGAGTCGATCTGCGCCAGATAAGGGTAGCGGGAGAGGTCGTTCATCCGCCTATTGTTCGCCTAGCGGGGTGGCGGGGCAAGGGACGGGGCGTGAACGGGGGGAGATGCAATGGAGGTGGGGGATGGGAAGTGGGGGCGCAGTTCCGGCGGACGCTCGAGGGGGGGGCGGCGGCGTTCGGCAGGCCGTATCGCCCGCCGGGCGCCTCCGGCCCCCTCGAGCGCTCGTCGGATGGCGCCCCCATTTCCCAACTCCCAACTCCCGGAAGCCCTCAACCCGGCCGCCGGTCCCGCGGCAGGTGGCTGACCAGGAACTCCATCTGGTCCGCGAGGATGTTGCGGTTGGACAGGATCAGGTGCTCGACCCAGCTGGGGCGGTAGGGCACGGCCAGCAGGGGCATGTTCGCCTGCTGCGGGGTGCGGTTGCTCTTGCGCAGGTTGCAGGCCAGGCAGGCGCTGACCACGTTTTCCCACTCGTCGGCGCCCCGCTTGGACAGGGGGACGACGTGGTCGCGGGTCAGTTCGTGGCGCGTGTACTGGTGCCCGCAGTAGAGGCAGATGTGCCGGTCGCGGGCGAAGAGCGCGGTGTTGGTCAGGGCGGGTGCGGGGTCGATCGCGTGCTCGCGGCAGTGCCCCGTGCTGGCGACGATCGGGTGGAGGTCGAGGCTGCTGCGCAGGCCGTTGGCCCGGCTGATGCCGCCGCGCACCGTCACGCAGGGATCGCCCAGGGTCCAGGCCACGACGCCGCGGACATACAGGCAAACGGCGTCCTGCCAGCTGATCCAGTCCAGGATCCGACCCGCCGCGTCCAGGGAAAGCACCCGCGTCGCGTGCAGCGCGGTCACCCTGGGCAGGTCTTCGTGGAGCACTTCCATCGTCATCGGGTCTCGTCCTTCACATATGCGAAAGAGCGTTCCAGCAAGCCGAACTCCGTGCGGACCGGTCGTCCGGTCCAGGGCACAAGGGCCCCTTTGGCCCGAGCATAGCCCATATCCATGGCGGAAAAGAATCTCGCAGGTACGCTTCTTGCGGGGCTTTTCCTGTCACCGGCCGCTGCTATAGTGGGGATTCGCATTCGAAGCCCGGCGGGTTTGGAAGGGGGGCCGGGGTGGCTTCCCAGGTCCGGCGGGTCCATGAGGGTTACACAGTGGCAGAAGTGCTTTTCTACGAGCGTCCGGTTCCCCTGAACCGCACCGCCCACCGCGACCTGCGCCTTAAGGCCGTGAACAACATCCGTTTCGCCGCCGCCGCGCACTCCGTGCCGCTGACCGGCGTCGAATTCGCGCCGGCCGCGCGCGACTTCCCGATCCTCTTCGCGGGCAACTCGATCGAAGAGGCCGGCCCGATGGCCCTGCTCGGTCTTCGCCAGGGCGAGAACCTGCTCGTCGGCGACAACGGTTTCTGGGAGACGGGCGTCTACATCCCGGCCTTCGTGCGCCGCTATCCGTTCGTGCTGGCCGAGAAGCCGGCCGGCTCCGAGGGCGACGATTTCACCGTGTTCCTCGACGAGGCCTATGAAGGCTTCAGCAACGAGGAAGGCGAGCGCCTGTTCAACGAGGACGGCACCGATGCGCCGGCCCTGACCAACGCCGTGAACTTCCTCGGCGAGTTCCAGGACCACGTGTCCCGCACGCAGTGGTTCATGGGCAAGCTGCGCGAGCACGACCTGCTCGAGCCGCGCACGGTCACGCTGCAGAAGGAAGGCAAGGGCATCAACCTCAACGGCCTCTTCGTGATCAACGAAGAGAAGCTGCGCGCCCTCGACGAGAAGACCGCCCACGAGTTCCTGCGCGAAGGCGCGTTCGGCTGGATCTACGCGCACCTCGTGTCGCTGGCCAACATCGACCGCATGGCCGCCCGCCTCGACGAGCGCGAGCGCAAGGAAGAGACGACGGTCAAGTCGTAACTTCCGCCGGTCCGCCGGAAACGAAAAGGCCGCGAGCGATCGCGGCCTTTTTCGTTGGAGCGACGCCGGTGCTCAGCGCACCGGCTTCGCCATGCGCATCAGGTCGGTGTCGAACCCGTAATTGCGGTACAGGCGCTGCGCGTTCTCGTTGCCCGGCAACACCGCGAGGGTGACGAACTGGCAGCGATGTTCCTTCGCCCAGCTGTACGCGTGGTCGAGCAGCACCCTGCCGACGCCCGCGCCCTCGAAGGCCTCCGCCACCGCGATGTCGGAGATGTGGCAGTTGTCGCGATGGGTGAAGAAATCCTTGGTCTTCTGGATGTGCACGAAGCCGACGGCGTCACCGTCTTCGTTCTCGGCCACGAAGATGTAGCTGTTCGATGGCTGCTCGTCGAGGTGTTTGACCAGATCGGCCTCGATGCCCTTGAGGCAGTCGGTCCGCGTTCGCCCGTTGGGCAGCGGAAAGTTGATGAAACGAGGGACGAGGCCAAGGATGAAGTCGTCATCGTCGCTTTCGGCGAGACGGATCAGGAACGTCGAGTCGCTCATCGGGTCGGGCACCGTCTCGGTGGGAAGTCGGGGCGAAACCTTTTTCTACACCCTCGGGGTTTCCGGCGGAAGCCCCGAGGACGATTCTCTGGATCGATGCGACGTGCTCAGAGCACCTCGGGCAGGGTCGCGACGCCGGCTTCGATCGCCGCCTTGTGCACATGGATGCGGGGCAGGATGCGGGTGAAGTAGAACGTGGCGGTGTCACGCTTGGCCTGGCGGCGCTCGGTGGCGAGGCTGCCACCCTCCGCGGCGAGGACGCTGCGGGCCCAGAAATAAGCCAGCGTCACGTAGCCGGAGAAGTACAGGTAATCGACCGCGGCGGCGCCCAGTTCCTCCGGGTTGCCCTGCGCCGTCTGCGCGATCGCCTGCGTGAGGTCGCCCCACGTCTTCGCCGCGACGGCAAGCGGGCCGATGAAGGCGCGGACGCTGTCGTTGGCCTGGTTCGCCTGGCAGAACGCCGAGATCTCGCCGAGGAAATGCTTAAGGCCGGCGCCCTGCAGCTGCATGATCTTGCGGCCGAGCAGGTCGAGCGCCTGGATCTGCGTGGTGCCCTCGTAGAGGGTGATGATGCGGGCGTCGCGAACGTACTGCTCCATGCCGTGCTCGGCGATGTAGCCGTGGCCGCCGAAGATCTGCAGCGCTTCCTTGGTGCACTCCTGCGCGGCTTCGGTGAGCAGGCCCTTGGCGATCGGGATGAGGAACGAGAGCAGCTCGTCCGCCGTCTTGCGCGCGCCGGCATCCGGGTGACGCGCCGCGATGTCGCTCTGCAGGCCCGCGTACACGGCGAGCACCCGGCCGCCCTCGACGAACGCGCGCTGCGTGAGCAGCATGCGGCGGACGTCCGGATGCACGGTGATCGGGTCGGCCGGCTTGTCCGGCGACTTCGCGCCCGACAGCGCGCGCATCTGCAGGCGCTCGCGGGCGTAGGCGAGGCTGCGCTGGAGCGCCCGCTCGGAAACGCCAAGGCCCTGCACGCCGACGCCGAGGCGTGCGGCGTTCATCATGGTGAACATCGCCATCAGGCCCTTGTGCGGCGGGCCGATGAGCCAGCCCTGCGCGTCGTCGAAGTTCATGACGCAGGTGGCCGAGCCCTTGATGCCCATCTTGTGCTCGATGGCGCCGGCGGCGAGCGAGTTGCGCTCGCCCGCCTTGCCGTCGCGGTCCACGCGGAACTTCGGCACCACCAGCATGGAGATGCCGCGGCTGCCGGCCGGTGCGTCGGGCAAGCGTGCGAGCACGAGATGCACGATGTTGTCGGCGAAGTCGTGCTCGCCGGCGGAGATGAAGATCTTGGTGCCGGTGACACGGTAGCTGCCGTCGTCGTTGGGTTCGGCGCGCGTCTTCAGCAGGCCCAGGTCGGAGCCGGCCTGCGGCTCGGTGAGGCACATGGTGCCCGTCCACTGGCCGTCCACGAGGCGCTTGAGGAAGACCTGCTTCTGCCAGTCGTCGCCGTGGTGCTCGATCGCGTCGATAGCGCCATGTGACAGCAGGGGATAGATGCCCCAGGCGAGGTTGGCGGAGTCGATCATCTCCTTCGCGAGCACGCCGACCGTGGCCGGCAGGCCCTGGCCGCCCGACGCTTCGCTGGCGGTGAGTCCCGTCCAGCCGCCGTCGGCGTACTGGCGATAGGCCTCCCGGAAGCCCTTCGGCGTGGTCACCGAGGCGGTCGCCTTGTCGTAGTGGCAGCCCTCGGCGTCGCCGGACGCGTTGAGGGGCGACAGTACCTGCTCGGTGAAACGCGCGGCTTCCTCGATCACGGCATCGATCAACTCGCGGTTGTGCGCTTCGCCGCCATCGAGGCCGGTCAGCACGGCCTCGGCGCCGAGTACGTCGTAGAGCGCGAAGCGCATGTCGTCGAGCGGGGCTTTGTACGTCATGGAATGTCCTGGGCTGGCGCGGATGTGGCGGATCAGGGCGAGCGGTAGGTGTCGGGAATGCCGGGCACCGGCGAGAGCCAGTTCTTGCCCTGCACGGGGAAGGAACGCGATTCCTTCTCTTTCTCCGGCGTGGCGCTGATGCGGCCGTCGATGGCGTAGGGCAGGGCGCCGGAGCTGCCCTTGGCGGCGAGTTCCGCCAGCGCCTTCGACATCTCGGGCGTGGGCAGCAGGTCGATGGTCGCGACGTCGGCCGCGAAGGACGGGATGTCCTGGTCGACCCGGGCGTCGAGCAGCACGCCGCCCAGATCGCCGACGCGCAGCGTGCCCTGGAAGGTTTCGAACGACATGCCGCCGTAGCTGTTGTTGCGGATGCGCAGGGTCACGTGCCAGACGCCGCCCGGTTTCGCGGTGACTTCCTGCAGCGAGACGGCCGGCGGGAACACGCTTTTCTTCGGCGGGCCGCACGCGGCGAGCAGGGCGACGCCGGCGATCAGCGCGGCGCGAACGAGGGGGTGTCGGATGATCGGAGTCATTCCCTTAGGCTTCCGGCGTGGTCGAACGGTCGTTCGATGGTAGCGCCGGGTGGACCGCCAGTGCGAGGGACACGTTTGAAACGCGGTTCCCAAGCGGCGGCCGAGCAGGCATCATCGAAGATTGTCCCCTTCGATCACCGGAAACCATGTCCCGACGCATCGCCGCACGACGTTCGCCCATCCACGGAAATGGCGTGTTCGCCACCGCACCGATCAAGGCCGGTGAGGAGATCGTCGAGTACAAGGGCGATCGCATCACCCACGCACAGGCCGACAAGCGCTACGGCGACGGCGGCGAGACGGGCCACACGTTCCTGTTCACGCTCAACGAGAAATACATCGTCGACGGCAACAGCAACGGCAACACCGCGCGCTGGATCAACCACGGGTGCGAGCCGAACTGCCAGGCGCTGATCGAGGAAGCCGTCGAAGGCAAGCCGTCGAAGCACGATCGCGTGATCATCGAGGCGATCCGCGACATCGCCCCGGGCGAGGAACTCACCTACGACTACGGCATCACGCTGGACATGCCGCACACCGCGCGCCTGAAGAAGATCTGGGCCTGCCTGTGCGGTTCGCCCAATTGCATCGGCACGATGCTGAAGCCGAAGAAGAAGGGCGCGTAAGGTTCGTTCACGTTTGCCCATGGTGTGCCGACGGCGACGCGACGCGACGGTCATGCGTCGGGGTCGATCCTGTGGGGACCTTTCCTCCCCACGGAGATCCCCATGGCAGACAAACGACTCGACGGGCGCCGCATCGCGGTGCTGGCTACCGATGGCTTCGAACAGGTCGAGCTGACCGAACCGAAGCGCCTGCTGGAAGAAGCGGGCGCGACGGTCGACGTGATCGCTCCGGGCGACGCCCAGCGCATCAAGGGTTGGGACGTGAAGGACTGGGGCGAGGAAGTTCCGGTGGATGTCCAGCTCGACAAGGCCGACGCCGGCCGTTATGACGCCCTGGTTCTGCCGGGTGGCGTCATCAATCCCGACAACCTTCGTACCGACGAGAAGGCGCTCGCCTTCGTGAAGACCTTCGCGCAGGCGAACAAGCCGGTGGCGGCGATCTGCCATGGGCCTTGGACCCTGATCAATGCCGGGCTCGTCAAGGGCAAGAAGGTCACGTCGTGGCCGTCGCTGAAGCAGGACCTGACCAACGCGGGCGCGAACTGGGAAGACAGCGAGGTGGTGAAGGACGGCAACTTCATCACGAGCCGCAAGCCGGACGACATCCCGGCGTTCACCAACGCGCTGATCGACACGCTGGCGGCGTGATCGCGGCAAGGCCGGGCGGCTTGCGCCGCCCGGATCGCCGATACGATCGGCTCCCACCGTCACCCCAGTTGTCCTCCGCCCGTTTCCAGCCTTGCCTCATGCCGGTGGGAGCCGATCGCATCGGCGATCCCGCGGCAGCGGGTCCGATCGCCTCAGCCATCCTCCCTCCGTTTCCAGCACGATTGCCTCATGCCGGTGGGAGCCGATCGTATCGGCGATTCCCGCAGCAGCGGGCCCGATCGCCTCAGTCCTCTTCCACCTTCGGCTTCCACGCCTCGGCCAGCTTCTTCTGCACGCCGGGCGGCACCGTGTCGTAGTGACTGAACGCCATCGCGTAGCGCCCCTGTCCGCCCGTCATGGCCTTCAGCTGCGTCGGGTAGTCGACGAGTTCCGCGAGCGGCACACGCGCCTTGATCAGCGTCTCCCCGCCACGTAGCGAATCGGTGCCCATGATCTGCGCGCGTTTCGACGCCAGGCCGCCGGTGACGTCGCCGACGTGCTGATCGGCGATCGATACCTCCAGGTCGACGATGGGTTCGAGCACCTGCGGCCTTGCACGCGAAACCGCGTCGAGGAACGCCTTCCTCCCCGCGCTGATGAAGGCCACCTCCTTGGAATCGACCGGATGGTGCTTGCCGTCGTAAACGACCACGCGAACGTCCTGGATCGGGTAGCCGGCGATCGCGCCCGCGTCGAGCGCCTGCCGCACGCCTTTCTCGATCGCCGGCATGAATTGCCCGGGTATCACTCCACCTTTGGTTTCGTCGTCGAAGACGAAACCCGCACCGCGCTCCAGCGGCTCCACGCGCAGGAACACTTCGCCGAACTGGCCCGCGCCGCCGGTCTGCTTCTTGTGCCGGTGATGACCCTCGGCGCCGGCGCCCACCGTCTCGCGGTACGCGATGCGCGGCGTATGCGTGACCACGTCCACGTCGTAACGCGCCTTCATGCGTTCGAGCATCAGCTTCAGGTGCAGGTCGGACAGCCCGCGTACGACCGTCTCGTTGAGTTCCTTGTGGTGCTCGACGCGGAAGCAGGGATCCTCTTCCGCGAGCTTGCCCAGTGCCTGCGAGAGTTTCTGTTCCTGCCCCTTGTGCGCCGGCTCCACGGCGAGGCCATACATCGGCGCCGGATACGCGGCGGGCTCGAGGTGGATGCGTCCTTCGTCGGCGGCATCGTGCAGCACGGCGTCGAAATGGATGTCCTCGATCTTCGCCACGGCGGCGATGTCGCCCGGAAGGGCCTCGTCCACCTCGACGTGTTCGCGTCCCTTCAGCCGGAACAGGTGCGCGACCTTGAACGGCTTGCGGCCGTCGTCGACGAGCAGCTGGGCATCCTTGCGTACCGTGCCCTGCCAGACGCGGAAGACGCCCAGCTTGCCGACGAAAGGATCGTTGACGATCTTGAAGACGTCGGCGACGACGTGGCCGCTTTCGTCGGCGGCGATCGGGAACGGCGCACCCGAGGCGTCGCGGAACGGCGGCGGATTGGTTTCCTTCGGACAGGGCAGGATGCGCTCGACGAGTTCCAGCAGTTCGTCGACGCCGATGCCGTCGCGCGCGGCGGTGAACACGATGGGCACGAGGTGTCCGTCGCGCAGGCAGTGTTCGAGCGCGTCGCGCACTTCCGCCGCGGAGAGCGACGATTCGCCCGCGTCGAGGTAGTGCTCCATCACCTCGTCGTCGATCTCCACCACCTGGTCGATGATGCGCTGGTGCGCCTCGCCGGGCGACGAGAAATCCGTATCGCCCGCGGTCTGGAAGAAGGCGTCGCGTACCGCGTGCCCCTTCGACGCCGGCAGGTTGAGCGGGAGGCACTCGCTGCCGAATTCGTCGCGCAGCGCGTCGACGAGCCCGGGCAGATCGACGCCCTCGGCATCGATGCGGTTGACGATGAGGATGCGCGCGAGCCCGCGTTCCTTCGCGTGCGCCATCATGCTGCGCGTGCCGTGCTCGATGCCGTTGGCGGCGTTCACCACGATGGCGACGGTGTCGGCGGCGGCGAGCGCGGCGAGTGCCGGTCCGCGGAAGTCCGCGTAGCCGGGCGTGTCGAGGAGATGGATGCGGTAGCCGTTGCGTTCGATCGAGGCGATGGAGGCGTCGATCGAATGACCGCGCGCCTTTTCCATGGGATCGGTGTCGGAGACGGTGCTGCCGCGCTCGACGCTGCCGACGGCGGTGAGCGCGCCTCCGGCATGGAGCATGGCTTCGAACAGGGTGGTCTTTCCGGCGCCGGCATGGCCGGCGAGAGCGAGACTGCGGATGCGTTCCGTGGATGGCGACACGATGCGACCCTCCTTCAGTGAAGGGGACGCGTGGCGATTGCGGCGTCATGATCGGCGTCGCCCTCTCGCACACCTCCCCGGCGTCGCGATGGCGGGCCGTCACGGTCGTCCGGTGGCCTGGACGGTCATGGCGGTGGTTCGGGCGGGTGCCCGCTCCAAGCCTTCTCCTTCCCGGCGCCGGAATCAAGTGGCGAGGGAATCTTCCGGCACGGGCGGTGTCCGAGGACCCGGGCTTACGCTGTGTTTAGCGGACCGCCGCTATCCTGTCCGACTTCCTCTCGACCGCAACGGGACACACGCACGCGTGCAATACCCCGGCAAGGCGCCACCGCCGTTCGTCGAACCCCACCGGCTGGAGCCGGGGGCGTCGACGCGCGCGCGCGGGCTGGTACCGCTCGACGGCCAGACCGTCGCCGCCCTGCACGCCATCGGTCACCGGCCGCCGCCGCGCCATCACGTGCGCAACGTCCTCGCGATGGCCGCGGCGATCGTGCTGCACGTGCTCATCGTGATGCTGGTTCGCTACGAGATGCAGCCACGCCCGCTGGTGGGGTACGCGCCTCCCGACGACCGCGACGACGTGCTCGAGGTGCGCTTCATCGAGCCGGCGAAACCTCCGCCGGCCGTCGCCGCCGCACCGCCACCGCCCCCGGTCAGCGAACCGCCGCCGAAGGTCCGTTCGCCGGAGGCCACGCGTCCCGAGCCGCCGCGCCCGAAGAAGGAAGCCGAGACGGCCGACGCCCCGCCGCCGGAAGCGACGCCCGCGCCCCAGGCGCCGGCGGCTCCCGCCCTGTTCGGTCCGGACGGCACGGTCAGGATGCCGACCCAGGGGCCGGGAAGCCCGACGCAGGCCGACTTCGTCGCGCGCAAGCCGACCGGCGACAGCCAGATCATGTCGCACAAGACCACGGTGACGTACAAGGAAACGCGCTTCGAAAAGGACTGGGCGCCGAGCAACGAGAACCTGCTCAACGCGGGGCTGCGCCACGCGGTCGAGGCCACGACGGTCAAGAAGACGATCGACCTCGGCCATGGCACGCGGGTGAACTGCAAGACCGTGTTCTTCGTGCTGCCCGTCGGGTGCGGTGGCGAAGCGCCTTCAAAAGCCGCGAAGAAGGACGGCGACGTCCGGCTCAACATGGCGCCCGCGAATCCCCCGGTGAAGGATCTGCCGGACCAGCCGCCACCGCCGACGGAAGCGCAATGCATCGCCGCGTTCCGCGCGGAGAAGCCGCTGCCCCAGGGCTGCGCGTCGGACATCCCGCTCAAGGCGATGGACGAGGAGAACGCCGAACGGGAGCGTCGCGCGGGCAAGTGAAGGCGCGGCGATTGTGTGGCGGCGCCGCAGCATGGACACTAGCGCCCGATGCCCACGAACCTTCCGGACAGCGACCGCTCGATCGCCGCCAGCTCGCTGCCCATCTCGCCGCGCGAGGCGGCCATGCGCGCGCTCGTCTACCGTCGGCGTCTGCGCGAAAAGCCGCGTGAGAGCCTGCTGCGCATCGCCGGCTGGGTCGGCACGATCCTCGTCCACCTGATGTTCCTGTTCGGGATGATCCTCGGGCCGGCGTACGACCTGTTGCCCCCGCCGCCGGAACCCGAAGACACGGACGCGTTGCAGGTGCGCCTCATCGACAAACCGCCGCCGCCGGCCCCGCCGGTGCGTGGCACGCCGTCGAAGGCGCCGGTCGCGAAAGCCCGCGCGAACAAGGCGCGCGCGACGGCGAGTCGGGCATCGCGCGGTTCGCGCGCGGCGGCGGTCGCGTCCGCCGCGAAGCCGCTTCCCGCGATCGCGGTGCCCGCCGCCGAGCCGCCGCAGGTGAAGCCCGACGTGAAGCTGAGCGCCCCGCCGCCGAGCGTGGTGGCCACCGTCGAGCGCCCGTTGTCGCAGCCGAAGGCGCCTCCGCCGCAGCCCGAACTCGAGAAAGTCCCGGTGCCGGCGCAGGCGCCGCCGGATCTCGCCGTCGACACGCCGAAGCCGCAGGTCGTCCCGCCGCGGTTCCAGCCCGAGCCGGTGCGCAAGGCGCAGGTGGAAGGCACGGCGCCGATGCCACCGCCCGCGTCGCTGGCGCTGCCCGAAACGCCGGCGGCGCAGATGGCGGTGACGCCCACGCCACCCACCATCACCTCCGAGCGGACCGCGCCGGTGCCGACGACTGCCATGACGCTCGCGACGGTGCCGCGCCCGGAGGTCGAGGAGTCGTCGGCGCCGCCGACGCCCCAGGACACCCCGGTGCCGGACGTCGCTCCGGTGCCCACGGCGCCGAAGCCCGACCTCGCCGCCGACCAACGCCCCGTGCCCGAAAAGATCGCGGTCGAACCGATCCGCGCGCCGGCCGTGGACGCCACGGCCGAGCTCGAGGCCGTGCCGCTGCCGGACGCCACGTCGCGTCCGGTGGTCGCCGCGCCCGAGGCGAGCACGGATCGTCCCGTCGTGCAGGCGCCGGCGGTGACGCCGGCGGACGTGCAGCGGCCGCTGGCCGGCGTCGACACGGCGCCGGGCGAACCCGGCCAGGCGCCCGGCGACATCGCCGCCGGACAGACCAGCGACGCGCAGGCGCAGGCCGAGCAGGGCAAGGCCGCCGATGCCTCCTCGACCGCGGCCCGGCAGGGCGAACCGGCGCCGGCCTCCGCCGCGGGCGACGCGGCCGCGACGGCGTCGGGTTCGAACGCGCCGGGCGCGGCGGCCGACACCGGCAAGCCCGGTGCCGCGAAGGGCGTCGACGAAGGCGAGCGGCTCACCGGCGCCAACGGCACGTCGCAGCGCGACGACGGCGTGCCGGGAGGGCAGGGCGACAAGGCGGGGCAGGTAGGCGCGTACGTCGAACTGAAGCCCCGCGGCAAGCTCGAGCCGCAGTCCGGCAGCCGCGTGAAGATCCACTACGAGAAGACGCGCTTCGACGATGCGTGGACGCCGAAGGGCGAATCGTCCGTCGACACGGCGATCCGGCGTGGCGCCGAAGCGGCGACCGTGCGGCCGACCATCTCGCTGCCTCGCGGCATCCGCATCAACTGCGTCGCCGGTCCGGGCAACGCCGGCGGTGCCATGAAGGCCGTCTCGCTATTCACCCTCGGCTGCGGCGGCGATCCGCCGCCCAAGCCCGCCAATCCGGACGAACTGGCGAAGAACCAGACGATGGCACCGGCGAAGCCGCTGGCGGACAACCTGCCGCCGGCGAACAGCGCGACGGTCGCCGCCGCGCCGGTCGTGCTCGACAACACGGCGTTGTGCACCACGGCGCGGATCACCGGCGGTCCGCTCCCTGCGGGCTGCGAGCCGTCGATCAAGATCAACGTGCCGGTGGCGAAGCCCGGCTCCGACTCGTGGGTGCCCGCGAGCGATCAGTTCAAGTAGCGGTGCGGCGGATCTCGGTGCGCGCGACGATGTCGTGCAGCGCGCGACGGCGCGTGTCGACGAACGACGGCAGCAGCCAGAGCGCCCATGCCACCAGCGGCGCCCACAGCGCGATGCGCACCGAGGTCAGCGGATAGACCGCCAGCAGCGCGAGCGGCGCCGCAGCGACGACGAGGCGAAGCAGGCCTCGCCGCCAGGTCACGGCGCGTCCGTTCGCGTCGCTCACGCGGAT
Organism: Luteibacter sp. UNC138MFCol5.1; assembly: GCF_900110505.1. Taxonomy (GTDB): domain Bacteria; phylum Pseudomonadota; class Gammaproteobacteria; order Xanthomonadales; family Rhodanobacteraceae; genus Luteibacter. Next base: position 207,254 of record NZ_FODZ01000007.1, read on the forward strand.
CCGCCACGGTCGCATGCCGAGCGTCTGTCCGCCGCGCACCCACGACCACAGGAAGTAGCCGCCGATGGCGAGACCCTGCAGCGGGCGGTACCACCAGGCGACGATCTGTCCGTGCGCGTCGACCAGCCGGCCGCCGGTCGCGAACTGCGCCACGAGCCCCACGACCATCACGATGGCGACCACGAGCAACAGGTCGTAGACGATGGCGGCAAGGCGGCGCCAGGCCGGCGCGGGCGAAGGAGAAGTGCTCACGAAAGTCCGGTGACGGCAGTGGGACGAACGCGCATTATGCCCGCCGGTTCCACGAATGCGCTCGCGATCAGGGTGTTAGTCCGTGCATGGCCGAACTTGCATGACGATCCCGTTCGACGGCGCGACGGTGCGGGCATACGCTGTCGTACCGGCATGAGCCCCAGCGCGAACAAGGAACCTCCGATGAGCCTCACCCTGCATTCCTCGAACGGAACGCTCGACCAGCACCTCCGCGACGCCGGCAGCGACGGGACGGTGGGCCCCGCGGAGTTCCAGGCCATGCGCGACGACGCGGACAAGGTGTTCGGGAAGCTTCCCGGCATGGTCGAGTACAAGGCAGTGGTTGGGTTGCCGCAGTCGATCACCGCGTTCCAGCGCCTGTCGGACGAACTGGTGGAAACGATGCAGCAGATCGCGCTCGGTGCGCGCCGGAAAAAGCTCGCCGACGCGGAGAAGGCGCAGTTGAAGGACGCGATCGAAGCCCAGCTCGCCTACGTGGTGCTCGGCTACAAGTCGAGCGTCGAACGCCTGTAGTGCGCGTCGGACCGACTGCGTTCCGGATGGCCGGCGCGCTACCATCGGGCCGATGTCCACCGAAGAACCGAACTCCGCAACCGCATCGTCCGACGCACGCCTGATCGAGCGCTTCATCGAGCGCGTCTGGGCCGAGGACGGCCTGGCCGATCGCACGCTGGAGGCCTACCGGCGCGACCTGCAGCAGCTCTCGCGCTGGCTGGAAACGCGCCAGCGCACGCTGGCGACGGCGGGTCGCGACGACCTTTCCGCCTACCACGGCAGCCAGCCCGTGTCGGTGCGCAGCATGGCGCGGCGGCAGTCGGCGTTCCGGCGGTTCTATGCGCAACTCGCGCGCGACGAGGGGCATCGTGAGGACCCGACGCTGTTGATGCAGCGCCCACGGATGCCGCGCGGGCTGCCGAAGGCGCTCGCGGAGCGCGAGATCGAGGCGCTGATCGTCGCGCCGGACATTTCCACGCCGCTCGGCCTGCGCGATCGCGCGATGCTCGAATTGATGTACTCGTCGGGGCTACGGGTTTCGGAACTGGTCGATCTGCCGCTGGCCGGCCTGAACACGCGCCAGGGCGTCCTGCGCGTGACGGGCAAGGGCGGCAAGGATCGCCTGGTGCCCGTCGGTGAGGAGGCGCTGGCGCACGTCGAGGCCTATCTGCGCGACGCCCGCCCCGGGCTGGCGCAGGGCCATGGGCAACCGGTCGCGCTGTTCCTCTCCCGACGCGGCGACGCGATGACGCGGCAGATGTTCTGGACGCTGGTGAAGCGCTACGCGGCGCAGGTGGGCATTCCGGCCAAGCGCGTCAGTCCGCACGTGCTGCGACATTCCTTCGCCACCCACCTGCTCAACCACGGCGCCGACCTGCGCGCCCTGCAGATGCTGCTCGGCCACAGCGCGCTGAGCACGACGCAGATCTACACGCTGGTGGCCAAAGAGGGGCTGAAGCGCCTCCACGCCCAGCACCACCCTCGCGGGTAGGCGGATGCCGCGCTGTGCCACAATCGGGGAACCGAACGGGCCGCCCGCGATCCAAGGCAGTCCCGTGTTCCCCCGGTGTTCGATGGAGTCGTACCGATGATGTTCAAGAAAATCCTGCCCGCGCTCATGGCCGGCGCCTTCGCCATGACGGCTTGCGCGGCCGACGACGACAAGGCCGTGCGTGACGCGGTCGAAGCGCTCGGGCCCGGTATCAAGGTGGACAGCATCGCCCCCGCGCCGATGCCCGGTTTCTACCAGGTGGTGGCGTCCGGCCGCATGGTCTACGTGAGCGCCGACGGGCGCTACATGCTCAACGGCAACCTCATCGACCTGAAGAACCGCACCGACCTCAGCGCCGCGAGCTGGGCGACCACGCGCAAGGCCGAGCTCGCCAAGGTCCCGGCGTCGCAGCGCCTCGTGTACGCCCCGGCGAACCCCAAGCACACGGTCACCGTGTTCACCGATGTCGACTGCGGGTTCTGTCGCCAGCTGCACGCCCACATCGACGAATTCAACAAGCAGGGCATCGCCGTCGAATACGTGTTCTGGCCGCGCGAAGGCCTGAAGACCACGGCCGGCAACGACACCCCCTCCTACACCAAGGCCGTTTCGGTCTGGTGCAGCGCCGACCGCAAGAACGCGTTCAACGAGGCCATGAAGGGCGCGACCCCGAAGGCCGCCACCTGCGCCAACCCGGTCAAGGACGAGTTCGAGCTCGGCGAGCGCCTGGGCGTGAACGGCACCCCGACCATCGTGACCGAGAACGGCGACGTGGTCGGCGGCTACGTCACCCCGGCCCAGCTCCTGCAGGCCCTGAACGCCCCGGCCGGCACGGTCAAGCGCGGCGGCTGACCGCCAAAGGTAGGAGCGCGCTGTGGGAGCGGCCCTGGCCGCGACATCTTTCGAGGCGGTGAGCCACAGGGCCCGTTGCCCTTCGCGAAGAGCTGTCGCGCGCAGGGCGCGCTCCTACGGGCCGCCGGCCTTCGGCCAGCCTGCCCGATGCTGCCGCGCAACATCATGTAGAATAGGCGTTTTCCCTTAGCGCCTTTTCCCCCCGCATGATCGCACTCGACGGGCAGAGCGCCCTCTCGCCTTTCCGCCTCGAACGACTTAACGCCCACCTGGATGCCCTGCATCACGGGACGCGGGTGCAGGCCGCCTGGTTCACTTACTTCGTCGACGCCGACGCGCAGCCGGAAGGCGACGCTCGCGCGCGTCTGCTCGCCGTGCTCGAAGCGAAGGGCGCCGCGCCGGAAGACGCGACCTTCTGGGTCGTCCCGCGCCTCGGCACGATCTCGCCGTGGTCGAGCAAGGCCACCGACATCCTCCACGGCGCGGGCTTCGACGTCCGCCGCGTGGAGCGCGGCACGGCGTGGCGCGTCACCGGCATGCCGGACGCGAACGATCCGTCGTATGCCGCGGTGATGGGCGCCTTCTGCGACCCGATGGTGCAGTCGCCGCTCGCCTCGCTCGACGAGGCGGCCGGTCTGTTCCTCGCCGGCGAACCCGGTCCGCTGGGCCGCGTCGAACTCGGCACCGATCCGCGCGCGGCGCTGTCCGCCGCGAACGCCGAACTCGGGCTGGCGCTCGCGGACGACGAGATCGACTACCTCGCCGATCGCTACGCGGAGATGGGCCGCGCGCCCACCGACGCCGAACTGATGATGTTCGCGCAGGCGAACTCCGAGCACTGCCGGCACAAGGTGTTCAACGCCACGTGGACGCTCGATGGCGCGACGCAGGACGCCTCGCTGTTCGGCATGATCAAGAACACCCACCAGAAGTCGCCGGCGCATACGCTCTCCGCGTATCACGACAACGCCGCGGTGATCGAAGGCTACGACGGCAAGCGCCTGTTCGTGAGCCCGGAAGACGGCGTGTTCCGCACCGTCGCCGAGGCCGCGCCGTACGCGATCAAGGTCGAGACGCACAACCATCCGACGGCCATCGCGCCGTGGCCGGGCGCCGCCACCGGTGCCGGCGGCGAGATCCGCGACGAGGGTGCGACGGGCCGCGGCGGCAAGCCGAAGGCCGGCCTGACCGGCTTCTCCGTCTCGCACCTGCGCATCCCCGGCCTGCCGCGTCCGTGGGAAAAGGATCGCCCGCTGCCGCCGCGCATGGCGTCGGCGTTCGAGATCATGCGCGACGGCCCGCTCGGCGCCGCCGCGTTCAACAACGAATTCGGCCGGCCCGCGCTGGGCGGCTACTTCCGCACGTTCGAGCAGGAGACCGGCGACAAGGGCGTCCGCCGCGGCTACGACAAGCCGATCATGATCGCCGGCGGCCTCGCCGCGATCCGCCCCGACCACGTGCAGAAGCGCAAGGTCCGTCCCGGCGACAAGGTCATCGTGCTCGGCGGCCCGGCCATGCTCATCGGCCTCGGCGGCGGTGCCGCCTCGTCGGTGGCGTCCGGCACCTCCAGCGCGGAACTCGACTTCGCCTCGGTGCAGCGCGACAACGCGGAAATGGAACGCCGTTGCCAGCAGGTGATCGACGCGTGCTGGGCGCGCGGCGACCACAACCCGATCGTCAGCATCCACGACGTGGGTGCGGGTGGCGTGTCCAACGCGATTCCCGAAATCCTCAACGACGCGGGCGTCGGCGGCGTCATCGATCTCTCGAAGCTGCCCTGCGACGACCCGACGCTCTCGCCGATGCAGGTGTGGAGCAACGAGTCGCAGGAGCGCTACGTCCTCGCGATCGGTCCGGAAGACATCGAACTCTTCGAATCGTTCTGCGCCCGCGAGCGTTGTCCGTTCGCCGTCGTCGGCGACGCCACGGAAGAGGCCCGCCTGATCGTCCGCGACACCCGTCGCGACATCACCGTGATCGACCTGCGCATGGATGTCCTGTTCGGCAAGCCGCCGCGCATGCATCGCGATGCGAAGCGCGTGAAGCCGCGCGTCGACCTGGTCGCCGACCTCACCGGCATCGGCATGGACGAGGCGCTGATGCGCGTGCTTCGCCTGCCCGCGGTCGGCAGCAAGAACTTCCTCATCACCATCGGCGACCGCACGGTCGGCGGCCTCAACGCGCGCGACCCGATGGTCGGCCCGTGGCAGGTGCCCGTCGCGGACGTCGCGGTGACGATGACCGACTTCGAGGGCTACACCGGCGAAGCGATGGCGATGGCCGAGCGTGCGCCCGTGGCGCTGCTGTCCAGCGCCGACGCCGCGCGCATGGCGGTGGGCGAGGCGATCACCAACCTCGCGGCCGCGTCGATCAAGCTCGACGAAGTGCGCCTGTCGGCGAACTGGATGGCCGCCGTGAACCATCCGGGCGAGGACGCCGCGCTCTTCGACGCCGTTAAGGCCGTCGGCCTCGAGTTGTGCCCGTCGCTCGACATCGCGATTCCCGTCGGCAAGGACTCCCTGTCCATGCAGACCGTGTGGACCGACGAGAACGGCAAGGCGCAGAAGACCGTGTCGCCGGTGTCGCTCGTCATCACCGGATTCGCGCGCGTCGACGATGTGCGCCGCACGCTCACGCCGCAGCTGAAGACCGACCGCGGCGACACCGATCTGTGGCTGATCGACCTCGGCGCGGGCCGCGACCGCCTCGGCGGCTCCGCGCTCACGCAGGTCTTCAACCGCGGCGGCGGCGTGCCGCCGGACCTCGACGACGCCAAGCGCCTGCGCGCGATGTTCGAGCTCATCCAGGAAGCGAACGCGTCGGGCCTGCTCCTCGCCTATCACGACCGCTCGGATGGCGGTGTCATCGTTACGCTCCTGGAGATGGCGTTCGCGGGCCACTGCGGCCTCGAACTGCGCCTGGACGGCTGGGCGGACGCGACGCTGCGCGCCCTGTTCAACGAAGAACTCGGCGCCGTCGTGCAGGTCGCCTCGGCGAATCGCGAAGCGTTCGAAGCGCTGCTGGTGAAGCACAACCTCGCCGGCATGACGCATCACGTCGGTCGTCCGAAGGAGAAGCTCGGCATCAAGCTCCATCTGAACGGCGAAACCGCGTTCAAGTGGAACTGGACCGAACTCTTCCGCGCGTGGAACGAAACGAGCTACGCGATGCAGCGCCTGCGCGACAACCCGCTGAGCGCCGACCAGGAAAACGAGTGGCGCCTCGACGACGCCGATCCGGGGATCACCCCGAAGCTCACGTTCGATCCCGCCGACGACATCGCCGCGCCGTTCATCGCGAGCGGCAAGCGTCCGCGCGTGGCGATCCTGCGCGAGCAGGGCGTCAACGGTCAGGTGGAAATGGCCGCCGCGTTCTCGCGCGCCGGCTTCGACGCGGTCGACATCCACATGACCGACCTCGCCACGGGCCGACACCACCTGAAGGACTTCATCGGCCTCGCGGCTTGTGGCGGGTTCTCGTACGGCGACGTGCTCGGTGCCGGCCGCGGCTGGGCCACGTCGATCCTCTACAACGACGCGCTGCGCGAGCAGTTCGCGCGCTTCTTCGAGGACGGCAGCAAGTTCGCGCTCGGCGTGTGCAACGGCTGCCAGATGATGTCGGGCCTCAAGGACATCATCCCCGACGCGAAGCACTGGCCGCAGTTCCTGCGCAACCAGTCCGAGCAGTACGAAGCGCGCGTCGCCACGCTCGAGATCCTCGATTCGGGCAGCGTGTTCTTCCGCGGCATGGCGGGTTCGCGCATTCCGGTCGCCGTCGCGCACGGCGAGGGCCGGGTGCATTTCCCGAACGTGTGCAGTCCGTCGAAGAGCCACGCGGCGGCACGTTTCGTCGACAACCGCGGCAAGCCGACCGAAAGCTACCCGCTTAACCCGAACGGTTCGCCGGGCGGCCTGGCGGCGTTCACGGCGGCCGACGGTCGTGTCACGATCATGATGCCGCACCCGGAACGCGTGTTCCGCAGCGCGCAGCTGAGCTGGCACCCGGAGCAGTGGGGCGAGGATTCGCCGTGGATGCGCATGTTCCGGAACGCCCGCGTCTGGGTGGGCTGATCGCGCCACGCCGATGAACGCCGTCCCCCTCACGAGCATCGTCATCGTCCTCGCCGACAGCGGGGCGCTGACGCGGGAGTGCGTGGAACACGCGCTCGCCAGCGATGTGCCGGTGGAGCTGCTCGTCGTCGACAACGGGTCGACCGACGGCATCCCGGAATCGCTCGACCGGGCCTACGCCGACGACGACCGCGTGCGCGTGATCTACAACCGGGCGAATCTCGGTTTCGGTCCCGCGGTGAATCGCGGCGCCGCGCAGGCGCGCGGTGCGCGGCTGCTCGTGCTCAATCCGGATTGCCTGATCGAGCGCGACACGATCCGTCGCATGGCCTCGCACATGGACATCCACACGGGTATCGTCGGCGCGGTCGTGTGCGACAGCCACGGACACCCCGATCCGGCGTCGCGCCGGCGCGACCCGCTGCTGCGCCGTTCGCTCTCGACCAAGTTCGGCGGTAAGGGCGACGGCGGCATCGACATCCGCGGTCCGATCCCCGATGGCGCGGAAGAGGTCGAGATCGTGTCCGGCGCCATCATGCTGATGCCGCGGCCCGCGTTCGATCGCCTGCACGGCTTCGACGAATCGTTCTTCCTGCACTGCGAGGACATGGACCTCTGCCGCCGCGCGCGCGATGCCGGCTACAAGGTGATCCTCGCCGGCGACGTTCGCGTGCTCCACGGCAAGGGCGGTTCCAGCCGGCATCGTCCGGTGTTCGTCAGCCGGCACAAGCATCGCAGCATGTACCTGTGGTTCCGCCGGCACGATCCGGCGGCGCGCAACGCCTTCGTTCGCGCGGTGGTGTGGCTCGGCATCTGGGCGCATTTCGTGCTGAAGGTGCCCGCGCAGCTGCTGCGGAAGCGCCGGTGAGCGAGGCGTCGCGCGGGAGCGGCGTCGCCACCCTGGGCCTGCTCGCCGTGACGGCCATCTGGGGCTCCACGTTCGTGCTCATCAAGGACGTCGTCGGACGCATGTCCGTGGCGGATTTCCTGGCGGTGCGCTTCGTCATCGCCGCCGTGGTGATGCTGCTGTGCTTCGCGGTGCCGCTGCTGCGCCTCGGCCGCGTCCAGCTCGCGCGCGGCCTGGCGCTCGGCGTGCTCTACGGCGTCGCGCAGTGGCTGCAGACCGAGGGCCTGGCGCGGACGTCGCCGAGTGTCAGCGGCTTCGTCACCGGCATGTATGTCGTGATCACGCCCATCCTGTCGTTGCTGCTTTTCCGCCAGCGCATGCCGTGGACGACCTGGCTCGCCGTGCTGCTGGCGACGGTCGGCCTCGGCGTCCTCGCGCTCAACGGCTTCGAGGTCGATGGCGGCGTGCTGCTGACGCTGGCGTCCGCCGCGCTCTACGCGTTGCACATCGTCGGCCTCGGTCACTGGTCGAAGCCCGGGGATGCGTTCGGGATGTCCGCGATCCAGATGGTCGGCATCGCCGCGGTCTGTTTTGCGATCACGCTGCCGCATGGCGGCCCGGCGCTGCCGCCGGACGCGAAGGCCTGGGTGGCCGTCCTCTACATGGCGCTGGTCGCGGGCGCGGTGGCCATGCTGGTGCAGACCTGGGCGCAGGCGCACATGCCGGCGACACGCGCGGCGATCGTCATGACCACCGAGCCGGTGTTCGCCGCGGGCTTCGCTGTGCTGCTGGGCGTGGACGCGCTCACCGGCCGCATGCTCGGCGGTGGCGCGCTGGTGCTCGCCGCGATGTACATGGTGGAACTCGCGCCGCGCTTCCGCCGGCGCAAACCGGCGGAAGCGTTGCATCACGAGGTGTGACTGCGGGGTGGAACCCCGTTCGATCCTTAGTGCGCGCTGGCCTTATCCACCGTGAACTTGTAGGTCATCGTGTTGCGATAGGTCTTGCCCGGGTCGAGGCGTGCCGAGCCGAAGTCCGGCTGGTTCGGCGTATCGGGGAACAGCTGCGGTTCGAGTGCGAACGCGTCGCCCTGGCGATAGATGCCGCCGGACTTGCCCGAGGTGGTGCCGTCGAGGAAGTTGCCCGAGTAGAACTGCAGGCCCGGCTGCGCCGACCACAGCGACAGCACGCGGCCGCTCTTCGGGTCGGTGACGCGAGCCACCTCGCGCGGCTGTGCCGCCTCCTTCCGGGAGATCACCCAGTTGTGGTCGTAACCACGGCCGAAGACGATCTGCTGTTCCTTCGCGTCGCGCACGTCGCGGCCGATCGGCTTCGCCTTGCGGAAGTCGAAATCGGTGCCCGCCACGGAGCGGACTTCGCCCGTGGGAATCGCGGTCGCGTCGGTCGGCAGGTAGGCATCGCCGGCGATCATGAGCTGCTGGTCCATCACGCTGCCGGTTCCCTCGCCGGCGAGGTTCCAGTACGCGTGGTTCGTGATGTTGACGATCGTCGGCGCGTCCGTGGTCGCGGTGTACTCGATCGTCAGTTCGTTGCCTTCGCCGATCGAATACGTGGCGTGCGTGGTGACCTTGCCGGGGTAACCCTGGTCGCCGTCCGGGCTCACGTAGCTGAGGGTGACGCTCGGCTTCGCGCCGGATTCGACCTTGTCGACGGTCCACACGACCTTGTCGAAGCCGACCTTGCCGCCGTGCAGCGAGTTCGGTCCGTCGTTCACCGGCACCGAATACGTCTTGCCGTCGAGCGTGAAGCGGCCCTTGGCGATGCGGTTCGCGTAACGGCCGACGGTGTCGCCGAAGTACTGCGGCTTGGCGAACGTGCCCTTGAGGTCGGGATACCCGAGCACGATGTCGCCGGGCTTGCCGTGGCGGTCCGGCACCTCCACGGCGTAGAGCGCGGCGCCGAGGGAAAGCACCTTCACCGTCATGCCCTTGCCGTTCGTCAGCGTCACGAGCGTGACGTCCTTGCCGTCGGGCGTCTTGCCGAACGAGGCCTTCGATGCGTCGCCGGCCGCGGCGGCGCCGCTGCACGCCAGCGCGATCGCGGCGGCCAGGATCGTAGCTTTCTTCATCGCGGTTCCACTCCAGTCGGTGTGATCCCCGCGACCTGAACATATTTGTAAGACAAATGACAAGCTGCGCCGCGTCATCGGCCCGGGTCGGCCTGCGCTAGGATGCACACGACACGGGAACGGAGAGCCTCATGCCCCCGAAGGCGGCAAGCCCAAGGAACCTGCACGTCCAGGTCATCGAAGAGCTCGGCGGGCTGATCGTCGGCGGCGTCCTGCGTCCCGGCGATCCATTGCCCGGCGAAGCGCGTCTGGCGGAGCAGCTGGCCGTCAGCCGCACCGTGCTGCGCGAGGCGCTGAAGGTACTGGCGGCGAAGGGGCTCATCGAAACGCGCCAGAAGACCGGCATGCGCGTGCGCGATGCGCGCTTCTGGAATCACCTCGATGCCAACGTCCTCGCCTGGCGTTGCGCGGCGATGCCGACCGAGGACTTCGTCGACAAGCTCGTCGAGATGCGGGCCATCATCGAGCCCGCCGCGGTGGCCGCCGCCGCGCGGCGCAGGGACCCGGCGCAGCTGGCCGCCATCGGCGAGGCTCTCGAGGCGATGGAGGAGGCGCAGACGCTCGACGACTGGGCGGAGGCCGATCTGCGTTTCCACGAAGCGGTGCTGACGGCGACGAACAACGAGCTGCTCAGTTCGCTGTTCGGCGTGATCGAAACGGCACTGGGTACCTTCTTCGTCATGTCGGCGCGCACGGCGAAGAACTTCCGGTATTCGCTACCGCATCATCGCGCGGTCTACGAAGCGATCCGTCGCCGTCGTCCGAACGAAGCCACCGCGGCCATGCAGGCGATGATCGCGGACTCGCGCGCGAACATGCGCAAGGGCAAGAAGTCGAGCTGAGTCCCTCGCTGGTCGCACCGTAAGTGCGGAAGCGAGGAGCCGATGCGACGTGTCCGCTCCGCGCCGTTATGACGATCCTTACTTCCCGGCCGAGCGGATGCGCACGTCGCCGCTGAACGATTCCACGTGGATGTTGGCGCTGCCGCCGCCGATGGTGGTCTTCAGATCCTTGCCCGGACCGTCGCCGCGGGAGACGTCGCCCCAGTCGCTGCGCAGGTCGCCGCTGAACGTCGAGGCTTCGACGCGGGCGGACGTATCGGCGGGGAGCTGGAGCTGGACGTCGCCGCTCATCGAATCGACATCGAGCTTGCCCTCGCGGGTCGGGCCGCCCGCGATCTGCGTGTCGCCGGAGACGGTGCTGAAGTTGGCGTCCTTCCACGGACCGCCGCCGATGGTCATCCGGCCGGACACGGTCTGGGCATCGATCTTGTCGGCGACGTTCGGCGCCGTGATGTCGCCCGACACCGTCTGCAGATCGGCACGGCCGGCGCGGCCCGCCAGGTCGATGGTGCCGCTGACCGTCTGCATGCTCACTTCCGGCGAACGCAGGTTGGCGCGGATGCGACCGCTGACCGAGTCGACGTCGACCTTGCCGCCGTCGAGGCCGTCGATGCTGACCGGGGCGCTGACGACGTTGATGCTGACCTCGACGGACTTCGGCACGCGGACGTTGAGGATCGTGGGCTGCATGCGCGAGTCGTTGCCCCAGCTGAACCAGTGGCCCTTCTTCTCGTCGCCGCCGACATGGACCTCGACCTCGCGGTCGTCACCCTCGATCTGCAGCGGACGCGCGCCGTCGCCGAGCGTGCCGGAGACCTGGATCTGGTTCTTGTCCCAGGCGGTCACGGTGACTTCGCCCTTGACGTTCTCGATGCTGACCTTCGCGTTCGGGCGGATGTCTTTCGACAGGTTGATCGGCGTCGAGGCGAAGGCCTGACCGATCGAGAGCGCCAGCAGCAGGGGAGTGAGACGGATCGTTTTCATGGTCGTGGGTGTCCTGGCTGGTCGCGTTAGCCGGCTTGCTTGTCGAAATTGCGCAGGCGATCGCGCTGTCGTTCGGTCTTCAGGAGCAGCCGCTGCAACGCGGCCGAATCCGGGGAATCCTGCATGGCCTGGGTCAGCTCCATGCGTGCCGCGTCGAGCTCCACGGCGGCGCCGGCGAGGCGCGGATCCGTGGGTTTCCAGGCGTGTCCGCTGGCGGCGATCCCGCCGTCGGACGCCGGCGCGGCGAGGTGCAGCCCGATGCCGCCGCCGAGCACCGCGACGCCGGCGATGGCGGCGGCCATCAGCCAGGGACGCGCGCGATGCCGGCGCGCGACGGTGGGGGCCGCCGCTTCGTCGAGGCGGCTTTCGATGCCGGCCCAGAGATCGCGGTGCGGAACCACCGGACGGTTGAGCGAGCGCATCTGGCGCAGGTAATCGAGTTCGTTCATGGCTTATCTCCCAGCACGCGGCGGAGCAGGCCGCGGGCACGGTGCAACTGCGCTTTCGAGGAACCGACCGCCATCGACAGTTCGGTGGCGATCTCCTCGTGTTTCCAGCCTTCCACGTCGTGCAGCACGAGGACGGCGCGGGCCCGCGGCGGCAACGCCGCGATGGCCTTTTCCAGTTCGTCGCGCTCGAAGGCGCGGACGGGATTGTCGATATCGGTGATGTCCGGCAGGTGTTCGTCGTCGAGGATCGTGACCGGGTCGGCGTTGCGGGCGCGTATGGACATCAGCGCGACGTTCACGGCGAGACGGTACACCCACGTGCCGAACGAGCTTTCGAAGCGGAACCCTTCGAGCTTCTGCCAGGCGCGGACGAAGGCCTCCTGTGTGAGGTCTTCGGCGCGGGCGTGGTCGAAGGCGGCCAGGCGCAGGACGGCGCCATAGACCCGGTCCGCGTGGCGGCGATAGAGAACCTCGAAAGCCTTGCGGTCACCCGCCACCGCGGCGCGCACGGTCTCGTCGTCCGACGAGGCGGCGGGCAGCTCAGGCTGCATGAAGGAGGTGGCGGTGAGGCATAGGGCGTTCATCTTGCCAGCTTGGATGCCGGCAAGGGCGAAACGGTTTAGATGCTGCCGTGACCCCGTAGGAGCGCGCCCTGCGCGCGACATGTCTTGAGGCGGAGCCCCGGAGCTGGCGCGTGAGCTTGCGCACCGGGGCGAAAGGCTGTCGCGCGCAGGGCGCGCTCCTACGGGTCGCGGTAAACCGGCCGTGGCGTCATGCCGTCGCCGCGGTCGCTCGGTTCTCCATCGCGGCCTCGAGCGCCTTGCCCACGCGCAGCCTCTCGGCCTTCAGCCGTTCCGGCATGCGCTCGCCGAAGCCGTCGAGGTAGGTTCCGATGGCGTTGAGCTCCTCGATCCAGCCCTCCACGTCGACGCGTGTCAGCTCGTCGAGCGTCGCGGGGGAGACGTCGAGCCCCTCGGTGTTGAGCTCGCCCTTCGCCGGCACGGTGCCGATGGGCGTTTCATGCCCGGTGGCCAGCCCCGCGACGCGCTGGATCATCCAGTCGAGCACGCGCAGGTTGTCGCCGTAGCCCGGCCACATGAAGCGACCGTCGGCGTCCTTGCGGAACCAGTTGACGTGGAAGATGCGTGGCAGCTTCGCGCCCGGCTTGTCGAACGACAGCCAGTGGGCGAAGTAGTCCGCAAAGTTGTAACCGCAGAACGGCTTCATCGCCATCGAATCGCGGCGCAGGACGCCCACCGCCCCCGTGGCCGCGGCCGTGGTTTCCGAACCCATGGCGGCCCCGACGAGCACGCCGTGCGCCCAGTCGTTCGCCTCGAACACGAGCGGCACCAGGGACGGGCGCCGGCCGCCGAACACGATCGCCGAGATGGGCACGCCGGCGGCGTCTTCCGACTCGGGCGCCCAGCTGGGACACTGCTTCGCGCTGACGGTGAAGCGGGAGTTCGGATGGGCGGCCGGTCCGTTGGCGGCGTCGAACGGGCGCCCCTGCCAGTCCGTGACGGGCTCGCCCTCACCGAGGCCTTCCCACCACGGCCGGCCGTCGGCGGTGACGGCGACGTTGGTGAAGATCGCATCGTGGCCGAGCGTCGCGAGGGCGGTCGGGTTCGTGTTGGCTCCCGTGCCCGGCGCGACGCCGAAGTAGCCGGCCTCGGGGTTGATCGCCCACAGGCGCCCGTCGTCGCCGGGTGTCATCCAGCAGATGTCGTCGCCGACCGTCCAGACCTTCCAGCCGGCCTTACGGTAGCCCTCGGTCGGAATCAGCATCGCGAGATTGGTCTTGCCACAGGCCGACGGGAACGCGGCGGCAATGTAGTGCTTCTCGCCCTTCGGATTCTCGATGCCGACGATGAGCATGTGTTCCGCGAGCCAGCCTTCGCGGCGCGCCTGGTGGCTGGCGATGCGCAGCGCGTGGCACTTCTTGCCCAGCAGCGCGTTGCCGCCGTACCCGGAGCCGATCGACTTGATCGAGAGCTCCTCGGGGAAGTGCATGATGAAGCGGCGCTCGGGATCGAGATCGCCCGTGGAGTGCAGGCCCTTCACGAAGCGGCCCTCGCGCTCGATGCGCGCCAGGGCGGCCGCGCCCATGCGCGTCATGATGCGCATGTTGGCGACGACGTACGGGCTGTCCGTGATCTCGACGCCGCAGCGGGCGAGCGGGGAGTCGATCGGTCCCATGCAGTACGGGATGACGTACATCGTCCGCCCGCGCATGGCACCGGCGAACAGGGCGTCGATCTTCGCGTGCGCCTCGGCCGGGGCCATCCAGTGGTTGTTCGGGCCGGCATCGGCTTCGTCCGGCGTGCAGACGAAGGTGAGGTGCTCGACGCGCGCCACGTCGGAAGGGTGCGACCGGTGCAGGTAGCTGCGCGGGTTCGTTTCCGCGTTGAGCGGAAGGAGGTCGCCGCTGGCAAGCATCGTCTCGACGAGTCCGGCGTACTCCGCATCCGAGCCGTCGCACCAGCGGATGGAGGCGGGCTCCGTCAGCCGGGCGACCTCGTCGACCCATCGGTTCAATGCATCCAGTGAACTGCCGTGCGCTCGCATCCTGTGTGGTCTCCAGTTAAACGTCAGTGGAGACAGTAGTTTGCGATTGTTGGTATGCGCAAGGCACGGCGCAGCAAAAGCGGCCGCGCCGTTCAGGATGCTTCGCTGGACCTCGCGGGCGTCAGCGTCGCGATCATGTGCTCGACGTACGCGTCGAACTCGTCGTGGCTCAATCGCGGCAGCCCGAGGGTGAAGTTCAGCTGGAGGAAACCGACATACGCGGCGTAGGTCAGGCGGGCGCGATGCAGCGCGACCACCGGCTCCAGCCCGGCCTCCTGGTAGAGGCGGGTGAGGAAGTCCATGCGCCGTTGCGAGACGCGCGACATGACCGGCACGACCTGCGGGTGGTCGAGCGCCTTCAGCAGCGCGGCATAGACGCGGTGCGGCTGCATCTCGTGGGCGACCCGGCGGAACAGTTCGGGGAAGCGCTTCAGGGGATCGGGAATGCGCTCGATTTCGGCAAGAACCTCGCGCTCGCCGTATTCTTCCCACCGCTCGAGCGCCGCCTGGAGCAGGGCCTCGCGCGTGCGGAAATGCCAGTAGAAACTGCCCTTCGTGACGCCGAGGCGTCGCGCGAGGGCCTCGACGGCGAGGGCGCCGACGCCCTGTTCGGCGATGAGGGCAAGCGCCCCGTCTTCCCAGTCTTCGGCGGAGAGGCGGACCCGTTCGGTCTTGGAACTGTCGTTCATCGACGCATGGTAGCGGAGACGCCGCCGTTTGCAATCGGGGCGGCCGTCGGCATGCTGCATAAGACCTTGACTTCGAACACGTTACATAACCGTACGCCGGCGTATTGACGTGCCTCCGGCGGGGCTACATACTCGGCCGTATGGTAGCCAATCCCGCCCACGTCGCATCTTCGGTCAACCGGCTCGTCGCCGACGACGGGATCGTGCTCGCGACCCAGCGCTGGCACGGCGAACGCTCGCCCGGCCTCGTCTTCGCGCACGGTTTCGGCCAGACGCGTCACGCCTGGCAGGGCGCCGCCCGGTCGTTGAACGCGCGGGGCTTCGACGCCACGACGTTCGATGCGCGCGGGCATGGCGAGAGCGAGCACGTGCCGCGCGGCGACTACCACATGGAACAGTTCGTGGCCGATCTGCTGCTCGTGGCGCACGACGCCACGCCGGCCGGCGGACGCGCGCCGGTGCTGGTCGGCGCGTCGATGGGAGGCCTGCTCGGCCTCGTCGCCGCCGGTGAGTCCGATCCGGCGCGTCCGCCGTTCTCGGCGCTGATCCTGGTCGACATCACGCCCCGGTGGGAAACCGCCGGCGTCGAACGTATCCTCGGTTTCATGCGCGCCCATCCCGACGGTTTCGCCGACTACGAGGAGGCCGCCTCCGCGATCGAGGCTTACCTTCCGCATCGTCGTGAACGGAAAACCGAGGCGCAGCTGAAGCCGCTGCTGCGCCAGGCTTCCGATGGCCGGCTGCGCTGGCACTGGGATCCCGCACTCCTCGACGGGGTGGTACAGGAAAGCGAGCGCTACCAGCCGCGGCTGTTCGCGGCCGCCGCGCGCGTGAAGGTGCCGGTGCTGCTGCTCTCGGGAACGCGCAGCGACGTCGTCTCCAGCCACACCGTCGACGAATTCCTCCGCCTCGTGCCGCACGCGCGTCACGTGGCACTGACCGACGCCACCCACATGGTGGCCGGCGACGCGAACGACGCGTTCACGCGCGAGATCGCCAGCTTCATGGAAACGCTCTGATCCACCGCTCCACCTTCAACGACCGCAACGAACCACAGTAAGAGGTGATACCCATGTCTGCGATCCTGGTTGTACTGGCGGCGCTCATCGCCTCCGGTGCCTGCGCCTACCACCGCACGTCCCTGAAGACGTGGGCCATCGCGACGGCGGCGACGATCCTCGTCGTGGGCCTCCTCGCCGGCGCGCCGGTGACCACCGTCGTCCTGCTGATCCTGCTGGCGATCGTCGCGGTGCCGCTCCTGATGGTCGACTTCCGCCGGAAGAAGATCAGCGCCCCGCTGCTGTCGATGTTCGCCAAGGTGACGCCGAAGCTGTCGGACACCGAGCAGACGGCGCTCGAGGCCGGCACGGTCGGTTTCGAGGGCGAACTCTTCTCGGGCAAGCCGAACTGGTCGGTGCTGTTGCGCCAGCCGAAGCCCGAGCTTTCGGTCGAAGAGCAGGCCTTCCTCGACGGCCCCGTCGAAGAGCTCTGCGGCATGATCGACGACTGGCAGATCACGCATGAGCTGGCGGACCTGCCGCCGAACGTCTGGGAGTTCATCAAGAAGAACAAGTTCTTCGGCATGATCATCCCGAAGAGCTACGGCGGTCTCGGCTTCTCGGCGCTGGCGCATTCCGCCGTGCTGCAGAAGCTCTCGAGCATGTCGCAGACCCTGGCGTCCACCGTCGCCGTGCCGAACTCGCTCGGACCGGGCGAACTCCTGATGCACTACGGCTCCGACGAGCAGAAGAACCACTACCTGCCGCGCCTCGCCGACGGTCGCGAGATCCCGTGCTTCGCGCTGACCGGCCCCTACGCCGGCTCGGACGCCACGTCGATTCCCGATTTCGGCATCGTCACCAAGGGCATGTGGAACGGCGAGGAAACCGTCGGTATCCGCCTGACGTTCGACAAGCGCTACATCACGCTCGCGCCGGTCGCGACGATCGTCGGTCTCGCGTTCCGCATGTACGACCCGGACAAGCTGCTGGGCGACAAGGAAGACCTCGGCATCACGCTCGCGTTGCTCCCGCGCGAAACGCCGGGGATGCAGATCGGCCGTCGTCACTTCCCGCTCAACACGCCGTTCCAGAATGGCCCGGTGCATGCGAAGGACATGTTCGTTCCGTTGTCCGTGCTGATCGGCGGTCCGCACATGGCGGGCCAGGGCTGGCGCATGCTGGTCGAGTGCCTCTCGGTCGGCCGCGCGATCTCGCTGCCGTCCAATGCCACCGGCGCGTCGCGCATGGCGGTGGCGGCCACCGGCGCCTATGCGCGCATGCGCAAGCAGTTCGGCCTGGCCATCGGTCGCTTCGAAGGCGTGGAGGAAGCGCTCGCCCGCATCGGCGGCCTGACCTACGCCACGCAGGCGCTGTCGCGCGCCACCGCCGCGGCGGTGGACCGCGGCGAGAAGCCGGCGGTACCGTCGGCGATCGCCAAGTACCACGCCACGGAATGGTGCCGCCAGATCGCGTCCGACGCGATGGACGTCCATGGCGGCAAGGGCGTGATCCTCGGTCCCAAGAACTACATGGGCCGCGGCTGGCAGAGCGTGCCGATCGCCATCACGGTGGAAGGCGCGAACATCATGACCCGCAGCCTGATGATCTTCGGCCAGGGTGCGATCCGCTGCCATCCTTACGTGCTGAAGGAAATGCAGGCGCTGAACATCGCCGACTACCGCGAGCGCCTCAAGACGTTCGACAAGGCGCTGTTCGGCCACATCGGCTTCGGCTTCTCCAACGCGGTGCGCAGCTTCGTGCTGGGCCTCACCGCCGCGAAGATCGGCGACACCGCCGGTGACGCCTACACGCGTCGCTACTACCGCAAGCTCAACCGTTACTCGGCCGCGCTCGCGCTGTGCGCCGACGTCTCGATGGGCGTGCTCGGCGGCAAGCTGAAGTTCAAGGAAAAGCTGTCGGCCCGCCTCGGCGACACGCTGTCGTACCTGTACATCGCCAGCGCGATGCTCAAGCGCTACGAGGACACCGGCCGTCCGGAAGCGGATCGTCCGCTGCTCGCCTGGGCGTTCCACGAGTGCGTGTGGAAGATGCAGATGGCGCTGGATGGCGTGATCCGTAACTTCCCGGTACGCCCGGTCGCCTGGCTGCTGCGCGCCCTGGTGTTCCCGTTCGGCCGTCGCGAAGTGCCGCCGTCGGATCGCCTGGGCCGCCGCGTCGCCGCGCTGATCACCGCGCCCAGCGAAGCCCGCGACCGCCTGACGAGCTGGACGTACATGACGCCCACGGCGAACAACACCGTCGGCCGCATGAACGCGATCCTGCCCGACGTGATCGCCGCCGAGCCGGTCGAGCGCAAGTTCCTCAAGGCGTTCAAGGGCGGCCATCTGACCTCGCATACGTACAACGAGCAGCTCGCGGAAGCCGAGAAGCTCGGTGCGATCACCGCCGCGGAACGCGACCTGCTCCAGCGCGTCCGCGACGGTGTCGCCGAGTTCATCTCGGTCGACGACTTCGACAGCGAGGAACTGCGTGCGAACGTGGTGAGCAACGCCGAGAAGATGGCCGCGGTACGCGCCGCCTGATCGACGCACTGAGGTAAGAAAAAAGGGCCGCGAGCGATCGCGGCCCTTTTTTTTGTGAGATCACCGTCACCCCGGCGCACGCCGGGGCCCACCGTCTCGGTTTCCGGTAGGAACGTTGAGACTGCGCGGCAACACCGACCGCCTCGCCGTGGATCCCGGTTTGCACCGGGATGACGGTGAGGGG
>NZ_FODZ01000014.1 GCF_900110505.1 Luteibacter sp. UNC138MFCol5.1
TTTCCCGATCGCGATGGACGAAGGTCTGCGCTTCGCGATCCGCGAAGGCGGCCGCACCGTCGGCGCCGGCGTGGTGTCGAAGATCATCAAGTAAGACAAGCGATGCCGGTCCTTCGGGGCCGGCACCCGGTCGCGAGGCGGGTCGGCCATCGGTCGCCCGCTCTCGCGGTTCCACTGTTTCACCTGTACGCCAGTAGCTCAATTGGCAGAGCAGCGGTCTCCAAAACCGCAGGTTGGGGGTTCGAGTCCCTCCTGGCGTGCCACTCCTGAGTGCGCATGAATACGAAGGCACAAGAAGCCAAGGGTCTGGGCCCGGCCGATATCGGCAAGCTGGCGCTTGCGCTGGTCGTGCTCGCCGCAGGCATCGTCGGTTTCTACTATTTCAGCGATAACCCCAGCGTGCCGTCGTTCGCGCGCGTCGTCGGCGTTATCGTGGCTGTCGCGGCCGCCATGGCGATCGGTGCCTTTACCGCGCCCGGCCGTCGTCTGCGTGGCTTCATCGCCGAATCGCAGTTCGAATTGCGCAAGGTGGTCTGGCCGTCGCGCGACGAAACCCTGAAGACGACCGGTGTCATCATCGTGGTCGTCATCATCCTTTCGCTGCTGATGGGGCTCATCGACTGGTTGTTGAAGACGGTCGTGCTCGATTGGCTGCTGAAGCTCGGACATTGAGGTAAGGCATGAGCAAGCGCTGGTACGTGGTTCACGCCTACTCCGGGTTCGAACAGCAGGTTCGCAAGGCCCTCGACGAGCGCGTCAAGCGCGAGGGCATGGAAGAGAAGTTCGGCGAAATCCTGGTTCCGACCGAGGAAGTCATCGAAATGCGCGGCGGCCAGAAGCGCCGCAGCGAGCGCAAGTTCTTCCCCGGTTACGTCCTGGTCCAGATCGAAACGGATACGAGCGGCAAGACCCCGCGTATCGACGACGAGTGCTGGCACCTGGTCAAGGAAACCCCGAAGGTCATGGGGTTCATCGGCGGCACCGCCGACCGTCCGCACCCGATCCGCGACAGCGAGGCCGATGCCATCCTGAGCCGCGTCCGCGAAGGTGTCGAGAAGCCGCGTCCGAAGGTCCTCTTCGAGCCGGGCGAGATGGTCCGCGTCACCGATGGTCCGTTCAACGACTTCAACGGCGTCGTCGAAGAGGTCAATTACGAGAAGAGCCGCCTGCGCGTCGCGGTGCTCATCTTCGGTCGTTCCACCCCGGTCGAGCTCGAATTCGGCCAGGTGGAGAAGGCGTAAGACTCCCCGGTCGGCCCCGGCCGACCCCTCCCGGCACGGGGTTTGCATAGACCGTGTGAGGAGCCTATAATGCCCGGTTCACGCTGGAGCTTTGTGCTCCGGCGTGTCCGTGTTTAAGGGGTCCGCAGGCGCGGATCCACCACCCCCAGGGACGGTCTACAGCGAGGAGCCGCAAGGCGACAGCACTCGCGAGGAAACATACATGGCAAAGAAAGTCATTGGTTACATCAAGTTGCAGGTGAAGGCCGGTCAGGCCAACCCCTCGCCGCCGGTCGGTCCGGCGCTCGGTCAGCGCGGCCTGAACATCATGGAGTTCTGCAAGGCGTTCAATGCCGCCACGCAGAAGCTCGAGCCGGGTCTTCCGATCCCGGTCGTGATCACGGCCTACTCGGACCGTACCTTCACCTTCATCACGAAGACCCCGCCGGCCTCGATCCTCCTCAAGAAGATCACGGGCGTGGCCAAGGGCTCGCAGAAGCCGAACACCGACAAGGTGGGCAAGGTCACCCGCGCCCAGCTCGAGGAAATCGCGAAGCAGAAGGAGCCGGATCTCACGGCTGCCGATCTCGATGCCGCCGTGCGTACGATCGCCGGCAGCGCGCGTTCCATGGGTCTGGTGGTGGAGGGTTAAGACATGGCAAAGCTCACCAAGCGTATGAAGGCCGCCTCGGCCGCCGTCCAGCCCGGCAAGACCTACGGTCTCGACGAAGCGCTGAAGATCGTCAAGGACAACGCCAAGGCGAAGTTCGCCGAGTCGGTCGACGTGTCCGTCCGTCTGGGCATCGACGCGAAGAAGTCCGACCAGGGCGTCCGCGGTTCGTCGCTGCTGCCGCACGGCACCGGCAAGACCGTCCGCGTCGCCGTGTTCGTGCCGGCCGGCGAGAAGGCTGACGCCGCTCTCGCGGCGGGCGCCGACGCCGTCGGTATGGACGACCTCGCCGAGAAGATGGCCGCTGGCGATCTGAACTACGGCCGCGTCATCGCGACGCCGGACGCCATGCGCGTCGTCGGTAAGCTCGGTCAGGTGCTCGGTCCCCGTGGCCTGATGCCGAACCCGAAGGATGGCTCGGTCACCGCCGACGTCGTCACGGCCGTCAAGAACGCTAAGGCCGGCCAGGTCAAGTTCCGTAACGACAAGGGCGGCATCATCCACGCCACCATCGGCAAGGCGAGCTTCGAAGCCGCCCAGCTGGCGGACAACCTGAATGCGCTGATCTCCGATCTGCTGAAGGCCAAGCCGGCCGCCGCGAAGGGTCAGTACATCCAGAAGGTCTCGCTGTCGAGCACCATGGGCGTGGGCGTGCCGGTCGATACCTCGACCGTGAACACCTCGGCCAAGTAAGTGTTACGACCCTCGCCGGCAAGTCCGGCGAGGGCACGTTTTTGAGGGCAGCCCCGGTTGAAATGCCGGGGCAGCCGTCAAAGACCGTAGGCGCGAGCAGCGCGCGACGGCGACGAGCAGGGAGCTCGTGTTGGCATGGAAACGCCGTCGTCGGCAGCGGGTTCGCTTAATCGGATGCCTTCATCGATCCAGCCTGCGTAGATGGTGCAGCCCCTTCTGGAATTCGTTTCGAATCTGGAAAGGCCACCACCCGGGACGTTCCCGTCCCCGACGTCAGGACGATGTCGCCCAGGACCGCAAGCGGCAGGAGTCGTGAGCGGAGTTCAATTGGAGGAGTGCAATGGCTCTCAATCTGTCCCAGAAGCAAGAAGTAGTCGCCGAGCTGGCAGAAGTCGCCGCGAAGGCTCACTCCTTGGTCGCCGCCGAATACGCGGGCACCACGGTCTCCCAGATGACCGAGATGCGCAAGAAGGCTCGTGAAACGGGCGTGTTCCTGAAAGTCGTCAAGAACACCCTCGCCGCACGCGCCGTGGCCGGTACCGAATTCGAGATCGTCAAGGACGCTCTCGTCGGTCCGCTGCTCTATGCGTTCTCGACCGAGGAACCGGGCGCCGCTGGCCGCCTGATCAAGGAATTCGCGAAGACCAACGACAAGCTCAAGACGAAGGTCGTGTCCGTGGAAGGCAAGCTCCTTCCGGCCGCCCACGTCGACGTGCTTGCCTCGCTGCCGACCCGTCAGGAAGCGCTGGCCATGCTGGCTCGCGTCCTCAACGAGCCGGTCACGATGTTCGCGCGCGCTGTCAAGGCTGTTGGCGAGAAGCAGGGTGGTGGCGAAGTCGCCGCCGAAGCCCCCGCTGAAGCCTGATCGTCGACCTATTTCCATACGACCCTATTTCAGAAGGTAAGAAACAATGTCCACCCTGACCACCGAACAGATCGTCGAAGCCATCAAGGCCAAGTCCCTGATGGAAATCATGGAGCTGGTGAAGTCGATCGAAGACACCTTCGGCGTCTCGGCCGCCGCTCCGGTCGCCGTCGCTGGCCCGGCCGCTGCTGGCCCGGCTGCCGAAGCGCAGACCGAATTCGACGTCATCCTGAAGTCCGCTGGCGACAAGAAGGTCGACGTGATCAAGGCCGTCCGCGCCATCACGGGCCTGGGCCTGAAGGAAGCCAAGGACCTCACCGAGGCCGGCGGCGTCGTGAAGGAAGCGGCTTCGAAGGAAGATGCCGACAAGTTCAAGAAGGATCTCGAAGCTGCGGGCGCCACGGTCGAACTGAAGTAATCGGCGCCTTGCGCGCCGGTTGTTCGACATAGCGTCAAGTGAGCCCGGGGGCGTAAGTCCCCGGGCTTTGGCCGTTCCCGAAGGCCACGTTCCACGTTCCATGTCCGTTCCGTCGGAAATGGGACATCGCGATTCGAGAGCGCCTCGACGGGCTCCGCGGTTCGAATCCCGATCTCCGATTTTCGATTCACCATTTAGCCGGCGCGTGCATCGCCGGCGCCACTGAGAACCGAGGCGGTACCCACCATGACCTACTCGTTTACCGAGAAGAAGCGCATCCGTAAGGATTTCGGCAAGCGTCCGCCCGTGCTGGGCGTGCCCAACCTGCTGACGATCCAGACCGACTCGTACAAGGAATTCCTGCAGGAGCAGGTCAACTCCAAGCAGCGTGAAGACAAGGGCCTGCACGCCGCCCTGAAGTCGGTGTTCCCGATTTCCAGCTACTCCGGCAACGCCGCCCTCGAATACGTGGATTACCGGCTCGGCGAGCCGGCGTTCGACGAGCGCGAGTGCCGCAACCGCGGCATGACGTTCGGCGCGCCGCTGCGCACGACCGTCCGCCTGGTCATCTACGACAAGGACAGCCCGGCCTCGAAGAAGGCCGTGAAGTACGTCAAGGAGCAGGAGGTCTACATGGGCGAGATCCCGCTCATGACCGACACCGGCACCTTCATCATCAACGGCACCGAGCGCGTCATCGTCTCGCAGCTGCACCGTTCGCCGGGCGTGTTCTTCGATCACGACCGCGGCAAGACGCATAGCTCGGGCAAGCTGCTCTTCTCCGCGCGCGTCATTCCTTACCGTGGTTCGTGGCTCGACTTCGAGTTCGACCCGAAGGACGCCCTGTTCACGCGTATCGACCGTCGCCGCAAGCTGCCGGTGACCGTGCTGCTGCGCGCGCTCGGCTACACGAACGAAGAGATGCTCAGCATCTTCTTCGAGCACAACGTCTTCCATCTCGGCAAGAAGGGCACCGTCACGCTCGACCTCGTCGCCGAGCGCCTGCGTGGTGAAACCCTCTCGTTCGACCTTGTGGTCGACGGCAAGGTGCTGGTCGAAGCCGGCAAGCGCATCACCGCGCGCCACGTCCGCCAGCTGGCGAACGAGAAGATCACGACGCTCGAAGTGCCGGAAGACTATCCGGTCGGCCGCATCGTCGCGATCGACATGATCGACAAGGACACCGGCGAGATCATCGCCGCGGCCAACGACGAGCTGACCGCCGAGCACCTCGAGCGCCTGCGCAAGGGCGGCATCGAGACCGTGCCGACGCTGTACGTCAACGACCTCGATCGTGGCGCGTACATCTCGAACACGCTGCGCATCGACAACACGCGCACGCAGCTCGAGGCCCTGGTCGAGATCTACCGGATGATGCGTCCGGGCGAGCCGCCGACCAAGGACGCCGCGCAGAACCTGTTCTTCAATCTGTTCTTCACCTTCGACCGTTACGACCTCTCGGCCGTCGGCCGCATGAAGTTCAACCGTCGCGTCGGCCGCAAGGACGTCATCGGTCCGGGCGTGCTGTACGACTACAAGTACTTCGCGGAGCGCAAGGAAGAGGAGAGCCAGCGTCTGGTCGCCGAGCAGGGCGAGACGTCGGACATCCTCGACGTGCTGCGCGTCCTGATCGACATCCGCAACGGCACCGGCACGGTCGACGATATCGACCATCTTGGTAACCGCCGCGTGCGTTCGGTCGGCGAAATGGCGGAGAACACCTTCCGCATCGGTCTCGTCCGCGTCGAGCGCGCGGTTCGCGAGCGCCTGTCGCTGGCCGAGTCCGAGGGCCTGACCCCGCAGGAACTGATCAACGCCAAGCCGGTCGCGGCGGCGGTGAAGGAGTTCTTCGGTTCGTCGCAGCTCTCGCAGTTCATGGACCAGAACAACCCGCTGTCCGAAGTGACCCACAAGCGCCGCGTGTCGGCGCTCGGACCGGGCGGCCTGACGCGCGAGCGCGCCGGCTTCGAAGTCCGCGACGTCCACCCGACCCACTACGGCCGCGTCTGCACGATCGAAACGCCGGAAGGCCCGAACATCGGCCTGATCAACTCGCTCGCCGTCTACGCGCGCACCAACACCTACGGCTTCCTCGAGACGCCGTACCGCAAGGTCGAGAACGGCAAGGTGACCGACAAGGTCGATTACCTCTCCGCGATCGAGGAAGGCGACCACGTGATCGCCCAGGCGAACTCGCCCCTGTCGAAGGACGGCAAGTTCCTGGAAGACTTCGTGTCGTGCCGCTTCCGCGGCGAGTCGGAGCTGCGTCCGTCGTCCGAGATCAACTACATGGACGTCTCGCCGATGCAGACCGTGTCGGTCGCGGCGGCGCTCGTGCCGTTCCTCGAGCACGATGACGCGAACCGCGCGCTGATGGGCGCGAACATGCAGCGCCAGGCCGTCCCGACCCTGCGCAGCCAGAAGCCGCTCGTCGGCACGGGCATCGAGCGCGCCGTGGCGCGCGACTCGGGCGTCACCGTGTCCGCCAAGCGCGGCGGTGTCATCGACCAGGTCGATGCCGCCCGTATCGTCGTGCGCGTGAACGAAGCGGAAGTGGATGAGAACGACGCCGGCGTGGATATCTACACGCTGACGAAGTACACCCGCTCCAACCAGAACACCAACCTCAACCAGCGTCCGCTGGTGAACGTCGGTGACGTGGTGGCGGTGGGCGACACGCTGGCGGACGGTTCCTCGACCGACCTGGGCGAGCTCGCGCTCGGCCAGAACATGCTCGTCGCGTTCATGCCGTGGAACGGCTACAACTTCGAAGACTCGATCCTGATCTCCGAGCGCGTGGTCCAGGAAGATCGCTACACCTCGATCCACATCGAGGAGATGACCTGCATCGCCCGCGACACGAAGCTCGGCGCCGAGGAAATCACGGCCGACATCCCGAACGTCGGCGAGCAGGCGCTCGCCCGTCTCGACGAGTCCGGCATCGTGTACATCGGTGCGGAAGTGAAGGCCGGCGACATCCTCGTGGGCAAGGTCACGCCGAAGGGCGAGAGCCAGCTCACGCCGGAAGAGAAGCTGCTCCGCGCGATCTTCGGCGAGAAGGCCTCGGACGTGAAGGACAGCTCGCTGCGCGTGCCCCCGGGCATGGACGGCAACGTCATCGACGTGCAGGTCTTCACCCGCGACGGCATCGAGAAGGACAAGCGCGCCAAGCAGATCGAAGAGACCGAGCTGAAGCGTATCCGCAAGGATCTCGACGACCAGTTCCGCATCCTCGAAGGTGCGATCTACGCGCGCATGCGCGCCCAGCTCGTCGGCAAGTCCGCGATGAGCGGCCCGGGCGGCCTGAAGCGTGGCACGGTCATCGACGACGCGTACCTCGACACGCTGAAGAAGGACGACTGGTTCAAGATCAACGTCAAGGAAGAGGAAGTCTCGGAGTTCCTCGAGCGCGCGGCCGACCAGGTCAAGCGTCATCGCGAGGCCTTCGACAAGCGCTTCAAGGAGAAGCAGGGCAAGATCACCCAGGGCGACGACCTCGCGCCGGGCGTGCTCAAGATGGTCAAGGTCTACCTGGCCGTCAAGCGCCGCATCCAGCCGGGCGACAAGATGGCCGGCCGCCACGGCAACAAGGGTGTCGTGTCGATGATCGTGCCGGTCGAGGACATGCCGTTCTCCGCCGACGGTCGTCCGGTCGACATCTGCCTGAACCCGCTGGGCGTGCCTTCGCGTATGAACATCGGCCAGATCCTCGAGGTTCACCTCGGCTGGGCGGCGAAGGGCCTGGGTCACAAGATCTCGGCCATGATCGAGGCGAACGAGAAGCCCGCGAAGCTGCGCGAGTTCCTCGACGAGGTCTACAACCACGGCAACGCCGGTGCGGAAGGCGCGGTGCGCCACGTCGACCTCAAGTCGATGTCGGACGCCGAGATCGTCCAGCTGGCCGACAACCTGCGCGACGGCGTGCCGATGGCGACGCCGGTGTTCGACGGCGCCGAGGAAACCGAGATCAAGCACATGCTGAAGCTGGCGGGTCTTCCCGAGTCGGGCCAGACCACGCTGTACGACGGCCGCACCGGCGAGGCGTTCGATCGCCCGGTCACCGTCGGCTACATGCACATGCTGAAGCTGAACCACCTCGTCGACGACAAGATGCACGCGCGTTCGACCGGTCCGTACTCGCTCGTCACCCAGCAGCCGCTGGGCGGCAAGGCGCAGTTCGGCGGCCAGCGCTTCGGCGAAATGGAAGTCTGGGCGCTGGAAGCCTACGGCGCGGCGTACACCCTGCAGGAAATGCTGACCGTCAAGTCGGACGACGTGCAGGGTCGCAACCAGATGTACAAGAACATTGTGGACGGCAACCACGAAATGGCCGCAGGCATGCCGGAGTCCTTCAACGTGCTCGTGAAGGAAATCCGCTCGCTCGGTATCGACATCGAACTCGAAGAGATCAAGTGATCGTCGCGGCTACCGGAGATTACGCATGAAAGACCTGCTCGATCTGTTCAACCAGCAGCGACAGACGCTGGACTTCGACGCGATCAAGATCGCTCTGGCTTCGCCGGAGCTGATCCGGTCGTGGTCGTACGGCGAAGTGAAGAAGCCGGAAACCATCAACTACCGCACGTTCAAGCCCGAGCGTGACGGTCTGTTCTGCGCGGCCATTTTCGGTCCCATCAAGGACTACGAATGCCTGTGCGGCAAGTACAAGCGCATGAAGCATCGCGGCGTCGTCTGCGAGAAGTGCGGCACCGAGGTCACGCTGGCCAAGGTCCGTCGCGAGCGCATGGGCCACATCGAGCTCGCCAGCCCGACGGCGCACATCTGGTTCCTGAAGTCGCTGCCGTCGCGCATCGGCCTCATGCTGGACATGACGCTGCGTGACATCGAGCGCATCCTGTACTTCGAAGCCTTCGTCGTGATCGATCCGGGCCTGACCGCGCTCGAGCGCGGCCAGCTGCTCAGCGAAGACCAGTACCTGGAAGCGACCGAAGAGCACGGCGACGAGTTCGACGCCCGCATGGGTGCCGAGGCCGTCTACGAACTGCTCAAGAGCCTCGACCTCCCGGGCGAAGTCATTCGCCTGAAGGAAGAGATCGCGTCGACGAATTCCGAGACCAAGCTCAAGCGCCTCACCAAGCGCGTGAAGCTGATCGAGGCGTTCCTCGAGTCGGGCAACAAGCCGGAATGGATGGTGCTCACCGTCCTGCCGGTGCTGCCGCCCGACCTGCGTCCGCTCGTCCCGCTGGACGGCGGCCGTTTCGCGACGTCGGATCTCAACGACCTGTACCGCCGCGTCATCAACCGCAACAACCGCCTCAAGCGCCTGCTCGAGCTCGCCGCGCCCGACATCATCGTGCGCAACGAGAAGCGCATGCTGCAGGAGTCGGTCGACGCGCTGCTCGACAACGGCCGCCGCGGCCGTGCCATCACCGGCACGAACAAGCGCGCGCTGAAGTCGCTCGCGGACATGATCAAGGGCAAGCAGGGTCGCTTCCGTCAGAACCTGCTCGGCAAGCGCGTCGACTACTCGGGCCGTTCGGTCATCGTGGTCGGCCCGACGCTGCGCCTGCACCAGTGCGGCCTGCCGAAGAAGATGGCGCTCGAGCTGTTCAAGCCCTTCATCTTCGCGAAGCTGCAGGCGCGTGGCGAAGCCACGACCATCAAGGCCGCGAAGAAGCTCGTCGAGCGCGAGGAAGCCCAGGTGTGGGACATCCTCGAGGAAGTCATCCGCGAGCATCCGGTCATGCTCAACCGCGCGCCGACCCTGCACCGTCTGGGTATCCAGGCGTTCGAGCCGGTGCTGATCGAAGGCAAGGCGATCCAGCTGCATCCGCTCGTCTGCACGGCGTTCAACGCCGACTTCGACGGTGACCAGATGGCCGTCCACGTGCCGCTGTCGATCGAGGCGCAGCTGGAAGCCCGCGCCCTGATGATGTCGTCGAACAACATCCTGTCGCCGGCGAACGGCGAGCCGATCATCGTGCCGTCGCAGGACGTCGTGCTCGGCCTGTACTACATGACGCGCGAGCTGATCAACGCGAAGGGCGCCGGCATGGTGTTCGCGAACGTCGGCGAAGTGCGCCGTGCGTACGACAACCGCGCCGTCGAGCTGCACGCCAAGGTCAAGGTGCGCGTGCGCACCGTGGAGACCGTCGATGGCGAGCGCGTCGAGCGCCTGGCCCTCGTGGACACCACGGTGGGTCGTGCGCTGCTCGCCGAGATCATCCCGGAAGGCCTGCCGTTCGCGCTGGTCAACACCGAGCTGACCAAGAAGAACATCTCGCGCCTGATCAACCAGAGCTACCGTCTCCTCGGCCTGAAGGAATCGGTCGTGTTCGCGGACAAGCTGATGTACACCGGCTTCCGTTTCGCGACGCGCGCCGGCATCTCGATCGGCATCGACGACATGAAGATCCCGGGCGAGAAGAAGGGCATCCTCGAGGAAGCCGAGAAGGAAGTCGTCGAGATCCAGGAGCAGTACCAGTCGGGTCTCGTCACGGCCGGCGAGCGCTACAACAAGGTGGTCGACATCTGGTCGCGTACCAACGAACTCGTCGCCAAGGCGATGATCGACGGTATCGGCACGGAGAAGGTGCAGGACCAGGAAGGCAACACGGTCAACCAGAAGTCCATGAACTCGCTTTACATCATGGCGGACTCGGGCGCGCGTGGTAGCGCGGCCCAGATTCGTCAGCTGGCGGGTATGCGCGGCCTGATGGCCCGTCCGGACGGCTCGATCATCGAGACGCCCATCAAGGCGAACTTCCGCGAAGGCCTGAACGTCCTGCAGTACTTCAACTCGACCCACGGTGCCCGTAAGGGCCTCGCGGATACCGCGCTGAAGACCGCGAACTCCGGTTACCTGACGCGTCGTCTCGTCGACGTGGCGCAGGACGTCGTCATCACCGAGCACGATTGCGGCACGGAAGACGGCATCCTGATGTCCCCGATCGTGGAAGGCGGCGACGTGGTCGAGCCGCTGCGCGAGCGCGTGCTCGGCCGCGTGGTCGTCGAAGACGTCTACGCCCCGGGCGACGACGATCAGGCGATCGTCACGCGCGACACGCTGCTCGACGAGTCGCTGGTCGACAAGCTCGACAAGGCCGGCGTGCAGCTGATCAAGGTCCGCTCGCCGATCACCTGCCGTGCCAGCCACGGCGTGTGCGCCCTGTGCTACGGCCGCGACCTCGCTCGCGGTCACCTGGTCAACATGGGCGAGGCCGTGGGTGTGGTCGCCGCTCAGTCGATCGGCGAGCCGGGTACCCAGCTGACGATGCGTACGTTCCACATCGGTGGTGCGGCATCGCGAGCGGCGGCGGTCGACAACGTCACGGTCCGCACCACGGGCGCGCTGAAGTTCAACAACCTGAAGTCGGTCGAGCACAGCCAGGGTCACCTGGTCGCCGTCTCGCGTTCGGGCGAAGTGAGCGTCATCGATGCCAATGGCCGCGAGCGCGAGCGTTACAAGGTGCCTTACGGCGCGACGATCACGGTGAAGGACGGCGACCCGGTGAAGGCCGGCCAGACCGTCGCGAACTGGGATCCGCACACCCACCCGATCGTCACGGAAGTGGCCGGTGTGGTCCGCTTCATCGACTTCATCGATGGCGTGACCGTCCAGTCGCAGACGGACGAACTGACCGGCCTCGAGTCGGCGGTGGTCACGGATCCGAAGCGTCGCGGCACGCAGGCGAAGGACCTGCGCCCGATCGTCCGCCTGGAAGACAGCAAGGGCCGCGAGCTCAAGCTGCCGGGCACCGACATCGCGGCCCAGTACTTCCTGCCGGCCGGCGCGATCGTCTCGATCCAGAACGGCGCCGAAGTGGGCGTGGGTGACGTCGTCGCCCGTATCCCGCAGGAAACGTCGAAGACCCGCGACATCACCGGTGGTCTTCCGCGCGTCGCCGACCTGTTCGAAGCCCGCAAGCCGAAGGAGCCGGCGATCCTCGCGGAGCGTTCGGGCATCGTCAGCTTCGGCAAGGACACCAAGGGCAAGCAGCGCCTGATCATCAAGGACGTGGACGGCAACGAGCACGAGGAGCTGATTCCCAAGTGGCGTCAGGTCATCGTGTTCGAAGGCGAGCACGTGGAGAAGGGCGAGACGGTCGTCGACGGCGAGCCGAATCCGCACGACATCCTGCGCCTGCTGGGTGTCGAGCCGCTGGCGTCGTACCTGGTCAAGGAAATCCAGGACGTCTACCGCCTGCAGGGCGTGAAGATCAACGACAAGCACATCGAAGCGATCATTCGCCAGATGCTGCGCAAGGTCGAGATCACCGAGGCGGGGGACAGCACGTACCTGCGCGGCGAACAGGTCGAGCGCGTCCGGATCAACGAGGAGAACGATCGCGCCGAAGCCCGGGGCGAGCGTCGTGCCGAGTTCGAATCGGTCCTGCTGGGCATCACCAAGGCGTCGCTGGCCACCGAGTCGTTCATCTCGGCGGCTTCGTTCCAGGAGACCACCCGCGTCCTCACCGAGGCGGCGGTCCGTGGCACCCGCGACACGTTGCGTGGCCTGAAGGAAAATGTTATTGTTGGGCGGCTAATCCCTGCGGGTACGGGTCTGGCTTACCACGCCGCGCGTCGTAGCCAGGGCGGCCTGACGGCCTCGGAGCTCGAAACCCTCTCGGGTTCGGCGCCGGTCGTCACGTTCGAAGAGGCACCCGCCGGGTCCAACGATAGCGCCGAGTAAGGCCCGTATACGGGTTTTGCTCGTACATACGAAATGAGGCGCATGGAGGCGCCTCGTGTTCGGATTCAGGGACGATGGGCGCCAGTCCGCTTCGCGGGCGGCGCACGTCAACAACAGTTTCTCTGGCGGACCGATCTTTCGGTCTGCCTTTATGTTTCTCAGGAATAGCTTCGCATGACGACAGTCAACCAGTTGGTGCGCAAATCCCGCAGCCCGAAGGCGTACAAGAGCGCCTCGCCGGCCCTGCAGAGCAGCCCGCAGCGCCGCGGGGTCTGCACGCGCGTTTATACGACCACCCCGAAGAAGCCGAACTCGGCGCTGCGTAAGGTTGCCAAGGTGCGCCTCACCAACGGTTTCGAAGTCATCAGCTACATCGGTGGCGAAGGTCACAATCTTCAGGAGCACTCGGTGGTCCTGATCCGTGGCGGTCGCGTCAAGGATCTCCCGGGTGTGCGTTACCACACGGTTCGCGGCAGTCTCGACTGCGCCGGCGTGACCAAGCGTCGCAAGTCGCGCTCGAAGTACGGCGCCAAGCGCCCGAAGAGCTGAGTAGAGGACAAGAATTATGTCGCGTAAAGGTTCCCATCCCGCCCGTGTGGTCCTCCCGGACCCGAAGCACGGAAGCCAGCTGATCGCCCGCTTCATCAACATGGTGATGAAGTCCGGCAAGAAGTCCGTCGCCGAAGCGATCGTCTACGGTGCGCTGCAGCACATCGGCGAGAAGAACGCCGAGCCGGTGCAGCTCGTCGAGAAGGCCCTGGGCAACATCGCCCCGGCCGTCGAGGTGAAGTCCCGCCGCGTCGGCGGTGCCACGTACCAGGTGCCGGTTGAAGTCCGTCCGGGCCGTCGTATGGCGCTTGCCATGCGCTGGGTGATCGACGCGGCGCGCAAGCGCGGCGAGACGTCCATGCCGCGCAAGCTGGCCGCCGAACTGCTCGAAGCCTCGGAATCCCGTGGCGGCGCTGTCAAGAAGCGCGAAGAAACGCACCGCATGGCGGAGGCCAACAAGGCCTTCTCGCATTACCGCTGGTAATTACAGCTTCAGATTGAGGAAAGACCGTGGCACGCACTACGCCCATCGAGCGCTACCGCAATTTCGGCATCATGGCTCACATCGATGCCGGTAAGACCACGACCACGGAGCGCATCCTGTTCTACACCGGCGTCAGTCACAAGATTGGCGAGGTGCATGACGGTGCCGCGACGATGGACTGGATGGAGCAGGAGCAGGAGCGCGGTATCACCATCACTTCCGCCGCCACCACGGCGTTCTGGAAGGGCATGGACCGTTCGCTGCCCGAGCACCGCTTCAACATCATCGACACCCCGGGACACGTCGACTTCACCATCGAAGTGGAGCGCTCGCTCCGCGTGCTCGACGGTGCGGTGTTCGTGCTCTGCGCCGTGGGTGGCGTGCAGCCGCAGTCGGAAACCGTGTGGCGTCAGGCCAACCGGTACAAGGTTCCGCGCCTCGCGTTCGTCAACAAGATGGACCGCACGGGTGCGAACTTCTACAAGGTCGTCGACCAGCTGAAGTCGCGTCTCGCCGCCAACCCGGTGCCGATGCAGGTGCCGATCGGCGCCGAAGACAACTTCGAAGGCGTCGTCGATCTCCTCAAGATGAAGGCCATCAAGTGGGACATGGAGTCCCAGGGCATGAAGTTCGAATACGTCGACATCCCGGCGGAACTCCAGGCCAAGGCCGAAGAAGATCGTACGGCCATGATCGAAGCCGCGGCGGAAGCCACGGAAGAGATGATGGACAAGTACCTGGGCGGCGAAGAGCTGACCGAGGCCGAGATCATCGAAGGCCTGCGCCTGCGCACGCTGAAGAGCGAGATCATTCCGGTCTTCTGCGGCACGGCGTTCAAGAACAAGGGCGTCCAGGCGATGCTCGACGCGGTGGTGAACCTGCTGCCGTCGCCGATCGATCGTCCGCCGGTCGAAGGCGTCAACGAAGACGAGCAGCCGGATACCCGTCCGGCCAAGGACGACGCTCCGTTCTCGGCGCTCGCGTTCAAGATCATGACCGATCCGTTCGTCGGCGCGCTGACGTTCTTCCGTGTCTATTCGGGCACGCTGAACGCCGGTGACCAGGTGTACAACCCGGTCAAGTCGAAGAAGGAGCGCATCGGCCGCATCCTGCAGATGCACGCCAACGAGCGTCACGAACTGAAGGAAGTCCGCGCCGGCGACATCGCCGCGGCGGTCGGCCTGAAGGACGTCACGACCGGTGACACGCTGTGCGCGCAGGACCACATCATCACCCTCGAGCGCATGTCGTTCCCGGAGCCGGTGATCTCGATGGCGGTCGAGCCGAAGACGAAGTCGGACCAGGAAAAGATGGGTATCGCCCTCGGCCGTCTGGCCGCGGAAGATCCGTCGTTCCGCGTCCGCACGGACGAAGAGTCGGGCCAGACGATCATCTCGGGCATGGGCGAGCTTCACCTGGACATCCTGGTGGACCGCATGCGTCGCGAGTTCAACGTCGAGGCCAACGTCGGCAAGCCGCAGGTCGCGTACCGCGAAACGATCCAGGCGTCGGACGTCAAGTCGGACTACAAGCACGCCAAGCAGTCGGGTGGTAAGGGTCAGTACGGTCACGTCGTGATCGAGCTCTCCCCGATCACCGACGCCGATCGTGCCGACGAGAAGCTCGCCGCGCAGATCAAGGACGACTTCCTGTTCATCAATGACATCACGGGCGGCGTGATTCCGAAGGAATTCATCCCGTCGGTCGAAAAGGGCCTCCGCGAGACGATCACCTCGGGTCCGCTCGCCGGCTTCCCGGTCGTGAACACGAAGGTCAAGCTCGTCTTCGGTTCGTACCATGACGTCGACTCGTCCGAAATGGCGTTCAAGCTCGCCGCGTCGATGGCGTTCAAGCAGGGCTTCGCGAAGGCGCAGCCGGTGCTGCTCGAGCCGATCATGAAGGTCGAGGTCGTGACGCCGGAAGACTACGTCGGTGACGTGATGGGCGATATCTCGCGTCGTCGCGGCATGCTGACCGGTCAGGAAGAAACGCCGTCGGGCAAGACCGTCAACGCGATGATTCCGCTCGGTGAGATGTTCGGCTACGCCACGTCGCTCCGTTCGCAGACGCAGGGTCGCGCCACGTTCACGATGGAATTCGACCACTACGAGCCGGCGCCGAAGAATATCGCCGACGAGGTCATGAAGAAGTCCTGATAAGGGCTTCTTCTTCAAAACACACAACGTTCTTTCAGAGGTTTCAGGTCATGGCAAAGGGTAAGTTCGAGCGTAAGAAGCCGCACGTCAACGTCGGCACCATCGGTCACGTCGATCACGGCAAGACCACGCTCACGGCAGCGCTCACGAAGATCGGCGCCGAGCGTTTCGGCGGCGAGTTCAAGGACTACGGTTCGATCGACGCGGCGCCGGAAGAGAAGGCGCGCGGCATCACGATCTCGACCGCGCACGTGGAATACGAATCGCCGACCCG
>NZ_FODZ01000010.1:0-22065 GCF_900110505.1 Luteibacter sp. UNC138MFCol5.1
CCAATACACCGCCGATCTGTTTGTTGCTCATCTGGCCGAACACGGCGCCATCCAAAGCATGAGCCGCAAAGGCAATTGCTGGGACAACGCCGTGGTCGAGCGGGTCTTCCGGACCCTGAAACACGAATGCCTCGGTGAGGAACGCCTGCCGCGGGAAATGACTCGCGTGGCGGTCATCGACTATCTGGCCGGCTACTACAACCACGAGCGTCTACACTCGACCCTCAACTACCTTCCGCCAGCAGAATTCGAAGCACTGGCGGCTCAATGCTCCTAGCTCGTGGTCCAGGAAAGTCCAGCCACTACAACCGTGCGCGCGACATCTTTTTAGGCCGTGAGCCTCAGGTCCTGAGGCGCCTCGCGAAGACATGTCGCGCGCAGGGCGCGCTCCTACGGTGGATGAGCCCGAACGGCAGGCGTGTCACCCACACGTCGAGGCCGAGCAGGATCGTCGCGGTCCGGTGGAGGCGATGCCGAGAAACCGATGGCGGTCAGCGCGCCCAGGTAAGAGCGCGCCGTGCGCGCGACATCTTTTGAGGCCGTGAGCGTCAGGTCCTGCGGCGCCTCGCGAAGACATGTCGCGCGCAGGGCGCGCTCCTACGGTGGATGAGCGGGAGCGGCATGCGCGTCACCAGCGCCCGATCAGATGCTGCACCAGCAGGCTCGTCAACGCGACGGCAGCCCATACGCCGAGACCCAGAAGGATCGGTCGCGGTCCGGTGGAGGCCATGCGGCGCAGGTCCGCGGAGAGGCCGATGGCGGTGAGCGCGACGATGATCAGGCACTCGGCGACGAAGTGGATGACGGGCAGGGCGGCGTCGGGGATCACACCGGCGGTGCGGATCGCCGAGGCGACCAGGAACCAGAGGATGAACCACGGAAAGATGGACGCGAGGCGGAAATCGGAGGCGCCACCGCGCTTCTCACGCCAGGCCACGATCAGCGCGATGGCGAGGCAGATCGGAATGATGAGCGTGGCGCGGGTCAGCTTCACGATGGTCGCGTAATCGCCGGCGGCATGGCTGTAGCTGTAACCGGCCGCGACGACCGACGAGGTGTCGTTGATCGCCGTGCCGGCCCACAGGCCGAACCCGAGGTCGGACAGGCCGAGCCAGTGGCCGAACGCGGGGAAGGTCAGGACGGCGACCAGATTGAAGAGGAAGATGGTCGAGATGGCGAAGGCGGTGTCGTGCTCGTCCGGCTTGACGATGGGCACGACCGCGGCGATCGCCGAGCCGCCGCAGATGGCGGTACCCACGCCGATCAGCAGCTTCAGCGTGTCGTGGACGCGCAGCAGGCGCCCCAGTCCCCACGCGGCGAGACCCGCCGCGGCGACGGTCGCGAGCGTCACCGATAGCGACTCCAGGCCGGTCTTCGCGACCTGGGTGATGCTCAGGCCGAACCCGAGCGCGATGATCGACCACTGCAGGACCTGCTTCGACGCGAAGCGGATGCCGGGCAGGAACTGGGAAGAGGGCGGGGCGAACTGGCGCACCAGGATGCCCAGCACGATGCCGCAGACGGCGCCTCCGACGAGCGGCATCAGTCGGCCGAGCCCGAAGGCGACGGCGGCGACGCCGAATGCCAGGAGCAGGCCCGGCGCGCGGGAAGGGGTAGGCGAGGTGGCGGTGACGGCGGACACGGCAGGATTTCCGGATTGCGAAGGCTGCATTGTCGGTTGCCGTGCCCGATAAGGATATTGAAAATGGCTTATCAACGGTATAAGAACCATTGATGCACGCGATCAGTCCCCGCCAACTCGACGTGTTCGTCGCCATCGCCACCACCGGCAGCGTGCGCGCCGCGAGCGAACGCCTGTTCCTTAGCCAGCCGGCGGCGAGCATGGCCCTCGCCGAGATGGAGCGTCAGCTCGGCGCGCCGTTGTTCGCACGCGAGCGCGGCCGTCTGTCGCTCAACGACCGGGGGCGCGAACTGCTACCGCTCGCCCGTGAACTGCTCGAGCGCCACGCGGAGTTCGCCCGGCGGGCGCAGGGGACGGCCACCGAACTGGCGGGCGAGATCGGTATCGGCGCCAGCAACACGGTGGGCAATTACCTCGTGGGCGAGCTGCTCGGCGATTTCGCGGCCGCTCATCCGGGCGTGTCGCTCCGCCTCGGCGTCGCCAATACCGCGCGCATCGCGCAAGGCGTCCTCGATCACGATTACGACGTCGGCTGCGTCGAAGGTCCGGTGACTCACCCATCGCTGGAGGCGAGGCCGTGGCGGGACGATCGCCTCGTCGTCTGCGCGCGGCCCGATCATCCGCTGGCCGCGAAGAAACGCCTGCGCCGCGAAGACTTCGCCGGGCAGCGCTGGGTGCTGCGTGAGCGCGGCTCGGCCACGCGGGCGCTGAGCGAGCGGGCGCTCGCGGAGCTGCCGGAGGGAACGACGGTACTGGAGCTGGATCAGTCCGAGGCGATCAAACAGGCGGTGATCGCGGGCCTGGGCATCGCCTGCCTCCCCGAGGTGGCCGTCGGCGATGCCGTGCACGCGGGGCGCCTCAAGGTGTTGCCGACGCCGTTCCTCGACCTGCGACGGACCCTCACCGTGCTGCTGCACCGGCAGCGCTATCGCGGCGCGGCGCTGGAAGCGTTCCTGGCCAGCCTGTGAAGGCAGGCTCGTCGCATCACGCCAGCACGCAGCGATTTTTCCCACTGCGCTTGGCCGTATACATCGCGCCATCGGCGGCGGCGACGATGTCGTCGTAGCGGGCGCCGGGATGGAACAGGGTGACGCCGATGCTCGCGCCGATCCGCGCGGGCACGCGTTCACCGCTCACGTTGAGCGTGTAAGGCTCGGCGACCGCGTCGCAGAGCGACTGGCAGCGGCCCAGCGCGCTTTCGGCGTCGTCGGCACCCTGCAGCAGCACGGCGAACTCGTCGCCGCCGAGGCGGGCCACGGTGTCGGTGCCCCGCGTGCGCCCGTCGATGCGCGCCGCGATGGCCTTGAGCAGCTCGTCGCCCGCCGCGTGCCCGTGCCCGTCGTTCACGCCCTTGAAGCCGTCGATGTCGATGTATGCGAGCGCGAACGGATCACCGCCATCGCTGGCGCTGGCGATCGACGCTTCGAGTCGCTCCCGGAACAGCAGGCGGTTGGGCAGGCCGGTGAGGGCATCGTGCGTCGCCTGGTGGCGAACGAGCTCCTGCATCCGCGTGCGTTCCGCCACTTCGCTGGTCAGCTGCGCGTTGCGCACCGAAAGCTCGTCGAGCGCCTGTTGCAGCAGGGCGCGGGCACGGTAGAGCTCGAGGAAGATCTTCACCTTCGACTGCAGGATCACGTCGTTGATCGGCTTGGCGATGTAATCGACCGCGCCCGCGGTGTAGCCCTTGATGCGGTTGATGTCGTCGGCATAGGCGGCGGTCACGAAGATGATCGGCGTCTCGCTCATGTGGTCGGCTTCGGAAATGAACTGCGCCACCTCGAAGCCATCCATCTCCGGCATGTTCACGTCGAGCAGCACCAGGGCGAACTGGTGGTCGAGGCACAGCGCGAGGGCTTCGTTGCCGCCAGCGGCCTCGTAGATATCGGCATCCACACGCGCGAGCAGGCGGCGCATGGCGACGAGGTTGGCGGGGGTGTCGTCGACGACGAGGATCTTGGGACGCATCGTACTCATGGCAGGCAAAGGGAATTGAGGTGGGCGGCGATGGCGTCGAGGGGGAGGCAGGCGTCGGCGCCCGCGATCTCGAGCCCGGCGCGGGGCATGATGTCGGACTCGGCGTCCTCGGGATCCTGCACGACGGCATGCCCGCCGGCGCGGCGCACGGCGGCGAGGCCGCGCGCGCCGTCGGAGTTCGCGCCGGTCAGGAGCACCGCGACGAGCCGTTCGCGCCAGGCATCGGCGGCGGTCTGGAAGAGCACGTCGATGGACGGCCGCGACCACGCGACCTTCTCGTCGACGCTGAGCGAGAAATAGTGATCTTCCTCGATCAGGAGGTGGTAACCGGTGGGTGCGACGTGCACCATGCCCGGCGTGATGTGCGACCGTTCCAGGGCTTCCGCGACCGGGAGCGCGGAGACCCGCGCCAGCAGTTCCACGAGCAACGAGACATCGGCGGAACCCGTGTGGCAACACACGATCACCGCCGCGGTGAGATTCGGCGCGAGGCCGGGCAGAAGTCTCTGGAGGGCGGTCAGCCCCCCCGCGCTGCAGCCGATGACGATGGCGTCGTGCCGGCTCATCGCGTCAGTGGCCTCGCGCCGATGCCGCCGACCTGGTAGATGCGCAGCGCGTGGTCGACGTCGGTGAATCCGCTGGCGGCGGGGGAGAAGTCGATGTTCTCGCGCGTGCCGAGGCAGAGGAACCCACCGCGGACGAGGCTGTCGCGGAAGAGGCCGAGCGTGCGGTCCTGCAGCGTGTTGTTGAAGTAGATGAGCACGTTCCGGCAGAGGATCAGGTGCGCCTCGCAGAAGACCACGTCGGTGACGAGGTTGTGGTTGAAGAACGTGACGTTGCGGCGCAGCCGCTTGTCCAGCTTGATGAAGTCGTAGCGGGCGCTGTAGTAATCGCTGAACGACAGCGTGCCGCCGGCCTCGAGGTAGTTGCGCGACCAGTCGCGCGCGTCGCGCGCCGCGTAGATGCCTTCGCCGGCGGCCGCGAGCGCGGCGTCGTTGAAATCGGTGGCATAGATGCGCGAGCGCTCGTAGAGGCCGGCCTCCTCGAGCAGGATCGCGAGGGAGTAGACCTCCTGACCCTGGGCGCACCCCGCCTGCCAGATGTTGATCTGCGGATAGGACGCCAGCACCGGCAACACCTTCTCGCGCAGCGCGCGGAAGACCTGCGGATCGCGGAACATCTCCGAGACCGGCACGGAGAGGCCCTGGATGACGTGGCCGACGAAACCTTCCTCGTGCAGCACGCGACGATTGAGTTCGCTGATCGTCCCCGTGCCGTGTGTCTGTACCAGTTGCAGCACGCGGCGCTTCAGCGACGCGGGGGCGTAGTCGCTGAAGTCGTGTCCGTGGCGCAGCTGCATGGCCCTGACGAAGAGCTGGATCTCGATGTCCTCGACGTCCACGTCAGACCTTCGCCGGCAGCCAGACGCGGATCATGGAGAGCAGGCGGTCGACGTCGATGGGCTTGGACAGGTAGTCGTTCGCACCGGCCTCCAGGCACTTCTCGCGATCGCCGCGCATGGCCTTCGCCGTGAGCGCGATGATGGGCACGCGCGCGACGGCGGGTTTCGCCCGGATCTCGCGCATGGTCTCGTAGCCGTCCATGACGGGCATCATGATGTCCATCAGCACGAGTTCGATGTCGGCGTCCTTGTCGAGGGTGTCGAGCGCCTTGCGGCCATCCTGCGCCATGACCACCTCGATGCCCTTCGCGCGCAGCACCTTGCTGAGCGCGAAGAGGTTGCGCATGTCGTCGTCGACGAGCAGCACGCGGCGGCCGCGCAGGTCGCCCTCGTCCGGCTCGCCGCCGCCTCCCCTGACGGGCGCGGAGGTGTCCGGCTTCGCGCTTCCGCCATGCCGGATCGAATGCAGGAAAAGGCTCACTTCGTCGAGCAGGCGGTCGGGCGAACGGGCGCCCTTGACCACGATGCTGTCGGTGTACTGCCGGATGCGCATGCTTTCCTCGCGCGATAGGTCGCGTCCGGAGTAGACCACCACGGGCGGCGTGTGCTGGCCCTGCGAAAGGCGTTCGAGGAATTCGAAGCCCGACATGCCCGGCAGGCCGAGGTCGAGCACGATGCAGTCGTAGGTCGTCTGGGTCGTTTTCGCCAGCGCCTCCTCGCCCGAGCCGGCCTCCTCGATGACGACGGCATCGTCCTTGAGCAGGCTGCGGACGGCGGCACGCGCGCTCGGGTCGTCGTCGACGACGAGCAGGTGGCGCGTGCGGCCTTCCGCGAAGTGCAGCAGACGCTCGAAGGCGGTGGTGATCGATTCGCGGCTGACCGGCTTGGTCAGGAAACCCACCGCGCCGAGTTCGAGGCCGCGGGTGGCGTCGTCGGTGGCCGAGATGAAGTGCACGGGAATGTGCCGCGTCGCCGCGTCGCCCTTCAGTCGTTCGATCACGGTCCAGCCGTCCATGCCCGGGAGCATGACGTCGAGCAGGATGCCCGTCGGGCGGTAGCGACGTGCGAGGGCGAGGCCGGACTCGCCATCGGCGGCCGCGAGGACGCGGTGCCCCTTGCGATGGATCATGTCCGCGAGGATGCGTGCGAAGGCCGGATCGTCCTCGACGATGAGGATGGCGGTATCGCCCGGCTGGATCGCGTCGCGGTCGTCGTCGATGCCGTCGGCGATCAGCGACGGCGACAACGGCAGCGTGGCTTCCGCGGCGGCGCGTTCGAGCGGAACGGGTTCGGGACGCGCGCCGCTTTCCGGCGCTTCCTCGGGCAGGTAGATGGTGAACGTGCTGCCTTCGCCGGCCTTGCTGCGCAGCACGATGTCGCCTCCGAGCAGTTCGGCGATGCGGCGCGAGATGGCCAGTCCCAGGCCGGTGCCGCCGTACTGCCGGCTGGTGCTCGCATCCACCTGCTCGAACGCGTGGAAGACGCGCTGGAACTTGTCCTCGGGGATGCCGATGCCCGAATCGGTCACCGCGATGGCGATCGCGCGCGACGCGTCGAGTCCCGCGGGAAGCGGGGCGTCGGCGGCGGGCCGCGAGATCTCGACGTCGACCCGGCCGCTGGCCGTGAACTTGAACGCGTTGCTCAGCAGGTTGTTGACCACCTGTTCGAGCTTGCCGCCGTCCGTGCGGATGGAGGCGGGCAGGCCCGGCTGCAGCCGGACCTCGAAGGCCAGTTTCTTCTCCTGCGCCACGTGATTGAACGTGCGGCCGAGCGTGCGCGCGAGATCGGCGAGCGGGAACGCGTCGACGACGAGTTCCATCTTGCCGGCCTCGACCTTCGACAGGTCGAGGATGTCGTTGATGAGGCGAAGCAGGTTGGAGCCGGCATCGTGGATGATCCGCGCCGATTCGACCTGCTCCTCGTTGAGGTTTTCCTCGTCGTTGTCGGCAAGGCTGCGCGAAAGGATCAGCAGGCTGTTCAGCGGCGTGCGCAACTCGTGCGACATGTTGGCGAGGAACTCGGACTTGTATTGGCTCGCGCGGGCCAGTTCCTCGGCCTTTTCCAGCGTCTCGCGTTGCAGGGCCTCGAGGGCGTCCTTCTGCTCGTTGAGCGTGAGGCTCTTCTCGCGCAGCTCCTCGTTCGAGGCGTGCAGCTCCTCGGTCTGCACCCGCAGTTCCTCCTCGGACGCGACGAGGCGCTGCGACTGTTCCTGGAGTTCGGCGGTCTTGGCCTTGAGTTCGTCGTTGGTGCTGCGCAGGTCTTCCTGTTGCCGGCGCATCGCTTCCTCCGACGCGCGCAGTTCGTCGGCCTGGCTGCGGGTCTGCTCGAGCAAGGACGCGGTGCTGATCGCCCGTCCGAGGTTCTCCAGCGACAGCGCCACGATCGGCGTGAGTTCGTCGAGCAGCTGTTCCTGCACCAGCGTGAGCTGCGCGAAGCTCGCGACCTCGATGACACCGAGCAAGGTGTCGCGCGACACCACGGGAACGACCACGACGCTGCGCGGCGGCGCCTCGCCGCTGCCCGAGTGGATGCGCGTGTAATCCGACGGCACGTCCTGCAGCACGATGGTGCGCCGCTCGATGGCCGCCTGGCCGACGAGGCCTTCGCCGAGCGCATAGTCCGCGGTGACGTGGCGGCGTTCCTTGTAGCCGTAGCTGCCAAGCAGCTCGAGCCGGCCGGTGCCTTCGCGCAGGAGGTAGAACACGCCGAAGCCGGCCTTCAGGCAGGGCACGAGCTCCGACATCAGGGTGGTGGCGAAGTCGCGATAGGTGGTGGCGCCCTGGAGCCGGTTGGAGATCGCGGTCACCGAGCTCTTCAGCCACGTCTGGCCTGCCGTTTCGACGGCCATCTCCTTGAACACCTGCAGCGCGCGGGCGATCTCGCCGATCTCGTCGCGGCGCGTGAGTTGGCGCACTTCGATGTCGTGATCGTGGTTCGCCAGTCGCGTCATCAGCCCCGTCATCTTCACGATCGGACGGGTGATCAGGCGGAAGGTCATGGCGATGACCAGCGCGCCGATGACCAGGCACAGCGCGAGCGAGGCGAGATCGATGTAGCGGGTTGTCTCCAGCTCGCGATCGAGTTCGGCGTTGCGCTTGTCGAGCAGGGCGTGTTCCGT
Organism: Luteibacter sp. UNC138MFCol5.1; assembly: GCF_900110505.1. Classification (GTDB taxonomy): domain Bacteria; phylum Pseudomonadota; class Gammaproteobacteria; order Xanthomonadales; family Rhodanobacteraceae; genus Luteibacter. The sequence goes on from NZ_FODZ01000010.1 coordinate 8,137, forward strand.
CGCGGACATCTGGCCGATGAAGCCGCGGATCTCGCTCATGCGCACGGTGCGATTCTGGAAATACGTGCCGCGGATGGATTCGCGCGCGACGACGCCCTCGGGTGTCTGCGCGTTGCCGATCGCCCGCATCGGTTCCAGGCCGCCCTTGAGCACTTCGACTTTCCAGCGATCGAGCATCTCCTGCAGGCGGTCGAGGCGCGACTGCTGCAACGGATTGTCGACGGTGAGCTGGCGAAGGCTCGCCATCGCCCGGGCGAGTTCGCGATCCGCGGTTTCGAAGTCGGCGTACTCGTCGCTGGACTGGTTCAGCAGGTACCCGCGCGCGCCGGCCTGGCGGGCCTGCGCAGCGTTGCTGACGTCGGCCAGGGTGAGCAGGACGACGTACGTATGGGACGACCAGGCGCGAGCGTCCTTCTCCCGCGTGAGCGAGGTCAGGTTGCCCAGGCTCGCCGCCACGAACAGCACGAGCAGCGAGGCGATGGCGATGACGATCTTGCGTTGCAGGGGCTGGTCGGCCAGCCAGGATCGCGTCTTTTCGTTGGAAGACATGCAAGGACCAGTGAGAAGTGGAACGGGGCTGTCGCTCGGTAACCAGTACACCGGCGACGAGGTCGCCAGCGTGACGTCCGGCTCAGGGTGTGACGCCGGTCACGCGATCGCCGGGTCCTTCCGCCGCCACGAGGGTGCGACAAGTGTGCCACGGCGCACGGCGATCGCCAGGCAGGCGGCGGTCACCACCGAGCACAACCCGAGCGCCACCACCGACGCTTCGGCGCCGAAGGCGCCCCCGGTCAGCCAGTCGGGCCCCTGCATGTGCGAGACGAGCAGGCCGTGCTGCTCGAAGCCCGACACGGGGATCCCGTAGAACGGCCCCTGCATGACGTTCCAGGCCGCATGGGCGCCCATGCAGACCCACAGGGAGCGGGTGACGTGATAGAGCAGGCCGAAGAGCAGCCCGGCTTCGATGGCGATGGCCAGCGCGCTCCACGTCGTGGCGTTGGGGTTCCAGATATGCAATCCGCCGAAAACGGCCGCCGACACCAGCAGGGCCGCCCAGGTGCCGAGGCCTTCCTCCACGATCCGGAAGATCACCCCGCGGCTGACGATCTCCTCGCCCACGCCGGCGCCGACGCCCACCACGAGCACGGGTCCGAGCCAGGCGATCCCCGTGTCGACCCGGTCGACCGCGTAGGCCCCGAAGCTCCACAGGCTGCCGACGATGAGCGAGAACAGCAGCGCGCCACCGAGGAGGCCGGCAACGAGGTGCGGCAACGCCTTGCGTGCAGCGAGCTCGTCCACTCGCCGTCGCTCGATGAAGCGCACCAGCAGCCAGTAGGCGAGCGCGGGCGGAAGGAGTCGAAGGGCCTCGATGGAGGGCGTCACGTCCGCCCATGGGATGTCGCCATGGGGAAGCCCGAGGGCGTCGCGCAACAGCCGCGTCGCGGCGCCGATCGCGACGAGCAGGACGAAAAACGCCACGATCCGCCCGAGTGGCGAACGCAGGAGGCGCAGCGGCAGCGTCGGGGCGGGTATCGCGTCGGTCATGGCGGCGTCGTGTGGTGGCTCGCGCGCAGTCTACGCAGGCATGATGGTGCTCCGATACAAGATCGTGCGAAGCCAGTTCCGGTAACGTGCCCCGCGTGGGCGCCTGCCCGGACCCTTCCTGGAAACCGTCGATGGCCATCCCCTCCGAAAACGACCCGTCGAGCCCGCAGAACCGGCGCGAGCAGACCTTCCCGCAGCTGAGCGAGGACATGGCGTCGCGCCTGGTCAGGTACGGCGTCGAGGAAACGGTGCCCGCCGGGACGATCCTGTTCCGCCGCGGCGACCGCCAGAGCGACTGCTTCTTCGTCATCGAAGGCCGCATCGACATCTACGACTTCGACCAGAACGGCGAACCCGTCGTCTTCGTCGAGCATGGCCCGAACCAGTTCACGGGCGAGGTGAACCAGTTCAGCGAGCGGCAGATCATGGTCAGCGCCCGCACCGGCGTCGACTCGCGCCTGGTGCGCCTCGACACGCGCTCGTTCCGCCGCCTGATCACCGGCGAGCCGGACATCGGCGAGGTGATCATGCGCGCGTTCATCCTGCGCCGCGTGGGCCTGCTGCAGACCGGGCAGGGCGGCATCACGCTGCTCGGCTCCTCGCATGCCGCCGATACCGTCCGGCTGCGCAGCTTCCTGATCCGCAACGCCTATCCGCACCGGTTGCTCGACACGGACGTGGACGACGAAGCCCGCCACATGATCGAAGGGTTCGGCCTGACGCCTTCCGAGTGCCCCGTGGTCATCCTGCCGGACCGCCGCGTCCTGCATTGCCCCACCACCACCGCGCTGGCCGACGAACTGGGCATCACGATCGTGCTGGACAGCGCGCATGTGCACGACGTGGCGGTGATCGGCGCCGGACCGGCGGGCCTCGCCGCGGCGGTGTACGCGGCATCGGAAGGCCTGGACACGCTCGTCCTCGAGGCGCTGGCGCCAGGCGGGCAGGCGGGCACCAGCTCGAAGATCGAGAACTACCTGGGCTTCCCCACGGGCATCTCGGGACAGGCGCTCGCGGGGCGCGCGCAGGTGCAGGCGATGAAGTTCGGCGCCCACATGGCGATGGCGCGGACGGTCACCGGCATGGATTGCACGCGGCACCCGTACCGCCTGCTGCTCGACGACGGTACGACCGTCAGCGCGCGCGCTGTCGTCGTCGCGACCGGCGCGCGCTACCGCAAGCTCGACCATCTGGATTACGAACGCTTCGAAGGGCAGGGCATCCAGTACGCCGCGACGGCGATGGAGGCGGCGCTGTGCGCCGGTCAGGAGGTCGTGGTCGTCGGTGGCGGCAACAGCGCCGGCCAGGCGGCGGTCTTCCTCGCGCGCACCGTGGCGCATGTCCACATCATCGTGCGCGGCGACGGCCTCGCCGCGACGATGTCGGATTACCTGGTCCAGCGCATCGAACAGTCGCCACGGATCACGTTGCACCCGCGCTGCCAGATCGATTACCTCGAGGGCGACACCTACCTGCGCGAGGTCGGCTGGAAGTGCGCCGATGGCCAGTCGGTACGCGTCAAGGTCGGCAGCCTGTTCGTGATGATCGGCGCCGAGCCGAACACCGCATGGCTCCACGACTGCCTCGATCTCGATCGCAAGGGCTTCGTGCTCACCGGTCGCGATGGCGACGGCTATGCCACGCCGTCACCGTATGCCACTACCTTGCGCGGTGTCTTCGCCGTGGGCGACGTGCGCTCGGGTTCCATCAAACGCGTGGCGTCGAGCGTCGGCGAGGGATCGGTGGTGGTGCAGGCCATCCACCGGTTCCTGAATCCCTCGCCGGTCTGATCAGACTTCGACGGCGGCCGCGTGCTCGCGTGTGGCCGAGAAACGCACCGTCGGCCAGCGTTCCTGCGCCAGCTGGAGATTCACCCGTGTCGGCGCGAGGTAGACCAGCTCACCCGCCGCGTCGATCGCGAGGTTCGCCGCGTTCTTCTCGCGGAATTCCTCGAGCTTCTTCGCGTCGTCGCAGTGGATCCAGCGCGCCGTGGCGACGCCGACCTGTTCGAAGCTGGCGTCGACGTTGTATTCGTCCTTCAGACGGTACGCCACGACGTCGAACTGCAGGACGCCCACGGCGCCGAGGATCAGGTCGTTCGACATCAGCGGGCGGAAGAACTGCGTCGCGCCTTCTTCCGAGAGCTGCGCGAGGCCCTTCTGCAGCGCCTTCATCTTCATCGGATCGCGCAGGCGCGCGCGACGGAAGAGTTCCGGCGCGAAGTTCGGGATGCCGGTGAACGACAGCGCCTCGCCTTCGGTGAAGGTGTCGCCGATCGTGATCGTGCCGTGGTTGTGCAGGCCGATGACGTCACCCGGATACGCGCGTTCGACGATCTCGCGATCCGACGCCATGAACGTCAGCGCATTTGCGATGCGCACTTCCTTGCCCGTCCGCGTCTGCTGCATCTTCATGCCGGCGGTGTAGGTGCCCGAGCAGACGCGCATGAAGGCGACGCGGTCGCGGTGCGCCGGATCCATGTTCGCCTGGATCTTGAAGACGAAGCCGGTGAGCTTCTCTTCCTCGGGCTTCACTTCGCGCGTGAGCGTGTCGCGCGAGCGCGGCGACGGCGCGTGCTGGACGAAGAAGTCGAGCAGCAACTGCACGCCGAAGTTGTTCACGGCCGAGCCGAAGAACACCGGCGTCTGCTTACCGGCGAGGTAGGCCTCGAGGTCGAACGGATTCGATGCGCCGAGCACGAGTTCCAGTTCGTCGCGCAGTTCGTCGAGCGCCGCCTGGCCGATGCGTTCCGCGAGTTCCGGATGATCGAGGCCCTTGAAGATCGTGGAATCCTGGCGCGTGAAGTTCTTGCCCGGTTCGAACACGTGGACCTCGTCGAGCAGCACGTGGTACACGCCCTTCAGGCGCGACCCCATGCCGATGGGCCAGGTGAGCGGGGCGCAGGCGATGCCGAGCACCGATTCGACTTCGTCGAGCAGTTCGATCGGGGCGCGCCCCTCGCGATCGAGTTTGTTGATGAAGGTCATGATCGGCGTGTCGCGCAGGCGGCACACCTCCATGAGCTTGATCGTGCGCTCCTCGACGCCCTTCGCGCAGTCGATGACCATGAGGGCCGAGTCGACCGCCGTGAGCACGCGATACGTGTCCTCGGAGAAGTCCGCGTGGCCCGGGGTGTCGAGCAGGTTGACGATGGCGTCGTCGTACGGGAACTGCATCACCGACGAGGTGACCGAGATGCCGCGCTCCTTTTCCAGGGCCATCCAGTCGGACGTGGCGTGGCGCGCGGCCTTGCGGCTCTTCACCGATCCGGCCATCTGGATGGCGCCGCCGAACAGCAGCAGCTTTTCGGTCAGCGTGGTCTTGCCCGCGTCGGGATGGCTGACGATGGCGAAGCTGCGCCGCCGGCGCGTTTCGGTAAGGTGGCTGGACATCGGTGCGGAGTCGCTGGTGTTGGCTAACCCATTATTCTAACAGGGTCTGGCGAGGCGAGATCGCCGTGGGAGCGCACCTGGGCGCGATGCATGCTTGCCTCGGTACCCATCGCGCCCAGGTGCGCTCCTACGGCGCGGTCGGGAAGGCAGCGTCCAGCCATTCCGGCACCGGGATGCCCTTCTCGCGGAGGAACCCCGGGTTGAACAGCTTCCCCTGGTAGCGCATGCCTCCGTCGCAGAGCACGGTCACGATCGTGTGGCCGGGGCCCAGTTCGCGTGCCATGCGGATGGCCCCGGCGACGTTCACGCCGCTGGAGCCCCCGACGCAGTAGCCCTCCCGGTGGAGGAGGTCGTGCAGGATGGGGACCGATTCGTCGTCCGGTATCGACCAGGCCACGTCGATCGGCGCGGCCGTGAAATTGGCCGTCAGGCGGCTGTTGCCGATGCCCTCGCTGATGGACGAGCCGGAGGACGCCACGGCCTCGCCGGTGGTCGCGTAGCCGGCGAAGATCGATCCGGCCGGGTCGGCGAGGCCGATCCGGATACCCGGGCGGCGGGCCTTGAGGGCGGCCCCGACTCCGGCGATGGTGCCGCCGGTGCCGGCCGCGCAGACGAAGCCATCGACGCGGCCGCCCGTCTGCTCCCAGATCTCGACGCCCGTATGGGCCTCGTGCCAGGCGCGGTTGGCCGGGTTGTCGAACTGGTCGGCGAACCAGGCGCTGCCGGGCTCGGTCGCGTTCATCGCCTCGGCCATGGCCCGGGCGACGCGGGCGTAGTGGTTCGGGTCCGTGAACGGCACCACGGGCACGAGGCGGATCTCCACGCCCATGACCCGCAGCGTGTCGATCTTTTCCTTGCTCTGGGTGTCGGGCATCACGACGATCGTCCGGTAGCCCCGGCTGGCGCCGAGCAGGGCCAGGCCGATGCCCGTGTTGCCCGCGGTGCCTTCGATCACGGTCGAGCCCGGCCGCAGCAGTCCGCGCCGTTCGGCGTCAGCCATCAGCCCCAGGGCGGTGCGGTCCTTCACGGAGCCGCCCGGGTTCATGAACTCGGCCTTGGCGAGGATCTCGCAGCCGGTCGCCTCCGAGGCGTCGCGGAGGCGAAGGAGGGGAGTATTGCCGATGGCGGCGGCGAAGGAGTCGTGGATGGTCATGGGGTCATCGTAACCGAGGTCCGTGGGTGAATGGACGCTCGAGGCGAGCACCCGTTCGCCCGCCAGCGGGCTTCCCACAGCGGATTCCGTTCCGTGCGGGGAGTCCGTCACATGTTGGACATCTAGCCATCTGGACGTCTAAACGGCTGTTGACACGGCGTCGATCGGTGCGTATCGTCGATCGCACTCATCGAGACCGGCTGAGGGACAGGCCCTTTGAAGCCGGGGCAACCTGCGGATTTCCGCGACGGTGCCAACTCCTGCGGGGCGTGTTCGCACGCCAGCCGATAGATGGGAATGTCCGCTCCGGGCGTGCGTTTCGCGCACCCGTCGTGCCGACAGTCCGCCTCACGGTCCCGCGAAAGCTCGATCCCGACCGCAGGAAACCGGACATGTCAGCAGAGCCCGCCACCGTGATCTCCTTCCCCGATACGGCCCCCGCCGCGGCCCGCCGCGCGAACGACCTGAGCGAGCAGCGCGGCACACGGCGCGTGATCGTCACGCCGAAGTACGGCAGCGATCCCGTCGAGGTCGACGTCCGCTACCTGTGGTGCGGCGCGCCGCATGCCCCGACGATCGTCGTGCAGGGCGGCATCTCGGCCGACCGCGACGTCTGCGCCGGCCGCGATCGCGCGACGGGCTGGTGGCAGGAACTCGTCGCCGAGGGCGGCGCGATCGACCTGGCCGAATGCCGTGTGCTTTCCATCGACTGGCTGGCGCCGGCCGACCTGGGCGATGTGTCCTCGATCTCCAGCGAGGACCAGGCCGCGGCGCTCGCGGCGCTGGTCGACGAACTGGGCATCGGCCGGGTGCATGCGTTCATCGGTTCGTCGTACGGTGCCATGGTGGGGCTCGCCTTCGCCGCGGCGCACCCCGCGAAGGTGAAGTCGCTGGTGCTGCTGGCCGGCGCGCACCGTCCGCATCCGCTCGCGACCGCGCAGCGCTCGGTGCAGCGTGGCATCGTTCGCCTCGGTATCGGTTCCGGCCGCACGGACGAGGCGCTGGCGCTGGCGCGTCAGCTGGCGATGACCACGTACCGCGGCAGCGAGGAGTTCTCGCGCCGCTTCGCCTCCGGTCCCGAGCTGCGCGACGGTCGCTTCCATTTCCCCGTCGAGGATTACCTCGAACACGCCGGTCGTCGCTTCGTGGAGCGCTTCGATCCCGAGCGGTTCCTCGCGCTCTCCGAATCCATCGACCTGCACGACATCCAGCCCGAGCGCGTCGCCGCGCCGACGGTGCTGGTCGGCTTCCCGTCCGATCGCCTCGTCCCGCTCGCGGATCTCTTCGAACTGCAGCGCCGCCTCGGTGGCACCGCCACCCTCGAAGTCGTGGACTCGCCGTACGGCCACGACGCCTTCCTCAAAGAAACCGTGCAGCTCGCTCCCGTGCTGCGTCACGCACTCAACGACTGTCGCGGAGACCGCTAAGCCATGACCGATACCCGCCTGTGTACCCGCGCCGTCCGCGCCGGCATCGAATCCGACACGCAGCACGGCGCCGTGGTGCCGCCGCTGCACCTGTCCACGAATTACTCGTTCGACGGCTTCGGCCGCAAGCGTGCCTACGACTACTCGCGCAGCGGCAACCCGACGCGCGACCTGCTCGCGGAGGCGCTGACGGAACTGGAAGAAGGCGCTGGCGCCGTCGTGACGGGAAGCGGCATGTCGGCGGTCGCGCTGGCCCTCGAACTCGTGCCCGCGGGCGCACTCGTGCTCGCCGCGCATGATTGCTATGGCGGTACATGGCGCCTGCTCGACGCCTGGGCGAAGAAGGGCCGCTTCAGCGTGCGCTTCGTCGACTTCACGGATCCGGCGGCACTGGCGGAGGGCCTCGCGGCGAAGCCCGCGCTGGTCTGGATCGAAACGCCGTCGAACCCGCTGCTGCGGATCACCGACGTGCGTCACGTGGCGCAGGCCGCGCACACCGTCGGCGCGCTGGTGGTCGTGGACAACACGTTCCTCTCGCCGGCGTTGCAGCAGCCGATCCGCCTCGGTGCCGACATCGTGGTGCACTCGACGACGAAGTACATCAACGGTCACAGCGACGTCGTGGGCGGCGCCGTGATCGCGGCCGACGCGGCGGTCGCCGAGCAGCTGAAATGGTGGGGGAACTGCAACGGTCTGACCGGCTCGCCGTTCGACAGCTTCCTGACGCTGCGCGGCGTGCGCACGCTCGCCGTGCGCCTGCGCGCGCACGAGGAGAACGCACATCGCGTGGCGGCATGCCTCGACGCGCACGACGTGGTCGAGCGCATCTACTATCCCGGCCTCGCGACGCACCCGGGCCACTCGCTCGCGCAGCGCCAGCAGAACGGCTTCGGCGCGATGCTGAGCTTCGAGATCGCCGGCGGCACCGACGCGATCCGGGCGTTCGTCGATGGGCTCCGTTATTTCTCCCTGGCGGAGTCGCTGGGAGGCGTGGAAAGCCTGGTCGCGCATCCCGCCACCATGACGCACGCGTCGATGGCGCCCGAAGCGCGTCGCGTCGCCGGCATCGCCGACAATCTCCTGCGCCTGTCGATCGGCATCGAGGACGGCGACGATCTGATCGCCGACATCGAGGCGGGCCTGGCGCGTGCGGCCGCCGTGGCGCCGGCAGCCAAACGCAAGGTCGGGGCATGAACGCCGTGGCGATCGCGCCGCAGGCGCAGTCGGCGCCCCGCACGGCGGTGGTCTTGCTCGGTACCGGCGTGGTCGGCCGCGCGCTGCTGACGTTGCTCGGCACGCCGGCCGCGCGCTCGCTGCGCCTGGTCGGTGCCGCGAACTCGAAGCGCCAGCACGTGCTCGCCGAGGGCGTCGCGCCCGGCGATGTCGCGCAGCATCTCGCGCGTGGCAGGGAAGGGCGCGACAACGCGCCGTTGCTCGCCGCGCTCGATGCGGCCGGGGCGGAGCGCAAGGTCGTCATCGATGCGACGGCGTGCGCCACCGAGGCGAGCCGCCATGCCGAATGGCTCGCGGCCGGGTACCACGTCGTCACGGCGAACAAGGCGCTCGCGGGTGGTCACCTTTCGGGCTGGCGCGCCCTCCAGCAGGCGACCTCGACCGGGTCCGTCTATGGCGACGCCGCGACCGTCGGCGCGGGCCTGCCGGTGCTGTCGACCCTGCGCCGCCTGCGTCATTGCGGCGACAGCCTGCTGACGCTCGAGGGCGTGTTCTCCGGCTCGCTGTCGTGGCTGTTCAACCAGTACGACGGGAGCCGGCCGTTCTCGGCGCTGCTGCGCGACGCGCGGCGGCTCGGCTTCACCGAGCCCGACCCGCGCTCCGATCTTTCCGGCGAAGACGTCGCGCGCAAGCTGCTGATCATCGCGCGCAACGCGGGTTTCGCGCTGGGCAGCGACGAGGTCGAGGTCGAAAGCCTCGTGCCCGAGGCGCTGCGCGGCGTCGACACGGCGACGTTCCTCGATCGCCTGGAGGAACTGGACGAACCGCTGCGCGCGCGACACGCGCAGGCGGCGACGAACGGCAAGGTGCTGCGCTATCTCGCGCGGCTGAACCAGCGCGGCCGCGCACGGGTCGGCCTCGTCGAAGTGGGGCCGGATCACCCGGCCGCGCGCCTGTCCGGCACCGACAACCAGTTCGCGCTGACGACGACGCGTTATCACGCGACGCCGCTGGTGATCCAGGGACCGGGCGCCGGTCCGGAAATCACCGCGCAGGCGTTGCTGGGGGACGTATTGGCGCTCTAGGCGTGCTGGACGACGTGCCCCGCCGCCAGCGCGGAGCTTCCGGTGCCCTCGGGCGCACGCCGGCCATAACGCCCCCGCTTCCCATCCCCCATCCCCAAAAAAACCGCCCCTCGGGGCGGTTTTTTTCGTATCAGCGATGGCCGGTGACGCGTTCGGCCTCGTCCGCGCTGGGCGGAAGATCCGGTTCGCCCGGCAGCACCTCGTCGTGGTGGAAGCGCGCGGCCTCGACCATCGGCGTGCGCCAGCCCGTGGCGATGCCCCAGAAGTAGAAGATCGCGCCGAGCACGGCGACGAGCGCGAGGTCGTAGCCGTAGGGGATGTAGTCGTGGCCGCCGAACGTCTTGCTGCCCGCCCACGACACCAGGGCGATGACCGGCAGGTAGACGATGAGCCACCACGCACCCCTGAGGTGGCGACGGAAGTCTTCCCAGCCGCTCTTCGCGGTGTAGTAGAAGTAGATCGGCAGCGCCACGACCATCAGCAGGATGATCTCGCCGGTCAGCGGCCACTTCGCCCAGTAGAGCAGTTCGGTGGCGAAGATGAAGGCCAGCGCCGCCAGGATCGGGAGGCCCGGAATGCGCAGCGGGCGCTTGAGTTCCGGCGCCGTGCGGCGCAGCGTCATCACGCTGACCGGGCCCGTGAGGTACGAGATGATCGTCGAAACCGAGATCACCGCCGCCAGCGTGCCCCAGCCGCGGAAGAAGAACAGGAAGATGAAGCTCACCACGAGGTTCAGCCACATCGCCGGGCGCGGAATGCCGAAGCGCGGGTGGATGTGGCCGAAGATCTTCGGCAGCTGCCCGTTGCGCTCCATCGCGTAGATCATGCGCGCGGTGGTCGCGGTGTAGGTGGCGCCGGTGCCGCTCGGGCTGACGAAGGCGTCGGCGTAGAGCAGGATGGCCATCCAGTTGATCATCAGCGCGGTCGCGAGCTGCGCGAACGGCGAGGCGTACTCGAGGCCGGCCCAGCCATTGCCGAGCTGGTCCGGCGGCACCGCGCCGAGGAACGCGACCTGCAGCAGCACGTAGACGACGGTGGCGAGCAGGATCGAGCCGATCACCGCGAGCGGCACGCTGCGGCCCGGATTGCGCGCTTCGCCGGCGAGGTTCACCGGGCTCTGGAAGCCGTTGAAGCTGAAGACGATGCCCGAGATCGCGACGGCGGTCAGGATCGACGAGATGTCGATCGCATGGTTGCCGCCGTGGGCGCCGATGTGGAAGTTGCCCGGGTTCCAGCTCGTCGCGATGAGCGCGACGCCGGTCGCCGCCGGCACCACGAGCTTGAAGACGGTGATCGCCGTGTTGCTCTTGGCGAACAGCTTCACGCTCCAGAAGTTGAGGAAGAAGTAGACCAGCACCAGCACCACCGCGATCGCGAGACCCGGCGGCGTCAGTTCGCCGTGCCCGTTCGTCACGACGTAGAGGTCCTTGGTCCATGCCGCCCATTCCCACGGCCAGGAGGCCATGTACTGGACCGACGCCTCGGCCTCGACCGGGATCACCGATACGATCGCGATCCAGTTCGCCCAGCCCGCGATGAAGCCGACCAGCGACCCGTGCGAGTAGTGGCCGTAGCGGACCATGCCGCCGGACTCGGGGAACATCGCGCCCAGTTCCGCGTAGGTGAGGGCGATGAACAGGATGATGACGGCGCCGATGATCCAGGCGTAGATCGCGCCGGGACCGGCGAGCTGGGCGGCGTGCCAGGCGCCGAACAGCCAGCCGGAGCCGATGATCGAGCCCAGGCCGGTAAGCATGAGGGCAAAGGCGCCGACGTCGCGGCGGATAGCGCTATGGGACATGGTGACTCCGGTCGGACGGGACGGGTTGGACCCCGGCCCGGGGCGGCACAAGGGCCGGATGATGACAGCCCCGGCCGCGCCTGTCAGCCTGCACCCGCCCAATACAAGTGGCGCCGCGTCGATATACACTGACCGACGCGGTAGGGATGAAGGGGGTCGGATGCGCTCGAAGGTGGTCGCCAGCGGCATGTTGCTCGTTGCCTTGACGGCATGCGGCGTCGCCGCGGCGCAGGAGCAGTGGAGCGACAAAGGGCGGCTGATCGATTCGGAGTCGTACGACCGTACCGCCAAGGGTTTCTACTTCACGCTCTACCCCGGCGAAGACCCGGTGCAGGCCGTGCGGCGCTGCGCCATCGCGATGCGCGAGCTGGGCCGCCTGTCGTCCGTATCGTGCTTCGCGTACACGAGCCGGCAGCGCTTCGAGACCCGTCGCGGCAAGCTGCGGGTCTGCTATTCGGCGGTCGCCAACTGGTGGGGCGAGGACGAGCCGGTTCGCGTCGAGACGGTCGATCGCCTGCCGCGCCTTTGTCCGGTCCGTTGATCGCCATGCCGCCGGCAGGCACGGCGGCCCGTTTCAGCACTCGATGACGTTGACCGCGAGGCCGCCGCGCGAGGTTTCCTTGTACTTGTCCTTCATGTCGCGGCCGGTGTCGCGCATGGTGGCGATGACCTTGTCGAGCGAGACGTGGTGCTTGCCGTCGCTCTTGAGCGCCATGCGGCTGGCGTTGATCGCCTTGACCGCGCCCATCGCGTTGCGTTCGATGCAGGGGATCTGCACGAGGCCGCCGATCGGGTCGCAGGTGAGGCCGAGGTTGTGCTCCATGCCGATCTCGGCGGCGTTCTCCACCTGCGTGACGCTGCCGCCGAGCGCGGCGGTCAGCCCGCCGGCGGCCATGGAGCAGGCCACCCCGACCTCGCCCTGGCAGCCGACCTCGGCGCCCGAGATCGAGGCGTTTTCCTTGTAGAGGATGCCGATGGCGCCCGCCGTCAGCAGGAATTGGATGACGCCCTCTTCGGACGCGCTGGGGCAGAAGTGCCGGTAATAGTGCAGTACCGCGGGGACGATGCCGGCCGCGCCATTGGTCGGCGCGGTGACGACGCTGCCGCCGGCGGCGTTCTCCTCGTTCACGGCGAGCGCGTAGAGGTTCACCCAATCGAGGATCGTGAGCGGATCGCGCAGCGACGCTTCCGGCTGGGCGCGCAGTTCGGCGGCCATGGCCGGCGCGCGGCGGTTGACCTTCAGCCCGCCGGGCAGCACGCCGGGCGAGCGCAGCCCGCGCGCGACGCAATCCTGCATGGCCTTCCAGATGCGCAGCAGGCCCGTGCGCGTTTCGGATTCCGGTCGCCAGATGCTTTCGTTGCGCATCATCAGTTCGGCGATCGTGAGGCCGTGTTCCTTGCACAGCGCCAGCAGCTGGTCGCCGGTGGAGAACGGGTACGGCTGTTCGCTCGTGTCGGCGACGATGCGGTCTTCGGCCGCCTCGTCCGGATTGACCACGAAGCCGCCGCCGACGGAGTAGTAGTCGCGCGTGGCGAGCTCGTTGCCGTCGGCGTCGTACGCCGAGAAGCGCATGCCGTTGGTGTGGAACGGGAGCTTCTGGCGCTTGTTGAAGACGAGGTCGGCCTTCTCGTCGAACGCGATCTCGTGACGGCCGAGGATGCGGATGCGCTTCGTGCCGCGGATGCGTTCGAGCGTGGCGGGGATCGTGTCCGGATCGACGCGGTCGGGCCACTCGCCTTCGAAGCCCAGCAGCACGGCCTTGTCCGTGCCGTGGCCGCGGCCCGTCATCGCCAGCGAGCCGAACAGCTCGCAGCGGACGCGGGCGACGCGCTCCAGCACCCCTTTCTCTTCGAGCCAGTGCTCGGCGAAGCGCGCGCCCGCGCGCATCGGGCCCACCGTATGGGACGACGACGGGCCGATACCGATCTTGAAGAGGTCGAAAACGCTGACTGCCATGGCTTCGGGGTGTGGCTTGGGGGAAATAGCCCGCTATTCTACGCTGCCACGTCTTCCGGCCCATACACCCGCGCATGTCCGCCTTCACGTTGTTCCAGCGCGACGACTGCCATCTCTGCGACCAGGCCCTGGCCGTGCTCGCCGAGGCTCGTTTGCCGGAATTCGAATCGGTGTGGATCGACGACGACGACGCGCTCGAGGCACGTTACGGCATCCGCGTGCCCGTGCTGCGCCGCGGCGACGGCGAGGAGCTGGAGTGGCCGTTCGACGCGACGATGGTGCGCGCGTTCGCATCGCACACCCCGTAGGAGCGCGCCCTGCGCGCGACATGTTTTGAGGCCGTGGCTGGGAGCTGGCGCGCGAACTTGGGGACTGCGGCGAAGAGCTGTCGCGGCC
>NZ_FODZ01000010.1:22660-35363 GCF_900110505.1 Luteibacter sp. UNC138MFCol5.1
GGCGAAGAGCTGTCGCGGCCAGGTCCGCTCCCACAACGGCTTCGGCTCCAGCCTACCTGCGGAGTCGCTTGAGGATTTCCTCGCGGGCCTCGCGCAGGATCGAATCGCGGTCGAGGCTGGCGACGACATCGGCCACGGCGCGCTTGGCTCCGTGCTCGCCCCACGATTTGCCGGCGACGAGGTAATGCTCGGCGGCGCGGCCGATCAGCACCGTGGCGTACCAGCCGAGCGCGCCCTGCGCCGCGGCGGTGACGACCACGGACAGGCCGCCGCTGATGCCCTTCAGCGCGGATGCGACCAGCTGCACGCCCCAGACCGCGCCCATCAGCGCGGCGAGTTGCGTGCTGATCACGGCGACGAGGCGGCCGGATTCGCTGCGTGTCAGCGGCAGGCCGTAGACGCGGCCGAGCTGCACGACCATGGCCGCGTCGAGGCCACCCGCCAGCAGCAGGTCGGCCACGGGCACCGGGTTCAGTGCGACGGCGACGGCCTTGGCGATGCAGTACTGGCGAATGACGCCGCTGGCCACCTCGCGCCGGGTGGCCGCGATGCGCTGGCTGACCTGGTCCGTCAGGCGTCCCGCGAACAGGCCGGCGTTGATCGCCGATAGCGCCTTGCCCTCGCGCTCCGCGATCGCGAGCAGGCGCGACTTCAGCGCGCCGACATCGGCGGGGCGCGCTTCGCTGCGTCGCCGCTCGTTGCCGTCGGCGTCGATGTCGACGACCTGGCGTGGCGAGGGGAGCGCGGCGACGGCGACCACGTCTTCGCGTCGCACGAGGCTCGCCGTGTGCTGGCGCAGGCGTTCGAGGAGGCCCTCGCGTTCGTCGTCGCTGTAACGGTCGGCCTTGTTGAGCACGAGCAGGAGAGGGCGTCGCGTCGAGGCGAGGGCACGCAGCGCGTCGCGCTCCTCGCGCGTCAGGTCGCCATCGGCGACGAAGACGATGAGGTCGCTGACCTCGGCGACTTCGAAAGCCAGCTTTTCCCGCGCCTCGCCGCCGAGTTCGTTGATGCCCGGGGTGTCGATCAGGACGAGCCCGGCGGCCGCGGCCTCGTCGAGTCGCGCCGCGTCGGCCTCCGTCGTGGTGCCGTGGAGCACGCCGACCGTGAAGGCCTGGCGCCCGAGCAGCGCGTTGCCCAGCGCGGATTTGCCGGCGGACACCCTGCCGAAGACGGCGACGTGGAGCTCCTCGTTTTCCAGGCGATCGAGCATCTGCTCGACGCGACGGAAGTCGGAACCCATCGCCTCGCGCACGTCGGCCGGGATCGACGGATCGTCGAGCAGGCCGCGCAGGCTCGCCGCCACCGCGCCGCCGCGCGCGTCGTTCGCCCGCACGGGGGCCTCGCCGCGGCGGAAGCGGCCGGCGAAACCACGCAGGCGTTCGCGCCAGGCCGCCATGCCGGGCTTACTTCGGCAGGAGGTTCAGCGTGCCGTTGACGAGCACGTCGTCGGCGATGGTGCTCGTGTCCTTGTACTCGCCGCTGCCGACGCCGAACGCGAGGCGCTTGAGCGAACCCGTCACCGAGAGGCGCGCGCCGCCGGCGGCGGGATTGAAGACGACCTTCAGCTGCACCGGCTTCGTCACGCCGTGCAGCGTGAGGTTGCCGTTCGCCACGACGTCGCCCTTGGCGTCCTTCGTGAATCCGGTGGTGACGTAGTGCGCCTTGGGAAACTTCGACGCGTCGAAGAAATCGGCCGTGGGCAGCGCGTTGTCGCGATCGGTGTCGCCGGTCTTCGCCGTCGCGACATCGACGGTGACGTCGAATTTCGCCGTGGCGAGGTTGGCCGGGTCGTAGCTGATCGCGGCGTCGAACTTGCCGAAGCTGCCGTCGAACTGCTGGCCCTGGAACTTGCCGCTGAAACCGAGGGTGCTTCCGGAGCCTACCTTGTAATCCGCCGCGGTGGCGGCGAAGGGCAGGGCGAGCGCGAGGCCGAGGACGGAGAGGCGGCGGATCGTCGGGTTCATGGAGTGTCTCCGGGTGGGGTGGGGGAGCCTTGTTTCGCGCGGCCGAACGGCAGCATGCGGCGCAACGTATCGTCGCGATCGACGACGTGATGCTTCAGCGCACCCGCGATGTGCGGTACGAGCACGAGCAGCAGGAACCAGAAAAGATACTCGTGCACGTTGCCGAGGACTTGCGAAAGCGTGTCGTTCTTCTCGACGAGCGCCGGCAGGTTGAACTGCTTGAAGTACTGCAGGGGATAGCCGTGCGCGGAATTGAACGCCCAGCCCGTCAACGGCAGCGCGACGATCAGCAGGTAGAGGAAGCCGTGCACCGCGCTGGCGGCGAGCGCCTGCCAGCGCGGCGCCGGAGCATGCGGCGGACGGCGGTCGATCGCGCGCCAGAGCACGCGCAGCAGGAACAGCGCCAGCACGGTCAGGCCGATCGACTTGTGCAGGGCGAACATGTTGATCTTCTGCAACGACGGCTTGAGGCCGTCCATCCACAGCGCGAACGCGCCGTTGCCGAGGATCAGCAGGGCCATGACCCAGTGGAAGGTCTTCGCCGGCGTGCTCCAGCGGGTGTGGTCACTGCGCAGGGGCATCGGGTGTCTCCTTGGAGGTGTCGCGTGGTGCTCCTTCACCGCGGATGGCCTCGATCTCCAGCCAGATCGACACGTCGGTGCCGATCGAGTTGCGGTTCGAGTTCATGCCGTAAGCGGTGCGGTCGAGCGTGAGGTAGGCGGAAAAACCGGCCACGGTGTGCAGGCCGTAGATCGTCTTGCCGATCCGGTTCACCCGGAACGGGATGTCGAGCGGAAGCGTCACGCCGCGCAGGGTGAGCTTGCCGTGCGCGACGCCTTCGTCGTCGCCGCGCTTCTCGACCGACTCGCTGACGAACCGGGCGGTCCGTGCGCGGTCGCTGTCGAGCAGGCTCGCGCCTCGCACCGCCTTGTCCCAATCGGCGTCGCCCATGTCGACCGACGCGAGGTCGACGGTGGCCTGGACGGAGGAACGGCTCCAGTCGTCCTTGTCGAACGTGACCGTGCCGTCCTGGATGCGCAGGCGGCCGAACGCGCGCGAGAACCCGTTGTGATCGACGTTGAAGACGACCTGGCTGTGCACCGGGTCCATGCGGTAGGTGATCGCTTCCGCGTGCGCCACGAAGGGCATGCTCGCGAAGAGCAGGATAAGGACGTTACGGACGTTACCCATGCGTGATGGCCTGCCGCGCCGGGGTCGCGAGGCGACCGGTAGGCGAGAGTGTGGCCGAGCGACGGGGCCTTGTCAGCCCGTGCCCCGCGAACGCATCGTTCACTGCGCGCGTCCCTGCCGGTCGCGCAGGGCGTCCCCCGTGAGTTCCGCGAGACGGCGCAGGCGCGACTGGCCCGCGTCGCCCAGGAGCTCGCGCATCCGCTCGCCGGCATCCGCCTGGTCGAGCGTGTGGCGTTCGGCGAGCGTGGCCGCCAGCGCCCTGCCGAAGCTGTCGAAGATCAGTGCATAGGCGAACGCATGCAGGATGCCGCCGCCAAGCGTGCCGAGGCCAGGGAAGGCCTTCAGCGCGTTCCCCGAAATCGCGAGCACCAGCGACGTGCCCGTCCGCAAGGTCATGCGGACCTGGCGGAGGAGCTGGTCGATCTCCACGTCGGTCACCCGCACGTCGTGCAGCGATGCCAGCGCGCGGACCATGCCGGTGGCGAGCGCGCCCTGGATCACGAGGTCGCTGCCCGGCGCCACGGCCGCCATCGCGCCGACGATCGCGCGGCGGGCGTAGCGGGCGACGATGCGCTCCGCTTCGCTGGCGCGCCACTCGGCTTCGCGTTCGCCGGTGCGCTCGTGCAGGCCGGCGAGCACGGCATTCTCGCGCAGGCCCTCCAGCGCGGCCGCGCCCGGCGCGAGCATGCGTCGTAGCGCGTCGACCAGGGGCCCGATGTCCGCCGCTCGCCGCCGGACGACCTCTTCGCTGCCGCCGTCCGCCAGGCGGCGCGTGAAACGTTCCTCGCCGCCGGCGCTGATCGCGACGACGGCATCGGGCAGGCCTTCCGACTGCTTCCGCACGTGCTCGACGATATCGGCGCGCTCCGTGGCCGTCCATTGATCGGCCTTGTTCACCGCGAGCACCAGCGGCTTGCCGAAATCGCCGAGCCAGCGCAGCTCCTCCGCCTGCGTCCGCGTGAGATCGCCGGCGCAGACGTAGACGACCGCATGGGCGCGGAGCGCCTCTTCGCGTGCCATGCGCTCGCGGGCATCGCCATCGGCCTCGGCGGAGCCGGGCACGTCGGCGACGGTCCACGAGGCGCCCCACGCGTCGGTCGCGTAGTGGGCGACCTCGCGCGTCGTTCCGCCGCGCGCGTCGCGCGCCGGGGCGTGCCCCGGCGCGAGCGCCGAAATCAGCGTCGACTTGCCCGTGGAGATCTCACCGAACACGGCGACGTAGAGTTGCTCGCTCGCGCGACGCCGGTCTAGCTCGCCCAGTTCGCTACGAAGTTCCTCAACGTCGGCGCGCGCGTCGCGCAGTTTTTCGATGCGCGCTTCGAGCGATGCGCGATCGGGAGCGGCGACGGGCGGACGAGGGCGCCGCGGGCGCAGCCACCAGGCCGCCGCAGCGACGACGAGCGCGACGCCGAGCACGCCGATGCCGGCCACGAGCCAGCGCAGGCCTTCGGGAAGCCCCATGAAACGCTGGCCGAGCGCGATGGCGCGGTCGATCGCGGCCAGCGTGAGCCAGACAAGGGCGACGAACCCGGTGATCGCGACGAGTAGGCGGAGTCGACGGGACATGCGCCATTCTAGAGGCACATTGTGGGTGCATTCCTACATGGCTCCCGGCATGGGGCGCTTATCCGCCACCGGACCGCATGGCATGATCGGGCCTGCACCAGGAAGCCAGCGTATGCGCCACACGCTCACCACGAGATGGACCCTCGTGATCGCGATCGTCCTGATCGCGATCGCGCCCGCCGCCGCGTCGGCGGCCACCATGCCGCCCGTCCCCACGCCGCAGTTCCGCCGCTACGGGCTGCTCGAAGGCCTTCCCAGCAGCAAGGCGCACGCGGTCGTGCAGGATGCGCGCGGGTTCATCTGGATCGGCACGTCGGTCGGCGTGTCGCGCTTCGACGGCGTGGAGTTCGTGTCGCCGGGCGTGGGGCCCGGAAAGGCGGCGCCCTTTCCGACCGGCGAGATCGGCACGCTCATGGTCGACGCGGACGATCGTCTCTGGATGGGCGGTCCGGATTTCGGTCTCGGGCGCTACGACCCGGAGACCGGCGAGTTCCGTCACTGGCAGGACGAACTGGTCTGCGACGACGTGCGCGCCATCGCGCAGGCGCGCGACGGAACCGTCTGGGTGGGCACGGGCGGAGGCCTCATGCACCTTCGTCCCGATGGCAGTGGTATCGCCAGGCATCCCGCGGGACCAGACGGACCGTCGGGATCGTCGATTCGCGCCCTGCATGCGTCCGACGACGGCCGGGTGTGGATCGGCTCCGACGCCGGCGTGGACATGATCGACGTCGCGGGGCGGATCACGCCCGTGGCGTTCGAGGATGGAACGCGCCCGCGGGTCGTGCGGATCGACGGTCACGCCGCCGAACTGCGCGTCGCGACGGACCGCGGTCTCTACCGGCTTTCGGAAGGTGGCCAACTCCGTCGCGACCGGCGGCTTCCCGCGCTGGCGTTCGGGGCGTCGCTCGCGGACAGCCACGGCAGCCTCTGGCTCGCCGGACCGGAGGGGCTGCTGGCCTTCGACCGCTACGGTCGCCTGCACGCCGTGCCCGGGTCGTGGACGACATCGGGCGGCCTGCCGGGGCGCGTCGTGCGCGACATCCTCGAGGATCGCGAGCATGGACTGTGGTTCGCCCTGAGCGACGGCGGCCTCGCCTACCTCGGACCCGCCTGGGAAGACTTCACGCGGTTCGCCCACGTCGCGACCGATCCGCACAGTTTCCCGGGCCGCACGGTGACGGCCGTGGCGTTCCATGGCGGGACGCAGCTCTGGGTGGGTGGGCTGCGCGGATGGATCCGCGCGTTCGATCCGGCGACCGGGCGCACGGAATCCGGCTTCGACGTGGGCGACCTGCGCGTGCAGTCGTTGCTCGAGGTGCCGCGCGGCCTGCTGGTGGGCACCGCCGAGGGCCTCTATCTCGCGCGCAAGGGCGCGGCGCGGCCATGGCTGCGGGGCGTCATCGACCGGCCGGTCACCACCCTGGTGGAGGGCCCGCGCGGAACCGTATACGCCGCTGTCTTCGGGGAAGGCCTGTTCGCGATCGATCCGTCGCTGCGCACGGCCAGACCGATTCCGTTCGCCACCAGCCGCCGCGGCGACGCCGACACGCGTCAGATCGAAATGCTCGGTGACGAACTCTGGCAGGCGAGCCTGGCGGGCCTCGCGCGCCTCGACGCGGCGACGGGAGCGATGACGCCGGTCGACGGTGTCGCGCCGGGACGCATCCATGCCTTCGAACCCGACGATGGCGGCCTGTGGATCGTGCGTCCGGGCTCGATGGAACATTACCTGTGGGACGGACGTCACGCGGTGCTGGATCGGACGATCGGCCGCGACGAAGGCTTCCCGTCGGCCGATATCCTGAACATCCGGCGCGACGTCGCGGGCCGCCTCTGGCTGTTCGGGCATACCGGCGTGTGGCGCTACGATCCCGGCACCGGCGCGTTCCGCCCGTTCGGCCTCGCCGACGGCCTGGCGAGCGGCGAGTTCACGAACGCCACCACGGTGCAGCTCGACGACGGCACGATGTACGGCGCCACGCTCGGCGGGCTCGTCGGATTCCGGCCGGACCGGCAGCACGATCACTCGCTCAAGCCCGCCATCGCGTTGCTCGGCGCGTCGGTGTCCCGCGACGGCGTCCGCCAGCCGTTGCCGATCGACGGTGGCCGACTGCACCTGGCCTGGAACGATCGTGAGCTCGTCGTCGCCGCGCGGGCGCTGTCCTACGTCAACCCCGACCGCAATCACCTGTCGTTCGCGCTCGAGTACCGCGGCGAGACCACCCGGACCCGGGCCGGCAAGGACGGCATGCAGAACTTCGGGCAGCTCCGCGCCGGTACGTACCGCCTCGTGATCTCGGGGGCCGGGCGCGACGAGGTCACCGGCGAACTCGCCCGTCCGCTGTCGATCGTCGTCGACCCGCCACCCTGGTTGAGCGGTTGGGCATGGCTCGCCTACGCGATCGCGGTCGTGGCGAGTCTCGTCGCGGTCGTCTCCGGCGCGCGCCGCCGGGTTCGCCACACCATGCGGCTGCAGCTCGCGGAGCAGCAGAAGCGGCTCGCCGAGGAAGCCAACGCGGCAAAGACGGAGTTCATGGCGACGCTGGGGCACGAGATCCGCACGCCGATGACGGGCGTGCTCGGCATGGCGGAGCTCATCGCGCGCACGCCGCTCGACGAGACGCAGCGCGCGTACGTCGAAGCCGTCCGCCGTTCGGGCAACACGTTGCTCCGCCTCGTCAACGATGCCCTCGACATCACCCGCATCGAAGCGCGGCGACTGGTGCTCGAATCCGAATGCGTGTCGCTTCGTGCGATCGCAGAGGAAGTGGTGGCGCTCGCCGCGGCCCGCGCGCGCGAGAAGCAGCTCGAACTGACGTCGTCGGTGCATGCCGGCGTGCCCGCCTCGGTGCGCGGCGACGCGATACGCCTGCAACAGATCCTGCAGAACCTCGTGAACAACGCGGTGAAGTTCACCGATCGCGGTCGCGTGTCGCTGCATATCGCGCAGGTCGTCGACGGCATCGTGATCACGGTGAGCGACACGGGCCCGGGCATGTCACCCGAGCTCAGCGCACGCGTCTTCTCGCGCTTCGAGCAGGGCGGTTCGCCCCAGCGCGGCGAGGGCACCGGCCTCGGTCTGGCGATCTGCCATGAGCTCTGCGTGCTGATGGGCGGCACGATCACGGTGGCGAGCGAACCGGGACGCGGCAGCGATTTCATCGTCCGTCTGCCGCTGGTGTCCTGTGACTGCGGCGCCTGTGCGGGCGTCGCGGCGGAGTCCACGGGCTCCGTCGCGGGCCGGAAACTGCTGCTCGTCGAAGACGATCCGGTGGTGGGCGATGTCCTCGTGGGTCTTCTGCGTCAGCGCGGGCACTCGGTGGTGCTCGAAACGGACGGTCTGTCGGCGATGACGTCGCTCTCGCGCGACACGTTCGACGCGATGCTGCTGGACCTCGACCTGCCCATGATGGATGGCTTCCAGGTGGCCCGCATGGTCAGGCGCATGGCCAGCCACGCCACGATGCCGATCGTCGCCGTGACCGCGCGTTCGGCGGGCGACGAGGCGGTCGCGATACGCGAAGCGGGCATGGACGCCCTGCTGCGCAAGCCGATGACCGGCGACGACCTCGATGCCGTCCTCGAATCGGTCTGCGCTACGGACGTCTAGCCGTAGCGCCGGAAGTAGGCGAGCGCGCCGCCTATCAGGAGGATCGTCGGCAGCAGGTTCGCCAGGAGGGGCGGAAGGCCGTAGACGGTACCGAAGTTCACCATCGCGCCCTGCAGGAAGTACCAGCCGATCGCGAGGATGATGCCGATGAAGAGGCGCTTGCCCAGTCCGCCCGAACGCAGCGAGCCGAAGGCGAACGGCATGGCGCACAGCACGAGGACGAGCGTGTTGACGGCGAACAGGGCGCGACCCCAGAACGCGACGGCGTAGGCGCCGGGGTTCTGGCCGTTGGCCTCGAGGTAACGCATGTTGCGACGCAGGTCGCCCATCGAGAGGTATTCGGGGTGGATCACCGATTGTTCGAGCACGTGCGGGTTGAGGCGCGACTGCCAGGCCTGCGTGGCCTCGCGCGCGGAGTGCGTGCCGTCCTTGTCCAGCGTGGTCGTGCGGACGTTGGTCATCACCCAGCGGTTGCCGTCGTGGATGGCGCTGTCGCCATGCGCGAAGGTGCTGACCTGGCCGTCTGGCGTCATGGTGTACACGCGCACGTCTACCAGCTTGACCGTGGTGCGGTCGCCGTCCTGGGTGGCGATGGCCGACTTCGCGTTGATGATCTTGCCACCGTCGCGCGCCCACAGGCCGCTGCTGGTGGATCCGAGGTTGCTCGAGCGCATGCGCACCTGGATCGCCTGCGCGTGCTGGTCGCCGTAGGGCGCGGCGGTTTCGCCCATGACGACCACGCCGATCGTGAGCACCGCGATCACGCCCGCCGCCGACGCGGCGATGCGCAGCTTGGACATGCCCGCGGCGCGCAGCGCGGTGAGCTCGCCGGTGGCGGCGAGGCCGCCGAGACCGAGCAGGCCGCCGATCAGCGCCGCGTTGCTGAACATCTGGTAGAGCCGACGCGGCACCGTGAGCATGATGTACGCGATGGCGTCGTACAGCGTGAAGCCGTTCTTGCCGATGTTGCCGAGCTGGCGCACGAACTGCGTCAGGGCGTCGAACCCCGTCAGCACCAGCCACACCAGCAGCAGCGTGCCGAGGACGCTCGCGCCGATGAGGCGGTCGGCACGCTTGACGGTCAGCGTGGCCATCAGCGGGCTCCCTTCATGCGGCGCGGCGCGTACTGGCGCCAGAAGTACCAGGCGGCAATGCCGAAGACGATCGCATGCAGCACCCAGATCGGCGCCGACGTGTGCAGGTGGCCCTTGATGATCTGGGCCCGCGCGATCAGCTGCCAGACCACGTACAGGAAATAGGCGAGCACGGCGATGAGGAGGCGTCCGTATCGCGCGTCGCGCGGCGCCTGCCGCGACATCGGCAGGACCATCATCATCAGCACCAGCGTGCTGACCGGCGCGGCGAAACGCGAGACGATCTCGCCGAGGGCGTCGGCCGTGCCGGCCTTGAAGAGGTCGGTGGTGGTGGACTCGTGGGCGGGATCCGAATCCTCGTCCTCGTCCGCGATGCTGGACAGCGAGATGTCGTTGCGCTCGTACTTCATGCGGCGCCAGTTGTCGCCCGCGAGCGGGATTTCGAACTGCCAGCCGTTGAACAGGGCGAGGAAGCGGTTCTGCCCGTCGCTCTCCTGGTACATGCGGCCGTTGTCCGCGTTGACCACGCGCACCTGCGGGTTGCCGTCGCCGTCGACGCGGTCGGTGGCGATGAACGTCTTGCCCAGCACCGTGCCGTCCCGGCTCAGCGTGTCCACGAAGATGATGCCGCCCTTGCCGGGCAGCTCGGTGAAGCGGCCGGCGTCGAGGCCGGCGGCGATCACGGACTTGTTGGCCGCGGCGATCACCTGATCGGCCGTGCGGGCGGAGAGGGGGCCGAGCCAGAGCGAGACCACGCCGACGACGACCGTCGCGATCACGGCCAGCAGGGTGACCGGGCGCAGCATGCCGCGCGGACCCATGCCCGACGAGGCCAGGACGTGCATCTCGCTTTCGCGGTACATGCGCCCCAGGGCGATCAGGGTGCCCAGGAAGGCCGACATGGGGAGCAGGGTGGAAAGCAGGTCGACCATCTGCAGGCCGAGGACCTCGAACATCACGCTCGGCTGGATGCTGCCGTTGGCGACCTTCTGCAGCACGGACGCGAACGCGCCGCCGGCGAAGATCACCAGTAGCACGATGGCCGTCGCGAGCACACCATAGGCAAGTTCGCGCAGGAAATAACGGTCGAGGATGCTGAGCATTTGATAGAATTGGCGGTTCGTGCCGCGTCAGTCCCGGCCGGCAAACCACAAGTCTAGCCTGTCCGGACCCCGGACGGGCTTACGCAGGACAGTTAGCTATGACGGTTCAGTTCAGCCTCGGTTCCAATGCTCCCGAATCGACCGCCACCCCGGTGGCCGTGGTCGGCGTCTACGAGAACGGTGTCCTGACCAGCGCCGCGGCGCGGATCGACACCGCGGCCAACGGCGCCATCAAGCGGCTGGTCGAGGCCGGCGACGTGACGGGCAAGGTTGGCAACATCGTGACCCTGCTGCAGCCGGCCGGCGTGGCCGCCGCCCGTGTGCTGATCCTGGGCCTCGGCGCCCAGAAGACGTTCGACGCCGCGCGCTACCAGCGGGTGACGCTGGAGGCCGCCCGCGCCATCGGCCGCCTGCCGGTGACCGAGGCCGTGAGCTGGCTGCCGGAGATCGACGTCCCGGGTCGCGATGCCGCCTGGCGCGTCCGCGTCGCCGCCCTCGCCACCGATCACGCCGCCTACCGCTACACGGCGACGGTCAAGCCGCGCGACAAGGCCACCCCGGAGCTGGCCAGCGTCACGCTCGTCGCCCCGGCCGAGGGCGAGTCCGGCCTCGCCGAGGCCCGCGCCATCGCCGAGGGCGTCCGCTATGCCCGCGAGCTGGGCAACCTGCCGCCCAACATCTGCAACCCGGACTACATCGCCGACCAGGCCCGCGCGTTCGCCGAGGCCAACGAGGGCGTGACGTTCGAGGCCCTCGACCGCGCCGACATGGAGCGCGAGGGCTTCGGCTCCCTGCTCGCCGTGGCACGCGGATCGGCCAACGCGCCCCGCCTCGTCATCCTGCAGTGGAACGGCGGCGCCGAGGGCGACCGTCCGTACGCGTTCGTGGGCAAGGGCATCACCTTCGATACCGGTGGCATCAGCCTCAAGCCCGGCCCGGGCATGGAGGAAATGAAGTTCGACATGTGCGGCGCGGCCGGCGTGCTGGGCGCGTTCGTCGCGGCGGTGAGGCTGAAGCTTCCGGTCAACCTGGTCTGCGTGGTGCCGGCGGTCGAGAACATGCCGGACGGCTCGGCCTACCGTCCGGGCGACGTCCTCACCAGCCTGTCGGGCATCACCATCGAGGTGCTCAACACCGATGCCGAAGGTCGCCTGATCCTCTGCGACGCCCTGACCTACACGGGCAAGCGCTTCGATCCGCACACCATCATCGACGCCGCCACCCTCACTGGCGCGTGCGTCGTGGCGCTGGGCAAGCACGCCAGCGGCCTGATGACGAAGGACGAATCGCTCTCGGCCGAGCTCCTCGCCGCCGGCGAGGCGACGCTCGACCGCGCCTGGCGCCTGCCGCTGTGGGACGACTACCAGAGCCAGCTGGAATCGGGCTTCGCCGATGTCGCTAACATCGGCGGCAAGTACGCCGGCGCCATCACGGCCGGCTGCTTCCTGGCCCGCTTCACCGAGGGCCGCCGCTGGGCGCACCTGGACATCGCCGGCACCGCCTGGGACGAGGGCCGCAAGGGCCTCGCCACCGGCCGCCCGGTGCCTCTGCTGACGCAGTGGCTGCTCGATCGCGTCGCGGCCGGCTGATCCCCGCCCGATGCCCCGCGCCGATTTCTACCTGATCGACAAGCCGCGGTTCCGCGAGGATCCCCTGCTGCTGGTCTGCGAACTCGCCAAGCGCGCGTTCGCCGCCCAGCAGCCGACGTTGATCCTGACGCGCGATTTCGAGCAGGCCGAGGCGATCGACGAGTACCTCTGGTCGTTCGACGAGGACAGCTTCATCCCGCACCAGCTCGCCGGCGACGACGACGACGCGGACACCGCCGTTCTCATCGTCCCGCCAGGCGTGGAAACGGCCGATCGCCCCATGGTGATCAACCTGCGCGACGTCTGCGCCCCGGGCAGCTTCGAGCGCGTGCTCGAAGTCGTGGCCGCCGATCCGGCCGAACGCGAAGGCTCGCGTTCGCGCTGGACGCAGTACAAGAAGGGCGGGTTCGAGGTGAACAAGCACGATATGTAGCGGGTCGCTGTGGGAGCGGCCTTGGCGCGAAAGCTCTGTGGGAGCGGATCTGGCCGTGATGGCTCTTCGCCAGCAGCAGCAGGGCCTGTTGCTCTTCGCGAAAAGCCGTCGCGGCCTGGTCCGCTCCCACAATTGCACCTGTGGGAGCGC
>NZ_FODZ01000008.1:0-52080 GCF_900110505.1 Luteibacter sp. UNC138MFCol5.1
AAGAACGGCGTGTGACGGCCACCCTCGTCCTTCGACAGGATGTACACCTCACCCTCGAACTGCGTGTGCGGCGTCACCGAACCCGGCTTGGCCAGCACCTGGCCACGCTCGACGTCTTCACGCTTCAGACCGCGGACCAGCACGCCGACGTTGTCACCGGCCTGACCCTGATCCAGCAGCTTGCGGAACATTTCCACGCCCGTCACCGTCGTGCTCTGGGTGTCCTTCAGGCCGACCACTTCGGCCGCGTCACCCACCTTGACGATGCCGCGCTCGACGCGACCGGTCAGCACCGTGCCGCGACCCGAGATCGAGAACACGTCTTCGACCGGCAGCAGGAACGGCTTGTCGATGTCGCGCTCCGGCTCCGGGATCCAGCTGTCGAGCGCGTCGACCAGCTTGATGATCGCCGGCACGCCGATGTCCGACTGGTCGCCGTCCAGCGCCAGACGCGCCGAACCCGCGATGATCGGGGTGTCGTCGCCCGGGAACTCGTACTTCGACAGCAGCTCGCGCACTTCCATCTCGACCAGCTCGAGCAGCTCGGCGTCGTCCACCATGTCGGCCTTGTTCAGGAACACGACGATGTACGGCACGCCGACCTGACGCGACAGCAGGATGTGCTCGCGCGTCTGCGGCATCGGGCCGTCAGCGGCCGAGCAGACCAGGATCGCGCCGTCCATCTGCGCCGCACCCGTGATCATGTTCTTGACGTAGTCGGCGTGGCCCGGGCAATCGACGTGACCGTAGTGACGGGTCGGCGATTCGTATTCCACGTGCGCGGTCGAGATCGTGATGCCGCGCGCCTTCTCTTCCGGCGCCGCGTCGATCGAACCGTAGTCCTTGAATTCACCGCCGAAACGCTCGGCGCCGATCTTCGTCAGGGCAGCCGTGAGCGTGGTCTTGCCGTGATCGACGTGACCGATGGTGCCGACGTTGACGTGCGGCTTCTTACGTTCGAACTTACCCTTTGCCATGAGCGCTAAACTCCGCTGGAGCCAATGAGATAGTAAAAAAGGAACCGCCGCGGACGACGAAGATGGTGCTCATGACTGGAATCGAACCAGCGACCTCTTCCTTACCAAGGAAGTGCTCTACCGACTGAGCTACATGAGCACGTGACGCAGTGCGCGTAGAAACAATGGAGCGGGAGACGGGAATCGAACCCGCACAATCAGCTTGGAAGGCTGAAGTTCTACCATTGAACTACTCCCGCACCGCGCGGAACTCGTATGGTGGAGGAAGGTGGATTCGAACCACCGAAGGCGTAAGCCAGCAGATTTACAGTCTGCCCCCGTTGGCCGCTTGGGTATTCCTCCAACAAAGAACGCCTATTGTCGCGAGCGTCCTGGAACCTGTCAACAACTTCCGCACGTGGAAATCACGCGTGGCGACCGTTTCACAACGGTGTCGACGACCCGCCGGGACGGGTTCCGGTCGGGGGCCGCGAAGTGTAGCGACGACGCCCGACGAATGAAAGGCCTCCGTTGCAGGTAACCCTCTGGGTGCCCGCTCCGGGTGATGGCTCAGGCCTCGCGCGTCGCCAGCACGAGCGGCTCCATGGCGCGCGACATCTCCATGAGCTTCAGCGCGTATTCCTGCAGCCGGACGTCGCGTTCCTCCACGGGCTTCCATGGCGGTACCGGCGTCGGCTTGCCGCCGTCCGGCTTGTCCAGCGCCACGAACACCATGACGCAGCTGGTCGCCAGGCGCTGCTCGCCGCTGCGCAGGTCGCGGGCGAGCACGTCCACGGACAGGTGCATGCTGGAGGTGCCCGTGTGGATCAGCCGTGCCCTCACCGTAACCAGGTCGCCGATCAGGATCGGCGCCAGGAACTGGATGCCGCTGACCGACGCGGTGACACAGTAGGCGCCGCTCCAGCCCACCGCGCAGGCGTAGCCCGCCTGGTCGATCCACTTCATCGCCATGCCGCCGTGCACCTTGCCGCCGAAATTGACATCGGTCGGCTGGGCCAGGAAACGAAACTCGACTTCACGCTGGGTGCCGGGCATGCCCTTACCTTGCTGGGGGAAAGTCTCATTATGACGTTCCGGTGGCTTGTCGGGCTGCCCCGGCGGGCATAGATTCGGGTCATAGCCCACCGGAGCCACCCATGGTCCTTCGCAGCGTCGCAACGCGGCTCGCCCTGGGCGTCCTGCTGGGCTCGGCGATCGTGCTGATCGTGACCGGTGGCCTCATGCTCTCGCACACCCGGGAGCAGATGCTCGCGCAGACCGAGCAGGAGGCCTCCGCTGTCTCAGGCTGGGCCGCGACGCGCATCCAGGGCCGTCTCGATGCCGTCGCCCGCGTGGCGCGCGTGCTCGCCGGCGTCCTGAAGACGCGCCGCGACGAGGCCCCTGCCCTGATTCGCGACACCCTGGCCGTGAATCCCGAGATCGTGGACATCACGGCGGCCTTCATTCCCCACAACGGCGCCGCCCGGGAGGCCGACGCGGCCATGGCACGCCGCGCGCCCGACGGCGCGCTGAGCATGGGCAGTCGCCTCGCCGATCCCGAAACGTACTGGACAGCCCCGTGGTTCGTTCGCGGCCTCAACTGCGAGCACGGCTGCTGGCAGTCGCCCTTCCACATGGCGGGACGCAACGACACGCTGGTCGGCTACTCGGTCGCCATCCCGGGTTCCACGACGTCGGTCGCCGGCGTGGCGGACGTCACGATCAGCCTCGGCTGGCTGCAGCAGCTGCTGGGCGAACTGAACAAGCCCGACCACGCCGCGGCGTTCGTGGTGGATGCCGACGGCATGTTCCTCGCCCACGACTGGACGTCCTACGTCGGGACGCGTGGCAGCAAGCCCTTCGTCGCCGCGCTGAAGGAACACCGCAACCCGGTCCGCATCACCCCGGAGATGGGCGGCCGGGTGAGCGAGCCCGTGTGGGTCTACCTGGTGCCGATCGCCGGCACCACCTGGACCGCCGGACTGACCATGCCGGAGCGCGAGGTGCTCGCGGACCTCCGCCGCACCTACTATGTCGACATCCTCCTGGGCCTGGCCGCCCTCGCCGGCGTCTCGCTGATCGCGCTGGTCATCACGCGCCGGATGATGGCCCCGCTCGGCATCCTTTCCGATCGCGCGGAGGACGTGGCCCGGGGCGAACTCGACTTCGCGCTGCCCGACGTGCGCCGCAAGGACGAGGTGGGACGCCTGACGCGCGCCTTCGACCAGATGCGCCGCCAGCTCGCGGGCCACATCGACAGCGCCAAGCAGCTCGCCCGCGAGCAGGAGCGCATGGCCAGCGAACTGGACATCGCCCGGCAGATCCAGCTCGCGCTGATTCCCGAGGCGCACTGGCTCGCGGACGATGGCCGCGTCGAACTGCACGCAGTCCTGCGCCCGGCGAGCGCGGTGGGCGGCGATCTCTACACCTACTTCGCGCTCGGCGCGAAGCACATCTGCGTGATGGTGGGCGACGTATCCGACAAGGGCATCCCCGCCGCCCTGTTCATGGCGCGCACGATCACGCTGGCGCGTACGATCGCCACGCACGCGCGTTCGCCCAGCGACATCCTCGGCGCGCTGAACCGCGAACTGTGCAAGGGCAACGACACCTGCATGTTCGTCACGCTGCTGTGCGGCGTGCTGGAAACCGAGACCGGCCTCCTCACGCTGGCCAGTGCCGGCCACGAGCAGCCGGTGCTGCACGCGGGCGGCAGCGCGCTGTTCGTGGACGTCGAAACGGGCCCCGCGCTCGGCCTCGACCGCGATGCGCGTTACCCTGTGCGCGTACTCACGTTGCTTGGGGGCGACACCGTGCTCATGTACACCGACGGCGTCA
The DNA here is from genome assembly GCF_900110505.1 of Luteibacter sp. UNC138MFCol5.1. Taxonomy (GTDB): domain Bacteria; phylum Pseudomonadota; class Gammaproteobacteria; order Xanthomonadales; family Rhodanobacteraceae; genus Luteibacter. The sequence goes on from NZ_FODZ01000008.1 coordinate 3,795, forward strand.
GCGAGGCGCACGCGGCCAGCCAGAAGCTCTTCGGGTCGCACGCGATCCTCGACAGCGTCGCGCGCCTGCAGGACGGCGCGACGCCCGAGGCCTATGTCGAGCAGGTGCTCGGCGACGTCGACGCGTACGTCGCCGGCGCGCCGGCGTACGACGACATCGCCTTGCTCGCCCTCACCTGGCACGACAGTCGCGTGACGGAGGTGCCGCTCGATGCGGTTGCGCATTCCTAACCGGCTCGAGGATGTCTTCCTCGCGCTGGACAGGGCCGAGGGAACCCTCGACCGCGCCGAGGTCGATCCGTCCTGTCGCGCGGACGTGCGCCTCGTGCTGGAAGAGCTGCTGGTCAACACCGTGCGCCACGGCTACCCCGACGGGCGCGAGGGAAGCATCGAGATCCTGCTCCGGGTGGAGACGGACGTCGTGCACCTCGAGCTCCGCGACGACGCGGTGCCCTTCGATCCGCTGCAATACGAAACACCCGAACTGCCCGGCGACATCGCGCGCCGCGAGATCGGCGGCCTTGGCCTCCACCTCGCGCGCAGCATCGCCAGCGACTTCCACTATGCGCGCGATGCCGACGGCAACCGTGTCGTCATCCGCTTCGACCCTTCCGACGAGCCCGCCACATGACCCTCATCGTCCGCAGCGAAACCCCTTCGACCCACCGCACCGTCGTCTGGCTGGAGGGCCGCCTCGACGCGGCGAACTACACGGCGCTCGACGAGGCGCTGCGGGACATCACGCCGCTGGTGGACAACGGCGGCACGCTGGTCGTCGACCTCTCCGCGCTCGAATACATCAGCAGCGCCGGCCTGCGCAGCCTGGCGCAGTTGCGCAAGAGCATGCACGACCGCGACGCCCGCACGCTGCTGCTGAACCCCCAGCCCCAGGTGAAGAAGGTCTTCGAGATCGTGAAGGCCGTGCCGATCGCCGAGGTATTCGCCACCGTGGCCGAACTCGACCAGTACCTCGACCACATGCAGCGCCAGGTCAGCGGCACCGGCTGAACGATCAGCGGCGATTGTTCTCGACGAGGCCCGAGCGCAGGGTCTCGAGCTGGTCCTTCAGGCTGACGAGCGTGTCGACATCGCAACCGGTGGCGCAGAACACGTCCACCGGCACGTCGGCCGCCTTCTCGCGCATCGCCCTGCCCGCGTCGGTCAGCGTCACGATGACCTGCCGCTCGTCCTCCGTGCCGCGCGTCCGTTCCACCAAGCCGGCGGCCTGCAGCCGCTTCAGCAGCGGGGTGAGCGTCGCGGAATCGAGGAACAGGCGCTCGCCCAGTTCCGACACCGTGATGCCGTCGCGCTCCCACAGCACCATCATCACCAGGTACTGCGGGTAGGTGATGTCCAGGTTCGCCAGCAGCTGGCGATAGAGCTTGCCCATCGCCAGGTTCGCCGAATACAGGGCGAAGCACAGCTGCCCGTCGACCGTGCGGGGCACCTGGGTACCGGCGGGAATGGAGGGCTTGCTCATGCCCCGGAATCTAGGGGCGAGGCAGTTCGATTGCAAGCGATTGAATTGCCCGCCAGTGGGCTGGAGCGGAACGGGCCCGGACGCCGATGGAACCTTGAGCTGGCGACACGCCCTCGCGAAAAGCTGTCGCGGCCGGGTCCGCTCCCACAGGGGCACTCCACGCTGCCCCTGAAAAAAAAAACCCCGGCGGGGCCGGGGTTCGTCGTTACACGTTGAAGCGGAAGTGCAGGACGTCGCCTTCCTTGACGATGTAGTCCTTGCCTTCGAGACGGAGGCGGCCCGCTTCCTTGGCGCCCTGCTCGCCGTTGAACTTGATGTAGTCGTCGTAGCCCACCGTTTCGGCGCGGATGAAGCCGCGCTCGAAATCCGTGTGGATGACGCCGGCGGCCTGCGGCGCCGTGGAACCGGCGCGGACCTGCCACGCACGCACTTCCTTCTCGCCGGCCGTGAAGTAGGTCTGCAGGCCGAGCAGCTTGTAGCCGGCGCGGATCACGCGGTTGAGGCCCGGCTCGTCGAGGCCGAGGTCCTTCAGGAACTCGTCGCGGTCGGCGTCGTCGAGCTGCGAGAGCTCTTCTTCGATCGCCGCGCAGACGGGCACGACTTCCGCGCCCTCCTCCACCGCGCGGGCGCGCACGGCGTCGAGGTGCGGATTGTTCTCGAAGCCGTCTTCCGCGACGTTCGCGATGTACATCAGCGGCTTCATGGTGATGAGGAACATGTCCTTCACCAGCGCCTTCTCGTCGGCGTCGAGGCCGGCGGCGCGCGCGGACTTGCCCTGGTCGAGGGCGTCGCGCAGCTTCTCGAGCACCGGCTTCTTCGCCAGCGCGTCCTTGTCGTTCGCCTTCGCCGAGCGCGTCGCGCGGTCGAGCGCCTTCAGGACGGATTCGAGATCCGCGAGCGCCAGTTCGGTGTCGATCGTCTCGATGTCGGCGATCGGATCGACCTTGTTGGCGACGTGGATGACGTTGCCGTCTTCGAAGCAGCGCACGACGTGCGCGATGGCATCGGTTTCGCGGATGTGCGCGAGAAACTTGTTGCCGAGACCCTCGCCCTTCGACGCGCCGGCCACGAGGCCCGCGATGTCGACGAATTCCATCGTCGTCGGGATCACGCGCTGCGGCTTCACGATGGCCGAGAGCGCGTCGAGGCGCGGATCCGGCACCGGCACGATGCCCGTGTTCGGCTCGATCGTGCAGAACGGGAAGTTGGCGGCGGCGATGCCGGCCTTGGTCAGCGCGTTGAAGAGGGTGGACTTGCCGACGTTAGGCAGGCCGACGATGCCGCATTTGATGCCCATGGCGAATCTGTGTCCGATGAGATGTGGGAGTGGTCAGGCGACCGTGTGCAGGCGCTTCATGGCTTCCTCGAACTTGCCATCGAGCGCCAGCGGCAGCACGTCGAACGCGCGCCCGATGCCGTGCATGATGGCGTCCTCGTCGGCCGCGCTGGGACGTCCGAGCACCCAGGGGGTGACCTTGTCCTTGTGCCCCGGGTGGCCGATGCCGACCCGCAGGCGGTGGAACTTGCCGTGGCCCAGGTGGGCCATGATGTCGCGCAGTCCGTTCTGGCCGCCGTGGCCGCCGTCGAACTTCATGCGGACGGTGCCGGGCGAGAGGTCCAGTTCGTCGTGGGCGACGAGGCACTCTTCCGGCGCGATCTTGTAGTAGCGCAGCGCCGAGGCGACGGCGATGCCGCTCTTGTTCATGAACGTCGCGGGCTTGAGCAGCCAGACCGTCTCGCCCCCGATGCGCAGCTTGCAGGTCTCGCCGTGCAGCTTGCCGTCGAAGGTCCAGCGCTCCCCCTGATCCATCGCCAGGGCGTCGACGCACCAGAACCCGGCGTTGTGCCGGGTCCTGACGTATTCGGCCCCGGGGTTACCGAGGCCGACGATAAGACGAAGTGTCGCCATTGCGAAAAGCGGAGCCGGCCCGCGGCGCGGAGGCGCGCGGGCCGGTGCCGATTACTTCTTCTCTTCGGTCGCGGCGGCGTCGCCACCTTCGGCGGCCGTCGGATCGACTTCTTCCTGGATCGCGGCCACGGTGACGACGGCGACGTCGTGCTCCTTGCCGAGGCCCAGTTCCGGGATTTCCACGCCGGCCGGCAGCTTGAGGTCGGACAGGTGGACGATGTCGCCGGCCTTCAGGTCGGCCAGGTCGAGTTCGATGAACTCCGGCAGGTTCTTCGGCAGGCACGAGACGGTCACTTCCGTCAGGTTGTGCGAGATCACCAGACCGGCGGTCTTGCCGGCCGGGGACTTCTCCTGGTTCAGGAAGTGCACCGGAACGGCGACGCGGACGGCCTCGTTCTCGTTAACGCGCTGGAAGTCCATGTGCAGCATGAGCTGCTTGAACGGGTGCTTCTGCCAGTCCTTGATCAGGACGCTCTGCTTCTTGCCGTCGACCGTCAGTTCGATGACCGACGAGTAGAACGACTCGAAACGCGAACCGAGCAGGATGTCGTTGTGAAGGACCTGGATCGCCTGCGGGGCTTCGCCCGCGCCGTACACGATAGCCGGCACGTAGCCCGCAATGCGAAGGCGGCGGCTCGCACCCTTCCCTTCGATCTTGCGGCTCGTGGCGGTGAGCTGATGATTGGTAGCCATGGTGTTGCCTCAAGTAAACCGCCTCGCGGCGGTGGGTAAAGGACTCCCCCGCGACCAGGGGAGCCCGAAAAAACGAAGATCAGTCGATGTAGAGCGAGCTCACCGATTCGCCGTAGGCGATGCGGCGGATCGTCTCCGCGAGCAGTTCCGCGACCGACAACTGACGGATTTTCGCACAGTTACGGGCGTTGTCGCGCAACGGCAGCGTATTGGTCACCACCAGCTGGTCGAGCTGGGAGTGCTCGATGTTGTCGATCGCGGCCCCCGAGAGCACCGGGTGGACGCAGTAGGCGACGACCTTGCGGGCGCCCTTTTCCTTCAGGGCGGCCGCCGCGGCGCAGAGCGTGCCGGCGGTATCCACGATGTCGTCGACCAGGACGCAGGTCTTGCCGTCCACGTCGCCGATGATGTTCATGACCGTGGCCACGTTCGCCTTCGGGCGGCGCTTGTCGATGATCGCGAGGTCGGCGTCGTCGAGGCGCTTGGCGAGCGCACGCGCACGCACCACGCCGCCGACGTCCGGGCTGACCACGATCAGGTCGTCCATGCTGTGGTGACGCCAGATGTCGGCCAGCAGCACCGGCGAGGCGTACACGTTGTCGACCGGGATGTCGAAGAAGCCCTGGATCTGGTCCGCGTGCAGGTCGATCGTGAGCACGCGGTCCGCGCCGGCCGTGGCGATCATCTTCGCCGCCAGCTTCGCCGTGATCGGCACGCGCGCCGAGCGCGGGCGACGATCCTGGCGGGCGTAGCCGAAGTACGGCATGACCGCCGTGACCGTGCCGGCCGAGGCGCGCTTGAGCGCGTCCACCAGCACCAGCAGGTCGAACAGGTTCTCCGCGCTGGGAGCGCCCGTCGGCTGGATCACGAAGACTTCCTGCTTGCGGACGTTCTCCTCGATCTCGATCTGGGCCTCGCCGTCGCTGAACCGGCCGATGAGGGCCTTGCCGAGCGGGATGCCCAGGCGGGCGGCGACATCGTCGGCGAGCGCGCGGTGCGCGTTGCCGCTGAACAGCATCGGGGTGGACGTATCCACGGAGGAACTCCTGGCGTTTGGTGGGTTGGTGTTCGGCTCTGCCACCGCGGACGGTGGCTGGGGCGGCAGGATTCGAACCTGCGCATGCGGGAATCAAAATCCCGTGCCTTAACCAGCTTGGCGACGCCCCAACAATTCGTTCCGGCGAGCCGTGCGGCGCGCCCTCGCTTTGCCGCAGCCCGCGGCCCTACCCGACGTTACGACACGATTCCCTTCGCCCCGATCCGGTTCCGCGCGACGAGCAGCGGTGACGGATCGATGCCCGCGGCCACGTGGGCCGTGAAGCCCCCGGGACAGCGCGAAGCGACACCGAGCGCCGCCTCGTGGGTTCTCGTTTCCAGGAAGACGCAGCCGCCGCTGCCGGACAACCGCGCATGGCCGAAGCCACCCAGCCAGTCCAGCGCCGCTGCCACCCGCGGGTGCCTCGCGCGCACGACCGGCTCGAAGGCGTTTTCCGCCGAAGCCCCGGAAACAAAGGATGAAATTGTCGCCCGCGGGGCCTGGCGTGTCAATTCGGGCGCCGCGAAAAGCGCCGCCGTGGGGACGTGCTCCCGGGGGTCCACCACCACGTACCAGCGGCGCGGCAGTTGCATCGGGGTCAGCGCCTCGCCCACCCCCTCGGCCCAGGCGGAACGCCCGCGGACGAAGACCGGCACGTCGGCGCCGAGCGCGAGGCCGAGCGCTGCCAGCGCGTCCTCGTCGAGGCCCGTGTCCCATAGCGTGTTGAGACCGACGAGCACCGACGCGGCGTCGGAACTGCCGCCCCCCAGGCCGCCGCCCATCGGGATCCGCTTCGACACCTCGATCTCGGCGCCCAGCGCGGTGCCGGTATGCACCGCCAGGAGCCGGGCGGCGCGCACGGTCAGATCGGCCTCCTCGGGCACGCCGGGAACGGCCTTCGGACGCGTGATCGCGCCATCCGTCCGCACCCGCAGACGGACCTCGTCGCCCCAGTCGAGCAGGCGGAAGACGGTCTGCAGTTCGTGGTAGCCGTCCTCGCGACGGCCGACGATGCGCAGGAACAGGTTGAGCTTGGCCGGTGCCGGCCAGACGGTCCAGTCGCCTTGCGCCAGCGGTTCGAGCGGCCGGCTCATGAACACGCGGAGGTGGTCGGGGAAGCCGTTCTCGCGATCGCGCCGCAGCGCTCGCGCGAAGTCCGGTGCATGCTTGTCGACCACCGCGAAGCCATGCTTCGCGTAGAACGGCGCGTTCCAGGGAACGTCGGCCAGCGTGCCCAGGTCCACCCGGCGATATCCCGCCTCGCGGGCCCACGCGCAGGCGTGCTCGAGCAGCGCCGCGCCGATCCCCTTGCCGCCGAACGCCGGCAGCACGTCGATCTCGGCGATCCCGATGGCGTGTTCGGCCCCGTCGGTGTCGAGGCACACGAAGCCGACCACGTCGCCGTCGGCCACCGCCACCCAGACCATGCCGCGGGCGATCAGCTCGCGCACCGTGTCGACGGGCAGCGACATGCCCGAGTAGGAAGGCCATGCCTCGTGCCCACGGAACAGCTCGACGGCCGCGCGCTCGATCGCGCAGAGGCGTTCGGCGTCGTCGTCGTGGGCGCGGGAGATCGTGAAATGCATGGCGGAGCCGCGTTACGGAAGCCGCTCAGTATAGCGGCGGCCCTCCGCGATCGATGACGGATAGGCCCCCGCGTAGGAGCGGACCCGGCCGCGATGGGTGCTCGCGGCCAGGTCCGCTCCTACGGGGCAATAAAGGTGCGGATCAGCGGCCGAACGACCAGCTCTCGATCGACAGGCGGACCTTGTACGGGGGCCGCTCGGCGAAAACGCGCGAGGGCATCGCCGGCTGCCTGACGGTGTCCCATTGCCGGTAGTCCACGGTCCAGCCGTCCTGCACGAGCCGCGACGGCAGGCGATCCGCGCCGAAGGCGATGTCGGCGGGGCCGGTATCCGCGCGCAGCCCGAGCACCCAGCGCTTCAGTTCGGCAAGCGGAATCTGCCAGCCCACGGTCTGCGCCATGAGCGTCTCGGCGTCGGGGCCGCGGCGCGTCCCGCCGTCGAGGCCTTCCAGTTCGGCTCCCGCGGGCCCGCCCGTCAAGCGGAACGTGCGGCCGGTGACGGGGCCGCGCACGACGAACTCGTAGCGGTCGCCGTCCTGGCGCCAGCTCAGGCTGCCCGACCCGGAATCCTTGTCGCTCGCCACCGAAAGGCGGCCTTCGAGCGTCCAGTGATCGGTATCGGCGAGCGAGCGCTCGCGTTCCTCCTGCAGACCGAGCGTCACGGCGTCGCCGGGCTGGCGCACCGGCGGGCGCGTGGTGGCGCAAGCGGCGAGGAAGAGGATCGACAGCGCGGCGAGGACACGGATCGGATGCGGCATTCGCGAAAGGGGCGCCATCAGGGTTTCAGTTTCCGCTCGGTCTTTTCGAGCGACGCGTTCCTGGGGTCGATGCGGCGGACCTCGTTGAGCAGCTTGCGCGCCTCGTCGTGATGGCCGCGGCTCCACAGGACTTCGGCGAGATGCACGCCGATGTCGCCATCCTTGCGCTGCGCCCAGGCGCCGCGCAGGGTGGCTTCCGCCTGGTCGAGGCGGCCCTGGCGAAATTGCAGCCAGCCCCAGGAGTCGGCCACGGACGGATCGTCGGGGCGCGCGGCGCGCGCCGCCTGGATCAGCGCCTGGGCCTCGCCGAGGTCGCGGTCGTTGTCGGCCAGCGTGTAGCCGAGCGCGTTGCTCGCCTCGATGTCGCCGGGCTTCAGCTCGAGCACCTTGCGGAAGTCGCTCACGGCGCGGTCGACCTGCCCCGCCTCGGCGTAGGCGAGACCGCGGCCGTAGAGCATGTCGGTGTCGTCCGGCTTCACACGCAGCGCCTTGTCGTAGGCCGCGGCGGCCGCGTCGAAGTGGCGCCCGTCCATGTTCAGTTCGCCCTCGAGGGCGTAGGCCTGGCGGAGCTGGTCCGGCCGGTCGGCGTAGGTGGTCTGCAGTTCCGCCACGATCTCCTGCGCGTCGTCGTCCTTGCCCTGTTGATGCAGCACCACGGCACTGCGGACGGAGGCATCGAAGATATGCGGGTCGTCGTCGCCCACGGCGGCGTACCAGTCCAGCGCGTCCTCCTGCTTGCCCAGCAGTTCGGCGAGCTGCCCCAGCACGAAGGCGTTCTCTTCCTGCACCGCGTCGGGGCGGCGGCGGATCTCCTGATACAGGCGGCCGACCGCAGCCTTGTCGCCGGCGCGCGCGGCGAGGCTCATGCGCAGGGCGTAGGTATCCGGGTTCTGCGTCCCCGTGGCGAGGAGGGTGCCGGCGGTCTTGAGATCGCCGTCCTGGATCAGCAGGGTGGCGTAGGCGAGGCGCAGGCGCGGGTTCTTCGGGTCCTTCGCGACCGCCTTCGCGAAGAGCTTGCGCGCGCCGGCCTTGTCGCCGGCGCGATAGGCCTGCTGGCCAGCCCAGGCGTAGGTCGTGCCGTCATGGAACTTCGCCAGCGCGGCCTCGCCGATGCGCTTCGCGTAGTCGTGCCGGCCGAGGTTCTCGCCCAGTTCGCTCATGGCGAGCCAGGCCGTGGCGTCGTCGGGCAGGCGCTGCGGGGTGGCGATGCGCTCGAGCAGCACGCCGGCCTGCGCCGCGTCGCGGGCGCCGACCACGATCCGGCCGAACTCGCGCCAGGCATCCGGGCTACCGGAGGCGACGAGGATCTCCAGCTGCCGCTGGGCTTCGTTGGTGTCGCCACGGTCCAGCGCCATCCGGGCGCGGCCGCTTGCCAGGTCGGCGGGCGTGGCGCCCAGCGCGGCCCAGCGGTCGAGCGCCTTGCCGGCGGCCGCCTGATCGTGGACGGCGAGGGCCAGCTCGACCGCGCGCGCGGCCACTTTCGGGTCGTCGCCGATCGCCGCGGCCTTGCCGTAGGCGTCCGAGGCGGTCTTGAGATCGTTGGACGCCAGCGCGAAGTCGCCGGCCATCAGCTGCGCCTGCAGGTCGCGCTCGGGCGGAACGATGGCCACGTGCAGCCGATCGAGCGGCTGGACGCCGGTCCGGACGGCCTGCGGGGCCTCGCCCGGCGACGGGCCATGGCCCGTGGTGGCGCAGCCGGCCAGGACGACGCCGAGGGCGCCGGAAATCACAAGATGCCGCACTCGCTTGAACTTGGACCGACCGGTCAGCACACTACTCTCCGTCATCTGGAGGACACATCCGGACAATCCCCGGCCCTCCTGTCAGCGCACAATGCGCCCTTAGCTTAGCCGACGCCACTCAAGCCGACCTCAGAGTCATGCCACTCATCGCCCTCGGGCTCAATCACCTCACGGCGCCGGTCAGCCTGCGCGAGCAGGTGGCCTTCGACGCCGCGGTGACACCCGAGGCGCTCGGCGACCTCACCCGGCAACCCGGGGTCGAGGAGGCGATGATCCTGTCCACGTGCAACCGCACCGAGCTGTACTGCAGCGTGGCGGAAGGATTCGAGGGCACGCCCGGCCAGTGGCTGTCGCGCCAGCACCGATTGACCCCGCAACGCCTCGACGAGTTCCTCTACCGTCACGACGAACACGACGCCGTCAGGCACATGTTCCGCGTCGCGACGGGGCTGGACTCGATGGTGCTGGGCGAGCCGCAGATCCTGGGCCAGGTGAAGGACGCCTACCAGCACGCGCGCTCGGCGCAGAGCCTGCGCGCCCCCATGGAGCGGCTCCTGCAGCACACCTTCGCGGTGGCCAAGCGCGTGCGGACCGACACCCGCATCGGCGCCCACACGGTGTCGGTCGCCTACACCGCCGTGCGCCTGGCCGAGCAGGTGTTCACCGATCTGCGCCAGGCCTGCGTGCTGCTGATCGGCGCCGGCGAGACCATCGAACTGGCCGCGCGCCACCTCGCCGACAAGAACGTGCGCCGGCTCATCGTCGCCAACCGCACCCTCGAGAACGCCCAGGAGCTGGCCGGCCGCTACGCCGGCTACGCGATCTCGCTGGCCGACCTGCCCCGCCACCTCGCCGAGGCCGACATCGTCATCACGTCGACGGCGTCGCGCCTGCCGGTGGTGACGCGCGCGATGGTCGCCGACGCCATCGCCGCGCGCCGCCGTCGCCCCATGTTCATGGTGGACATCGCCGTGCCGCGCGACATCGAGCCCGAGGTGGCGACGCTGGACGACGTCTACCTCTACGGCATCGACGACCTGCGCCAGGTGATCGATGAGAACCGCCGCTCGCGGGAGCTGGCCGCCCGCGAGGCCGACGCGATCATCGATCTCCAGGTCGAACGCTACATGGCCTGGCGCCGCGCCCTCACCCTCCGCAATCCGGCGGTGGACATGCGCGCGGCGGCCGAGGCGCAGCGCGACGAGGTCCTCGCCCGGGCCCAGGCCATGCTGGGCAAGGGCCGTCCGGCCGAGGAAGCCCTCGCCTTCCTCGCCAACACGCTGACCAACAAGCTCCTGCACACCCCCAGCGCGCGGCTGCGCGACGCCGCCATGGCGGGCGACCTCGACCTCCTCCACGCGGCCGGCCGCCTGTACGGACTGGACCCGGACGACGACGTTTCCGCATGATGTACGGCTTGGGACTCGCCCAGAGCCGGACCTCACGCACCGCATGACCCCCTCGATCCGCCGCAAACTCGAAGCCCTCGCCGAACGTCACGAGGAGATCGGCCTGCTGCTCGCGCAGCCGGACGTGCTCGCCGACGGCCAGCGCTTCCGCGATCTGTCGCGCGAATACGCGCAGCTCGAACCCGTCGCCCTGTCGCTGAAGGATCACGACGAGGCCGAGCGCGAACTGGCCGAAACACGGGCGATGCTCGACGACCCCGAGATGCGCGACATGGCCGCCGACGACATCGCGCGGATCGAGGCGCACCTCGCGCGACTGGACGGCGAGTTGCAGGTGCTGCTCCTGCCGAAGGATCCGCGCGACGAGGGCAACCTCTTCCTGGAAGTGCGCGCGGGCACCGGCGGCGACGAAGCCGCCATCTTCGCGGGCGATCTGTTCCGCATGTACGCGCGCTACGCCGAACGCCAGCGCTGGCACGTGGAAATCCTCAGCGCGAGCGACGGCGAGCACGGCGGCTACAAGGAAATCGTCGCCCGCATCGAGGGCCGCGGCGCGTATTCGAAGCTGAAGTTCGAGTCGGGCACGCACCGCGTGCAGCGCGTGCCGGAGACCGAATCGCAGGGGCGCATCCACACGTCCGCCGCCACCGTGGCCATCCTGCCCGAGCAGGACGAAGTCGGCGACATCGAACTGCGCGACGCCGACCTGAAGGTCGACACCTTCCGCGCCTCGGGCGCGGGCGGCCAGCACGTCAACAAGACCGACTCCGCGATCCGCATCACGCACCTGCCCACCGGCACGGTGGTGGAATGCCAGGACGAACGCAGCCAGCACAAGAACCGCGCCCGGGCCATGAGCCTGCTCAAGGCGCGACTGCTGGACGCCGAGCGCAGCAAGCAGAGCGCGGCCCAGGCCGAGTCGCGCCGCCTGCAGGTCGGTTCCGGCGACCGCAGCCAGCGAATCCGTACGTACAACTTCCCTCAGGGCCGCATCACCGACCACCGCGTCAACCTCACCCTGTACCGCCTGACCGAAGTCATGCAGGGCGACCTCGACGAGCTGATCGACACCCTCACCCGCGAGAACCAGGCCGACGAGCTGCAGACGCTCACCGCGGGCGGTTGACCGTCCTGCGAGCACCCATCGCCGATACGAACGGCTCCCACCCTCCGGTAGTCATGCTGCTACCCGAGGGTGGTGTCGGCGGTCCGGTGTCGCATCGAGGCTGACGACACCGTGACGCTCACTGAGGCACAGTTCGCGGACCACACGGGAGGCATCCGGCATGGGCAAGAAAAAGAAGTACGAGAAAGCGCTCGAGGAACTCCAGGTCGAACTCATCGGCCTGACGCGCTGGCTCAGGCACACCGGCAAGCGCATGGTCGTCGTCTTCGAAGGCCGCGACGCGGCCGGCAAGGGCGGCACCATCAAGGCGATCACGGACAAGCTCGACACGCGCGCCGCGCGCGTCGTGGCGCTCTCCAAGCCCACGCCGACCGAAGACACGCAGTGGTATTTCCAGCGTTACGTCGCGGAACTGCCGGCGGCGGGCGAACTCGTGCTGTTCGACCGCAGCTGGTACAACCGCGCCGTCGTCGAACCCGCCATGGGCTTCTGCACCGACGAGCAGTACGACCGCTTCATGAAGGCCTGCCCCGTCTTCGAGAAGATGCTCGTCGACGACGGCATCATCCTGCTGAAGTACTGGCTCTCGGTCGATCAGGAAGAACAGGAGCAACGCTTCGCCGAACGCGCGGCGGATCCGCTCAAGCGCTGGAAGCTCTCGCCCGTCGACATCAAGGCGCGCGACAAGTACGCCGAGATCGGCGACCTGCGCGACGCCATGATCCAGCACACGGACACCGAGGACGCCCCGTGGTTCGTCGCCGACTTCAACGACCAGAAGACCGGCCGGCTGAACCTCATCCGCCACCTGCTCGACCGCATTCCCGACAAGCTGACGCCGGACAAACCCTTCGACCTGCCGCCGCTCGCCGGCAAGCCGAAGAAGGACAAGGTCACCGCGAAGGCACAACGGGTGCCCGAGGTCTACTGATCGCCACGATCGCCCGCTGAATCGAGCATCTTCACCAGGGTCAGCAGCTCGTCGCGCGGTGCGTCGGCGAGCTGCCGGATGGAGATCTCCGACCATTCCGCGATGCCTTGCGCGTTCGGTCGGGCGACGAGAGCCGAAGGGCTTTCGTCGCGGAGGGGCCCGTAGGATGGAAGCACGGGAGGTTCGAGCGCGTTTTCCGCTGCCACCGACGCACCGTACGCGGCCAACGATGCCGTCGACCCCCACCCCCTCCAGGCGCGCTCCGCGTCACTCATGCCCGCCGAAATCCGGGCATCGCCCAGATAACTCAGCGCCTCGTGCCAGGGTCCACGGCGCTTTTCGTCCATCGAAGAGGCAAGTTCGTAAACGCTGGTTCTGAAGGATGTGTCGCGCTCGCTCATCGTCATGGAGGCCAGGTGCCGCTCGACCGAAGTGAACGCTCCCGAGTCGTCGAATGCGATCTGCGAGAGGGTCATTCTGTCGAGCGACTCGAACGGATTGGCCGCCGACACATCGGCGTGGATCTTCGCGCCACCGTAATAGATCACCGATACGCAGTTGCTCGCTTGCCTGGCGAGCGTCAGCCTGTCGCTGGACCCGTCGCGAGGGACCTCGTTGAAGACATCCGCGCGGATGCCCTCCGCGCGGATCTGGCTACCGATCGACGCGACGAAGTCACTGAACGTCGCTGCCGCCGCCTCGGGATCGACGGTTCGCCCCCGCCCCACCGACGCAAGCGCCAGACCGACGCGGGACAGCGAAAGACCGCCACCCGCGGGGTCCGCGCGCCCTGCCGCCTCTTGCTTCGCGAGCATGTCGGTGTAAGGTGCGCCATTGACGATGCGCACCGTATCTCCCGCCCGCATCTCCCTGTCGATCGACAGGCAATCTGCACGAACAAGTTCCATGTGCCCTCCTTGCGCGAATGCCGCGGCAACGAGCCGCGACGCGGTTCGTCTCTGATCGATTCGCCGTGGGAAGGGCATCGGCACGTCGACGGCAAGGTTTTGACGGCGATCGACGAAAGCGATGTAGGGATCCGCGCAAGGTGGCGAGCGATCTTTCTCGCTGTGGGCCCCGCGAGCACCCGTCGCGGCCAGGTCCGCTCCTACCAGGCGCCTCGCGGTGAAAGCGTCTGTCCGACGTGCTGCCTCGGTGATCGGAGAGGTGCCGGGCTGTGCCCCTCGGAGCGAGTTCGGTCGCCTGCGACCGCATGTCCGAGCGCCGAGGGGCACAGACGGGCGCCTCCGCGCCAGGCGACACGGCGTGCGACACCAACGCGATCGCGAAGCCGAGCCAGCGCCCGGCTGGCGTTACGAATGGGTGACCGTGTGGCGACGGGGATGCACGGGGCGACGCGGCAGGCGTCCGTTGCGCGAGAGGCGCAGCCATTGCTGGAGGGCGAGCAGGCCGCCGGCCGATTCGATCATCGCGGCGGGGACCCACATGATGACGCCGCCGATGAGCTGCCCGGTGAGCACGTTCATCGTGAACGCGCGGCCGCAGATCTCGAAGATCGGATAGAGATCGGTCTTCGAGAAGGTGACGATGGCACCGGCGACGATCTGCGGCGTCATCGTGATCGCGGGCGACAGGACGCGCCAGCCCGGGGCCATGCGTCCCGGTGGCTTGGGCCGGTGATCGAGGACGATCCACCAGTAGGCCAGGCCCGAGATCATCATCGACCAGTTCATGAGTCGGTAGAGACGCCAGTCGAGCATCGCCAGCGTCTGCATGTCGGGGATGAGCCAGACGAGGATCAGCGCGACGAACGACGCCGTGACGAACGCGGGGTTGAGCGCGACGACCGAGAACGCCCGCCAGGCGAGCGAGTGTCCCGCGCGGCGCAGGCGGACGCGCCACGCCAGCGGGAGGCCCGCGCGCAGCACGCTGCCCGGATACGCCGCGACGATCAGCAACGGCGCAAGGTGATGCAGCAGCACCTGCTGGATGCGGTGCATGAAGAATTCATGCTCCGCGTAGTAATCGAAGTACGTATGCAGCGCGACGTACACGATCGTCATGCCGACCCAGAACGCCGCCTGCCTGGCTGGCGGCACGCGGAGGCGCCGCGCGCCGCGCACGTAGAGCCAGGCCGCGCCGACGAAGAGGACGAGGAACACCCAGGAGAACTCCCAGGGCACGATCCACTTCATCGCGACGGACAGCACGGTCAGAGCACGCGCCGGCTTCGGCGCGTGCGCCGCCAGCCGTAGATCAGGCCGATGATCGCCACCAGGCCCGGCACCAGCACGATGTTGATGAACTTCAGTCGCAGGCCCAGCGCGTCGATCTCCGCGTTGAGCTGGTGCTGCACGTCGCGCAGCTCCTTGCCGATGGCGAGCTTGCGCTGCAGGTACTGCTCGACCTCGCGACGCTGTTCCGCCGTGGCGGTCGACGGGCCCGTGCCGTTCTTCGTGGGCTGCAGTTCCGCGAGGCGGCGCTGCGTGTCGTAGAGCTCGTTCTCCAGCTCGCGCTTCTTGACGAGGAACTTGCGGTCCGCCGCCGCCTGCAACGAGCGCACGCGCGTGAATGGCCGCTGCGAGTTCACGCGACCGCGGATCGAAAGCAGCGCGGTGGATCCACCGAGGTTGTCGACGATGTTGGCCACGAAGTCGCCGTTGTTCGCGAACGGCGTCATCTGCTGCTGACCGAGCAGCGGCTGCACGTCGATCCAGAGGCGATCGGAGAGCAGATCGGTATCCGCGATCAGTACGACCTCGCCCGGGGCCGCGGCCTGGTCGAGATGGCCCTTTTCGCGGCGCTCGGGGAACGCCGTGCGGAACGTGTCGCGCAAGCGGCCCGCGATGACGTAACGCTCGTGCGTGGGTTCGTAGTTCTCCAGAAGCGTCGACGGATCGCCCGTCGCGTCGCGCACGCGCTGCGCCGGGACGACGGCCGCCTCGTCGGAGGTCTGCACCAGCGGCGTGAAGCGCGCCTTCGTGTCCTGCGCGAGTTCGAAGAAGCCCGCGGTCGAGAAGTTCACGCGCTGCAGGCTTGCCGTGACCACGTCGTCGTGGTTGAGATCCTGCGCGCCGAGGCCGAGCATCGCCGGGTGGGCCACGGTGTTGCCGTTGAGCTCGATCGTCAGCGCCTGCGAGCGGTCGAGAACCACCTTGGTCGGGTCGTACAGCACGCCCCACGTTTCGAACAGGCGGCGCAGGTCGGAGTCGTGGTCGTCCACGATGCCGCGCGAGTCGATCAGCGGCGCGTTGTCCATCTCCGCGTCGGGATCGACGAACACGACGAGGTGCCCGCCGCGCAGCACGTACTGGTCGATCGCGTACTGGGCATCTTCCGTGAGGTGCTTCGGATGGATCAGCAGCACGACCTTCAGCGCATCGTCGATGTGCTTGAGGCTCGCGGGGTCCAGCGTGGTCACGTCGGCGAGCTGGTCGAGCTGGCGCACCACGCCCCAGGCCGGCTCGCCGATCACGAGGTTGCCTTCCACCGGCAGCGTGCTGATGACGCCGAGGCGCGGCTTGGTCGGCATGCCGAGCTCGTAGAGCAGCTTCGCGATGTCGTATTCGACGAAGGGCTCGCGGGCCGGGTCGAAGAACGGGATCGACTGGGGAGGCACGTCGCCCGAGCCATCCATGCCGACCAGCCCGAAGAACACGCGCTCGCCGTTGCTGCCGCCGCTGGCCGGCGAAAGACCATAGCTCTCGGCGGCGTCCTCGTCGTCGGAATACGGCACGGGATCGATGACCCTGAAGCGCACGCGGCCATGGGCGCGCACGGCGATCTCGCGCAGCATCTCGTGCACGCGCTGCTCGTAACTGCGGATCTGCGGCAGGTCGCGCGTCGCATGGTCCGAGAAATAAAGGGTCAGCGTCAGCGGCTTCCGCAGGCTGTCCACGATCTGCTGGGTGCCCGGCGTCAGCGTGTAGATGCGGTCCTCGGTGAGGTCGACGCGCGCGGTGCGCAGCGACATCGAACTGAAGGCGATCGTCACGAGGAACAGCACCGCGATGCCGAGCAGCGCGAGCCGGAGCCGGAAGGAGCGCGTCACGTGCAGGTGTCGCATCGTCAGCGCGTCCGCTTCAGGTCGAGCACGATGACGCTGGCGCCAAGCCAGGCGACGATCGTGGCGAAGAAATAGACCAGGTCGCGCAGGTCGAGCACGCCGCGCGCGATCGCGTTGGCGTGACGCGAAATGCTCAGCTGGCCCAGCGCGCCGATCAGCCGCGGCGGGAGCGAGTCCTGGAAGAAGTCGACCACCTGCGGCTGGCCCACGAGCAGGAGCAGGAAGCACACCGCCGCGGTCAGGATGAACGCGACGATCTGGCTACGCGTGGACGCCGACATGCAGGTGCCGATCGCGATGAACGCGCCGGCCATCAGCCAGCTGCCGACGTAGCCCGCGAGGATGACGCCGTTGTCCGGATCGCCGAGGTAGTTGACCGTGATCCAGATGGGGAACGTCAGCACGAGGCAGATGCCGATGAACGCCCAGGCGGCGAGGAACTTGCCGAGCACCGCCTGCGCGATCGAGGCCGGCAGGGAGAACAGCAGTTCGAGCGTGCCGGAGGCGCGTTCCTCCGCCCACATCGGCATCGTCACCGCGGGCACCAGCACGAGGTACAGCCAGGGGTGCATGTCGAAGAAGGGCTGCAGGTCGGCGAGGCCGCGGTCGTAGAAATCGCCCGCGTAGAACGTGAGCAGGCCCGCGAGAACGAGGAAGATCACCATGAAGACGTACGCCACCGGGGTGACGAAGTAGCTCCACAGTTCGCGTCGGGCGATCGCCGAGACCGCCGTCATGCCTGTGCCCCGCGCGGCTGCGTCGTGATCTGCCGGAACACCTCGTCGAGGCGTCCCTGCTCCAGCTGGATCTCCGATACCTGGAGGTTCTGCGTGCGCAGCAGCGCCTGGACATCCTCGAGGATCGGCAGGCCGGGCCGCGGGAACACGGTCACGCGACCGTCGAGCGGGTCGACCTCCACCATCGCGACGTTCGGAATGCGCGCCAGCATCTCGCGCGACACGCCGCTGCCCTGCGCGCTGAACGAAACCGCGCCGTGGTAGCGCGAACGCGCCTCGAGCTCCGCCGGGGTCGCATCGGCGAGCAGCTTGCCGTTGGCGATGATCGCCACGCGATTGCACAAGGCGTGCACCTCTTCGAGCAGATGAGTGGAGATCAGGATCGTGCGCTCGCGCGCCATGGCGTCGATCAGCATGCGGACCGAATGCTTCTGGTTCGGATCGAGGCCGTCGGTCGGCTCGTCGAGCATGAGCACCGGCGGGTCGTGCAGGATCGCCTGCGCCAGGCCCACGCGGCGGCGCAGGCCCTTGGACAGCGTGCCGATCGTCTGCTCGAGCACCTCTTCGAGTTCGAGGCGCGAGACCACCTCGTCGAAGCGGCGGAAGGCCACGTCGCGCTCCAGACCGCGCACGCGGATCATGAAGACGAGGAACTCGCGGATCGTCATCTCGCCGTAGCTGGGCGCGCCTTCCGGCAGGTAGCCCAGTGCGCGCTTGGCGGCGAGCGGCTCCTTGCGGATGTCGTGGCCGCAGACGCGCGCCGTGCCGGACGTCGGCGTGAGGAATCCGGCGATCATGCGCATCGCCGTGGACTTCCCCGCGCCGTTGGGACCCAGCAGCCCCAGCACCTGCCCCGGCTCGGCGCGCAGGCTCAGCGAATCGACCGCGGTGAGCGGGCCATAGCAGCGGGTCAGTCGGTCGGCTTCGATCATTGCCGCGAGTGTAACGGGTACGAGGTGTGCTGCGTTCCACCCGGGTCGGACCGTCGCGATCGCAAAAAAAACCCCGCCGTCGCCGGCGGGGTTCTTGCGTCTCGCGAGGCGCGGCGCTTACTGCGCGGCGGTGCCCGCCGGTGCCGGGGCGGTACCGGCCGGGGCCGGTGCCGTGCCCGCGGCGGCCGGGGCCGTCGAGGAACCGGCCGGAGCCGACTCTTCAAGACCCGGCTGCTTCATGCCGGCTTCCTGCTCCGGGGTCTGGTCCGGAATGTTGTCGCCCTGCAGCGGGAGGTAGATCTCGAACTTCTGCTCGTCGTAGCCCTCGATCGTGCCCTTGTTGTTCACCGGCGCCTTCACCTGGATGTCGTAGGCGCGGTAGGTCACGTCGTCGTACTTGTAGCCGTGGGTCTGCGAGTAAGCGGTCAGCATCTGGCGGGTCTGCGGGAGACCGGCGCCCGTGCCGTTCCACTCGGCCTTCAGCGCCTTGCCACCGAAGGCCAGGACGGCCTTGACGTTGCCGTCGACGATGACGCGGCCGAACTTGTCCTTGCTGCCCGGAGCGGCACCGGCATCGGCGGCGGCCGGCGCGGCGGCGGTCGAAGCCTCGGCAGGAGCGGCGGCGTCGAGCGCCGGACGCTGGGCGGCGGTGAGCTCGACGTCCTGGCCGTTGATCTTCAGCGTGGTCGCGTCGATCTCGGCGGCGACGTCGAACGTGTAGTTCTGGTCACCCCAGTTCGTGGTGAAGGTGATGCGCGGACCGACCACGTTCACGCCGAGCTTCTTCGCGGCGGCCTGGATCTCGGCCATCGCCTTGTCCGACGCGGTGTCGACGTCGTCGAGCGTGCGCGGCGCGGTGGTGGAGACCAGCAGGACCGGCTTGGCCGGGGTTTCGACGATCGACGGAACCATCTTGCTGTAGTCGATGTTGGGGATCGACGCCATCAGGTTCTGCAGGTTCGACAGGCTGAACTGGATCAGCGCGTCGGGATCGCCGTGGATGTAGAGGTTCGAGAAGCGGTTGATCAGGTTGAAGCCGTACGAGACGTCGTAGGCCCAGTTCACCTTCACGAGCTTCTGGCTGCGGCCGGTGCGCTCGAGCTTGATCGTGAACTTCTTGTCGTCACCGCGCCAGGCGTTGTCGACGTTCCAGACGATCGTGCCCTTGCCGGCATCGGTGACCTGGGCGAAGTTCGGATCGATCGAGGCGATCTCGAGCGAGCCGTCGCCGACCTTCTCGTCAGCGGCCTTCCAGGAGATCTTGGAGCCGACGCCATAGGCCTTGCCCGACAGCTCGAACTGCACCTTCGGATCGAAGGAGCGCAGGACGGTGTAGTCGGGGAAACGACGGAAGTTGCTGAAAACGTCGTAAACCTGGCGCAAGTCCTTGCTGATCAGCATTTCGCGCTCGACATGTCCGGTCGAGGGCATGGCCACGCCGACCACGACACCGAGTACGGCGACGATGACGAGGGCGACAATAAATTCTAACAGACGCGTCATTCCACGGTTCTCCGAACGTCTCACGAACGGGCTCCACGCACGGCATGGACGCCGGGTGGTCACCCCTGAAGAATCGGCCCGTGGCAGGGGTTCGCCCGCGCCGAAAGAGCCGATGGTACTTGCTCGCGGCGGGGAACGCCATTGGGTTGCCTGCCCTTTTTCGCAACCCGGCACAAGCGGGTTTTCGGCCGGTGTGACGGGGCTTCCGGCCGATCCTGCCGCAATCGGTCAGACGATCCCGAGTTCGAGGGCCTTCAGGACCGCGCGCGTACGGTCGCGTACGCCAAGCTTGGAGAGGATGTTGGACACGTGGTTCTTCACCGTTCCCTCCGCCACGCGCAGGGAATTGGCGATTTCCTTGTTGCTGTAGCCGCCGGAGAGCAGCCGCAGGATCTCGGTCTCACGTTCCGTGAGAGGGTCTGGCTGCTCCAGGCTGGAGAACTGGTTCTGGATCCGGCCGACCCCCGCCAGCAGCCGCTGCGTGACCATGGGGGCGACCAGCGACCCGCCGGCGGCGACGGTCCGGACGGCCTCGACGAGCTGGTCGAGCGAGACGTCCTTGAGCAGGTAGCCGCGGGCGCCCGCCTTCAGGCCCGACAACACGAGCTGGTCGTCGTCGAAGGTGGTCAGGATGATCGTCGGCGGCAGTTCGTTGCGGGCCCCCAGTGCCTGCAGGACCTCGAGGCCGCTCATGTTCGGCATGCGCAGGTCGAGCAGCACGACGTCCGGGCGCACGACGGGAATCTGCTGCACCGCCTGCGCGCCATCGGCGCATTCGGCCACCACGCGGATGTCGCCCGCGAGGTCGAGCAGGGAGCGTATGCCCTGGCGAACCAGGTTCTGATCGTCGACGAGGCAGACGGAAATCATGGGAGGTCCTCGGAAGGAACGGAGAGTGTGGCACGCGGCGCCTGCCCGGACGCGTCGTCCGGGGCGGGCTCGAGGAGCTGTCGCGCGGGCGTATGGGCCAGCGTGGATTCTTCGCCCAGCGGCAGGCGCGCGGTCAGCGCGAACCCGCCGGCCGGGTCGGTCCGGAACGTGAGCGTGCCACCGAACTCGGCGAGGCGCTCGCGCATGCCGTTCAGGCCGTTGCCGGGACGGAACTCGCCGCTTCCGCGCCCGTCGTCGCGCGCGTCGAGGCAGAGTTCGTCGGGGCCGGTGTGACGGAACGTCAGCCAGAGGTGGCGGGCGTTCGCGTGGCGCACGGTGTTCGTCAGGATCTCCTGCACGCAGCGCAGCAGCATCTGCGCGCGGCGGGGATCTTCCACGCCGAAGCGCGGCGGCACCGAGAGGCGGACGTCCAGACCGGGCACCCCCTCGGTCAGGCTGCGCAGGGCCTGCGTGAGGTCGATCGCATCGTCCTGGCGCAGTTCGCTCACCACCTCGCGCACGTCGGCGAGCAGTTGCTTGGCCGTGCTCTGCGCTTTCAGCACGTGCTCGCGGGCGACGTCGTTGGTGAGGTGGCTGGCGACCTCGAGGTTGAGGCTCAGCGCGGTGAGGTGGTGGCCGACCAGATCGTGCAGGTCGCGGGCGATGCGCATGCGCTCGGCGATGCGCGTGGACTCCGCCAGCAGCGCGCGCGTGGCGCGGAGCTCGGAATTCAGGCGGCGCAGTTCCTCGCGTTCCTCCGCCTGCTGGCTGGCGACCATCGAGGCGATGAAGACCAGCGCCGAGAAACCGAAGTACAGGCACGCCTGCATGAGCGCGCTGATCACGCCCCATCCCGGCACCTCGGCGAACACGGGCACCAGCGCCACGTGCGCCACCACCATCCACGCGATGCCCAGCGGCAGGCTGACCAGCCACGGCACCACGGTGGCGACGATGATGAGCAGCAAGGCGCCGACACCGCTCTTGCTGAGCGCGCCGATCGCCAGCGCGGTGCCCGTGAGGATCACGAGCACCGCGACGCGCGTGGCGCCGTTGAGGCGCGCGCCCAGCTGGTTCGTCAGCAGCCAGTGCACCAGGCCGAAGACGAGGTAGCACGCGGTCCAGGCCAGCAGCGCCATGTCGCCGATCGCCCCCGGACCCGAACCGGCCCGCTGCATCGACAGCGGCAGGCCGGCGCACAGGAACACGAAGTACGTCGCGTAGCGAAGCAGGCGGACGTGGTTGAACTGGACCTTGGACATGCCCGCATCATAGGGCTTCGCGCGGCCGGCACCACCTGACTGAAGTCACGTGCCGGCGGCCGGCAAGCGTCGGCTTTACAACGGTTTTACAAGCCCGGCGCGCTCCCCGGCGAGACCCGGGCGTGCCATAATGCCGCGCATTCGGCGGCCCGGGGGTCGCTTTTCCAGATCACTCCAGCGGAGCAACGAATGGCCCTTGCCATCCGCGACGTGCGCGAGCACGACCTGGGTGCCGTGCTGAGCCTCAACAACGAGGCGGGCACGGGCATCCTCGCCACGGACCTCGACCGCCTGCGTCACCTGTACCAGATCGCGCACTACTTCCGCGTGGCCGAGCAGGACGGCCGCATCCTCGGTTTCCTCATCGCCATGCGCCAGGACGCCGGGTACGCCAGCCCGAACTTCCGCTGGTTCCAGGCCCATTACGAAAGCTTCGTGTATATCGACCGCATCGTGATCGCGTCCGAATCGCGTGGCCACGGCCTGGGCCGGATCTTCTATTGCGATGTGCAGAGCTATGCAGAGGTACGCGTGCCACTTTTGACCTGCGAGGTGTTCCTCGAACCCCGCAACGACCAGACCGTGCTCTTCCACGGCACCATGGGCTTCCAGGAAGTCGGCCAGCAGAAGATGGGCGCCGACGGCCCGATGGTGAGCCTCCTCGCGCGCGAGCTGCCCAGCTTCCCGTTCGTGCGCGAGCGCTACCTCGAGCAGGACGGCCTGCCGGCCGTCGACTGGCTGGCCGAGCGCCGGCGCCCGGCCGACGCCGCGGGGGTGGCCGCATGAACGCCCGCGCCGAATCCCTCGAAGCCGCCTGCGACCTGCGCTTCGGCCAGGTGGGCATCGCCTGCGTGCGCCTTCGCCGCGTCGACGCCGCCGCGCTGGTGGAGGAACTGGAACGCCGCGTGCGGTCCGCGCCGCAGATGTTCGCGCGCGCCGCGGTGGTGCTCGATCTGTCGCACCTGCCGAAGCTGCCCGACGACGGCATGGTCGACGCCCTGCTCGAAGCCATCCGCAGCGCCGGCATGCTGCCCGTCGGCCTGGCCTACGGCACCAGCGAGACCGAAGCGCTCGCCGAGCGCATGGGCCTGCCGCTCATCGCCAAGTTCCGCGCCCAGTACGAGCCGGCGCAGGGCGACGCGGCGGCGGCGGTCGCCGCGCCGTCGCGCAGCGAGCCGGTGCACGCGTCGCCCGCCGCCACGCACGACGCCGACACCGGCGGTACCGTCACCGCGCAGCACCACGGCGAGGGCACGGTCCGCTCGGGCCAGCAGGTCTACGCGCGCGAACGCGACCTCGTCGTCAGCGCCACCGTCGCCAACGGCGCCGAAGTGATCGCCGACGGCTCCATCCATATCTACGGCACCCTGCGTGGCCGCGCCATGGCCGGTGCGCAGGGTGACGAATCGGCGCGCATCTTCTGCTCCGACTTCCGCGCCGAACTCGTCGCGATCGCCGGGCATTACCGCGTGTTCGAAGACATGCCCAAGGAATTCGAAGGCCAGGCCGTGCAATGCTGGCTCGAGAATGGAAAACTCATGATCGCGCGGCTGTGACCACAGCCGCCTCGCAATACTCGGAGACATCCCTTGACTGAAATCATCGTCGTCACCTCCGGCAAAGGCGGAGTCGGCAAGACCACCACCAGCGCCTCCCTCGCCACCGGCCTCGCCATGCAGGGCAAGAAAGTCGCCGTCATCGACTTCGACGTCGGCCTGCGCAACCTCGACCTCATCATGGGCTGCGAGCGCCGTGTGGTTTACGACTTCGTCAACGTCGTGCACGGCGAGGCCACGCTCAAGCAGGCCCTGATCAAGGACAAGCGCCACGAAAACCTGTTCGTGCTCGCCGCGTCGCAGACGCGCGACAAGGACGCCCTCACGCAGGAAGGCGTCGAGAAGGTGCTCGACGAACTGACCAAGGAAAACTTCGACTTCGTCGTCTGCGACTCCCCCGCCGGCATCGAGAAGGGCGCGCACCTCGCGATGTACTTCGCCGACCACGCCGTCGTCGTCGTCAATCCGGAAGTCTCCTCGGTCCGCGACTCCGACCGCATCCTCGGCCTGCTCGCGAGCAAGACCCGCCGCGCCGAGAAGGGCGAGGCGCCGATCAAGCAGCACCTGCTGCTGACGCGCTACAACCCGAACCGCGTCGAAGCCGGCGAGATGCTCAGCGTCAAGGACGTCGAGGAAATCCTCGGCATCTCGGTCGTCGGCGTGATCCCGGAGTCCGAGAACGTGCTCGCCGCGTCCAACGCCGGCGTGCCGGTGATCCTCGACGACAACTCGAACGCCGGCGCGGCCTACAAGGACACCGTCGCCCGCATCCTCGGCGAAGAGCGTCCGCTTCGCTTCCTCGAGCCGGTCAAGAAGGGCTTCCTCAAGCGCGTCTTCGGAGGTTGAGCATGGGTATCCTCGATTTCCTGAAGCGCAAGCCCGAGCCGAGCGCAGGCGTCGCCAAGGAACGCCTGCGCATCATCGTCGCCCAGGAGCGCTCGACGCGCGGCGGCCCCGACTACCTGCCGCTGCTGCGCAACGAGCTGCTCGAAGTCATCCGCAAGTACGTCAACGTCGACGTCGAGGCCGTGAACATCAACCTCGAACGCGACAGCGGCCATGAGGTGCTCGAACTTTCGGTCGCGCTGCCCGACGGCAAGCCGGTCGTCTGAGCCTCGCCATGGACGACACCTCCGCCGGGGCCGCCACGGTCCCCGGCAGCGACCCCGCCGACGCGGTGCTCCGCGTCGGCGAGATCGGATTCGACGAACCACGCGCCCTCCTCGCCCGCTACGGCCTGCGCCTCGTCGCGGTCGCCGACGGCGAGCCGATCCCGGGCAGTTTCTGGGGCGACACCGAGGCCGGCATCATCGGCACCACGGTCTACGCCCGCGCGGACACGCCGGTGCACTCGCTGCTCCACGAGGCATGCCACCTGATCGTGCTGCCCGAGGCGAAGCGCGCGCTCGTGCACACCGATGCCACCGATTCCATCGAAGAAGAAGACGCCACCTGCTACCTGCAGATCGTCCTCGCCGGGCAGCTGCCGTCGGTGGGCTCCGCGCGCCTCATGGAGGACATGGACCGTTGGGGTTACACCTATCGGCTCGGTTCCACGCGCGCATGGTTCGAGCAGGATGCGCCCGAGGCGCAGGCGTTCCTGCGTGAGCGCGGGTTGCCTACGAACGCCCACTCGTAGGAGCGCGCCCTGCGCGCGACAGCTTCTCGCGACGAGGTAACAGGTCCTGCGACGCCCGGCCCCCAAAGATGTCGCGCGCAGGGCGCGCTCCTACGGAGCCGGTACGGCCCGGCTCAACCCGGCTCGTTACGCTCGACCTGCGACGGCACGCTCGTCACCGCCACGGCTGTGGCGCGCGCCACGCGACGGCGCTCGATGCGCGTGTACCAGGTCCAGGCACCAAGGCCGATGAGGCACATCGCGGTGGAACCGAGGGCGAGGTCGAGCATGTTGCCCGACAGGGCCGGCGAGAGGACCCCGGCGACCAGCGCCGTGAAGGCGAGGCTGCCGAAGGCCTGCACCGAGGAGACGCCGCCGCGCTGATCCGGGAAGCGATCGAGCAGCAGCAGGGTCAGCGTGGGGAACGCGAGCTGCACGCCCAGGCCGTACAGCGCCAGCGGCAGCGTCGACCACGGCACGCGCGGCGCGTCGAGCACCACGGCGAGCAGCAGGTTGAGGGCGCACGACGAAAGCATCGCCATGTAGCCCCAGCCCACGGTGCGCATCGCGCTGACGCGGCCCGCGACGCGGCCCGAGACGAAGGCGCCCGTGACCATGCCCGTCACGACGGGCACGAATAGCCAGGGGAAGCCATCCGCCCCCAGGTGCAAAAGGTCGCGGATCAGATGCGGCGCCGATGCCACGTAAAGGAACAGGCCGGAGAAGTTGATCGAACCCGCGATTGCCAGCGGCCAGAACGGCCGGTCGCGAACGATGCGGCCGTAGCCTGCGAGCAGCGGCTTCGGCCGGAAGACCGTCCGCCGCTCCTCGGGATGCGATTCGACGAGCAAGTACCCGACGGCCAGCGTCAGCGCCACCGTGAACGCCGACAACGCCCAGAAAATGCCCCGCCAGCCGTCGATCCCGAGCAGCCAGGCGCCGACGATCGGCGCGATCGCCGGCGCGATGCCGAAGATCATCATGACCTTCGACATCATGCGTTGCGCTTCCTCGCCCTGCATGGTGTCGCGCACGACGGCGCGACCCACGACGATGCCCGCGCCGCCGGACAGGCCCTGCAGCACGCGGCAGCCGAGCAGGACGGCGAAGCTCGGCGCCAGGGCCGCGCCGATGGACGCGGCCGTGTAGATCGCCATCGCGATGACGATCACCGGCTTGCGGCCGTAGGCATCCGACAGCGCGCCATGGAACAGGCTCATCACCGCATACGCCATCAGGTACACGCTCAGCAGCTGCTGGAGCCCGACCGCGCTCACCTGGAAGTCGCGACCGATGTCCGGAAAGCCCGGGAAGATGGCGTCGATCGAGAACGGCCCGATCATGGTCAGGGCCGCGAGCAGCAGGGGCAGATAGCGACGCGGGTCGCGGGTCGCGGAGGACATGGTCCTGCAAGGCCGTGCGGGGAAAGATGGGCGAGTATACCTGCGGGGTCCGGCTCGCGGTCAGGCGGCCATCGGCCCATACTCCGTCCATCCCATGTCCACGAGAGGGTCGCGTGAGCTACACCGGATTCCTGGCCGTCGGCGTCGGCGGCACCCTTGGTTGCTGGTTGCGGTGGTGGCTCGCCGTCGCCCTCAACCCGTTGTTTCCTTCCGTTCCGCTGGGAACGCTCGCCGCGAATCTCGCCGGCGGCCTCGTGATGGGCATCGCGCTGGCATTGTTCGACCATTTCCAGGCCTTGCCGGTAGAGATGCGGCTCCTCGTCGCCACCGGCTTCCTCGGTGGCCTGACCACCTTTTCGACGTTTTCGGCCGAGGCGTCGATGCTGCTCCTGCGGGGGCAGTACGCGTGGTTCGCCGGACACGTCGCCGTCAACCTTCTGGGTTCGATCACGCTGACGGTCATCGGCCTCACCGCGACACGTGGAGTACTCAAGCACTTCTAGCAAGGCGCCGACGCCGCGCGGGGCGGCGCACGAGGGTCATAAGGAATCCATCCATGAGCCACGATTCTTCTTCTCTCAAAGCACGTGCGCAGGAGCTGCTCCAGCACGCCGGGATCACCCTCGGCGGCAACCGCCCGACGGACATCGTCGTGCACGACGACCGCACCTACGCCCGGGTCTTCGCCCATGGCTCGCTGGGCTTCGGTGAGGCGTACATGGACGGCTGGTGGGATGTCCCCGACCTGCCGGGCTTCTTCTCCCGCGTGCTCTCGTCGCACCTCGACGACTCGCTGCGCACCCTCGACACGCTGATCGCGCACCTCAAGGCGCGGTTCCTCAACCTGCAACGCGGCGACCACGCATGGGATGTCGGCAGGCAGCACTACGACCTCGGCAACGATCTGTTCGAGGCGATGCTCGGCAAGCGCCTGGTGTATTCATGCGGCTACTGGGCCAACGCCGACAACCTCGACGACGCGCAGGAAGCCAAGCTCGACCTGATCTGCCGCAAGCTCCAGCTACGGCCCGGCCAGCGCATCCTCGACATCGGCTGCGGCTGGGGCGAGGCGCTGAAATACGCCGCGGAGCGCTACGGCGTCAGCGGCGTGGGCGTGACCATCTCGAAGGAACAGGCGGAGTTCGCGCGGGAGCTGTGCCAGGGCCTGCCGATCGAGATCCGCCTGCAGGATTACCACGAGCTCGACGAACGCTTCGACGCGATCCTCTCGGTGGGCATGTTCGAACACGTCGGCGGGAAGAACTACCGATCGTGGTTCGAAGTCGCACGGCGTTGCCTGCACCCCGAGGGACTCGCCCTGCTCCACACCATCGGCAGCAACGGCACGCCGGGCCGTCCCGACCCGTGGATCGAGAAATACATCTTCCCGAACTCGGTCATTCCGTCCATGAGCCAGGTCGCGACCGCCCTCGAAGGCCTCTTCGTCGTCGAGGACTGGCACAACTTCGGGCCGGACTACGACCGCACACTGATGGCCTGGCAGGCGAATTTCGACGCGGCCTGGCCCAGGCTGGCCGGCCATTACGACGAACGGTTCCGGCGCATGTGGCATTTCTACCTCGGCTGTTCGGCCGGCGTGTTCCGCAGCCGGCGCGACCAGCTCTGGCAGCTGACGCTCTCGCCACAGGGTGTCCCCGGCGGCTACCGGGTGCCCCGCTGACGCGGAGCGTCCCCCGAGGTCAGCCCTGCGACTCGGCCACGTTGAAGGGCAGCACGCCCGGGGCGTGGCCTTCGGCGGCGGGGCGTCGCGGCTGCGCCGGGCGCGGCGACGACGGGGCGGTACGTCCGAGCGTGATGTTCTTCGAGGCACGGACCTCGCGGTTGGCGAAGGTCCAGATCTCGCCCGTGGCGGTGATGAACACCGTCCAGTACAGGTCGGACTCCGGACCGTAGTCGATCAGGAAATGGGCGAAGCCTTCGCCCTTGGGCGTGTTCATCGGAAGTGGCGGATTCAGCTGCAGCATGGGTTCCTCCTCGGTGCCCTCATTTGCAGCGAACGCTCGTGGCGAGCGAGTGAACGTGCCGTGGTTCACGCCTCACCCGTCGCGACCGCCCTTTTCTCCCCCGCCCCGGTAAAATGCCGGTCCAGTCACCCAAGCAGGAACACAGGGCGTGCAACGTAACTTCGCCGTATCCGTCGTCCATCCCGGCGGCAAACCCGCGCTCGAGATCGAGTTCAACGAAAAGGTGCACAACCTCGCCGGGGACTCGCTGTGGCTGTCCCTGGAAGACGGCACGTCGGAAGAGGACGCCGAAACCCTGCGCGCCCTGCTGGCCCGCATCGGTCACCGCATCACGGTAACGAACGTACGCTCCTGACCGGAGCGGCCGCGGTGTCCTTCACGGCCACCGCCAGGGGAACCACGTGGGGCGGCAGGCGGTGGTGGTTCACGCCGTGGACCTTGCCGCAGCCCAGGCAATGCCGGATGAGGCCGAGGCCCCGCCGCGCCGCGCGCGGCGAACCGAGCAGGCAACCGCACACATAGCAGCCGGCGATCGCGCCGCGGTCCCAGAGGCGAAGGCGCAGCGTCTGCACCGCGCCGATCGTCAGCGCGACGACGAGCGCGACGCCGAAGGTCCACGCGGGAAGGTTCGAATAGAGGGAAAGCGTGCCGAGGTCGCCCGGCATCTGCTGCGCGGCCTTCAGGCCCGCGGCGGCCATGCCGCCCGCTGCCAGGACGAGAACGCCCGGCAGGTACATCCGAAAGACCATACGCCCGGCGTACGACATGACAGCCCCCTCTCCCTACCGGGTCCTCCCGGCGGTGGTGAGATTGTCGGTTGGGCGGTCTACCGATCGTGAACGGCGCGGACGAAATCGTTTGCGGCGCTCGGTGCGAGCGAGCGATCGCCGATACGATCGGCTCCCACCCTTCGGTAGGGCTGCTTTGGCGGGAGCCGATGGCGGATGAGACAAAAGCCCCACCCGCCTCGGGCACTCAGGCCGTCGCGGGCGCGCCGAACGACGGCGGACGGTCGTCCGGCGCCTTGCCGAACGCCTCGTTGGGCTTGTCGCCCATCACGAACGACAGCGTGCCGCCCGCGGTCAGGTCCTTGTGGGAGATCCAGCTCTTCGTCCAGGGCTTCCCGTTCCAGGTGACCGACTGGATATACGGCCGGTCGGGACCGTTCTCCTTCGTCTCGATCACCAGCGTGCGACCGCCGCCGACCTTCACCTCGGCACGGTCGAGCAGCGGGCTGCCGAACACGTAGTTGGTGCTGACCGGGTCCACGGCATACAGGCCCATCGCGCTCATGATGTACCACGCGCTCATCTGGCCGCAGTCCTCGTTGCCGGGCAGGCCGTCGGGCTCGGGCAGGAACATCGTGTCGAGCAGCATCCGCACGCGCGCCTGCGTCTTGTGATGCGCACCGGTGTACGCATAGAGGTAGGGCATGTGGTGCGCCGGCTCGTTGCCGAACGCGTACTGGCCCACCATGCCGGCGATGTCCGGCGGTGCGTTGTCCGGCAGCACCGGGTCGGCGTTGAACAGTCCGTCGAGCTTCTTCTCGAAGCCCTCCGCGCCGCCGAACAGGTCCATGTAGTTGTAGACGTCGTGCTGGTTGAGGAACGTCGCCTGCCACGCGTTGGATTCGGTGAAGTCGCGCCAGCGCTTCGAGTGACCGATCGCGATCGGATCGAACGGCTGGATCCAGCTGCCGTCCTCCGCGCGCGGCCGGACGAACTGCATGTCCTTGTCGAACACGTTGCGATAGTTCTGCGAACGCTTGCGCAGCAGCGCCGCGTCGTCGGCATGACCGAGCGCCTCGGCCATGTGCGCCACCGCCCAGTCGTCATAGGCGTACTCGAGCGTCTTGCTGACCGCCTCGCCTTCCTTGTCGCTGGGAATGAAGCCCATCTTCCGGTAGTACGGCAGGCCGAAATAGTCGTCCTGCATGGCCCGGCGACGGAACACCGGCCAGCCCTTCGCGTAGTCGATGCCGGTGAAGCCCTTCGCCTGTGCCTCGGCCACCACCACCGCGGAGTGGTAGCCGATCATGCAGACCGTCTCGATGCCCTGCAGCGGCCACACGGGCGCGCCGCTCGGGCTTTCCACGGCCAGACGGACGAGGCCGTCGACGAGGTCGGGCACGCGTTCGGACTGGTACAACGTGAACAGCGGGTGCTCGGCGCGATAGGTGTCCCACAGCGAATAGGTG
The DNA here is from genome assembly GCF_900110505.1 of Luteibacter sp. UNC138MFCol5.1. Taxonomy (GTDB): domain Bacteria; phylum Pseudomonadota; class Gammaproteobacteria; order Xanthomonadales; family Rhodanobacteraceae; genus Luteibacter. The sequence continues at coordinate 34,553 of NZ_FODZ01000008.1, forward strand.
CTGTAGTTGTGGCGGCCTTCCGGCAGCGTGTGGATCGCCTTGTCCATGCCGCGGTAACGGCCGTCGATGTCGCTGAAGACGGTTGGCGCGAGCATCGTGTGGTACATGGAGCTGTAGAACGTGCGCATGACCTTGTCCGACGAGGACTGGATGCGGATCTTCGACAGCTCCTGCTCCCACTCGGCTTCGGCGGACGCGCGGATGCCGTCGAAATCCCAGCCCGGCATTTCGCCGTCGACGTTGCGCATGGCGCCGTCGATGTCCACGCCAGAGATACCGACCTTCACCAGCAGCGGCTCCTTCGACGCGTCGTCGAAGTGCAGCGCGGCCTTGAGGTGGTCGCCCTTCGCGGTGGACGTACCCTTCGGCAGCGCCTTGTCCTCGGAGTACAGCGTGACGCTGCTCACCGGACGCGAGAGCTTCATCGCGAAGTAGATCACGCGGCCGGCGGCCCACTGCCATACGCGACGACCGCCCACGAGCGTGTCGCCGTTGACCAGCGTGAGCTCGGCGTCCGTGACGTTGGCCGGCTTGTCCATCGCGTCGGCGAAGCCGTGCGTGAGGTCGACGAGGAGGTGCGCCTCGCCGCTCTTGCCGAACGTGTAGCGGTGCATGCCCGCGCGCAGGGTCGCGGTCATTTCCGCGAGGATGTCGAAGCGCGTCAGCTTCGCGCGGTAGTAACCGGGATGCGCCTGCTCGCCGGTGTAGTGCGAGCGGTAGCCCTTGACGCCCGTCTTGTAGCCCTTCTCGGCCTTCTCGCCGCTCTGCTTCCTCGCATCGAAGCGCGATACGTAGTTCACGCCGTCGAAGTCGCGATCGCCGGGCTGCAGGAGCACGGGACCCATCGACGGCATCACGAGGAAGTCGAGCATGTCGCTCGCGCCGGTGCCGGAAAGATGGGTGTGCGAGAAGCCCATGATCGACCCGTCGCCCTGGTGGTAACCGGACGAGCCGTCCCACTGCGCGTTATACGTATCGGGACTCAGCTGCACCATGCCGAACGGCCGCGTCGCACCCGGGAAGGTGTGACCGTGGCCGCCCGTGCCGACGAAGACGTCGACGTGACGCAGGACGCCATCGCCGGCGGTGCCGCCGCCGGTCGATGGCGCGTTCAGGCCATCCTGCACACCATGGGCCAGCGCGGTGAGGGAGCCGAACTGACCGACGGCCGTGACGGCGGCCATTCCCTGCAGAAAACGTCGACGGGTAACCATGAAACCTCCAGCGTGGGCGACGCGTCAGACGCGCCGCAGGGTATCGGGATGCTTGTCGGCGAGGTGAACGATCAGCTCGCCGAAGAGGGTGTTCGCCCAGGCGAACCACGAGCGCGTGAACTGCTTCGGGTCGTCCTGGTCGAAGGCTTCGTGCATGAAGCCGGTGCCGGCATGGGTCGTCTTCAGCCAGTGCAGGCACTGGCGGATCTCGGCCGTATCGTCGGTGGTGAAGGCCTTCATCATGATCGACATCGGCCAGATCATGCGCAGGCCTTCGTGCGGGCCGCCGATGCCCTCGCCCGCGCTGCCCTTGAAGAAGTACGGATTCTCCGCGCTCCACACGGCGGCGCGGGTGCGCGCGTAGCGCGCGTCGCGCGGCGTGCACTCGAGGTACGGCAACGCCAGCAGGCTCGGCACGTTGGCGTCGTCCATGAACAGCGTGTTGCCGAAGCCGTCCACTTCGTACGCCCAGTAGTCGCCCTGCGCGCCCTTGATCGTGCCGTACTGCTCGAGCGCGGCGGAAATCTCGTCGGCCATCGCGTTGCATTCGTTCGCGAAGACCTGGTCGCCGAAGAGCGTGCCGTGCATCTGCGCCAGGCGGCGCAACGTGACGACGGCGAACAGGTTGCCCGGAATGTTGAACGGATAGACGGTCGCGTCGTCCGACGGACGGAACATCGCGTGGATCAGACCCACCGGGCGCGTCGGCTGGCCGTAGCCGTCGAGGAACTGGCTCTCGGTCGGCTTGGGCGACGTGCGCTGGAAGTGGTACGGGCCGCGATCGTCCTTGCGCTGCTGCTCACGGAAGGTCTTGACGATCAGCTTCGTCGCCGCGCGCCAGGATTCGTCGAACGGCTCGCGGTCGCCGGTGGTCTGCCAGTAGCCGTGCGCGAGGCGGACGGGATAGCACAGCGAATCGATCTCCCACTTGCGCTCGGCGACGCCGGGGCGCATGTCGGTGTGATCGGCCTGGGCCCAGTCGAGCTCGCTCTTGCCGCGCGGATCGGGCAGGAAGGCGTTGGCGTACGGATCCAGCATGATGCAGCGCGCCTGGCGACGGATCAGCCCGCGGAACAGCTTGCGCAGCTTCTCGTCCTTCGGCGTCAGCGGCAGGTACGGCCACACCTGTGCCGACGAATCGCGCAGCCACATCGCGTCGATGTCGCCGGTGACCACGAAGGTGTCTTCGAGACCGTCGAGGCGGCCCAGCTCGACCGTCGTGTCGAGGGTGTTCGGGAAGCAGTTCTCGAACAGCCACGCCAGTTCCGGATCGCCGATCTTCTTCTTCGTCGACGCGATCAGCGCTTCGACCGCCTCGCTGGTGAACTTGCGCTTGGCGAGCGGCGGGCGCTGCGTGGGAAAGCGCGAGGCGGCGGAGGCACCCATGCTCACGGTCGCGGTCATCGCGACACCGGGCACGAGCGAAAGCCATTTGACGAGGTTGCGGCGGCTGGGATTCAAGGCGTGGCTTCCTTCAGGGCATCGACAAGGGAGCGTACAGACAATGTGCGGCGGAGCGTATCGATATCAACGTCGCCTTTCACGACGATGTCGACACTTTCGCCCGGCAACAGGTCGAAAGCGTTCTCGTCGAGACGTACGTCGAGATCGCCGGTGTCGATCCAGACCGCGCGCGCGAGCCGCTTCGCGGTCACCGTGAGCAGGGTGCGCCCACCCTCGCTGCGAAGTTTCGTAGAGAGCTCCGGACGGGGCAGCGCGAGCGTGCGCGCGGCACCGAAGTAAAGCAGGTGGTGGGCGGCCGGCTTGCCCGCTTCGAGCAGGTCGAACGACACGACCGTCCTGCGCGGGTCGGCACCCTTGAGCAACGTGGCGTCGTCGACGGTGACGGCCTTCGTGCTCGCCAGCGCCGCCGCGCGAACCGGCTGACTCGTTTCGCGCAGCAGCTTGCCCCCCATGTCGTAGACGCGGGTACGCAGCGTGGCATCGAAGTCCGTCGTGCGATCCGAGACCGCGAAGACCTCGGTGCGTCCGTCCCGACGCATCGGGACGACGTCGACGGGCGCGTAGAAACGCTTCGCGTGGAACTGCAGGGCCTTCCAGCGGTTGAAGTAATCGACGCTCGCCCAGGACGCGCCCGGCCAGACGTCGTTCAACTGCCAGTACAGCGAACCCATGTTGCGCGGACGCGCGCTGCGCAGGTGTTCCGCCGCCAGCTCGATGCCTTCGGCCTGCATCACCTGGCTCAGGTAGACGAACGACGCGAAGTCCTTCGGCTCGCCGTATTCCTGTCGGATGTAGAGCAGCAGGCGCTGGTTGCCGTCGCCGTTGGCGAACTTCTGGTGCGCGCGCATCACCTTCGATTCGGGCTCCATGTCCTCCGCCTTCGCGAAGGCCTTGATGGTGGCCATCACCGGGAACGACTGCAGGCCGTACTCGGACTGGAAACGCGGCGTGACGTCGAGGTAATGCGAGATGGGCTCGGAGCCCGACCACACCTTCCAGTAATGGTAGTCGCCGTCGTCGAGCACGTTGGCCTCGCGCTCGAAATCCGTGCCCGGCGAGCTAGCCCAATACGGGACCTCCGGCGAGAGGCTCGTGACGACCTTGCGCAGCGTGTCGCCGAAGAGCACGCGCATGCCGTCCTCGATGCGACGGACTTCGTCGGCGTTGACGAACTTGCGGAAGTCTTCGCGGTCCGGCCACGATTCCCAGCCGGTTTGCACTTCGTTGTTGCCCGCCCAGAGCACGATCGACGGATGGTCGCGCAGACGGGTGACCTGTTCGGTCGCCTCGATACGCGTGGTCTCGCGGAACGCGTCGTCGTACGGCGTGATGGCGCCGCCGAACATGAAGTCCTGCCAGATCATCATGCCCATGCGGTCGGCCGCCGCGTAGAACGCGTCGTCCTGGTACGTGCCGCCGCCCCACATGCGCAGCATGTTCATGTTCGCGTCCTTCGCCGAGCGAAGGATCGCTTCGAGGCGCTCCGTCGACACACGCGAGGGGAAGGCGTCGTAAGGAATCAGGTTCGCGCCCTTGGCGAAGATCGGCACGCCGTTGACGACGAACGCGAAGCCCCTGCCCCACTGGTCCTTCTCGCGACGCAGTTCGACGCTGCGCAGGCCCGTCTCGCGATCCGCCTCCGCCAGCGACGTGCCGCCGGCGCTGACGCTGCCGTGGAAACGGTAGAGATCGGGCTTGCCGTAGCCGACCGGCCACCAGCGCTGCGGGTGGTCGATGGCGATGGGCACCTCGACGTGGTTCTCGCCGGCCTTCAGCGCGACGTCGCGCTTTTCGCTGCCGGTCTTGCCGTCCGGCGCGGTCCAGGCGACGTCGAGCGTCACCTTGCCGGCCTTGTCGGCGCGCACGTCGAACTGCGCGGCGAGCTTGGCCGTGTCCGCGTCGACGTGCCGCTGCGCGATGTGCAGATCGGCGAGGCGCAGGTCGTCCCAGCTTTCGAGGCGCACCGGGCGCCAGATGCCGAGCGTGACGTAGCGCGGACCCCAGTCCCAGCCGTACTGGTAGTTGGCCTTGCGGACGTAATTTGAGGTCTGCTTGCCCTTGGGCTCGTCGCCGAAGGCGGAATCGAATTCACCCGGCAGCGAATAGGGCTGCTTCATCAGCCACGGCTGGAGCCGTGCGATCGGGGATTGCAGGTGCACGGTGAGCGTGTTGCGACTGGCACGCAGGGTGTTCTTCACCGGAAGGCGCCACTGGCGGAACATGTTGTCCGCCGATAGCAGCTTCTTCCCGTTGAGGCTGACCTCGGCATAGGTGTCGAGGCCGTCGAATACGAGATCAACGTGACCACGCGCGAGCGTAGCCGCGTCGACATCGAAGTCCAGCTGGTAGTCCCAGTCGGAGAGGCCGATCCATTGCAGGCCGGCCTCGTTGTCGCGCCAGAACGGATCGGCGATCCGTCCCAGCTCGAGCAGGTCCGTCTGGACCGCACCCGGCACGTGGGCCGGCCGCCAGTCCCTGAACGGCTTGCATCGCGCGTCGCATGCCACCGGCTTCGTCAGGCCTCCCGACGCGCCGCGGAACGAGTCCGCGGCGCCACCGGAAGCGAGCCGGAACCGCCAGCCGGCGGAGAGGTCTTTCTCCACCGGCGTGGCCGCGCCGGCGACGCCGGCGAGAAGCCAGGCCACCAGCGCCAGCGACGCGCGGCGCATCACAGCTTGAAGCCCATCGTGACGGTGTAGGTGCGACCGTTCTTATAGGCGTTGAGCGGCTGCGCCGGGGTGTTGTTGTAGACGAAGTACGTCTCGTCGAGCAGGTTCGTCGCATCCAGCGACACACGGATGTGGTCGTTGATCTGGTAGCCGACCGACGCGTCGAGCTGGCGGAAGATGCCCGTGATCTGCTGCGACTGCAGCTGGGCGATCGACGTGAAGTACGAGGAGCGCCAGCTGTAGGTCAGGCGCGCGCTCCACGGACCCTGCTCGTAGAACGGCGACAGGTTGAACGAGTTCTTCGAGTTGTACGGCAGCGGGAAGTCGTTGCTGGTGTCCGCGTCGGAGTACGTGTAGTTCGCCAGCAGGCCGAAGCCGTAGCGGAAGTTCTGCTGGTAGCTGATCGACGCGCCCTTGACCTTGGCCACGCCGGCGTTGATCGGCACCTGCATCTGGTACACGTCGTCGCGCAGGTTGGTCAGGTTGTAATGCGTCTCGGCGACGTTCGTGTTGAGGATGTAGCCGGAGATGCGACGGAAGAACACTTCCGCTGCCAGCACGCTGTTCTCCGAGAAGTACCACTCGGCGGACGCGTCGTAGTTGGTCGACTTGTACGGACCCAGGTCGGTGTTGCCACGCGAACCGGTCAGGGTGCGGTCGTCGAGCGCCACGTACGGGGTCATCTGCTGGTAGCGCGGGCGGGCCACGGCCTTCGCGGCGGCGAAGCGCAGCGTCAGGCTGTCGGTCGCGTCGTACGCGATGTTGAACGACGGCAGCCAGTCATGGTACGAGCTGCGCTTGTTGACCGGGCCGTACGTGTCGCCGCCGAGCGCGTTGTAACCGTTCACCGTGTCGCGGGTGCGGAAGTAGCGCACGCCGAGGTTGCCGCGGTAGTCGTCGCCAGCGAAGTCGCCCTGGATGTAGAACGCGCGGTTCTGCTCCGCGACGCTGTAGGTGGCCTTCGGATCGAGCGACACCGTGCCGTTCTTCAGCTGCTGGATGTACGCCTTCATCAGGCCCGGATCGATCGTCGTCCAGTCACCCATGTTGCCGGCCTTGCTGAGGCCGTCGAGGTAACCGCCGGGCGTGCCGCCGTGCGCGAAATCCGCGAGCGAGAGGCCGTTGCCGTCCTGCGACGGCAGGCGCGCCGCGTAGGCATCCTGGCCGTCGAGGTGGTTCGTGGCCTTGATGCCGACCTCGATCTGGTTCAGCGGACCCCAGCTGACGTCATGCGCGAAGTCGGCCTGGAAGTAACGCTCGCGATCGTAGCTCGGCGCGTAGCTGTAGCCGGCGCCGTGCAGCAGCATCGCCGTCGGGTTGTCGGCGTTGTTGTAGTTGATCTGCGGGTGCTGGCCCTTGAGGTTCCAGTCGAAGCCGCCGAAGCCCTGGAACTGCGTGTTCCAGATGCCGTCCGAACCGCCGGTGGAGCCGGTGTAGCCGATCTGGCTCGACGCGGTCCAGCCGTCACCGAACCAGTCGGCGCGCAGGTTGGCGACGCCCGTGTTCACGGTGGAATCGCGCTCGTAGCCGTCGAGGTAGGTCGAGGTGTTGGCGTTGTAGCTGCCGCTGGTGGCGACGCCGTTGTTGAAGCCCAGCGCCGTGGCGTTGGCGGCCGAGCCGGACCACTCGCCGTAATGGCTCTGGTTGAAGTTGTTGAACTTCTCCGTGACGTACAGGCCGGTGAAGTTCAGCTCGAACGCGTCGTTCGGCTTCCACTGCAGGCCGGTCGACACGCCGTCGCGCGTGCGGCGCTGCTGGAACCACGCGGTGTTGATCGCGGTCGGGTATACGCCGTGCTGGTCGGGCGGAACGACGGCCGGATTGAACTGGTGGTCGGGGTTCGTGTCGGTGGGATCGTTCGCGCGCTGGTAGCCGAAGATTTCCGTGCCCTGGCGATCGATGATGCGATCGGAGTGCATCAGCGAGCCGAGGACGCCGAAGGTGTTGTCCTTGTTCTTCCAGCTGTAGAGCACGGAAGCGTTCGGCTTGCCCTTGTCGGCGCGGTCGTTGTAACCGTAGCTGACGCTGCCCGTCAGCGTGTTCGCCGGCAGGTCGAGCGGACGGCGCGTGTTGACGATGACGGTACCGCCGATGCTGCCTTCGTCGATGTTCGCCTGCGGGGTCTTGTAGACCTGGGCGTTACCGATGATTTCCGAGGCGAGCAGGCTGTAGTTGAACGAGCGGCTGTCCGGGTTGTTCGGATCCGACGTCCAGTTGGTCGACGCGACGGTCTGGCCGTTGAGCAGCAGGCGGTTCAGCGCCGGATCAGTGCCCAGGATGCTGACCTTGTCGCCTTCGCCGAAGTTGCGGTCGACGCTGAGGCCCGGGAGGTGCGAGAGCGACTCGGCCACGTTCGTGTCCGGGAACTTGCCCACGTCCTCGGCCGAGATGGCGTCGACGATCGAGTCGGAGTTGCGCTTGAGGTCGAGCGACTTCTGCAGGCTCGCGCGGATGCCGGTGACGGTCACGCCTTCGAGATTGGCGGCGTCGGTCTGCGGGGCGGCGGCGGTCTTGTCGGTCTTGGCCGGCGGGGGCGTGGTGCCCGCGTCCTGCGCCATCGCGCTGCCCGTGGCGAACAGGCCGGCCATGATGGCCATCGAAAGCGCGCTGATACGGTGATTCACGTGTAGCTCCTGGGGAGGGAGGGATGCGACGAAGGAGACGACCGCTCACGCGCTCGCCCCCTTCCGTGTGGGGACAATCCGGAAGCGAACGCCGACGCGCGGACCGGAATCCGCGTTGGCCGTCGTTCGTTTCGTTGATTCGTTTCCCGCTGCCGCGACGCCGTGCCCCCTCGGGCGGATCGATCGCGTCGGCAACTGCCTTTGCAGCGGTATGACAGCGTCGATTCTCAGAGGCCGCTGACAACGTTGTCAACGACTTTTTTAACTCGATCTAAAAATGCGAGTTTCGACGCAAGTGTCTGTGAGACATCGTCTTTTTTATTTCCAGAAAATACTGCGGTGCGCCATAGCGTCGCCGTACTTTGGATCGATCCATGCCCGCGCACGGATCGCTTCGCTTTCCCCTAACCCATTCAGTGGAAAGCGTTATTTCCGGGAACGTCGGAAGTGGCTCCGCGCGGCAGGCTTACCGCGGCCACTTTGCTGCACCGCAACGAAAAATAAGACCTTTCGCGCGAAGACTTTTTTGTATCGCGGACTGGCCCGCTGGCGCGGGTTCGCGCGCGAGCGCGCTTCCCACAGGGGCACCGGCCGAGGGGGGGGATGCTCCCGCCTTGCTGGCGGGAGCACCCTGAGGCCTTACTTCGCGCGCTTGGGGGCCGTCTTGCGGGCGGTGGCTGTCTTGCTGGCGACCATCTTCTTCGCTGGCGCCTTCTTCGCGGCCGTCTTCTTCGCGGAGACCTTCCTGGTCGCCGGCTTCCGGGCGGCGGCCTTTTTCGGCGCCGCCGCCTTCTTCGCCGTCGCACGACCCCCGCTCTTCTTCGCCGCGGCGCGCCTGGACGGGGCGCCCTCGGACGTCTTCTCGGCCGACGACGCTTCCGCCTTCGGCTTGGCCGTCCGTCGCGTATTCAGTTCCGCGGCGGAGTTCAGCGGACGCCACGAACGTCCGCCCAGCGCCAGCAGCGTATCGGCGGACGCCGGACCGGCGCTGCCCGAGGCGTAGTTCGGGAAGTCGGCCGGCGTGCGCTGCGCCCAGTCGTCGAGGATCGGCTGCACGGCGCGCCAGCACGCCTCGACCATGTCGGCACGCTGGAACAGCGTGGCGTCGCCGGTCATGCAATCGTAGAGCAGCGTTTCATAGCCGACGTTCGGCTCGGCGCGGAACCAGTCGGCGTACTTGAAGTCCATGCGCACCGGCGCGAGCTCGACGCGCGGGCCGGGGCGCTTCACGTCGAACTGCAGCGAGATGCCTTCGTCCGGCTGGATCTGCAGCACCAGCCAGTCCGGGCCGAACGCGTCCATGCCGGTGCCGCGGAACGGGGCGAACGGCGCGGACTTGAAGCGGATCGCGATCTCCGTCGTGCGGCGGCCCATGTGCTTGCCGGTGCGCAGGTAGAACGGCACGCCCGACCAGCGCCACGTATCGATCGAGAGCTTCATCGCCACGAAGGTCTCGGTGACCGAGTCCGCCGCCACGTTGGGCTCGTCGCGGTACGAGATGGCGAGCTCGCCGTTGACCGCGCCGGGACCGTACTGGCCGCGGACGGCATCCTCGGGCTGGATCGGCCGGATCGCCTCGATGGTCTCGGCCTTGCGCGTGCGCACGGCTTCGGCGTCGAACGAGGTCGGCGGCTCCATGGCGACCATCGCCAGCAGCTGGAACAGATGGTTGGGCACCATGTCGCGTAGCGCGCCGGTCTGCTCGTAGAACGAACCGCGGCGCTCGACGCCCACAGTTTCCGCCACGGTGATCTGCACGTGGTCGATGCGGTCGCGGTTCCAGATCGGCTCGAACAGGCCGTTGGCGAACCGGAACGCCATGATGTTCTGCACCGTTTCCTTGCCCAGGAAATGATCGATGCGATAGATCTGGTCTTCGCGCAGGACCTTCAGGATGCGCTCGTTCAGCGCGTGGGCCGAGGCGAGGTCGTGGCCGAACGGCTTCTCGATGATCACGCGGCGCCAGAAGTCTCCATCGTGACCGCCGTCGTCGACGAGGCCGGCATCGCGCAGCTTCTCGATGACGTCGCCAAAGAAACGCTCCGGCGTGGCGAGGTAGAACAGGACGTTGCCCTTCGTGCCGCGCTTGCGTTCGGCCTCGCGCAGTTTCACGCCAAGGCTCTGGAACGCGGACAGGTCGTCGAAGTCGCCGGCGTGATACGTCATCTGGCCGCTCAGCCAGCCCCAGGCCTCCTCGTCGAGCTTGCCGCCGGAATTGCCGACGAAGCGCTCGAGCGATGTGCGCAGGCTGCCGCGCCAGGCGTTGTCGGTCATCTTGCCGTGGTTGAAGCCGATGACATTGAAGTTGTCGGACAGCAGTCCGGTGCGGCGCATGTTGTAGAGCGCGGGAACGACGAGGCGACTGGTCAGGTCGCCGGCGGCGCCGAAAATCACGACGGTACACGGGTCGGCCGGATGAGCGCGGGACGTGGCGCGCTTCGGTTGGGCTTGGCTCATGCACGGACTCCTTGGGGATCGATGGCTTCGGGGGTGGCGTGGCTATCCGCCGTCGCGCTGTAACCGTGCGCGAGGGAGAAAGCGGCATTAACCAACGCCACGTGCGAAAAGGCTTGGGGGAAATTGCCCAGCAGCCGCTTCGACCGGGGATCGTACTCCTCCGCGAGCAGTCCGAGGTCGTTCGACAGGCCGATCAGGCGGACGAACAGTTCGCGCGCTTCGTCGAGCCGGCCGAGCAGCACGTAATTTTCCACGAGCCAGAAACTGCACGGGAGGAACTCGCCCTCGCCCGGAGGCAGACCGTCGACGCCGCTGCGGGTGTCGTAGCGGCGCACGAAACCCTGCACGAGGAGGTCCTCCTCGATCGCGCGGACGGTGGCGGCGATGCGGGGATCGTCGGGAGGAAGGAAATCGGTGAGCGTGACCAGCAGGAGGCTCGCGTCGAGCTCCTTCGATCCGTACGACTGCGTGAAGCAGCCACGCTCGGGGTCGACGCCCTTGGCCAGGATGTCCGCGCGGATCTCGTCCGCGACGGCCCGCCATCGATAGGTGAACGCCGGATCGCGCCCGTGCCTGTCCTGTTCGGCGGCACGCTGGAAGGCGAGCCAGGCCATGACCTTGGAATGGACGAAGTGACGTGGCTCGCCGCGAATCTCCCAGATGCCTTCATCCGGCTCGCGCCAGATCCGCTCCAGGTGTTCGAGGAACACGGCCTGTACCTCGTCGGCCTCGGGCTGCAGGGTGACACCGTGCCGGATCGCGTGCGCGAAGGCGCCCACCAGTTCGCCATAGATGTCGAGCTGGAACTGCATGGACGCGGCGTTGCCGATGCGCACCGGCTTCGCGCCCTCGTAGCCCGCCAGCCAGGGCACCTCGAACTCCTCGAGGCGACGCTCGCCGGCCAGGCCGTAGAGCACCTGCAGCTGGTCGGGCGAGCCGGCGACCGCGCGCCGGACCCAGTCGCGCCATGCGCTGGCCTCGTCGTGGTAACCGGCGTTCACCAGCGCGGACAGCACGAACGTGGCGTCGCGGGCCCAGCAGAAACGATAGTCCCAGTTGCGCTGACCTCCGAGCTGCTCGGGCAGCGACGTGGTCGGCGCGGCGACGATCCCGCCCGTCGGGAGATAGCTCAGGCCCTTGAGCACCACCAGCGAGCGGCGCACGATGTCGCTCCACTCGCCCGAGTCGTTGCAGCGGCCGGACCAGCGCTCCCAGAACGCGAGCGAATCCCGTAGCGCGACATGCGCGTCGGTCGTGGGAGGCGGCGGCAGGTGCGACGGTCCCCAGGCGAGCGCGAACGGCACGGTCTCGCCTTCGCGGACGGAGAACCGCGCCACGCTGTGCATGCCCTCGCCTTCCAGCGCGACCGGACTGCGCACCACCAGCAGATCGGGACCGGCGACCGCGGTCATCGTCTCGTCGTCGACGCGCTTCACCCACGGCACCGCGTTGCCGTAATCGAACCGGATGGTAAGGACGACCTCGAAGTCGACGCATCCTTCGATGCCCTCGACGATGCGGACGATGCCCACCTGCTCGCCCTCGAACGGCATGAAGTCGACGACGCGCGCACGGCCCGTCGCGGTGCTCCACACCGTCTCCAGGACGAGGCTGCCATCGATGTACTGCCGTGTGTTCATCGCATCGGCGTCGGCCGGCGCGATGCGCCAGCGACCGTTCGCATCCTCGCCGATCAGAGCCGAGAAGCAGGAGGCCGAATCGAACCGCGGCAGGCAGGCCCAGTCGATCGAGCCGTTCCGCGCCACGAGCGCCGCGCTGCGGCAGTTGCCGAGCATCGCGTAGTCTTCGATCCGGGATGCCATGCCGTCCTCACTGTGCCGATTGCCATCCTGCGAACGGTAGCCTCGGCCGTGTTACAGGGACGTATCGACGGATGGCGCTTCTTGCTCCCGCTTGGACGGGTCTGCGGCTCGTTGGAGCCACAGGCCGGACGTCAGTGCACGGACGCCTGCTCCCGCTTCGGCTGCGCGGCTTCGAACATGCTGCGTGCCAGCTCCTGTTCGCCGTAGATCACCTCGCTGGCGCCAAGGCCGGAGAGGTGCCCGACGCAATCGGGCGAATGCGCGCGGGCGACGATGGGGAGGTCCGGACGCAACGCGCGCGCCGCGCGCACCACCTGCCCGCCCTCGAAGGGATCGGGCACGGCGACGATCAGGGCGCGGGCGCCGGCGATGTTCGCCTCCGCCAGCACGGGCGCGGACGCGGCGTTGCCGATGACGAGCTCGACGTCGCCGCGCTCGCGCAGATCGCGCACGGCGTCCTCGTCGGTCTCGATGACCAGCGTGCGCGCCCCCGTCGCCTGCAGCTCGGCGAGCACGCGACGGCCGACCCGGCCATGCCCGACCAGCACGGTATGACCCGCGATGGCATCGGGGTGATCGTCCGGCGCATCGGCGTCGTGCTTCGCGATCCAGCGATCGAGCGCGGCGAACAGCAGCGGATTGATGAGGATCGACACGATGGCGGCGGCGAGCAGGATGTCTCGGCCCTGCTCGCTGAGCAGCCCGAGCGACACGCCGAGCCCGGCGAGGATGAACGAGAATTCGCCGATCTGCGCGAGGCTCGTGGCGATGGTGAGCGCGGTCTTCGTCGGGCGGCCGAAGAGTCGCACGATGGCGAACGCGGCGACCGACTTGCCGACGACGATGATCAGGCACGCGGCGAGCACGACCCACGGACGGTCGACCAGGATATGCGGGTTGAACAGCATGCCGATGGACACGAAGAACAGCACCGCGAACGCGTCGCGCAGTGGCAGCGTTTCCTCGGCCGCGCGCTGCGAGAGCTTCGATTCGCCCATCATCATGCCGGCGAAGAAGGCGCCCAGTTCGAACGAGACGTCGAACAGGTGCGCGGCGCCGAAGGCGACGCCGAGCGCGATGGCGAGCACGGCGAGCCGGAACAGCTCGCGCGAGCCGCTGGCCGACACGGCCTGCAGCATCCACGGGATGAGCCGCTTGCCGACGATGAGCATCAGCGCGACGAAGCCGACGACCTTGCCGACCGTGAGCGCGACCGTGCGGAACAGCTCGCCCATGTCGGGGGCGGCGGCGCCGTTGTCCGCGCCAAGGAAGCCGCCGATCGCCGGCAGCAGGACCAGCGCGAGCACCATCGCGAGATCCTCGACGATGAGCCAGCCGACCGCGATGCGTCCGCGATCGCTGTCGAGCAGGCGGCGCTCTTCCATCGCGCGCAGCAGCACGACGGTGCTGGCCACGGACAGCGCGAGGCCGAACACGAAGCCCTCCGCCACCGGCCAGCCGAGGCCCCAGGCGAGCAGCATGCCGAGGCCCGTCGCGACGGCCATCTGCACGGCGGCACCGGGGATGGAGATCGCCTTGACGGCGAGGAGGTCCTTCAACGAGAAGTGCAGACCCACGCCGAACATCAGCAGGATCACGCCGAGGTCGGCGAGCTCCTGCGCGATGCCCGCGTCCGCCACGTAGCCGGGCGTGAAGGGGCCGGCGACCACCCCGGCGACGAGGTAGCCCGCCAGCACCGGAAGCCTCAGCCGGTGCGCGATGGCGCCGAAGAAGAAGGCGAGTACGAGACCACCGACGATGGTGGCGATGAGTGGCGTGGCGTCGTGCATGGGCGGCTCCCCGAGTCGTCGTTGGCCGCGGGAGGACCGCGGCATGCACCCTCGTCTCGTCACGTCGAAAGTGCGAACGTATCGAATGGGGTCGTCCATGAAGCATTGGGGACGACCCGGCCCGCATGCAACCTTCAGCGAGCTAAATTCTCAATGTTTTCCGGCATTTTCAGAATAGCCTCAAACCACAGGCACGTTAGCCCGCCGCCGTGAGCACCGCGAGGAAGTCCTTTCCGTAACGCTTGAGCTTGTTCTCGCCCACACCGCTGATCGATGCCAGTTCGTCTTCGTTGGCCGGCAGCGCGCGGAGCATCGCGAGCAGGGTCGCGTCGTGGAAGATCACGTACGCCGGCACGCCATGCTGCCGTGCGAGTTCGGCGCGGACGCGGCGCAGTTCGTTCCAGAGCGGCTGCTCGATTTCCTCGATGCCCAGCGACGCGCCGGCGGTGGCGGGGCCCGCGCGGCCCGGCGTGCGCCGACCCCTGGCCGGCCTCGCGTCCTCGCGCAGCGACACGCGGCGCTCGCCCTTGAGCACGGGCCCGCTCGCCGCGGACAGGCGCAGCGTGCCGTAGCCTTCGGGGTCGGCCTCGATCAGCCCCGCCGCGAGCAGCTGGCGAAAGACGGAACGCCATTGCGTCGCGTCCGAGTCCGCGCCGATGCCGAACACGCTGAGCTTGTCGTGGCCCAGCTCACGGACGCGCTCGCTGGCGTCGCCGCGCAGGATGTCGATCAGATGGCCCGCGCCGTAACGCTGGCCGCTGCGATAGATGCACGACATCGCCTTCTGCGCGGCGACGGTGGCATCCCACGTCTTCGGCGGCACCAGGCAGTTGTCGCAGTTGCCGCACGGCTCCGGATAGGTCTCGGCGAACGCTTCGAGCAGGAGCTGGCGCCGGCAACGCGTGGCTTCGGCGTAGCCGAGCAACGAATCGAGCTTCAGTCGCTCGATGCGCTTGCGGTCGTCGCCGGCCTCCGACTGCGCGATCATCTGGCTCATCGTGACCACGTCGCCGAGGCCGTAGATCATCCAGGCTTCGGCGGGCAGACCGTCGCGGCCCGCGCGACCGGTCTCCTGATAGTAGCCCTCCATGCTGCGCGGCAGATCGAGGTGCGCCACGAAGCGGACGTCGGGCTTGTCGATGCCCATGCCGAACGCGACCGTCGCGACCATCACGACGCCGTCCTCGCGCAGGAAACGCTGCTGGTGCCGCGTGCGCACCTCGGCGTCGAGCCCCGCGTGGTAAGGCAGCGCCTCGACACCCGCTTCCGCGAGCCATGCCGCGGTCTCGTCGACCTTCCGCCGGCTCAGGCAATAGACGATGCCGGCCTCGCCCCGGTGCGCGTCGAGGAAATCGACGAGCTGACGCCGCGCGTTCTGGCGCGGCGCCACGCGGTAGCGGATGTTGGGGCGATCGAAGCTGGAGACGAACCGGCGTGCCTCGTGCAGGCCGAGGCGCTCGACGATCTCCTCGCGGGTGCGGTCGTCGGCCGTCGCGGTGAGCGCGATGCGCGGGACCTCGGGAAACCGCTCGTGGAGCAACGCGAGCCCGCGGTACTCCGGACGGAAATCGTGACCCCACTGCGATACGCAGTGCGCCTCGTCGATGGCGAAGAGCG
This sequence comes from Luteibacter sp. UNC138MFCol5.1, assembly GCF_900110505.1. Lineage (GTDB taxonomy): Bacteria > Pseudomonadota > Gammaproteobacteria > Xanthomonadales > Rhodanobacteraceae > Luteibacter. Next base: position 50,211 of record NZ_FODZ01000008.1, read on the forward strand.
CGATGGGGATGCGGTCGAGCAGCGCGAGGAACCGGCCCGTGAGCAATCGCTCGGGCGCCACGTAGAGCAGGTCGAGGTCGCCGGCCAGCAGGAGGTCCTCGACCTCGCGCTGCGTGACCGCGTCGAGGCTGGAGTTGAGGTACCTCGCCCGCACGCCGGCCTCGGTGAGGGCGTCCACCTGATCCTGCATCAGCGCGATCAGTGGCGACACGACGATGCCGGTGCCGTGGCGCATCAGCGCGGGGATCTGGAAGCACAGCGACTTGCCGCCGCCGGTGGGCATCAGGACGAGGGCATCCTCGCCCGCGGCGACGGCCTCGACGATGGCCTGCTGCTGGCCGCGAAACCCGGGATAGCCGAAAACGGAGTGGAGGAGGTCGAGAGCCTGGGACTGCATCCACGCATGCTAACAAACCGACGCCCTGCCCCGGCAGCGAGACGACAGCTGAACGGGGTGTAGGCCTACACCGATTTGCGACGAAGGTTGTTTTCTTCTGGGCGCCATCGGCAGCTAATGGAGCCGGGCACGTCGCCCGCACACAACGCGTTTGACATCCTTCAAGAGGGGGGGGATCTCATGAACAGAGCGCTTGCCATCGTCGCCCTGCTGGGCGGCATCGTCGCGATCGCGCCGGCCGCGGAGGCCGACAGCGGTCGCATCGCCTTCCGCGGCGCGATCGTCGAGCCCGCCTGTGCCGTACGGGACATGCGACTGGACTGCCCGCGGTCGCGCGAGACCGCTGCGCAGGTCGTCGCCTTCGACGGCACCTCCGCGACCCGACGACTTAAGTCCGAGCTGTTCGACTACGCGCGCGCCCGCGATCCGGACCACGCGTGGCGGCTACTGGAAGTCACCTGGCGCTGAGCGTCAGATCGGGAAACCCCAGATCGCGCGGTCGAGGTCGTGGTCGAGGCCGAACGCGCTCATGGGAACCCGGCCGTCCTTCACCACGACGCCCTCGGCCTTGAGGCGACGGCACTGCTCGCGGTATCCCGCCGTGCCGGGCGGGATGCCGATCTTCCCGTCAGCACGAAGCACCCGGTGCCAAGGCAGGTCCAGGCGGTTCGGCGCGTCGCCCAGCACCCGGCCGATCAGCCGTGCGCGCCCCGGATAGCCCGCGCGCGCCGCTATCGCACCGTAGCTCGCGACCCGACCGCGCGGGATCGCGGCGACCGCCTCGATGATCCGTTTCGCCCTGATGGCGCGGGCCTCGTCGTCGTCGATCTCGTCACCCATGGCGGTTTCGTGCATGTCGGCTGGAAGCCGGGAGCGTACCATCGTGGTCCCGACGACGGACCCGTGGACGGTCATGCGACATTTCGAGGCGATTCGCTCCCACGTAGGCGCCATTCACCGGCTGCGCCAGAACGAGCCCTACCTCATCAGCTTCGACCTGGAACTGCCCGACGGGCGGCACCAGGGCATCTATCTGGCCGAGCTCGAGGACGGCGACGGGCAGCGCTTCCTGCGCCTGTCGACGCCCATCGGCCCTCTCGCCGGCGTGGACGCACGCCGCTGCCTGCGCTTCAACTGGGAACAGCGCACCGGCTATCTCGCGGAGGCCGATCTGGACGGATCGCCCTACCTGCACCTGTGCGAGAACCGTCCCTACGATTACCTCGACGAGAACGAACTGGCCCGCCTCATCGAAGAGCTGGGCGCCACGGGCGACCAGCTCGAGCAAGTGGTCAACGGCGAAGCCGACGCGCTCTAGGCCGCCCGCGCTACAACCGGTAGGAGCGCGCCCTGCGCGCGACAGCCTCTCGCGAGAAGCCCCAGGACCTGCGGCTCACGGCCTCAAAACATGTCGCGCGCAAGGCGCGCTCCTACGCGAGGACCGGGCGGTGATGTAGGAGCGCGCCCTGCGCG
>NZ_FODZ01000008.1:52680-77567 GCF_900110505.1 Luteibacter sp. UNC138MFCol5.1
CATGTCGCGCGCAAGGCGCGCTCCTACGCGAGGACCGAGGGCGGTGGTGGAGGAGCGCGGTCTGTCAGAAGAGCAGGCGGCCCAGCTTGACCAGGCCGTAACCGATGCCCGCCGTGATCGGCAGCGTCAGGATCCAGGCCCAGACCATGCGCTCGACCACCGACCAGCGGATGGCGTTGAAGCGCTTGGCCGCGCCGACGCCCATGATCGAGGCCGAGACGTTGTGGGTCGTCGACACCGGCACGCCGAGCATCGAGGCGGTGAGGATCACGGCGGCCGAACTGCCCTCCGCGGCGAAGCCGTTGATCGGATGCAGCTTGACCATCTTGTGGCCCAGCGTCTTGATGATGCGCCAGCCGCCGCCCGCCGTGCCTCCGGCCATGGTCAGCGCGCAGACGACCTTCACCCAGACCGGGATCGGGAAGCCGCCGGCCGCCGCCGGGTCATGCGGGATGCGCAGGAAGTGCAGGAACGCGGGAAGGTGGTCGAACTGGCCGGCGGCGGTCGCGCCCGCCAGCGCCAGGGCGATGATGCCCATGCTCTTCTGCGCGTCGTTCATGCCGTGGGACAGGCCCATCGCGCTGGCCGACAGGATCTGCGCCTTGCCGAAGAAGCTGTTGACGAACGGCGTGCGCCCGAAGCGGCGCAGCGGCCCCTTCTGGCTGGAGAAGAAGCCCAGCAACGCGTAGAGCCCGCCCATGATGACGAAGCCGATGACGAAGCCGAGGAAGGGCGAGACGATCATCGGCACGATGACCTTCGGCACGACGCCCTTGCCGAGCCACCAGTGCTCGCCGCCCTGCCACCAGATGATGGAGTGGAAATTGCCGTCCGCGGCCGCCAGCGCGGCGCCGCAGAGGCCGCCGACCAGCGCGTGGCTGGAGCTGGACGGCAGGCCCATCCACCACGTGATGAGGTTCCAGATGGTGGCGCCGAGCAACGCGCTGATCAGCAAGTGCGAACCGACGTCCACGACGCCGGTGTCGATCAGGCCCGAGGCGATGGTGGCCGCGACCGCCGTGCCCCAGAGGGCGCCGGCGAGGTTGGTGACGGCCGCCAGGAGGACCGCCTGGCCGGGCGTGAGTACCTTGGTGGCGACCACGGTGGCGATCGAGTTCGCCGTGTCGTGGAAACCATTAATGTACGTGAACGCGAGTGCGATCAGGACGACCGCGAGGACCATGCTCATGGGACGCCCGCCGTCAGGAGTTCTTGAGCACGATGGAATAGACGACGTTGCCCACGTCGCGGCACTTGTCGACGGCCTTCTCGACCAGCTCGAAGAGATCCTTCGCGAGGATCGCCTTCAGCGGATCGGAGTTCTCGGCGTAGAGCGTGCGGTACGGATCGAGCAGGAGGCGGTCGGCCTCCGATTCCAGGGCCTGCAGCTGGTCGCGGAGCTTCTTGACCGGGTCGATCTTCAGGCCGTGGCGGAGCTGCCCGATCATGTCGACCACGACGTCGGCCGAGCGCTCCAGCAGCGCGGCGCGCTGGCTGAAGTCGATGCCCTGCAGGCGCTCGGCGACGATCACGTAGCGCTCGGCGAACTTCTCGATGGTCTTCGGGATCTTGTACAGCGCGGAGTTCAGCGCCTCGATGTCCTCGCGGTCCAGCGCGGTCACGAACGTGTTCACCAGTTCCTCGCCGATCTGCCCGTGCAGGGCCTTTTCGCGGGCGCGGGCCGTGCTGAAGGCCGCCATCACCGGCGTGCGGTCGGTCTTGGTCACCAGTTCGTGCATGGCCCGGGCGCTTTCGCGGGCGGCCTCGGCGCTCGCCTCGAGCAGGCCATAGAACTTGTCGCCCTTACCGAAGATCGTCTGGAGTGAAAACATGGGGTCGCCTGGGGGAACTTGGGGGATTTGTGACGCCAATGTTACCGGACTGGCCGGGCGCATGGGTTTCGGCCCACGCGTTCCGGCCGAATCCGCCTGCCGACGGGGAACGTCCACGACCGCGCGAGGCCATCTGCTATATAAGCCCCCGATGCTCAGCGAACTCCTCCTTCTTTTCGTCCTGTCCCTCGGCAACGCGTTCTTCGCCCTGTCCGAGATGTCCGTGGTCGCCTCGCGCAAGAGCCGCCTGAAGCAGCTGGCCCGCGACAGCCGCCGCGCGCGCGTCGCCCTGCAGCTGGCCGAAGCCCCCGAGCACTTCCTGTCCACGGTGCAGGTGGGCATGACCCTGATCATCCTCGTCACGGGCGCCGTGGCGGGCGACCGGCTGGGCGAGCATTTCGCGGAGATCGTGCACGGCGACGCCCCCGCCTGGTTCGAACCCTGGTCGCGCGCGCTCGGCTGGTTGGTGGGCTTCCTGCTCATGTCGCTGGTGCAGATCGTGATCGGCGAGCTCGTGCCCAAGCGCGCCGCCCTGTCCGCCCCCGAGAAGATCGCCTGCCAGATCGCGATGCCGATGCTGGTCGTGTCGCGGATCACGATGCCGATGGTATGGCTGCTCAACCACCTGTCGACCGGCATCCTGCGCGTGTTCCGCCTGAACCGGGCGGCCGCGGCCGCCGCCACGGAAGAGGAGATCCGCCTCCTCGTGGCCGAGAGCGCCGAGCAGGGGATCCTCGACAGCGACGAGCGCAACATGGTCAATCGCGTGCTGCGCCTCGGCGACCGGACCGTCGACTCCGTGATGACCCCGCGCATGAAGATCGCCTGGCTCGACCAGGCCGCGACGCGCGAGGACAACCTCGAGGTGCTCCGGCAGACGCAGTTCTCGCGCTACCCCGTGTATCGCCGCGACGAGAGCGAGGTGATCGGCACGGTGGAGGTCAAGTCGCTGATCGGCTCGCTCGAGCGCGGACCGGTGGACCTCTTCGCCCACGTCGCCCGCCCCCTGTTCGTGCCGGCGACGGCGCGGGCCCTCGACCTGCTCGAGGCGTTCCGGGACGCGGACACCCAACTGGCACTCGCCGTCGACGAGTACGGCGACATCGAGGGCCTGGTCACGCTGAACGACCTGCTGACGGCCGTCGTCGGGGCCACCGCGCCCGCGGCCGACGATGTCGCGCACGAAGGCCCCATCGTCCGCCGCGACGACGGCAGCTGGCTGATCGACGGCGGCCTGCCCGCCGACGACCTGCGCGAACTCCTCCAGCTCGACCGGCTGCCGAACGAGGAGGAGCACGATTTCCGCACGGTGGCCGGCATGATCACCACGCACTTCGGGCATATCCCGCGCGCCGGGGAGTCGTTCGTCTGGCAGGGCAACCGCTTCGAAGTGGTCGACATGGACGGGGCGCGCATCGACAAGGTGCTGGTGAGCAGCGTCGGCACCGACGAGGTCGCCGCCGCCACGGAATGAACCGGATCGATTCAATGCCGGTTCAAGCCCGTGCGGCGACAGTCGGACCATGACGCCCAAGGAACCCCGGGAAGACAAGACCGCCGCCCTGCTCAGGGCGGCACTCATGTCCACGCCGGGCGAGCGCATCACCGTCGAACAGCTGCTGGAGCCGTTGCGCCGCCGCGCGTTCGGATTCCTCCTCCTGCTGCTGGCCATCCCCAACTTCATTCCCGTGCCGCTGGGCATCGGCGGCGTCATGGGCGTGCTGGTGATCGCCCTCGGCGTCGAGATGCTGATCGGCCTCGAACATCCCTGGATCCCGGGCTTCCTGCGCCGGCGGACGATGTCGCGCGAGGGGCTGCTGCGCTTCCTCGACCGCATCGCGCCCGTCACGCGCCGGCTCGAGCGCATCTGCAAGCCGCGCGTGCAGCGCCTGACACGACGCCCGTTCACCTTCGTGTCGGGGGCGATCATGATCCTCGTCGGCATCCTGCTGGCGCTGCCGATCCCGTTCACGAACTACGTCTTCGGCGCCATGCTCATCGCGTTCGCCTTCGCGCTGGTCGAGCGCGACGGCATCCTGCTGCTGGCGGTGTGGACAAGCACCGCCGCGATGGTCGTCGCCTCGGCCACCTTCAGCAGCGCGCTGGTGCAGCTCTTCCGCGACATGTTCTGAGCAGGCGACCCGTTGGAGCGGACCTGGCCGCGACAGCTTTTCGCGAGGAGCGACAGGGCCTGTGGCTCACCGCGAAAAGCCGTCGCGGCCAGGTCCGCTCCCACAAATGTTCTGTTCTAGTCGCGCTTGTGCGCGATGTCCGCCATGCGCTGGGCGTCGGCGAGGATGCCGTGAAGGATGCGCAGCTCGCGCAGTTCCGGCCGCGCGCGAAGGAAGAGCTTGCGCAGCTTGAGCATGATCGTGGTCGGCGAGCGGCCCTTGTGGAACTCGATGTCGTCGAGCGTCCTGCCGAGGTGTTCGAAGAAACGTTCGAGTTGCTCGGCGTCCGCCGGGACTTCGTCCGGGTCCGCCTCGGGCACGACGGGCACCTGTTCCTCGGACAGCAGCGCGGTGCGCAGCTCGTACGCCACCACCTGCACGGCCTGCGAAAGGTTCAGCGAGCTGAAGTCGTCGACGCTCGGGATCCGGACCATGGCATGGCAGCGCGACAGCTCGTCGTTCTCCAGCCCCGTGCGCTCGTTGCCGAAGACCAGGGCCACCTGCTCGCCGCGGCGCGCGGCGGCGATGGCCTGCGCCGCGCCCTCGCGCGGGTCGAGCTCCGGCAGGTTCACCCCGCGGCGGCGGGCGGAGAGACCGAGCGCGAACGTGGTCCCGGCGAGGCCGGCCACGAGGTCGTCGTGGATCGCCGCGCCGGCCAGCACGTCGTCCGCGCCCGCCGCGAGCGCCGTCGCCTCGGGATCGGGGAAGCGATGCGGGGCGACCAGAGTCATCCGGTCGAAGCCCATCGTGCGGATGGCGCGCGCCGCCGAACCGATGTTCCCCGAGTGCGAGGTGCGGACGAGGACGAAGCGGAGGCGGTCGTGGAGCTCGGAAAGGGCCATGGGCGGACGGGACTGGCGGCGGGACCGGAAAGTCTACAACGGCAATGACTTGGGCGAGAGGCGGCGCGGTGTTAAACTTCCCGGCCGATGCGGCACGACCGCCTCCCCCGTTCTTTTGCCAAGCCGATCCCCATGCCAAGACCCGCCGTCAACGTCGCGGCGCGCGCCGCGCGCTCCGCAGGAAACATCATCCTGCGTTACATGAATCGCATCGAAGGCCTCACGGTCGTCGAGAAGCAGCGGATGGACTTCGCCTCCGAGGTCGATCGCCTCGCCGAAGCCGAGATCGTCAAGGAACTCCGCCGCGCCTATCCCACCCATGCCATCGTCGGCGAGGAATCCGGCCAGATCGGCAAGGGTCCGCTCACCTGGGTGATCGATCCGCTCGACGGCACCCACAACTACCTGCGCGGCATTCCGCATTTCTGCGTGTCCATCGCGCTGGTCGAGAAGGGCGAGCCGGTCTATGGCGTGGTGTTCGATCCCCTGCGCGACGAACTCTTCACCGCCAGCAAGGGCGACGGCGCCTACCTCAACGATCGCCGCATCCGCGTGAGCAAGCGCGAGGGCCTTTCCGGCGCGCTGATCGCCACCGGTTATCCGTACCGCGCGCGCAACCACCTCGAGGCCCAGCTGGCCATGACGGCCGAACTGCTGAAGGAAGCCGAGGACATCCGTCGCATGGGTTCGGCCGCGCTCGACCTCGCCTATGTCGCCGCGGGCCGCGTCGACGGCTTCTTCGAGCCGGGCCTCAACGTGTGGGACATCGCCGCGGGCGCCCTCCTCGTCCGCGAGGCCGGTGGCGTCTACGGCGATTTCGCCGGCCGCGAGGGCCTGCCCGAGAACGGCAACATCATCGCCGCGAACCACAAGGTCGCCGCCGCCATGACGCAGGTCATTGGCGCCAACGCGACCGCGCGCCTGCTGCAGGCCTAAGCCACGATGACGGGGCGGCGCATTCCGCGCCGCCTCCTGGGCATAGGCTTACCGCGATCAGGCTAAAGACGACACGCTCACCGTCGTCGCCTGCCCTATCGACCCGCACGCCGTCACCGCTAATCACTTTCGGCACGCTGCGTCATCCCTGTTCCCGACGCGGCGTGGGTATCCGCTGTCCCGCCTGCGGCATCCGATTCCTAGGATGACGGCAGCTCCTCGCAACGAGGCGCTGCTGTCCCCTCCCCAAGGAATTCCCATGCCCCATCCCACTTCCAGGCGACTCGCCCTGGCCGCCCTCGCCTCCGCCCTGACCTTCGGCGCCGTGACGGCACACGCCCGCGTGCAGACCATGATCGTCACGTCCGATCCGCAATACCCCTGGACCGAGCGAACCGACGCCGGCTTGCCGGAGAACGACGAGGAGCGCAACCGTCGCTCCGAGCGTCTGATTCGCGAGCAGTACGAGAGTATCGCGGCTTATCGCGCGGCCAGGCCGGGCGAGGACATTCCGGTGATCGTCAACGGCGACCTCACCGCCTATGGCCATGGCTGGCAGCGAACGAAGATGGACGAATTGCTCGGCATCCTGGGCGACAACGTCCACCTCGGCCTCGGCAATCACGATTATCAGAACAACATCCGCCAGCCCGACGGCAACGGCTGCTACAACAACGGCTGCGCGCGCGACAGCATCGAAGACATCGCGAGGCATGTTCGGCGAAAGCGCACACGCTTGTCGTTCGACTGGACGACCGACCAGGGCGCGCTCAGCGATACGCATAGCGGTAGCCTGGCCTATGCGTTCACGGGCAAGGGCTTCGAGGGTGCGCTGCAGTTCCAGCTCAACAACCATCCCGATTACGAAGCCTCCTTCTCGAGCCTGTACAACCTGCGCACGCAGGAGTACCGGATCACGCGTTCGCTGCCGTGGATGAACCACATTCTCTCGACCCATCTTCCGCGGCCAGAACATGAGTTCGCCATCGTCCACATGCATCAGGACACCCACCTCGGTCCCGACTTCGCACGGGCGATGTCGACGCATGGCGTCACGGCGATCTTCGCGGGCCACCTGCATCACTACCATGGGCGCTACGGCACCATTGGCGGTACGCCGATCTACCTGAGCGGTTCGGCGTCGCAGCGTACCTATCTGATCGTCGAACACGACACCGACACGCGCGAACTACGCATCTACGGCGTGCGGGACAACGATCCGTCGAAGAAGACACTCATCGAGTCGCTCTCGACCCGTCGGGGCGGCTGACGAGCTCATGGGCTCAATCGTGCCGTTCCTTCAGCAGGTTGCGCAGGAACGGCACGGTGACGCGCCGCTGCGCGGCGAGCGAGGCGCGGTCCAGCGTGTCGAGCAGATCGAGCAGCGTGCCGAGGTCGCGCGCGTGGTGGGCGAAGAGCCAGTCGAGCACGACGTCGTCGAGTTCGATGCCACGCGCGCCGGCCTGTTCGCGCAGCACGTCGCGCCGCTCCGCATCGCCCAGCGGCTTGAGCACCGCCTGCGTCAGCGAACCGAGCCGCGAACGGAGATCGGGCAACGCGATGTCCAGGGACACGGGTGCGCCGGAAGCCGAGAACAGCAGCGTGCAGCCTTCAGCGCGGTAGCGATTGAAGGTGTCGAACAGCGCGTGCTCGGCGTCGGCCTCGCCGGCGATCGAGTCGATATCGTCGATCGCCAGCACATCGCTTCCGGCCATGCCGCGGACCGCCGCCGCGCGCGAGCCGCGCAATCCCGCCAGCGGCAGGTACTGGGCCGTCCGGCCGGCGTCGATCGCCGCCTGGCATGCGGCGATGAGGAGATGCGTGCGTCCGCTGCCGACCGGGCCGGCCACGAACACCCATGGCGCCGCGGCGTCCTCGGCGGCCGCGCGCAGCGCGTCGACGGCCGCGGCGTTCTCACCCGGATGGAAATGCTCGAACCGCTGGCGGCGGGGCCAGCGCAGCGCGAGGGGAAGCTGTGTCGTCATGGGACGCGGTCGTCGGGCAGCACCGGACGCGTACCGCCCGTGCCGACGTGCACCTCGACGTCGACCTCCACGGGAATTGCATCGTCGTCGACGGCGCCCGCCGGCGTGCCGGTGTAGAGGTCGCTCTCGCGGTAGCGGGTGAAGACGTAGCGCAGCAGCACGACCACGACCGAGGCGGCCGGCAGCGCCAGCAGCACGCCGAGGAAACCGAACAGGTGACCGCCCGCGAGGACGGCGAAGATCACGGCCACCGGATGCAGGCCGATCTTGCCGCCGACGAGGCGCGGCACGAGCACGTAACCTTCCAGCAGCTGCCCGACGGTGAACACGACCGCGACGAGGATCACGTGCATCCAGTCGCCGTACTGCACGAGCGCGGCGATCAGCGCGGCGACGAAGCCGATCATGAAGCCGAGGTACGGCACGAAGCTGAGCAGGCCGGCCACCATGCCGATCAGCGGACCGATCGAGATGCCGACCAGCGTGAGGCCGAGGCCGTAGAAGACGCCCAGCGCCAGCATGACCAGCAGCTGGCCGCGGACGAAGGCGCCGAGCACCTGGTCCGACTCGCGCGAGAGGCGCACCACCGTCGGTTCGATGGAACGCGGCAGCAGGCGCTGGATGTGCGCGATCATCGTGTCCCAGTCGCGCAGCAGGTAGAACGCGACCACGGGGATCAGGACGGCGTTCGTCAGCCAGGTGACGATGCCCATGCCCGACTGCGTGACCTTGGCGACCGTCTTCGCGGCGATGCTGCCGACCGAGCCGATGTGTTCCTTGACGGTGGCGAGCAGGCGGTCCGTGTCGAACACGTTCGGATCGAGGCGCAGGCGCGTCTGGATCCAGGGCAGCGCGGTGTTGCGCACCCAGTCGACGTAGCGCGGCAGGTTTTCCGAAAGGCTTTCGAACTGGTGCTGGATCAGCGGGATAAGCAGCAGGACCACGCCGATGAAGACCAGCGTGATCACGGTGAACACGATGCTCACCGCCCAGGTCCGGCCCATGCCCAGGCGCTGCAGGCGGTCGGCCAGCGGATCGCCCAGGTAGGCCAGCATCGCGGCGAGCGCGAACGGCATCAGGACCGGCGCAAGCAGCCAGATCACGAAGATGATGACGGCGGCGATCGCGAGCATCTGCCAGCGGCGCGAGGTGTCGTGAGTCATGCGAGTCCAGTTTCGGCGTGAAGGCCCGCGCCCATGGTCCCTGTGCGCGGGTGATGCGATTGTCGCGGATCGCCCCCCATTTGGGCGAATCGGGCGGGATCAGGGCACCCAGCGGACCGCCAGGTCGGCGCCGTCGTGGCCGTCGGCGGCAAGGATATGGCCGCCGGACGCATAGCCTGCGACCAGTCGCGCCAGCGGCGCGTTGGCGCTGACGGCGAGCAGGACGCCGTCTGCCGTGGCGCCGACCGGAGCCACGGTCTTCACGGCCGGGTCGCTCCCGAAGGTCGAGAGGAGACCCGCGTAGTCGGCCGCGGAGCGCAGGCCGGACACCCAGACCTTGCCACTGGAACTGCCGCCCTGGGTCGCCGCGAACTGGCGGTCGAGCTTGTCGGCCATGGCGTTGGCGCCATTGGTCAGCAGGGCCGCGCGGGCCTCCCCGCTGTCCTTCCAGCTGGAGGTCTTGCCGGCCGAGACGAGCGTCCAGTCGGTCTGGTCGTCGCCGATGCGGCCGACGAGGATGACGCCGGTGTTGTACTGACGGGCGACGGTGGCCACCGCGCCGGGGTCGCCGCTGGCGAGCGCGTTCGCGTCCGGCGCATGGCCGTCCTTCGGCACGACGATCGTGTAGCCGCGCGAATCGGCCATCTGGGCGAGCGGCGAGAGATCCTGCTGCCCGAGCAGCTTGCCCGACGCGTCGCGGGCGACGACCAGCACCGGCGCCTTGGGCGCGGCCGCCGCGGCGTCGCCGACGGCCAGCACCCGGCGGATGGCACCCGGGTCGAAGACGATGTCGAGGCTGAGCGGCGCGCCGTTGGCGCCGTTGGTGCGCGCGTACTGGTATTGCTGGACGAGGCCGCCGGGCTGCTTCATCGCATCCGCGTAACCGGGCTTGCCGCGCGGGTCCGCGCCGTTCGAGGCCCGTGCCAGCACCTGGGTCAGGCCCGTGGCGAACGCCTGGTCGCGCACGGCGGCGCTGGTGTCCGCGACCGGCACCGTCACCGTATAGATGGACGTCTGCGCGATGGCGGTGCCGAGGCTGGCCATCACGAGGAGCATCAGGGAGGCGATGAGGCGGAATGGGCGCATGGGTTCGGCGTCGCTTTCGTCAAGAGGGGCAGTCTGCCCAAACCTTGCCATGGCGTCCATCCAGACCGCGTGCAGGGCGGGCCCGCGGGCCGCTTGCTGCTATCATGCGCGGTTTCCAATACGCGCCGGTACCGCTTATGTCCTCCGACCAGGGCTCCCTCACCTACCGCGACGCTGGCGTCGACATCGATGCCGGCAATGCCCTCGTCGAGCGCATCAAGCCGCTGGTCAAGCGGACGTTCCGGCCCGAGGTGATGGGTGGACTGGGCGGCTTCGGCGGCCTGTTCGACCTTTCCGGCCGTTACAGGGAGCCGGTGCTGGTCTCCGGCACGGACGGCGTGGGCACCAAGCTCAAGCTCGCCCAGCAGCTGGGCCGGCACGACACGATCGGCATCGACCTGGTCGGCATGTGCGTCAACGACGTGCTCGTGCAGGGCGCCGAACCGCTGTTCTTCCTCGATTACTTCGCGACCGGCAAGCTCGACGTCGACACCGCCGCGGCGGTCGTCGGCGGCATCGCGCGCGGCTGCGAGCTGGCTGGCTGCGCCCTGATCGGCGGCGAGACCGCCGAGATGCCGGACATGTACCCGCCGGGCGAGTACGACCTGGCCGGCTTCACGGTCGGCGCGGTCGAGAAGTCCGCGATGAACGACGGCTCGTCGATCGTCGCCGGCGACGTCATCCTCGGCGTCGCCTCCTCGGGTCCGCATTCGAACGGCTACTCGCTGATCCGTCGCATCCTCGAGCGCGCCGGTTCGCCGCTGGAGACCGAGGTCGGTGGCGTGAAGCTGGTCGACGCGCTGATGGCGCCGACGACGATCTACGTGAAGCCGATGCTCGAACTGATCGGCAAGGTCGACGTCCACGGCATGGCCCACATCACCGGTGGCGGCCTCACCGAGAACATCATCCGCGTCGTGCCCGAGGGCCTCGGCCTGTCGATCGACGCGTCGAGCTGGGAACTGCCGCCCGTGTTCCAGTGGCTGCAGCGCGAAGGCAACGTCGCCCGCGAGGAGATGTGGCGTACGTTCAACTGCGGCATCGGCTTCACGGTGCTGCTCGCGCAGGACCAGGTCGAGGCCGCGCAGGCCGCGCTCGCCGCGCACGGCCTCGCCAGCTGGACGATCGGTTCCGTCGTCGCCGCCACGGGCGGCGAGCGCGTGCACATCGCCTGATCGCGGCCATGGATCGTCCGTTGCGCGTCGCCGCGCTCGCCTCCGGGCGAGGCAGCAACCTCGCCGCGCTCGTCGCCGCGCGCGACGCCGGCCGGCTGCCGGTGGAATTCACCCTCGTCGGCAGCGACAAGGCGCAGGCCGGCGCGCTCGCGGTCGCCCGTGACGCGGGCATCCCCACCGTCGCGCTCTCCCCGAAGGATTACGTCACCCGCGCCGACTTCGACGCGGCGCTGTTCGGCCGGGTCGCCGACAGCGGCGCGGATCTCCTCGTGCTGGCCGGCTACATGCGCATCGTCGACGGGGCCGTCGTCGCCGCGTGGGAAGGCCGTGCGATCAACGTGCATCCGTCCCTGCTGCCCAAGTACCGCGGGCTGCACACGCACCGCCGCTGCCTCGAGGCCGGCGACACCGAACACGGCGCCAGCGTGCATTTCGTCACCGCCGAACTGGACGGCGGACCGGTGGTGGCCCAGGCGCGCATCCCGGTCCACCCGGGCGACACCGAGGCCGATCTCGCGGAACGCCTGCTGGTCGAGGAACACCGGCTCCTGCCCGCCGTCGTCGCGGCCATCGCGTCGGGACGCCTGCGCTGGCACGGTGGCCCGGTGTTCGATGGACAGGCGTTGACGTCTCCCCTGCGTCTCGCCGACCTGTGACGGCCTGAGGGTCGCGTCCTCCCTTCCGTTCAGCCGCCGTCGCTAAACTCGACGGCATGAAGACCACTACCCTGCTTCGCGCCGGCTTCGCGCTGGCCCTCGCCCTGCCCGCCGCCGCCTTCGCCGCGAGCGTCCCGCAGGCCTTCACGGCCACCTACAACGTGCTCCAGGGCGGCAGCCCGCTCGGCACCGCGACGATCCAGCTCAAGCCCGCCGGCAACGGCCAGTTCGAATACACGAACCAGAGCAAGGGCACGGCAGGCATCGCGGCGATGCTCGGCGCCAGCGTGTCGGAGACCTCGCGCTTCAGCTGGGCCGGCAACGTGCCGCAGCTGGTCAGCTACAGGTACGACATGCAGGCGATCAAGCCGAAGACGCGCGAGGTCACCATCCAGGGCGCCACGGTGCAGGTGCAGGACAACAAGAAGAGCTACAGCTACGCGTCGGTGCCGGGCATGGTCGATCGCAACACGCTTCCGCTCGCGTTGGGCGTGGCGCTCGGAGCCGGCCAGAAGGACGTCACGCTGCCTGTCGCGGTGAAGCAGGCGGTGGAGAACCAGCAGTTCAGGGCGGCGGCGAACGAGCAGGTCAAGGTCGAGGCCGGCACGTTCAACGCGGTCCGCGTCGACCGCGTGGACGAGAAGCGCGGCTTCACCGCCTGGTATGTTCCGAAGAAGTACCCGGTGCCCGTGAAGCTGGCCCAGACCGACGGCGGCGACCTGACGCTGGAACTCGTGAGGTACAGCGGGAAGTAAGCGGCGCGGTTCTGCGACAGGCCCCAAAAAAAAGCCCGCGCGAGCGGGCTTTTTTTCGTCTCAGCTCGGCAGGCGCCGGATGATCGCGCCGAGGACGCCGAGTTTTTCCTCGATGTTCTCGTAGCCGCGATCGATGTGGTACACGCGATCGACGGTGGTATCGCCTTCGGCGACGAGGCCCGCGAGCACCAGGCACGCGGACGCGCGCAGGTCGGTGGCCATGATCGGCGCGCCGCTCATCTTCGGCACGCCGGTGATGATGGCGGTATTGCCCTCGAGGCGGATATCGGCACCCAGGCGCTGCAGTTCCAGCGCGTGCATGAAGCGGTTCTCGAAGACCGTCTCGGTGATCACGCCGACGCCTTCGGCGACGCAGTTGAGCGCCGTGAACTGCGCCTGCATGTCGGTCGGGAACGCCGGGTACGGCGCCGTGACGAGATTCACCGCCTTCGGACGGCGACCCTGCATGTCCAGCTCGATCCAGTCCGGACCGGTGCTGATGTGCGCGCCGGATTCCTCGAGCTTCTGCAGCACGGCGTCCATGGTGTTCGCGCGCGCGCCGCGGGCGCGGACCTTGCCGCCGGTCATCGCGGCGCCGACGAGGAACGTGCCGGTCTCGATGCGGTCGGGCAGCACTTCGTAATGCGCGCCGTGCAGGCGCTCGACGCCCTCGACGATCAGGGTGGACGTGCCGATGCCGTCGATCTTCGCGCCCATCGCGATCAGGCAATGCGCGAGGTCGACGACCTCGGGTTCCTGAGCGGCGTTCTCGATGATCGTGGTGCCCTCCGCCAGCGTGGCGGCCATCAGGATGTTCTCGGTACCGGTGACGGTGACCATGTCCATCACGATCCGCGCACCCTTCAGCCGGCCAGAGCGCGCCTTGATGAAGCCGTTCTCCACGGTGATCTCGGCGCCGAGCGCCTGCAGGCCGCGGATGTGCTGGTCGACGGGACGCGAGCCGATGGCGCAGCCGCCGGGCAGCGACACTTCGGCCTTGCCGTGGCGCGCGACCAGCGGGCCGAGCACGAGGATCGAGGCGCGCATGGTGCGCACCAGGTCGTACGGCGCGACGCAGGAATTCTCCGGGCGCGGGTCGATGTGCATCTTCATGCGGTCGTCGAGGACGACGCGGACGCCCATGCGACCGAGGAGTTCGATGAAGGTGGTGACGTCGTGCAGGTGCGGCACGTTGCCGATGCTGACCGGTTCGTCGGCGAGCAGGCAGGACGCGAGGATCGGGAGCACGGCGTTCTTGGCGCCGGAAATGCTCACCTCACCGTGGAGCGGCTGGCCGCCGCTGATAAGGATCTTGGCCATGGAAGGGGTGCCTTGGAAGGAATGACGGAGCGAGGAGCCCCCGGCGCGCGTGTTCAGCGGCGACCGGCGGCCTCTTCGGGAGTGAGGGTCTTGAGGCCAAGGGCGTGGATGGCGCCGCCCATGAGGTCGCCGAGCGTCGCGTAGACGAGGCGGTGGCGGGCGAGTGGCAGCTTGCCGGCGAACTGTTCCGAGATCACTTCCGCTTCGAAGTGGACGCCGTCGTCGCCGCGAACGTCCGCCTGCGCGCCGGGAAGGCCGGCTTCGATCAATGCCTGGATGCGCGCAGCGTCCATGGAGTCTCCGGTAAGGGGGTCGCGGCGGGGGCGGGGTTCCGAAACGGTCCCTGAATCACCCGTCGATGCCAGCGACGATAAAATGAGAATATGTAATGGTAATGGAAATCCGGTGTCGCAGAAATGGACATCCCGGGTGACCAGGGACAGCCCCCGCCCGGAACCGAGCTCGCATGAACGCACGCACAGCCCCGCCCGCCAGCCTCGTGAATGCCGATACCGTCATCCGCAGCGCGCGCACCGTCATCAAGACGGAGGCCGCGGCCATCCGGGCGCTCGAAGCGCGGGTCGACGCCGCCTTCGTCCAGGCCTGCCAGATGATCCTGGCCTGCAAGGGCCGCGTGGTGGTGTCCGGCATGGGCAAGTCGGGCCACATCGCGCGGAAGATCGCCGCCACGCTGGCGTCGACGGGCACGCCGTCGTTCTTCGTCCATCCGGGCGAAGCCAGCCACGGCGACCTCGGCATGATCCAGCCGGACGACCTCCTGCTCGGAATCTCCTATTCCGGCGAGACGGACGAACTCCTCTACATCCTGCCGGCGATCAAGCGCCAGGGCATCGCCCTGATCTCGATCACGGGCAATCCGAAGTCGTCGCTGGCCACGCAGGCCGATCTCAACCTCGACGCCAACGTGGCCTCCGAGGCCTGCCCGCACGGTCTCGCACCCACCGCGAGCACGACGGCCGCCCTGGTGATGGGCGACGCCCTGGCGGTGGCGCTGCTGGAGGCGCGCGGTTTCACCTCCGACGACTTCGCGCGCTCGCATCCAGCCGGCAGCCTGGGCCGCCGCCTCCTGCTGCACATCTCCGACGTCATGCATTCGGGGGACGACGTCCCCCGCGTGCGCCTCGGCGCCACCCTGAGCGAGGCCCTGGTCGAGATGTCGCGCAAGCGCCTGGGCATGACCGCCGTGGTGGACGAGGACGACCGCCTCCTCGGCGTGTTCACCGACGGCGACCTTCGCCGCGCGCTCGACGACGATGGCGTCGACCTGCGCAGCGCCTCGGTGGCCCAGCTGATGACCCGCGGCCCGAAGACCATCGGCTCGGACAAGCTGGCCGTCGAGGCCGCGCAGCTGATGGAGAAGCACCAGATCAACGCGCTGCTGGTCGTCGATGCGGAAGGCCGCGCCGTCGGCGCCCTGAACATCCACGACCTGCTCCGGGCCCGCGTCGTCTGACGACGGGCATCCAGGCGTTCCCCACGCGCCTCCTCGTCCCCACATAGCGAACCATGGCCTACACCCACTACACCGAGATTCCCGCCGACGTCGCCGAGCGCGCGGCGCGCGTGCGCGTGGTCGTCTTCGACGTCGACGGCACGCTGACCGACGGGCGCCTCTGGTACGGCGAGGACGGCCGCGAGACCAAGGTCTTCCACGTCCACGACGGCCTCGGCCTGAAGGCGCTGGAGCGCAACGGCGTGAAGGTCGCGATCATCACGGCGCGCATCAGCCACCCTGTGTCCCTGCGCGCCGAGGAACTCGGCATCGCCCACGTCTACCAGGGCCAGAAAGACAAGCGCGCCTGCCTGACCGGCCTGCTGGACGCCCTGCAGCTCGCGCCCGAGCAGGCCGCGTTCGTGGGCGACGACCTCCCCGACCTGCCCGCCATGGGCATCGCCGGCCTGGCCGTGGCGACGGCCAACGCCCATCCCTGGGTGGCCGAACGCGCCCACTGGCGCACGCGACTGACGGGCGGCTACGGCGCGGCGCGCGAGGTGTCCGACCTGATCCTCGCGGCGCAGGGCAAGGCGGAAGCCGAGCGGGACCGCTGGCTGTGAGCGTGCTCAATTTCTTCCGCGACCGCAGCGCGACGGGCGTGGCGGGCATGCTCGCCGTGGCGCTGGGCGCGAGCGTGCTCCTCTACTACGCCACGGCGCCCGAGAAGAAGGTGCAGGATTTCGTGGGGCCGCCGCGATCCGGCTACGTGCTCACCAATTTCAACCTCGACTCGTTCAACGAGGAAGGCAAGGCGGCCTTCACGCTGACCGCGCCGCATCTCGAGCGCCGCGAAGGCGACGAGTCGCTGTACATCAACGCGCCGGATTTCGTGCTGCCCTCGACGAACGAGACCAACGCACCGCCCTGGACGGGCCACTCGCAGTACGGGTGGGTCAACAAGGACGGCAGCATGCTCAAGCTACAAGGCAAGGTGCACATGGACCGCGTCGCCTTCGGCACGACGCCCCCCGCCAGCATCGACACCTCCGAGGTCAGCGCCTGGCCGAAGGAGAATCGCCTGGAGACGGCCGAGGCGGCCCGTATCGTGCAGGGAACCTCTACAATGGATGGCGTTGGCATGCGCGCCAATCTCGACAGCAAGCACCTGGAGCTCCTCGATGCAGTCCACAGCACGTATCAGCCGCGCAAGCGCTAAGGCCCTTCTCGTCGTGCTGGGCGCCGGGATGCTGGCCGCCCTGCCCGTCGCGGCGAAGCAGTCCGATCGCAACGCCGTGGTCGACATCAACGCCAAGTCCTTCGACGGCAAGCAGCAGCCGCAGGGCATCGTCATCTACACGGGCAACGTGATCATCACGCAGGGCACGCTCAAGGTGACGGGCGCCAAGGCCACCGTGTACCTCAACGACGACAACTCCGTGAAGCGCGTCATCGTCGACGGCGGCCCCGCGACCATGCAGCAGCAGGACGACGACGGCAACTGGATGCACGGCCGCGCCAACAACGTCGATTACAAGGTCGAAGAGGACTACGCGGTGCTCACCGGCAACGCGCACATCGACCAGCCGGTCAAGGGCACCGCCGATGGCGACAAGCTCACGTACAACACGAAGGACAGCACGATGACGGGCGAAAGCAATAGCGGCGCCCCCGTGCACATGACCTTCCAGCCCAAGAACACCACGCCCGCGGCCGCACCCGCGAAGCCCGCGGCGCCCGACACGAAGAAGCCCTGACCCATGCTTTCAGCCCAAGGCCTGCAGAAGCGCTTCCGCGCACGCCAGGTAGTCCGCGATTTCGCCTTCTCCATCCGCGAAGGCGAGGTGGTCGGCCTGCTCGGCCCGAACGGCGCCGGCAAGACGACCTGCTTCTACATGGTGGTGGGCCTGATCCAGGCCGACGCCGGCCAGATCAAGCTCGACCAGCAGGACATCACCGGCCTGCCCATGCACGCCCGCGCGAAGCTCGGCATCGGCTACCTGCCGCAGGAGGCCTCGGTGTTCCGTCGACTCAGCGTCGCCGACAACATCCTGGCTGTGCTCGAGCTGCGCGACGGCATGACGCAGAAGCAGCGGGAAGACGAGCTGGAAAGCCTGCTCGACGAACTGAAGATCTCGCACATCGCCGAGCAGAAGGGCATCAGTCTCTCCGGCGGCGAGCGGCGTCGCGTCGAAATCGCCCGCGCGCTGGCCGCCCGCCCGCGCTACATGCTGCTCGACGAACCCTTCGCGGGCGTCGACCCGATCTCGGTGGGCGAGATCCAGCGCATCGTGCGCCATCTCAAGGAGCGCGGCATCGGCGTGCTCATCACGGACCATAACGTCCGCGAAACACTCGGCATCTGCGACCGCGCGTACATCCTCAACGACGGCGAAGTCCTTTCCCGCGGTACGCCCCAGCACATCCTCGCGGACGAAAAGGTTCGGGAAGTGTATCTGGGACGTGAGTTCCGGATCTGACGCCCCGCCCTACCCCACCTTGGGAATAGCTCGCCGAGGCGCTGGTTTGCGGGGGCCAACAGGGGTTAGGATGGATCGGGAACCCCACGCGTCGCAGGCATGAAACCCGGACTTCAGTTTCGCCTCAACCAGCAGCTCACGCTGACACCTCAGCTGCAGCAGGCCATCCGCCTGCTCCAGCTGTCGCAGCTGGAGCTCGAGGCCGAACTCCGCCAGATCGCGGAAAGCAACCCGTTGCTGGAGTTCGCCGAAGATGCCGAATCCGAGGCGGACGCGGCCGACGACGAGGGCTTCGAGGCCGCCGATTACACGCCGCCCCGCGACGAGGTCCCGAAGAAGGCCTCCAAGGACGATGACGAATCCACCGCGGCGCCTTCCGAAGAGCTCGCGCCCGACTGGGACGACGACCGTTTCCACGGCGAGGCCGGTGACTATGCCGGCGCGCCGTCGCGGGCAGGCGGTGTCGACGACGACGGCTTCGAGCCGCAGAACGCCGCCCCGGAGAGCCTGCAGCAACACCTGGAGTGGCAGCTCAACCTCTCGCAGTTCTCGCCGCGCGACCACGCCATCGCGACCGCGATCATCCATGCGCTCGACGAAGACGGCTACCTGCGCGACGGCGTGGAAGCGGTGGAAGCCGCCCTGCCCGCGGAGCTCGGCGCACGTGCCGCCGAGATCGAAACCGTGCGCCAGCGCGTGCAACGTTTCGATCCCACGGGCATCGCCAGCCTCGACCTGCGCGACTGCCTCGACTGCCAGCTTTCGCAGTTCTCGCTCGACACGCCACATCGCGAGCTCGCGATCCGCATCGTCAACGAAGAACTGGAACTGCTCGCGCGCAACGACCGCACGAAGATCGCCCGCAAGCTCAAGGCACCCGAGGCCGACGTCGCCGCGGCGGCGAACCTCATCCGCAGCCTCGATCCCAGGCCCGGCGCGGCGCTCGACGCCACGCCCGTCGAGTACGTCGCGCCCGACGTCTACGCGCGCCGCGAGAACGGGCGCTGGCAGGTCAGCCTGAATCCGGACGCCCAGCCGCGGCTCGGCCTCAACCAGCATTACTGCAACCTCATCGCCCGCGCGCGCGGCGACGACGCCACGTGGATGAAAGGCCAGCTTCAGGAAGCCCGCTGGCTGCTGAAGAGCCTGCAGTCGCGCGCCGAGACGCTGCAGAAGGTGGCCGACGTGATCGTGCGCCGGCAGAGCGCCTTCCTCGACTACGGCCCCGAAGCGATGCATCCGCTGGTGCTGCGCGAGGTGGCCGAGGAGGTCGGGATGCACGAATCGACCATATCCCGCGTGACCACGCGCAAGTACATGCATACGCCGCGTGGCACGTTCGAGCTCAAGCACTTCTTTTCCAGCGGCGTGGCGACGGAAGACGGCGGCAGCGCGTCCGCCACCGCCATCCAGGCCATGCTGCGCAAACTGATCACGGCGGAAGACGCGCGCCGCCCCCTCTCGGACCAGGCGCTCGCGGAGGAACTCCATCGACGCGGCATTCAGGTCGCCCGACGTACGGTAGCCAAGTACCGGGAAGCGATGCGTATCCCCAGTTCCAGCGAACGCGTCCGCGCCCATTGACGGTGACCGGAAACCTCGGCACAGGAGAACGGTCCCAACGTTTCAAGGCTCGAGGAACGGCACCGTGTCGTTCCGATCTCGTCGCCGAACGGCGGCACCCTCAGCAAGTAGGAGGCGTCAATGCAAATCCAGATCAGCGGCCAGCACATCCAGATCACCCCCGCCCTGCGTGAGCGCGTGGAACAGCAGATCGGTCGCTTCGAACGCCTTTTCGACAACATCAAGGCCCTCGACGTGGTGCTTTCCGTCGATAAGAACGAGCACAAGGCGAGCGGCACGCTCCATTGCGCCGGCACGCGGCTTCACGCCGACGGCCTTGCCCGGCTCGACGACGACAAGAAAGGCGACACCCTCTACAACGCGATCGACGCCATGATCGCCAAGCTCGCCGACCAGCTGAAGAAGCACAAGGAAAAGCTGAAGGATCACCACAACGCCGAGGTCCGCGAGGCCCGCGCGGCCACCTGACGCGGTCCCATGGCGGCGCCCGCCGCCCTCCGGACCGCCCCTTGATGGCACAATAGGCGCAAGCCGGCACGCCCCGCGTGCCGGCTTTTTTTCCTTCTAGGGACCCATCCGTGGACCGGCTGACCGCCAGACAACTCTTCGACGGCGTACACGAGCGCATGGCCCTGCGCTGGGCGGCGGGCATGCGCGGCGAAGCGCGCGTGCTCGAACCCAACGCCAAGCAGAGCCGGCGACCCTCCCTGGTCGGCTACCTCAACGTGATCTACCCGAACAAGATCCAGATCATCGGCACCGAGGAGCTGAACTACCTCGACGGCCTGGACTCCCGGCAGCGCTGGGAAGCCATCCACAAGATCGCCGCCTACCAGCCGGCCGCGCTGATCGTCACGAAAGACCAGTCGATTCCGCCCGACCTGCGCGAGGTCGCCGAGGAAACCGATACGCCACTGTGGCAGAGCACCAAGCGCGGGCACGAGCTGCTCACCTACCTGCAATACCACCTCGCCCGCACGCTCGCGCCGCGCACGACGCTGCACGGCGTGTTCCTCGAGGTGTTCTCCATCGGCGTGCTGATCACCGGCGATCCGGGTTCCGGCAAGAGCGAGCTCGCGCTGGAACTGATCAGCCGCGGCCATCGACTCGTCGCGGACGACGCCACCGAGTTCACGCTGATCGCGCCCGACGTCATCGACGGCGCGTGCCCGGAACTGCTGCAGGACCTGCTCGAAGTGCGTGGCCTCGGCGTGCTGAACATCCGCGAGATGTTCGGTCACACCGCGGTCAAGCCGTCCAAGTACCTTCGGCTCGTCGTTCACCTGAAGCCCATGCGCGAAGGCGAGGAGAACGACGCCATGACGCGCCTCACCGGCGACGTCAGCCGCCGCAACGTGCTCGACGTCGACGTGCCGATGATCACGATTCCGGTCGCCCCCGGACGCAACCTCGCCGTTCTCGTCGAGGCCGCCGTGCGCAACCATGTGCTGAAGAGCAAGGGCATCGATCCCGCCCAGACCTTCATCGACCGCCAGGCGCACCAGATGCGCCGGTTCTCTCCGTGGTGACCCGAGTGACCGACGAACTCATCAGCCCCATCGTCGACCCCGACGGCATCCACCTCGTCGTGCTCACCGGCATGTCCGGGGGCGGCAAGACCGTCGCGCTGCGCGCACTGGAAGACCTCGAGTTCTACTGCGTCGACAACATGCCGGCGGAACTCATCCCGCAGCTCGTCGCCGCGGTGAGCCAGGGCGAGCACGGCCCCCGCCGCCGCATCGCGGTCGGCGTCGACGTGCGCAACCGCCGGGTCGACCTCTCGCGCATGCCGCATGTGCTGTCCGAGCTGTCGTCGGCCGGCGTGCACGTGCACCTGATCTTCCTCGACAGCCGCGACGACGTCCTGATCAAGCGCTACTCCGAAACCCGCCGGCGGCACCCGCTCGCGGCGGAGAAGCTCTCGCTGGCCGACTCCATCGCCCAGGAGCGCAAGCTGCTGCGTCCGCTGGTGTCGATCGCCGAGAAGGTCATCGACTCCTCCGACCTCAACGTCCACCAGCTCCGCCGCCTGTTCGCCACGGGCTACGCGGCCGCGTCGGACGGCACCACGCTGCTGTTCGAATCGTTCGCCTACCGTCGCGGCCTGCCCTCCGACGCCGACTTCGTCTTCGACGCCCGCTGCCTGCCCAATCCGCACTGGGAGCCGCGGCTCCGGCCCTTCTCGGGCAAGGATCTGCCGGTGCGCGAGTTCCTCGACGCGAACCCGCTGGTGGGCGAGTACTACGCCGATGTCGCCCGCTGGCTGGACACCTGGCTGCCCCGCTTCGAAGGCGAGGACCGCAGCTACGTCACCGTCTCGATCGGCTGCACCGGCGGCCGGCACCGGTCGGTGTACCTGGTGGAGAAGCTGGCCCAGCACTACCGCTCGCAGCGCGGCAACGTCCTGACCTTCCATCGCGAGCTCGAGTGACCGATGATCATCCCCAAGCCACAACGAGTATCCGGGCGATGACCGTCGGTGTTCTCCTCATGACCCACGAAGCCGTCGGCAAGGCGCTGATCTCGGCCGCGCGCCACGTGATGCCGAAGCTGCCGCTGGACGTCGACGCCGTCGAGGTGCCGCCCAGCGCCGACCCCGACGTCATGCGCATGCTCACCGCGAAACACGCCCGCGAGCTCGATCACGGCGAGGGCGTGCTGGTGCTCGCCGATCTCTACGGTGCCACGCCCTGCAACATCGGCCTCTCGCTCAGCGAGCTCGGCGTGCACCTGCGCTGCGTCTCGGGGCTGAACCTGCCGATGCTGCTGCGCGTTCTCAACTACTCGGAAAAATCGCTGTCCGAACTGGCCGAGATCGCGGCCAGCGGCGGGCGCGGAGGGATATTCATCGACCATGCTTGAACGGGAAATCACGGTATCCAACCGGCTCGGCCTGCACGCGCGCGCGTCGGCCAAGCTCGTCCAGCTGGTCGCGAGTTTCAAATCCACGGTCTGGCTCCTCAGCAAGGGCCGCGAGGTGAACGCCCAGAGCATCATGGGCGTCATGATGCTCGCCGCCGGCATGGGCACGTCGCTCACGATCCGCGCCGAGGGCGCGGACGAAGAAGCCGCGATCGCGGCCGTGGCCGACCTGTTCGACCGCAAGTTCGACGAAGGCGCCTGACGCATGACGCATCCGCACGGCATGAGGCATCCATGAGAATCGTGCTGACCGGCACGCCGGCTTCCCGGGGCATGGCCCTCGGGCGGGCGCGACTGGTCCAGCCTAGCCTCCTGGCGGTCGACACGCGGATGCTCGAGGACGACGAGATCGGTCCCGAGATCGAGCGCCTGCACAAGGCGATCGACACCGCGCGCACCGAACTCCACGAGCTGCGCGGCAAGCTGCACGGCGCCCTCGCCCGCGAGGTCGGCGACTTCATCGACGCGCACAGCCTCCTGCTCGACGACGAGGAACTGCTCCGCGGCCTCGACGAACTGGTCTCCATCGGCCACTACACCGCCAGCGCGGCGCTGAAGATGCAGCGCGATCGCCTCGCGGCCGTGTTCGACGCCATGAACGACCCTTACCTGAAGAGCCGCGGCGAGGACATCGACCAGGTCATCGGCCGCGTCATGTCGGCGCTCAACCAGCAGTCGAGCCGCGAGGAACGCAAGCTCGCGGCCCGCGTCGGGGAAATCATCGTCAGCGACACCGTCGCGCCCGCCGACATGGCCGGCATGGCCGGCCAGGGCATGCTCGGCGTCATCGCCAGCGCCGGCAGCATCTATTCGCACAGCGCGATCCTCGCGCGCAGCTTCAACCTGCCGATGCTCGTCGGCACGCGCGATGCGCTCGCCACGATCAACGACGACGACCTGGTCCTCATCGACGCCGAGCACGGCGAGGTCATCGTCCACCCGACCGCGCAGGACCTCGCGCGCTACCGGCAGTGGCAGCGCCAGGCGGCCGCCGAGGGCCGGCGCCTCGCCGCGCTGGCCACCGCGCCGACGCTCACGCGCGACGGCGCGCATATCCGCCTTTACGCCAACGCGGAACTGGCGGGCGACGTCACCCTCGCCCGCGCACGTGGGGCCGATGGCGTGGGCCTGTATCGCTCGGAGTTCCTTTTCCTCCGTCAGCGCGGCTTGCCTTCGGAAGACGAGCAGTTCGCCGCCTACCGCGACGTCGTGCTCGGCATGGGCGGCCTGCCGGTGACCATACGCACGCTCGACCTCGGCGCCGACAAGGCCGATGCCGCGGGTCTCGCGATCCGCGGCGAGGACAACCCCGCCCTCGGCGTGCGTGGCGTGCGCCTCTCGCTGCGCTACCCGGACATCTTCAGCGTGCAGTTGCGCGCGATCCTGCGCGCGGCCTGTTACGGACCCGTGCGGATCCTCGTCCCGATGATTACGCACGTCGGCGAACTCATCCAGGTGCGCTCGCTGATCAAGAAAGCGCGCGAAGACCTCACGCAACGCGGCCAGGAATTGCCCGAACGGCTGGAGATCGGCGCCATGATCGAGGTGCCCGCCGCGGCGATCGGCGTCACCTCCATCCTCAGCAAGGCCGATTTCCTCGCCATCGGCACGAACGACCTCGCGCAGTACGTGCTCGCCGCCGACCGCAACAACGATGCGCTCGACGGCATCTACGATCCGCTGCAACCCGCGTTCCTGCGCCTCATCGCCCACGTGATCGCGAGTGCCCGACGCGCGAAGAAGGCGGTCAGCCTTTGCGGCGAGATCGCCGGCGACACACAGTTCACCGCCCTCCTCCTCGCCATGGGCCTGGAGGAATTCAGCATGCACCCCGGACAACTCCTGCAGGTCCGCGACCGCCTCACCAAGCTCGACTGCACGGCGCTGCGCCGCGCGGCGCCCAGGCTGTTCCGTGCGCATACGCGCGATGAAGTCGAGGCGCGGTTGCTCGAGGTGGTCGCCGAGCAGACGGACTGCCTGTAGCCGCGTCGGGCAGGGCTTCGCCCTCGCAAGCGCCTCGGTGTTGGGTGGGAGCCGATCGTATCGGCGAACCCGCGGCAGCGGGCAACCTCGCGACACGATCGGTACCCCTCACCGTCATCCCGGTGCAAACCGGGATCCACGGCGAGGCGGTCGGTTTAGGCGGTACGGTTCCAACACGCGGAGTCGCACCCTGCCACGCACATCGATGCAGCGCCCACGCTCGGCCTGGAAACCGAGGCGGTGGGCCCCGGCGTGCGCCGGGGCGACGGTGAGGACTGGCCGTGATTACGCACCACGTCCTCACGCAGCTTGCAGCACGGGTGGGAGCCGATCGTATCGGCGATCCCGCGGCAGCGGGCAACCTCGCGACACGATCGGTACCCCTCACCGTCATCCCGGTGCAAACCGGGATCCACGGCGAGGCGATCGGTTTTGGCGGTACGGTTCCAACACGCGTAGTCGCACCCTTCCACGCACATCAATGCAGCGCCCCCGCTCGGCCCGGAAACCGAGGCGGTAGGCCCCGGCGTGCGCCGGGGTGACG